>NZ_AP035938.1:0-4076193 GCF_059730815.1 Pantoea sp. X-Soil-ISGK-285 | reverse complement strand
TTATACGCAGAAAAAGAGGGTAGTTATCCACAAAATAAACGAGCGGAAAAGGATAAAATCAGCATCTTCCACTGGGGATCGTCACTATTTCGCGATCCCCAGCCCCCTTCAGATCGCCTTTTTCCAGCTTTCCAGCCAGGCTTCTGCGGGATCTTCAGGGATCTCATGCTCCAGCACATCAATCTCCAGACGATCGCCGATCTGGCGGGCACCCTGAGCAATTAACAGGGCTTCAATCTGGCGGATCGCGCCACAAAAGAGATCATATTCATGATTGCCGAGTCCGATGGCACCAAACCGGACCTGCGAGAGATCGGGCTGGCTTTCCGTGATGGCTTCGAACAGCGGCAGCAGGTTATCGGGAATATCGCCTGCACCGTGAGTTGAACAGACCACCAGCCAGATACCCTCATGTGGCACTTCATCCAGCTCCGGGCCATGCAGCATCTGCGTTGAGAAGCCCGCTTCCTGTAATTTTTCTTCCAGATGTTCAGCCACATACTCTGCGCTACCCAGAGTACTGCCACTGATTAAGGTGATATCGGCCATCTTGCTCTCCCGGACATTAAGGCGAGCATTGTACGCTGTGATCAAGCGGTGATCCACCTGTGGACAACAGGGTTAATAGATTAAGAGAAGCGAACGCAGCCGTTGCCAGCCGCCACATTCGTCAGGGATAAGATTATGCACAAGGCGGAGAAGGATCAGGGCTTGATAGTGCGCATGATCGGGTTTTGCAGCGAGATCAGCGTTTCCGTCGACTGAATTTCATCTATGGTCTGGATCTTGTTGATCAGCACCTGTTGCAGGGCATCAATGGATCGGCACATCACCTTAATAAAGATGCTGTAGTGGCCGGTGGTGTACCAGGCTTCAACCACTTCATCCAGCGCATCCAGTTTGCTCAGCGCCGCCGGATAGTCACGCGCGCTCTTAAGGATAATGCCGATAAAACAGCAGACATCAAACCCCAGCTGGCGCGGATCGATATCAACCCGGGTGCCCAGGATAATGCCCGCCTGCTTCATCTTCTCCACGCGGACATGAATGGTGCCGGGGCTGACGTTAAACTGTTTTGCCAGCTCGGCGTAAGCAGTGCGCGCATTGTCGAGCAGGGCATTCAGAATGCCGCGATCCAGGTTATCGAGCTGCAGATGTTCGGCCATGGCCATCCTCGTTATTGGTCTGCTTAAGTAAACAAGGATGAATGTGCAGCAAAATAGTGGTTCAGGCAACTCCCGGCAGCGACGGGCGTCGCTGCCGGTTCACTTAGCGTTTGCGCCAGACGGTGACCTGCGCCAGCGTATGCTGGAACTTGCGGGCCGTTTCGCGGATCACAAACGGTTTATCCTGCGGTTCATCGACCAGGTCGAAGTCGGCAGCCAGCAGACGTTGCAGTGCCTGCAGCGTCGTCAGTGCCTCACCGTTTTCACGCACGCCGCCCAGCCAGTTCTCCTTCGGCGTGAAATCCTCCAGCCAGGTATAGGGCGAGGATAGCACCAGAATGCCGCCCTGACGCAGCATCGGCGTGACATCCCGCAGGAAGCGTGCGGGCTGACGCAGGCGATCGATCAGGTTGGATGCAAGTACCAGATCGTAACGGGCGGGTTGCGGCTTAAGGTTACAGGCGTCGCCCTGAACAAACTGAATCCGCTGCGCCAGTTCGCTCTCCAGCGCGAAATCTTTCAGGCGAACCTGGCGATACTCCACCAGATCGCCTTCCTGTGGCAGGAGATAACGGAAGTCTTCGCCGCTGGCCAGCTGAAGCGCCACATCGATGAAGCGCGCCGAGTAGTCCATGCCGGTGACACGTTCAAAGTGGCGGGCCAGTTCAAAACTGGCGCGTCCGGTGGCACAGCCGATATCCAGTGCCTCGCCGCGTGCTGTGGTGTAGTTCAGCGCCAGGTTTACCAGGCTTTCTGCATAGTTATCCACCCCGAAATAGCGCGGGCCATACTGGAAGTCGAGGTATTGCGACACCATGGCGTCAGATTCATACGGGTTCAGCGCCATGGTTTCCTGATGGCTGGAAACCACGTAGCGGAAACCGGCATGCTGGAAGAAGTGGCGGCGGAACGCATAGCGTGCCGATTTCAGCGCTTCGTTGCCGGTCGATATCCAGCTACCGCCTTTGATCAGCGAATGTTTACCATCAAAGGTCGGGGTAGAGAAATCATCGTAAAGCGGGTGGACTTTAAAACCTTCAAAGCCGTTGGTCGGCGTGGTCGTCCACTGCCAGACGTTACCGACGATATCGAAGAAGTCACCCTGGGCGAAGAGATCGACCGGTGAAGAGGAAGCCCAGTACGCCAGGTTAATGTTACCCGGTGCCCGATCCCAATCCGGCTGATCGCCCGCGACCTGTTCGCGCAGCTGAGCCCACTCCGCCTCACAGGGAAGCTGAACGCTCATACCCGTCTGATCCGCTTTCCAGCGGCAGAAGGCCGCCGCTTCCAGCTGGTTAACCTCGGCAGGCCAGTCCCACGGCATCGCGACTTCTTCACACATCAGACGCAGTTTAAGCTGATCGGGCATCGCAGGCGTGCCGACCCAGAAGGTGGGCATCTCCGCTTTAGCAAACTGACACCAGCCCCAGCCTTCGTCATCCCACCAGCGAGCGTCCTGATAACCCCCCGCCTCAACGAAGGCCAGGAATTCCGCGTTGCTGACCAGCATTTTGCTCGCCTGGAACGGCTGCAGCGCGATCTGCTGGCGGCCATATTCGACATCCCAGCCATAGGTATCGTCGGTTTTACCCAACGTGACGGTGCCGCCGGGCATCGGCAGCAGGGAATTGGCCGGAACAGCCTCGCGCTGGTGGCGCGCCATCGGGCAGACCGGCCACGCAGGCTGGGGTTTCACCCACCCGACCGGTAACTGGCGTATCAGTACGCTGGACGTTTCCAGATGAATACGCTCATGCTCAATGCCCATCAGGATCACCCAGGCCGGACTCTCCCAGGTGATCGGCAGAGTCAGCGGCAGGGTCTGGATCAGATCGCTGACCAGCGCTTTAACGCGCCTGCGGTATTCGCGGACTTCTTCGACAGTGGGCCAGTCATAGTGGCTGTCGTTGAGATCGTCCCAGCTCATCTCATCCACACCAATCGCCATCATCGCTTCGATACGATCGTCCAGACGCGCGTCGATAAGGCGTCCGGCCATCAGCTTATTAATGTAGAAGGTAGCGGTGTGGCCAAAATAGAAGATTAAAGGATGGCGCAGTGGAATGGCTTTGGTAAACCAGGCCTGGGAATCGGCCAGACAGGTAAACAGACTTTCATACTGTTCCCAGGTCTGGTGGAAATAGGCCAGCAATTCGGCACGTTTTTGTTCAATGTTATGGCCGGAGAGCAGTAGCGTTCGCGTCGGCGCAGGCAGATCGCGATGAGGTTGAGCAAGCGTCACAGGAAGCTCCAGATTGCTGAGTAAGTGAAACGGTAATTTACTATAGCAAATATGCATTTCTGCCCGATGACTTAACGCCGCCAGTGACGCAGCAGACGGCTTTTCATGCCGGTATCGAAACGCCAGATATGGTCGAAGATGCGCAGAATGCCTGGTTTCCCGTGGGCCGACATAGCCACGGCGTGAAAACGTTGCTGATTATTTCGCTGACGCGTTTTAATGGTCCCGATCACCTCTTCCGGCAGACGCTGGGCAATAAAATCGGAGACGATCACCGCATCGGCTTCCTGCCACAGTGCACCTTCCATCCGGGTCACAACGGAAGAGAGGCAGGCTGCCAGATCGGTGCCGCCGCGAAAGCGCTGACTGAGAAAGCGAATCGCCTGTTCCAGCCCATCATCACCGGTCAGTTCATAGCCGATCACCTCATGCGCAAACAGCATGATGTAGCAGTGACGGCGATCGGCCAGCGCGACTTTCAGCAGCGCCAGACAAAACGCTTTGGCGCAGCGCTCATTGAAGCCACCCATCGAACCCGAGGTATCGACGCAGACGATGAAAGGCCCGCGTGGCTGCTCTTCATGCTGCTGGTGGCTGGCCGGACGCATCGTGACCTTTTCATGCCAGGCATCGCCCTGCAGCTTGTAGGTCAGCAGCCGTTTCTCTACCAGCCGCCGGTAAAACTCCAGCTCCAGTTCACTGATACTCAGCGCAGCTAACTCCGGCGGCAGCAGACGCAGCACGTCATCGCTCTGGTGAATGCCGCTGACCTCCTCCGGCACGGCCGCAGGTTCCTGCACCATATGGTGAAAGGCCTCCATAGGGGCATCCTGCGACGGCACCGATTTTGCCTCGCGGCTGCGACCCAGCTGCTGGGCCAGTTTCAGCAGTTCCGGCTGCTGCGCCAGAAAGTCGCCATATTGCAGCATCAGCTGATAGTCGCCAGGCTGCAGTGACGCTTTGCTCATGTCCCACAGCCGGCCAGCGGCGGCTTCGTCATCGTCGCCGAGAATCGGTGCCAGCTGACCGCTCAGCGCCATACGCTGCTGCAGTTCCGCCAGCAGGCGTTCGCGCTGCTGCTCCAGCAACGTCTGATTCAGCGTCAGGGTCTGTAAGGTCAGGCTCAGCCGCCAGCGCTGTAGAAAAAGCTGGTGCTGCGCGCTGCTGAGATGGCTGATATCGGTGTGCTGCAGCAGCCGGTTGGCTTCATCCAGAAAAGGGGAAGGCAGGCTTTCAAGCGCCTGAAGCGTGGCATTCAGCTGGTGGCTGAATTCACGATCGCTGAGGAGTTGTACCCGCTGGAACAGCTGAAACTCTTCGGCCAGCGTGGCCGGAACCGGCGTGGCTTTGAGCTCAGCGTTGATCTCCGCTCGCCAGCGTGGCACATCGCGCAACAGCGCTTTTTTCAGCCCGGGAAACTTTTCAAAAAACAGCGCCAGCTGTGGAGACGCCAGCAGGGCAATAATCAGCTCTTCAATCAGTTCGGTTTCACCCACGGAGAGCAGTGTGCTGAGCGTCTCCAGTGGGATCATTTACGCGCCTGTTTCAACTGTTCCGCCACATCCTGCAGGCTGGTTTCAACGCGCGCCAGCCAGTCATCACTGATAAACAGGCAGCGCTGATGCTGGCTGAACAGATGACGCTGCGACCGCAGTTCACTCTCCAGTGCATCCAGCGCTTCGGTGATCTCACCGGGCAGCGGCTCGCTGTTGCTGACGCCAGGCAGTGTCAGACGCGACGATTGCAGGCTGACATCACGGATAGCCAGGCAGTGCTGCGCATCTACCTGTAAATCCAGACTCTGCGCAAAGCCAATTCCATTGAGCTTGCCGCGAACCTCGCCCCCTTTCTGCAGCCACTGATTCAGTGCATCACGCGCGATAACCAGATGTGTCACCTGCATGTCATGCAGCATCAGCGGCTTTTGCAGCATCAGCGTCAGTTGCTCATCAGTGAAGCTTTCCGGCAGATCGTAATGGGGTTTGCGACTGAACATCCCACTGTGTTTTTCCAGGGTGATCGCCTGTGCGATGCTCTGTTGCTGCTGCAGAGCCATGCGACGCGCTTTTATCTGATGCAGTTTCAGCAGCATCGGCTGCTGCTGCCAGGCGTGCTGTGTCATCAGCTGATCGATTTCGCGCTCCAGCAGCTGCATGGACGCGACGTCGTGCCAGAGGCAATCTTTCAGCAGGATCAGGTCTATCGGCGCAATGGCGCTGCGGCCACTGTAAAAGGCACTGGCCTGCAGCAGATGAATAGCTTTTTTCCAGCGACGATCGGAAATATAGGGCGCGGCGGGCTGGCTTTCCAGTTGCTGGCGCAGCTGATAAATCAGCTCGAACACCGCATCCGGGAGGCTGACCTGACTGATGCCGAGCTGCCACTGCGCATACTCCTCATCACTGATGCGCAGGGATTCCGCGACCGGATTGGTGTGCTCATCCTGCTGATGGGTCAGCATGCTGCGAAAGTTCTGCTTCTCATGCACATTATCCAGCCACAGTCGGATTAGCATCCGATCATAGAGCGCTTCAAGGCCGCTGTCCGCTTCCGGCATTTCATTAGAGGCGGTGACCAGCAGACGCATCGGAATGGCCTCTTCGCTGTCGCCATTGCGGAAGCGGCGTTCGTTGATAGCGGTCAGCAGGGTATTCAGAATCGCCGGGCCGGCTTTCCAGATCTCATCCAGAAAAACAATCTCCGCGTCGGGCAGATAACCTTTAGTAAGGCGCTGATAGCGCCCTTCATCCTTCAGTGCCTGAATAGATAGCGGGCCAAACACCTCTTCCGGTGTGGAGAAACGGGTCATCAGATATTCAAAGGCGCGGGCGTGCTGAAAGGCATATTTCAGGCGGCGGGCAATCAGGCTCTTGGCGATGCCGGGCGGTCCCAGCAGGAATACGCTTTCACCGCTCAGCGCTGCCAGCAGGCAAAGGCGGATGGCATGATGTCGCTCATACAATCCTTTTTCTAACGCATTGCTAAGGCGAGAAATTCTTTCTGCCAAAAGATGGGGTTGAGCCATAATCACTTCAATGTCCTTACGATCGTCGGGCCGCCGCGCTTCAGCAAGCGCCTTACTCTATAGATCATCATGCGTGAAAGCGTTGATAGCTGTCAGCTTTTTTGTTTCATAAGGTTTGCCTGCTTTGAAAGCGGCGCTGATTAACGCTTTAATGCCTGAAACCACTCCGTTACCCTGGCAGACAGGCGAAGCGGGTATAGGAATTTTCGGCAAACCGTGCATACTGTGCGCTTTTTGATGGCCTGAGCGAGGGGTTGTTGCGCCTCTTAGACTCCAACAAAAGATAACTCTATGAGCTCGGATAATAAGCAGTCACTTCGCGGATTAACGCTGGCCGCTATTGGTGTTGTTTACGGGGATATCGGCACCAGTCCGCTGTATACCTTGCGTGAATGTCTCTCCGGACAGTTCGGCTTCGGCGTTGAGCGGGAAGCGGTGTTTGGCTTTTTGTCGCTGATTTTCTGGCTGCTGGTGCTGGTGGTATCACTGAAGTACATCAGTTATGTGATGCGCGCCGACAATGCCGGTGAAGGCGGTATTCTGACACTGATGTCGCTGGCGGGCCGCCATACGGGTGCACGCGCCACGGCAGTGCTGGTGATCATGGGCCTGATTGGCGGCAGCTTCTTCTATGGGGAAGTGGTGATCACGCCGGCCATTTCGGTGATGTCAGCCATTGAAGGTCTGGAGATTGCCGCGCCGTCGCTGGATCCCTTTATTGTGCCGATGTCGATTGCGGTGCTGACGCTGCTGTTTGCGATTCAGAAACATGGCACCGGCATGGTGGGCAAACTTTTCGCGCCGGTGATGCTGGTGTGGTTCCTGGTGCTGGCGATCCTGGGGGTCAGCGGCATCATGAAAAACCCGGAAGTGCTGCATGCGCTGAATCCTGCCTACGCGGTCGAGTTCTTCCTGCACTATAAATCTGTCTCATTCTTCGCGCTTGGCGCGGTGGTACTGGCGATTACCGGGGTTGAAGCGCTGTATGCCGATATGGGTCACTTCGGTAAAGTGCCGATCCGACTGGCCTGGTTCTCGGTGGTGCTGCCGTCGCTGGTCCTGAACTACTTTGGTCAGGGCGCCCTGTTACTCAGCGATCCCAAAGCGATTAAAAATCCCTTCTTCCTGCTGGCGCCGGACTGGGCGCTGATCCCGATGCTGATTCTGGCGACGCTGGCCACGGTGATTGCCTCGCAGGCGGTGATCTCCGGCGTCTTCTCGCTGACGCGTCAGGCGGTGCGACTGGGTTATCTGCCGGGGATGCGTATCATCCACACCTCTGAGCGCGAATCGGGCCAGATCTATATTCCGGTGATTAACTGGGTACTCTACTTCGCCGTGCTGATTGTGATTATCAGCTTTGAGCATTCAAGTAATCTGGCTGCGGCCTACGGTATCGCCGTCACCGGCACCATGGTGCTGACCGCGATGCTCTCCTGTACCGTGGCGGTTAAAAACTGGCACTGGAATAAGCTGGCGGTTGCCGTCATCCTGGTACTGATGCTCTGTATCGATGTGCCGCTGTTTACCGCCAACCTGGTGAAAATCTTCTCCGGTGGCTGGCTGCCGCTCTGTCTCGGCCTGGTGATGTTTATCATTATGACGACGTGGAAAAGCGAACGTTTCCGCCTGCTGCGCCGCATGCACGAGCATGGCAACTCTCTGGAGGCGATGATCGCGTCACTGGAGAAATCGCCGCCGGTTCGCGTGCCGGGCACGGCGGTCTATATGTCGCGTGCGCTGAATGTGATTCCGTTTGCCATGCTGCATAACCTTAAGCACAACAAAGTGTTGCATGAGCGGGTGGTGCTGCTGACGTTGCGGACAGAAGATGCGCCTTACGTGCACAACGTGCGTCGCGTGACGATTGAGCAGCTGTCACCCACCTTCTGGCGGGTGGTGGCCAGCTACGGCTGGCGCGAAACGCCAAACGTCGAGGAGATTTTCCACCGCTGCGGGCTGGAAGGGCTCAACTGCCGCATGATGGAGACATCGTTCTTCATGTCGCATGAGTCGCTGATTATCGGCAAACGGCCGTGGTATCTGCGCCTGCGTGGCAAACTCTTCCTGGCGCTGCAGCGCAATGCGCTCCGTGCGCCAGACCAGTTTGAGATCCCGCCAAACCGGGTGATTGAGCTGGGCACCCAGGTCGAGATTTGATCTGCAGCGCCCGCCTTACGGGGCGGGCGCTGACCAGCGCAGCATAACGCATAATCCGCCGCCCGAGCGCTGGCTGAAGCTGACCTGCATCCCGTGCAACTGGGCGATATTGCGGACTATCGATAATCCCAGCCCGCTTCCGCTTTTCTCCTGACCTGGCGGTCGCCAGAAACGTTCACCAAGCCGTTGCAGATCGGCTGCACTCAGACCTTCGCCGTTATCCTCTACCGACAGGCTATTCGCCTGAAGCCGCACATTAACTTCGCTGCCTGCTGGCGTATAGCGAATGGCATTATCCAGCAGATTACGCACCAGCAATGACAGTAACAGCGGATGCCCCTGAATCTGCGGATCGGCGTCAGCATGCAGCCGCAGCGTGACACCCGTTTTATCCGCCAGCGGCAGCTGTGCAGCCAGCGTCTCCTGGACCGTGCGTTTCAGCGCCACCGTTTCGAAGGCGCTGCGTGCATCATCTGCTTCAACCCGTGAGAGCGTCAGCAGCTGATCCACCAGCCGGGTTGCGCGGATAATGCCGGCATCCAGTTGCTGCAGCGCATGGCTTCGCATCACTTCATCATCCGCAGTCAGCTGGATCACCTCGCTTTGCACCTGCAGCGCGGCCAGCGGACTGCGCAGCTCATGTGCGGCATCAGAGGTAAAGCGCCGTTCACGCTGCATCATTGCGCTGATGCGGCTGAACAGACCGTTGAGCGCAACCATCAGCGGTTGCACCTCTTTCGGCACGCGGTCTGCCTGCAGCGGCGTATCATCATCGGGCGCGCGCTGCGCCAGCTGCTGTGCCAGCGTCTTCAGTGGGCGCAGTTCAGACCAGACCAGACCGATCAGCAGCAGCAACATAAAGGGCAGCGCGATCAGCCAGGGCAACATGCTGGCTTTCATCAGATCCCGCGTCATGTCGTCACGGTATTCGGACTCCTGACCCACCACCACCCGGAACTGCTGGTCGGGCGTGGTCAGCCAGACAAACCGCCAGCGATCGTCATCATTGGTGAGCTGGCCCTCATGAAATCCCTGATACTCCGCCTCAAACGGCAGGTAGCGGCCATTGTCACCATCATTCATCACCTGCCGGCCGTCACGCGTGAAGACGGCAAAGGCCAGGGCGTCGTCATCCTGATCGCCGCGATGGTGGCGCAGTATCTCTTTGGTTTTAGGCAGAGTGGCGTTGTCCAGCGAGGAGAAATCCAGCGTCAGCAGACGCTTTGCCAGCAGCATCTGCTGGGTATCGAAGAGCTCATCAAGGGTTTCACGTGTCTGATGCCAGGCACTCAGGCTGGCGCTGGCCCAGCAGATCCCGAGCAGCAGCACAAAACCGATACCCAGCCGCAGAAACAGGCTCATTGATCGCATTCAGCGTCTCCCAGGGTATAACCGACGCCGTGCAGCGTGCGGATAAATTGGCTGCCCAGTTTTTTACGCAGATGATGAATGTGAACCTCTACCGCATTGCTGGAGACATCGGCGTCCCAGTTGTAGAGCTTCTCTTCCAGCTGGCTGCGTGTCAGCACCCGGCCCGTGTTTCGCATAAACAGTTCCAGCAGCGCCAGTTCACGGCTTTTCAGCGCAATCGCCTCACCTTCGCGCATCACACTATGGCTGCCGGGGATCAGCACCACATTACCGTGCCGGAGTTCGGGCTGCAGCTGGCCATGACGGCGGCGGATCAGCGCCTGTAAGCGAGCAGCCACTTCGGTTAAGGCAAAGGGTTTACACAGATAGTCGTCGGCTCCCAGTTGCAGGCCTTCGACCCGCTGATCGAGCGCATCGCGTGCGGTCAGTATCAGTACCGGTACATCTTTGCCCTGCTGTCGCCACTGCCGCAGAATATCGAGCCCATCCCGCTCGGGCAGTGAGAGATCCAGGATCACCGCATCCCAGGGCGCGGCCTCCAGCGCGTTAAAGCCCGCCTCACCAGAGGTAAACCAGTCAACACTGAAGCCCAGTTTACTCAGCCCCGCCTTGATACCGTCGCCAATTAAACGATCATCTTCAATCAGTAAAATACGCATCACGTCTCCCTGTTCCGATAGCGCTTTATACGAAGCAACTTCCTGCTTGTACAGCTGATTTCGGCGAAAATAGCTTATTTTTGCCTCTTAAGAAGCTGTTAAGAACTTTATGGTCAACTAAGCTCAACAAGACGAACCACATCATGGAAAAGAGGTGACAAAATGAAAAAGCACGCTGCAATTCTGGCCGTCGTAATGCTGGCTTCCGCCCCGGTTTTCGCTGCACAGCAGGGTGGATTTGTTGATCCCAGTGCGCCAGCCGCACAGACGCAGGCAGCAGCCGGTCAGGGTGGTTTCAGTGCCGATCACACCAGTGTGGTGACCGTAAAGCAGGCTGAAGAGATGAAAGATGACAGCTGGGTCACCGTGCGCGGTAAGCTGGAGAAACAGATCGGCAACGAAGATTATCTGTTCCGCGACCAGACCGGCACCATGAAAGTCGAAATCGACCACAAGCACTGGAACGGCCAGACTATCTCACCTAAAGACAACGTCGAGCTGACAGGTGAACTGGATAAAGATTTCAACAGCATTGAGATGGACGTTAAGCAGGTTAAGAAACTGCCTTAATCCTCTCCTCCGGGGCCGCGTTCGCGGCCCTTTTTTCAGCCCGTCCCCCGACTTAATACAAATTTCTCCCCGCGTGAGCGAAACGTTTCGATAGCGATCACAGATTTCTTCTTTGCCGGTTGAGTTGATGGCGGCTTTTCATACACTCCTGACAGCGAAACGTTTCGCTGTGGAGTGAAAAGATGAAAAAAGGTCGCTTGTTAAACGCTGAACTCTCTCATGTGATTGCCCGCCTGGGACACACGGATACGCTGACGATTGCCGATGCAGGCTTGCCGATTCCGGCCGGACCGCAGCGCATCGATTTAGCGCTCACGCCGGGTACGCCCGATTTTATGCAGGTGGTTAATGCTGTCGCACTGGAGATGCAGGTAGAGAGCGCCCTGATCGCGGAAGAGATTAAGCAGCATAATCCGCAACTTCATAGCGCGCTTGTCGCCGTGCTCGAAGCCTTGCAACAGCACCAGGGGAATATCATCACCATCAGCTACACCAGTCATGAACAATTCAAACAACAAACGCAGCGTAGTCAGGCGGTCATTCGCAGCGGAGAGTGCTCTCCGTTTGCGAATGTCATCCTCAGCGCCGGTGTGACCTTCTGAGGCCGCTATGCAACCTTTACTGCAACTCGACGGCATTGAAAAATCTTTTCCGGGTGTGAAAGCCCTCAAGGGGGCGTCGCTGAATGTCCGGGCAGGACGCGTGATGGCGCTGGTGGGCGAGAACGGCGCAGGCAAGTCCACCATGATGAAAGTGCTGACCGGCATCTATCAATATGATGCCGGTACGCTGCGCTGGCTGGGCAAAGAGACCCGTTTCAGCGGGCCGAAAGCGTCTCAGGAAGCGGGTATTGGCATCATTCATCAGGAACTGAACCTGATCCCTCAATTAACCGTGGCGGAGAATATTTTTCTCGGCCGCGAATATGTCAGCCGTTTTGGCCGTATCCAGTGGCCGCGCATGTATGCCGAAGCCGATGCGCTGCTTAAACGGCTTAATCTGCGCTTCAACAGCCACAAGCTGGTGGGGGATTTGTCGATTGGCGATCAGCAGATGGTCGAAATCGCCAAAGTCCTGAGCTTTGAGTCGCAGGTGATCATCATGGATGAGCCGACCGATGCGCTGACTGATACCGAAACGCTGTCGCTGTTCCGGGTGATCAACGAACTGAAAGCGCAGGGCTGCGGCATCGTCTATATCTCGCATCGCATGAAAGAGATCTTTGAGATCTGCGATGACGTCACGGTGTTCCGCGACGGTCAGTTTATTGCTGAACGCCCGGTCAGCGAGCTGACTGAAGAGAGCCTGATCGAGATGATGGTCGGCCGTAAGCTGGAAGATCAATATCCCCATATTAATCAGGCACCAGGCGACGTGCGGCTGAAAGTGGAAAACGTCAGCGGACCGGGCGTGGATAACGTCAGTTTCAGCCTGCGCAAAGGTGAAATTCTCGGCGTGTCTGGCTTGATGGGCGCGGGCCGTACCGAACTGATGAAGGTGCTTTACGGCGCCCTGCCGCGTCGCGAAGGCACACTGTGGCTCAATGGTCGGGAAGTGGTGACGCGCTCACCGCAGGATGGGCTGGCTAACGGCATCGTCTATATCTCCGAAGATCGTAAGCGCGATGGCCTGGTGCTGGGCATGTCAGTAAAAGAGAACATGTCGCTGACAGCGTTAGGCTATTTCAGTCACGGCAGCGGCACGCTGAAACATGCGGCAGAGCAGCTGGCCGTGGGCGACTTTATCCGGCTGTTTAACGTTAAAACGCCTTCAATGGAGCAGCCCATTGGTCTGCTTTCGGGCGGCAACCAGCAGAAAGTGGCGATTGCCCGCGGGCTGATGACCCGGCCTAACGTACTGATTCTGGATGAACCGACACGCGGTGTGGATGTCGGCGCGAAGAAAGAGATCTATCAACTGATTAACCAGTTTAAAGCCGAAGGGCTGAGCATCATTCTGGTCTCATCGGAAATGCCGGAAGTGCTGGGCATGAGCGATCGGATTCTGGTGATGCATGAAGGCCGTATCAGCGGCGAATTTACCCGAGAAGAAGCCACTCAGGAGAGCCTGATGGCAGCCGCCGTAGGCAAGCAACACAGCGAGGATTTAGTGGTATGACGACCCAAACTTTACCTGCCAGCCGTCGCTGGTTTAGCAAAAGCTGGCTACTGGAACAGAAGTCACTGATTGCGCTGATGGTGCTGATCGCCGTGGTGGCCAGCCAGAGCCCGAACTTCTTTACCGTGGCGAACCTGTTCAACATTCTGCAGCAGACCTCGGTTAACGCCATTATGGCGGTCGGGATGACGCTGGTGATCCTGACTTCTGGTATCGACCTCTCTGTAGGATCGCTGCTGGCCCTGACGGGCGCGGTAGGTGCGTCGCTGGTGGGTATGGAGGTCAATGCCCTGGTCGCGGTGGCGGCGTCGCTGGCGCTGGGAGCGGCAATCGGTGCCCTGACCGGCACCATTGTGGCGCGCGGCAAAGTGCAGGCGTTTATCGCCACGCTGGTCATGATGCTGCTGCTGCGTGGTGTCACCATGGTCTACACCGATGGCAGTCCGGTAAACACGGGTTTTAATGCCAATGCCGATCTGCTGGGCTGGTTTGGTATTGGTCGTCCGCTGGGTATCCCTGCGCCGGTCTGGCTGATGGCGCTGGTCTTTATTGCTGCCTGGTACATGCTGCAGCACACCCGTCTGGGTCGCTATATCTATGCGCTTGGCGGTAATGAAGCGGCAACGCGTCTCTCCGGCATCAATGTGAATCGCGTCAAAATCATCGTCTATTCACTGAGTGGCATGCTGGCGGCGCTGGCAGGCACCATTGAAGTGGCGCGCCTTTCTTCGGCACAGCCGACAGCGGGTACCGGCTATGAGCTGGATGCGATTGCTGCGGTCGTGCTGGGCGGAACCAGCCTGGCAGGCGGTAAGGGCCGTATTTTCGGCACCCTGATTGGCGCGCTGATTCTCGGCTTCCTGAACAACGGCCTGAACCTGATGGGCGTCTCTTCGTACTACCAGATGATCGTTAAGGCGGTAGTAATCCTGCTGGCGGTGCTGGTAGATAATAAAAGCAGTAAATAACTCTGACCTTACACAGGATGACATGATGAAAAAGTTAACCGCACTGGCCGTGATCCTTGGCGCAACGCTCAGTACCAGCGCTATGGCCAAAGATACTATCGCGCTGGTGGTTTCAACCCTGAATAACCCGTTCTTTGTTTCGCTGAAAGAGGGTGCGCAGAAAGAAGCGGACAAGCTGGGCTACAACCTGGTGGTGCTGGATTCACAGAACAACCCGGCGAAAGAGCTGGCTAACGTGCAGGATCTGACTGTTCGCGGCACCAAATTGCTGCTGATCAACCCAACCGACTCTGATGCTGTGGGCAATGCGGTGAAGATGGCTAACCAGGCGAACATCCCGGTGATCACGCTGGATCGCGTTGCGGCACAGGGCACCGTTGTCAGCCACGTCGCCTCCGATAACCGTTTCGGCGGTAAAATGGCCGGCGACTTCATCGCCAAAAAAGTCGGCGAAAGCGCCAAAATTATTGAACTGCAGGGCATTGCCGGGACTTCTGCCGCCCGTGAGCGTGGCGAAGGCTTCAAACAGGCCGCTGATGCGCATAAATTCCAGATCCTCGCCAGCCAGCCTGCCGATTTTGACCGTACCAAAGGTCTGAACGTCATGCAGAACCTGCTTCAGGCACACCCGGACGTTCAGGCCGTATTCGCTCAGAACGACGAAATGGCACTGGGTGCACTGCGTGCGCTGCAGACCGCCGGTAAAACTGGTGTGATCGTCGTTGGTTTTGACGGTACTGCTGATGGCGTTAAAGCGGTAGAAGGTGGCAAACTGTCCGCGACCGTGGCACAGATGCCAGACAAAATTGGCATGATCGGCGTAGATACCGCTGATAAAGTGCTGAAGGGTGAAAAAGTGAAGGCGATCAATCCGGTCGACCTGAAGCTGGTCACTCAATAACTCAAAGAAAAGCAGGGCACTGCGCCACCCTCCTGGTGGCGCACTTATTCCGGACTCCCCTAATGAGCAAAAACGCAAAACTGGCCGTTCTTGGCAGCATTAACGCTGACCACATCCTTAATCTGGCGCACTTTCCTCGTCCCGGTGAAACGGTGATCGGGCAGAATTATCAGATTGCGTTTGGCGGTAAGGGTGCGAATCAGGCTGTCGCCGCCGGTCGTGCTGGTGCCGATATCGCATTTATCGCCTGTGTGGGCGCTGACGACATTGGTGAACGTGTTCGTCAGCAACTGGCCCAGGACAATATTGATACCACGCCAGTCGAAGTGGTCGAGGGTGAGTCAACCGGCGTGGCGATGATTTTCGTCAATGGTGACGGTGAGAACAACATCGGCATCTACTCCGGTGCAAACGCGGCGTTAACACCCGCCTGCGTGACACGCCATCAGCAGGTTATCGCCGACGCCGATGCACTATTAATGCAGCTGGAATCACCGCTGGAAAGTGTGCTGGCCGCCGCGACGCTTGCCCGACAGCATCAGACGCAGGTTATTCTCAATCCTGCACCCGCCACCCAGCTCTCAGATGAACTGCTGGCGTTGATCGACATTATTACCCCGAATGAAACCGAAGCCGAGAGTCTGACCGGCATTGCGGTCAGCAACGATGAAGATGCCGCCCGCGCTGCGGCAGTACTGCATGCGAAAGGTATCGGCACGGTTCTGATTACTCTGGGTCGCCGCGGTGTCTGGCTGAGCGAGCAGGGAGACGGTCAGCGTATTGCTGGCTTCAGCGTTAAAGCTATCGACACCATCGCGGCGGGCGACACCTTTAATGGCGCCTTTATTACCGCGCGACTGGAGCAGAAAACGATGTATGACGCGGTGCGGTTTGCCCATGCCGCCGCTGCTATCGCCGTTACCCGCTCGGGTGCGCAGCCCTCCGTGCCGTGGCGCGCGGAGATCGATGAATTTTTGCAGCAGCAGGGCTAAGCATTTGAGCACCATGAAAGATGTCGCTCGCCTGGCGGGCGTCTCTACCTCCACTGTCTCGCACGTTATCAATAACAATCGCTTTGTTAGTGAAGGCGTGCGCGAAAAAGTTGAGCAGGCCATCCGCCATCTGAATTACGCCCCCTCTGCGCTGGCGCGCAGTCTGAAAATCAATCAGACGCACACGATCGGTATGCTGCTGACCACCAGTAGTAACCCATTTTATGCCGAAGTGGTGCGGGGTGTGGAGGAGAGCTGCTATCAGCGTGGCTACAGCCTGATTCTCTGTAACACGGCAGGTGATGAAGAGCGGATGAACCGCAGCCTGGAAACGCTGATGCAGAAGCGCGTCGACGGTTTATTGATCATGTGTACGGAAAGTCACCTGCCCTCGGCCGACATTCTGAACCGTTATCCCTCTATACCTGCCGTTATGATGGACTGGGCGCCGTTTGAAGGCCGTGGTGACATTATTCAGGATAACGCGCTGCTGGGCGGGGAGCTGGCGACTCAGCATCTTATCGACAGTGGTTATACCCGCATCGCCTGTATCGCCGGTCCACAGGATAAAACCCCGGCTCGTATGCGCCTGGAAGGTTATCGCAACGCCATGACAAAGAGTGGCCTGGCGATTCTGCCCGGCTATGTGGTGAATGGTGATTTTGAATTCCAGGGAGGCTACAACGGTATGGTCGAACTGCTGGCGCTGGAAACGCCGCCGGAAGCGGTTTTCACCAGCAACGATGCCATGGCGGTGGGCGTTTATCACGCACTTTACCAGGCCGGCATGCAGGTTCCGCAGCAGATGGCGGTAATGGGATATGACGATATCGAACTGGCGCGCTATCTCACTCCGCCACTGAGTACCATTCATCAACCGAAAGATGCGCTGGGTGAACTGGCGATAGACACCCTGCTCCATCGTCTCAGCAATCCCGACGCCAGTCAGCAAACGCTGGTGCTGACGCCGGAACTGGTGGTGCGTGGATCGGTTTAGCGCTTTTTCTTTTTGTCGCGATTACTGATCAGATTACGGCCATCGCCGTTTTTCAGCAGCATAAAGGTCAGCGCCGACAGTACTGTTACCACGCCCATGGTCATAAACGTGGCGTGGAACTGTGAAATGGTGCTGGTTTCAAACTCCTGGTAGAAGCGCAGCACCGCGGCGCTGACGGCCACACCAAAACTGATCGCTAGCTGCTGAGTCACGGCCAGCACGCTGTTACCGCCGCTGGCGTTATCATCATTCAGATCGGCCAGGGTGATGGTATTCATGGCGGTAAACTGCGTAGACATGGCCATGCCGAGAATAAACAGCGGAAGTAAGAGCACAATGATGCTTTCAGCGGGCGACTGCAGAGAGAAGCTGGCGATCAGAATGCCAATAATGGCGGTAATGCCAACCAGCAGGCGGCGGTAACCCAGCCAGCGCAGCAGTTGCGTCACCGTCGACTTCGCCAGTATTGAACCAATGGCGATGGGTGCCATCATGCAGCCCGCGATAATCGCTGAATAGCCAAAGCCGACCTGCAACATGAGCGGCATCAAAAAGGGCACACAACCGGTGCCAAGACGTGACGCGATGTTGCCACCGATGCCCACTGAGAACGTCCGGGTTTTAAACATCGGCAGATTGATCAGTGGCGAAGGGTGATTTCGGGCATGCACTATATAAAGAAGCAAAAGCACAATCCCGCTGAGTAATATCCCGCCCGCCAGCCAGGCGGAAACAATCCGCTCGCCAAACAGCTCAATCCCAATCGAGATCATCACCAGTCCGGCCCCAAACAGTAAGAAGCCGAAAAAGTCGAAGCGGCGCTTCGGCGTGGTGAAGTCCGGCATATATTTGCGTGCGTAGATAATGCCGAGAATGCCAATCGGGATATTAATCAGGAAAATCCAGTGCCAGGTCGCGTAGGTCACCAGCACGCCGCCCAGCATTGGCCCCAGTATCGGGCCAACTAATCCCGGCATGGTGACAAAGTTGAGCACCGGCAACAGCTCACTGCGCGGATAGGCGCGTAACAGCGCCAGTCGCGCGACCGGCATCATCATTGCGCCACCGACGCCCTGTATGATGCGCGAGATGACCAGTACCTGGAGTGTGGGAGAAAGTGCACAAGCCAGCGAGCCTAGGGTGAACAGCGAAACGGCAACGATAAATACCTTGCGCGTGCCGTAGCGATCGGCGAGCCAGCCACTGACCGGAATCAACATAGCGACAGTCAGGGTGTAACTGATGACGGCGGATTGCATGGCCAGAGGAGAACGGTCGAGGCTGGTGGCGATAGCGGGCAGGGCAGTATTCAGTATGGTGGCGTCGAGTGACTGCATGAAAAAGGCCATGGCAGCTATCCATGGCAAACCAGCCATGCTGCGCGCGGATTTTATCATTGAGTATCCTTCCTGGGGTTATCCTGCGAGAAGAAGCAAAATAATAGCACCCGCATTAAGCAACGGCAGGTCTCTTTACAACGTTTAATGGCGATTTTTGTGCGTTATTCCGTCATGAAACGTCTCTTTTTAAGCCGTTCGTTTAAAAAAGATGCGCTCAGCAAATTAATTCAAAGAAACGCTTGTCAGCCCGCGGAAACTCCCTATAATGCGCCTCCATCGACACGGAACACCGGCAACGGGAAGCGGGTTGAGAGGCACAGGAGACTGCGCCGCCGGAGAAAAACTTTTGAGAAAGAGGTTGACTCTGCAGGAGGAAAGCGTAATATACGCCACCTCGCGACAGGACGCTAACGCACTGTTCGCACTGCTCTTTAACAATTTATCAGACAATCTGTGTGGGCACTCGCAGGATTGATATCAGCGTCTCCGGACGTAAAAAAATATCAAGCCTCACGAGTGAACACATAATGAAATTCATTATGACGTTTTACAGATGAGCACCGCTTAACTTGTTTAAGCAAATCAAACTTAAATTGAAGAGTTTGATCATGGCTCAGATTGAACGCTGGCGGCAGGCCTAACACATGCAAGTCGGACGGTAGCACAGAGGAGCTTGCTCCTTGGGTGACGAGTGGCGGACGGGTGAGTAATGTCTGGGGATCTGCCCGATAGAGGGGGATAACCACTGGAAACGGTGGCTAATACCGCATAACGTCGCAAGACCAAAGAGGGGGACCTTCGGGCCTCTCACTATCGGATGAACCCAGATGGGATTAGCTAGTAGGCGGGGTAATGGCCCACCTAGGCGACGATCCCTAGCTGGTCTGAGAGGATGACCAGCCACACTGGAACTGAGACACGGTCCAGACTCCTACGGGAGGCAGCAGTGGGGAATATTGCACAATGGGCGCAAGCCTGATGCAGCCATGCCGCGTGTATGAAGAAGGCCTTCGGGTTGTAAAGTACTTTCAGCGGGGAGGAAGGCGACGGGGTTAATAACCCTGTCGATTGACGTTACCCGCAGAAGAAGCACCGGCTAACTCCGTGCCAGCAGCCGCGGTAATACGGAGGGTGCAAGCGTTAATCGGAATTACTGGGCGTAAAGCGCACGCAGGCGGTCTGTTAAGTCAGATGTGAAATCCCCGGGCTTAACCTGGGAACTGCATTTGAAACTGGCAGGCTTGAGTCTTGTAGAGGGGGGTAGAATTCCAGGTGTAGCGGTGAAATGCGTAGAGATCTGGAGGAATACCGGTGGCGAAGGCGGCCCCCTGGACAAAGACTGACGCTCAGGTGCGAAAGCGTGGGGAGCAAACAGGATTAGATACCCTGGTAGTCCACGCCGTAAACGATGTCGACTTGGAGGTTGTTCCCTTGAGGAGTGGCTTCCGGAGCTAACGCGTTAAGTCGACCGCCTGGGGAGTACGGCCGCAAGGTTAAAACTCAAATGAATTGACGGGGGCCCGCACAAGCGGTGGAGCATGTGGTTTAATTCGATGCAACGCGAAGAACCTTACCTACTCTTGACATCCACGGAATTTGGCAGAGATGCCTTAGTGCCTTCGGGAACCGTGAGACAGGTGCTGCATGGCTGTCGTCAGCTCGTGTTGTGAAATGTTGGGTTAAGTCCCGCAACGAGCGCAACCCTTATCCTTTGTTGCCAGCGATTCGGTCGGGAACTCAAAGGAGACTGCCGGTGATAAACCGGAGGAAGGTGGGGATGACGTCAAGTCATCATGGCCCTTACGAGTAGGGCTACACACGTGCTACAATGGCGCATACAAAGAGAAGCGACCTCGCGAGAGCAAGCGGACCTCACAAAGTGCGTCGTAGTCCGGATCGGAGTCTGCAACTCGACTCCGTGAAGTCGGAATCGCTAGTAATCGTGGATCAGAATGCCACGGTGAATACGTTCCCGGGCCTTGTACACACCGCCCGTCACACCATGGGAGTGGGTTGCAAAAGAAGTAGGTAGCTTAACCTTCGGGAGGGCGCTTACCACTTTGTGATTCATGACTGGGGTGAAGTCGTAACAAGGTAACCGTAGGGGAACCTGCGGTTGGATCACCTCCTTACCTGAAGATACCTTCCCGCGCAGTGTCCACACAGATTGTCTGATAAAAAGTAATGAGCAGGACGGCTGCGAAGTCGTGACACTTTTGTGTCCCCTTCGTCTAGCGGTTAGGACTCCGCCCTTTCACGGCGGCAACAGGGGTTCGAATCCCCTAGGGGACGCCACCTGCTTGGTGACAGGTGAAAGGTGTCTCCATACAGTATCTCAAAACCGATTTGGTTGCGTAAGCAGCCGGGCCGCGTTTGAGATATTTGCTCTTTAACAATCCGGAACAAGCTGAAAATTGAAACGACGCAGCGCGTCATTCCTCCGTAATTAAGGAATGACTTGGCGATGCGTTCGAGTCTCTCAAATGCTTGCAATTCGCAGCGTTGTAAAACGCCTGTGGGTTGTGAGGTTAAGCGACTAAGCGTACACGGTGGATGCCCAGGCAGTCAGAGGCGATGAAGGACGTGCTAATCTGCGTAAAGCGACGGTAAGGTGATATGAACCGCTACAGCCGTCGATGTCCGAATGGGGAAACCCGGTGCACTCTGTGCATCATTGCAGCATGAATACATAGTGCTGCAAGGCGAACCGGGGGAACTGAAACATCTAAGTACCCCGAGGAAAAGAAATCAACCGAGATTCCCCCAGTAGCGGCGAGCGAACGGGGAGCAGCCCAGAGCCTGAATCAGTTTGTGTGTTAGTGGAAGCGTCTGGAAAGTCGCAGGGTACAGGGTGATACTCCCGTACACAAAAGCACACAAGCTGTGAGCTCGATGAGTAAGGCGGGACACGTGGTATCCTGTCTGAATATGGGGGGACCATCCTCCAAGGCTAAATACTCCTGACTGACCGATAGTGAACCAGTACCGTGAGGGAAAGGCGAAAAGAACCCCGGCGAGGGGAGTGAAACAGAACCTGAAACCGTGTACGTACAAGCAGTGGGAGCCTTCTTTATGGGGGTGACTGCGTACCTTTTGTATAATGGGTCAGCGACTTATATTCTGTAGCAAGGTTAACCGTATAGGGGAGCCGCAGGGAAACCGAGTCTTAACTGGGCGTTAAGTTGCAGGGTATAGACCCGAAACCCGGTGATCTAGCCATGGGCAGGTTGAAGGTTGGGTAACACTAACTGGAGGACCGAACCGACTAATGTTGAAAAATTAGCGGATGACCTGTGGCTGGGGGTGAAAGGCCAATCAAACCGGGAGATAGCTGGTTCTCCCCGAAAGCTATTTAGGTAGCGCCTCGTGAACTCATCTTCGGGGGTAGAGCACTGTTTCGGCTAGGGGGCCATCCCGGCTTACCAACCCGATGCAAACTGCGAATACCGAAGAATGTTATCACGGGAGACACACGGCGGGTGCTAACGTCCGTCGTGAAGAGGGAAACAACCCAGACCGCCAGCTAAGGTCCCAAAGTCATGGTTAAGTGGGAAACGATGTGGGAAGGCACAGACAGCCAGGATGTTGGCTTAGAAGCAGCCATCATTTAAAGAAAGCGTAATAGCTCACTGGTCGAGTCGGCCTGCGCGGAAGATGTAACGGGGCTAAACCATGCACCGAAGCTGCGGCAGCGACGCTTATGCGTTGTTGGGTAGGGGAGCGTTCTGTAAGCCGTCGAAGGTGTGCTGTGAGGCATGCTGGAGGTATCAGAAGTGCGAATGCTGACATAAGTAACGATAAAGCGGGTGAAAAGCCCGCTCGCCGGAAGACCAAGGGTTCCTGTTCAACGTTAATCGGAGCAGGGTGAGTCGACCCCTAAGGCGAGGCCGAAAGGCGTAGTCGATGGGAAACAGGTTAATATTCCTGTACTCGGTGTTACTGCGAAGGGGGGACGGAGAAGGCTATATCAGCCGGGCGACGGTTGTCCCGGTTTAAGCGTGTAGGCGGAGTGTCCAGGTAAATCCGGACGCTTGTTAACGCTGAGGCGTGACGACGAGGCACTACGGTGCTGAAGTGATAAATGCCCAGCTTCCAGGAAAAGCCTCTAAGCATCAGGTAACACAGAATCGTACCCCAAACCGACACAGGTGGTCAGGTAGAGAATACCAAGGCGCTTGAGAGAACTCGGGTGAAGGAACTAGGCAAAATGGTGCCGTAACTTCGGGAGAAGGCACGCTGGCGCGTAGGTGGAGGGACCTGCTCCCCGAGCCGAAGCCAGTCGAAGATACCAGCTGGCTGCAACTGTTTATTAAAAACACAGCACTGTGCAAACACGAAAGTGGACGTATACGGTGTGACGCCTGCCCGGTGCCGGAAGGTTAATTGATGGGGTTATCCGTAAGGAGAAGCTCTTGATCGAAGCCCCGGTAAACGGCGGCCGTAACTATAACGGTCCTAAGGTAGCGAAATTCCTTGTCGGGTAAGTTCCGACCTGCACGAATGGCGTAATGATGGCCAGGCTGTCTCCACCCGAGACTCAGTGAAATTGAACTCGCTGTGAAGATGCAGTGTACCCGCGGCAAGACGGAAAGACCCCGTGAACCTTTACTACAGCTTGACACTGAACATTGAGCCTTGATGTGTAGGATAGGTGGGAGGCTTTGAAGCGCGGACGCCAGTCTGCGTGGAGCCAACCTTGAAATACCACCCTTTAATGTTTGATGTTCTAACGTAGGCCCGTGATCCGGGCTGCGGACAGTGTCTGGTGGGTAGTTTGACTGGGGCGGTCTCCTCCTAAAGAGTAACGGAGGAGCACGAAGGTCAGCTAATCACGGTCGGACATCGTGAGGTTAGTGCAATGGCATAAGCTGGCTTGACTGCGAGAGTGACGGCTCGAGCAGGTGCGAAAGCAGGTCATAGTGATCCGGTGGTTCTGAATGGAAGGGCCATCGCTCAACGGATAAAAGGTACTCCGGGGATAACAGGCTGATACCGCCCAAGAGTTCATATCGACGGCGGTGTTTGGCACCTCGATGTCGGCTCATCACATCCTGGGGCTGAAGTAGGTCCCAAGGGTACGGCTGTTCGCCGTTTAAAGTGGTACGCGAGCTGGGTTTAGAACGTCGTGAGACAGTTCGGTCCCTATCTGCCGTGGGCGCTGGAGAATTGAGGGGGGTTGCTCCTAGTACGAGAGGACCGGAGTGAACGCACCACTGGTGTTCGGGTTGTCATGCCAATGGCATTGCCCGGTAGCTAAGTGCGGAAAAGATAAGTGCTGAAAGCATCTAAGCACGAAACTTGCCCCGAGATGAGTTCTCCCTGACTCCTTGAGAGTCCTGAAGGGACGTTGAAGACTACGACGTTGATAGGCCGGGTGTGTAAGCGCAGCGATGCGTTGAGCTAACCGGTACTAATGACCCGTGAGGCTTAACCTTACAACGCCAGAGGCGTTTTTGAGAGACAGGTTTTCAGCTTGTTAACCGGATACAGTTGTGTCCTGCGGACTGAAGTCCGAAGGATTTTGCGCTGAGGCAAGGCGGCAACCGAGCGATACGAAGGAGCATACTGAAGTATGTGACGGAGTAGCGCGAGGGCGGCCAACGCAGCATCAGCACAAAAGACACAGGACAGAGCACAAAGAATTTGCCTGGCGGCTTTAGCGCGGTGGTCCCACCTGACCCCATGCCGAACTCAGAAGTGAAACGCCGTAGCGCCGATGGTAGTGTGGGGTCTCCCCATGCGAGAGTAGGGAACTGCCAGGCATTAAATAAGTGAAGAAGCCCCGCACGGAAGTGCGGGGCTTTTTTACGTCTGCAGATCGTGAAAAACTGCATCACAACATCCATTTCAGCGTTTCTCAAGCCAGTCGGCAATGAAGTCTGCAACGCTGTCCGGACGATTTATATCCAGAACTGGCACGTTCAGCGTTAATTTCTGGTCGCTGGCGACAGCGATTACCTGCTCATCAAGCAGTTCCTCGATCCCACCCTTGATCCCGGCCCGCCATAAAACAATTTTAGGTACGGGTTCATCTTTGAAGCCTTCGACCAGCACGACCTCAAGCGTAGCGTGATCCATGCGGCTGAGCAGATAAGGCAGATTAATCGACTGCTTTTCCGGCGTCTCACACATCAATGCCCATCGCTCTGAACTGGCCAATATTACCTGACTGGCACCCGCTTTTCTGAGCAGATAGCTATCTTTGCCTGGCGTATCCACATCCATCTGATGATGGGTATGTTTAATCAATCCTGCGCGGATACCTTTATCGCCGAGAATCGGTATCACCTGCTGCAATAGCGTCGTTTTCCCGGTTCCACTCCAGCCCACAATGGCAAGTATAGGTAATGACATGTCAGCCTCTGTTGTTCAGGTCATCAGGCGTATTGATATTGCGGAAGGCAGCCTCATCCTCATCCATCCGGACAGCATGGCCACCGTGGTCGCGCAGAAAATGCATAAGACGTCGTTCTCCAGCCTGAAGATAGTCATAAAGAGGTGCAGCCATCTCCCGATGAATCAGCGCCAGCGTAGGATGATCGCGCGACTGTGAACGTACCCAGACTGCCGGCGCCTCACCGCGTTGATCGACCAGTTTTTCGACGAAGTAGAGAGGTATTGCAGGCGTATCGCAGGAGCAAAAAGCGGCCCATTCACCATCGATGGCGAGCAACCCACTGTAGATCCCGGCCAGCGGACCGGGATAATCATCAAAAACATCCTGAATAACCCGACATCCGCTTAACTGATAGCGATCAATATTACGATTCGCATTAATCATGACAATGTCGACTTGTGGCCTGAGCCGTTCAAGGACATGCTGATAAAGCGGCCTGCCATCCAGCTGTACTAACCCTTTGTCCTGACCACCCATACGGCGGCCCTGACCACCGGCCAGAATGATGCCGGTTAATATTGTCATGACTGTGCCCTCGCTGATGACGCACTGTGAAAGGAGAAATCTGAATGAAATGCCATCGTTTAAACGAGTTAATCGCGTTGCTGCAACCCGCCTGGCAAAAAGAGCCTGATCTTAATCTGGTCACATTTTTGCAGAAACTGGCTCAGGAATCTGGTTTCCGTGGCCCGTTAAGTGAATTAACCGATGATGTATTAATTTACCATCTCAAGATGCGTGACTCAGCCAGCGATGATGAGATACCAGGCCTGAAAAAAGATTATGAAGTTGATTTCAAAACAGCACTGCTCCGCGCACGGGGTGTCATTAAACAGGACGAGTAGTGTTATCCTTGGCTGCTATTTGCAAGGGCAACTACAGGTAACATGATGAGCGACGCTGCTTTTAACTTCCAGACATTGAATCCCGACGTGTTGCTTGATGCGCTCTGGGAAACAGGAATTCGCGTCGAATCGGGTCTGACAGCCCTGAACAGCTACGAGAACAGGGTTTATCAATTCAGCGACGACGAAAAACGCCGCTATGTTGCGAAGTTTTATCGACCACAGCGCTGGCGTGCCGAACAGATTGCTGAAGAACATCAGTACGCACTTGATCTGCTGGCTGACGAAGTGCCCATCGCGGCGCCACTGCGGTTAAAGGGTGAGACACTGCACAGTCACGCTGGCTTCTTCTTTGCCGTATTCCCCAGCCTGGGCGGACGGCAATATGAGACAGACAACGAAGATCAGATGGAGTGGGTAGGCCGCTTCCTGGGCCGCATTCATCAGACCGGGTGTAAAGCGCTGTTCAGGCATCGGCCTGCCATCGGTCTGGATGAATATCTGCATGAACCCCGGCAGGTGCTGGAGCACTCTCTGTTAGTGCCTGCATCGCTTAAAGTCGCACTGCTACAGGCTATCGATAAGCTGGGAAACACGCTGCAACAACAGTGGCACACCACGTGGCAGCCGCTACGATTACATGGCGACTGCCATCCGGGTAATATCCTGTGGCGTGACGGACCGCTGTTTGTCGATCTGGATGATGCCCGTAATGGCCCGGCCGTGCAGGATCTCTGGATGCTGATCAGCGGCGATCGTCAGGAACAGCGTATTCAATGGGATATACTGCTGGAGGCGTACAGTGAGTTCAGTGATTTTGATATTAATGAATTGTCACTGATTGAACCTTTACGCGCCATGCGCATGGTTTATTATCTGGCCTGGGTTGTCCGACGCTGGCAGGATCCCGCTTTTCCGCGCGCTTTCCCCTGGATGACAGATGAAGATTTCTGGCGCAGGCAAATTTCACTCTTTACCGAGCAGGAGAAGCTGTTGCAGGAACCTCCTCTGCAGCTGACACCGCAATATTAATGACGTAGTCAGGAGAATTTTTCACGATGAAAAAAATTTGGTTTGCACTGATGGGTTTAGTGCTGGCATTCAGCGCATCTGCTGCCCAGTTCACTGAAGGTAAACAATATGTGAGTCTGCCTAAACCTGTGGCCGGCGAACCTCAGGTGATGGAGTTCTTCTCCTTCTTCTGCCCGCACTGCTATCAGTTTGAACGTATTTATCACGTCAATGACGCGGTGAAAAAGAATCTGCCTGCTGACACTAAGATGGTGAAATACCACGTCGATTTTCTCGGTGGAGAACTGGGGCCGGTCGTGACCCATGCCTGGGCTGTCGCGATGGCGCTGGGCGTTGAAGATAAAGTGACAGCACCGATCTTCGATGGCATTCAGAAAACGCAGACCATCACCGATCCTGCCAGTCTGAAAGAGACCTTTGTCAAAGCGGCCGGTATCTCTGCGGCGGACTATGATGCAGCCTGGAACAGCTTCGCCGTAAAAGCGCTGGTTGCGCAGCAGCAAAAAGCCGCTGCTGATGTTGATCTGCGTGGTGTGCCTGCTATTTTCGTGAATGGCAAATACATGGTTAACAACGGCGGTCTTGATACCAGCTCTATGGATAATTTCGTCGCAGACTATGCGAACGTGGTTAAATTCCTGGTAAGCCAGAAGTAATCAGCCTCACACCCCCGTTAAACGCCAGCTCTGCTGGCGTTTTTTTTATGCCTTTGAACAACGGTCCAATTTTTGTCCATCTCCAGGGCATAAATTTAATATCCACACAAGGGATCGCGCTATTAAAAATAGCGATCGGGTCACGGAAATTAAATAAGCCAATGAAATTTATGGTTTTTATTCAAGTGTCGATTATTTATTTTCCTGAAAAACAGCGCGTTATAATTTTTACGCACAAAGTTATCCACAGAACGATCGTTGCGATCCTGTCCCCAAAAGCGTGAAAAACTCCAGACGTGGCACGCCTTAGTTCACCATTTCTGCCTGGTTGTGGCATCCTTATAGCCCAACTCATAGCAACGAAGACTACACAGACTTATGGCGCAAATAGCAGAAAATCCCCTGATTCTGGTCGATGGCTCATCCTATCTTTATCGCGCGTATCACGCGTTTCCGCCGCTGACCAACAGTGCAGGTGAACCCACTGGCGCCATGTACGGCGTGCTCAACATGCTGAAAAGCCTGCTGGCGCAATACAATCCGAGTCACGTTGCTGTGGTATTCGATGCCAAAGGCAAAACCTTCAGGGACGAGCTGTTTGAGCATTACAAATCTCACCGTCCCCCGATGCCTGACGAGCTCCGTGCACAAATTGAGCCGCTGCATGAGATGGTGCGGGCGATGGGGCTGCCGTTGCTGGCTGTGAGCGGCGTCGAGGCTGATGATGTCATCGGTACGCTGGCGCTGGAAGCGGAGAAAAAGGGTCTCTCAGTGCTGATCAGCACTGGCGACAAAGATATGGCGCAGCTGGTCACGCCCGCCATCACGCTGATTAACACCATGAGCAACACCATTCTGGGACCAGAAGAGGTTGAGCAGAAATATGGTGTTCCACCCGCATTGATCATCGACTTCCTTGCCATGATGGGTGATAGCTCCGACAACATTCCTGGCGTGCCAGGCGTCGGTGAGAAAACGGCACAGGCGTTGCTGCAGGGGCTGGGCAGCATGCAGACGATCTATGACAATCTGGACAAAGTGGCCGATCTCGGCTTTCGTGGTGCCAAAACCATGGCGACCAAACTTGAGCAGAATCGTGATGTGGCGTTTCTCTCTTATCAGCTGGCGACCATTAAGACAGACGTTGAGCTGGCGCTGCCCTGTGAAGAGCTCACAGTCACTGAACCCGATACAGAGGCATTGCAGGCCCTGTTCAGTCGTTACGAGTTCAAACGCTGGCTGAGTGACCTGCAGGACGGTAAATGGCTGCAGGGTAAAAAGAGCACTACGCAGGCGCAAAAAGCGCAGGCCGATGAACCGGCCCTGGTGGTTGAAACCAGCAGCGTGTTACCGACCGAGGGTTATGTCACCATTCTGGATCAGGATCTCTTTGATAGCTGGCTGGAGAAGCTGAAAAACAGCGAAGTCTTTGCGTTTGATCTGGAGACCGACGCGCTGGATACCCTGAGCGCTAATATCGTCGGCATCAGCTTCGCGGTGGCGCCCGGTGAAGCCGCCTATCTGCCGGTTGCCCATGACTATCTTGATGCGCCTGATCAACTGGATCGCGCCACCGTTCTGGCACAGCTTAAGCCCTTGCTGGAAGATGAGAGCGCATGGAAAGTTGGCCAGAACCTGAAATACGATCGCGGCGTGCTGAAAAACTACGACATTGAACTGGCCGGTATCAAATTCGACACCATGCTTGAGTCCTATATCCTCAACAGCGTGGTGGGCAAACATGACATGGATAGCCTGGCCGCTCGCTGGCTTAACCATAAAACCGTGACCTTCCAGGAGATCGCCGGTAAAGGCAAAAATCAGCTGACGTTCAATCAAATCGCGTTAGAGCAGGCATCCCATTACGCTGCAGAAGATGCAGATGTGACCCTGCAGCTGCATCTGAAGATGTGGCCAGAGCTGGAGAAAGAAGCGGGTCCGAAAAAAGTCTTCGAACAGATTGAGATGCCGTTACTGACGGTGATTTCGCGCATAGAGCGCAACGGTGTGCTGATCGATCAGTCTATTCTGGCGCAGCATTCGAAAGAGCTGACGGCCCGCCTGGCTGAGCTTGAGTTGAAAGCGCATGAGCTGGCGGGGGAACCCTTCAACCTCTCATCCACCAAGCAGCTTCAGGTGATCCTGTTTGAAAAACAGGGCATCAAGCCCACAAAGAAAACACCAGGCGGCGCGCCGTCAACCAGCGAAGAGGTGTTAGCCGAGCTGGCACTTGATTATCCGTTACCCAAAGTGATTCTGGAGCATCGCGGCTTATCCAAACTTAAGTCTACTTATACGGATAAATTACCGCTGATGATCAATCCGATCAGTGGCAGGGTACATACCTCTTATCATCAGGCCGTCACCGCAACCGGACGCTTATCCTCTGCCGATCCGAATCTGCAAAACATTCCGGTGCGTAATGATGAAGGACGACGAATCCGTCAGGCATTTGTAGCGGCCAAAGGACATCGCATTGTGGCGGCAGACTATTCACAAATCGAACTGCGTATCATGGCGCATCTCTCTCAGGACAAAGGATTACTGGACGCTTTTGCCCAGGGCGAAGATATCCACCGCGCGACGGCATCGGAAGTGTTTGGCGTGGCGCTGGATAAGGTCAGCGGCGAACAGCGTCGCAGCGCCAAAGCGATCAACTTTGGTCTGATTTATGGCATGAGCGCCTTTGGCCTGTCGCGTCAGCTGAATATCGGCGCGGGTGAAGCGAAAAAGTATATGGATCTCTACTTTGAACGCTATCCGGGCGTCCTGCGCTATATGGAGAACACACGCCAGCTGGCGGCGAGTAAAGGCTATGTCGAAACGCTGGAAGGCCGTCGGCTGTGGCTGCCCGATATTAAATCCGGTAACGCCATTCGCCGGAAAGCCGCTGAACGTGCCGCGATCAATGCGCCGATGCAGGGAACGGCAGCGGATATCATCAAGCGGGCAATGATTGCCGTGGATAACTGGCTGGAACAGCAAAACGACAATGCCGTCAGAATGATCATGCAGGTTCACGATGAACTGGTGTTCGAAGTCAAAGCCGAGGCGGTTGAAGAGGCGAGCCAGAAAATCCGTGCGCTGATGGAAGGTAGCGTACAGCTCGACGTACCTTTACTGGTTGAAGTCGGTGTGGGTGACAACTGGGATGAAGCCCACTGATTCGATGCGTGTGGTCGGTTCTGAAGAACAGAACCGGCCCTGAATCAGGTATAAGAAAATCGTTTAGTTGACCGGTTTAGCGTGGTCAACGCTGGCACTGAGAGAAAACGCTTTTCTAACTGCTTATGGTCTAAACATTTTTTTCGTCATTAAACTACATCGTAACGCTATTTTTGTGACGTGCATGGTAAAAAAAGTCCTGTTTCATGTAAGTAAGCAACAAAAAAGCCTTTGTCACGCACAGAAAATCAGGTAAAGTTCGTCGCGTAGGGTACAGAGGTAAGATGTTCTATCTTTCAGACCTTTTACTTCACGTAATCGGATTTGGCTGAATTTAGCCGCCCCAGTCATTCTGTGACTGGGGCGTTTTTTATTGGGCTTTTTGTACCGTCAGCATCACCGGCACAAGGTTGCCACTCACTCTTCCGCGTCCTGATCTTCAACCGCAGGTTCAAGCGTATTAAACCAGCTGTCCAGCTTCTGACGAACCTTATCCACGCCGATTTTCTTCAGCGATGAGAAGAGCTCTACCTGCACATCACCAACAAATTCGAGTGCGGCTTCACGCACGACATTGAGCTGCGCTTTACGGGCACCTGAGGCCAGTTTGTCTGCTTTAGTGAGAAGCAACAGCACCGGAATGCCACTTTCCACTGACCACTGAATCATCTGCCGGTCGAGATCTTTCAGCGGATGACGGATATCCATCAGGATAACCAGTCCTTTCAGCGCCTGACGTTTTTGCAGGTATTCACCTAACGCGCGCTGCCACTTCAGCTTCATCTCTTCCGGGACTTCGGCATAACCGTAACCGGGCAGGTCGACCAGACGCTTACCTTCTTTCACTTCAAACAGGTTAATCAGCTGCGTACGTCCCGGCGTTTTACTGGTACGCGCCAGACCCTTCTGATTGGTTAACGTATTCAGCGCACTCGATTTTCCCGCGTTCGAGCGGCCAGCGAAAGCCACCTCAATTCCGGTATCGGCAGGCAGATGGCGGATATCCGGCGCGCTCATGACAAAGTGGGTAACGTGGTAATTCAATTCAGACAAGGTGACACTCCAGAAAACGCATTAAGGCAATGCGGGCGATTATACGCGTTATGACGCGAAAGTGCTCAATCGCATCTCGGTAACAAACTTTGTAAGAGATTTGCCATTCACGGTGCGGGTTATTTCGCTTTTTACTTTAATTACTAAAAATAAAAAAATATGTAATTCAAGCCCTTATCTTAAAACGTTCTTTTTTTGAACTAACTATTTTTGACACTGACTTGAGGCTTTTACCAGTTGGTCTACATTAGTGTGCAGTGCACGGCAGCACACATCAGGATGATGCGCTCAGGGATACCAGGAGGGTTATGAGCGATGGAATGGAACAGGGTCAGGGATGCGGCCAGACAGGGATAAGGAATAGCTCAGGAGTTGAGCAGGCGCGGGATTAACCGGGATGTTACGAGCCGAAAAGGATTTAAAACATGATTCCTTCTTATGAAGGTATGAAATAAGGCGACAGCTTGAGCTGTCGCCTTTTTTCTTTGTCTACTTTCTGCTAGATTTCGCCGCAATTCTATACTGAATAAAAAAAGCCGGGACCGAATACTATGAAGCAACCTGCACGAGCTGCTAACGGCAAACCTGCCGTCAAAGCCAAACGCAAATCGCGTGACGATATCAACCATGAAGCACGCGATCGCAAACGTGATAAAAAGCATCGCGGACATGCATCTGGCAGCCGTGCTAATCCGGCTGCGTCCGAAAACAATGGCGGACGTCAGGCGGACAGCGTGAAAGATCCGCGCATCGGGAGTAAAAAACCGGTGGCCCTGATCGCTGAAGGAAAAACCGCCGCCGTTAAACCAAAGAAAAGCGCAGAAAAACCGGCAGCAGAGAAGAAAGTGCGTCTGACACCAGAAGAAGAGCTGGCGAAGCTGGAAAATGACGAACGTCTGGATGCGCTGCTGGATCGGCTGGAAAATGGCGAAACGCTGTCGGCTGAAGATCAGGGCTGGCTGGATGCCTCGCTGGATCGTATCGACGAACTGATGGAGCAGTTAGGCATTGTGATGGATGATGCCGAAGATGAGCAGGCTGAAGAAGATATGTACCGTCTGCTGAAAGGCAACTAAGCAAATTTGATCGGCATGCGTTACCCGCATGCCGCGCTTAACAGGTAAACGACAATGTTTTGGCCTGGATCAATTTTCGCGCTGCTGGCGACATGTTATCTGCTGTGGTTATTGTTTAAACTACGACGCCTGTCGCGTCTGAAGCAACGTTTACGTCGGGTCTCATCCCGCTCACCTTTTATCTCCTCTTCTTCGCGACCTTCTCTCAGACGACGTCACCGGAAGGAGTGAGCATGCCATCGCAGCAGATTGAGTGGGATCAGGCGTTAATTGAAAAGTACAATTATGCCGGCCCGCGTTACACCTCCTATCCCACTGCGCTGGAGTTCAGCGAGCAGTACGCGGAAAACGACTTCCAGCGTGCCGTGGCGCGTTACCCTGATCGTCCGCTGTCGCTCTATGTCCATATTCCCTTCTGCCATCGTCTCTGCTACTTCTGCGGCTGCAATAAGATAGTGACGCGTCAGCGCCACAAAGCGGATCGCTATCTGGATGTGCTTGAGCAGGAGATTATTCAGCGTGCGCCGCTGTTTCGTCAGCGTCAGGTCACGCAGCTTCACTGGGGCGGCGGCACGCCAACCTTCCTCGACAATGCGCAGATTTCCCGGCTGGTGGGTTTACTGAAGCAGCATTTCAGCGTGGCCGATGATGCCGAAATGTCGATCGAAGTGGATCCCCGGGAAATTGCGCTGGATGTGATTGATCACCTGCGATCGCTGGGATTCAACCGGCTGAGCATGGGGGTGCAGGACTTCAACAAATCGGTGCAGGAGCGGGTTAACCGGGTACAGGATGAAGAGGTGATTTTCGGGCTGATGGCGCGTGCCCGTGAACAGGGGTTCAGCTCGACCAGCATTGACCTCATCTATGGTTTACCCCTGCAGACGCCCGCCAGCTTCGCCTGGACGCTGGAGCGGGTACTGGCGCTGAGCCCGGATCGTCTTAGCGTCTTTAACTATGCGCATCTGCCGGCGATGTTCGCGGCACAGCGTAAAATCAAAGAGGGTGAACTGCCATCGGCTCAGCAAAAGCTGGATATTTTACAGCAGACCATCGCAACCCTGACTCAGCAGGGCTACCAGTTCATTGGAATGGATCACTTTGCGAAGCCGCAGGATGAACTGGCTATCGCGCAGCGCAAAGGCCAGCTGCATCGCAATTTCCAGGGATACACGACGCAGGGCGACAGCGATTTGCTGGGGCTTGGCGTCTCTGCCATCAGCATGATTGGCGACAGTTATGCGCAGAACCAGAAAGACCTTAATACCTGGTACAATTGTGTGGAACAGCAGGGAAATGGCCTGTGGCGTGGCATCGCCTTAACCGACGATGATTGCCTGCGTCGGGACGTGATAAAAACGCTGATTTGTAACTTCTCGCTGAATTTTGCCGCGACAGAAGCGCAATGGGGCATTCGCTTCAGCGACTATTTTGCTGAGGACCTGGCGCTGCTGAAACCGTTGATAGCCGATGGGCTGGTGGAACAAACCGCTACGGGGCTGGAGGTGACGGGAATTGGCCGGTTACTGATCCGCAATATTTGCATGTGCTTTGATCGCTATCTGCGTCAGAAAGCGCGTCAGCAGCAGTTCTCCCGCGTTATCTGAAGAAACGGGCTGGCAGACTTCACCAGCCCGTACTGAACCGCTTATTCCATGCCCAGCTCTTTGAGCTTGCGCGTCAGCGTGTTTCGTCCCCAGCCCAGCAAACGTGCCGCTTCCTGTTTGTGGCCCTGCGTATGACGCAGCGCAGTAGTGAGCAGCGTGCGCTCCATCTCTGGCTGGGCTTCTGACAGCAGATTCTGATGACCGGAACGCAGAGCGCGATCGGCCCACTGTGCCAGCAGCGTTGCCCAGCTGTCAGGCAGCGACTGTACCGGATTCTCCGGCGTACTGGATTCAAACAGTTCTCCGGGCAGGTCCTGAATCAGGACTTCCTGACCCGCAGCCATCACGGTCAGCCAGCGACAGGTGTTCTCCAGCTGACGCACGTTACCTGACCAGTGCAGTCGGGTTAACGCTGTCTCGGTTTCCGGATGCAGAATCTTCGCTTCCACACCCAGCTCACGCGCCGCTACCTGGAGGAAATAACGCGCCAGACGCGGGATATCCTCACGACGCTCACGCAGCGGTGGCAGATGCACACGAATCACGTTCAGGCGGTGAAACAGATCCTCACGGAACTTGCCTTCCTGTACGCGTAATTCCAGATTCTGGTGGGTCGCCGCGATAATACGCACATCCACTTTGACCGGCGCATAGCCACCAACGCGATAGAACTGGCCATCGGCCAGCACGCGCAGCAGACGGGTCTGCACATCCAGCGGCATATCACCGATCTCATCCAGAAACAGCGTGCCGCCATCCGCCTGCTCAAAACGGCCCTGACGGATCTGGTTCGCCCCGGTAAAGGCGCCTTTTTCGTGACCAAACAGTTCTGATTCAATTAAATCTTTGGGGATCGCCGCCATGTTGAGCGCGATAAAGGGCGCTTTGGTGCGCGGGCTGTGGCGATGCAGCGCATGGGCCACCAGCTCTTTACCGGTACCGGACTCGCCGTTGATCAGCACACTGATCGACGAGCGCGATAATCGTCCGATGATGCGGAACACATCCTGCATCGCGGGCGCTTCACCGATGATATCGGTGGTGGGTCCGCTGACCGGCTGATTACGCGGCTGCTGCTGCTCCTGATAGTGGCTGATAGCACGCTCGACCAGCGCAACCGCTTCATCAATATCGAACGGCTTAGGCAGGTAATCAAAGGCACCCTGCTGATAGGCGCTGACGGCAGCGTCCAGATCAGAATGCGCCGTCATTATGATGACCGGAAGCATCGGATGACGCTGCTTAATCTGTTTCAGCAGCGCCAGGCCATCCATACCGGGCATGCGAATGTCTGACAGTAAAACGTCCGGGGTCTTGGTTGAGAGGGCATCCAGCACCTCGCTTGCGCTGTCAAAAGTCGCACAGCTCAAACCGGCTCCAGTGAGCGCGCGTTCAAGCACCCAGCGGATGGAGCTATCGTCATCGACGATCCAGACTATCCCTCGTTGCATAGAAACCTCACTGGCGAATAGGCAGGTAAACCGAGAATTCGGTGTGTCCCGGCCAACTGTTAAATTCTATTTTTCCTGAATGTTGATCAATCAGGCTACGGGCGATGGAGAGGCCTAAACCGGTACCGCCTTCGCGTCCGCTGACCATCGGATAAAACAGCGTATCCTGCAGCTGGGCCGGAATGCCGGGGCCATCATCTTCAATATCAATACGTGCCACCAGCCGATAACGCGTGCCGTGCAGCGTCAGCTGGAAAGCCGTGCGGGTGCGGATAATAATGGTGCCGCCATCGTCGCCCAGCGCCTGAAGCGCATTGCGCACCACGTTAAGCAGCACCTGTTCAATCTGATCGGGATCGTGCGGCAGTTCCGGCAGGCTGGGATCATAATCCCGTACCAGCGAGACATTCTCCGGCAGCTCCATCGACACCAGATTGACCACCCGTTCGGCCACCTGATGAATGCTCTGCGTGATGTGCATGCCCGGCTGCTGCGGCCCCAGCAGACGATCAACCAGATTCCGCAACCGGTCGGCCTGTTCAATAATCACTTTGGTATATTCATTCAGCGAGGGATCGGGCAGGGCGCGGGATAAAAGCTGTGCCGCGCCGCGCAATCCTCCCAGCGGATTTTTAATCTCATGGGCCAGGCCGCGAACCAGATCGCGAGCGGCCACCTGCTGGGCGTGCTGTAACTGTTCCTGACTGAGACGACGCTGATTATCCATCGGCGCCATTTCCATCAGGATTAAGCCATCGGGTAACCGCTGGGCGGTCAGCGACATAATGTGCGCGCGACCATCTACCACCAGCGTGACCTCACTGTCAGTAAATCCCTGGCCAGCCTCAAGACTCTCGCGCATCACCTCGATATTCAGCGAAAAGTAGCCGGTTAATTCCGGTAACGGCGTGCCGAACAATTTGCGTGAGCTTTGCGCCAGTAATTGCTGCGCCGCCGGGTTGGCGTAATGAATAACCAGATCGTTATCCACCAACAAAATACTGTTAATTAACGCGTTGAGAATCTGCCCTGCATCGGGCAGAGAGCCAGTTGCCATACAACGTTCCTCTGCACTAAAGAGGTGCATTTTAGTCTTTAAGCCGAAAAGAGGGCGAATGAACGGTGAATTCGCGGAGAAAAAAGCCCATCCGAAGATGGGCTAAAAGTTTCCACGGCAACAAAAAACGTCTGACCAGTTAAACGCTGTAGTAGAGCTCGAACTCAACCGGGTGTGGCGTCATGCGAACGCGATCCATCTCTGCTTTACGCAGTTCGATGTAAGCATCGATCGATTCGTCAGTGAATACTCCGCCGCGGGTCAGGAACTCGCGATCTTCGTTCAGTGCATTCAGCGCTTCTTCCAGAGAGCCTGCAACTTTTGGAATCTCAGCTTCTTCTTCCGGTGGCAGGTCATACAGGTTCTTGTCCATCGCATCGCCAGGATGGATTTTGTTGATGATGCCATCCAGGCCAGCCATCAGCAGTGCGGTGAACGCCAGGTATGGGTTAGCCGCTGGATCCGGGAAGCGCGCTTCGATACGACGCGCTTTCGGGCTGGCAACAACCGGAATACGGATTGAGGCTGAACGGTTACGGGCAGAGTAAGCCAGCATAACCGGTGCTTCGTAACCCGGGACCAGACGCTTGTAAGAGTTGGTGGTCGGGTTCGCCAGGGCGTTGATCGCTTTAGCGTGCTTGATGATACCGCCGATGTAGAACAGCGCCATTTCAGACAGGCCGCCGTACTTATCGCCGGCAAACAGGTTCTGGCCACCTTTGGAGAGTGACATATGGCAGTGCATGCCTGAACCGTTGTCGCCAAACATAGGCTTCGGCATAAAGGTCGCGGTTTTGCCGTAAGCGTGCGCAACGTTGTGAACCACATATTTGTAAATCTGAATTTCGTCCGCTTTTTTGGTCATGGTATTGAAGCGGGTTGCCACTTCGTTCTGACCCGCGGTCGCCACTTCGTGGTGATGCGCTTCAACAACCAGGCCCATCTGCTCCATGGTCAGACACATGGCAGAACGAATGTCCTGTGATGAGTCAACCGGTGGAACCGGGAAGTAGCCGCCTTTCAGACCTGGACGGTGACCTTTGTTACCGCCTTCGTACTCTTTACCGGTGTTCCATGCCGCTTCGATATCGTCGATAGCAACGTGTGAACCGGACGTCGATGAGCCGAAACGGATGTCATCGAACAGGAAGAATTCTGGTTCTGGTCCAAACAGTACGGTATCAGCGATGCCGGAAGAGCGCAGGAAATCTTCAGCGCGCTTAGCGATAGAGCGTGGATCGCGGTCGTAGCCCTGCATGGTGCCTGGCTCGAGGATGTCACAACGGATGATCAGCGTAGAATCTTCGAAGAAAGGATCCATGACCGCCGTGGTGGCGTCAGGCATCAGCACCATGTCTGATTCGTTAATGCCTTTCCAGCCGCCGATAGACGAACCATCGAACATTTTGCCTTCTTCGAAGAAGTCAGCGTTAACCTGGTGAGCAGGGATCGTAACGTGCTGTTCTTTACCTTTGGTATCGGTAAAACGCAGGTCAACAAACTTAACTTCATGCTCGTTCATCATCGAGAGAACGTGTTCAGCGGACATACTCAACTCTCCTGGAAATGGTCTTTCATTATCTACATGGCGAGGAAACGTCGTTTCCGGAATACGTTGCGGGAAAACAACTCCCTGACCAACCTCTTCCGGCACGCTCTTCAACCGACATCTGTCTGGCGTTTACGCTTGATTTAGATAAAGCGAATTCTGTGCCAACTTTTTTGATGATGCTTAAATCGCCTTGTGGTGCACCTTTTTGTCATAAAGCGGCTGCACCACGATCGTTTTATTGCACCATTGTGGTGCTTAACGGTCGTCTGATGGCACTATTTTGGTGCATCAGACCAACTTAGTGCATTTTCTGCACCGGTAACAGGGCAAATTGGTCTCCATGCAATAAACTTTCAGTGAAAAGTGTGATCGTGTTCAGTCTTCCGCTTAATCAGTGTACAATAACGCGCTATTTCTAATGCCTGAGGCAAAGCTGTGATCGAAAATTTGCGTAACATCGCCATCATCGCGCACGTTGACCATGGAAAGACCACCCTGGTTGACAAACTGCTGCAACAATCCGGTACTTTTGATGCCCGTACCGAAGCAACAGAGCGCGTGATGGACTCCAATGATTTGGAGAAAGAGCGTGGGATTACCATCCTCGCAAAAAACACCGCCATTAAGTGGAATGACTACCGTATCAACATTGTTGATACCCCAGGACACGCCGACTTCGGTGGTGAAGTTGAGCGCGTCATGTCCATGGTGGACTCGGTGCTGCTGGTTGTAGATGCGATGGATGGCCCTATGCCGCAAACCCGCTTCGTGACCAAAAAAGCGTTCGCGCATGGTCTGAAGCCGATTGTGGTTATCAACAAAGTAGACCGCCCTGGTGCGCGTCCGGATTGGGTTGTTGATCAGGTCTTTGACCTGTTCGTTAACCTGGATGCTACTGATGAGCAGCTCGACTTCCCTATCATTTTCGCCTCTGCGCTGAATGGTATTGCTGGTCTTGAGCACACCGACATGGCTGACGATATGACCCCGCTGTATCAGGCGATCGTCGACCACGTTGCACCTCCGCAGGTTGAGGCTGACGCCCCACTGCAGATGCAAATCTCTCAGCTTGACTACAACAACTACCTGGGCGTGATCGGCATCGGCCGTATCAAGCGCGGTAAAGTTAAGCCTAACCAGCAAGTCACTATCATCGATAGCGAAGGCAAAACCCGTAACGGTAAAGTCGGTAAAGTCCTGACTCACCTGGGTCTTGAGCGTATCGACAGCGACCTGGCAGAAGCGGGCGATATCATTGCTATCACCGGTCTGGGCGAGCTGAACATCTCTGACACCATCTGTGATCCACAGAACGTGCAGGCGCTGCCAGCACTGAGTGTCGATGAGCCAACAGTTACCATGTTCTTTAACGTCAACACCTCACCGTTCTGCGGTAAAGAAGGTAAGTACGTGACTTCACGTCAGATCCTTGAGCGTCTGAACAAAGAACTGGTTCACAACGTGGCACTGCGCGTTGAAGAAACTGAAGATGCTGACGCGTTCCGCGTATCAGGTCGTGGTGAGCTTCACCTGTCAGTTCTGATCGAAAACATGCGTCGTGAAGGTTTCGAACTGGCGGTATCCCGTCCGAAAGTTATCTTCCGCGAAATCGATGGCCGTAAACAGGAGCCATTCGAGAACGTTACGCTGGATATCGAAGAGAACAACCAGGGTTCAGTCATGCAAGCCATGGGTGAGCGTAAGGGCGATCTGAAAAACATGGATCCGGATGGCAAAGGCCGCGTACGTCTCGACTACGTGATCCCAAGCCGTGGCCTGATCGGCTTCCGTAACGAATTCATGACCATGACTTCCGGTACCGGTCTGCTCTACTCTACCTTCAGCCACTACGATGACATTCGTGCGGGCGAAGTGGGCCAGCGTCAGAACGGCGTACTGATCTCCAACGGTCAGGGTAAAGCAGTTGCGTTTGCACTGTTCAGCCTGCAGGACCGCGGTAAGCTGTTCCTGGGTCACGGTGCAGAAGTCTATGAAGGCCAGATCATCGGTATTCACAGCCGTTCTAACGACCTGACAGTTAACTGCCTGACCGGTAAGAAACTGACCAACATGCGTGCTTCAGGTACTGATGAAGCCACGACGCTGGTTCCGCCAATCAAGATGACCCTTGAGCAGGCGATCGAGTTCATCGATGATGACGAACTGGTAGAAGTTACACCACAGTCAGTGCGTATCCGTAAACGTCACCTGACTGAAAATGACCGTAAACGTGCATCACGTGGTCCTAAAGACGCATAATTGCGCCTTTAACTGATAAAGAGCCCCGCCTGCGGGGCTTTTTTTTGCCTGAAATTCCTGCCTCTTCAGCCGGGCCAGCGATTATTTGTGGGATATGTCGCGCTTTTTACCTGCCCGCTGCCGTTTACGCTTTTCTCTCCGCGAGTGCCTGTTCAGCCTGCCCTTTTGCCGCTAGAGTGAATACTCCAGGGAACAGAAGGAGACACACCATGCTGTATATCTTTGATTTGGGCAATGTGATTATCGATATCGACTTTAACCGCGTGCTGGGTGTCTGGAGTGACCTTAGTCGTGTGCCGCTGGCCTCGCTGCAAAGCCATTTCCAGATGGATGAGGCGTTTGAACAACACGAACGTGGCGAGATCAGCGATGAAGATTTCGCGCTGGCGCTGTGTGAAAAGCTGGAAATCGCGCTGAGCTATGAACAGTTTGCCGCTGGCTGGCAGGCGGTATTCGTTGACTTGCGTCCGGAAATCCTGGCGCTGATGAACCGGCTGCGGCTGGAGGGCCATCGGGTGGTGATCCTCTCTAACACCAACAAACTGCATTGCGAATTCTGGCCAACGCAGTATCCGGACGTGCAGCAGGCAGCCGACAAGCTCTATCTCTCCCAGGAGCTGGGCATGCGTAAACCGGAAGCCCGGATATACCAGCATGTGCTGGACGCAGAAGGTGTGGCTGCCGATCAGGCGGTATTTTTTGACGATAATCCACAGAATATTGAGGCGGCCCGCGCTCTGGGTATTGAAAGTGTACTGGTTACTGACAGTAAAACGGTACCCAACTGGTTTGCAGGTCAACAGTAATTCATGATGTCACGTAAATTTCGTCCCGGGCTGCATGCGTTCTGGTTGTGGCTCAAACTGTTGTGGAAACGCATTGATGAGGATGGCATGACGACCCAGGCCGGTAATCTGGCTTATGTCTCATTGCTGGCGCTGGTGCCGCTGATTGCGGTGGTGTTTGCCCTGTTTGCGGCGTTTCCGGTCTTCTCTGATATCAGCGTGCAGTTGAAGCACTTTGTCTTTACCAATCTGATGCCCGCTGCAGGCAACACGCTGCAACGCTATCTTGAGCAGTTTGTGGCTAACGTAAACCGGATGACGGCGGTCGGAGCGGTCGGCCTGATCGTTACCGCCTTACTGCTGATGCATTCCGTCGATACCGCGTTAAACACCATCTGGCGCAGCAACAAGAAGCGGCCGATGGTCTATTCCTTTGCGGTCTACTGGATGATCCTGACACTTGGCCCGTTACTGGCCGGTGCCAGTCTGGCGATCAGCTCCTATCTGCTGTCGCTGCGCTGGATTAACGCGACAGGCGTCACCAGCCTGGTCGATCAGATGCTGCGTATTTTCCCGCTCCTGCTGTCGTGGCTCGCCTTCTGGTTGCTCTACAGCATCGTTCCTACCCAGCGAGTGCCGCCGCGCGATGCGCTGATTGGCGCGCTGGTTGCCGGTGCGCTGTTTGAGCTGGGCAAAAAGGGCTTTGCGCTCTATGTTACTATGTTCCCCTCTTATCAGCTGATCTACGGCGTACTGGCCGTGATCCCCATTCTGTTTCTCTGGGTCTACTGGACCTGGTGTATTGTGTTGTTAGGCGCTGAAATCACCGTTGCGTTAGCCGACTATCGGCAGTTAAAGCAGCAACACAAAGAGGAGCAACGCGAGGAAACATGATTGCATTGATTCAACGCGTACAGTGCGCCAGCGTCAGCGTCAATCAGGAAGTGGTCGGTGAAATCGATGCCGGTTTACTGGTTTTGCTGGGCGTGGAAAAGGGCGATGACAACGCGCGTGCGGAACGTCTCGCAGAACGCGTATTGGGCTATCGCATCTTTAGTGATGAGCAGGGCAAAATGAACCTGAGTGTTCGCCAGGCGGGCGGAAGCGTGCTGGTGGTGTCACAGTTTACGCTGGCCGCAGATACCCAAAAAGGGATGCGTCCTTCCTTTTCGGGTGGCGCCGAGCCCGCTGAAGCCGAGCGGCTGTATGAATATTTCAGCGACTGCTGTCGCAAGCAGGGCATCACCACGGCTAATGGCCGTTTTGCTGCGGATATGCAGGTCTCGCTGGTGAATGATGGTCCTGTGACGTTCTGGTTACAGGTGTGAGAACGTCAGCTGAGCGGCAGGGAACTGGCCACACATCCGAGCGGGAGAAACATTACATGTATCACCTTCGCGTGCCACAGACGGCGGAAGAGCTGGATATCTATTATCAGTTCCGCTGGGAGATGTTGCGTAAACCTCTGCGTCAGCCGCAGGGGTCGGAACGTGACGCCTGGGATGCGCTGGCGCATCATCAGATGGTGGTTGATGAGCAGGGAAATCCGGTCGCCATCGGCCGTCTCTATATTAATGCCGACAATGAGGCCGCTATCCGCTTCATGGCCGTTCATCCTTCGGTTCAGGGCAAGGGACTGGGTACTCTGGTGGCGATGACGCTGGAATCCGTGGCGCGTCAGGAAGGGGCTAAGCGGGTAACCTGCAGCGCCCGCGAAGATGCTGTCGCTTTCTTCGCTAAACTCGGCTACATCAATCAGGGCGAGATTACCGCGCCGCAGACGACGCCGGTGCGTCACTTTTTGATGATCAAACCGGTCGTCACGCTTGACGATATCCTGCATCGCGCCGACTGGTGCGGTCAGCTGCAACAGGCCTGGTATGATCATATCCCGCTCAGCGAAAAGATGGGCGTCCGTATTCTGCAGTTTACCGGGCAAAAATTTATCACCACCATGCCGGAAGCGGGCAACCAGAATCCACACCAGACGCTGTTCGCTGGCAGCCTGTTTTCGCTGGCAACGCTGACCGGCTGGGGGTTGATCTGGTTGCTGCTGCGCGAGCGTCATCTGGGTGGCACCATTATTCTGGCGGATGCGCACATTCGCTATAGCCACCCCATCAGCGGACGGCCTGGCGCGATTGCCGATCTGGGCTCATTAAGCGGCGATCTCGACCGCCTGGCGCGCGGACGTAAAGCGCGTGTGCAGCTCGAAGTTGAGCTGTTTGGCAATGATGAGTGTGGCGCGGTGTTTGAAGGGGTCTATATCGTCCTGCCCGCCGATCCTGATGGGCCGCTGGAAGAGGGGGGGTCCGGCGCGCGTATCAACTAATCATCAGGGCCGCTTCAGCGGCCCTGATCTGTTGTTAACGTACCTCGCCAGCCTGCATGGTCTGCTGCAGTTGCTGACTGTCGGTTGTCACCGACAAACTGCCATTAACCGTCGGGCGCAGCGGCTGATTTGCGGTTAATGCACCGTTCAGCTGCAGCTGCATATTACTGTCACCGGTTAACGGCAACGCGGGCCATCCCCAGTTCTGCAACACATTCACCGGTACAGCACGACCTGTCAGTTGCAGCGTCAGCGGACGGGCTGGCTGCTGGCCTACGGTGGCCGTCCCTTCGAGCAGACCCTTATTACTGAACGCACTCAGCTCCGTAACCTGAATCTGCTGCTGGTCAGCGCTCAGCGCAATCGACGGATGACGCAGGTCGGTGCGATTAAAGGTTGATTCTGCCGCGTTCAGGCTGAGCTTACCCGACCAGATCCCCCACTGGTGCTGCTGCGCCAGCAGCAGGTTTTCACCGGATCCATCCAGTGAGGTCAGCTGGAAGGGAAAAGCCGGATTGATGTCGATAATCAGGTTTCGATTAGAGGTGAAGCGCGTCACCTCTACGCTATCCAGCCACGCGGGCAGTGTCGCCTGCCAGCGATCGCGCCAGTCCTGCGGCAGAGTGTATTCCAGTCCCGCCACCGCCAGGTTTTTCAGTGTCAGGCGTTTATCGCTACGCGACCAGTCACCGTCAGCCCGAATCACCCCATTTGCCCAGCGTGAACTGAACTGCGTCAGCGCCACGCCCTGCGGTGAGAAGTCCAGGTTAACGATGGGGTCATTTAGTTCGAATCCACCGTTGATAAAATTGCTGGCATTCAGCGCCAGCGAACCATCGTTACTCTGCCAGTCATCACCCTGCCAGTTAACGTTTCTCAGCGTCAGATCCAGATCCGTTACCGCCCAGTCAGGCCCCTGCAGGCGGGCATCGGTCATGTCGAGCCGCGTAATAGCGATCGAGGGGACAACCTGCAGGCTATGCAGGAAATCTTTCAGGCTACTGGTGGTCTGCAGACGGATGTCGTTCAGTCGCAGCTGATTAATTTTCCAGTTGCCCTGGGCATCGCGCTCACCGTTGCCGGTCATAGAGCCACGCGCCAGGTCGGCACCAATATTGTCAAAGCGCATCCGACCCTGGGCAACACTGCCCTGGATCAGTACGTTTTCACCCGGCACATTATTCAGTGTCATGCTGCCTGCGCTCATCTGGAAGCGGGCATCGCGGCCCAGCATATCAAGGGCAGTGGGTTTCCACGGCAGAATGCCGCCATTAACCTGCTGAGCAAACAGCGGTAACGCGCTGTTGGGGCTGTCGATACGCATATTGTTGAGTTGCAGGCGATCGGCCTGAATCGGTAGCGCGCTGCCTGGCGCCAGATTGGCCAGATTCACTTCTCCGTCGCGCAGCTCAAGGCTGCTGAAATGCAGCGGATCGCTGAACTGAATCAGTGCCAGACCGAGATCGACCCGTTTCGCCACCAGAACTGCAGGCTGTCCATCGTGACCAAAGCTGAAGTCATCCAGAATGATGTGAGAGGGAGAGGAGAAATTGTGTTCAATTTTACTCAGGGAGAGATGCCATTCGGTTTTGTCACTCACCCAACGGCTAAACCAGCCTGCACCCCACTGTGTCTGCAACAGAACATAGATCACGACCAGGGTGAAAAGCAGCAGCAAAAGTAAGGTGAGGAAAAACTTTCCAATAAATTTCATAGCATCCTTCCCGAGTTAAATCCGGTGAGAGGTTGTTATGCCTGAATTACCGTTACAGCTCAACAGCCTGGATGTAAATCCGAATAATTAGCAGGCAGGCCGAAGCCTGCCTCTGGCCTTACTTCTCTGGCGGAAAAATCAGGTTGAGTACGATAGCGGTAATACCGCCCGCCGCTATACCGGAAGAGAGCAGGGTTTTCAGCCAGTCAGGCGCAAACTGCAGGATCAGCGGCTGCTGGGAAACGCCCAGGCCAACAGCCAGCGACAGCGCAATAATCATGATGGCGCGGCGGTTAAGCGGCTCGCGTGACACAATGCGAACACCCGAGGCGGCGATGGTGCCGAACATCACAATGGTGGCGCCGCCGAGTACCGGTTCAGGAATCATCTGCACCAGTCCGCTGACCGCCGGGAACAGCCCCAGCACAATCAGCATCAGCGCGACAACAAAGCCCACGTAGCGGCTGGCAACACCGGTCAACTGGATTACGCCATTGTTCTGACCGAAGCAGGAGTTCGGGAAAGTATTAAACAGCGCGGAGACAAAGGAGTTGAGGCCATTCGCCAGCACGCCGCCTTTCAGGCGTTTCATATAGAGGGGTCCGCTGACCGGCTGCTCTGACACATCTGAGGTGGCGGTGATATCGCCGATGGTTTCCAGAGAGGTCACCATAAACACCAGCATCAGCGGGATGAGCAGATTCCAGTCGAAGCCCAGCCCGTAATAGAGCGGGGTTGGCACCACGATCAGCGGCTGATCGGTGGGGATGCCGGCGGCAGGCAGCATGCCCATCGCCCAGGCCAGCAGATAGCCCACCGCCATGGCAATAACCAGGGAGGCAACGCGCAGGTAGGGGTTCTTCTGCCGGTTAAGTAGCACGATCACCAGCAGCACAGCCCCTGCCAGCATCAGATTTTTCGGCGCACCAAAAGTATGGTCGTTAATCGCGCTGAAACCGCCGCCAATGGAGGTCAGCCCCACCTGAATCAGCGACAGGCCGATAATCATCACCACGATACCGGAAACCAGCGGCGTAATGATCCGGCGCGCCAGGTGCAATACGCGTGACAGCACCATTTCGGTACAGGAGGCGAGCATCAGCGTACCAAAAAGCGCCGCCATCATGGTGGGCACGTCAGCGCCGCCATTTTTTAGCGCCATGCCGCCCATAATCAAGGGCGTAACGAAGTTGAAGCTGGTGCCCTGAATCGACAGCAGGCCCGAACCTACCGGCCCCCATGTTTTGATTTGCAGCAGTGATGCCACACCCGATGCAAACAGCGACATGCTGATCACGTGCCGGGTATCCTCTGCGGGCAGCCCTAACGCCTGACAAATCAGAATCGCGGGGGTAATGACCGCGACAAACATCGCCAGCAGATGCTGACCGGCGGCAAACAGCGTTTGCGGCAGAGGAGGACGATCTTCAAGACGATAAATCAGTTCGCTTTGCGTGGCGGAAGGCTGTTCTGGCTGCGGATTAGTGGACATCTTCTGTTCTTCCCAAAAAATAATGTGGCGATTGTAATCATCCGCAGGCTAAAAGCAATCGTTTGCCCGGCAGGGATAAAAAAGCCGAATCAGAGGGGGGGGGTTCAGACGTTGGTATAACGGGTGTTCTCTGGCAGCCAGCGTTCAATTAATGCGCTGGCCTGCTCGGGATAGTGCTGGTGGATGTGGCGCGCCACACGCTGAACTTCGGGCACCATCGCCGCATCGCGCAGCAGGTCGGCCACTTTAAATTCGGCATTGCCGGTCTGACGCGTGCCCAGCAGTTCACCCGGCCCGCGAATCTCCAGATCGAACTGGGCAATGACGAAGCCGTCATTGCTGTCGCGTAGCACCTGTAAACGCTTCTGCGCCGTCTTGCTCAGCGGCGCTTTGTAGAGCAGTACACAGTGTGATGCTACGGCACCACGGCCCACACGGCCCCGCAGCTGATGCAGCTGCGCCAGCCCTAACCGCTCCGGGTTTTCGATGATCATCAGGCTGGCATTCGGCACGTCCACGCCAACCTCAATCACGGTCGTCGCCACCAGCAGCTGCAGTTCATTCGCTTTAAACGCCTGCATCACCGCCTGTTTTTCCGCAGGCTTCATCCGGCCATGCACCAGCCCGATGTTTAAGTCCGGCAGCGCAGTTTTCAGGGATTCCCAGCTGGCTTCTGCCGCCTGTGCTTCCAGCAATTCTGACTCTTCAATCAGGGTGCAGACCCAGTAGGCCTGTCGCCCTTCACGGCAGGCATGCTCAACCCGCGCCACAATCTCATCACGTCGGGTATCGGGGATAGCCACCGTGGTCACCGGTGTACGTCCCGGCGGCAGCTCATCAATGGTTGAGGTATCGAGATCGGCATAAGCGGTCATCGCCAGGGTGCGCGGAATTGGTGTGGCGGTCATGATCAGCTGATGCGGATGGAAGCCCTGCTCCTCACCTTTCTCCCACAGCGCCAGTCGCTGGTGGACGCCGAACCGATGCTGCTCATCAATAATGACCAGTGCCAGACCGTTGAACTGCACCTGCTCCTGAAACAGGGCATGTGTGCCCACCACCATCGCCACCTGACCGCTGGCTATCGCTTCCTGCTGTGCCTGGCGGGCTTTGCCTTTCTGTTTTCCAGCCAGCCAGCCCACTTCAATGCCCAGCGGCGCAAACCACTGGCGGAAGTTACTGGCGTGCTGTTCAGCCAGCAGTTCGGTCGGCGCCATCAGGGCTACCTGCTTACCATGTGCGATAACGTTCAGCGCAGAGAGGGCGGCGACCAGTGTTTTACCCGAGCCGACGTCACCCTGCACCAGCCGCATCATCGGAAAGTCATTTGCCAGATCTTTCTCTATCTCCGCCACCACGCGTTTCTGCGCATTGGTCGGTGAAAAGGGCAGCGCAGCCAGCAGCTGTTCACTAAGGTTGTGCCGGGGAAGCATCGGTAAAGCGTAATAGCGCTGAGCACCGGCGCGTACCGCCAGCATGCTGAGGTTGTGCGCCAGCAGCTCTTCCAGAATCAATCTGCGTTGTGCCGGATGACGACCACTCTCCAGCTCGCTGAGTTTTAGATCGGGTGGTGGACGATGCAGCGTGCGGAGCGCATCTGGCAGGCTGATTAAACCGCCGCTCAGTTCCTGCGGCAGCAGTTCGGCAATCGGGCAGCTCTCCAGCAGCGTCAGTGCCTGATCGGTGAGATTACGCAGCGTGGCCTGCCGAATACCTTCGGTGGTGGGATAAACCGGCGTTAAGGTCTCTTCCAGCGTCACATTGCTCTGTTCGCCCTGGATTCGGTATTCGGGATGGATAATCTCAGCGCCACGCTGACCGCGTTTAATTTCACCATACGCGGTGACGCGCCGGCCCGGCGACAGGTTGTTCTTCATCCCGGCATTAAAATTAAAGAAGCGCATCGTCAGTACGCCGCTGCCATCGCTAATCTGACACACCATCATCCGGCGGCGACCAAAGGTGATATCTGTGTGCAGCACTTCGCCTTCTACTGTGGCCCAGATACCGGGCAGCAGATCATCAATGGCATAGAGTTGGGTACGATCTTCGTAGCGTAGCGGGAGATGAAGCAGGAGATCCTGAATGGTATGCAGGTCAATTTTGGCCAGCTTTGCCGCCTGGCTGGCACCGACGCCGGTCAGGGTACTGAGCGGGATGGCATCCAGCAGACGGCCTTTCATCTTCTTTTACCGGTCGATTGCATGGTTGCCCACCAGCTGGGATCGGCGTCGACTTCGCCCTGCGCATTGATGCGCGGATAGGGTAAACCTTTCTGTTTTGCGACCCGCGCCAGCACCGGGAATCCGCCTTCGAACAACAGGCGTTGCTGCTCATCTTCGTCCAGCAGGCTGTAGTCGCGCAGGTACAGACCCGCGTTCTGCCGCTGCCGCTGTGCTTCATACAGGATCAGCGCGCAGGCGACCGAGACATTCAGCGACTGCACCATACCCACCATCGGAATCACAATCTGCCGATCGGCCAGCGCCAGCGCTTCTTCGGTGATGCCGGTTTTTTCCTGGCCCATCAGGATGCAGGTCGGAAGGGTATAATCGATCTCACGGAAATCCACGGCATCGGCAGAGAGATGGGTCGCTAAAACCTGCATCTTCTGTTGTTTGAGCTTTTTTACAGCATCGCCGATGGTGGGATGGGTGACCACTTTAACCCAGCTGTTGCTTCCGGCAGATGCGGAAGCCTGAGTGCGCATCCGCAGGCTCGGCCAGACGGCATGCACTTCGTGGATGCCGACGGCGTCCGCCGTGCGGATCACTGCGGAAACATTGTGCGGTTTATGCACCTGCTCCATACAGACCGTGAGATCGTGCTGGCGCAGTGCCAGCATCGCCTGAATCCGGGCAAATCGTTGATCGTTCATGCCTAATTACGGTTGCGATGGACTTTGATCACATCCGGCATCACGCGAATTTTACGCATGATATTCGCCAGATGGACGCGATCACGTGCGGTCAGGCGGATAAAGGCGCTGTAAACGCGGCCATCACGCTCTTCGGTATTAAGGCTTTGAATATTGGAACCGGCCGTGTTGATTGCCGCCGTCAGGTTAGCCAGTGCGCCCTGATGGTTAAACATGTCGACTTTGATTTCCGCCACGAACTCCTGCTCGGTGACTTTATCCCACTCGACCGGCATGAATTTTTCGGGCTCTTTCTGGTAGCCGCGAATATTCCGACAGGATTCATGATGCACCACCAGCCCTTTGCCGGGACTGACATGGGCAACAATCGGGTCACCGGGAATCGGACGGCAGCATTTGGCGAAGGTAATCAACACGCCATCTGCACCTTTGATCGGCAGCTTACCGCGCTTGCTGTTGCTGCTGATGGCGTTGCTGTCAGCCTGCAACAGGTTCTTCGCCACCACCACGCTCATCGCATTGCCCAGACCGATTTCTGCCAGCAGATCGTCAAGCGAGGTCAGCTTCATACGATCCAGCTCCTGCCTGATATTCTCAGGCGGGATCTCAGCCAGTTTACGGCTGCCGCCCAGCGCATGGCTGAGCAGGCGGCGACCCAGATTGACGGAGTCTTCGCGTTTGAGGTTTTTCAGCAGCTGACGAATTTTTGCGCGGGCTTTGGAACTGACGACAAAGTTGAGCCAGGCGGCATTAGGACGGGCGCCTGGCGCGGTGATGATCTCAATCGTCTGACCGCTAGTCAGGGTTTGCGACAGCGGATAAGGCTGGCGGTCAACGCGTGCGCCAACGCAGGCATGGCCGATATCGGTGTGGACCGCATAAGCGAAATCCACCGGCGTCGCACCGGTTGGCAGCTCAACAATGCGGCCTTCAGGTGTAAAGACGTAGATCTCATCGGGAAAGAGATCGGACTTCACGCTTTCAATAAATTCAAACGAACTGCCCGCACTCTGTTGCAGCTCCAGCAGGCTTTGCAGCCAGCGCTGAGCGCGAATCTGTGCGGTGGTGCCACTTTCGCCCGCCTGTTTATAAGCCCAGTGCGCAGCGACCCCCATTTCCGCCATCTGATCCATATCCTCGGTGCGAATCTGTACTTCGACCGGCACGCCATGCGGACCAATCATTGAGGTATGGAGCGATTGATAGCCGTTCGCTTTGGGGATGGCGATATAATCTTTGACGCGGCCCGGACGCGGTTTATACAAACTGTGCATCTGGCCCAGAACGCGATAGCAGGTATCCAGATCTTTCACGATGACGCGAAAGGCATAGATATCCATGATCGAGTGAAAACGCTGCTCTTTCAGCGTCATTTTGCGGTAAATCGAGTAAAGATGCTTTTCACGCCCGCTGACGCGGCAGGGAATGCCCGCTTCCTGCAAACGGCCGTCGATCTCAGAAAGAATCTTCTGGATCATCTCTTTACGATTACCGCGCGCGGCTTTCACCACCTCTTTAATGACCCGATAACGGTTCGGATAGAGTGCCTCAAAACCGAGCTCTTCCAGCTCTGTTTTAAGATGATGAATACCCAGGCGGTGCGCCAGCGGACTGTAAATCTCTAACGTTTCCAGCGCGATGCGGCGACGTTTGTCCGGGCGTAATGCGCCGAGAGTGCGCATATTGTGGGTGCGGTCAGCCAGCTTGATGAGAATGACGCGGATATCCTGCACCATCGCCATAATCATCTTGCGGAAGTTCTCTGCCTGCGCTTCTTTCTTGTCGCGGAATTTCAGCTTATCCAGCTTGGAAACGCCTTCGACCAGTTCCGCCACGCTTTTACCGAACAGTTGTTCCATGTCCTGGTAAGTGGCAGGCGTATCTTCGATCACGTCATGCAGCAGCGCGGCCATGAGAGTTTCATGGTCGAGCTTCATTTCCGCCAGAATACAGGCCACGGCAACCGGATGGGTGATATAAGGCTCACCGCTGGAGCGTGTCTGTCCCTCGTGGGCATCACGTGCGACAAGGTAGGCTTGCTGGAGGCGCTTGATCTGCTCCTCTGGCAAGTATTTTTCAATCAGTTGATTGAGGCTTTCAAACAGATACAAGGGCGACCTGCAGGTGGCTGTTAACGACGACCTTCAGCGATAGCGGTAACGGCCTGTAACTCAGCGGCTTCCTGCTCTTGCTGTTCCTGACGATCACGCACATCTAAAATCTGATTGGTGACCAAACCTTCTTCGATTTCGCGCAGGGCGATAACGGTAGGTTTATCGTTCTCTTCCGGAACCAGTGGATCTTTGCCGCCTACCTGCATCTGACGTGCACGACGTGCAGCGACCAACACCAGGTCAAAACGATTACCAACTTTTTCTACTGCGTCCTGAACGGTTACGCGTGCCATAGGTGTGCTACTCCACAGATGAAGAAATGACTGCGCATCATACTGAAACTGTATTCAGACTGCCAACAGTTTGCTGATTAAAGCATCGTGACGCGCCTTCTGACGCGCCATACGCAGACGTTCTGCGCGAATAATGGTTTTCAGATCGGACAGCGCCAGATCGAAATCATCATTCACAATTAAATAGTCATACTCGGCGTAGTGGCTCATTTCCGCTACCGCCTGAGCCATGCGACGCGTGATCACCTCTTCGCTGTCCTGGCCACGACCGCGCAGACGGCGATCGAGCTCTTCTTTCGAAGGCGGCAAAACAAAGATGCTGCGTGCGCCAGGCATTTTGGTGCGAATTTGCTGCGCACCCTGCCAGTCGATGTCGAGAAACACGTCAACGCCAGTTGCCAGCACCTGCTCAATAGCATGGCGCGAGGTACCGTAATAGTTGTCGAAAACTTTGGCATGTTCGAGGAAAGCCTCTTCCGCGATCATCTGCTCAAATTCATGCTTCTCAACAAAAAAGTAATGTTCGCCATGGGTTTCACCCGGACGCATACCGCGCGTCGTGTGCGAAACAGAGACCTGCGTATCATACAACGGCTGGGTCTTTAACAGCGCCTGAATCAGGCTGGATTTACCTGCGCCGCTGGGAGCAGAAACAATATAGAGCGTGCCTTGAGCCATGGTTTTCTTGAATTGATTAAAAGCGGAGTCGATTTCCTGCACAGTATACACAGCTTCCCGCCGCCACGCAGCGTTTGCGCAGCGGCAACACCCAACTTTTGCGCATCTTCGCGCAAATCTCTGTCGGACGACTGTAATTATTCCCTGATTGCGACGGCATCCCTTCCATAGCTGAACATCACCTCTGGCTGACGCTGAAGCACCGGTATTGAATGCTGCAAAACGTCAGGAGAGAGATCATGAAAGGATTCGGCTGGCCGCTGTTTGCGGCTGCTCTGTGGATCGTCCTATGGCCTGCGCATAGCGCCCTTTGTCCCGTCTGGACACCCACCCGGGCGTCAGAAGAGATCCGTCGTCTGCAACAGCAGCTGCAGCACTGGGATGATGCTTACTATCGTCAGGGGCAGAGTCCGGTGGCTGATGCCGATTATGACAGTCTGCAGCAGCGACTGAATCACTGGCAGCACTGCTTTAACCTTCTGCAGCCCGCTTACGCACCGCAACTGCCGGGTGAGGGTGAGCACCTGCATCCGGTCGCCCACACGGGCGTAAAAAAGATGCGCGACAAGCTGGCCCTGGCTTACTGGATGCAGGGGCGGCACGATCTCTGGGTGCAGCCGAAAGTGGATGGCATTGCCGTTTCCCTGGTTTATCGCCACGGCAGACTGGTTTCACTGTTAAGTCGTGGTGATGGATTACGCGGTGAAGAGTGGCTGGCTAAAGCCGCCTGGATCCCTGCGATTCCGCTGCAGATCGAGACCGGACTTGAAGAGGTTGTGCTGCAGGGTGAGCTGTTTCTGTCGATGACCGGTCATCAGCAGGCGGTTGATGGCGGCAGGAATGCGCGCTCACAGGTCGCTGGCGCCATGATGAGCAAGCAGCGGGTTCCTCTGCTGGACTCGCTCGATATTTTTATCTGGGCCTGGCCAGATGGCCCCGCCACGATGAGGGAACGCCTTCAGCAACTCAGCCGATGGGGACTGGGCGTTGCCGCAAAATGGAGCCACAGCGTTAAAGACGAAGAGGAGGTTGCAGCGTGGCGGGAGCGCTGGTTTCATGCTGCGCTGCCCTTTGTCACTGACGGTGTCGTCGTTCATCAGAGCCTGCGACCTGCGGGCAAAAACTGGCTGCCTGGAGAGGGAACATGGGCCGTTGCCTGGAAATATCAGCCTCCGGAAGTCAGCGCTGAAGTGCTCTCCGTCGATTTTCCAGTCGGCCGAACCGGGAAGATAGCCGCGGTACTTAATCTGCAGCCGGTACAGCTGGATGATAAGACGGTCAGGCGGGTCAATGTTGGATCGCTGCGTCGCTGGCAGGAGAGCGATATCGTGGCGGGAGATGTCATCACACTGAGTCTGGCAGGCCAGGGCATTCCCCGGCTGGAGCGGGTGATCTGGCGCGTGGCAGAGCGGCACTATCCTCAGCCTCCCGACGCGTCGCGCTACACGCCGCTGAGTTGTTACACCTTCAGCGCTGAATGCCAGAAGCAGCTACTGGCAAAATTACGCTGGCTCAGTCAGAAAACGGTACTGAATATTCCTGGCGTTGAGCGCAGCACCTGGCTGCACTTACTGGAAACCGGCAGTATGACGCACCTGTTCGGCTGGCTGACGTTAACACCGGAACAGATCGCCGCCGCAACGGGCCTCTCTCGGGAGCGGGCGGGTCAGCTCTGGCACCGTTTTAATCTCACCCGTCAGCAGCCGCTTCGTCGCTGGGTGGATGCCTTAGGTGTTTCACTGCCGCGGAAGGCCCTCAATGCGCTGCCCGATCAGCAGTGGGAGAGCTTAACGCAGCGGGATGTCAGGGACTGGCAAGCTTTACCGGGTGTCGGGGCGGCGCTGGCAAAGCGCCTGGTTACGCAGTTCCATGATGACCGCCTGCAGGCGCTGATCGCTTTCCTGAGACAGCAGGGAATTCCCGCATCCTCAATGCTCGGGATGGGGATAGTTGAAAATCGGCAAACCAAGACGGAAGCGCAGCGCCAGTAAACGCGCGAAGAATCCGAACAGCAGGGTAATGATAATCACCGCTTCATGCGCCAGTGTGGTTTTCAGCAGCAGGATATACATCCAGCCAGAGGCGAAAGCGATACCGGCGTAGAGTTCCTTCTGAAACACCAGCGGAATGCGATTACAGAACATGTCACGCAGTACGCCGCCAAAGACGCCGGTAATGACCGCACTTATCGCGGCAATAATCATGGCGTGTCCTGAATCGAGCGCAACCTGCGCGCCGATAATAGAAAAGACCACCAGTCCTAACGCATCGAGCACCAGAAACACTTTGCGCAGATGCGTCATCAGAGGTGCCAGGAAAGTGGTCACTACCGCCGCTGCTGCAACAATCATGATGTATTCGGGATGTTTCACCCAGCCCAGCGGATAGTGACCCAGCAGGATGTCGCGCACCGAACCGCCACCAATGGCGGTCACGGACGCGATAATGATGACACCGAACAGATCCATTTTGCGACGCCCCGCCGCCAGCGCACCCGTCATGGCTTCAGCAGTAATACCAATAATGTAGAGAACGGTCAGTAACATAGCAGACTCCAGTAAGACGGCGGCAAGACTACGGCATTGCTTGAGAGACGGCGCCGAAGATTTTCTGGCGATCGGCGTCCGGGATGAGCGCAGTTTATACCAGCCAGCGCTGGCGTCATCATAGAAAGACTTTTTTGCGAAGGGCCTGCGGCAGGTGATTGAAAAAGTTGAGAGGAAACAACGTACAGAGGGTTTGCGCGTTCCGGCGCGGGGTTTTCCCACTCAGGGCGGGCGGTGAACTGACGACGATCGCCAGATAGCCGCTGGTCGAAAACCAGTTTATACAGGAGATAAAAAAGGGCTGGATGCTGCGGGAAAAGAATCGATCAGGTAAATATTGCGACAGACTAAATAAAAAGAAAAGGCGTGCTGGTTAACAGCACGCCAACGCATCGTTTCGGATGCTCAGAGCCCACCATACAGACTTATTTTATTATTTGTTTCTTGCACGAATTTTAGAAAATGCATTCAGGCTAAAACGGTATTCCGGCTGGAACCATGAACGACCATAGTAGCAGTAAATCAGCATACGAATGGATGCCATCGCCAGATAACCCCAGATCGCACACAATACTGAAGGGGTCAGCCAGACGGTAAATAAGGTGACGGCAAGTCCGGCTAATACCGAGGAGGTTTCAGCGAAAGCGATACGGGTATATTGTTTTTCGCGCTGTAATATCGCACGGTAATGCTGACCCTGTGGGATGATAATAAACACCACTGAGACCATCTGCAGCATTAATGCCAGTTCAGGTTGATCAAAAAGGCTGGTCAGCAGGTGGCTGCCAGTAAATAACAGACCAAATACCGCGACCCCCATCAACATATTACCCCAGTAGATCGTGGAGAGGTCATTGATAGAGAGAATCGAGCGGCGGATCAGCATATTTGAGAAGCCCCGATCGGCCAGAGTATCGATAGCCAGTAAAGCTATCACGGCGATCGCCAGCAGATTGAGCTCATTCGCCTGCAGAATCTGCGCCAGCAACGAGAGTTGTAATACGCCGATGCCAATAATTTTGATTGAAGAGAGCAGAGACCATTTTGCGCCATTCAGACTGCTTTCACGTATTGCCATAATATACTCGTTAGAGTCCATCGACTCTGTGAGAATTAAATAGTTGTGTAACGGCAAGGAGAGGTTGCTGTAACACCGTTAGTTAGTGCAATTTTTCCGGCCGAAGTCCTGAAAACGCTTTACAGGCTTGCCATGTTATTATGGGTTCAATCAAATGATGCCTGGATAAAAAAGATATCCCTGGTAAAGTTGCTGTTTCGTGTCATGGCGGAATTCCCTGCAGCGAATAAGAATTCCGCCAGATCACGAATAAATCCTGTTGTAGTTTTATATTCTCCTGCCAGCATCCTTGCGGCAATCTCAACGCATTCTTTTTCTGATAACAAAGGATACGCTGAGCGGTCCATGACTTTTTTCCTGCTTTATCATTATGGGTATTGCTGTGTGTGGAATGATTTATACATTGTTTTATTTAATTTAACACCATAAGAAAAGTCTGATTACGCGACCGCAGAAATAAATGGTTTCACTTTATGCATGATAAATATTAAATCCCCAGCAGATTGCTAATAAACGATTGTTAATGATTAATGTATGGGTCAGTCAGAAATTGTTTGTGCGGCAAACCAGGAGGCCCGAAATCAGAGGGGGTCGCCTGCCTTTCAGAGGATTTTGCCAGGATTTTTCCTGGCAGCGATGCTTAAGCAGGGTTGGTGATAAATGCGTAAGGATGATGAGTAATCAGATAAGCGCTTTATGCTTTATCGTCGAAAGTTTTTCTATTTTTTTTCATTAACGGCCAGTGATAAATGCAGAGAAAAAGGCGCGCTAAATCATTGATTTATTGTGTAAGAAGCTGGTTGAGTTTCTCAAGATCGTTGCTAACCCATTCAATATCCTGCTTAAATTTCTCATCTGAAGTAAATGGCTGGCGATAAACCGTTACCATCACCTCGGCACCCTGTTCGTTTGCTATCACGCGCATCGGTACGTAGATCTCCTTTCCCGAGCCGCTATCAATCCAGTGATCCATTACCCCAAACGGATTATGTGGCGAGAACCGGATCTTCACATTGCCCTGGGGGCCTTTAGCACGCCAGCGATTGCCATCGGGTTCTAACGCGCTGTGCGTCAGCCCGGAAGCCCACTTTGGGAAAAATTCTGGCTTCCAGATGGTTTCATAAAGATCTAACCAGTGACGTGGAATCGTCAGGCTCAGAGTGCGAGAGGAGAGCATGTAACCTCCGGTGAATAAGCTAAAAAGGCATTAAAGCATGGGGTCAGGCTTGTTAAAACGTTGTAACAGCAGAAGTGTGGTGTTGAAAGGGTTTCGTACAAATGGCAGACAACTGATGAGGCTGTCTGCCACTGACTCAGATGAAATTGCCGCGCGCAGAAACCACATGATCTTCGCTATGGCCGTTAGCGTGCCGCAGAACAAAGCCGTCCGACTGCGCCATCACGGCACAACTGTGATTAGGGAAAATACGCAGCAACGTGCCGACTTCAGGGCGGCGATCCTGATAAAGCAGAAAACCGTGCTCCTCAGATAATTTTGTCACTTCATAAGTCTGACCCGCTTCGTCGGCTGCCACACCAAAGCCGCTGGCATTGGTGCCGTGTGGCCCTTTATCCGAACTCAGCATTTTTGACCCGGCATCCACAATCGCGAAATGATCGTTCACCGCCACGACACGGGTAATGACGCTCATTGCCAGCTGATCGACGTGAGTTAATCCGAGACGGCAGGCGGTAAGGTCCAGTAGTGCATAGTTTCCTGGCCGGATTTCATTAATGCAGGGTGCAATCTCTGCTGCCAGCGCCGTAGGCGTTGAACCTACAGAGAGAGGGCAGTCGGTAAAACCAGCCGCCTGCAGTTTTGCCTGTACTCGCTGCATCAATGCCGTTTCCTGCCGGGCGACATCCGCAATGGCCGCGGCATTCCCGGCACCATAAGCGTGGCCAGCATGTGACACTAATCCGGCAAAGCGTAACCCTTTGTCCTGCAGCGCCTGAGCAATCAGCACCGCTTCATCTGTATCAGGATTGACACCTATCCGATGTAATCCAACATCAACCTTAATCGCTACCGCCAGGTCGCATTCCGGTTGCTGCTGGCAGGCATCAGCAATAGCCGCCACGCCCTGCAGTCTGTCCGCAATCAGGGTGAGCTTTGCCTGATGAAGCACGGCGTGGCGCAGCAATTCAGCCACGCTTTGCGGTTGCACAATCGGGTAGGCTAATAGCAGATCACGAACACCGCCCTGAATAAAGCTGATGCCTTCGCTGGGCTTAGAGACGGTAACACCCTGTGCACCGGACGCGATCTGACGCTGCGCAATCCAGACGCTTTTATGCGTTTTGATATGGGGTCGCAACGCGACGCCTGCCGCACTGGCTTTGCGCTGCATATGCTGCAGGTTCTGCTCCAGGCGCTCTGCATCCACTTCAATATAGGGCGTAAGGCGATCATCAATCAGCGGACGCTGCCACTGCTGTGTATCGTTGATATCCATAAGATTGTCCGGCATTGACGAGGTAAGGGGATTCATCATTCCTTAATTATCTCTTTGATACCAGCCTGCCGGACGCAGACAGGTGTGCTGAACAGCAGAAACTGTAGAGGTAGCTATAACGGCAGAGGCAGTATGAGAGCACAGCAAACGAGGATGAGAGAGTGGACGTAAAGCAGATGTCGTTCAGAAGATTAAAACAACAAAGCAGGCACGAGGCCTGCTTTATCAGTTAACTCAGACGTAGAGCGACTTTTCACCCGGTGGCCGGGTTTTGAAGCGACGATGCAGCCAAAGGTACTGTTCGGGTGCGCGAAGGATCTGATTTTCGATCACTTTGTTCATATAAGCTGCAGCAGCAGCCTCGTCCGTATGAGGATAATTTTCCAGCATCGGTTCGATGATCAAATGGTAGCCATCATTTCCTGGATTACGAATCAGCATAATCGGCACCATCGCTGGCTTCGCCAGACGCGACAAAACAAAAGTCCCGTTAGTCGTGGCGGCTTTTTCCACCGCAAACAGCGGCGCAAAGGTGCTGCCTTTAGGGCCGTAATCCTGGTCAGGCGCAAACCAGACCGATTCACCCTGTTTCAGGGCATTAACCATACCGCGTAGATCACGACGGTCGATCATCGCTTTATTTGAGCGCATCCGGCCTTTGGTCTGCACATACTCCATCGCCTGGTTATTGTGTGGGCGATACATCGCCATCATTGGCTGACAGAGTCCGCTGATGCGGCCGCCCAGCTCCAGTGACATGAAATGCACACCAATCAGCATCACGCCTCGCTTTTCTTTCTGCGCGGCATGCAGGTTTTCCATTCCCGACACTTTAAACAGACGTCTTACCGCACGGTCAGACCAGAACCAGGCAATACCGGTTTCAGCCAGCGCCATCCCGAGCGACGCGAAATTGCCGGCAATCATATGTTCTGTTTTTTCTTCGCTGATGCCCGGAAAGCAGAGTTCGATGTTACGACGGGTAATACGCTCGCGGCGCTGCAGGAAATGGCGAGAGATTTTGCCGGCACCGGCACCGAGACGCATAAGAACAGGATAGGGGAGCTGGACCAGCAGCCAGAGTACGCCAAGGCCAAACCAGGTAAACCAATAACGCGGATGCAGCAGCGAACTGCTAAATTTTCCGGTGTTTTTCATTAACAACCTTCATGGGATAGAGGGATGCATCGCACAAAGAGCACTTCCATGAGTCTTAAGGCGGTACAGCTGTACTGATTTCGACCAACATTTTATCAAAAAGTGCCTTCAAAGAAAGGGAAACTCCGGCATCTACAGGATTGACCTGTTTCATGGAGAGGAGTTAATACCGGCTATAAAAGTACATTAATCCTATAAAATAATTATTTTTCAACTGCTTAATCTAAGCCTGAAAGCAGCTTTAATTGTAAGCGAGGCCGTTTCAGGAACAGTTTGGAAATGATTATTTATTTATCTTTACCTGATTCTGATGCTGGCCGCGCTGAAAAAGCGATCAATTGACGGAAGGAGCTAACTCTTTAAGTGCTGACAGCGCCTGACAGGGGAACAAAGCGCTACTGCGAGCGCTTTGTTGAGTGGAAATTACTCGATCTTCTGGATATGAATGATGATTTTGAGTAAATCTTATAAAAATCAGCTTCTTATTTTGGTTTTTTATGACGATTTACTATTCTACTCATCAATCCAGTTTCCGATGAGCACAGCTACAAGCTCATCAGCTTACTGGCTTGATGGTTGTCGTAAATCTTTCACCTTTGACCAGTTCACCGGATGGTTTTCGATAGTAAGACTTTCCATCAAGACGGTAGTAAGTGTAACCATCCTTTGTCTTAGTGATTTCCATGATCCAGGTTGACTTGTCTATACAATTTTCTTCTGTTTTCATGTCGTCGAAGCATAATAAGTAATCAGTATCATGGTCTGGAAAAGCCCCTGAGTTCCTGGGAGCGAGCTTTTGATACTTCCCATCAAACTTCCAGATTGAAACATTGTAAGTTTCAGGGGAAGAGATGGTTTTAACTCCATTATTATCCCACCATTCGATTTTATCGCTATCAGTGAAAGGGATATTTTTAACTAATAATTCTTTATTAGCTTCAGGACCATGAATTGCAAGCACCTTTGGAGAACTAAAGAAGCTCACGCAAAACAATAGTAACATTGCCAATGCCACAATAAAAATAATAATCTTTTTAATTCGCATTAATTTCTCCTGCTATTTATTTCAAACTCAGCTTTCATATTGGTTAAAAAAGGCTTAAAAGCAAAGTATTCCCATCTTTGAAGGATAAACCATATACGAAAGGCTCTGATAAAATGAAATTTAGGATTCTGGATGTCAGTTTTATCGAGACCGAAATGATCCTGCGCTGTAAAAGTTATTTTTGCGATATAACCATTGTCAGTTATATCGAGCTGGTTTATCAGTATGTTTGTAGCATGAATATCATGTATCGACATACCTAATCCATTGAAACTGTCAGCCCAACGGTTAAACTTAGGAAGTATTGAATTGCCTATAGCTTGTGTTATTAAATCTTTATCTGTAACTGATAAGCTTTTTTGTCCATCAACAATAATTTTATCTAATGAAGATTTGATTACTGTAAGTGGTGAGAGTGGCGATGTTTGACCACCTAATATTAGCGTCTTATATGCACTATCAAGAAAGGGACTGGAATAGCTTTTTCCGTTACCGTGATAAAGATGCTTTACGAGATTGTTGAATATTTGATGTTGCCCAAGGTAATATGCAGGCATAGAAAGACGAAGAAACTCATTGAAAAGAAGTTCAGCCATTTCCGTTCTGGATTTTCGACGGGTATCCTGAAAGGCGTTAAATATTGATACTTCCTTTCCAGTCCAGGGATTGACGACATTTGAAACATCATCCAGGTCTAAATCACTTCTTAGCTGTTTTTCAGTGAGATCTCCACACTTCATATCATCAGTGCTGTAATCGTTAAACTTGTGCTTCGTTTGAAAAATGGTGGCAGGAAACTTCAATGCTGGCATGATGACTTCCTTGTGATATTAATGTTTCATCCTGAAAAATCATGTAATTAATCGAATGCTAAATTATTTTAATATCGACATATCTGTAAAATCCAATGCTTCTTTGCTACAGCCCTGTTCATATAACTACCAGTCGCAGGTATTAAGCAGACTGATGTAATACTAAACGGCATGGTCGGAAAAGTGAAGGAGTGTAAGTCCCACCTTTCATTATGACCAATGACTATCCCTGACCTCACAGGAAAAAATGTTACCCATATAACTGACCTGTTAAACCAGACTCAGGACTACACCATTCTGACTATTCATTAATAGCTGGTTAAGCAGACGAGTTCCCCACTTTACTCCCAAAATCATTGAACTTTGACAGTGGAATATGGGCATCATGGAAAAGTAAAAAAGCCCATTTAACATGGGCTTGTGGGATGTACTGTGCAGGTGTGGAAATTACTCGATATTCTGAATCTGCTCGCGCATCTGCTCAATCAGCACCTTCAGTTCAATGGCTGACGTGGTGATTTCAGCGTTGATCGACTTCGAAGCCAGCGTGTTCGACTCACGATTGAACTCCTGCATCATAAAGTCGAGACGGCGGCCAACTGCTTCTTTCTTTTTCAGGATGTTGTAAGTCTCTTTAACGTGCGCATCCAGACGATCCAGCTCTTCAGAAACGTCAACACGCTGCGCCATCATCACCAGTTCCTGCTCAAGGCGATTGTTTTCCAGCTGGACTTCAGCATCTTCCAGTTTGGCGACCAGCCGCTCACGCTGCCATTTGATCACCTCAGGCATCTGCGCGCGCACTTTGCTGACTTCCTGCGTGACGCCTTCCAGACGCTGCTCAATCATCGCTTTCAGGGCGGTACCTTCGCTTTCACGTGCCGCAATAAAGTCATCAAGCGCACCATCCAGTGCCTGCAACAACTGGGTGTTGATGGCATCCAGATCCTGTTCCTGCGCAGACATCACACCCGGCCAGCGCAGAATATCCAGCGGATTAATCGCGCCTTCGTCGCTCTGCATTTTTACCCAGTTGGCAGCCTGCACCAGCTGTTTCGCCAGCGTTTCGTTGAGCATCAGTTCGCCCTGTGCGCTGGGATCGGCATCATAACGGAGGTTGCACTCAATTTTACCGCGCGTCAGACGCTGGCGAATGCGCTCGCGGATAACCGGCTCCAGCCCACGAAACTGTTCCGGCAGGCGGATGTAGGTTTCCAGATAACGCTGGTTCACGGAACGCAGCTCCCAGGCGGCGCTGCCCCATTCGCCTTTGGCTTCGCTGCGGGCATAAGCGGTCATACTGCGGATCATAAGCGGTACTCATTTGCGGAAAGATGGGTGAAGTATAGCGAGGCGAGCCACGGCATAACAGGCATAAGCGTCGCACAGGAAAATAACGAACCATTTCCGCTTTCAGCGACAGCCACTTATGATGACCATTGACCCTTTGTGAGGATGACTGATCTATGTCTCGCGTTATTGCCCTTCCTGTTGTGATGGCTCTGCTGCTGGCAGGTTGCCAGGCACGCCACTCGCCGCCCACTAAACCGCAACCTATCTGTGCGGGTGGCGACATGATGATGCAGACCACGTTGTGGTTTGGACTGAGCAAGCCTGATGGCGGCAGGGTGAGTTCACTCGACTGGATGAACTTCGTGGATAATGAGGTCACGCCACGGTTTAAAGCGGGCCTGTCGGTCTATGATGCCAAAGGGCAATGGCTGGGCGAGAACGGTCAGCTGGCACGGGAGAACAGTAAGGCGTTGATGCTGATCCACGGGATCGACCCCGCCACCAACGTTGATATTGAGGCGTTACGTAGCCTCTATAAAAAACGGTTTGGTCAGGAGTCGGTTATGCGGGTGGATGCACCCGTCTGCGTCGGATTCTAAGGCGAAAGCGGGCGGCAGAACTGCCGCCCGTTGAATGATCAGATAAACAGACCAGCAAAGGCTGCGGAGAGCAGACTGACCAGCGTGGAGCCATAGACCAGCTTCCAGCCAAAACGGGAAACCACATTTCCCTGTTTCTCATTCAGGCCTTTTATTGCGCCTGCCACAATGCCGATAGAGGCAAAGTTAGCAAACGAGACCAGGAACACCGACAGAATACCCAGTCCACGCGCACTCATGCCTGCCGCGACTTTCTGCAGTTCAATCATCGCCACAAACTCATTCGCCACCAGTTTGGTTGCCATGATGCTGGCCGCCTGCAGGGCATCGGCTTTGGGAATGCCAATCAGCCAGGCCAGAGGATAGAACAGGTAGCCGAGCAGTTGCTGGAAGCTGTAGCCGAACACCGCCGCAAACAGCGCGTTGACGGCCGCAATCAGGGCAATAAAGCCAATCAGCATGGCCAGAATAATCATCGCGACTTTGAAGCCTGCCAGGATGTATTCGCCCAGCATCTCAAAGAAGCTCTGCTCTTCATGCAGTTTATCCAGCGCGATGGGCTGCTCATCCTGGCTTTTCATCGGGTTGATGATCGACAGGATAATAAAGGTGCTGAACATGTTAAGCAGTAGTGCCGCAACCACATACTTCGGTTCGATCATCGACATATAAGCACCGACAATCGACAGCGAAACGGTAGACATCGCGGTCGCCGCCATGGTGTAGAGCCGGCGCGGCGGGATATCACCCAGAATCCCTTTATAAGCGATGAAGTTTTCCGACTGCCCAAGAATCAGCGTGCTGACGGCGTTGAACGACTCCAGTTTGCCCATGCCGTTAATCTTCGACAGCAGCGTCCCGAAAATACGGATCAGCAGCGGCAGGATGCGCCAGTGCTGCAATATGCCGATCAGTGCCGAAATAAAGACAATCGGGCAGAGCACGCCGAGGAAGATAAATGCCAGACCCTGTTTGCTCATTCCGCCAAACACGAACTCCGTGCCCTGTGCGGCAAAACCCAGCAGCGTCTCAAAGAAACCGGCGAACGAGCCGACCAGCGCCAGACCCCCGGCAGAGTGAAGGAAGAACCAACCCAGCGCGGCTTCCACCACAATCAGTTGAATAATAAAGCGCAGACGAATCTGTTTACGGTCATGACTGACCAGCAACGCAAGGGCGAAGATCACCACCAGCGCCAGCAGGAAATGAAGAATGGCGGCCATATGTCTTTTTTATCAGAGAGAAAGGAACGCGCATTTAGCCACAGCTGGCGGGGAATTTCATCTGATGCCTGCGTCAGACCAGCGTAAGAGACAGCGGACAAGGAAGTCCGTATAATGCGCAGCCAATCATTAGCAAGCCGGAGAATACCCATGCGTCCAGCAGGCCGTAGCGCACAACAGGTGCGTCCAGTCACATTGACCCGCAATTACACCAAACACGCAGAGGGTTCCGTTCTGGTGGAATTCGGCGAAACGAAAGTGCTTTGCACTGCCTCGGTAGACGAAGGGGTTCCGCGTTTCCTCAAAGGCCAGGGCCAGGGTTGGGTAACGGCCGAATATGGCATGCTGCCGCGTTCGACCCACAGCCGTATGGCGCGTGAAGCTGCAAAAGGCAAGCAGGGCGGACGTACGCTGGAGATTCAGCGTCTGATCGCCCGTTCACTGCGCGCCGCGGTTGATCTTAAAGCGCTGGGTGAATTTACCATTACGCTCGACTGTGACGTAATTCAGGCCGATGGCGGCACTCGCACCGCATCAATCACCGGAGCCTGTGTGGCGCTGGCTGATGCGCTGAACAAGCTGGTGGCCAGCGGCAAACTGAAAGCGAACCCGATGAAGGGCATGGTCGCGGCGATTTCAGTGGGCATCGTCAAAGGCGAAGCGCTGTGCGATCTGGAGTATGTTGAAGACTCAGCCGCAGAAACCGATATGAACGTCGTGATGCTGGAAGATGGCCGCATGATCGAGGTGCAGGGCACTGCCGAAGGCGAACCGTTCAGCCATGAAGAGTTGTTAACGCTACTGGCGCTGGCTCGGGGCGGAATTGAGGAATTAATTCAGGCGCAGAAAGCAGCGCTGGAAAATTGATGTAACAGGCGACCTCAGAGTCGCCTTTTCTTTATTTGAGGAGTGAGAAATGAAAGCCTGGCAGCGTCAGTTTATTGAATTTGCCCTGAACAAGCAGGTGCTGAAGTTCGGTGAGTTCACTTTGAAGTCCGGGCGTAAAAGCCCCTATTTCTTTAATGCTGGTCTGTTTAACAGCGGACGGGATTTAGCGCTGCTGGGACGCTTCTACGCGCAGGCGCTGGTGGATGGCGCTGTTGAGTTTGATCTGCTGTTCGGCCCGGCCTATAAAGGCATTCCGATTGCCACCACCACGGCGGTGGCGCTGGCGGATCATCATGACCGCGATGTGCCTTACTGCTTTAACCGTAAAGAAGCGAAAGATCACGGCGAAGGTGGCCTGCTGGTTGGCAGTCCGCTGCAGGGCAAAGTGATGCTGGTGGACGATGTGATCACCGCAGGCACCGCGATTCGTGAGTCGATGGATATTATCGGTGCGCACAACGCCACTCTGGCAGGCGTGCTGGTCTCGCTTGATCGTCAGGAGCGTGGACGCGGAGAAATGTCGGCGATTCAGGAAGTGGAACGTGATTACGGCTGCAAAGTGACCGCAATTATTACGCTGGCAGACCTGATTGCCTGGCTGGAAGAGAAGCCTGAGATGGCCGATCATCTGGCTCAGGTACGTGCCTATCAGAAAGCGTACGGGATTTAACAGAGGCGGGCGCAATGCCCGCTTTCTTTTACGCTTTACGCCAGCTGCGCGGCAATCAGCGGCCAGCGAGCCTCAAAGTCTGCGGTAGGACTGAAACGAAACTCAGAACGGACATACCGTGACAGTAAACCCTCACAGAAAGCCAGCAACTGACTTGCCAGCAGCGCCTCATCAGCCTGAAAGGCTTCGCCCTCGCGCATTTTCCGTTCCCGCATCACCTGTCGCAGCTGCACTTCAATCCGCTCAAACAGCTGATTAATGCGTCCCTGCAGTCGGTCCTGCTCAAACATCAATGCATGGCCGGTCAGAATGCGCGTCAGTCCCGGATTACGCTCACCAAATCCCAGAATCAGTTGCACGATCAGACGCAGACGCGTCATGGTCTCTTTTTCATCCTTGAGGATCAGATTGATGCGGGTAATCAGACTGTCTTCGATAAACTCAATCAGGCTATCGAACATTCGTGTCTTACTCGGGAAGTGACGATACAGCGCCGCTTCAGAAACGCCCACCGTGGCTGCCAGTTTGGCTGTGGTAATGCGCTGACTGCCATCACCCGACTCCAGCATCTGCGCCAGCGCCTGCAAAATCTCTTCGCGACGATTCCGCTTCGCGACTTTTTTTTCTGCCATGACCTTAAAGACCCCTGAAATTCACCTAAAAACAGGCAACACCTACGCATCTGCCACAGGAACGCGTCCTGTGGCGATGAGGAAAAAATAACGGGCGTAAGTGAAAGTCGGTAATGCGGGTTACTGGCGACCGGAGTGGCCGAAGCCGCCTTCGCCGCGCAGGCTGGCGTCGAAATCTTCGACCAGGTTAAATTCCGCCTGCACCACCGGTACAAAGACCAGTTGTGCCATGCGATCGCCGGGTTGCAGCGAGAAGCTTTCCTGGCCGCGATTCCAGACCGAGACCATCAGCTGTCCCTGATAGTCGGAGTCAATCAGACCCACCAGGTTGCCCAGCACGATGCCATGTTTATGGCCAAGGCCTGAGCGCGGCAGGATCACAGCGGCCAGATCGGGGTCGGCAATATGAATTGCCAGGCCGGTCGGAACCAGCGTTGTGGTGCCTGGTGCGATGTCGAGAACATCATCAATGCAGGCGCGTAAATCTAACCCAGCGGAACCTGAAGTCGCGTAGGTCGGCAGTGGAAACTCTTTGCCGACGCGCGGATCCAGGATTTTAACGTCTATTTTTTTCATCATAACGGCTGACAATCTCGTCTATTAATTGTTGGCCAAGGAGAGACTTATCGCTGAGCGGTAAGCGTTTTTCTCCATCCTGCCAAAAAAGGTGAAGAGCATTGGTGTCGCTATTAAACCCCTGTCCGGCTTTAGCGACGTCGTTAGCGCAGATCAGATCCAGATTCTTGCGCACCCGTTTTTGCCGGGCGTATTCTTCCACATTCTGTGTTTCAGCAGCAAATCCAACGACGAATGGCCGGTTTTCCTGAAGTGCAGCGACGCCGGCAACAATATCGGGATTCTGTACCAGGTTCAGCGTGACGTTATCATCGCCGCCCTGTTTCTTGATTTTATCGGCCGCAATATCGGCTGCCCGGTAGTCTGCCACGGCTGCGCTTGCAATGAAAATATGTTGTTTATCTATCTCACTCATGACGGCGGCCTGCATCTCCAGCGCGCTGGTCACATCAATTCGCCGCACACCCGCTGGCGCAGACAGGGTGACCGGGCCGCTGACCAGCGTGACCTGTGCACCGCGTCTGGCGGCGGCGTCGGCAATAGCAAAGCCCATTTTGCCGGAGCTGTGGTTAGTGATGTAGCGCACCGGGTCCAGCGCCTCACGGGTAGGGCCGGCGGTAATCATAATGTTGAGATGTTGCAGATCGTTGACGGGCGTAGCCCACTGCACCGCATGGTCAACAATCACCAGCGGGTCGAGCATCCGGCCCGGCCCGACATCGCCGCAGGCCTGGCTGCCGCTGTCCGGTCCCCAAATCAGCACGCCACGCGCCTGCAGGCTCTGCAGATTATGCTGGGTCACCGCCGCACGATACATCTGCTGATTCATAGCGGGCACTACTGCCACGGGTGAGGCCGTCGCTAACACGGCGGTCGTCACCAGATCGTTTGCCATACCGGCAGTAATACGGGCAATCAGGTCAGCAGTGGCCGGTGCCAGCACAATAAGGTCGGCCCATTTTGCCAGTTCAATATGACCCATCGCCGCCTCCGCTGCCGGATCAAGCAGATCGTCAAATACCGGATAGCCGGAGACAGCCTGCAGGCTGAGCGGAGTAATAAATGCTTTCGCACCCTCTGTCATCATCACGCGGACATCAGCACCGCGATCGCGCAGGCGGCGCACCAGCTCAGGTGCTTTATAAGCAGCAATACCGCCGCTCACGCCAAGAAGAATTTTTTTGCCGGCTAATCCCATCATGATGTTGGCCTCACTAAGCTCTCTGCCGCTCGCGGCGGCGAATGCACGGACTTTATCACAAAAGCGCGGATGCGCCTTTTCACTGACTGCGTTTGCGAGCCATCTCGTAGATTGCAGCTTCACTGATAGCTGCACTCTTCATGATGGGCCATGCTGAGGCTCATCTCAGGGAGAGCGGACATGAAAATAAAGGGACCACGGGAAAAACTCCGGAAGCTGGGTGCGCATGCCCTCAGCGATACCGAACTACTGGCCATTTTTCTCCGTACCGGATCGCCTGGACAGAACGTCCTGGAGCTGGCCGGACAGATGCTGGACGGTTTTGGCTCGCTTTATCAGCTCATGACGTCAGACAAAGCGGCATTCGGTGAAATCAAAGGGGTCGGCGATGCCAAGCTGGCACAGCTTCATGCGATTGCCGAACTGGCGAAGCGTTTTTTCGCCAGTAAGCTGGCCCGCGAAAGCGCAATGGAAAATCCACAAATCACGCGCCAGTATCTGCAAAGTCTGTTAGCCCATCAGGAGCGCGAGATCTTCATGGCACTGTTTCTGGATAATCAGCATCGGGTGCTGCGGGCACAAAATATGTTCTCTGGTTCCATTAACAGCGTGGAAGTTCACCCCCGCGAGATCGTCCGGGAAGCGCTGAAGCTCAATGCTGCCGCTCTGATACTGGCGCATAATCACCCGTCGGGCATGGCGGAGCCGAGCCGTGCAGACCGTGAAGTGACCCATAAAGTCAGCGAAGCCTGCCAGCTACTCGACATCCGTCTGCTCGATCATCTGGTGATTGGTCATGGCGAATATGTCTCCTTTGCCGAGCGGGGATGGCTCTGACAGGGGGAAATTTCACGCCAGGTGGCGGCTTTTTGCCCGATCATTCGGGATCTTTATCTGTTCGGGACTTGAGCACTTGGGCTGAGCGGCGTATACTACGCCACCTTTGAGAATCTCGGGTTTGGCGGTTAGGCCAGCTTAGCGGGTTCCATGGAATTCGCCTGGCGGGCTGCAAGCCTGACGAGGCGGCCCAAACCTAATTTTTAAAGCTCGAGCTGATTTGATTTTTGGAGATATTGACATGTCACGAGTCTGCCAGGTAACTGGAAAGCGTCCGGTGACGGGTAACAACCGTTCCCACGCAATGAACGCGACGAAACGCCGTTTCCTTCCGAACCTGCACTCACACCGTTTTTGGGTTGAGAGCGAGAAGCGCTTCGTTACTCTGCGTGTATCTGTTAAAGGTATGCGTATTATTGATAAAAAGGGCATTGATACGGTGTTAGCCGATATGCGTGCCCGTGGTGAGAAGTACTAAGGTACTAAGGAACTGAATCATGGCTAAAGGTATTCGTGAGAAGATCAAGCTGGTTTCCTCTGCTGGTACAGGTCACTTCTATACCACCACGAAGAACAAACGTACTAAACCAGAGAAGCTGGAACTGAAAAAGTTCGATCCGGTTGTACGTCAGCATGTGCTCTACAAAGAAGCTAAAATTAAGTAATTTTAGTGTTCTGCTAAAAACCCGGCTCCGGCCGGGTTTTTTGTTTGTGTAAAACGCTGAGGAGAGGGTATGCCAGAGTTGCCAGAGGTTGAAACCAGCCGTCGCGGTATCGAACCGCATTTGGTCGGTGAAACCATCCTTCACGCCGTGGTGCGTAATTCACGTTTGCGCTGGCCTGTTTCGCAGGAGATCCTGGCGCTGAGCGATCAGCCGGTGCTCAGTGTGCAGCGCCGGGCTAAATATCTGCTGCTGGAGCTGCCGCATGGCTGGATCATTATCCACCTTGGCATGTCCGGTAGCCTGCGCGTGCTGTCAGAAGAGCTGCCAGCGGCGAAGCATGACCATGTTGATCTGGTCATGAGCAACGGCAAAGTGCTGCGCTACACCGACCCGCGCCGCTTTGGTGCATGGCTCTGGAGCAGCGATCTGGCGGGCAGCAGCGTGCTGGCACATCTCGGGCCGGAGCCGCTTAGCGAGGAGTTTGACGGCGCTTACCTGTTTGAGAAGTCACGCGGCAAGCGGACGCTCATCAAGCAGTGGCTGATGGATAACAAAGTGGTGGTGGGCGTGGGCAACATTTACGCCAGCGAGTCACTGTTTACCGCCGGGATCATTCCCGATCGTGCTGCCGGCAGTCTGTCGCAGGCCGAAGCGGAACTGCTGGTCAATACCATCAAAGCGGTGCTGTTACGCTCCATTGAGCAGGGCGGAACCACACTGCGTGACTTCTTACAGAGCGACGGTAAACCCGGCTATTTTGCACAGCAGTTACAGGTTTATGGGCGGGCAGGCGAACCCTGCCGGGCATGCGGTACGCCGATTGTCAGCGGCAGACACGGGCAGCGCAGCACCTACTGGTGCCCGAACTGCCAGCATTAAGCCAGTTTAGCCAGCAATGCCTGATGCACCGGCGCGGGCAGGAAGGCGGTAACATCGCCGCCGTGACGCGCCACCTCTTTGACCAGCGAAGATGAGATAAACGAGAAGCCTTCAGACGGCATCAGGAAAACACTCTCCAGCGTTGGCAGCAGGTGACGATTCATCTGCGCCAGCTGCATTTCATATTCAAAGTCTGACACCGCACGCAAGCCACGAACCAGCACATTCGCCTGCTGGTCACGGGCGAAATTCGCCATCAGGTCGCTGAATCCGACCACCTCAACGTTGGGCAGATGGGCTATCACTTCACCGGCCAGCGCCACGCGCTCATCCAGGCTGAACATTGGTTTTTTGCTGGGGCTGGCGGCAACGGCCAGAATGACCTGATCAAACATCTGCGCTGCCCGCGTCACGATGTCGAGATGGCCGAGCGTCACAGGATCGAACGTTCCGGGATAGATGGCTTTCGTGATCATACTCGCCCTTTTGCCGAAGCATGATTCAGCGCCCAGAGGGCTGAATATTTATTGAAGGTATATTGCGCATTGACCACCGCCAGAATCCAGCCCTGCTTTCCGTCGAGAAAACCGGCACGCAGCAGCAGGGTTTTCATAAACGCGCCCAGCGTATGGCTGAACAGAGAAAACAGGCTGCAACGCTTACCGCGCCGATGGCGTTCCGTAGCCCAGGCTTCGGCATAAGCCAGCTGCTTGCGCTGAAAGGCGATTAAATCGCGGCAGGTCAGATGCTGCAGATCGCCGGGTAATGCCACCACCGGCGCGCCGTCACTTTGCAGTGATTCATGCACCAGATTGTCATTGTAGCGGAAGGTGCGTGGGTAGAGTCGCATGACGCGGTCAGGATACCAGCCGCTATGGCGCATAAAGCGGCCGAGAAACAGATTACTGCGGCCCAGGCTATAAACCGTACGGCTGGGTGGCGCGACCAGCACCTGCTCAATCGCGGCGCGCAGTTCAGGTGTCACGCGTTCATCCGCATCGATCATCAGAATCATGTCGCCGGTGGCATAGTGCTGCGCGCGCTGGCGCTGGATACCATAGCCCTGCCAGTCATCATTGAGGTAGACCTTCGCCCCAGCCTGCGTGGCGATCTCGACACTGTTGTCATGGCTGCCTGAGTCCAGCACGATAATTTCATCGGCCCAGCTGACCGAGGCCAGGCATTCAGGCAGCAGTTCCGCTTCGTTTTTGGCGATCATCACCACGGAAAGACGTTGGCGTGCTGACATTAGTGGGCCCGTGGTGGCAGATGCGGTTCGAGTAACTGTAGCAGACGCTGTAGCGCACCCTGATTCTGGTGCAGCACGTCTACCGCATGACGTCCGTAATAACGGCGGTAATCATCATCCTGTAACAGGTTGGTGACCTCTTTTTCCAGCGAAATCACGTCGGTGACGGTGATCAGCCCCTGGCCTTCCTGCAACTTGCTGCAGATATCTTTGAAGTTCCAGATATGGGGTCCCATCAGAACCGGAAGCGCATGGGCAGCAGGCTCCAGCGGGTTGTGTCCACCCCGTTCAACCAGGCTGCCGCCGACAAAGGCCAGATCGGCAATGCCGTATAGCAGCATCAGTTCGCCCATTGAGTCTCCGATGACCACCTGCGTTGAGCCAGACGGGATCTCGCCGCTGCTGCGCAGGATAAAACTGAAGCCGCGTTCCTGCGTGAGTTCACGGGCATCGTTAAAACGCTCGGGATGGCGGGGCACCAGAATCAGCAGCAAATCCGGAAACGTCTGCAGCAGGCGGCGATGAGCATCCAGCACAATGGCCTCTTCACCTTCGTGCGTGCTGGTGGCGATCCACACCGGACGGCGCGGCGCCCACTGACGACGCAGCGTCACCGCTCTGGCGGCCAGTTCTGGCGTCACGGAAATATCAAACTTCAGGCTGCCGGTAATCGTTAGTTGAGAACGTTTCAGGCCCAGGCTCAGGAAGCGGTCGCCATCTTCCGCATTCTGCGCCGCGATAAGCGTGATGCTCTGCAACAGTCGGCGCATGAATTTACCCAGCTTGCGGTAGCCTTTGGCCGATCGGGCCGAGAGGCGGGCATTGGCGATCACCAGCGGAATATTACGCTGGTGCAGAATGCGGATAATATTCGGCCACAGCTCGGTTTCCATGATGATCACCAGGCGTGGGTTGACCGTATCCAGAAAACGATTAATCGAACCCGGCAGATCATAAGGCAGATAGACGTGATGCACATCTTTGCCAAATGCAGATTGCGCGCGTTCAGAGCCGGTAGGCGTCATGGTGGTGACGGTAATCGGCAGGGTCGGGTAACGATGACGCAGAGCGCGCACCAGCGGGATCGCAGCCAGGGTTTCACCCACAGAGACCGAGTGCAGCACAATGCCGTCGGGCTTAACTTTGCCGACACAATAGCCATAGCGTTCTGCCCAGCGTTTGCGATAGGCAGGCGCTTTACGACCGCGCAGCCACAGGCGCAGCCAAATCAGTGGCTGAATTAAGTAGAGCAATGCGGTGTAAAAGGTCGTCATAGTTACCGTTACAGCAAATTCGCGTCTAAAAGCAGATTAAAATCAGATGGCGGCATGTTATCAGAAACCCCGCATGCACTCATCCCACATTGTCAGTTGCTGCTCAGGACCTGCTGATAAAGCGAAGTCAGCGCCTGCGCCAGCCGTTGTGGACCATAAGGTTCAATTTTGCGCCGCGCCGCGTCACCCATTCGTGAATCGACGGAAAGCGCCGGTAATGCATTAACAGCCTGATTTAACCCGTTGATATCCAACGCATCACAGACGAAGCCTTCCTGACCAGCGGTAATAAATTCTGCGCCACCGCAGCCAGTGCTGGTAATCACCGGTAAGCCGCAGGCCATCGCCTCCAGTACCACATTAGGAAAAGGATCGTAGAGGGTGGGCAGCAGCAGGCCATCAGCCGCGTGATAGAACGGCTGCACATCCTGCTGTACGCCGACAAAGCGCAGGCGGTCCAGACAGTTAAGCTGATTTGCCAGCTGCTGATACCGCTGCAGTTGCTTATCCTGACCCACCACAATCAGATAACGGTCGCTGGCAGCCAGCGCCTGTATCGCCGCTTTCAACCCCTTGCGTTCAAAGCCGGAGCCGACATAAATCAGTACGGTGGCCGCATCGGGCAGCGCCAGCTGCTGACGGGTGGCGCGACGTGCAGCTTCCGTGGCGGGCTGGAAACGGCTGGCATCGATAGCATTATGAATAACGTGGATTTTTCCGGCGTCGAGCGAGAAACAGCGCAGGATATCGCGCTTTACCATCTCAGAATTACAGATCACCGCTTTCAGCTTCGGAGAGTTAAACATCTCCGCTTCCGCCTGCAGGACATAGCGATGATAAGGGCTGAGCACAGCACTCAGTCGTTGCCACGATGAGACGATGCGGGCGCGCTGTTCCAGCCAGACGCGATGAACACCATCACCCGCGCGAAAAATATCACAGCCCGCGATGCGCTCGTGGCTTTGCACAATATCGAACTTTTCGCGCTCCCAGCAGGCGCGTGCTGCAAGGGCAAAACCGCGCTCACGGGATACCCGGCCCAGCTTTGCAGGATTACAGATATGCAGATGCCAGTCAGGATTGGGTGTGCCCTGCCAGCTGCGGGTAATGATGTTGAGATCGAGCTGCTCGCTGCCCAGCGCTTCCAGCGCGCGCGAGATAAAACGCTCGGCACCGCCATCCGGACGATATTTCTGCCGGACAATCGCCAGCCGTAACTTACTCATTCAGATAGCTCCTCGCTGCCGCGACCACATCCTTCACCGGAATGGCCGACAGATAACGCTGGTCTGTTTTGGTGTCGATGGAATCGGGTGAGGGCAGCGGGCCATAATCCCCCGCCCAGATGACATGATTATTGTCGCCCCATGGCCGCCAGTGCTGCAGCTTGGTCGGGCCAAACAGCGCAATACAGGGCGTTTCAAGTGCGGCGGCCATGTGCATTGGTGCAGAGTCGACACCAATAAACAGTCGGGCATGATCGATAAGCGCCGCCAGCTGTGGCAGAGTAAACTGACCGGCCAGCGAAACCACATCCGGCGACGCACACAGTGCCCGAATGCGGTTGATCATCGCCAGCTCCTGTTTGTCCGGCCCGGCGGTCAGCACCACTTTGCGGCCCGGCTGCGCCAGCTGATCGAGCGTGGCAGCAACGCTCTCCTCTTCCCAGCATTTAAAGCCCCAGCGTGAGGTCGGCTGCACCACAATATAGGGCGCGGTTACCTGATGCTCTGCCAGTCGGGTCAGCACAATTTGCTGGTCAGCGTCGCTGTAGTGCATTGAGACACGTGCGCCGTCGCTGCTGATGCCGAGAGGTGACAGCGCCGACATATTCTGCTCAACGGTATGCAGCTTGCTGTGATTGTGTGTGGAGACCAGCTGGTTGTGACACCATCGCCACAGGACGTTATCACGTTTTTTAAAAGCGAAACCGATACGTACTGGCGCCGCGGAGAGACGCGTAATCAGGGCAGCCCGCCACTGATCGGCCAGATTAATCACCAGATCATAATGTGCGTCACGTATGGCGCGAATTAATGCACGCTCATGGCCCAGCTTGCGCCAGGTGCCCTCCTGCTTCCATTTACGATCGATGACGTGCAAATGGCGGATAGCCGGATGCGCTTCCAGCATCGGACGCGTCTCCTGATAGAGCAACACGTCGATGCTGGCCTGCGGATAACGCTCATGAAGCGCATTGATGGCGGGCGTTGTGAGCAGCATGTCACCATGATGGCGCAGCTTAATCAGTAATATATTTTTTGGAGAGATGTTTGCTGGAGTCAGGCTGGCCATAAACAAGAGTTCTCAGAATTCAGTGAACCGATTGTAGGGCAAACCCTTTTTAGGATAAAGCCAGCCTCAAAGGTTATTTATCACGCCAGCGATAGAGCCGGGCCAGCCACAACAGCAACTGATACCACTGCTTAATTCCCCGGGCGTTGCGTAACATGCGCAGGTGTGTCCGGGTGGCGAACAGCTCGGCAATGATTGCCTGGCGTGCGCGGGCGTCAGGCTCACGTCTTACACTGTGGCAAACACTGAGCGCTTCATGGGTCACCTGATAGTGAAACGACGGGTAGATCTTCACGCGGTCACGATAGCGGTCATTGAGCTCTTCCAGCAGTCGCGCAATCTTCATGTAGTGACGCTGATACTCTACGTTGCGCTCGCCGGTACGTTTGCGATTGCTGATTGAGGCGTCGTGCATATAGTAGCGATAGAGTACCGCTTCGGTATAACGCACGCGTTTTGCCAGCAGCATAAACTCGGTGGTCCAGGGAATATCCTGATGATGCAGGCCGGGTTCAAACTGCAACTGATGCTGCTCAATCAGTTCCCGGCGATAGATGCCCAGCCAGACCACATGCATATAACGATGGGTTTTCAGCGCGGTATTCAGCCAGTCGGCACCGCTCAGTACCGGCGTGCTGCGCAGGCGATCCAGCGGAATCAGCGGCTTTACCCGCTGGCTGTGTTTGAAAAACCACTCGGCGTTGCACTGTGCCGCATCCAGATTATCTGCCTCCGCCAGTGTCACCAGAGTCTGATACATATCGGGTTGCATGGTGTCATCCGCATCAGGGAAGGTGACATATTTCCCGCGGGCAATCGCCAGTCCGGCGTTGCGGGCGCGCGAGACGCCGCCATTTTCCTGATGTATCACACGAATGTGAGAATGCTGCTGTGCATACTGATCGGCGCGCTCGCCTGAGCCATCGGTTGAACCGTCATCGACGATAATGATCTCAAGCAGAGTCAGCGTCTGCGCCAGCAGTGACTGCATGAACTCATCAAACATGCCGCCCGCATTGTACATCGGGGTAATGATACTCAGCAGAGGAGAAGTACTCATGACAATATCTGCACCAGCATTGTATTCACTGCGAAAAGGCGTTGCCTCGTCATAAATCATTTCCAAATCAGCAGAGTGAAATCAGGGAGTTCACAATTATAAAACGATGTTGCATCCCTGCTTTACTAAAAACCACGCCCGACAATAATAATGCGCTATATGCGCTTTTTTTACGCAATGTGGCCGTGCAGGTAAACAGATTATTATGCTGGCTTGCTGTCAGCGTCGTTATTACAGAGGTCGTGGCAAACAGCCGGCGGGATAAATGGCGGGAAAGTCAGGCGCTGAAATAACAGCGCCCGTATCAATCTGATAAACCTGAGTGTGCTATTGCTCACTCTGTTTAAAAAACTTGAGACTGACATACTTCATCATCCAGCTCAGGCTTTCAGCATACTGTTTCTGATGCCATTTTACGCGGGCGAATCGCTTCATCTCTTTATAATGCTTTGGCGTATCAAGCGGTTGTGAAGCCCAGGGGGAGCGCTGGTAATAGCTGTAGTAGCGCTGGGAAAGCTCGCTGCCAGCCCATGCATGCCAGGGTTTGCATTTACCGGTGTAGTGAATCATTACCGTCTCTTCTGGCACGCTCGTGTGATCCCAGACTTTATTGGCGATGATGTCGTAAATGTGGTTATAGCGGTCTGGCAGGATCAGGACCTCATCCTCCAGCACGATATTCAGCGCATCCTGATCGGGAAAACCAAACTCTGCGCCCCGCGTTACCAGCACGTCGGTAATGCGCGCGGTGGTCTGCCTTTCGAGCCAGCGTGGAATATTAATCAGCATAAAGCCGGAGTTGAAATAGTGGTGGTGCTTCAGCCCCAGCCTTGCGCACTGGTTATGTCGCGCTCGCGGTGTGTCATTACAGGCCGCCAGCGTGTAATCAGTGATATCCAGCGTGAACAGGGGAGAGTAGTCGCCCACCACCAGGGTGTCAGCATCAATATAGATCACCCGATCGCTGTAGCTCGCTACGGTTTCCGGGATCAGGAAACGGTAGTGGATACTTTTGGGATAGCGTCCGACCGCAGGCAGCTGATCAACCCAGGCACGGTTAAAGATATGCAGCGTGATCGCCAGACGATGGCCCGTGGCCAGTGAACGCAGTTTTTCCACATCCTCTTCGCAAAGCGAGTCTGAAAAAACATGGGCGTGGAAAGCGGTATCAGGATGATGGCTGAGAAGTGAAAACAACGTAATGCCCAGGCCACGCGCGTAGGCGTAGTTGATGCCAAACGCAACATGAACCGGATTATCATCCGTGTCAGCAAGCGTGTTAACCAGCAGCTGACTTTGCTGAACGGCCTCAGCAAGAGGGGTAATTGCCATTACGCTTCACTATTCCAGATTATGAGTAATAAACGTTTGTATTCTAGTCAGTTTATCGTGATCCAGCCCGAATAATTTTTCAGCAGGCTGATCAAACTGAAAACGGGTGGCAAAAACGAACGTCGACGCAGCAATATTATCCGGTCCGATAAACAAAACGTTATTGACCGGACGCTGTTCCCTGACTTCACACGGCCCGTAAAGCATGATCACCGGTATCTGCTGCGCATCCGCAATATAAGCATTGCCAGAGTCAGAGGAGATGTAGAAATCCATCTGTGCAATGGCCCACGGAACCTCTTCCAGTTTTAGCTCACCAATCAGACTGACGATATTGTCTTTCGGGCCGGTCAGGCTCAGTAACTCATCCAGCCACGGCTGCTCAGCCGGTGGGCCAAACACATAAAAGGTGCAGGGCAGGTCAGCCAGCGACGCCATCAGCTGCTGCCAGATGCTGGCAGGAATGGTTTTAGCCCGGTTACCAGCAGAAATACTGATGCCAATTTTAATACCGCTGCGCGGATTAAGCAGCGCGGCGGGCGGCGCAGGCGGCTGCCAGAGCGGTGAGGTCGCATGCTTAGGGAAATCGGTGTAGCGGTAGTCACGATTAATCAGCTTCAGGTAGCTGTCGAGCGTTAAATCCGTTTTGGTGTGGTCGACAATACCGCTGGCGCTGCGATAGAAGGTCTTATGGTAGGACTTACGCACATAGGTGCGCAGAAACTGCTTGTTCGATGCGTTGCAGAGCGCGGCGAAAAACAGGTTCACGCTGTTTGGCTGCACCAGATAGACGTTGTCATAGCGGTTCATCAGCGTGAACGCGAGCTTCAGTTTGGCAAAAAAGCTGCGCTTCGCCTCTTCAATCAGGAAATAGCGGCTGACCGTGTCATCGTGACGCGCCAGCGGCTCCACCGCTTTGCTGATCAGCAACTCAGACTGACCCAGTGCGCGCAGCATCGGGGTGATATTAATAAAATCACCAATCTTTGCCGTCTGGATGATCAGGCTGCGTCCGGTTGGCTGGTAAAACAGCCGCATTATGGCCCGGAAAGGCAGCAACAGCAGGTAGATCAGCACATAGTTCATGGCATGTTTTCCGTAATAACGGCCCGCAGTTTCTCTGCCACCGTGTCAGCAGTCAGCTCTGCCAGATTATGATTCGGGGCGCTCAGTGCCTGTTGGTTCTGCCCGTAACCGCCAATCAATCCAGGATCGGTCGGACCATACAGCGTGAGGTTGGGGCGATCCAGTGCCGCCGTCAGATGGCTCAATCCGGTATCCACTGAGACCACCGCGCGTGCGCCCGCCAGCTGTTGTGCTATCGCTTCCAGCGTCAGCTTAGGCAGTACATCGACATGCTCAAATCCTTCTGCAAGGCGCTGCGCACGCTGATGCTCATGTTCAGCACCCCAGGGCAATTTCACCCGCAACCCGCTGGGCTGCATCTGCTCAATCAGCTGTCGCCAGTGTGATTCCGGCCAATGCTTGTTGTCACGCGTTGTGGCATGCAGAAAGACCAGGTAATGATGTGCGTCAGCGGGCAGATGATGCAGAAAGTGTCCGGCAATCGCGTAGTCACCCTGACTTTGCGGTTTTTCATAGCCCAGGCTTTTGGCGAACAGTTCGCGCGTCCGCTCAACCGCGTGCTGTCGCTTACTGACCTCATGGCGGATGTCATACCACCAACTGGCGAACGGCTCACGCGCGCTGCGGCTGTCCTGCCCATGTTTCACCCCTTTCGATAAGCGGGTGACCAGCGCGGCACTTTTGATCAGGCCCTGTGCATCAATCACGATATCGTACTCACGTGACTGTAACGCGCGCTTAAACAGCACGCGCTCTTCACGCTGCTGACTGCCAAACCAGTGTTTGCGCCAGCGGCGAATCGCAACCGGTAACACCTTATCTACTGCGGGATGCCAGCCAGGGATCTGTGCGAAATTCTCTTCCACTACCCAGTCGAAACGGATGCCGGGAATGGCATGCATTGCATCGGTCAGTGCCGGGAGCGAATGCAGCACATCGCCCATTGATGAGGTTTTAACAATCAGGACGTGCATGGCACCTCCTGTGGCGCGAGCAGTTCGCTCAGCGTCTGATGTACACGTTCAGGCTGAATATCGATCAGGCTCTGGTGATAGCCCTGTTCGGCATCGCCTTTGCGCACTTTGTGATAGCCGGTAATCAGGCGAATAATTCGCGCCTGCTTTGCCAGCGGCGGCGTAAAGTCAGGACTGCTTGGTCCATAGAGTGCCACCAGTGGACGATCCAGCGCCGCGGCGATATGCATCAGGCCGGAGTCGTTGCTGACCACGGCACGGCATTGTGCCAGCAGAATCACCGCCTGTTCCAGCTGGGTTTCACCCGCCAGATTACGGCAGTGGCCGCGAGCCTCTTCGGGCAGCGCCGCGATAATCTCTTCGCCGGTCGGGCGATCTTTGGCGGAGCCAAACAGCACGATCTGAAAGCCTTCAGCAATCAACTGGCGGGCCAGCGTGGCGTAGTGATAGTGCGGCCAGCGTTTGGCCGGACCAAATTCAGCGCCCGGACAAAAACCGATGACCGGACGGGTCGCGGCGAGCTGAAACTGTGCGGCCGTTTCAATTTTTTCCTGCTCTTCAACCTGCAGTTTTGGCCACAACAGCGGCTGTGGCAGCTGCGCCGCCGACGCAACAGGTGTGTCGTAGCCCAGCGCAACGTAACGCTCAACCATCAGCGGAAACGCGGCTTTGTCCAGCACGCGCAAATCATTCAGCAGGCCATAGCGCATTTCACCGCGCCAGCCGACGCGGCGTTTTATTCCGGCAAAGAAGGGGACCAGCGCCGACTTGAAGGAGTTAGGCAGCACATAAGCACGGTCGTAGTGACTGGCGCGCAGCACTTTGCCCAACCGGCGACGCTCACCGATTTCCAGTGCGCCATGCCCAAGCGGCATCGCCAGCGCCTGATTCACCTCCGGCATGCGTGACAACAACGGACGGCACCATGCAGGTGCCATCACGTCAATCACCGCATCGGGATGTTCGGCCTTGAGGGTGCGATAGAGACTTTGCGACATCATCATATCGCCGACCCACGACGGGCCGATTACCAGAATTTTCATCGCCGGAGCAGCTTCCTTTATGCGTTACGGTTCAGCCAGACCATATAGTCAGCGACGCCCTGCGCCACCGTTTTAAATGGCTTGTCGTAGCCGGCCGCACGCAGCTTAGTGAGATCGGCCTGAGTATAGGCCTGGTACCGTCCTTTGAGTTTTTCCGGGAACGGGATGTACTCGATCTGACCTTTCTGGTGGAACTTCAGTACTGCGTCAGCCACTTCCTGGAAGGACTCGGCGCGGCCTGTGCCACAGTTGTAAATCCCGGAGACGCCATTTTCCCAGCACCACAGGTTCACTTCCGCAACATCATCAACGTGGATGAAATCACGTTTAAAGCCGTCGCTGCCTTCAAACAGTTTTGGATTTTCATCGTTGCTGATCTGCGTGTTCAGATGGAAGGCCACGCTTGCCATGCTGCCCTTGTGGCCTTCACGCGGTCCATAGACGTTGAAATAGCGGAAGCCGCATACCGGCGAGTTCGCTTCCGGCAGCATCTGACGGACGTAATGGTCGAACAGCATCTTAGAGTAGCCATAAACATTAAGCGGCTGCTCATACTGACGCTCTTCAATGAAATTCTCGTTGCGTCCGCCGTAGGTCGCTGCGGAAGAGGCGTAGAGGAACGGGATCTCGCGCTCAAGACAGAAGTGCAGCAGCTCTTTGGAGTACTGATAGTTGTTCTCCATCATGTACTTGCCATCCCACTCGGTGGTGGAGGAGCAGGCGCCCTGATGGAACACCGCTTCGATCGGGCCTAAATCATCGCCCGCCATCACGCTCATCAGGAACTCTTCTTTGTCCATGTAATCGACGATATCCAGGTCGACTAAATTGGCAAACTTGGTGCCATCCTTCAGATTATCCACCACCAGAATGTCGGTGTGACCGCGATCGTTCAGCGCTTTGACGATGTTGCTGCCAATCATTCCTGCGCCGCCAGTTACGATAATCATGTTGTTACCTTCAACGTTGTGGGGTGAAACAGGAGGTTTCACACACGAATATCTCACATCATAACATTTCATCAGGGTGCAGACAGCCAGATGACTCTGTAACGCTTTGTGCGTACATCCTTGTGGCGTGAACTATGCTGCAAAAATGACATTCTGTTGGGCGATTTATCGTGAAGAAGCGGCCTGTTCAGTAAGATATGCCAGATTTTTGCCATCTGAGGAGAGCAATGATGCCTGCGCAATTTTATCAACAACTTCGTCAGCAACTTGATGATGCACGTCAGGAAGGACTGTTTAAACAGGAGCGGATCATCACCTCTGCCCAGCAGACGGAGATCGCGGTTGGCGGCGCTCCGGCGGTGATTAACTTCTGTGCCAATAACTACTTAGGTTTAGCGAACCATCCGGCGCTGATTCAGGCGGCGAAAGAGGGGATGGATTCGCATGGTTTTGGTATGGCGTCGGTGCGCTTTATTTGCGGCACGCAGGATAGTCATAAGCAGCTGGAAAAGCGGCTGGCAGACTTTCTCGGCATGGAGGATGCCATTCTTTACTCCTCCTGTTTCGATGCCAATGGCGGCCTGTTTGAAACCCTGCTCGATGCGCAGGATGCCGTCATCTCTGATGCGCTGAACCACGCTTCCATTATCGATGGCGTCCGGCTGTGCAAAGCGCAGCGTTACCGCTATGCCAATAACGATATGGCGCAGCTGCGCGCCTGCTTGCAGGAAGCGCGCGATAAAGGCGCGCGTCATATTCTGATCGCCACCGATGGGGTCTTCTCAATGGATGGGGTGATTGCGAATCTGCCCGCTATCTGCGATCTGGCCGATGAGTTTTCTGCGCTGGTGATGGTGGATGATTCCCATGCGGTGGGCTTTGTCGGGAACGCCGGACGCGGAACCCATGAATATTGCGATGTGATGGGCCGGGTCGACATCATTACCGGCACGCTGGGTAAAGCGCTGGGTGGCGCCTCCGGTGGCTACACCGCAGCAAAAGCAGAAGTGGTGGAGTGGCTGCGCCAGCGTTCCCGTCCCTATCTGTTCTCTAACTCGCTGGCCCCGGCCATTGTTGCCGCCTCGCTGCGGGTGCTGGATCTGCTCAGTGAAGGCGACGGGCTGCGTCAGCGTCTGTGGGACAACGCCCGTTACTTCCGGGAGCAGATGACGGCGGCGGGCTTTACGCTGGCGGGAGCCGATCACGCCATTATCCCGGTGATGCTGGGTGAAGCCAGCGTCGCCCAGGAGTTCGCCCGCCTGCTGCAACAGGAAGGCATCTACGTTACCGGCTTCTTCTATCCGGTGGTGCCAAAAGGTCAGGCACGCATTCGCACCCAAATCTCTGCGGCGCATACCCAGCAACAGCTGGAACGTGCGGTGGCGGCCTTTACCCGTATCGGCAAACAACTGGGCGTTATCGCCTGAGGAGTCCGTCATGAAAGCACTCGCCAAACTGAAGAAGGAAACGGGCATCTGGATGGTGACCGATGCGCCGGTTCCGGAGCCGGGCCACAACGATTTGCTGATTAAGATTCGCAAAACCGCTATCTGCGGTACCGATGTCCATATCTACAACTGGGATGACTGGTCGCGCAAAACCATTCCGGTACCGATGATTGTCGGTCATGAATATGTGGGGGAAGTGGTTGCGATAGGACAGGAAGTGAAAGGCTTTACGATTGGCGATCGGGTCTCGGGCGAAGGGCACATCACCTGCGGACATTGCCGTAATTGCCGTGCCGGGCGAACGCATTTATGCCGTAACACAATGGGTGTAGGCGTTAACCGCCAGGGCTGCTTTGCGGAGTATCTGGTTATCCCGGCCTTCAATGCGTTCAAAATTCCCGACAACATTTCCGATGAGCTGGCGGCAATCTTTGATCCGTTCGGCAACGCCGTGCATACCGCGCTATCGTTCGATCTGGTGGGTGAGGATGTGCTGATATCCGGCGCGGGTCCTATCGGCATCATGGCCGCCGCGGTCTGTCGCCATGTCGGCGCACGTAACGTGGTGATCACGGACATCAATGAGTATCGTCTGGCACTGGCGCGCAAAATGGGCGTCACGCGCGCGGTCAATGTGGCGAATGAGGATCTGCGAGACGTGATGCACTCGCTGGGCATGACGGAGGGATTCGATGTCGGACTGGAGATGTCTGGTGCACCGCCTGCCTTCCGTTCATTGCTGGAGGTAATGAACCACGGAGGGCGGATTGCACTGCTGGGCATCCCGCCGGGTGAAATGGCGATCGACTGGAACCAGGTGATCTTCAAAGGGCTTTTTATCAAGGGCATTTATGGCCGGGAGATGTTTGAAACCTGGTATAAAATGGCGGCGCTGATCCAGTCCGGGCTTGATTTAACGCCGGTTATTACCCATCGCTATGGAATCGACGATTTCCAGCAGGGCTTTGATGAGATGCGTTCTGGACGCTCGGGAAAGGTGATACTGAGCTGGGATTAAAACAACGGCCGCCAGGGCGGCCGCATGATTAGCTTTGTTTTTTCTCTTCATCGGTCAGGTAGCGCACTTTGCGCGTGTAGTCCTGGCCTTTGAAGTTCAGCGGCTGTTGCGGATCGGCGAGGTATTTTTGCCATTCCGACAGCGGAAAGCCGCCATGTGCGCCTACCACTTCAGGCGGGATCACCGCCGACTGACCGCCAATTTTCTTTGAGACCGGCCAGTTGGCCCATTCGCCCAGATTGACGGTTTTAATATCCAGCATGTCCAGCAACACCGCGAGCGGCAGCTGGTCGGTAGGCGGCTGGCTGTCGTTCATTAAATTCCAGGTATCATTAAACAGCGTCAGCCACAGCGGCGAAATGCGCTGCCAGACCTCACGGGTGGCAGCCAGGTAAGCCCCATTCACGTGATCCACCAGCCAGGGCCGGATACTGTGCGGGTAGTAGGCGGGAATCGCCTCTTCCGGCGCATCAGCCAGCTTGGCAATCATTTTCCCCTGACGAAAACTGGAATAGAGATGGCCGGGCTTCATCATGATCTCCGGCATCTTAAGCAGATTGAGGTCGGAATCGATCATCAGAATACCGTCGCCTTTTGCCTGTAAGGGCGCCTGCAATTTAATCAAACGACTGCGATAGATCTGCTTGTAGCGATAACTCTCTTCCCGATGCGGGACATCCAGCGTCGCCACGCGGGTTTTTACTGGCAGGCTGCCAAAGGCGTGAGCCGGCTGATCGCTGACAATCACGATCTCTTCAGCCTCTGTCGCAAAGCGCGCCGCAAAATCGGCACTGAGCAGGGCCTCTTCGATATAGTCCGCGCCGGTGCAGGGGATCACGACAGAAGTGACCGGTACAGTGCCCTGAACCTCTTTCTGCGAATAAGGCAGGTTATGACTCGCCCTGATATGGCGATAACGGGGATTTAAAAAATTAAGCATGAGGTTTCTTTTTCACGACGCTTTGCAAAATATTCTCGACGCCGCTGATATAAGTTTCAATAGCGTACTGTTCACGTACGCGTTTCGCTGCCGCATTGATCAGGCGTTGACGTAAATCCGCATCCTGCCACAGCGCGGTCAGATGCTGGGTCAGTTGCACCACGTTGCCATAGTCAAACAGCAGCCCGGTTTCGTCATGACTGATCAATTCGGCAGTACCGACCACGCGGGATCCCACTACGGCGGTATTCACCAGCATCGCCTCCAGCACAACCCTTGGTAATCCCTCACTGCGTGAGGCAAGAATAAACGCATCAAAGGCAGTGAGGTAATCCAGCGCGTTGTTCTGAAAGCCGGTAAAGACCACGTGCTGCTGGATGTTCTCTGCAGTAGCGAGTTGCAGCAGATGCTGAAGTTCCGGACCCGCTCCGACCACCACCATCTTCCAGTCGGCATCGGGATTAGCGCGTTTAAAACGGCCCAGCGCCTGCAGAATATGGTGATTAGATTTACGCAATATCAGCGAGCCAATCGTGCCGAACACAAAGGTCGAAGGGGAGAGTTTAAAGCGCTGGCGTACTTCAAGGCGGTCGGGCAGAGGCTGGTGGATGTCGATAGCGTTATTGACGGTAAAACAGCGTTCCGCGTCAACACCGTGGCTGCGCAGGGTGTTATTCACGCCCTGCGACACGGCAATGATCGCCTGGCAATCCTGATTAACCATGCTGACCAGCCGCGGTTCCAGAACCGGATCGATACGGCAGTGTTGCACTACCGCAACATCCAGGCTGCGCGCCGCCAGATAACCTTCCACATTGGTGCTGGGCTGGTTATTCATATAGAGCGTGTCAAACTTCCCCAGCTGCAGCAGTGAGTTGATTTTGCTGGCATTGGGCATAATGCGCCAGTGTGTATCAATCTGATCGATGGCGCGCTTCTTGAGCTTTTTATTAAAAAACAGCAGTGCCCGCGCGACTTCTTTAACAAACTTTGCCCAGCGTGGTTGCCTGATTTGCGGAATAAAAAAGACCGGGATAGCCAGCGCATTCAGCGTGGCCTCAATGGTTTCGTCGTTGCCACGGCTGTAGTTGTGATAGAAGCAGCAGGTGATATCAAACTTTTGACGATCGATACGCTTCAACAGCTCCAGCATACTGTTGGTGCCGCCGCCCCACTCTCTGCCGTTATCCAGCAGCAGGATTTTTTGTTTAATAATCGTCATCCCTATCACTGTTCCTGCACAGCCTGTTATTGCCCGACCCAGGATTATAGTAATTTCTGCGTATAAATGAACGCTAAGCTGAACACTTAGCATTCATAGCAAATTCAGAACAGATTTTTTAGCGTGTTAAACAGCGGGCTGTTATTCACACTTTCCGCTATTACCGTTAAGGCTCGGGTGGCAGGAACCGGCGCCAGCGGCTGTTTCGGTTTACACAGGCCTGCAGGCTGGAAGCGCGGTGTCGCCGGTTTTGCCGGCGCAACAGGTGTCCGTGAGCCGCTGTGGAGTGATTCGTTCAGCAGCTGACTGGGACGAACCAGCGTAACGTCGGCTGGCAATGTGGGTAACATCTGCTGCAGCACCCGCACGGTGTTAGGGTGGGGATGACCAATGGCAATGGCGTAACTGTCGCGCTGCGCCAGTTTCACCGCCCGACTGAACTGCTGGCGGATGGCATTAATATCCTGGCTGTCATCCAGAAATACCCGGCGTTTTAATACCCTGACCTGGGTGCCCTGTGCGGCAGGAACAGCCTGACTGTTAGCGATGGTCATGCTATCCAGAAAGTAGAGATTGTAGTGGTTCAGCGCCTGCATCACTTTCTGCATGCCGGGCAGGCTGGAGGTCATCCTGCTGCCCATATGGTTGTTCAGACCTACGGCATAAGGCACGTTGTTAACCGCATTGCGCATGATGCGGGTAACTTCTTCGCTGCTCATCTCCGGCGTTAAGGTATCTTTTTCCAGCGGCTGCTTGCTCAGCGGCGCCATGGGCAGATGGATCAACACTTCGTGACCACTCTGGTGCGCTTTGGTGGCCATTTCACGGGCATGTGGCGCGTTGGGCAAAACCGCCACTGAAATGACCTGCGGCATCTGCAGGACCTTGTTCTCTTCGGCAGGGCGATAGCCTACGTCATCGATGACAATGGCCAGTTTGCCCGCCTGCGCAGCGTAGCTGAACAGCAGGGCGCTCAACAGAACGGGGATTTTTCGAAGTTGCAGCAAAACCTATTTTCCTAACCACGGGAGTGGATTGACGGCCTGTCCCTGACGTCGGATTTCAAAATAGAGCGACGGGGTACCGCGGCCACCACTGGTGCCCACCAGTGCGATAGGCTGTCCTGCCTTCACCTGCGCACCCACGCTCACCAGCGCACTTTGGTTGTAGCCATACAGGCTCATATCGCCTTTACCATGTTCCAGCACGACCACCAGGCCGTAGCCCTGTAACCAGTCGGCCATCAGCACGCGGCCATCGGCGATAGCTTTCACCTCGGTACCTTCGCGCGCATCAATCACCAGTCCTTTCCAGCGCAGTTCACCCTGCAGCTGTTCACCAAAACGATGTTCAATGCGTCCGCGTACCGGCCACAAGGCCTGCCCGCCCGCGCGACCGAGTCCACCGGTGCGCGCCACCAGTTCGCGTTCGCTCTGGGTCGGCTGATAGCTGGAGCCTTTGGCTTTCGCCTGCGCCTGACGCTGACGCACTTTTTCCGCCTCACGCGCTTCACGGGCGGCGCGCTCGCGCGCCTCGCGTTCCGCACGGGCGATCTTATTCTGCAGACGGCTTTCGTTCTGACGCATCTCGACCAGATCGGCCTGATCTTTTTCCAGCGCGCTTTCCAGTGTCGTCAGGGTTTTTTTCCGCGCTTCGCTCGCCTGTTGCAGCTTCTGCTGCTGGCCCTGCTGCTGCGCTAATAAGCCTTTCTGCTGCTGTTGCTTCTGCTCCAGCGTGGCGCGTTGCTGAGCCAAATCCTGACGCGTCTGTTGCAGCGATTCGATACTTTTCTGGCGCGCCGCATTCAGATAGCCGAAATAGGCCAGAATACGCTCGCTGCGCTGACTCTCTTCACCGCCCATCAACAGCTGTACACCGTTGTGCTTACCCTGACGAAACGCCGCATCAAGCTGCTCTGAAAGCAGGTTTTCCTGTTGGGTTTGCTGTTTTTCAAGGCGGGCGATGGAGGTGGCAAGCTGTTTGATTTCGTCATTCAGGGCGTTGAGGCTATTGCGGGTGTCACGCAACTGACGGCTCGCCTGAGCGATGATTTTTTCCTGGCTCTGCAACTGATCCAGTAATTTGCTGCGCTGCAACTTTTGCGCTTTAACGCTTTTCTCTTTTTCAGCGATGTTTTGCTGAATAGATTGCAGCTGAGATTTGCTGTCTTCTGCACTAACGGCGGCAGCAGGCAATAACAGTGCCCCCGCACAAAGCAGGCTAAGGGAGAGGCTGGACAAGTGTGTGAACAACGGCAGGTTATCGCCGTTGGGACGGGTCCTTGTGTGCGAAACGGTTGTTTTTCCCTTCATAGGCCAATGATTATTCCACGATGAACCGCCGCTTACCAGTGCTCCCCACTGGCATTTGCTTTTCCAGTTATGTCCACTTTCACAATGACATGGATTAAGCCTTACGCCATTTTTGCTATTCAGCCACTTTTTTTGGAAAATGAAGCACAAATCGATACTCTGGCCGCATAGCATCTGTACATGCGAAGTGGCGCAGGTATACTCAGAACCCTTGTTTTAGCTTATTAGCCCGGTCTGGAGTCGTTACCCCTCATGCAAGAAATTATGCAGTTTGCAAGCAATCACCCCATCCTGAGTCTGGCATGGGTCGTTTTACTCGTTCTGGTGATTGTGACTACCGTTAAAGGAATGTTCTCTAAGGTAAAAACGATCAGCCGCGGTGAAGCAACCCGCCTGATTAACAAAGAGGACGCGGTAGTTGTAGACGTGCGTTCGCGCGACGATTTCCGCAGAGGCCATATTTCAGGTGCGCTGAATGTCGCAGCCGCTGAGATTAAAAAAGGCAACATCGACGAACTGGCAAAGCATAAAGCGCAGCCCATAATTGTGGTGTGTGCAACCGGACAAAGCGCGGGTGATTCTGCTGCGCATCTCAGCGCGGCCGGCTTTGAGCGGGTTTCAGTGCTGAAAGATGGTATCAGTGGCTGGAGCGGCGAAAATCTGCCGTTAGTTCGCGGCAAATAATCTTACAGAGGTGCTGATCATGGCAAATGTTGAAGTGTATACCAAGGCGACCTGTCCTTACTGCCATCGGGCGAAGGCGCTGTTAACGCAAAAAGGCGTATCGTTTCAGGAGATCCCCATTGATGGAGACATGGCGAAACGCGAAGAGATGATCAAGCGTAGCGGCCGCACCACCGTGCCTCAGATTTTTATTGATGCGCAGCACATTGGTGGCTGCGACGACTTATTCGCACTCGATAATCGCGAAGGTTTAGATCCCTTACTGCAGGCGTAATTTTACGCCGGACAATCTCATACATAGGATTTGGTCACATGTCAGAACATAACACCAACGAAATGCAATTCCAGATTCAGCGCGTATTCACCAAAGACATCTCTTTTGAAGCGCCAAATGCACCGCAGGTTTTCCAGAAAGAGTGGGAACCGGACGTTAAACTGGATCTGGACACTGCATCTTCTCAGCTGGCTGACGAAGTTTACGAAGTGGTACTTCGTGTGACTGTAACCGCCACCGTGGGCGAAGAGACCGCTTTCCTGTGTGAAGTTCAGCAGGCCGGTATTTTCACCATCAGCGGTATTGAAGGAACGCAGATGGCACACTGCCTGGGCGCATACTGCCCGAACATCCTGTTCCCGTACGCACGCGAATGCATTACCAGCCTGGTATCACGTGGTACCTTCCCGCAGCTGAACCTGGCACCGGTTAACTTTGATGCGCTGTTCATGAACTACCTGCAGCAGCAGCAAGGTGAAGAAGGTGCTGAACCACATCAGGATGCCTGATGACAACTCACGCTTCGATTAGCGTCATCGGTGCCGGTTCATACGGCACCGCTTTGGCGATTACGCTGGCCCGCAACGGCCATCCGGTGCTGTTGTGGGGACATAACCCGGCGCATCTGGCGCAGCTTCAGAGTGACCGTTGCAACACCGCTTTCCTGCCTGATGTCCCGTTCCCCGACCATCTTTCTCTTGAACCTGATCTGACCAAAGCTATTGCTGCCAGCCGCGATTTATTGATCGTGGTGCCGAGTCATGTGTTTGGCGAGGTGCTGCAGCAGATCAAGCCTCATCTGCGGTCAGACTCGCGTATTGTCTGGGCGACCAAAGGGCTGGAAAAAGAGACCGGCCGTCTGCTGCAGGATGTGGCGCGGGAAATTGTCGGCGATGACATTCCGCTGGCTGTAATCTCCGGACCGACCTTTGCGAAAGAGCTGGCTGCCGGATTACCGACGGCTATCGCGCTGGCCGCAACGGATGCGCAGTTTGCTGACGACCTGCAGCAGAAGCTGCACTGCGGTAAGAGCTTCCGCGTTTATAACAACCCTGACTTCATCGGCGTACAGCTGGGCGGCGCGGTAAAAAACGTAATTGCTATCGGTGCCGGGATCTCTGACGGGATTGGTTTTGGCGCGAATGCACGTACCGCACTGATCACCCGTGGTCTGGCTGAAATGAGCCGGCTGGGTGCCGCGCTGGGTGCCGATCCCACCACCTTTATGGGGATGGCGGGTCTGGGCGATCTGGTGCTGACCTGTACCGATAATCAGTCGCGTAACCGTCGTTTTGGCATGATGCTGGGACAGGGCGAGGATGTAGATAGCGCGCAACGCATTATCGGACAAGTTGTAGAAGGCTACAGAAACACCAAAGAAGTCAAAGCGTTGGCAGCCCGTTTTGGTGTGGAAATGCCGATCACCGAGCAGATTTATCAGGTGCTGTATTGCGAAAAACCGGCGAGAGATGCAGCATTGAGTCTGCTGGGACGAACAAGGAAGGACGAAAACAGCACTGGCTAACGCAGGACGCGTAGCATCATCACCTGCAGCGCCCATTCAGGCGCTTTTTTTATCGGGAGAAAACAGCAATGTCGTCTGATGAGTTAGAACTGGTCTGGAATAATATCAAAGCAGAAGCGCGCGCCCTGGCTGATTGTGAGCCGATGCTGGCCAGCTTCTTCCACGCGACATTGCTCAAGCATGAAAATCTCGGTAGCGCACTGAGTTATATGCTGGCCAACAAGCTGGCTAACCCGATTATGCCCGCCATCGCCATTCGTGAAATCGTTGAAGAAGCCTACCGTGAAGATCCGTCGATGATTATGTCAGCGGCGTACGATATTCAGGCGGTGCGCCAGCGTGACCCCGCAGTCGATAAATACTCCACGCCGCTGCTCTACCTCAAAGGTTTTCACGCCTTACAGGCCTACCGCATTGGCCACTGGCTGTGGAATGAAGGCCGGCGCGCGCTGGCGGTTTATCTGCAGAATGAAATCTCCGTCTCCTTTGCCGTCGATATTCATCCCGCCGCCAACATCGGCCACGGCATCATGCTCGACCATGCCACAGGCATTGTGATTGGTGAAACCGCCGTGGTTGAGAATGATGTCTCGATCCTGCAATCGGTTACGCTGGGCGGAACCGGCAAAACCAGCGGCGATCGTCACCCGAAAATCCGTGAAGGGGTGATGATTGGTGCCGGTGCGAAAGTCCTAGGCAATATTGAAGTTGGCAAGGGAGCCAAAATCGGTGCCGGTTCCGTGGTGTTACAGCCCGTGCCGCCGCACACCACTGCAGCAGGCGTACCCGCGCGAATCGTTGGTAAGCCAGGCAGTGAAAAGCCGTCGATGGATATGGATCAGCACTTTAATGGCAGCCTGGCGGGTTTTCAGTTTGGCGACGGCATCTAGTCTTTAATCAGCGCGCCCGCATAATCAAGCTGGCGCCACGCTTCATAGACCACCACCGATACGGCGTTCGACAAATTCATACTGCGGCTTTCCGCTTTCATCGGGATACGGATTTTCTGCTGAGCCGGTAACGCCGCTAAGATCTCAGCCGGAAGTCCACGGCTCTCCGGGCCAAACAGCAGATAATCGCCAGCCTGATACGCTACGGCACTGTGTGCGGGCGTACCTTTGGTCGTCAGCGCAAACAGACGCTCAGGCGACTCTGAGGCGATAAACGCCTGATAGTCGGCGTGGAATTTAATGGCAGTAAATTCGTGGTAATCCAGCCCGGCGCGGCGTAAACGCTTGTCATCCCAGGCAAAACCAAGCGGCTGAATCAGATGAAGCTGAAAGCCAGTATTGGCACACAGGCGGATGATATTGCCGGTATTCGGCGGAATTTCTGGTTCAAACAAGACAATGTTAAGCATAAGGCCCCCGATGACAGGGGCCGAAGCATAACAAATTATTGACGAGCGGAGGAGTAGAGCGGCAACCAGAGGGTCAGACGCAGGCCGCCCAATGGGCTGTCATCCGCTTTAACCCAGCCGCGATGTTGCTGCACTGCCGTTTCAACAATCGCCAGGCCAAGACCGGTGCCGCCTGATTCGCGATCGCGTGCTTCATCGGTACGGTAGAAAGGCCGGAAAATCTGTTCACGATCTTCCGGACTCACGCCTGGACCATCGTCATCAACGTGTACCGTGATGCCGGAAATATCGACGGAGAAGCTGACGCTGATATGGGTGTGTGAATAGCGCAGCGCATTGCGTACGATATTTTCCAGCGCACTCTCCAGCGCATGGGGGTTACCATAAAGCGGCCACGGGCCAGGCGGATAGGGGATATCCATCTTCTTGCCCATCTGCTCCGCTTCGAAGCGGGCATCTTCCAGCACCCCATTCCACAACTGATTCGCCTTCATCGCTTCGCTGACCAGCGCATTTTTATGCTGGGTGCGCGACAGCACCAGCAGATCGTTAATCATGCCATCAAGACGCTGTGCTTCCATCTCAATGCGGCCCAGCTCTTTGCCTTCACCCTGGCGCCGACGCAGCAGCGCGGTAGCCAGTTGCAAGCGGGTGAGCGGGGTACGAAGCTCATGGCTGATATCTGATAACAGACGTTGCTGACCGGTCATCATCCGCTCCAGCGCACTGACCATCTGGTTAAAGCTGGAACCCGCCGCCAGAAACTCCTGTGGGCCCGATTCCAGTTCCGGATGCTGACGCAGGTTTCCGCTTGCGACTTCGTCGGCAGCATATTTCAGCTTACGTGCCGGACGTGCTAGGCTCCAGGCCAGCCAGAGCAGCAGCGGGGAGCTGATGAGCATGGTGACGATAAGTAGTAACAGGGGACGGTCAAACAGCAGATTCACGAAATCGAGCTGGGAACTGTTGGCGGGACGAATCATGTAAAGCTGGTAGTTATCTTCGCCATCCCGAACGGCGAAAGGCCCTACCAGCTCAACACGACCATATTTCTTCTTCTGCGGATGATCGGCATTGTCAGACTGGCCGATAAAATTGCGGATAACCTGCATTTCGTTATGTTGCGCGCCGATCACCCGACCTTCACTCGTCACTAACAGCAGCCGCTGACCCGGCGGTGCCCACTTTTCCACTGCCCGAAACAGACGACGCCACCACATCAGATCGTTAGGGGGATCCTGTGACAGCTCTGCTTCGACGTGTTGCTCAATCATGATGCCCTGCCGCTGTTCACTCTCCAGCAGCGAGGTCATCTGTCGTGAATCGAGCTTGGGCACCATTAGCACCAGCATCAACACCAGCGCCAGCGTCAACCAGAAGATGGCGAAGATACGGGTGGTCAGACTTCCAATCATGATGCCGAAACCATCAGATAGCCGCGGCCACGTAAAGTTTTGAACCAGGGATGGCCGTCACGGCGTTCAGGCAGCTTGCGACGCAGATTGGAGATATGCATATCAATAGCGCGGTCAAAAGGCGTCAGGCGTTTGCCCAGCACTTCCTGACTCAGGTGCTCACGCGACACCACCTGGCCCAGATGCTGCGCCAGCAGATAGAGCAGGGTGAACTCCGTGCCGGTCAAATCCAGCGTGACATCATCAAAACTGGCCTCCTGACGGCCGGGATTGAGACGCAGGCAGTCCACTTCCAGCGTAGGCGAGCTATTGTCGTGTTGCTGCTGCTGTTCACTCCAGTTTGAGCGCCGCAGAATAGCGCGGATACGCGCCACCAGTTCACGATCGTTAAACGGCTTAGGCAGATAGTCATCTGCGCCCAGTTCGAGGCCCAGTACGCGATCCAGCTCGCTGCCGCGCGCCGTTAGCATGATGACGGGGGTTTGATGTTGCTGACGCAGTTCTTTCAGGGTGTCGATACCGTTTTTCTTCGGCATCATGACATCCAGTAAAAGCAGATCAATTGAGTTATCGAGCAGGTTCAGCGCTTGTTCACCATCGCTGGCTACCACCACTTCAAACCCTTCCATTTCTAACAGTTCTTTTAAAAGCGAAGTTAATTCGCGATCGTCATCTACCAACAGGATTTTATTCATTTTTGTAGCCCTCCGCAGGCAAAATACCGTGTTCCTGGCGCACCTATCCATCGCTTTACGTAGTTTTACACCCCCTGACGGATGTTTGCAGCTGTCGCCGTACACTGGCTCTCGTTGAATCGCAAAACGGAACGAACTGGAGTACACGATGCGCAAATTAACCGCCGTCGTCCTTGCCTCAGCGATGGCTCTGAGTGTCGCCAGCGCAGGTGCTAAAGATGCGACGACGATTGACGAGATGCATCATGGCGGATTGCCGACAGGCAGTATGACGCAAAATCCGCAAAGCCACATGTTCGATGGCATCGAACTGACTGAAGAGCAACGTCAGCAGATGCGAGACCTGATGCAACAGGCCCGACATGAGCGCCCGGTCGTCCATATTGACGATATCGCAGCACTACATGAGTTAGTGACTGCAGACCAGTTTAACGAAGCGGCCATCCGCGAGAAGGCGGAAGTGATCGCCAGAGTTCAGGTTGAACAGCAGGTCGAGATGGCGCGCGTACAGAATCAAATGTTCCAGCTGCTAACGCCAGCCCAGCAGTCGGCGTTACAGCAGAATTACCAGCGGCGACTTAATGAGCTGCGACAGTTTTCGAATTTGCAGTCAGCGTCATCGCTGCAGGCAGTGAGTAGTACCAGCAGTAACCAGTAACATAGTATCCCTGTTTTCCTTGCCATAGACACATCCCTGTCTTCCCCCGCCATGATGGTGGGGGTTTTTTTTATCTTTTTTTCACTTTTTTTATTTTGACTGGAATCATCACCCCGCAATAAAACCCCTGTTTGATTATCGCTTGTTGAGCTTTTATGGGTAAGTCTCACCGATTTCTTACTATTCAGGTCATGACTTAAATTTAAGCGTACCGGTAAGGGTTTGACCGCCTGTTAAATATTATAACTCACTGAAAGTGAATGAATTACAGGCAGGCATAGAAAACTTTAATTATATTTTTCAATGAGATAAATCCCCCGCGTTACGCTTGCCGGTTCAGGCGCACCCTCTACACTTAATCCTGTCACTGCAGGGAAGTTAAGTGTCTTTGCGAAGTCTCAGGGAGCAGCAACCACATTATGTAGTCCTGAATGAATCTATTAACGGAGTAAGTTATGGCAGAGCATCGTGGTGGTTCAGGTAATTTCGCAGATAATCCGCAAAAAGCGTCTGAAGCCGGTAAGAAAGGCGGCCAGAGTAGCGGCGGCGGAAATTTCAAAAACGATCGTGAAAAAGCATCAGAAGCCGGGAAAAAAGGCGGCAAAAAGTAGTCGCCGCCCCTTTCTCAGCCCAGACCTGGGCCTGAATGTGGCCTGGTACTGATGTGTATGACACTTTGCCCCGACCTCCCACAGAGGCCGGGGCTTGTTTTTTTGTACCTGTCGCGCCTTCCCAAAAAAGCCTGATCCGTTGATCGACCCGCTAAGCAGTGCCCGCCTCCCGATGTTAAACTTGAGCCATTCATTCATTTTGGTGCGCATCATTACTGATGCCGCACAGGGAACCTGGCATGCAACCCTCTTATGGCCGACTGGTAAAGCGTGCTGCGCTCGGCGCGACCATTCTTGCGTCTGTGCTGTTGCTCGTGAAAATTTTTGCCTGGTGGTACACCGGTTCGGTGAGTTTACTGGCCTCTCTGGTGGATTCACTGGTGGATATCGCCGCCTCGCTGACCAATCTGCTGGTGGTGCGTTATGCTCTGCAGCCCGCTGACGAAGATCATACTTTCGGGCACGGCAAAGCGGAGTCGCTGGCAGCGCTGGCGCAAAGTATGTTTATTTCCGGCTCGGCGCTGTTTCTGTTTCTGACCGGCCTGCAGCATCTGGCGACGCCCAATGAGTTGCGGGCGCCCGGCGTCGGTATTGTAGTGACCCTGGTGGCGCTGAGCTCAACGCTGGTGCTGGTGGCCTTTCAGCGCTGGGTGGTTCGTAAAACCCGCAGCCAGGCGATCCGGGCTGACATGCTGCACTATCAGTCCGACGTCATCATGAATGGCGCTATTTTGATTGCGCTGGTGCTGAGCAGCTATGGCTTTGCCCGGGCGGATGCTTTGTTTGCGCTGGGCATTGGTATTTTTATTCTCTACAGCGCACTGCGTATGGGCTACGAGGCGGTTCAGTCATTGCTGGATCGCGCGTTACCGGAAGAGGAACGGCAGCAAATCCTGACGCTTGCGACAAACTGGCCGCAGGTGCAGGGCGTTCACGATCTGCGAACCCGTCAGTCCGGGCCGACCAAATTTATTCAGCTGCATCTGGAACTGGAAGATCAGCTGCCACTGGTGCAGGCGCATCGGGTAGCCGATCAGGTTGAGAAGGCGTTACGCAAAGAATTTCCCGGGTCAGACGTAATTATCCATCAGGATCCCTGTTCTGTGGTACCGTTCGAGAGAGAGGATTCTTTAGGTTTTTAACTTAAATGAATCAAATCGATACGGCAGGGATGACGTAACGCTAACATTGCTGCAAAAAATAGTGAAAAGTTGTCTGACCTGAATCAATTCAGCAGCAAGCCTTTGATATACTATCTGCCATCACGTGTCGCGCGAGTCGTAAAATGAGCTTCAGCAGCGATCGACAGGCAGGATTAACCCTTAGTTTTGAACAATCCAGAGGTTGTCATGATCAAAAAAATTGGTGTATTAACCAGCGGCGGTGACGCCCCAGGCATGAACGCAGCTATTCGTGGCGTGGTGCGTTCCGCGCTGAGTGAAGGACTGGAAGTTTTTGGGATCTATGACGGTTACCTGGGATTGTACGAAGATCGCATGATCAATCTTGATCGCTACAGCGTTTCCGACATGATTAACCGCGGCGGCACTTTCCTGGGCTCAGCACGCTTCCCTGAATTCCGTAATGAAGATGTGCGTCAGGTTGCCATTGAGAACATGAAAAAGCGCGGCATTGATGCGCTGGTTGTTATTGGTGGTGACGGTTCCTACATGGGGGCTAAGCGCCTGACTGAAATGGGCTTCCCGTGCATTGGTCTGCCAGGCACCATCGATAACGACGTTGCCGGAACGGATTACACTATCGGTTATTTCACTGCGCTGGAAACTGTGGTTGAAGCGATTGACCGCCTGCGTGATACCTCTTCATCGCATCAGCGTATTTCGATTGTGGAAGTGATGGGTCGCTACTGTGGCGATCTGACACTGGCGGCCGCCATTGCGGGTGGCTGTGAGTTCATCGTACTGCCTGAGTTCCCGTATACTCGTGAAGAGCTGGTAGCGGAAATCAAAGCGGGCATCGCCAAAGGTAAAAAGCACGCTATCGTGGCGATTACCGAGCACATCTGCGATATCGACGATCTGGCGCGTTTCATCGAAACAGAAACTAAGCGTGAAACCCGTTCTACCGTTCTGGGCCACATTCAGCGTGGCGGTGCACCTTGTGCGTATGACCGTATTCTGGCCTCACGCATGGGGGCCTACTCCATTGAACTGCTGATGCAGGGTTACGGCGGCCGTTGCGTCGGTATTCAGAACGAGAAGATGGTGCATCACGACATCGTCGACGCCATTGAAAATATGAAGCGTCCGTTCAAACGCGACTGGCTCGACACCGCGAAAAAACTCTATTAATTCCTCTTCGGGGTGTGCGACCTGGCGCGCCCCGGCATCCCGCCTCTATATTCCCCATGGTTATAACAGCTTATTTTTAATTCTTTTAGCTCTGTATTGGTTTATGTCACGCTTAGCCCATAACGACATTGGGAGAGTGCGTAATGAACAAGTGGAGTATCGGCGTTACCCTGTTGCTGGCCTCAACCAGCGTTCTGGCGAAAGACATTCAGCTGTTAAACGTTTCCTACGATCCAACGCGAGAGCTGTACGAACAGTACAATAAAGCGTTCAGTGCGCACTACAAACAGGAAACCGGCGATAATGTCGTGGTCCGTCAGTCGCATGGCGGTTCCGGTAAGCAGGCGACCTCCGTGATTAACGGCATTCGGGCGGATGTGGTCACACTGGCGTTGCAATCGGATGTTGATGCCATTGCAGAACGCGGTCGTATTGATAAAAACTGGATTCAGCGTCTGCCGGACAACTCTGCGCCCTACACCTCGACCATTGTCTTCCTGGTTCGTAAAGATAATCCTAAAGGCATCCATGACTGGAGCGACCTGACGAAGCCAGGCGTATCTGTTATTACCCCTAACCCGAAAACGTCCGGCGGCGCACGCTGGAACTATCTGGCGGCCTGGGGCTGGGCGCTGGATCATAACAACGGCGATCAGGCTAAAGCGCTGGCTTACGTCAGAGCGCTGTTTAAAAACGTTGAAGTGCAGGATTCCGGCGCACGCGGCGCAACCAACACCTTCGTTGAGCGCGGGATTGGTGATGTGCTGATCGCCTGGGAAAACGAAGCCTATCTGGCGGTTAACAAGCTGGGCAAAGACAAGTTCGAGATTGTCACTCCGAGCGAATCGATTCTGGCGGAACCGACCGTGTCGGTGGTCGATAAAGTGGTAGATGAAAAGGGGACGCGTAAAGTCGCCGACGCTTATCTGAAATACCTCTACTCGCCAGAAGGCCAGACTATCGCTGCACAGAACTACTACCGTCCGCGTGATGCTGAAGTCGCGAAGAAATTCGCCAGCACCTTTGCGCCAGTGAAGCTGTTTACCATTCAGGACAAGTTTGGTGGCTGGACACAGGCTCAGAAAGCCCACTTCGCCGATGGCGGCAGCTATGACCAGGTCATGAAACCGTAATGCGCTGCGGTCAGCGCATCCCTGCGCTGACCGCTTATCCTCCACAACCACGCCTTTTCTCCTTCTCCGCCCAGCCGCTGGGTTATCTGCCAGAATTCCCCGTGACATTTTTTTCTCGCCAGGCGAGGATGCAGGCTGCTAAGCCATTCAGGAAGCGTTGTTATGCCGACACATCGTCGTGCAACCCGCCTGGTTGCGGTTCTGCTGGTACTGGTCATTGCGGGGATGCTGGCTGCCGCACTGCATTTCAAAAAGAACAGTGATGCGTTGTGGCAGATCGTCAGCGAGAAATGTCTGCCTCACCAGCAGAGTGGTGGAGAACCTGCGCCCTGTCAGCGCGTCGATCAGCGGCATCGCTATGCCATGCTGAAAGATATGCACGGGCCGTTGCAGTATCTGCTGATCCCGATCGACAGGATCACCGGCATCGAAAGCCCGCGGTTACTGCAATCCGCTACGCCCAACTACTTTGCCCTTGCATGGAATGAGCGGACTCTGCTTGCGCAGCGACGCGGCTCACCTATTGATGATCGGGTCCTGTCACTGGCTATCAATTCACAGTATGGCCGCACGCAGAATCAGCTCCATATTCATATCTCCTGCCTGCGACCCGATGTGCGTCAGCAGCTTGATCAGCTGACGCCGCAGCTTAACGGGCGGTGGCAGAGTATCACGCTGCGTAAGCACCGCTACTGGCTGCGTGCATTGACCCCGGACGAGCTGACCCGGCAGAGTGCGTTTATCCGACTGGCCGATGAGCGGCCAGAGGCACGCAGTGAGATGGGGAAATATGGGCTGGCACTGGCTGAATTAAGTGATGGACGACTGGTGCTGATGGCGATAGAGCGAAACTGGCTGCTACTGAACAGCGGTTCGGCGGAGGAGGTACAGGATCACGCCTGTCAGCTGATAGCGCCCATAAAAAAGGCGGCTTAAGCCGCCTTTAATCGGTACGTTTACTGCTTAGGCGCTTTTTGCAGCCGCAGCAGCTTTAACGATCACAGCGAAAGCGTCCGCTTTCAGTGAGGCACCGCCAACCAGCGCGCCATCGATGTCAGGCTGGGTGAAGAGCTCAGCCGCATTTTTATCGTTAACTGAGCCGCCGTACTGGATGATGACCTGTTCTGCGATAGCCGCATCTTTCTTCGCGATATGGTCACGAATGAATTTGTGAACGGCCTGAGCCTGAGCAGGGGTGGCAGATTTGCCGGTACCGATGGCCCAGACTGGCTCATACGCGATGACCGCATCTTTAAACGCTTCGGCGCCCTGAGTTTCCAGAACGGCATCCAGCTGACGAGCGCAGACCTCTTCGGTTTTACCCGCTTCGTTTTCCGCTTCGGTTTCACCAATGCACAGCACCGGTACCAGGCCCACTGACTTCAGCACTGCGTATTTCTTCGCGATGAATTCGTCGCTCTCTTTGTGGTAAGTGCGGCGCTCTGAGTGACCGATAATGATATATTTCGCGCCGATATCTTTCAGCATCTCTGCGGAAACTTCACCGGTAAACGCACCAGACAGGTTAACGTCTACGTTCTGCGCACCCAGTGCGATGTGGCTACCGGAGATGGCGTGTTTTGCCTGCTCGAGATAGAGAGCTGGCGGTGCAATGGCGACGCCACAACCCTCAACGCCAGACAGTTCCTTGCGCAGACCGGCGATCAGTTCAGCTGTGATCTGCTTGCTGCCATTCAACTTCCAGTTACCCATAACCAGTGGATGTCGCATTCTATCCTCCGCATAAAGCGATACATGAAAAATCGCTGCCAGCTGGCAGCGTTGTCTGCCAGACAGTATAGAGATCAAATGTAGCGATGGCTTTGCTTTTCGTCATTTTCGGCCTCATCATCAGGGGCTGGCGAGCGCCAGTTTGACCGGCTCAATGGCGAAGGTCAGCCCCTTGTCGCCGTTGTCAGCCACCACAAAACGCAACGCGCCCTCGACCTGCGCAAAGTAGGGTAAATCCTTACCTTGCTTCAGCAAACCCTCCAGCTTTTTACGTCCCTCATCGGCGCTCAGTCCCGGTACAAAGAAGCGCAACATGGCGGTCATGTAGGCCAGCGCTTTTTGCTGTGAGGCGTTCTGATCCGGACCTGGCAACGGTAGCCAGGTAATCTGCAGCGTCTTAATTTTGCCGGTACCGGGCTCCAGCGCGGTAGACGCATAGAGAGTTTCATTGATTTTGCTGGCGGCGCGCGTCAGGGTGCTTTTGTCACCCCGATTATCAATGGCGCGATATTCCGGCAGCATCAGCGCCCCGTTGGCCTGATTATACTTTTCGCGGAACTGGCCGATAGTCATATCAAAGGTGGGGGCGCCCGCCAGCAGATAGGGGGCGGTGGGCAACGCATCGGTCCGTTCCTGCGGTGGCGGATCGGCGGCAAAGACCGGAACCGTCAGCGCAAACGATAACAGCAGTGCGCCAGGCAAATTCTTCATTTTGTCGATCCTAACCCGTAAACTCAGGCGCAAATTAAAACGGTTTTTATCCGCGAGGTCAAAACCGCAGCGGTTCTCTTCTCTCTGGATGATAATGCATGACGTTACAACAATGGTGTTTTTCCTGGCGCGGCCGGCTGGGACGACGTGATTTCTGGATCTGGCAGGCGGTCTGGTTGCTGACAACAACCCTGTTATTCGCGTTAGCGGCTAACGACTGGCTTGATACTCAGATGGCGGCCTTTGGCGTGGTCTGCCTGCTGTGGCCCGCCAGCGCGGTTATCGTTAAACGGTTGCACGATCGTAATCGCCGCGGCTACTGGGGATTTCTGGTGATTGTTGCCTGGCTGCTGGTGGCAGGGAACTGGAGCATGCTGGACGGCATACTGCCCTGGCTGTTGGGTCGCGCCATTCCGTTTGTGTTACTGGCTGGCTTGCTGCTCGATCTCGGTCTCTTTCGCGGTACCCCCGGCGCTAACCGGTTTGGTACCGCGACTCAGCCGGTGAGCTACCGGCAAACGGCTCACCAGTAATGTTCGCTGGTGATATGGCCCGGCTTACGCTTCAGGTGCTTGCGCATCTCGCGCGTCTCTTTCAGTAATTGCTGGGTATCACGCACCATCTGCGGGTTGCCGCACAGCATCACATGGCTGCTGTCGGCATCCAGGCTTAACCCGGTAGCGCGCTCCAGCTCACCGTTTTCGATCAACGCCGGGACCCGGCCAGTCAGCGAACCGGCGATCTCTTCGCGACTCACCACCGTCTGGATGTGCAGCTTGCCTTGATAATGTTGTTGCAGCTGCTGCATCAGCGGCAAAAAGCTCAGGTCGGCCGCATAGCGGGCAGCATGGACCAGCACGATGTTTTCAAAGCGATCCAGCCCTTCGCCCTGCTGTAGCATCGACAGGTAGGGGCCAATAGCGGTGCCGGTTGCCAGCATCCATAAGGTTTTGCACTCAGGGACCTCATCCAGCACAAAGAATCCTGCCGCTTCTTTAGTGACCATCACCTGATCGCCAGGCCGAAGTGCCTGCAGATGCGGACTCAGTTTGCCCTCTGGCACGGTGACCAGGTAAAACTCCAGCAGATCATCTTTCGGCGCATTGACGTAAGAGTAAGCGCGCTGTACCCGCTCACCGTCGATTTCCAGTGCCAGCTTGGCAAATTGCCCGGCGATAAAGGGATCGATGGGCGCTTTTACCCGGAGACTGAACAGCGCATCCGTCCAGTTTTTCACTTCCTTTACTTCAGCATTGACCCATTCAGCCATAATCACTCCCTGGTTGTTGATTATTCAGGCAGGTCACTATTTTCGCGGCTGCCCGGTGAGATTGCCAGCCTGCGCCGGGGCAAAGGCTCTAATCGACAAACTGTTACTTTGTCTTTACAGGCTGGCCCATAAACTTGACAGGCGCAAGCCGGGACCTTTTCGCTTACCTCTCGCTTTGTCATCTAATCCTGATATTTTGCCCGCCATAACAAGATGACTGGCGGGTGAACCGCTGTTTTAACCTCTTTTCACAGAAAGAAATTTTGCATAATCATGATGACTAAACTCGAAAATCGCCCGCTGCTGGTGATGCTCATTGTGCTGGTGGCAGTAGGGCAGATGGCACAGACTATCTACGTCCCGGCGATGTCGGTGATGGCGGATGCTCTGAATGTGCGGGATGGCGCGCTGCAGCGAGTGATGGCGGCTTATCTGATGACCTATGGCGGATCCCAGCTGATCTATGGCCCGCTGTCAGACAGCATCGGTCGTCGTCCGGTGATCCTGGCGGGCATGATGATCTTTATGATCGGCGCAATTACGGCACTGATGGCGACGTCGCTCGATATGCTGGTGTTCGGCAGCGCTGTTCAGGGACTGGGCACCGGCGTAGCTGGCGTGATGGCCCGCACCATGCCGCGCGATCTCTACGAGGGGCACGCACTGCGCCGCGCTAACAGCCTGCTTAATATGGGCATTCTGGTCAGCCCGCTGCTGGCGCCAGTAATTGGTGCACTGCTGACTCAGCTCTTTGGCTGGCACGCCTGCTTTGCCTTTCTGCTGCTGCTCTGTCTGGCGGTAACCGTCTCAATGGCACGCTGGCTACCGGAGACCCGACCGCAGAGCGCGGAAGTGACACCTTTCTTTAAACGCTACGCCCGCCTGCTCAGCGACGCGAATTTCGTTCGCTACATTGTGCTGCTGATTGGCGCGCTGGCCGGGATTGCGGTATTTGAGTCGAGCTGTGGCGTTCTGCTGGGCGGCGTGCTCGGCCTGCACAGCCTGACCGTCAGCATCCTGTTCATCCTGCCGATTCCGGCAGCGTTTTTTGGTGCCTGGTTTGCCGGTCGCGAGCAGGGTTCATGGCACAGTCTGATGTGGTGGGGCGTAAATAGCTGCCTGCTGGCGGGCATCCTGATGTGGATCCCGGCATGGTTCGGCGTGATGAATATCTGGACGCTGCTGGTCCCGGCTGCGCTGTTCTTCTTTGGGGCTGGCATGCTGTTCCCGCTGGCGACTTCAGGCGCGATGGAGCCTTATGCCTGGCTGGCGGGTAGCGCGGGCGCGCTGATTGGCGGGATGCAGAATCTGGGATCGGGCCTGGTGGCGTGGCTGTCAGCCATGATGCCGCAGCGCGATCAGTTCAGCCTTGGCATGCTGATGTTCTTCACGGCGCTGGTGATGCTGCTCTGCTGGTTGCCGCTCTCACGTCAGCCGGAGCGCGGCAACCAGCCGGTTACAGGATAAAGGGATGGAGCGCCGGATCTTTACGGTCGAGATAGTGAATCGACTGAATACGGCGGATGGTGCGTGATTTACCGCGAATCAGCAGGGTCTCGCTGGTGGCGATATTGCCCTGACGCGTAATGCCTTTCAGTAGTTCGCCACTGGTAATGCCGGTGGCGGCAAACACCACGTTGTCATTGCGTGCCATCTCATTCAGCATCAGCTTTTTGCCCGCTTCAATCCCCATCTCTGCGCAGCGCTGCAGCTCCTGCTCACCCAGCAGACGGTTTTCAGCGCTGTCGCCTTTCACGTGGTGACGCGCCAGTAACCGGCCCTGCATATCCCCATCCAGCGCGCGGATCACCGCTGCAGAGACCACGCCTTCCGGTGCGCCGCCGATGCCATACATCACATCCACTTCGCTGTCCGGCATGCAGGTCAGAATGGAGGCGGCGACATCGCCATCCGGGAAGGTAAACACCCGCACGCCCAGTTGCTGCAACTGACTGATCACTGCGTCATGACGCGGCTTTGCCAGAATCGATACGGTTAGCTGTGATAGCGGCTTATTCATCGCGATGGCGATGTTACGCAGGTTGGTTTCCAGCGGCAGGTCAAGATCGATCTCTCCACGCGCTGCGGGGCCAACAATCAGCTTCTCCATGTACATGTCGGGTGCGTGCAGAAAGCTGCCCTTATCGCCTACAGCCATCACCGCCAGCGCATTAGCCTGGCCAAGCGCCGTCATGCGGGTGCCTTCAATCGGATCGACCGCAATGTCGACCGCATCGCCGCGGCCGGTACCGACTTTTTCACCGATATAGAGCATCGGAGCTTCGTCGATTTCGCCTTCACCGATCACAATCTGACCGTCGATTTCAATGGAGTTCAGGACATGACGCATGGCATGGACAGCCGCGCCGTCAGCCGCATTTTTGTCGCCGCGTCCTAACCAGTGATAGCCTGCCAGGGCGGCAGCTTCGGTTACGCGGGAAAATTCAATGGCAAGTTCTCGTTTCATGGCATCTACCTGACAAAAAACAGGCGGGCAGTGTAACACAGCGAGGCAGTGGAGCGGGGAAAAGGCCCGCGACAGCAAGGGTCGCGGGCATTGATATTACTCTTGTTCTTCCCACGCCTGGGCGCGGGCTACGGCTTTTTTCCAGCCAGCATAACGGAAGTTACGCTCGGTGGTTTCCAGGCTTGGACGGAATTCACGCTCAATAACCGCTTTAGAGCGGACTTCATCCAGATCCTGCCAGAAGCCGACGGCCAGACCTGCCAGATAAGCAGAACCCAGCGCGGTGACTTCACGCACTTCCGGACGCTCAACACGAGTGCCGAGGATGTCAGACTGAAACTGCATCAGGAAGTTGTTGGAAACCGCGCCACCATCGACACGCAGCGCCTGCAGGCGGGTGTTGGCATCGTTCTGCATCGCTTCCAGCACGTCGCGCGTCTGATAAGCGATAGACTCCAGCGTCGCACGGATGATGTGGTTAGCATTAGCACCACGGGTCAGGCCGAAGATAGCACCACGGGCATACGGGTCCCAGTAAGGGGCGCCCAGGCCGGTGAAAGCAGGCACCATGTAAACGCCGTTGGTGTCTTTCACTTTCATCGCAAAATATTCAGAGTCAGCAGCTTCACTGATCAGCTTCATCTCATCGCGCAGCCACTGAATAGAGGCGCCACCGATAAATACAGCCCCTTCCAGTGCATAGTTCACTTCACCGCGTGGGCCACAGGCGATAGTGGTCAGCAGACCGTGCGTTGAGGTTACCGCTTCAGTACCGGTGTTCATCAGCATAAAGCAGCCGGTGCCGTAGGTGTTTTTCGCCATGCCAGGCTGAACACAGAGCTGGCCATACAGCGCAGCCTGCTGGTCACCGGCAATACCGGCGATTGGAATACGTGTACCGCCTTTACCGCCGATGTTGGTCTGACCATAGACTTCAGAAGAGGACTTCACTTCTGGCAGCATTTCACGCGGGATATCCAGGATATCCAGCATACGCTGATCCCACTCCAGCTTATGGATGTTAAACATCATGGTACGGGAGGCGTTGGTATAGTCGGTGATATGCACGCGGCCCTGGGTCATTTTCCAGACCAGCCAGGTATCAACGGTACCAAACAGCAACTCGCCGCGTTTTGCACGCTCACGAGAGCCTTCAACGTGATCCAGGATCCACTTCACTTTGGTTCCGGAGAAGTAAGGGTTAATCACCAGACCGGTGGTGTGCTGGATATACTCTTCCAGACCCTCTTTCTTCAGTTTGTGACAGTAGTCGGCGGTGCGGGGATCCTGCCAGACGATGGCGTTGTAGATCGGCTTACCGGTCTCTTTTTCCCAGACGATAGCGGTTTCGCGCTGGTTGGTGATACCGATTGCCGCAATCTCATCAGAGCGGATGTCGGCATGGGCCAGCACTTCAACCAGCGTTGAGCTTTGTGAAGCCCAGATATCCATTGGATCATGTTCAACCCAGCCCGCTTTCGGGTAGATCTGGGTGAATTCGCGCTGCGATACCGCGACGATATTAGAGTCGTGGTCGAGAATGACGGCGCGGGAGCTGGTTGTGCCCTGATCGAGCGCGACAATATATTTTTTATCTGTGGTAGTCATAAATTCTGTCCTGATGATAAAAGGTGAAACTTACGCTTTACGCTGCTGAGCGCGTGCAACCGGTTTGTCTGCTGGAACGCTTGCAGGTTCCTGGGCGGTACCTGGCAGGTAGCGACCAATCAGTGTGCGATAACCTACTGCACCCAGGCAGGCACCGACCAGCGGGCCAAAAATCGGCACGAGGAAGTAAGGGATGTCACGACCACCGGTAAAGGCAACGTTACCCCAGCCTGCCAGCCATGCGAAGATCTTCGGTCCGAAATCACGAGCCGGGTTAAGGGCGAAGCCGGTCAGAGGACCCATGGAGCCACCGATAACCGCAACCAGCAGGCCAATCAGCAGTGGAGCCAGTGGGCCACGTGGAATGCCGTTGCCGTCATCCGTCAGACCCATAATGACCGCCATTAATACTGCAGTGATGACCATCTCAACCAGGAAGGCCTGGCCGACACCGATATGTGGATTAGGGTAGGTTGAGAAGATGCCTGCCAGGTCGAGACTTTCAACCGTGCCGCGCACCATCTGGTGGCTCTGCTCATAATCAAAAAACAGGCTGTAGTAGAGACCGTATACCAGCGCCGCGGCACAGAAGGCACCGGCAATCTGCGATACGATATAAGGCAGAACTTTACGTCCTTCAAAATTAGCAAACAGGCAGAGTGCAACGGTAATTGCCGGGTTCAGGTGCGCGCCCGAAATGCCTGCGGTGAGGTAGGCGGCCATGGAAACGCCAAGACCCCAGATGATGCAGATCTCCCACTGACCGAAGGCGGCACCGGCGAGTTTCAGTGCAGCCACACAGCCTGCGCCAAAGAAAATAATCAAGCCTGTCCCCAGAAATTCGGCAATACACTGACCTTTGAGCGTGTTAGTTGTCTGACTCATAATAGTGGTTCCTGAAGCGAGGTTAAATTTTATCAGTTTTTGTTCTCATTCCATGAGGCACCCAGCTTTAATGTAGGGCTGGTGTGAATTTATCGTTAACGAACATAAACGAGAAATAGCGAAATCGTTTTTTGTGTACTGCGTCATAAAAATGCGCGTTTTCGCGTATTCTGGCTTTCCTTAGCCAATATTCGCGCCTGATGACGGGGATAACGCACCCGTACCAGAAAGCCGTCGCAGTAAGCGCAGCGTAAATTCAGGGATTGGCTGAAAAGTGTTACAGACTACGCCCGCAGCGGCCGCGTTGCTGGACTTGCGGGGTGAGGCTACATACAATCGGGACAACGTTGCTGGCTTAAGCTGGCATCATCAACGCCTTGCAGGAATTTAGGAGAGGTCAGAAAGATGTCATTTGAAGTGTTTGAGAAACTGGAAGCGAAAGTACAGCAGGCGATTGATACCATCACCCTGTTGCAGATGGAAATCGAAGAGCTGAAAGAGCAGAACAACTCACTGCGTAACGATGCGCAACAAGTCGCGGGCAACCACGATGCGCTGATGCGTGAAAATCAGCACCTGAAAGAAGAGCAACACGTGTGGCAGGAACGTCTGCGTGCATTGCTGGGAAAAATGGAAGAGGTTTGAAGCCTCAGCTGATGTGAAAAACGGGTGCTCAGGCACCCGTTTTCATGTCTGGCCTATTCGAGGTCCAGCGCATCCTCTGACAGAATGATACCGGTGTTGTCGGCATAGAGATGGTCGCCGGAGAAGAAGGTGACGCCGCCGAAATTAACGCGCACATCGCTTTCGCCAATCCCTTCACCCGCAGCGCCTGCCGGAATCGCGGCAATCGCCTGAATGCCAATCTCCAGCTCTTCCAGCTCATCAACCTGGCGTACCGAACCGTAAATCACCAGACCTTCCCACTCGTTGGTTGCCGCCAGACGTGCCAGCTGCGCATCCACCAGTGCACGGCGCACTGAGCCGCCGCCATCAATCACCAGTACCCGACCCCGGCCATTCTCTTCCAGCAGATCGTAAAGTAAGCCGTTGTCTTCAAAGCATTTCACTGTGGTAATCTGACCACCGAATGAAGTGCGCCCACCAAAATTTGAAAAAAGCGGTTCAACAACATTCACTTCTTCATGGTAGATATCGCAGAGTTCAGATGTATCGTATTTCATAAGGGTTTCGTCTGTTTGCCACAGGAAGGGTAAGTATATCGCTATATGCAGATTGTTGGCAAAATCATCAGTATGAAAAAAGCATCGTTCGATCAAGAACATGCATAAAAAAGCCCAGCCGGGTGGGCTGGGCTTCTGAAAAGCGCTGAATCAGTGGATCAGAGAATGAAGCGGCTAAGGTCTTCGTCAGCCACCAGTTCATCCAGATGTTTACCGACATAGTCAGCATCGATGGTAACGGATTCACCATGACGATCGCTGGCGTCATACGAAATATCTTCCATCAGACGCTCCAGCACAGTATGCAGACGGCGCGCACCGATGTTTTCGGTGGTTTCGTTGACCTGCCATGCGGCTTCAGCGATCCGGCGAATACCCTCTTCGGTGAACTCAATGTTCACGCCCTCGGTATTCATCAGGGCTTTGTACTGCACGGTAATCGAGGCATTCGGCTCGGTCAGGATGCGCTGGAAATCGTTCACGGTCAGCGCCTGCAGCTCAACACGGATGGGCAGACGACCCTGCAGTTCCGGGATCAGATCGGATGGGCTGGCAACCTGGAACGCGCCTGAGGCGATAAACAGAATGTGGTCCGTTTTCACCATACCATGCTTGGTGGAGACGGTGCAGCCTTCCACCAGCGGCAGCAGGTCGCGCTGAACGCCTTCGCGTGAGACATCCGGGCCGCCGGCATTCTGGCCGCCGCGCTTACAGATTTTGTCGATCTCATCGATAAACACGATACCGTGCTGCTCAACGGCATCAATCGCGTCCTGCTTAAGCTCTTCCGGGTTAACCAGTTTGGCCGCTTCTTCTTCGATCAGCAGCTTCATCGCTTCTTTGATCTTCAGCTTGCGGGCTTTCTGCTTCTGGCCGCCGAGATTCTGGAACATTGACTGCAGCTGGCTGGTCATCTCTTCCATGCCCGGAGGGGCCATGATTTCGACGCCAGGGCTGCTGGCGGCCAGGTCGATCTCAATCTCTTTATCGTCCAGCTGGCCTTCGCGCAGCTTCTTGCGGAACGACTGGCGTGCTGCAGAGGGTTCAGCGCTCTGCTCTGACTGGCCCCAGTTGTTTTTTGCTGGTGGAATCAGCACATCAAGAATGCGCTCTTCCGCCATCTCTTCGGCACGATATTTGTTCTTTTCAATCGCCTGACTGCGCACCATCTTAATGGCCGAATCGGTCAGGTCACGAATGATAGAGTCCACTTCCTTACCGACATAACCGACTTCGGTAAATTTGGTCGCCTCTACTTTGATAAACGGCGCATTGGCCAGCTTAGCCAGACGACGCGCGATCTCGGTTTTACCGACACCGGTCGGACCGATCATCAGGATATTTTTAGGGGTCACTTCATGGCGCAGCTCTTCGTCGAGCTGCATGCGGCGCCAGCGGTTACGCAGTGCAATAGCCACGGCGCGCTTAGCGCTCTCCTGGCCGATGATAAAGCGGTTCAGTTCGCTGACGATTTCGCGAGGAGTCATCTCAGACATATTTATACCCTTACGACTTAGACGTTAATTCTTCGAAATTAACGTTGTGGTTAGTGTAGATGCAGATATCACCCGCGATATTCAGCGACTTTTCGACGATGTCGCGTGCGCCCATCTCGGTATTCTCCAGCAGCGCACGTGCCGCTGCCTGGGCGAAAGGCCCACCGGAGCCGATGGCGATCAGATCGTTTTCAGGCTGGATGACGTCACCGTTACCGCTGATGATCAGTGAAGCTGATTCATCTGCGACGGCCAGTAAGGCTTCAAGGCGACGCAGCATACGGTCAGTACGCCAGTCTTTGGCGAGTTCCACCGCAGCTTTCACCAGATGGCCCTGATGCATTTCCAGTTTACGTTCGAAAAGTTCAAACAGGGTGAAGGCGTCTGCGGTGCCGCCAGCAAATCCGGCAATCACTTTATCGTTGTATAAACGACGCACTTTTTTAACGTTGCCTTTCATCACGGTATTGCCGAGCGTAGCCTGGCCATCACCGCCAATCACTACCTGGCCGTTGCGTCGTACACTTACTATTGTTGTCACGGGCAGACCCCTTGTTGCAGTCGGAAAAGGACTCCGCGCACCGGGCGCGGAGTATCATGCAACAGATATGGGGCGGGTTTGACGGGTTTCAACCCCCGACGGAGAGCGGAATACAGCTGGAGTGTCCGGAACTGCGCAGGCGCTTCAGGGTGCTGTCAGCGGAGGCGCGGTCTTTATAAGGACCGATAACCACACGATTCCAGCCGCCACCGGTGGTAATACGGCTTTCAAATCCTTCAAAGGCTAAGCCTGCGCGCACCGATTCAGCCTGGTCAGTGCCTTTAAACGAACCACACTGCACCATCCAGCGCTGCGAAGAGGCTTTCTCCGCCGGTTTCGCCTTCGCGGTCTCCTGCGGTTTTGGCTGCACTTCCGGTTCACGCGTAACAGGAGCAGGCTGCGTCTGGCGCTGTACGTTTTGCTGCTGCTGCTGCTGCTGCTGCTGACGTTGCTGTTGTTGTAATTGCTGCTGTTGCTGGCGCTGTTGTTGTTGCTGCAACTGCTGCTGGCGTTGCTGTTGCTGCTGAGCCTGCAACTGCTGACGTTGCTGCTGAACCTGTTGCTGCTGCTGTTGTTGCTGAACCTGCTGCTGCTGACGTTGCAGTTGTTGCAACTGCTGCTGATGCTGCAGTGTCTGCTGACGTTGCGCCGGCGTCTGTTCGTTCCACGGCACTTCGTTGAGCTGCGTCGGCTGCTGACGCATATCCGCCTGCATCTGCTCCAGCAACTGGCGCTGCTCGTCGGTCAGCTGTGTCTGCGACTTCACTTCGCCACCCGAAGAGGGTTCGATAGGTGTCGGCACAGTGACCTGACGGTTCTCCAGCTCTTTAATATATTTCCAGCGCTCTTCTGGCTTCGGCGGCAGGCCATTGCCGTTGGCTTTATGATCCGTAATGACCGGCACGTCCTCTTTTTTGTGATGCGCCAGGAACCATAAACCACCGGCAAAGGTCACCAACACTGCGACCGCCAGTACAATCATCAATTTAGATGTTCCCGAACCGCCTTTGCTCTTCTTGCCACGGCTGGGGCTTTTTTTGCGACGCGTCCCTGTTGAACGCCCGCGGCCTACGTAATCTTTTTGTGCCACTCTCGTTCTTATACCCTTCAAAAATAGTGCCAGATGGGCGAAATGATGATTTTTACGCGCCCGGCAAGGAGTCCGCCATGTTACTTAAGGGTCGGAACTTTGACCAGCAGTGTTCGCCTTAAGAATCTACTGAAAAAATCAGACAAATACGCTTATTTTTCACGCTTTTTTGCTCGCGCCGTGCTGCCACGAATGGTTAAACCGGCATCCAGCAGCCGCGATCCGCTGATGACCCGTTTGCCATTTAACTCATCCAGCAGCAGAAGCATCGCTTCCCGGCCTATCTGGTAACGTGGCTGCGTGACCGTGGTCAACGGCGGCTCGCAGTAACGTGATAGCTCAATGTCATCGAATCCGACCACAGAGAGGTCCTCCGGTATCCGCAGTCCGCAGCGCCGGGCCTGATTCATCGCCCCAAGTGCCATAATATCGCTGTGGCAGAAGAGCGCGCGCGGCGGTTGCGGCAGGGTCATCAGCTGATTCATGGCGGCAACGCCCGCTTCAAATGTGAAGTCACCGCGCACAATATAGGTAGGATCGACCGTCAGCCCGCTGCGACGCATCGCCTGGACATACCCCTGCAAACGATACTGGCAGAGCGGCATCTCTTCCGGCCCGGCGATACAGGCGATATGTGTGTGACCCAACTGCAGTAAATGATTTACCGCTTCAAATGCGGCGGTCAGGTTATCGATGTGGACAGTGGGCAGTGACATTTCCGGCGCAAACTCATTCGCCATTACCATAGGCGGCAAGTTGCGTTGCTCATCAATGCTGGCATCAAAAGGCAACTTTGAGCCGAGCAGCACCATGCCATCGATCTGTCGCGTCACCATCAGGTTGAGAAAAGTTCTCTCCTGCTGATTCTGATGCGCGCAGTCACCAATCAGCACCAGATAGCCCTCTTCGGCTGCCGTAACTTCAACGCCTCGGATGATTTCACTAAAGAAGGGATCGCAGATGTCAGGGACAATGACCAGGATGGTACGCGTCTCATTACGACGGGCGTTGCGCGTGGGGCCATGTGCCGCGTAGCCGACGGCGGCAACCGCCTGCTCGACTTTCTGGCGGGTGGCCGCAGAAACCTTCTCCGGATTCATCAGCGCACGCGATACGGTGGCGGTTGAGACGCCCGCATGTTCCGCAACATCTTTCATCGTGGCGGCGGGCGGTTGTTGATTCTGCTCCAACACATGCTCCTGACGCGTTATGGCGCGTTCAATTCTGTTTCTGCCTGACCTGAAGGCAAACCGGGCAACATTGTTAACGATTGCCCGGCTGGTTGTTACTTAATTTGCATAAAAATTGTGACTTATGCGACATTTTTCGATCTGGCTCGCAGTGTCAGCTTAAATCAGCTCTCGGTAGGGTCGATATCCAGCGTCCATTTCACTTTGCGCGCCGCGGGCAGTGTTGAAACCAACGGCAACGAACTGCTCAGCAACTGTTGCAGACGCTGCCGGGAAGGATGCTGCAGCAGCAGTTGCCAGCGCCAGCGTCCACTGCGTTTTGGCTGCAGTGCAGGCAACGGACCCATAAACCACATCGCCTTATCGTTCAGCGGGCTTGCCTCCAGCAAATTACGGAGTTGTTGCAGGAATTCCGCCGCCTGCTGGTTATCCATATCTTCAGCGCGGAACAGCGCATGGCGGCTCCAGGGCGGCAGATGGACTGCCTGTCGCTCCAGTAAGGCCTGCTGGGCGAACGCTGAATAGCCCTGGTGCAACAGCGTCTGCAGCAGCGGATGTTCCGGATGGTGAGTCTGCAGCAACACCTCGCCCTGTTTGCCGGCACGGCCAGCACGACCGGCGACCTGGGTGTAGAGCTGAGCAAAGCGTTCCGCCGCACGAAAATCGGCTGAGAACAGCGCACCATCGACATCCAGCAGCGACACCAGCGTAACATCGGGGAAGTGGTGGCCTTTGGCCAGCATCTGGGTGCCGACAAGGATTCGTGCGCCGCCGCGATGAACGTCAGCCAGATGCTGCTCCAGCGCACCTTTGCGGCTGGTGGTATCACGATCGATTCGCGACACCGGCACGCCAGGGAAAAGTGTGCCGAGCTGCTGCTCCAGTTGCTCAGTCCCGACGCCTACCGGCAGCAAATGGGTTGAACCACACTGCGGGCATTGATTAGGCAGCGGGCGCTGGCTGTCGCAATGGTGGCAGCGTAGCTGGCGATGGTGCTGATGCAGCGTGTAGTAGCGGTCACAGCGGGTACACTCAGCAATCCAGCCGCAATCATGACAGAGCAGGGCGGGCGAAAAGCCGCGGCGGTTAAGAAACAACAGCACCTGATTATCGGCCTGCAGATGCTGGCGCATTTTACCAATCAGGCCCGGTGCCAGACCGCCGATCAACTGCACGCCTTTTAAGTCGATAAGCTGTTGCAGTGCCGGTCTGGCATTGCCGGCGCGTTTTGTCAGGTCGAGCTGGCGATACTTGCCGCTGCGGACATTGTGCAGTGTCTCCAGAGCAGGGGTCGCCGATCCCATAACAATCGGGATATCCTCTTCATGTGCGCGGAAGACGGCCAGATCGCGCGCCTGATAGCGCCAGCCCTCCTGCTGTTTATAGGAGCTGTCATGCTCTTCATCGATAATAATTACGCCAGGACGGGCCAGTGGCGTAAACAGCGCCGATCGGGTGCCAATCACAATCGCCGTTTCGCCGCGCCGCGCACGTAACCAGACCGCCAGCCGCTCACTGTCATTTAATGCGGAGTGCAGCACATCAATGGGCGCATCAAAACGTTCGCGAAAACGGGCGATAGTTTGCGGGGTCAGGCCAATCTCCGGTACCAGCACCAGCGCCTGTTTACCGCGTGCCAGCACATTTTCCAGCACGCTGAGGTAAACCTCGGTTTTGCCTGAACCCGTGATGCCCGCCAGCAGCCAGGCTGCATAATGTTCATCATCTGCCCGAATCGCACCCACGGCCATCGCCTGATCGGTATTCAGCCGCAGACGTTCGCCTTTTACGGCATAAGTGGTACGCCAGTCGTGCATCTGCGGCTGATGCTCATGCAGTTCGCATAACCCTTTGGCACGTAGCGCCTGCAGCGTCGCATCCGTGAGGTCATGTTCACTGACCTGATGACGATAGAGCGGTTGCTGCCGCAGTGCAGCCAGCGCCTGCTGCTGTTTCGGTGCCCGCTTTAAACTTTCCGGCGCAGTCGCCCGACCCTGCTCGGTGATTTCCCAGCGCCATAAGGGATTGTCCTGCGCCGCTTTGCCCTGACGCAGCAGTACCGGAATAGCGTGACTCAGTACCTCTCCCTGCGGCGAATGATAATAGCTGGCGGCCCAGTTAAGGATGCGCCACAGCGACGCTGGATAGAGGGATTCACTATCCAGTACCTCGATCACGCGCTTGAGTTGTGCTTCCGGCAGATCGCTGCTGTCACGAAAGGCGACCACAATCCCGATCATCCTGCGATTGCCAAAGGGCACACTCACGCGACCACCAATGACCGGCTGCGCGCCCTGTGGCGGCAGATAATCAAACAGGCGGGGCAAGGGGACGGGCAGGGCGACCTGGACTACGGGCATAACTCTCTCTTTCCGGCTCAATGATCGGGGAAGCTAGTGTACACGCTGACCCTGATGGCGGGTATCTCAGCAGATATTTGCAGCAATCGAAACTTACCTGTATAATATGCCGCCTTCGGTGAGAAATATCTGGCCGGAGTACACCCTATAATGTTCAATCGCGTGTGGTGCTGTGCAGGTTAAAGCCTGGCACGGAGAGCGACACGGCCTTCAATGAGGTTTCCCATGAAACAAGGTATTCACCCGAAATACGAAGCAGTTACTATCAAATGTACCTGCGGCAACGAGATCCACACCCGTTCAACACTGACTCACGAACTGAACCTGGACGTTTGTGGCAAATGCCACCCGTTCTATACCGGTAAGCAGCGTGAAGTGGCAACTGGTGGCCGTGTTGACCGCTTTAACAAGCGTTTCAGCGTGCCAGGCGCTAAAAAATAAGATTAAAAGGCACCTGAACCTGCGGGTTCGGCGGCAAGAAAAAACCCAGCTTCGGCTGGGTTTTTTTATGGCTGAAAGATCAATACTCCCAGGTATCCGGATCGACACCCATCTGGCGCATGATTGCTTTTGCTTCTTCCGGAATCTCATCACTACGCTCTTTGCGCAGGTCGACGTCATCCGGCAGCGGTTGGCCCGTAAAGGCATGTAAAAAGGCTTCGCAAAGCAGCTCGCTGTTGGTGGCGTGACGCAGGTTGTTCACCTGACGACGGGTACGCTCATCCGTTAAAATCTTCAGCACGCTCAATGGGATTGATACTGTGATCTTCTTGACCTGCTCGCTCTTCTTACCGTGCTCAGCGTACGGGCTGATATATTCGCCGTTCCATTCAGCCATGGGTTACCTTAATTAATAAACGTTAAATGTTAGGAAATCAGCGGATTATGCCTGATTTTTTCCTGCCTGACCCCTGATATGGCGGGTTTTCTTCGCTCACTGCCTCTGTCTGACAGAGGGGAACGCCAGGCGATGACGCATAATTTTAGCGGTTATTGCGGTTTTGCTCAATCTATACGCAAAGACATTTAGATGTCCAGATGTATTGACGTCTAATTAGAGGGTGATATCCTGTGGCCTACATTTTATTCACTCTTCAGGAACAATTCGCTCATGACGCGTAAACCGGCAACCATCGCAGTGCGCAGCGGTTTGAATGATGACGAGCAATATGGCTGCGTTGTCCCGCCAATCCACCTCTCTACCACCTATAACTTCCTGGATTTCAATGAGCCTCGTGCGCATGACTACTCCCGTCGTGGCAACCCCACTCGTGATGTCGTACAGCGTACGCTGGCAGAACTGGAAGGGGGAGCGGGCGCGGTATTAACCAATACTGGGATGTCGGCGATTCACCTGGTCACGACGGTGTTTCTGAAGCCTGGCGATCTGCTGGTCGCGCCACATGACTGTTATGGCGGTAGCTATCGGCTGTTTGACAGCCTGAGCAAGCGCGGCGCCTATCGGGTGAAATTTGTCGATCAGGGTGATCCGGTAGCGCTGCAGGCCGCTCTGGATGAAAACCCAAAACTGGTGCTGATTGAAAGCCCCAGCAATCCGCTGCTGCGCGTGGTAGATATCAGCGCGATTTGCGCCGCTGCGCGTGCTGCGGGTGCCATCAGCGTGGTGGACAACACCTTTATGAGTCCGGCGCTGCAGAATCCTCTGGCGCTGGGTGCGGACCTGGTGATCCACTCCTGTACCAAATACCTCAATGGCCACTCCGATGTCGTGGCGGGCGCGGTCATCGCCAAAGATCCGCAACTTGCTACCGACCTGGCCTGGTGGGCAAATAACATTGGTGTGACCGGTGCAGCGTTTGACAGTTATCTGCTGCTGCGCGGGATTCGTACGCTTTCACCGCGGATTGCAGCCGCACAACGCAACGCACTCGCGATTGTAGAGTATCTGAAGCAGCAGAAACTGGTGAAAAAGTTGTATCATCCTTCGCTGCCGGAAAACGCCGGACACGAACATGCCGTACGTCAGCAGCGCGGCTTTGGCGCGATGCTGAGTTTCGAGGTCGACGGTGATGAGGCGCTGCTGCGTCGCTTCCTGAAAGCACTGCAGCTATTTACGCTGGCGGAATCGCTGGGCGGAGTAGAGAGTCTGATCTCCCATACCGCCACCATGACGCACGCGGGGATGTCGGCAGAAGCACGCGCGGCAGCGGGCATTTCCGATACGCTGCTGCGGGTTTCTGTCGGTATTGAAGATCACGAAGATTTAATTGCCGATCTGGATAATGCATTCCGGGTCGCAGCCGAGGGTTAAGCATGACGATTTCAGCAGGCGCGGGAACGCCGAACATCAGGCAGTTGCATAAGTTTGGCGGCAGCAGCCTGGCCGATGCGCGCTGCTATCAGCGCGTTGCCGGTATTATGGCGGACTACAGCCAGCCGGGCGACCTGATGGTGGTCTCTGCGGCAGGCTCAACCACCAACCAGCTGATTAGCTGGCTGAAGCTGAGCCAGAGCGATCGGCTCTCTGCGCATCAGGTGCAACAGGCCTTACGGCGCTACCAGAGCGAACTGATCAGTGCGCTGCTGCCTGCTGAGGTCGCAGAACCTTTAATCACCGCGTTTATCCGTGATCTGGAAAAGCTCGCCGCACTGCTGGATGCGCCGATCACCGATGCGGTCTATGCCGAAGTGGTCGGTCATGGTGAAGTCTGGTCGGCACGCCTGATGTCAGCGGTACTGAGCCAGCGTGACCTTCAGGCCTGCTGGCTGGATGCGCGTGAGTTTCTGCGCGCTGAACGTGCCGCACAACCGCAGGTAGATGAAGGGAAGTCCTGGCCACTGCTACAGACTCTACTGGCGCAGCATCCGCACAAGCGCATCGTGGTGACCGGATTTATCAGCCGCAACGACGCCGGTGAAACCGTCCTGCTTGGCCGTAACGGTTCCGACTATTCTGCCACGCAGATTGGCGCACTGGCGGGTGTCGGGCGGGTGACCATCTGGAGCGATGTGGCGGGTGTCTACAGTGCCGATCCCCGCAAAGTCTCTGATGCCTGTCTGCTGCCGCTGTTAAGGCTGGATGAAGCCAGCGAGCTGGCGCGCCTGGCGGCACCGGTTCTCCATACCCGTACTCTGCAGCCGGTTTCAGGCAGCGATATCGACCTGCAACTGCGCTGCAGTTATCAGCCGGAGCAGGGCTCAACCCGCATTGAGCGCGTGCTGGCCTCCGGGACGGGCGCGCGTATCGTCACCAGCCATGATGATGTTTGCCTGATTGAGATTCAGCTGCCAGAGCAGCATGACTTCGCCATCCTGCACAAAGAGATCGACCTGTTGCTGAAGCGCGCGCAGCTGCGTCCGCTGGCGTTTGGCGTTCATCCCGATCGTCAATTGCTGCAGCTCTGTTACACCGCCGAAGTGGTAAACAGCGCCTTTACGCTGCTACAGGATGCCGGTTTACCGGGCCATCTGCAGCTGCGCGACGGCCTGGCGCTGGTGGCGCTGGTTGGCGCAGGCGTTACCCGCAATCCGCTGCATACCCATCGCTTCTGGCAGCAGTTAAAGGATCAGCCAATTGAGTTCATCTGGCAGTCAGAAGAGCACATCAGCGTGGTCGCAGTGCTGCGCGTCGGCCCGACTCAGCATCTGATTCAGGGATTGCATCAGTCGCTGTTCCGGGCAGAAAAGCGCATCGGTCTGATGCTGTTTGGCAAAGGCAATATCGGTTCACGCTGGCTGGAGCTGTTTGCCCGCGATCAGGAAACGCTGTCAGCGCGGACCGGCTTTGAATTTGTGCTGGCGGGCGTCGCGGACAGCCGTCGCAGCCTGCTGAGCTATGAAGGGCTGGAAGCCAGCCGGGCACTCGCCTTCTTTGATGATGAAGCGGTAGAGCGCGATGAAGAGTCGCTGTTCCTGTGGATGCGTGCTCACCCGTTTGATGACCTGGTGGTGCTGGATGTCACTGCCAGCACACCGCTGGCGCAGCAGTATCTCGACTTCGCCAGTCACGGTTTTCACGTTATCAGCGCCAATAAGGTCGCGGGAGCGTCTGACAGTCAGACCTGGCGCCAGATCCGCGATGCCTTTACCAAAACCGGACGTCACTGGCTCTATAACGCCACCGTTGGCGCAGGTCTGCCGATCAACTATACGGTGCGCGATCTGCGCGACAGCGGCGATACCATCCTGGCGATCAGCGGGATCTTCTCCGGCACGTTGTCGTGGCTGTTCCTGCAGTTTGATGGCACGGTGCCCTTTACCGAGCTGGTGGATCAGGCCTGGCAGCAGGGTTTAACCGAGCCCGACCCGCGCGCCGATCTCTCGGGTCAGGATGTGATGCGCAAGCTGGTTATCCTGGCGCGTGAGGCAGGCTACAACATCGAGCCGGATCAGGTGCGGGTGGAATCGCTGGTGCCCAGTAACTGTCAGCAGGGATCTGTCGACCACTTCTTTGAAAATGGCGAAGAGCTGAATGAGCAGATGCTGCAGCGGCTCGAAGCGGCGCAGGAGATGGACCTGGTGCTGCGTTACGTTGCCCGGTTTGATGCTAACGGCAAGGCGCGCGTGGGTGTTGAAGCGGTGCGTCCGGAACATCCGCTGGCCTCACTGCTGCCGTGCGACAACGTCTTTGCGATTGAGAGCCGCTGGTACCGCGATAATCCGCTGGTGATCCGCGGACCGGGCGCAGGCCGGGATGTCACCGCAGGCGCTATCCAGTCAGATATTAATCGCCTCGCACAACTGCTGTAACTCCTCCTCCTCAGGCGCTTCGGCGCCTGTTTTCAATGCGTTATCGCTCCCCTGTTGAATCTCCTTCATGTTGATTGAAAATTGATCACGACTGTCGACCATTTTTAAGTTGACGGCACAGTCAGATTACGTCATTTTGAACATCTGGACGTCTAAACGTGTAGATGTTCACAGGCCGATTGTTAATCGATGAGGGTGCAGGATGAGTTTCTTTCATGCCAATCAGCGCGAAGCGCTAAACCAGAGCCTGGCTGAGCTGAACGGGCAAATTAATGTTTCATTTGAGTTCTTCCCGCCTCGTACCAGCGACATGGAAGAGACCCTGTGGACCTCTATCGATCGCCTGAGCAGTCTGAAACCGAAATTCGTTTCTGTGACCTACGGTGCGAACTCAGGTGAGCGTGATCGCACCCATAGCATTATCAAAGGCATTAAAGATCGCACCGGTCTGGAAGCAGCTCCCCATCTGACCTGTGTCGATGCCACGCGCGATGAACTGCGTACCATCGCTCAGGATTACTGGAACAACGGCATCCGTCACATTGTGGCGCTGCGCGGCGATCTGCCCCCAGGCAGCGGTAAGCCAGAAATGTACGGCAGCGATCTGGTTTCGCTGCTGAAAGAGGTGGGTGATTTTGATATTTCGGTTGCGGCCTATCCGGAAGTCCATCCCGAAGCGAAAAGCGCCCAGGCCGATCTGATTAACCTGAAGCGAAAAATCGATGCAGGTGCCAACCGGGCTATTACCCAGTTTTTCTTCGACGTTGAAAGTTATCTGCGTTTCCGCGATCGCTGTGTCGCGACCGGCATTGACGTGGAAATTGTGCCGGGCATTCTGCCGGTCTCTAACTTTAAACAGCTGCAACGCTTTGCCACGCTGACCAATGTGCGTGTGCCGGGCTGGATGAGCGCGATGTTCGCCGGTCTGGATGATGATCCGGAAACGCGGAAAATGGTGGGAGCCAATATCGCGATGGATATGGTGAAAATCCTGTCACGCGAAGGGGTGAAGGATTTCCATTTCTACACGCTGAACCGTGCCGAAATGAGTTACGCCATTTGTCACACCCTGGGCGTGCGTCCTGCTGCTGCTGCGGCTTAACCGCTCTGCTTCAGCCAATAAAAAAGTCGGGAGAGTCCCGACTTTTTTTGTTTTTACTGCACCACCATTAACCGGTATTGCGCATGCCTGCCGCGACACCGGCAATGGTCACCATCAGCGCCTGCTCAACGCGGGCATCCGGTTCATCGCCATTCGCTTCCCGCGCGCGCGAACGATGCAGCAGTTCGGCCTGGAGTACGTTGAGCGGATCGGTATAGACGTTACGCAGTGCAATTGACTCGGCAATCCACGGCTGATCGGCCATCAGGTGTGAGTCATTGGCAATGGTCAGTACCGCTTTGATATCCGCATCAAGCTGATCGCGCAGCTGTTTGCCCAGCGGCCAGAGTGATTTCTCGACCAGACGCTGATCGTAATATTCCGCCAGCCACAGGTCCGCTTTTGAGAATACCATCTCCAGCATACCCAGACGGGTAGAGAAGAATGGCCAGTCGCGGCACATCGCTTCCAGCTGATCCTGATGACCGGCGGCCATCGCCTGTTGCAGGGCCGCACCGGCACCCAGCCACGCAGGCAGCATCAGACGGTTCTGCGTCCAGGCGAAAATCCATGGAATCGCACGCAGCGACTCTACGCCGCCGGTAGGTCGGCGCTTGGCGGGACGTGAGCCCAGCGGTAATTTACCCAGCTCCTGCTCCGGCGTCGCTGAGCGGAAATAGGGCACGAAGTCAGCATTTTCACGCACATAACCGCGATACATCGCACAGGAGTCGGCGGAGAGCTGATCCATAATGTCGCGCCATTCGCGTTTTGGCTCCGGCGGCGGCATCAGGTTCGCTTCCAGAATTGCGCCGGTGTAGAGCGACAGGCTGGCGATGGTGACGGCGGGTAAACCATATTTAAAGCGGATCATCTCGCCCTGTTCGGTCACGCGCAGACCGCCGCGCAGGCTGCCTGGTGGTTGCGACAGCAGCGCTGCATGGGCGGGTGCGCCGCCACGGCCAATGCTGCCGCCGCGTCCGTGGAACAGCGTCAGTGAAATCCCGGCCTTCTCACAGGTTTTAATCAGGGCATCCTGTGCCTGATATTGCGCCCAGCTGGCGGCCATCACACCGGCATCTTTCGCCGAGTCAGAATAGCCAATCATCACCATCTGTTTGCCCTGAATTAAGCCGCGATACCAGTCGATGCTCAGCAGCTGGCTCATCACGTCATTGGCGTTATTCAGGTCATCAAGCGTTTCAAACAGCGGTGCAACCGGCATGGCATAGCCGATGCCTGCTTCTTTCAGCAGCAGATGCACGGCCAGCACGTCAGAAGGGGTTTTCGCCATGGAAATAACATAGGCGGCGATAGAACCCTGTGGCGCTTCAGCCGCGACGCGACAGGTCTCCAGCACTTCACGCGTTTCATCGCTGGGTTCCCAGCTGCGAGGCAGCAGCGGACGCTTGGAGTTCAGTTCACGGATCAGGAAGGCCTGCTTGTCCGCTTCGGACCAGCTTTCATAATCGCCGAGGCCCAGATAGCGGGTCACTTCAGCAATCGCTTCGGTGTGACGGGTACTCTCCTGACGCAGATCGATACGCACCAGCGGCACGCCGAAACATTTCACGCGGCGCAGCGTATCAAGCAACTGACCGTTGGCGATAATGCCCATGCCGCACTTTTGCAGTGACTGATAGATGGTAAAAAGCGGATCCCACAGCTGATCGTTGGAGACCAGCAGATCGGCCGGGCGCGGCAGACGTTCACCTTTCAGGCGGCGTTCCAGGAATGACTGGGTAGTCATTAACTGGCTGCGCAGGCGTTTCAGGATCATACGATAAGGTTCAAGTGCTTCCGGATCGCCGCTGAGTTCCCGGATCTCTTCAGTGCACTCTGACATCGACAACTCAGAGATCAGTACGCCGATATCGCGCAGGAACAGGTCAGTGGCTTTCCAGCGACTCAGCTGCATAACGTGGCGGGTAATCGCCGCCGTAACGTTAGGGTTACCGTCGCGGTCGCCACCCATCCATGAGGTGAACTGAACCGGCACGAAATCGACCGGCAGCTTAATGCCGAACGCCTCTTCTACCTGCTCGTTCAGCTCACGCAGGAAAGCGGGTACGCCTTCCCACAGGCTGTTTTCCACCACGGCAAAGCCCCATTTGGCTTCGTCGATAGGGGTCGGACGATATTTGCGGATCTCATCGGTGTGCCACGCCTGTGCCACCAGCTGACGCAGACGGCGCATAATCTGGTTACGTTCGTAGTCGGAGACGTCGCTGTGATCGAGCTGTTTCAGGCAGCTGTTAACTTCGACCAGCTTGTGAATCAGCGTACGGCGGGTGATTTCAGTCGGGTGAGCCGTCAGCACCAGTTCCAGCGACAGCGACTCAATGGCCGCAAGGATGTCGCTTTCGCTGATATCTTTCTGCTGCTTCAGGGTATCAAAGGTCTTTTTCAGCAGTTCGGGATGGTTCTCACCCTCGCCACTTTGCGAGATGGTCTGATACTGCTCAGCCACGTTAGTGAGGTTCAGAAACTGGCTAAAAGCGCGTGCAACCGGCAGAAGCTCCTCGTTGGAGAGGTTCTGCAGCGTATTGAGCAGTTCTTTACGATGAGTGTCATTTCCTGCACGGGATGACTTGGAGAGCTTACGGATGGTTTCCACCTGGTCGAGGATGTTCTCTCCCAGTGCATCCTTAATCGTATCCCCGAGCAGTTTGCCGAGCATACTGACATTACTTCGCATTGCGGAATATTGTTCGTTCATTGGACCCTGACACCCTTATCGTCTTGAAAAACTTCTACACCCGACCTTTCAGGCAGCAGAAAAATCAGCAACGCCATGTTCCCCCTAATCTACAGGGAACCGGCTCCGTTGCCGCCTGTCCACATTCTGAAACGCTCTGGATAATCACCCGGTGGGCATAACATCGTCTTTTATCTAGCCACGTAATGTTGCGTTCGTCAAATGCGTTAAAGTGCGCTGAAGATGTGGCTAAATAACGGAAATTCGTAGAATTTATCGGGAACGAAGCGGGATAAGTTATTCTTATTGCTAAATCCCGCAGAATGAAGGGGCATTTTACTGTTAATGCAGTGAAATGCCCCATTTGCTGTTAATCAGTGGCAAAAATGCTGCACAACCTGAGTGATAAGCGCCCTTGTCGGCTTAATAAATGCAGTATCAATAAATTCGTCTGGCTGATGTGCCTGCTCAATCGACCCCGGGCCCAGTACCAGCGTTGGGCAGAGCTGCTGAATAAAAGGCGCTTCGGTGCAGTAGTTCACCACCTCAGTGGGTATACCCAGCAATTTCTCGACCACACTGACCAGTTCATGATCTGCCGGACATTCGTAGCCAGGAATCGGCGGATGCAACTCGGCAACCGTGACACGGCCCGGCCAGCGCGCACTGACCGGTGCCAGCGCCTCGTTCAGTAGCCCATCGAGATCGTTCAGCGACAGGCCCGGCAGCGGACGGATATCCATATGCAGTTCACAGCAGGCGCAGATACGGTTAGCGGCGTCACCGCCATGAATATGGCCGAAGTTCATGGTGGGATAGGGGATGGCAAAGCCGTCATGGTGATAACGCTCCTGCAGCGTATTGCGCAGTTGCATCAGATGGGTGATCGACTCATGCATCAGTTCAATGGCGTTAACGCCACGTGCGGGATCGCTGGAGTGGCCCGATTTTCCCTCGATACGGATCACATTCGACAGGTGACCTTTGTGCGCACGCACCGGTTTAAGTGAGGTTGGTTCACCGATGATGGCGCAGTCGGGACGCAGCTGCGTCGATTCAGAAAAATATTTGGCGCCAGCCATGGTGGTCTCTTCATCGGCCGTAGCGAGGATATAGAGCGGCTTGCTCAGCGTGCTGACATCCACATCGCGCAGCGTATCGAGAATAAAGGCGAAGAAGCCTTTCATGTCTGCCGTGCCCAGGCCATAGAGCTTGTTGTCGTGCTCGGTCAGGGTAAAGGGATCGCGTGTCCAGCGGCCATCGTCAAAAGGAACGGTATCGGTATGACCTGCTAGCAGCAGGCCGCCCGCACCGCTTCCGGTACGCGCCAGCATATTAAATTTATTGCGGGTGCCGGGCACTGGCTGCACTTCAACGCTGAAGCCGAGGTCGCGGAACCAGCCGGCCAGCAAATTGATTAAAGTTTCATTACTCTGATCCAGTGCGGCATCGGTTGCGCTGATAGACGGTGTGGCGATTAACTGGCGGTACAGTTCAATAAAAGGCGGTAATTTTGTCTTCACTGTTGGCGGTCCTTGGGTTAGGATGTATCCATATTCATGCAGTAATAGTGAATAAAAATACATTAACGTCCTCTGCAAGGGAACCTTAAATCACTGCAGATGACAGGGCGGGTAACGGGGCAAGGCCGCGACCCGGAACGTGCGACTGTAAAAAGGGTTACAGCCTGATGTTGAATACGCTGATCGTTGGTGCCAGTGGTTATGCTGGTACAGAGCTTGCCACCTTCCTGAATCGCCATCCACATATCAACATAACCGCTTTGGCGGTTTCGGCGCAAAGCCCTGATGCCGGCAAGCGCCTCTCCGATCTCCATCCGCAGCTGAAAGGTGTGGTGGATTTGCCGCTGCAGCCGCTGAGCAGCGCGGCCGAGTGGGCAGACAAGGTGGATGTGGTGTTCCTGGCGACGGCCCACGAAGTCAGCCACGACCTGGCGCCGGAATTTCTCAAGGCTGGTTGTGTGGTGTTCGACCTGTCGGGTGCGTTCCGCGTGAATGACGCTGATTTTTATACCCGCTTTTATGGCTTCACCCATCAGCATAGCGACTGGCTGGACAAAGCCGTTTACGGCCTTGCCGAATATCAGCATGAGAAAATCCAGCAGGCGCAGCTGGTGGCTGTGCCAGGTTGCTATCCGACCGCTGCGCAGCTGGCGCTGAAGCCCCTTGTGGATGCCGGACTGTTAAACGAGGCGCAGTGGCCGGTAATCAACGCCACCAGCGGCGTGAGCGGTGCCGGACGTAAAGCCAATGTCGGCACCAGCTTCTGCGAAGTGAGCCTGCAGCCTTACGGCCTGTTCAATCATCGTCATCACCCGGAAATCGTCGCGCACCTTGGTACGCCGGTGATCTTCACTCCGCATCTGGGTAACTTCCCGCGCGGTATCCTGGCGACAATTACCTGCCGTCTGAAAGCAGGTGTCAGCCGTGAAGATATCGCCGCAGTTTTCCATCGCGCCTATGACAACAAGCCACTGGTGCGGCTCTACGAGCAGGGCGTACCGGCGCTGAAAGCCGTTGTGGGTCTGCCTTACTGCGATATCGGTTTTGAAGTGCAGGGCGAGCATCTGATTGTCGTGGCAGCCGAAGATAATCTGCTGAAAGGCGCGGCATCGCAGGCGGTACAGTGCCTGAACATCCGGTTCGGCTTCCCTGAAACGCAGTCACTGATTTAACGGACAAATATACCATGACCAATCCATTGATTATCAAGCTGGGCGGTGTGTTGTTAGACAGCGAAGAAGCGCTGGCCCGCCTGTTTGAAGCGCTGCTGACCTACCGCAGCGCCCATCAGCGTCCGCTGATTATTGTCCACGGCGGCGGTTGCCTGGTGGATGAACTGATGAAAAAGCTGGCGCTGCCGGTGAAAAAGAAAAATGGCCTGCGTGTCACGCCAGCCGATCAGATCGACATTATTACCGGTGCGCTGGCGGGAACCGCGAATAAAACGCTGCTGGCCTGGGCAAAAAAATCGGGCATTAACGCGGTAGGCCTCTGCCTGGGCGATGCGGGCATCGTTAATGTCACACCGTTTGATGAAGAACTCGGCCACGTTGGCCACGCAATGCCGGGCGATCCGGCATTACTGAACACCCTGCTGGCGGCCGGTTATATGCCGGTGGTGAGCTCAATTGGTATAACTGACAGCGGCGACCTGATGAACGTCAACGCTGACCAGGCGGCGACCGCACTGGCCTCGACGCTGGGCGCTGATCTGGTCCTGTTGTCAGACGTCAGTGGTATTCTCGACGGCAAAGGTCAGCGCATCGAAGAGATGACCGCCGACAAAGCTGAGCAGCTGATTACCCAGGGCATTATTACCGACGGCATGATTGTGAAAGTGCACGCTGCGCTTGATGCAGCGCGTACCCTGGGCCGCCCGGTGGATATTGCCAGCTGGCGTCACGCTGAGCGGCTGCCTGACCTGTTTAACGGCGTGTCGATTGGCACCCGGATTCTCGCTTAACGACTCTGATTCAAGGATTACGAAATGCAAACGCAAAACATCAAAAAAATCGTTCTGGCTTACTCCGGTGGTCTTGATACTTCGGCCATCATTCCATGGCTGAAAGAGAACTACGGCGGCTGTGAAGTCGTCGCTTTTGTCGCAGATATCGGTCAGGAGCGCGGCGATCTGGAAGGTGTAGAGAAGAAAGCCCTGCAGTCCGGCGCATCTGAATGCCACGTGGTTGACCTGCGTGAAGAGTTCATCAGCGACTATGTCTATCCGGTGCTGCAGACTGGCGCCCTCTATGAAGGCACTTATCTGCTGGGCACTTCAATGGCACGTCCTATCATCGCTAAAGCACAGGTTGAGCTGGCGCTGAAAGTGGGTGCGGATGCGCTGTGTCACGGCGCAACCGGTAAAGGGAATGACCAGGTGCGTTTCGAAACCACCTACACCGCGCTGGCACCGCAGCTGAAAGTGGTGGCACCGTGGCGTGAATGGAACCTGCGTTCACGTGAAGCGCTGCTGGACTACCTGAAAGAGCGCAACATTCCGACCACCGCGTCACTGGAGAAAATCTACAGCCGCGACGAGAACGCCTGGCACATCTCCACCGAAGGTGGGGTGCTGGAAAGCCCGGCCAATGCACCGAATAAAGATTGCTGGGTCTGGACTGTCGATCCGCTGGAAGCGCCTGACCAGCCTGAAGAAGTGACCGTGACCGTGGAAAAAGGTCGGGTTGTGGCGGTTAACGGCGAAAAACTGAGTCCGTTCCAGTGCCTGGAAAAACTTAACGTGCTGGGCGCAAAACATGGCGTCGGCCGTATCGATATCGTTGAAAACCGTCTGGTAGGGATTAAATCGCGCGGCTGCTACGAAACCCCTGGCGGCACCATCATGGTCAATGCGCTGCGTGCGGTTGAGCAGCTGGTGCTGGATCGCGATAGCTTCAAATGGCGTGAGCAGCTCGGCCACGAGATGTCCTATGTGGTTTATGACGGCCGCTGGTTCGCCCCGCTGCGTAAGTCGATTCAGGCCGCTGCCGAATCGCTGGCGGAAGAGGTTAACGGTGAAGTGGTACTGCAGCTCTACAAAGGCCAGGCGACAGCCACCCAGAAGCGTTCCGCGAACAGCCTCTACTCGGAAGAGTTCGCCACCTTTGGTGAAGATGAAGTGTACGATCACCGTCATGCGGGCGGCTTTATCCGTCTGTTCTCGCTCTCTTCGCGTATCCGCGCCCTGAACGAGCAGAAGAAGTAATTTTCAGGCGAGGTGCGCCTCGCCTCACAGTTTCATTTCAGGGGCGGCATTTATGCCGCCCCTTGTTTAACGATTCAGAGGAGTTTTCACATGGCACTTTGGGGTGGACGGTTTACTCAGGCAGCGGATCAACGTTTTAAACAGTTCAATGACTCGCTGCGCTTCGATTACCGCCTGGCAGAGCAGGACATTATTGGCTCTGTTGCCTGGTCCAAAGCGCTGGTGACGGTAAATGTCCTGACTCAGGATGAGCAGCAGCAGCTGGAAGCGGCCCTGAATACGTTACTGGATGAAGTCCGTGAGGATCCTGAGCAGATTCTGCAGAGCGACGCCGAAGATATCCACAGCTGGGTTGAAGGCCAGCTGATCGACAAGGTGGGCGCGCTGGGCAAAAAACTGCACACCGGACGTAGCCGTAACGATCAGGTCGCGACCGATCTTAAGCTGTGGTGCAAGGTGCAGATTGAGGCGCTGCTGGGTGCCACCCGTGATCTGCAGCAGGCGCTGGTGGTCACCGCTGAAGCCAATCAGGATGCGGTTATGCCGGGCTACACGCATCTGCAGCGTGCGCAGCCGGTGACGTTTGCGCACTGGTGCCTGGCCTACGTTGAAATGCTGGCGCGTGACGAGAGCCGTCTGCAGGATACGCTGAAGCGGCTCGATGTTAGCCCGCTGGGCTGTGGCGCACTGGCCGGTACCGCGTATGAGATCGATCGTCAGCAGCTGGCTGGCTGGCTGGGCTTTGCTTCTGCCACGCGCAACAGTCTGGATACCGTATCAGACCGCGATCACGTGCTGGAGCTGCTTTCTGACGCTGCCATCGGCATGGTGCATCTGTCGCGCTTCGCCGAAGATATGATCTTCTTCAACACCGGTGAAGCGGGCTTTATCGAACTGTCAGATAAAGTGACCTCCGGCTCATCGCTGATGCCGCAGAAGAAAAATCCGGATGCGCTGGAGCTGATTCGCGGCAAGTGTGGCCGGGTGCAGGGCGCGCTGACCGGCATGATGATGACGCTGAAAGGTCTGCCGCTGGCATACAACAAAGATATGCAGGAAGACAAAGAGGGGCTGTTTGACGCGCTCGACACCTGGCTCGACTGTCTGCATATGTCAGTTCTGGTGCTGGATGGCCTGCAGGTTAAACGCCCGCGCTGCCAGGAAGCGGCTGAACAGGGTTACGCAAACTCCACTGAACTGGCTGACTATCTGGTCGCCAAAGGCGTGCCGTTCCGTGAAGCACACCATATCGTCGGGGAAGTGGTGGTGGCCGCTATCGGTCAGGGTGTGGCGCTGGAAGCGCTGTCGCTGGCACAGCTGCAGCAGTTCAGTGCGGTGATTGGCGAGGATGTCTATCCCATTCTGGCGCTGCAATCCTGTCTGGATAAGCGTAATGCGCAGGGCGGCGTCTCGCCACAGCAGGTTGCGCGTGCCATCGGTGACGCAAAGCAGCGTCTGGCGTAATTAACAGGCAAAAAAAAGCGGGCACATTAAATGCCCGCCAACCTCTAGCTTCAGAATTACTCATTTTTATAGGCACATCATCAAAGCGCCTGCTCTCCCGGCCGACGCTCAGATTCTCTTACGCTGACAGCAGATATTGCTGCAGATCCTCACTGCCGCCAATGTGACGACCCCCCATGAAGATCTGCGGTACCGTCGCCCGGCCTGAAACGGCGCGCAGACTCACGGTTGTTGCATCCTGTCCCAGCACGATCTCTTCGTACTGAATACCATGATCCATCAGCATCTGTTTTGCCTGGGTGCAGAAGGTGCAGCCAGGTTTAGTGAAGATTGAGACCGACTCCTGAGCTTTACACTCGGGCGCCAGATAGCGCAGCATGGTGTCGGCATCAGAGACCTCAAATGGGTCGCCCGGCTTGTTGGGCTCAACAAACATTTTCTCTACCACGCCGTTACGCACCAGCATCGAGTAGCGCCATGAACGTGGGCCAAAGCCGAGATCGGCTTTCTCAATCAGCATCTCCATGCCGCGGGTAAACTCGCCGTTGCCATCAGGGATAAAGGTAATGTTGTCTGCGCGCTGTTCTGCTTTCCAGGCGTTCATCACAAACGTGTCATTCACCGAGACGCACAGAATGCTGTCCACACCCTGCTGGGCAAACAGACCCGCTAATTCGTTGTAACGCGGCAGATGGCTGGAGGAGCAGGTCGGTGTGAATGCGCCCGGCAGTGAAAAAACGATGACCGTTTTGTCTTTAAACAGCGCTTCAGTGGTGACATCGACCCAGCGATCGCCCTGACGTGTGTGAAAAGTCACTGACGGAATAGCTTTACCTTCCTGACTTGCAAACATTTTTTTCTCCTGACATACCGCGTTCCATTTGATGTGCGCATTATTCCCAACCACCCTTGATAGGGCCAATCGTTCATTGCTATTCTATCTATCGCCACGGTCTATCGTGGCTTGGAGGGTAATAATGAATATTCGTGATCTTGAATATCTGGTTTCGCTTGCTGAACACCGTCATTTCCGCCGTGCTGCGGATGCGTGTCATGTCAGTCAGCCGACGTTAAGCGGGCAGATCCGTAAGCTGGAAGATGAGCTGGGTGTGATGCTGCTGGAGCGCACCAGCCGTAAAGTGCTGTTCACCCAGGCAGGTTTGCTGCTGGTGGATCAGGCGCGTACGGTGCTGCGTGAAGTGAAAGTGCTGAAAGAGATGGCCAGTCAGCAAGGGGAAGCGATGTCAGGTCCGCTGCATATCGGCCTCATCCCGACCACCGCGCCCTACTTATTGCCACAGATTATCCCGACGCTGCACCAGACATTCCCGAAACTGGAGATGTATCTGCACGAAGCGCAGACGCAGCAGCTGCTGGCACAGCTCGATAGCGGCAAGCTGGACTGCGCGATTATCGCGCTGGTCAAAGAGAGCCAGGCCTTTATCGAAGTGCCGTTGTTTGATGAGCCGATGAAGCTGGCAGTCTATGCCGATCATCCCTGGTGCGATCGCGACCGGGTGCCTATGTCCGATCTGGCAGGCGAGAAATTGCTTATGCTGGAAGATGGGCACTGTCTGCGTGACCAGGCGATGGGGTTCTGCTTTGAGGCGGGCGCCGATGAAGATACCCATTTCCGTGCGACCAGTCTTGAGACGCTGCGCAATATGGTGGCGGCAGGCAGCGGGATTACGCTGTTACCGGCGCTGGCAGTCCCACCGGAGCGTATCCGCGACGGCGTCTGCTATCTCACCTGCTACAAACCGGTGCCACAGCGTACAATTGCGCTGGTCTATCGTCCGGGTTCACCTCTGCGCAGCCGTTATGAACAGCTGGCAGAGGCGATTAAAACCCACATGCAGCACTATTTCGACGCCGCGTTAAAACAGGCGGTTTAAGCCGTTTAACGCCGCAACGCGATAGGCTTCGGCCATGGTCGGATAGTTAAAGGTGGTATTCACGAAGTACTCAATCGTGTTGCCACCGTTTTTCTGCTCCATGATCGCCTGACCGATATGAATAATCTCGGCGGCACGTTCACCAAAGCAGTGAATTCCCAGAATCTCTTTGGTTTCCCGATGGAACAGAATCTTCAGGCTGCCAACGTTCATGCCAACGATCTGCGCTCGCGCCAGATGTTTGAACTGCGCGCGGCCCACTTCGTAAGGCACCTTCATTGCCGTCAGCTGCTGCTCGGTTTTACCCACGGAGCTGATTTCCGGAATGGTGTAAATCCCGGTTGGGATATCTTCAATCAGGTGCGCTGACGCTTCCCCTTTGATAATCGCCTGAGCGGCAATACGGCCCTGATCGTAGGCGGCTGAGGCCAGGCTTGGATAGCCAATGACGTCTCCGACGGCATAAATGTGCGGCTGAGCCGTCTGATACATGCTGTTCACTTTCAGCAGGCCACGACCATCCGCTTCCAGGCCCACATTTTCCAGCGACAGCGAATCGGTGTTGCCGGTACGGCCGTTAGCGTAAAGCAGACAGTCGGCTTTCACTTTCTTACCCGACTTCAGATGCATGATGACGCCATCTTCCACCCCTTCGATCTTCTCAAACTCTTCGTTGTGACGAATCACCACGCCGCTGTTCCAGAAGTGGTAAGAGAGAGAGTCAGACATCTCCTGATCAAGAAACGCCAGCAGGCGATCGCGGGTGTTAATCAGGTCAACTTTGACGTTCAGGCCACGGAAAATCGACGCATATTCACAGCCAATCACGCCCGCGCCATAAATAATGACGTGGCCCGGTTCGTGGTGCAGATTGAGAATAGAGTCGGAGTCATAAACGCGTGGATGAGTAAAGTCGACATTGTCAGGATGGTAAGGTCGTGAACCACAGGCGATAACAAACTTCTCTGCCGTCAGCGTCTCACGCGTGCCATCCGGTTGCTCAATCTCAATGGTGTTGGCATCAACAAAATGCGCATCGCCCTGATAAAGTTCACAACGGTTACGCTCGTAGAAGCCCTGACGCATGGCTGTCTGCTGGCTGATCACGTTTTCAGTGTGATTGAGTATGTCGGCAAAAGAGGAGCGAAGCAGTCGGGTATGATCGCTGTAGAGCGGATTTTGGTTGAATTCAATAATGCGACTGACGGCGTGGCGAAGGGCTTTAGAAGGGATGGTGCCCCAGTGCGTACAACCGCCGCCGATGTTGTGGTAGCGTTCGATCACGGCGATGCGCGCTCCCTGTTTTACCAGCCCCATCGCCGCCCCTTCACCGCCGGGCCCTGAGCCAATCACAATGGCATCGTAATCGTAAGACTTTTGCATACCGATACGTCCTATTATTTATACATTTTTACAACGAGATTCTAACATCTCGTCGCGCACTTCTGAATTCTATCAGCGATTTTCATCACATTTTGACAAAGAGTGAGGTTCACAGGCGGTGACAAAGATTGCCAATCTGTACGCTGAAAATTTTGATATAGTGCCTGCTTAACACCGCTAAAGGCAGAGAGAATGGGCGTCAGAGCGCAACAAAAAGAACGTACACGACGTACACTGATTGAAGCCGCCTTCAGTCAGCTCAGCGCCGAGCGCAGTTTTGCCAGTCTGAGTTTACGGGAGGTTGCCCGTGAAGCAGGGATTGCACCTACCTCCTTTTATCGTCATTTCAAGGATGTTGATGAGCTTGGCCTGACGATGGTAGATGAAAGCGGGCTGATGTTGCGACAGCTGATGCGCCAGGCGCGCCAGCGTATTGCCAAAGGCGGCAGCATCATTAAAACGTCGGTGTCGACCTTTATGGAGTTTATCGGCAACAATCCCAACGCTTTCCGCCTGTTACTGCGTGAACGTTCCGGCACCTCTGCCGCTTTTCGTGCCGCCGTGGCGCGTGAAATTCAGCACTTTATCGCTGAACTGGCCGATTATCTTGAGGTCGAAAATCGCATGCCGCGCAGTTTTACCGAAGCGCAGGCTGAAGCGATGGTGACCATTGTTTTCAGCGCCGGTGCAGAAGCACTGGATGTTGATGCTGAGCAGCGACGTAAGCTTGAGGATCGGCTGGTGTTACAGCTGCGTATGATCGCCAAAGGCGCTTATTACTGGTACCGCCGGGAGCAAGAGCGACTGGCGGCCACCCTGGAAAAACCCGAAGAGCAATGAGTAAGGATCAGTCCATGACCCACCCAGGTACTCGCGATAAAAGCACACTGGTACTGGCTTTTATTACCGGCTTAGCAATTAACGGCTCGTTTTCTGTGCTGTTCAGCGCCTTTGTTCCATTTTCGATTTTTCCGCTGATTGCGCTGGGTCTGGCGGCCTGGTGTCTGCATCAGCGTTACCTCAACACCAATATGCCGGACGGTATGCCAGGACTGGCAGCGGCGTTTTTCCTGCTGGGGATTCTGGTTTATAGCGCGCTGGTGCGGGCAGAATACCCGGATATTGGCTCCAACTTCGTTCCCACCGTTCTGATGGTAGCGCTGGTGTTCTGGATTGCGACGCGTTTTAAGCGCAAGCGTAATCAGTAGTGATAAAAAAAACGGGAACCTCAGGGTTCCCGTTTTTGTTTACGCTTTACGTGTCAGCAGGACACCGCATTCCATATGGTGGGTATAGGGGAACTGATCAAACAGCGCCAGCCGCGTCACATCGTGCGTTTCCGCCAGCGTCTGCAGATTGTCGCTGAGGGTCTGCGGATTGCAGGAGATATAAAGGATGCGCGGATACGCCTGCACCATTTTCACCGTCTCTTCATCCAGTCCGCTGCGCGGCGGATCGACAAAAATCGTCTCGCATTCGTAGCTGGTCAGGTCAATTCCTTCCAGACGATTAAAGCTGCGCACGCCATTCATCGCCTGGGTAAACTCTTCCGCCGCCATACGAATGATCTGCACGTTATCAATCTTGTTCGCGGCAATATTGTATTGTGCTGACGCAACAGAGGGCTTGGCAATCTCAGTCGCCAGAACGCGGCGGAAATTGCGTGCCAGCGCCAGCGAGAAGTTGCCATTACCGCAGTAGAGTTCCAGCAGGTCGCCCTGTGAATCCTGCGTCACATCCAGCGCCCACTCCAGCATCTGAATATTCATCGCCGCATTAGGCTGGGTAAAACTGTTTTCGACCTGACGATAGATAATCTCGCGACCCGCTACCGGCAGACACTCATCAACGTAGTCGCGATCCAGACAGATTTTGGTCTTGGTGGCGCGTCCAATCAGCTGCACATCCAGCCCTTCCGCGCGAAGCTGATCACGCAGCGCCGCGGCTGCCTGCTGCCACTCATCATCCAGTTTGCGGTGATAGAGCAGCGAAATCACAATCTGATTGCTCAGGGTCGAAAGATAGTCGATCTGGAACAGTTTATGACGCAGGGTACGGTTATCACGGATCGCGGCGATCATCTTTGGCATCAGCTGATTGATCAGCTGGCTGGCCGCCGGGAACTGATCAACACGGATCCGCTCGCGTGTCTGCTGATCAAAGATGATGTGATAGATATCATCGCCGTCGTGCCACAGGCGGAATTCGGCGCGCATCCGATAGTGGCTGACCGGTGAACGGAACACCTCCACGTCGGGCGCAGCAAACGGTGTCATCATCGTCTCTAAACGACTGACTTTTTCCGCCAGCTGTGCGTCATAGTCTTCAATGGGGAGATGTTCGGGTGTCATGAGCAATCCTGATTAATAGCTTACCAGCGGGCGATTGTAGGCATTCACTTGCTGATGTCCAGTCCTGCAGCGAGAAGATGTTTAGCAGTCTGGACTTCCGTATCTCCACTCCGTAGACTGCAGACGCCGGCCTCAAGCCCGAGTTAATAGGGAATCCAGTGTGAATCTGGAGCTGACGCGCAGCGGTAAGGAATGTCGTGATGAGTGCAATTGCAGACACTGTCCTGTGGGATGGGAAGTCATCATCACTTATGGTTCCCAGCCCGAAGACCTGCCGGTGTAACGTCGCTACTCGTACAATCATCGCGTGCTATTGATTGTCGGCCTGCGGCATCCTGCTTCGTCTTATGGATGCGATAAAAATGACAAAAAAAACTGCTTCGCTGTTCGCTCTGAGCGCAACGGCGATTTCTCTCTGGGCGCAATACGGTTTTGCTCAGGGGAATGATGATACGCAAATAGTCACCGCCAACCGTTTTGCTGAACCTGTTTCAGGTGTGCTGGCACCCACCACCGTCGTCACACGTGATGAGATTGATCGCTGGCAGGCCAAAAGCCTGACCGATGTGATGCGCCGCCTGCCGGGTGTCGATGTCGCGCAAAGTGGCGGGTTAGGGCAGCAGAGTTCGCTGTTTATTCGGGGCACCGAATCGAGACATGTACTGATCCTGATTGATGGTATCCGGCTTAATCAGGCGGGCATCACTGGTTCGTCTGACCTCAGCCAGATCCCGCTGTCACTGGTGCAGCGCATCGAATATATTCGCGGCGCGCGTTCTGCAGTCTACGGTTCCGATGCGATTGGCGGCGTGGTGAATATCATTACGGGCCGATCGCAACCTGGCACCACGCTGACGGCGGGTGTCGGGTCCAACGGCTATCAATCCTACGACGGCTCAACCCAGCAGATGCTGGGCGATGCGACAAAGCTCACTCTGGCAGGCAACTACACCTATACCAAAGGGTATGACGTGGTGGCGGGTTATCCCAATGACTTTAGCCCGGCGCAGCACGATCGCGACGGCTTCATGAGCAAAACCCTGTATGGCAACCTTGAGCATCAGTTCAGCGATGAGCTCAGTGGTTTTGTGCGCGGCTACGGGTTTGATAACCGCACCGCCTACGACGGTTCATACACCTACGATAATAATTTCAATATTATCGGGCTGGCGGATACCCGCCAGCTCTACAGCCAGACCTGGGACACCGGGTTACGCTTCAATCGTGACTTCTACTCTACCCAGCTCATCGCCAGTTATGGCCATACCAAAGACATCAACTACGATCCACGCAATGGCCGCTACGGTGCCGCGTCCACCTTTGATGATGTCACCCAGTACAATCTGCAGTGGGGCAACACCGTGCAGGTGGGGCAGGGGGCGATCAGCGCGGGTGTCGACTGGCAGAAAGAGACGACCGAGCCGGGCACGAACACTTTGTCAGATAGTTATGAGCAGCGTAATACCGGTCTCTACCTGACCGGCCAGCAGCAGTTTGGCAGCGTCACCCTTGAAGGTGCGGTACGCGGTGACGACAATAATCAGTTTGGCTGGCATAACACCTGGCAGACGGCGGCCTCATGGGAGTTTATCTCCGGCTACCGCGCGTTCGCCTCTTATGGCACCGCTTTTAAAGCACCTAACCTGTCGCAGGTTTACAGCCCGGTTTATGGCAATCGCGACCTCGATCCTGAAAAAAGTAAGCAGTGGGAAGGCGGTTTTGAAGGGCTGAGCGGACCGGTGAACTGGCGTGTGTCGGGCTATCGCAACGACATCGATAATCTGATTGATAATGACCCGGCGACTTTCCGTTACTACAACATTAAGCAGGCTCGCATTAAAGGCGTTGAAGCGACCGCAGGATTCGACACCGGGCCGCTGGCGCATCAGCTCTCTTATGATTATGTCGACGCGCGGGATGGCAGCACCGATCAGCCGCTCGTACGCCGGGCTAAGCAGCAGGTGAAATATCAGCTCGACTGGACGCTGTATGAGTTTGACTGGTCAGTTACCTACCATTATCTGGGTGACCGTTATGATACGGACTTTAACAGCTCTCCCAGCCGTCGCGTGAAGTTAGGGGGCGTCAGCCTGTGGGATCTCGCCGTCTCATATCCTGTCACTTCACAACTCACGGTTCGTGGTAGAATTGCCAACCTGTTCGATAAAGATTACGAGACAGTGTATGGCTATCAGACACCAGGACGAGAGTATTACCTCAGCGGCAGCTATAACTTCTGATTTGCGTCCCACCGTGCTGGTGTTTGATTCCGGCGTCGGTGGGCTTTCTGTCTATGATGAGGTCCGTCAGCTGTTGCCGGATCTTCATTATCTTTACGCCTTCGATAACGCTGGCTTTCCTTACGGTGAGAAAAGCGAGACTTTCATTGTGGATCGGGTGGTCGCTATCGTTGAGGCCATTACCCGCAGCTATCCTCTCTCGTTAGTCATCATCGCCTGTAATACGGCCAGCACCGTTTCATTGCCCGCTTTACGTGAACGTTTTGCCTTTCCGGTCGTGGGGGTGGTTCCAGCGATTAAACCGGCCGCGCGCCTGACGCGAAATGGCGTAGTGGGCTTGCTGGCGACGCGTGCCACGGTGCGCCGTCCTTATACCCATGAGCTGGTGTCGCAGTTTGCCGGTTCCTGCAAGATAGAGATGCTGGGATCAGCGGAGCTGGTTGAACTGGCAGAAGCGAAGCTCCATGGTGCGGAGGTGGCTCTGGATGAGGTGCGCCGTATTGTTCAGCCGTGGCTGCGGATGGCGGAACCACCGGACACGGTCGTTTTAGGCTGTACGCACTTTCCTTTACTGCGCGAAGAGTTGCAGCAGGTGTTACCGGAAGGGACGCGTCTGATTGATTCCGGTGCGGCAATTGCACGACGCACAGCCTGGCTGCTGGAGCATGAAGCACCTGAAGTGCATTCATCGCAGCAGAACGTTGCATTTTGTACGGAGCTGGATGGCGAAGCGGTACAATTATCACCCGTTTTACAGCGTTATGGCTTCCCGTTGCTGGAAAAACTGGCGCTTTAGCGGCTTTTAGCTGAAAAAATCAGCACTCGGAATTTTATTTGAAATTAGCACTTGTCACCCTCCGAGAACTCCCTATAATGCGCCTCCACTGACACGGCACAACGGCTTACGAAGCGCCGGGTTGAGTAGGTTCGAAATCATACGAACCAGTGAGTTAAGCGAAAATAAATGCTTGACTGACAATGCGGAAAGCGTAATATACGCAGCCCGCGCCGCAGTAAATCGCGGCATGCTCTTTAACAATTTATCAGACAATCTGTGTGGGCACTCGCAGGATTGATATCAGCGTCTCCGGACGTAAAAAAATATCAAGCCTCACGAGTGAACACATAATGAAATTCATTATGACGTTTTACAGATGAGCACCGCTTAACTTGTTTAAGCAAATCAAACTTAAATTGAAGAGTTTGATCATGGCTCAGATTGAACGCTGGCGGCAGGCCTAACACATGCAAGTCGGACGGTAGCACAGAGAGCTTGCTCTTGGGTGACGAGTGGCGGACGGGTGAGTAATGTCTGGGGATCTGCCCGATAGAGGGGGATAACCACTGGAAACGGTGGCTAATACCGCATAACGTCGCAAGACCAAAGAGGGGGACCTTCGGGCCTCTCACTATCGGATGAACCCAGATGGGATTAGCTAGTAGGCGGGGTAATGGCCCACCTAGGCGACGATCCCTAGCTGGTCTGAGAGGATGACCAGCCACACTGGAACTGAGACACGGTCCAGACTCCTACGGGAGGCAGCAGTGGGGAATATTGCACAATGGGCGCAAGCCTGATGCAGCCATGCCGCGTGTATGAAGAAGGCCTTCGGGTTGTAAAGTACTTTCAGCGGGGAGGAAGGCGACGGGGTTAATAACCCTGTCGATTGACGTTACCCGCAGAAGAAGCACCGGCTAACTCCGTGCCAGCAGCCGCGGTAATACGGAGGGTGCAAGCGTTAATCGGAATTACTGGGCGTAAAGCGCACGCAGGCGGTCTGTTAAGTCAGATGTGAAATCCCCGGGCTTAACCTGGGAACTGCATTTGAAACTGGCAGGCTTGAGTCTTGTAGAGGGGGGTAGAATTCCAGGTGTAGCGGTGAAATGCGTAGAGATCTGGAGGAATACCGGTGGCGAAGGCGGCCCCCTGGACAAAGACTGACGCTCAGGTGCGAAAGCGTGGGGAGCAAACAGGATTAGATACCCTGGTAGTCCACGCCGTAAACGATGTCGACTTGGAGGTTGTTCCCTTGAGGAGTGGCTTCCGGAGCTAACGCGTTAAGTCGACCGCCTGGGGAGTACGGCCGCAAGGTTAAAACTCAAATGAATTGACGGGGGCCCGCACAAGCGGTGGAGCATGTGGTTTAATTCGATGCAACGCGAAGAACCTTACCTACTCTTGACATCCAGCGAACTTAGCAGAGATGCTTTGGTGCCTTCGGGAACGCTGAGACAGGTGCTGCATGGCTGTCGTCAGCTCGTGTTGTGAAATGTTGGGTTAAGTCCCGCAACGAGCGCAACCCTTATCCTTTGTTGCCAGCGATTCGGTCGGGAACTCAAAGGAGACTGCCGGTGATAAACCGGAGGAAGGTGGGGATGACGTCAAGTCATCATGGCCCTTACGAGTAGGGCTACACACGTGCTACAATGGCGCATACAAAGAGAAGCGACCTCGCGAGAGCAAGCGGACCTCACAAAGTGCGTCGTAGTCCGGATCGGAGTCTGCAACTCGACTCCGTGAAGTCGGAATCGCTAGTAATCGTGGATCAGAATGCCACGGTGAATACGTTCCCGGGCCTTGTACACACCGCCCGTCACACCATGGGAGTGGGTTGCAAAAGAAGTAGGTAGCTTAACCTTCGGGAGGGCGCTTACCACTTTGTGATTCATGACTGGGGTGAAGTCGTAACAAGGTAACCGTAGGGGAACCTGCGGTTGGATCACCTCCTTACCTGAAGATACCTTCCCGCGCAGTGTCCACACAGATTGTCTGATAAAAAAGTAACGAGCAGAAAAAACCTCTACAGGCTTGTAGCTCAGGTGGTTAGAGCGCACCCCTGATAAGGGTGAGGTCGGTGGTTCAAGTCCACTCAGGCCTACCAAATTTCTTCTCATGCTGCGTTATGCGCGCGGTCGTTTACCTGAGTAAACGTCCCTTCCGCATGCCTTGCCTGAAAAGAAATTGCATCCTTCTCCTGAAGAATGTAACTCGGTTGAGTGGTAGTAGTGGTCTCTGCAGTAACTGTATGGGGCTATAGCTCAGCTGGGAGAGCGCCTGCCTTGCACGCAGGAGGTCAGCGGTTCGATCCCGCTTAGCTCCACCATACCGTTTATCTGTTTTTTTCTGAAATACCTCAGAGCATACCGGCGACGGTGTGCTGCGACGTATTATGCTCTTTAACAATCCGGAACAAGCTGAAAATTGAAACGACGCAGCGCGTCATTCCTCCGTAATAAGGAATGACAAGGCGATGCGTTCGAGTCTCTCAAATGCTTGCAATTCGCAGCGTTGTAAAACGCCTGTGGGTTGTGAGGTTAAGCGACTAAGCGTACACGGTGGATGCCCAGGCAGTCAGAGGCGATGAAGGACGTGCTAATCTGCGTAAAGCGACGGTAAGGTGATATGAACCGCTACAGCCGTCGATGTCCGAATGGGGAAACCCGGTGCACTCTGTGCATCATTGCAGCATGAATACATAGTGCTGCAAGGCGAACCGGGGGAACTGAAACATCTAAGTACCCCGAGGAAAAGAAATCAACCGAGATTCCCCCAGTAGCGGCGAGCGAACGGGGAGCAGCCCAGAGCCTGAATCAGTTTGTGTGTTAGTGGAAGCGTCTGGAAAGTCGCAGGGTACAGGGTGATACTCCCGTACACAAAAGCACACATGCTGTGAGCTCGATGAGTAAGGCGGGACACGTGGTATCCTGTCTGAATATGGGGGGACCATCCTCCAAGGCTAAATACTCCTGACTGACCGATAGTGAACCAGTACCGTGAGGGAAAGGCGAAAAGAACCCCGGCGAGGGGAGTGAAACAGAACCTGAAACCGTGTACGTACAAGCAGTGGGAGCCTTCTTTATGGGGGTGACTGCGTACCTTTTGTATAATGGGTCAGCGACTTATATTCTGTAGCAAGGTTAACCGTATAGGGGAGCCGCAGGGAAACCGAGTCTTAACTGGGCGTTAAGTTGCAGGGTATAGACCCGAAACCCGGTGATCTAGCCATGGGCAGGTTGAAGGTTGGGTAACACTAACTGGAGGACCGAACCGACTAATGTTGAAAAATTAGCGGATGACCTGTGGCTGGGGGTGAAAGGCCAATCAAACCGGGAGATAGCTGGTTCTCCCCGAAAGCTATTTAGGTAGCGCCTCGTGAACTCATCTTCGGGGGTAGAGCACTGTTTCGGCTAGGGGGCCATCCCGGCTTACCAACCCGATGCAAACTGCGAATACCGAAGAATGTTATCACGGGAGACACACGGCGGGTGCTAACGTCCGTCGTGAAGAGGGAAACAACCCAGACCGCCAGCTAAGGTCCCAAAGTCATGGTTAAGTGGGAAACGATGTGGGAAGGCACAGACAGCCAGGATGTTGGCTTAGAAGCAGCCATCATTTAAAGAAAGCGTAATAGCTCACTGGTCGAGTCGGCCTGCGCGGAAGATGTAACGGGGCTAAACCATGCACCGAAGCTGCGGCAGCGACACTATGTGTTGTTGGGTAGGGGAGCGTTCTGTAAGCCGTCGAAGGTGTGCTGTGAGGCATGCTGGAGGTATCAGAAGTGCGAATGCTGACATAAGTAACGATAAAGCGGGTGAAAAGCCCGCTCGCCGGAAGACCAAGGGTTCCTGTTCAACGTTAATCGGAGCAGGGTGAGTCGACCCCTAAGGCGAGGCCGAAAGGCGTAGTCGATGGGAAACAGGTTAATATTCCTGTACTCGGTGTTACTGCGAAGGGGGGACGGAGAAGGCTATATCAGCCGGGCGACGGTTGTCCCGGTTTAAGCGTGTAGGCGGAAGGTCCAGGTAAATCCGGTCCCTTATTAACGCTGAGGCGTGACGACGAGGCACTACGGTGCTGAAGTGATAAATGCCCAGCTTCCAGGAAAAGCCTCTAAGCATCAGGTAACACAGAATCGTACCCCAAACCGACACAGGTGGTCAGGTAGAGAATACCAAGGCGCTTGAGAGAACTCGGGTGAAGGAACTAGGCAAAATGGTGCCGTAACTTCGGGAGAAGGCACGCTGGCGCGTAGGTGGAGGGACTCGCTCCCCGAGCCGAAGCCAGTCGAAGATACCAGCTGGCTGCAACTGTTTATTAAAAACACAGCACTGTGCAAACACGAAAGTGGACGTATACGGTGTGACGCCTGCCCGGTGCCGGAAGGTTAATTGATGGGGTTATCCGTAAGGAGAAGCTCTTGATCGAAGCCCCGGTAAACGGCGGCCGTAACTATAACGGTCCTAAGGTAGCGAAATTCCTTGTCGGGTAAGTTCCGACCTGCACGAATGGCGTAATGATGGCCAGGCTGTCTCCACCCGAGACTCAGTGAAATTGAACTCGCTGTGAAGATGCAGTGTACCCGCGGCAAGACGGAAAGACCCCGTGAACCTTTACTACAGCTTGACACTGAACATTGAGCCTTGATGTGTAGGATAGGTGGGAGGCTTTGAAGCGCGGACGCCAGTCTGCGTGGAGCCAACCTTGAAATACCACCCTTTAATGTTTGATGTTCTAACGTAGGCCCGTGATCCGGGCTGCGGACAGTGTCTGGTGGGTAGTTTGACTGGGGCGGTCTCCTCCTAAAGAGTAACGGAGGAGCACGAAGGTCAGCTAATCACGGTCGGACATCGTGAGGTTAGTGCAATGGCATAAGCTGGCTTGACTGCGAGAGTGACGGCTCGAGCAGGTGCGAAAGCAGGTCATAGTGATCCGGTGGTTCTGAATGGAAGGGCCATCGCTCAACGGATAAAAGGTACTCCGGGGATAACAGGCTGATACCGCCCAAGAGTTCATATCGACGGCGGTGTTTGGCACCTCGATGTCGGCTCATCACATCCTGGGGCTGAAGTAGGTCCCAAGGGTACGGCTGTTCGCCGTTTAAAGTGGTACGCGAGCTGGGTTTAGAACGTCGTGAGACAGTTCGGTCCCTATCTGCCGTGGGCGCTGGAGAATTGAGGGGGGTTGCTCCTAGTACGAGAGGACCGGAGTGAACGCACCACTGGTGTTCGGGTTGTCATGCCAATGGCATTGCCCGGTAGCTAAGTGCGGAAAAGATAAGTGCTGAAAGCATCTAAGCACGAAACTTGCCCCGAGATGAGTTCTCCCTGACTCCTTGAGAGTCCTGAAGGGACGTTGAAGACTACGACGTTGATAGGCCGGGTGTGTAAGCGCAGCGATGCGTTGAGCTAACCGGTACTAATGACCCGTGAGGCTTAACCTTACAACGCCAGAGGCGTTTTTGAGAGACACAATTTTCAGCCTGTACCGGATATTCTGCGCGGCCTTACGGGCGGCGCGGAGACAGAATTTGCCTGGCGGCTTTAGCGCGGTGGTCCCACCTGACCCCATGCCGAACTCAGAAGTGAAACGCCGTAGCGCCGATGGTAGTGTGGGGTCTCCCCATGCGAGAGTAGGGAACTGCCAGGCATCAAATTCGTTCCTTTTCCCCTGACAAGGAAAATAACAGGAACAGACGGCCATCAGCCAGTTGCTGACAGCTGTGAAAGAATCGGTGGAGCGGTAGTTCAGTTGGTTAGAATACCTGCCTGTCACGCAGGGGGTCGCGGGTTCGAGCCCCGTCCGTTCCGCCACCCTATTAGGGGCGTAGTTCAATTGGTAGAGCACCGGTCTCCAAAACCGGGTGTTGGGGGTTCGAGTCCCTCCGCCCCTGCCAGAAAACGATCCTTTGCTTCGGCAAAGGATTTTTTTTGCCTTTAAAAAAGCAAAAAAGAAAAACCAGCTAAATCTAACTGGCCTCTGATCTTCCCTGCCTACTGTCCTGCCTGCAAATTCAGCTATTTTGCCTGACCAGAATCGGGAATTTAAGCAACTGACGGATATGTGCCTGCTGATCGCTGTTCTGCAACCAGACAGCATAGAGCGGACGAACGGCGACGGGCGTATCCGGAATCACCATCAACTCACTGTACACACTCTGCCAGAAGTCCGGCAAAAATGCGCACGCTCCGGTGGTATGCAGCAGTTCACGGGTGACATGTGCCGACGTGGTGGTCAGTACCGGTACATCATCAGCTCCGGAGAGATAGCTCTGATGCTGATGAAAATCTGCTCCCCATTCCAGCTTGATATAATCATATTTTTCACGCTTCTCGCTCTGCCGGGCGCAGAAAAGCGCCAGTGAAATATGACCAATCTGCTGACTGGTTAACTCATCCATCTTAGGTGCTTCAGTGGTGATCAACAGATCCAGCTGGCGCTCATGGAGTTGCTTAACCAGCAGATGTCGTTGTGCCACGCGCGCTTCTAAGTGCAGGCTCTCCCGATTCTCGTAGAGCGTCTGTAGCCATGGCGTCAGATAAGCCTCCCATAGTGATGCACTGGCACCTATTGAAAGCTCATGATGCTGCTGAGTGTGAGAGACCTCCTTCTTCGCCATCATCCAGGTGCTCATCAGGCTTTCAGCATAGGGGAGCAGTCGCTCTCCGGCCGCCGTCAGACGTATGTTATTGCGATGCCGTGTAAAAAGGTTAACGCCAAGCTGATTCTCTAACTGACGGATGCGAAAACTGACAGCAGATTGCGTGAGGTAAAGTGCTTCTGCAGCACGCCCGAAATGGCGAGTTCTGCTCACTTCCAGGAAAGTTTTCAGTAATTCCGTATCCACAGCGTTCTCCCAAAAAATGTTTGTCGTATAGATTTAAATGTTTTGTTTTACACTCTGTCAAGCCTATCTAATACTCCGCGCCATTAACAGCACGGCATTAGAAAATCAGGAGCGTGTAACATGGCGGAAAGCTTCTCAACAGAGAATCGTTTCTTTGATAACAAACATTACCCGCGTGGTTTCTCACGCCACGGTGACTTTACTATTAAAGAAGCTCAGCTTCTTGAACGCCACGGTTTTGCCTTTAATGAGCTGGATTTATCAAAGCGTGAGCCTGCAACCGAAGAAGAACGTTTGTTTATTGAAGTGTGTCGTGGCGTGCGTGAGCCGCAAACGGAAGCTGAACGTGTATGGTCTAAGTATATGACCCGCATTAAGCGTCCTAAACGTTTTCATACGCTGTCTGGCGGTAAACCGCAGATGGACACCGTTGAAGACTTCACCGACAGCGACGATTAACAGAGAAGGGGCGAAAGCCCCTTTTTTATTGCAGGCTGTTATGCAGATGGATCATTAATCGATCTATCGTGCGATAGCTGACCGCTTCCTGCAGATGATGCCGGGTGATGTCTGTTTCCCCAGCCAGATCGGCCAGGGTACGCGCCACTTTTAAAATCCGCTGCCATGCCCGTACAGATAAACCCAGTTTCTCCAGCACTGACTCCAGCCACTCCGCATCCTCTTTAGCAGGCTGACACCAGCGCATAATCTCTGCATTGTTTAAATGCGCATTTATTTTTCCTGCACGGGTCAGCTGAATGTCACGTGCTGCGACCACCCGATGACGAACCTGCTCAGATGCTTCCGCTTTGGCGCGCTGACCGCTGAGCATGCCGCTGGGGAGTAGCGGCACCTCCAGCGAAAGATCAAAACGATCAAGAAAAGGGCCGGATAGCTTACTGAGATAACGCAGCACCTGCTGGGGTGAGCAGCGGTTATGCTGTCCCTGATAGTGTCCGGTTGGACTTGGATTCATCGCAGCAATCAGCTGAAACCGGGCCGGGTAGGTAACTTTTGCCCGAGCGCGTGAAATAGCGATGACGCCCGACTCTAATGGTTCGCGCAGGGAGTCCAGCACCTTGCGATCAAATTCCGGTAATTCATCCAGAAACAGCACGCCGTTATGCGCCAGGGAGATCTCACCGGGCCGTGGCAGTGAGCCGCCGCCAATCAGAGCATAGAGAGAGGCGCTGTGGTGAGGTGACCTGAAAGGCCGGGTGCGCCACTGTCGATGCAGTGTATTGCTGTTCACCAGGCTGGCGATTGCCGCACACTCCAGTGCTTCCTGATCGCTTAAGGAGGGCATGATGCCGGGCAACCGGGTAGCGAGCATGGTTTTACCGGTGCCAGGGGGCCCGATCAGCAACAGGTTGTGCCCGCCAGCCGCAGTGATCTCCAGTGCTCTGCGTCCCTGTTCCTGACCAATGATATCAGCGAGATCGTCAGCAGGTGCATCGCCCTGATGCTCAGGATATTGGGCTGTCTGTAGTGTGAGTTCATTGCGCAGAAAGGCGCACACTTCGCTGAGGTGAGAGGCAACCAGCGACGAGCCCTGACGGATTAGCCCGGCATCACACTGATTCTCAGCGGAGAGGACCAGCTGTCGTCCAGCCTGAATGGCTACCATGGCCGCTGGAATCGCGCCCTGTACACCGCACAGTGCGCCGTCGAGTGCCAGCTCACCCAGAAACTCATAGTGCGTCAGTTTGTCGGCAGGAAGCTGCTCAGAGGCGACCAGAATGGCAATCGCCATAGGTAAGTCATACCGCCCGCCCTCTTTGGGTAAATCTGCGGGTGCCAGATTGATGGTGACGCGTTTTGCCGGGAAGGCAAAACCGCTGTTGATAATGGCGCTGCGTACCCGCTCACGCGCCTCTTTCACCGTGGTTTCAGGCAGCCCCACCAGCGTTAACGCAGGCAGTCCGTTACTGATGTGTGCCTCGATGGTCACCAGCGGGGCTTCCACTCCCAGCGCTGCCCGGGTCAGAACTTTTGACAGTGACATACTCGCTCCTTGTTACCGTCAGTCTGGTGACAGCATCAAAGGAAAGCCAGGGCATCATCAGCACTATTCGGGTCATTGCACAACCTATCAGAAGTTTTTTCACGACCTGTTAAAACGCTGCGTGTCTGCGCGCAAATTCACCAAAACATTATTACGTCAGTAAAGTGATGAATAATTATCATCATGTAATTATTTCTTATATTACAAATTGATAGATCGCGATTTAGCGCCAGGCGCTAAAAAAACTCTGTAAAAAAAGTTGTGTCATGCCCCCTGACTATGATAACTCTGTAGGCATTACTTCGAACAAGCGAAAGAATTGAACAACACATGAAAGCCCTTCTACAAGTGATTAGCCTGGTCGTGATTAGCGTGGTGGTGGTTATTAACCTACCGTGCGGGGCAACGCTTGGAGAAAGAAAGGCTTAGAAATCAAGCCTCGAATCCGAAAAAACCCCCGCACCGAAAGGTCCGGGGGTTTTTTTTCGACCAGAGGAAATATCAGTAAATCCACAAGGAACAAACAATGAACAGTAGCATAAAATTCTGTTGTTCCGGTCAGGACACAGGAGAATAGCGATGACAGGTGCACAGTGGGTAGTTCAGGCTTTACGCGCGCAGGGTGTTGATACCGTATTCGGTTACCCTGGCGGCGCAATCATGCCGGTATACGACGCGCTCTACGACGGCGGCGTGGAACACCTACTGTGTCGCCACGAGCAGGGCGCTGTGATGGCGGCGATCGGTTATGCGCGCTCAACCGGCAAAACCGGCGTCTGTATCGCCACCTCTGGCCCTGGCGCGACCAACCTGATTACCGGCCTGGCAGATGCCATGATGGATTCGGTTCCGGTGGTTGCCGTAACGGGTCAGGTCTCTTCCGCTTTTATTGGTACCGACGCCTTTCAGGAAATCGACGTACTGGGCTTATCGCTGGCCTGCACCAAACACAGCTTCCTGGTCGAATCGTTAGATGAGCTGCCCGCCATCATGGCAGAAGCCTTTGCGCTGGCGCAGTCAGGCCGTCCGGGGCCGGTACTGGTGGACATTCCTAAAGATATTCAGATTGCGCAGGGAGAACCTGCCCCGCATCTGGTTCCGGTAGAAGAGGGAAGCGCGCTGCCGCATCAGGCGATTCAGGAAGCACGCGCACTGATGGCGCAGGCCAGAAAACCAATGCTCTATGTTGGTGGAGGCGTTGGCCTGGCACAGGCTGTTCCGGCACTGCGCGCGCTGGCAGAAGAGACCGGCATCCCGGCAGTGGCCACCTTAAAGGGGCTGGGCAGCGTAAACCCCCACAGCGAGGTGTATCTCGGCATGCTGGGGATGCACGGTACTAAAGCCGCCAACCTGGCGGTGCAGAGTTGTGACTTACTGATCGCGGTCGGTGCCCGTTTCGATGACCGCGTGACCGGCAAGCTGGACACCTTTGCCCCCCATGCCAGCGTGATTCATCTCGATATCGATCCCGCTGAGTTAAACAAATTACGTCGTGCACACGTCTCTCTGCAGGGTGATCTCAACGAACTGCTGCCCGCCCTGAGTCAGCCTCTGCATATCAACGCCTGGCGCGATGAGATGAAAGCGCTTAAGGCCAGTCACCCATGGCGCTACGACCATCCGGGCGAAGCGATCTATGCACCGCTGTTGCTGAAGCAGCTTTCCGATCGCAAACCGGCCAATACCGTAGTGACCACCGACGTCGGTCAGCACCAGATGTGGACGGCGCAACACATGGCATTCAGCGCGCCAGAGAACTTCATCACCTCCAGCGGCTTAGGCACCATGGGCTTTGGTTTACCCGCCGCCATCGGTGCGCAGGTTGCACGCCCGGAAGATACGGTTATCTGTGTCTCGGGCGATGGCTCCATCATGATGAACATTCAGGAGCTGGGTACCATCAAGCGCGGCAAGCTGCCGGTCAAAATCGTGCTGCTGGATAACCAGCGTCTGGGCATGGTGCGTCAGTGGCAGCAGCTGTTTTTCGATGGCCGCTACAGTGAAACCAATCTGTCCGACAACCCCGACTTCCTCACGCTGGCCAGCGCTTTCAATATTCCCGGCCAGCGCATTACCCGTAAAGATCAGGTCGACGCCGCCCTTGATGCTCTGCTGAACAGCGAAGGTCCTTACTTCCTGCATGTTGCAATTGATGAGCATGAAAACGTCTGGCCACTGGTACCGCCGGGTGCCAGCAATGCAAACATGATGGAGAAAACTGTATGAACCAGCATCAATTGTCTATCGAAGCCCGTTTCCGCCCTGAAATATTGGAGCGCATTTTACGCGTAGTGCGTCACCGCGGTTTTCAGGTCTGTTCTATGAACATGGCCTCAGTCGCCAACGCAGAAAACATTAATATTGAAATGACCGTTGCCAGTCAGCGTTCCGTCGATTTACTGTCTTCGCAGTTAAGCAAATTGATCGACGTTGCATGCGTTCAGATTCAACAACAGACAACACAACAAATCCGCGCTTAGCCGCGAGAGGGAATAACAATGAGCACGAAGAAAGCAGACTTTATTTGGTTCAATGGCGAGATGGTTAAGTGGGAAGAGGCGAAGGTCAGCGTCATGTCCCACGCGTTGCACTACGGTACGTCGGTATTTGAAGGCGTGCGCTGCTACGACTCTCACAAAGGACCGGTTGTGTTCCGCCATCGCGAACACATGCAACGTCTGCACGACTCCGCCAAAATCTATCGCTTCCCGATTAAAAGCAGCGTTGATGAGCTGATGGAAGCGTGCCGCGAAGTCATCCGCGTGAACAAACTGAAAAGTGCTTATATCCGTCCGCTGGCCTTTGTCGGCGATGTGGGTCTGGGCGTGAACCCGCCAGACGGCTTCACCACCGATGTGATCATTGCGGCGTTCCCGTGGGGCGCATACCTGGGCGCTGAAGCCCTTGAGAACGGCATCGATGCCATGGTCTCCTCATGGAACCGCGTAGCACCGAACACCCTGCCAACCGCCGCTAAAGCGGGCGGTAACTACCTCTCCTCACTGCTGGTGGGCAGCGAAGCCCGTCGTCACGGCTATCAGGAAGGGATTGCGCTGGATACTAATGGCCTGATCTCAGAAGGTGCAGGCGAAAACCTGTTTGAAGTTAAAGATGGCGTGCTCTTTACCCCGCCATTTACCTCTTCAGCACTGCCGGGCATCACCCGCGATGCCATCATCACGCTGGCGCGCGATATGGGCATTGAAGTGCGTGAGCAGACCCTGTCGCGTGAATCTCTCTATCTGGCTGACGAAGTCTTTATGTCTGGCACCGCGGCAGAAATTACACCGGTGCGCAGCGTTGACCGCATTCAGGTTGGCGAAGGCAAACGTGGCCCGGTGACCAAACGCATCCAGGAGGCCTTCTTTGGCCTGTTCACCGGCGAAACCGAAGACAAATGGGGCTGGTTAGATCCGGTTAACCCATAATCAGATACAGCGCGGGCGTCATCTGACGTCCGCGAGCTTATTCTTACTGGAGTAAATAGAGTATGCCTAAGTACCGTTCCGCCACCACCACCCACGGCCGCAATATGGCGGGTGCCCGTGCCTTATGGCGCGCGACAGGAATGACCGACGACGATTTCGGCAAGCCGATTATCGCTGTGGTTAACTCATTCACCCAATTTGTGCCGGGCCACGTTCACCTGCGTGATCTTGGTAAACTTGTCGCCGAGCAGATCGAAGCGGCAGGCGGTGTGGCTAAAGAGTTCAACACCATTGCGGTGGATGACGGTATTGCCATGGGTCATGGCGGCATGCTGTATTCACTGCCGTCGCGTGAGCTGATTGCTGACTCGGTCGAGTACATGGTCAACGCCCACTGTGCTGACGCCATGGTCTGCATCTCTAACTGCGACAAAATCACCCCGGGTATGCTGATGGCGTCATTGCGCCTCAATATTCCGGTGATCTTCGTTTCAGGCGGACCGATGGAAGCGGGTAAAACCAAGCTTTCTGACCAGATCATCAAGCTGGATCTGGTAGATGCGATGATTCAGGGTGCCAACCCGAACGTCAGCGATGCCGACAGCGAGCAGATCGAACGCTCTGCCTGTCCGACCTGCGGCTCCTGCTCCGGTATGTTCACCGCCAACTCGATGAACTGCCTGACTGAAGCACTCGGTCTGTCGCAGCCTGGCAACGGTTCACTGCTGGCTACGCACGCAGATCGCAAAGAGCTGTTCATCAATGCCGGTAAGCGCATCGTAAGCCTGACCAAGCGCTATTACGAGCAGGATGATGTCAACATGCTGCCGCGTAACATCGCGAACAAGGCCGCTTTCGAGAACGCCATGATGCTGGATATCGCCATGGGTGGCTCCACCAACACCGTGCTCCACCTGCTGGCAGCCGCACAGGAAGGCGATATCGACTTTAATATCTCCGACATCGATCGCCTGTCACGCAAAGTGCCTCAGCTCTGTAAAGTGGCGCCAAGCACTCCGAAATACCATATGGAAGATGTGCATCGCGCGGGTGGCGTGTTCGCCATTCTCGGCGAGCTGGATCGTGCCGGCCTGTTCGACAGCAGCGCCCGTAATATCCTGCAGCAGACCATGCGTGAAACGCTGGATCAGTACGACATCATGCTGACCAAAGATCAGGCGGTAAAAGATATGTTCCGCGCGGGTCCGGCGGGTATTCGTACCACCCAGGCGTTCTCACAGAACTGCCGCTGGGACACGCTGGATGATGACCGTGCCGAAGGCTGTATCCGTACCCATGAAAATGCTTACTCGCAGGATGGCGGTCTGGCCGTGCTCTACGGCAACATCGCAGAAGATGGCTGTATCGTAAAAACCGCAGGCGTAGACAAAGAGATCCTGACCTTCACCGGTCCGGCCAAAGTCTATGAAAGCCAGGATGACGCCGTTGAAGCGATTCTGGGCGGCAAAGTCGTTGCGGGCGATGTGGTCGTCATTCGCTACGAAGGTCCAAAAGGCGGGCCAGGCATGCAGGAGATGCTCTATCCGACCACTTATCTGAAATCGATGGGGCTGGGCAAAAGCTGCGCGCTGATCACCGATGGTCGTTTCTCTGGCGGTACGTCGGGCCTCTCTATCGGTCACGCCTCGCCTGAAGCAGCCAACGGCGGCACCATTGCGCTGGTCAAAGATGGCGACACCATCGAAATCGATATCCCTAACCGCGGTATCAAACTCGCCGTACCGGATAACGAACTGCACGCCCGTCGTGAAGAGCAGCAGGCACGTGGCGATGCGGCGTATACGCCGGTCAATCGTCAGCGTGAAGTCTCCTTTGCGCTGCGTGCCTACGCATTACTCGCGACCAGTGCTGACAAAGGCGCCGTCCGCGATAAGAGCAAGCTGGGAGGCTAACAATGGCCGAGTCTCAACCGCTACCCGAGGCGCCTTGTGGCGCCGAGTATTTGCGCGCAGTGTTGCGTTCACCGGTGTATGAAGTGGCACAGGTGACGCCGCTGCAGGTTATGGAAAAAATCTCATCGCGTCTCGGCAACACCATTCTGGTGAAGCGGGAAGATCGCCAGCCGGTGCACAGTTTTAAGGTGCGCGGTGCCTACGCGATGATTGCCGGTCTGAACGAAGAGCAGAAAGCGCGCGGTGTGGTGACGGCATCAGCCGGTAACCATGCGCAGGGCGTGGCGCTTTCTGCCACTAAGCTGGGCATCAAGTCACTGATTGTGATGCCGCTGGCGACGGCAGACATCAAGGTTGATGCGGTGCGCGCATTTGGCGGTGAGGCTTTCCTGTTCGGGGCCAACTTTGACGAGGCGAAAGCCAAAGCGATAGAACTCTCTGAACAGCGCGGTTACACCTTCGTGCCGCCGTTTGACCATCCGGCCGTCATTGCCGGACAGGGCACGCTGGCGATGGAGCTGCTGCAACAGGATGCGCATCTCGACCGGGTCTTTGTCCCGGTTGGCGGTGGAGGTCTGGCAGCCGGCGTCGCGGTGCTGATCAAGCAGCTGATGCCGCAAATCAAAGTGATTGCGGTGGAGTCAGAAGATTCAGCCTGCCTGAAAGCAGCGCTGGAGGCGGGTCATCCGGTCGATCTGCCGCGCGTCGGGTTGTTTGCCGAAGGGGTGGCGGTGAAACGGATTGGCACCGAAACCTTCCGGCTCTGTCAGGAATACATCGATGACATCATCACCGTCGACAGCGATGCCATTTGTGCCGCAATGAAAGATCTGTTTGAAGATGTCCGTGCTGTGGCGGAGCCCTCTGGCGCGCTGGCGCTGGCGGGCATGAAAAAGTATATCCAGCAGCACGGGATCAAAGGCGAGCGGCTGGCGCATGTGTTATCCGGGGCCAACGTCAATTTCCACGGCCTGCGCTACGTTTCTGAGCGCTGCGAGCTGGGCGAACAGCGAGAAGCGCTGCTGGCCGTAACGATCCCGGAACAGCAGGGCAGTTTCCTGCGCTTCTGCCAGACGCTGGGCGGACGGTCGATTACCGAGTTCAACTACCGCTACGCCGATGCGGACAAAGCCTGCATCTTTGTTGGCGTACGACTGACGCGTGGCGTGGAAGAGCGCAGCGAGATCATCAGCGAGCTCACCAGCGGCGGTTATCAGGTGGTCGATCTCTCAGATGATGAGATGGCGAAACTGCACGTGCGTTACATGGTGGGCGGACGTCCTTCCAAACCACTGCGTGAACGCCTCTTCAGCTTTGAATTCCCGGAGGCACCCGGCGCGTTGCTGAAGTTCCTGCAAACGCTGGGCACCCACTGGAATATCTCGCTGTTTCATTACCGCAGTCACGGCACCGATTATGGCCGTGTGCTGGCCGCTTTTGAACTTGGCAGCGATGAGCCACGCTTCGAAGAGCATCTCACCGATCTGGGTTACGACTTTCATGACGAAAGCCAGAACCCGGCGTTCCGCTTCTTCCTGTCAGGCAACTGATTACAGCTGGCTCCAGAAAGCACTGATCAGCGGCTCTCCGAGCCGCTTTTTTTGCACGCAGATGCCGAGTTCGAACGGCGCAACCGAGTCAATATTCTCCAGTAGCAGCACGCGGTTACGCACCGGATCCGGGCTGTTTTCCAGCACCACATCCGGCAAAAGTGCAATACCGCAGCCCAGCGCCACCATCGAAACAATCGCCTCATGCCCCGAGACCGTGGCGTAAATCACCGGATTCGGGATGCGCTGGCGGCGGAACCAGAGATCGATACGTCGCCGTGCCGGTCCCTGCACCGGCAGGATAAACGGAATTTTTGACCAGTCGGGATGCGGCTGTGTTGCCTGGGTACGAACGGCACAGGGCAGTGCAGGCGCGATCAGCACCAGCGGGATCAGCCCCAGTGGCATAAAATCAATGCTGGCAGGCAGCGTTTCAGGACGGCCGGCAATGGCCAGATCGGCATCGCCGGAGTGCACTTTTTCCACCGCATCCGCAGCATCGCCGGTATCCAGTTTGATTTCGACCTGCGGATGTTCAGCGCGAAAGCGGTCCAGGATGGGCGGCAGATGACTGTAGGCCGCCGTCACCGAACAGAACAGGCGCAGCTCGCCGCTGAGCGACGGACCGTTAAGATCCATCACATGGCGCAGTTGCTGATACTGCAACAGCGTCTGCTGGGCAAACTGGCGCAGGCGTTCGCCCGCTTCTGTCAGCGTCACGGTGCGGTTATCGCGCAGAAACAGCGCATGGCCGACATCTTCTTCAAGCCGCTGGATCTGGCGTGACAGCGTGGAAGGGCTGACGTGCATAGCACGCGCAGTGCGCCCGAAGTGGCAGCTTTCTGCCAGATGAAGAAACAGTTTCAGATCCCGTAAATCCATGTGCGCGTCGCCTCTGGGTGGTGTTGCATTTATTGCAATGTGACGTTGTTAATATATCAATTTAAGCAACAGAATTCCTGTCATATGATGGGGTCATTCGCGGCGCTGCATGACACGCCGTTCCTGAACAAAAAAAGCAAACACAACCTTACCGGAGTACCCATGGCTAACTATTTCAACACATTGAACCTGCGCAACCAGCTGGCGCAATTAGGCAAGTGCCGTTTCATGGCACGCGATGAATTCGCGGATGGTGCCAGTTTCCTGAAAGGCAAAAAAGTCGTTATCGTTGGCTGTGGTGCGCAGGGCCTGAATCAGGGTCTGAACATGCGTGATTCCGGTCTGAATGTGGCCTATGCACTGCGTGCTGAAGCAATTGCGGAAAAACGCCCTTCATGGCGCAAAGCGACCGATAACGGTTTCAAAGTGGGCACCTACGAAGAACTGATCCCGCAGGCTGATCTGGTGGTTAACCTGACGCCAGACAAGCAGCACTCCGCTGTAGTTCAGGCTGTTCAGCCGCTGATGAAAGATGGCGCTGCGCTGGGCTACTCGCACGGTTTCAACATCGTTGAAGTGGGCGAAAGCATCCGTAAAGACATCACCGTGGTGATGGTGGCACCGAAGTGTCCGGGTACAGAAGTTCGTGAAGAGTACAAACGTGGCTTTGGTGTACCGACGCTGATCGCGGTTCACCCGGAAAACGATCCAAAAGGCGAAGGCATGGCGATTGCCAAAGCCTGGGCAGCAGCAACTGGCGGCGATCGTGCTGGCGTGCTGGAGTCCTCTTTCGTTGCTGAAGTGAAATCTGACCTGATGGGTGAGCAGACCATCCTGTGCGGCATGTTGCAGGCTGGTTCACTGCTCTGCTTCGACAAGCTGGTGGCTGAAGGCACTGACCCGGCTTATGCAGAAAAACTGATCCAGTTCGGCTGGGAAACCATCACCGAATCACTGAAGTTTGGCGGCATCACACTGATGATGGATCGCCTCTCTAACCCGGCTAAACTGCGCGCTTATGCGCTGTCAGAGCAGCTGAAAACCATCATGGCACCGCTGTTCCAGAAACACATGGATGACATCATCTCCGGCGAATTCTCTTCCGGCATGATGGCGGACTGGGCCAATGATGATAAAAACCTGCTGACCTGGCGTGAAGAGACCGGCCAGACCGCGTTCGAAACCGCCTCACAGTATGAAGGCAAAATCGAAGAGCAGGAGTACTACGACAAAGGTGTGGTGATGGTTGCGATGGTTAAAGCGGGCGTTGAGCTGGCGTTTGAAACCATGGTGGACGCCGGCATCATTGAAGAGTCTGCTTACTACGAATCACTGCATGAGCTGCCGCTGATCGCGAACACCATCGCCCGTAAGCGCCTGTATGAAATGAACGTGGTGATCTCCGATACCGCCGAATATGGTAACTACCTGTTCTCCTTCGCCGCGGTGCCGCTGCTGAAAGAGTTCATGACCACGCTGCAGCCAGGCGATCTGGGTAAAGCGGTTGAAGGCACGCAGGTTGATAACGCGCAGCTGCGTGACGTTAACGAAGCGGTTCGCCAGCATCCGATTGAAACCGTTGGCCGTAAGCTGCGTGGCTACATGACCGACATGAAGCGTATCGCTGTCGCGGGCTAATTACCGTCATCACAGTTTTCAGCAAATTAAACCCCGGCTTGCCGGGGTTTTTTGTTGGTGAACCATACCAGGCAAGGCCGATTGTAAGTTAGTGCCTGCACTGCTGTGAGACAGTGCAGGCACATGGAATACGGTCAGATCGGAAAGACGCAAAACCGCCATCCATGGCATGCTCGGCCCGCGCGATTACGCACCTCATCCCTGAGGTGCGCCCGTTTCCGGGCCAACGCTTTGCGTTGTTCAAAAACGCTCCCGGCGTTTTTGTCCCTGGCGCGGGACGCTTTCCTCTTCTGACCGTATTCCCTGTGCCCTTAAGCTTCTTTATTGCTGCCAATATCAATACGCCTTTCAGCGAGGTCCGGTTTTTTCAAACAGAAAGCTAACCCGCTTAAGGCGTATGCTCCCTGAGCCTGTCGCCTGATATTGTTTAGCCCTTCAGAGCGGTTGTACTCTGTGAGCCTGCTCCATAAAAAAACCCGGCAGCCGCCGGGTTTTCACTGACCTTCATCCAGCCGGATTAAACGTCATACAGCGTCTGATTACGCGTCTCTTTACAGGCGAGCAATGCAATCAGCGTCAGCACGGCCATCGACGCCAGATAAAGTCCCACCGCCTGCAAACCATAATGCGCATTCAGCCAGGTCGCGATATAAGGCGCAACAGAGGCACCCAGAATCGATGAGAGGTTATAAGAGAACGATGCGCCGGTATAACGCACTTCGGTCGGAAACAGCTCCGGCAGAAGGGCGCCCATCGGACCAAAGGTCAGGCCCATAATGCTCAGACCCAGCAACAGAAATGCCATCACCAGCGCCTGCGATCCGGAACCGAGCATCGCCGGGAACAGGAACGAAAACGCGATAATCATCAGCGTAATGGTAATCATCGTCTTGCGGCGACCAAAACGGTCAGCCAGCAAACCGGCAATCGGCACCATCACTCCAAAGCCAATCACCGCCAGCATCAGCATCCACAACATACTATTACGCGGAATACCCAGACCGGCCGGTGCTGCCGTGGTGCCGTAGCTCATCGAATAGACGGTCATGATATAGAACAGCGTATAGGTCGCCAGCATGATAAAGGTGCCGAGAATGGTGGCAGTCAGATGCTTACTCAGCAGCGCCGCAATGGGCACCCGAACCTGCTTCTTCTCTTTCTGTACTTTGGCAAACACCGGACTCTCATGCAGCGAAACGCGCACATACAGGCCAATCAGCACCAGCACGGCGGAGAGAATAAACGGCACGCGCCAGCCCCACTGCATAAACTGCTCGTCGGTCAGCAGCCACGAAAGCAGCAGAAAAGTGCCGTTAGCGAAGAAAAAGCCAATCGGCGCACCCAGCTGAGGGAAGGAACCGTAAAGCGCACGCTTCTTCGACGGGGCATTTTCCGTCGCCAGCAGCGCCGCGCCACCCCATTCACCACCCAGTCCCAGTCCCTGACCAAAACGCGCCAGCGCCAGCAGCAGCGGAGCCATCACGCCGATGGTTTCATAGCCGGGCAGCAAACCAATCACCACGGTAGAGATTCCCATGGTCAACAGCGAGGCAACCAGCGTGGCTTTGCGACCCACGCGATCGCCAAAGTGACCAAACACGGCGGAGCCAATCGGACGCGCGATAAAGGCGATAGCAAAGGTGGCCAGCGACTGTAGCGTCGCGACCGTGGCATCACCCTGCGGGAAGAAAATGTGCGGGAAAACAATCACCGCAGCAGTGGCATAAATATAAAAGTCGAAGAACTCGATGGCCGTTCCGACCAGCGAGGCAATCACCACTTTACTGCGTGAGTTAACCGGCGTGGGATCCTGCTGTTTGTCGAGCGTGTCTGTGAGGGAGGCTTGCATAACTGTTTCTTATTTGTAAATACAGACAAAGAATCTTACGCATCTGCCAGAGCGCATTCAATGAAGAAAACCCGCGCCGCGTCTGGCTTCAGCGGGCAAAAAGAGGATAATTTCTGAGGTGCGACGAATGTCGGGTGATACCGGGGTAATCCGGACGATATCTGGCGGGATACTCTACGAAAGGGCTAAATAAAAGTGACCCCTCAGCTATTCATCCTGTTATCTGGTTAAAAAATAGCCGAGGGGTAATATTTTCCGCTGTTGTTAACGGATTACGATGATTTGTGTCGTGACGCGCTGCCCGCTTCAGGCATTTGTGGGTCGTCTTTATATTTGGCGGTGGCGATCCACGCCGCACAGAACAGCGTCAGACGGGCGAAGAAGTAGAAAAACGCCATCAGGCCGAGCACGGAACCAAAGGCCGCACCGGAAGGCGAGGTCGCCAGCTTCGGCAGCGTCAGCGTCATCACAAACTTGATCACCTCAAAACCGATTGCCGCCAGCAGCGTGCCGCGGAACAGTGCTTTCTTACGCGGCTTATGACGCGGCAGGATCCAGAAAATCCACAGGAACAGCAGGTAGTTAGCCATAACGGAAATCGAGGTGGCGATAATGGTCAGGGCGGGCCGTAACCAGTCGATGCCATCCAGCCCCAGTGCGCTGACGATCATTGCCTGCGCCGAACCGGCTACCGAGGTCAGCGACAGCGTAATCACCAGCGCCAGCATCAGACCGGTCAGCGACAGGAAATCGCGAATATAACGCTTCCAGATCTTCTCTTTGTCATCCGGTTTGCGTTCCCACACGTCGCGCGACTGGGCACGAATCGCTTCGCGCAGGTTACCCATCCAGTTAAGACCGGAGTAGAGCGCCAGCAGTAAACCGGTAATACCCACGGTGGCACGCTGCTGAATGGCGGTATTTACCGTATTCTTCAGCGTGGTGGCCAGCGTCGGGTCGCTGATGCTGCTGACGATTTTGTTGATGATATCGGTCAGCAGATCCTGGTTCGATGCCAGCACAAAACCCACGGCGGCAAACGACACCATCAGAATGGGGATCAGCGATAAAAAAGAGAAATAGGTAATGGCCGCGCCAAACTGGCTGCCGAGCCGATCGTTAAAGCGGTCAAGGGCGCGAATAAAATGCGCCACTGCCGGGATCGCCTGAAACCAGGCGGCAAAACGCGACACGCGCACTATCGAATGATCAACCGTCTCGTTGCCGGTTTTAATATCGATAAGTGGCTTTTGCGGCTGTGTATCCTGTGGGTTTTCCTGCTTGTCTGTCATAGACCTTCACTGTCCTGTTTATCATTAAAATCAAAGTATAGCCGCTCAGGTGACGTACTCCTGTAACACCTGACTCAGCCACTCCATAAAAACCCGCACGCGACGCGCCACATTGCGCCGGTGCGGATAGAGCAGGTGGATCGGCATCGGTCTGGCGGGAAAGCGATGCAGCACTTCTACCAGCTCGCCTCTTTCCAGTAATGTCTGAATCCCGGCGGCTGGCACCTGAATAATGCCTAACCCCGCCAGACAGGCGGCGCGATAGGTTTCGGTGCTGTTCACGGTGACCACACCGCCGGTGTGAACATAGTGACACTGCCTGCCATCAAAATATTCAAAACCCGGTGAGGCCTGACCCAGTTGCTGGCTGTAATGCACCATCGCATGCTGCGACAGCTCTTCCAGCCGGATCGGCATGCCGAAACGCGAAAGGTAGCCAGGGCTGGCGCAGTTGATCAAGGTATGGGTACCAATTTTTCGCGCAATCAGGCCAGAATCTTTGAGCTCACCGACGCGGATTACGCAGTCAAACCCTTCCCGGATCACATCCACCTGACGGTCGCTGCTGCTCAGCTCAATCTCTACGCCGGGGTAGTGCTGCAAAAATTCCGGCAGCCGTGGCAGGATAAAACTGGTGGCCATGGCCACAGACATATCAATCCGGAGTTTACCGCTGAGCGAGGCAGGCTCGTGCTGGAACAGGCTGTCCATATCGTCAATCATCGACAATAAATCCAGACAGCGATCGTAATAGACCAACCCGTCCTGGGTTAGTTGCACCCTGCGCGTGGTGCGATGCAGCAAACGTGTTGCCATTTGATTCTCCAGCGCCTGTATCTGCCGCGAAACACTGCCTTTGGGAACGCCTAAACTCTCTGCCGCGCGGGTAAAACTGCCCATTTCGGCCACCCGCACAAACACCTGCATTGCGTGAATTTTGTCCATGTTGTTCACCGATTGTTGTTTTTATTGAAACAGTGATGCGCATTTAACACTGTTTATAGATCAATAATTCGCGAATATCCTTAACCTGTGTTCAATTTTTCAACAGGTGCGAGAGATGAATCAGAAAGTGGCGTTAATTACCGGTGCAAACCGCGGTTTAGGCCGTAATGGCGCGTTGAAACTGGCGGCCAGGGGGACAGACATTATCCTGACTTACCGCAGCCATGCCGATGAGGCACAGACGGTGGTGAAGGAGATCGAGGCGCTGGGACGACGTGCAGTGGCGCTGGCGCTGGACGTCGGCGAAACCGGTCAGTTCGATCGCTTTGTCGGGCAGGTGAAAGAGGCATTGCAACAGCAATGGCAGCGTGAGCGCTTTGACTATTTAGTGAACAACGCCGGACACGGACACTACAAGCCATTTACCGACACCACCGAGGCGGAATTTGATGCGCTGGTTAATGTGCATTTCAAAGGGCCTTACTTCCTGACCCAGAAGCTGCTGCCGCTGATCAACGACGGCGGCCGCATCCTGAATATCTCCAGCGGTCTGACCCGGCTGATCTATCCTGGCTCCTCGACCTATGCGTCGATGAAAGGGGCGATGGAGGTACTGACGCGCTACCAGGCGAAGGAGCTGGGCGAACGGCGCATTCGCGTCAATATACTGGCACCTGGCGCGATAGAGACCGACTTTGGCGGTGGCCGGGTGCGCGATACCCCCGAGATTAACCATCAGATTGCCGGGCTGACGGCGCTGGGCCGGGTCGGACTGCCGGATGATATCGGCGACGCCATCAGCGCGATCCTCAGTGACGAAACCGGCTGGATCACCGCTCAGCGTATTGAAGCCTCAGGCGGGCAGGGGATTTAACCGCTGGTGGCGTCGCGGAAAGCACCCCGCGACGTCGCCGCCTTTTACAGCGTAATGGTGCCATCGATGACGGTAACAGTATTACCGCCAATCCAGATGGTCTCACCATTAAAGGTTACGTTCACCCGACCGGCACGCTGCAGAGCAGTACCCTGACGCACGCGATAGGAGGTGGTATGGCCTGCGGCTGCAAAATACCGCGCCAGACAGGCGTTGGCGCTGCCGGTCACCGGATCTTCGGTCAGGCTGCCATTTTCCACCAGCAGGCCACGCACTTCATACTGTTCATGCTCGCCCGAGGGCAAACGGCCAAAAGGCATCACGCCCGAGACACCCGCATGTTTAATCAGGCGCTGCAAATCGCTGACATTGGGCTGCAGCGCCAGCACGGCCTCGGCGCTGACCATTGGCACCAGCAGCCAGCGGATACCCATATCCACCACGGTGGGGCTTTGCGTCAAATCGAACGCATCGCTGTTTAAGGCGTTACCCATCAGCGCATCCTGCCATGGCATCAGGGTGGCAGCAGGCGCGGCAAAGGCCAGTCCGCCCGTCTCATTAATCTTCACCGTCACGTTACCGACGCCGCACTCCTGCACGATTTCGCCCGGCGTACGGGTTGGCCAGCCCGCCTCCAGCAGCGCGTGTGCGGTGCCCAGCGTCGGATGACCGGCAAACGGCAGTTCGCCTTCCACGGTAAAAATACGCACCCGGTAGTCCGCCTCTTCATGTTGTGGCGGCAGCACAAAGGTGGTTTCCGACAGGTTAGTCCAGCGGGCAATCGCCGCCAGCTGGCTGTCGCTCAACCCCTGAGCATCCATAATCACCGCCAGCGGATTGCCATTAAAGGCTGCTGAGGTAAACACATCGACTTGCTTAAACGCGACCTTCATGATGACTCCTTGCGATTGGGTTCAGTGCGGCCTTTTCTCTGCCGGATGATTGCTTATAACAGCTAACAGCGTTATCAATAAGTTAAAGATTTTACCGGAGACTGTGAATGCTAACGATCCTGGGACGCGCCTCCTCAATCAACGTGCGCAAAGTATTATGGCTGTGTGACGAGCTTGACCTTGATTACCAGCGCGAAGAGTGGGGCGACGGATTCCGCTCAACGCACCTGCCCGAATTCATGGCACTCAACCCCAATGCGATGGTGCCGGTACTGAAAGATGATGACTTTGTGATGTGGGAATCCAACGCCATCCTGCGCTATCTGGCGAACGCCTATGGCGGCGAGTGGCTCTATCCTCATCATCCGCAAACGCGTGCGCCTGTCGATCAGTGGATGGACTGGCAGTCCACTGAACTCAACACCTCATGGCGCTACGCATTTATGTCGCTGGTGCGAAATTCACCGGCTCATCAGGATCCACGTCTGCTGGCCGCGGCCAGCAAAGGCTGGGCACACACCATGAGCATTCTCAATCAGCAGCTGGAAAAAACCGGTCGCTACGTTGCCGGACGTAATTTCACGCTGGCAGACATTCCGATTGGTCTGGCGGTGAACCGCTGGTTTGAAACGCCGCTCGAACACCCTGATTATCCAGCGGTACGCACCTATTACGAACGCCTGACTGAACGCCACGGCTATACCGTCTGGGGCCGCAACGGTACACCCTGAGCCTCGCCGCAGGATACTCCCGCCAGTTCACAGGCGATTTCGCCCGCGCGTCTGATCGCCCAGCTGTAGCGCGCATCAAACGGATAGCAGCAGGAGAGGCGCAGTGCATGGTTGTAGCGCTCGCTCAGCGAATAGAGCGCGCCGGGCGTGACGCAAATCTGCTCCTGCAGCAGCCGATCAAACATCTCGGTGGTATTTACGCCGCCCGGTAACTCGACCCAGAAGACGAAGCCACCGCGCGGCAGCGTCGCGCGGGTGCCCTCCGGGAAGTAGCGGGCGATCAGCCCCCGCGCCTCATCCAGGTTGGCCGCGTAGCGACGGCGCAGCGTGCGCAGATGGTGGTCATAACCGCCGGAAGCAAGAAACTCCGCCAGCGTTTCAGAGAGCAGGGCGGATTCTGCCATCGACGACACCGCTTTCAGTCGGGCAATCGCATCATGAAAACGGCCAGCGGCGGTCCAGCCAATACGGAAATCGGGTGCCACAGTTTTGGTGAAGCTGGTGCAGTAGATCACCCAGCCGTCGCGATCAAAGGCTTTTACCGCGGGCGAGAGCGGCCAGTCGAACTGTAACTCGTCATACAGCCCATCTTCTATCAGCGGAACGTTGTAAGTATTCACTAACTTCGCCAGCCGCTTCTTGTTCTCCAGCGACATGCCGCAGCCCAGCGGGTTCTGCGCGCTCGGCATCGCAATCAGCGCCTTAATTCGCTGCTCCTGAAGCAGCATCTCCAGCGCATCCAGCGACAGCCCATGCTGTGGATCGGTGGGGATTTCCAGCGCCTTAAGGCCCAGTGAAGCCAGCAGCGGGAAGAGGAAAAAGTAGGTCGGCGACTCCAGTCCGACACAGTCGCCGGGCTGCGTGACCGCCCGCAGCGCCAGCTGAAGCGCCTCCATGCAGCCGTGGGTCAGGGTGATCTCATCGGCGGTGAGCGTCTGTCCGGCGTGCAGCGCCCGTCGCGCAATCTCCTCCCGTAAGCGCTCACTACCGGGCGGAAGCGCATAGCGCCCAATCATGTTCGGATGACGGCGCAGCAGTGAGGCGGTAATCCGGGCAATACGCGCCGCAGGAAACAGCTCGCTATCCTGGGGGCAGGCCAGGGAAATATTGATGTAGTCGGGATGGTTCTGCGCCGCAAATACCTTATCGATCAGGTCGAGCTTGCTGCTGCTGGGGTCGCGTACCCGGGTTTTATGCTGACCATGGCGGGTCACGGCGGGCAACACGCCGCGCACGTAATAGCCCGACTGGGGACGCGCCTCAATCAGCCCGCGATCTTCCAGCAACTGCCAGGCATTCAGTACCGTATTGACGCTGACCTGATGTGACTGGGCGACGCGGCGGATCGCCGGCAGGCGTTTGCCAGGTTTCAGCGTGCCCTGATGGATAGCCTCAGCGAAGCTGTCTGCCAGCTGCTGATAGAGCGGCTGATCGGAAGTAGGAGCAAGGGACACAGTAGCCTCCGGATTGGATGGGTACAATTGCTGTTAACGGGAATTGTAACCATAACAATAGTGATTTTGTGTCACTGTTACCATCCCTTTTGCCGCCGTAGCATAGAACTCTGTCTGTTTTCAGGAGAGTCACCATGCTCGATCCCTCTTTCTTCAGTTACGTTACCGTCATGTCCATTACGCCAGGCCCGAACAATCTGCTGCTGGCGACCTCAGGCGTCAATTTCGGCATGCGCCGCACGCTGCCGATGGTGTTTGGCATACTGGTAGGTTGTGCGCTGCAAACGGTGATCGCCGGCGTCGCACTGGAGGTCTTACTGCACTGGATGGCGGCGATTCGCCTGCCGCTGACGCTGGCAGGCTGTGCCTATCTGTTGTGGCTCTCGTGGAAGATTTTCCGTGCGGCAGCACCTGAAGTGCGCAGCAAGCCGCAGCCCATGACGCTGCTGGGCGGAGCCTGTTTCCAGGCGATCAATCCCAAAGCCTGGCTGATGGCGACCAATGTGGCGCTGTTGTACAGCGCCAGCAGCGGCGTGCTGACGGTGATGATCGGCTTTATGCTGCTGAACCTGCCCTGCATTCTGATCTGGGCTGCGCTGGGCGATCGCCTGCGCAGCCATCTGCAGGTTGCCTGGAAGCGTCAGTTATTCAACAGCCTGATGGCGCTGTCGCTGGTGGCGACTACCATCTGGATGCTGACCGACGCCTTGCTGGCCGCTTAATCGGGTGCACCTGGTGCTGTGGCCGACGGCCATTTCCAGTTCTGCACCTCCGGCACATCTTCACCGTGTTCTCGCACATAGCGATGATGCTCAGCGATGCGCTCCTGCAGATCGTCCAGCAGTTCAGGATGCGCATCGGCCAGGCCAGGCACGCGCAGAATCGCCTCCTGCGCCAGATGATAGCGGTCAAGCTCGTTCAGCACCGTCATATCAAATGGCGTGGTGGTGGTTCCCTCTTCATTGAAGCCGCGAACATGGAAGTTGCGGTGGTTGGTACGCGAATAGGTCAGGCGATGTATCAGCGTCGGATAGCCGTGGAAGGCGAAGATCACCGGTTTATCCTGAGTAAACAGCGCGTCGAATTCCGCATCAGATTTGCCATGCGGATGCTGATCCTGCGGCTGCAGCGCCAGCAGATCGACCACGTTCACCACGCGGATACGTAGTTCGGGCAGCATACCGCGCAGCAGATCCACCGCCGCCATCGTCTCCATGGTCGGCACATCACCGGCACAGGCCATCACCACATCCGGCTCCTCATGCTCTGGGGTGGTGCCCGCCCAGCGCCACTCGCCCATGCCCGCTTCACAATGGGTTACCGCACTCGCCATATCCAGCCACTGCGGCGCAGGCTGCTTGCCCGCCACAATCACATTGATGCGGTCCCAGGTGCGCAGGCAGTGATCGCCAACCCACAGCAGCGTATTGGCATCGGGCGGCAGATAGATGCGCACAATGTCCGCTTTTTTATTGGCAACGTGATCGATAAAGCCAGGATCCTGATGGCTGTAGCCATTGTGATCCTGTCGCCAGACGTGCGAAGAGAGCAGATAGTTCAGCGACGAGATCGGCTTACGCCAGCCCAGTTTACGCGACACTTTCAGCCACTTGGCGTGCTGGTTAAACATCGAATCGACGATGTGAATAAAAGCTTCATAACAGTTAAACAGCCCGTGGCGGCCGGTCAGCAGATAGCCCTCAAGCCAGCCCTGACACTGATGCTCACTGAGAATTTCCATCACCCGGCCATCACGCGCCAGCTGCTCATCGTAAGGCTCAGTACGTTCCAGCCAGGTACGGCTGGTCACGTCGAAGACCGGCGTCAGGCGGTTAGAGGCGGTTTCATCCGGGCCAAACAGGCGGAAATTATCGCGGTTGCGCTGGAACAGCACGCTGAGGTAGCGGCCCAGATGCTCAGTGGCCTGCGCCATCTGTGCGCCTGGCTCGCTGACATCGCAGGCAAACTCCGCGAGTTCAGGCGCATCCAGCTCACGGCGCAACAGGCCGCCATTGGCATAAGGCGAAGACCCCATGCGTTTATCACCTTCCGGTGCCAGCGCCTGCAGTTCCGGCTTTAAGCGACCCTGTTCATCAAACAGGTCGTCTGGCTGATAACTCCGCATCCACGTCTCAAGGATCTGGCGATGTCCTTCATCTTCACGACAGGCCGCGACCGGCACCTGATGCGCCCGCCAGAAATCCTCCACTTTCTTGCCGTCGACCGTTTTCGGACCGGTCCAGCCTTTGGGACTGCGAAGAATAATCATCGGCCAGCGCGGCACCCCGGTGGTGGCTTTGCCCTGGCGCGCCTCGCGCTGATAAGCGGCGATTTTACTGAAGGCACTATCCAGCGCCTCCGCCATCAGCGGATGCATTTTTTCAGGCTCATGCCCGCAGACGAACAGCGGCTCATAGCCGTAGCCACTGAACAACTGGTGCAAATCTTCATCGCTGCTGCGACCCAGCAGCGTCGGGTTGGCTATTTTGTAGCCATTGAGGTGCAGAATCGGCAGGACCGCGCCGTCACGTTCAGGATTCAGGAATTTGATGCCGTGCCAGCTGGAGGCCAGTGGACCGGTCTCCGCTTCGCCGTCGCCAATCACGCAGGGTACAACCAGTTCGGGATTATCGAAGGCCGCGCCAAACGCATGGGAGAGTGAATAGCCCAGCTCACCGCCTTCATTAATCGAGCCAGGCGTTTCCGGTGCCGCGTGACTGGGAATGCCCCCCGGAAAGGAGAACTGTTTGAACAGACGCTGCATGCCCGCCGCATCCTGCGTGATGTGCGGATAAATCTCGCTGTAGCTGCCCTCAAGCCAGGTATTCGCCACCATGCCGGGGCCGCCATGTCCTGGTCCGCAGATGTAGATCATATCCAGGTTTTGCTTACGGATAACGCGGTTGAGGTGGGCATAGATAAAATTCAGGCCTGGCGTAGTGCCCCAGTGACCCAGCAGACGCGGTTTAATGTGTTCAGGCCTGAGTGGCTCACGCAACAGCGGGTTATCCATCAGGTAAATTTGTCCGACGGAGAGGTAGTTCGCGGCCCGCCAGTAGCGGTCGAGCAGCGTGAATTCCGGTGAAGCAGGGGAGTAAGACATGCAGTTTCCTCCTGATCGTGCAGCTAAAAGATGCCTTAACCCTAATAGAGAATGCCCGGATCGACCAGGTAACCGACCAATAAAAAAGGCCCCGCAAGTGCGGAGCCTTTTTATCAATGGCGCTGAATTATTTGCCGACGACGAACGCGGTTTCACGTCCTTCATCGTTTGCTGCCATCGGGGTAACCGGCGAATAGTCGAGCTGCAGAATCCGGCTGGTTTCGGCTAACACTTTCTCTGTCAGCGCTACGTCGCCGTTCAGCTTACGTCCCCAGGATGGGATCACCGTACGGATTTTGTTCTGCCATTCCGGCGAAGCCATCTGCTCAGGACAGACCTTGTGCAGCAGCTCCAGCATGATCGGTGCCGCCGTAGAAGCGCCAGGCGATGCACCCAGCAGTGCTGAAATCGAGCCATCCTGTGAGGCGACCACTTCGGTGCCCAGGCGTAACACGGCGCCCTCTTTTTCATCTTTCTTGATGATCTGCACACGCTGACCGGCAGTCACTAAGCGCCAGTCCTCCTGCTTCGCCTGCGGCACATAGGCGCGCAGGGCGTCCATCCGGTCGCGATCGCTTTGCAGCACCTGATCCATCAGGTATTTCACCAGATCAAAACTTTTCAGCCCCACTTTCACCATCGGCAGCATATTGCTGCTGTTCAGTGAGGTGAACATATCCATCAGCGAACCCTGCTTCAGGAACTTAGTCGAGAAGGTGGCGAACGGGCCAAACAGCAGCACCTGCTTGCCATCCAGCACGCGGGTGTCGACGTGCGGCACGGACATCGGCGGCGCACCGACGCTGGCTTTGCCATAGACCTTGGCCATGTGCTGCGCGACGACCTGCGGATTTTCCGTTACCAGGAATGAACCGCCCACCGGGAAACCAGCGTAACCGTTGGCTTCCGGGATGCCAGCCTTCTGCAACAGCGGTAACGCTGCGCCGCCAGCACCGATAAATATTCTACCCGCCGTCAGTGTGCGACGCGTGCCGCTGTTCAGACACTGCAGCGTCACCTGCCAGCGACCGTCGGCGAGCTGCTTCAGCTCACGCACTTCCTGGCGCAGACGCAGCTGGAAATTCGCTCTCTTCTCTAATGAGGCGATCAGCTGACGGGTGATTTCACCGAAGTTCACATCGGTGCCCATCTCCGTCCAGGTCGCGGCCACTTTCTGGCTGCGGTCACGGCCATTCATCACCAGCGGGATCCAGCGGGCAATCTGCTGCGGATCTTCGGAGTAGGCCATGCCACGGAACAGGGTGCTTTTCTGCAGCGCCTTAAAGCGCTTGCGCAGGAAGTCGACATTGTCGTCACCCCAGACAAAGCTCATGTGCGGCGTGCTGTGAATAAAGCTTTTAGGGTTGCGCAGGTTGCCTTTCTGGACCTGATAAGCCCAGAACTGGCGGGAAATCTGGAACGATTCGTTGATCGTCACCGCTTTAGAGATGTCGATGCTGCCATCCGCCTGCTGAGGCGTATAGTTCAGCTCTGCCAGCGCCGCATGACCGGTGCCCGCGTTATTCCAGCCGTTAGACGACTCTTCGGCCACGCTATCCAGCCGCTCCACCATTTCGATGGACCAGTCCGGCTCTAAATCCTGCAGCCACGCGCCAAGGGTGGCGCTCATCACACCTGCGCCAATCAGCAGCACGTCAACGTCTTTGCGCTCCTGCGCGGTAGTAGTGGTGTCCTTTGCCATGGCACTCATCGCGAGCGCAAGGTTTACAGCTGAATTGCACATGAGGCGACATCTCCTCTTCTGTTGACCTGAAGCCCAACAGTTTTGCAGGCGAAATAGTCACGCTTCTTACGAGCGCGTTGCGCTATTTCTCAAAGGTTAAGTCTCAGGTATAGGGTTAAAGCGGTAATAACGCGTTAACTGCACGTTATGCTTTGTCATCTGAATATAACATTCTCGCATCTGAATTAAACATTTGTTTATTTTTTAAATGCAGAAATGATTCAGCATAAGAATTAATCATCAGGGCCAGCGGCGTATTAGGGATTTTTTAGTGTTAAGTCAGTGGGTTAACGGAAATGGCATGTTGCTGAAAAGCCCCATACTGGTGCAACGACGGAATGGATATGAACCGTGCGGAATTATTTAATCCGCTGAAATTTAGCGATTTATTATGCAGTAAGGAATAACGGGAATCGGGGGAAGAGAGGCTGAAAGGCTGCTTGTGTAAAAATAATGTTACATTTTTGTGAGTCTGAAAATGCGTGCACACCGGCGCACGCATCGGATTCACTTATGACTGAATGGCGCTGGCGGGCAACTTTTTCAGACTTATCGCCATGCGGTTGTAGGTGTTCATCAGACCAATCGCGATGTTCAGATCGACAATCTCTTTTTCACTGAAGTGCGCTTTCAGTGCGGTATAGCGGTCGTCTGGCGCACCCTGCTGAGCAATAAGGGTCAGGCATTCAGCCCAGTACAGGGCAGCCTTCTCTTTATCACTGAACAGCGTACCGGATTCCTGCCAGACCGAGGTCAGCACGATCTTATCCCAGCCCATGCCCGACTTATTCAGTGCTTTGGTATGTAAATCAATGCAGTAGGCACAGCCATTAATCTGCGATATGCGCAGGAACAGCAGTTCCAGTAAAGTGAGCGGCAGATCGGTTTGTGCCAGATAACTGTATACGCCGCCCAGTGCTTTCATGCCCGCCGGTGCTGCACTGTGAAAATCGATACGTTCGCTCATCTTATTGCCTCATTCAGGGTTGATAAGGCGATTTTCAGCCTTTCAATGGAGCAGATAAAGTGCCAAAAAATGAGAGTCTGACTGGTCCATCGCCGCTTTCCACGCTGACACTGCAGCGCGGCGCGTCACGTGGCCTCAGTGAACAACTGCGCCAGCTGATCGAACAGGCGATTGGTGAAGGACGTTTACAACCTGGCGCACGTCTGCCTTCCTGCCGCGATCTGGCCGCTCAGCTCGGCGTGGCGCGTGGCACCGTTCGCGCCAGTTATGACATGCTGGTTGATGGTCAGTTTCTGCAGGCCAGAGGCGCAGCGGGTACCTTCGTCAGCCCATTACCGCCGTTAAAACCGGTCAATGCCGAGGCTGAACGCCAGCTGCTGGAGGGTGCAGAGGAGTATGAAGCGCCACCGCTGACCTTCCAGATGGGCATTCCTGCCAGCGATGCATTCCCGGCCAAAGTCTGGCTGCGCATTCTGCAGCGTCAGACGCGCCTGCAGGTCAGCAGACCGGCCAGCTATCCCGATCCCCGCGGCAGCTTAGCGTTGCGGCAGGCGCTGGTGGCCTACCTTGCGGTGGCACGCGGCCTGCGCTGTCAGGCGGACCAGATCATTATTACCAGCGGCTATGCTGGCGCAATGGGACTGATTGGGCTGGCGATGAATTTTCAGGGTAAAACAGCATGGCTGGAAGATCCCGGATTCTGGGTGGCGCGTCGCGCGGTTGAAGCGCTGCGCGTCACGCCGGTTGCCGTGCCGGTTGATGCCGAAGGGTTGCAGGTTGAGGCCGGGATCGCCCGCGCGCCGGATGCCGCTTTTGCGCTGGTCACGCCGGGACAGCAGGCGCCGCTTGGTATGACGATGAGCCTGGCACGCCGGCATGCCCTGCTTAACTGGGCCAGCCGCGCGCAGCGCTGGATTATCGAAGATGACTATCTCGGCGAGCTTCAGCCCGGCAATCGCGCCGCGCCGGCACTGGCCGCGCTCGACAGCCAGGGGCGGGTGTTGCACATCGGCACGTTCAGCAAGACGCTAACGCCGCAACTGCGGCTCGGTTTTATGGTGGTGCCACCCGCGCTGACGGCCCGGTTCGGCGAGGTCTGCGCGTTGCTTTCGCCTGCCTCCTCCGGATTGCTGCATAATGCGGTGGCGGAATTTCTGCGGGATGGCCACTTTATGCGGCATCTGCGGCGCATGAAGCGCGTCTATCATGAGCGGCTGGAGCAGATGATCGCGGCGCTGCATCCTCACTTTCCTGACCTGCAACGCGCCGGGCTGGCGGTGATTGTCCGTTTACCCGCCGGTTCACCGGATCAGGTGATTGCGCAGCAGGCGGTGGAGTGGGGCATGGCACCGTCGCCGCTGTCGATCTGGTATCAGCAGGCGGATCAGCGCGGTGCGGGCCTGTTACTGGGGACGGCCCATCTGCCACGTGAAGGTTATGCGCGCAGTGCCGAACGGCTAAAGGCGCTGGTCGATGCGTATCCTGCTGTCAGCCTCTGAACCAGCGACGCCAGACAAAACGGATAACAAAAAACTCCAGTGCGCCCAGCAGCAAAAACCAGACGCAAAACACCACCGTGTAGAGCTGATTCAGGTCCTGCAAATGGAACATCTGCAACAGATGCTGCGCCACCGTCACGCTAAAGGCGGGCGCGGGCAGCAGCAGCGCCGAGAGAAAGCCCAGCAATAAAATGCCACCAGGCACGATCAACGTTTCAAAAGGGTTATTCATAACCAGTATCCCATATTTATCAGCCCGGCATTTTCCGGTAAACGGCGACACGGTTCAATGGTGGCGCGCTGCTTCGTGCGCATCCGGCATGCTACATGGCCAGAGAAATGGTCAGAAAACGCTTTGCTACCATCGACTTAGCTCGATTCATAGCGGATGATAAGAGTTATAGCCTTTGCTATACTTAAATCCCTGATTTTACTGTCTTTTTATCTTTGGGTTTGCATGGTAGACTGCGCCCACTTTTTCATAACTGAACACTTTGTGTGGTGAATTCAGCGTGAATTGCCGCTTTTTCGCCCCAGGTGAATAAATCATGACCTTTATTGCCACTTTAATTCTTGCGCTGGGCATGTCGATGGACGCGTTTGCTGCTGCTCTGGGCAAAGGTGCCACATTGCATCGTCCCGGTTTTAAAGAAGCGCTGCGTACCGGTCTGATTTTCGGCTCAATTGAAGCGCTGACGCCGCTGATTGGCTGGGCGCTTGGCCTGGCCGCCAGCCGTTACATCATGGCGTGGGATCACTGGGTTGCCTTCATCCTGCTTGCGTTTCTGGGTGGCCGAATGATGATGGAAGGCTTCCGTCAGACTGCTGTTGCAGAACCCTGTGAAGCTCCGCAAAGTCATGGCTTTATGGTCCTGGCGACAACTGCCGTCGCGACCAGCCTGGATGCGCTGGCTGTTGGTGTGGGTCTGGCTTTCCTGCAGGTGAACATCATTACTACCGCGCTGACCATTGGTGCAGCCACTACGGTGATGGCGACGACTGGCGTATTAGTCGGGCGCTTTATCGGTCCGATCCTGGGCAAATGGGCGGAAGTGCTGGGTGGAGTAGTGCTGATTGCCGTCGGCTCTACCATTCTGTTGCAGCATCTCGGCTACACCGCGTAGGGCTTTTGCACATAAAACCGCCATTTTTGTGATCTGGTTCAAATTTATTTGCTGTTAAAACGCACAGGAGCTATACTTTTTCGGTATATGTTCAACTAAATTTGAATCAGGTGTTCCATGAAACGTATTTTTAAACACGTGTTCCGCGCTTACGTTGAGACGTTCAAACACGTACCGCCGGGTGCCATGTACTAAGCACCCCGCAAGAAACCCTCGATAATCGCGGTCAGGGATCGACCTGTGATTATCACCTTTTCTGCTTTTTCTGCTTTTTCTGCCTTTGCTTCTGCTGATTTAAACCCGCGTTTTTGCACTTCGGGTGCATCCTGTTTGTTGCAACTCCTCTCCTTCTGATTTTCCCGTTATGCGTCACTTTGAGCCAGAAAAGACGTTGCTGCAGTGATCTAATCTGCCCGGGAGATTTCCGGATGCCAGACAAAATGGCGGCATACCTTAAACAGGAAACAAGCACTTTTAATGGGTCACGGGATTGCCTGTGCCGAAACAAAGATTCACGGTTAACCCTGATGATTCTTCCTGAATATTTCAGTAAACCATTCGATAAAAACCCGGACCTTAGGCGGAAGATAGCGTCGGTCAGGGTAGAGTATAGAAACCGGTTTCGTCACAGTCGCATAACCCGATAATACTTCCTTCAGCTGGCCTGTTTCGAGGCAGGGCTTTAATGCCGTATATAATGCGTGAAGCATGCCGAGGCCCGCCACGCCACAGGAAAGAAGGACGTCAGAATTGTTAACTCGTATGCTGCTTCCCGGATGCCGTGAAACAATTTCGCCATTCATGACAAATTTCCATTCCTGGATGTCCCGACTGTGTTCATTAAAAAAATAAATGGCTTTATGATCTTTAAGGTCATCAGGCGTTAAAGGGGTGCCATATTTATCCAGATAAGAGGGTGCTGCACAGGTGACCATCTGCAGGCTGCCCATTCTGCGCGAAATAAAATTCGAATCAGCAAGCTCACCGAGACGAATAACACAGTCCACACCCTCTGTAATTAAATGGGTCAGGCGATCTGAAGCGGTTAAGACTATTTCAATTTCAGGATATAAAGCCTGAAACTCGCTTAATTGTGGGATCAGGATACTGTGCGCCAGCGCCAGTGGAACATCAATGCGCAGCTGGCCACGAGGTCGCTGATTTGAAGAGTAAGAAGCCATTATATCGCTGGCATCACTCAGCAGCGTTTTAGCCCGCTGATAAATTTCCTCCCCTTCAACGGTCACACTCAGACTGCGCGTTGTGCGGTGCAATAGCTTAACGCCAAGCTTGTCTTCCAGTTGTTGTACGGACTTACTGACCGCAGGGCGATGCAGCTGCAAGGCGTCAGCGGCCCGGGTGAAACTACGGAATTCAACGACGTGAACAAAAATATCCATCAATTCCAGCATGTTAGAGCGCATCATTTAACTCCGCAAAAAATATTCCTGCCGAAATAGTGTATTGCGGATTATATCTCATTCCGATTGTTTCTCCTGCAGTAACACTGAAGTCCTTTTACGTGGCTTTTTACGCCTCCCTGCTTTTTTTATCATCGTCCTATTCGATGCATACACATGGGAAATGACAAAATGAAAGCATGGTTACTGAAAGATTTTGGCCTTAAAAACTTAAAGCTTGAAGAGGTGGAAACGCCTGTACCTGGTCCGGGTGAACTTCTGGTTAAAGTTGGCGCGGTGTCTCTGAACTTCAGGGATAAGGCAATAGTAGAGGGCTTCTATGAGCCTCATCTGGTTCCAAAGCCACTGATTCCTGTCTCTGATGCCACGGGTACCGTTGTTGCCACGGGGCAGGGTGTGTCCCGTTTTAGCACGGGTGATCGCGTTAACTCGCATCTCTATTCACGCTGGTTAGAGGGTGAACCTGCGGCCGATGAGCCAGCATGGTGTATTGGAATGCCGTTACCCGGCGGGCTGGCTGAGTACATGATTATTCATGAGGACAGCGCAGTTAAAGCGCCTGACAGCATGACCGATGAAGAAGCTTCTACACTTCCCATCGCTGCGCTTACGGCATGGTACTCGCTAATGGATATCGGCAATCTGCAGCCCGGTCAGACCGTGCTCGTACAGGGAACCGGTGGCGTATCGGTCTTCGCTGCTCAGATAGCGCATGCCTATGGTGCACGTGTCATTGCCACCTCCAGTAACGATGCAAACCTTGAGCGCATTAAATCACTGGGAGCAGATGAAGGGATTAACTATAAAAAATACCCTGAGTGGGAAAGAAAAGTGCTTGAAATGACTGATGGTAAAGGCGCTGACGTAACGATAGATGTCGCCGGGGGCAATGGCATCAATCAGTCAATTGCTGCGACAAAAGTTGCCGGTACGATTGCTCAGGTAGGATTTCTTACCGGCCAGACAGCACAACTTGATTTGATGCCGTTAATTTTCCGTCAGACAAAAATCCGGGGCATTGCGGTTGCACCACGCTCCTCGTTTGATCGGATGAATCCGTTCCTCAATAAACATAATATTAAACCCGTCATTGAACAGGTTTACAGCTTTAATGAGGCGGTTGAAGCCTTCCGGCATCTCTCCCGTGGTGCATTTGGCAAAATCGTCATCAGAATTAGCGACTGATAACGACTTTTCATTCCTCAATTCTGGCAGTTTTTACTGACTGCCAGATACTTTTGGTATCCCATTCTCACCGCGTTAAACCCCTTCTCAAAGCGTGCTTATATTCCTTCTGCACATCGTCAAAAGGGCCGCTTTCTGTATAACCGCGACCGGCAGCGGTGAATTACTTTTGCGGGTGGATAAACCGAAAAGTACGGACAATTTTCGCCCGGCAAAAACGCTCCTGTCTTAAATCGCATCGGCCACAAATTCAATAAATGTCCGTACTTTCGAATTGAGTGCCGAACGTTCGGTGACACAGGCATAGATATTCATCGGCAGGGACTCAATGGTGCTCTCGCCACTGTGACCTGGCCAGGCCAAAGGCCTTAGCAGACCGCTGTCTATCAGTGGCTGAGCAACAAAACTTGCCAGACGGGCAATGCCGCCGCCGTTTACGGCTATTCTGGCGATGATATCAATATCATCGCTGATAAAACTGGGGTTGAGTTTTGCATTAACAGGCTGTCCGTTGACCATAAACGTCCATGGCAGAAACCGTCTGTCGGTGGGATAGCGGAAAACCAGGCAGGCGTGCTGGCTAAGTTCTCCAGGCGTCTGAGGCGTACCAGCGCGATCAAGATAAGCGGGAGCCGCACAGAATATAAAGGGTAACGATGCAATTTTTCTGGCGATCAGTTGATCATTCAGCTGTGCTTCAATGCGGATACTGACATCGACGCCTTCCAGGCGATGATCGACGTTGCGATCGGTACTGATCAGTTCAATATCTATATCGGGGAAAGACGCTTTGAAAGCGGGCATAAGGGGAGCCAGAACGTACCGACCAAACGCGGCTGTCGTAGCGATACAAAGTGGCCCCTGTGGTTTGGTTTCATTCGCAGCAGCCTGAGAGGCGAGTTCGATATCATGTGGGATGTGACGGACTTTCTCGAAATAGCGTTTACCGTTTTCCGTTAAGGTCATGCTGCGGGTGGTGCGCGATAGCAGTCGCACGCCCAGATGCGCTTCAAGACGGGAAAGACTCTGGCTGACTGCTGCCGGACTCATACCTTTAGCGCGTGCCGCCGCTGCAATACTGCCGTTTTCCACCACGCGGATAAAAGTGCTAATCAGCCCTAAAATGTCCATCGTATCCTCAACCGTTAATTCGTCACTTTTACTTAATAATGATTAAAGCATAACCGCTCTACAACCCCCCGCATAAGCTTGTTAAGTTAGCCACAGTCTTATCTACTTTTGTTAAACAGGATATTCAGATGACTGATGCTGCAACAAAAAAAACCTTACGGACCCGCTTGCCGGTGCGCACGACACCTTACATATTTGCACTTTATATGGCGATCATCATGGCGTTCCTGATGAGTCTGGTCATCACGTTAGCCGAATTCGGAATGGGGCCTCATTACATGACAAATGTGATGGATGCTTACCAGGTCGCCATGCCAGCCGCTTTCTTTTGCATACTGGTTGTCCGTCCTGTTGTTATCCGGCTCGTAGGATTGACCGTTCACGGTCACTGAGACAGTCAGCATGCCCAAAATGGGCGGACAGGTAGGGTTTAGCCCGCTTCTCGCTCATCGCGGCAGGCTGCTTCTGCACCAGAATGGAGGCGGGTGGCAAACCTCCAGCATTTCAGATGCGGGGTGAGGGCGGGCAGGTCGTCCGGATACTGACCGGTATCAGGATGAAAGATACCGAAGAGCCGGGCGTACGATATGCAGCAGGTAAAGCTCACAGATGAAGAGGGCGATGACAGCGCTTCACTGGCCGTGCGGAAATTTTTAGGCGATGTGACATTACAGGCTCTGTTTATTGTTAAGCATCAACGTTAAATCGGCACCGTCATTATGACAGGATTAGCCTGCTCCTCTTCGCACACAGCGGAGCCTGAAGCACTTCCTGAGCAGTCAAAATAAAACAGCCATTCAGCCATCTGAGCGTTTAAATGGTTAAAATAAATAAACATATACATTGCTAAATTATTATCGCTATGTCTTAATGCGTCATCGGTTTGGAACACAGACCTTATGAAAGCAGTTTTAGTAAAGTAGTCCTCAGTTCAAGTGTTATCCACAGATATCCTTCTTCGAGAGCCTCCTCCTAAGTGCCCAATAAGTAAATCTCTAACTACAGGCCATCTTCGCCGCTCTTAGTGGCTAATCGATTAAGGAAATATCTATGTCTAACAAAATGACTGGTTTAGTAAAATGGTTTAATTCAGATAAAGGTTTTGGCTTTATCACTCCCGATGATGGCAGCAAAGATGTATTCGTACATTTCTCTGCTATCCAGGGTGATAACTACAAAACGCTTGATGAAGGTCAGAAAGTCTCCTTCACCATTGAAAATGGCGCCAAAGGCCCTGCAGCTGGCAACGTCACAGCGCAGTAAGCCGCGCTCATTATCAGCGACGTTTACAATAGCGATGAAGACATAAGTCTGAGCAGATAAGCTCTGCTGATAATAAAAGAAACCCGCCCGGTGCGGGTTTTTTATTGCCTGAAATTCGTATTATCTCTGGTCCGTTGACCTGCTCCACGTTTATCAGGCTACCCCGATGTTAATCCTCTCTTCATAAGCCCTGCCCGTGATGAAATGTGACGTTAAGCCATCGGGCAAAAGCCATAACGCGCCTTTTGAAATCAGCGATGCTCCCCTGAGGCGTATTACTGATTACCAGCAAGTAATCCATTTCTTTTGCTAACGCTGGATATCGGGCATTGAATGTAAAGCGATACTCCTCGGGTGTTTCAGTCACTGCCTTCCCGCTTACACCAGACAGATCTCCCGCCAGAGTTCATCACCCGCAATGCCAGCGTCTTCTTAGGCGAAACCCCATACTTTTTCACACCATCGCGCGGATAACCCGCCTGCTGCCTGATCCCGACCTACACTGAATTATTCTCCCCAAACCAGGAGCAGCGGATGATCCAGAAGCATCGACGAAAACAGGCAGCGATTGTGGCAGGTGTTGGATTGGGTGTGGCGGCCACGTTATGGGGCATGAAACGCTGGCGGCAGCTTAAGGAGACGCCGCCGGTGTCGCCGAACAGTCATCACGCCGGTCTGGCCGGTTATTATCAGCAGATTGGTGACTGGCGCATGTTTACCCGCGTTACGCCCAATGAGGCTCAGGGACTGCCGGTCGTGTTAATCCACGGTCTGGTGATGTCGGGCCGGGCGATGGAGCCACTGGCGCTGGCGCTGGGGCGCGACTATCACGTGCTGGTGCCGGATCTGCCCGGTTTTGGCGCCAGCACACTGCCCCCTTCTGCGCCGATCATGTCGGTGGATCAGCTGGCGGATGCGCTGTGGCTGTGGTTACAGCATAACGGTTTCCAGCGCGCTATTTGGGTCGGCAATTCGTTTGGCTGCCAGATTCTGGCCGCGCTGGCGGTGAAACACCCACAGGCTGTGGCGGGACTGGTGCTGCAGGGGCCGACGGTCGATCGTCATGCCCGCAGTCTGCCGCGTCAGCTCTGGCGCGACTGGCGTAATGGCCGGCTGGAATCCCGTCGTCCACCGGGGCCACTGGCCCGAATCGATTATGCCAAAGCGGGCCTGCGGCGCGCCTTCGGTACCCTGCGTGCCATGATGCGCGACCGCATTGAGCATCGCCTTACTTACATTAACGCACCCACGTTGCTGCTGCGGGGCTCGCGCGATCCCGTCTGTCCGGCCCGCTGGCTGGATGAACTCGCCGCCCTGATGCCGCGCAGCGAAAGACTGACATTACGCGACGGGACGCACACATTGCACTACGTCTACCCGTGGAGTTTCTGTCACGCCATCCGCCCGTTCCTGGCACGTATCCAGCAGGAGGATCAACATGAGTAAACCACCAAGAGGGATTGCCCGCTTTGACTCTGCTGCCGCCATGCTGCTTGCGCTGGCCAATGCGCTGCACGACCGCCCCTTTGCCAGCCCCAGCCAGTCACCGACGCTGGATCGCCTGTTGCCCTCACTGAACCGGCTGCCGACCGGACTGCGTGAGTGGGGCTATGCGCTGGGCGGCATGGCAGAAGGCATCAGCCTGCGTCAGGCGGGTGAACTGGATGTGGAAGGGATCGCCGAATGGATGGTGAGTGAATACCCGCAACAGGATTATCCGGCGGCCTTTATCGGTTCATCGAACGGCGCGCTGGTGCATCTGGCGTCAGCGATGGGCGTGCCCTGGCTGCCGCAAACCTTTCTCTGTCCGGTGCGCGCGGCCAATAGCGATCCCGATGATGTACAGGCGAGTTTTGAGCAGGGTAAAGAGGTGGCGGCGGCACTGCTGGCCGCCTGGCCGCGTCTTGCGGTTCACCATATGCATGACCCGAATCAGGATCGGCTGATGCTCGACCAGATGCGCTATTTCCGGCTGAAACTGCGCGAGCTGCCGCTGGCCTTTAACGAATTCCTGATGGGAAGTCTGCCCGCTGGCTCCACGCTGTTTATCAATCACTGCACCCGACAGTGGCCGGTAACCCGCACCAGCGATCGTTCGTTTTTCCAGTTTGGTGCGCTCGGCGGCGCAACAGAAAAAGAGTACTTACAGGGCGGCCCGCGGGTGGCGGAATATCTGGCACGCTATGGCATCGATCGCGAGCGCTGGACGCCGCCGGCCATTACTGACCACGTGCCGGAAGCGGAGTGGGGACTGGATGGTTATCTGATTTCGCCGCTGAAAAAACTGGCGGAAGCTCAGAACTGGAAGCTGATGGAGATTCGTTACGAAGATCCGGAGGCGATGAGTTATGTGGTGGCTGAGATCTACCGCGACTGGTATCTGGCGGCGGGAATTTTACCGACCCGGCTGACGGTGGACAGCTTCCTGTTGATGGACCCGTGGTGCACTCAGCAGCAGCAGGCGATTCCATTCTGGCTGAGCTTCAGCAACGAATCCTCGGCCTCGGCCCTGCAACGCTTCCTGGAAAAACAGCCGCCGTTCCGCAACATCGACATGATGCTCTTTTCTCACGGCACCGACAGTATCGGTCTGGCGGAGATTGACCGCTGGCGGGCGCTGCTCTCCCATGCACGTGATGAAGGCGTATTGATTGGCGTGGATGAAGAACGTTTCCCGCGTGATTTCGCGACGTTTGCCCGTTTCGACTCGGCGCTGCGTGAACGGGCGCCGCTGTTGCCACCTCCACCCGCGCTGAGCGCGGAGAAGGTGATGACGGGTATTCAGCGTTATGGTGCGAAATATGGGGTCACCCTGACGGCGCTGACGTAGCAGTCGCGCCGTCAGTCGTGATTATTCGCCGTCGGTGATCGGCTGGCGCACCAGCAGCAGGTAGGCGAGTGCGCCAACCAGCGTCACGCAGGCACAAATCATCAGCGCCATGCTGAACGATTTGGTGGTGTCGAGCACCCAGCCAGTGATGACCGGCGCGAACGAGGCGAAGATAAAGCTGGCGAAGTTCTGGATGCTGCCGACAGACGCTGTCATACGGGCGGTGACGTTGGCGTGGATCAATCCCCAGCACGACGTTCCGGCGAAGTGGATACAGAACAGCGCCATCCCAATCAGCGTTACCGCGCTGGTGGTGTCGGTCGCGCGGGTCACCACGGCGGTAAAGCCGGCGGACAGCAGCATCCCGCTGACGATGCAGACTTTGCGGGTTTTCACCGCGTTAAAGCCGCGACGCACCAGCGAGTCGACCACATAGCCATTCAGCAGCATACCCGCCGCACCGAACAGGAACGGAATCGCCGCCAGCAGGCCGGTACTTTTAAGATCGAGATGATAGGTCGACTGCAGATAGCCCGGCAGCCAGGCGATATAGAGCCAGGCGGTGTAGTTGATGCCGCTGAAGCCAATCATCATCCCCCACATGGTGCGCTGCATAAACAGGCCGCGCCACTCTTTGAAGCTGATCGGCTCTTTACGCGAGGCGACGCTGCCCGCCTGCAGATAGTGGATCTCTTCAGCGCTCAGGGTGTTGTTGTCGCGGTCGCGGTAGATCATATACCAGCCGATAGCGAGGAACATGCCGAGGATACCGATCGTGACAAACATGCCACGCCAGCCCATCACCAGCATCATCGCCGCCAGAATCGGCGGAGCCACCGACAGTCCAATCATCGAAGCCGCATTGAACATCCCCATCGGCATGCCGCGATCTTTAATGTTGAACCAGTCGTTGATCACTTTCACGCCGCACGGGTTCATCGGCGCTTCACCAATGCCGAGGCCGATGCGCACCAGGATGAACTGGGTAAAGTTATGCACCAGGCCAGAGGCGGCCTGGAACAGCGACCAGATAAACATGCCAATGCCGAGCATAATGCGCGGCCCTTTACGATCCAGCAGCGCGCCGCACGGCAGTTGCGCCAGGCCGTAAGCCAGCGAAAAGGCGGAGAGCAGGAAGCCGATTTCGGTGGCGCTCAGCCCCATCTCCTCGCGGATGGTCATATTCGCGACCGACAGCGAGCTGCGATCCAGATAGTTGATGATGGCGGCGAACAGCAACAGCAGCATCGCCGTGATCTGAATCTTGCGGATACGCGGTGAACGCACCACGTCGCTGCGCATCGGCACGAAATCCTGGTCTGATGGCGTGTCGCCAGCTGCGCTGTCGCGGCCGGTTACTGAAGTCTTTTCCATTGCACTCTCCCGAAACTGGGTACTTATCGTTATGGTGAGAAGGGGTCTGCGCGCAGCGGCAAAAGGCCGCCGTGACGTTGCAGTCGAGACTAAGAGCAAAGGGTTAAGGATGTTGCAAAGATGTTTCTGAATCGTGCGGGAGCTAATGCTTTGTGGTTTTTAATCGGTTTTTAATTGTACTGACCGATTGAGCGCACCATCGAGGTTTTAGCGGTCGCCAGATGGTTATGTAATGCACAGAGGGCGTCGACATCCTGACGGCCAATCAGCGCGGTCAGAATCGCCATATGCTCCTCCAGCGCCACAATATTTCGCTGCTTGAGGTCGCTCTCGTCCCACTGATAATGCGAGTGAAAGATCACCGAGATAATCTCCAGCGACTGATTGAAAAACGGGTTGTTGGCGGCGGATAAAATCAGCGAATGCATCTGACGATCCAGCGCGGCAAAGTGGCGATAGTTGCTGGCGATGGTATCGCGCATCGATCGGTGACGATCCAGCAGATCCCGCGCCTGAACCCAGCGCTCGTCGCCTGCGGGCAGATTCAGGAAGCGGCTCAGGGCGTGGGTTTCCAGCATCTCGCGCAGTTCAAACAGCTTCTCGGCGTAATCCTGGGTGAATTTTTTCATCCGCCACTGGCCGCGTCTGACCGGCTCCAGCAGGTCATAGCGCATAAAGCGCAGCAGGAATTCGCGCACCACCACCGGACTGACTTTCACCTGCTGCGCCAGTTGCAGCTCGCTGAAGGTATCGCCGGGCACCAGCTGCCGCTGATTAATCATATTAAAAAACATCTGCTCAAAGTGGCTGGCCTGCTGCTCAATCGGCGGCGTTAACGCGCTAAAACCGTCATCTTCGCGCGGATCGCGCACGATAACCCAGGTTTGATCCACCTTATCCAGCACGCCGCACTGATGCAGATAGTGCAGGGTGTGACGCACCGTAGTCCGGCTGATATTAAACATTTCCGCCAGTGCCGCCTGGGGCGGCAGCGGTGAACGAATGTGGTGCTGAGCGATGCTTTCCAGCATCTGGTTGATGACGTTCTGGCGCAAATTCTGGCTGCGGCTCATCTCACTCTCCGGTTTTTTATGCATTAAAAACCATTCAAAGCCCAAAAAAATCGCGGTGCTTCACACTTCCCGCAAACGAACACCGCAGCGCGTGCAGGATTCGCCATAACTGCCTGCAGGACAACCGGAGAATCACCATGACAACAATGAAAGCACTGGTCATCGCTGAACCACGTAAGATGGTATGGACCACCCGCGATATCCCCACGCCCGCCGCTGGCGAGGTAGTGATTAAAATCCTCACCGCGGGAATCTGCGGCACCGACATCCACGCCTGGTCCGGTAATCAGCCATTCTTCAGCTATCCACGGGTGCTGGGCCATGAAATCTGTGCCGAAGTCGTGGCGCCGGGAAGTGATGTGGAGGGCTTTCAGCCGGGCCAGCGGGTGGCGTTAATGCCCTACATCTCCTGCCTGCGCTGTGACGCCTGCCAGAGCGGCAAGACCAACTGCTGTGAGCAGATCTCAGTGATTGGTGTGCATCAGGATGGCGGGTTCTGCGACTACCTGAGCGTGCCGGTCAGCACGCTGCTGGCGGTGGATGATGTCGCGCCGGAAGCGGCTGCGCTGATTGAGCCGTTTGCCATCAGCGCCCATGCAGTGCGTCGTGCCGCAATTGTGGCGAATGAGCAGGTGCTGGTGGTGGGTGCCGGACCGATTGGGCTGGGTGTTGCCGCTATCGCCGCCGCCAGCGGCGCGCAGGTGGTGGTGGCGGATACCAGCGAATTTCGTCGCCAGCATGTTGCTGACCAGCTCGGCCTGGCGGCACTGAATCCGGCTGATGAAGCGTTTTACAGCGCGCTGCGCGAGGAGTTTGGTGGCCGTCTGGCGCTGAAGGTGATCGACGCCACCGGCAGCCCGGCGGCGATGAACAATGCGGTCAACCTGATGCGACACGGCGGCACTATCGTTTATGTCGGCCTGCACAAAGGCGATCTGGTGATCCCGGACAGTGAATTCCATAAAAAAGAGACCACCCTGATGGGCAGCCGCAACGCCACCCGTGAAGATTTCGATCGGGTGCGTTCGCTGATGGCCAGCGGCCAGCTGCGCGCCGAAATGATGCTGAATCACCATCTGGCCTTCTCCACGCTGGATGAAACCTTTGAGGCGCAAATCATCAACAACCGCGAGCTGATCAAAGGCGTGATTCATTTCGACCGGTAACGCGGCCAGTCGGTTCGCGTGGTTCAGGGCGCGGTGAGGGTCTGAAAGAAGTGCGCCCGCACCGCGTCAGCATCCACGCCAAGTGCGACATGCTGGGCGGGCAGGCCGTTAAAGGGATCCTGGCGGGATGCCAGCGCGCTCAGCTTACGCACCGTCTGACCGCAGGCGATGCCCTCCGTGATCACCCGCAGCGGGCTTTCGGTCAGGGTAAACGCCTGTGGCAGAGTGAGCCACGCCACCGCCAGGGTGTCGTGCAGCGCCATACCCTCGAATCCCTCTTTCTCCAGACTGTAAGCCAGGTAAGGGCGACAGATCGCACTCAGCACCGGCTGATTCAGACGCTGAACCTCATCGCCGCTGATCAGCACCTTGTGTGTGACATCCAGCGGGATCACCACCACGTTCAGCGCCGAGGCGAGCACCTGATCGGCAGCATGCGGATCTTTCCAGATATTAAATTCGCTGAAGGGCGTCACGTTGCCACTGTGCCCGTCGGTGCCAAATGCGCCGCCCATGATCACCAGCTCTTTTACCAGCGGAATAATATCCGGCGCCTGATTAATGGCCGTGGCGATATTGGTCAGCGGACCAATCGCCACCAGGGTGATCTGATGCGGCTGCGCCCGCACGCTGTCGATAATAAACTGCACCGCGCCCGGCGCCTGATCGCTGCAGGCATTATCAAACGCATCGCCCAGCCCATCTTCACCGTGCAGTCTGGCAGGCGCAGAGGGTGGCAGCGCCAGCGGTCGTGAACAGCCGCGATAGACCTCCGCGTTAATCGCCATTTTCCCGCAAAACAGTCGGGCGTTTTTCACCGCCTGACCCACTGCCACGTTGCCGAAGACCGTGGTAATCCCCAGCAGATGCTGCGTCCGCGCCGCATAGGCCAGTGCAAAGGCGTCATCCACGCCGATATCGGTATCAAAAATCAGGGTACGCATAGGGTCTCCGCAACAGGCTGTAAACCATCAGCATTACTCCGTCTGTGGCGTGCGCGTCAAGGTTTTCAGCCGCCATGACCTCACTGTTGCCAGCCTGAAACGGGCGTCGTATTATCACCGGCTCAAGGTGATGGCGTGCCACCTTTCCCAACCGCCGGTGGGCTTTACACCGGCTGATGACGCCTGACACTCAATCCTTTCGCGGGAGCTGAGGTGTCAGGCGCAGTTTATCTCTGCCTTTCCCCCTCAGCCCGGCGTCAATCTGCAATCAGGAGCAAGACATGTTGAAACCGTTATTGGCTGTGATGATCGGCGGCTCTGCCGGCTGTGTACTGCGCTGGCTCTTTGCGATGCGCTTTAATGCGCTCTTTCCCAATCTGCCGCCGGGCACGCTGCTGGTGAATCTGATCGGCGGTCTGGTGATCGGCGGCGCGATGGCCTGGTTTGTTCGCCATCCCGACCTCGACCCATTCTGGAAACTGCTGATCGTCACCGGACTGTGCGGCGGGCTGACCACCTTCTCCTCTTTTACGGCGGAATTAATGGGGTTGCTACAATCAGGGAACTATTTCTGGGCGATGACCAGCGCGCTGGTGCATGTGATCGGTTCGCTGCTGATGGCGTTTGCCGGTTTCGCACTGGTCACGATGCTGGGCTGATCCGGCGAAGCGGCGCTTGTCATACTCCTTAAGAGGTAGATACTGTTTCAGGTTTTACGCCCGACCATCCTGCATGAACGGGCGCAGAAGCTGAACGTCACCGATTATTCCGGACGATTAAGGAGCCGAGCAATGCGAACTAACCCCACATTCCTTAACCTGGTGCTGTTAAACGGTGAACCCGGCCAGAAACTTCAGGCGGCGCGTGACGCCGGTTTCGATCAGGTGGAGATCTGGCGCGAGGATGTCGAGGCGTACGAGGGCGGCGCGGCGGCACTGGCTGAGATCGCTGCCCGGCAGGGACCTGGCTTTACCAATCTCCAGGTGCTGCGCGATTTCACCGGGGCACCCAGTGCGTTGCGCGGACAGAAGCGCGAAGAGCTGCGCCAGTTTATTCAGATTGCCCAGGCGCTGGGCTGCGACACCATTCAGGCGCCGGCCAGCACCCGTGAGGATTGCTGCGCCGACCAGATTGATGATGACCTGCGCTGGATGGCCTCTGAAGCTGCGCGCTACAACATGCGCATTATGTATGAGCCGATGGCCTGGTGCAGCGTGGATAACACGCTGCCGCTGGCGTGGCAGCGATTGCAGCGGCTCGATCAGCCCAATATCGGGCTGGTGGTCGATCTGTTCCATATCTGCGCGCTGGGCGGCGACGCCTCACAGCTGGACGGCATTCCAGCCGATCGCATTTATGAAGTACAGCTGTGTGACATGGCCGCCGTTCCCGCGCAGGATAAGCAGAGCCTGATGGCGATGGCAAAGCATCAGCGTCTGCTGCCCGGCGATGGCATTATCGACATTGAACGCTTTGTCGATAAGCTCAAAAGCGCGGGCTATCAGGGACCGGTGGGCATTGAAGTCTTTAATGATGCGCTGAAACGCCTGCCGCCTGAGGTTGCTGCCCGTCATGCCTGGCAGGCATTAAAGCGCTGCTGGGGTTAATCCTGTAAGCACTGCGCGATAAACGCGGCGGCATGCATGGCACCCTGAGCGGAGATGGTGTGGCCGGTGGCGGGTTCAAATCGCGCTTCTACCGGCACCAATGCGGCCCTGAGTCGTGCTGCGGCAGATTCGCTCTCCTGCCACGGAATCACCTCATCGGCCTGGCCGTGGATCAGCAGCGCGGGCAGATAAGGCTGTGGCGTCAGTTCACCGTCAACCGCCAGACGACCCGAAAAGGCGACCACGCCCGCCAGCGGATAACGGCCAGATGCCAGCGCATCCAGCGCCATGATCGACCCCTGTGAAAAGCCGACCAGCACCACATCCTGCCAGCGGTCGGCGAAGCCGTGCTGTGCGATAACGTCGCTGAGGGTCGCGTCAAACGCCGCCCGCGCGGCCCGTACCCGACCTGGCCGGTTCTCTGGCGTCACCTCCTCCAGGCTGAACCACTGCCAGCCAAAACCGGCGGCAAAACGTTCGGGCGCATTGGGTGAGGCAAAAATCACATCCGGCAACAGCGTCGCCCAGTGACGGCCAATCGGTGCCAGATCGTCGCCGTTACTGCCTACGCCATGCAGAAAAATTACCAGTGCTTTTGCCATTATTGCTCCTTTAAAGACCGTACTCACTCAGATCCGGGCCTGCCGGAACGATCCCGTTCGGGTTCAGTGCCTTGATCGAGTAGTAGCCCTGTTTGATATGATCGATGCTGACCGTCTCACGCACGCCGGAGACTGACAGCATGCTCTTAAGATAGCGATTCAGCAGCGTATAGTCGCGTATCCGGCGCAGGTTGCATTTGAACAGGCCATGATAGGCGACGTCAAAGCGAATCAGGGTGACGAACAGGCGAATATCGGTTTCAGTCAGCCGTTCACCCAGCAGGAAGGTGCGACCATCGCTGAGCAGGGCTTCCAGTTCGTCGAGCTGGCTGAAGACGTCGTTAAAGGCCTGCTGATAGCTGATTGATGTCGTCGCGAACCCGGCGCGATAGACACCATTATTCAGACGCGGATAGAGGCTCTCATTCAGCGCATCAATCTCCGGGCGCAGCGCGGCGGGATAGAGGTCGATGCGGTTATCGGCCAGATCGCCAAAGCCGCTGTTGAACATACGCACAATGTCAGCGGACTCGTTGCTGACAATGGTGCCGGTTTTCTTGTCCCACAAGACCGGCACGGTGGCCCGGCCCGTGTAATCGGGCGCGACGCGGGTATAGATTTCATGCAGGTACTGCGCGTGATTCAGCGGGTCCTGCTGTGCGCCGGGAAAATTGCCAAAGCGCCAGCCCTGGGCACCGAGCTGCGGTTCAACCACCGTCACGCTAATCAGCGACTCCAGCCCTTTGAGCTTGCGGGCAATTAACGCGCGCGACGCCCATGGACAGATCAGCGCCACATAAAGATGGTAGCGATCTGCTTCTGCCGCAAATTCAGTGGAGCCATCGCTGCTGATAAAATGCCGGAAACCGGACGTCTGACGGACAAATCCGCCCTGTTTATCGGTCGACTGCACCGGGTGCCAGTCACTACTCCATTTGCCTTCTACTAACATCGCGCGACTCCTCTGTAATGTGAGAAGCAGCTTAACTGATGACTAAACGGCTGATAATCCGGTAATAAAGACAATCATTTCTTCCATTCTGGAAGAAATTACGCGGGCGGAAAACGGGTAAAGTGACTCACCAGGAAGTCGATAAGCAGGCGCGCCCGGTGTGCCAGATGACGGGCGGGCGGATAAACCGCAAACAGGCCAAGTGGTGGCGTGTCAAAATTCTCCAGCAGCCGGACAATCTCACCGCGTTGCAGCGCGGGAGCCGCGATAAAACCGGGCAGCCGCGCAATGCCCAGTCCGGCCATCGCGGCCTGCAGGCAGGCTTCGGTGTTGGCGAAGCGCAGACGCCCGCGGACCGGTACGGTGACAATCTCGCTGCTGCCGTCGCCGCCGGCAAACGGCCAGTGCCAGGGATCGCGAAAATTGGTGTCGATGATGCACTGATGCTGGGGCATCTCGCGCCAGTGCTGCGGCGTGCCAAACTGCTCAAGATAGACCGGCGAGGCGGCGATGCGCACATGCACCTCACCCAGCTTGCGCGCGACCAGGCTGCTGTCGCTGAGGGTGCCGATACGGATCGCCATATCAAAGCCTTCATCGACGATGTTGACGGACCGGTCTGAAAAGCTGACATCCAGTTCAATCAGCGGATAGCGCCGGGCAAACGCCACCAGCACCTCAGACAACACCACAGTACCAAAGGAGCCGGGGGCGCTGATTTGCAGCCTGCCGGTGGGCGTGGTGGCGCTTTCACGCACGCTGGCATCCAGCGTCTCAAACGCATCGAGCAGATTTTTGACCCGCTCATAATAGCTGCGCCCGACATCGGTGGGTGACAGGGCGCGCGTGCTGCGTTTAAACAGCTGGACGCCGAGCCGCTGCTCCAGCTTTGAAACCAGCTTGGAAGCCTGACTGCTGCTGGTGCCGAGACGCAACGCCGCCGCAGAAAAGCTGCCGGTTTCCAGCACCGTGACAAACATCCGGTCACAATCGAGTCGATCCATGGCGGTGTCCTGTGGAGATAAAGTCGCAGTATAGAAGCTGTGCTCCGCTGATGCAGCCTTCACTTTGCGTGCCTTAACCCTTTCGCTGACGCGGAAAACCTGCTTGACTGACTCTCTGCCCGACGTTCTCTGGAGTAATTCATGTCGCTGATTCACCTGACGTCACTGGCGGAGATCCCGGCCGCCGAGTGGGATGCGCTGTTGCCTGATGACCAGCCCTTTTTGCGTCACGCCTTTCTGCTCACGTTAGAACAGAGCGGCAGCGTGCGGTTAGAGGCGGGCTGGCAGCCCGATCATCTGCTGTGGCGGGAGGAGGGGGTGACCCGCGCCGCGCTGCCAGGCTACCGCAAACGCCATTCACAGGGCGAGTACGTCTTTGATCACGCCTGGGCGGATGCCAGCCAGCGCGCCGGGATCCGCTACTACCCGAAATGGCTGGGCGCGATCCCCTTCAGCCCGGTCAGCGGCGCGCGCCTGCTGGGTGAAACTGCTGCCGCGGCGCAACTGCTGTCGGCCCTGCCTGAGAGCCTGTTACAGCAGGGCTTAAGCGGGGCACATATCAACTTTACCGATGCGCAGGCTAACCAGTTGCTGGCCGATCAGCCCGACTGGCTCTCCCGGCTCGGCTGTCAGTATCACTGGCATAACCGTGGCTACCGCGATTTTCAGGATTTCCTGGATTCGCTGATGTCGCGCAAGCGCAAACAGCTGCGTAAAGAGCGTGAGCAGGTGATGCAGAGCGGCTTTGAGTTTGACCGCTACCTGGGCTACCAGCTGCGCGAAGATCAGTGGGATTTTGTCTATACCTGTTACGCCAACACCTATGCGGTGCGCGGTCAGCGTCCCTATCTGACGCGTGACTTTTTCAGCCTGCTGGCGGAACGCATGCCGCAGAATATTGTGGTGGTGATCGCCCGTTTACAGCAGCAACCGGCCGCCATGGCGTTTTATCTGCGGGACAGCAATGCGCTCTATGGCCGCTACTGGGGCTGTCTGGCGGAGTTTGACCGGCTGCACTTCGAAACCTGTTTCTATCAGGGAATGGATTTGGCCCTTGATGAGGGGCTGACGCGGTTTGATGCTGGCGCACAGGGCGAGCACAAGCTGGTGCGCGGCTTCGAGCCGCAGATTACCCACTCCTGGCACTATCTGCTGCATCCCGGCCTGCGCGATGCCGTGGCAGATTTTCTGGTGCAGGAGCGGGAAGGCGTGCGCGGCTGGGCGGAAGAAGCACGCGACGCCTTACCCTATCGACGCGGCGATTAATCGATGCCGACAAAACCGCCGGTCTGATGCTGCCACAAGCGGGCATAGAGGCCGTTTTGCGCCAGCAGCTCGTGATGGCTGCCCATCTCGGCAATGCCGCCTTTATCCAGCACCACCAGCCGATCCATCTTCGCGATGGTCGACAGGCGGTGCGCGATGGCGATAACGGTTTTGCCCTGCATCAGTGACTCCAGGCTCTCCTGAATCGCCGCTTCCACTTCGGAGTCGAGCGCCGAGGTGGCCTCATCCATGATCAGAACCGGCGCATCCTTCAGCAGCACGCGGGCTATCGCCACACGCTGACGCTGACCGCCCGACAGTTTCACGCCGCGCTCGCCCACGTGCGCATCCAGCCCGGTGCGACCCAGCGAGTCGGAGAGCAGCGGGATAAACTCATCGGCGCGGGCGCGGTGAATCGCAAGCTGCAGCTCCTCTTCGCTGGCGTCGGGACGACCATACAGCAGGTTTTCACGGATTGAGCGGTGCAGCAGCGAGGTGTCCTGGGTGATCATGCCAATCTGGCTGCGCAGGCTCTCCTGCGTCACGGCGGCGATATCCTGATCGTCGATCACAATCCGCCCTGCGTTCAGGTCATAGAGGCGCAGCAGCAGGTTCACCAGCGTCGATTTACCGGCGCCCGAGGGACCAATCAGCCCAATCTTCTCACCAGGTTTGATGTCAAGATTAAAGCCGTTAATCACCTGACGGCCACCGCCATAATCGAAGCGCACATCCTCAAAGCGGATGTTGCCGCGCGTCACCTTAAGCTGCTTCGCCTGCGGCGCATCCTGCACGCTCAGCGGCTGCGCAATGGTTTTCAGGCCATCCTGTACCGTACCAATATTTTCGAAAATGCCGTTGACCACCCACATGATCCAGCCGGACATATTCACCAGGCGGATCACCAGACCTGTCGCCAGTGCAATCGCCCCGACGCTAATCAGCGACTGGCTCCATAACCACAGCGCCAGCCCGGAGGTCGAGACAATCAGCAGGCCGTTCAGCGCCGACAGGGTCAGATCCATGCTGGTGACCATGCGACCGGCGTTCTGGGTTTTTTCGGTCTGCTCCTGAATCGCCTCACGCGCATACTGCCGTTCCAGATCGCTGTGAGCGAACAGCTTGATGGTGGCGATGTTGGTATAACCATCGACAATGGTGCCCATCAGTTTAGATCGCGACTCTGAGGAGACCACCGAACGCGCTTTAACGCGCGGCACAAAGAAACGCAGCGAGGCGCTGTAGGCCACCATCCACAGAATCAGCGGGATCATCAGCCGCCAGTCGGCACCGGCAAACAGCACCAGTGAAGTCACCGCGTAGATCAGCACGTGCCAGATGGCATCCACCAGCTGCACCGCGGAATCGCGCAGTGAACTGCCGGTCAGCATAATGCGCTGGGCGATGCGACCCGCGAAATCGTTCTGGAAGAAATTGAGGCTCTGGCGCAGCACGTAGTTGTGATTCTGCCAGCGGATCATGCTGGTCATGCTCGGGCTGATGCTTTGATGCACCAGCATGTCGTGCAGGGCGATAAAAATCGGCCGCAGAATCAGCGCCACCGCCCCCATCCACAGCAGTATCGGCCAGTTATCCCGAAACAGGCTGGCGGGCGTGGAGTGATTGACCATATCGATAATGCGGCTCAGATAGCTGAACAGCGACACTTCAATCAGGGCTGACGCCAGTCCCACTACCAGCAGTGCCGCGAAACTCGGCCAGACCTGCCGCAGATAGTAGAGGTAAAACGACCAGACCGTTGAGGGGGGCGAGTCGGTGGGCGCGTCATGAAAAATATTGATAAAACGCTCAAAACGGCGATACAACATAGCGATACTCTTTCCGTCCGGTAAAGAGCTACAGCTTAGTGCATGAACCCCGTTCGGCTAAAAGGAGAAAATATGGAAATCATTATTCGGGCACGGGAACCGCAGGATGCCGCCGCCTATCAGCGACTCTACAGTCATCCCGATGTCTATCCCTGGACGCTGCAGCTGCCGTTTCCCAGCGTTGCCACCTGGGAGAAAAAAATCGCCAGAATGGATGCTGAGGGGTTTATCGCCTTTGTCGCGGAGATCGAGGGCGTGCTGGCCGGTGAGCTGACGCTGTTTGTGGATAACAAGCCGCGCACCCGCCACTGCATCAGCTTTGGGCTGGGTGTGCATCCCGATTACGCCGGTCGCGGCGTCGGTGAGCGCCTGATCCGCACCGCGCTCGACTATTCCCGTAACTGGCTGGGGATTACGCGTATGGAGCTGGAGGTGTTTCACGACAACGAACGGGCGCTGCGGCTCTATGAGCGGCTGGGCTTTGAGCGTGAAGGGGTGATGCGGCAGGCCGCCCTGCGCGACGGTCAGCTGCGCGATGTGGTGATGATGGCGAAACTGCTGCACGAGAAGTGATAACCGGAGCGGCAGCGCTGCCGCTCCGCTTTTCATTACGGATTTTTATTGCTGTATTGCTGCATGTTCTGCTGCGTCACCAGTTCAAACGGGATCCATTGGTGGGAATCGACTTTTTTCCCTTTGATCATCTGCTGCGCCACCTCGACCGATTTTTTGCCCTGACCCACGGCATCCTGGAACACGGTGACGGCCAGTTTGCCGCTTGCCAGGGCTTTCAGGCCATCCGGCGTGGCATCAATGCCGCCCACCAGAATGGTTTTCTTCGGTTTCGCCTGGGCAATCGCCATGGTTGCGCCAATCGCCATTTCGTCGTTGTTGGCGGCGACAATATCGATCTCTTCCCCGTTCGACAGCCAGTTGAGCATTAAATCCATGCCCTCATTACGCGAATAGTTTGCGGTCTGCTTCAGCACTACTTTCATGTCGGGATACTTTGCCACCACCTGCTCCACATCTTTGGTGCGCTGCAGCGCACCCGCATCGCTGAGGTTACCGATGATAATGGCGACTTTGCCACGATAACCCGCCTGCTTCGCCAGCGCTTCCATCTGCAACGTGCCCGATTCGCGTTCGTCAGAGCCGACAAACACCACGCCCGGCGGCAGGGTTTTATCGCCCGGTGTGCGGTTAACGTAGACCAGCGGAATGTGAGCCTGCTGCGCCAGTCTGGTCAGGGCAGGGGTGCTGGCGGAGTCGACCGGATCGACGATAATCGCGTCCACCCCGGAACTGATAAAACTCTGCACCTGATCGGTCTGACGGCCCACGTCGCCGCGTGCATCTTCGAACTGCGCATCCAGCTGACGCGCTTTGGCCTCTTTCTCGATCGACTGGCGGATAATGGTCAGAAAGTTCTGGTCGAAATAGGCCATTGAGACGCCAATTTTCTCTGCCAGCGCCGACGTGGAAAGAGAGAGCAGACAGAGTATTGCCCATGCACGTTTTTTCATTGCAGACTCCCGAGGTTAACTGAGTGGAATGGATTTTTCATTTATTATAAAAATGGACAAAGATTATCATTTGCAGCTTATGAACAGTCGCCGGGTTTGACAACCGGCCCTTTTCACTCTTGCTAGCGCCGCCACACTTTGCCGTAAAATCGCCGCGTCATAGCTGCCAGCACCGATGAAATCCTCGACGTGGCGCACACTCTGCGGCAGGCAGCCGCGGCTTTTTGCGCTTTTGTGCAGCATCGCACTGGCCTTTGTGGTGGTTGTCAGAAAACCGTTGAATCGGGCCTGACGATCTCAACATCCGCACAATGATCCATCGTTAGCCTCCTATCTATATTTCCTTAAGCGGGAAATCTCAGCGTTATTCCTGAAAAAAACCTCGTGGCGCAACCTGCCGCTTTTTAAGGAATTCAGCTCATGCTTAAAGACCAAACGACTCACCGGACGTCTCATGTGCGCATCTGGATCCTCTGCCTGATCCTCTTTCTGTCGGTCGTGGCTTATGCCGACCGTTCGATCCTCTCGATCTCCGGATCGGCAATCAAAGAGGAGTTCGGCCTGTCAGCGATCCAGCTGGGATTGATCCTCTCTGCCTTCAGCTGGGCCTACGTTATCGGTCAGATCCCCGGCGGGCTGTTTCTTGACCGCTTCGGGGCTAAAAAAGTGTATGGCGTCACGCTGGCGCTCTGGTCAGTCTCGACGCTGGCGATGGGATTCGTTGGTGAGTTCTCCAGCGGCATGACCGGCGCGCTGATGCTGATGTTTGGTCTGCGCTTTATGCTGGGATTGATCGAGGCACCCAGCTTTCCCGCCAATGCGCGCGTGGTGATTATGTGGTTCCCTGGCGCAGAGCGGGGACGGGCTTCATCGCTGTTCAGCTCGGCGCAATATTTTGCCGTCGCCATCTTCTCGCCGTTGTCAGGCTGGCTGGTGTCGCGCTTTGGCTGGGAGTGGCCGTTCTTTGTGCTGGGCGGCATCGGCCTGCTGGCGGTGTTTGTCTGGGCTGCCTGGATGCGGGAGCCGCGCAATCACCCTGGCGTGTCAGAGAGTGAACTGCGCCACATCGTTGACGGTGGTGCGCTGGTGGATATCGACTCGGCGCAGACGCTGAAAGCGCGGCCACCGGTCAGTAAAGCGATGTTCAGAAAGCTGCTCACTAATCGCATGCTCTGGTGCGCCTATCTCGGTCAGTACTGCATCATCGCGCTCAGCTACTTCTTTATTACCTGGTTTCCGATCTATCTGGTGCAGGCGCGCGGCATGAACATCATGGAGGCGGGCTTCGCCACCGTGGCTCCGGCGCTGTTTGGTTTTCTGGGCGGGATCAGCGGCGGCTACCTGTCAGACAAGTTAATCGCCCGGGGCTGGAGCGTCTCCTGGGCGCGTAAAACGCCCTATATCGTCGGCATGCTGATGGCGTCCAGCCTGGTGCTGGCGGCGATTATTCCCGGTAACGGCGGCATTATCGCCATTATGTCCTTCGCCTTTTTCGGTAAAGGTATAGCGGCCGGTGCAGGCACCTGGACGGTGATCAGCGACACCGCACCTAAAGAGGCGGTGGGCCTGGCCGGCTCCATTTTTAACGGCATCGGCAATATTGCCGGTTTCACCACGCCGCTGCTGTTCGGCATCATCGTCGGTCTGACCGGCAGCTACAGCATCGGGCTGGCGTTTGTGGCGGCACACTGCGTGGTAGCGGCGCTGCTGTTCCTGCTGGTGATGGGACCGATTGAACGCGTCGGTGAAGAGAGCGATCGCCCGGCATCCTATAACAATCAGGAGAAAGAAGATGGCATTAAAGCAATGTAAGGTGCTGATCAGAGGGAAATTCCTGCCACCGCAGCTGATAGAGAACATTGAAAAGACGTTCACCGCGTTCCGGCTGTGGGAGGCGGAAGATGAGGCAGCCTTTCTGGCTGAGCAGGGCGCAGATATCGACATGCTGGTCACCAGCGGCAACGCGGTGATGGGCGCACCGGCCGCGCTGATCGCCGCGCTGCCAAACCTGAAAGCGATCTGCAGTAACGGCGTCGGTTATGACAGCATTGATACGGAAGCCGCCCGGTCGCGCGGCATTGTGGTGACCAACACGCCGGAGGTGCTCAATGATTGCGTCGCCGATCTGGGGATGGCGCTGCTGCTGGATGTGGCGCGCCGCATCAGCGAGGCCGATCGCTTCACACGCGCCGGTCACTGGACGCAGGGCCGCTTTCCGCTGAGCAGCAAAATCGGTGGCAAGGTGTGCGGTATCGTCGGGCTGGGCAATATCGGTCAGGCGGTGGCAAGGCGCGCGCAGGCGTTTGATATGGCGATTCACTATTACAATCCGCGTTCACGCCCCGATGTGCCCTACACCCGTCATGAGAGCCTGGTGGCGCTGGCGCAGCAGGCCGATTTCCTGGTGCTGACCCTGCCGGGCGGTGCCGCGACGCGCCACATTATCAATGCGGAAGTGCTGCAGGCGCTGGGACCGCAGGGCTATCTGATTAACATTGCGCGCGGCAGCGTGGTGGATCAGCAGGCGCTGGTGGATGCGCTGGAAACCGGGCAGATCGCCGGTGCCGGGCTTGATGTGTTTGAACAGGAGCCGCAGGTGCCTGACGCACTGCGCCAGCGCGACAATGTGGTGATCACGCCGCATATCGCCAGCAGCACCCGCGAAACCATGGCGGCGATGGCTGACCTGGTCTTTGAGAATATGCTGGCGTTTGCCCGTGGTGAGCCGGTGCTGACCCGGGTAGTGTAACCACCGCGGCGTCTTAACTCCCTGCTGAAACGGGGGCGAGGCAGGACGCCTCTCCTCTGACCACTCACCAGACCCTCACCTTCGCACAAAACAGCCTGAAGAAAATTTGTCCGGCTGCCGATATCACCTTACCACCCGCTGATATTAAAGAGTGATAGCGTGATAAAGCTGATTACCATTGATGAATTGCGCCCAGGGATGTTTATCCACAAGCTGGAGGTCTGGTGGATAAAAGACCAGCGCATTCATAATGAGATGCTGATCACCGATCCCCGACAAATCGCCATGCTTCGCACTGAAGGGATCCGCCAGCTCTGGATCGACCTCGATCGATCGGTGCAGGCGCCGATCGCCTCCACGGTCGCGAAGAGAACCATTGGCCGCACCCCGTTTTTCCAGGAACTGGATCAGGCACAGCAGATCTTTTTGCAGGGCAAACCGAAAGTGCTGGCGATGTTCAACGAAGCGCGGCTGGGTAACGGCCTGAAGCTCGATTATATGATGGATCTGGTGGATGAAATCGCCGGATCGATCACGCGTGAACCCTCCGCCATGCTGAGCGTGGCGCGACTGAAAAATCATGATGACTACACCTACCTGCACTCCATGGCGGTCTGCGGGCTGATGATTGCGCTGGGTAAAAAACTCGGGCTGGATGAGCAGGAGCTGCGTCGGGTGGGCATGGGCGGTTTACTGCATGATGTCGGCAAAGCGGCTGTGCCGCTGGCGATCCTGAACAAAGCGGGCAAGCTGACTGAAGAGGAGTTCAGGGTGATGCGTGAGCATCCGGTGGTCGGTGCGCAGATGCTGATAGAAGCCGACGCCGATGACGATCTGCTCGATATCACCCTGCATCATCATGAGAAATATGATGGCAGCGGCTATCCGCACCGCCTGAAAGGCGAGGCGATTTCGCTCTACGCCCGCATGGCGGCGGTGTGCGATGTCTATGATGCCGTCACTTCGACCCGCTCCTATCGCAACGGCTGGACACCCGCCGAGGCGATGCACCAGATGCTGAGCTGGCGCGGCCATTTCGACCCTGGCTTGCTGCACACCTTCGTACGGACCATCGGCATCTATCCGGTGGGATCGCTGGTGCGTCTGGCCTCCGGCCGGGTGGCGCTGGTGGTGAAAGCGGGCGAAAAATCGCTGATGCGTCCCTGCGTGCATGTCTTCTGGTCGCTGCACGCCCAGCGTGAAGTGAAACCGGAAGAGCTCGACCTTGGCGACAGCTTCTGCACCGACAGCATTGTGGGCGCAGAGGACAGCACGCTGTGGGGTAAAGTCGATCTCAATCGTATCTGGGCGCTGGAAGTCGCCTGACTTTTCGCCATTTTTACACTATTTTTACGCCCGCCCGCTGCATTTTAACCCCTTCTTTATACGCCTCCGCGCAAGCTAAGCCATAAATCCAATCCTCTGGAGGTTCCTGTGAGCGTGGGCGTAATAACCGGCATTGTGCTGGTGGTGTTGTTACTGGGCTATCTGATCTATGCCCTGTTAAATGCGGAGGCCTTCTGATGGCGGCCAATGCTTTTTTACTCATCGCATTTTATCTGCTGCTGCTGATGGTGCTGGCGCAGCCGCTCGGACGGGGTCTGGCGTCGTTAGTGGCTGACAAGCCGGTGTTTGCCCGCCTGGAAGCGCCGCTGTGGCGACTGCTGGGCGCGCAACAATCGGACATGCGCTGGCCGCACTACCTGCTGGCGATTCTGCTGTTTAATGCGCTGGGTTTCGTGGTGCTGCTGGCAATATTGCTGATGCAGGGCGCGCTGCCGCTGAATCCGCAGCAGCTGCCTGGCCTGAGCTGGCATCTGGCGCTGAACACCGCCGTGAGCTTCGTCACCAACACCAACTGGCAATCCTACAGCGGCGAAAGCACCCTGAGTTATTTCAGTCAGATGGTGGGCCTGACGGTGCAGAATTTCCTCTCAGCCGCGACCGGTATCGCCGTGGCGTTTGCGCTAATCCGTGGCTTTGCTAATCGCAGCTCTGCGACCCTGGGTAACGCCTGGCGCGACCTGACGCGCATCACGCTCTATGTCTTACTGCCCATCAGCCTGCTGATGGCGCTCTTCTTTGTCAGCCAGGGCAGCATCCAGAACTTCGCGCCTTATCACAGTTTCTCCACGCTGGAAGGCGTGCAGCAGACGCTGGCGATGGGGCCGGTGGCGTCGCAGGAAGCGATCAAAATGCTGGGCACCAACGGTGGCGGCTTCTTTAACGCCAACTCCTCCCATCCATTTGAAAACCCGACGGTGCTGACTAACCTGGTGCAGATGCTGAGCATCTTCCTGATCCCGGCGGCGCTCTGCTTCGCGTTTGGCGAAAGCGTGCGTGACCGTCGTCAGGGCCACATGCTGCTGTGGGCGATGACGCTGATGTTTGTGGCGGCGGTCTCGGTCGTCATGTGGGCCGAACTGCAGGGCAACCCGCACTTCCTCCAGCTGGGTGCTGACAGCGCCATCAACATGGAAGGTAAAGAGACGCGCTTTGGCATTCTTAACAGCAGCCTGTTCGCGGTTATCACCACTGCCGCCTCCTGCGGTGCGGTGAATGCCATGCACGACTCCTTTACTGCGCTGGGTGGCATGGTGCCGATGTGGCTGATGCAACTGGGCGAAGTGGTGTTTGGCGGCGTCGGTGCCGGTCTCTACGGCATGCTGCTGTTTGTGCTGCTGGCGGTGTTTATCGCCGGGCTGATGATCGGTCGTACTCCGGAATTCCTGGGTAAAAAAATCGACGTCTGGGAGATGAAGATGACCGCGCTGGCGATTCTGGTCACACCGGCGCTGGTGCTGATCGGTACTGCACTGGCGATGATGACCGACGCCGGACGCAGTGCCATGGCCAATCCCGGCATTCACGGCTTCAGCGAAGTGCTCTACGCGGTCTCCTCGGCGGCCAACAACAACGGCAGCGCCTTTGCCGGCCTGAGTGCTAACACGCCGTTCTGGAACCTGTTACTGGCTGCCTGCATGCTGCTGGGCCGCTTCGGCATCATCATTCCGGTGATGGCGATTGCCGGTGCGATGGCGGTGAAAAAAGTGCAGCCGGTGGGTAACGGCACGCTGCCAACCCACGGTCCGCTGTTTATCGGACTGCTGATCGGTACGGTGCTGCTGGTGGGTGCACTGACCTTTATTCCTGCTCTGGCGCTGGGCCCGGTGGCTGAGCATCTGCAACTTGTTCAGGGACAATCCTCATGAGTCGTCAACAACAGGCGTTATTTGACGCAGCATTGCTGCGTACCTCGGCCTGGGATGCAGTGAAAAAGCTCGATCCCCGGGTGCAGTTCCGTAACCCGGTGATGTTTGTGGTCTACCTCGGCAGCATTCTGACCTCGCTGCTGGCGCTGGCGATGCTGACCGGCCGGATCAGCGGCAGCGCCAGCTTTACCGGGGCGATTGCGGTCTGGCTCTGGTTCACCGTGCTGTTCGCCAACCTGGCGGAGGCGCTGGCAGAAGGGCGCAGTAAGGCTCAGGCCAGCAGCCTGAAAGGGGTGAAAAAGACCAGCTTTGCCAAAAAACTCTCAGCGGCGCGCTATGGCGCCGAGTGGCAGCAGGTCAGTGCCGATGAGCTGCGTAAAGGCGATGCCGTGCTGGTGGAAGCGGGCGACATCATCCCCTGCGACGGTGAAGTGATGGAGGGCGGTGCCTCGGTGGATGAAAGCGCCATTACCGGTGAGTCCGCTCCGGTGATCCGCGAGTCGGGCGGTGACTTCGCCTCCGTTACCGGCGGGACCCGCATTCTCTCTGACTGGCTGGTGATCACCTGTAGCGCCAACCCGGGCGAAACCTTCCTTGACCGGATGATCGCCATGGTGGAAGGCGCGAAACGCCGTAAAACCCCGAATGAGATCGCCCTGACCATCCTGCTGGTGTCACTGACCATCGTGTTCCTGCTGGCGACCGTGACACTCTGGCCGTTCTCGGCATGGGGCGGAACGCCGGTCAGCATCACGGTGCTGGTGGCGCTGCTGGTCTGTCTGATCCCGACCACCATCGGCGGCTTACTGTCGGCGATTGGCGTGGCGGGGATGAGCCGGATGCTGGGTGCTAACGTCATTGCGACCAGTGGACGTGCGGTGGAAGCTGCGGGCGATGTGGATGTGCTGATGCTGGACAAAACCGGCACCATCACGCTGGGTAACCGTCAGGCGACCCAGTTCCTGCCCGCGCCGGGCGTCAGCGAAGAGCAACTGGCCGACGCCGCACAGCTCGCCTCGCTGGCCGATGAGACGCCGGAAGGGCGCAGCATCGTGGTGCTGGCAAAACAGCGATTTAATCTGCGTGAGCGCGATCTCAGCAGCATGGGTGCCAGCTTTATTCCGTTCTCTGCGCAGACCCGCATGAGCGGCGTGAACGTGCAGGATCGACTGATCCGCAAAGGCGCGGTCGATGCGGTACGTCGCCACATCGAAGCGAACCATGGCCGTTTCCCGGCCGAGGTCAATGCGCAGGTGGAAGAGGTGGCACGCAGTGGCGGCACGCCGCTGGTGGTGTCAGAGGGCGCGAACGTGCTGGGCGTGGTGGCGCTGAAAGATATCGTCAAAGGCGGCATCAAAGAGCGCTTTGCCGAACTGCGCAAAATGGGTATCAAAACGGTGATGATCACCGGCGATAACCCGCTGACGGCCGCAGCGATTGCCGCTGAAGCGGGCGTGGATGACTTCCTGTCAGAGGCCACGCCGGAAGCCAAGCTGGCGCTGATCCGCCAGTATCAGGCGGAAGGACGTTTAGTGGCGATGACCGGCGACGGCACCAACGATGCGCCTGCACTGGCGCAGGCGGATGTGGCGGTAGCGATGAACTCCGGTACCCAGGCGGCGAAAGAGGCGGGCAACATGGTCGATCTCGACTCGAACCCGACCAAGCTGCTGGAAGTGGTGCACATTGGTAAACAGATGCTGATGACGCGCGGTTCGCTGACCACCTTCAGTATCGCCAACGACGTGGCGAAATATTTCGCCATCATTCCGGCGGCGTTTGCGGCGACCTATCCGCAGCTCAACATGCTTAACGTGATGCACCTGCACTCGCCAGCCAGTGCGATTCTGTCGGCGGTGATCTTTAACGCTCTGGTGATTGTCTTCCTGATCCCGCTGGCCCTGAAAGGCGTCAGCTACCGCCCACTGAGCGCCGCTGCGCTGCTGCGCCGCAACCTGCTGATTTACGGTCTGGGTGGCCTGCTGGTGCCGTTTGTCGGCATCAAAGCGATCGATCTGCTGTTAGTGTTTTCAGGCATGGCCTGAGGAGAGAAAAATGAGTCAGTTACGTCCGGCAATTTTACTGTTGTTGCTGCTTACGCTTGTTACCGGCGTGGTTTATCCTTTGCTCACCACCGGTCTGGCGCAGTGGCTGTTTCCGTCCCAGTCCAGCGGCTCGCTGCTGGAGGAGGATGGCGTGGCGCGCGGGTCGGCGCTGGTTGGCCAGAACTTTACCCAGCCCAACTACTTCTGGGGCCGCCCTTCAGCCAGTGGTGATAAACCTTATAATCCGCTGGCCTCAGGGGGCAGCAATCTGGCCGCCAGCAACCCGGCGCTGGACAAAGCGGTAGCCGATCGCGTCGCTGCGCTGCGGGCCGCGAATCCGCAGGCACCTGCCGCCGTCCCGGTTGAACTGGTCACCGCTTCAGCCAGCGGGCTGGACCCGGATATTTCGCCACAGGCCGCCCTTTGGCAGGCACCGCGTATCGCCGCCAGCCGCCAGTTGCCGTTGCCGCAGGTCGAGGCGCTGATTGATAAGATGACGCATCGTCCGCTGCTGCCATTCCTCGGCACCCCGACCCTCAACGTGTTGCAGCTGAATATGGCGCTCAACGAACTGTAATGGTGTTAAGAGCCTATCCCATTAGGCTATTTTATTTGTCAGTCTGAACCTGGGCAGTGCTCACAATCCTCACGTACTACGTGTACGCTCCGGTTGTTCCGCGCTGTCCGTGTCCAGACTGTCTGCAACAATTACGCCTACTGGCATAGGCTCTAAGGAAGCGATGAACCACGAACCCCAGCGTCCCGATCCCGACGCGCTGCTGCAGGCTAACCGCGAGACTCATCGCGGGCAGCTGAAAATTTACTTTGGTGCCTGTGCGGGCGTGGGTAAAACCTATGCCATGCTGCAGGAGGCACAGCGGCTGCGCGCGCAGGGTCTGGATGTCTTAATCGGCGTGGTAGAGACCCATGACCGGCCGGAAACCGCGCAGCTGCTGACAGGGTTAACTCTGCTGCCGCGTCGCGCAACCGGCCGCTCGCGTCATGCGGAGTTTGATCTCGATGCCGCGCTGGCTCGCCATCCGGCGGTGATCCTGATGGATGAGCTGGCGCACACCAACGTGCAGGGCTCGCGCCATCCCAAGCGCTGGCAGGATATTGAGGAGCTGCTGGAAGCGGGCATCGATGTACTGACCACCGTCAACGTACAGCATCTTGAGAGCCTCAATGATGTGGTGGGCGGCGTCACCGGCATTCAGGTGCGCGAAACCGTGCCCGATCCCTTTTTCGACAGCGCCGACGAAGTGGTGCTGGTCGATCTGCCGCCCGACGATCTGCGGCAGCGGCTGAAAGAGGGCAAAGTCTATATTGGCGACCGCGCGGAACGCGCCATCGAAAACTTTTTCCGCAAAGGTAACCTGTTCGCCCTGCGTGAGCTGGCCCTGCGTCGTACCGCCGATCGGGTGGATGATCAGATGCGTGCCTGGCGCGATCAGCAGGGACGGGAGCGCGTCTGGCACACCCGCGACGCCATTCTGCTCTGCATTGGCGACGACAGCGGCAGTGAAAAGCTGGTGCGCACCGCCGCCCGACTGGCGGCGCGGCTTGGCAGTGAATGGCATGCGGTCTATGTCGAAACGCCCCGGCTGCACCGGCTGCCGGAAGCGCGGCGACGGGCGATTCTGCGTACGTTACAACTGGCGCAGGAGCTGGGCGCGGAAACCGCGACCCTCTCTGAACCCGATGAAGCCGAAGCGGTACTGGGTTACGCCCGCGCGCACAATCTGGGCAAAATTGTCACCGGTCGTCGCCCGCTGCGGCGCTGGCGGCGTGACAGCTTTGCCGAACGGCTCGGCCAGCTGGGGCCGGATCTCGATCTGCTGGTGGTGGCGCTGGATGAGCCGCTGAAGGATGCGCCGCATCCGCTGCCGGATGGCCGCGTCACCAGCGAAAAATGGCGTATTCAGCTGCGCGGCGTAATGATGGCGCTGGTGCTCTGTATCCTTGTAACCGCCGCCGGACAGTCGGTACTGATCGGTTTCGATCCCGCCAACTGCGTAATGATCTATCTGCTGGCGGTGGTGATCGTGGCGCTGCGCTATGGTCGCTGGCCGTCGGTGATCGCCACGGTGATGAATATCGTCGCCTTTGACCTCTTCTTTGTTGCCCCCACCGGCACGGTGGCGGTCTCCGATCTGCAATATCTGGTCACCTTTGGCGTGATGCTGGCGGTAGGCGTAATCGTCGGCAATCTCACGGCAGGCGTGCGTTATCAGGCGCGGGTGGCGCGCTACCGCGAGCAGCGGGCGCGCCAGCTCTATGAGATGGCGAAATCGCTGGGCAGTGCGTTAACGCCGCAGGATATCGCCGCCACCAGCCAGCGGGTGCTGGATGCCACGTTACAGGCGCGCTGCCTGCTGCTGCTGCCGGATGAGCAGGGCGAACTGCAACCGGTGGGCGATGCGTTACCAGCCAGCGAGCCGGATCGCGCGATTGCTAAATGGAGTTACAGCAAAGGCCAGCCTGCGGGTGCGGGCACTGATACCTTACCGGCGGTGCCTTATCAGATCCTGCCGCTGAAAAGTGGCGCGCACTGCCGGGGTTTGCTGGTGGTGGAGCCGCAGAACCTGCGTCAGCTGATGATCCCCGAGCAGCAGCGGCTGGTGGAAACCTTTACGGTGCTGATTGCTAACGCACTGGAGCGAATGGCGCTGTCGCATAGCGAGGCGGCGTCCCGGCTCTCGGCGGAGCGTGAACAGCTGCGCAATGCGCTGCTGTCGGCGCTGTCCCACGACCTGCGCACCCCACTGACCGTGCTGTTTGGTCAGGCGGAAATGCTGATGCTCGACCTGGCCAGCGATAACTCAAAATATGTGCCGCAGGCCAGTCAGATCCGCGAGCAGACGCTGAGCACCATCCGGCTGGTGAGCAACATGCTGGATATGGCGCGCATTCAGTCGGGCGGCCTCAATCTGCGTGAGGAGTGGCTGGCGCTGGAAGAGGTGGTCGGCGGGGCGCTGAGCAGCATGGCACCGTCGCTGAAAGGGCATGAGGTCCGGCTCGATCTGCCGGACGACATTGTGCTGATCAAAGGCGACAGCACGCTGCTGGAGCGGGTCTTCACCAACCTGATTGAGAACAGCCTGAAGTATGCCGGTAACAGCGCACCACGCGGCATTCGCGCCTGGCGTGCGGCATCACGGCTGGAGATCTCGGTCTGGGATAGCGGACCGGGCATTGCCGAAGACGATTTAAGCCGGATATTCGATAAATTCTGGCGGGGCGACAAAGAGTCGGCGGTGCCGGGCGTCGGGCTGGGTCTGGCAATCTGTAAAACCATTATCGAGAGCCACGGCGGTCAGATCTGGGCAGAGAACAGGGCCGAAGGTGGCGCGGCATTTCGTCTCTCGCTGCCGCTGCCGCCGGTCCCTGAAATTTCTGACGAAGGGCTGAAATAACTTCACAGTTGATCGGTTATACTCCCGGACCTGTTTGATTATTCGTGGGATTGTATGGAACGTTTTACCGAAAACCTGATGTATGCATCGCGCTGGTTGCTGGCCCCGGTTTACATTGGACTTTCGCTGGGATTGCTGGCGCTGACCATTAAATTTTTCCAGGAAATTTTCCACCTGCTGCCCAACATTTTCAGCATTGCGGAAAACGATCTGATCCTGCTGCTGCTGTCGCTGGTGGATATGACGCTGGTTGGCGGCCTGCTGGTGATGGTGATGTTGTCAGGTTATGAGAACTTCATCTCTAAGCTCGATATCGACGAAGATAAAGAGAAGCTGAGCTGGCTGGGCAAGATGGACTCCGGCTCGCTGAAAAACAAAGTCGCCGCCTCCATTGTCGCCATCTCCTCGATTCACCTGCTGCGGGTGTTTATGGAAGCGCGCAACGTCGAAAACGACAAGCTGATGTGGTACGTGATTATCCACCTGACCTTTGTGCTCTCCGCCTTTGTGATGGGCTGGCTGGATCAGATGTCGCGCAGCGATAAAAAACCGAAGTAACCTCTCTGGCGGCCCGCTGAGGCGGGCGCCTGCTTTACCCTTTCCGCTCTGCTCCCCCTGAACGACCCGCTGGCTGTGAGGCCGGACGCGTGCCCGCCAGCTGCGGCATCACCTCTTTGATCATGGCAAAAAAGTGTTGCAGCCTGGCCGGGTAGTAACTCGCCCAGGGATAGGTCAGCCACACCGGCAGCGGCGGTGCCTGCCACGCGGGCATCAGCTGAACCAGGCTGCCATCCGCCAGATCTTCCTGCACTGCCCATGAGGAGACGATCGCGGCTCCCATCCCAGCCAGTGCCGCTTTGCGCACCGCATATAAACTGTCGCTGCTCAGCCGGGGCGTAATCGCCAGGTTTACCGGCTGGCCGTCGTCAATCTTCTGCAACACCACTTCGTTACGGTAAAAACTGGTCAGTGCCAGCCACGGCAGGTCGCGCAGCTGTTCAACCCGCTCTATCGGCGGCTGCTGCGCCAGCAGGTGCGGGGCGGCCACCACAATACGTGGCACTTCTGCCAGCAGTATCGCCACCACCGAAGGATCGGTTGGCGCACCGACCTGAATGGCGCAGTCCACATTCTCTGCCATAAAGTCGGGCGTGCGGTCATTCAGCATCCACTCAATATTGAGCCGGGGGTAGCGGTGCAGATAGTCCACCAGCGGGGCGATCAGCTGATCCTGACCAAAGGCGTGTGGGGCGCGAACCCGCAGCGTACCGACCGGGTCATCGCTGGCCCCGGTCAGCTCATCTTCCAGCGCATGCCAGGTCGCCAGCAGCTGCCGCGCCTGGGCGTAGCAGCGCTCGCCATCATCGGTAAGCTTCAGCGCATGGGTGGTGCGCAGGATAAGCTTGAGGCCCAGCCGCTGCTCCAGGCTCTGCAGTCGGCGGCTGACGGTGGGTTGTGTCGTGCCGAGCTGCGCGGCGGCGGCGGATAAGCTGCCGCTCTCCACAATACGGATAAAAGTCTGCATCAGATCGATGCGATCGCTGCTGTTAGGATTGTTCATACGCACCATGTATAACGGTTTTGCCTGATGTCAGTCTACCGCGTATAACCGCAATGCGCTTTAATGGCAGGACGAAATGATGAGGATTACAGCATGTCAGCCATACAGACCCAGACTCAAAATGAACCGCTCTCTGCGCCGCTGGTGTTTACCCTGGCCGCCGGTGCCGGACTCAGCGTCGCGTCGATTTACTACAGCCAGCCGATGCTGGATATCATCAGCAAGCAGTTTAACGCTGGCATCGGCGCGGTCGGCATGGTGCCGATGCTGACCCAGGCCGGCTATGCGCTGGGCATCCTGCTGCTGGCTCCGCTGGGCGATCGTCATGACCGGCGCACCATTATCTTTATCAAAGGCTTAATGCTGGTGGCGGCGCTGCTGCTGTGTGGTTTTTCCGGTGGACTCAGCGCGTTGCTGATTGCCAGTTTTATCACCGGCCTGACCGCCACCGTGGCGCAGGATATTGTGCCCGCTTCGGCGGCGCTGGCGCCGGAACGCAGCCGGGGTAAAACAGTCGGCACGGTGATGACCGGGCTGCTGGTGGGCATCCTGCTGTCGCGGGTGGTCAGCGGGGTGGTGGCAGAGTATTTCGGCTGGCGCACCATGTATATGATTGCCGCGCTGGCGGTGCTGCTGATTACGCTCACGCTGTGGCGGGTACTGCCGCGTTTCGCGCCAGGCACCTCGGTGAGCTATCCGCGCCTGTTGCTGTCGCTGGTTCACCTGTGGCGTCACCATCAGACGCTGCGTCGTGCCGCACTGGCTCAGGGGCTGTTGTCAGTGGGCTTTAGCGCCTTCTGGTCGACTCTGGCGTTAATGCTCAGCGACCGCTTTCATCTGGACAGTGCCGTGGCCGGGGCATTTGGTTTAGCCGGTGCGGCGGGTGCCATGGCGGCACCGCTGGCGGGCAGTTTTGCTGACCGCATCGGTCCGGCAAGGGTCACGCAGGCTGGCGCCGCGCTGGTGACAATCTCCTTTGCGCTGATGTTTCTGCTGCCGCTGCTGCCAATGCCAGCCCAGCTGGCGCTGATTGTCCTCTGCACCATCGGCTTCGATTTAGGGGTGCAGGCCACCCTGGTGGCGCATCAGACGCTGGTCTATGGCCTGGCGCCGGAAGCACGCAGTCGCCTGAATGCGCTGCTGTTTACCGTGGTGTTTATCGGTATGGCCACCGGTGCGGCGCTGGGAAGTCTGGCGCTGGCACACTGGGGCTGGAATGGCGTGGTTGCGCTCTCGACCTTAGCCGGTGCAGCCGCGCTGGCGGTCCGCTTCGCCAGTCGACACCTGAAAAACTGACACCTCGCCCGTCAAAAAATGTGCCAGGCTTATTCATAAACCCGAAATAATCTGGAGTGTTATGAACTTTTTAGCCTGGACAGCAGCGACGGGCGGCCTTCTGCTGCTGATGTCGCTGGCTTCCGGTTGGATTCACCGGGGGCCAGTCACCTCATTTGGTCTGTTCCTTATCGCGGGCATGCTGTGCGGCCCGTGGGGATTTGATGTTATCCACATCGATATTGTTACCCATTCCGAAGCCGTGGCGCACATCACTGAAATCACCATGGCTGCCTCGTTGTTCATCACCGGCCTCAAGCTGCGTCAGCCGCTGCAAAATAACTGCTGGCACACCGGGCTGAAACTGGCTTTTCCCGCCATGCTGCTGACCGTGGCCGCGATGACCCTGCTGTCGCACTTCCTGGTGGGATTAGACTGGCCGATTGCACTGGCGTTTGGTGCCATTGTCGCGCCAACCGATCCGGTGCTGGCGAGCTTAATCTCGGTCAACGATGCGCAGGATGATGACTCGCTGCGCGTGGCAATCTCCAGCGAAGCGGGTATGAATGATGGTTCCGCGCTGCCGTTGCTGATGCTGGCGCTGCTGCTGTTTAATGGCGAAAGCCTGAGCGTGGCGATGCTGGGGCACTGGGGTGCGGTCGAGGTGCTCTGGGCAATTGGCGGCGGTCTGATCATCGGTTTCGTGCTGGGGCAGTTGATTGGCCTGCTGGCGACCCGACTACGCAATGCCAATGGCGATGTGGCGCCCAATGATTTCCTGGCGCTGGCGCTGATTGCGCTGAGTTATTCACTGGTGGAGTGGCTGGGTGCCTCCGGCTTCCTGGCTGCCTTCGCCGCCGGGCTGGGATTACGCCGTGCTGAGATGGGCGTATTCCGTCGCCATCAGCCGGACGATCTCTCTGACGACGAGCGCGTGCTGCCCTCTGAAGCACTGGTGAACCCTAACAAACGCCTGGCGCATCAGGGCGACAACAATATGGTGAAGTCGATAGGGTTTGTAGTAGGCGACGCCCTCTCTTTTGGCGATACTATTGAACGTTTACTGGCGGCTGGCATGATGGTGGTGCTGGGCGTGACGCTGGCGCAACACTGGAACATCTACGGCGTGCTGATCGGCCTGGTGCTGTTTGTGGTGGTGCGGCCATTGGCCGTCTGGCTGGTGACGCTGCGCGCCGGACTGCCGCTGGGGCAGCGTCTGCTGATTGGCTGGCTGGGCATCCGCGGGATTGGCAGTCTGAACTACATCGCCTATGCCTGGACGCACGGCATGCAAGGCCCGCAGATGGAAATTATGACCAATATGGCGTTAACGCTGGTGGTCTGCAGCGTGGTGGTCCACGGCACCACCGTGTCGCCGCTGCTGAACTGGCGTCAGAAACGCCTTGAAGCCCTTCAGCGTAAGGTTTAACCCGAACTAACAGGAGTTAAGAATGAAAGTAACTCAGATAGTGCTGCTGAGCATCCTCGCCACCGGCAGCGCGCTGGCGGCGGACGAGGCTGACACTGAGCAGAATGTTTATGCCAGTCAGCTGTGCCACATTGTCAGCGGCGAGAAAAAGGTGGCCAGTGCGGATCAGTATGTCGAACAGATGAAATCGACCGTGGCGCGCAGTCAGTCGTCGTCGGCGATGAATCAGCCCGAATTTGATGAAGAGTCCGCGCGTGAAGTGGCCAGTGCCTGGCTGCAGCTGGGTGATGATGAGCGTGCCAAACTGCGCGTTAACGAACAGCAGTGTGAGCAGGCCGTGATGGCGCAGTTCCAGCAGGAAGATTAACCGCATCGGATTAAATAAAAACGCGCCTGCCGGGCTAATGCCAGCCAGTTAAGCGACAGGTGATAACGCAGTCTGGTGCCGCTCAGGGGCTGGCGGTCCTCGCGCCGCTGCGCGGTTCCTTCACTTCATTCGCCTGCCTGACGGACCGCCGGGGATGGCACATCCTGTGCCGCCCCGCCTTTCGCCCGCGTCCTGCGGGCTCTCCTGGCAGACTCATTCTGTTCAGCGCTGCGGATTGCCTGCTCCTGATCGCCACCGGCCTGCTCTGAAACTTCAGTGTGCATTGTTAAAAAGGGCACGAGAGTGGAGGCCTGAGCGCCTCTGCTGCTGAAAGGGTTATCCGCAGCGCTGAGGCGTGACGGTGGGCCAGAAGTCCACGCCGGGAAGCGTGGACAGTTCGGGGCCGGCCAGGGAGGGCCGATCCCCGAACGGTTCGTCGGCACGACGTCAAAGCCGAAGGTACCGCGTGAGCGGCGCGAGGACGGCCCGGCAGCAGCAGAGGTGCTCTGGCCCGCACTGCGGCTCGCTCGCCCGGAAAAAGCTGCCACGTTTGACCGTGACAGCCTTTACAAATCTAATCTTAACTGATCAGCATTACGCCTGGCGGGCGCGTTTTTTTATGGCTTTTCAGGGGCCATTGCGTACATAATCGCCAGCCATGGCACCCGACTTGCATCTGTTGATTCTACTGCAGCCTGCCGCAACGGTTTGCTCACTCTTCTGGTATCACATAACAGGCATTATGATTACGCGTCGACGCTTTATTCTCGGCACGGGAGCGCTCGGGCTCTCCATGACCACCGGCAAAATATTTGCCCGCGATGACATTATTCCCCTCTGGCCGGACGATCCGCCCGGCGGCGGCGGCCCATCGGGCCAGTTGCATATTAACAGCACCGGTTCCTGGTCAAATATCGTCAGCCCGGCGATTCAGCGCTTTAAACCGGAAAATCCCAATGGCGAAGCGGTATTAATTGCAGCGGGTGGCGGTTATCGCTGGATCGGCATGGGACGCGAAGCCTGGCCGGTCGCGCGCTGGCTCAATGCCAATGGCTATACCGCCTATGTGCTCAGCTACCGGCTGCCGCATGAGAAGTGGCAGGCGGGGCGGCTGGCACCGCTGCAGGATGCGCAACGCGCCATCCGGCTGGTGCGATCCTTTGAGCGCAAGGTACATGTGCTGGGCTTCTCAGCGGGTGGGCATCTGCTGGGGCTGGCGGCGGCGCGTCCGGACTTTGAATCCTATCCGGCCATCGATCCGCTGGATGAAGTGGTGCCCAAAGTCGACAGCGTGGGTCTGATCTATCCGGTTATCACTCTGGAAGCGCCTTATCAGCACACCAATACCCATCTGATGATGGTCGGCAAAAATGCCACGCCGCAGGATGAGGCGAACTGGTCAGTGCAGAACTACGTAACCCGGCAATATCCGCCGACGTTTCTGGCGCAGGCCGAGGACGATCACACCTCAAATCCGTTTAACACCGAGCTGATGCGCGACACCTGTCGCCGTAATCGTGTGCCGGTTGAGCTGATTCAGATCAGCAAAGGCGGGCATGGCTTTGGCCTTGGCAAGGCGGGCACGCCAGCGGCGCTATGGGATCAGGCTTATGTTCGCTGGCTGGATCGCGTGAGCTGAGTTGCACTGGCGCGGTGCACGACTGCACCGGGGGATCCGTTCTCACCCTGCCTGGCGCAAGGTCACCAGATCGAAGGTGACCCTTTGTCCCGGTCCCGGTTAATGCTGCGCCCTCTGCCATCTTAAATCTCCCAATCCAGAGCCAGACCCAGCCCCTCAATATTGATATCAGTGGACTATGCTGTCAGGTCAGGGCGCATTAATAACTCATTCTTATTTATCACGTTAACGAGGGGGAACGGAGCTAAGGGGCACTCACGCTTATTTCTGACTCTATATACAATAAGATGACAATCTCTTGCCGTTAGTAGGGTACAAAATAGCTAAATAAGGACGCTTTAATAATTATCTTAATAAACAAACGGATCTGATTAATTCCCGGGCAAAGAACATTCCTATCTCATATCTTTTGCTTCTGTTTTTCCGCCATTACTTTGCTTTTTCCACCGATATATTGCCAGTTGATACAGATCAAAAATTGGCCAGAAATATCAGGTCTTATGGATTATAAAAAAACTAATGAAAGCGTTGAAGCGGGCGTGTTCGGATGACGCAATCGTCTTTCAATCCAAAGCGATTCTTCTTTTAAGCTTTATTTTGGCTGATTCTGCTACAGATGGCCGTGATAAAACCCGTAAGTTTTGAACTAAAATAAAAATCCCACTTTATTGTCTTCGTTAACGTTAGATGATTTCATAACGGCTACGCATAAGATGAGGCAAATCAGACAGCAATCCATCCTGGTCAGTTTATCGGTGGTTTCTGATTTAACTAAGAAATATTTAAGTTTTCTTGCCGGCGATAATAAGCAACAACATCTTATTGCACTCTGTCGGATGAGTATTAAGGTCAGTCTGCTTCTCCGCCAGAACAGACTTATTTATTATTACTTTTTATTAACGATGTGGCGAGGTGGATAGCCAGGATTTTAACACACAACAAAGGGTTATATGCATGACGATCATCGAGGCATCGCTATTACAGACCAGGAACAATGGAAAGGCGTGGCCAGGGCTGATTAAAAAGTGATGTACAAATAATGAAGGGATGTTTTTTAAATACCTGAATAAAAGTTATTATCTTGTTTTCATCATTGTTCTGGAGAACATCATGCTACCGGGTAATGAAGTAAATTTTATTGGCTATCTTATTGAAGAGAACGTGGTTTATTTACACAAGACAAAGCGACTAATTTGTCTGAATGGGTATGGTGAAGATATCATCCTGAGAAAAACCATGTCGCACGTATTAGAGTATCTTTTTGAAAATGCCACTATTGATGTTGTCACGGATTCGGAACTGATGGAGAACGTCTGGGATAAACATGGACTGAGTTCTTCTACGCAGCGGGTCTGGCAGGTTATGTCTAATTTAAAGTCGAAGCTCTTTTTTCTGGGTTTAAGTGATGATGTGATCCTGAGAGTTTCGAAGAAAGGCTATCTCCTCAAAAGCGACAGCGTGGAGAGGTTATTTAGCAGTCGTATCACTTCAGGCATTCATTAAGCACAGCGATAAATTCACTAACGGTAATCCTGTGGAAATGGACGCCGGGCCTGTGAATATAATCGGTAGTCATTAAATAATTTCATATATAAATGGATTTAATTACTGTCGGTTCGGTTTTTTCGCTGTTAATCAGCCTGGCTCTTGCTGGGTGTTGAAAATATGAAGAGAAACGCAGGTTTTACATTTCGCGTCAGCGGGCGCATTAATTTTCGTTGAGCGCAGTTGCAGGAAAAAACTGGCCCTGATGACCAGTTTTTCGCAATAGTATTCTGTTCGGGGAATTAACGCATCGTCACGAACTCTTCGGAGGCGGTCGGATGGATCGCCACGGTGTTATCGAAGTCCTTTTTAGTGGCACCCATTTTCAGCGCCACAGCGAAGCCCTGCAGCATCTCATCCATGCCGAATCCGATACCGTGAATGCCGACAATCTTCTCATCTGCACCCACACAGACCAGCTTCATGCGACACGGCTGACGATGCTGGGTTACCGCAGTGTACATGGCGGTAAATGACGATTTATAAACCTTCACCTGGTCGTCGCCATACTGTTCCCGTGCCTGCGGTTCGGTCAGTCCCACGGTACCAATCGGCGGATGACTGAACACCACCGTCGGAATATTGCTGTAATCCAGATGCTCGTCCGGTTTGTTGTTAAACAGACGCTCAGAGAGACGACGGCCCGCCGCGACCGCAACCGGCGTCAGCTCAACCGCACCGGTGTTGTCGCCCACGGCGTAGATGCCTGACACATTGGTGTTCTGGAATTTATCGACTTTGATGTAGCCTTTGTCGTCCAGCGCGACGCCAGCGGCGTCAATATTCAGGGTATCGTTGGCGGGCTCGCGGCCAATCGCCCAGACCAGGCAATCCACGGTATATTCGCTGCCGTTTTCCAGCTGCAGCGTCAGGCTACCATCGCCGTTTTTAATCACAGCTTTTGGAATAGATTCGGTGTGCAACGCCGGGCCTTCGCTGTTCATCACTTCGACCAGCGTTTCGGTAAGCAGCGGATCGAAGCTGCGCAGCGGCGCGTGTTTACGGACGAACAGATGCGTTTCTGAACCCAGTGCGTTAACTACGCCAGCCAGCTCAACCGCGATGTAGCCTGCGCCGATGACGGCTGTGCGTTTTGGCAGCGCGTCCAGCTCAAAGAAACCATCGGAATCAATGCCGTACTCTGCACCCGGAATAGAAGGGTGGACCGGACGACCGCCGGTAGCGATCAGAATATGGTTAGCCGTGATAATCTCGCCGTTGACTTCAACGCTGTGCGCATCGACAAAGCGGGCAAAGCCTTTGATCACTTCGACTTTGTTTTTACCCAGCACGTTGTCATAGGAGTTGTGGATGCGATCAATGTAGGCGCTGCGGTTTTTCACCAGTGTGGCCCAGTCGAAGCGATTCACGGTGGTGTCGAAGCCATAATCCGGTCCGTAGAGATGGATCGCTTCGGCGATTTGCGCGGCATGCCACATGATTTTCTTCGGCACGCAGCCCACGTTCACGCAGGTGCCGCCCAGCTCTTTCGCTTCAATCAGGGCACATTTCTGGCCATACATAGCCGCACGGTTAATTGAGGCGATGCCGCCACTGCCGCCGCCAATGGCGAGATAGTCGAAATGTCGGGTCATTGAAGTATCCATCCGGTTGCATAAAAAATTGGGGTTGAGTGTAACGCTGCGGGTCGAAATGACGCAAAGTTTGCGCCTATGATTGTAATAGGGTTCTGTTTTTTCACTCGCTTACAGGGAAGCATACCATGCACCTTACTTTTCTCGGCACCGGCGGCGGTGCTCCCAGCCTGCAACGTAACGTCACGTCTATTGCTTTTACCCGCGCGCTGAGTGGTGAAACCTGGCTGTTCGACTGCGGGGAAGGCACACAATTACAGTTTATGCGCTCCAGCCTCAAACCGGGCAAGCTGGATAAGATTTTTATCACCCATCTGCATGGCGATCATATTTTCGGGCTGCCGGGATTACTCACCAGCCGGTCAATGGCCGGGCTGACCACACCGATGACGGTCTATGGCCCCAGGGGATTAAAAACCTTTGTTGAGACGGCGCTGTCGATCAGCGGCTCCTACACCGACTACCCGCTGACCATTGTTGAGATTGAGGCGGGCTGGACGCTGGACGACGGTGAGTTTCGTATCAGCGCCTGGCCGCTGAGCCATCCGGTGGAGTGTTTTGGCTATCGCATTGAACAGCATGACAAACCCGGCCTGCTGGATGCCGCCCGGCTGAAAGCGGAAGGGGTGCCACGCGGCCCGTGGTTTCAGCAGCTGAAGCAGGGTGAATGCGTGACGCTGGAAGATGGGCGGGTAATCAACGGTGCTGACTATCTTGGCCCCGCGACACCCGGCAAAACGCTGGCCATCTTTGGCGATACGGCACCTACTGAGGTCGCGCTGCAACTGGCGGCCAATGTTGATGTGATGGTGCATGAAACCACGCTGGAGGCCGCGATGGTGGAAAAAGCCAACGGGCGCGGGCACTCCACCACAATGCAGGCCGCCGAAGTGGCAAAACGCGCCGGAGCAAAACGGCTGATCGCCACCCATTTCAGTTCACGCTATCTGGCAAAAGACATGAACCGCCTGCTGGCGGAGTGCCAGACGATTTTTCCCTGCACCGAGCTGGCCTGGGATCTGGCGGTTTTTAACCTCTAATGATGCAGTGCGGGATAAGTGAAAAACAGCAGATGGGTCAGGTTAAGGCCAAAATGCAGGGCGGTCGCCAGCCATAAGCGGCCGCTCCAGTGCCACGCCAGCCCATATAACAGCCCGGCCAGGGTGGCGAAGATCACCAGCAACAGGCCGCCGCTCAGATGCACCAGACCAAACAGCAGCGCGCTCAGTAACAGCGCCGGGATGCCGCCCACTACCTGCTTTAATCGCTGCTGCAGATAGCCACGAAACAGGGCCTCTTCCGCCAGCGAAACAAAGAACAGGTTGGCGAGCATAAATGGGCCCAGCCAGTCCGGCGTATGTTGCTCAAACGCTAATCCGCCCAATAATACCGCGCAGTACAGCAGCAGCGGAATGGCGGCGATCAGTGCCAGTGCGGCGGGTAGTCGATAGCGTGGTGGCGTGGCAGGCGCGCGAAACAGCGTCGGCAGGCAGGCCAGCAGTACAAAAGGAATAAGCGCTTTATCGAAGTTAAACCCGAAGCTGAAAGGCACGCTGTGCGGTCCGGCCTGCACATCCTCTGCCTTAAGGGGATTATTAAAGCCTGGAAAAAGATGGAGGAGCAACCCGATGGCGATCAGCACCAGCAGCGCTTCGGTCACTATTTGTCGTCGATGATGGTCACGGTCATAAATACGGAATGCCACCACAGCGGCGGTGCCGGTAAACAGCAGGAGCACCGGCCACGCTAACACGTCCTGATAAAAACCCAGCAGTGTGGCGAGCGCCAGTAATAATAATGCCAGCCGTCGGGCCGGTTGCAGCGCGGCCAGCGCGCCAGCCAGTATGATCCACATGGTAAAGACCTGGTACAACGCCGCAGCACCGGTAGTGAGCGGCGTAGAAGACAAAGAGAGTTATTCGGGTACGATCTGGTTAACCGCGTAGTGGCCGGTACCCGTCGGAACCAGTTTCTGGTGCAGCCACGGCAGCAGGGTATTCATCTGCTGGGCCAGCTTCCACGGCGGGTTAATCACGATCATGCCGGAGGCGGTCATGCCGCGCTGATCGCTGTCCGGACGGGCCGCCAGTTCGATCTGCAGAATATTGCGAATGCCGGTCGCTTCCAGGTCGCGCAGCATATGTTTGATCTGCTGGCGTAAAACCACCGGATACCACAACGCAAAGACGCCGGTGCCAAAACGTTTATGGCCTTCCTGAATCCCTTTCACCACTGCCTGGTAGTCGCTTTTCATCTCATACGGCGGATCGATCAGCACCAGACCGCGACGTGACGGCGGTGGCAGTTTCGATTTTAACTGCTGATAACCGTCGGCACGATCGACGCGGGCACGGTTGTCTTTGCTGAATTCGTTACGCAGCAGCGGATAGTCGCTGGAGTGCAACTCAGTGAGTTGCAGTTTGTCATCTTCACGCAGCAGATGGCGGGCAATCAGCGGCGAACCGGGATAATAACGCAACGTCCCGCTACGGTTCAGCGCACGAATCGCATCAAAATAGGGTTGCAGCAATTCCGGCGCATCGGGCTGCTGCCAGATACGTGAGATGCCTTCCAGATATTCACCGGTACGCTCGGCGTGCTCGCCGCTAAGCTGATAGCGGCCTGCTCCCGCATGGGTATCCAGGTAGAAAAACGGTTTCTCTTTCTCTTTCAGCGCCGTGATGATCAGGCTCAGAACGGTGTGCTTCAGCACGTCGGCGTGGTTGCCAGCATGGAAGCTATGGCGATAACTCAGCATTGTTTATCCTGTTGAATGTATAAGGTTTTAATTGATGGAAAATCAATTTATACCAATTATTACCTCACGTATTACCCACAGAACGACGCACAGCAACCGACGCAGGAAAAGCATGAGAATCCGCGATTATATCAGGGATGACCTGTTGATGGGCCAGAAGCGTGATAACAAATCGGGATTACCGCGAGCCGCTCAGGGCGGGGCGTGTGGTTCCCGGCACGCAGTCACGGAAAGCGACCGCAAATCCTCCCCGACGCGCCAGCCAGCATTACGTGCATGAGATAAAAGCGTGCATCTTCCGTGCTGCTATTCGCGCGTTTCTTCCCCACCTCATCCTGGCTGCCATTGATTTTCGCTACACTAAGCCGCATGTTACTTAGATTGCGTTGCGCGACCCGCTGCGCCCCATACATCTATAAAGGACTGCGCTATGACCAATCCGCTACTGACATCTTTTACGCTACCCCCTTTTTCTGCCATTAAGCCTGAACATGTGGTGCCTGCCGTGACGGAAGTGCTGAGCCACTGTCGCGCAGAAGTCGAAAAAGTCGTGGCGCAGGGTGCGCCGTATACCTGGGATAATCTGGTTCAGCCGCTGGCGGAAACTGACGATCGCCTGAGCCGTATCTTCTCACCGGTCAGCCACCTTAATGCGGTGAAAAACAGCCCGGAGCTGCGTGAAGCCTATGAGCAGACGCTGCCGCTGCTCTCTGAATACAGCACCTGGGTTGGTCAGCATGAAGGGCTCTATCAGGCGTATCGCAACCTGAAAGAGGGCGATCAGTACGCTGCACTGGATCTGGCGCAGAAGAAAGCGGTCGATAATGCCCTGCGTGATTTCGAACTCTCCGGCATCGGCCTGCCAAAAGATAAACAGCAGCGCTACGGCGAAATCGCCGCGCGCCTCTCTGAGCTGGGCTCGGCTTACAGCAACAACGTGCTCGATGCCACCATGGGCTGGAGCAAGCTGATTACCGATGAAAGCGAGCTGGCCGGTATGCCGGAGAGCGCGATGGCGGCGGCGAAAGCACAGGCTGAAGCCAAAGAGCAGGAAGGCTGGCTGCTGACGCTGGATATCCCAAGCTATCTGCCGGTCATGACCTACTGCGACAACGCTGCGCTGCGTGAAGAGATGTATCGCGCCTATGCGACGCGCGCCTCCGATCAGGGTCCGAACGCCGGTAAGTGGGATAACGGCCCAATCATGGCGGAAGAGCTGGCGCTGCGTCACGAGCTGGCACAGCTGCTGGGCTTCGACTCCTACGCCGATAAATCGCTGGCGACCAAAATGGCGCAAAGCCCGTCCCAGGTAATCGACTTCCTTAATGACCTTGCGGAACGCGCCCGTCCGCAGGGTGAAAAAGAGCTGGAGCAGCTGCGCGCCTTTGCCCGTAAAGAGCACGGCGTGACCGAGCTTAATCCGTGGGATCTCACCTATTACGGTGAAAAGCAGAAGCAGCATCTCTACACCATCAGCGATGAGCAACTGCGCCCTTACTTCCCGGAAGAGCGTGCGGTCGCCGGTCTGTTTGAAGTGGTGAAACGCATTTACGGCATCACGGCGAAGCAGCGTAACGACGTTGAGGTTTATCATCCTGACGTGAAGTTCTTCGATCTGTTCGATGAAACCGGCGAACTGCGCGGCAGCTTCTATCTCGATCTCTACGCCCGCGAACATAAACGTGGCGGTGCCTGGATGGATGACTGCGTCGGCCAGATGCGTAAAGCCGATGGCAGCCTGCAGAAGCCGGTTGCCTACCTGACCTGTAACTTTAACCGTCCGGTGAAAGGCAAACCTGCGCTGTTCACCCATGACGAAGTGATCACCCTGTTCCATGAGTTTGGTCACGGCCTGCATCACATGCTGACCCGTATCGAAGCGCCTGGCGTCTCCGGTATCAGCGGTGTGCCATGGGATGCAGTCGAACTGCCAAGCCAGTTCATGGAGAACTGGTGCTGGGAACCGGATGCGCTGGCCTTTATCTCGGGCCACTTTGAAACCGGCGAACCGCTGCCGAAAGAGCTGCTGGATAAAATGCTGGCGGCGAAGAACTATCAGGCTGCGCTGTTTATCCTGCGTCAGCTGGAGTTCGGCCTGTTCGATTTCCGCCTGCACACCGAGTTTAATCCGGAGAAAGGTGCACAGATTCTGGAAACCCTGCGCGAAGTGAAAAGCCGCGTGGCCGTGGTTCCGGGTCCGGAATGGGGCCGTTTCCCGCATGCCTTCAGCCACATCTTTGCCGGTGGCTATGCGGCGGGTTACTACAGCTATCTGTGGGCAGACGTGCTGGCGGCGGATGCTTACTCCCGCTTCGAGGAAGAGGGCATCTTCAACCGTGAAACCGGTCAGTCCTTCCTGGATAACATCCTGACCCGTGGCGGTTCTGAAGAGCCGATGGAACTGTTCAAACGCTTCCGTGGCCGTGAACCGAAGCTCGATGCGATGCTGGAACATTACGGCATTCAGGGATAAGTCGGTTCGTGAAAATCTGTTTGCTCGATGAATCAGGCGCCGGAGACGGCGCCTTATCACGTTTAGCGCAGCGCTGGCAGCTGGAGCACGATGAAGACGCACTGCTGGCGCTGGTGCAGACCCCGACGCACCTTGAATTGCGCAAGCGTGATGAGCCAAAGCTGGGCGGCATTTTTGTTGATTTCGTCACTGGCGCGATGGCCCATCGCCGTCGCTTCGGCGGTGGACGCGGCGAAGCCGTCGCCAAAGCGGTCGGCATCAAAGGCGGTTATCTGCCGGATGTGGTCGATGCCACCGCCGGGCTGGGACGAGATGCGTTTGTACTGGCGGCGCTGGGCTGCCGGGTGCGAATGCTGGAGCGTCATCCGGTTGTCGCTGCGCTGCTGGAAGATGGATTGCAGCGCGGGTATCAGGATGCGGAAATTGGCCCCTGGCTGCGCGATCGGCTGACGCTGATTCATGCGGCCAGCGCGCAGGCGCTGGGGGATATCACGCCGCCGCCGGATGTGGTCTATCTCGATCCGATGTATCCCCATCGCCAGAAAAGTGCGCTGGTGAAAAAGGAGATGCGGGTGTTTCAGTCGCTGGTGGGGCCGGATGAAGATGCTGACGCATTACTGGAACCCGCTCGTCGGCTGGCGAAGAAACGCATCGTGGTTAAACGGCCAGACTATGCACCGCCGCTGGCGGGTATTGTGACGCAGGCGGCCGTGGTAACCAAAAGCCATCGCTTTGATATTTACCCACCGCTTTAAAGCATAAAAAAGCCGGCTCTGCGCCGGCTTTAATCATTTATACGGCGAAATTACGCCTCGTCTTCATCGCGCAGCGGCACAATCAGCATGTCGATATGCACGGTGTTGATCAGCTGACGGGCTGAGGACATCAGCTTGCTCCAGAAATCCTGATGATGACCACATACTACAAGGTCAACGTCATATTTTTTGATCGCGTCAACCAGTACCTGGCCGAGGTCGCCACTGCCGCTCAGCGTCTCACTGATCGGGTAGCCCGCCGCATCTGACAACCCTTTCAGCGCCGCATGCGTCTCTTCAGAGATACGCTTCTGCATATCCCCTAAGTTGACATCAATCAGGCCGGTGTAGAGGTCGGAGTAATTGACATCAACGTGAATCAGGGAAATTCTGGCATCGTACGGACGAGCCAGCGAGACGGCCTTATCCACCAGCAACTGGCTTTCGGGAGAAAGGTCTACTGCAATCAGGATATGTTTATAAGCCATGATAAAACTCCTTTCACGAGGTTAAGGATGGCATCCGGTGTTCCTGCCGCGTCACAGCTTAGCGAAATCCCTTGCGCGAGCGGGCGATGAGCGCCACCAAAGTGTCTACCTGCATTGCAGGTGATGATGTTGTTATGTCCTCAGTATAGCCTTCTCCCACTGTAAATGCTGCCGTTGCCGCCTGGCTTATGAATAAGATCAAGGCTATGCCAGATTTACTCGCGCTGAACGAAAATCATCGTTGGAAAAAATGTAAAGATTTCTCCTACACTGAAAAAAGGCGGTCCGATTCGCAACCGCTCAGGGGGTCGAAAAACTTTCGCAGTCCGGTGATTCAGTGGCTGGTTATTTCTGCAGGTGGACTCAGTGTCTGACGCTGGGCCTGTTGCTGCGATTCCAGCCGGGAGGGGGAGAATATGATCAGCACTATTGCGCTTTTTTGGGCGCTTTGCGTGGTGTGTATCGTGAATATGGCGCGCTATTTTTCATCCCTGCGCGCTCTGCTGGCGGTCTTACGCGGTTGTGATCCGCTGCTGTATCAGTATGTCGATGGGGCGGGTTTTTTCACCTCTCATGGCCAGCCGAGCAAGCAGGTGCGGCTGGTCACTTATATCTGGGCAAAGCGCTATCTCGATCATCATGACGATGAGTTTATTCGGCGCTGCGAGCGGGTGCGGGGGCAGTTTATGCTGACCAGTGCGCTGTGCGGACTGGTGGTCATCAGTCTGGTGGCGCTGGCGATCTGGCATTAAAAAAGGGCGACTTGCGTCGCCCTTTTTTTTGCTGGCATCACACCAGTTTTAAGGCAATCCAGTAGAGCGAACCTGACAGCAGAATACAGACCGGCAGGGTGAAGATCCACGCCATGGCGATGTTCTTGATGGTCCGGCTCTGTAGCCCGCCACCGTCGACCAGCATGGTACCGGCAACCGATGAAGAGAGGATATGCGTGGTGGAGACGGGCATGCCGGTATAGCTGGCGACACCAATCGACAGCGCTGCTGTCACCTGTGCTGACATTCCTTGCGCATAGGTCATGCCTTTTTTACCAATCTTCTCACCAATGGTGGTGGCAACACGACGCCAGCCAATCATGGTGCCGATGCCCAGCGCCAGCGCGACGGCCACAATAATCCAGATAGGCGCATACTCGATGGTGCCAAGCAGGTCGCTTTTCAGCTTATTGAGGAAGCGTTTGTCATCTGGCGAGGTTTCCTGCAGACGAGCCGCTTTATCGGCGGTATCGGAGATACACAGCAGCAGACGACGCATCTGACCGCGCTGATCAACCGTCAGCTGATCGTAGCTCTGCAGGTTATTCAGCAACACCTGCGCACCCTGTACCGCCTGTAATGCGCGCGCGCTGTCACAATGGAACTCCTGCGGGCTGGTTGCTGGTACTTCTTCCGGCGTGGGCAGCTTAGGCGGTGCCATCTGGATGATGTGGGTCAGCGAGGCGTTATGCTGCTGATAATACTGCTCCAGGTGATTGACTGCATCGCGGGTTCGCGTGATGTCGTAACCGGAGGCATTCATATTTACCACGAAACCAGCAGGTGCCACGCCAATCAGAACCAGCATGATCAGGCCGATCCCTTTCTGACCGTCATTCGCACCGTGGGAGTAACTCACGCCAATTGCCGAAACAATCAGGGCGATACGGGTCCAGAACGGCGGCTTTTTCTTGCCGTCGATCTTCTCACGGTCAGCAGGCGTCATATGAATACGCGCACGCTTTTTGGTATTGCTCCAGTAGCGACGCAGTATAAAGATTAAGCCGCCCGCCATCACCAGGCCGACAATCGGCGACAGGATCAGAGAAAGGAAGATGTTCAGCACTTTCGGGATGTTGAGCGCATCAACCACCGAGGTTCCGCTCATCAGGGCGTTGGTCAGACCGATACCGATAATGGCGCCGATCAGCGTATGGGAGCTGGAGGCTGGCAGACCGAGATACCAGGTGCCGAGGTTCCAGATAATCGCCGCCAGCAGCATAGAAAACACCATGGCGAGACCGTGAGCCGATCCAACGTTTAACAACAGATCGGTGGGAAGCATATGAACAATAGCGTAAGCGACACTCAATCCACCGAGCAGCACGCCAAGGAAGTTAAATACACCCGCCATGACCACAGCAAGCTGGGCACGCATGGCACGCGTATAGATGACCGTCGCAACTGCGTTGGCCGTGTCGTGGAAACCGTTGATCGCTTCGTAAAACAATACAAACAGCAGGGCAAGAACCAATAACAGGCTAGTACTGAGGTCTAGACCAGCAAACAGATGTAGCATAAACGTTACGCCATTTTTGGAGGACATGAACGCGGCGCATTATCCGCGACAACGTGCTGTATGGGAAAGGAAAATATAGCGCTAATTTAACCTTTCGATGTAAGGCGTAAGGGTAACTCAGAGAAAAAGGGTTAGATATTAGACAGATACAATATGACACATTTGCGGCATTTTTTTGACGCTGGCGTCTCAGTGAGCAGATCACTACAATCTGCGCCTTTCCAGTTAAGTGAGCGAGTCGTAGTGGAACAGTTTGACGTTATCATCATTGGTGCCGGTGCCGCAGGGCTGTTCTGCGCCGCCCAGGCCGGGCAGCGGGGACGCCGCGTGTTACTGCTGGATAACGGCAAAAAGCCGGGACGTAAAATTCTGATGTCTGGCGGTGGCCGCTGCAACTTCACCAATCTCTACACCGAACCGGCGGCGTATCTGTCGCACAATCCTCATTTCTGTAAATCGGCGCTGGCGCGTTATACCCAGTGGGATTTTATCGATCTGGTTAATCGCCACGGCATCGCCTGGCATGAGAAAACCCTGGGCCAGCTCTTCTGCGACGACTCCGCCCAGCAGATTGTCGATCTGCTGCTGGCCGAATGTGACAAGGGCAATGTCACCCTGCGGCTGCGCAGTGAAGTGCTCAGCGTGGCGCGCGATGAAAGCGGCTATACTCTGCAACTTAACGGCAGCACGGTTCAGGCGGAGAAGCTGGTCATCGCCAGCGGCGGTCTGTCGATGCCAGGCCTGGGCGCCACGCCGTTTGGCTATAAAATAGCGGAGCAGTTCGGGCTGAGCGTCTTTCCGACGCGGGCGGCGCTGGTGCCCTTTACCCTGCACAAGCCGCTGCTGGAGCAGTTGCAGACGCTGTCAGGCGTCGCGCTGGAGACCACTATCGATGCGCAGGATGGCACCCGCTTCAAAGAGGCGATGCTGTTTACCCACCGCGGCCTCTCCGGCCCGGCGGTGTTACAAATCTCCAGCTACTGGCTACCCGGAGAATTCGTCACCATCGATCTGTCGCCTGCCACGCCGCTTGAGGCGTTTCTGACGGCGCAGCGTGAAGCACACCCGAATCTCAGCCTGAAGAACAGCCTGGCGAAAATCCTGCCGAAGCGTCTGGTGGAAGTATTACAGGCGCTGAAGGTGGTGCCGGATATCACCCTGAAGCAGCTCAACAGCAAACAGCAAACCGAGCTGGCGCAGACGCTGCACGCCTGGCGCATTCAGCCAAACGGCACCGAGGGATATCGAACTGCTGAAGTGACGCTGGGCGGTGTGGATACCACACAGCTCTCCTCGAAAACGATGGAGGCGCGCGCGGTACCGGGACTTTACTTTATTGGTGAAGTGGCTGATGTCACCGGCTGGCTGGGCGGCTATAACTTCCAGTGGGCGTGGAGTTCCGCCTGGGCCTGCGCCCAGGCGTTGTAAGGCGCTTACCAGCGCTGATGCACATGAGGCGCGATCTTCTCCTGATAGATCTGCTTCAGCGCCGCCATGGTATCTGCAGAGAGCGCATCGACATCGCTGGCGCGGGCATTGGCTTCAGCCTGTTCGCGGTTTTTCGCGCCAGGGATCACCACGCTGACATCTTCGTTCATCAGGATCCAGCGCAGGGCAAACATCGCCATGGTGGTGTCGCCAGTGACAAAGCGGCGAATCTCTTCAACCGCCTCCAGCGCCACCTCATAAGGCACGCCGGAAAAGGTCTCGCCCTTATCGAACGCTTCGCCATTACGGTTAAAGGCGCGGTGATCGTCAGCGGCAAATACGCTGTCGGCACGCATTTTGCCGGTCAGCAGGCCCGACGCCAGCGGTACACGGGCGATGATCGCCACATCACGGCGTTTCGCTTCACGCAGCAGCAGTTCAGCCGGACGCTGGCGGAAAATGTTGTAGATCAGCTGAATTGACGAGACGTTTGGAAACTCCAGCGCCTTCAGACCTTCTTCAACTTTCTCAACGGAGACACCGTAGTGACGGATTTTTCCGGCAGCGACCATCTCATCCATCACCGCAAAGACGTCCGGGTTGTAGTAGACCTCGGTCGGCGGGCAATGCAGCTGCACTAAATCCAGCGTGTCGGTTTGCAGGTTCTCGCGTGAACGGTCAATAAAGGCGTTGAGGTTTTCAGCATTGTAACCTTCAGCCACATGTGGCGAGAGGCGACGCCCCAGCTTGGTGGCGACAAACGGACGTTCACCGCCGCGCTGATTCAGCACCTCTGCGATGATTTTTTCGGAACGGCCATCGCCATAGACATCGGCGGTATCAATAAAGGTAATGCCCGCATCCAGCGCAGCATTCAGCGCGGCTTTGGCATCCTCCATGCTCACTTCCCCCCAGGTTCCGCCAATGGCCCATGCGCCAAAGCCAATTTCGGAGACGCGCTGACCGGTACGGCCCAGTGTTCGTAGTTTCATGCAAACATTCCTCGATGCGTTTCAGACAGGGTGACAGAAAGCGGCTAACCAATGAGCTTAGCGCTTCCTGGCAGAGAGGCGATGTGACGTCGTTGCAGACCTGCACGGTAAAAATACGATGCTGCTACGCCATGCTGCTGGTTACGTTGAAGATTTCAGCGGAAAACGGCATGGGCAAGGTGACTACCGCTTCGCTAATTAATTGATTTTAAGAAATTTCACCCGAAATTAAACAGGCGAGAGTGTGGATTCGGTCACATACTTCAATTTTAAGGCCAACAAGTGGATCGCTATGTTTAAATTTGTTAAGTCGGTCTTTGCCAGTCCGGATAAGTTTCTGCAGATCATGACCCGTCAGGATATCAACGACTCGATCGCTGAAGGTGAGCGCATCATTATTGATGAAAACGGCAATATCTCGGTCAACACGCTGAGCGAGGAAGTCCATGAAGATTTTGCCCGCCACGTGAATACGTTAAAGGGAGTGTGAGGTGGGTACCGCAATATTTATGGTGTTGATGGTCAGTGGTTACTGGTACACCAGCCGTGATTTGAACAGCCGCTTTAAAATCCGTCGTTCGTCGGGCTGGGATGTCTATTTCCTGGTCGCGCTTTACGGTTGTATTTTCGTCCTGCAGGGTGTGTTTGCGACCGGTATCATCTGGCTGGTGCTGCTCTGTATCTCCGGCATCGCCAACGCCGTCCAGATGATCCCCGGCGTCCACCTGAAGTGGCAGGTGGAGTTTATGAACTGGAGTTTCCTGGGCATCCAGGCTCCCGTGGTGATCATGCTCACCTTTGCCATTCTTCTCTGCCTTTACCGCTCAAACTGGGCAGGCAGTGCACGACTGAACGTCTCCGGTCGTAAAGACCTCTATCAGCAGCTGTCACGCTCTAATGGTGTGGAGCAACTGTTATTTCAGTGCATGGAAGAGGGCGAACTGGCGTGGATTACAATGAAGTCGCGCCGCATTTACATCGGCATGATTCATGCTTCGACTTTTGAATATGAGAGCACCAAAAATATCGTGCTGATCCCGATGCTGAGCGGATATCGCGACAGCAAGACGCTGAAGCTGGCGGTGGAACATAACTACAGCAAGTGGTACGCCGAGCACGACATCACGCTCGACTCGAAACCCAAAGATGCGATGTCGTTCCGTAAAGTGATCATGGTTGACCAGATTGAGAGTCTGTCGCTGTTCGACCCGGCCAGTGCGGCTGCGCTTTCGATGGGACATCCGCAGGAAGTGGAGAAGAGCCAGGGTAATGGCGATGCGGACAGCCCGGACGATAAAAGCCGGGATGCCGCGGGTTAATCGAGCCCGATCTGTTTCCCTTAATGACAGCGCTTCATCAGGGGAAACAGATTCCACCTCACACCATATTTTCCGCCGTAAACAGCCGAAAGGCCACTTTGCCCGCCTGATAGACATCCGGCTGATAGCCGGTTTCGAGATGACTCAGCATCAGATCAATCGCTAAACGGGCATGCTGCTGAGCATGCTGATCCAGGGTAAAAGCCACTTCATCGTTCAGCAGTAGCTGGCGGGTGACATCATAAAGCTCATGGGTGATGTAGGTGCATTTACCCAGCAACTGGTGGGCGCGCAGGGTGTCGCTGACATCACTATTCCCCATCCCGGTGTTATAGACCCCTGCAATCGCCTGCGACGGACGCAGATGGCGAGCCAGTTCACTGCGAATGGTTTCCCGCTGATCCTGACCCGACAGCACTTCACGCAGATGACGCTGCGGCGCGCGCTGCTCCATGGCCTCACGAAATCCCGCGATGCGCTGACGATGGGCGCGGTAATCAAAACGGCCACTGACCATCATAATGTCGCCGGGCTGATTCACTGTCTTACTCATCAGCAGTCCGGCTGTGCGTCCCGCCTGATACTGGTCGATACCAACATGACACAAGCGGTCGGCATCGGGCAGATCGGTGACGATGGTGATCACCGGCACATTGCGGCTGCGGCACAGCGCCAGTGCCCGATAGATGGGCGGCGAGTCATGCGCAAAAACAATGATGCCGTCGCGGGTGCTGCTGCGGGCGATAATGCTTTGCGCCAGCTGCTCAGGCTGCGCTTCGGCCACCAGGGTTTTGTGTAGTTTCAGGCGGCGATAGCCAAGCTGACTGGCGACCTCGCTGAAATGGGTGGTGAGCTGTTGAAAAAAGGATGAGCCGTTATTGCTGAGGAACACCTCAATCTGCCACGGATGCTGGTACTCCTCTGGCAGCAGACGCTTCAGCCCCACTTCGCGTGCGGCTTTCAGGACTTTACGGCTGGTCTCCAGGGAGACGCCGCCGCGCTCATTCAGCACCCGATCGACCGTCGCAATCCCGACGCCTGCCATTTTTGCCACCACCTCTAAGGTGAGCTTTTTCATTCAGACTCCATGCGAAAATGGCAAATTGACTGCTGCCTGCCAGACTGTTTATCTCTTCTAACCGGTTAAAAGTAAAAGATAAAGCGATTTAATGATGGAAAACCATCAACAGCGCTACGCCGTGGGGTTTTACCTGCAGTGCGGTCGTCTGGCTAAAAAGCACAACTGGCCGCTGCCTGGGCCGATTTACCGTTAAGCTTGTGACGAGACAATCAACGAGGAATGAATATGGCTCAGCAAAAAGATGTTCTGATTATTGGTGCTTCACGCGGTATCGGTCTGGCGGTGGCGCAGGCCTTTGCCGATGAGGGCTGGCAGGTCACGGCCACGCATCGCAGTGGCATCCCGGAGCAGGGTAACCGGCCAGACATTCACTGGCATTCGCTGGATATGACCCACTCATCAGCGGTTCAACAGTTTGCCAGCCAGCTCAGTGGCAAGTCGTTCGATGCGATTCTGATTAACGCCGGGATTTCCGGGCCTGCGCACCAGAAGGTGTCGCAGAGTGACGATCAGGTGCTGGCGCAACTGTTCCTGACCAATGCGATAGCCCCGGTTCGCAGCGCAGAGATCCTGTTGCCGCTGCTGAAACAGGAAGGCGTGCTGGCGCTGACCTCATCTCAGCTCGGCAGCCTGAATGAAAATCCGGAGGCGCAGATGCCGATTTACTCGGCAAGCAAAGCCGCACTGAATATGCTGAGCCGCACGCTGACTCCGGCAGTGGAAGCGCAGAGCGGGACGCTGCTGACGCTGCATCCCGGCTGGGTGAAAACGGATATGGGCGGCGAGAGTGCGCCCCTGACGGCAGAAGAGAGTGCCGCCGGTATCGTCCAGCAGCTGATCCAGTGGCGCGGTCGCGGTGGTCATCACTATGTCGATTACGCCGGCCAGCAACTGCAGTGGTAGGCTGAAGCGGGGCGGTTACGCCCCGATGTCACGCAGCGCTTTACCCTTCATCAGATTGCGTTCAATGTGCTCCAGCGTCACATGTTTGGTCTCCGGTACCAGCATCAGCGTCAGCACGATAAACACCAGGTTGAGCGCGCCGTAGAACCAGAAGGTGTTGGCATTACCCAGTTGATCCAGCATGGTCAGGAAGGTGGCGCCAACAATCATATTGCCGACCCAGTTAGTGGTGGTGGAGGCGGTAATGCCGAAATCACGCCCTTTCAGCGGCTGAATCTCTGAACAGAGCAGCCAGATCACCGGCCCGGCCGCCATCGCAAAGCCGACGATAAACATCAGCAGCATCGCGACAGCAAAGTATTTGCGGAAATCTGTCTCAACGCCGATGTGCAACAGCGTTCCCAGCACGCCCATGCCAACCGCCATCACCAGAAAACTGGTGGTGAGCATCGGCTTGCGACCCCAGCGATCGACAAAGAAGATCGCAATCAGCGTGGCCAGCATATTAACCAGCCCGACAATCACCGTGCCCCACATCTGCTCACTGGTGCTGGAGAAGCCGGCGATGTTGAAGATTTTAGGCGCGTAATACATCACCACATTCATGCCGGTAAACTGCTGCATAACCTGTAGCAGCATACCCAGCCACACCGCGCGGCGGAAATTGCCATTAGAACGGAACAGCGACCAGCCGCGCTGCTTCACCTGCAGGCTTTCCCGGATCTCTTCCAGTTCCTCCCGGGCCTGTTCGCTGCTGTTACGCAGCCGATCCAGCACCCGCTGCGCCTCGTTAAAGCGTCCGTGCGCCGCCAGCCAGCGCGGACTGTTGGGCAGAAACAGCACGCCGATAAACAGGATCACCGCCGGAATGGCGATCACGCCGAGCATCCCGCGCCAGTTACCGCTGTAGCTGAACGCGGTGTCGGAGAGATAGGCCACGACAATGCCAGTGGTCAGCATCAGCTGGTACATCGAAATCATTGAGCCACGAATACGTTCAGGCGCAATCTCCGCCAGATAGAGTGGCGCGGTGTAAGAGGCGATCCCCACCGCCAGACCCAGCATCACGCGGGCACAGACCAGCGACTCCACATCCGGTGAGAAGGCTGACCACAGCGAGCCAATGACAAACAGCGTCGCGCCCGCCAGCATACTTTTCTTGCGTCCCAGCTTTGATGACATCCAGCCCGCCGCTAGTGCGCCCAGCGCCGCGCCAAACATCATCGAACTCACTACCCACTCCTGCTGATGGTTAGTGATCTGCAAATCCTTCGCCAGAAACGGCAAGGCACCTGCAATGACGCCGATATCCAGACCAAACAGCAGGCCGGACAGCGCAGCCATAAAACAGACGAACCAGGTAAAGCGGTTCTGTTGATTTCCCGATTTTTTTGCCGCGACCATGCGAGTCTCCTTGCGGGGGGTCAGTGTCAAGATTGTTAATGTTATGTAAACATAGTCGATGCCAGTGTGGGGGCGATCACACTTCCGGCTATCACCGGTGCCACACAGCATTGCTGCGATAAGAAAGCATCAGAGATCAGCGGGTTGGTTCAGGAGAGGGAAACCGCGGCCGGGGCACGATTACGCAAAACAGTGCGCGTCAGGTCAGGTTTTGCAACTGCCCGCCTGCGGCATTACACTGCCGCTTTACTGCTATTGATTGAAGGTGCTTATGTCTGAACCTTTCCAGCGTCAGCCGCTGCCTCTGCCGGGCGGCCATAAAAAAGTCCTGCTGCACTCCTGTTGCGCACCCTGCTCGGGTGAGGTGATGGAAGCGATGCTGGCATCCGGCATTGAATACACGATCTATTTCTACAACCCGAATATTCATCCGCTCAAAGAGTATGAGCTGCGTAAAGAGGAGAATATTCGCTTTGCCGAAAAATTTGGTGTGCCGTTTATTGATGCGGACTATGACCGGGATAACTGGTTTGAGCGGGCGCGCGGCCTGGAGTGGTCACCGGAACGGGGTGAACGCTGCACCATGTGCTTTGATATGCGCTTTGAACGTACGGCACTCTATGCCCATGAGAACGGTTTCCCGGTGATGACCAGTTGCCTGGGTATTTCGCGCTGGAAAGATATGAAGCAGATTAACAGCTGCGGAGTCCGCGCAGCGGCGGCGTATCCGGATCTGATGTACTGGGAGTTTAACTGGCGTAAAGGTGGTGGGTCGTCGCGCATGATTGAAATCAGCAAGCGCGAGAGTTTCTATCAGCAGGAATATTGTGGCTGTGTCTATTCACTGCGCGACACCAATCGTCATCGCGTCACCCAGGGACGTGAGCGTATTCAGATTGGTGTGCAATATTATCAGCCGGATGAATCCTGATTAACCTATTTCGCGGAAAGCGTCTGATGGCGCATATCCGCGCGCTGAGCGCGTAACAGGCCGGACTGTTACGCCACAGCTCTGCTTTATGCTTTCCGCCCGACCGTAACTGCACAGCGCACAGGGATCATCAACGTCGGCCAGCTGCTGCTTTGCCTCGTCCTTCATCAGACGTTTACGGCAGACGCTCGGCGTGCAACCCATAATCTGCTTAAAAGATCGGGTAAAAGATTGCTGGCTTTCAAAATGGTATTTCAGCGCCAGGCTGATGATGGGCGTGCGGCTGTTTTTTAAATCATGAACACTGGCGTTAAGCTTTTTCTTACGAATATATCGCGCCAGGGTTTCATTATGATAACGGGCAAAAAGTTTCTGTAAATACCACTTAGAGTAACCCGCCTTTTCTGCAATATCATCAACGCTTAAACGTTGATCCAGATTATTATTAATCCACTCAGTGATAGAGACGATCACGCTTTCGTTATATTTATTTTCGTTCATAGAACCCCCTGTTTGATTTAAGAAGATTCTAAAATATTTATCTTAATGTGCTTATTCTTTGCGTAAAGATTTTTCAGGATTTTAATCGTTATCTCTGAAGATATTCATTTGAGGGGGTGTTATTAATAAAAAAGATGAATTGTGATTAATCTGTTGGTAATTGTAGGTGAATGAATAAGTGGTTCCGCGGGACAATAATCAAAATGAGCCGTGAGTCCGCAGCCAGACTCACGGTTTACCTTGCCGGAATCTCTGTAATCACGGCTATAGCACGGCACATCAATAGATTTTTGGCTGCGACATGCCAGGCTTACGGCTCACCTTTAACCTGGAGAACCCCCCGGATGAGCCCGACATACGCGCTGAAAAAACCGCTTGCCGCCTTGCTCACCTCGCTGGCGTTATTTGCTCATGCACCGGCCAGTGCCGCTGGTGTGTATGGCGAACAGCTGGAAGGATTTCAATACCCCTATCCGTTGCAGCATTTTGATTTTAAATCCCAGCAGCAATCGCTGAGTATGGGCTATATGGATGTGAAACCGGCGCAACGGGCCAACGGCGAAACCGTGGTGCTGATGCACGGTAAAAACTTCTGTGGCGCGACCTGGGAAGAGACCATTCGCGCACTCAGTCAGCAGGGATATCGCGTTATCGCGCCCGACCAGATTGGCTTCTGCAGCTCCACTAAGCCAGCCAGTTACCAGTACAGTTTTCAGCAGCTGGCAGATAACACCCATCAGCTGCTCGCCCGGCTGGGTGTGAAGAAGGCGGTGATTATGGGTCACTCCACTGGCGGAATGCTGGCAACACGTTATGCGCTGATGTACCCGGAACAGACACAGAAGCTGGTGCTGGTTAACCCGATCGGGCTGGAGGACTGGAAAGCCAAAGGCGCACCGTGGCGATCCGTGGATCAGTGGTATCAGCGCGAACTCAAACTCAGCGCAGAGGGCATTAAGAAGTATGAGCAGCAGACCTACTATGTCGGTCGCTGGAAACCCGAATATGACAAGTGGGTTGATATGCTGGCCGGACTCAACAGTGGGCCAGGGCACCAGAAGGTGGCGTGGAACTCCGCCTTAATCTACGACATGATCTTCACTCAGCCCGTATTTTATGAATTCGGCGACCTGAAAGTGCCCACCACGCTGATGATCGGCACCTCAGACACGACTGCCATCGGCAGTGATATCGCCCCGGCAGAGGTGAAAGCCCGGCTGGGTGATTACGCGGTACTGGGGAAAGAGGTCGCAAAACGCATTCCGGGGGCGCGCTTAATCGAATTCCCCGGTATGGGACACGCGCCGCAAATGGAAGAGCCGGCAAAATTTAACCAGACGCTGCTCGACGATCTGGCGCGTCCCTGAACCGTCAGGCGCTGCGGCGCCTGACCTTAGATCGCCACGCGTTTCTGCTTTTTACTGAGGTACATCTGCTCATCGCTGTCGTGCAGCAACTGCTCCAGCGATTGTGGATGCGCCGCGTCAAACTCCACGACGCCGGACGAGAATTGCAGGCGGTAACGGCGGTTCAGACTGACTGATTGCTGTTGCAGATAACGGTCAAACTGCAGGAGCAGCGCTTCGCTCTGCTGCTGCTGCAGACCATTAAACAGCACCACAAACTCATCGCCACCCAGACGGGCAAACAGATCCGAATGCTTAAACACCACTTTCATCGCATCGGCAAAGTCCATCAGCGCCCGGTCGCCTTCGCGGTGGCCCAGCGTGTCATTAATCTGCTTAAATTTGTCGAGATCGAGAAAGGTCAGGCAGGCGGGCCGGTTTTTCAGCCGGCACTCGTTCAGCACCATCTGTCCCAGCGTCATAAAGCCGCGACGATTGGTGATCTGCGTCAGTTCATCACAGGTGGCAGTCTGAAAGGCGACCAGTTCCGCTTCGGCCATGGCGGCCAGGTCGCGCATCGTGGCCTGATCCTCTTCATTAAACTGACGCGGTTCACGACCAATGATACAGAGGGTACCCATTTTAGCGCCGCCCGGTGCCCGCAGCGGACAGCCGGCATAAAAGCGGATATGCGGTTCGCCGGTAACCAGCGGATTATCATAAAAACGTTCATCTTCTGTGGCATCTTCAACGATCATGATCTCATCCTGCAGGATGGCATGACCGCAAAAGGAGATGTCGCGGGGCGATCCTGCGGGTTCATAGCCCTGAGCGGATTTAAACCACTGATGGTCAGCTTCCAGCAGGCTGACTAACGCGATAGGAACGTCATACAGGCGGCGCGCCAGACGGGTTAAACGATCAAATCGTTCTTCCGCTGGGGTGTTCATTATGTTCAGCGCACGCAACTGCGATAAACGTTGTGCCTCGTCGGCAGCGATTTCAGGTGCTTTCATCACAGAGCCCTTTATTTTTTTAGCTCAAGCCAGGTTCTGGTGTTTGCCTTACGGCGAAGAAGAAGAGCGTGACATAGCCATCACGCTCTTTATAAGGAGGGGATCAGAGCACTTTTTGTTCGGCGAGATCAAGGGCGAAATAGCTGAAAATCAGGTCTGCACCGGCGCGTTTAATCGCACCCAGGCTTTCCAGCACCACATTGCGTTCATCAATGGCACCAGCCTGAGCGGCAAACTTGATCATCGCGTATTCACCACTCACCTGATAAGCCGCCAGCGGCAATTCGGTACGTTCACGGATATCGCGCAGGATATCCAGATAAGCACCTGCCGGTTTCACCATCAGTGAATCCGCGCCCTGCGCCGCGTCGAGCAGCGATTCACGGATCGCTTCACGGCGGTTCATCGGGTTCATCTGGTAGGTTTTACGGTCGCCTTTCAGCGCCGTTCCGGCCGCTTCACGGAACGGGCCGTAAAACGAGGAGGCGAATTTGGTGGAGTAGGACATGATGGCGGTCTGAGTGAAGCCCGCCGCGTCCAGTGCCCGGCGAATCGCCTCAACCTGACCATCCATCGCCGCTGACGGGGCGATGAAATCCGCACCGGCTGCGGCGGCAACGACGGCCTGCTTACCCAGGTTTTCCAGGGTTGCATCGTTATCGACGCCGTGATCACACAACACGCCACAGTGGCCGTGGCTGGTGTATTCACAGAAGCAGGTGTCAGACATCACGATCATTTCTGGCACGGTATCTTTGCAGATGCGGGACATACGTGCCACCAGACCGTTCTCGTTCCAGGCATCGCTGCCGGTGGCATCGGTATGGTGCGAAATACCGAAGGTCATCACCGAGCGGATACCCGCTTTGGCGATGCGCTCAATTTCATAGGCGAGACGTTTTTCCGGAATACGCATCACGCCAGGCATCGCCTGAATCGCTTTGTAATCGTCGACTTCTTCTTCAACAAAGATGGGCAGAGCCAGATCGTTCAGGCTCAGTGAGGACTCCTGGAACATTTCACGCATTGAGGCGCTGGCGCGCAATCTTCTTGGGCGCTGGATAAGGGAATAATCAGACATTTTCATTCTTACGCAGGTGAAAAAAGTGACAACAGTTTACTCCCTTTGCCCGCGAGGGATGAAGGTTTGTGTGCGGTAAGAGAGGGGGAAAAGAACTCTCCCGCCGGGCGGCGGGAGAGCAGAACGGTTACTCGTTGATATCCGGATGCTGCTGCACCAGGTTTTTACGTTTCGCTTCCAGACGGGAGATCTCTTCGTCGATATCTTCGATTTTGTGCTCGATGTTATCGTGATGTTCCTGCAGGATTTCGCGCGCTTCTTCCATATCAGAAGCCGCCGGTGTCGCGCCTTTCAGGGGCTTATTGGCAGTTTCTTTCATGTACAGACCGGTAATCAGACCAATCACTGCCACCACCATCAGATAGTAGGCTGGCATGTAGAGGTTATTGGTCGTTTCTACCAGCCAGGCAGCCAGCGTTGGCGTCAGACCGGCAACCAGTACCGAGATGTTAAACGCACTCGCCAGCGCACTGTAGCGGATGTGCGTCGGGAACATCGCAGGCAGTGAAGAGGCCATCACGCCAGTAAAGGCGTTGAGGATCACTGCCAGCAGCAGCAGACCACCAAAAATCAGTCCGAGTACGCCACTGTTGATCATCATAAAGGCAGGAATCGCGAAGATCATCAGGGCGATACTGCCGATGATGACAAACGGACGACGGCCGAAACGGTCACTCATCATGCCGATCATTGGCTGGACAAACAGCATACCGATCATGATGGCGATGATAATCATCACACCGTGGTCTTCGCTGTAGTGCAGGTTATGTGACAGGTAGCTCGGCATGTACGTCAGCAACATGTAGTAGGTGACGTTAGTGGCGATAACCAGGCCGACACAGGAGAGCAGGCTGCGCCAGTGTTTGGTCGCAATCTCTTTAAACGATACCTGTGGACCATCCTGCAGGCCTTCGCGGTCGCCCTGTTCCAGTTTGTCCACGTGCTGCTGGAATGCCGGGGTCTCTTCCAGCGCATGACGCAGGTAAAGACCGATAATTCCCAGCGGCAGCGCGACGAAGAACGGCAGACGCCAGCCCCACTCAAGGAAACTCTCTTCTCCGATAATGGAGGAAATCAGCACCACCAGGCCCGCACCGAGCACGAAGCCCGCAATCGAACCAAAGTCGAGCCAGCTTCCCATAAAGCCGCGTTTACGGTCAGGCGAATATTCGGCCACAAAGATTGAGGCACCGGTATATTCACCGCCCACCGAGAAGCCCTGAGCCATCTTCGCTAACAGCAGCAGAATAGGTGCCCAGATGCCGATGGAGGCGTAGGACGGTATCAGGCCGATACAGAAAGTACTGACCGACATGATGATGATGGTGATGGAGAGGATTTTCTGACGACCATATTTGTCGCCCAGCATACCGAAGAACAGTCCACCCAGCGGGCGAATCAGGAAAGGAACAGAGAAAGTGGCGAGCGCCGCTATCATCTGAACGCCCGGCGAAACGTCCGGGAAAAAGACCTTACCCAGCGCATAGGCCACAAAGCCATAAACACCGAAGTCGAACCACTCCATCGCGTTGCCCAGAGAGGCCGCGGTGATGGCTTTACGTAAACGGGTATCATCGATGATAGTCACATCATCGATCCCAATTGGTTTTACACGCTTCCTACGCAATTTCATAGAATTACCCTGTATTGGAACACGAAAGTCCTCAACGGCGCGAGCCGGGTGTGAGTCGTTCAGACCGCTGCGTTGAGAAATTTAAGCATAGCCGTAAATAAGCACTGTTTATGCGCCGGCAGACACAATAATTACTGTTGTGATTATTGCGAACAGCGACAGAGTATACCGTTTTTGTGTGATATCTGTCATGTTTGGGCTACATCCGGCCTGTTTTTACAACAAATAGAGCTGTTTGCAACCGCAGAAAAATTATCACTGAGCGTGACGACCGCCGTTTTTTTCAGCAAAACAGGGTCAAAGAGAGGGAAGTTACGGGCCATGCTGGCACCGGAAGCGGTTATCCGCTTTGCATCACAGGGCGGAGAGCAGAAAGATGAGTGAATGTTGCTCGACTGGCGGTTCAGCTGCAATCTGCTCTGGTTCAGACGTCGGGTTCCTGCCGGGTCTGAAGAGCCAGCTCCCGCTCAATCGGCTGTTCGCCCCGATCGGTCAGCCAGGCAACCAGCGCCGTGTTGTCCATCGGGCGGGCATAATAATAGCCCTGGATAAAGACCACGCCGCGCCGTTGCAGATAGCTGAACTGTAACGCGGTCTCAACGCCTTCTCCCAGCACTTCCAGCTCAAGCTCATGGCTGAGCTGGATAATGGCGTCCAGCACCGGCGTTCTGCCTTCCAGAGATTCAATCGCGTTGATAAAGCCGCGATCGATTTTCAGATAATCTATCGTGAAGGTCTGTAAATAGCTCAGCGAACAGTGACCGGTCCCAAAATCATCAATCGCGACCTTCATTCCGCAACCACGTAACTGCTCCAGCTTGCGAGCCACCTCAGCGCCATCTTTGATCAGGCTGCGTTCGGTCAGCTCAAGGGTAATCAGGAACTGCTTATCTTTGATCCGTTCGGCAAACTGCAGCATATCGTCGACAAAGTCAGGATGCTGCAGATGATCCGCCGCCACGTTAATGGCCAGGTGGAAATGGGGCTCAACCTGCCACGCCTGCACATCCTCTGCAATTAAATCGAGCAGATGGCGGGTCAGCGGCACAATCATGCCTTCCGCTTCTGCTGCGCCGATAAAAATATCTGGCCGCACGCCTTTACCGTCGGGCGTTGTCCAGCGCAGCAGGGCTTCAGCACCGCTGCAGCGTTGCAGCCGGTTGTCATAGACCGGCTGATAGTGCGCCCTGAACTGGCCGCTGGTGATGGCCCGGCGAATCTCATCGCGCCATGAAATACGCCGTTTCAGCCAGTTCGCCATCAGCATCATCAGCAGAATAGAGAAGATAGCGGCCATCGGCATGATGATAAACATCACCTGACGCCAGGCCGAGATCAGTTCAGAGGGTGAGGCAATGAGGGTGACAGAGAGCGGATAGCGATGGGAGATAGCCTGATAAATCATGGGTTCAAACCAGCTGGACGCGGCGATGTGCGGATTGCCAAACGAGATCGGCGCGCCGCCGCTGAACGTCATGCTGAAATGATAGAGATGGCTGCTGCTGATCGCGCGCATAAAATCGATCAGATACTGGCCATCAATCACTGCCCAGAATCCCTCGCCATCGGGCAGATCGCGCATAAAAATCACGGCCGGACGATTCGGTACGCCCGATGTCCCGGCAATGGACAGACTCCACCAGGCTTTTCCGGTAACCGGCGCGTCGCGCATGATCATCTCTTTCAGCAGGCCTGGGCGTGAACCATACACCGACGAGCAGGCGATGTGATCCTGCTCCATTTTACCGATCGCACGAAAATAGGGGTTTAGCGAGCCAATGCGCTGCAACTGGTTTTCAATCTGGCTGCAGGGCTGATGATGAAACTGGCGCAGCACGGTAATCATATCCCAGGCGCTGTCGCTCATTCTTTCAGCCTGAGATAACAGCGTATTCGCCGCGGTGACCTGCTGCTGATGCACGGTGTGGCGCGCATCCAGGGCGGTGAAAAAAATGCCAATAATCAGAGGCAGCACGCCGGAAATAATAATCACCAGCCTGGCGTAGTCGCGTTTTCGTTTCAGTAGCGGCACCGCTGAATCCTCTGAGTATTATTGGTGTTATGCGGAGGTGCTGATCAGTGGCGCAGCATAGCATCTCTCCGGGCGGTGCAGATTAGCGTTTTTGCGATCAGGAGAACTGACTAAGGTCAATTATCGACCAGACATTGCATTTTTTGACAGGTTGTTTGGTTTTCGTTGCTATGCAGCAAAACAATCAAATGAAAACGGGAGGCAGGCAGGGCAAAAGGCCGATCCGCCGCAGCGGCCAGGAGAGACCCTGGCCCGTCACAGGGCGGGCGCAGGGCAGGACGTTTTATTTAATTGGCAAAATAGATCTGTTTCAGCGCTACTTCAACGCCGCGCAGTTCGGCAAGGCCTTTCAGGCGGCCAATGGCGGAATAACCGGGATTGGTGCGCTTATGCAGGTCGTCCAGCATCTGATGGCCGTGATCGGGACGCATGGGAATCGCCCGCAGGTTGCCCGCCCGACGGCGGCGCTGCTCTTCCGCCAGAATAACCTTGATCACGCCGACCATATCGACGTCGCCCGCCAGATGCGCCGCTTCATGGAAGCTGGCCGGGTTTGCCTCGCGTTTTGTGGCGCGCAGATGGATAAAGTTAATGCGGTCGGCATAGGTTTCCGCCATCTCTACCAACGCATTGTCGGCACGCACGCCATAGGAGCCGGTACAGAAACAGAAACCGTTGTGCAGACTGTCCACGGTTTCTTTCAGCCACTGCATATCTTCCTGGGTAGAAATAATGCGTGGCAGGCCCAGAATAGGACGTGGTGGGTCATCCGGATGCACCGCCAGTTTAACGCCCGTTTCCTCCGCAACCGGCACGATGGCGCGCAGGAAGGTCGCCATATGCTCGCGCAGTTTCGCTTTGTCGATGCCGTCATACTGCGTCAGCTGCGCCTGAAACTGCTCCAGGGTGTAACCCTCTTCGGCGCCAGGCAGACCGGCGATAATATTGCGCACCAGGGTGCTTTTCTCTTCTGCGCTCATGGCGGCAAAGCGCTGAGCGGCGGCCTGCTGCTCGGCTGGGCTGTAATCCTGTTCCGCTCCCGGACGCTGCAACAGATAAAGCTCGAAGGCCGCGAAAGCGTCGGCGTCGAAGCGCAGCGCTTTTGCGCCATCCGGCAGCGTCCAGGCGAGGTCGGTTCGGGTCCAGTCCAGCACCGGCATGAAGTTGTAGCAGACGGTATCAATGCCGCAGGCGGCCAGATTGCGTATCGACTGCTGATAATTGGCGATATAGCGAAGGTAGTCACCACGCTGGGTTTTAATCGCCTCATGGACCGGGATGCTCTCCACCACCGACCAGACCAGACCTTTTTCCGCCAGCAGTGCCTGACGCGCTTTAATCTCCTCAACCGGCCACACCTCGCCGTTAGGGATATGGTGCAGCGCCGTCACAATGCCGGTCGCGCCCGCCTGACGCGCATCATCCAGTGAGACCGGGTCGTTGGGGCCGTACCATCGCCATGTATGTTCCATTTTTACTCCTCAACTGTGATGTGGCCCAGTGGTCAGGCCGCTGGACCAAGAGTATGATAGTGGAAAAAACAGGGCCGTGATCCGGATCGCAGCATGACAAACTGCATCGGTGAAGAGATCGCTTTTACGTGCAATCAGAGGAGAGGGTGATGACGCTGCCAGTAATAAAAACCGAGCGCCTGTACCGTCAGATCGCCAACGTCATCATGGCCGGTATCACGCGCGGTGACTTTGTGGCAGGTGGTTTACTGCCACCGGAGCGTGAGCTGGCAAAACAGCTGGGTGTCAGTCGTTCATCAGTGCGTGAAGCATTGATTGCGCTGGAGATGACCGGCTGGGTCGATATCCGCACGGGCAACGGCGTTTACGTCGCCCAGCCGCTGCCGCAAGCCGCGGTTCCGCAGGAGAGCGAAACCTGCAGTCTGCAGGATCTGTTGCAGGCGCGTGAAGCCTTTGAAGGGATGCTGGCAGGATTTGCCGCACGTAACGGCACTACCGTTCAGCGGGCAGCATTGCTGGCGCTGACCGCTGAACTGCAGCAGTACAATGAAAACGACGCGGCCTTTCTGGAGCAGGACAAGCGCTTCCATCTGCTGATCAGTGAGATGAGCGGCAATGATGTATTACGCGACCTGCTGGAGCAGTTATGGAACTGGCGCCACAGCCCGCATGTGCAGCGACTGGAGCGCCATTATGCCGATAACAGCTTCGCGCAGGAGATGAACGCTGACCATCAGCAGATCGCCAATGCGATTGTGGCGGGCGATGAAGCAGCAGCCCGTCAGGCGATGGAGAGCCATCTCCAGCACGTGCAGCAGCGGCTACTTGGTTAATGCCCGCGCCCGCTTGGGTCGTCCGGTGCCCAGCATAATCGCCAGACGGCTGCCGCCTGGCGTGGTTTCCATCAGAATTTTAGTAATGCTGGTGAGCGGCACCGAGAGCAGCATGCCGACCGGACCGAGCAGCCAGCCCCAGAACACCAGCGACAGAAACACTACCAGTGTCGATAAGCCAAGACCGCGGCCCATCAGGCGCGGCTCCAGCATATTGCCAAACACCATATGAATCGCGGTAAACAGCGCCGCCACCATCGCGGCATCAAACAGGCTGTTCAGTAACAACGCCTGCAGGAAGGGCGGGATACCGGCGATAATCGGGCCGATATTGGGAATAAAGTTGAGGATAAACGCCACGACACCCCATAACAGCGCAAACTTCACATCCAGCAGATAGAGACTCAGCCAGACCGCGATGCCGGTTATCAGACTCACCAGGGTTTTCAGCGCCAGATAGTGCGTGACGCCTTTCAGCGCTTTATGCAATCCGGCGATGCGAATTTTCGGATTCACCAGCGCGTTGCGCATTTTATAGGGCAGGTGATGGACCTCAAACAGCATAAAGACCACGGTCAGCACCAGCAGCACGGTATTGGTCATCGCGCCGGAAAAGCCGCTCAGCGCCACGGTAGCCAGGTTCATCATGGTATTAGGATCGAAACGCTGTACCAGCGCATCGGTTGAAATATTAAGATGAAAGCCCGCCGCCAGATGTTGCAGTACCGTCATTTTCTGCTCCATGGTGGCGCGCAGTTGCGGATAGAGATCGGAAAACTCGCTCATTGAGCTGGCAATAATGGCACCCAGCAGCACGAGTGCGCAGAAGATCACCGTGATCACCAGCCCAATCGCCAGTCCACGGCGGAAGCCACGCCGCATCAGCATCGTCACCAGTGGATTAAGCACAATGGCAAAGAACGCCGCCAGCAGAAGCGGGACCAGAATGTCTGACGCTGCCCGAACCCCGGCGAGGATAATGACCAGCATCGCCAGTTTTATCAGAATATTTTGTCCGATCTTTTCCCGTTGCAGCTCGCTCATTCTCTCTCTCGTAACGTAATTTGGCTGTTGAAAGTGTAGCTGAAACAAAATTAACAATCTGATTTATCAGAGAAACGGTAAAGCGCGGTGGCAGGTGGGTGATGTAATCAGCGCCACAGCACTCAGCTATCGCGGCAGAGCAGCAACTCCCCATTGTTCCGGTTTTTACCCGGCTTTCTGCTGCACGTCCGGGCAGGGGCAGCCGCCCGATAGCCGTGTCATTAAGATGCGCCAGTGGCGAAAGCGGGTATAGTTAAAGGATAAACCTTATCATTCAGCCAAATACGAGCGCGAGGACTCATGCCTGAACAGCCTGCCGCGGAACCGAACACCCCATCCGGAAACCTGCACATCTCTCTGCTGATCCTCTCTATCGTGGCCTACAACTTTGCCAGCTATCTCACTATCGGTCTGCCGCTGGCGGTATTGCCAGGATGGGTGCATGACCAGCTGGGCTTCAGCGCATTCTGGGCGGGCCTGGTAATCAGCCTGCAATATGTGGCGACGCTGCTGAGCCGCCCACACGCCGGACGCTATGCCGATCTCTGGGGGCCAAAGAAAGTGGTGGTGACCGGCCTGGTGGGCTGTCTGATCAGCGGGTTATGTATTTTGCTGGCGGCGCTCATCGAGTCACCGCTGTTAAGCCTGACGCTGCTCTGCGTGGGCCGCTTGATTCTGGGCGTGGGCCAGAGTTTTACCGGCACCGGCACCTCGTTGTGGGGTGTGGCGCGGGTGGGTTCGCTGCACATTGGCCGGGTTATCTCCTGGAACGGCATTGTCACTTATGGCGCGATGGCGATTGGCGCGCCGCTCGGCGTGGTGATATTCCGGGCGGGTGGCCTGCTGTGGCTGTCGCTGGTCATTGTTGCTATCTGCGTGGTAGGCATCGTCTGCGCGGTGCCGCGTCCGGCCGTAAAAGCCAGCCGGGCCAGACCCCTGCCGTTTCGTGCGGTGCTGGGGAAAATCGCCGGTTTTGGTGCGATTCTGGCGATGGGTTCGGCGGGTTTCGGTGTCATCGCCACCTTTATTACCCTGTTCTATCAGGATAAAGGCTGGGAAGGGGCCGCCTTTGCGCTCTCCCTGTTCAGCGGCGCTTTCGTCGGCGCGCGCCTGCTGTTCCCGAATGCGATTAACCGCCACGGCGGTCTGCGGGTCGCCAGCATCTGCCTGGCGGTTGAAGCCGCCGGGCTGTTTCTGGTGGCCGCAGCGGGTGATCCCTGGATGGCAAAAGCAGGCGCATTTCTGACCGGTGCCGGGTTCTCGCTGGTATTCCCGGCGCTGGGCGTGGTGGCGGTAAAAGTGGTGCCGCAGCAGAATCAGGGCAGCGCGCTGGCGACCTACACCGCCTTTATGGATCTGTCGCTGGGGATAACCGGGCCACTTGCCGGATTCATCATGACTTATGCGGGTGTCTCACGCGTCTACCTGCTCACGGCGCTGCTGGTCTGCGTCGCTTTTTTCTGCACGCTGCGCATGCAGCGGCGTCAGGCGGTGTTGCCGGCAGCAGACGATTCTTCAGGATAAAAAAAATGGCCCAGCAGCGGGCCAGAACGTCTTTTCAGACACAGATAAACCGATTAATGGTGCGCGCAAAGCGCAGAACAGGATTCAGGCTTGCAGCAGTTCAATACTGTTGCGGATCTGGCGTTCAACCTCCGCAGGGGTCCAGTTGCTGAGCTGACTGGAGAAAGGCTCAAAGGCATAAACGCCCTTATAGCCAAGCATCTCCAGCCGCTTCACCTGCACCACGCTCTTCAGTACATCGTTATCACTCAGCATGATGCGTTCTTCATCGGTCAGTTCGGCGGTCGGACGGCGATCTTCCACGCCCGAAAGGTGCACCAGACCAATCTGGTTAACATCAATGCCGGCTGGAAACTCCTGCTCAGCCTGCTCATAGAGATGATGGTGAAAGGTATCCAGCAATAACTTAAAGGGCACGTCCGCCGCGGCGATCAATTGCTGCGCTTGTACCGCCGAACGCAGCGAGCTGACCGGAAAACCCAGCGGCTCCACCAGCCCCTGAATGCCATAGTGGGCAAAACGCGGGGCCAGCTGCTGCATCGCCGCCTGGGTTTGCTGAGGCGACACGGCTATCCCCTCATTCAGCGGACACATGACCAGCGCCTTTGCACCAATCTGTTGTGCTGTCTGTAACAGTGCTTCGGCCCGGGCCAGTAGCGCGTCATCAATGCGGTTAAACGGATAGAGCGCATTAATGGTGATGATATCAATATGATACCTGTCGGTCAGAGCGCGCAGCTGATCGGTGCTGAGATCGTCAGTGACGCTGCCGCCCGGCATGTCATTACGCAGTTCAACCTTGCTCAGCCCCAGACGCTGAACCAGCTGAAAAAATGCCTCCAGCGAGAGCCGGGGCGCAATTTTGCGGTTGATACAGAAACGGGTTGGATCGATGGCCATGCACTGACTCCGGGACAGGAGGATGATGCGACCAAAGAGAACATTTATTTCATTAATAGTGAATAATGAAACGCAAATTATTAGATCAGCCTCGCATTAATTTCATATTCCGTTTCAGCCCGATGCATAAAGGCTGGATCGACTTCGCAGTAAAACGCCCAAACCACTCCCCGGCTATTACCCTGCTACGCTAAGGCTGACCGCTATTAGTGGCCTCCCGTCATCGTGATGCCGCGAGAGACTAAGTGGCGGGAAAAATGCGATCTGTGCCGCTAAAATCAAATTTTCCAAAAAGAACCATTTGAAAAATTTGTTCCACTGTAATAGCTTCATAGCACGCTTTCAGGTTTGCCTGGTCAGGCAGTGTGGCAGGTCGCATGGTCCGTCTGCAGGGAACTTAACCATCTAAAGAGGCAACATCATGACAATCATAGGTAACTTTATTGGCGGTAAAACCACTTTCAGCGCCAGCAACGAAACCATTCCTGTTTACGATCCGGCAACCGGCAAAGTGGTACGTGAACTGACGCAAAGTACCGCTGATGAAGTGGCCCAGGCGATTGGTGTCGCGCATGACGCTTTTGCTGCCTGGTCGAAAACCTCGCCGCTGCGTCGCGCCCGCGTTCTGTTCAACTTTAAAGCCCTGATGGAGCAGCACCGTGATGAGCTGGCGGCGCTGATTGTCTCTGAGCACGGCAAAGTCTGGTCTGATGCGCTGGGTGAACTGACGCGTGGCATCGAAGTGATTGAGTTTGCCTGCGGGATCCCCCATCTGCTCAAAGGCGAATATTCCCCGAACGTCGGCAGCGGCGTTGACAGCTACTCGCTGATGCAACCGGTCGGCGTCGTGGCGGGCATTACGCCGTTTAACTTCCCGGCGATGGTACCGCTGTGGATGTTCCCGATAGCCCTGGCCTGCGGTAACACCTTTGTGCTGAAGCCACCGGCGCTGGATCCTTCCGCGGCAGTGCGTATGGCTGAACTGCTGACCGAAGCGGGCCTGCCCGATGGCGTATTCAACGTCGTACACAGTTCCAATGAAGATGCTGAGCAACTCTATAAAGATCCGCGTATTGCCGCGGTGAGCTTCGTCGGTTCTTCTGGCGTGGCTGAGCATATCTATAAAACCGCCAGCGCCCACGGCAAGCGGGTACAGGCGTTTGGCGCGGCGAAAAACCACGCTATCGTTATGCCGGATGCCGATCTGGATGCCACCGTCAACGCCATCATGGGCGGTGCGTTTGGCTCTGCTGGTGAACGCTGCATGGCGCTGCCGGTTGTGGTCGCCGTGGGCGATGATACCGCCGACAAGCTGATCGCCCGTCTGACTCCGCTGGTGAACGCGCTGCGCATCGGCCCTGGCATTAATCAGGGCGCTGATGAAAATGAGATGGGACCGGTCGTTTCGGCGGCGCACCAGAAGAAAGTGCTGGGCTACATCGACAAAGGCGAGCAGGAAGGCGCGAAGCTGGTGGTCGATGGTCGTAACGTGCAGGTTGCGGGTCACGCCGAAGGTTACTACGTCGGCGGCACGCTGTTTGATCATGTCACCTCTGAGATGGTGATCTGGCGTGAAGAGATTTTTGGGCCGGTGCTGAGCATCATGCGCGCGCCGGACTACGACAGTGCGCTGCAACTGGTTAACAGCCATGAATTCGGCAACGGCAGCGCGATTTTCACCAGCAACGGTCACACCGCACGTGAGTTTGTGCAGAACGTTGAAGCGGGTATGGTCGGTGTCAACGTGCCGGTTCCGGTGCCGATGGCGTTCCACAGCTTCGGCGGCTGGAAGCGTTCAGTGTTTGGCGCGCTCAATGTTCATGGGCCGGATGGCGTGCGTTTCTATACCCGCATGAAAACGGCCACCGTACGCTGGCCATCCGGTCAGCAGACCGTGTCTGAATTCAGTATGCCAACCTTAGGCTGATTCATTTCAACGCTGATCCCGGTGCGCGACCGGCAGGATAATCTGCCGGTCGCTTTGTTCGCTGGCACCGCGCCCGCGAGCCCACCGCAGCGTCAATCGTGACAGAGAGGAGTATCAGGATGTCTTTACTGTCGAAAGCACAAGCCCCTGACGCGCAGGGTCGTATTCAGCATGTGACGCCTGAGCGCGCCGGCTGGCGTTATGTGGGATTTGATGCCTATTTGCTGAAGAAAGGGGAAACCCTGCGCCTCAGTAGTGGTGACAAAGAGCTGTGTCTGGTGCTGGTGGCCGGGCTGGCCTCGGTAAAAACCCGCCATGCTGATTTTCCCGGTATCGGTCAGCGCATGTCGCCTTTTGAGCGCGTTCCGCCTTATTCCGTTTATGTGCCGCATGATGATGAAGTAGAGGTTTACGCTGACAGCGATCTTGAGCTGGCGGTCTGTAATGCGCCCGGTCAGGGGAATCTGCCTGCGCGCCTGATTGCACCAGCCGATGTTGGTGTTGAGCATCGCGGAAAAGGGCGCAACCAGCGCCTGGTTCACAATATCCTGCCTGACAATGAACCGGCTGATAGCCTGCTGGTGGTGGAAGTCTATACCAACGAGGGCGATACCAGCTCTTATCCCAGCCACAAGCACGACCAGGAGGAGAGTGAAAACGAAACCTACCTGGAAGAGACCTACTATCACCGTTTCGATCCGGAACCTGGCTTTGCCATGCAGCGCGTTTACACCGACGACCGTTCCCTGGATGTCTGTATGGCACCCTATAATCGCGACGTGGTGATGGTACCGCGCGGCTATCATCCGGTAGCGACGCTGGCGGGATACAATAACTACTATCTGAACGTGATGGCGGGGCCGGTGCGGCTGTGGAAATTTACCTGGGAGAAAGATCACGCCTGGGTGAACAGCGACAGCTATCCACGGAAAGCGTAAGTCTTCGCTGAAAAATAAGCAGCAATCACGGTTTATAATCCGCGTTCATATCAGTAAAAAGGGCAGCCTGTCGCGCTGCCCTTTTTTATGTGTGGGACTCAGCTGGTCTTTGCGTTGTTCAGTGCCAGCGAAACCGCCAGCGTCTGTGCCAGGCAGAGTGAAGCGACCTGCGAACGGAAGCCATCGACCTGCGCTTCACGTACCACAAAGCAGACATCGCTGAAGGCGGCCAGCGGACTGACCTGACTGTCGGTAATGGCAATCTGATGCGCACCGCGTTTGGCACCCATTTCAACCACCTCGACCGCTTCACGTGCATAAGGCGAGTAGCTGATCGCAATCACCACATCTTTCGGGTTTACCAGGCTGAGCTGCTCGGTAAACATCCCGCCCAGGCCATCAATCAGGAAAGCGCGGCGCTCAAGATGACGCAGCGCGTAGACCAGGTAGGAGGCGACGCTGAAAGAGCGGCGCAGGCCGATAACATAGATATTCTCAGCCTCATTCAGCAGTTTCACCGCTTTGTTCAGCTGCTCAGGATTAACCTGCATCGCCAGCTGCTGCAGCGCCTGGCTGTTAACCATGGTAAAGACGTTGAGGATTTCCGCCGGACTTTCAGGCGCACTGGCGCTGTCGTCCGTTGAAGTCTGACGAAACAGGCGAGCGCGCTCGGTATAGTTGACCGTCTCCTCCATCAGATGCTGACGAAAAACCTGTTTCATTTCGTTGAAGCCGCTGAAGCCAAAAGCATTCGCAAAGCGGATCAGCGTCGACGGTGGCACATCGGCCTGCTGAGCAATCGAGGCGACGGTATCGAAAGCAATACTGTTACTGTTATCAAGGATGTAGCGCGCAACCTGTTTAAGACGCTTGCTCAGCGTTTCGTAGCGGCGACGAATATCGTCCTGCAAGAGAGAAAGTTGGGTGGGATTATTGTTCATCACTTCTGCCCGTATAATTAGAATAATGGCTGCATAATGAGCGCTATAGTATCAGATGGATGGAAAATTTCATTTCTTTGCGTCAACGACGCGGTTTATTTCATGGCTTTATGAAATGGTTCACAGATTAGCTTTAGCGCCCGATGCGTGACTTTTCGCGGGCAATGTCAGGATGAAAGCCGGGATGAAATGCCAGCAGGGATGGAAGTATGCAGTCTTTCACCATTCAGATTGGAATGGCTGCAGATTGCTGAAAAATCGGGTCTGGCAGCAACACATTAGCTAAACGAGCAGGGAACACGGTCAGAAGAGGAAAGCGTCCCGCACCAAGGATGGTGCGGGCCGAGCATGCCATGGATGGCAGCTTTTGCGTCTTTCCGATCTGACCGTGTTCCCTGTGGCTGCACGGTCTAAAAGCGGCTTTTTGACAGAGCAGCAAATCAGGCGCGGGCAGCGCGCCAGTACTCAATCAGTCGCAGATAGTTGCCTTTAACCGTCTCAATCAGCGCCTGATCGTCCAGCTCCCCCTGTAACCACTGGCGGGAAGGCTGACCAAAGATCGTGCGGCCTACCGCAAAACCTTTCACCCAGGGCGCTTTGGCCGCCGCGGCGAAGCCCGCTTTAAGCTTCTCTTCGGGCGCATCCAGACCGAGTAACAGAATGCCGCGACAGTGGGGATCCTGCTGCTCAATCAGACCGCTGATCGCCTGCCAGCTTTCCGCCGACAGCGGTGGCAGTTTCCACCAGTCAGGCTGGATGCCCAGACTGTAGAAATGGCTCAACATATCAAAGTAATACGCTTCGTTCTTATCCGGGTTGTTGTCAGGCAGAATCACTTCCAGCAGCAGCTCATGACCGCTTTTGTTACAGCCGTTCCAGACGTCGAGCACCAGCTCATCCTGCTCTTTACGCAGTTCAGCACTGTCATGCGGATGATAGAAGACCAGACATTTCACCACGTGTTCGGCAGGCCAGTCGATCAGCTGCGAGCCGATGTTGCCATGCTCCAGGCGCAGCGGACGCGAGCTCGGCAGCTCAATCGGGCGGCCAATCCACCAGTTCTTACCGGTAATGGCGTTCAGCGCCTTCTGACCGTAGGTCGTATCCGCCAGAATCCCGCTTTTATTCTCTAATCCTGCCTCTCTGGCAGCCTGCTGAGCGGCTTCCAGCAGCAGCAGTTTCAGTTCCGGAATGCGGCTCTCGTCCACGCCCGCTTCCTGCGCCATATCCGCCAGCTGTTTGCGGTGGTCAAAGGCGAAGACATTCAGCTCCGGCCACTGCTGCTTGCGGGTAGTCACGCGGTGCAGATGGTTCAGACGGCTGTCGAGATCGGGACGCTTCACCTCTTTGTCGCGACTCAGGAAATCATCCAGCTCCGCTTTGGTTGGCATGGCGGGCGCACAACCGTGGCGTGATACTACCAGCGCTCCGCAGGCGTTGGCGTAACGGCACGCCTGAGTCCAGCCCTCATCATTCAGCCAGCCGCGCAGCAGGCCAGACATAAAGGCATCGCCCGCGCCCAGCACGTTGAGAACCTCGACGCGTACGCCCGTGTGCAGCTCAGTCTGTTCCCAGCTATCCGGGATCTCGCCTTCAAACACCACGCAACCCAGCGGTCCACGTTTGCAGACCAGCGTCGCCTGACTCGCCTGACGCACGTTTTTCAGCGCGGTCAGGGTGTCGGTGCTGCCACCGGCAATATGAAACTCCTCTTCGGTGCCGACGATCAAATCGAAATAGTGCACCACTTCCTGTAACTGCTGCGTGACCTGTGACGACTCAATGAAACGTGTTTCACCGTCGCCCAGAGAGGTCAGTCCCCACAACACCGGACGGTAATCGATATCCAGCGCCGTGCGCAGGCCGTTGCGGCGGGCAATATCCAGCGCTTTCAGCACCGCTTCGCGGGTCTGAGGATGGGATAAGTGGGTGCCGGTAACCGCGACGGCGCGCGCAGAGGTAATAAAGGCTTCATCGATATCGTCCGGAACCAGGCCCATATCGGCGCAGTTATCGCGGTAGAAAATCAGCGGAAAAGTCTCTTCATCTTTGATGCCGAGGATCACCAGTCCGGTCAGACGCTGCGGATCGGTGATTAGCGCATCGGTGTTACAGCCTACGCGCTGCAACTCTTCACGCAGAAAGCGACCATTATGCTCATCTCCCACCCGCGCCAGCATCGCCGATTTCAGCCCCTGAATCGCGGTGCCATAGGCGACGTTGCCCGACGAGCCGCCCAGATATTTAGCAAAGGAGGTGACATCTTCCAGTCGCGCCCCGATTTGCTGGCCATAAAAATCAACGGCGATGCGCCCGATACAAATCACATCAAGCGGTTTCTGTTGTGTACTCATACCTGTGGTTTCCTTCTGTGATTAGCAGCGCTGGCGGGCGTGAAGACCGACACCAGTTACGCTCTGCTTCCGGGTCTGTAGGTGTCTGACTGGCTATGAGGGGAGTATGAGGAATAAAAATTCCATATTCAATACGAAATGAAATATCCATCGCAATTTTGTGAACCAGGTAAAACTCCTGATTGCCGCCCGCCTGCGCGAACTCTGCCAGCGTGATGTGCGGTATGTCAGGGTTGTGAAGGGGATCGCAGGAATCCGCACGCCAGTCAGGCAAGCTGCTGCATTGAAATGAATTTTTTCATCAGGCACCACTCTCTGTTAAACGTTCCAGATTTCCCCACTGCAATCGCCCGCCAGACCTGTTGCCGTCATTAAATTTGATCTCACTCGCAAAATGAAATGTTTCTTCTGTAATCGTGTTTTATGAAAAATATATTTGTTTATAATCGCCTCACGTTTCAGTTATTCAGGTCGCCTTTTCCGCCGATGACAACGCCTGGCGTGCTGTCGCGGAAGTCGGGGTCCACCAGCATGTAAGGAAGAATATGGGCACTATCAGACTGACCACGGCACAGGCGCTGGTTAAATTTCTTGATAATCAATTCATTGATGTTGATGGCGTTGAGACGAAGTTCGTAAAAGGCATCTTCGCCATTTTCGGACATGGCAACGTGCTGGGGCTGGGCCAGGCGCTGGAACAGGATAGCGGCGATCTGGTGGTCTACCAGGGCCGTAATGAGCAGGGCATGGCTCATGCAGCCACCGGCTTTGCGCGCCAGTCGCTGCGCCGCCAGATTATCGCCTGCAGTTCGTCTGTGGGGCCTGGTGCGGCCAATATGATCACCGCCGCGGCGACCGCGACCGCCAACCGCATTCCTCTGCTGCTGCTGCCAGGCGACGTCTTCGCCACCCGTCAGCCCGATCCGGTGCTGCAACAGATTGAGCAGAGCTACGATCTCAGCATCAGCACCAACGATGCCTTCCGCGCCGTCAGCAAATACTGGGATCGCGTCAGCCGCCCGGAACAGCTGATGTCCGCCTGTATCAACGCCATGCGTGTACTGACCGATCCGGCAGAAACCGGCGCGGTCACGCTGTCGCTGCCGCAGGATGTGCAGGGCGAAGCCTGGGATTACCCGGACTACTTCTTCCAGAAACGGGTGCACCGTCTGGATCGCCGCCTGCCGGTGGCGGCGCAGCTGGCAGATGCCCTGACGCTGATTAACCGTAAGCGCAAGCCGATGATTATCTGCGGCGGCGGAGTGAAATACTCCGAAGCGGGCGAGGCGCTGCGCCAGTTTGCCGAGCGCTATCAGATTCCCTTTGCGGAGACGCAGGCGGGCAAAGGCACGCTGGTCTCTGACCATCCGCTGAATGTCGGCGGCGTGGGCGAAACCGGCTGTCTGGCGGCTAACCTGCTGGCGAAAGAGGCCGATTTAGTGATCGGCATCGGCACCCGCTACACCGACTTCACCACCGCGTCGAAATGGATTTTCCAGCATCCCGATGTCAGCTTCCTGAACATCAACGTCAGTAACTTTGACAGCTACAAGCTCGATGGCGTGCAGCTGCTGGCCGATGCCCGCGAAGGGCTGACCGCGCTCACCGCCGGTCTGGCCTCGCAGCACTACAGCAACGACTGGGGCAACCAGATTGAGCAGGCGCAGAGCCAGCTGCTGAAAGAGACGCAGCGCGTCTACCAGGTGGAATATCACGATGGCGACTTTGTGCCGGAGATTGCGGATCATCTCGACCGCGAAGCAGTGTTCGCTGAGTTTAACCGCCTGACCCAGTCGCTACTGACGCAAAGCAGCGTGCTCGGCACCTTAAATGAGCAACTGCCGAAAGACGCAGTGGTAGTGGCAGCGGCGGGCAGTCTGCCGGGCGACCTGCAGCGCGTCTGGCGCACCAAAGATTACAACGCCTATCACGTTGAATATGGCTACTCCTGCATGGGTTATGAAGTGAATGCCGCGCTGGGTGTGAAGCTGGCGCAGCCGCAGCGCGAGGTCTATGCGCTGGTCGGTGATGGCTCCTTTATGATGCTGCACTCAGAGCTGGTCACCTCGATTCAGGAAGGGGCGAAGATCAACGTAGTGCTGCTGGATAACATGACCAACGGCTGCATCAATAACCTGCAGATGGAACACGGCATGGACAGCTTTACCACCGAGTTCCGGTTCCGTAATGCGGAAGGCGGCAAGCTGGACGGCGGCTTTATTCCGGTCGATTTCGCCGCTATCGCCGCCGGTTATGGCTGTAAAACCTATCGTGTGACCACGCTGGAGCAGCTCAAAGCGGCGCTGGAAGATGCCCGTACCCAGACGGTTTCCACCCTTATCGACATCAAAGTGCTGCCAAAAACCATGATCCACAAATATTTCAGCTGGTGGCACGTCGGCGTGGCGCAGGCCTCGAAGACCGAACGTTCTCAGGCGGTGGCGGACAAGCTCAACAGCCATCTGGATCAGGCACGAAAATATTAATTTCAGGGCCGTGCCGCGGCCCGTTTTGCTCTTCTCCGTACGAACCCTACACAGGTGTAATTATGACTTTGAAACTTGGCGTCATCGGTACAGGTGCAATTGGTCAGGAACATATTCGCCGCTGCAGCCATGTGCTGCAGGGTGCACAGGTGGTTGCCGTCTCTGACATTAATGTCGAAGGCGCGCGTGCCGCACTGCAACGCCTGAATATTGAGGCGGAGGTATTCGAAAATGGACACGACGTGATTCAGTCTCCGGATGTTGATGCGGTGCTGGTCACCTCATGGGATCCGACCCATGAAGAGTTCACCTTAGCGGCGATTGCCGCCGGTAAACCGGTGTTCTGTGAAAAGCCGCTGGCGATGAGCGCCGAGGGCTGCCGCCGGGTCGTGGATGCAGAGATTCAGGCGGGTAAACGCCTGGTGCAGGTCGGCTTTATGCGTCCTTACGATGCGGGCTACCGTGCACTGAAAAAAGTAATTACCGATGGCGATATCGGTGAGCCGCTGATGCTGCACTGTGCGCACCGCAACCCGACCGTGCCGGAGAACTACACCACGCCGATGGCGATCACCAACACCCTGATCCACGAGCTGGATGTGCTGCGCTGGCTGACAAACGATGACTATAAAACGGTGCAGGTAGTCTTCCCGCGCGTTACCTCGAAGTCACACAGTCAGCTGAAAGATCCGCAGATCGTGCTGTTCGAAACCCAGAAAGGGGTTCGCATTGACGTCGAGATCTTCGTTAACTGCGCTTACGGCTATGACATTCAGTGTGAAGTGGTGGGTGAAGAGGGGATTGCGCGCCTGCCAGAGCCCTCTTCGGTGCAGCTGCGCAAAGAGGCCCGCCTGTCGAACACCATTCTGGTGGACTGGAAAGATCGCTTTATCGAGGCGTATGACGTTGAGCTGCAGGCGTTTATCAACGACATCAAAGCGGGCCAGTTGACCGGTCCTTCTGCCTGGGATGGCTTTGCCGCCTCAGTCGCCGCCGATGCCTGCATTAAAGCGCAGAACAGTGGTGCGATTGAGCCGGTAGAGATGCCGCCGCGTCCTGCTTTCTATAACTGATTTAGCTGTCTATGCGGCATGGCCGCTCTCCGCCTGGGAATAAGATAATGAACAAAGAGAATGTAAAACTGGCGATCGCCCCGATCGGCTGGACCAACGATGACATGCCGGATCTCGGCAGTGAGAATACCTTCCAGCAAACCGTCAGTGAGATGGCGCTGGCTGGCTTTACCGGCAGCGAAGTAGGCAGCAAATATCCTCGCGATCCGGCGATCCTGAAACCGATGCTCGACATTCGCGGCATCGAAATCTGCAACGCCTGGTTCAGCACCTTTTTCGCCAACGGCGACAAACAGAAAACTATCGAACAGTTCATCGAGCATATGAACTTCCTGCATGCGATGGGCGCGCGGGTGATTGGCTGTTCTGAACAGAGTAAAAGTATTCAGGGCACCACGCTTGCGGTGTTTGAAGAGAAAGCCATTTTCAGCGATGAAGAGTGGCAGTTAACCGCGGAAGGCTACAACGAACTGGCCCGCATCGCGGCGGAGAAGGGGATGCGCGTGACGCTGCATCACCACATGGGCACCGGCATTCAGACCACTGAAGAGATTGACCGGTTTATGGAGATGACCGACGAGCAGGTCGGTTTGCTCTATGACACCGGCCACGTCTACTACTCCGAAGGCTCCCAGCAGAAGATGCTGGCGGTACTGGAGAAATATCTGCCGCGCATCTTCCACGTGCATCTTAAGGATGTGCGTGATGAGGTGGTCGCCGAGGTGCGTGAGAACCATCTTTCGTTCCTGGAAGGAGTGAAAAAGGGCACCTTTACCGTACCGGGCGATGGCGTGATCGACTTCAGACCGGTGTTCAAAATCCTGGATGATTACGGCTATAAAGGCTGGATGGTGGTTGAAGCGGAGCAGGATCCGGCACTGGCCAATCCGTTTGAATATGCGGTGAAAGCGCGGAAATATATTCGCGAGAATGCAGGTTTATAAAAAGCCCTTCTGAACGAAGGCTGGCTTCCCCGTGCAGGGAAGCCAGCCTTTTGTTTTACTTCAGCGTAATGCTTTTCACGATGTTGTCAGCATCGCTCTGCGCCTGCTGCTGATTATCACCTGGCAGCGTAATCTGCAGCGTCACCAGTTTGCCATCCACTTTCGCCAGAACCACTGAAGACCATGAGGTCTGGTTGTTGGCAGAAATCACCGTATCCAGCTGCTGTGCGGGCTGATCTTTCAGCGTCACAGATTTGTTCGACACCACCTGCAACTGCGGATCGCGGTTACGCTGCTGCTGTTCCATACGCTGCGACAGCACATCCAGACCATCATTGGTCGGGTCGCCGGCAATCACAATAATGGCGCGGGCACCGGTTTCATCAGCATAAACGTGCATGTTAGTGGTCTGCGAACCCAGTTTACCGCTTTTATCGGACATGCCTGGTGGCAGCGAGAAGCTCAGTTTGCCATCCATCAGCGTGACGGTTTGCGCCGACTGACTGGCGCTGACGCCGTTGTCATTCGCCGCTTCATCTTTCTTCTGGTCACAGGCTGCTAAGCCGAGTACCAGTAAACCCATTCCTACATATTTCACCAGGTTGCGCATCAGAATCCCTTTTTAAGTTTCCAGTCAGGCATTAATACAACAGGAATCAGGTTGCAAACGCAACCTGATGATTGTCAGAAGATCTTAGCGGATAGTAGTGGAAACCGTATGGGCACTTAGCCGAAATTGACCTGGCGGGCGGTCTGGCGTTCAGCCAGACGTTTCAGCGCCGCGTTGAGCAGCACGCCGTAGGCGGGCAGGAAGAAGACCATGCAGATCAGCACTTTGAAGCTGTAATCCACCAGGGCAATCTCAACCCAGTGCTGCGCCATAAACGCATCGGGGCTTTTATAGAAGGCGATAAAGAAGAAGGCCAGCGTATCGCTGATATTCCCCAGGAACATGGCGCAGCCCGGCGCAATCCACCACTGTGGCAGGCGACGCAGACGGTTGAACACGTGAACGTCGAGGATCTGACCCAGCGCGTAAGCCATAAAGCTGGCGCAGGCGATACGGGCAACAAACAGATTCATCACTTCCAGTGCCTGCCAGCCCTGCCATTCACCCTGATAGAACAGCGCCGAGACACTGTAAGAGATAAACAGTGCCGGGATCATCACGGCCAGAATAATGCGTCGGGCCAGTGGTGCGCCAAAAATACGCACGGTGAGATCGGTCGCCAGGAAGATAAACGGGAAGCTGAATGCACCCCAGGTGGTGTGGAAGCCAAACACTGAAATGGGCAGCTGAACCAGATAGTTACTCGAAGTGATCACCAGCAGATGAAACAGTGATAACCAGAAAAGCGCATGCATGCGCTGACGTGAAGAAAATGCGAGCATATTCAACCTTTTTAATGTTGGGGTGAGGGAACCCATTGCGGGACGCCGTTCGGGCAGCGCCTGGCAGTTTTATGAGCAAAAAGCGGCGGCATCTTACCGCGTTGTGCTTTTTATGCAATGGTTAATTTTAGCGCAATCGTTATCGCCTTGCTTCACCGCCAGCACGCGCTAGAATGAGCGCCCCTTACCTGAACCGAGTTGATTATGAGCGATGCTTTTTCCTCTGCCGACCATCAGCTGGATGCCCGTGGCCTGCGTTGCCCGGAGCCGGTGATGATGGTGCGCAAAACCGTACGCAGCCTGCAGGATGGCGAGACGTTGCTGATCATCGCCGATGATCCGGCCACCACGCGCGATATTCCCGGCTTCTGCCGCTTTATGGAACATGGCTTGCTGGCGCAGCAAACCGACACGCTGCCCTATCAGTTTCTGATCCGCAAAGGCATGGCGGGTTGACGACAGCCGTACAGGCCGCCGTTAACCTCACTCTTCAGATCAGAAGCCGCCTGCTCAGGCGCGGCGACGCAGTAACCGCAGCGCGTTGGCGGTGACCAGCGCGGTCGCACCCGAATCTGCCAGCACCGCCAGCCAGAGTCCGGTCAGACCCAGCAGGGTTGTGACCAGGAAAATCGCCTTCAGCCCCAGCGCAATACCGATATTCTGGCGGATGATACGCCGTGTCCGGCGTGCCAGCGCAATCATCGGAGCCAGATTGCTGAGCTGATTACGCGTAAGGGCAGCATCGGCCGCTTCCAGTGCCACATCGGTGCCGCTGCCCATCGCAATGCCCAGCGTTGCCGCTTTCATTGCTGGCGCGTCGTTAATGCCATCCCCGACCATCGCCAGCGGCTGTTGCTGACTCAGTTCGCGGATCGCCGCGACTTTATCGGCGGGCAGCAGACTGGCGCGATAATCAATATCGAGCTGGCGGGCAATGGTCGCCGCAGCGCGCGGATTGTCGCCGGTCAGCATCAGGCTCTCAATACCCAGCTTTTTCAGCGCCTTTAACGCCTCGACGGCGTCGTCGCGCAGCTGATCGCGCAGAGCCAGCGCACACAGCACTTCGCCATCGCGCATCAGCACCACCAGAGTTTCACCTTCAGCTTCCTGTAGCGCTATCTGCGCATTTTGCTGCGGCGTCAGACCGGGCGCATGGCCGGGCGTCAGCAGCTGAATCTGCTGGCCAGCGACTTTCGCGCTGATGCCGCGCCCCGCCTGCACCTGCTGATCCTGCGCGTCAGGAATCACCAGATCACGCGCCTGCGCGGCCGCCACGATAGCGCTGGCCAGCGGATGGGTGGCACCCTGTTCCGCAGCGGCGCTCAGCGCCAGCATCTCTGACTCGCTGGCCGTGCCAAAGCGCAGGATCTGCGTCAGCTGTGGCTTGCCCAGCGTCAGGGTACCGGTTTTATCAAACGCCATTCTGCGCACCGAACTCAGCCGCTCCAGCGCCGCACCGCCTTTGATCAGTGCGCCCTGTCGCGCCGCCGCAGCCAGCCCGGAGGTAATGGCGGCAGGCGTGGAGATCACCAGCGCACAGGGGCAGCCAATCAACAGCAGTGTCAGCCCTTTGTAGATCCACGGCTGCCAGTCGCCTGCGCCGAGCAGTGGCGGCACCACCATCACCAGCAGCGAGAGCAGCATGACCAGCGGCGTGTAAATACGGCTGAACTGGTCGATAAAGCGTTCGACCGGCGCACGATGCGTTTCCGCTTCTTCAATCAGCTGCAGGATACGGTCGATCGCGCTTTCACCCGGCTTCGACACCACTTCCAGCATCACCAGGCGATCAACGCTGGTAGCACCGGCGAGGATTTTTTCGCCGCTGGCCCGCGTTACCGGCAGTGATTCACCGGTCAGCGCGCTCTCATCGAAACTGGCAAGCGGGCTGATTAAGCTGCCATCGACCGGCAAGCGGCTGCCCGCCGCGACTTCAATCACATCGCCGGGTTGCAGCGCTGCGAGCGGTACCTCAGTACGTTTGCCCTGTTCAAGACGGATCGCCGATTCAGGCCGCAACGCCATCAGGCTGGTAACGCCGCTGCGCGCCCTGGAAGCGGCATAGCTTTCCAGCTGTTCGCCCAGCTGAAACAACACCAGCACCATCGCGGCTTCAGCGTGTGCGCCAATAATCAGTGCGCCAGCTGACGCCAGCGTCATTAATGTCTCAATAGTAAAAGGCGATCCGCTGCGCAGACGCTGCCAGGCACCGCGCGCCACCGGGACCAGGCCGACCAGCGTGGTCAGCACAAACAGCCGATCGCCCCAGGCGGGCGCGAACTGGCTGAGAATGCTACTGGCAAGCACCAGCAGCGCCAGCAAAATCAGCATTCGGTTATGCTGCCAGCCCGGCGTAGCGGGGGATGTGGCCGACGTGGCTGATGGGGTTGCGAGCTGGAACCCGGCTTTTTTCACCGCCTTTTCAACGGCGTTTTGTACATCCTGGTCAGCATTGACCACCAGTTTCTCGCTGCTGAACAAGACACGGGCGTCGGTCACGCCACTTACCTGACGGACAGCGGTTTCAATGGTGCGGGCACACGACGGGCAATCCATCCCGCTGACCTGCCAGCTAAAGGGATAACTGTCGGCACCTCGCCGGTCGCTTTCCTCAGCGGTGTCGGCGTCGTTGCCAGGGCTGCAGTGACTGTCACAGCAACAGCCTGCCGTCTCGGCAGGTACAGGCGTCGCGGCGTGAATAGAAAGGGAGAGGGGGCGGGCCTGGCGAACCTGGCACAGCGGTTTTGCTGCGGCGTGACTGGCACGGGGTTTGCCGCAGCCACAGGCGTGATGTTGATGCATATGACCTCCAGAGTGTAAGAATAGTGGGATGAGCAACGCAGCCCATCCTTTATCCTACACTCTGGAGTGAACTCCAGAGTCAAGGCTATTTTTTCAGACGACCCACAACGAGCGCACGATCATAAAGTGACCGGCGAAGTAGCAGGCGGCGACAATCGCGCTGTCGGCGGTAAAGCGGCGACGATAGTGAGAGATAAACCAGACGGCGTTTGCCAGCAGCAGCAGACCGGCACCCACCATGATCGAGAAGCTGTAATCGGTCGGGCGGAAGAAGTACTGCTCGGTCGCTATCCAGGTCATCACCAGCGTCATGCCGATAAAGGTGCAGACAGGCCAGCGCAGATCTTCCAGTCGGCTCCAGATGACGCCAATCAGGGCGGCACCGATGATGAGCAGCGTCAGCGGAATTGGCCAGAAGAAGGTCATGGTCATGCTGGCGGCGAAGCAGAGGGTATAAAGCAGGTGCGACAGGAAGAAAGCCCCGATGGCATAGAGCATCTGCTGACGCGGCAGCAGCGTTAACGCATCACCGACCAGCGTCGCGACCAGACCGGCCAGAATCAGGTAGTCCGTAGTCTGTAGCACCGGTGCCTGCCAGGCCAGCCCGACAAGCAGCAGCAGCGTGACCGGCTTAAATAACCAGCGTTGCCATTGCGGGCCGCGATAGGTGGCGTCGACATAGAGCCAGCCGGAGAAAAGTACAGCGAGGAAAGACCAGAGCATTGTTTCTCCCTTTTTTGTTCAAAATGGTGAAAGATCCCAAAATATCCCTTTCAGTTTAGGTTAAGCCTCTGAGATGTGACAATCAGGCAACTCTGGTTGTATGCTTTGCCGCCTGATTAATCATCCTGCAGGCACAAGAACGCTATGAGCAAACCGCCGCTAATCTTTATCATCGTTCTGGCGATTATCGCCGTGCTGGCGACCCGTCAGTTTATTAAGCAACGCCGGGAAGTGGCGGTGAATGACGCTTCACCCGAGCGTTCTCTGCAGGTTGAGGTCAAAACCAAACGTGAATTTCCTGCACCCAATCGCCGTTCACGGCAGCGGGAAGTGATCGCCGGGGAAGAGATGCGCTACGAGGTGCTGTTTCACCCGCTTAACGGTGCCAGCGACATCAAAGTGCAGCTTAAAGAGGCGGAATATCATCAGCTGGACAAGGGCGCCAGAGGCGAGCTGAAGATGCAGGGCACGCGCTTTATCAGCTTCACACCCCGGCAGTAACCGGCGGGCAGTGCGCCCGCCCGGAATTATTTCTTGCGTGGGAAGTTTTTCTTCTGCCAGGCGACCAGTTCGAATACCCCGAACAGAAACACTTTGGCCTGGGTGACGCGGTCAATCGGCGGCGCATCTTTGGTCTGCGTGGTGCGCAGTAACACCAGCTGCAGGCCATGCATCAGGATCATGAAAATCAGCGCAACGTTGATAAAATAAGTCAGCGGTTTCGGGTAGGGATGAACCAGGTTAGCCAGTAAAAATCCCCACACGCATAGCATCAACAGACGCCCCAAATTAAGTAACATCCTGCGTCTCCTGTTGACGTTGATACAAACGATAAGCCACTTGTCCGGCTATTTTCTCGCGATAAAGATCCCACTCTGGCGGCACCGGCGGTGCGCCATTTTCCACTTCACTTTCGACGTAAATCAGCGCCTGATCGGCCAGCCAGTGATTCTGCTCCAGCAACTGTAACGTCTGTTCCAGCAATCCCTGACGAAACGGCGGATCGATAAACACCACATCAAAGGGTTCACCTGGCTGTGCCAGCCAGTTTAACGCATTGGTCTGAATCACGGTGCCATTACTGGCGCGCAACGTCTGCAGATTTTTTGTCAGCTGCTGCGCCACCGGCCGTTCCAGCTCCAGCAGCGTCGCCGATCCCGCGTAACGCGACAGGGCTTCCAGTCCTAATGCGCCGCTACCGGCAAAGCAGTCGAGGCAGCGCGCTTCTGGCAGCACCGGGGCCAGCCAGTTAAACAGCGTCTCACGTACCCGATCGGTGGTCGGGCGCAGTCCGGCGCTGTCCGGCACCGGCAGTTTGCGTCCGCGCCACTGGCCGCCAATGATGCGAATCTGCCCGGCACCGCCTGTACTGCGGGGGTTTTTATTCATCTTGCTCACAACTCGTCATAATTTGTTGCGTAGTTTAACGGGCGAATCGGTGAGAAGAAACGTTAAAAAAGGGTGCTGTGGTGAGCTGGCTGGAAAGTGTTAGACTACTGAGTTGCTGAAGTCATGCATTATTCTGTGGTTTACGCCGGTCTGGCGCTGACCAACTTTCATTGATTTACCCCTGGAAACCACGCGCGACCGGGACAAAGCCATCGAGGAGTGTCGTCACACAATGGCAAAAGAGAAAAAACGTGGCTTTTTTTCCTGGCTGGGATTTGGCAAAGAGGAAGAGAAACAACCTGTCGCGGAGGAGCAGACACAAGAGGTCGCAGAACCCGCAGAGCAGCAGGCAGAACAGGCCGCCCCGGCATTAAGCCAGGCTGAAGCGCAAGCGGAAGAGACTGTCGTTATCACCGAAACGGTGGCCGGGCAGCAGCGTGAGGCGGAAGTCACCGCGGCAGCGCCGCATGAGTCAGCACCCATGGTGCTGGATGAAGCTGCGCCGATTGAGGCCGATCCTGAAGCGCTACTGGAAATCGCCGCACCTGAACATGACGCGACGCCGGTTATTGACGCCGACGACGTGGTCACGCCGATCGCTGACGAGGCTCCGGCAGATGCGCCGTTAAGCGAAGAAGAGCTGACCGCGCTGGCACTGGGCGACGCCCCGATCGTTGAAACCCCGCACAGCGAAGCGGACGCGGCATTAAGCGAAGAAGAGCTGACCGCGCTGGCACTGGGCGACGCCCCGATCGTTGAAACCCCGGACAGCGAAGCGGACGCGCCGTTAAGCGAAGAAGAGCTGACCGCGCTGGCGCTGGATGACGCCGGGATCGTTGAAACCCCGCACAGCGAAGCCGAAGCGCCGCTGACCGAGGAAGAGCTGACCGCACTGGCACTGGGCGAAGCCGAAGTCACCGACGCGGAACCGGCAGAGACATTATCCGATACCGTCAGCGATCTCCCGCTGGCCGCCGCGCCACTCATCGTGCAGGAGCAGGAGCGTCCCAGCAAAGAGGGCTTCTTTGCCCGCCTGAAGCGCAGCCTGGTGAAAACCCGTCAGAACCTCGGTTCCGGTTTTATCAGCCTGTTCCGTGGCAAAAAGATTGATGATGAGCTGTTTGACGAGCTGGAAGAGCAGCTGCTGATTGCGGATGTGGGTGTGGATACCACTCGCCGCATCATCACGCATCTGACCCAGCAGGCAAACCGCAAGCAACTGCGTGACGCGGAAGCGCTCTTCGGCCTGCTGAAAGCGGAGATGGCCTCGATTCTGGCGAAAGTGGATGCGCCACTGGACGTCTCAGGCAAAACGCCGTTTGTGATCCTGATGGTTGGCGTCAATGGTGTAGGTAAAACCACCACCATCGGTAAACTGGCGCGCCAGTATCAGGCTGAAGGCAAATCCGTGATGTTAGCGGCTGGTGATACCTTCCGCGCCGCGGCTGTTGAGCAGCTGCAGGTGTGGGGCCAGCGCAATAACATTCCGGTGATTGCTCAGCACACCGGTGCAGATTCCGCTTCGGTGATCTTCGATGCTATTCAGGCGGCTAAATCGCGTGGCGTTGACGTGCTGATTGCCGATACCGCGGGTCGTCTGCAGAACAAATCGCACCTGATGGAAGAGCTGAAAAAAATCACCCGCGTGATGAAGAAACTGGATGATTCAGCGCCACACGAAGTGATGCTGACGCTGGATGCCAGCACCGGACAGAATGCGGTCAGCCAGGCCCGACTGTTTAATGAAGCCGTTGGCGTGACCGGGATTGCGCTCACCAAGCTGGATGGCACCGCCAAAGGCGGCGTGATCTTCTCGGTGGCCGATCAGTTCGGTATTCCGATTCGCTACATTGGTGTCGGTGAAGGCATTGAAGATTTACGGCCGTTTAAGGCGGAAGATTTTATTGAGGCACTGTTTGCCCGAGAGGACTAATTAGGATGATTCGCTTTGAAGAGGTCAGTAAGGCATATCTCGGCGGACGTCAGGCGCTGCAGGGGGTAGATTTCCGTCTGCGTCCCGGCGAAATGGCGTTTCTGACCGGCCACTCCGGTGCCGGTAAAAGTACCTTGCTGAAGCTGATTTGTGGCATTGAGCGCCCGAGTGCCGGAAAAATCTGGTTCAGCGGCCATGACATTTCCCGCCTGCGTAACAGCGAGGTGCCTTTCCTGCGTCGTCAGATCGGCATGATTTTCCAGGATCACCACCTGCTGATGGATCGTTCGGTTTATGAAAATGTGGCGATCCCGCTGATTATCTCCGGTGCCAGCGGCGAAGACATTCGTCGTCGCGTTTCGGCAGCACTGGATAAAGTGGGTCTGCTCGACAAAGCGAAAAGTTATCCGATTCAGCTTTCTGGCGGTGAACAGCAGCGTGTGGGCATCGCCCGTGCGGTGGTGAACAAGCCAGCCGTGCTGCTGGCCGATGAACCGACCGGTAACCTTGACGACGCGCTGTCAGAAGATATTCTGCGCCTGTTCGAAGAGTTTAACCGCGTCGGCGTCACCGTCCTGATGGCGACGCATGACAGCGGTCTTATCGCCCGACGCAACTACCGGATGATGACGCTGAATCAGGGACGTCTGCACGGAGGCCACGATGGTCAATAAACGCATTAAACGTCCGGCTGCGCCGAAAGCGAAGCAGCAGTCGAAGAGCAAAGCGCTGAAAGGCGGCTGGCAGGAGCAGTGGCGCTATGCGCTGCGCGGTACGCTTTCTGATATGTGGCGTCAGCCGCTGGCAACCCTGCTGACGGTGATGGTCATCGCCATTTCACTGACGCTGCCCAGCGTCTGCTACATGGTGTGGAAAAACGTCAGCCAGGCGGCAACGCAGTGGTATCCTGCGCCGCAGTTAACCGTTTATCTCTCCAAAACGCTGGATGACACGGCGGCAGAAAACGTGGTGGCGCAGCTCAAGCAGGTCGAAGGCGTGGATAACGTCAACTACCTGACGCGGGAAGAGGCGCTGAACGAGTTCCGCAACTGGTCAGGCTTTGGCGGCGCAATGGATATGCTGGAGCAGAATCCGCTGCCTGCGGTGGCCATCATTACACCTAAGCTCAATTTCCAGAACTCAGACACCATGCAAAGCCTGCGCGATCGGGTGACCAAAGTGCAGGGCGTGGATGAAGTGCGGATGGATGATAGCTGGTTTGCGCGGCTGGCGGCGCTGACCGGGCTGGTGGGGCAGATCGCCTCAATGATTGGCGTGCTGATGATCGTGGCTGTGTTCCTGGTGATCGGTAACAGCGTCCGGCTCAGCATCTTTGCCCGACGCGACACCATTAACGTGCAGAAGCTGATTGGCGCCACTGACGGCTTTATCCTGCGTCCATTCCTCTATGGCGGGGCGCTGCTGGGCTTCAGCGGGGCGGTGCTGTCGCTGCTGCTGTCGGAAGTGCTGGTGCTGCGTCTGCAGTCCGTTGTTGCCAGTGTAGCGACGGTATTTGGTACCACCTTCTCGCTGGAAGGCTTCTCCTGGGATGAGGCGCTGCTGCTGTTACTGATTGCGGCGATCATCGGCTGGGTGGCTGCGTGGCTGGCCACGGTACAACATTTACGTCGATTTACGCCGCAGTAAACGCCTGCAACATTTTTTTGTTATAATGGTCCTCTGCTACCGATGGTGGGTGCAGAGGATATTTCCCCTCTTCCCTTCCTGTCATCTGTGTGTAAAATATTCACCGCTATAATTGAACTTGTGGATAACTTTACCACTCTAAGTAGCACAGATTGCTTTCGGATTTCGCGCGACGTTGACGTAATGTATCGTCTGCGCAGGGAAATGTGCGGCAATTCCACTGAATTTGTGAGGGTTTGAATGACCAAAGAAATGCAAACTTTAGCTATTGCTCCTCTTGGCAACCTGGAGTCTTACGTCCGGGCTGCTAATACCTGGCCGATGCTCTCGGCAGAAGAGGAAAAAGCGTTGGCTGAACGGCTGCATTACCAGGGCGATCTGGATGCGGCAAAGACGCTGATCCTGTCTCACCTACGCTTTGTAGTTCATATCGCTCGTAATTACTCCGGCTACGGTCTGCCACAGGCTGACCTGGTCCAGGAAGGCAATATCGGCCTGATGAAAGCGGTACGTCGCTTCAACCCAGAAGTGGGCGTGCGTCTGGTTTCGTTTGCCGTGCACTGGATTAAAGCGGAGATTCACGAATACGTGCTGCGTAACTGGCGTATCGTGAAAGTCGCGACCACCAAAGCACAGCGTAAGCTGTTCTTTAACCTGCGTAAAACCAAGCAGCGTCTGGGCTGGTTCAATCAGGACGAAGTCGAGATGGTTGCGCGTGAGCTGGGCGTAAGCAGCAAAGATGTGCGTGAAATGGAATCGCGTATGGCCGCGCAGGATATGACCTTTGATATGTCTGCCGACGACGAGAGCAGCGAAGGCCGATCTATGGCGCCCGTGCTTTATCTTCAGGATAAAACCTCTGACTTTGCTGACGGCATTGAAGAGGATAACTGGGATGCGCATGCGGCTGACAAGCTGAGCTATGCGATGGAAGGTCTGGATGAGCGTAGTCAGCACATTATTCGCGCCCGCTGGCTGGACGAAGACAATAAAACCACGCTGCAGGAGCTGGCCGATCAGTACGGCGTGTCAGCCGAACGTGTCCGGCAGCTGGAAAAGAACGCCATGAAGAAACTGCGTATGGCGATCGAAGCGTAACGCACTTCGACATCTTAAGGGGCGACTTTATGTCGCCCTTTTTGTTTTTCTGCGCCTGACTATTCTACCGCCATTATCCAGCCGTCACTCTGCGCCCTGAAGCCACACGCCTGCATAAAGGCTGCCCGCACCTGCTGATCGTCACTGCCATCATCGGCAATCCACCAGTCCGCTATCGACCCATTCTGCCTGATCGTCTCCTCCAGTAAATATTGTCCCACCCCGCGTCGCCGGGTGACATCGCGCACCGACAGCCGGTGAATTTTGCCGTGGATCCCGGCGATTTCCAGCTGCAAACCCGCCAGTAGCCGGTCGTTAAAACGGGCAGCATAGAGACGATGGCGCTCATCCAGCTGCTGCTCCAGTTGTTCAATCTCCAGATCCGGCCAGACTTTGCCAAGATCGATGCGGTCCTGCGCGGTCAGCGTGGTTAAACGCTGGATAGTGAGCTTCATAACAAAAACCTCTGTAACAGGGGAAAGTGCAGCGAAAATGTACAACCAGAGTGCTACCACATTTTCATCAATAAAACAGGTCAAAAGATGGTCGGGATGCCAGGATGATAGTTGTAAACAGGGAGAGCGTGCGATCAATCCAGCATAACGCGCTGGCAAAGCGGTGAAAAACCGGCCGTTGCCTCCAGTGTATTATGCTGTTTCACTCAGTCAATTCTGAATATGTCAGTTGATTTACAGAAGAAACTTCCTGTTTAATAACCTGAAAAATAAAGCCTTATTAATAAATAATGTCAGAAAAGTACGCTAAGTCATTCATGCTTAATCAGTTTTCGACTTTATCTGACAGCACAAACACTCACAACATACACGACAAAACAAATGGGGTAGTCAGGATGAAAATGAAAGGTCGCGCATTACTGGCGGGATGTGTAGCACTGGCGATGAGCCATGCGGCGCTGGCTGAAGATATCAAAGTGGCGATTGTCGGCGCAATGTCTGGCCCGGTGGCGCAGTACGGCGACATGCAGTTCGCCGGTGCGACTCAGGCAATTGAAGATATCAACGCCAAAGGCGGTGTTAACGGCAACAAACTGGTTGCGGTGAAATATGACGACGCCTGTGACCCGAAACAGGCGGTTGCGGTAGCGAACAAGGTGATTAACGACGGCATCCGCTACGTGATCGGTCATCTCTGCTCTTCATCCACCCAGCCCGCTTCTGACATCTATGAAGATGAAGGCGTGCTGATGATTACCCCGGCGGCGACCGCCCCTGACCTGACTTCCCGCGGCTATAAACTGATTATGCGCACCACCGGTCTCGACTCCGATCAGGGTCCGACCGCCGCGAAATATGTGATGAGCGAGCTTAAACCGCAGCGCATCGCCGTAGTGCATGACAAACAGCAGTATGGCGAAGGCCTGGCGCGCTCCGTACAGGAGAGCCTGAAAAAGCAGGGCGCTAATATCGTGATGTTTGAAGGTATCACCGCTGGCGATAAAGATTTCTCTACGCTGGTCGCGCGCTTCAAGAAAGAGAACGTCGATTTCGTCTATTTCGGCGGTTACTACCCGGAAATGGGCCAGATCGTGCGTCAGGCACGTGCTGCGGGCCTGAAAACCCAGTTTATGGGACCGGAAGGCGTGGGTAACGCCTCGCTGTCGAACATCGCCGGTGCCGCTTCTGAAGGCATGCTGGTGACCCTGCCAAAACGCTACGACCAGGTTGAAACCAACAAACCGATCGTGGAAGCGCTGAAAGCGAAGAAACTGGATCCGACCGGACCGTTCGTCTGGACCACCTATGCCGCACTGCAGTCGCTGGCAACCGGCATGGAGCGCAGCAAGAGCGCTGAGCCGGACGCTATCGTGAAAAACCTCAAGGAAGGTGCCGCGGTGCCAACCGTGATGGGCAACCTGAACTGGGATGAGAAGGGTGACCTTAAGGGCTTTGAATTCGGCGTCTTTAAATGGCATGCCGATGGCACCTCGACTGCTGTGAAGTAAACCAGGCTGTTTTGTGGTGAGCGGAAGACCGGTTAACCGGTTTCCCCTGACCAGCGACACGAACGCCTGGTGCTGGTCTGCCAGGCGTTTTTTGTACCCCGATCGCCCACGATCGGTTAAGTAAGGGTCAAGGTATGTCCGAGCAGTTTCTCTATTTTATTCAGCAGATGTTTAACGGTGTGACCCTGGGCAGCACCTACGCGCTGATCGCCATCGGTTACACCATGGTTTACGGCATTATCGGCATGATCAACTTCGCCCACGGCGAGGTCTACATGATCGGTAGCTATGTCTCCTTTATCGTGATTGCCGCCCTGATGATGATGGGCATCGACACCACCTGGCTGATGATTGCGGCCGGCTTTGTGATGGCGGTAATTATCTCCAGCGCCTACGGCTGGAGCATTGAGCGCGTCGCCTACCGGCCTGTGCGCTCGTCCAAGCGCCTGATTGCGCTGATCTCCGCCATCGGGATGTCGATATTCCTGCAAAACTACGTCAGCCTGACGCAGGGTTCACGCGACCTGGCGCTGCCGAGTCTGATTACCGGACAGTGGACGGTAGGCGAGAGCAACGGCTTTGCCGCCACGATTTCTACCATGCAGATAGTGATCTGGGTGGTGACGTTCCTGGCGATGCTGGCGCTGACCACCTTTATCCGCTACTCACGCATGGGCCGCGCCTGCCGCGCCTGCGCAGAAGACCTGAAAATGGCCAGCCTGCTGGGAATAAACACGGACCGCGTGATCTCGCTGACATTTGTTATCGGTGCCGCGATGGCCGCGGTGGCGGGCGTATTGCTGGGACAGTTCTACGGTTCAATCAACCCCTTCATCGGCTTTATGGCAGGTATGAAGGCGTTCACCGCCGCTGTGCTGGGCGGGATTGGCAGTATTCCGGGCGCGATGATTGGCGGCCTGGTGCTGGGCATCGCCGAGGCGCTGACCTCGGCCTATCTCAGCACAGAATATAAAGATGTGGTCTCGTTTGCCCTGCTGATTGTGGTGCTACTGGTGATGCCGACCGGGATTCTGGGTCGCCCGGAGGTCGAAAAAGTATGAAGACTTCCTTTATCAATGCCCTGATCTCCTCGGTGATGCTGCTGGTGCTCGCCACCTTCTTTATGGGGCTGCGCCTGAATCTGGACGGCACTAATCTGGTGGTGCAGAACGCCGGTAGCGTGCGCTGGAACTGGATCGCCACAGGCTGTGCGGTGGTGTTTCTGTTTCAGCTGCTGCGTCCGGTATGGCAAAGCGGCCTGAAGAAAATTTCCGGTCCGGCGCTGGTGTTACCGGGTCTGGATGGCTCGACGCCGAAGCAGAAGCTGGTGATGGCGGTGCTGATTATCGCCGCCGTTGCCTGGCCATTCCTGGTGTCACGCGGCACCGTGGATATCGCCACCATGACGCTGATCTACGTGATGCTCGGCCTGGGCTTAAACGTGGTGGTCGGCCTCTCTGGCCTGCTGGTGCTGGGTTATGGCGGCTTTTACGCCATCGGTGCCTACACCTTTGCGCTGCTGAACCACTATTACGGTCTCGGCTTCTGGCAGTGCCTGCCGCTCTCCGGCATAGTTGCCGCGCTGTTTGGTCTGCTGCTGGGCTTCCCGGTGCTGCGACTGCGCGGCGACTATCTGGCGATAGTGACGCTGGGCTTCGGTGAGATCGTGCGTATTCTGCTGCTGAACAATACCGCCCTGACCGGCGGGCCGAACGGCATCAGCCAGATCCCGAAACCGACGCTGTTTGGTCTGGAGTTTGGTCGTACGCCGCGGGAAGGCGGCTGGGATACCTTCCATAACTTCTTTGGGCTGAAGTACGATCCCAGCGACCGCATTATCTTCCTCTACCTGGTGGCGCTGCTGCTGGTGGTGCTGACGTTGTTTGTGATCAACCGGCTGCTGCGGATGCCGCTGGGCCGAGCCTGGGAAGCCCTGCGTGAGGATGAGATTGCCTGTCGTTCACTGGGCCTCAGCCCGACCCGCATCAAGCTGACCGCCTTTACCATCAGTGCCGCGTTTGCCGGTTTTGCCGGCAGCCTGTTCGCGGCACGTCAGGGCTTTGTCAGCCCGGAATCCTTTACCTTTGTCGAATCCGCCTTTGTGCTGGCGATTGTGGTGCTGGGCGGGATGGGTTCGCAGTTTGCGGTGATTCTGGCCGCCATTCTGCTGGTGGTGTCACGCGAGCTGATGCGCGATCTCAATGAGTACAGCATGCTGGTGCTGGGTGGCCTGATGGTGCTGATGATGATCTGGCGTCCGCAGGGCCTGTTGCCGATGAAGCGTCCGCATCTGAAGCTCAGAACCGGTAAACAAGGAGAGCAGGCATGATTCAGCCTTTATTAGCCGTTGAAGGCCTGATGATGCGCTTCGGCGGTCTGTTAGCCGTGAACAATGTGGCGCTGGAGCTGCGTCCGCAGGAGATCGTTTCGCTGATTGGTCCCAACGGTGCCGGTAAAACCACCGTGTTCAACTGCCTGACCGGCTTTTACAAGCCAACCGGCGGGACGATCACATTGCGTGAGCAGCATCTGGAAGGGGTGCCGGGCCAGAAGATTGCGCGGATGGGCATCGTGCGGACGTTCCAGCATGTGCGTCTGTTCCGTGAGATGACGGTCATTGAGAATCTGCTGGTGGCGCAACATCAGCATCTGAAAAGTGGTGTATTTTCCGGTCTGCTGAAAACCCCGGCGTTTCGCCGCAGTGAGAGCGAGGCGCTGGATCGTGCGGCGATCTGGCTGGAGCGGGTGGGGCTGCTGGATCTGGCTAACCGTCAGGCGGGCAATCTGGCCTATGGTCAGCAGCGTCGGCTGGAGATTGCGCGCTGTATGGTGACGCGCCCGGAAATCCTGATGCTGGATGAACCGGCGGCGGGCCTTAATCCCAAAGAGACGCACGAGCTGGACGCGCTGATTGCGGAGCTGCGTGGTGAACACAAGGTGTCGGTGCTGCTGATTGAACATGATATGAAGCTGGTGATGGGGATTTCTGACCGTATTTATGTGGTCAATCAGGGAACGCCGCTGGCTAACGGAACGCCGGAAGAGATTCGTAATAACCCGGATGTCATTCGTGCCTATTTAGGAGAGGCCTGAGATGGCAAATGCGATGTTAACCATTGAGAACGTCAGCGCCCACTACGGCAAAATTCAGGCGCTGCACAACGTCAGCCTCTATATCAATCAGGGCGAAATCGTCACCCTGATTGGCGCTAACGGTGCCGGAAAAACCACGCTGCTGGGTACGCTGTGCGGCGAACCGCGCGCGACGCAGGGCACCATTACCTTTGATGGCAAAACCATCACCGACTGGCAAACCTCGCGCATTATGCGTGAAGCGATCGCCATCGTGCCGGAAGGCCGGCGGGTCTTTTCGCGCATGACGGTAGAAGAGAACCTGGCGATGGGGGGCTTTTTTGCCAGCCGTCCGGACTATCTGACGCGGATCAAGCGCGTTTATGAACTCTTCCCGCGTCTGGAGGAGCGTAAAATCCAGCGCGCCGGGACGATGTCGGGCGGCGAACAGCAGATGCTGGCGATTGGCCGTGCGCTGATGAGCCAGCCGCGCCTGCTGTTGCTGGACGAACCGTCGCTGGGACTGGCACCGATCATTATTCAGCAAATCTTCGACACCATTGAGCAGCTGCGCAGCGAGGGGATGACTATTTTCCTGGTGGAGCAGAATGCGAATCAGGCGCTGAAGCTGGCGGATAGGGGCTATGTGCTGGAGAACGGGCATGTGGTGCTCGAAGACACAGGTTCAGCACTTCTTTCCAACGAAGCCGTCCGCAGCGCGTACCTCGGAGCTTAATATTCAGAGGCCTGGCTTGCTTGCCAGGTTGTGGTTGGGCAGTGCTCGCCATCCTCACGTATATGTTTACGCTCCGGTGGCTGCGCGCTTTGGTACACAGGCCTGGCTTACTGGTCAGGTTGTGGTTGGGCAGTGCTCGCCATCCTCACGTACTACGTGTACGCTCCGGTGACTGCGCGCTGTCCGCCCGCAACCTGCCTGCGCCGCCGACGGCCTTGAGCATCGGTGTGGGTGTTGCCGCCAACGGCCTTTTGAAATTGGTGAGGGGTGTATCGCCATCAGTCTTTAAGTTTGGTGAAGTGAAAACCCGCTGCGGGCTTTTTTACTGCCCAGCCGCTCTGCAAATTATGTAACCAAAACCTGGCAGCAGTGACGCGTTACCGCTGCGCTGCCAGACTCCTCTTTTGCGCATACCGGTCTGTCACCCGGCTGTCATCTTTCTGTTATTAATCCTTCATTTCCCCGTGTCATGTTACTTCGCGAAACAGAAATCCGTGATTTCACGCGTATTTACCTGCACAGGAAAATTCTATGTCCGTCGTTACCTTTCGTCGTAGCCTGATGAGCGTGCTGCTCGGTCTGACGCTCAGCAGCCATGCCATGGCCGCCACTGAGATCCCTTTCTGGCACTCTATGGAAGGCGAGCTAGGCAAAGAAGTGGATTCGCTGGCACAGCGTTTTAACCAGACGCATCCCGATTACAAAATTGTTCCGACCTACAAAGGTAACTACGAGCAGAGCCTGGCAGCAGGGATTGCGGCAGTGCGCAGTGGCAAAGCCCCTGCGGTGCTGCAGGTTTATGAAGTCGGTACGGCGACCATGATGGCCTCGCAGGCGATTGTGCCGGTGCATCAGGTCTTCAAAGACGCCGGTATCCCCTTTGATGAAAAGCAGTTCGTGCCAACGGTGGCGGGCTACTACAGCGACAGCAAAGGTCAGCTGATCTCTCAGCCGTTCAATAGCTCGACGCCAGTGCTCTACTACAACAAAGATGCCTTTAAAAAAGCGGGTCTGAACCCGGATCAACCACCGAAAACCTGGCAGGAGCTGGCGATGGATGCCGCTGCCCTGCGCAAATCGGGCATGAGCTGTGGCTACGCCAGCGGCTGGCAGGGCTGGATCCAGATTGAAAACTTCAGCGCCTGGCACGCTCTGCCGGTAGCGACCAAAAACAACGGGTTTGACGGACTTGATGCGGTGCTGGAGTTCAACAAGCCGGTACTGGTTCGTCATATCGAGCTGCTGGAAGCGATGAACAAGAAAGGGGACTTCACCTATTTTGGCCGCAAAGATGAGTCCACCGCCAAGTTCTACAACGGCGACTGCGGCATCACCACCGCCTCATCCGGTTCGCTGGCTGATATCCGTCATTACGCCAAATTCAACTTCGGTGTTGGCATGATGCCGTATGACGAGACAGTGCCGAATGCGCCGCAGAACGCCCTGATCGGCGGTGCCAGCCTGTGGGTGATGAAAGGCAAAGATGCGACAACCTACAAAGGCGTGGCTGAGTTTATGCAGTTCCTCGCTAAACCAGAAATCGCCGCGGAATGGCACCAGAAAACCGGCTATCTGCCGATTACCACCGCCGCCTACGAGCTGACTAAACAGCAGGGCTTCTACGATAAGAATCCGGGTGCGGATATCGCCACCCGACAGATGATGAACAAACCGCCACTGCCGTTCACTAAAGGCATGCGTCTGGGCAATATGCCGCAGATTCGTACCGTGATCGACGAAGAGCTGGAAAGCGTCTGGACCGGCAAGCAGTCGCCGCAGAACGCGATGGATAACGCAGTGAAACGCGGTAATGAGTTGCTGCGCCGCTTCCAGCAGCAGGTGAAGTAATCTCTCCTTGCGGGCCAGCTCAGGCTGGCCCCTCTCTCTGACGCCAGGTATGCCATGTCTTCATCTCGTCCGGTCTTTCGCACCAGTCTGTTGCCCTATCTTCTGGTGCTGCCGCAACTGCTGATTACCGCCATCTTCTTTCTCTGGCCTGCCGGTGAAGCGCTGTGGTACTCGCTGCAAAGCCTCGATCCCTTTGGCATCTCCAGCAGCTTTGTCGGGCTGGAAAATTTCAGACGCCTGTTTGCCGATCCTTACTATCTGGATTCGTTCTGGACCACCATAAAATTCAGCGGCATGGTCACGGTGTTCGGCATGGTCTTCTCGCTGCTGCTGGCGGCGCTGGTGGATTATGTGGTGCGGCTGCGCCGTCTCTATCAGACGCTGTTGCTGCTGCCCTACGCCGTTGCGCCTGTCGTGGCCGCGGTACTGTGGATGTTCCTGTTTAATCCGGGCCTGGGCCTGTTCAGCTATCTGCTGAACCACATCGGCTACAACTGGAACTATGCGCAAAACAGCGGTCAGGCGATGTTCCTGATTGTGCTGGCATCAATCTGGCAGCAGATGAGCTACAACTTCCTGTTCTTCTTAGCCGCACTGCAATCGATCCCCAAATCGCTGGTGGAAGCCGCCGCCATTGACGGTGCCGGACCGGTGCGTCGCTTCTTCAACCTCTCGCTGCCGCTGATTACGCCGGTCAGCTTCTTCCTGCTGGTGGTGAATCTGATCTACGCCTTCTTCGATACCTTCCCGGTGATCGATGCCGCCACCGGCGGCGGGCCGGTGCAGGCGACCACCACGCTGATCTACAAAATCTATCGCGAAGGCTTTACCGGTCTGGATCTCTCCTCGTCCGCTGCGCAGTCGGTGGTGCTGATGCTGCTGGTCATCGGGCTGACGGTGCTCCAGTTCCGCTTTGTTGAACGTAAGGTGCAATACCAATGATTGAGAATCGACGCGGGCTGGATCTCTTCAGCCACTTCGTGCTGGTGCTGGGCGTGCTCACCATCCTGTTTCCACTCTATGTTGCCTTTGTGGCGGCGACGCTGGATAACGAAGCGGTCTATCATGTGCCGATGACGCTGGTGCCCGGCACGCACCTGTGGGAGAACATCTCGCGCATCTGGACGCATGGCGTCAACGGCAACGGGCCGGCGTTTGGCCTGATGCTGCTCAACAGCATGATCATGGCGCTGGGCATCACCTTCGGCAAAATCACGGTGTCGATGCTGTCAGCGTTTGCGCTGGTCTGGTTTCGCTTTCCGCTGCGCACGCTCTTTTTCTGGCTGATCTTCATCACCCTGATGCTGCCGGTTGAGGTGCGTATCTTCCCGACGGTGCAGGTGATTGCCGATCTCAACCTGCTCGACAGCTACAGCGGATTAACCCTGCCGCTGATGGCTTCGGCGACCGCCACTTTCCTGTTCCGCCAGTTCTTTATGTCGCTGCCGGATGAGCTGGTGGAGGCGGCACGCATCGATGGTGCCAGCGCGATGCGCTTCTTTATCGACATTGTTCTGCCGCTGTCGAAAACCAATCTGGCGGCGCTGTTTGTGATCACCTTTATCTACGGCTGGAACCAGTACCTCTGGCCGCTGCTGATCATCAATGACGCCAGCCTCGGCACGGCGGTGGCGGGGATCAAAAGCATGATCTCCACCAGCGGCTCACCGACCCAGTGGAACGAAGTGATGGCGGCAATGTTATTAACCCTGATCCCACCATTGGTGGTGGTGTTAGTCATGCAGCGTGCCTTTGTGCGCGGTCTGGTTGAGAGTGAGAAATAAGATGGCAGGCGTAACCCTTCAGGCAGTAACCAAATCCTACGATGGCAAAAATCAGATCATCCAGCCGCTGAATGTCACCATCAATGACGGCGAATTTATGGTGATGGTCGGGCCATCCGGCTGCGGTAAATCGACCCTGCTGCGCATGGTGGCCGGACTGGAGCGCGTCAGCTCCGGCGATATCTATATCGACGACCGGCGCGTTACTCAGGAAGAGCCAAAAGATCGCGGGATTGCAATGGTGTTCCAGAACTACGCGCTCTATCCCCATATGTCGGTGGATGAGAACATGGCCTATGGCCTGAAAATCCGTGGCATGGGCAAAGAGCAGGTCCGCCAGCGGGTGCTCGACGCGGCGCGCAGTCTGGAACTGGATCATCTGCTGATGCGTCGGCCTCGCGAACTCTCCGGCGGACAGCGGCAGCGCGTGGCGATGGGCCGCGCGATCGTGCGTGAACCGGCAGTTTTTCTGTTTGATGAGCCGCTCTCCAACCTTGATGCCCGTCTGCGGGTGCAGATGCGGCTGGAACTGCAGCAGCTGCATCGCCGCTTACAGACCACCAGCCTCTATGTTACCCACGATCAGGTGGAGGCGATGACGCTGGCGCAGCGGGTGATGGTGATGAACAAAGGGGTGGTCGAGCAGCTCGGCACACCAGTCGAGGTGTATGAGCGTCCCGCCAGCCAGTTTGTTGCCTCGTTTATTGGCGCGCCCGCCATGAATCTGCTGAAAGGGCAGTTCAGCAGCGATGGATCACGCTTTGACCTCGACGCCTCGCACGCCCTGCCGCTCAGCGATACAAAAGCGAAATGGGCTAACCGACCGGTGGTGCTGGGCATCCGGCCAGAGCACATCCGGCTCAGTAGCCGCGAGCAGGGCGGCGTGCCGCTGCGGGTCGACACGCTGGAGATGCTGGGGGCTGATAATCTGGCACATGGCCGCATCGGTGACACGCCACTGGTGGTACGCTTAGCCCACAGTGAACGCCCGCAGCCAGGCAGTACGCTGTGGCTGCATCTGCCGTCAGATGCGTTACACTTCTTCGATTCAACTCATGGAAAGCGTCTGGAATGAGCACACAACACTGGCCCTATCCCCGCATCGTCGCCCATCGCGGCGGCGGTAAACTGGCACCGGAAAATACGCTGGCGGCGATCGACACCGGCGCGAAATATGGTCATCAGATGATTGAATTTGATGCCAAATTATCGGCCGATGCGCAGATCTTCCTGCTGCATGACGACACGCTCGATCGCACCAGCAACGGCTGGGGCGTGGCGGGTCAGCTGCCGTGGGAGAAGCTGTCGCAGCTTGATGCGGGCAGCTGGTTTAGCAACGCGTTTACCGGTGAAAAGCTGGCGCGGCTGGATCAGGTGGCGGCACGCTGCCGTCAGCATCAGATGATGGCGAACATCGAAATCAAACCGACCACCGGCAGCGATGCTGAAACCGGACGCGCCGTGGCACAGGCTGCCGCGATACTGTGGCAGGATCAGGTCGCACCGTTGCTCTCTTCGTTCTCTTTTGAAGCGCTGGAAGCCGCGATGAAGGCAGAGCCGCAGTTGCCGCGTGGCCTGCTGTCGCACAGCTGGGACCCGCAGTGGCAGGAGAAAACAGCTGCGCTGGCGTGTGTCTCAATTCATCTTAATCATAAGGTGCTGACCGCTGAGCGGGTCGCCGAACTGAAAGCCGCAGGCCTGAAGATTCTGGTTTACACCGTGAACAGCCCGGATCGGGCGCGGGAATTGCTGAAATGGGGCGTCGATGCCATCTGTACTGACGCCATCGACATCATCGGCCCCGATTTTAGTTAGTTCTGGTTTAGATTCTGATTCTGATTCTGCTGGCCCGGCTGCGTGGTAATCACCCGCTGCTGGGCGCTGTTCCGCTGCTCCTGCATTTTACGCTGCGTGTCCTGCGTCTGACGCTGCTGATCCTGGCGCAGCTTCAGCTGTTGCTGCTGCTGCTGGGTCTGCATCTGCGACTGCATCCGCTGCTGGCTGGGGTTATAGCCAGGTTTATTCGGATCGTTAGTGCTGTTCAGCGTGTTCGCCTGACTGGCGAAAGGCAGCAGAGCGGCCAGAATAATCATCCACTTTTTCATCACTCCTCCTTCCTTAAAGCGACAGGGTTTTGGGTGCACAACGGCGTACACCGATATCAGGGTCGTAGCCATAAGTTTACCCGATATCACAGACCTTACTTTCCGATCTATTCCTGATTTGACTTAACCCCGGTTATTTTGCTGTATTTGTAGGCACTTGCAGAAATGATAAAAAAATGTAAATAACAATATGGGATGGTGGCAGGATGAAAATGCAGCAAACAGTGCGTCAGCTTAGCTGGTCGCTGGTGATGAGTTTCACCGTAGTGGCAGGCGCTAACGCCGCGCCAACGCAGGCTCCTCCGGTCTCCTACGGTGTGGACAGTGACACTTTTCACCCGGTAAAAGCGCAGCACGGCATGGTAGCGTCAGTGGATGCGATGGCGACGCAGGTTGGCGTGGAGATCCTGCGTCAGGGCGGCAATGCGGTGGATGCCGCGGTGGCGGTAGGCTTTGCGCTGGCCGTGACCCATCCGCAGGCGGGCAACCTCGGCGGCGGCGGTTTTATGCTGCTGCGCACTGCCTCTGGCCGCGCCACGGCTATCGATTTCCGTGAGATGGCACCGGGACACGCGTCGCGTGACATGTTCCTGGATAAGCAGGGCAACGCCGACAGCAAGCTCTCGCTGACATCACATCTCGCCTCAGGCACGCCGGGCACCGTAGCCGGACTGGCGCTGGCTGCGCAGAAATATGGCACTCTGCCGCTGAGCACGCTGCTGGCACCGGCGATCAAACTGGCGCGTGACGGTATTCCGGTCAACGACGCGCTGGCGGATGACCTGAAGACCTACGGCAAAGAAGTGCTGATCACCCATCCCAACAGCAAAGCGATCTTCTACAAACCGGACGGTACGCCGTGGCAGAAGGGCGATAGGCTGGTGCAGAAGAACCTCGCTCACAGCCTGCAACTGATTGCCCGTCAGGGGCCGGATGCCTTTTACAAAGGTGAAATCGCGGATGAGATCGCCGGAGAGATGGCGCAGCATGGCGGGCTGATCAACAAAGCTGACCTGGCGGCCTATCGTGCGGTCGAGCGTAAGCCAATTAGCGGGACATACCGTGGCTATGAAGTCTTCTCAATGCCGCCGCCGTCATCCGGTGGCATCCACATCGTGCAGATTCTGAATATCCTGGAGAACTTCGATCTGGCGAAGATGGGCTTTGGCAGTGCTGATGCCATGCAGGTGATGGCGGAAGCGGAGAAATATGCCTACGCGGACCGTTCGGAATATCTCGGCGATCCCGATTTCGTGAAGGTGCCGTGGCAGGCGCTGACCAGTAAAGCCTATGCCAAAACCCTGGCGCAGCAGATCGATGTGGCGAAGGCGCGGCCCTCCAGCGAGATCAAACCGGGCAAGCTCGAACCTTATGAAAGCAATCAGACTACCCATTTCTCGGTGGTGGATAAGCAGGGGAATGCGGTCGCGGTGACTTATACGCTTAACACCTATTTCGGCAGCGGAATTGTGGCGGGCAACAGCGGCATCCTGATGAATAACGAGATGGATGACTTCTCAGCCAAGCCAGGCACGCCCAATGTCTACGGGCTGGTCGGCGGGGAAGCGAATGCGGTGCAACCGGCGAAACGTCCGTTGTCATCGATGTCGCCGACCATCGTCGCCAAAGAGGGCAAAACATGGCTGGTGACCGGCAGTCCTGGCGGCAGCCGCATTATCACCACGGTGTTGCAGATGGTGGTTAACAGCATCGATTTCGGGATGAACGTGGCGGAAGCCACTAATGCGCCGCGCTTCCATCATCAGTGGCTGCCGGATCAGCTGCGGGTGGAGAAGGGCTTCAGTCCCGATACGCTGCGTCTGCTGGAAACCAAAGGTCAGCATGTGAAGGTACTGCCGTCGATGGGCAGTACGCAGAGCATCATGATCGGGCCGGATGGCATGCTCTATGGCGCTTCCGATCCGCGGAGCATCGATGATTTGAGTGCGGGTTATTGAGATTTAAAACTGCTGACAAACTCAAACCCGGGTGAATCTGACAGCAATAAATAAGCTTAACGCGCAGGGAACTGGGTCAGAATAGGAAAGCGTCCCGCGGCAGGACGGCGCGGGCCGAGCATGTCATGGATGACGGCTTTTGCGTCTTTCCGATCTGACCCTGTTTCCTGCGCAGGCGCTAGCTGACAGCGAACCTTGTCAGTGTTTATCAGCAGAAAGGGCGCCTTCGGTGCTCTTTCTGCTTCCACACGTCAGGCTTTAACCCGCGCCATATAATGCGCGTCGATCAGTTCACCGTGCCGCATTGCGAAGCCTTTAGCCGTTCCCTCAATCTCAAAACCGAAACGCTGATAAAGGGCGATAGCCGGGCCATTATCGACGAATACTGTCAGTTCCATTCGGCTCACCTGTAGCCAGTTGTCGCACAACGCGACCATTTCACGCATGAGTGCGGTTCCGACGCCACGCTGACGATAGCGTTCATCCACGCCCATACCCAGTGAGGCGACATGACGGCGTCTGGCGCGCTCTTCCACATGCAGCGCACACTGACCGACGACGACATCATCGATACAGGCCACCAGCAGATGCGCATGGGGCTGAGGCGTCGCGAGACGGGTATGCCACATCTGGAGTGATGAGTGGGGCAAATGGAGTGTGCTGGCCTGGGTATCTGGCTGACCGTAGATCCTGTGCAGTGCAGCAGCATCTTCAGGCGTGACGTGGCGGACAACTATTTCACTCATGGTTTCTCCTTTAGCCCATTAAAACCCTTTAAACATCAAGGTATTCACCGCGTTAATCAGGGTAAAAAATGTGAAAATGACTTTACAGACGCGAATGATAATGATTATTATTGTCATGCGTTCTCGGGAGGTCGCCCGACAGCCTGAGAAAGCACGACATTGCTCACATTGCTTCCAGTATTATTTAGCCAGCTTATCCGCTGGCTTTTTTTTTGCCTGCCCTTCTTCAGTGCTTTTCAGCCACTGCTCAATGCTCATTCAACTATTTTGAACAGAGGCGTGAAGTTTTTCAGCTATCAATCAGACCCCCTCAGGGACAGACTATAAAAAACATTGAGGAGATTTGAACATGATCTATGTACGCAAAGCTGAAGAACGCGGTCACGCAAACCATGGCTGGCTGGATAGCTGGCACACATTCTCTTTCGCCAGCTATCACGATGCGAACTTTATGGGTTTCTCCGCGCTGCGGGTCATCAATGAAGATGTGATTGATGGCGGTCAGGGATTTGGTACCCATCCTCACAAGGATATGGAAATCCTGACCTACGTGCTCTCCGGTACGGTTGAGCATCAGGACAGCATGGGCAACAAAGAGCAGATCCCGGCAGGGGAGTTCCAGATCATGAGCGCCGGCACCGGCGTACGTCACTCTGAGTACAACGCCAGCGAAAGCGAGCCGCTGCACCTTTATCAGATCTGGATCATTCCTGAGCGTACCGGTATCGAGCCACGCTACGATCAGCGCCGCTTCCCGGATGTGCAGGGACGTCAGCTGGTGTTAAGCCCGGATGCCCGTGAAGGATCGCTGAAAGTCTTTCAGGACATGACCTTATCGCGCTGGGTAATGGCTGCCGGCGAACAGGACAATGTCGCGATTGATGCGGGACGTCGTATCTGGATTCAGGTGGTGAAAGGTGATGTTACCGTTAACGGCAACGCGATCACCACCAGCGACGCCCTGGCGATCTGGGACGAAAGCGCGCTGACCATTGAAGCCAGCTCGGCTGCAGAAGTCCTGCTGTTTGATCTGCCACCGGTCTAAGCAGATAACGGGCGCGCATCGTCGCGCCCGGTTGGCAATTTTGTGACAGAAAAGTGATAGACTCATCGTACTTTAGCTTTAAGGGCGATCCCAGGCGCTACGATGAAGAAGAAAAGACCGGTATTACAGGACGTTGCCGATCGCGTCGGCATTACTAAAATGACCGTCAGCCGTTACCTGCGTAATCCAGAGCAGGTCTCCGTTGCCCTGCGGGATAAGATTGCGGTGGCACTGGATGAGCTGGGTTATATCCCCAATCGCGCCCCCGATATGCTTTCTAACGCCACCAGCCGCGCCATTGGCGTACTGCTGCCGTCACTCACAAACCAGGTTTTTGCTGACGTATTGCGCGGCATCGAAGCCGTCACCGACGAAGCCAACTATCAGACGCTGGTCGCCCACTTTGGTTACAACCCGCAAAAAGAGGAGCTGCAACTGCGCTCGCTGCTGGGCTGGAACATTGATGGGGTTATCCTCACCGAACGCACTCATACACCAGGCACGCTGCGCATGCTGGAAGTGGCCGGTATCCCGGTGATTGAGGTGATGGACAGCGTCACGCCCTGCCTGGATATGGCGGTAGGCTTTGATAACGTTGAAGCGGCCCGGCAGATGACGCAGGCAATCCTCAGCAAAGGTCATCGTCATACCGTCTACCTCGGCGCACGCCTGGATGAACGTACGCTGCAGAAGCAGCGCGGTTACGAAATCGCGATGCGCGAAGCGGGGCTGACGCCACGCAGTGTGATGATGGAAGATGCCTCTTCATTCAGCGCCGGTTGTGATCTGCTGCGTGAGGCGCAACGTCTCTATCCTGAAACAGATAGCCTGTTCTGTACCAATGATGATCTGGCGGTCGGCGCGATGTTTGAGTGCCAGCGTCAGGGATTGCAGGTGCCCTCTCAGATGGCGATAGCCGGTTTCCACGGCCATGACATCAGTCAGGTTGTCACGCCACAACTGGCGACAGTGCTGACGCCACGCGACCGCATGGGGCGCGAAGCCGCGGCGCTGCTGCTGGCGCGCATTGCCGGAGAAACCAGCACCTGCCAGCCGCTGGATGTCGGTTTTGAGATCAGTGAAGGTGGCAGCATCTGATTGTGGCGTTTTTATGAGTCAGCTCACACTTTCATGCATTTCCTGGTAAAAAGGTTGCCAGGCTGTTAAGCGGCCAGGAGAATGAGAAACGACATTGTTATCGGTAACATTGGCAAATTCTCACCTGCCGGAGCAGAAAAATGACAACGCAATCCCCGTCGCATCACGTTTTTATCCTGATGGGCGTTTCAGGCAGCGGAAAGTCTGCCGTCGCCAATCAGGTCTCTCACCAGCTGAATACAGCCTTTCTTGACGGTGATTTTCTCCACCCCCGCGCCAACATCCTGAAGATGGCCGATGGTCATCCGCTGGATGACAGCGATCGCCAGCCGTGGTTACAGGCACTGAACGACGCCGCGTTTGCCATGCAGCGCACCCAGGCGATTTCCGTGATTGTCTGTTCAGCCCTGAAGAAAAGTTATCGCGACATCCTGCGTCAGGGAAATGACAACCTGCGTTTCGTCTACCTGAAAGGCGATTTCGACACCATCGAAGCCCGCCTGAAAGCGCGTAAAGGCCACTTCTTCAAGCCGCAGATGCTGGTGACGCAGTTTGCGACGCTGGAAGAGCCAGGCAGCGATGAGCCGGATGTACTGGTGGTGGATATCGCGCATTCACTGGACGATGTGGTGGCAGCTACGGTTGCGACTATCCAGGACGCTATCAGCCAGGGTTAGAGATGAATACCGCAACACTCGTTTTGACCGCAGCAGGCTCCGTCCTGCTGCTGCTTTTCCTGGTGATGAAGGCCCGTATGCACGCCTTCGTCGCATTGATGTTAGTGTCCATCGGTGCCGGGCTGTTCTCCGGCATGCCACTGAATCAAATCGCTGAAACCATGCAGAAGGGGATGGGCGGCACGCTCGGCTTCCTCGCGATTGTGGTCGCGCTGGGCGCGATGTTCGGCAAAATCCTGCATGAAACCGGCGCAGTTGATCAGATCGCCATCCGGATGCTGAAAACCTTTGGTCAGAGCCGTGCCCATTATGCGATGGGCATTGCCGGTCTGATCTGCGCGCTGCCGCTCTTTTTTGAGGTGGCAGTCGTGCTGTTGATCAGCATCGCTTTTGCGGTGGCACGGCGTACCGGCGGCAATCTGGTGAAGCTGGTGATCCCGCTGTTTGCTGGTGTGGCCGCAGCGGCGGCGTTTCTGCTGCCCGGACCGGCCCCGATGCTGCTGGCCTCGCAGATGCACGCAGACTTTGGCTGGATGATCCTGCTGGGTCTCTGTGCGGCGATCCCGGGCATGCTGATTGCCGGGCCACTGTTTGGCAACTTCATTGGCAACCACGTCTCGTTCAGCGCGCCGCCGGAAGATCATCAACCGGATGTCGATGAGAGCAAGCTGCCGTCGTTTGGCTTCAGCCTCTCACTGATTCTGTTTCCGCTGGTGCTGGTTGGCCTGAAAACCATCGGCGCACGCTTCACGACCGAAGGCACCACCCTGTATGAGTGGCTGGAATTTATCGGCCATCCTTTCACCGCAATCCTGCTGGCGCTGCTGGTGGCGATTTATGGCCTGGCTTACCGTCAGGGTATGGATAAAGAGCGGGTAATGCAGGTGTGTGGCAGCGCGCTGCAACCGGCCGGGATTATCCTGCTGGTGATTGGCGCGGGCGGCGTGTTTAAGCAGGTGCTGGTGGACTCCGGCGTGGGTCCGGTGCTAGGCAATGCGCTGACCGGCGCAGGACTGCCGATTGCGCTGGCCTGCTTTATCCTGTCAGGTGCGGTGCGGGTGATTCAGGGATCGGCAACGGTCGCCTGTCTGACCACGGTGGGCTTAATCATGCCGGTGATTGAACCGCTGCACTACAGCGGCGCTCAGCTGGCGGCGCTGTCGATCTGCATCGGCGGTGGCTCAATCATTATCAGCCATGTAAACGATGCTGGGTTCTGGCTGTTTGGTCGCTTCACCGGGGCCAGCGAAGCGGAAACGCTGAAGACCTGGACACTGATGGAAACTATTCTCGGCACTACCGGGGCTATCGTAGGTATGATTGCTTTCGAACTGCTTTCCTGACCAACCCGACGGGCTATCGGCCCGTCAGGTTTTTTTCCCGCGAGCGGGGGAAGAGTAAAAAAGGGAACAGCAGATAAGGCGCCACTACCAAAAGAACAATGATGCCGCGTGAATAGCCAGAGTCATTTATTCTCCTCACCCCACAGGAAAAAACAGGCAAAATAAACAGCAGCAGCGCGATTAAGCCTATTTCATGTTGTGGCCCGGTAAACCATTGCAGATAACTGCAGAACCAGACCAGCTGAAACAGCAGGAAAATAAAATAGCTCGTCCTTCCTTCACGCCCCTCATAGTTAAACGTGCTCAGCAGACAGCTTTTGATAATCTGCAGCAGCCTGTTCATGCCCATTTTCTTCTTATCACAGCAAAAACAACCAGCGTAATGGCGGCGGCAAGTAAGTAAACCCAGGCAAAATCAGTGACGTCAACTTGTATCAGCTGCACGTCATTCAATGCCGCTTTCCGGCCCGAGACGGATAATACGGTCAGTCCAGCCAAACAGAGTATATTTGCCAGAAAGAATAGTGCCTGAAAGGCTGTTTCTTTAGCCGCGGACAGAAAGGCAATTTTTCTGAAACCCCACCAGGCTACCAGATAAACCAGCAGCCAGAGCAACGCGCAGAGTAGCGGGGCAACCAGATAACTGCGCATATCGGTGATCACTCCTGAATGGCCGCCGTTGGCATACTGCAGCACTTCCTGAAGGGAGAAGTAACCTGTTATCAGATAGAGCGCACCGAAAAAAAAGGGTAATAACAACCTCATTGCATTTCCCTCCGGGTTTTCAGACGCTGCATCAGCTGCGGCAGCTCTTTTCCGGGGTCCACCATCACCAGCTGTTTACTTTTTGCATCGTATTTCGCGGCGGCGGTCGGGTCACCTTTACCACCCTCCGCCATCACAAAGCGGGCATCTGAACGGCCATAAAGGCTGACATGCGGAAAGGGATCGCTGCCAAAGGCCAGCACGTTGCGGCCAGGCAGGGTATATTCTCTGGTCAAAAAATCCGGGATTTTTTTTGAATCAATGCCTGAGAAAGGCGTAGTGACAAAGCGGGAACCTGCATAGTCGAGAGAAAAGCAGGTACTGTTATCGGCTGCATTTTTCTGCACCAAATCCGCGCCAAACAGGATTTTTAAACGCTGCCAAACCGTCGCGCTGTCGGGTTCGATCTTCTTGCCTTCCAGATAAACATCTTGCTTATGATAAAGTTGGTAAACCATTTTGTGAATCTGCACCATGGAGGCGCCAACACCGTGCCAGTTCGGCGCATCCCTGCTGTAAAGCCGCTCAACGAAAATAAAGACGCCTGTCCCGGCATAATTTTCGATACTGCCCGCCATAGATATCTCCTTTTTTACAGCATTATATAAATAATATTGTTCATTTCAATGCCGTAACTTTGTGATAAACAGGCTGAATTAATGCGGCTGCCTGCCAGCCTGTCAGGGCAAAAGGACAAAGGTGCGCTTATAACTTCAGATAAGCCCGAATGCCGTCCAGGAACATCTGAGTTGCCAGCATAATCAGTATTAATCCCATCAGCCGCTCCAGCGCATTCACGCCTTTATCGCCCAGCAGCCGCAGGAACAGACCTGACATCAGCAGAATACCCACCGTCACGCCCCATGCGATCAGCAGCGCGCCGACCAGGTGCGACATCTGATGCGGATATTGATGCGACAGCAGCATCAGCGTCGCCAGCAGCGATGGCCCGGCTACCAGTGGGATCGCCAGCGGCACCAGGAAGGGCTCTTCACCCGCCGGTAAACCAGAACTGCTGCTTTCCGCCGACGGGAAAATCATTTTAATGGCGATAAGAAACAGGATGATCCCGCCGGAAATCGACACCGTTTCAGTACGCAGATTCAAAAATGCCAGGATGCGTTCGCCGGTAAACAGGAACAGCAGCATGATGATCAGGGCAATCAACATTTCACGGATCAGCACCACTCGCCGCCGTTTCGGCTCCAGATGCTTTAAAACCGACATAAAAATCGGCAGATTGCCCAGCGGATCCATAATTAACAACAATAATATTGTCGCTGAAATCATTTCAGTCATCGGTTTTACGCCATGTTGTTCACGAAAAAGCGGAGTTATTAGTTACGCTGCTGAAAAAGTTAGCGTAATCGAATTAATTCACTTGCTACCCGGCCTGCATTTTGTAGAGTGAAGGGACACAGGTAAATCTTATTATTACGCAGAGCGGCGTGAAAATAGCACGCCGCTCTCTCCTCTGAAATGAAAAGCAGGTGTAACTGCCTTAGACGGACACGACATGAAGAATGTAGGTTTTGTTGGTTGGCGCGGTATGGTCGGCTCTGTGCTGATGTCCCGCATGAGTGAAGAGCGTGATTTTGATGCAATCAATCCGGTCTTCTTCTCGACGTCGCAGCATGGTCAGGCGGCACCCGCATTTGCGGGCAAACAGCAGGGCACACTGCAGGATGCGTTTGATATTGAGGCGCTGCGGGCGCTGGATATCATTATTACCTGCCAGGGCGGCGACTACACCAGTGACGTCTATCCAAAGCTGCGCGCCAGCGGCTGGCAGGGATACTGGATTGATGCGGCCTCCACGCTGCGCATGAAAGATGATGCCATCATCATCCTCGATCCGGTCAACCATGCGGTGATTCGCCAGGGCATCGACAGTGGGATCAAAACCTTTGTCGGCGGTAACTGTACCGTCAGCCTGATGCTGATGTCGCTGGGCGGCCTGTTTGCTCAGGACCTGGTGGAGTGGGCTTCGGTTGCCACCTATCAGGCGGCCTCTGGCGGCGGCGCGCGCCACATGCGTGAACTACTGACCCAGATGGGCATGCTGCACGATCACGTTGCGCCTGCGCTGCAGAACCCGGCCTCCGCCATCCTCGACATCGAGCGTAGCGTGACCGACTTCACCCGTTCCGGCACTCTGCCGACCGATAACTTCGGTGTGCCGCTGGCGGGCAGCCTGATCCCGTGGATCGACAAACAGCTGGAAAACGGTCAGAGCCGCGAAGAGTGGAAAGGCCAGGCTGAGACCAACAAGATCCTCGCCACCCGTAACGTCATTCCGGTGGATGGATTGTGCGTGCGCGTCGGGGCACTGCGCTGCCACAGCCAGGCCTTTACGCTGAAGCTGAAACGCGACCTGCCGCTGGCTGAAATTGAGCAGCTGCTGGCCTCTCACAATGAGTGGGTCAAAGTGGTGCCGAATGACCGCGAACTGACGATGCGTGAACTGACGCCTGCCGCTGTCACCGGTACGCTGACCACGCCGGTTGGCCGGTTGCGTAAACTGAATATGGGGCCGGAATATCTCTCCGCCTTCACGGTGGGCGACCAGCTGTTATGGGGCGCAGCCGAACCGCTACGTCGCATGCTGCGGTTGTTAACCAGCTAAACAGAAAACATCGCCAAAGGCCGGATTTATCCGGCCTTTTTTGTTTTTGTCGTACACGAAACAATCTGCCGTTTCGCTTACTCAGTGATCAACTTCCCTTTTTTGCCGGTCGGTAAAGATTATTTTGCTTTAGTCCATGGCAAGTGCCGTGACCAAGCTATGATTTAACCATGATGTGCCACAGGTAACTCTTGTGCTTTCCGGATTAAATGGTTGTGGTACACGGCAAAAACACTTTTCCCACGGAATGGCCTGACTTCTTTGTCGTTGTACGTATGGCTCAATGAAGAGCAGCGCAGGTGAACCGCGACAGGCTGTGTCGCGTTCATTTCGGCTGCCAATTATCACAGGAAGAAAGTCATGTCAGAGCTTCCCGATCGCGATGCGATCAATGCCCTGTTTGCGGGTAATTATGCCGACCCTTTTTCGTTACTAGGGATGCACCGAACTCAGCAAGGCCTTGAAGTCAGGGCATTGCTTCCCGAAGCGCTTGAAGTGTGGGTCATTGAAACCTCCACCGGGCGCAAACTGGCTCAGCTGGTGTGTGAAGATGCACGTGGCTTCTTCAGTGGCGTTATTCCACGCCGCAAAAACCCGTTCCGCTATCAGCTGGCGGTGAACTGGCACGGCCAGCAAAACCTGGTAGACGATGCCTATCGCTTTGGTCCGCTGCTGCAGGAGATGGATCTGTGGCTGCTGGCAGAAGGGACGCACCTGCGCCCTTATGAGACGCTGGGCGCGCACGGTGACGTCATTGATGGCGTCTTCGGCACCCGCTTCTGCGTCTGGGCACCCAACGCCCGTCGCGTGTCAGTGGTTGGCGATTTCAACTTCTGGGATGGCCGCCGTCATCCGATGCGTCTGCGTCAGGAGCTGGGCATCTGGGAGCTGTTTGTACCGGGCGCGGTCAACGGCCAGCTCTACAAGTATGAAATCATCGACGCCAATGGGGAACTGCGCATCAAAGCGGACCCGTACGCCTTTGAGGCGCAGATGCGTCCGCAAACTGCGTCGATGATCTGTGGTCTGCCAGAGCCTGTTGAGATGAAAGCAGAGCGCAAGGCAGCCAACGCTTTTGACGCGCCGATCTCCATCTATGAAGTGCATCTGGGCTCCTGGCGTCGTCACACCGACAACAACTTCTGGCTGAGCTATAAAGAGCTGGCTGAACAGCTGGTGCCCTACGTCAAAGAGATGGGCTTTACCCATATCGAACTGCTGCCGATCAACGAACATCCGTTTGATGGCAGCTGGGGCTATCAGCCGCTGGGCATGTATGCGCCGACCCGACGTTTTGGTACCCGTGACGAGTTCCGCGCCTTCATTGACGCCGCCCATGAGGCGGGCCTCAACGTGCTGCTCGACTGGGTGCCGGGCCACTTCCCCAGCGACGATTTCGGTCTGGCAAGGTACGACGGCACCGAGCTCTATGAGCACAGCGACCCGCGTGAAGGCTTTCACCAGGACTGGAATACCCTGATCTACAACTTTGGTCGCCGGGAAGTGAGCAACTACCTGTCGGGCAATGCGCTCTACTGGACGGAGCGCTTTGGCATTGATGGCCTGCGTGTGGATGCAGTGGCGTCGATGATCTACCGCGACTACAGCCGCAGCGAAGGGGAATGGGTGCCGAATCAGTACGGCGGCCGTGAAAACCTGGAAGCGATTGAGTTTCTGCGTCACACCAACCGTACGCTCGGCACCGTGGCATCCGGTTCGGTGACCATGGCCGAAGAGTCGACAGACTACCCTGGCGTGACGCGTCCCACCGAAGACGGCGGGCTGGGCTTCTGGTTCAAATGGAATCTGGGCTGGATGCACGACACCCTCGACTACATGAAGGTCGATCCCATCTACCGTAAGCACCATCACGATCTGATGAGCTTCGGCATGATGTACAACTACACCGAAAACTTTGTGCTGCCGCTGTCGCATGACGAAGTGGTGCACGGTAAGCGCTCGATTCTCGATCGTATGCCGGGCGATGCATGGCAGAAGTTCGCCAACCTGCGTGCTTACTACGGCTGGATGTGGGGCTTCCCCGGCAAGAAACTGCTGTTTATGGGCAACGAATTTGCCCAGGGTCGCGAGTGGAACCACGATGTCAGCCTCGACTGGCATCTGCTGGAAGGGGACGACAACTGGCACCACGGCGTTCACCGTCTGGTGCGCGATCTCAACCACACCTATCAGTACTACACGCCGCTGCATCAGCTCGACTTCGATCCGGCAGGCTTTGAGTGGCTGGTGGTAAACGATGCGGAACACTCCGTCTTCGCCTTTGTCCGTCGTGACCGTGAAGGCAACGAAGTGATCGTCGTCAGTAACTTTACGCCGGTGCCGCGTCCGGGCTATCGCTTTGGCGTTAACCAGCCTGGCTACTGGCGTGAAGTGCTGAACACCGATCAGCATGAGTATCACGGCAGCGACGTGCGCAACCATCGGGTGCATACCGATGAGCAGGAGAGCCACGGGCGACCGCAGTCGCTGAGCCTCAATCTGCCGCCGCTGGCAACGGTATGGCTGGTGCGGGAGGCTGAATGACCATCACTGCCGGAGATCCCGAACCGCTGGGTGCCAGTTACGATGGCAAAGGCGTTAACTTCACCCTGTTCTCACAGCATGCCGGGCGCGTAGAGCTCTGCCTGTTTGATGAGCAGGGCGCAGAACAGCGTCTTGACCTGCCTGGCCGCAGCGGGGATATCTGGCATGGTTATGTTCCGGCATTAAAACCGGGACAGCGCTACGGCTACCGGGTGCATGGTCCCTGGGCGCCGCAGCAGGGACACCGTTTTAATCCGGCGAAGCTGTTGGTTGATCCCTGCGCCCGCGCGGTTGAGGGCGATGTACCGGATGACCCGCTGTTTCATGGCGGCGAGGCGCAGCCCGATCCGCATGACAACGCGGCGATTGCGCCGAAGTCACGGGTAGTCGCGGAGGATTTTGACTGGCAGGACGACGTCGCACCGGGTATTCCCTGGGGTAACACGGTGATTTACGAAGCCCACGTGCGCGGCCTGACGCAGCAGCATCCGGAAATTCCGGAAACGCTGCGCGGGACTTACGCGGCGCTCGGTCATCCTGTTATGGTGAATTACCTGCGCAGTCTGGGGATTACCACCCTTGAGCTACTGCCGGTGGCGCACTTCGCCAGCGAGCCGCGACTGCTGCAGCTCGGCCTCAGCAACTACTGGGGCTATAACCCCTTTGCGCTCTGGGCGGTGGATCCCCGTTACGCCTCCGGTCAGCCGGACGTGACGCCGTTGCAGGAGTTTCAGCAGGCGGTCAAAAACCTGCACGCCGCGGGTATCGAAGTGCTGCTGGATGTGGTGTTCAACCACACCGCTGAACTCGATGAGATTGGCCCGACGATCTCCATGCGCGGCATCGACAACGCCAGCTACTACTGGCTCGATGAGCAGGGCGATTATCAGAACTGGACCGGCTGCGGCAACACGCTGAATATTCATCATCCTCAGGTGATGACGTGGGCTTTAGAGGCGCTGCGCTACTGGGTGCGGGTCTGCCACGTCGACGGCTTCCGCTTTGACCTCGCGCCAGTGCTGGGCCGCACACCGGATTACCAGCGGGATGCGCCATTTTTTGCGGCGATACGCGCCTGTCCGCTGCTCTCTCAGGTCAAGCTGATTGCTGAACCCTGGGATATCGGCCCTGACGGCTATCAGGTTGGTCGTTTTCCGCCGCCGTTTGCCGAATGGAACGATCAGTTTCGCGACACCGCGCGACGTTACTGGCTGCACGGCGACATAAGCAACGGCGAGTTCGTCCGTCGCTTTGCCGCCTCCAGCGATCTCTACCAGCATGATGACCGGTCGCCACACGCCACGGTTAACCTGATCACCGCCCACGACGGCTTTACGCTGTGGGATGTGGTGAGCTTCGAACGTAAACACAACGAAGCGAACGGGGAAGATAACCGTGATGGTCACGGCGATAACTACAGCCACAACCACGGCAAAGAGGGGCTGAACGTCAGCTTCGACGTGATTGAACGTCGCCGTCGCAGCGTGCGGGCACTGCTGACGACGCTGCTGCTGTCACAGGGCACGCCGATGCTGCTGGCAGGCGATGAGCGCGGCCACACCCAGCGCGGCAATAACAACGCCTACTGTCAGGATAACGCCCTGAGCTGGCTTGACTGGCAGGCGGATGAGAAGGGATTAGTCGGATTCACCGCTGCACTGATCGAGCTGCGCCAGCGCATTCCGGCGCTGACCGCAGATCGCTGGTGGCAGGACGGTGACGGCAATGTGCAGTGGCTCAATGCCGGTGGCCAGCCACTGCAACACGATGAATGGGCACAGGGGATGCACAGATTGCAGATCCTGCTGTCCGGCCGCTGGTTAATAACAATAAACGCCACGGATACGGTGAATGACATCGTGTTACCAGACGGAGAATGGCGCGCCCTTCCTCCTTTCGCCGGGGACGACAACCCCATCCTGCTAACTGTCTGGCATGGTCCCGCACACGGTGTGTGCGTGTTCCAAAAGCAATCATAAGGAGTCAGACATGGTTAAGTTAGATAGAACAGATCACCTGATGCTGGCCCGCCAGCTCCCTACACAGACGGTTGCTCTGATCCTCGCCGGCGGACGCGGCACGCGCCTGGTCGATTTAACGGCCAAACGTGCCAAACCGGCGGTGCATTTCGGCGGCAAGTTCCGCATTATCGACTTTGCCCTCTCCAACTGCGTCAACTCCGGTATCCGACGGATTGGCGTGATTACTCAGTATCAGTCTCATACCCTGACTCAGCACATCCAGCGTGGCTGGTCGATCTTCAATGAAGAGATGAATGAGTTTGTCGATTTGCTGCCAGCGCAGCAGCGATTTTCGACCGAACAGTGGTATCGCGGGACGGCCGATGCCGTGACGCAAAACCTTGATGTGATTCGCCGCTATCAGGCGCAGTACATCGTGATCCTCGCCGGGGACCACATTTATAAGATGGATTACTCACGCATGCTGCTGGATCACGTGGTCAACGAGGCGAAATGTACCATCGCCTGTTTACCGGTGCCGGTGCATGAAGCCACGGCGTTTGGCGTGATGGCGGTGGACGAAGAGAACATGGTGATCGATTTCGTGGAGAAACCCGCGAAACCGCCCACCATGCCGGGTGATGACACCCAGGCGCTCGCCAGCATGGGGATCTACGTTTTCAATGCAGACTATCTCTATGAACTGCTGGAAGAGGATCTGCAGACGCCAGGCTCTAACCACGACTTCGGCAAAGATATCCTGCCGAAAATCGTGGCAAGCGGCGAAGGCTATGCGCACTCCTTTGCGCTCTCCTGCGTACAGAACGATGACAATGCGCCGCCTTACTGGCGCGACGTCGGGACGCTGGAAGCCTACTGGCGCGCCAATCTCGACCTGGCATCGGTGATGCCTGAACTCGATATGTATGACGTCACCTGGCCGATTCGTACCCACATGGAGCCGCTGCCGCCGGCCAAATTTGTTCAGGATCGTTCCGGCAGTCACGGGATGACCATGAACTCGCTGGTCTCGGGGGGCTGCATCATCTCCGGTTCAGTGGTGGTCAATTCGGTGCTGTTCCCGCGGGTACGCGTTAACTCTTTTTGCAATATAGATTCAACTGTACTGCTGCCTGATGTGGTAGTGGGCCGATCGTGTCGTCTGCGTCGCTGCGTCATTGATCGTGCCTGCGAGTTACCGGAAGGCATGGTCATTGGCGAAAACCCGGATGAAGACAGTCGCCGGTTTCACCGTTCGGATGAAGGCATCGTACTGGTAACCCGCGCCATGCTGGCCAGGCTGGCCAAAGCGGGGCTGTAAGCGATAAGCGAAACTTACGCAATCGGCACGCGGAGCGTGTCGGATAACTTAATGAGGTCGAGGATGCAGGTTTTACATGTCTGTTCGGAACTTTTCCCGCTGCTAAAAACGGGCGGACTGGCTGATGTAGTCGGGGCATTACCTCAGGCACAAATTGCGGGCGGCACGGATACGCGGGTACTACTGCCCGCTTTTCCCGCATTGCGCAAAGGCATACCTGATCTCCAGGTCGTGACAGAGCGAGAAACATTTGCCGGTCATGTACGTCTGCTATTTGGTGAATTTAACGGTGTGGGAATCTACTTGATTGATGCTCCCGGCCTCTACGATCGTCCCGGTAGTCCCTACCATGACGAATCGCAGTTTGCGTATGTCGACAACTATCTGCGCTTTGCGCTGCTGGGCTGGGTTGGCTGTGAACTGGCGTGCGGCATGGACGCGATGTGGCGTCCCGATATTGTGCATGCCCATGACTGGCATGCAGGCCTGACCTGCGCCTATCTGGAAGCGCGTGGTCGTCCGGCTAAATCGGTCTTCACCGTGCACAACCTGGCGTATCAGGGGCTGTTCATGGCGCACCACATGGAAGAGATTGGCCTGCCATGGTCGTTCTTTAACATGCACGGGCTGGAGTTCTTCGGTCAGATCTCCTTCCTGAAAGCGGGACTTTTTTACGCCGACCATATCACGGCGGTCAGCCCGACTTACGCCCATGAAATTACTTCTGCCGAATATGCTTACGGCATGGAAACCCTGCTGGCACAGCGGATGCGTGAAGGCCGTCTCAGCGGCATTCTCAACGGCGTTGATCCCTCTATCTGGGATCCGGCGCACGATCTGCTGCTCAGCGCGCGTTATAACCGCGACACGCTGGAAGCGAAAGCGGAGAACAAACGTCAGCTGCAGGTGGCGATGGGACTGAAGGTGGATGATAAAGCGCCGGTGTTCTGCGTGATCAGCCGTCTGACCAAACAGAAAGGGCTGGACCTGGTGCTGGAGGCGCTGCCCGGCTTGCTGGCGCAGGGCGGTCAACTGGTGCTGCTGGGCCAGGGCGATGCTGAACTGCAGCAGGGCTTCCTGGCGGCGGCGGCAGAGCATCCGGGCAGCGTCGGCGTGCAGATCGGCTATCACGAAGCGTTCTCACACCGCATTGTCGGCGGCGCGGACGTGATTGTGGTGCCGAGTCGCTTTGAGCCCTGCGGTCTGACACAACTTTATGGCCTCAAGTATGGTACGTTGCCGTTAGTACGCCGCACCGGCGGGCTGGCCGATACCGTGAATGACAGCTCACTGGAGAATCTGGCCGACGGTATCGCCAGTGGATTCAGTTTTGAAGATGCCAACGCCTGGTCACTGCTTCGGGCCATCCGGCGCGCGTTTGTGTTGTGGTCCCGTCCTTCGCTCTGGCGCTATGTTCAGCGCCAGGCAATGGCGATGGACTTTAGCTGGCAGGTGGCAGCACAAGCCTACCGTGATCTCTACCAACGTTTGATGTAACGGATTGGGAAAACTGGATATGAATGCACCTTTCACTTACGCCTCACCAACGTTGACGGTTGATGCCTTAAAGCATTCGATTGCCTATAAATTGATGTTTACCATCGGCAAAGATCCCTCTATCGCCAATAAGCATGAGTGGCTTAACGCCTCGCTGCTGGCGGTGCGCGACCGGATGGTGGAGCGCTGGCTGCGTTCCAGCCGTGCTCAGCTTTCTCAGGATGTCCGGCAGGTCTATTACCTGTCGATGGAGTTCCTGATGGGCCGCACGCTGGGCAATGCGCTGCTGGCGATGGGGATTTATGACGATCTCAACCAGGCGCTGGATGAGATGGGACTGGATCTGGCCGAGCTGATGGAAGAAGAAAACGATCCGGGGCTGGGCAACGGTGGTCTGGGTCGCCTGGCGGCCTGTTTCCTCGACTCGCTGGCGACGCTGGGCATGCCGGGCCGTGGCTATGGCATCCGGTATGATTACGGCATGTTCAAACAGAACATTGTGGAAGGTGAGCAGAAAGAGTCGCCGGATTACTGGCTTGAATATGGTAATCCGTGGGAATTCCAGCGTTTCAATACCCGTTACAAAGTGCGCTTTGGTGGCCGCGTCCAGCACGAAGGCGCGAAAGTGCGCTGGCTGGAGACCGAAGAGATCCTGGCGATGGCCTATGACCAGATCATTCCGGGCTTTGACACCGACGCTACCAACACCTTACGGCTGTGGGGCGCGCAGGCCAGCAACGAAATCAACCTCGGCAAGTTCAACCAGGGCGACTACTTTGCGGCGGTGGAAGATAAAAACCACTCCGAGAACGTGTCGCGCGTGCTCTATCCGGATGATTCGACCTACTCAGGCCGCGAGCTGCGCCTGCGTCAGGAATATTTCCTGGTCTCCGCGACGGTGCAGGACATTCTGAATCGTCACTGGCGGATGCATCAGACCTGGGACAACCTGGCGGATAAAATCGCTATTCACCTGAATGATACCCATCCGGTGCTGGCGATCCCCGAACTGATGCGCCTGCTGATCGACGATCATAAATTCAGCTGGGACAACGCTTTTGACGTCTGCTGTCAGGTCTTCTCCTACACCAACCATACGCTGATGACCGAAGCGCTGGAAACCTGGCCGGTTGATATGATCGGCAAGATCCTGCCGCGTCACCTCAGCATTATTTTTGAAATTAACGACTTCTTCCTTAAGACCATTCAGGATCACTATCCCGATGACCTGGATCTGCTGTCGCGCATTTCGATCATCGACGAAAACGATGGCCGCCGGATACGCATGGGCTGGCTGGCGGTGGTGGTCAGCCACAAAGTAAACGGCGTTTCGGAGCTGCACTCCAACCTGATGGTACAGTCGCTGTTTGCCGATTTCTCCCGTCTGTTCCCTGGTCGCTTCTGTAACAAAACCAATGGCGTTACGCCGCGCCGCTGGCTGGCGCTGGCGAACCCGGCGCTGTCAGAGGTGCTGGATGAGGAGATTGGCCGCAACTGGCGCACCGATCTCAGCCAGCTGGGCGAGCTTAAGGCGCAGATCGACTATCCGGCGTTTATCGAAAAAGTGGCGGTCGCTAAGTATCAGAACAAGCGTCGGCTGGCCGACTGGGTGGCGAAGAATCTGGACGTGGTGCTCGACCCGAACGCGCTGTTTGATGTGCAGATCAAGCGCATTCACGAGTACAAACGCCAGTTGCTCAACGTGCTGCATGTGATCACCCGATACAACCGTATCAAGGCCGATCCCCAGGCGGATTGGGTGCCACGCGTCAATATCTTTGCCGGTAAAGCGGCATCGGCTTACTACGTTGCCAAGCACATCATTCATCTGATCAACGATGTCGCCAATGTGATCAACAACGATCCGCAGGTGAAGAACAAACTTAAAGTGGTCTTCATCCCGAACTACAGCGTGAGCCTGGCGCAGATCATTATTCCGGCGGCCGATCTCTCTGAGCAGATCTCTACCGCAGGGACGGAAGCGTCCGGCACCAGTAATATGAAGTTTGCGCTGAATGGCGCGCTGACCATCGGAACGCTGGATGGGGCCAACGTTGAAATGCTGGATCACGTCGGTGAAGAGAACATCTTCATTTTCGGTAATACCACGCCGCAGGTCGAAGCCCTGCGTAAAGGGGGCTATAACCCGCGTGACTATTATGAAAAGGATGAAGAGCTGCATCAGGTGCTGACTCAGATTGCTTCCGGTCTGTTCAGTCCGCAGGATCCGGGCCGCTACCGCAATCTGTTCGATTCACTGGTCAACTTCGGCGATCACTACCAGTTGCTGGCGGATTATCGCAGCTATGTGGATACCCAGGATAAAGTGGATGCGCTCTACCGTAAACCGGATGAGTGGCAACGCCGCGCGGCTAAAAACATCGCCGGAATGGGCTACTTCTCGTCGGACCGTACGATTCAGGAGTACGCTGATGAGATCTGGAATATCTCGCCAGTAAGGTTGTAAGGCGCGTGCAGTCAGGTTTCTGACTTTCTTTGCGGCCGAGGGATCGGCCGCACTCTCCTGTGCTCTCTTTGCTCACCGTCTATCCCGCTCCTCTTTCAGAAGGTTCAGCCTCTTATCGCCTCTGCCTCCGTAAGTGCCTCTTGTGCGAGCCAGATCATTACACCCTGGCTGAGAATCGCTACTATGCGGGAAAGCAAAATGACCCTACAGGCAACAGCAGCAATGAGTGACAACATCAACCAGGAAATTACCTTCCGTAAACTCAGCGTCTTCATGATGTTTATGAGCAAGGGCAATATCGCCCGTACGGCGGAAGCGCTGGCGCTGAGCAGCGTCAGCGTACATCGCGCACTGCATACGCTGGAAGAGGGCATCGACTGCCCGCTGTTTATCCACAAGGGCCGCAACCTGGTGCCGCTGCCTGCCGCCTGGACACTGCTGGACTATTGTCGCGATGTGACCACCCTGATGGGCAAAGGCATTGAAGAGGCGCGCAAAGTCGCAGGCATCGGCGGAGGGCGTCTGCGACTTGGCACGCTCTACTCCCTGACGCTGGAGACCATTCCCCGGCTGATCATGGGCATGAAGCTGCGTCGGCCCACGCTGGAGCTCGATCTGACCATGGGTTCCAATCAAATGCTGCTGAATATGCTGGAAGATGATGCGCTGGATGCGATTCTGATCGCCACCGATGACGGCGAACTCAGCGACGCGCATTTTGATGTGATTCCGCTGTTTGAAGACAGGATCTTTCTGGCCACACCGGCCGGGGAGATGCGGGACGGAGCCGGTCCGGTGGATCTGCGTGATTATGCCGACCGTGATTTTGTCTCCCTGGCTGAAGGGTTTGCAACCTATGCCGGTTCGCAGGAGGCGTTCCAGATAGCCGGATTTGAACCGCGCATGGTCACCCAGGTGAATGACATCTTCTCGATGATAAGCCTGGTGCAGGCGGGCGTCGGCCTGGCACTGATCCCGGGACGGATGAAGAAGGTGTATGAAAACAACATTCAGCTGCTGACGCTCGCTGAGCCTTACCAGATGCGTCAGCAGATCTCGATTGTCTACTCACATCGCCGCGAACGGGATAATGACCTGCTGGCACTGGCGGCAGAAGGGCGGATGTACGCCCGCAGCCTTACTGACTTAGCCGTTTAACCAGATGGAGTGCAACCTCAACGCTGTTGCGCTCCAGACAAATCGCGTCGCCCTGCCAGCCTGCCTGAAGCGTCAGGCCGGTCAGCACATTGCCAGGCGGCATCTCAATCGCCAGTCGGGCATCGCGCTGATTGGCTGAAACCATCGCATCATTCCACTGCACCGTACGCGCCATATTAAAGGCAAGATCGTCGGCAATCTTCTCCGGCTCCCAAATCACGCGTCCGGTTGAACCGCTGAGGTAAGCGCAATGGGGACGGGAAAGGCTGACGGACCCGAACGCGCGCGCCAGTTCTGAGGCGGGCTTATCCAGCAGCGCGCAGTGCGACGGCACGCTCACCGCGAGTTTAATCGCTTTGCTGGCACCGGCATCCAGCGCTTTCTGCGCGACTACCGCCATATCCTCGTCGCGGCCAGCAATCACAATCTGCGTTTCCGCATTCAGGTTGGCGATATAGGTGTTGCTGCCGGGCAGCAGTTTCTCCAGACGACTCAGCGTCAGGCCGGTGATGGCGGTCAGGCCATATCCCTCTGGATAAGCCTGCTCCATCAGATCGCCGCGCAGTGCCACCAGCCGCAGAGCATCACTGAAATCCAGCGCGCCGGAAATCACCGCAGCAGGAAACGCGCCAATCGACAGACCGCTGACGATATCGGGTTTCACCCCACGGCGAATCAGCTCGCGCGCCCAGGCGACACCGCAAATCAGCAGACTGAGCTGCACGGCGCGCGTGTGGCGCAGTGCATCGGCACTGTCGAGCTGGTCAGTCTCGTCGCCCAGAACTGCACGCACGCTGTTTAACAGGGCGTCGCCGTCGGGAAGGTGCTGTAACATCCCGGCACGCTGAGTGCCCTGGCCGGGAAAGGTAAAGAGTATTTTCATTGTAGCTCCCTGCTCCAGGGTGAAGCGGTCAGTATCGGCCCGGTAACGGTTTTAACCAGCGCGCGGCCTTCACGCAGCCATTCGCTGAGGGCAAACGCGCCGGACGGCGTTTCTATCTGCGTATCGACCCGACAGGCCAGCGTGTCGGTTTGCGCCTGCCAGCGTTGCAGCGCATCGCGCGCCAGCGGCTCTGGCGCGCGAATAACTAAATCAAGATCGCTGGCGGCATGCAGCGTGGGTTGCTGAGTTGCCAGTGCGTAACCGGTACTGCCGGTAATGCCCCAGCGCCACGGCCAGTCGTGCTCACTGAGGGCAATCGCCGCGCCGACCGGCGCATAAGCGGTGAACGGCGAGGCAAGCAACTGCGCACGCGCCGCCAGCATCTCCGGTGTGACAACGCGAACGATGTCCGCTGCATTGACCCATCCGGCGGCGCGCTGTTCGCGGCGCTCGCCGCGCACACCCACCGGTATCAGCCCGGTTTCGCTTCTGTCGCGCCGCACCACGACCGGAAGGCCGGGATGCCAGAACTGACTGACCCAGCTCTCACTGATGGCGGCTAAGGCGTTGCCGTCTCGCAGCCAGAGCAGATCGTGGGGGCGCGGTACAGAGCTCATATTACATTCCTGATGTCAGCGTAATGAACAGCGGTAATGACAAAATACAGAGAATAGAGCTGAGCAGCAGCACAGCCTCTGCATCCGGCGACTGCACGCCAAAGCGGTTGCCAAACACCACCCCGAAGAAACCGGCGGAGAGCGCAATCATCAGAATGGCGGTAATTGCCACCGGACCGCTGAGACCCAATGCAAGTACCAGACCCCAGGCGATAAAGGGCTGAATCAGCAGTTTAGTTACCGTGCCGACGCCCACCACCGCGTTGAGTTTCAGTTTGCGTGCCGACAGGATGACACCGGTCAGGAAGAGTGCAGCGGCGGTAGCAGCCAGACCCAGCGGTTTGATGGCAGCCAGCACCAGATCAGGCATTTTAACGCCCAGCGCTGATAACACCACGCCAATCAACGGTCCCAGTACGATCGGTTTTTTCACTGAACGCCACATCAGAATCGGCAGCATGGTCAGGGTTGAACCGTGTTCGGTGCCGTCGGCAAACGCTTTTTCACGTTCCAGAATCAGCAGGCAAAGCGGTGTAAGCAGCACTGAACCACAGGCGATGGAGACCGCTACCGAGAGCAAGGTGGCGCCATTTTCACCCAGTACGCTGGCCAGAATGGGCAGGCCCAGCGCGGCGTAATTTGGCAGCGCCACAGTCAGTGTCAGCACAGCCGCATCCTGCGGTGACTTTTTGAAAACTTTTGTAGCCGCGAAATAGACAGCTCCATAGGTAATCCACATTGCGCCGGTAATAACCACAATCAGCGGCCATTGCGCCACGATGCCCGGCCAGGGCGTTTGTACCGTGGCACTGAACAGCGCGGCGGGCAGCGCAAAATCCATGACGAAAATATTCAGCAGAGAGACGTCTTTGTTGTTGACCATTCCGGCCTTACCGGCCCAGAAACCCAGAAGCATGATGACAAAAATCGGAGCAAGGGCATGAACAATTATATAAATCATAAATCACCTGTATTTAAGAAAGAATTTTCTGTTAACAGCGATGTTTATAATTCTGAACACGGCCACTGCCCCGGGGCGCACTTAGCAATGCGCCCCGTCAGACCGGTTTCGGCAGGTTTATTTTTTTATTTAATTACCAGGTTGCGCGCATCCGCTCGCGAACCAGGGAGGAGCTGTGGCGATTGGATGCGCCCAGCCGGTTTTTCAGGCTCGGATCCTGACGCGCATCGCTAATGGCTTTCTGCAACGCGATCTCGACCATCGCCACATCGGCGTCAGAAGGCGCATCGGGATTGGCCACGTTCAGCAGATCGGAGAGCAGACCCAGCGTGGCGAAGTTATTCACGTCATAGGCCATCGGCGGAATGGTCGCCGCCAGTTTCTCCAGCGCCTCCACCGAACGCAGCGTGATACGCGCGGCGGACTCTTTACCCATCGCGTGCACCAGCACACCCTGATCGTTGAGCGCAATCAGGCGGTTGGCCTGATAACCGTGCGCCAGGAAGGCACCAGACATCGCTTTGCCAACAATCAGCCCAATCACCGGATGACCCGCAAGGCGTGCTTTGGCATAAGCGCCCGCAGCCCCCGCCAGCGCCTGATGAATACCGAACGCCTCTTCGCGACGGCCATAGGCCTGACTCGGCACGTCGATCACCGCCACAATCGGGCGTTTCACGTCGCTGTTCTTGTCCTCTTCCAGCGTTTCATTCACCACTTTCGCCAGCGTCCAGCCTTCCAGCAGACCGACTTCGCCCTGCGCGGCACGCGGATAGTGGTTTTGTGCATCGGGCACCACGGCGATAAAGCGCACGCTTTCGCCATTAAGTTCGCCGTCCGCCACCTGGACAGAGGTGCACAGGCCGCTGAGGCGCTGCGCATCAGGTGCAAGTTTTTCCAGCCAGATTGCACCGCGGCTGTTTGTCTGGGTCATTATTTATCCTCCCGGGCGAAAAGCTGTTTAATCTGCGCCGTGTCCGCCTGCTGACGGGTGTCGAACTGCGTCAGACGTGGCAGGAAATCGGCATATTTATCGCTGCGGTGCTGCGCCGGAACGCCTTTGGCGATGAAGTCATTCATCGCACTCTTAACCGCATTGACGCCATCACCGACCAGCGCATCGACCAGGCCGCTGGCGTAGCGGATTTCACCGCCGGTCATGCTCCAGATAAACGGACGATCGCGCGAGTCATACTCTTCAATGCCCGCTTCCTGCTCAATCACCTGTGGACCGTTCAGCCCCAGGCGCGCTTCACGCGTCACAATCAGGTAGCTGCACAGCGCAGCGGCGATGGACATCCCGCCAAAGCAGCCGACGGTACCGGCAATAATGCCGATAACCGGGGTATAGCGGCGCAGATCGACAATCGCGGCATGAATATCGGCAATCGCCGCCAGCCCCAGATTTGCTTCCTGTAAACGCACGCCGCCGGTTTCCAGGCAGAGCACCGCCTGAGTGGGTATTCCGTTGCGGTTGTCTTCGGCTGCCAGTTCCAGCGCCGCCGCCATTTTGGCACCGGAGACTTCGCCCATGCTGCCACCCTGGAAGGTGCCTTCAATGGCGATAACGACCGCAGGCTGACCGTTCAGCGTGCCGCGTGCCACCACCATGCCGTCATCTGACTGCGGCACCACACCCTGCGGGGCCAGCCACGGCGACATGATGCCTTCGAAAGGATCCAGCAGTTCGCGATAGCTGCCGTCGTCCAGCAGTGCACGGGCGCGCTCACGGGCGCGTAATTCAATAAAACTGGCATCGTTACGCATGGCTCACCTCCTCAAAAACCTGTTCAATACGGATACGCGCCACGCCGGGTGTCGCGCCGAAATCGTGAATAATCAGCTTTCCGGCAGGCAGACCGTTGGTTAAATTCAGGCGGTCAAACAGCGCCTTCCAGCGGGCGTCGCTGTTATCCAGTGAGGTGGTGATATCAATGCTAAGCGTTTGTCCTTCAGTTGCGGTGTACAGCACTTCCATATCACCGGAACCAACGACCCCTGCCAGAGCTTTACCGCTGAGTGAGCGGTTAGCAGGTAAAGATAATGTGATGTGTTCCATAATGGCCTCTAGAAATAAGAATGTTCAGGTGAACAGACCCGATCAATGAACAGCGTCGCGGCCAGCAAATCGGCGGCCCCGCCAGGCGAAGCGTTGAGCGACAGCATGCGCTGATCGAGCTGCGCCAGCGCCTTCTGGCCGCCTGCTGTGCGACAGCCGCCAGACAGCAGCACGGCGCGTGCTCCCTGCTGCATCGCTTTCAGTCCGGTCATACCGGCCCGTGACAGCACGCAGGTATCGCTGAGCGAGGTCATGATCGCCATTAGCGCATCAAGGCGGGCTTCATTTTCACTGGCACCCGTTGCACGACTGGTCATCAGTTGTGGCAGCGCCAGCTTCATCACGTGAGGAAACGCCTGTTGCGCCTCTTCGCGTGCGCCGGGCACCTGATAGCGGTGCGTCGCTTTTAACCCTTTGCTGAACAGTTTTGGCGCGGCGCGGTCCGGCAGGCTGGCCAGCGCGGCTGCGGTGCGGGTCAGCTGGTCGGCACTGGCCGCGCCACCGTGCATGGCTGCAGCACTGACCAGCAGTCCCAGCGCCCAGATCGCACCCCGATGGGTGTTGACGCCGCCGGTTGCCGCCATCATCTGCTGTTCACCGTCACGGCCCAGCCGACCCACCGTTTCGCGCAGGGCAATATCAGCAGGGCGCAGCCAGCTGTGACGGGCCAGCGCCAGAAAGGTCGGCACAAGGCTGTGAGCGGAACGCTCCATCAGCGCCAGCGTCAGGTCCTGATGCGCGCCGTTTCCCCGACTGTCTACCAGACCCGGCTTGGGGCTTAGCCGCGCTTCATCGGTCAGACAATCGCGCGCAATCGTCGCCAGCTGGCTGGCCTGCGCCTCGGTTTGAGTCTGCGACAGAAGTTTCATTACCAGCTCCGGAATTTTGCCGGTGGGTTATAAAGACCACCCGACCATTCCACCAGGTCAGAGACGCTGCTGGCGGCGAGCAGCGAGCGGGTCGCATCTGAACGACGAATGCCCATATCTTCCGGATAGACCACTTTGCCGCTTTTACGCAGGGCCGCCACGCGCGCCGCATCGACGCCAAGGCCGATATCGGTGATGCCGGCTACCGCAGCGACCATTGCACGGCGCTCTTCAAGGCTTTCCGCGCGATAGAGATAGGCAATACCCTCTTCGGTCAGCACGTGGGTGACGTCATCGCCATAGATCATCACGGGTGCCAGCGGCATACCGGTCGATTTCGCCACTTCAACGGCATCTAGCGTTTCAACAAAGGTCGGTTTGGCACCGGCCTGGAAGGTTTCCACCATCTGAACCACCAGCTTTTTACCGCGCTGCATCGGGTCCGGTTCGGTGATCATATTGAGCCATGCAGGCGTGGCATGACGTCGGCCGTGCGGATCGTGGCCCATGTTAGGCGCACCGCCGAACCCGGAAAGGCGACCGCGGGTCACGGTTGAGGAGTTTGCCAGGCCATCGACCTGCAGGGTGGCGCCGATAAACATATCCACCGCATACTGACCTGCCAGCTGACAGAAGGCGCGGTTAGAGCGCATAGAGCCGTCGCTGCCGGTGAAGAAGATATCGGGACGGGCGCGAATGTACTCTTCCATGCCCAGTTCGCCACCGAAGCAGTGCACGCTTTCAACCCAGCCGCTCTCAATCGCCGGGATCAGCGTCGGATGCGGGTTAAGGGTCCAGTGCTTACAGATTTTGCCTTTCAGGCCGAGTTGTTCGCCGTAGGTAGGCAGCAGCAGTTCGATCGCGGCGGTATTAAAACCGATACCGTGGTTAAGTGACTGCACCTGATGTTCGGCATAAATGCCTTTAATCGCCATCATCGCCATCAGGATATGTTCCTGCTTAATCAGGCGCGGATCGCGGGTAAACAGCGGTTCGATAAAGAAAGGTTTATCGGCTACGACGATGTAATCGATCCAGGAGCCAGGAATATCGACGCGGGGCAGGTCGGTCTCGTCATCGACCAGCTCATTTACCTGGGCAATCACGATACCGTCACGGAACGCGGCGGCTTCCACCAGGGCAGGCGTATCTTCAGTACTCGGGCCGGTGTAAAGGTTGCCTTTGCGGTCAGCTTTATAACCGGCAATCAGCGCGACGTTTGGACTCAGATCGACATAAAGGCGGGAATAGAGTTCGATATAGGTGTGGATTGCGCCTATTTCCAGCTGACCATCTTCTAACAACTGAGAAATACGCAGACTTTGCGGACCGGAAAAAGAGAAGTCGAGTTTACGCGCAATGCCTTTTTCGAAAATATCCAGATGCTCACTGCGACCCACGCTCGGCATAATCATATGCAGGTCGTGTACTATCGCCGGATTAACCTCAGCCAGGGTGCGTGACAAAAAATCGGCCTGCTTCTGGTTATTCCCTTCCAGTACCACCCGGTCGCCCGGTGCAATCAGTTTTTCAAATGCTTCTACAGCTCTTTCAGTAGGAATGACTTTGCCATCAACAGGGAAGGATGCCAGACGACGCGCTTTTTCACTGCGGCGCGTGTTCCATTCCCGGGCAGGCGTTTGGCCTGTGTTCATTTCAACCTCCTGATTAAAATAACGGTTGTTTCGTTTTTACTGAGGAAAGTTTGTGCTTTCTGATGACGTCGTTCAATTAAGCAAAAAGCCTGAACGTTATATTTACAGTAACAATAGGATGTGAACGTTTTGATATGCGAAGCAGAAAGAGTTGAGTTTAGGCGCTGACCAAAAATGTGATCGCATAAACGGATTTCTGTATTAAGAATGGTGTGAGCCTGACATTTTTAATAAAAAGTACGTCGTACAAAAATAAACTCTGCTACACGCTGAAAAGAGCTACCTGTTGGATCAGCAACCGGATTCACCGACCCGCTATCGCAGACATAAAAAAAGCAGGCCGAAGCCTGCTTTCTGATTCTTTAGTTAGTTACTGACAGTTTATGATGCCAGCGACAGGGCGGGTTTAGCTTTCGCTGCCAGCCACTCGGTGACTCGCGCCTGCTGCTCTTTGGTCAGCCACATGCCCTGTTTGGTACGACGCCAGATAGCATCATCCAGCTCACGAACCCACTCATGCTGCACCAGGTAGCGTAATTCTGCTTCGTAAAACTCGTGACCGAAGTTCTCGCCCAGATCGTCCAGGCTTTTCGCGCCAGCCAGCAGGGTTTCAGTGCTGCTGCCGTAGGTGCGCGAGAAGTGGCGCGCCATATTTTCACTGATGAACGGATAGCGACGACGCAGGCTGGCCGCATAATCTTCACGGGTGCCAGAGATATTTCCGCCTGGCAACACGCAGTTCTTCGTCCATGCCGGACCCGCGTTCGGATAGTACTTCGCCAGTTTCTCCAGCGCATGTTCTGCCAGCTTACGGTAGGTGGTCAGCTTGCCGCCAAATACCGACAGCAGCGGAGCCTGACCATTATCGTCGCGCACATCCAGGGTGTAATCACGGGTGATCGCCTGTGGCGAATCGGATTCGTCATCACACAGCGGACGGACACCGGAATAGGACCAGACGATATCGTCAGCGGTCAGCTGCTTTTTAAAGTGTCCGTTGAACACTTTCAGCAGGTAGTCGGTCTCGCTGTCATCAATATTGACGTTTTTCGGATCGCCTTTGTACTCGACGTCGGTGGTACCGATGATAGAGAACTCATCCATCCACGGGATGACAAACACGATGCGGTTATCTTCGTTCTGCAGAATGTAAGCCTGCTTTTCGGTATGGACGCGTGGCACCACGATGTGGCTGCCCTTGATCAGGCGAATACCGTAAGGCGATTTCAGCTTCAGGCTGTCGTCGAACAGCTGTTTGACCCACGGGCCGGCAGCATTGACCAGGCCTTTCGCCTGCCAGGTAAAGGTTTTACCGCTGTCGACATCTTCCGCTTCGACCTTCCACAGGCCGCCTTCACGCCAGGCACGGGTCACGCGGGTGCGGGTACGGACTTCGCCGCCACGCTTCACGACTTCCTGTGCGTTCAGTACCACCATGCGGGCATCATCGACCCAGCAGTCAGAATATTCGAATCCGCGCGTAATTTCCGGCTTCAGGGCCGAATCCGCGCCAAATCGCAAACTTTTACTGCCTGGCAGACTGGTACGCTTGCCAAGATGGTCATACATAAACAGGCCGGTGCGAATCATCCACGCCGGACGCAGATGCGGACGGTGCGGCAGACGGAAGCGCATCGGGAACGCCAGATGCGGAGCCATTTTCAGCAGCACTTCACGCTCGGCCAGTGCTTCACTGACCAGACGGAATTCGTAATGTTCAAGGTAGCGCAAGCCGCCGTGAATCAGTTTTGAGCTGGCAGAGGAGGTCGCGCAAGCCAGATCCCGCGCCTCCAGCATTAACACCGACAGTCCGCGTCCTGCAGCGTCTGCTGCAATGCCGGCACCGTTGATGCCGCCGCCGATCACGATCAGGTCTTTGGTTTCCACGTCATCTCCTCCGATGTTCGGAATAGTTCACTAATGTTCGTTTTCGAGCATAATCATAATCGCAAACCAACATTGACGCCAGCTTTTAACCAGGTAAAAACATTTTTGCGTGATATAGCTAACATTCTGCCCACCAAAAAAACCGATAGCCGTAACGATTGTCAGGTTATCGGCGTGGATTCTCGGGTTACACTACGCGCTATTGTGACGCTGTTATGAGAGATCCCATGGAAACGTTCGAATGTATTGATGTGCAGCAGGCGCAGGCGCGTCTGGCGCAGGGTGCGCTGCTGGTAGATATCCGCGATCCGCAAAGTTATGCCCTGGGTCATGCGGCCGGTGCGTTGCATCTGACCAACACCAACCTCAGCGATTTTGTCAGTGGTGCCGATCACAGCCTGCCGGTGCTGGTGATGTGCTATCACGGCAACAGCAGCAAAAGCGCGGCACAATATCTGCTGGGACAGGGCTTCAGCGCGGCGTACAGCATTGATGGCGGCTTTGATGCCTGGCGTGCTGCCTTTCCTCAGCAGGTTGCCCTCGGCAGCGAATAGATTGCCGCTCGTCACATGGAGAGTTACTGATGCGCATTACTCAATTTAATCAGCCCCGCATGGCGCAGGCCTTTGTTGACTACATGGCGACGCGGAGCATCACGCTGCGTATTGAGCATGAAAATCACTACGTCATCATGCTGGATGATGAGAGCAAGATTTCACTGGTCGAAAACGAACTTCAGCAGTTTTTGCACGACCCTAACCATCCGCGTTATCAGGCCGCCAGCTGGCACAGCGGAAAAACCGACAGTGGCCTGCGCTATGAGCGCAGCAATATCTGGGCGAATATCCGTGAGCGTGCCGGTCCGCTGACCATGACGCTGATGGTGCTCTGTATCGCGATATTTATTCTGATGCAGGTCATGGGCGATCGCACCGTGATGGCCTGGCTCTCCTGGCCGGATGCCGATCAGCATCTTCAGGTCTGGCGCTGGTTCAGCCATGCGCTGCTGCACTTTTCACTGCTGCACATTCTGTTTAATCTGATGTGGTGGTGGTATCTGGGCGGCGCGGTTGAGAAGCGACTTGGCAGCGGCAAACTCTTTGTCATCCTGCTGATTTCGGCTCTGCTCAGCGGCTGGCTGCAGGCGAAGTTCAGCGGCATCTGGTTTGGTGGCCTGTCGGGCGTGGTCTATGCCCTGATGGGTTACTGCTGGCTGCGCGGGGAGCGCGATCCCGACAGCGGCGTCTATCTTGAACGGGGATTGATCGGTTTTGCGCTGGTCTGGCTGGTGATTGGCTGGTTTGGCGTCTTTGGTCTGGCTATTGCCAACGCGGCGCACGTCGCCGGTCTGGTGGTCGGACTGGCGATGGCGCTGGTGGATACGCGTAAAGTCACGCGTCGTTAGACAGGATTATGCGGGTTAACAGGAGAGGAACGTGAAGCAGACGCAACGTCATGACGCGATTATCGATTTAGTCCGTCGTCAGGGATATGTCAGTACTGAGGAGCTGGTGGATCATTTTGAGGTCAGCCCGCAAACCATTCGTCGCGATCTCAACGATCTGGCCGATCAGAACAAAATTCAGCGTCACCACGGCGGCGCGGCGCTTCCCTCCAGCTCTGAGAATACCGCCTGGCACGACCGTAAAATGATGTGGTCAGCGGAAAAAGCGCGGATTGCCCAGCGCGTGGCCAGCCAGATCCCGGATGGTGCCACGCTGTTTATCGATATCGGCACCACGCCGGAAGCGGTGGCGCATGCGCTGCTCAACCACAGCGATTTGCGCGTGGTCACCAATAACCTTAACGTCGCCATGCTGCTGATGGATAAACCCGATTTCCGGGTCATTATCGCGGGCGGTGAAGTGCGGACCCGTGATGGCGCGGTAATGGGTGAAGCGACGCTCGACTTCATTTCTCAGTTCCGGCTCGACTACGGCATTCTGGGGATCAGCGGCATCGATATGGATGGTTCGCTGCTGGAGTTTGACTATCACGAAGTCCGCACCAAGCGCGCCATCATCGAAAATTCACGCTGCGTGATGCTGGTGGTGGATCACTCGAAGTTTGGCCGTAACGCCATGGTCAACCTCGGCAACATGAGTCTGCTTGACTACCTCTACACGGACAAAACGCCGCCTGCCAGCGTAATGAAGGTGATTGAGCAGCATGAGGTTCACCTCGAACTCTGCTGATTCCTGCCACGCCAGCCTCCCGGCTGGCGTTTTTCTTTGATTGCTGTCGCTTTTTTCCTCACTCCCGTCTTTACTTAACGGTTGCTGGCACCCGGTTGCCAGCCCGTGCGCTTTCTATTTTTGCTTCACCTCATTGCGTAACAGAAGGGAGTGATATGCCGCAGCAAAAATTTAATAAAGCCCGTTTTAATGCCGCCTTTACCCGCCAGTGGCAACAGTTAAGTCTCCGTTCCGCCCAGCAGATGACCCCGCACCAGGCGTGGCAGGCGGTCAGCGCGGCGCTGGCGGAGCTACTGGACGCACAACCGGCACCGCGTCCGGCTGTGCAGCAGCGTCACGTTAATTACCTCTCGATGGAGTTTCTGATTGGCCGTCTGACCGGCAACAACCTGCTCAATCTCGGCTGGTATAACGACGTCAAAGCGGCGCTGGCTGAGCACGAGTTCGATTTAACGGAACTGCTGGAGCAGGAGGTCGATCCGGCGCTGGGCAACGGCGGGCTGGGACGACTGGCCGCCTGCTACATGGATTCGATGGCAACGGTGGGGCAGTCCGCCACCGGCCACGGACTGAACTACCAGTACGGCCTGTTCCGCCAGTCTTTCGATGATGGTCAGCAGATTGAAGCGCCCGATGACTGGCAACGTGAGCGCTATCCCTGGTTCCGCCACAACGCGGCGCTGGATGTGGAAGTCGCGATGGGTGGCCGGGTAGAAAAGCAGGAAAACGGCGGTGTACGCTGGCTGCCCGATTTTACGCTGCGCGGCGAGGCCTGGGATTTGCCGGTGACCGGCTACCGCAACGGCGTGACGCTGCCGCTGCGTCTGTGGCAGGCAGTGAGTGCACATCCGTTTGATCTTACGGCGTTTAACGACGGCAATTTTCTGCAGGCGGAGCAGCCGGGCATCGAGGCGGCAAAACTGACCAAAGTGCTCTATCCCAATGACAACCATCAGGCCGGCAAGCGGCTGCGCCTGATGCAGCAATATTTCCAGTGCGCCTGTGCGGTGGCGGATATCCTGCGTCGTCACCATCTGGCGGGACGCAGCATTCACAGCCTGCCTGACTTCGAAGTGATTCAGCTCAACGATACACATCCCACCATCGCCATCCCGGAGATGCTGCGCGTGTTGCTGGATGAGCATCAGCTGAGCTGGGATGAGGCGTGGCAGATCACCAGCCGGTTGTTTGCCTATACCAACCACACGCTGATGCCGGAGGCGCTGGAGCGCTGGGATGAGAAGCTGATGCGCAGTCTGCTGCCGCGCCATATGCTGATCATCAAAGAGATCAACCAGCGGCTGAAAAAGCAGGTGAAGCAGCGCTGGCCGGATGACAAAGCGATGTGGCACAAGCTGGCGGTGGTCGCTGACGGTCAGGTGCGGATGGCGAATCTCTGCGTCGTCAGCGGGTTTGCGGTCAACGGTGTGGCGGCGCTGCACTCAAGCCTGGTGGTCAGCGATCTTTTCCCGGAATATCACCAGCTCTGGCCGCAGAAATTCCACAACGTCACCAACGGCATCACGCCGCGCCGCTGGCTGAAGCAGTGTAATCCGGCGCTGGCCGGGCTGATTGATGAGACGCTGAAAACCGAGTGGGCCAATAACCTTGAGGCGTTAAGCGGTCTGGAGGCGTATGCCGACGATCAGGCGTTTCGTCAGCGCTATCGCAGCATCAAACAGCAGAACAAAGCGCAGCTTACGGAGTATATCGCCCGCCACACGGGGATTATCGTGAACCCGGCCGCGCTGTTCGATGTGCAGATCAAACGGCTGCATGAGTACAAGCGCCAGCACCTCAGCCTGCTGCATATCCTCTACTGCTATCAGAAAATCTGTCATAACCCGGAGGATGTCACCTTTACGCCACGGGTGTTCCTGTTCGGGGCCAAAGCCGCGCCGGGTTATTACCTCGCCAAAAATATCATTTACGCCATTAACAAGGTGGCGGAGGTGGTGAACAACGATCCACGGGTCGGCGACCGACTTAAAGTGGTGTTTATCCCGGACTACCGCATCACCGTGGCCGAACTGATGATCCCGGCGGCCGATCTCTCAGAGCAGATCTCCACCGCCGGGTATGAAGCCTCCGGCACCGGCAACATGAAGCTGGCATTGAACGGTGCGCTGACGATTGGCACGCTGGATGGCGCCAATGTCGAGATTGCCGAACAGGTGGGTGAGGAGAATATCTTTATCTTCGGTCACACCGTGGATGAGGTCAAAGCGCTTAAGGCGAAAGGCTATAACCCGAAAAAGGTGCGTAAGCAGAACAAGCCGCTGGACGATCTACTGAAATCGCTGGAGAAGGGCAAATTCAGCAACGGGGATAAACATGCGTTTGACCTGATGCTGGAGAGCCTGACGAAACATGGCGATCCCTGGCTGGTGCTGGCCGATTTCCAGGCCTATATCGAGGCGCAGCAACGGGTGGAAGCCCTGTGGCGCGACCCGGAAGGCTGGACCCGCGCCGCCATCCTCAATACGGCACGAACCGGCATGTTCAGTTCGGACCGGTCAATTCGTGACTATCAGCAACGTATCTGGCAGGCACCGCGCTAAGGAGCAGCAATGAAGCAACATTCACTCGGTCAGGCCGCCCGTGCCGCGGGAATTTCACTGGACTACATCAACGTCAATGGCGAGAAAGAGGCGATCAGCGATGAGACCCTGCAGGCGCTGCTGGCGGTGATGGATGATCCGCAGGACGCAAAAAAATCGCCGCTGCCGCCGGTCGCGGTGTTCAGCGGCAGTGGCAAGCGACAGCTGACGCCACAGGGCAGCGGCGTTTACCGCTGGCAGTTGCAGACTGAAAACAGCAAACAGCACAGCGGCGAGTTAACCGCCAGTGAGCCTTTTACACTGCCTGGCCCGCTGGCGCAGGGGTACCACCAGCTCACACTCAGTAAGGGCAAAAAAAGCTGGCAGACGCGGATTATCGTCGCGCCGCGCCGCTGCTATCTGCCTCCGGCGCTGGAAGCGGGGGAAAAACGCTGGGGTGCGCTGGTGCAGCTCTACACCGTGCGCTCTGAACAGAACTGGGGCATCGGCGACTTCGGCGATCTCGACCAGTTGCTGGTGCAACTGGCTGAACGCGGTGGCGATTTCGTCGGGCTGAATCCGCTGCATGCGCTCTATCCCGCCAGCGCCGGTTTCGCCAGTCCGTACAGCCCGTCGTCGCGCCGCTGGCTGAACGTAATCTATATCGACGTCAGTCAGGTGGCCGATTTTCAGCAAAGCGCGGCGGCACAGAAGTGGTGGAAAAGCGCCAGAACCCGGAAGGCGCTGACCAAAGCGCGTGAGGCGGAGCTGGTTGACTACGAGGCCGTAATGGCGCTTAAGCTCGCTGCGCTGCGGCACGCCTGGGCACACTTTCAGACGCGAGACAGCCAGAGCGAAGAGCATCAATCCTGGGCGGCCTTTGTGCGTGAAGGCGGCGACAGCCTGCGTTATCAGGCCGCCTACGACGGCATACAGCTGGAGCGGCGGGCAGATAAGGCGCAGCAGGGCGGCTGGCCTGCGTGGCCGGAAGGGTGGCGCAACAGCCAGTTGCCGGAGGTGCAGCAGTGGTGTGCACAGCATGAAGAGGAGATCGCTTTCTGGCAGTGGCTGCAATGGCTGGCGCAGCGGCAGTTCTCTGGCTGCTGGACGCACAGTCAGGCGCTGGGCATGAGCGTCGGACTCTATCGTGACCTGGCAGTGGGCGTGGCGGAAGGCAGCGCGGAAACCTGGCACGACCCGGAGCTTTACCGCCTCAAGGCCTCGGTGGGTGCGCCGCCTGACCGCCTCGGTCCGCTGGGACAAAACTGGGGCTTACCGCCGATGGATCCGCATGTCATGAAGGCGCGCGGCTACCAGCCATTTATCGACATGCTGCGCGCCAATATGCGCGACTGCGGCGCGTTGCGCATCGACCATGTGATGTCACTGCTGCGTCTGTGGTGGGTGCCTGCCGGGGAGACGGCGGATAAAGGCGCCTATGTGGCCTATCCGGTCAACGATCTGCTGGGCATCCTGGCGCTGGAGAGCCACCGGCTGCGCTGCATGGTGATTGGTGAAGACCTTGGCACTGTGCCCCAGGAGATTGTCAGCCTGCTGCGTAAAAGTGGCGTCTTTTCATGGAAGGTGCTCTGGTTTGAGCAGGAGAAGGATGAGCGCTATCGCGCGCCGCAGGACTATCCGCGCCAGTCGATCGCCAGCGCCAGTACGCATGATCTGCCTACGCTGACCGGTTTCTGGGAGCAGGGCGACCTGGCGCTGGGTGAGAAGATTGGCCTCTATCCGGGCGATGCGGTGAAAGCGTTACATCAGCAGCGCGCCGCGCAGAAGCAGGCGCTGCTGGATGCGCTGCATCTGGCGGGCGCCTTACCGGCACGCAGCCAGAAGAAGGCAGAGAAGCTCACCATGACGCCTGCGCTGAATCGGGCAATACATCGCTTCCTGGCGGATACCGACAGTGCGCTGCTTGGCCTGCAGCCTGAGGACTGGCTTGGCATGACCACGCCGGTCAACGTCCCGGGCACGGTGGAGCAGTACCCTAACTGGCGACGCAAGCTGAGCAAAACGCTGGAGGAGATCTTTGCGGACAAGGAAGTGAATGCACTGCTGAAGGTGGTCAGCCAGCAGCGTCAGTCAGGACAGAAAGAGCAATAACAGAAGCGCGGCAGCCATGCTGCCGCGCTTAATCATCAGTAGAACGAGTGTTCACCGCGCTGATGCTCAGTAATATCCCGCACGCCTTTGAGTTCCGGGAAGGCGGCCAGCAGCTCTTTCTCGATACCATCTTTCAGGGTCACGTCGATCATCGAACAGCCGTTACAGCCGCCGCCAAACTGCAGAATGGCGTAGCCCTCATCGGTGATCTCCATCAGCGACACGCGACCGCCATGGCCGGCCAGCTGTGGGTTGATCTGCGCCTGAAGCAGATACTCAACGCGCTCAACCATTGGCGCATCATCAGAGACTTTACGCATTTTGGCATTCGGCGCTTTCAGCGTCAGCTGCGAACCAAGATTGTCGGTAACGAAGTCAATTTCAGCATCTTCCAGATACGGCTTGCTCAGTTCATCAACGTAAGCAGAGAGCTTTTCGAACTTCAGTTCGGTGTCAGTAGCTTCAACGGCATCGGGCGGACAGTAAGAGACGCCACACTCGGCTGTTGGCGTACCCGGGTTAATCACGAATACGCGAATCTGGGTGCCATCTTCTTGTTTGGATAGCAGTTTAGAAAAATGTTCCTGGGCAGAGTCAGTAATTCGGATCATGTCGATTGCTCAATAGTTGACTAATTTAGTTGGTTATAATACGCCCATCAAAGACGCTCTACAAGGTACGGCACAGGCACCAGACCTGCACGCTGGCGGCACCCTGGGCCATTAACAGGCGGCTGATTTCATCTACCGTACTGCCGGTGGTAATGACGTCATCCAGCAGAGCGATATGGCGTCCCTGCACCACCATTTCAAGGCAGAAAGCACCCCGTAAGTTGGTGCGGCGCTGGCGGGCGCTGAGCTGATGCTGTAATGCGCCCCCGCGCTTGCGGGAAAGACCTTCGCGCCATTCACATCCCAGCCAGTGCGCCAGCGGTGCGGCCAGCAGTACCGTCTGATTAAAGCCACGCTGCCAGCGTCGTCGCCGATGCAGCGGAACCGGCAGCAGCAGATCGGGACGCGGCACACTGCCACGCCGGTAAACATTAAGCCAGCTTAGCAAAAGCAGCCGCGCCAGCATCACCCTGAGTGCGGTTATGTGAGAAAATTTAAGCTGGTTAACCCACTGGCTGAACGGCGGACAATAGTCATTGACGCAGACCAGCGCCTGCCAGGCGGGCGGTTTAAGCTGGCAGCGGCCGCAGGCGACCTTTGCTGAACCTGCCGGCAATCCGCAGCGTGGACAGAGCAGCGGTAACGGCGGTAATCCGCGCAGACATAAGCTGCAGATGCCATGCCGGGCTATCCGCAACGGCATCCGGCATAGCCAACACAGGGCGGGCATTGCTAGCATAGCGACCTCCTTATCATTTTCGGGATAGTAACTGATGACGTCGCTCTACTGGCACACCTGCGGAGAAGGAAAACGCGATCTTGTGCTGCTGCACGGATGGGGACTGAATGCCGAAGTCTGGCAAAGCATCATTCCGCGACTCAGCGCGCACTATCGCCTGCATCTGGTCGATCTGCCCGGCTATGGCCGCAGCCAGCATTTCGGTGCGCTGACGCTGGAGCAGATGGCAGCGCAATTGCTGCCTTCGCTGCCACCACAGGCGATTGTGGTGGGCTGGTCGCTGGGCGGACTGGTGGCCACGCAGCTGGCGCTGAGTGCGCCAGAAAAACTGGCTGCACTGATCACCGTTGCCTCGTCGCCCTGTTTCACCGCCACAGAGAGCTGGCCCGGCATTAAACCGGAGACGCTGCAGAACTTTCAGCAGATGCTCAGCAACGATTTCCAGCGCACGGTGGAGCGCTTTCTGGCGCTGCAGACGCTGGGTACCGAAACGGCTCGCGCCGATGCGCGGCAGCTGAAAGAGGTGGTGCTGTCGCAGCCGATGCCGGAGGTGGCGGTGCTGGATGGCGGACTGGATATTCTGCGCCAGGTCGATCTGCGCGACGCGTTACCGCAGATTACGCTGCCGTTCCTGCGACTCTATGGCGCGTTAGATGGACTGGTGCCGCGCCGGATTGCGGCGGAGATTGATGAAATGTTGCCAGCATCGCCCTCAGTGGTTATCGAAAAAGCCGCACATGCGCCTTTTATTTCCCATCCTGAGCGCTTTTGCCAGCATATTGTTAATTTTATCAGTAATCTGCCGTGATAATGACGCTTTGAACTGGCAAAATCGCAGACAGCAGCAATACTTCTCTCTGTGAGCGAGGCCGTTGCAATTTTATGTGATTAGTCATGGAAATGACTATGCCGTTCCATACTGCCTTACGCGTTTAGCGGCTGCTTACATCTCACAATGGATCATGAATGAGGGTAAACATAATGAAGGTTTTTAAATGGGTTGTGGCTTCAATGATGATGGGCGCGATTTCATTTTCTGCGATGGCAGCGAAAGAAGTCACCCAGGAAGAAGTTAAAACAATGAACCTGCAAAAGATCGGCAACGTTAACACCACGGCGGAAACCACCTCGCCAATGGATGCTAAGAAAGTGTTGTCGAAGCTCGCTGACGAAAAGGGCGGTAAATACTACCGCGTGATCGCAGGCCGCGAACACGGTAAATTCAGCGCAACGGCTGAAGTCTACAAGTAATTAACGTAGCCACATGAACTGCCAGGCATCCAGCTTAACCGGCTGGGTGCCATCAATTTTCTCTCCGCTCACCACATCCTGCAACGTATGCGCCACCGGCAATTGCGTCTCCACTGACCGTCCACTGAGATTAAACACGCACAGCAGCCCGTCGCCGCTTTCTGGCTGATGACGTCTGAGCACCAGCACGGCGTTTTCGCTCTCATAAAGCGTCATCGGATTATCCGGGTGAAACGCAGGCTGACGACGACGCAGCTGAATCAGCTGGCCGAGCCGCGTATAGACCTGCTGGCGCAGCCAGTTACCGCCCGCCAGATCCGCTTCTATCTGCTGTAAATCATACTTCTGCCGATTAATCGCCCGGTTGTGTCCGGCGGCGCGCACGCCATCGTAATGGTTACGACCACCCAGAATGCTCTGGATATAGATGGCAGGCACGCCGGGAAAGACCAGCAGAATCGCATGGGCCAGCAAAAAACGTTTCAGCCGCGTGGCGTCATCGTCATCTTCACGGTTGAGCGCATCCAGATAGGTGACGTTGATTTCATAGGGGCTGGTGGTGCCGTCAGGGTTGTTTTTATAGGAGACCAGCGCGCCTTCCAGCGCCAGATCGCGCACCAGCGCCACAATCTCCACTTCAGACAAAATGCCGCGCGCCGGATTAAGGCCGATGCCGTCGTGTGACGCCAGAAAGTTGAAAAAGGTGGTGTCGTTGCTGCTGAGATCCAGAGCGCTCGCCCACTGCCGCAGTGCGCGCGCCGAGCCGGTGTGAATCGCATGCAGCACCAGCGGCGGCAGCGAAAACTGATAGACCATCTGCGCCTCATCGTGCCCGTTGCCCAGATAGCTGATGTTGTCCTGATGCGGCACGTTAGTCTCGGTGATAATCACCGTGCCTGGCGCAACCTGGTCGGCAATAGCGCGAAACAGCTTCACCAGCTGATGGGTCTTTTCCAGATGAATACAGCGCGTGCCGGGCGTTTTCCACATATAGCCGACCGCATCAAGACGCACATAGTCAGCGCCGCGTTTAAGGTAGTCGAGCAGCACATTGACCATGCGCAGCAGCACCTCAGGATTGGCAAAGTTGAGGTCGATCTGGTCAGCGCTGAAAGTGGTCCAGATAAAGCGGGTTTCGCCATCCGCCATTTTAAACGGCGTCAGCAGCGGCGAGGTGCGCGGACGCGTCACGGCGCTGAGATCGGTGGCGGGCGGCATACTGATAAAGAAATCGTCCCAGCCGGGATCCTGCGCCAGGAAGTGGCTGAACCAGGCGCTGTGTGCCGACATATGGTTGCAGACAAAATCGAACATCAGCCGGGTTTCCTGATGCAGCCGCGCAATATCCTGCCAGTCGCCGTACAGCGGATCGACCTGATGATAATCAATCACCGAAAAGCCGTCATCGGACGACCAGGGGAAAAAGGGCAGCAGGTGAACCAGCGGAAACGTGGATTGCAGGTGCTGCTGATAGAACCGGGAAAAGGTGCTGAGCGTGGGTTTATCGGCTTCGCGAAACTGATCGGCATAGGTGATCAGCACCACATCCTGCTCATCCCAGTGTGCCTTGCGCGGCAGCTTAATGGCCTCGCGGGCGGTGGCGATGTCAGCCAGCAGGCGCGCAAAGGTCGCCTCCGGAAATGTGCCAGCATAAATCTTATCAATCAGATCGGTGATCGTTTCCATCGTGAATTGGGTGCCACAGCAGGTGTTGTTTTTATGACAGGCGTCTTTTTAGCGTAGCGCGATGGCGGGGATTTTCAACCGGGGAGAAGGGTGTGAAGTGGGGGCCAGGCAGTGGCCCCCTGAAAAGCTTAGCGTTTTTTACCGAAAGCCGCAGCCAGCGCATCACCCATCGCACTGTTACCTGCTGACGAGCTGACCGGACGCGGACGACCTTTCGCGGTGTTCTGACGTTTCTCCTCGCGCGGAGCAGCGTTTTTCGCGCCACCACGGGCATTGCCTTCGCCTGGCTGCTCATCAAGACGCATGGTCAGGGCAATACGCTTGCGCTGGAGATCGACCTCCATCACTTTCACTTTAACGATATCGCCCGCTTTCACCAGCTGATGCGGATCTTCCACGAAGCGATCGGAGAGCGAAGAGATATGCACCAGGCCATCCTGATGCACGCCGATATCCACAAATGCACCGAAGTTGGTCACGTTAGTGACGGCACCTTCGAGGATCATGCCCGGCGTCAGATCGTTCAGCGTCTCTACGCCTTCAGCGAACTGTGCAGTTTTAAACTCAGGACGCGGATCGCGGCCCGGCTTCTCAAGCTCTTTCATGATGTCGGTGACGGTCGGCAGACCAAAACGTTCATCAATGAAATCGCGGGCGCTGAGATTACGCAGGCTGCCTGCGTTGCCCATCAGATCGCTCAGTGCCTGCTCGGTGGCGGCCAGGATGCGCTCCACCACCGGGTAGGCTTCCGGATGCACAGTCGAGGCATCCAGCGGGTTATCGCCATGGTTGATGCGCAGGAAGCCCGCACACTGCTCAAAGGCTTTTGGCCCAAGACGGCTCACTTTCAGCAACTGCTGACGGTTCTGGAAGCGGCCATGCTCATCACGCCAGCCGACAATATTCTGCGCCATCATGCGCGTCAGGCCCGCCACGCGGGTCAGCAGCGGCACCGAGGCGGTGTTGAGGTCAACGCCGACGGCATTCACGCAATCTTCCACTACCGCGTCGAGTTTCTTCGCCAGCTGGCTCTGACTGACGTCATGCTGATACTGACCCACACCGATCGATTTCGGGTCGATTTTCACCAGCTCAGCCAGCGGATCCTGCAAACGTCGGGCAATCGACACCGCGCCGCGCAGCGAAACATCGAGATCCGGGAACTCCAGCGCCGCCAGTTCTGAGGCCGAATAGACAGATGCGCCAGCTTCACTGACAATCACTTTTTGCGCCGTGACCTGCGGGAACTGCTGCTGCAGATCCAGGAAGAAGCGCTCAGTTTCACGTGAAGCAGTGCCGTTGCCAATCGCCACCAGCTCAACCTGATGCTTAATGCAGAGTGCGGCTACGGCGGCTGCGGCTTTCGCGGTCTGGCCGGTATGCGGATAGACGGTATCGGTCGCGACGACCTTGCCGGTGGCATCGACCACCGCCACTTTGACACCGGTGCGCAGGCCTGGGTCCAGCCCCATGGTGGCGCGCATACCGGCGGGAGCGGCCATCAGCAGATCGTGCAGGTTGCGGGCAAAGACGTTAATCGCTTCATCTTCTGCGCGTTCGCGCACCGTGCCCATCAGCTCCGTTTCCAGATGCAGCATCACCTTGATGCGCCACGTCCAGCTCACCACCGCTTTACGCCAGCTGTCGGCAGGAGCGTTATTCAGGCGCAGGTTCAGGTGCTCAGCAATCAGCGTTTCGCCGTGGCTTTCACGCGGTGCTTCATCAAACTGTGGATCGGCATTCAGCGACAGTTGCAGCACGCCTTCGTTGCGGCCACGCAGCATCGCCAGCGCACGGTGCGACGGCACGCCGCTCAGCGCTTCATGGTGATCAAAGTAGTCGCGGAACTTCGCGCCCGCTTCCTCTTTGCCTTCCACCACGCGTGACACCAGATGGGCATTTTTCCACAGGTAATTACGCACCTTCGCCAGCAGCGCGGCATCTTCAGCGAAACGCTCCATCAGAATGTAGCGGGCACCATCCAGCGCGGCACGGACGTCGGCGACGCCTTTGTCGGCATCGACATACTGTTCGGCAAGCTGCTCAGGAATGTGAGACGGCTCCTGCCACAGCGTCTCCGCCAGCGGCTCCAGACCCGCTTCGATAGCGATCTGTCCACGCGTCCGGCGTTTCTGTTTGTAGGGCAGGTAGAGGTCTTCAAGCTCGGTTTTGCTGAGGGTGGTGTTGATCGCGCGGGCGAGGTCGTCAGTGAGTTTCCCCTGATCGTCAATCGACTTCAGAATCGACTGGCGTCGCTCTTCAAGTTCACGCAGATAGCTGAGGCGGGTTTCCAGCTGGCGCAACTGGGTATCATCCAGCCCGCCGGTGACCTCTTTACGATAGCGTGCGATAAACGGCACGGTATTCCCTTCATCCAGCAGGCGAACGGCGGCGTCAACTTGCTCTGGACGCGCCTGGAGCTCACTGGCAATTATCTGGCTCAGAACTTTCATCATCAGGATTGTCTTGCTTTCCGGGTTGAGAAATAGCCGACAGTTATACGGATTGATGGTTAAAATTGCCAGAGACGCGGGCGGCTTTCAGCGATAATCTGAAGGGTTATTGCGGGTAGTCAATCGCGTTGATATACCACAGTGCCGGCCCCACTGGCGTCTCGACGGTGGCGGCATCGCCGACCTCTTTTTTCAGCAGCGCCCGCGCCATGGGCGAGTCGATGGAGATGTAATCTTTGCGGCCAAAAATCTCATCGTAGCCCACAATGCGGAAGCGTTTGAGGTCGCCCTCATCGTTTTCAATTTCCACCCAGGCGCCAAAGAAGACTTTGCCATCCTGCTGGGGTGAATAGTCAACGATACGCAGCTGTTCAAGACTTTTGGTCAGATAGCGAACGCGACGGTCGATTTCACGCAGCCGTTTTTTGTTGTACTGATAATCGGCATTTTCACTGCGATCGCCAAGACTGGCAGCCCAGGTGACTTTTTTTGTCACTTCCGGTCGCTCTTCACGCCAGAGATAGTCGAGTTCTGCTTTCAGCTTATCGAAGCCTTCGCGGGTAATGAGTCGGGTTTTCATGCTATACCGGCCAGAGAGATCCAAAGAGGAACAGTGTAAGACAAAGGGGGCGCGGCAAAAAAGGGCGGGGAAAGGGTTTTTAAAGGCTAAAAACCCACGTTGACTTCCCCGGCGGCGAAAGGGTTGGTGCTGAACAACAATCTGAAGCCAGTAATCTGAAGCTGTAAAAGAAGTCGTGATACTTATTTACCGGCGTGAGTCGCCGTGGTGGTCGATGTACCGGTGCTGTGACCGTCACCGCCGCCGCCGCCCATGGTGGCCAGCGCAACGCCCAGCAGGGCTGCGACTGCGCCAACACCGATGGCGTTAGAGTTACCTTGTGCTGTGGTGGTTGCCGCTGCGCCAGCTGCTTCACCGGTGGCTGTGGCAGCATAAGCTGGAGTGACGCTGCTTAATGCCAGCGCGCTCAGCAGTAAAATTGTTTTTTTCATTGTGTGTAATCCCCGTTGAGACATCGAATGTTGCCTGAGCAGTCTGGTTGAAAACGGAGAAGGCGAAAAGTTGGCTTTACTGATTGATTTAACGGACTTTAATTTCAACTGGTCTTGCTGGTGGCACCGCTGAAACTAATCCGAGAGGAGAGTGGGGCGTTACGCAGGTTTGCTGGAATATTATGCTGCCTGACTGCTGTTGAGGTAGATTATCTGGAGCTTATCCACAGTGATGGCTGATCATTAAGTCAAATTGTCTGCTAACTTGCTGAATTCGTTCATCGAATAAAAACTGGCCCGCTTCTGACGCCAGCGATTCAGAGAAACAGAGCCGTTTTTTCAGATTTGCCGTAACAGGGGCCGGGCAGCGCCAGACGCGTTAAAACTGACCCGAAATGGCCTTAAATCAAATATAAGCTCCTGTTTAATATGCTTTGTAACAATTTTGGCTAGAATATAAACCATTAATGACTGTCACTATAAGGCATCTTTTTTTAACAATGTTGGCTCAGGCAATAGCGCCTTTGGGAGTTGAAAATGCAAGAGAACTACAAAATTCTGGTCGTCGATGATGATATGCGTCTGCGTGCACTGCTTGAACGCTATCTCACCGAGCAGGGCTTTCAGGTGCGCAGTGTCGCTAACGCCGAGCAGATGGATCGTCTGTTAACCCGTGAATCCTTTCATCTGATGGTGCTCGACCTGATGTTGCCGGGCGAGGATGGTCTCTCTATCTGCCGTCGTCTGCGCAGTCAGAGCAACCCGATGCCGATTATTATGGTGACCGCCAAGGGCGAAGAGGTGGATCGTATCGTGGGGCTGGAGATCGGCGCTGACGACTATATTCCTAAACCCTTTAACCCGCGTGAGCTGCTGGCGCGCATCCGTGCGGTGCTGCGCCGTCAGGCCAATGAACTGCCAGGCGCGCCTTCGCAGGAAGAGGCGATCATCGCCTTTGGTAAGTTCAAACTTAACCTCGGCACCCGCGAGATGTTCCGTGAAGATGAGCCGATGCCACTGACCAGCGGTGAGTTTGCGGTGCTGAAAGCACTGGTCAGCCATCCGCGTGAGCCGCTGTCTCGCGATAAGCTGATGAACCTGGCGCGTGGCCGTGAATACAGCGCCATGGAACGTTCGATTGACGTCCAGATCTCCCGCCTGCGTCGCATGGTGGAAGAGGATCCTGCGCATCCGCGTTATATCCAGACCGTCTGGGGTCTGGGCTACGTCTTTGTGCCGGACGGCAGTAAAGCATGAAGCGACTGCGCTTCTCGCCTCGCAGTTCGTTTGCCCGCACCCTGCTGCTGATCGTTACCCTGCTGTTTGTCAGCCTGGTAACGACCTATCTGGTGGTGCTGAACTTCGCCATTCTTCCCAGCCTGCAACAGTTCAATAAGGTGCTCGCTTACGAAGTTCGTATGCTGATGACCGACCGGTTGCAGCTGGAAGATGGCACGCAGCTTGAAGTGCCACCGGCGTTTCGCCGGGAAATCTACCGCGAACTGGGGATCTCGCTCTACACCAATGCAGCAGCAGAGGAGAGCGGATTGCGATGGGCGCAGCACTATGAATTCCTGAGCGAGCAGATGGGCCAGCAGCTTGGCGGTCCCACCGATGTGCGGGTTGAGGTTAACAAAAACTCGCCCGTCGTCTGGCTGAAAACCTGGCTGTCGCCCGATATCTGGGTGCGGGTGCCGCTGACTGAGATTCATCAGGGCGACTTCTCGCCGCTGTTCCGCTACACCCTGGCGATTATGCTGCTGGCGATTGGCGGTGCCTGGCTGTTTATCCGCATCCAGAACCGCCCGCTGGTAGATCTGGAGCACGCCGCTCTGCAGGTCGGGCGCGGGATTATTCCGCCGCCGCTGCGCGAGTATGGCGCGTCAGAAGTGCGATCGGTGACCCGCGCCTTTAACCAGATGGCGGCCGGGGTGAAGCAGCTGGCGGATGACCGCACGCTGTTAATGGCGGGCGTCAGCCATGATTTGCGAACGCCGCTGACCCGTATTCGTCTCGCCACCGAGATGATGAGCGAGCAGGATGGCTACCTGGCCGAATCGATTAATAAAGATATCGAAGAGTGCAACGCCATTATCGAACAGTTCATCGACTACCTGCGTACCGGTCAGGAGATGCAGACTGAGCGCGCCGACCTTAACAGTGTGCTGGGCGAAGTGGTGGCCGCTGAAAGCGGCTATGAACGTGAGATCGAAAATGCGGTGATGCCGGAAGAGTTAATGCTGGATATCAACCCACTGTCGATTAAACGGGCACTGGCTAACCTGGTGGTCAATGCCGCGCGATACGGTAATGGCTGGATCAGGGTCAGCAGCGGGCGGGAACTGCATCGTGCCTGGTTCCAGGTGGAAGATGATGGACCTGGCATTAAGCCGGATCAGCTGGCGCATCTGTTCCAGCCCTTTGTGCGCGGCGACAGCGCCCGCAGCACCAGCGGTACCGGTCTGGGCCTGGCGATCGTGCAGCGTATTATTGATGCCCATCAGGGCTCGCTGGAGATTGGCGAGAGCGAACGCGGCGGTTTACGCATTCGTGCCTGGTTGCCGTTAGTGGAAAGCATGGCGCTGAGCCACAACAACGGCAGTAACAGCGTGTCGGGATGATAAAAACGGCGCGGCAGTTTCATTGCCGCGCCGCTTCTTTTAGCGTTGCGGGCCAGCTTTCACCAGCGCAGCACCTGCGGCGTTATCCGTGTACTTGTCGAAGTTATCAATAAAGCGCTGCGCCAGACCTTCGGCGGCGGCGGTCCACTTCTCCTCACTCTCCCAGCTACGACGCGGATCGAGCGTATCACTATCCAGTTCGCCCAGCGTAACCGGCATCTGCAGATTAAAGATCGGCAGCGTTTCCATCGGCGCATCATCCAGCTCACCCGCCAGAATGGCATTGATAATGGCGCGGGTATTCTTCAGTGAGATGCGTTTGCCGCTGCCGTTCCAGCCGGTATTGACCAGATAAGCCTGCGCACCTGACGCCTCCATCCGTTTCACCAGCACTTCCGCATACTGCGTCGGATGCAGCATCAGGAACGCCGCGCCGAAACAGGCGGAGAAGGTGGGGGTCGGCTCAGTGACGCCACGCTCGGTCCCCGCCAGTTTGGCGGTGAAACCTGACAGGAAATGATACTGCGTCTGCTCCGGTGTCAGACGTGAAACCGGTGGCAGCACGCCAAACGCATCGGCGGTCAGGAAAATCACTTTCTTCGCGTGGCCCGCTTTTGAGACCGGCTGCACGATATTGTCGATGTGATTGATCGGATAGGAGACGCGGGTGTTTTCGGTTTTGCTGCCGTCGTCATAATCGACGCTGCCATCTTCGCGAACTACCACATTTTCCAGCAGCGCATTGCGGCGAATGGCGCGGTAGATCTCCGGCTCAGCCTGCTCAGAGAGGTTGATGGTTTTGGCGTAACAGCCGCCCTCGAAGTTAAACACGCCATCATCGTCCCAGCCGTGCTCATCATCGCCGATCAGCTGGCGGTCAGGATCGGTAGAGAGTGTGGTTTTACCGGTGCCCGAGAGGCCAAAGAAGACCGCCACATCGCCCGCTTTACCCACGTTTGCAGAGCAGTGCATCGAGGCGATGCCTTTCAGCGGCAGCAGGTAGTTCATGATGGCGAACAGACCTTTCTTCATCTCGCCGCCGTACCAGGTTCCGCCAATCAGCTGCATGCGTTCAGTCAGATTGAAGGCGACAAAGTTTTCAGAGTGAAGACCCTGCGCCTGCCAGTCTGGATTGGTGCATTTGGCGCCGTTCATCACCACAAAGTCGGGAGTGAATTCGGCCAGTTCAGCGTCGTCAGGCTGGATGAACATGTTCTTCACGAAGTGTGCCTGCCAGGCCACTTCGGTGACAAAACGTACGCTCAGACGGGAATCGGCATTGGCACCACAGAACGCATCCACCACAAACAGGCGCTTGCCGGAAAGCTGGCGGGTGACGCAGCTTTTCAGCGCGTTCCAGGTCTCCTGCGACAGGGGCTGATTGTCGTTTTTGCCGGTGCCCTGGTCGTTCCACCACAGGGTATCGCGCGTGGTGTCGTCACGCACAATGTACTTATCCTTTGGCGATCGCCCGGTGAAAATCCCGGTGTCTACTGCAATCGCGCCGCTCTGCGTCAGGGTGCCACGAGCAAAACCTTCGAGGTCCGGGCGCGTCTCTTCCTGAAAAAGCGTGTCGTAATCAGGGTTGTAAACCACTTCCGTGGTATCCACGATGCCCAAAGCGGCAAGGTCTTGCGAGGTCAGGCCGTTAACGCGCATTTTACTGCTCCTTAAATCGGTGTCTGTTCTGCAAAGCAGAGATAGGTTGGGATCGTGCCACCGGCTGTTGTATCGGGTGCGGCAAATCACTGACAGTCGACTGCGCTTCGTCACGACAGCCTGCAAAGATCACCGGGCAATTCAGGGCATCTGCCTCTGACTTCCGGGCGTTTGCACGATCGCGCGCAGTTTACTCTTCTGCGTTAAGGGAAAAAGGGCAGTGATCTAAAAATGCGACTCAGGGCGCGTTAAGGCTATGTTTCGAACGTTTAAAAGATGTTATGAAAGTAAAAAAAGATAATTTGTCTGAAAAATTATGGGGATAGGCATGGGCGGCGGGGAAGGGGCGGCAGAAGCCGCCCGATAAATCAGTGAAGCTGGTTATTATTCTCAAGGGAGTGGCTGCGAATACCGGCGATATCGACGGCGTCAAACACGTAGTTTGAGCCGCAATAGTCGCAGTGCATGTCGATTTTGCCATCTTCCGCGATGATCTCATCAACCTCTTCCTGCGGCAGCGTGGTCAGTACTTCGCCACAGCGCTCACGCGAGCAGGTGCATTTGTAGATCACCGGCTGCGGATCGTAGAGGGTGACCTCTTCCTGATGGTAGAGACGCCACAGCGCTTCATTCGCAGGCAGATCGATCAGCTCTTCCGTTTTAATGGTTTCGGTCAGCGTTGCCAGATGGTCGAAAACCTCTTTCTCCGTATCCTGCGCAGGCATCACCTGCAGCAGAATACCCGCGGCGCCTTTGTCGCTGGTGCGGATAAACAGCCGCGTTGGCAACTGCTCTGAGCGCATGAAGTAATCTTCCAGGCACTCCGCCAGAGTTTCACCTTCCAGTCCCACCACTCCCTGATAACGTTCGCCCTTTTCAGGGGAAATGGTGATCACCAGATAGCCATTGCCCACCATGCTTTTCAGGGTACTGTCGTCCGGGATGTCGCCTTTGATACGCGCTACGCCGCGCAGTTCCTGGTTGTTGTTGCCGTTGATCACCGCCAGCGACAGCGGACCGTCACCCTGCAATTGCACGGTGATTTCGCCATCAAACTTCAGCGTGGCAGTCAGCAGGCTGGTGGCGACCAGCATCTCACCCAGCAGCGTTTTAACCGGTGCCGGATAGTCATGGTTCTTTACGGTTTCACGCCAGGTGTCAGAGACGTTCACCAGCTCGCCGCGCACGGCGGCATTTTCAAACAGATAACGGTGCAGTTGATCCTGGGCTGACATATTTTTTCTCTCACTGGTACGGGGCGATGGCGCGTCAGCTAAGACGACGTTATTCATCGCCCGATAATTTAAACTTCATCAAATCGCGACGCTCTTTTTTGTCAGGTCGCCGATCGGGATGGGGCATAGTCAGCGCATTCATTTTGCGCGCCTGCGCCATTTTTTCGCGTTTTTCAATGCTGGCATCGGTTTCGCGATAGAGCTGCTGGGCCTCGCTGGCGGGACGGCGCTGAGCGCTGATGTCCGCCACCACCACGGTGCGTTCATCGTTGCCCTGACGCAGTGTCAGTTCCGCATTCAGCTCTACCACCTTGCCGGGTTTGCTGCGCTGGCCGTTGTAATGCACTTTGCCGCCTTCAATCATCTCCCGCGCAATCGCCCGGGTTTTGTAAAAGCGCGCGGCCCACAGCCATTTGTCGAGGCGTACCTCTTCGCTGCTTTTCTCTTTCTTCATTGCTGCTCCTGACTCAGATCAGCGTCCGGTAGTCGCCGGTGGCGCGATGACGCTGAAAGATTTGCTCAGGACGACCCGAATCGGGGTTCTTTACGCCTAAGCACTCGCCGATGCCCCATGACGCCGCAGCATCCAGAATCACTTCGCTATCATCGATAAACAGCGTGCGCGGCGCAGAAAAGCCGGTGTGCTGTTGTACCGCCTGCCATAAACGTTGGTCTTCTTTCGGATACCCAAAGGTATGGGTGGAAAGTAATAAATCAAGGTGCGGCGCTAAACCTGTCTGCGCCAGTTTGACGTCCAGATTGTAAGGATGCGCGTTGGTCAGCAGGATAGTGGACTTGCCCGCGCGGCGCAGAGCCTGCAAAAAAGGCAGCGTATCGTCACGCAGCGCAATGCGGCTGCGCATCGCCCAGGTCATGGCACGGATGTCCAGCGCCAGCGCTTCTGCCCAGTAATCCAGACAATACCAGTTTAGCGTATGGGCGACGGCCTGATACTTTTCCGCGATGATCGCTTCGGCTTCCGCCCGGGTGATGCCGCGTTGCTGACTGAGTTGTTCAGGCACATGCTCCAGCCAGAAGTGGCGATCAAACGCCAAATCCAGCAGCGTGCCATCCATGTCGAGCAGCACGGTATCAATCTCAGACCAGTTGAGCATGCGGATGTTTCACCCTGTAAAAAAACCGGGCGACAGGGTAGCACAGAAGGGCAGGGCTCAGAATATCGGGCGCACGCTCTGCAAAGTGCCGAGGTTATGATTGAAGCACTTGTCGTAATAGTGCTGGATATCGATCATGCGCTGGCGATTAAGGTGCATACGGCGCAGCGCCAGTAACCCATTGATCACACAGCAGGTTAACAGCACCAGCAGCAGCAATACGGTGCCGAGATAGCGCCATTGCGCCATGGCATCCGGTTCATTATGCAGCACGATATGACGCGTGCCGTTGGCATCCGTTGAAATGCTGGTGATGATGCCGCTGGCGCTGAAAGGTGTATGCAGCAGCATGGCGGAGATACGTTGCAGTTCGCGCCACTGAGAGGGCGGATCGAGATCAAACAGCGACACGGTTGGCTGAGGCTGATTCACCAGCTGGCGACCCTCGTCGCTGACGATCAGAAAACCCCCTGGCGGCGGGCTGTTAAGATTTTCCGCTGCACGACGGGTTTCGCGGAAAAAGAAGGTCGAGGTGGCGGTATTGACCAGGTTTTCCAGGGCTTCAGCACTGACCGGCCGCAGCAGCACATTCATGCCGTTTAGCTGGCCGGAATCTGCGCGACGCATCAGCGCTTCCCAGTCTTTAGCATTGCCCAGGTTCACCAGCGCATTTTTCAGGCGCATACAATCCTGTGGCTGATTACAGAGATCCTGCGTTTTCATCACCAGATCGGAGAAGTCATCCAGCAGGATCATGCCGGACTTCTGAATCGCGGAGGCCAGCTGCGGATTCAGTTTAGGATCGGTATTGGTTTCCGGATGCAGCTGCTTTGTGGTGGTCTCCAGCAGAGCAGCGGCTTTATCAATAATGTCCGATTGTGGCTGCGGCAACGGCGTGGCGTTATTCCAGTAGACCGCCGAGCAGTCGAACGGCATGAAGGCGTAACTTCGGTTGCTCTGATAGTTGTCCGGCACCGAACACATGCCGGTACCGCTCACTTTGAGGTTGTCGCCAATATTCAGGGGCACGCTGCTGAGTTTATCGACGCTGCTGACCTCCAGGCTGTCGGTGCCCCTGGCCCAGGCCAGACTGAGCTTGATCGGCATGCCGAGCGGGATCCAGGTGACCAGCATGGTCAGCACCATCAGTGAACCACAGGCCAGCACCACGTTTTTCCGCCAGCGCTGAATAGGGAAGTTTTTGACTTCATCCTGCAGCGACAGGAAGCGACCCTGACGCACCACCTGACGGTTAAGGTAGATCTCCACATCCGTCACCTGTCCGAGATCGTGCGCGACATAAGGCTGCCAGTGTGGTGGATAGGCGAGGTCAATAATCCCCAGTGTGATATTGCTCTGCTCCTGGTTCGATTCGCTGAACAGGCCCCAGCGCTTTGGCGCGCCGCGCAGGCAGTGTATGTCACGCAGGCCGCGCTCACCCGGAATGCGGTAGAGCAGCCACAGGCTGGCGGCAATCATGACTGCACCCGTCAGCACCAGCCAGATCATCAGCGTTGCGGGGACTAACAGGCTGAAGAAGAAGAGTAAGAAGGCAAGAGAGATGATCACCGCTTCACGCGTACCATCTGGCCGCGACAGACGATACTCTTCCGGCGTCTCTTTGCGCACCTGCAGCAGTTCGACGTTTTCCGTTTCCGCTTTGCGGATAGAGGCGTTGGTCGACACCGGACGCATCAGCGTCGGCAGCGATTGCTGATCCACGGCGTAATCCACCAGCGAGTGGCCGTTCAGCGAGATCACCAGCGGAATAGATTGGGTGCGGATTAACTCAACGTAGTTTTCGTCGGCGATGTACTGCTCCCACAGCGGCGGCAGATGAACTTCAACTTCATCAAGGTAGTAGCGCCATTTATGGGGATCGTCCGTGGAGAGTCCGTAGCGGGTAATCGCACGGGTAACGGGGTAGACATTGTTGCTTTGTGCCGTCAGCGTCAGTCGTTCGGACGCGCTGCGCTTATCGGTCGTCACCGTGGTACGGGGCTGCTTTTCCAGCGCGGCGACATACTTATCAACCGCCTCACGCTCCTGAGCAGAGAGTTTACGGCAGGGCGGACTGATAAATGGCAGAGGTTTCGCCAACGGCGGACGATGCCGCATAGCGTACCAGAACCCAATGCCTGCCAGGATTGAACAGGTCAGCACTATGGCCAGGATCATCAAGATTGTGCTCATGCTCTGCTCAATTCAGCCAAAATGCTGCCTTCACTTTAAACTTTCGCTTTCGGTTATGCTCACTATAAAAGAGGCATTCCGGAAGATTATATAACCCTGAGGAGTCAGACACCCGATGAAATAGTGCCAGCGTATATCTGATTAGCATTTGTTAAACCCTGCCTTGTCCGAATGGTAACCGGCTCAGACTGGATTAAATATCGGTATTATCTGAAACTTATCGCAGCATATTGACTAATGCAAATTTAGTCTTAACTGATAACCAAAGGCTGTTATTCAATCGATGTAATCTGTGTAACGATAACGTGATTGTCTGACTGTCGCACAATTGCCTGTGGTTAGGTATGCTAATTCGCTCCAGATAGCCGGCGCAAAATAATTTGAGGCTGATATGAAAATTCCAAAAAAACCTGACATCCTCAATATCACCGCCGTGGCACGTTCACGGTTATTCACCATTGAATCGGTCGATCTGACTTTCAGCAATGGTGCGCATCGCGTTTATGAGCGGATGAAGCCCTCAGAACGTGAAGCGGTGATGATTGTGCCGATTATTGATGACCATCTGATCCTGATTCAGGAGTATGCCGTCGGACTGGAAACCTATGAGCTTGGTTTCCCCAAGGGGCTGATCGATTCAGGTGAAAACGTGAATGAAGCGGCAGTTCGCGAACTGAAAGAAGAGGTCGGTTTTGGTGCTGACCAACTGACAACGCTGGGCAAACTCACCATGGCGCCCTCCTACTTTTCCAGCAAAATGAACATTGTGGTGGCGGAAGGTCTTTACGCTGAAAAGCTGGAAGGCGATGAGCCGGAGCCGCTGATTGTCCACCGCTGGCCGCTGAGCGATATGATGTCGCTGCTGGATGAACCCGATTTCCGCGAGGCACGTAATGTCAGTGCGCTGTTTATGGCGCGCGAATGGCTGGTGAAGCAGGGACGGCGGAGTTACTGAATATCATCTGTGACTGAATAAAAAAGGCCGACTGACGTCGGCCTTTTTTACAGTGCGGTTTCGTGGGTCACATCAGAACAGCTCGTGACTCTCACCGTTATCCATAATGGTGGTACCCACATCATGAACCGAATATTCGGTTGGCTGGGTGCCATTGATGAAGTACTCCTGACGGGTGTTACCCCCTCCATTTGCCAGCTTGCCGGTGCTGCGATCGATCGTCACCGTGACCACGCCATCCGGCGGTGTTAACGGCTGCACCGGTACGCCATCCAGCGCACTCTTCATGTACTCATCCCATGCCGGTTGTGCGCTCTTAGCACCGCCTTCATAGCCCGAAATCTGATCGGGAATGGCGCCGGAGAGCGTGCTGCGGCCCAGATTGCGGCGCGCATCATCAAAGCCGATCCAGACTGAGGTGACCACGCCAGGGCCGTAACCCGAGAACCAGGCATCTTTCGAGCTGTTAGTGGTACCGGTTTTACCGCCGATATCATTACGCTTAAGGTCACGCCCGGCACGCCAGCCTGTTCCCATCCAGCCCGGTTCGCCAAAGATGTTACTGTTCAGCGCGCTCTTGATCAGGAAGGTGAGCGGGGTGTTGATCACGTGGGGTGCATATTGCTGCTCACCCTGTTGTGCCTGAGCGGGAACCTGCTCCAGTTCAGGCTGAGGAACGGCCTGATTCTGGTTGTTATTTGAGGCAGCAACGTTCTCGACGCTCTCTTCATTCAGGGCCAGCGCTTTTTTGGTCTCGCCATAGATCACCGGCAGATTGCACTGCGGGCAGGCGATCTTCGGTTTCTCTTCAAATACGAGGCCGCCCTGTTCGTTCTCAATCCGGGTGATGAAGTAAGGATCGACCAGGAAGCCGCCATTCGCCATCACGGAGTAGCCGCGCACCACCTGTAACGGGGTAAACGAGGCCGCACCTAATGCCAGCGATTCAGTATGAACAATGTTCTGCGCCGGGAAACCAAAGCGCTGCAGATACTCAGCGGCGTAATCCACGCCCATCGCACGCATCGCACGCACCATCACCACGTTTTTCGACTGGCCTAAACCCTGACGCAGACGAATCGGACCATCGTAAGTTGGCGGTGAGTTCTTGGGACGCCAGTCAGCACCCGCACCCGCATCCCAGCGTGAAATCGGCACATCGTTAAGGATTGAGGCGAGCGTCAGCCCGCGATCCATTGCGGCGGTATAGAGGAAAGGCTTGATGTTAGAGCCGACCTGACGCAGCGCCTGGGTCGCACGGTTAAACATGCTCTGGTTAAAGGCAAAGCCGCCTACCAGCGCGCGCACCGCACCATCATTCGGATCCAGCGAGACCAGCGCCGAGTTCACATCCGGCACCTGGCCCAGCCACCACTCATCACCCACTTTGCGCACCCAGATCTGCTGGCCTGCCTGCAATACCTGCGTCACGCTTTTCGGCGTCGGGCCCTGCACGGTGTCAGACTTATAAGGACGCGCCCAGCGCACACCGGCTAATGCCAGCGACACATTGCTGCCATCTTTCAGCATCACCGTCGCTTCATCGCTGCGCGCTTCCGTTACGACTGCCGGATTGAGCGGACCATAGACCGGCAGCGTCTTCAGCGCTTTCTCAATCCTGGTCTGATCCCAGGCCGGTTCACCCACTTTCCACAGCACGCTGGTCGGGCCGCGATAGCCATGACGCATATCGTAGGCCATGACGTTATTGCGAACGGAGGTCTGCGCGGCTTCCTGCAGGCGACGGGTCACGGTGGTGTAGACCTTGTAACCGTCGGTGTAGGCATTCTCACCGTAGCGTTTCACCATCTCCTGACGCACCATCTCGCTGAGATAGGGGGCAGAGAAAGCGATTTCCGGGCCGTGATACTTCGCGACCAGCGGCGTATTACGCGCCTCGTCATACTGCTGCTGCGTGATGTAATGCTGATCCAGCATACGCGCCAGCACCACGTTGCGGCGCGACAGGGCACGACTCGGCGAGTAAAGCGGGTTAAAGGTGGAAGGGGCTTTCGGCAGACCGGCAATCATCGCCATCTCACTCAGCGACAGCTGGTCAACCGGCTTACCAAAATAGACCTGTGAGGCTGCGCCAACGCCATAAGCACGGTAGCCGAGGTAGATCTTATTCAGGTAGAGCTCAAGGATTTCATCTTTGTTCAGCAACTGCTCAATGCGGATCGCCAGGAACGCTTCCTTTATTTTACGCATCAGGGTGCGTTCCGGGCTCAGGAAGAAGTTACGGGCCAGTTGCTGAGTGATAGTACTGGCACCCTGCGAGGCGTGACCGGAGACCAGCGCAACGCTGGCCGCACGGAAAATACCCACCGGATCAACACCATGGTGCTCATAAAAACGGCTATCTTCGGTCGCAATAAACGCTTTCACCATCACAGGTGGCACTTGCTGCAGAGTCAAAGGAATACGGCGCATTTCGCCATACTGGGCGATCAGATCGCCATCGGCGCTGTAAACCTGCATAGGGGTTTGCAGACGCACATCTTTCAGCGTGTTTACGTCGGGCAGCTGTGGCTCTATGTATTTGTATAAACCATAAATCGAGCCAGCTCCCAACAGGATGCAACACACTGCAAGGATCAATAAATACTTTACGAACTTCACCTGGAATTTCCCATCTGTTGTCGTTTGAGCAGTTTATAAACAACCGCGCGGTAGTATAAAGGCAAGCCAGACGCTTTGATATGTCCATTTTCCCGGACGATAAGGAGATCGCGCGTATGGCTTTTCATACCTGGCAAATTGGGCTGGATATTCAGAATAGGCAGATTTGCGCCCTGGCCCTCCAGCCTCGTCGTGATGGCTGGCAGCTACGCCACTGGTGGCAGCAGCGGCTGCCGCAAGATACGTTAAGAAACGGCGTGCTGCAATCTTCGCCTGAATTACTGGCGGCCTTAACGGCCTGGCGTCAGCGGTTGCCACGCCGTTATTCGCTGCGGGTCGGACTGCCAGCCCAGCTGGTGCTGCAGCGCCAGCTTCCCCTGCCTGCGCAGTCGCTGAAGGAGCCAGCGCTGGGGCACTACGTGCAGGCGGCCGCGCGCCGTCTCTTTCCGCTGGAGCCCACTGCGCTGGCGCTGGATTACCGGCTGGATGTGCAGAGCGGGCAGCTCTGCGTCACGGCAGCGCGGCTGGAGATTATCGATCAGTGGGCGGCACCCCTGTTGCAGGCGGGTTTAAAGCCGCAGGTGTTCGAACTGACCACCGAGGCGCTGAAGCGGTTAGCCCGCCAGGCAGCGCTGCAGGACGACGCGGTGCTGGTTCTGCAGCAGGATAACCGCTGGCTCTGGAGCGATGCGCACACCGCTGCTGACACAGGCGAAGCCGCCACGCTGGAGGCACTGCAACGGCAGGCCTTTCCCGGGGCGCGTTCTGTCGCCTGGTGTACTGCAAAGCAGGCGCCGTTGCCCGCAGACGTTAGCGCGTTTTCCCCTTTTGATCTGTTTCGTTATAAGCAGCCACCTTTGCCGGAGAATCCGGGCGCTTTTGCGCTGGCGGCCGGGCTGGCGCTGCGCGACGGAGATGAGTGATGGTCGCGGTTAATCTGCTGCCCTGGCGGCAGCGCCGTCGGCAACAGCAGCGGCGACAGAGCCTGGTCGTGCTGTCACTGGCGACTGGCGCGCTGTTACTGGTGGTGATGCAGCAAACCTGGCGGATACAGCAGACGCGTCAGCAGGTGGCGCAGGCGAGCAGGACGCAGCAGCAGGCGCTGGAAAGCCTGGGGCAGCAGTTAGCGCAACAGAAGCAGTTACTGGAGCAGCTCGCGGTCGTGCAAAAACAGCAGGCGAAGTATCGCCAGCAGGCTGCACAACTGGCCGCCTGGCAGCAGTTCTGGCTCGATTTACCCGCGTTGCTGCCCGACACCGCCTGGCTGACCCGGCTGGAGAAGCGCGACAACCGTCTGACACTGGAGGGGCGGGCACAGGATATGGCGGCAGTCCGACAGTTCCGCCAGCAATTAACCACTGTGGCCCTGTTTGGTCTGGTGAAGCAGGGCGGGGTTAAGCGTCAGGCTGATGGCCATTATCGGTTTTCACTGCGGGCAGAGATGCAGGAGGTGAACAGTGAGTGAATGGTGGGATCGCTGGTGGCAGATGGCCGCTATTGCGCGCTATGGCTTGCTCGCCGCACTCTTATCCGGTCTGCTGCTGCTCTCCTGGATCCTGTGGTTACGGCCACAGCAGCAGGCGCTCATTGCTGAACAGCATACGCTGTTGCAGTTGACCCGCACTCTGCAGCTGCGCCAGCACCAGTGGCGTCAGAACCCCGATAATGCACAGTTGCAGGCGCAGCTGCAGTCGATACAGATCGCGAGATCAGCATCTGCATCGGGCCGTGCAGTGGAAGAGATCCTGGCGGCACGCCGTAGCCAGCTGGAAGAGTGGCAGCCGGACGCCCCCTCACGCATGCTGACGCTGCATCTGCAGTGGCCGGCGTTCCAGTCGCTTTTTGCCGAGCTGGCCCAGGCCTCCGCACCGTTTCCGGTGCATTTCCAGCTGCTGGCGCAGCCGCAGTACCTGGTGGCTCAACTCTGGCTGGAACCTGACGATGCGCCATAGTCTGCTGATTTTACTGTTGTGCTGTGGCGGCGTGCTGGCGCGCGATCCGTTCCGGCCTGTAGCCGGTTCCGTCTGTGAGGCGACAGTGGAACCGCTCACCGGCTGGCGTCTGCAGGGGATCATTGGCCGGGAGGCGCATTTCCATGCCTGGCTGCTGACCCCGCAGGGAGAGAGTATTACGGCCCGCACCGGCAAGCCATTTCCATTCGCACCCTGGCAACTGGCGGGTATGACCCGCCGCAACCTCACCTTAGCGGTGCCTAATAGCTGCAACGCACAGCAGACCGCATTTTATTTAAAAGGACGATCGCATGATAAGGATAGCTACCCTGCTGCTGCTACTAAGCTGCCTGCCGCCGGTTCACGCCGCTGATGAGGAACCTCTCAGTCTGACTTTTGATAACGCCCCGGTAGAGCGTATTTTGCAGGCGCTGGCTGACTATCAGCAGATCAATCTGATGATTGCGCCAGAGGTTGAAGGTTCGTTATCGCTGCGGCTGGATAACCTGCCCTGGCATCAGGCGCTCAACCTGGTGGCGCGCATGGCAAAGCTGACGCTGGTTGAACAGGATAATGTCCTGCTGGTCTATCCGGAAAGCTGGCAGCAGGCTCAGCAGCAGGCACGTGAGGCTGAGCAGCAGTCGCAGTTGCAGCAGGTTCCTTTGCAACAGCGCGCTGTGATATTGCGTTATGCCAGCGCCAGCGAGGTGTATGCCAGCCTGCTGAGTGAGCGTCAGTCGCTGATGACGCCGCGCGGTAGCGTGACGGTCGACAAACGCACCAACGCATTGTTACTGCGCGATAGTGCGGCGGCTTTAAAAGAGACGGAGCGCTGGATACGGGCGCTGGATCTGCCACTGGAACAGATTGAACTGTCAGCCCACATCGTCACTATCAGCGAGGAGCATCTGCAGGAGCTGGGCGTGAAGTGGGGATTGCAGGCGGGGGACGCCGCCGTAACAGATATCCTGCATCATCCCCGGCTGGATGTTCCGCTGGCGGTGAGTTCACCCGGCATCAGCGTGGGAATGGCGCTGGCGCGCATCGGAGGGCAGCTTCTGGATCTGGAGTTAAGTGCGCTGGAGCAGGAGAACCAGATTGAAATCATCGCCAGTCCGCGCCTCTTTACCTCACATCAGCAGACCGCCTCGATTAAGCAGGGCACAGAAATTCCTTATGAAGTGTCGGCAGGAAACAGCGGTGCCACCAGTATTGAGTTTAAAGAAGCGGTGCTGGGTATGGAGGTGACACCGACGATTTCCGGCAATGGCCGCATCCAGCTGAAGATCCATATCAGTCAGAATATGCCGGGTCGCAGCATCAGAACCGGCGATAGCGACATATTATCCATCGATAAACAGGAAATTGAGACCCAGGTCACGGTCAGTGACGGGCAAACACTGGCGTTAGGCGGTATCTTTCAGCAGCAGCGCACCCGCGGACAGAATCAGGTGCCGCTGCTGGGAAATGTGCCGCTGATTGGCGGGTTGTTTCGCCAGCAATCTGATCAGCGCAAAAAAAGAGAGCTGGTGATCTTCATTACGCCGCGATTGGTCAGGGAAGCAGCGCTTACGGCTGGATAAAACGGAAAATGCGTCCCTTAAGGCCATCTGCGTTGACGCAGGAGAGGAATTAGCTTACAAGGTTTAGCGATTTTCAATACGGTGTAACCGTCTATGCTGGGTAAATCCCGGCAAACAGATCAGAAAACTCCTCTGTACGCAGCGTTGTAAAGACGCAGCGCTGGCGCGTTACAGTTTCGCGAACACAGGCCAATTCAGAAATGGATGTGCTGAAGGCAATATAATCGGTTGCCAAACAGCCTTGAGTGTTGAGATAATTTTTCATCTGACTCTTGCTAACGCTCATGAGGTCTCAGTTCCTGTCCCGCCAGCAAATGCTGAACGCGGGGTATCATTAACGAATTCTTAGTAATACCGACAAAATGGCAGAGAAACGCAATATCTTTCTGGTTGGGCCGATGGGTGCCGGCAAAAGCACTATTGGCCGTCAGTTGGCTCAGCAACTCAACATGGAGTTCTTCGATTCCGATCAGGAAATTGAGCGACGCACCGGAGCGGATGTGGGCTGGGTTTTTGATGTCGAAGGCGAAGCTGGCTTTCGCGATCGCGAAGAAAAAATCATTAACGAACTGACCGAGAAGCAAGGCATCGTCCTGGCGACAGGCGGTGGTTCCGTCAAATCCCGGGAAACGCGTAATCGTCTCTCCGCCCGCGGTGTTGTGGTTTATCTTGAAACCACCATCGAGAAGCAACTGGCGCGCACCCAACGTGACAAAAAACGTCCGTTGCTGCAGGTGGATTCACCGCCGCGTGAAGTGCTCGAAGCGCTGGCTGGCGAACGTAACCCGCTCTACGAAGAGATCGCCGATGTAACCATTCGCACAGATGATCAGAGTGCGAAAGTGGTGGCGAATCAGATTATCCACATGTTGGAAAAAAGTTGATCCAACGTTCGAAGGCTCCTTAACAGGTATCGGGCATCATGGAGAAGATCACCGTCTCACTGGGGGAACGCAGTTACCCCATCACTATCGCTGCCGGACTGTTTAACGATCCGGCTTCTTTTTGGCCGCTAACCGCGGGCGAAAACGCCATGGTGGTGACAAACCAGACGCTGGCTCCGCTTTATCTTGACCAGCTGACGGCGCTGCTGACGGCGGCAGGTGTAAAAGTGGATCAGGTGATCTTACCCGACGGCGAGCAATATAAGACGCTGGCCGTGATGGATCAGGTTTTTACCGCGCTCCTGCAAAAGCCGCACGGTCGTGATACGACGCTTATCGCCTTAGGCGGCGGCGTCATTGGCGATCTTACCGGTTTTGCTGCGGCCAGTTATCAGCGTGGCGTACGCTTTATTCAGGTACCGACCACCTTACTGTCGCAGGTCGACTCTTCGGTTGGCGGCAAAACGGCCGTTAACCATCCGCTGGGCAAAAACATGATCGGCGCGTTTTATCAACCCGCGTCGGTGGTGATTGATACTGCCTGTCTGCAGACGTTGCCCGCGCGCGAACTGGCGTCGGGTCTGGCGGAAGTGATTAAGTACGGCATCATCCTCGACGGTGCGTTTTTCCAGTGGCTGGAGCAGAATCTTGATGCCCTGCTGGCGCTGGATGAACAGGCGCTGGCGTACTGCATTCGTCGCTGCTGTGAACTGAAAGCCGAAGTCGTGGCCGCCGATGAACGTGAAAACGGTCAGCGGGCGTTGCTGAATCTGGGCCATACTTTTGGTCATGCGATTGAAGCACACATGGGCTATGGCAACTGGCTGCACGGTGAAGCGATTGCAGCGGGCATGGTGATGGCGGCACGCACGGCTGAACGCCTGGGGCAGTTCCAGGCGCAGGAGACGGACCGCATTATTGCCCTGTTCCTGCGTGCCGGTTTGCCGGTACATGGGCCGGAGGCGATGAGTGCGGAGATGTATCTGCCGCACATGATGCGCGATAAGAAAGTTCTGGCGGGCGAATTGCGGCTGGTACTCCCGCTGTCGATTGGCCGCTCTGAAGTGCGTGGTGGCGTGGCACATGATATGGTGCTGGCTGCAATTAATGATTGTCAGCAATCCTGAGATTAAGCAGTTGAGTGGTGACGCGGCGCGCAGGGTGCGCAGTGCGGAATGCCGCTTTACGGAGGAGGCAAAATGGATGAGTTTAAACCGGAAGATGAGTTAAAACCTGACGCCAGCGATCGCCGTCCCTCGCGCCCTCGTAAGTCGTCTCCCGCAGCCAAAATACCGGTTTCGCGCCAGCGCATCATGATGGGTGTCGGGATCCTGGTTCTGCTGTTACTGGTACTGGGTATTGGTTCGGCGCTGAATGGCCCGGATGAGAAAAAACCTGCGACTGCGGGCAACACGCCTGCCGCTGGCGGCGGTTCCGGCAGTGAGAAGAATATCGACCTGGCCGGCTCCTCTTCCATGTCAGGTGGACAGACGACGCCAACCGGCGGGCAGACCACGCCAGCTACCAGCGAAAATAACGCGGCGACCAGCGGTAATGCTGCGTCTGACCCGCAGCGCGACGTCTCAATGCCGCCTGTGGCTTCAACGCCTACGCAGGCAGCCCCTGTTGAGACGCCAGCGAATCAGCAGCGTGTCACGCTGCCGGGCGATCTCAACAGCGCGCTGAGTAATCAGCAGCAGCAGGTCGACAGCGCCGCGATGGGCACGCAGGGTGGCAGTTCACTGCCAACGGCGCCTGCCACGGTCAGCGGCAATGCCGGAACGGCTGCGAATCCGGTTACGGCCCCTGCAGGCCGTCAGACGCCAAACAAATCAAACGCTTCTGCCCGTCCGGCGCACGATTCATCGCATAAAACTGCTTCGAAGCCTGCAACCCGTGACAGCAAAACACATACCACGCCAGCACGTACGCCAGCCCCTTCTGCTCCGGCCACTGCGGCGGCAGGCAGCAGTTCAGCCAGCAAATCATTGCCAGGCGGCAGCTATACCCTGCAGCTGAGCGGTGCATCGAAGGCGGAAAGCCTGAATGCCTGGGCTAAGCAGCAGAATCTGAGTGGGTATCACGTCTACAAAACCACCCGTAACGGTCAGTCGTGGTACGTGCTGGTGAGTGGTTCCTATGCCACACCGGCTGATGCCAAACGCGCGGTAGCCTCACTGCCTGCCGAAGTGCGTGCGAAGAACCCGTGGGTTAAACCAGTAAGCCAGGTGAAGAAAGAAGCCAGCCAATAGCGGATGTGGGGCCAGTTTCTGGCCCCGTTTTAAGCGCAGATCTGCTGTCGGTCCAGCCACAGCCTCACAATAAGATGTAATAACCACGACAGCATGAAAAAAAATCGCGCTTTCCTGAAATGGGCAGGGGGAAAATTTCCCTTAGTAGAAGAGATCCATCGCCATCTGCCGCAAGGCGACTGTCTGGTAGAACCCTTTGTTGGCGCGGGTTCGGTGTTTCTGAACACTGAATTTGATCGCTACCATCTGGCTGATATCAACAGTGACCTGATTAATCTCTATAACATTGTTAAAACGCGCACGGCGGATTTCATCCGTGACGCGCAGCTGCTGTTTACGCCGGAAAGTAACAACGAGATCTGTTATTACCAGCGTCGCACCGAATTTAACACCAGCACCGACGCCTACCTGCGCGCGCTGTTGTTCCTCTATCTGAACCGTCACTGTTACAACGGCCTCTGTCGCTATAATCTGCGTGGCGAGTTCAACGTGCCGTTTGGCCGCTATCGCAAACCCTACTTTCCGGAAGCAGAACTGTTATGGTTTGCCGAGCGTGCGCAAAAAGCGACGTTTGTCTGTGAATCGTACGATGTTACCCTGACCAATGCCGGTAAAGGCTCGGTAGTCTATTGCGATCCGCCTTATGCGCCGCTGTCGGCAACGGCCAATTTCACGGCTTATCACACCAACAGCTTCAGCCTGCGTGAGCAGGAGAACCTGGCGGCGTTAGCGGCAAAGCTGGCTTCGTCGGAGGACCGGATTCCGGTACTGATTTCTAACCACGACACTGCACTGACGCGTTTATGGTATCAGGATGCAGAGTTACATGTGGTCAAAGCCCGGCGTTCTATCAGCCGAAGCATAACGGGTCGCACCAAGGTCGACGAACTGCTGGCACTTTATAGCTAGTCTGTTTCGTCCGCGACCAACGCATTACGCCAGCCTGCGTGCTGGCGCACAACAGTGGGAGAATCGGATGAAACAATATTTGCTGGCCCCTTCAATCCTTTCGGCGGACTTTGCTCGCCTGGGCGAAGACACAGCCAAAGCGCTGGCGGCCGGAGGTGACGTGGTTCACTTCGACGTGATGGACAACCACTACGTGCCTAATCTGACCATGGGTCCGATGGTGCTGAAAGCACTGCGCGACTATGGCATCACTGCCCCCATCGATGTGCATCTGATGGTGAAGCCGGTAGATGCGCTAATCCCTGATTTCGCCAAAGCGGGTGCCACCTACATCACCTTTCATCCCGAAGCCAGCGAACACGTTGACCGCACCCTGCAAATCATCAAAGAGCATGGCTGCAAAGCGGGTCTGGTGTTTAACCCGGCGACCCCGCTGAGCTACCTCGATTACGTCATGGATAAGCTGGATATCATTCTGCTGATGTCAGTGAACCCTGGCTTTGGAGGTCAGTCATTTATTCCTGGCACACTGGATAAACTGCGTGAAGCGCGCAGGCGTATCGATCAGAGCGGTTACAGCATTCGCCTTGAAGTGGATGGCGGCGTGAAGATCGACAACATTGGCCAGATCGCTGCCGCCGGTGCCGACATGTTTGTCGCCGGTTCCGCGATCTTCGGTCACCCTGACTATAAAAAAGTGATCGACGATATGCGCAACGAACTGGAGAAGGCCAATGGCTCATTTCACTGATATTCGTGCGCTGGCGTTTGATCTTGATGGGACACTGGTGGATAGCGCACCCGGCCTGGCCGATGCGATTGACCGCACGCTGAACGATCTCCGTCTGCCGCAGGCGGGCCTTGAGCGTGTCTCAACCTGGATTGGCAACGGCGCGGATATCATGATGGCCCGCGCGCTGACCTTCGCGCTGGGCCGTGAGCCGCAGCCGGAAGAGCAGCGTGATGCGCGGGCACTGTTTGACCGGCATTATGCCGATACCGTGGATGCGGGCAGTACGCTGTTTCCACAGGTAAAGAAGACGCTGGCCGCCTTAAAGGCCGCCGGGCTGCCGATGGCGATAGTCACCAACAAGCCGACGCCGTTTGTGGCACCGCTGCTGGAGTCGCTTGGCATTGCTGATGCGTTTTCGCTGATTATCGGTGGCGACGATGTGCCGGTTAAAAAACCGCATCCTGCGGCAATTTTTATGGTGCTGGGCACCTTTGGTGTGTTGCCGAATGAGTTGCTGTTTGTCGGCGACTCACGCAATGATATCCAGGCGGCACAGGCGGCGGGCGTACCCAATATCGGCATGACCTTTGGCTATAACTATGGCGAGCCGATTGCCACCAGCCAGCCCGATTTAACCCTCGACTCTTTCGACGAACTTTTGCCCGCTCTGGGGCTGTAAATATCAGGACATAAGTATGAAACCCATCGTTTTCAGCGGCGCACAGCCGTCCGGCGAACTGACCATTGGCAACTATATGGGAGCGCTGCGTCAGTGGGTGCAGATGCAGGATGATTTCCACTGCATTTATTGCATCGTTGATCTGCACGCGATCACCGTGCGTCAGGATCCTGTTGCACTGCGTAAAGCGACGCTGGACACGCTGGCGCTCTATCTGGCCTGTGGTATCGACCCGCAAAAAAGCACCATCTTTGTTCAGTCGCATGTGCCAGAGCACACGCAGCTGAGCTGGATCCTGAACTGCTATGCCTACTTCGGTGAACTGAGCCGCATGACGCAGTTCAAGGATAAATCAGCGCGTTACGAAGAGAACATTAACGCCGGTCTGTTCGACTATCCGGTGCTGATGGCGGCTGACATTCTGCTCTATCAGACCCATCAGGTGCCGGTGGGTGAAGATCAGAAGCAGCATCTGGAGCTGAGCCGCGATATCGCGCATCGCTTCAATGCGATTTATGGCGATATCTTCAAAGTACCAGAGCCGTTGATTCCGAAGTCTGGCGCGCGCGTGATGTCGCTGCTGGAACCGACGAAGAAGATGTCCAAGTCTGACGATAACCGCAATAACGTGATCGGCCTGCTGGAAGATCCGAAAGCGGTCGTGAAGAAGATTAAACGCGCCGTCACCGATTCTGAAGAGCCGCCAGTGGTGCGCTACGACATCAAAGAGAAAGCGGGCGTCTCTAACCTGCTGGATATTCTGTCGGGCGTGACCGGTAAAACCATCGCCGAGCTGGAGCAGGAGTTCGAAGGCAAGATGTATGGTCACCTGAAGGGCGCAGTAGCCGATGCTGTGTCGGGTATGCTCTCTGAGCTGCAGGAGCGTTATCACAGCTTCCGCAACGATGAAGCACTGCTGGAGCAGGTGATGCGTGATGGCGCGGCCAAAGCACGCGCACAGGCGCAGGAAACGCTGAAGAAGGTGTATCAGGCGGTAGGCTTTGTCGCGATGCCGTAATGGCTGAGCAGACAACCAGGACGGCGGGCATTGTGCCCGCCGTTTTTATTTGCCAGGCTCAGAACCAGCGCAGACTGCCACGCAGACTTACCACGCTGCCGATGATCATCAGGCTGGGACTGGTTACCTGACCGGCTAACGCTTCCAGCTCGCTCAGTGTCCCGGTGACCACGCGTTGACGCGTCGTGGTGCCGTTTTCCACCAGCGCCACCGGCATATCGCTGCGCATACCGTGCTTTATCAGCTGCTGCTGAATCTCGCCGGCCTGCGTGAGCCCCATATAAAAGACCAGCGTCTGCTGTTCCGCCGCCAGCGTCTGCCAGGCGAGCGTGCCCTCTTTCTGCAGATGTCCGGTAACCAGTCTGACGCTCTGCGCATGATCGCGGTGGGTCAGGGGAATACCGCTGTAGGCCGCACAGCCCGATGCGGCGGTGATCCCCGGCACCACACTGAACGGAATCTGCCGCTGCGCCAGCGCTTCCAGCTCTTCACCGCCGCGACCAAAGATAAAGGGATCGCCGCCTTTCAGCCGCACTACGCGTTTTCCCCGCTGCGCCTGTTCGCAGAGCAGCTGGTTGATCTCATCCTGCGGCACGCAGTGATGTCCGGCGCGTTTCCCGACAAAAATGCGTTCAGCATCGCGGCGCACCAGATTCAGGATCTCATCGGAAACCAGCCGGTCATAAACGATGACATCTGCCTGCTGGATCAGCTGTAAGCCTTTCAGGGTCAGTAATCCGGCATCACCCGGACCGGCACCCACCAGCGCCACTTCACCCTGTTGGCGAAGGTCAGCGTTAAAGAGCTGGTGGGTAATCTGCTCCGCGCGTTCACTGTCGCCGTTGGCGAGCGTCTGGGCCAGCCGCTCGCTGTTAAAGAAGCGCTCCCAGAAGTAGCGGCGGGCACTGACAGAGCTGAATTGCTGTTTAACCCGCGCGCGCAGGGTGCCTGCCAGCTGCGCCAGCTGGCCAAGGTGTTGCGGCAGCATCGCCTCCAGCTTCTCCCGCAACAGGCGCGCCAGTACCGGCGCGCGTCCACCGGAAGAGACGGCGACCATCAGCGGGGAACGATCGATAATCGACGGCATAATGGCGCTGGCCTGCTGCGGCGCATCCACCAGATTGCAGAAGATCTGCTGTTTTTCGGCGGCTTCAGCCACCTGCTGATTAACCGCATCGTCGCTGGTTGCGGCGACCACCAGCCAGCAGCCGGTGAGCCAGTGCGGATCAAACGTCCCTGGCAGCAGCGTGACGGTTTCCTGCTGCGCCCATTGCCGGAAGGCGGGGGAGAAATCAAGGGCTCCGACCAGCAGTTCGGCGCCGGCCTCCAGCAGCAGGCGGGCTTTCCGCTCAGCCACGTCACCTGCGCCGACCAGCAGGCAGCGTCGGCCCTGCAGGCGGCAGAACAAGGGGAAGTAGTCCATCAGACGTCCTTAAAAAAGCCCGCGGAGGCGGGCTGTTGACGGGAGTTACAGGCAGACTTCAACCTGTCCGGCATTGACCCGCACCGGCCAGGCCGCCACGGAGCGCGTTTCATCCTCCATGCAGTAGCCATCGCTAAGACGGAAACGCTGCTTTTTCAGCGGGCTGGCAACCCAGAGCGCATCCTGATGTTCAGCAATAATGCCGCGTGACAGCACGCTGGCATCGGCAAAGGGATCGATATTGCTGATGGCATAGAGCTGCTCATCGTTGCGGGGACGGAAGATAGCAACCTGCTGGCCTTTGACCAGCGCGCAGACGCCCGTGGCGGGCAGGATCTGCGTCAGCGGGCACACCGGATTCCACTGGCTCATGATTCGGTCTCCTCAATCAGGGTCACGGCAATGCGTTCATCGGCGCGTGCCGGGCGGTGCTGGTCGCGCTCCGCGACCCGCTGCACGCCAGGATCGCGTTGCGGCGAGTTGATAAAGTGGGCAAAGCGCGTCAGGTGATCCTTATCTTCCAGCGTCGCTTTCCATTCACAGCTGACGCTGGCGCGCAGTGCGGCCAGCTGCTGCTCCATCTGGCCGTTGAGGCCAAGTTTGTCATCCACAATCACCTTGCGCAGATAGTCGATGCCGCCTTCCAGACTCTCCAGCCACAGCGAGGTGCGCTGCAGTTTGTCGGCGGTGCGGATATAGAACATCATGAAACGGTCGAGATAGGTGATCAGCGTCTGCTGATCGAGATCGGCCGCCAGCAGATCGCCATGGCGCGGCTTCATGCCGCCGTTGCCGCAGACGTAGAGGTTCCACCCTTTTTCCGTCGCGATAATACCGACATCTTTGCCCTGTGCTTCTGCACATTCACGGGTGCAGCCAGAGACGCCAAACTTCATCTTGTGCGGCGTACGGATGCCTTTGTAGCGGTTCTCCAGCATCACGCCGAAGCCGAGGCTGTCACCCACGCCATAACGGCACCAGGCGCTGCCAACGCAGGTTTTCGCCATCCGCAGCGCCTTGGCGTAGGCCTGGCCGGTTTCAAATCCGGCGTCGATCAGCTGTGACCAGATAGCGGGCAGATCGTCTTTCTGCGCGCCAAACAGACCGATGCGCTGAGAGCCGGTAATTTTGGTGTAGAGCTGATAGCGCTCGGCGATCTCGCCAATCACTTTCAGTCCCTGGGGTGTGATTTCACCGCCGGGCGAGCGCGGGATCACCGAGTAGGTGCCATCTTTCTGGATGTTGCCAAGGTAGAGGTCGTTGCTGTCCTGCAACGGCGCGTGCTGGGGCTTGAGCACATACTCATTCCAGCAGGAGGCGAGCAGTGAGCCAACCACCGGCTTGCACACTTCACAGCCGTAACCCTGACCATAGCGGGCCAGCAGTTCGTCAAAGGTTTTAATCTCCTCTACCTGAATCAGGTGATAAAGCTCCTGGCGTGACCAGGCGAAGTGGGCGCAAAGATGGTTATTGACCTCAATGCCCTGACGGCTGAGTTCACTGTTGAGAACCTGGGTGATCAGTGGGATACAGCCGCCGCAACCGGTGCCGGCACGGGTGCTGCTTTTCAGTGCTGCCACGGTATGACAGCCACCCTGAACCGCCTTAATGATGTCGCCTTTACTGACGTCAAAACAGGAGCAGATTTGTGCGGTATCAGGCAGAGAATCGACGCCGATGGCCGGTTTATCCCCGCTGCCGGCTGGCAGAATCAGTGCTTCCGGATTAGCAGGCAGCGGAATACCATTCAGCACCAGCTGCAGCAGGTTGCCATAGTCGCTGGTGTCGCCCACCAGGACGGCACCCAGCAGGGTTTTCTGATCTTCGCTGATAATCAGGCGCTTGTAGATCGATTTGCTCTCATCCAGCCAGACCACGCTGCGAGCGCCTGGCGTGGTGCCGCGCGCATCGCCAATGCCGCCAACATCAACACCCAGCAGCTTCAGTTTGGCGCTCATGTCCGCGCCGGTAAACGCATTGTCGCGGCCCAGCAGATGGTCGCTGGCGACCTGGGCCATTTTGTATCCCGGCGCCACCAGGCCATAGACACGATTCTGCCAGGCAACGCACTCACCGATAGCGTAGATAGTGGGATCGCTGGTCCGGCACTGGTCATCAATGGCGATGCCGCCGCGCGGCCCCAGTGCTAATCCACACTGCTTCGCCAGTTTGTCCTGCGGGCGAATGCCGGTGGAGAAGACGATGAAATCGACCTCCAGCGCGCTGCCATCAGCAAACTGCAGCGTTTTGCCGCCGTGCTCGTGATGCACAATCTGTTGGGTGTTTTTACCGGTGTGGACCCGTACACCCATCTGCTCAATCTTGCGACGAAGCTGCTCACCGCCTTGCTGATCTAACTGCTCCGCCATCAGCACCGGCGCAAATTCAATGACGTGGGTTTCAATGCCCAGATTTTTCAGTGCGCCCGCCGCTTCCAGCCCCAGCAGGCCGCCGCCAATCACCGCGCCGCGTTTGCTGCGGCGCGAACAGGCTTCGATGGCGTTGAGATCTTCGATGGTGCGATAGACAAAGCAGTCGCTGCCTTCGGCACCGTTAATTGGCGGGATCCACGGATAAGAGCCGGTGGCAAAAATCAGCGTATCGTAATGCACCGCGCGACCGGTACTGGAGTGGATGAGCTTCTCATCACGGTTAATGGTGATGGCGCGTTCGCCCAGCAGCAGATTGACCTGATGTTTGTCGTAATAGCCTTCACGAACCAGCGACAATTCTTCAGCGGTGTGATGGGAAAAGTAGGCGGACAGGTGGACACGATCATAGGCGACGCGGGGTTCTTCACAAAAGACGGTCAGCGAAAACTGGTCAGGTTCCGCTTTCTCTAGTAATTCTTCTATGAAGCGGTGGCCGACCATGCCGTTACCGATAACGACGACATTGTGCTTGCTCATTTTTGCCTCAAATTTGCGATATCTGCGGCTACAATAGCGCGCCGTTTCCGGCACTTATTGATATACATCAACCACGACGCCATATACCTATTAAGAGGTATATGGTTGATTTGAAATAATTTTTTCTGGTGCGGATAACCCGCTGATTATTCGGGCTTGCGGCGGGTCACCTGAATCGTGTTAGTTTTAAAACACAAAACCGGAAAAGGAGTCGGCAATGATGTCACCTAAGTGGATCAATAACGTGCGTTTACCCTGGCGGGATGGGTTATGGCAGATCGCCATCGCCGATGGCAAAATTGCCCGGCTCTCAGCCCAGCCGCAGCACGCTTCACCGGCGGATGAATCGCTGGACGGCGAGGGTGGCTTAGCCTGCGCGCCTTTTATTGAGCCGCATATTCATCTGGATACGACTCAGACCGCTGGCGAACCCGCCTGGAACCAGTCCGGTACGCTGTTTGAAGGCATTGAGCGCTGGGCTGAACGCAAAGCCATGCTCAGTCATGAAGATGTTAAGCGGCGGGCGATGCAGACGCTGAAGTGGCAGATTGCCAACGGCATTCAGTTTGTCCGTACTCATGTTGACGTTTCTGACCCGTCACTGACGGCGCTTAAAGCGATGCTGGAGTTGAAGGCGGAGATGGCGCCGTGGATCACTATCCAGATTGTTGCTTTTCCCCAGGAGGGTATTCTCTCTTATCCCAACGGTGAAGCATTGCTGGAGGAGGCATTGCGGCTGGGCGCGGATGTGGTCGGCGCGATCCCGCATTACGAATTCACCCGTGAATATGGCGTTGAGTCGCTGCATAAAACCTTTGCGCTGGCTAACCGCTACGATCGGCTGATCGATGTTCACTGCGATGAGATCGATGATGAACAGTCGCGCTTTGTGGAAACCGTGGCGGCGCTGGCGCATCGCGATGGCAACGGCGCGCGCGTGACGGCCAGTCATACCACCGCGATGCACTCTTATAATGGCGCGTATACCTCACGACTGTTTCGACTGCTTAAGCTGTCGGGCATTAATTTTGTCGCGAATCCGCTGGTCAATATTCACCTGCAGGGCCGCTTTGATACCTACCCTAAGCGGCGCGGCATTACGCGGGTGAAAGAGATGCTGGAGGCGGAGATTAACGTCTGTTTCGGCCACGACGATGTGTTCGATCCCTGGTATCCGCTGGGCACCGCCAGCATGCTGCAGGTGCTGCATATGGGCTTACACGTCTGTCAGTTGATGGGCTATGAGCAGATTGATGCGGGTCTGGATCTGATTACGCATAACAGCGCGAAGACGCTGCAGCTGTCAGGCTATGGCATTCAGACCGGCAACGATGCCAGCCTGATTATTCTGCCGGCAGAGAGTGGTTTTGATGCAGTAAGAAGACAGGTTCCGGTGCGCTACTCGCTGCGTCGCGGCACTGTGGTGGCAGAGACAAAGCCCGCAGAAAGCGAGATTTACTGGCGGGAGCGGGAGCGGATAGACTTCCGGCGTTAAAGCAGGGCGGCGATCAATCGCCGCCCTGAATGATTAATGCGTAACGTGACCGTGCGAGCGATGTTTAGTGACCAGCCCCAGCAGGACACACATCACAAACACCACCGCGTAGAGGCCGTTAGCGGTGGCCAGCGCCGTGTGCACGCCGCTCTTCTCAACAATCGGCGCGGTCACCACGAAGGTCAGCATGGTGCCGACGGTACCGCAGGTCAGAATGAAGTTCACCAGCTTCGGTGACGCCACTTTGGTCTGCAGCGAACCGAGCGTGATGATAGTGGTGTAAATCGCGCTGGAGCTGAAGCCCAACACCATAATGATCCACTTCAGCATGCTGGCATCCTGGCTGCTGACGAACCAGTACATCAGCACGGTAGCCAGTCCCGCCAGCACCATCAGAATGCGTTGCAGATCGAAGAAGCGCAGCAGGAAGCTGAAGGCCCACATCCCCACCATATAAGCGGTCCAGAAGCTGCCCACCAGTTGTCCGGCATCATTAATATTCATGCCCATGACTTTAGTGGCATATTCCGGCACCCAGGAGATAAAGCCAAGCTGGCCCAGAATGTAGCAGAGCGCCGCCACTGCCAGCAGCAGCACGCCCACACCCCATTTTTCTTTCTCAACTGTCGGGCTGTTTTCGGGCTTACGCAGCACCGGGAACTCGACAAACAGCGTCATGATGAAGATCGCGACGTAGATAAAGCCGATGCAGACGTAGACCCAGTACCACGGCAGCTGACGCGCCAGCAGAATCCCCGCCAGCACCGGAAACAGCGTGCCCGCCATGCTGAAGAAGGAGTCGGTAAACAGCAGGCGCGAACCGCGCTGGCGGCCTTCATACATATGGGTGATCAGGAAGGTGCCGATCGACATAGTAATGCCGCTGACCACGCCCAGCACAAACATACAGAGCGAGAAGACGGTCAGATCGCGGCTGGTCATCAACCCGATTATCGCCAGTACCATCAGGACGAAGCCGAAAATCAGCTGACGCTTCAGTGGCACAATCACCATCAGCCAGGCGTTCAGGAAAACCGCCGCCAGGATGCCGCTGTTGAGGAAGGTGAAGGTATTACTCATGCTGGAGATGGGGATCTGGAAATCTTTTGCGATATCGCCCATTACCATGCCGGTAACAATCACCAGCGCGCCGGTAAGCGCGTAGGAGAAGAAGCTTATCCAGGTGAGGCCAATACGATTACGGTTTGTCATGTTCTGAACCTGTTGAGAACCGGGTGCCAAAAAGTGTCAGAAAGTGTAAACGGAACCGTGATCTTAATAAACAACCAGTGAAACCAGAGATCCATATTTCATGTGTTGTGTGATTTTAATCACGTAATTGCCGGGGTTTAACGTTTGCTCCCCCCATTTGCTGCCACAGCGTAAATATAGGTAAAACGCTGGCTCCTGGAATAGAGTCTCTTTACAATCAATCACGTTTTTGTGCCCGCTCTCCCAGGTAAGGAATCTTTCATGTTTAAACGTACTTTAACAGCGGCCATCACCCTGTTAGCGCTCTCTTCCGTTTCCGCCCAGGCGCTGGCTGCAAAAGGTGACACCCACGTTCTGCTCACCACCTCCGCCGGCAATATCGAACTCGAACTGAATAACCAGAAAGCGCCGGTTTCTGTGAAAAACTTCGTTGATTACGTCAACAACGGTTTTTACAACAACACCATTTTTCACCGCGTGATCCCGGGCTTTATGGTGCAGGGTGGGGGCTTCACTACGGACATGCAGCAGAAGCAGACCAACGCGCCGATCAAGAATGAAGCGGATAACGGCCTGCGTAACCTGCGTGGCACGATTTCCATGGCGCGAACCGCCGATAAAGACAGTGCGACCAGCCAGTTCTTCCTCAACGTCGCGGATAATGCATTCCTCGATCACGGACAGCGCGATTTTGGCTATGCCGTATTTGGTAAGATTGTGAAAGGTCAGGATGTGGTTGAAAAAATTTCTCAGGTACCGACCAAAGATGTGGGTCCTTACCAGAATGTTCCATCCAAACCGGTAGTTATCCTCTCCGCCAAAGTCCTGCCTTAAGTCCGTTCGTCGCCATCTGCGGATGGCGACCGCCTGCCGCATCCGGCAAAGCCAGAATTTGCTCTTATACTTAGGGCAAAAACCTGAGCAGGAGGCGGCATGGCGAACAAACTCACCGAAAAACAGAAGGTCACCCTGTGGCGACAGCGGCGTAGCGCCAGCTATCAGGCCAGCTGTCGGCTGGAAGGCTTCTCGCCAAATGAAACCAGCGTAAACAGCGATGATGCGGCCGCACGTCTGGCGTCACTGAGGAGGCAATATGGACTCTAATACCGCCGTCAGCCAGGATCCCTACCTGTGGCAGCATGACAATGTGCTGAAAAACCTGCCCGATATTCACGATGCCGCGCAGCTGCGTAAGGCGGAGCTGAGTTTTAGTGCGGCGCGTGCCGCCACGCTGGAGCTGGGCCCACGTAATCCTGGACTGCCTTACCTGCGCCAGATCCACCGTACGCTGTTTCAGGACGTCTACAGCTGGGCTGGTGAACTGCGCACTATCGATATCTGGCGCGATGAGACGCCGTTCTGTCATTTCGAATATATCGAAAAGGAAGGTAACGCCCTGATGGCCGCGCTGGAGGAGGAGAAGGGCCTTGCTGACCTGCCACGTGACGCGTTTATTGAGCGTGTTGCCCACTACTACTGCGAAATCAATATGTTGCATCCTTTCCGCCACGGCAACGGTCGGGCGCAGCGGATTTTCTTTGAACAGCTGGCGCTGCATGCCGGTTATCTGCTCTCCTGGGAAGAGACTGACGCTGAAAGCTGGAAAGCGGCGAATCAGGCTGGTGTGGCCGGAGACCTGACTTTGCTGGAGCAGGTATTTGCGAAAGTGGTGAGCGAGGCGGCTTAACCGCGTAGAATAGCGGCGCGGGTAATTATTCTGGACTGGCCATGCTGCTGCTTATCGACAATTACGACTCCTTTACCTGGAATCTTTATCAATATTTCTGCGAGCTGGGCGCGCAGGTTCAGGTGGTGCGCAATGATGCCATCACGCTGGAGCAGATGGCGGCGTTACCGCTGACTCATCTGGTAATCTCCCCTGGTCCCTGCACGCCGTCGGAGTCAGGCATTTCGCTGGCGGCGATCCGGCATTTCGCCGGTCAGCTGCCTGTGCTGGGCGTCTGCCTGGGCCATCAGGCAATTGCGCAGGCGTATGGCGCGCAGGTCGTGCGCGCGCGTCAGGTGATGCACGGCAAAACCTCTGCGATTCAGCACACCGGACAGGGCGTGTTCCGCACTCTGAATAATCCACTAACCGTGACCCGCTACCATTCGCTGATTGTACAGCGCGACTCCCTGCCAGATGCCTTCGAGGTGACTGCCTGGACGGTGCGTGACGGCGAGCCTGACGAAATTATGGGATTCCGCCATAAAACCCTGGCGCTGGAAGGCGTGCAGTTCCATCCCGAAAGCATTCTCAGCGAGCAGGGACATCAGCTGCTGCGCAATTTCCTTGAGCAATAAGTTGCCTTTGAGTGATTTTTTATGCATATTTTGTGATTATTATTTCAAAGTTGCACATCAGTCATCTAAATGGGGTCATCTATGGCAGCGGAAAAAATTGCGGTCACGCGGGAGACGTTCGATAACGTTATTTTGCCTGTTTATGCACCTGCGCAGTTCGTGCCGGTAAAAGGCAAGGGCAGTCGTGTATGGGATCAGCAGGGCAAAGAGTATATCGATTTCTCAGGTGGTATCGCCGTCACCGCACTTGGACACTGCCATCCTGCGCTGGTGGAGACGCTGAAAAGTCAGGGCGAGACGCTGTGGCACACCAGCAACGTCTTCACCAACGAACCGGCGCTGCGTCTTGCCAGTAAGTTAATTCAGGCGACCTTTGCCGAGCGGGTCTTCTTCGCTAACTCCGGGGCCGAAGCCAACGAGGCCGCCTTTAAGCTGGCGCGCTACTACGCCTGCAAACGTCACAGCCCATTCAAAAGTAAGATTATCGCCTTTCATAACGCCTTTCATGGCCGGACGCTGTTTACCGTCACGGTCGGCGGACAGCCAAAATATTCTGATGGGTTCGGGCCTAAACCGGCGGATATCGTCCATGTGCCGTTCAATGATCTGAACGCAGTAAAAGCGGTCATTGACGATCATACCTGCGCCATTGTGGTTGAACCGATTCAGGGTGAGGGCGGCGTCGTGCCCGCAACGCAGGAATTTATGCAGGGACTGCGTGAGCTTTGCGATCAGCACCAGGCGCTGCTGGTGCTGGATGAAGTGCAGAGCGGCATGGGGCGCAGCGGCAAGCTATTCGCCTATGAGCATTATGGCATCCAGCCCGATATTCTGACCTCAGCCAAAGCGCTGGGCGGCGGTTTCCCGGTCAGCGCCATGCTGACCACTAACGAGATCGCCTCGACCATGGCGCCGGGCGTGCATGGCACCACCTATGGCGGCAATCCACTCGCCTGCGCCATCGCCGAAACTGCGCTCGATATTATCAATACGCCGGAGGTGCTGGCAGGCGTTGAGACACGTCGTCAGCACTTTGTCACGGCGCTGCAGGCCATCGATGCGAAGTATGATCTCTTCAGCGATATTCGCGGCAAGGGTCTGCTGATTGGCGCGGCGCTGAAACCGCAGCATGCCGGTAAAGCACGCGACATCCTGAATGCCGCGGCCGCAGAAGGCGTGATGGTGCTGGTTGCCGGCACCGACGTGATGCGTTTTGCCCCGTCACTGATCATTGAGCCTGCCGACATCGAAGAGGGCATGAGCCGCTTCGCCACGGCCGTCGGCAACGTGCTCAACGGCTAGCTTAGTTTTTACGTAAGCGTCTGATCAGCCAGCGGCCATGTTGCGGCCGCTGGTTCCACGCCAGCGATGAGATGGTGTACATCACGCTCAGATGATCGAGAATGCGCCGCACATGCTGCTCCACCACCGTGATCGGTCCCTCACTGATGTTCTCCAGCTCATCCAGCAGGTTAACCTGTGAGCTTTCACCATCATATTCCAGCCGCTGCTGACACCGCTGCAGCGCGATTTCACAGGATTGCAGGTAACGCTCAGCCAGCGAGGCAGTGAGCATGGTGTGCTCCCGCGCCAGAATCGTCATGGCGTTGATATGCTCGACGATAAACTGACTGTGCGTGACCCAGAGCCGCATATCACTCAGATAGCGGGAGTTGAACGCGGGTTCCTGCATCGCCTGATTCAGTGAGTTAAACAGCGCATTGTGTGCCTGATTGACCTTCACCCGCTGATAAGCCAGTTTCTCTGGTGACTGTTCGTCACCCAGCAACAGCTGTAGCGCATCCTGATAGGTTTCCAGTGCGTCATGGGCGTTCTGCCGCAGTAAGCCGCTCTGCCACTGCGGCCACAGCCACAGCATCCCGCCAAAGGCGATCAGACAACCCATCAGCGTATCCATGAGACGTGGCAGCAGAAACTGCGCGCCATTCAGCGACAGCAATTGCAGCGAGTAAACCGCCGTGACCGTAAAGCCAATCATCGACCAGCCATAGAACTGGCGGGTAAAGCGATAGCTGATAAAGGTAATCGCCAGCATGATCAGCAGTACCAGCGACTCTGGCACCGCCATGCGCAGCGTGGCAGCCGCGATCACCAGACCGGCAAAAGTGCCCAGCGCCCGGTGCTGAATGCGGACACGGGTAGCGCTGTAGCCGTTCTGGCTGACGAACATGATGGTCATCAGGATCCAGTAGGGTTTGGGGATGTTGAAGAACAGAGCCAGCGCGCTGCCCAGCATCAGCATCACCGCAAAGCGGCCGGCAGTGCGCAGGGCCGATGAGCGGAACGAGAGATAACTGCGCAGCGCCGGTAACAGCGGCAGACGGCGCTGGCGGTCAGCCATCAGATCGCGCTGATAAAGGGGTTTCTGGGTGCGCAGAACCCGCGCGATGCGGTTGAAGTGGTAAAGGCAGAAGTTACCCACCGGATTGTCGGGATGCTGATGGGCGATTTTCTCCAGCGCGCCGAGCTGTTTATCCATCGCAAAGCGATCGGGTAGCTGGTGATAGAGAATGTTATCCGCCAGCACCCGCAACCGGGCCGAGATGGTTTTGGCATTCCAGCGGATCACCGCTTCGGCGTGGCTCTGTTCGACCAGCTTCTGCACCTCTTCCGGCCGATGCAGGCTGACCGAGATATGTTCCTGCAGATCCAGCGCCACCTGAAAGGCGCGCGTCAGCCGTTTATGGCTGTGATCGCGGCTTGCCGACAGCATATGCATCTGCTGATAACAGGTGTTAATCAGATCGACCACTTTCTGCTGACGAGCCAGCAGCGGCGGCAGCGCCTTTTCCGGATCGGTCAGCTGCGTCAGCAGGGTATATTTTGCGTCGCAGTAGTTAGCCAGCTCGCGGTAGATCAGGCTCAGGCTTTCGCGCATCGGCTGCTCTTTCCACAGCCAGAACCAGAACCAGTTAAAGAGCCCGTACCATAGCGTGCCGCCGATATAGAGCAGCGGGGGAACATAGATTGGCATGCGGCCAATCAGGCTCAGGGTAAAGATGGCGGCAATCAGGGTGCCGGGCAGCAGACGGCCATGCAGCGGGCTGATCTCCCCGGTAACGCCGAGCAATAAGGGCATAGCAAACAGGATCAGCGGCAGCGGAATAGCATGCAGGGTGAGCCACTGCATCAGAAAGCTGCCGAGGGCAAACAGGCTGCCGCCAACAATCAGGCGTTTGAAGAAGCGTTTATGCGGGGTATCCAGACCGGCGATGTTGCAGCAGGCGGGCACTAATGAGAACAGCAGACCTTTTTGCAGGTCGCCAGCCAGCCAGCCCAGCGCCACCGGCAGACAGAGCACCAGCGTTTGCCGCAAGGCGTAGTTAACTTCAGGATGGTAAATAATTCGACGCCACATCGGCCCAACACAAACAATAACGGCGTGATGTTGCCATCACGCCGTGGGTGACAGGAATTAGCGGGTGCCGTAAACGACGATGGTTTTGCCGTGTGCGGAGATCAGGTTCTGATCTTCCAGCATCTTCAAAATACGGCCCACGGTTTCACGTGAACAACCAACAATCTGGCCAATTTCCTGACGAGTGATTTTAATTTGCATGCCGTCGGGATGCGTCATGGCATCTGGCTGCTTCGCCAGGTTGAGCAGGGTCTGTGCAATGCGTCCGGTTACGTCGAGGAAAGCGAGGTTACCCACTTTTTCAGACGTCACCTGCAGGCGACGCGCCATCTGCGATGAGAGTCGCATCAGGATGTCAGGGTTAACCTGGATCAGCTGACGGAATTTCTTGTAAGAAATTTCCGCCACTTCGCACGCGCTTTTCGCACGTACCCAGGCGCTGCGCTCCTGGCCTTCTTCGAACAGGCCAAGTTCACCAATAAAATCGCCCTGATTCAGGTAGGAAAGAATCATCTCTTTGCCTTCTTCATCTTTAATCAGAACCGCAACGGAACCTTTCACGATGTAGTAAAGCGTTTCTGCTTTTTCACCTTGGTGAATCAGCGTACTTTTGGATGGATACTTGTGAATATGGCAATGGGACAGGAACCATTCGAGTGTAGGGTCTGTTTGCGGTTTGCCGAGAACCATTCGCTATTATCCTCTGTTGTAATCGTGCCCAAAATACAGGGGGCAGTTTTCCCTGTCAGGCGGTGAAAGCTTCAAGCGTTTCCATTTCAGGAAATTATTCGGGCCGCATCAGGCGCAGTGCGCATCATCCTTCCCGGCTTCGTCATCGGGTGACGAAAAATATTTTCAGCACTGTTTGTAGCACAGCTTTTGCCGACTGTCTTCTGTTGTCTCGCTTCAGCTACGGGCGGATTTCTCTGGATTGCTGTTTACCAGGCGAAAGCGTACTCTGGCGACAAAACAGCGTATTCCGGAGCAAAAATCATGCAGGCAAGAGTGAAATGGGTAGAAGGGCTGACATTCCTCGGAGAATCCTCATCCGGCCATCAGATACTGATGGATGGAAATTCGGGTGATAAAGCGCCCAGCCCAATGGAGATGGTGCTGATGGCGGCGGGCGGATGCAGCGCGATTGACGTGGTATCAATTCTGCAAAAAGGCCGAAACGATGTGGCTGATTGTGAAGTAAAACTGACCTCAGAACGTCGTGAAGAGGCGCCGCGAATCTTTACGCACATCAACCTGCATTTTATCGTGAGTGGCAAAGCCCTCCAGGATAAAGCGGTCTCACGCGCTGTGGATCTTTCTGCTGAAAAATATTGCTCTGTGGCCATCATGCTGGGTAAAGGCGTCAACATTACGCATAGCTATGAAGTGATTGAGCTGTAGTAGCCGCAGGGGTTATTGCAGACCTGCTAACTTCACTTCCAGTATCTGATGCAGGTTGCTTTAGGACTGTGCCTGGGCCGGGAATCCGCTTTGATACTGTGCCTGCGTATTGAACAGGGTCAGAGCGGTTTGTGTCGGTCCGCTGTCAGACTGTGCCTGCGCTGGGAACCGGGTCAGATCGGAAAGTCGCTTAAGCCAATCCCTGGCCGCTCGGCCCGCGCCGTCCCTGGCGCGGGACGCTTTCCTCTTCTGACCCGGTTCCCTGCGTGTTAAGCTTTTTCGCTGCTGTCAGATTCATCCTGCATTGGCATTGGCATTGGCATTGGCATTGGCATTGGCATTGGCATTGGCATTGGCATTAGTCTGGAAAGGCCCTTTTGGCCTCTTACTCTATTCGTTTGCCTTCCATCAGCCGCTTCACCAGCGGACCCATGATCAACTCCATCGCCAGACCCATTTTGCCGCCAGGCACCACCAGCGTATTGATGTGCGAGATAAACGAGCCCTGCAGCATCGCCAGCAGGTAGGGGAGGTCGATATCTTCCAGCGCCTGGAAGTGGATCACCACAAAGCTCTCATCCAGTGACGGAATAGCGCGGGCAGCGAACGGGTTTGAGGTATCGACGGTCGGGACGCGCTGAAAGTTGAGGTGAGTGCGTGAGAACTGTGGTGTGATGAAGTTGATGTAATCTTCCATCGAGCGCACCACCGAATCCATGACCGCTTCACGTGAATGGCCGCGCTCGCCGGTGTCGCGCACCAGCTTCTGAATCCACTCCAGGTTCACAATCGGCACCACGCCAACCAGCAGATCAACCTGTTCTGCTACGTTGTGCTGCGCCGTTACCACGCCGCCGTGCAGCCCTTCGTAGAAGAGAATATCGGTGTTCTGCGGCAGCGGTTGCCACGGCGTAAAGGTGCCGGGCACCTGATTCCACGGCACTGCTTCATCATAGGTATGCAGATATTTACGCGACTGGCCCTGTCCGCTCTGACCATACTCTTTAAAGCTCTGCTCCAGCAGGCCAAAGTCATTGGCTTCCGGGCCGAAGTAGCTGACATGACGTCCTAAATCGCGCGCCTTACGAATCGCCATATCCATTTCAGGGCGGGTAAAGCGGTGAAAACTGTCACCTTCCAGCTCCGCCGCATGAAGATCGAGCTGCTGAAAGATTTTGCGAAACGCCACGCTGGTGGTGGTGGTCCCTGCGCCGCTGGAACCAGTCACCGCGATAATGGGATGACGTGCAGACATAGAAAAGCTCCCTGTGAGGTCGGGCAATAGGCATTGTTAACACGAAATGCCGTTGGGTGCATCAGCCACGAAATTCTTTGCGCGGCATGATATTGACCGATTCGTGCAGTTCCGACCACACCAGTACCACTTCACCCGTTTCCAGCTGACGTCGCACATCGGCCACCTTGTCGATCAGGCTGCGTTCCTGCTCGCCATAGTCCGTGCCTTCGCGCAGCACAAAGGTTTCAATCAGATTTTCAAGGGTCTCAGGTGAGACCTGTTGCCAGGGAATAATCACGAGATCAGTTATCCAGAAAAGGGGCGATCCACTGGGGGATACGCTGTTCCAGCCACATTTCAGGCTGGCGTAATGTCCCACCAACAAAACCTACATGGCCGCCGTGTGGTGTCAGTTGATAAGTAATAGTGGCAGATAATTGGCTGCTGTGCGGGATCACCTCATCACTCATAAAAGGATCATCTTTGGCGTGAATGATCAGCAGCGGTTTCTCTGCGTGCTTCAGCCAGGGCATGGCGCTGGCACGATGATAGTAATCGGCCGCATCCAGAAAACCGTGGGCGCGGGCGGTAATGGCATCATCAAAGTCGCGCAGTCGACGTAGCGCTTTCAGCTGCGCCAGATTGACCGGCAGCGTATCCGGCCAGGCGTGCAGTTTGCGGCGGGCATTTTTCTTGAGCTGCGCCAGCAAATAGTATTGATAGACGCGTGAGAAGCCGCGTTCCAGTTTTACGCTACAGGGCTCCAGCAGCAGCGGAGCGGAGACAATGACGCCCGCGTCTACCTCAGCGGCTGCGCCCTGCTGGCCCAGCAGGCAGCCCAGCATGTTACCGCCCAGCGAGAAACCCACCGCCGCGGTGGGTACGCGGCCCCAGCGGGAGCGCAGCCAGTGCAGAAAAAAGCGGGCATCTTCGGTTTCGCCAGAGTGATAGATGCGGTTGAGCCGATTCGGTTCGCCGCTGCAGCCGCGAAAATGCATCACCACCGCCAGCCAGTCGCGCGCGCGGCAGATCGCCATCAGGCCATGAATATAGGGGCTATGAAAACTGCCCTCCAGCCCATGAAACAGCACCACGCGCGGTTTATGCTGCGCGAACTGCGGATCTTCACTCCAGGCGAGATCGACGAAGTCGCCATCCGGCAGGTCGAGACGTTGCCAGTGGGGATCGCCCGCGATACGACGACGTAGCAGGCGCGGCAGCAGGGTCTGCAGGTGCGCATTACGCAGACTCTCAGGAGGCGTGAAGTGCTCGTTTTCCGGTCCGGTAAATTTCATGTGGTAAAAGCTTGTCTGTTCCATATCACACTGTTAGCTTCGATAAGTTTTTTCTTGCAGGGTAAGGAGTACCCGATTGCCATGGAACTGAGTCTTTTCTTATCAATGTTGGGATTTCTTTGGGTCGCGGCCATTACGCCCGGGCCTAATAATATGTTACTCACCGCCTCGGGCGCTAATTTTGGCTTTATGCGCACCATTCCGCTGATGATTGGCATCATGATCGGAATGCAGGTGATGCTGCTGATGGTGGCCTTTGGCGTCGGCGGGCTGATCCTGCTCTATCCTTCGCTGCACCTGGTGCTGAAAATCGCCGGTAGCCTCTATCTGCTCTGGCTGGCATGGAAAATCGCTACCGCCAGTTATGAGAAGCTGGAAACCGATCAGGCGCCGGATGCGCCGATGCCCTTCTGGCAGGGCGGATTGTTGCAGTTGATCAATCCCAAGGCCTGGCTGATGGCGCTGGGCGCGGTCGCCAGTTTCAGCCTGGCCGGTGACGCATATCGCCATTCAGTGATGGCGATAAGCATCGGCATGTTTCTGGTTAATCTGGTATCGGGTGTTATCTGGATGGGATTTGGTGCGATGATCGGCCGCATTCTGCGCAGCCGTCGCGCCTGGAAAATTTTTAACCTCGCCATGGGGCTGCTGACCGCCGCCTGCGTGCTGTTAATCTGGCACTAAATTAGCTGGATGCGCGTTCAACGCGCGTCCAGGGCAGCACCTCGCGGATGACTGGCGCATTAGGATTGCGGATCTTCTGCAGCAGCAATTGCACGCTACGCGCGCCCAGCTGGTTCATCGGCTGCTCGATGGTCGTCAGCGGCGGATTCAGGCTGCGGGTAAACGACACGCCATCAAACCCGACCACCGCCAGATCTTCCGGCACGCGCAGACCCGCTTCCAGCGCCGCATGCACCACGCCTACCGCCAGCACATCTGAAACCGCAAACACCGCATCCGGCGGTTCCGGCAGCGCCATCAACTCCCTCAGCCCCTGACTGCCCGCCTCACAGGAGATTTCGTAAGTGTAGGAGACGCCGGACCACGCATACCCCAGCTCCTCAATCGCCTGCCGGTAGCCCTTTTCACGATGATGTGAGTAAAGGTAACGCATGTCGCCATTGATCAGCCCGATGCGTTTACGCCCTTTACCGGCAAGGTAATGGACGGTGTCGCGCGCGGCTTCAAGGTGATCAATGCTGACCGAGGAGGCGGGGATATCCGGATCAAATTCGCAGCACTGCACCCAGGGCGCCCCGGCAATGAGCGCCTGCAAATCCTGTAAACCGGAGGCCGCATCCATCGTAATCACGCCATCGACCACTTTTCCGGTCAGCAGGGAGAGATAAGCGGCTTCACGCTGGAGCTGCGAGGCGGAGTTACAGAGCAGGATGTGATAGCCGTGCAGTTCCGCTTCGGCCTCGATGCCCTGAACCACGCGTGAACAGAAGGGATTGGTGATATCCGAGATCAGCACCAGCAGCATGTTGCTTTGCGACGTACGCAGCTGACGCGCCAGTAAGTTGGGCTGATAGTCGCAGGCAGAGATTGCCGCCAGAACTTTCTCACGCGTATCGGGCTTCACGCCGGGATGCGCGTTGAGAACCCGCGATACCGTGGCTTTGGAGACGCCAGCCAGCTGAGCGACTTTCTCGATCGACATCGGATTCAGAAACCTTAACAGGCAATAATTGGGAACGCATATGAATAGCACAGGGACAATGTGAGCGCCTGACATTTTTGCTTACTTTAGCTATTTTCAGCATTTGCGATTTTTGACTTAGTTTTGCAGATAGTGATCTAAGAACTTATTTCTATTAGGGATAATTTTTAATTCCTTTATGAAACTATAGCGCGCAGAGACACTGCCTCCACTATAAAAACGGTGGGGTAGTGATTATGGCAGCAACACGTTTAACTTTTTTAGCCGCAGCGCTGGCGCTGCTGGCGTTTCGGGCTGATGCGGTCAATGTCACCGTGGCTTACCAGACCTCGGCTGAGCCGGCGAAAGTGGCGCAGGCTGACAACAGCTTTGCGAAAGAAAGCGGGGCCAGCGTTGACTGGCGCAAATTTGACAGCGGCGCCGGGGTATTACGTGCGATGGCGTCCGGTGACGTCCAGATTGGCAATATCGGTTCCAGCCCGTTAGCGGTCGCGGCGGCGCAGAAGCTGCCGATTGAAGCCTTTTTACTCGCCTCTCAGCTGGGCAACTCTGAAGCGCTGGTGGTGAAGAAGAACATCACTACGCCCAAAGATTTAATTGGCAAACGCATCGCGGTGCCGTTCATCTCTACCACCCACTACAGCCTGCTGGCTGCGCTGAAACACTGGGGCATCAAACCGTCACAGGTACAGCTGGTCAATCTGCAGCCGCCAGCGATTATTGCTGCCTGGCAGCGTGGCGACATTGATGGCGCTTACGTCTGGGCACCGGCGGTTAATGAGCTGGAAAAAGAGGGCAAGGTGTTAACCGACTCTGCGGAAGTGGGAAGCTGGGGATCGCCGACGCTGGATGTCTGGGTCGTACGCAAAGATTTTGCTCAGCAGCATCCGGAGATCGTGACTGCTTTTGCCCGCAGCGCGCTTGACGCGCAGCAGGCCTACCTGAACAGCCCCGACAGCTGGCTGAAGCAGTCCGATAACCTCGGCAAACTCTCTCGCCTCAGCGGTGTGCCGGAAGCACAGGTGCCCGGTCTGGTGAAGGGCAATACCTACCTCACGGCGCAGCAGCAGGTTGAGCAACTGGGCAAACCGGTCAATAAAGCGATCGTCGATACCGCGCAGTTTCTGAAAGCACAGGGCCGGGTGCCGCAGGCGGATAACGACTACAGCAGCTATGTGACCTCCCGTTTCGTCGAGCCATTAGTTAAACCTTAAGGAGGCACTATGCTGCGCATCGCTCACCTTAATGCCCGTTATGCCGGACAGCCGGTGTTGCAGGATATCAATCTGCAGCTGGATAGCCATGAACTGCTGGTGGTGCTCGGCCCCTCCGGCTGCGGCAAAACCACACTGCTCAATCTGGTTGCCGGTTTCCTGCCGGTGGAGTCGGGCAGCATCACGCTGGATAACCAGCCGGTGACCGGGCCTGGTGCGGAGCGCGGCGTGGTGTTTCAGCATGAAGGATTACTGCCGTGGCGCAATGTGCTGGATAACGTCGCCTTTGGCCTGCAGCTGGCGGGGATGTCACGCCCGGATCGCGACACGATTGCCCGCCGGTTAATCAGGCAGGTGGGGCTGGAGGGCGCGGAAAAGCGCGCCATCTGGCAGTTGTCCGGCGGTCAGCGTCAGCGGGTGGGCATTGCGCGCGCGCTGGCTACCGATCCACAACTGCTGTTGCTGGATGAGCCTTTCGGCGCACTGGATGCCTTTACCCGAGAGCAGATGCAAACCCTGCTGCTGACGCTATGGCGCGACAGCGGTAAACAGATTCTGTTGATTACGCACGACATAGAAGAGGCGATTTTCCTGGCCAGCGAACTGATTCTGCTGTCGCCAGGACCGGGCCGCATCGTTGAGCGGCTGCGTCCTGGCTTTGGCCAGCGCTTTGCCGCAGGGGAGTCGTGCCGCAGTATCAAATCCGATCCGCAGTTTATCGCCCAGCGCGAGTATGTGCTGAGCCGGGTCTTTGATCAGCGGGAGGCGTTTGCATGAGTGCACTCATCAATGACAAGTCTCTGCCGGTGCGCCGTCGTTTGCGCTGGCCGTTTTCAACCGCCTTTACGCTGAGCATGCTGAGTCTCTCTCTGCTGTTGCTGCTCTGGTGGGGCGTGACCGCGCTGGGCCTGATTGCCCCGCTGTTCCTGCCGTCGCCGCAGCAGGTGTTAAGCAAGCTGCTGCTGATTGCCAGCGCGCAGGGCTTTATGGATGCCACGCTGTGGCAGCATCTGGCCGCCAGCCTGACACGAATGCTGATTGCGCTGACTGCCGCTGCCGCCATCGGTATTCCTGTAGGGATCCTGATGGGCCTCAGCCCGGTCGCTCGCGGGTTGCTCGATCCTCTGATTGAACTCTATCGCCCGATTCCGCCACTCGCCTATCTGCCATTGATGGTGATCTGGTTCGGCATTGGAGAGACCTCGAAAATCCTGCTGATCTATCTGGCGATTTTCGCGCCGGTGACGCTCTCCACCCTGGCCGGCGTGCGTAACACGCAGCAGGTCCGACTGCGTGCGGCTCGCTCGCTTGGGGCTAATCGCTGGCAACTGCTGCGCTGGGTGATTCTGCCAGGCGCGTTGCCGGAGATCCTCACCGGTCTGCGCATCGGTCTGGGGGTTGGCTGGTCAACGCTGGTGGCCGCTGAGCTGATTGCCGCCACGCGGGGGCTGGGTTTTATGGTGCAGTCAGCAGGAGAATTCCTCGCCACCGATGTGGTGCTGGCGGGTATCGCGGTAATCGCCTTTATTGCTTTTAGCTTAGAACTCGGGCTCCGCGCGTTGCAGCGCCGTCTGACGCCCTGGAGTGGAGAACAATCATGAACGAACGTCTCAGTTTTACCCCGCTTGGCCCGTACATTGGCGCGCAGGTCTCAAACCTGGATGTGTCTCGCCCATTGAGTGATGCTCAGTTTGAGCAGCTTTATCATGGCCTGCTTCGTCATCAGGTGCTGTTTCTGCGTGACCAGAAAATAACGCCGGAACAGCACCGCGCGCTGGCAATCCGCTTTGGCGATCTGCACATCCATCCGGTCTATCCGCATGCGGAAGGCGTCGAGGAGATTATCGTGCTGGATACCCATCAGGATAATCCGCCAGATAATGACAACTGGCATACCGATGTCACCTTTATTGATACGCCACCAGCGATCGCCTTGCTGGCCTCGAAGGTGTTACCGGAGTCGGGGGGTGACACGCTCTGGACCAGCGGCATTGCGGCTTACGAAGCGCTCTCTGAACCCTTTAAGCAGCTGCTGGCAGGTCTCCATGCCGAGCATGATTTCAAAAAGTCATTCCAGGAGTATAAGTACCGCAAAACGGAGGAGGAGCATCAGCGCTGGCAGCAGGCGGTAGCAAAACATCCGCCGGTGCAGCATCCGGTCATCCGCACCCATCCGGTCAGCGGCAAAAAAGCGCTGTTTGTGAATGAGGGCTTTACCACGCGGATCGTCGATTTAAGCGAGAAAGAGAGTGATGCGGTGCTGGGCTTTCTGTTTGCGCACGCCACCAAACCGGAGTTTCAGGTGCGCTGGCGCTGGCAGCCAGACGATCTGGCTATCTGGGATAATCGGGTCACGCAGCATTATGCCAATGCTGATTACTATCCTGCCCGGCGCATCATGCAGCGGGCAACGGTGCTGGGCGATAAACCCCGTTAAAAGAGAATCTCCCCGCGAGCGGGGAGATTTTTTTATGAGGCCATAATCTGTTCGAGCTGTTCCTGCGCTTCCAGCCACGCCATCTCCACCTCTTCCAGCGCAGATTTGCTCTCCGCCTGACGCTGCAGCGCGGTGGTCAGGTCCGCTTTACGGCTCTGTTCATAGATAGCGCTGTCTGAGAGCTGAGCTTCGGCTTCGGCCAGCTGGCTCTGCCATTTGCTCATCTGCTTTTCCAGCTTCTCTATCTCTTTGCGCAGCGGCTGCGTCTGGGTGCGCAGTTCAGCATCACGACGCTTCTGGTCTTTACGCGCCTGGGCACTGTTGCCGTTATCCTGCTTCGGCGCGGCATCCTGTTGCGCCTGCTGCTTCTGCAGATCGCTCAGCCACTTCTGATAATCTTCGAGATCGCCTTCAAACACATCCACTTTGCCATCATGCACCAGATAGAGATCGTCGGTGGTCGCGCGCAGCAGATGTCGGTCGTGCGATACCACGACCAGCGCACCTTCGAAGTCGATCAACGCTTCGGTCAGCGCCTGGCGCATATCGAGATCGAGATGGTTGGTGGGTTCATCCAGCAGCAGCAGGTTAGGGCGCTGCCAGACAATCAGCGCCAGCACCAGTCGCGCTTTCTCTCCGCCGGAGAAGCGCTCAGTGATTTCAGTGACTTTATCGCCGCGGAAATCGAAGCCGCCCAGATAGTCGCGCAGCTGCTGTTCCAGCACCTCAGGCGCAATACGCGACAGATGCTGCAGCGGTGACTCATCGGCCCGCAGGTACTCCAGCTGATGCTGGGCGAAGTAACCGAGCTTGATCCCTTTCGCCAGACCCATCTTGCCGTCCATCGCCTCCAGCTCACCCGCCAGCAGCTTAATCAGGGTTGATTTACCGGCACCGTTACGTCCCAGCAGGCCGATGCGCGAGCCGGGGACCAGGTTGAGCTTGATGGCGTCGAGAATAATACGATCGCCATAACCCGCGGTGACCTTCTCCATCTTCATCAGTGGATTAGGCAGGTTCTCCGGCTTGCGGAAAGTGAAGCTGAATGGGTTATCGACATGGGCGGGCGCAATCATCTCCATGCGCTCCAGCATCTTGATGCGGCTCTGCGCCTGCTTCGCCTTGGTGGCCTGGGCACGGAAGCGATCAATGTAGCTGTGCAGGTGCGCCACTTTCTCCTGCTGGCTCTCATACAGCGACTGCTGCTGAGCCAGTTTGGCGACGCGCTGCCGCTCAAAGGAGCTGTAGTTGCCGGTATATTCGAACATCGACTCCTGTTCGATATGAATAATTTTGTCGATGACGGGATCGAGGAAGTCACGATCGTGCGAAATCAGAATCAGCGTGCCTTCATAACTCTTCAGCCAGCGCTCCAGCCAGATCACCGCATCGAGATCGAGGTGGTTGGTCGGTTCATCCAGCAGCAGCAGATCGGAACGACAAATCAGCGCCTGTGCCAGGTTGAGGCGCATGCGCCAGCCACCCGAGAAGTCGCTGACCGGGCGTTGCAGCTGTTCCTGACTGAAGCCCAGACCATGCAGCAGGCTTGAGGCGCGCGCATGGATGCTCCACGCCTGCACCGCGTCCAGCTTGCCATGCAGCAGCGCGATGGCATTGCCATCGTCACGCAGATTGGCGTCCGCCAGTTCTGCCTCAAGCTGGCGAAACTGGCGATCGCCATCAATCACGTACTCCAGCGCGGCTTTATCCAGCGCAGGGGTTTCCTGATTCACCCAGGCCAGCGCCCAGTGAGTGGGGAAAGTGACGGTACCGGCATCGCTGGTGATTTCACCTTTTAACAGCGACAGCAGCGTGGATTTTCCACAGCCGTTTTTACCCACCAGCCCGACCTTCTGGCCGGGATTAATGGTGGCGGTGGCATTGTCGAGCAGGACGCGGATGCCGCGGCGAATTTGTAAGGCTGAGAAGACAATCATGTAAGCGCCGTATCGTCAGAATATGTTAATTTACTGGCAACATAATGAGATTTTGCTGCGTCGTGCATGGTAGCGGAAAACCGCACCAATGACGACGCTTTGGAGGGAAAGGATGTCGCAGCCACCCAGGGTTTTGCTGCTTTATGCTCATCCGGAATCACAGGATTCGATCGCCAATCGGATTCTGCTGCAGCCGGCTCAGGCACTGGAACACGTTACCGTGCACGATCTGTACGCAACCTATCCGGATTTTTTTATCGATATTCACCATGAACAACAGCTGCTGCGTGAACATGATGTCATCATTTTTCAGCATCCGCTCTATACCTATAGCTGTCCGGCGCTGCTGAAAGAGTGGCTGGACAGGGTTCTGTCGCGCGGTTTCGCCAATGGCGTGGATGGCAATGCGCTGGAAGGAAAGTACTGGCGCAGTGTCGTCACCACCGGAGAACCGGAAAGTGCCTTCAGACATCAGGGTCTGAACCGCTATTCGCTCAATGACATTATGCGTCCTTTTGAGCTGACCGCGCAGATGTGCCGTATGCACTGGATGCCGCCGATGATCGTCTACTGGGCGCGTCGTCAGAGTCCTGAATTAATGAAAAATTACGCCCGCGCCTATGGCGACTGGCTGGCGGCACCGCTGCCGAATGGAGGAGTATAGATGGAAGGGCAAACGCTGCTGACCGCCGGGGTGATTTATCTGGTCGCGGCGGTATTGATTGTACCGGTGGCGGCGCGCCTCGGTATTGGTGCAGTTCTGGGCTATCTGGTGGCGGGTATCGCTATCGGCCCGTGGGGATTAGGCTTTATCAGCGACGTCGACGAGATTCTGCACTTCTCTGAGCTCGGCGTGGTGTTCCTGATGTTTATTATCGGGCTGGAGCTGAACCCGGCAAAGCTGTGGGCGCTGCGCCGCTCCATTTTTGGCGTCGGCGCGGCGCAGGTGATCTTCTCAGCGGCGATTCTGGGCGGCTTATTATGGCTGACCAACTTTAGCTGGCAGGCGGCGATCATTGGCGGGATTGGTCTGGCGATGTCCTCGACCGCTATGGCCCTGCAGCTGATGATGGATAAAGGCATGAACCGCAGCGAAGCGGGGCAACTGGGCTTTTCGGTGTTGCTGTTTCAGGATATCGCGGTGATCCCAGCCCTGGCGCTGATCCCGCTGCTGGCCGGAACCGACAGCGGTCATATCGACTGGATGAAGGTCGGCATGAAAGTACTGGCGTTTGCCGGCATGCTGGTAGGCGGACGCTATCTGCTGCGGCCTATCTTCCGTTACATCGCTGCGTCGGGCGTGCGCGAAGTCTTTACCGCCGCTTCGCTGCTGCTGGTGCTGGGCTCCGCGCTGTTTATGGATGCGCTGGGTCTGTCGATGGCGCTGGGGACCTTTATTGCCGGGATCCTGCTGGCGGAGAGCGAGTACCGGCATGAGCTGGAAGTCGCCATCGACCCGTTTAAAGGTTTACTGCTGGGCCTGTTCTTTATTTCGGTTGGCATGGCGCTCAACCTCGGTGTGCTCTATACCCATATTGTGACCATCCTGCTGGGTGTCGTGACGCTGGTGGCGGTGAAAACGCTGGTGCTCTATCTGCTGGCGCGCATTTATGGCTTGCGCAGCTCTGAGCGGCAGCAGTTCGCTGGCGTACTGAGTCAGGGGGGCGAGTTCGCCTTTGTGCTCTTTTCCGCGGCCTCCTCGGCAAAGCTGTTCTCTGGCGATCAACTGCCGATGCTGCTGGTGACGGTAACCCTGTCGATGATGACCACGCCGCTGTTGATGAAGGGAATCGATCGTCTGCTGGCACGCCGCTTCAATGAGCCGGATGACGAGGCAGAGAAACACTTTGTCGAAGACGATCAGCCGCAGGTGATTGTGGTGGGCTTTGGTCGCTTCGGGCAGGTCGTGGGGCGTTTGCTGATGGCGAATAACAAACGCATCACCGTGCTTGAGCGCGATATCAGTGCAGTCAGTCTGATGCGGAAATATGGCTATAAGGTCTATTACGGCGACGCCACCGAACTGGAGTTGCTGCGGGCCGCCGGTGCGGCCAGCGCTCAGGCGATTGTGATCACCTGTAACGAGCCCGAAGATGTGATGACGATTGTACATCTGTGCCAGCAGCATTTTCCGCAGTTGCAGATTCAGGCGCGCGCCCGGGGCCGTGTAGAAGCGCATGAACTGCTTCAGGCGGGCGTCACGCAGTTCTCGCGTGAGACCTTCTCCAGTGCGCTGGAGCTGGGACGTAAAACGCTGATGACGCTGGGGATGCATCCGCATCAGGCGCACCGCGCCCAGCAGTATTTCCGCCATCTTGATATGCGGATGCTGCGCGAGCTGATGCCCAATCTCTCTGAAAGCGCGCAGGCTTCGCGCGTCCGTGAAGCGCGGCGTGAACTGGAAGATATCTTCCAGCGCGAAATGCAGCGCGAAAAGCGGCAGATCGACGGCTGGGACGATGATGAATAACCTCTTTAAACAGGCAGAAGCTAATGCGTAAACGTTTTATTGCTGGTGCGACATGCCCGCACTGCCAGGAGAAGGACACGCTGGCAATGTGGCGTGAAAATAATGTCGATGTGGTGGAGTGCGTGAAGTGTGGTCACCAGATGCGTGAGGCCGATAAGCAGGCGCGCGATCAGGTTCGCACTAATGAGCAGGTTATCGGTATTTTTCATCCTGAGTAGCGGAATGGCGCAGCTTTTTTTACGCCTGGACTTACAGCGGGATTGAATTCCGTTACAATTGTCGCCATTAACGCTGTAGTCGCAAGAGAAAGTGAAAACCCTCTTGTACTCAGCCCCGAACCTTTCTGGTTGGTGTTATTGCACGAAAGAATAGACCAATGAGACGGGATCTCAGCTCTCAACGGTTAGGAGATATCATGAAAGTAGCAAAAGACCTGGTGGTAAGCCTGGCCTATCAGGTACGTACAGAAGACGGCGTGTTAGTTGACGAGTCACCGGTGAGTGCACCGTTAGACTACCTGCACGGTCATGGTTCCCTGATTTCTGGTCTGGAAAATGCGCTGGAAAACCACATTGCCGGCGACAAGTTTGACGTGCATATCCCGGCAAACGATGCCTACGGTCAGTATGACGATAACCTGGTGCAGCGCGTTCCTAAAGACGTCTTCATGGGCGTTGACGAACTGCAGGTTGGCATGCGCTTCCTGGCAGAAACCGATCAGGGCCCGGTACCGGTAGAAATCACCGAAGTGGAAGATGATCACGTCGTGGTTGATGGTAACCACATGCTGGCGGGTCAGAACCTGAACTTCAACGTTGAAGTGGTTGCTATCCGCGAAGCCACGCCGGAAGAACTGGCTCATGGCCACGTTCACGGTGCAGATGGCCATCATCATGACCACGATCACGGCCATGATCACGACCACGACCATGATCAGGGTAAAGGCGGTTGTGGCACTGGCGGCTGCGGCTGCAGCCACTAAGTCTCAACAGACCTTTCAAGGCCACCCTCGGGTGGCCTTTCTTTTGTCGCGTATTCTGGTTCTGCCCGGGTAAGCCGGGGCCAGATAGCCCGCGATCAGTAGTGCGGTGGTGGCGTCTCTTCAGATTGTGAGGCGACGATCGATGGCGCATTCGCTTTGAGCTTGTCGGTTAAAATGCGCATCTGCTCACGCATCTTATTCATCTCCAGCTCGTGCTGAACGACCGCGCTGTTCAGCTGATCGATAGTCATCTCCTGAAAGGCCAGTTTGCTCTCCAGCGTCTCCAGACGCTGTTCCCACTCAGATTGTTGCATGACCTGTTCCTCTGTTAAGGTGCGACTCGGGGCGTGATTCTACGATCTGAATGCCAGGAATCACCTGTTTTTTTCACGCCCGGAGGCGTTGCGCTTGAAAAAAGGCAGCGCGGCATCATCTCTGATGAAACTTCCCGATGTTATAAAGGTCGGAGGTTAACCGGGTAATTACATTGTGGGAGTGTTCGACACTGCCACGTAAAGTTATAGTGTGGACCCTGAAGTCCGCAATGTTTCCCGAGGTTAGACGCTTCGGTTTTGGAGAATGGATGAAATCACTGTTTAAAGTCACATTGTTAGCTACCACCATGGCTGTTGCGCTGAATGCTCCGCTGGCAATGGCGGCAGATACCGCTGCGGCGCCACAGGCTGCACCAGCCGCCGCGCCACAGTCTGCGCCTCAGGCACCGAAAAATGCTGCCTTCAAAGATGAAGACCAGCAGTCTGCCTACGCGCTGGGTGCTTCGCTGGGTCGCTACATGGACAACTCCCTGAAGGAGCAGGAAAAACTGGGCATCAAACTGGATAAGCAGCAGCTGATCGCTGGTGTTCAGGATGCATTTGGTGGCAAGAGCAAACTCTCTGATGAAGAGATTGAGCAGACGCTGCAATCCTTTGAAGGCCGCGTGAAAGGCGCAGCCTCAGCGAAAATGGAAAAAGATGCGAAAGAGAACTCTGAAAAGGGCGAAGCTTACGCAACCAAATTTGCTAAAGAGAGCGGCGTGAAGAAAACCGAAAGCGGCCTGCTGTATAAAGTTGAGAAAGAGGGTACCGGCGACGCACCTAAAGACAGCGACACTGTAGTGGTAAACTACAAAGGGACGCTGATTGACGGTACTGAATTCGACAACTCTTATACCCGTGGCGAGCCACTCTCATTCCGTCTGGATGGTGTCATCCCGGGCTGGACTGAAGGTCTGAAGCACGTGAAGAAAGGCGGCAAGATCAAGCTGGTGATCCCACCAAATCTGGCTTACGGCAAAAATGGCGTTCCGGGCATCCCGGCTAACTCCACCCTGGTGTTTGATGTCGAGCTGCTTGATATCAAACCAGCGCCAAAGGCAGATGAAAAAGCACAGGCTCCAGCGCCTGCTGCTGCAGAAAAAGCGCAGTAATCTGCTGACCGCCGCCTCCGGGCGGCGGTTTCATTTCGGCTTCACGACAAACCTCTGGCATAAGCCGACGACATTTGCCAGACTAATGCCTGCCTAATTATCCCAATATTGAGTCTGCCCATAAGCCGCTGTGACAGGCTCCAGCCATTCAGGGTGATACTCTTCAATGTCTAATCCATTCAATCCGGGTGAACTGAGCGACTTCGATCTTCTGGAGCAGCGCCCGTTCGAACAAAGTGATTACGATATTCTGAAATCGTACGAGGCTGTCGTGGATGGCCTGGCGATGTTGATCGGTTCGCATTGTGAAATTGTCCTGCATTCGCTTGAAGATCTTAAGTGTTCGGCAGTGCGTATCGCTAATGGTGAACACACTGGACGTAAAGTCGGTTCGCCTATTACCGATTTAGCCTTGCGTATGCTGCATGATATGCATGGTGCGGACAGTAATGTCTCCCGTGCCTACTTCACACGTGCCAAAAGCGGCGTGCTGATGAAATCAGTCACGATTGCGATTCGTAACCGTCAGCAGCGGGTCATTGGCTTGCTCTGCATCAACATGAACCTTGATGTGCCATTCTCACAGATCATGTCGACCTTTATGCCGCCCGAGATGCAGCAGGTTGACTCCAACGTCAACTTCGCCAGTTCGGTAGACGATCTGGTGATGCAGACGCTGGAGTTCACCATTGAAGAGGTGAGTGCTGACCGTAATGTATCGAATAACGCCAAGAATCGTCAGATTGTGCTGAACCTGTATGAGAAGGGGATCTTCGACATCAAGGATGCCATCAACCAGGTGGCCGATCGGCTGAATATTTCCAAACACACCGTCTATCTCTATATCCGTCAGTTTAAAAATGGCGACTTCCAGGGGCAGGAGCGGTAATGCGTTACACCCTGCTGGTCACCGGCCCGGCTTACGGTACGCAACAGGCGACCAGTGCCTGGCTGTTTGCCTGCGCACTGCTGACGGCAGGCCATCAGCTTGACAGTGTTTTCTTCTATCGCGAAGGGGTGCTGAACGCTAACCAACTGACGTCGCCCGCCAGTGATGAGTTTGATCTGGTGCGCGCATGGCAGACATTGCATCAGGAGCAGGGTGTGGCACTGAATATTTGTGTGGCGGCCGCGCTGCGTCGTGGCGTCAGCGACCAGCAGGAAGCGGCACGACTCCAGCTGGCGGGCAGTAACCTGCAGCCGGGCTTTACCCTGAGCGGGCTGGGCGCGCTGGCGGAAGCGGCGCTGAGCTGTGAACGCATGGTGCAGTTCTGATGAATCGGGTCGCGTTTGTCTTTACCCGGGCGCCGCACGGCAGCAGCGCAGGACGTGAGGGGCTGGATGCCGCGCTGGCCACGGGCGCGCTCAGTGAGGATATCGGCCTGTTTTTTATCGGTGATGGCGTGCTGCAGCTTAATCTGCACCAGCAACCTGAGACGATTAAGAGCCGTCACTATGCCGCGACCTTTGGCGTGCTGGCACTATATGAGATTGAACACTGCTATCTCTGCCGGACATCGCTGATAGCGCGTGGATTAGAGGTTGACGCTGACCGGTTGCTGGATGTTACGCTACTGGACGCGCCGGCACTGCGACAGACGCTGGCCAGCTACGATCGCATTCTTACTTTTTAAGAGACGTTAATGCTGCATACGTTACTGCACTCACCGGCACACTGTGACCTTGAGAGCCTGCTTTTAATGGCGGGTGCGGGTGATGACCTGCTGCTGTTGCAGGATGGCGTGCTGGCCGCTTTAGCTGGCAGCCACGCATTGATGCGACTGTCAGAGAGCGAAGCGACGCTCTGGGTGCTGGACGAAGATGTCCAGGCTCGCGGTCTCGCTGGACAAATTTCGACCCGTGTGCAGTCAGTAGACTATACTGGGTTTGTCACGCTAACGATCAGGCATCAGCAACAAATGGTCTGGTAATCGGCTAAAACCTGGTTATTTCTTGACACCCCTTTGACTCAGCCCTAAAATTCTGCCTCCTCGTAATTCTACGAGGCGATTTATTACGTGTTTACGAAGCAAAAGCAAATCCAGGAGCTATTTAATGGCAACAGTTAACCAGCTGGTTCGCAAACCACGCGTCCGCAAAGTTGCAAAGAGCAACGTGCCGGCGCTGGAAGCTTGCCCGCAAAAACGTGGCGTTTGTACTCGTGTGTACACCACCACTCCTAAGAAACCAAACTCCGCACTGCGTAAAGTCTGCCGTGTGCGTTTGACCAACGGTTTTGAAGTTACCTCCTACATTGGTGGTGAAGGTCATAACCTGCAGGAACACTCCGTGATCCTGATCCGTGGCGGTCGTGTAAAAGACCTGCCAGGTGTGCGTTACCACACCGTTCGTGGCGCGCTTGACTGCTCAGGTGTTAAAGACCGTAAGCAGGCTCGCTCCAAGTACGGCGTGAAGAAGCCAAAGGCTTAATGGTTCTCCGTTAAGTAAGGCCAAACGTTTTAAATTAAATGTCAAAATAAACTCATAGAGTTTTGGACAATCCTGAATTAACAACGGAGTATTTCCATGCCACGTCGTCGCGTCATTGGTCAGCGTAAAATTCTGCCAGATCCTAAGTTCGGATCAGAGCTGCTGGCCAAATTTGTAAATATCCTGATGGTAGATGGTAAAAAATCTACTGCAGAATCAATCGTTTATACCGCGCTTGAGACCCTGGCTCAGCGTTCAGGTAAAAACGCGCTGGAATCTTTTGAAGTAGCTCTGGAAAACGTGCGTCCGACTGTCGAAGTTAAGTCACGTCGCGTTGGTGGTTCTACTTATCAGGTACCAGTAGAAGTCCGTCCGGTTCGTCGTAATGCTCTGGCAATGCGCTGGATCGTAGATGCTGCTCGTAAACGCGGTGATAAATCAATGGCTCTTCGCCTGGCGAACGAACTTTCTGATGCTGCAGAGAACAAAGGTACAGCAGTTAAGAAACGTGAAGACGTTCACCGCATGGCAGAAGCCAACAAGGCGTTCGCACACTACCGTTGGTAATCACCACGTAGTTGTTAAACCAGCGGGCGCTCAATCAGCCAACCCGCTGGGGTCGACTTACCTTGAACGTCCGAGAATCAGAGGAATCAAATGGCTCGTAAAACACCCATTGCCCGCTACCGTAATATCGGTATCAGTGCGCACATCGACGCCGGTAAGACTACCACTACCGAACGCGTTCTGTTCTACACCGGTGTAAACCACAAAATCGGTGAAGTACATGACGGCGCAGCAACCATGGACTGGATGGAGCAGGAACAGGAACGTGGTATTACCATCACCTCCGCTGCGACCACCTGTTACTGGTCTGGTATGGCCAAGCAGTTTGAACCACACCACGTAAACATTATCGACACCCCAGGACACGTTGACTTCACCATCGAAGTTGAGCGTTCTATGCGTGTGCTTGATGGCGCGGTAATGGTTTACTGTGCAGTTGGTGGCGTTCAGCCACAGTCTGAGACCGTATGGCGTCAGGCTAACAAATATAAAGTTCCACGCATTGCGTTCGTTAACAAAATGGACCGCATGGGTGCTAACTTCCTGAAAGTTGTTAAACAGATGGAAGTTCGTCTGGGCGCAACTCCAGTTCCTCTGCAGCTGGCTATCGGCGCAGAAGAGAAATTCACCGGTGTTGTTGACCTGGTGAAAATGAAAGCAATCAACTGGAACGACGCAGACCAGGGTGTAACCTTCGTCTACGAAGATATCCCAGCTGATATGCAGGAACTGGCTGAAGAATGGCATGCGAAGCTGGTTGAAGCCGCTGCTGAAGGCTCTGATGAGCTGATGGAGAAATTCTTCGGTGGTGAAGAACTGACTGAAGAAGAGATCAAAACATCTCTGCGTAAGCGTGTTCTGAACAACGAAATTATCCTGGTAACCTGTGGTTCTGCATTTAAGAACAAAGGTGTTCAGGCGATGCTGGATGCAGTTGTTGAATATCTGCCAGCACCGACTGACGTTACCGCGATCAACGGTATGCTGGACGACGGTAAAGACACGCCGGCTGTTCGTCACTCTGATGACAACGAGCCGTTTGCTGCACTGGCGTTCAAAATCGCTACCGACCCGTTCGTGGGTAACTTAACCTTCTTCCGCGTTTACTCTGGTGTTGTTAACACGGGTGACACCGTGTTCAACCCGGTTAAGTCAAACCGTGAGCGTCTGGGCCGTATCGTTCAGATGCACGCTAACAAGCGTGAAGAGATTAAAGAAGTTCGTGCGGGTGATATCGCAGCTGCGATCGGCCTGAAAGATGTGACCACTGGTGACACCCTGTGTGACCCAGATAACGTCATCATCCTTGAGCGCATGGAGTTCCCGGAGCCGGTAATCTCTATCGCCGTTGAGCCAAAAACCAAAGCTGACCAGGAAAAAATGGGTCTGGCTCTGGGCCGTCTGGCAAAAGAAGACCCATCATTCCGCGTATGGACTGATGAAGAATCTAACCAGACCATCATCGCCGGTATGGGTGAATTGCACCTCGACATCATCGTTGACCGTATGAAGCGTGAGTTCAACGTTGAAGCAAACGTGGGTAAACCACAGGTTGCTTACCGTGAAGCGATTCGCAACAAAGTTACCGATGTTGAAGGTAAACACGCCAAGCAGTCTGGTGGTCGTGGTCAGTATGGTCATGTTGTTATCGACATGTACCCACTGGAGCCAGGTTCGAACCCGAAAGGCTACGAATTTGTCAACGACATCAAAGGTGGTGTGATTCCTGGTGAATACATCCCTGCGGTTGACAAAGGTATCCAGGAGCAGCTGAAATCAGGCCCTCTGGCTGGTTACCCGGTTGTGGATCTGGGCGTGCGTCTGCACTTCGGTTCTTACCACGATGTCGACTCCTCAGAACTGGCGTTTAAACTGGCCGCGTCTCTTGCCTTCAAACAAGGCTTTAAACAAGCGACACCTGTTCTGCTTGAGCCTATCATGAAGGTTGAAGTTGAAACGCCAGAAGAGAACACGGGTGATGTCATCGGTGACCTTAGCCGTCGTCGTGGTATGCTCAAAGGGCAGGAATCTAACGCTACTGGCGTTCAGATTCACGCTGAAGTTCCGTTGTCTGAGATGTTCGGATACGCAACTCAGCTGCGTTCTCTGACCAAAGGTCGTGCTTCTTACTCCATGGAGTTCCTGAAGTATGACGATGCGCCAAACAACGTAGCGCAGGCCGTTATTGAAGCTCGTAGCAAATAAGCTACGGTTTAAATTTGAACTGATGCCTTCACCCAGATGGTGAAGGCACAACGTAAGGAATTATCGCCATGGCGAAAGAGCAATTTCAGCGTAACAAACTGCACGTAAACGTGGGCACCATCGGTCACGTCGACCACGGTAAAACCACCCTGACTGCAGCTATCACCACCGTACTGTCTAAAACTTACGGCGGCCAGGCTCGTGCATTCGATCAGATCGATAACGCACCAGAAGAGAAAGCACGTGGTATCACCATCAACACTTCACACGTTGAGTATGAAACCCCGACTCGCCACTATGCGCACGTTGACTGCCCAGGCCACGCCGACTATGTGAAAAACATGATCACCGGTGCTGCGCAGATGGACGGCGCGATCCTGGTTGTTGCTGCGACTGATGGCCCAATGCCACAGACCCGTGAGCACATCCTGCTGGGTCGTCAGGTTGGCGTTCCTTACATCATCGTGTTCCTGAACAAGTGTGACATGGTTGATGATGAAGAGCTGCTGGAACTGGTAGAGATGGAAGTTCGTGACCTGCTGTCAGCATATGACTTCCCAGGCGACGACACTCCAATCGTTCGTGGTTCTGCTCTGAAAGCGCTGGAAGGCAACCCAGAGTGGGAAGCGAAAATCATCGAACTGGCTGAGCATCTGGACAACTACATCCCAGAGCCACAGCGTGCGATCGACATGCCGTTCCTGCTGCCAATCGAAGACGTATTCTCAATCTCTGGCCGTGGTACCGTTGTTACCGGTCGTGTTGAGCGCGGCATCGTTAAAGTCGGCGACGAAGTTGAAATCGTGGGTATCAAAGATACTGTGAAATCAACCTGTACCGGTGTTGAAATGTTCCGTAAGCTGCTGGACCAGGGTCAGGCAGGCGAAAACTGTGGTGTTCTGCTGCGCGGTATCAAGCGTGAAGACATCCAGCGTGGCCAGGTTCTGGCTAAGCCAGGCTCAATCAAGCCGCACACCCAGTTCGAGTCAGAAGTTTACGTTCTGTCTAAAGACGAAGGTGGTCGCCATACTCCGTTCTTCAAAGGCTATCGTCCACAGTTCTACTTCCGTACAACTGACGTAACCGGTTCAGTAGAGCTGCCAGAAGGCGTTGAAATGGTCATGCCAGGCGACAACATCAAAATGGTTGTTACCCTGATCCACCCAATCGCAATGGACGAAGGTCTGCGCTTCGCAATCCGCGAAGGCGGCCGTACCGTTGGCGCGGGTGTTGTTGCTAAAGTTATCGCTTAATTGTGATATCTGCTGTGGCTGTGTAAATGGCCACTGCAACACAGTAAAAAGAGCACTTCGGTGCTCTTTTTTTTTGCTCTGAAAACGCCATAACCCTGCAAAGGGTGGGTTTGAAATAAAAACGATTCGCATTTACACTGTGTACAGAAAATGTACCCGAGTGATGAATCAATGTACGTCTGCCTGTGTAATGCCATCAGTGATAAAACCCTTCGTGAAGTCGTGCGTCGCTATCAGCCAAAATCTATTCAGCAACTGCGCCAGCTTGTGCCGGTCGGCAAGCAATGCGGCAAATGCATTCGTGCTGCGCGTGAAATTATGGATGAAGAGATGCAGCATGCACCACTCTACAAAGAGATAGCCTGACCGACGATCGGTGCGTGAATACCCACAATATCTGTCGCGTTTTTTTGACTTCTTTTTAACCGCATCTACGCTCTAATAAACCAGACGCGGAGGGTTAACAATGAAGGGCGATATCAAAGTTATCAGTCATCTCAACAAACTGCTTGGAAATGAACTGGTTGCTATCAATCAGTACTTTCTTCATGCGCGCATGTTCAAAAACTGGGGTCTGACGCGCCTCAATGATGTGGAATACCATGAATCAATCGATGAGATGAAACATGCCGATAAATATATTGAGCGTATTCTTTTCCTTGAAGGGATTCCAAATCTTCAGGATCTGGGACGGCTCCGTATCGGTGAAGATGTTGAAGAGATGCTGAGTTCAGACCTGAATCTGGAGCTGGAGGGCGCGAAAGACCTTCGTGAAGCTATCTCCTATGCTGACAAAGTGCATGACTATGTCAGCCGTGACATGATGATTGAAATCCTGGCTGATGAGGAACATCACATCGACTGGATTGAGACGGAACTTGAGTTAATTCAGAAGATGGGCATCCAGAACTATCTGCAGGCTCAAATCAAACAAGAGTGAATCGGGTCTGCAGTACTATCGCTACCCAGCCCGCAATGGCCAGGAAAGGGCCAAACGGCAGCGGGCTGTCCCCCTGAATAAAACCCCGCAATTGCAGCATCACGATCGACGTCAGCGCCATAACGGTGGCACCCAACGCAATCCAGGGTAATGCCTGCCAGCCACAGCAGGCACCTAACGCTGCGAAGAGCTTGATATCGCCATAACCTAATCCCTCGTACCCCCGCATCTGCCGATAGCTCCAGGCGAGCAGCCACAACGCACAGTAGCCCGCCACAACACCCCATATCGCCGTTGTTTCGGTTCCGGACAGCGTGGCATGAAGTAATCCGGACCAGAGCAGCAGATAATTGAGCGGATCAGGTATACAGAAGTGGCGGCGATCGATGGCAGCCACGAGCAGCAAGAGGCCGGAGGCCGTAATAATAAAAACAGCCTCCGCAGAGTGGTCAAAACTCTGCAGCACCAGCAGGCACAGAAGGGCGAACAGCCATTCAATGACAACGCTTTCTGCGCCGAACGCGCGATGACAGAAGCGACACCGTCCTTTTAAGCCAGGCCAGCTGACTAACGGCAGCGCATCTCGCCACAGCAGGCGCTGCTGGCAATGATTACAGTGCGAACCCGGAAAGCAGAGTAGGGCAAACCATTGAGCGGGTGAGAGGGCGGGGGTGAAGCGCTGGCTGGTCAGCGAAAGAAAGCTTCCCAATGCACCTCCGCCTGCGAGTGCAGCAATGTGAGTTATCAGAGTGGGCGACATGATTATGCTCCGGACGAAAGGTTAGATGCACTCTCGTGGGCAACGGGTTCTGTGTCACCTATGAATGAAGAAGGGCGGAAACAGACTCACAACTGAATAACTGATTTATCAGCGATACGGCAGTGCAATGCGACGCACGCTTCACGAACCGGCCACAATTTAATGGGTAAAACCTCAACACGGGTTGCTTCCTGAACAGATTTACGTATAATGTGCGGGCCTGCAGATATTGCAGGCGCGATTCGAGCAGAATCGCAGACGGCTGAAATTTAGGCCGCCTGACAATACTCCCAATTGTGGAGTTATATGCTGAACGATTACACTCTCCCATCAATCGTAATGGGCTCGAGTAGTAATTTTTTTCGTCTATAAAAAGTTTGGAGCTCTGGTCTCATGCAGAACCAAAGAATCCGTATCCGTCTTAAAGCGTTTGATCATCGTCTGATCGATCAATCAACCGCGGAAATCGTTGAGACCGCCAAGCGCACTGGTGCGCAGGTTCGTGGTCCAATCCCGCTGCCAACCCGCAAAGAGCGTTTTACTGTTCTGATCTCTCCGCACGTTAACAAAGATGCGCGTGATCAGTACGAAATCCGCACTCACAAGCGTCTGGTAGACATCGTTGAGCCAACTGAAAAAACCGTTGATGCTCTGATGCGTCTGGATCTGGCTGCCGGTGTTGACGTGCAGATCAGCCTGGGTTAATCAGGTCATCGAGCGATTGAGAGGTTGAAACAATGATTGGTTTAGTCGGTAAAAAAGTGGGCATGACCCGCATCTTCACTGAAGATGGCGTTTCTATCCCCGTCACCGTAATCGAAGTTGAAGCGAACCGCGTTACTCAGGTCAAAGGCCTGAAAAACGATGGTTACCAGGCAATTCAGGTTACCACCGGTGCTAAAAAAGCAAACCGTGTGACCAAACCTGAAGCTGGTCATTTTGCTAAAGCTGGCGTTGAAGCTGGCCGTGGCCTGTGGGAATTCCGCACCGCTGAAGGTGAAGAATACTCTGTAGGTCAGAGCATCAGCGTTGAGATTTTCGCTGAAGTTAAGAAAGTTGACGTAACCGGTACCTCTAAAGGTAAAGGTTTCGCCGGTACCGTTAAGCGCTGGAACTTCCGTACCCAGGACGCTACTCACGGTAACTCCTTGTCTCACCGCGTTCCGGGTTCTATCGGTCAGAACCAGACTCCGGGCAAAGTGTTCAAAGGCAAGAAAATGGCAGGTCAGCTGGGTAATGAGCGCGTAACCGTTCAGAGTCTGGACGTAGTACGTGTTGACGCTGAGCGCAACCTGCTGCTGGTTAAAGGTGCAGTTCCCGGTGCTACCGGTAGCGACCTGATCGTTAAACCAGCTGTGAAGGCGTAAGGGGATAGCAATGGAATTAGTATTGAAAGACGCGCAGAGCGCGCTGACTGTTTCCGAAACTACCTTCGGTCGTGATTTCAACGAAGCGCTGGTTCACCAGGTTGTTGTTGCTTACGCATCTGGCGCCCGCCAGGGTACTCGCGCGCAGAAAACTCGCGCCGAAGTAACCGGTTCAGGCAAAAAGCCATGGCGTCAAAAAGGCACCGGCCGTGCACGTGCAGGTTCTGTAAAGAGCCCAATCTGGCGTTCAGGTGGTGTGACCTTTGCTGCGAAGCCGCAGGACCACAGTCAAAAAGTTAACAAAAAGATGTACCGCGGCGCGCTGAAAAGCATCCTGTCCGAACTGGTACGTCAAGATCGTCTGATCGTTGTCGAATCATTTGCTGTAGAAGCACCGAAAACCAAGCTGCTGGTACAGAAACTGAAAGACATGGCTCTGGAAGACGTGCTGATCATCACCGGTGAACTGGATGAGAATCTGTTCCTGGCTGCGCGCAACCTGTACAAGGTTGACGTACGTGATGCATCCGGTATCGACCCAGTTAGCCTGATCGCCTTCGACAAAGTCGTTATGACTGCTGATGCAGTTAAGCAAGTTGAGGAGATGCTGGCATGATCCGTGAAGAACGTCTGCTGAAAGTACTGCGCGCGCCGCACGTATCTGAAAAAGCATCTAGCGCGATGGAAAAAACCAATACCATCGTTCTCAAAGTTGCTAATGACGCGACCAAAGCAGAGATCGTTGCTGCTGTTGAGAAACTGTTCGAAGTAGAAGTTAAAGACGTAAACACCCTGGTAGTTAAGGGCAAAGTTAAGCGTCAAGGACAGCGTATCGGTCGTCGTAGCGACTGGAAAAAAGCTTACGTCACCCTGAAAGAAGGCCAGAATCTGGACTTCGCTGGCGGCGCTGAGTAAGTCGGAGGAGAAAGACAATGGCAGTTGTTAAATGTAAACCGACATCTCCGGGTCGTCGCCATGTAGTTAAAGTGGTAAACGCGGAGCTGCACAAGGGCAAACCATTTGCCCCGCTGGTAGAAAAAAACAGCAAATCCGGTGGCCGTAACAACAATGGTCGTATCACTACCCGTCATATCGGTGGTGGTCACAAGCAGGCTTATCGTATTGTTGACTTCAAACGCAACAAAGACGGTATCCCGGCAGTTGTTGAACGTCTTGAGTACGATCCGAACCGCTCTGCGAACATCGCACTGGTTCTGTACAAAGACGGCGAGCGCCGTTACATCCTGGCCCCTAAAGGCCTGAAAGCCGGCGACCAGATCCAATCTGGCGTTGATGCTGCGATTAAAGCAGGTAACACTCTGCCGATGCGTAACATCCCGGTGGGTTCAACCGTGCATAACGTAGAAATGAAACCAGGCAAAGGCGGTCAGATTGCTCGCTCAGCCGGTGCTTACGTGCAGATCGTTGCGCGTGAAGGTTCTTACGTTACCCTGCGTCTGCGTTCAGGTGAAATGCGTAAAGTCGAGTCTGACTGCCGCGCAACACTGGGCGAAGTCGGCAACGCTGAGCATATGCTGCGCGTTCTGGGTAAAGCTGGTGCAGCCCGTTGGCGTGGTGTTCGTCCTACCGTTCGTGGTACCGCGATGAACCCAGTTGATCACCCGCACGGTGGTGGTGAAGGTCGTAACTTTGGTAAGCACCCGGTAACTCCGTGGGGCGTTCAGACCAAAGGTAAGAAGACCCGTAGCAACAAGCGTACCGATAAGTTTATCGTACGTCGCCGTAGCAAATAATATTAGAGGATAAGCCATGCCACGTTCTCTCAAGAAAGGTCCTTTTATTGACCTGCACTTGCTGAAGAAGGTAGAGAAAGCGGTGGAAAGCGGTGACAAGAAGCCTTTGCGCACTTGGTCCCGTCGTTCAACGATCTTTCCTAACATGATCGGTTTGACCATCGCTGTCCATAATGGTCGTCAGCACGTTCCTGTCTTTGTTTCCGACGAAATGGTTGGTCACAAACTGGGTGAATTCGCGCCGACACGTACTTATCGCGGTCACGCGGCTGATAAAAAAGCCAAGAAGAAATAAGTAGGAGGAAGAGATGGAAACTTTAGCTCAACATCGCCACGCTCGTTCTTCTGCTCAGAAGGTTCGCCTTGTTGCTGACCTGATTCGCGGTAAGAAAGTGTCGCAGGCACTGGACATTTTGACCTACACCAATAAGAAAGCGGCTGTACTGGTCAAAAAAGTTCTGGAATCTGCCATTGCTAACGCCGAACACAACGATGGCGCTGATATCGACGATCTGAAAATCACGAAAATTTTCGTTGATGAAGGTCCGACCATGAAACGCATTATGCCGCGTGCCAAAGGTCGTGCAGATCGCATCCTGAAGCGCACCAGCCACATTACTGTGGTTGTGTCCGATCGCTGAGACTCTGGAGACTAGCAATGGGTCAGAAAGTACATCCTAATGGTATTCGCCTGGGTATTGTAAAACCATGGAACTCTACCTGGTTTGCGAACACCAAAGAATTCGCTGACAACCTGGACAGCGATTTTAAAGTACGTCAGTTTTTGACTAAAGAACTGGCTAAAGCATCTGTCTCTCGTATCGTTATCGAGCGTCCAGCGAAGAGCATCCGTGTGACTATTCACACCGCTCGTCCGGGCATCGTTATCGGTAAGAAAGGCGAAGATGTAGAAAAACTGCGCACGGTCGTCGCGAATATCGCTGGCGTTCCTGCACAGATTAATATCGCCGAAGTCCGCAAGCCGGAACTGGACGCGAAACTGGTAGCTGACAGCATCACTTCACAGCTGGAGCGTCGTGTGATGTTCCGTCGTGCTATGAAGCGTGCAGTTCAGAACGCCATGCGTCTTGGCGCGAAGGGTATTAAAGTCGAAGTTAGCGGCCGTCTGGGTGGCGCCGAGATCGCACGTACCGAATGGTATCGTGAAGGTCGCGTGCCATTGCACACACTGCGTGCTGACATTGACTACAACACCTCTGAAGCGCACACCACTTATGGTGTAATCGGCGTTAAGGTATGGATCTTCAAAGGTGAGATCCTGGGTGGTATGGCTGCTGTTGAACAACCGGAACCGGCTGCTCAACCTAAAAAGCAGCAGCGTAAAGGCCGTAAGTAAGGAGAGTCGCTGATGTTACAACCAAAGCGTACGAAATTCCGTAAAGTGCACAAAGGCCGTAACCGCGGTCTGGCTGCGGGTACGGATGTCAGCTTCGGTACTTTCGGTCTGAAAGCTGTTGGCCGTGGTCGTCTGACTGCTCGTCAGATCGAAGCAGCACGTCGTGCTATGACCCGTGCAGTTAAGCGTCAAGGTAAGATCTGGATCCGAGTATTCCCGGACAAACCGATCACCGAGAAGCCGCTGGAAGTGCGTATGGGTAAAGGTAAGGGTAACGTAGAGTATTGGGTTGCCCTGATCCAGCCTGGTAAAGTCCTGTATGAAATGGACGGCGTACCAGAAGAGCTGGCCCGTGAAGCATTCAAGCTGGCAGCAGCAAAACTGCCTATCAAAACCACCTTTGTAACTAAGACGGTGATGTAATGAAAGCAACTGAGCTGCGTGAAAAAAGCGTTGAAGAGCTGAACACTGAGCTGCTTAATCTGCTGCGTGAGCAATTTAACCTGCGCATGCAGGCAGCATCTGGCCAACTGCAGCAGACTCATCTGCTGAAACAGGTTCGCCGTGATGTTGCACGCGTTAAGACTTTACTGACTGAGAAGGCGGGTTCGTAATGACCGATAAAATCCGTACTCTGCAGGGTCGTGTAGTAAGTGACAAAATGCAGAAATCTGCAGTTGTTGCTATCGAACGTTTCGTGAAACACCCGATCTACGGCAAATTCATTAAACGTACGACCAAGCTGCACATCCATGACGAGAACAATGAATGTGGAATTGGTGACGTGGTAGAAATCCGCGAATGCCGTCCACTGTCCAAGACTAAATCCTGGACCCTGGTTCGCGTAATCGAGAAAGCTGTTCTGTAATAAGAATCGTTTTTTCTGAGGAAACCCTCTGCTTCGGCAGGGGGTTTTTTTTTGCCTGCGATTCGGGCTTGATCCATTTGTGCCCGTGGCAATACGGATTTGATGGTGCTCACAAATTCAGGGGCTTGCAGGGATTAAGCTGCCTCTCTTCAGGCGAGGTGGCCTGAAAACGCCAGGCTATAAACGCCGGGGTTATCATAACTGTACAAGGAAATGTGCCGTGAAAATGGAGAGTCATGACCGCTTACGCCGGTCACTGTTAAAATTGCCACTGTTAGCTGCGTTACCTGCGATTAGCTCTGCCAAAAGCTTGCCGCTATTATCGGGTAACACACAACCACTACCCACAGGCAATAGCATGGAACGAACTCTGTTACTGAAGAATGCTGAATGTGTGGTCTGCATGGATGCTGACCGTCGGGAAATAGGTAACGCCTCTATTCTGATAAAAGGAAATAAGATCCTTGCAGTCGGGGAAGCACGCTCGTTACCTGATAGCGCGGATGAGATCATCGATCTGCGAGGACATATTGTCATCCCTGGCCTGATCAATACGCATCACCACATGTATCAGAGCCTGACCCGCGCTATTCCTGCAGTGCAAAACGGCGAGCTCTTTAACTGGCTGACCCACCTCTATCCACTGTGGCAGAATCTGACGCCTGAGATGATTCATATCTCAACACAGATCTCCATGGCCGAGTTAATGCTCTCCGGCTGCACCACTACCAGTGACCATCTCTACGTCTACCCGAATGGCTGTAAGCTTGACGACAGTATTGAGGCTGCAGCCTTAATGGGCATGCGTTTCCATGCGAGCCGGGGCAGCATGAGCGTCGGTAAGTCCCTGGGTGGCTTACCACCCGATGCGCTGGTAGAGGATGAAGCCGCCATTCTTAAAGATACGCAGCGTGTGATTGAGCGCTACCATGATGACAGCCACGGTTCGATGTTACGCATCGTGGTTGCGCCATGTTCGCCGTTTTCAGTCAGCCGTGAGCTGATGAAGCAATCCGCAGCGATGGCACGCAGCTTCAATGTCTCTATGCATACCCATCTGGCGGAGAACGACAGCGATATTCGTTATAGCCGTGAAAAATTCAATATGACGCCAGCACAGTATGTTGAAGACCTCGGCTGGGTAGGACCGGATGTCTGGCATGCACACTGCGTCAAACTGGATCAGCATGGCATAGAACTCTTTGCACGTACCGGTACCGGCGTCGCGCACTGTCCCTGCTCGAACATGCGTCTCGGTTCCGGTATTGCGCCGATACGCCATATGTGTGATGCCGGCGTACACGTGGGTATGGGTGTGGATGGCTCAGCCTCCAATGACAGCTCAGACATGATGGCCGAAGTTCGTCAGGCGATGCTTCTGCAACGCGTTGGCTTCGGCCCGGATGCGATGACGGCACGTCAGGCACTGGAACTGGCGACGCTGGGTGGAGCAAAGGTACTAAACCGCGATGATGTGGGCACCATTGCGCCGGGCATGATGGCCGATCTGGCCATTTTTGACCTGAATCGAATTGGACTTGCCGGGGCAGGGCACGATCCTGTAGCCGCCCTGGTGTTCTGTAATCCGGGACAGGTTGCCTATAGCATCATTAACGGAAAAGTCCGGGTACGGGACGGACAAGTGGCCGGAATTGAACTGCCAGCCGTGTTGCGTCAGCATAACCAACTGGCCAGGAAACTGGCTGGTTGAGTCAGAAGGGCACTTTATTTGGGAGGCGACGAAAAATAAGGCAGATTACATTTGCTACTGTTCGCACTATTCCCTAGAATACGCCCTCCCTGTCATCAGGGGAAATCAGCGGCTCGATTGAGAGCCGTTTATTTTTTCTACCCATCTGTGAGAACCGGTGTTACAATGCCGCGCCCTCAATTATGGGGCTTTCTAACGACCTGAGGTTTAGGTCCCGAAGTAGTAGTTGACATTAGCGGAGCACTAAAATGATCCAAGAACAGACTATGCTGAACGTCGCCGACAACTCCGGTGCACGTCGCGTAATGTGTATCAAGGTTCTGGGTGGCTCGCACCGTCGCTACGCAGGCGTCGGTGACATCATCAAAGTTACCATCAAGGAAGCAATTCCGCGTGGTAAAGTCAAAAAAGGTGATGTCCTGAAGGCGGTAGTGGTGCGCACCAGGAAGGGTGTTCGTCGCCCGGACGGTTCTGTCATTCGCTTCGATGGTAATGCATGCGTTATTCTGAACAATAACAGTGAGCAGCCTATCGGTACGCGTATTTTTGGGCCGGTAACTCGTGAACTTCGTACTGAAAAGTTCATGAAAATTATCTCTCTGGCACCAGAAGTACTCTAAGGAGCGAACAATGGCAGCTAAAATCCGTCGTAACGACGAAGTTATCGTGTTAACCGGTAAAGATAAAGGTAAGCGCGGTAAAGTTAAGAATGTCCTGTCTTCTGGTAAGGTCATCGTTGAAGGTATCAACCTGGTGAAGAAACATCAGAAGCCGGTTCCGGCTCTGAACCAACCAGGTGGCATCGTTGAAAAAGAAGCTGCTATTCAGGTTTCTAACGTTGCACTGTTCAACGCGGCAACTGGTAAGGCTGACCGTGTAGGCTTTAGATTCGAAGACGGCAAAAAAGTCCGTTTCTTCAAGTCTAACAGCGAAACTATCAAGTAATTTGGAGTAGTACGATGGCGAAACTGCATGATTACTACAAAGACGAAGTAGTCCAGAAACTCATGACAGAGTTTGGCTACAATTCTGTCATGCAAGTCCCTCGGGTCGAGAAGATCACCCTGAACATGGGTGTTGGTGAAGCGATCGCTGACAAGAAACTGCTGGATAACGCAGCAGCTGACCTGGCAGCAATCTCCGGTCAAAAACCGCTGGTCACCAAAGCACGCAAATCAGTTGCAGGCTTCAAAATCCGTCAGGGCTATCCGATCGGCTGTAAAGTAACTCTGCGTGGCGAGCGCATGTGGGAGTTCTTTGAGCGTCTGGTCACCATTGCTGTTCCACGTATCCGTGACTTCCGTGGCTTGTCCGCTAAGTCATTCGATGGTCGTGGCAACTACAGCATGGGTGTACGTGAGCAGATCATCTTCCCAGAAATCGACTACGACAAAGTCGATCGCGTTCGTGGTTTGGATATCACCATTACCACTACTGCGAAATCTGATGATGAAGGCCGTGCTCTGCTGGCTGCCTTTGACTTCCCGTTCCGTAAGTAAGGTAGGGTTACTTAATGGCTAAGCAATCTATGAAAGCACGCGAAGTTAAGCGTGCAAAATTAGCAGACAAATTCTTCGCTAAACGCGCTGAACTGAAAGCGATCATCTCTGATGTGAACGCTTCCGACGAAGATCGTTGGGATGCTGTTCTGAAGCTGCAGAGTCTGCCGCGTGATTCCAGCCCTTCGCGTCAGCGTAACCGCTGCCGTCAAACAGGTCGTCCGCACGGTTTCCTGCGGAAGTTTGGGTTGAGCCGTATCAAGGTCCGCGAAGCCGCCATGCGCGGTGAAATCCCGGGCCTGAAAAAGGCTAGCTGGTAATTGTCACCAATTGAATCACGGGAGTAACACAGATGAGCATGCAAGATCCGATCGCGGATATGCTGACCCGTATCCGTAACGGTCAGGCCGCAAACAAAGTTGCGGTCACCATGCCTTCCTCCAAGCTGAAATTGGCAATTGCCAACGTTCTGAAGGAAGAAGGATATATTGAAGATTTCAAAATCGAAGGCGACATCAAGCTGGAACTGGAACTTACTCTCAAGTATTTCCAGGGTAAAGCTGTTGTAGAAAGCATTCAGCGAGTAAGCCGTCCTGGTCTGCGCATCTATAAGAAAAAAGATGAGCTGCCAAAGGTAATGGCTGGTATGGGCATCGCTGTAGTTTCTACATCTAAAGGTGTCATGACTGATCGTGCAGCGCGCCAGGCAGGTCTTGGTGGCGAAATTATCTGCTACGTAGCGTAATCGGAGGATACATATGTCTCGTGTTGCTAAAGCACCTGTCGTTGTTCCTGCCGGCGTAGAGGTAAAACTCAACGGTCAGGTAATTTCGATTAAAGGTAAAAACGGCGAGCTGACTCGTACTATCAATGATGCTGTTGAAGTTAAGCATGCTGACAACGCTCTGACTTTCGCTCCGCGCGAAGGTTTCGTTGACGGCTGGGCGCAGGCGGGTACTTCTCGCGCGCTGCTGAACGCAATGGTAATCGGTGTTACCGAAGGCTTCACTAAGAAGCTGCAGCTGGTTGGTGTAGGTTATCGTGCAGCCGTTAAAGGCGACGTGGTTAACCTGTCTCTGGGCTTTTCTCATCCAGTCGATCACCAGCTGCCCGCGGGTATCACTGCAGAATGTCCAACTCAGACTGAGATCGTGCTGAAAGGCGCTGATAAACAGCTGATTGGTCAGGTTGCAGCGGACTTGCGCGCCTACCGTCGTCCTGAGCCTTATAAAGGCAAGGGTGTCCGTTACGCCGACGAAGTCGTGCGTACCAAAGAGGCTAAGAAGAAGTAAGGTAACACTATGGATAAGAAATCTGCTCGTATCCGTCGTGCGACCCGTGCACGTCGCAAGCTCAAAGAGCTGGGTGCTACTCGCCTGGTGGTACATCGTACCCCGCGTCATATTTACGCACAGGTAATCGCCCCGAACGGTTCCGAAGTTCTGGTCGCTGCTTCTACTGTAGAAAAAGCTATCACTGAACAACTGAAGTATACCGGTAATAAAGAAGCCGCAGCTGCAGTAGGTAAAGCTATCGCAGAACGCGCAATCGAAAAAGGCATCACTGGTGTTTCTTTCGACCGTTCCGGTTTCCAATATCATGGTCGCGTCCAGGCACTGGCAGATGCTGCCCGTGAAGCTGGCCTTCAGTTCTAAGGTAGAGGTCTAAGATGGCACACATCGAGAAACAAGCTGGCGAACTGCAGGAAAAACTGATCGCGGTAAACCGTGTTTCTAAAACTGTTAAAGGTGGTCGTATCTTCTCCTTCACAGCACTGACTGTGGTAGGCGATGGTAATGGTCGCGTAGGTTTTGGTTACGGTAAAGCGCGTGAAGTTCCAGCAGCGATCCAGAAAGCGATGGAGAAAGCCCGTCGCAACATGGTTAACGTCGCGCTGACCAACGGCACCCTGCAGCACCCAGTTAAAGGTGCACACACGGGTTCCCGCGTGTTCATGCAGCCGGCTTCAGAAGGTACCGGTATTATTGCCGGTGGTGCAATGCGCGCCGTTCTGGAAGTCGCTGGAGTTCATAACGTACTGGCAAAAGCCTATGGTTCTACTAACCCGATTAACGTGGTTCGTGCAACTATCGACGGCCTGGGCAATATGAAATCTCCGGAAATGGTCGCTGCTAAGCGTGGTAAATCCGTTGAAGAAATTCTGGGGTAATCACGATGGCTAAGACTATTAAAATCACTCAAACCCGTAGTTCAATCGGCCGCTTGCCTAAGCATAAAGCCACTCTGGTTGGCCTGGGTCTGCGTCGTATTGGCCACACCGTTGAGCGTGAAGACACGCCTGCAGTACGCGGTATGGTTAACGCGGTTTCCTATATGGTTAAAGTGGAGGAGTAAGAGATGCGTTTAAATACTCTGTCTCCGGCCGAAGGGTCTAAGCACGCTACCAAGCGTCTGGGTCGTGGTATCGGTTCTGGCCTCGGAAAAACCGGTGGTCGTGGTCACAAAGGTCAGAACTCACGTTCTGGCGGTGGCGTACGTCGCGGTTTCGAAGGTGGTCAGATGCCTCTGTACCGTCGTCTGCCGAAGTTCGGTTTCACCTCTCGCAAAGCAATGATCACTACAGAGATTCGTCTGTCTGATCTGGCGAAAGTTGAAGGCGGTATCGTCGACCTGAACGCGCTGAAAGCAGCCAACATTGTCGGTGTTCAGATTGAATTCGTTAAAGTAATTCTGTCTGGTGAAGTTTCTACACCGGTAACGGTTCGCGGTCTGCGTGTCACCAAAGGTGCACGTGCTGCAATCGAAGCTGCTGGCGGTAAAATCGAGGAATAAGTAGCAGATGGCTAAACAACCGGGATTAGATTTTCAAAGTGCCAAGGGTGGCTTTGGTGAGCTGAAACGCAGACTGCTGTTTGTAATCGGCGCACTCATTGTCTTCCGTATTGGCTCTTTTATTCCAATCCCTGGTATTGATGCCACTGTACTTGCCAAACTGCTTGAGCAACAGCGTGGCACCATCATTGAAATGTTTAACATGTTCTCTGGTGGTGCTCTGAGCCGTGCTTCTATTTTCGCACTGGGCATCATGCCGTATATTTCGGCATCGATTATCATCCAGTTATTAACGGTGGTTCATCCAGCGTTAGCGGAAATTAAGAAAGAAGGGGAGGCTGGCCGTCGTAAGATTAGCCAGTACACCCGATACGGTACGTTGGTATTGGCCATATTTCAGTCGATCGGTATTGCTACCGGTCTGCCGAATATGCCAGGGATGCAAGGCCTGGTAATGAATCCAGGCTTTGCTTTCTACTTTACCGCTGTTGTGAGTCTGGTCTCAGGAACGATGTTCCTGATGTGGCTGGGCGAACAGATTACTGAACGTGGTATCGGTAACGGTATTTCGATCATTATCTTCGCAGGTATCGTTGCGGGTCTCCCGCCGGCCATTGGCCATACCATCGAGCAAGCGCGGCAAGGCGACCTGCACTTCCTTCTGTTGCTGTTGGTTGCAGTACTCGTATTCGCAGTGACCTTCTTTGTTATCTTTGTTGAACGTGGTCAACGCCGCATTGTGGTGAACTACGCAAAACGTCAGCAAGGTCGTCGCGTTTACGCTGCACAGAGCACACATTTACCGTTGAAAGTGAACATGGCAGGCGTCATTCCAGCCATTTTTGCTTCCAGCATTATTCTGTTCCCGGCAACGATTGCATCGTGGTTTGGGGGCGGTACCGGTTGGAACTGGCTGACAACAATTTCGCTGTATTTGCAGCCAGGACAGCCGCTTTATGTGCTACTCTATGCGACTGCAATCATCTTCTTCTGTTTCTTCTATACGGCGTTGGTTTTCAACCCACGTGAAACAGCAGATAACCTGAAGAAGTCTGGTGCATTCGTACCGGGAATTCGTCCGGGAGAGCAAACGGCGAAGTATATTGATAAAGTAATGACGCGATTGACCTTAATCGGCGCTCTCTACATTACGTTTATCTGCCTTATCCCGGAGTTCATGCGTGATGCGATGAAGGTTCCCTTCTACTTTGGCGGTACTTCACTGCTTATCGTAGTTGTCGTCATCATGGACTTTATGGCTCAAGTGCAAACTCTGATGATGTCAAGTCAGTACGAGTCGGCACTGAAGAAAGCTAACCTGAAAGGCTACGGCCGTTAATTCAGTTGGTTGAGAAGTTACGGAGAGTAAAAATGAAAGTTCGTGCTTCCGTCAAGAGATTATGTCGTAACTGCAAAATCATTCGTCGCGACGGTGTCGTCCGTGTGATCTGCAGCGCCGAGCCAAAGCATAAACAGCGCCAAGGCTGATTTTGTCACATATTTTTCTTGCAAAGTCGGGTTGAGCTGGCTAGATTAGCCAGCCAATCTTTTGTATGTCAGTGCGTTTCCATTTGAGTATCCTGAAAACGGGCTTTTCAGCATGGGACGTGCTTGTTTAATTATAGGAGTGCATAGTGGCCCGTATAGCAGGCATTAACATTCCTGATCAAAAACATACCGTTATCGCATTAACTTCGATCTTCGGTATCGGTAAAACTCGTTCTAAAGCCATCTGCGCTTCAACGGGTATTGCTGAAAATGTTAAGATCAGTGAGCTGTCTGAAGAACAAATTGATCAGCTGCGTGATGCAGTTGCGAAATTCGTTGTAGAAGGTGATCTGCGCCGTGAAATCACCCTGAGCATCAAGCGTCTTATGGACCTTGGTTGCTACCGTGGTTTGCGCCATCGTCGTGGTCTTCCGGTTCGCGGTCAGCGTACTAAGACCAACGCACGTACCCGTAAGGGTCCGCGTAAACCGATCAAGAAATAATCGGGGTGAGTAAATAATGGCAAAGGCACCAGTTCGTGCACGTAAGCGTGTAAGAAAACAAGTCTCAGATGGCGTGGCTCATGTCCATGCTTCTTTTAACAACACCATCGTTACCATTACTGATCGTCAGGGTAACGCACTGGGTTGGGCAACCGCCGGTGGTTCCGGTTTCCGCGGTTCACGTAAATCCACTCCGTTTGCTGCTCAGGTCGCTGCAGAGCGCTGTGCAGAAGCGGTAAAAGATTACGGAATTAAGAACCTGGAAGTTATGGTAAAGGGTCCGGGTCCAGGTCGCGAATCTACGATTCGTGCTTTGAACGCCGCTGGTTTCCGCATCACTAATATTACTGATGTGACTCCGATCCCTCATAACGGTTGTCGTCCGCCGAAAAAACGTCGCGTATAACGCCCGTTTTTTTAGGATAGTTGGAGAAAGAAAATGGCAAGATATTTGGGTCCTAAGCTCAAGCTGAGCCGTCGTGAGGGCACTGACTTATTCCTTAAGTCTGGCGTTCGCGCGATTGATTCCAAGTGTAAGATTGAACAAGCCCCTGGTCAGCATGGTGCGCGTAAACCGCGTCTGTCTGATTACGGCGGTCAGTTACGTGAAAAGCAAAAAGTTCGTCGTATCTACGGCGTGCTGGAGCGTCAGTTCCGTAACTATTATAAAGAAGCAGCTCGTCTGAAAGGCAACACCGGTGAAAACCTGTTGGCTCTGCTGGAAGGTCGTCTGGACAACGTAGTTTATCGTATGGGCTTTGGTGCCACTCGTGCAGAAGCACGTCAGCTGGTTAGCCATAAGTCTGTTCTGGTAAATGGCCGCGTTGTTAACATCGCTTCTTATCAGGTATCTCCGAATGATGTCGTTAGCATCCGTGAGAAAGCCAAAAAGCAATCTCGCGTGAAGGCCGCTCTGGAGCTGGCTGAGCAGCGTGAAAAGCCAACCTGGCTGGAAGTTGATGCGACTAAGATGGAAGGTGTGTTCAAGCGTATTCCTGAACGTACTGATCTGTCTGCGGACATTAACGAACACCTGATCGTCGAGCTTTACTCCAAGTAAGGCTTAGTACCAAAGAGAGGACACAATGCAGGGTTCTGTGACAGAGTTTCTAAAACCGCGCCTGGTAGATATCGAGCAAGTGAGTTCGACGCACGCCAAGGTGACCCTTGAGCCTTTAGAGCGTGGCTTTGGCCATACTCTTGGTAACGCACTGCGCCGTATTCTGCTTTCATCCATGCCGGGTTGCGCGGTGACCGAGGTTGAAATTGATGGTGTACTTCATGAGTACAGCACCAAAGAGGGAGTACAGGAAGATATCCTGGAAATCCTGCTCAACCTGAAAGGGCTGGCGGTAAGAGTTCAGGGGAAAGATGAAGTTATTCTGACCTTGAATAAATCTGGCATTGGCCCTGTGACTGCAGCCGACATTACCCATGATGGTGATGTCGAAATCGTCAAGCCTCAGCATGTCATTTGCCATCTGACCGATGAGAACGCTGCTATCAGCATGCGTATCAAAGTTCAGCGTGGTCGTGGCTATGTGCCGGCTTCTGCCCGAATTCATTCGGAAGAAGATGAGCGCCCAATCGGCCGCCTGTTAGTTGACGCTTGCTACAGCCCTGTAGACCGTATCGCCTACAATGTTGAAGCAGCGCGTGTAGAGCAGCGCACCGACCTGGACAAGCTGGTCATCGAAATGGAAACCAACGGCACAATCGATCCTGAAGAGGCGATTCGTCGTGCGGCAACCATTCTGGCAGAACAACTTGAAGCTTTCGTTGACTTACGTGATGTACGTCAGCCGGAAGTTAAAGAAGAGAAACCAGAATTCGATCCGATCCTGCTGCGCCCTGTTGACGATCTGGAATTGACTGTCCGCTCTGCTAACTGCCTTAAGGCAGAAGCTATCCACTACATCGGTGATCTGGTACAGCGTACCGAGGTTGAGCTGCTTAAAACGCCTAACCTTGGTAAAAAATCTCTTACCGAGATTAAAGATGTGCTGGCTTCGCGTGGTCTTTCTCTGGGCATGCGCCTCGAGAACTGGCCGCCAGCAAGCATTGCTGATGAATAATCAGATCACAGGTTAAGGTTTCACTGAGAAGGATAAGGTCATGCGCCATCGTAAGAGTGGTCGTCAACTGAACCGCAACAGCAGCCATCGTCAGGCTATGTTCCGCAACATGGCCGGTTCTCTGGTTCGTCATGAGATCATCAAAACGACTCTGCCGAAAGCCAAAGAACTGCGTCGCGTAGTTGAGCCGCTGATTACTCTTGCCAAGACCGACAGCGTAGCTAATCGTCGTCTGGCATTCGCCCGTACTCGTGATAACGAGATCGTGGCAAAACTGTTTAATGAGCTGGGCCCGCGTTTCGCGAGCCGTGCCGGTGGTTACACTCGTATTCTGAAGTGTGGCTTCCGTGCTGGTGACAACGCTCCGATGGCTTACATCGAGCTGGTTGATCGTCCAGAAGCTCAAGCAGAAGCAGCCGCAGAGTAATCTGTAGCAACGTAAAAAACCCGCTTCGGCGGGTTTTTTATTGCCAGAAATTTACTACCTTAGAACTTACTCTTTTCATGTTCAAAGGAGCCAACTATGTGGCTGGTTGATGAACTTGCTGAACAGCACATTAAAGCGGCGCTGGAAAAAGGCGAGCTGAGTAATCTTCCCGGCTCTGGTAAGCCGCTGCAGCTGGATGATGACAGTCATGTTCCGCCTGAGTTAAGAGCGGGCTACCGTTTACTGAAAAATTCGGGCTTTCTGCCGCCGGAGCTTGAGCTCAGACGTGAAGCCATGGAAGTTAACGATCTTATTCGCAACCTCGATCCTGCGGATCAAAATTATCAGGATCATTGCCATCGGCTTCAGGTGCTGGAGCTAAGATTACGCCAGGCGGGTATTAGTACCGATTTTCTCCATGGCAGTTATTCCACTGCTATTCAGCATCGTTTCCGCGAGGAAGAGTAAATGTTTCGCATCGGTCAGTTAGCTAAGCTTGCGGAGGTGACGCCAGACACTATCCGTTTTTATGAAAAGCAGCAGATGATGGATCATGATGGTCGTACGGAAGGTGGCTTTCGCCTTTACAGCGAGGGCGATCTTCAGCGTCTGAAATTTATTCGTTATGGTCGTAAACTGGGTTTCAGTCTGGAAGCGATCAGAGAGCTACTTTCGATCCGGGTTGATCCTGCGCATCACACCTGTCAGGAATCAAAAGCGATCGTTGAAAAACGGCTGAGTGAAGTTGCTCAGATGATCGCAGAGTTAGAAACGATGCAGCGTTCCCTGCGACACCTTTCCGATGCCTGTTGTGGTGACAGTCACAGTAGCATTTCGTGCTCAATTCTTGAGGCGCTGGAGCGGGGAGAGGCTTCGAGCAAATAAGCATATTGTTATTTTGCTGCAAAGGAATAGAGTATCAGACCATCTCAACAGGAGGCGTCATGAGTAAATATCAGCACACCAAAGGGCAAATCCGCGATAACGCGATTCAGGCTCTGTTACACGACCCGCTATTTCGGCAACGCATCGAGCAGAAGCAAAAGGGTAAAGGTAGTTTCAAGCGGAAAGAGAAACATGGCAAGGGGACTGGATGGGAGGGCAGTGATAAGAAAGCGTCTTATCACTGCCCTTCTGCTTTTACGGTTAAAAAAACCGCCTGTGCGGCGGCTTATTAACTAGACCCGGGTATTCTGCTGTTTCAGCAGGTCGCGGATTTCAGTCAGCAGAACTTCTTCGTTTGACGGTTTAGCCACTGGCTTCTCTACTTCCTTTTTCTTGTACAGACGATTCATTAACTTGATCGCCATAAAGATTGCGAAAGCGATGATGACAAAATCGAAGATGGTCTGAAGGAAGATACCGTACTGCATTACAACGGCTGGAGCATCACCAACTGCAGGCTTAAGTACCCAGGCGAATGATTTAAAATCGACACCACCAATCAGTAAGCCTAAAGGCGGCATAATGATGTTGGCGACTAACGATGAAACAATTTTACCGAATGCAGCACCGATGATGACACCGACGGCTAAATCCATCACATTGCCGCGCATTGCGAAATCGCGAAACTCTTTGATTAAACTCATACTTATCTCCTTGCCCAAGCCAATGCCATAAAGTCTAACAAACCCTACTGGTTTTGCCATCAACACAGCGAATTAAGCGGCAGTTTTGCGTTCCTTGTGTTCTGTTCGCCTGTAAACGCGGCATTTACAGGAAAAATGGACTCGGCTGGAAGAGACGTTCCACATCTGATACAAACTTCTTGTCGGTCAGGAACATGATGACATGATCACCTTGTTCAATTCGCAGGTTATCATTGGCAATCATCACATCGTCTCCACGAACCACTGCGCCAATAATGGTGCCTGGCGGTAGTTTGATATCATCAATGGAGCGGCCGACCACGCGTGAAGTTGATTCGTCTCCGTGCGCTATCGCTTCGATCGCTTCTGCAATACCGCGTCGTAGCGATGAAACGCCCACGATATCCGCTTTGCGCACATGACCCAGCAGGGCAGAAATCGTGGCCTGCTGAGGTGAAATAGCGATATCGATAACGCTGCCTTGTACCAGATCGACGTAGGCGCGGCGCTGAATCAGCACCATAACCTTCTTCGCCCCCATCTTTTTTGCCAGCATGGCTGACATAATATTGGCTTCATCATCGTTGGTGACGGCGATAAAGAGATCAACCTGATCAACATGTTCTTCAGCGAGAAGTTCCTGATCTGACGCATCGCCATAAAAGACGACTGTGTCGTGAAGATGCTCTGCCAGTTCTGCTGCGCGCTGGGGGTTACGTTCAATCAGCTTCACGCTGTAATTTTTCTCAAGTTTTTGTGCCAGGCCGAAACCGATATTACCGCCACCTACCAGCATAATCCGTTTATAAGGTTTCTCCAGCCGCTGCATTTCACTCATTACCGCACGAATGTTCTGACTGGCTGCAATGAAAAAGACTTCATCACCCGCTTCTACGATGGTTGAACCCTGCGGGCGAATGGGGCGATCCTGACGAAATATAGCGGCTACGCGGGTATCAATGTGTGGCATATGCTCACGCATGATCGATAGCGGATTTCCTACCAGTGGCCCGCCATAATAAGCTTTCACCACGGCGAGGCTGACTTTGCCTTCAGCAAAGTTGACGACCTGCAATGCGCCAGGGTACTGGATTAAACGATAGATATTGTCGATCACCAGCTGTTCAGGCGAGATTAGGTGATCGATAGGCACCGCTTCAGGAATAAATAATTTGTCCGCATCACGCAGATAATCGGCCGCGCGAATACGGGCGATACGATTCGGCGTATTGAAAAGCGAATAAGCAATCTGACAGGCAATCATGTTGGTTTCATCGGAGTTGGTTACGGCAACCAGCATGTCGGCATCTTCCGCACCCGCCTCACGTAAAATTCGTGGATGAGAACCATGACCCTGCACGACGCGAAGATCGAACTTATCCTGCAGGTGACGCAGGCGTGAAGAGTCGGTATCAACCACCGTGATATCGTTGTTTTCACCCACCAGATTTTCTGCCAGGGTTCCGCCAACCTGTCCTGCGCCCAGAATGATTATTTTCATCGCTTATCAATACTCATTTCAGTTTGTACCCGATTTTTTTATCAGCTTAGCGTAGAAGAAACCATCTCCGCCCTCGGCTTCCGGGAATACCTGTAAGCCGTTCGCGGGCGCATCTCTGAGGGGCTCTGCCTGCGCATCATGCTGGCGCTGCAGGAAAGCATCTATCTGTTGATGATTCTCTTCAGGCAGGATGGAACAGGTGGCATAAATCAGTGTACCGCCAGGTTTCAGGTGCAGCCAGATAGCATCAAGAATTTCACCCTGAAGCTTTGCCAGCTCGGCGATATCCCGATCGCGACGCAGCCACTTAATATCGGGATGGCGTCGGATCACACCGGTAGCAGAGCAGGGCGCATCCAGCAGAATACGGTCAAACTGACGATCGCCGCACCACTGTTGCGGCGTTCGTCCATCACCCTGTTTCACGTCTGCTTTCATACCCAGTCGTTGCAGATTCTCATTTACGCGTTTAAGACGCTGCGCATCCACGTCGACGGCCATAACTTCGGCCTGAGGCGCGATTTCAAGGATATGGGTCGTTTTACCGCCGGGCGCAGCGCATAAATCCAGAATCTGTTCGCCGTTTTGGGGCTCAAGCAGCAAGGCACAGCGCTGAGCAGATAAATCCTGCACGGTAACCCAACCCTGATCAAAGCCTGGTAGCTGGCTGACCGGGGCAGGGGCGTCAAGCCGCAGCGCATCCGGCACATCGACAGCAGGCTGTGCATTCCTGCCGCTTTCGGCCAGCATTGCCAGCCACGTGTCACGATCGTGGTGCTGGCGATTAACCCGCAGCCACATCGGCGGACGCAGATTATTTGCTTCGACAATCTGTTGCCATTGTTCCGGCCAGGCATGCTGCAAACGCTTTAGCAGCCATCCCGGATGCAGATAGCGCTGCGGGCCATCCTGAACAGTGGCGAGCAGCTCTTCCCGCTGCCGCTGAAACTGGCGTAATACGCCATTTAATAAGCCTTTCATACTGGTGCGCTTCAGTACTTCGGCGCCCGCGACGGTTTCTGCCAGTGCGGCATGGGCGGGCACTCGGGTATATTCCAGCTGATAAAGCCCGACCATGATCAGATAGTGCAGAACCCGCTGTTTGCCGGTAAGTGGACGCTCCATCAGTTTGCCAATGAGCGCTTCCAGCTGCGGTAATGTGCGCAATACGCCAAAACAGATCTCCTGCACTAACGCGCTATCTTTGTCAGAGAGCTTTTTCTGGGCGGCTGGCAGTGCCGTATTCAGGGATTCGCCCTTGTCGACCACACGCTCAATAAGTTGAGCCGAGAGGCTACGCAGGTTGATAGATTTAGTCATAGGGTTTTGTCATCAAACAAAAGGCCCGGTGAGGGACCGGGCCTGAGAGTCAGTCCAGAAGGGTTCCAGGTTCAAACCATTCCCGGCGCGAGTTGAGAAGATCCTGAGCCGACATCGGTTTTTTACCGGCGGGCTGCAACTGGAGCAGGTTCAGTACGCCCTGAGCCGTCGCCACCTGGATGCCATGCTTGTCAGCATGGATAATTTCACCAGGCGCACGATCGCAGTGGGGCAGAACGCTTGCCTGCCAGACTTTAACCGGCTGATCTTCAATGGTGAAAAAGCTCATCGGCCACGGGTTAAAAGCGCGAATACAACGCTCAAGCTGTTCTGCAGAGAGTGTCCAGTCAAGACGTGCCTCCTCTTTACTGAGTTTCTCAGCATAGTTGGCCAGCGTTTCATCCTGTTTTTCAGGTGTAGCCTGCTGAGTGGTCAGTAATGTCAGCGTATCCAGCAGCCCCTGTGGGCCAAGCTGTGCCAGCTTGTCATACAGCGTGGCACTGGTATCCTGGGCAGTAATCGGACAGGCCAGCTTATGCAGCATATCGCCGGTATCCAGTCCCACGTCCATCTGCATGATGGTCACGCCGGTTTCGCTGTCGCCAGCCCAGAGCGCACGTTGAATAGGCGCAGCTCCACGCCAGCGTGGCAGCAGTGAGCCATGGACATTGATGCATCCCAGACGTGGCATATCAAGCACGGCCTTGGGCAGAATTAATCCGTAGGCCACAACCACCATCACATCGGCCTTGAGGTCAGCAACCAGTTGCTGATTTTCTTCAGGTCGCAGTGACTTAGGCTGATAAACCGGAATGTCATGTGCCATCGCCAGCGTTTTGACCGGGCCTGGCGTTAATTTGTTACCGCGACCAGCAGGACGGTCGGGTTGGGTGAATACGGCGATAACCTGATGTTCAGAAGCAAGCAGCGCGTCAAGATGACGCGCTGCAAAGTCAGGTGTGCCAGCAAAGATGATTTTTAGCGGGGCAGACACGTTTATCCCTTATTAAGATCTCAGGAAGCCTGCGCGTTCTGACGCGCCAGTTTCTCTAATTTATTTTTGATCCGTTGCCGCTTTAAAGGCGACAGATAATCGATAAACAGTTTGCCTTCCAGATGATCGATCTCATGCTGGATACAGATGGCCAGTAACTCGCTGGCTTCCAGTTCGAAACTTTTACCCTCGCGATCCAGTGCACGGACCTTTACCCGCTCGGCACGCGGAACAAATGCGCGCTGTTCCGGAATAGAGAGGCAACCCTCTTCAATGCCGGTTTCACCACTTTTTTCCAGCAGCTCAGGGTTAATCAGCACTAAACGCTCTTCACGACTTTCAGAGACGTCAATCACGATAATGCGCTGATGAATATCGACCTGCGTAGCCGCAAGACCGATACCTTCTTCGGCATACATCGTCTCGAACATATCATCAACGATACGCTGAATGTCTGCGTTAACTTCTTTAACGGGCGCAGCAACTTTGCGAAGACGCTCGTCAGGGAAATGTAATACCTGCAAAACTGACATAAATATCCAGATCTGTATTCGGTTAAGAAAAGATTACTACCTTATATTGTAGACTTTTCGAGGCCTGATTGACAGCATTCTGCGGCAGGAAGCAAGGGCGATCAGGGAGCTGAAGATGGACAAAATAGCGCAGTCTGTACGGCTGGCCGCCGTCACTGGAATGACAGGAAAACGCTGGGTTGATGTGGCGCAGCAAATAGGTGCCGGACAGACAGACAGGGAGCAGCTTATCCGGCTTGGCTTAGATGAGAGCCAGTGCCAGCAATATGATGATTTTAATGAAAATAATCTCACAGAAGTCTATTCCTGGCTGGATCAGAGTCCGGCTCATCATCTGGTGACTGCTCTGGACGCGGCCTATCCTGCCCGTCTTAAAGAAACCAACCGCTTTCCGCCGCTGCTCTATATTGATGGCGATCCTGCGCTTATCAGCACACCACAGTTAGCGGTGGTGGGCAGCCGAAACTGTTCACACTATGGCCGCTACTGGTGCGACTGGTTTACCCAGCACTTAAGCCTCAGCGGTCTGACCATTACCAGCGGACTGGCAAGGGGTATTGATGGTGTTGCGCATCAGGCAGCACTCAACGTAGGCGGTAAAACGGTGGCCGTGTTAGGTAGTGGTTTGCAGCGGCTCTATCCCAGCAATCATGCCCATCTTGCCGCAGAGATCGTTGAACAGGGTGGTGCGGTAGTTTCTGAGTTTCCGCTGACGACCCTGCCGCATCCACTTAATTTTCCGCGCCGTAATCGTATTATCAGCGGCCTGAGCCATGGGGTGCTGGTGGTAGAAGCCTCGCTGAAGAGTGGTTCCCTGGTAACGGCGCGGTATGGGCTGGAGCAAAATCGTAATGTCTATGCCTTACCTGGCGCGCTCGGTAACCCGTTAAGCGAAGGCGTAAACTGGCTGATTCAGCAGGGGGCGCTGCTGGTGGCCCATCCCCATAACATCGTGGAAGATCTGGCAAGTGCACTTAACTGGCTGCCGATGACACCGGCCGATGAAATTTATTCTGAGGTGAGTGACGATGCTCCATTGCCATTTGCTGATGTGTTGGCTAACGTAGGTGATGATGTTACACCTGTTGACGTTGTCGCTGAACGTGCCGGCCAATCTGTGCCAGTTATCTCAGCTCAGTTGCTGGAACTGGAGTTAGCAGGATGGATCGCAGCTGTACCCGGCGGCTATGTCCGATTGAGGAGGGCATGCCATGTTCGACGTACTGATGTATTTGTTTGAGACATATATCCACAACGAAGCAGAAATGGGTGTTGATCAGGACAGATTGACAGACGACCTGACGGATGCCGGGTTCCATCGTGAAGATATTTACAGTGCGCTGAACTGGTTAGAAAGATTGGCTGACTATCAGGAAGGACTGGTTGCGCCAATTTTACTGACAAATGATCCGCTCTCCATGCGTATTTATACCGATGAAGAGAGCAAACGTTTAGATGCTGACAGCCGTGGTTTCCTGCTGTTCCTGGAGCAGATTCAGGTGCTGAACCTGGAAACGCGTGAAATGGTCATCGAACGCATTATGGCGCTGGATACCTCTGAGTTTGACCTGGAGGATCTCAAATGGGTGGTACTGATGGTGTTGTTCAACATTCCCGGATGTGAAAATGCCTATCAGCAGATGGAAGAACTGCTATTCGACGCCAATGAAGGTATGCTGCATTAAATTTCCTTTCATGCATTGATCGCTATGAGTAAAGCTGCACTCTTCACCGTGCGTAAACAGGATCCCTGCCCCGCTTGCGGGGCAGAACTGGTTATCCGCTCCGGTAAACACGGTCCTTTTCTGGGCTGCGCGAACTACCCGGCATGCGACTACATTCGACCCTTAAAGGGTCAGGCCGATGGTCATGTGGTCAAAGTGCTGGAAGGCCACGCCTGTCCCGAATGCGGTGCGGATAAAGTGTTGCGGCAGGGGCGATTTGGCATGTTCATTGGCTGTAGCCTCTATCCGGAATGCGGATACACCGAAACCATCGACAAACCAGATGAAACCTCGCTGGCCTGTCCACAGTGCCATGAAGGCCGGTTAGTTCAGCGGCGCTCCCGTTACGGCAAAACGTTTCACTCCTGCGATCGCTATCCAGCCTGCCAGTTTGTTGTGAATCTGACACCCATTGCCGGAATCTGTCCTTATTGCCAGTATCCGCTATTAGTTGAAAAAAAGACGGCCCAAGGGATCAAACGCTTTTGCGCCAGTAAAAGTTGTGGCAAAGCCATTGCTGAAGAGAATTCATAGACCATGGAAAATCAACACCTCGCCGATTCACTTGAAACCTGCCTAGAGCAGCTGAATCGACAGGCGGTCATCGCCTATCCTACTGAAGCCGTATTTGGTCTGGGCTGTGACCCTGACAGTGAATCTGCCGTCATGGCTTTACTGGCACTGAAACAGCGTCCGGTAGAAAAGGGGCTTATCCTGATTGCGGCTGATTACACCCAGCTGGAACCTTACATCTCCGCTCGGGAACTGTCTGTGATCCAGCGTGAGCGGATGTTTGCATGCTGGCCCGGCCCGGTGACCTTTGTCGTACCCGTTCCGCCACAAACGCCTCGCTGGCTTACCGGACAGTTTGATTCACTGGCCATTCGCGTCAGTGACCATCCTGATGTGCAGGCCCTTTGCCGCGCATTTGGTAAACCGCTGGTCTCAACCAGTGCAAATCTGTCAGGCCTGCCTCCCTGCCGAACGGCTGAAGAAGTGAAGCAGCAGTTTGGTGAGCAGTTCCCGGTTCTGTCGGGAAAAACAGGTGGGCGGCTCAATCCCTCTGAAATCCGCGATGTCATCAGCGGCGAACTTATACGTCAGGGCTAATTCATGGATCAATTCGCCGTTTTCGGTAATCCGATCAACCACAGTAAATCTCCGCTGATCCATCAGGCTTTTGCTGAACAGACGGGCGTTGAACATCGCTATGGTCGGATTTGTGCCCCGATTGATGGTTTTCCTCAGGCGCTCTCTGCCTTTTTCGAACAGGGAGGTCGTGGTGCCAACGTGACGTTACCTTTTAAACAGCAGGCATGGGAATTTGCCGATCAGCTCAGCGAACGTGCAGCCCTGTCCGGCGCGGTAAACACGGTGAAAAAACTCAGCGATGGGCAGATCCTGGGTGACAACACGGATGGTATCGGGCTGTTAAGCGATCTTGAACGGCTGAAGATGATCAACTCTGGTGACAAGGTATTGCTGGTGGGGGCGGGCGGTGCTGCACGTGGGGTCATTCTGCCGCTTCTCTCAGCAGGCGTGACACTCACTGTTGTTAACCGTACCGCCGCGCGGGCGGAAGAGCTGGCTGGCCTGTTTGCAGCGAGCGGCACTATCCGCGCATGTGGTTTTGAGCAGCTGGCAGATCAGCACTTTGATCTGATCATTAATGCGACCTCAAGCGGCGTGAATGGCGAAACCCCTCCTTTACCTGCAGCAGTCATTCATGCTGATGTGCGCTGTTATGACATGTTTTATCAAAGCGGGCTGACGCCTTTCCTGCGCTGGTGTCAGGCGCAGGGCACGGCTCATCTGGCAGATGGTTTGGGCATGCTGGTGGGGCAGGCTGCTCATGCCTTCTATCTGTGGCACGGTGTGATGCCGGAAATCGCACCGGTGATTACCCAGCTTAAACAGGCCATGCAGCCATGAATCAGGCGATACAGTTTCCTGATGATGAAACCTATAATGCTGAACTGAACGCGGTCTGTTTCCCGGTGCTGGTCAACGGCATGCGGCTGACCTGTGCAATCAGCGGGAAGTCGCTGGCCTCACGTTTTGGTGAAGGGGAGGCGATGGCGCTGTTTCAGCACCATCGCTGGGATCTGGAAGATGAGGCCGAAGCGGCTATCCGTCAGGATAATATTGATGCTCAGGGCTGGATCTGGTTATCTCCCGCCAGGTAATCATCTTTCCAGGCGACATAATTATTAGCGGAATAGCGTAAACCTTCCTTCTCATTGTCATTCAGCGGCCTGATCTGCCTGACCGGACTACCCAGATAGAGATAGCCGCTCTCCAGTCTTTTACCTGGCGGCACCAGACTTCCGGCACCAATCATTACCTCTTCTTCTACTATTACGCCATCAAGCAGAATCGATCCCATTCCGACCAGCACGCGATCGCCAATGGTACAGCCGTGCAACATCGCTTTATGCCCGACCGTGACATCCTCGCCAATAATAAGAGGGAAGCCTTGCGGGTTAGACGCTGATTTATGCGTAACGTGCAGAACGCTGCCGTCCTGTACATTAGTACGGGCACCAATGCGGACCTGATTCACATCACCCCTGATCGCAACCAGCGGCCAGATGCTCACGTCGTCCCCCATTATGACATCACCGACCACAACACTGCTTGGATCGACCATAACGCGCTGGCCAGTTTGCGGGAAAAGGGCTTTATATGGACGTAGGGCGGAAGCCATCATGTTCTCCTTTGTTCTGTTTTCAATGCAGCCTGATGCGATTTCAGGCAGCTGACAAGCCAATTCTGGCCTGGATCGCTGGCGATCTCATCAATCTGGATCATTTATAACCGTTCAGATAAAAGATCCAAAAAAAGGGTTGTGCTCTGAAACGGGATCCCTATAATGCGCCTCCATCGACACGGAACACCGGCAACGGGAAGCGGGTTGAGAGGCACAGGAGACTGCGCCGCCGGAGAAAAACTTCTGAAATAGAGGTTGACTCTGCAGGAGGAAAGCGTAATATACGCCACCTCGCGACAGGACGCTAACGCACTGTTCGCACTGCTCTTTAACAATTTATCAGACAATCTGTGTGGGCACTCGCAGGATTGATATCAGCGTCTCCGGACGTAAAAAAATATCAAGCCTCACGAGTGAACACATAATGAAATTCATTATGACGTTTTACAGATGAGCACCGCTTAACTTGTTTAAGCAAATCAAACTTAAATTGAAGAGTTTGATCATGGCTCAGATTGAACGCTGGCGGCAGGCCTAACACATGCAAGTCGGACGGTAGCACAGAGAGCTTGCTCTCGGGTGACGAGTGGCGGACGGGTGAGTAATGTCTGGGGATCTGCCCGATAGAGGGGGATAACCACTGGAAACGGTGGCTAATACCGCATAACGTCGCAAGACCAAAGAGGGGGACCTTCGGGCCTCTCACTATCGGATGAACCCAGATGGGATTAGCTAGTAGGCGGGGTAATGGCCCACCTAGGCGACGATCCCTAGCTGGTCTGAGAGGATGACCAGCCACACTGGAACTGAGACACGGTCCAGACTCCTACGGGAGGCAGCAGTGGGGAATATTGCACAATGGGCGCAAGCCTGATGCAGCCATGCCGCGTGTATGAAGAAGGCCTTCGGGTTGTAAAGTACTTTCAGCGGGGAGGAAGGCGATGCGGTTAATAACCGCGTCGATTGACGTTACCCGCAGAAGAAGCACCGGCTAACTCCGTGCCAGCAGCCGCGGTAATACGGAGGGTGCAAGCGTTAATCGGAATTACTGGGCGTAAAGCGCACGCAGGCGGTCTGTTAAGTCAGATGTGAAATCCCCGGGCTTAACCTGGGAACTGCATTTGAAACTGGCAGGCTTGAGTCTTGTAGAGGGGGGTAGAATTCCAGGTGTAGCGGTGAAATGCGTAGAGATCTGGAGGAATACCGGTGGCGAAGGCGGCCCCCTGGACAAAGACTGACGCTCAGGTGCGAAAGCGTGGGGAGCAAACAGGATTAGATACCCTGGTAGTCCACGCCGTAAACGATGTCGACTTGGAGGTTGTTCCCTTGAGGAGTGGCTTCCGGAGCTAACGCGTTAAGTCGACCGCCTGGGGAGTACGGCCGCAAGGTTAAAACTCAAATGAATTGACGGGGGCCCGCACAAGCGGTGGAGCATGTGGTTTAATTCGATGCAACGCGAAGAACCTTACCTACTCTTGACATCCACGGAATTTGGCAGAGATGCCTTAGTGCCTTCGGGAACCGTGAGACAGGTGCTGCATGGCTGTCGTCAGCTCGTGTTGTGAAATGTTGGGTTAAGTCCCGCAACGAGCGCAACCCTTATCCTTTGTTGCCAGCGATTCGGTCGGGAACTCAAAGGAGACTGCCGGTGATAAACCGGAGGAAGGTGGGGATGACGTCAAGTCATCATGGCCCTTACGAGTAGGGCTACACACGTGCTACAATGGCGCATACAAAGAGAAGCGACCTCGCGAGAGCAAGCGGACCTCACAAAGTGCGTCGTAGTCCGGATCGGAGTCTGCAACTCGACTCCGTGAAGTCGGAATCGCTAGTAATCGTGGATCAGAATGCCACGGTGAATACGTTCCCGGGCCTTGTACACACCGCCCGTCACACCATGGGAGTGGGTTGCAAAAGAAGTAGGTAGCTTAACCTTCGGGAGGGCGCTTACCACTTTGTGATTCATGACTGGGGTGAAGTCGTAACAAGGTAACCGTAGGGGAACCTGCGGTTGGATCACCTCCTTACCTGAAGATACCTTCCCGCGCAGTGTCCACACAGATTGTCTGATAAAAAGTAATGAGCAGGACGGCTGCGAAGTCGTGACACTTTTGTGTCCCCTTCGTCTAGCGGTTAGGACTCCGCCCTTTCACGGCGGCAACAGGGGTTCGAATCCCCTAGGGGACGCCACCTGCTTGGTGACAGGTGAAAGGTGTCTCCATACAGTATCTCAAAACCGATTTGGTTGCGTAAGCAGCCGGGCCGCGTTTGAGATATTTGCTCTTTAACAATCCGGAACAAGCTGAAAATTGAAACGACGCAGCGCGTCATTCCTCCGTAATTAAGGAATGACTTGGCGATGCGTTCGAGTCTCTCAAATGCTTGCAATTCGCAGCGTTGTAAAACGCCTGTGGGTTGTGAGGTTAAGCGACTAAGCGTACACGGTGGATGCCCAGGCAGTCAGAGGCGATGAAGGACGTGCTAATCTGCGTAAAGCGACGGTAAGGTGATATGAACCGCTACAGCCGTCGATGTCCGAATGGGGAAACCCGGTGCACTCTGTGCATCATTGCAGCATGAATACATAGTGCTGCAAGGCGAACCGGGGGAACTGAAACATCTAAGTACCCCGAGGAAAAGAAATCAACCGAGATTCCCCCAGTAGCGGCGAGCGAACGGGGAGCAGCCCAGAGCCTGAATCAGTTTGTGTGTTAGTGGAAGCGTCTGGAAAGTCGCAGGGTACAGGGTGATACTCCCGTACACAAAAGCACACATGCTGTGAGCTCGATGAGTAAGGCGGGACACGTGGTATCCTGTCTGAATATGGGGGGACCATCCTCCAAGGCTAAATACTCCTGACTGACCGATAGTGAACCAGTACCGTGAGGGAAAGGCGAAAAGAACCCCGGCGAGGGGAGTGAAACAGAACCTGAAACCGTGTACGTACAAGCAGTGGGAGCCTTCTTTATGGGGGTGACTGCGTACCTTTTGTATAATGGGTCAGCGACTTATATTCTGTAGCAAGGTTAACCGTATAGGGGAGCCGCAGGGAAACCGAGTCTTAACTGGGCGTTAAGTTGCAGGGTATAGACCCGAAACCCGGTGATCTAGCCATGGGCAGGTTGAAGGTTGGGTAACACTAACTGGAGGACCGAACCGACTAATGTTGAAAAATTAGCGGATGACCTGTGGCTGGGGGTGAAAGGCCAATCAAACCGGGAGATAGCTGGTTCTCCCCGAAAGCTATTTAGGTAGCGCCTCGTGAACTCATCTTCGGGGGTAGAGCACTGTTTCGGCTAGGGGGCCATCCCGGCTTACCAACCCGATGCAAACTGCGAATACCGAAGAATGTTATCACGGGAGACACACGGCGGGTGCTAACGTCCGTCGTGAAGAGGGAAACAACCCAGACCGCCAGCTAAGGTCCCAAAGTCATGGTTAAGTGGGAAACGATGTGGGAAGGCACAGACAGCCAGGATGTTGGCTTAGAAGCAGCCATCATTTAAAGAAAGCGTAATAGCTCACTGGTCGAGTCGGCCTGCGCGGAAGATGTAACGGGGCTAAACCATGCACCGAAGCTGCGGCAGCGACGCTTATGCGTTGTTGGGTAGGGGAGCGTTCTGTAAGCCGTCGAAGGTGTGCTGTGAGGCATGCTGGAGGTATCAGAAGTGCGAATGCTGACATAAGTAACGATAAAGCGGGTGAAAAGCCCGCTCGCCGGAAGACCAAGGGTTCCTGTTCAACGTTAATCGGAGCAGGGTGAGTCGACCCCTAAGGCGAGGCCGAAAGGCGTAGTCGATGGGAAACAGGTTAATATTCCTGTACTCGGTGTTACTGCGAAGGGGGGACGGAGAAGGCTATATCAGCCGGGCGACGGTTGTCCCGGTTTAAGCGTGTAGGCGGAGTGTCCAGGTAAATCCGGACGCTTGTTAACGCTGAGGCGTGACGACGAGGCACTACGGTGCTGAAGTGATAAATGCCCAGCTTCCAGGAAAAGCCTCTAAGCATCAGGTAACACAGAATCGTACCCCAAACCGACACAGGTGGTCAGGTAGAGAATACCAAGGCGCTTGAGAGAACTCGGGTGAAGGAACTAGGCAAAATGGTGCCGTAACTTCGGGAGAAGGCACGCTGGCGCGTAGGTGGAGGGACCTGCTCCCCGAGCCGAAGCCAGTCGAAGATACCAGCTGGCTGCAACTGTTTATTAAAAACACAGCACTGTGCAAACACGAAAGTGGACGTATACGGTGTGACGCCTGCCCGGTGCCGGAAGGTTAATTGATGGGGTTATCCGTAAGGAGAAGCTCTTGATCGAAGCCCCGGTAAACGGCGGCCGTAACTATAACGGTCCTAAGGTAGCGAAATTCCTTGTCGGGTAAGTTCCGACCTGCACGAATGGCGTAATGATGGCCAGGCTGTCTCCACCCGAGACTCAGTGAAATTGAACTCGCTGTGAAGATGCAGTGTACCCGCGGCAAGACGGAAAGACCCCGTGAACCTTTACTACAGCTTGACACTGAACATTGAGCCTTGATGTGTAGGATAGGTGGGAGGCTTTGAAGCGCGGACGCCAGTCTGCGTGGAGCCAACCTTGAAATACCACCCTTTAATGTTTGATGTTCTAACGTAGGCCCGTAATCCGGGCTGCGGACAGTGTCTGGTGGGTAGTTTGACTGGGGCGGTCTCCTCCTAAAGAGTAACGGAGGAGCACGAAGGTCAGCTAATCACGGTCGGACATCGTGAGGTTAGTGCAATGGCATAAGCTGGCTTGACTGCGAGAGTGACGGCTCGAGCAGGTGCGAAAGCAGGTCATAGTGATCCGGTGGTTCTGAATGGAAGGGCCATCGCTCAACGGATAAAAGGTACTCCGGGGATAACAGGCTGATACCGCCCAAGAGTTCATATCGACGGCGGTGTTTGGCACCTCGATGTCGGCTCATCACATCCTGGGGCTGAAGTAGGTCCCAAGGGTACGGCTGTTCGCCGTTTAAAGTGGTACGCGAGCTGGGTTTAGAACGTCGTGAGACAGTTCGGTCCCTATCTGCCGTGGGCGCTGGAGAATTGAGGGGGGTTGCTCCTAGTACGAGAGGACCGGAGTGAACGCACCACTGGTGTTCGGGTTGTCATGCCAATGGCATTGCCCGGTAGCTAAGTGCGGAAAAGATAAGTGCTGAAAGCATCTAAGCACGAAACTTGCCCCGAGATGAGTTCTCCCTGACTCCTTGAGAGTCCTGAAGGGACGTTGAAGACTACGACGTTGATAGGCCGGGTGTGTAAGCGCAGCGATGCGTTGAGCTAACCGGTACTAATGACCCGTGAGGCTTAACCTTACAACGCCAGAGGCGTTTTTGAGAGACAGAATTTCAGCTTGTTAACCGGATACAGTTGTGTCCTGCGGACTGAAGTCCGAAGGATTTTGCGCTGAGGCAAGGCGGCAACCGAGCGATACGAAGGAGCATACTGAAGTATGTGACGGAGTAGCGCGAGGGCGGCCAACGCAGCATCAGCACAAAAGACACAGGACAGAGCACAAAGAATTTGCCTGGCGGCTTTAGCGCGGTGGTCCCACCTGACCCCATGCCGAACTCAGAAGTGAAACGCCGTAGCGCCGATGGTAGTGTGGGGTCTCCCCATGCGAGAGTAGGGAACTGCCAGGCTCAAATTTAGTGTGCTGATATGGCTCAGTTGGTAGAGCGCACCCTTGGTAAGGGTGAGGTCCCCAGTTCGACTCTGGGTATCAGCACCAGTTAAGACACGAGTTCGGTAAATAAAAGAATTTGCCTGGCGGCTGTAGCGCGGTGGTCCCACCTGACCCCATGCCGAACTCAGAAGTGAAACGCCGTAGCGCCGATGGTAGTGTGGGGTCTCCCCATGCGAGAGTAGGGAACTGCCAGGCATCAAATAAGAGAGAGCCCTTTGCGTATGCGAAGGGCTTTTTTCGTTGTGGCAAACCGCGATAAAACTCCCTCTTCACAGCGTATCTGTCTGTCTATTCATAACAGCAACAGGTCAGTAAGCATATTAAAGCGGCTGTTCAGGCCATAAAAAAACCCGGCACCAGGCCGGGTAGTGAGATAACTGAACGTCTGATCAGTGAATAACCTGCGATAGAAACGCCCGGGTACGCTCCGATTTTGGATTCGCAAAAAACTCCTGCGGTGGCGCGACTTCGACGATCTCTCCCCGATCCATAAAGATCACCCGGTCAGCCACCGTTCGGGCAAAGCCCATCTCATGGGTGACGCACAGCATAGTCATCCCATCCTCCGCCAGACCAATCATCGTATCCAGCACCTCTTTAACCATCTCAGGATCCAGCGCTGACGTGGGCTCATCAAACAGCATAATTTTGGGCTTCATACAGAGTGAGCGGGCGATGGCGACACGCTGCTGCTGTCCGCCAGAGAGCTGGCCCGGAAACTTATGTGCATGCTCGGCAATACGCACGCGTTGCAGATAGTGCATGGCCAGCTCATCAGCTTCCTTCTTTGGAATCTTTCTTACCCAGGAAGGTGCCAGCGTGCAGTTTTGCAGTACGGTCAGATGCGGAAAGAGATTGAAGTGCTGGAAGACCATACCGACTTCGGTGCGCACGCGCTCAATGTTACGAACGTCATCATTAAGATGGATACCGTCAACAACAATGCGGCCCTGCTGATGCTCTTCCAGATGGTTGATACAGCGGATCGTCGTCGATTTGCCGGAGCCGGAAGGTCCGCACAGTACGATGCGTTCACGGGGTTTAACCTGCAGGTTGATGTCTTTCAGTACATGGAATTGCCCGTACCATTTATTCACGTTCTCAAGCGAGATCATCAACGCGTCGGAAGAGTGTGTCATAGAGTCAGTCATGTAAAACCTCAGTGCGATGTACGCCCGGTGTGAAAGCGCTTTTCCAGATACTGGCTGTAGCGCGACATGCTAAAACAGAAGATCCAATAGACCAGTGCAGCAAAGACATAACCTTCGGTCGACATCCCCAGCCAGGTCGGATCGACCGTTGCCTGCTGGACGCTGCTGAACAGATCGAAAAGACCAATGATGATGACCAGGCTGGTATCTTTAAACAGTGCGATGATGGTATTGACCAGGCCGGGAATAGTGAGCTTCAGCGCCTGGGGCAGAATAACCAGCATCTGCGTCTTCCAGTAGCCCAGCGCCAGAGATTCGGCTGCTTCGTACTGACCTTTCGGCAGTGCCTGCAGGCCACCGCGAACCACCTCTGCCACATAGGCGGACTGGAACAGAATGACGCCGACCAGCGCGCGCACCAGCTTGTCGATGTTAGTGCCTTCAGACATAAACAGCGGCAGCATCACGGATGACATAAATAGCACGGTAATCAGCGGCACGCCGCGCCAGAACTCAATAAAGATAATCGACAGCGTGCGCACGACCGGCATGCGTGAGCGACGGCCCAGCGCCAGCAAAATACCCAGCGGCAGCGCACCGGCAATACCCACTGACGCAATAATCAGCGTCAGCGTTAATCCGCCCCATTGACGTGTTTCGACACGTTCCAGCCCCAGATAGCCGCCATACAGCAGAAACCAGACAATCACCGGATAGATGACAGCCCAGGCAGCAATGTAGCGTCCACGATACGGCAGGCTCTTCAGGAACATCGGCACAATCGACAGCAGGCCGATCACCAGCGCCAGGTTAATACGCCAGCGCAACTCATGCGGGTAAAGCCCATACATGAACTGGCCGAAACGAGCATGGATAAAGACCCAACAGGCACCCTCTTTGGTGCAATCGGCGCGCGTGGTGCCGATCCAGTTTGCCTGAAAGACCAGCCAGTTCAGCGCGGGTGGAATGACGTGCCAGATAACCCAGATGCAAAACAGCGTCAGTAGCGTATTAAACCAGCTGGAAAACAGGTTTTTACGAGCCCAAAACCAGGCGCGACTGACCAGAGTCGTCGGGACGGGGGGCGTTTCATGCGTAGTCACAGACATAGTTATCCCGTTCTCTTAACGCTCAACCAGCGCAATTTTGCGGTTGTAGAAGTTCATAAGCATTGATATCAGCAGGCTGATAATCAGGTAAACGCCCATCGTGATAGCAATCGTCTCGATAGCCTGACCGGTCTGATTCAGTACCGATCCGGCGAACAGCGACACCATATCGGGATAACCGATAGCGGCGGCGAGTGAGGAGTTCTTCACGATGTTCAGATACTGGCTGGTTAGTGGCGGAATAATGACGCGCATGGCCTGCGGAATAATCACCTGGCGCAGCGTAACCGGATTAGGCAGCCCCAGCGACCGCGCTGCTTCATGCTGACCATAGGGGACCGACTGGATCCCGGAGCGGATCACTTCAGCAACAAACGACGACGTATAAATCGACAGTGCCAGCGTCAGGGCTGCCAGCTCCGGTATCATCACCGAGCCGCCACGGAAATTGAAACCGCGCAGTTGTGGCACATCCCAGTGCGTGGCTGGGCCAAACCCAAGGTGTGCAAGCAAAGGAAAGAGAATCAGCATCGCAACGGCAGCGGGCCATGTGCGACGTAACTGACCGGTTTTCAGCTGATGTTTACGGTTAAAGCGGTACAGGCCATAGCTCACAGCCGCGGCCAGAAGCAGTGCGATCACAAACGGCCAGCTGCCTGCTGCATAGGTCGGCCACGGAACGTAGAGTCCGCGATTACTGACATATGCCAGGTCAAAAGCATTCAGCGCCTGACGTGGGCCCGGCAGATTGCGTAAGACTGCAAAGTACCAGAAGAAGATTTGCAGCAGGGGTGGGATATTACGGAAGGTTTCGATATAGATATTCGAGAGTTTCCGCAGCAGCCAGTTGTCAGAAAGGCGGGCAAGACCGACCGCGAATCCGAGAATCGAAGCGAAAACAATACAGAGTGTAGAGACCAGCAGCGTGTTGGTTAATCCGACCAGAAACACGCGCGCGTAGGTATCTCCCTCAGTGTACTCAATCAGATGCTGAACGATGCCGAAACCGGCAGTGCGCTCAAGAAATCCAAACCCCGATGTAATACCGCGATTGGCAAGGTTAATAATGGTGTTATGCACCAGATAACCCACCACACCAAGCACCGCGACGACGGCGATGAACTGATAAATCCAGGCGCGAACCGTGGGATTACCAAATGAAAAATCCCTTTTCACGGTTGGGCGTTGTGACATGTTGAAACCTCAGTAACGAAAGCTGGGGTAGGGCACCACAGAATAGGGTGCCCGATTAGTGAGGTCTGTTAACGTACCGGTGGTGCGTACTGGATACCGCCCTGGTTCCACAACGCATTCTGACCACGTGCAATCTTCAGTGCGCTGTCTTTACCGACGTTACGGTCAAAGCTTTCCTGATAGTTACCCACCTGCTTGACGATGTTGTAGGCCCACTTGTTATCCAGCTTCAGATCCTTACCAAAATCACCTTCGGCGCCCAGGAAGTGTGCCATGTCTGGTGTGGTTGGCTTGGCCGTCATCTGATCAACGTTCTTCGAGGAGATGCCCATCTCCTCCGCATTCAGCATGGCGTAGAGCGACCACTTCACGATGGTGAACCAGTCATCATCACCACGACGTACCAACGGCCCCAGCGGCTCTTTGGAGATCACTTCGGGCAGAACAATAAATTCGTCCGGTTTGCCCAGCTTAATGCGTAATGCGTAAAGCTGAGACTGGTCAGATGCCAGCGTATCGCAACGTCCGCTATCCAGCGCTTTAGCCGATTCATCAGAGCGGTCAAAGGTCACAGGCGTATATTGCATTTTGTTGGCTTTAAAGAAGTCCGCTACGTTCAGCTCGGTGTCGGTTCCCGCCTGAATACAGACAGTGGCACCATCCAGCTCTTTCGCACTTTTCAGGCCGGCCTTCTGGTGAGTCAGGAAGCCGATACCGTCGTAATAGTTCACGCCCGCAAACAGGAAGCCCATGCCGCCATCGCGCGATGAGGTCCAGGTGGTATTACGTGAAAGCACATCCACCTCGCCGGACTGCAGGGCGGTAAAACGCTCTTTCGCGGTCAGCGGGGTATATTTCACTTTGGTCGCATCACCAAACACAGCGGCAGCCGTCGCACGACACACATCCACATCGATACCGGTAAACTTGCCGCCAGCATCTGCATAGGAGAAGCCCGGCAAGCCGTCACTGATACCACATTGAACAAAACCTTTTTTCTTTATCGCATCCAGTGTGGTGCCTGCGTGTGCTTGCTGAGCAACGGCAACCAGCGAGGCAGCAGCGATCAGCGTAGAGAGCATCATCTTTTTCATAAAGCATCCTGTGTGGCGGGATCATGTTGTTATGTTTGCGCACTTTAGTGTGCGTTTTTCCTGTCTGTGGCGGTCAGCCATCCACGACTCTGCAAAGCTGATGCCAGGTTTGCAGGTTCCTGAATTCGTATGAAAGAACGGTTAATAATCGGAAGCACTTAGAAAGTTCCGCTAATATGGCGCACCAAAAGGAAGCAATGCGAGTCGACCCGATCACATTTAGTGCAAATAGTTTCACTATGTGGGAGCAGTGTGAGCATTCACTCAGGCAGAAATGTATGAAGAGATTGCGTTGCTTTTTAATGCGCAGAAAGTCACATACCCAGCAGTGGCGGGGATGTGAAGCGAGGTGAGGGTAAGGCAGGCACTAAGTCAAATCACAGCGGGCGAAAGCGAGAGGGTGAAATATCACGCCAGCGATTGCAACTACAGTTACCATATTACCGGAAACTGTTTCACTATCATTACCGTGGCTTTGTGCGTCGACGCACAAATAAAAACGCCAGCCCGAAGGCTGGCGTGATTTACAGACAGAACTAAAAATCAGTTCATGCCGTATTTTTTCAATTTCTTACGCAGCGTACCGCGGTTGATACCCATCATCAGGGCAGCACGGGTCTGATTGCCACGGGTATACTGCATCACCATGTCCAACAGAGGCTGCTCGACTTCAGCCAAAACCAGCTCATACAGGTCGCTCACATCCTGACCATTCAGTTGAGCAAAATAGTTCTTCAGTGCCTGTTTAACCGAATCACGCAAAGGTTTTTGAGTTACCTGATCCTGTGAGTTAACGGTTGAAACGGTCAGTACGTCAGAATTTACGCGTTGTTCGAACATAGTTCTTTCAGCTCTTTATTTCGTTACGCAAGATTTTCGAAGTATGCCTCCAACGCCTCCAGCTGTTCGCTGGCATCCTCAATGGCGTTGAATGTGCGCCGAAACTGGTCATTCGGGGCGTGCTCCTGCAGATACCAGGAGACGTGCTTTCGCGCTATACGGTATCCCTTGCCTGAACCGTAAAAGTCGTGCAGCTCACGTATATGCGAAACAAGCAAGCGCTTGACCTCTGCCATCGGCAGCGGGGCAAGCAACTCCCCAGTGTCCAGATAATGCTGGATTTCCCGGAAGATCCACGGTCTTCCCTGAGCAGCACGTCCTATCATCAGAGCATCGGCCCCTGTATAGTCGAGCACCGCTCTGGCTTTATGCGGGTCAGTTATGTCTCCATTCGCGATAATCGGAATGGAGACACTCTGCTTAACTGTCCGAATGCTGTCATATTCAGCTTCTCCGTTGAACAGGCAGGCACGAGTGCGACCATGTATCGTCAGAGCCTGTATACCGCAGCGTTCAGCCAATTGGGCAATCGCGACACAGTTCCTGTTTTCAGGATCCCAGCCAGTACGAATTTTCAGCGTAACCGGCACATTCACTGCATTAACCACTGCGGAGAGAATTGACTCCACCACGGTGGGATATTGCAGCAAGGCTGAACCCGCCATTTTGCGGTTAACCTTCTTGGCAGGGCATCCCATATTAATGTCGATGACCTGTGCACCAGCCTCAACATTAATGCGTGCAGCTTGCGCCATTTCACTGGGATCGCAACCGGCAATTTGCACGGCGCGAATGCCTGGCTCATCGCTGTGAACCATACGTAATCGAGATTTGTCGCTAGCCCAGACTTCCGGGTTTGAAGACAACATCTCAGAAACTGCCATGCCTGCACCCATTTCGTGACACAGCGCCCTGAACGGCCTGTCGGTAATACCGGCCATCGGTGCTGCAATCAGTCGATTTCTCAGCTGGAGGTTTCCAATACGCATGAAGTCAGAATGGCCATACTGTGTCTGCAAGGCGGCGTATATTACGCATTTTTGCAGGAAGATGAAAGGCCAAACTTTGAACAATCAGCAAGAAAGATCAATGAAATCCGGGTCATGATCGATGCGCATATTTATTAAGCTTAAATATCAATGATTTAACAACTTATGCTGAAATTGTGAGCAAAAGTTTTTCCAGAAAAGTACGTCAATTCGCCAGATAAAAAACGTCACATGCCGTGATTAACGATACAAGCATCCATTTCAAATCGGGAAAGCCCGCAACTTACGCTACGGGCTGGCTGAATGTTCTGTTAAGGCACTTTGTTACGGGCAGCGCGATATCAGAGGGGGCAGACAGGCGCTATATTCAGGATTTAATCCCGGTAATCCGGCACCACTCCTCTTTAACCGCAACCGGGTCGAGCGTGAACTCGCTGACATACGCTTCGCAGACGCTCTCTGCCTGGCTCTCTAACACGCCCGAGAGGCCCAGATGACCGCCAGACTTCGGCAGAACGCTGATCAGCGGGGCCAGTTCACGTAGCGGGCCGGCCAGGATATTGGCCACCACCACATCAGCCTGCAGATTTTCGGGTTGCTGGTGGGGAAGATAGAGCGACAGGCGATCAGAGACGCCGTTGCGCTCAGCATTATCCCGGCTGGCCTGAATAGCCTGCGGATCGATATCAATCCCGATCGCCTGAGCCGCGCCCAGCTTCAGTGCGGCGATCGCCAGGATCCCCGAACCACAGCCGAAATCGATCACCGTTTTGCCCACCAGATCCAGCCCGTCAAGCCAGGTAAGGCAGAGTGAGGTGGTCGGATGCGTGCCGGTCCCAAACGCCAGGCCGGGATCGAGCATCACGTTGACGGCATCGGGATCCGGCACATCACGCCAGCTCGGACAGATCCAGAGCCGCTCACCGAAGCGCATCGGATGGAAGTTTTCCATCCATTCGCGCTCCCAGTCTTTATCTTCGATCTGCTCGATCCGGTGACGAAAACCTGCACCCAGCAGCGGATGCTGCGCCAGTTCGGCGGTAATCGCGGCCATATCAGTTTCTGCATCGAACAGGCCGATAACATCGGTATCGCCCCACAGGCGGGTTTCACCTGGCAGCGGCTCATACACCGGCGTGTCGTTGGTATCCTGAAAGGTCACTGAAACCGCACCGATGTCCATCAGCGCATCGCTCAGCGTTTCCGCGTGTTCACCTGAGCTATTAATTTTGATTTGAATCCACGGCATAACGTCTCTCTTTCCGTCAATGTTGCGGCGCGTCGACCGTTTGCGGCGCGCGTCCAAACAGGTTGCCCACTAAAAATGCCAGCAGGCTTAAAAGCAGTGAGGGCACAATGGGATGAAAACCCAGAATCTGCAGGTTCAGGCTCGCCAGAAAAGCGTAGCAGCCTCCACCCACCACCATGCCGGTGATGGCGCCTGCGGCATTAGCGCGTTCCCAGTAGAGACCCAGTACCAGCGGCCAGAGGAAAACCGCCTCAAGGCCGCCAAAGGCCAGCAGGTTGAGCCAGATAATCATATCGGGTGGATTCCAGGCCGCAATCAGCAGCAGGAGACCCAGTGCGAACGTAATGGTGCCAGATAACAGCCGCAGCCGCGTCTCATTTTCCATCTGCTGTGGGGCAACACGCAGATAGAGATCTTTGATCAGCGTAGCCGAAGCCTGTAACAGCTGGGCATTAATGGTCGACATAATGGCGGCCATGGGGGCTGCCAGAAACAGTCCGGCAGCTAACGGTGGCAGCACAGTGATCATCAGGGTGGGTATAACACTATCCGGCACGGTCAGATTCGGCAGTATCGCCCGGCCCAGCGCACCGGCCAGATGCATTCCCAGCATCAGGATCACCACCACAATGGTACCCAGAATAATGGCCCGATGGACTGCCTTGCTGTCTTTATAAGAGATGCAGCGCACCGCAGTATGCGGCAAGCCAATCACCCCAAAGCAGACCAGCACGACAAATGAACTGAGGAAGGTCGGCGTTATAATCTCACCCGGTCCCTGCGGCGACAGCAGAGCGGGATCAATGTCATGCAGTTTCTGCACGGCCGTGCTCAGGCCGCCAGCCTGATGAATCACCGCGAACAGCAGCAAAAATGTGCCAATCAGCATCACGATGCCCTGCATGGCGTCATTGAGAACGCTGGCACGGAACCCGCCAAAAGCGGTGTAGAGCGCAATAGTGCCGCCAAAAATCAGCAGACCCGTGTCATACGGGATGCCTGCGGCGGTTTCGAGCAGCCGCGCGCCGCCAATAAACTGCACCGTCATGGCACCGATAAAGGCAACCAGCAGGCTCAGACTTGCCAGCCAGATCAGCAGCGGGCTCTGATAGCGGGCGTAGAGCATGTCATTCAGCGTCACCGCATTATGCTTACGCGCCAGGATGGCAAACTTTTTCCCCAGCACACCCAGCGAGAGCCAGACGGCGGGCACCTGCACCATCGCCAGCAATACCCATCCCAGCCCATATTTGTAGGCGGCACCGGGACCACCAATAAACGAGCTGGCGCTGATATAGGTGGTGGTGAGCGTCATCGCCAGCACAAATCCGCCCATGGAGCGGCTGCCAAGGAAATATTCAGTGAGGAAGCTACCCTCGCGCCTTTTGCGCACGGCAAACACCGACAGCGCGGCAATCAGCACCAGATAAATCAGTAACGGCAGGATAATTTCACTGTTCATTTGTGTCCTCCAGCGGCATGTCGCGGAAAATTAACCGCACCATCATCCAGCACAGGAATATGAACAACAGGGGAGCAAACAGGCAGGAGAGTTCAAACCAGCGCGGCAGGCCGGTGATACCAATTTCACTGCCACCCAGCCAGGCAGAAAGCCCCCAGGCAGCGAGCCAGAGCAGGGTGAGGTAGAGCGACCAGCGCGCCTCTTTATGTGCCTGTATAAAACGAGCATCCATGATTCAACCTTAACGCCAGCGGCAAAAGAAAAAGGCCGGATTAACCGGCCTCTGACTGACTCAGCGTTGCGTTTACTTCTCGTGCAAGCCGAGTTTTTTCTCCAGATAGTGGATATTGGTTCCACCGTGCTGGAAGTTTTCGTCGGACATGATTTTCATCTGCAGTTCAACGTTGGTTTTGATACCGTCGATGATCAGTTCCGCCAGCGCATTCTTCATGCGGGCGATAGCCACGTCGCGCGTTTCGCCATAGGTGATCAGCTTACCGATCATGGAGTCGTAATACGGCGGTACGGTGTAGCCTGAGTAAATATGCGACTCCCAGCGCACGCCAAAACCGCCTGGCGCATGGAAGCGGGTGATTTTACCCGGACTTGGCAGGAAGGTGACCGGATCTTCAGCGTTAATACGGCACTCGACCGCATGTCCGCGAATAACCACTTCGTCCTGTTTGATCGACAGTGGCTGACCCGCAGCAATGCGCAGCTGCTCTTTGATCAGATCCACACCGGTGATCATCTCGGTCACCGGATGTTCCACCTGAATACGGGTGTTCATCTCAATGAAGTAGAACTCACCGTTTTCGTAAAGAAACTCGAAGGTACCTGCGCCACGATAGCCAATCTCAATACAGGCTTTGGCACAACGATTGCCGATAAAGCTGCGCTGTTCTTCAGTAATACCTGGGCCTGGCGCTTCTTCAACCACTTTCTGGTGACGACGCTGCATAGAGCAGTCACGTTCGCCCAGATAGATCGCGTTGCCCTGGCCGTCAGCCAGAACCTGAATCTCGATGTGGCGCGGATTCTCCAGATACTTCTCCATGTAAACCATGTCGTTGCTGAAAGCCGCTTTGGCTTCCGCTTTCGTCATGTTGATGGATTGTTCCAGATCTTTGTCGCTGCGCACAACGCGCATACCACGACCGCCGCCGCCGCCAGAGGCTTTGATGATGACCGGATAACCGATGCGCTTCGCAAAGGCACGGTTTTTTTCCATATCATCGGTCAGCGAACCGTCAGAACCGGGTACGGTTGGGACGCCTGCTTTCTTCATCGCATTAATCGCAGAGACTTTGTCGCCCATCAGGCGAATGGTGTCTGCTTTCGGACCGATAAAGATAAAGCCGGAGCGCTCAACCTGCTCAGCAAAATCGGCATTCTCAGAGAGGAAGCCGTAGCCAGGGTGAATCGCCACCGCGCCGGTGATCTCTGCAGCAGAGATCAGCGCCGGGATGTTGAGGTAACTTTTAACTGACTGCGCCGGGCCGATGCAGACGGTTTCGTCTGCCAGCAGCACGTGCTTCAGGTCACGATCCGCGCTTGAGTGTACCGCAACAGTCTTGATGCCCAGTTCTTTACAGGCACGCAGAATGCGCAGCGCAATCTCACCACGGTTAGCAATAACAATTTTATCCAGCATGATCTGCCCCGTTACTCGATGATAACCAGTGGCTCGTCAAATTCGACCGGCTGACCGCTTTCAACCAGGATCGCTTTCACTACACCTGATTTGTCAGCTTCGATCTGGTTCATCATTTTCATGGCTTCGACGATGCACAAGGTATCGCCGGCATTCACTTTCTGGCCGACTTCCACAAAGGCTTTCGCATCCGGGCTCGGCGTACGGTAGAAGGTCCCTACCATTGGTGAACGCACGATGTGACCGCTGATTTCAGCCGGTGCCGCTTCGGCAACTGCTGCAACAGGAGCAACAGCTGTTGCCAGAGCAGGCTGTTGAACCGGCGCAGCGTAAGTCTGCTGCATCATCGGGTAACCCACGTTTGCAGGTGCACGGCTGATGCGAACGGACTCTTCACCTTCAGAAATTTCCAGCTCTGAAATGCCAGACTCTTCAACCAGTTCGATCAGTTTTTTAATTTTACGAATATCCATGAGTGGGGTTCCGTACTCAGTTTGATTAATTAGTTTGAGACAGGCGTTTTACTGCCGTTTGTAAAGCCCATGTGTAGCCGTCAGCGCCAAGCCCACAGATCACGCCAGCAGAGACATCAGAAAGATAGGAGTGATGGCGGAAGGGCTCGCGGGCATGCACGTTGGAGAGATGAACCTCGATAAACGGTATTTCTACCGCCAGCAGGGCATCACGTAGTGCGACACTGGTATGGGTAAACGCGGCAGGATTAATAATGATGTAATCCACATTGCCTTTGGCCTCATGAATGCGATCAATCAGCTGAAATTCAGCATTGGTTTGCAGGTGGCTCAATTCCACATTCAACTGGTCTGCCTGACGTGTCAAATCGTCAACGATCTGACGCAGCGTGGTATGACCATACTTCTCAGGTTCACGCGTTCCCAACAGGTTCAGGTTGGGTCCGTTTAAAAGCAGAATATGTAATTTATGCGCCATCGTGCTGCCATCTCCCGCAATCATTGAGGCATCGCGTAAAATACCTTGCGAATCTTCATTTGTCACCTTTGAGAATGAAAAAGAAGACCCGACGAGCAATAAAGCCGGGCATTATATCCGTTTCGTGTCATTTCGCAGCAAAATACTGGTCTTATCTGCGAAGATGATCGGATGTGGCCTGCGGGCCACATCTTTTATCAGAAAACAGCAGAGGAAAACAACGGGTGAAGCGCTAGCGAGGCCACCATTTGAGAAATTTTTTGTAACGCCAGGCTAACAGTATCGCAGCAAGTAGTGCGTAGATAAGTGGCTGGGGTGACAAGGTTTTCACTGACCAGATATAGTGAATCGGCACCAGAATCGCGACCAGATAAACCGCGTTGTGCAGGGTTTGCCAGCGCTTACCGAGCTTGCGCTGAGCGCGCTGAAACGACGTCAGCGCCAGGGCCAGTAATATCAGCCAGCTGATAATCCCCAGTGTCAGATAGGGACGGGAAATCAGCTCGCTGCCCAGCAGACGCAGATTGTCAGCGCCCAGCTCCAGCAGGTAATAGCTCAGCAGGTGAAGAGAAGCCCAGACAAACGTCCAGACGCCAAGCAGACGTCGCGTGCGGATTAACAGCGGTTGCCTGCCATAACGTGCCAGCGGTGAGACCAGCAGCGTACCCAGCAGCAGTTTCAGCGCCATGCGGCCGGTAAAATGCTGAATATCTTTTGCCGGATCCGCACTCAGGCCGCCCTGCATCGCGGCAAGAACCAGATAAACCAGCGGCAACAGGGCCGCCAGATGCAGAATCACCTTAAGCCAGGTGATCTGTTTTATCGACAGGCGTACCACCTAGTAATTCTCCCGTAAATCCAGGCCACGATAGAGCGACGCAACCTGTTCGGCATAGCCGTTAAACAGCAGCGTTGGCTGACGTTCGACCTTCAGACTGCCGCCCGGGCCAATAAATCGCTCAGTGGCCTGCGACCAGCGTGGATGATTAACATGCGGATTCACATTGGCATAAAAACCATATTCATCTGCGGCGATCTGGTTCCAGGTCGTTGGTGGCTGATTTGCGGTCAGGGTGATTTTGACAATCGACTTAATGCCCTTAAAACCATATTTCCACGGCACCGTCAGGCGAATCGGCGCGCCATTCTGCGGCGGCAGCGCTTTGCCATAGACGCCGGTGGTCAGAATGGTCAGCGGATGCATGGCTTCATCCAGACGTAAACCTTCGACATAGGGATAATTGAGTCCGCCGCCAATAAAGCGATCTTTCTGACCTGGCATCTGCTCAGGATCGTACAGCGTCTGGAAGGCGACAAAACGCGCTTTGCTGGTGGGTTCCGCCAGAGAGATAAGCTTATTCAGCTCAAAGCCTATCCAGGGCACCACCATCGACCAGGCCTCCACGCAGCGCATGCGATAGATTCGCTGCTCCATGGCAAACCGTTTAAAGATGTCATCCATATCCAGGGTCACGGGTTTAGCCACTTCGCCATCAATGGTCAGTTTCCAGGGTTCTGTTTTCAGCGTACCGGCATTGGCAGCCGGATCGGCCTTATCCAGCCCGAACTCATAGAAGTTGTTATAGCCGGAAACTTTATCCGCAGGCGTTAAGGTCAGATCGGCCTGATATTGCGCTGGTTTGGTAAAGTCCAGCGGCCGGCCTGCTGGCGCGGGTGGGCGATCGTTGCCTTTGAACCAGCTGAGAATATCGGCTTGCGCCACGCCCGGCATACCCATCGCCGCTGCGCTCAGTCCCAGCGTTTTCAGCACCTGGCGGCGCTTCATGTTAAAAATGCTTTCCGGCGTTACGTCGGCTTCGGTCAGACGGGGTGTGCGTTTCATGGTGCCTTCTCCAGACAGGATGTCATTAACCAGCATGATGACTATTACTGATATCAGCCAGTTTCGCCCTGAAAATGTGAAATTTCCTGGCTGGCCGGTACGATGAGAATGCACCGAAAAGTGCCAGGATCAACGCCAGCGATGATATCCCGACGATATACTTCGGCTTCATACGTCCCGGCGCTGTCGGCAACGGCAAATTATGCTATTTTTGCTCGCGTTTTCGTCAGGCTGACGGTACAAGGTTGGGTGATCCGGTTATCACCGCAGTAATACAGGCACAGGGATGCGATTAACCACAAAATTATCTGCGTTTATTACCTTTTTAAGCCTGCTGGCCATGTCGTTGATGCTGGCAGGCTGTGCATTCAGTGTTTTCTGGTTCAGTCATCAGCGGGTTGAACATCGGGCGCAGATACTGGCGACCGAAGTGGATCAGGCGATGTTCACCCAGACGCCGGCAGAGCTGCATGTCTGGCTCACGCGTATGATGCCGATAATGAATGCCGAGCAGATTTCTCTTCACAACGGCAGGCAGACTTTCCTTACTCTCTCCCGACACGAAAACCAGATGCTGGAAGACGAACCTAATCGTTTTATCCAGGTCGATGTGCCTTTGATGCACCAGACGGGGTTAGAGCTGCGGGTCGTCACCCTTGATCCTGCCAAAACCTGGCTGCGCTCCATTACCGGCACCTCTACGCTGGGCATCCTGTTTACCGTCATGCTGGTGATGAGTCTGGTGCTGCTGCTGATGCATCGCTGGCTCAGTCGTCAGTGGCGCGGTATGGAGCATCTTGAAGTGCGGGCAGAGGCGATTATCAGCGGTGAGCGCGGCGTAATGCCGAAACGCGGTGCGGATGAGTGGCCACCGAGAGCGAGCCGCGCACTGGATGTGTTGCTGGCGGATCTGCAGGAAGCGGGCGAGCAGCGTCTGCGTATCGACACGCTGATCCGCACCTTTGCTGCGCAGGATGGACGCACCGGTCTCAACAACCGGCTGTTCTTTGATAACCAGCTCGCCACCCTGCTGGAGGATCAGGAAGCTGTCGGCACCCATGGTGTGGTGATGATGGTGCGCCTGCCCGATCTGGACACGCTGAAGGATTCGCTGGAGCCGGGGCTGGTTGAGGAGTACCTCTTCAATTTCGTCAACATGCTTTCCACCTTTGTGCTGCGCTATCCTGGCGCCCTGCTGGCACGCTATTTCCGCAGTGATTTTGCCGTGCTACTGCCGCATCGCAGTCTTAAAGAGGCAAACAGTATTGCGGATCAGCTGATCAATGCTGTTGATTCTCTGCCGCCGATGCGGCTGGTTAATCGTGATGATCTCATTCATATCGGTATCAGCGCCTGGCACAGCGGGCAGACTGTGCCGCAGGTGATGGAAAATGCCGAAATGGCTACCCGACGTGCGGCACTGCTGGGCGGCAACAACTGGACCAATGGTGCCGGAAATCCGCAGGACGCCGGGCGGGGTAGTGTGCGCTGGCGAACCCTGCTGGAGAACACGCTTAGCCGTGGCGGCCCGCGGCTCTATCATAAACCCACCGTCAATATTGAGGGTAAGGTACAGCACCGGGTAATGCTGACCCGCATCTTCGATGGCGATAAAGAAGTGCTGGCCGCAGAATATATGCCCCTGGTACAGCAGCTCGGCATGGCTGATGGCTGGGATCGCCAGTTAATGACTCGCATTGCGGCACTCTCTGAACTCTGGCCAGAAGAGACGCTGGTGATCCCGGTGACGATTACCTCGCTTCTGCAGCGCTCTTTTGTCCTCTGGCTGCAGAACATGCTGCTGCAGTGCCCGAAAGCGCAAAGAAAACGATTTTTATTTGAACTTGCCGAGGCAGATGTTTGTCAACACATCAACCGTTTAACGCCAGTTTTCCGCGCACTTAAGGCTTTTGGCTGTCGGGTTGCGGTAAATCAGGCGGGTTTAACCGTGGTAAGCAGCGCCTACATACGACAGCTGCCGCTGGAACTGATCAAGCTTGATGCCGGTCTGGTACGCAATATTGAGCGACGGACTGAAAATCAGCTGTTTGTGCAGAGTCTGCTGGAAGTCTGTAAATGTACGGGCATTCAGGTGTTTGCTACCGGTGTCCGCACTAAAGCGGAGTGGCAAACCTTAGTCGCGTTGGGCGTAGCAGGTGGGCAGGGCGACTTTTTTGCTCCCTCGCTTCCGGTTAACAGTAACGTGAAGAAGTATTCACAACGTTACCGTATTTAATGAATTGCGGTCGTACTGACGGAAATTTACGGTTTTTTTTAATGTTTATCCGCGTCTGAACCTCTGAACTTACTGCCGGAAATGTTAGATTTTATGTCGGACAGGGTGAGGGGAAATAGCGTGAAATGCAGTGCTGATGGCGTCTGGTCGCCATTCTGCTGTTGTGGATCGCCAGTTCAGATGACTTAAACGCAATCAGGCGTCTTTTTTCACCGAAGCAGAACGTTTTTGCGCCTTGTGGCAGCTTCGTGTGGTTGGTAAAGTAAGCGGATTTTATTTTCCGCCCCCAGCTTGCAGGATTACCCCTTAGTATGTTTAAAAAATTTCGTGGCATGTTTTCCAACGACTTGTCCATTGACCTGGGTACCGCGAATACCCTGATTTACGTGAAAGGACAGGGCATCGTACTGAACGAGCCCTCCGTCGTCGCTATTCGACAGGATCGTGCCGGTTCACCGAAAAGTGTTGCGGCCGTGGGTCATGAGGCCAAACAGATGCTTGGCCGTACGCCAGGCAATATCGCAGCGATTCGTCCGATGAAAGATGGCGTTATTGCTGACTTCTTCGTGACTGAAAAGATGCTGCAACACTTCATCAAGCAGGTTCACAGCAACAGTTTTATGCGTCCCAGCCCGCGTGTGCTGGTCTGCGTACCCGTCGGGGCAACACAGGTTGAACGCCGCGCGATTCGTGAATCCGCTCAGGGCGCAGGCGCGCGAGAAGTGTTTCTGATTGAAGAGCCGATGGCTGCAGCAATTGGTGCGGGTCTGCCCGTTTCAGAAGCGACCGGCTCAATGGTGGTGGATATTGGTGGCGGTACCACAGAAGTGGCGGTGATCTCGCTGAACGGTGTGGTCTACTCCTCGTCAGTGCGTATTGGTGGCGATCGTTTCGATGAAGCTATTATTAATTATGTGCGTCGTAACTACGGTTCACTGATCGGCGAAGCGACCGCAGAACGTATTAAGCATGAGATCGGTTCAGCCTATCCGGGTGATGAAGTCCGTGAGATCGAAGTGCGTGGTCGTAACCTGGCAGAAGGTGTACCGCGCGGCTTTACACTGAACTCTAATGAAATTCTGGAAGCGCTGCAGGAGCCATTAACCGGCATCGTTAGCGCGGTGATGGTTGCCCTTGAGCAGTGTCCGCCTGAGCTGGCTTCAGATATTTCGGAGCGCGGCATGGTGCTGACCGGCGGTGGTGCGTTACTGCGCAACCTGGATCGTCTGCTGATGGAAGAGACGGGCATTCCGGTTGTGGTTGCTGAGGATCCACTGACCTGTGTGGCTCGCGGTGGCGGCAAAGCGCTGGAAATGATCGACATGCATGGCGGCGATTTGTTCAGCGAAGAATAATTGCCTCAACCGGCTAAGAACGCAATGATCATGCGAGGGAGTGGCATGTGAACCGGCGCAATCTGTGCCGGTGCAGTGCGTTCAGCCCAGGGAAGCACGGTGTTATGCCGTCGCTTCCTCTCCTGTTGTCGAGGATCACGCAGATTATATGAAGCCGATTTTTAGCAGGGGACCTTCCCTGCAGTTGCGTCTATTCCTGGCGGTTATCGTGGCGATTGCCATTATCATTGCCGACAGCCGTGTGGGTTCTTTTACCCAAATACGCAACTATCTGGATACGTCGGTCAGTCCGTTTTACTTCCTGGCCAATGGGCCACGTCAGCTGCTGGATGGCGTGTCAGAGTCGCTGGCGTCGCGTCAGCAACTCGAGCAGGAAAACAAAGCGTTACGTCGTGAGCTCTTCCTGAAAAACAGTAACCTGCTAATGCTGGGGCAATATAAGCAGGAAAACGCACGCCTGCGTGAACTGCTGGGTTCACCGCTGCGTCAGGATGAGCAAAAGATGGTGACACAGGTCATCTCCACCGGCACCGATCCTTACACCGACCAGGTGGTAATCGACAAAGGCAGCGTCAACGGCGTCTATGAAGGCCAGCCGGTCATCAGTGATAAAGGGGTAGTCGGTCAGGTCATTGCTGTTGGACAACTCACCAGCCGTGTTCTGCTCATCTGCGATGCGTCACATGCCCTGCCGATTCAGGTGCTGCGTAATGATATTCGTGTCATTGCCGCAGGTAACGGCTGTACTGAAGATCTTCAGCTTGAGCATCTGCCGGGTAATACGGACATTCGGGTCGGCGATGTGCTGGTAACTTCAGGTATCGGTGGCCGATTCCCTGAAGGCTATCCGGTGGGTGTGGTTTCTTCGGTAAAAGTGGATACCCAACGCGCCTATACGGTGATTCAGGCTCATCCGACCGCGGGTCTGCAGCGTCTGCGTTACCTGCTGCTGCTGTGGGGCGCCGATCGCAATGGTGATATGCCGCTGCCGCAGGATGAAGTTCATCGCGTTGCGAACGAGCGTCTGATGCAGATGATGCCGCAGGTCTTACCGCCTGCGGGAGAAATGGGCCCGCCTGCGCCTGCCGTACAGATGGGACCGCCTGCACCGTCAGCTACCAGCAGCAGTGGACAAAGCAACTCCTCGCGTTCACGCGGGGGGCAGCCTTGAGTCGATATCGCAGCCAGGGACGTTGGGTCATCTGGCTCTCCTTCCTGGTTGCGCTTGTCCTGCAGATCATGCCCTGGCCGGATGAAATTTATATGTTCCGGCCCTCATGGCTACTGTTGATCCTTATCTATTGGGTGCTCGCACTGCCGCATCGGGTCAATGTCGGTAGCGGATTTGTGCTGGGTGCCATCATGGATCTGATTGCGGGTTCCACACTCGGCGTGCGTGCGCTGGCGCTCAGTATCATCGCCTACCTGATTGCCTTTAAGTTCCAGTTATTCCGCAACTTAGCGTTGTGGCAGCAAGCGTTAATGGTTATGGTGCTGTCGCTGGCGATGGATGTGATTGTCTTCTGGGCTGAATTCCTGGTAATCAACGTTTCATTCCGACCTGAAATTTTCTGGAGCAGTGTCGTCGACGGTATTCTCTGGCCCTGGCTATTCTTATTAATGAGAAAAATTCGTCGTCAGTTCGCTGTTCAATAAGGAAATTTATGGTAACCCTCTATCTTGCTTCCGGTTCACCGCGTCGTCGTGAGCTGTTAACTCAACTTGGGCTGACATTCGAGCGCATCGTGACTGACGTTGAAGAGCAGCGTCAGCCGAACGAAGCGGCGGAAATCTATGTCCGCCGTCTGGCCAATGATAAAGCGCAGGCGGGTGTCAAACTGGCCGCGCAGGATCTGCCGGTGCTGGGCGCGGATACGATTGTGGTGCTGAATGGCGAAGTGCTGGAAAAGCCGCGCGATGCCGCTGATGCCCGCGCGATGCTGTGTAAACTCTCTGGTCATACGCATCAGGTGATGACGGCGGTAGCGCTGGCCGACAGTCAGCAGGCGCTGGATTGCGTCGTAATCACTGATGTGACATTCCGCACCTTAACCGCCACCGACATCGACGACTATATCGCGACCGGCGAGCCAATGGATAAAGCGGGTGCATACGGTATTCAGGGCAGGGGAGGAAACTTTGTCCGCAAAATTAATGGAAGCTACCATGCAGTGGTCGGATTACCCTTGGTTGAGACAGGGGAGTTGATCAGCCATTTCGAGTCACTGCGTGCCGTAAGGGGTCAACATGACGGCTGAATTACTGGTAAACGTCACGCCTTCTGAAACACGTGTTGCCTATATTGACGGCGGCATACTGCAGGAAATTCACATTGAGCGTGAGGCGCGGCGCGGCATCGTTGGCAATATTTATAAAGGCCGTGTAAGCCGTGTTCTGCCCGGCATGCAGGCCGCCTTTGTTGATATCGGTCTGGAGAAAGCGGCCTTTCTGCACGCCTCAGATATCATGCCGCATACTGAATGTGTGGCGGGCGACGAAAAGAAAAACTTTATCGTGCGGGATATCGCCGAGCTGGTGCGGCAGGGACAGGATCTGGTGGTTCAGGTCGTCAAAGACCCGCTTGGCACCAAAGGTGCCCGGCTGACCACTGACATCACGCTGCCTTCGCGTTACCTGGTCTTTATGCCAGGCGCATCGCATGTGGGTGTCTCTCAGCGTATTGAGAGCGAGAAAGAGCGCGATCGGCTTAAAGCGGTCGTGGCTGACTACTGCGACGATCTGGGCGGCTTTATTATCCGTACCGCCGCAGAAGGCATCGGGGAAGAGGAGCTGGCGCAGGACGCGGCTTTTCTCAAACGACTCTGGACCAAAGTCAGCGAGCGTAAAAAGCGCAATCAGACCCGCTGCCTGCTCTACGGTGAGCTGGCTCTGGCCCAGCGTATTCTGCGTGATTTTGCGGGCGCGGCGCTGGATCGCATCCGGGTCGACTCCCGCCTGACCTGCGATATGCTGGTGGAGTTTACCGGAGAATATATCCCGGAAATGGCCGGTAAGCTGGAGCTCTACAACGGTAAACAGCCTATTTTCGACCTGTTTGACGTCGAAAATGAGATTCAGCGCTCGCTGGATCGCAAAGTTGAACTAAAGTCAGGCGGATATCTGATTATCGATCAGACCGAAGCGATGACCACCATCGATATCAACACCGGTGCGTTTGTCGGCCATCGTAACCTTGATGAGACGATCTTTAATACCAATGTTGAAGCCACTCAGGCGATCGCACGTCAGCTGCGACTGCGTAATCTTGGTGGCATCATCATTATCGACTTCATCGATATGAGCAACGAAGACCATCGCCGCCGGGTATTGCATTCGCTGGAAAGCGCGCTCAGTAAAGATCGGGTTAAAACCGGTATTAATGGTTTCTCGGCGCTGGGTCTGGTGGAGATGACGCGTAAGCGTACCCGCGAAAGCATTGAGCACGTTTTGTGCCAGGATTGCCCGGTCTGCAAAGGGCGCGGCACGCTGAAAACCGTTGAAACGGTCTGCTATGAAATCATGCGTGAGATTGTCCGGGTTCATCACGCTTATGATTCTGACCGCTTTCTGGTCTATGTTTCACCGACGGTGGGTGAGGCGTTAAAAACTGACGAGTCTCATGCACTGGCTGAAGTCGAAATCTTTGTCGGCAAGCAGGTTAAAGTTCATGTCGAAGCGCTCTACACTCAGGAGCAGTTCGACGTAGTGATGATGTAACGCCAGCCCGGTTACCGGTTTCTTCGGATATCGGGCTGAAAAATCGCCCTTGTTTGAGATAAAATGCGCGTTTTAACGCTTTTATCGGGAGACGGTCGGGTATGAGAACCAACTATCCGTCGTTTACGGAACACAAGGAGAGGCGTGAGTGAGGCAGTTGCCGAGGATTTTGTTACTGCTGGTCGCGGCAATCATCGTGATTGTCGCGCTGCTGGTCAGCGGATTGCGTCTGGTGATGCCGCATCTCGACAGCTATCGCAGCAACCTTCTGCAATACATCTCCGACAGCAGCGGCGTGCCGGTCAACGCCAGCCAGTTACAGGGTAAATGGGAGAATTTTGGCCCAACCCTGCAGGTTCGCGATCTTAGCGTCGATCTGCATGAGAACGGCAAACTCACTATCAAACGTATCAATCTGGCTCTCGACGTCTGGCAGTCCCTGCTGCACTGGCGGTGGCAGTTTCGCGATCTGACCTTCTGGCAGTTGCACCTCGATACTAATCGCCCGCTGCTGGATAACGACAAAGAGAAAAACAGCTTCCGTCCGGCGCAGATAAACGAACTCTTCCTGCGTCAGTTTGACCACTTTGACCTGCGTGACAGCACCATCCGTTTCCGTACCCCTTCCGGTCAGCATGCTGAGCTGGCGATCCCGCGACTCACCTGGGTCAATGAAGATAACCGCCACCGGGCCGAAGGCGAAGTCAGCCTGTCGAGCTTCACCGGCCAGCACGGCGTGGTCCAGGTGCGGCTTGATCTTAACGACAGCAACGGTTTACTCAATGATGGCCGCATCTGGATGCAGGCCGACGACGTCGATATGCGCCCGTGGCTGGGCCGTTGGGTGCGTGACAATACCCGGCTGGATAGCGCCCGATTTAGCCTGGCGGCCTGGGTTAACCTGCGCGATGGCGACATCTACGCCGGTGATCTGCTGCTGCGCAAGGGCGGAGCCAGCTGGCAGGGCGAGACCGGACGACACCGCATTGAGGTCGATGGGCTGACCGCGCATCTGTCACGTTTCCAGAATGGCTGGGTGGTCAATGTGCCACAAACCCGGCTCAGCACCGACGGCCACGCCTGGCCCGCCGGTCACTTCTCTCTGTTATGGCGTCCTGAAGATAAGCAGATGCTGGGACCGGATGGTCAGCCGGAAGTGCGCGTTCGCGCCACACAGCTGGTGCTGAGTCATATTGCGCCGATCGTTCCGCTGTTTGCGCCGCTCTCTCCGGCACTGTTTGAAAACTGGCAGACGCTGCAGCCACAGGGCACCATCGATGGCCTGGCGCTGGATATTCCGTTACAGCAGCCTGAAAAAACCCGCGTACAGGTGAAGTGGCGTGATTTCAGCTGGCAGCACTGGAAACTGTTGCCGGGCATCAGCCATTTAAGCGGTGAAGCGCGCGGCAGCCTGAGCAATGGTCAGGTCAGTGTGGATATGGGGGCGGCGACCGTTCCCTATGGCGACATGTTCCAGGCTCCGTTAGAGATTAAGCGGGTGACCGGTGCGCTGCGCTGGCTGAATGATGATCATGGCCTCACGCTGGCAGGCGAAAATCTTGACCTGGAGGCACGCTCGCTCTGGGCGCGCGGCGACTTCAGCTACCAGCAGAATAGCGGCGGTGAGCCTCGTCTGGATATTCTGGCCGGTATCCGGCTTACCGATGCGGGCGATGCCTGGCGCTACTTCCCGGTGCCGCTATTGGGTAACAGCCTGACGCACTATCTGAGTGGGGCAGTGAAGGGTGGCAAGGTGGACAACGCCACACTGCTGTTTGCCGGTAATCCGGCGCTGTTCCCGTTCAAGCATAATGATGGCATGTTCCAGGTCTGGGTGCCGCTTCGCCAGGCAACCTATGCGTTTCAGCCCAAATGGCCAGCGTTAAGCAATCTCGATATCGACCTTAACTTCCTGAATGACGGTCTCTGGATGAAAGCGCCGGTGGCGAAACTGGGCGAGGTGGACGCGCGCAACGTCACTGCGGTCATCCCCGACTACCTGAAAGAAAAACTGATCATTGAGGGTGATATCAGTGGTGAAGGCCAGCAGATCGCGGACTATTTCGGGCAGACTCCGCTGAAACCTTCACTGGGTGCCGCGCTGGAGCAGCTGGAAATCAAAGGCCGCGTCGGCGGCCACCTGAATCTGGATATCCCGCTGGATGGTGAGCAGGTTCACGCCCGTGGCAATGTGGACCTGAACAATAATTCGCTGTTTATCAAACCGTTAAAAACCACCATTAACAATCTCTCCGGGCGCTTCCGTTACGACAACGGCAATCTGGCCAGTGAGGATCTGCGTGCGAACTGGTTTGGTCAGCCAATGGGCGTGCGTTTCAGCACCAAAGAGAATCCGGACGACTTTGGCGTGAACGTCAAACTTCAGGGCGACTGGCAGCCCGCGAAAATCAGCCAGGTTCCTGCAGCCGTCAGCAAGCAGCTGGGCGGAAATCTGCCGTGGCAGGGCGACGTCAATATTACGCTGCCCCATCATGGCGGTGCGCGTTATGACGTGACGCTGAACGGTAATGCAAAAGAAGTAAGTAGTCACTTACCTGCACCGCTCGATAAGAAAGCCGGTGAGGCGATGCCAGTCGCAATCAAGGCCAGTGGCGACCTGCACCATTTCGATCTCAGTGGCAGCGTCGATGCAAACCATCGCTTTAACAGCCGCTGGTTGCTGGAGCCGACGCTGCGCGTCGATCGTGGCATCTGGCTGAATGATGCGCAGAAAACACCCGCTCTGCCCGATCATCCCGGCATGGTACTGAACCTGCCCGCGCTGGATGGCGAGGCCTGGGTGGCGATGATGGCCGCAGGGGGAGCATCCGGGGGCAGCGAGTCAGGCGGCGGCCTCAAAACGGGTGGCGTCACGCTGCCCGGCAATATCACGCTTCGTAGCCCGGCCGTCACCCTGGCCGGTCAGCAATGGCATGAGGTTGAAGCGACACTGGCTCAGAGTGCGGGCGGCAAGGGCCAGGTCGGCGTCAGGGCTAAAGAGCTGCGTGGTGCGCTGGCAATGGCCCCGAAAGCACCGTGGCAGGTGAACCTGGATTACCTTTACTACAATCCGCAGTGGGATAACGGTGAAGGCAAAGGCGGCAAAGCGCCACCTCAAAAAGCCACGAACATTAACTTCAGCCAGTGGCCCGCTTTACAGTTGCGCTGTAAAGAGTGCTGGGTGCTGGGTCAGAAATATGGTCAGGTCTCCGCGATGCTGCAACCCCGCGGAGATACGTTAGCGCTTACTAACGGAAAAGTGGATACTGGCAGTTCACAGCTGAAAATCAACGGGGAATGGGTTAACCGCCCGGACGACCAGCGCACTTCGCTGAAGGGCACGCTGAAAGGCCCGAATATTAATAACGCGACCAACTGGTTTGGGGTCAACACGCCGCTGCGCGATGCGCCATTTGATATTGCGTATGACCTGCACTGGCGCTCTGCGCCCTGGCAGCCCTCGGCAGAGACGCTGAGCGGTACCCTGAAGACCCACTTTGGCAAAGGCCAGATCGCCGATGTGAATACCGGTGCCGCCGGGAAAATTCTGCGGCTGGTGAGCTTTGATGCGCTACTGCGCAAGCTGCGCTTCGACTTCAGCGACACCTTCACCAATTCTTTCTACTTCGACTCGATTAACGGCACCGCCTGGATCGAAAACGGCATGATGCGCACCGATAATCTGCTGGTGGATGGCCTGGAAGCGGACATTGCGATGCAGGGTAATCTCGACCTGGTGAAGCGTCAGATCGACATGGAAGCGGTGGTTGCGCCGGAAATATCCGCCTCGGTCGGTGTGGCGACAGCTTTTGCCATCAATCCGGTAATTGGCGCGGCGGTGTTTGCCGCCAGTAAAGTTCTGGGACCCCTGTGGAACAAGATATCGCTGCTGCGTTATCACATCAGTGGCCCGCTGGATAAACCGGAAATCAATGAAGTGCTGCGTAAACCGCGTGAAACTGACAACAAGTGAATTTGACGCCGTACCGGAATTACCGCAGGCTATGATTATCTGAGCACATAATGAGTGAGAAACGATGACTCTGAACCTGGTAAGTGAGCAGTTACTGACTGCTAACGGCATTAATCAGCAGGACCTATTTTCCCTGTTAGGGCAGCTTTCAGAACGTCGTCTGGATTATGCCGATCTCTATTTTCAGTCCAGCTTTCACGAATCCTGGGTGCTGGAAGACAAAATCATTAAAGATGGCTCCTACCATATCGATCAGGGTGTGGGCGTGCGTGCGGTCAGCGGGGAGAAAACCGGCTTCGCCTATGCAGACCAGATCACGCTGAATGCACTGCGTCTCTCCTCTGAAGCCGCACGCAGCATCGTACGCGAACAGGGAAATGGCAAGGCACACACGCTTTCTGCCGTGATGAACCGTTCGCTCTATCAGGCTATCGATCCGCTGAGCAGCCTGACACGTGAAGACAAAATTGCCCTGCTGCATCGCGTTGATAAAGTGGCTCGTGCGGCTGATCCGCGCGTGCAGGAAGTCAATGCCAGCCTGACCGGCGTTTACGAGCAGGTATTGGTAGCCGCGACTGACGGCACGCTGGCGGCAGATGTCCGTCCGCTGGTTCGCCTCTCTATTAGTGTCCAGGTGGAAGATCAGGGCAAACGTGAACGCGGCGCAAGCGGCGGCGGTGCGCGTACCGGTTATGCGTTTTTCCTCGCAGATGAAGATGGCGAAGTCCGCGCTGACGCCTGGGCGCGTGAAGCGGTGCGTATGGCGCTGGTGAATCTCTCCGCCGTGGCCGCACCCGCTGGTGCGTTGCCGGTGGTACTGGGTGCGGGCTGGCCGGGCGTGCTGCTGCATGAAGCGGTCGGTCACGGTCTGGAAGGCGACTTCAATCGCCGTGGCACCTCGGTGTTCAGCGGTAAAATTGGTCAGCAGGTTGCGTCTGACCTCTGTACCGTGGTGGATGACGGCACCCTTGAAGGGCTGCGCGGTTCACTGGCAGTAGATGATGAGGGCGTTCCCGGTCAGTACAACATGCTGATTGAGAATGGTGTGCTGAAAGGCTACATGCAGGACAAGCTGAATGCGCGACTGATGGGGGTTAGCCCTACCGGTAACGGACGTCGTGAATCCTACGCGCATCTGCCGATGCCGCGCATGACCAACACCTATATGCTGGCTGGCAAGTCATCACCGCAGGATATTATTGAAAGCGTTGAGTATGGCCTCTATGCGCCGAACTTTGGTGGCGGTCAGGTGGATATCACCTCCGGCAAATTTGTCTTCTCAACCTCAGAGGCTTATCTGATTGAGAACGGCAAAATCACCAAACCGGTTAAAGGCGCAACGCTGATTGGTTCCGGCATCGAAGCGATGCAGCAGATCTCGATGGTAGGTAATGACCTGGCGCTGGATAAAGGCGTCGGCGTTTGTGGTAAAGAGGGGCAGAGCCTGCCGGTCGGTGTCGGTCAGCCGACCCTGAAGCTGGATAAACTGACCATCGGCGGCACCGCCTGATGTGACCCCAACAACCCGCCGCCTAGCGGGTTGTCAGAATGCTGACAAATCCATAGCCGGATGAACCTGGCAGCAATGCAATAGCTGAAAGCGCAGGGAACACGGGCAGAGGAGGAAAGCGTCCCGCGCCACGGATGGCGCGGGCCGAGCGTGTCAGGGATGACGGATTTTGCGTCTTTCCGATCTGACCGTGTTCCCTTCGCTGGCTGGGTCTTACAGCTGGTCGGGACAGATGTTGTCAACAATCTATTGTTAGCTTTTACGATGCTGCTGATACTGTTCAGCCACCTGTTCAAAATAGCCGGTCAGATAATCGATACAGACCTGCACCTTAAGCGGTAATTTATCCTTCTCGGTATAGAGCGCGTAGACCGGGCGCGGATCGGACTGATACTGCGGAAACAGAATATCGATCTCGCCTGCGGTGATCTCATCAATCACCCACATCATCGGCACATAGGCGATGCCATTGCCCGACTTCAGCCAGCGAATCAGCGTCAGGGAATCATTGGTCACAAAACGTCCCTGCGGTGCCAGGCGTGTCACTAATCCTTCCGGCGCAATCAGTTCGAAATTGTTATCGGGCCGTACGCTATATTCCAGCCAGGAAAAATTATCGATATCACCCGGCTTCTCCGGCGTACCATGCTGCGCCAGATAGCTTTTTGCGGCGCACACCACCATCGGCATCGCACCCAGGCGACGCGAAAATAAGCTGGAATCTTTTAACGCTCCCACCCGAATCACCAGATCCAGACCATCCGCGATCAGATCCGGGGCCGGAACGCCGGTGACCAGATTCACACTCAGCCCCGGATATTCCCGCAGCATATCGCTGGTCATGCCGGCTAACACGTTCTGCGCCATGGTAGAGGAGCTGCCAATTCGCAGTACGCCAATGGGCGTATTGTTAAAAGCGTAAAGCTGTTCATGCACCTGCGTCGCTTCGGCCAGCATACGGCGGCAGCCCTGATAATAGATTTTGCCCGCTTCGGTCAGCCCGATACTGCGGGTACTGCGATTCAGCAGTTTAACCTGCAATGCATCTTCCAGTTTCGCGACGATCTGGCTGATTGATGAGACGCTCAGATGAAGCTGACGCGCCGCAGCGGTAAACGAACCCAGTTCGACCACTTTAGCGAAGACAGACATGCCTTTCAGTCGTTCCATTATTTACTCTGACTTAAAAGTGATTTAGATCACATTCTGTAGAAAACTTATAGTCAGGCGCGTTATTATAAGCGCGCCGGGGTATTTCCCGGTGATTCTTCATTGCCTGATACCCTTCGATGATACGCTATTATTAAGCCAGCTGCGGTTCGGATAACGCTTTCAGAGGGTTTTCCTGCGACATCTGAAGAGGCATGAGTATCCCGGCAAGGTCGAACTAAGGATTTGTGATGAGTGTGCTTCCGGTATTTGTCATGTTTGGGCTCTCTTTTCCGCCCATTTTCATCGAACTTATTATTTCACTGATGCTGTTCTGGTTAGTGAAACGCGTGCTTACGCCGAGCGGTATCTACGATCTTGTCTGGCATCCGGCACTTTTTAATACAGCGCTTTACTGCTGTGTGTTTTACCTTGTCTCCCGTTTATTAGTCTGAGGTTTAAGTGAAAGCACTCATAAGAAAAATCGCGCGCTACGCGATTACTATCCTGCTGGTCATCATCGCAGTGGTCATTATTTTCCGTGCCTGGGTCTTCTATACCGAATCGCCCTGGACCCGTGATGCGCGTTTCGCCGCTGACGTGGTGGCGATCTCCCCTGACGTCACCGGCCTGATCACCGAGGTTCCGGTACACGACAACCAGCTGGTGAAGAAGGGCGATACGCTGTTTGTGGTTGACCGGCCGCGCTATCAAAAAGCGCTCGATCAGGCGCAGGCGGATGTTGAATATTACCAGGCACTGGTCAGTGAGAAACGTCGCGAAGCCGGGCGCCGTAACCAGCTGGGCACCTCCGCCATGTCGCGCGAGGCTATCGAGCAATCCAATAACGATCTGCAAACCAGCGAGCACCAGCTGGCGAAATCGGTGGCGACACGCGATCTGGCGAAGATTGACCTTGAGCGCACCACGGTGAAAGCGCCATCCGATGGCTGGGTCACCAACCTGAATGTCTACCAGGGTGAGTTTATTACCCGTGGTTCGGTTGCCGTGGCGCTGGTTCAGCAGCACTCTTTCTATGTGCTGGCTTACCTGGAAGAGACCAAACTGCACGGCGTGGAGAAGGGCTTCCGCGCAGAAGTGACCCCACTTGGCAGCAACATCGTGTTGCGTGGCACCGTAGACAGTGTGGCGGCTGGCGTCACCAACAGCAGCAGCTCGGTCGACAGCAAAGGCATGGCCACGGTAGATTCCAATCTGGAGTGGGTCCGTCTGGCGCAGCGTGTGCCGGTTCGCATCCGGCTTGATCAGCAGCCCGGCAATCGCTTCCCGGCGGGCACGACAGCGACAGTGGTGATCACCGGTCAGGCCGATCGTCAGCCTGAACAGGTTTCACCGATGGTCCGACTGTTTAATCGCCTGCGTGAGTTTGGTTAAGAGGGCGATATGATCGAGTTCCTGCGGTTCCCGGTAAAGCTCACCTTTGCGCTGGTGTTAGCGCTGATGGTGGGTTTTCACTTTAACCTTGAAACGCCGCGCTGGGCGGTGATGACCGCCGGTATCGTGGCTGGCGGTACCGCGTTTGCGGCCGGGGGGGATCCCTATTCCGGGGCGCTGCGCTATCGCGGCGTTTTGCGTATTATCGGGACATTTATTGGCTGTATCGCCGCGCTGACCATCATGATTGCCACCGTGCGTGCACCGGTCGTGATGCTGCTGCTGTGCTGCATCTGGGCAGGACTCTGCGTCTGGCTCTCTTCGCTGATCAAGGTAGAAAACTCTTACGCGCTCGGACTGGCGGGCTACACCGCGCTGATTATTGTGGTGACGGCTAACGCCAGCGGCGGTCTGACGCTGGTGCCACAATATGCGGTAGAGCGCTGCAGTGAAATCGTACTCGGCATCCTGTGCGCCATTCTGGCCGACATGATTTTCTCACCCCGTTCGATTAAAAAAGTGATCGACGCTGAGGTCGATTCGCTGCTGGTGGCACACTATAACCTGCTGCAACTCTGCGTCGCTCACGGTGATAAAGAAGAGGTCGATAAAGCCTGGAGCGCGCTGGTACGGCGCACCACGGCGCTGAACAGCATGCGCAGCCAGCTGATGATGGAATCCTCACGCTGGAAGAACAGCAATCGCCGTTTGCAGATGCTCAATACGCTGTCACTGACGCTGATTACACAGGCAGCCGAAACCTTTCTGATCCAGAATTCCCGTCCTGATTACATTCCGCCCCAGTATCGTCTGATGGTTGAAAAACCAGCCTCGACCGTTGAAGAGGTGCATAAGCGGATGAAAGTGATGCGGCGGGTGATTGGTGCCAGCGGCAAATCAACGCCGGTCACGCTGGCCAGCTGGGTAGGCACTGCTACCGAATATCTGCTGCTGCTGAAAGGGATCAAAAGCAACAGCCGGATCACCTCGCTGGAAGAGGAGATTCTGCAGCGCGAAGTGGTGATCCAGGCGCGTTCCGCTGAAACGCATCATGCGATGATCAACGGTATCCGTACCTTTGTGGCGACCGCGCTGGGTTCGCTGTTCTGGCTCTATACCGGCTGGACCTCTGGCAGTGGCTGCATGGTCATGCTGGCTGTCATCACCGCGCTGGCGATGCGCATGCCCAACCCGCTGATGATGGCAAAGGACTTTCTCTACGGCATGACGGTCGCGGTTCCGCTGGGCGCGCTCTACTTTATGTATGTTCTCCCGGCGACGCAGCAGAGCGCACTGCTGCTCTGCATCGCAATCGGCCTGCTCGGTTTTATCGGTGGTATCTTCATTCAGCGGCGTCAGCTCGGCACGCTGGGGGCATTGATTGGCACCCTTAATGTTCTGGTGCTGGATAATCCGATGGAATTCCACATTAACGTCTTTCTCGATAACGTTCTGGGCCAGGTCATCGGCTGCTTCGTGGCGATGATGGTGATCCTGCTGATTCGTGATAAATCAAAAGCGCGTACCGGCCGCAAGCTGCTGAACCGCTTTATGTATGCGGCTGTCTCTGCCATGACGACCAATCAGGCGCGCCGGCGTGAAAACCATCTGCCAGCGCTCTATCAGCAACTGTTTCTGCTGCTGAACCTGTTTCCGGGCGATATCAACAAATATCGCATCGCCCTGACGCTGATCATCGGTCATCAGCGGTTACGCGACGCAGAAGTGCCGGTGAATGCCGATCTTTCTGCTTATCACCGGCAGTTGCGTTACACCGCTGACCGGGTGATCTCCGCCAGCAGCGATGACAAGCGGCGTTACTACTTTGAACGTCTGCTTAAAGAGCTGGATGTCTATCAGGAAAAACTGGCCCATTACGAGGCTCCCGCCAGCGTAACGGAACCGGTAAAACGACTGGCTATGATGCTGGATAAGTACCAGAACACGCTCATCCAAATCTGAATCTGGCCGCTGTGACCTGCAGCGGCCTGCGCAATCCCCACCCATCACAAAATCTGTCGCTTTTGCCAACTATACTCTCCAGACGGAAGAGCAAAACTGACAGGAGCGAATCAATGAAATCACTGCAAGAGAGCCAACTGTTCCGGACCGGCTATTTAGCGGACGGCCAGTGGCATCAGGCGGCCTCTACCTTTGACGTGACCAATCCGGCGACCGGTGAGGTGATTGCACAGGTGGCAAAAGCGGGTAAAGCTGAAACGGAACAGGCTATCGCCGCAGCGGAGCGCGCATTTCCCGCCTGGCGGGCGCAGACTGCAAAAGCGCGCGCTGAAATTCTCACTCGCTGGTACCAGCTGATCATTGAGAACAAGCGCTGGCTGGGACAGCTGATGACGACCGAACAGGGCAAGCCCCTGAAAGAGGCGGAAGGGGAAGTTGAATACGCCGCCAGTTTTATTCAGTGGTTCGCCGAGCAGGCGAAACGGACCAATGGTGAAATTATTCCGCCAGCTAAACCCGGCTCCCGTATTCTGGCAACCCGCGAACCGATTGGCGTTGTGGCTGCCATTACGCCGTGGAATTTCCCGATGGCGATGCTGACCCGCAAACTGGGGCCAGCTCTGGCTGCCGGCTGCACCGGCATTATTAAACCTGCCAATAACACGCCACTCTCCGCCTTTGCCCTGCTGGCGCTGGCGAAGGAGGCAGGTGTGCCTGATGGTGTACTGAATGCGGTAGCCGGTGATACCCATGCTATCAGCGATGCCATCATGGCCAGCAAAGCGGTGCGTAAAATCTCGTTCACCGGCTCCACCCAGGTGGGCAAGCTGCTGATGCGTAATGCTGCCGAAACCATGAAAAAAGTGTCGATGGAGCTGGGGGGTAATGCCCCCTATATCGTGTTTGACGATGCCGATATTGATGCCGCCGTGCAGGGCGCCATTGCCAACAAATTCCGTAATGCGGGCCAGGTGTGCGTCAGCGTAAACCGCTTCTACATTCACAATGCTATCTATGATCGTTTTACTCAGCAGCTGGCTGCCGAAGTGAACAAGCTGAAGGTGGGCAACGGCATGGAAGAGGGCGTGATTGTCGGGCCATTGATTGAGGCATCGGCGGTGGAAAAGGTTGAGCAGCACGTCAATGATGCGGTAGCAAAAGGTGGCAAATTACTGGCGGGTGGCGAGCGACATGCGCTGGGTGGCAACTTCTGGCAGCCCACTGTGATTACTGAGGCGCACGAAGGGATGCAGCTCGCGCAGGAGGAGACCTTTGGTCCGGTGGCTGCCTGTTTCCGCTTTGATGATGAAGATGACGTCATCCGTCGTGCTAACGATACACCGTTCGGCCTTGCCGCATACTTTTACACCCAGAATCTGCAGCGGGTGTTCCGTGTTTCAGCCGCGCTGGAAAGCGGCATGATCGGCATTAATGAATGTGCCGTATCAACCGAGCTGGCGCCGTTTGGTGGTGTGAAAGAGTCGGGGCTGGGCCGCGAAGGTTCGGTACTCGGCATGGAAGAGTATCTGGAGGTCAAAGCGCTGCACCTGGGCGGTTTGAGCTAGCGGACAGTAACGGGCGACGCAGGTCGCCCGCAGACGGAGCATGGGAGCCGTCAGCATGAAAATCGAGCGTTTTGATTTTAATGAAATTGTCGATCAGGCCCATTTCTTCCGCCAGTTCAGCGAGCGATTTGCGCTGGAGGAGCGCCGCATCTGCGATCTGGATGGATTATGGGATGTGGTGACGGGCGATCTGTTACCGCTGCCGCTGGAGATTGAGTTTGTTAATCTGGGCAGGGGACAGCGACGGCGTTATGGCGCGCTGATTCTGTTATTTGATGAAGCGGAAGAGGAGCTGGAAGGTCAGCTTCACTTTAATGTCAGATAAAACGTCAGATGAAAAAAGGCCCCGGCGAGCGGGGCCAAAGGGTTCGTCATACATCTGACGAGGAATTACTTATAAAGCTGTGCGGTGATGTGATAGTTATCGCCGGTGCGCGCCTCAATAACTTTATAGGCGCTGGCACCCTGTTCATCCGCTTTCTGAGAAAGCTCAGCGCGGTAATCCATTGGCGATCCCGCGGTTCCACTGATGGTCACGGTGCCCGCAGGCTGCAGGTTCTGCGTCTGATCGCCGGTGACCAGCTGTGCGGCTGATGCGCCGAACGCCATAACGGAAAGCAGACTGACTGTAGCGATGGTTGTTTTAATATTCATGATTATCTCCTCAATACATTCAACAACCTGCGGTTTCTCGTAAAGGCGGGTCGTCGATATCTTCTGACGCCCTTCAGGCGTCATCACAGTTAATTATTTATAAAGCTCAGCGGTGACATGCCAGGTGTTATCCTGGTTGTTTTCGATGATGCGATAGTGGCTTGCGCCCTGGGCATCCGCTTTCTCTGACAGCACCTGACGGATATGCGTCTGGTCGCCATTTCGTCCACCAATGCTGATGGTCTGATTCATTGGCTGCAGACCCTGTGCCTGTTCATTGGACACCAGGCTGGCGGCGTTGGCACCCACTGAGAACAGGGATGCCAGACTCAGTGCAGCGATAGCTAATTTCATTTTCATGGTCAACTCTCCTGAAATTTCTGCTTCAGCTCTCCGGAGCGCAAAAGGGCGCGTCAGACAGAGAGCAGATGGCATTATCGGTTACGCCTTAGTTATACAGTGCGGCGGTAGCGTGATAGTTGCCGTTGTTGTATGCCTCAATCACGCGATAGGCTTTTGCGCCCTGCTGATCGGCTTTGTCGCTGAGTTTCTGTTTGATATCCATCGGCGAACCCGCCACGCCGCTGACACTGATGGTGCCGACAGCCTGCAGATTCTGTGCCTGTGACGCATCAATAGATTCTGCTGCAACAGCACCAAATGAGAGGGCGGAGAGAATGCTCAGGGTAGCAATAGTAGTTTTTACGTTCATAGATTTTTCCTCGTCGTCTATTTTTATCTTTTTATTTAGTGTGATTTGCATCACGAAAAGAAGTATAGAACTAATAACGTCAGAAATTAATACCCCGCTAATAATGTTTTTTTGTGATTCTTTATCCTTATGGCTACTTTTAATAACTTAACGTTATAAAAAAAGGATAAAAAGTAACCTTTAAGCCACTTTTAATCGCAAAAACAGTGAGATAGATCACTTTAACTTTTAGTGCGAAAGTCGGGGGTGTATCGGGCTGGAGTTTGATCTGGATCCGGGCAATGGTGCCGGTTCAGTGATGTAAAGCAGTGTAAAATAGCGCATAAAGTGAAGCAGAGTTATCGATCTGACCAACAGCCGGGCGTGTAAAAGCAGGCTTATTACTTATCCAGAGCGGGTAACTGTCGTGGAAAGGGTTGAGCAGAGAGAACGAACTGACGATCTGGCGCATGATGGCCGGTCGTCAGTCCGCGATCAGAGTTCCTGTTCAAACAGGGTGAGGATGGCACCGTGCAGCTGCTTAACGGTGAAGTCACGCGCGCGGGTAATAAAGATTGTGTCATCGCCCGCGATGGTACCCAGAATCCCGTGCGACTTACCCAGTGAATCCAGCATACGTGCAATCAGCTGTGCTGCGCCGGGACTGGTATGAATCACCACCAGGGCATCGTTGTAGTCGATATCCAGTACCAGGTTTTTTAACGGGCTGGTGGTGGTCGGCACACCCAGCTCAGCGGGCAGGCAATAGACCATCTCCATCCTGGCATTCCGGGTGCGCACTGCGCCAAACTTGGTCAGCATTCGCGAGACTTTGGACTGATTGATATTTTCAAAGCCCTCGTCCTGAAGCGCCTGAACAATTTCGCCCTGGGAACTGAATTTTTCTTCTTTTAATAAGGCTTTGAAAGCCTTAACCAGATCGTCTTGTTTCGATGGGTTTCGCATAGGTTACCAATAAATAGAGAGAATAACCGCGCATCCGCCCGCGGCAGAGTGGTGATTATGCATTTATATGCATTTTTATGCAATCGTTCGATTGATGAGCAGCGTCCGGGCGGCTAGCGGGCGGCGATAATAGCAAATAAATCCGCTCAGACCAAAACACGCGTCACAGCCCCGGAAGGCGAAGGTTGCAAAGTTGTTATATTATTGGTGGTGTAGTAACAGAAAACGCACGTAGCCGTTCTCTGTCTGACGACGGCAAAGTTGTCGGTCATTCAGGTGCAATGATAAGTAACTTTTGAATCCGGAGATTAAGTGTGAAAACACGTAGAATTAACAACGGATATTTATCATCGCCTGAGCAGTTGATTAAGGTCTGACACAGATAGAATTTCGGCCCATCTCTGCCCCACCTTAATAAGGAGTTAAGAATGAAAGTTGCCGTTCTCGGTGCCGCTGGCGGCATAGGCCAGGCGCTCGCACTTCTGCTCAAAACCCAGCTTCCCGCAGGTTCAGAACTCTCGCTGTATGACATCGCGCCGGTTACGCCGGGTGTTGCCGTTGATCTCAGCCATATTCCTACCGCAGTGGCTATTCAGGGATTCAGTGGAGAAGACGCCACGCCTGCCTTACAGGGTGCCGATGTGGTACTGATTTCCGCTGGTGTCGCACGTAAGCCCGGTATGGATCGCGCCGACCTGTTTAACGTTAACGCAGGTATCGTCCGTAATCTGATCGAACAGGTTGCCACAACGGCACCTAAAGCGTTGATTGGTGTCATCACCAATCCGGTCAATACCACCGTTGCCATTGCGGCAGAAGTGCTGAAAAAGCACGGTGTTTACGACAAAAATCGGCTGTTCGGCGTGACCACGCTGGATATCATTCGCGCTAATACTTTTGTGGCTGCATTGAAAGGCAAGCAGCCTGACCAGGTGGAAGTCCCGGTCATTGGTGGCCACTCTGGCGTAACCATTCTGCCGCTGCTGTCGCAGGTTAAAGGCGTCAGCTTCAGCGATCAGGAAGTGGCTGATCTGACCAAACGCATCCAGAACGCCGGCACCGAAGTGGTGGAAGCCAAAGCGGGTGGCGGATCTGCCACGCTGTCGATGGGCCAGGCAGCCGCACGTTTCGGTTTGTCACTGGTACGCGCGCTGAAGGGTGAAGCTAATGTGGTGGAGTGTGCTTACGTAGAAGGTGAGGGTGAACATGCGCGCTTCTTCTCCCAGCCGCTGCTGCTAGGTAAAAACGGTGTGGCTGAACGCAGGCCGATTGGTACCCTCAGCGCTTACGAACAGCAGGCGCTGTCAGGCATGCTGGATACGCTGAAGAAAGATATCGCCCAGGGCGAAGAGTTCGTTAAGCAGTAACTGACGGCTCAGACTTGCAAAACGCCCGGCTTTGCCGGGCGTTTTACTTGTTGGCAAATCCAGGCCCGTCTTGCTATAAGATTGAGCCCGCGAAGGAAACACGGTCAGATCGGAAAGACGCAAAAGCTGTCATCCATGACGTGCTCGGCCCGCGCCATCCCTGGCTCGGGACGCTTTCCTCCTCTGACCGTGTTCCCTGCGCTTCAGGTTTATGCACCGCTGTAAGATTAAAACTGATCAGAGTGTGTCAGCAGAATGAAAACGCCCGGCTCAGCCGGGCGTTTTGCATTACAGTCCGCCAGACTTATAGGCGCGGGCAGCGGGTGTACCGTTGCTGGCAGGCAGCTTCTTACCCAGGGTTTCCATACGCATCTGGAACGGCGGGAACGGCATCTCAATACCGTGCTGATCAAATCCGCTGAGAATCAACTGATGCAGTTCGTGACGAAGCGGCATACGGTGTCCCATCTCAGCAGCATGCACACGAAGTTCAAATAACTGAATGCCCTGCTGCAGATCGACCAGGAAGGCTTCCGGTTGCGGCGTGTCCAGGACATAGCTGCAGCGCTCAGCCGCCTGGATCAGAATGGTGGTCACCTGTTCACTGCTGACTTTCGCCGGAGCCGGAATGGTGAGCACCACGCGCGTCACGGAATCGGACAGCGACCAGTTAATAAACTGCTCGGTGATAAAGGCCTTGTTCGGCACGATGATCTCTTTGCGGTCCCAGTCGGTAATGGTGGTCGCGCGGGTATTAATTCGCGTGATACTGCCGGTCAGGTCGCGGATTGTCACGGTATCGCCGATACGAATCGGCTTTTCGAACAGGATAATCAGACCTGAGATAAAGTTGGCAAAAATCTCCTGCAAACCAAACCCCAGTCCCACACCCAGCGCGGCAACCAGCCACTGCAGCTTCGACCACTCAATACCAATCATTGAGAAACCAATCAGCCCGCCAATCAACAGCAGCAGATATTTGGTCAGTGTGGTGATGGCGTAACCCGTACCTGGCGTCAGATTAAGATGCTGCAACAGCGCCAGCTCAAGCAGCGCGGGCATATTGCGCACCAGCTGGGTGGTGATAATAAACACCAGAATGGCGATCAGCACTGACCCCAGGGTGATAGGCTGAATCGACTCTACGCCCTGTACTGAGGTACTGACGTCCCACAGCTGAATATTCTCCAGGAAGCCAAAGGCCGAATGGATTTCTGACCACAGCACAATCACGGAGACCAGGGCGATAAGCATCAGGATAGAGCGTACCAGCCGCAGCGACTGCGCACTGATCGCATCCAGGTCAATTACCGGCTCTTCAATTTCAATCGCATCAGTGTTCAGAGAGCCTTGCTCCTTCTCTTCTTCACTGCGCGCACGGTTAGCCAGCATATCGGCACGGCGCTGACGGGCGCGATCAAAGCCAAGACGGCGACGCTGAATCAGCATCCAGCGCCGGATAATGTGATAGATAACCAGCAGCAGGAACCAGATGGCGACAGAGGTCTCCAGTCGCGCCAGTAGCGCCTGCGCGGTAGCCAGATAACCCACAGCGGAGGCGAGGGCAGCCATCAGCGGCATAGCGATCATCAGGTTCCACAACATCCGGTTCACCATGTTCTCGCCATTTCCCTCTTTATCGAGATAGAGCGGAATCCCGGAACGCTTCAGGCTGACGGTGACAATGCTGATTGCCCCGCAGATCAGGATGAAACAGAGACGGCCCAGCGATGAGGAGAATTGCCGATCTTCCAGATTACCAAAGGCGATCAGCAACATAATCAGCGGCACAATTAATCCGATGCTCAGCGAGTAGTAGCGCATGGCGCGCGCCACCCGATTTTGCGGCCAGCGGAAATGCACAATGAACAGGCCGTTAGGACGGGCAAAGGCAGCGCTGATCATAAACGCCCACAGCAGCGGCAGCGTGGCGGTAATGCCATCACCAATCGCTACGGCGATAGGGTAGGGCCAGGCGTTCTGCAGGCCATAACCCAACGCACCCCATAACACCGGCAGCGGCAGCGCCACCAGGATCGACCAGAACAGGGTACGGATAGTCAGGCGGAAACGATCCTGCGTGACCTTGCCGACTTTGCTGGCGGAACGGTCAAGGAAAGCATTGAAGTGGCGGCGCGAACTGATGCTGAAGCCGACCAGCAGCAACGCACCAATAATCGGCAGCACCGAGTTGCGGCTGGTAAACATCATCGCCATCGCTTTGCCGAGCTGACCCAGCGTATCCAGCGACAGCAGACGGGAAAGATCTTTGGCCAGATCCAGCGGATAACTCAAACCAATCGGGTTAACGTCGGCGGTCCAGAACAGATAGCGGTGCGTCGCCTCTTTGACTTCCGTCAGCGCATCCTGCAACTGCGTGTTGCCAACCTTGAGCTTGGTGATCTCCAGAATCAGCGTGTCACAGCCGGAGATCAGCGAATTGAGCAGTTCCCTCTGAGTGCGTAGCTGCGCATCAAGAATACGCTTCTGGTCTGCGGTGAAGGGCTGACCATCGGCCTGCCGTCCCTTGCGCAGCGCCTCCTGGCGCTCCAGCAGATCTTCATAATTGAGACGCTGCACGCGAAGCTGTGCCATCTCATTATCAATCTGCTGCGACTTGGGCATCTCCGGCAGACGTGCGACCTGCGCCCGTAGCGCTTCGCCCAGCAGATTAGAGGCACCCAGCCACTGCGACTGTTCACGCAGGGTAGAGAGCGCCTGACGGACCTGAATAATCTGGTTGGTGGCCAGTCGCTGCTGCGACGCTACCAGATCCATGCGCTGCGCCTGCTGATTCAGGGCAACCGAGAGTTCGCGGTTAACCCGAAACTGATCGCTGATCTCTGGCGGAAGATCGCCACTGTTTTCTGCCAGTTGCTCGGTGCGGGCCAGCGCGACTTCGGCTTCACGTTGCCGCTGATCGTTGAGCTGGTTGCGCAGCGCCTGAAGATAGTTATCGAGCTGAGTCGCTTTGCGCTGGTGGGCTTCAGCCCGCATCCGCGCCAGTTCCTGACGGTTGTTGGCAGAGAGCTGTGCCAGCTCAAGTTCATCGACCAGCGCTTTATTCGCGGCGCTTTCCGCCTGGCGAGCCGCCAGTTGCAGCTGCCCCTGTGGCGAACTGCTGCTGACGCTCTGCAAACGGCGTTCACTCTCCGTCATCGCCCGGCGTGCTTCCGTCTGCTGCTGCGGCAGTTGCGACAGCGAATCACTGATTTCCCGCGCCCGATCCTGCTCCTGCCGTGCCTGACGCCCCTCTTCCAGCAGCTGGCTGCTGACCTGCAGGATCTCCTGATCCAGCTCGGCGCTGCTCATGTTGTTGCGCACGGTTTTCCCGCTTTCACTCAGCGCGGCGATCTGCTGACGCAGTTCGCGCGCCAGACGCGGAAAATCATCAATAACCTGCTGATATTGCGCCGCGCGCTCCAGCGATTCATCGCGTTCAGAGAGAAAGTTTAAGGCGGCTTCAATCGTCTGGATCTGTTCAGCCTGCGAGGGTGAACTTTTGGCCGATTTTATCTCTTCCAGCTGCTGTTTGAGCTGGCTGGCATCAGGAAGGCTGGCCGCGAAGGCCGGGCTGCTGAGCCACAGGCTCAGCAGCAGGAGGAGAATCGAACGCACAGAGGACACTCAATTTAATCGACGATGACGTCGGAAATGTCTGTCGCGACCGGCAGCGCAATCGCCAGCGGTTGACCCAGACGGGTTTTGCTTTCTGCTTCCAGGCTTTCAGCCAGTTTGACGCGGCCAGGTGCGAACAGATTGATGACGGTAGAGCCAAGCTTGAAGCGGCCCATTTCCTGGCCTTTCAACAGCACCACGGCGCTTTCATCATCCGCTGCCGGATAGTGCCAGCGCTTGATCACGCCTTCACGCGGTGGCGTGATGGTGCCAGCCCAGACGGTTTCGATGCTGCCGACAATGGTGGCACCCACCAGGATCTGCACCATCGGCCCGATATCGGTTTCGAAGTAGCAGATGACGCGCTCGTTACGGGCGAACAGGTTGGGAATATTACGCGCGGTCAGTGGGTTGACGGAGTAGAGGTCGCCAGGCACATAAATCATCTCACGCAGGATGCCGTTGCACGGCATATGGACGCGGTGATAATCACGGGGCGCCAGATAGGTGGTGACGAACTCGCCATCAACAAATTGGGCTGCCATCCGCTCATCACCCGCCAGCAGGGCGTCGATGGTGTAGTGATGACCCTTAGCCTGGAAAATCTGATCGCCATCAATGTGGCCGAGCTGGCTGATAGCGCCATCCGCGGGCAGGGCGATGAGATTGGCATCGGCATCCACCGGACGCGCATCGTCTTTCAGCGGACGAACGAAAAAGTCATTAAAGGTGCGATAGCTGGCGGTATCGGGCTTACGCGCTTCCGCCATGTCGACTTTGTAAAACCAGACAAAGATGTCAATGACCAGTTTGGTCAACCAACCACCGCGGCGACTGGCGCCCCAACCGGCAAGTTCAGTCAGCCATTTCTTCGGGAGAATATGATTCAAGCCGAGTTTTAAACGATCAAACACCTTAGCCTCCTGGCTATTTTATGACGTTGTAAAAAAGGGGGCGGATTGTAGCAGCGCCCCGTTCAGATGGCGACTATACCCGAATTCCGGCACGCTGCACGGTCTGGACGCGCGACTGGAATGCACCTCGCAAAATGCCCCGGCTTATCCGTTCAGACGCGGTTATACCGATTAACTTTCACCATCAGGGAAATTTTTACGCGTTTTTACCTGCGCCATGCTCTCCAGGATACGGTGGTAGTTATCAAAACGGGATCTGTTGATTTTGCCCTGTTCGACCGCTTCGCGAATGGCACAGCCGGGATCGCTGCCATGTTTACAATCGCGGAATTTGCAATCGCCAAGGAATGCGCGGAATTCGACAAATCCGCGGGTAATTTGTTCCGGCTCAAGATGCCATAAACCGAACTCACGCACGCCAGGTGAATCGATCACATCTCCGCCGTCCGGGAAGTGATAAAGGCGCGATGCGGTGGTGGTGTGCTGGCCTAAGCCTGAGCCATCCGAAACCTCGTTAGTCAGAATAGCGACCTGCTCTTCTTTGTCGAAGCCGAGCAGGGCATTCAGCAGACTCGATTTGCCGACGCCAGACTGACCGGCAAAGATACTGATGCGGTCGGTCAGCGCCGCTTTCAGGTCGTCCATGCCGTTTTTCGCCCGGCTGGAGACCATCACCACGCGATAGCCAATATTGCGATAGATATCCATCTGCTTATCGACAAAGGCGCGCGCCTTGTCATCCAGCAGATCGGTTTTGTTCAGTACCAGCAACGGTTCAATATCCAGCGTTTCGCTGGCAACCAGATAGCGGTCGATGATGTTTAACGACAGTTCAGGCAGGATTGCGGAGACGACGATGATCTGGTCGATATTCGCCGCCATCGGCTTCACGCCGTCGTAAAAATCGGGGCGGGTTAATACGCTGGTGCGCTCATGCACCGCTTCAACAATACCTTTGTTGCCGCTGGTTGCCGGACGCCACAGCACCCGGTCGCCGGTGACCAGCGAACGAATGGTTCGGCGGATATTGCAGCGGTGGGCGACGCCTGCGCTATCCTCAACATCAGCGTGCATGCCAAAACGGCTGACAACGACCCCATCTGCAGCTTCACCAAACAGGTTGTCATCCGCTTCCGGACGCTCTCTGCGTTGGTTGAGACGGCGATCGTGGTTAGCGCTTACGCGGCGTTGTTGGCCCTTCGACAGTTTATTTTTACTCACTCACCCTCACAGCGTTAGCCAGATTTCGCCCGGCTGGGCAAAACGTCTATGATACACCTTATTCATCGTAAATGACGACTACAGCAACCGCAGGAAACAGCATGGCTACTGGAAATGAACAGAATCTGATCTGGATTGATCTTGAGATGACCGGACTTGATCCGACGCACGATCGCATTATTGAAATTGCGACCCTGGTGACTGATGCCAACCTGAACATTCTGGCGGAAGGGCCGGTCATGGCCGTTCATCAGTCCGATGCGCAGCTGGCGCTGATGGATGAGTGGAATGTCCGCACTCATACCAACAGCGGTCTGGTTGCGCGCGTGAAGGAGAGTCAGATTGACGATCGCGCAGCAGAGCTGGCGACCATTGAGTTCCTGAAACAGTGGGTTCCGGCGAACACCTCGCCTATCTGCGGCAACAGCATCGGGCAGGATCGTCGTTTCCTGTTTAAGTACATGCCTGAGCTGGAAGCGTACTTCCACTATCGTTATCTGGATGTCAGTACCCTGAAAGAGCTGGCTCGTCGCTGGAAACCCGATATCCTTCCTGGCTTCAAAAAAGGGGGGACGCACCAGGCTCTGGATGATATCCGTGAGTCCGTGGCGGAGCTGGCGTACTACCGCGAACACTTTTTGCAGCTTTAATCGGCGACGGGTGCGCATGAAATCACCAGGTTGCTGATTTAATCAGCAAACGCGCTGAAAGCGAAAATTTTTGCTTTCAGACGCTTGCAGCAGCAACGATTTCTCGTATAATGCGCACCCCGTACCGGTGAAGAATTTATTAACGGTACAAGGCGCGGGAATAGCTCAGTTGGTAGAGCACGACCTTGCCAAGGTCGGGGTCGCGAGTTCGAGTCTCGTTTCCCGCTCCAGTTTTAAAATGTAAGCAGTACCCTCTTTGCGGGAATAGCTCAGTTGGTAGAGCACGACCTTGCCAAGGTCGGGGTCGCGAGTTCGAGTCTCGTTTCCCGCTCCAGTTTTATTTAGCAGTGCCCTTCTATGCGGGAATAGCTCAGTTGGTAGAGCACGACCTTGCCAAGGTCGGGGTCGCGAGTTCGAGTCTCGTTTCCCGCTCCAGATTTAACATCACCCTCATTTCAGTCCGTTATCCGACTGTTTTACGTCGCGTGATTTTGATTGTTTCATGAAGGTTATCCACAGCACTGCACCCCATCATCTGCGCCTGTTACGGCGATCTGTAAATGGCTTTTGAACAGAGTTATCCACAACCTTGCAGGTTAACCGAAGCGATAGTCTCATTATTAAATAAACACAACTTTTATATAAGTTGTTGATATTTATCGTTATGAAAATATTTCAATTTGTTATTTAACAGCAAAATCAGCGTTGTTGCAGTTGAATGACAACAGCTTTTTATTTTTATTCACAGCATGTGGAAAACGATAATTCGCGATCAAGCTGTTCAATCACGCATCACGCGGTAAACCCTTCTCTACTGCACGAACCAGGCGCTTCTGCTGGGCAGGTTGCACTTCAACCACGAGTTGCTCGCGTTTCTGCTGCTGCTGCGTGATTGCCCACAGAATATGTTCATCCAGCAGGTCACTTTCACCGAGTCGTTGTTCCAGTACCTGAACGATTTCGGGCGACCAGGGCGCGTTACCCAGCGCCACTGCAATATTACGCAGCCAGCGTAAATGACCAATGCGGCGAATCGCTGAGCCTTCAGTGATGCGTAAAAACTTCGCTTCATCCCATTGAAACAGATCGATCAGCTCAGGGGCGTGTAGCGCCGCTCGCGGTGAAAAGTCGCTTTCGTCACTGAGTTGTCCATAGCGATTCCACGGACAGATCAGCTGGCAGTCATCACAGCCATATATCCGGTTGCCCATCAGCGGGCGAAATTCTTCCGGGATCGCGCCTTCCAGCTCAATGGTGAGATAGGAAATACAGCGCCTGGCATCCACGATGTAGGGCTCAACGATCGCGCTGGTAGGGCAGATGGTCATGCAGGCGACACAGCGGCCACACTGCTCCTGCTGCGGTGTATCTACCGGCAGCGGAATATCGATCAGCAGTTCGCCGAGGAAAAACCATGAACCTGCTTCCCGATTCAGTATCAGCGAATGTTTGCCGGTCCAGCCGAGTCCCGCTTTGGCCGCCAGCGGCCGCTCAAGCAGCGGGGCCGAATCCACAAACGGGCGAAAATTAAGCTCGCCACAATGCTGCTGGATCATTTCTCCGAGCTTTTTCAGTCGATTGCGCAATACTTTGTGGTAATCACGACCTAATGCATAACGGCTGACATAGCCCAGCTGGGGATTTTTCAACGTGCTGGCAAAGGCGGCTTTGGCCGGAAGGTAGTTCATGCGAACGCTGATAACGCGCAGCGTGCCGGGCAGCAGTTCATGAGGACGCGCCCGCATCATGCCGTGTCGCGCCATCCACTCCATCTCGCCATGATACTGCTTATCCAGCCACGCCTGCAGGCGCGGCTCTTCCGCACTGAGATCGGTATCGGTGATGCCGACCTGCTGAAAGCCGAGATCCAATCCCCACTGTTTAATCTGTTGTGCGAATTGATGAAGATCGAGAGGGTATGACATGAGTAACCAGGATTCGAAGAAAAACAGCCGCAGTTTACCATATTCTGTCTGGCCTGCGCAGGCTGTGGCCCAGCTTGAGCAACAGGGGGCCGATGCGCTCGGCATTACGCTGTATGAGCTGATGCTGCGTGCCGGACAGGCCGCTTACGAGCATCTGACTGCGCACTGGCCAGAGGCCAGCCACTGGCTGATTCTGTGTGGTCACGGCAATAACGGTGGCGATGGTTATGTGCTGGCGCGACTGGGACAGGCGGCGGGCAAAACCGTTACGCTGCTGGCGTGCGAAAGTGAAAAAGTGTTGCCGGAAGAGGCGCAGCGTGCACGGGACGCGTGGCTGGATGCGGGCGGTGAAATTCATGCGGCCGATGCGGTCTGGCCAGAGCAGATCGATGTGATTGTGGATGCGCTGCTGGGAACCGGCAGTCATCGTGCGCCCGAAGAACCCTATGCCACGCTGATCCAGCAGGCGAACGCTCATGCGGCGCCGAAACTTGCCATTGATATGCCTTCCGGTTTATCAGCCCGCAATGGCACCGCGCCCGGTGAGGTAATTAATGCCAGCCATACGCTGAGTGTGGTTGCTCTTAAACCGGGCCAGATCACCGGCAAAGCGCGAGATTACATTGGAGAGCTTTACTATGCCGATCTCGGCCTGGCCGCTTTTCTGGCGGGCGAAGTGGCTCCCATTGCGCGTTATGATGCCAGCGCATTAACCCGCTGGCTCAAGCCGCGCAAACCAACCTCGCACAAGGGCAGTCACGGCCGGCTGCTGGTAGTGGGGGGCGATGCCGGTACCGCTGGCGCGGTACGGATGACGGCCGAAGCGGCGTTGCGCAGCGGTAGTGGGTTGGTGCGAGTACTTACTCACAAAGATAATATTATTCCGATCCTGACCGCCCGGCCCGAAATTATGGTCGATGAACTGACCGATGAGCGCCTGACGGAGGCGCTGGAGTGGGCCGATGTCATTGCGATAGGGCCCGGTCTGGGTCAGCGCGACTGGGGAAAGCGGGCGCTGAAGCGGGTAGCGAGCAGTGAAAAGCCGATGCTTTGGGACGCGGATGCACTTAACCTGCTGGCAATCAGTGCGGAGAAACGTCAGAATCGCATTATTACGCCGCATCCTGGTGAAGCGGCGCGTTTGCTGAATACCGAGACCAGTGAAATTGAGAGTGACCGCTTACATGCAGCGCAGACATTGGCGCAGCGTTATGGTGGTGTAGTGGTACTGAAAGGTGCCGGTACGCTGATTGCCAGCGAGCAAGGTGAAATGGCCTTTGCTGACGTGGGCAATGCCGGTATGGCCTCCGGCGGTATGGGCGATCTCCTGAGTGGAATCATCGCCTCGCTGGTGGGCCAGAAACTGACGCTGTTTGATGCGGCCTGCGCCGGCTGCGTTGCACATGGTGCCGCGGCCGATGCGGTCGCTGCGGAACGTGGTACGCGCGGTATGCTGGCAACTGATTTACTGGATCTGCTGTGGCAGTTTGTTAATCCTGAGATGAATAAAGAAGCATGAAGACCTGTGTTATCTCTTTGCCCGATGAGGCGGCTACGCTCAGTTTGGGCGCTCAGCTGGCGCGCGCCTGTGGCAGCGCGGCAGTGATTTATCTCTATGGCGATCTGGGGGCGGGTAAAACCACCTTCAGCCGCGGCTTTCTGCAGGCGCTGGGCCATCAGGGCAACGTCAAAAGCCCTACTTACACGCTGGTTGAGCCTTACACGCTGGACGACCGCACACTTTATCACTTCGACCTCTATCGTCTTGCCGATCCTGAAGAGCTTGAATTCATGGGCATCCGCGACTATTTCAGCGGCGATGCTATCTGCCTGGTTGAATGGCCGCAGCAGGGCGCCGGTTTTCTGCCGCCGCCCGATCTCACGCTAACGCTGCGTTACGTGGGTGAGGCGCGTGAAGCGGAACTGACGGCACAATCCTCGTCGGGCCAGCAATGGCTTGAACAATTTGGTCAGGGCAGGGATCAGGCATGATGTCACGGATGAAAATAGCGCTGGTGACACTGTTGCTGCTGGTCTGTACACCCCTGTTTGCCGCCACCCTGTCGGATATCAAAGTCGCTAATGGCGACAGCCAGGCAACCATCACCCTGAACTTTGCCGGACAACCTGTCTATGGCTTCTTCCCGCTGCGCAATCCTGACCGTGTGGTGCTTGATGTGCGCCAGAGCGGCGTGGTTCAGGGGCTGCCGTTAAATTTCAGCGGCGAAAACATCGTAAAGCGAATTCGCACCAGCACCCCTAAAGATAAACAGAGCGTGCGGCTGGTGTTTGAGCTGACGCAGGTGGGTAAAACCCGGGCGGTCACCCAGCGCAATGGCAACAGCTACAGCGTGGTCTTCACCATTACCGGTAAGCCACCTGCTGTTACGCGCAGTGTGCCTGCGCCGGTAACGGCCCCGACGCGCGTGCCCACCCAGAGTGCCGCAGCGGCTAACCCCTTTAATTCGAATCCGGTGACGTCCGTGACCAGTACAGCCAGCACCGTGAGTCCTGGCCGGGCCGTCAGCCAGAACGATACCGTGATTGTGGCGATTGATGCCGGACATGGCGGTCAGGATCCCGGCGCTATCGGGCAGCGCGGACTGAAAGAGAAGAACGTCACGATCGCAATTGCACGTAAACTGCGGGTGTTGCTGAATAACGATCCGATGTTCAAAGGCGTCCTGACGCGTGATGGCGACTATTTTATCTCGGTTATGGGCCGCTCCGACGTGGCGCGTAAAGCCAACGCCAACGTGCTGGTTTCAATTCATGCTGACGCCGCGCCGAGCCATGCGGCGACCGGTGCATCGGTCTGGGTATTATCAAACCGCCGGGCCAATAACGAGATGGCTAACTGGCTGGAGCAGAAAGAGAAACAGTCTGAGCTGCTGGGCGGCGCAGGTGACCTGCTGGCTAACAGTCAGGCCGACCCCTACCTCAGCCAGGCAGTACTTGACCTGCAATTCGGTCACTCGCAGCGTGTCGGTTATGACATCGCCCAGAAAGTGTTGCAGCAGATGCGCAGCGTGACGTCGCTGCATAAACGTCTGCCTGAGCATGCCAGTCTTGGCGTGCTGCGTTCACCCGATATTCCTTCTTTGCTGGTGGAAACCGGCTTTATCAGTAATTCCTCGGAGGAGCGACTGCTTGGCAGTAGCGCACACCAGGATAAGATTGCGCAGTCGATCTATAAAGGTCTGCGCACTTATTTCCTGGCGCACCCGCTGCAATCCATCCCAAAGGAGGAAAACCGGCCGCTGGGCTCGTCGCCAGCGGTTAACGTCGCCAGCAACCCGGCGACCGGGGTGACGCAATATACCGGCGTAACTCAGCGCCATACGGTAACGCGCGGTGAGACACTTTCCGGGATTGCCGCGAAGTATGGCGTCAGCATGGCGACCCTGCGTGAGATGAACACCCTGAAGCGGGATGTGGTGTGGGTCGGACAGCGGTTGAAAGTGCCGGCCAGTGCGGCCGCCAGCCGCACCACGCGCGCCACGCCACGCGGCATTGTGCGTCATAAAGTGGTCGTGGGTGATTCACTGACCGGCATTGCCGCACATTATGGCGTCAGCCCGAAAGCGATAATGCAGACCAATAATCTGAAATCGACCAACGTCATGTTGGGGCAGAACCTGAAAATCCCTGCATCCTGATTGTTTGCCCGGCCGCTGCGCCGGGCGGCCAGCTAAAAGGAAAACCATGCCGATACAAATTTTACCGCCCCAACTGGCAAACCAGATTGCGGCGGGTGAAGTGGTTGAACGCCCTGCATCGGTTGTAAAAGAGCTGGTGGAGAACAGCCTGGATGCTGGTGCAACGCGCATTGACGTTGATATTGAAAAGGGGGGCGCAAAGCTTATCCGCATTCGTGACAACGGCTGCGGCATCGTGAAAAGCGAGCTGTCGATGGCGCTGGCCCGACACGCCACCAGTAAAATCGCCTCACTGGATGACCTGGAAGCGATCATGAGCCTGGGTTTTCGCGGTGAAGCGCTCGCCAGTATCAGTTCTGTCTCCCGCCTGACCTTAACCTCACGTACCGCCGATCAAACCGAAGCCTGGCAGGCCTATGCGGAAGGGCGTGATATGACGGTAACGGTTAAACCGGCTGCGCATCCCTGTGGGACCACGCTCGAAGTGCTGGATCTGTTTTATAACACCCCGGCGCGCCGCAAATTTATGCGCACAGAGAAAACCGAGTTCGGTCATATCGATGAAGTGATCCGTCGTATTGCACTGGCGCGTTTTGATGTCGCGCTTTCACTGAGCCACAACGGCAAAATGATGCGTCAGTATCGGGCCGTCAGCGAGGAGAGCCAGCGCGAACGGCGACTGGCAGCTATCTGCGGCACCACGTTTATTCAGCATGCGCTGCGAATTGACTGGCAGCATGATGATCTCTCGCTGCGCGGCTGGGTCGCCGATCCCGCCGGTTCGCGCCAGGTCACCGAGTTACAATATTGCTACGTCAATGGCCGGATGATGCGCGACAAGCTGATTAATCACGCTATCCGCCAGGCTTTCCAGACCCAGCTCCAGGATGACCAGCAGCCCGCTTATGTGCTCTATCTGGAGATCGATCCGCATCAGGTGGATGTCAACGTTCACCCGGCCAAGCATGAAGTGCGTTTTCATCAGTCACGCCTGGTGCATGATTTTATTTATCAGGGCGTGGTCAGCGCATTACAGGCGATAGCGTCACCCATTTTGCCTGCGCTGCAGGCAGAAGAAGCCGCACCGCGCTGGCAGCCGGAAAACCGTCAGGCGGCGGGAGGGAATCATTTTGCGCAGCCTTCAGCCCCCGCCAGCGAGAATCAATCTTCAGCCTCCACGCGGCAAACACCGCCCGCAGCGGCGCCGGCCTGGCAAAACAAAGAGAACGTGTATCGTCAGCGTGAAGGCGCGGTTTATCAGCAGTTGCTGAAAACGCCTGTCAGCGCCACGCCGCCGCCAAAAAACCGTGAACCGGCACCGTGTACGGCCGAAAAACCCTCGCCGCTGGCCGCGCATGCCCAGAGCTTTGGCCGGGTATTGGCCGTGTTGCAAAACCACTATGCGCTGCTGGAGCAGGATCAGAAGTTAATGCTGATGGCGCTGCCGGTCGCGGCGCGCTGGCTGAAACAGGCGCAGCTTGAACCGGGTGAAGAGGGACTTAAACCGCAACCCCTGCTGATTCCGGTGCGGCTCAAAATCGCCCTGGATGAACGGCAGGCCGCAAAAGAAAAGAGCAGCCTGCTCAATCAGATGGGTATTGATCTTCAGCCCGAAGGCGACCACGTGACCTTACGCGCGGTGCCTTTACCGTTACGAACACAAAATTTACAAATCTTGATTCCTGAGCTGTTAGGCTATCTCGCCCGGCAGCAGGAGATCTCTGCGACGCAACTGGCCCAGTGGCTGGCGCGGCGTCAGGATACAGAGTCCTCCGACTGGAATCACTCACAGGCGATCAACCTGCTGGCAGAGCTTGAACGGCTTTGCCCACAACTGCTGAAATCGCCACCTTCAGGCTTATTACAGCCCATAGAGATTGAGAGCGCGATCAACGCGTTGAAGCATGAGTGAATTAAACCAGGCTGGCCGGCCAAAGGCTATTTTTTTGATGGGACCCACGGCTTCTGGCAAGACCGCTTTAGCAATTGAATTGCGTAAGCGGTTACCAGTGGAACTAATCAGCGTAGACTCTGCCTTAATCTATCGTCAGATGGATATTGGTACGGCGAAACCGTCGGCTGAGGAGTTAGCAGTGGCCCCCCATCGTCTGCTCGACATTCGCGATCCCGCTGAAGCCTATTCGGCAGCGGAGTTCCGGCGGGATGCTTTAGCAGAAATGGCGGATATCGTTGAAGCCGGACGAATACCGTTGCTTGTTGGTGGAACCATGCTCTACTTCAAGGCGTTACTTGAAGGATTGTCGCCGTTGCCCTCGGCCGATCCCGACGTTCGTCAGCGGATAGAGCAAACGGCGCGTGAAAAAGGCTGGGAAGCTTTACACCGCCAGCTGTGTGAAATCGACCCGGTTGCCGGCAGTCGTATTCATCCGAATGATCCGCAGAGACTTTCGCGAGCACTGGAAGTTTTTTTTATTTCGGGTAAAACTTTAACGGAACTGACAAAAACATCCGGTGAAGCGTTACCCTACGACGTGCAACAGTTTGCCATCGCCCCCGCGAGCCGTGAATTGCTGCACCAGCGCATCGCGTTGCGTTTTGAGCAGATGTTGGCGTCAGGATTTGAAGCGGAGTCTCGGGCCCTTTTTGCACGAGGTGATTTGCATACGGACATGCCTTCCATTCGTTGTGTTGGCTATCGTCAGATGTGGTCTTATTTATCGGGCGAAATCGATTACAGCGAGATGGTTTATCGGGGAATTTGCGCAACCCGGCAGCTTGCTAAGCGACAGATGACCTGGTTACGCGGTTGGGAAAATGTTCACTGGCTTGACAGTGACGAGCCCCGGCTGGCGCGTGATACAGTGTTACAGGTTCTTAGTGCGAAGCATGGGTGATTGTGTACAATTGATGGGTTATCGTGCGCAAATTTTTACGCAGTTTTTTTCAGAACCATAGGTTCTACTTGCAACAAACAACAAGCATATAAGGAAAAGATAGAATGGCTAAGGGGCAATCTTTACAAGACCCGTTTTTGAACGCACTGCGTCGTGAACGTGTTCCGGTTTCGATTTATCTGGTTAACGGTATTAAGTTGCAGGGTCAGATTGAGTCATTTGATCAGTTCGTCATTTTGTTGAAAAACACGGTGAGTCAGATGGTGTATAAGCACGCCATTTCTACCGTTGTTCCTTCACGCCCGGTTTCTCACCATAGCAATAATACCGGTGGCGGCAGCAACAATTACCATCATGGCGGCAGCAACACAACTGCGCAGCCACAGCCACAACAAGACGGTGATAACGCAGAATAACGCGTCACCGTACAGCCAGGAACGGAGAACAGCGGTTTTCCGTCCTGGTCTTTTATTTAGCGAGGTTATAGCTTGTTTGACCGTTATGAAGCCGGTGAGCAGGCCGTACTGGTACACATCTGGTTCTCCCAAGACAAAGAAGTAGAAGATTTGCAGGAGTTTGAAACCCTGGTCTCTTCTGCTGGCGTTGAGGCGCTGCAAGTGGTTACTGGCAGCCGCAAAGCGCCACACCCCAAGTATTTTGTCGGTGAAGGAAAGGCCGTTGAAATTGCCGATGCGGTAAAAACAACAGGAGCATCGGTCGTATTATTCGATCATGCCCTTACGCCCGCTCAGGAAAGAAACCTCGAGCGCCTGTGCGAATGCCGGGTCATTGATCGCACCGGTTTAATTCTGGATATCTTTGCCCAACGCGCACGTACCCACGAAGGTAAATTGCAGGTTGAGCTGGCACAGCTGCGCCATCTTGCGACACGTCTGGTGCGCGGCTGGACCCACCTTGAACGCCAGAAAGGCGGGATTGGTTTACGTGGCCCGGGTGAAACGCAGTTAGAAACGGACCGCCGGCTGTTGCGCGGCCGTATCAGTCAGATTTTGTCTCGTCTTGAGCGAGTTGAAAAACAGCGTGAGCAGGGACGTCAGTCACGAGCCAAAGCGGATGTGCCAACGGTTTCGCTGGTGGGTTACACCAACGCCGGCAAGTCGACCCTCTTTAACGCCATGACCTCCGCCAATGTCTTTGCCGCAGACCAGCTGTTTGCGACGCTCGACCCCACACTGCGCCGTCTGAATGTTGCTGATGTCGGGGACGTGGTACTGGCGGACACGGTAGGCTTTATTCGCCATCTTCCTCACGATCTGGTTGCCGCTTTTAAAGCCACGCTGCAGGAGACTCGTCAGGCGACGCTGTTAATGCACGTGATTGATGGGGCTGACCTTCGCGTCACGGAAAATATCGCCGCCGTCGATGCCGTACTGGAAGAGATTGAAGCGGACGAAATCCCGACGTTACTGGTGATGAATAAAATCGATATGCTCGACGGATTCGAACCACGTATCGATCGTAACGAAGAGAACCTGCCAATCCGCGTCTGGCTTTCCGCCCAGACAGGCGCAGGCATTCCGTTGCTATGGCAGGCGCTGTCTGAGCGTCTGGCGGGTGAAATAGCCCAGCACGCATTACGTCTGCCACCGGAAGCGGGGCGACTTCGCAGCCGTTTCTATCAGCTGCAGGCGATTGAGAAAGAGTGGAATGAAGAAGACGGCAGTGTAGGATTGCAGATACGTATGCCCATTATTGAGTGGATGCGTTTATGTAAGCAGGAACCGTCGCTGACCAGTTACATTGTTTGATGTTGCCCAAACGCATTTACCTTAAAAATTGAAGATTGTCGCACTTTCTTTGCAGACCCGAATACGCTGGCGTTACCCGACTATTTTGGATTTCAGCAAGGCGGCAACTGAGTGAAACCCCGGGAGCTTACGCAGGTAAGTGACCGGGGTGAGCGAAGGCAGCCAACACCGCTGCAATCCGAAAGCTGAAGGGTAAAAATCGTAATTACAATAAATGGAGTAGAAACATGGCGTGGAATCAGCCCGGAAATAACGGACAGGACCGCGACCCGTGGGGAAGCAGCAATAATCAAGGCGGCAACTCTGGGGGGAATAAGGGAGGACGGGAATCCGGGCCTCCTGATCTGGATGATATCTTCCGTAAGCTGAGCAAGAAGCTTGGTGGACTGGGCGGTGGCAAACAGAACGACAACGGTCAGCGCGGCTCCGGCAGCGGTGGCAAAATTGTTGGTATCGTGGCTGTTGCTGCTGTAGTCATCTGGGCTGCAAGCGGTTTCTACACCATCAAAGAAGCGGAACGTGGCGTGGTGACGCGCTTCGGTAAATTCAGTCATCTGGTCGAACCCGGCCTGAACTGGAAGCCGACATTCGTTGATCAGGTGCGTGCGGTTAACGTTGAATCGGTGCGCGAACTGGCTGCTTCTGGCGTCATGCTGACTTCGGATGAGAACGTGGTACGCGTGGAGATGAACGTGCAGTACCGCGTGACCGATCCGGAACGTTATCTTTATGCTGTGACCAGCGCGGACGACAGCCTGCGTCAGGCTACTGACAGCGCACTGCGCGGCGTGATTGGTCGCTCTACCATGGACCGCATCCTGACCGAAGGTCGTACCGTGGTGCGTAGCGATACCCAGCGTGAAATCGACGAGACGATTCGCCCTTATAACATGGGGATCGCGGTGCTGGACGTCAACTTCCAGGCTGCACGTCCGCCGGAAGAGGTGAAGTCTGCATTTGATGACGCGATTGCCGCACGCGAAAACCGCGAGCAGTACGTTCGCGAAGCCGAAGCTTACGCCAACGAAGTTCAGCCTCGTGCTAACGGCCAGGCGCAACGTATTCTGGAAGAGGCACGCGCTTACAAAGAGCGTACCGTTCTGGAAGCGCAGGGTGAGGTGGCGCGTTTCGCCAAGATCCTGCCTGAGTATAAAGCTGCACCCGAAATCACCAAAGAGCGTCTCTATATCGAGACCATGGAACGTGTGCTGAGCCATACCCGCAAAGTACTGGTTAACGATCGGAGTAATAACCTGATGGTGCTGCCGCTGGATCAACTGATGCGTGGCGGTCAGACTTCATCGGGCCAGAATGGTCAGAAAGGCGCGAACGGTTCTTCGCAGCCTGCGCGCTCCGATAGCAGTGCCAGCCGCAATGACACGTCGTCATACAGTCCGGACAACATCATGGATCAGCGTCGGGCAAATGCTCAGCGCAGCGACAGCCAGCGCGAAGGGAGAGAGTAATCGATGCGTAAGCCAATAGTATTTTTAATCATTGTCGTGCTGGTGGCGCTCTATGCGTCCCTGTTTGTGGTGCAGGAAGGGCAGCGAGGCATTGTTCTGCGCTTCGGTAAAGTCCTGCGCGACGGCGAAAACAAACCGCAGGTGTTCGAGCCGGGTCTGCATTTCAAGATTCCATTCCTGGAAACGGTTAAAACGCTGGATGCGCGTATCCAGACCATGGATAACCAGGCCGATCGCTTCGTCACCAAAGAGAAGAAAGATCTGATCGTGGACTCCTACATCAAGTGGCGTATCAGCGACTTCAGTCGCTACTACCTGGCCACCGGTGGCGGTGATGTCTCTCAGGCGGAAGTGCTGCTGAAACGTAAGTTCAGTGACCGCTTGCGTTCTGAGATGGGTCGTCTGGATGTGAAAGATATCGTAACGGACTCCCGTGGTCGTCTGACCACCGATGTGCGTGACGCGCTGAATACCGGCTCTGCAGGCAACGATGATGAAATCGCAACCCCTGCGGCTGATGACGCGATTGCCAGTGCAGCGGCCCGTGTCGAGCGTGAAACCAACAGCAGCGAGCCAGCACCAAACCCGAACAGTATGGCGGCGTTAGGTATTCAGGTGGTGGATGTACGCATCAAGCAGATCAACCTGCCGACCGAAGTGTCTGATGCGATCTTCAACCGTATGCGTGCTGAGCGTGAAGCGGTAGCGCGTAGCCAGCGTTCACAGGGTCAGGAAGAGGCGGAAAAACTGCGCGCCCAGGCCGATTACCAGGTTACCCGTACTCTGGCTGAAGCCCAGCGTGAAGCGCTGATTACACGCGGTGACGGTGATGCGGAAACGGCGCGATTGTTTGCCGATTCGTTCAGCAAAGATCCTGACTTCTATGCCTTTATTCGTAGCCTGCGTGCCTATGAAAACAGCTTCAATAGCGATCAGGATGTGATGGTATTAAGCCCGGATAGCGACTTCTTCCGATATATGAAGGCGCCCTCTAACGCGACACGCTAAGAACTGATATAACCTGTGGGCCGACAATGTTGTCGGCCCTTTTTTTTGGGTATCAGAATGAAAACAAGCATCTGGATGGCGCTGGCGCTGGTGTTAGTGCTGGAAGGGTTGGGACCGATGTTTATGCCGCGCGCCTGGCGACGCATGATCCTGACGATGACGCGGTTGCCCGATCGTCTGCTGCACCGCTTTGGTGGAGGACTGGTCGTTGCTGGCATGGTGATTTACTGCATGCTCAGCCTGCACGGTAACCTCTGAGGCTGACGTTCAGACCGGCTAAATTGTGCCTTTCAACGCTATTATCCCCAACATGTTGTAGTGATCAAAACTCAGGCAAAAAAGCGCGCAATCGTATGCTAAAAGTGCTGAAAACCACGGGATCAGATGGTAGAATCCTTTTTTAAGCAATCGGTGATTTTGAGAAATGGGTAAGAACGTCGTCGTACTGGGCACCCAATGGGGTGACGAAGGTAAAGGTAAGATTGTAGACCTTCTGACTGAGCGCGCGAATTACGTTGTGCGTTATCAAGGCGGCCACAATGCGGGCCACACGCTTGTCATCAACGGTGAAAAAACCGTCCTCCACCTGATCCCTTCTGGCATTCTGCGCGATAACGTCACCAGCATCATTGGTAACGGCGTAGTGCTCTCTCCTGAAGCCTTAATGAAAGAGATGAAAGGCCTGGAAGCGCGCGGGATTCCGGTACGTGAACGTCTGCTGATTTCTGAAGCCTGTCCGCTGATCCTGCAATATCATGTTGCGATGGATATGGCGCGTGAACGTGCTCGTGGCGCCAAAGCGATTGGTACCACGGGTCGTGGCATCGGACCGGCTTATGAAGATAAAGTCGCTCGCCGTGCCCTGCGCGTCAGCGACCTGTTTAACAAAGAAACCTTTGCTGCCAAGCTGAAAGAAGTGGTCGATTTCTACAACTTCCAGCTGGTGGAGTACTACAAAGAGCCGGCAGTTGACTTCGATAAAGTGCTGAGTGATGTGATGGAAGTCGCTGACATCATAACTGGCATGGTCATTGACGTCTCTGAACTGCTGGACGTCGCGCGTAAGCGTGGCGATCTGATTATGTTTGAAGGGGCGCAGGGTACGCTGCTGGATATCGATCACGGTACCTATCCGTACGTGACCTCATCCAACACCACCGCAGGTGGCGTAGCGACCGGTTCAGGCATTGGCCCGCGTTATGTCGACTACGTGCTGGGTATTGTGAAAGCTTACTCAACCCGCGTTGGCGCAGGCCCGTTCCCGACCGAGCTGTTCGATGAAACCGGCGAATTCCTCTGTGCGCAGGGTAATGAGTTTGGTGCGACCACCGGTCGCCGTCGTCGTACCGGCTGGCTGGATGCGGTAGCGGTTCGCCGCGCGGTCCAGATCAACTCCCTGTCAGGTTTCTGCATGACCAAGCTGGACGTGCTGGATGGCCTGAAAGAGGTGAAGATCTGTGTGGCTTATCGTATGCCTGATGGCCGCGAAGTGACCACCACGCCACTGGCGGCAGAGAACTGGGAAGGCATTGAGCCGATCTACGAAACCCTGCCAGGCTGGAGCGAGACAACGTTTGGCGTCAAGACGCTGGAAGGTTTGCCTCAGGCTGCGCGTGACTACATCAAGCGTGTGGAAGAGGTAACGGGTGTGCCGATTGATATCATCTCAACCGGCCCTGATCGTAGTGAAACAATGATTCTGCGCGACCCGTTCGACGCGTAATCATTCAGGCCGGACGCTGTCCGGCCCTTGTTTTTCCATTCTTTGATGCCACTTAACCTCCCTTCGCTTGTCAAACCTTCTGCTGGCTTAAAAAAGCGCACGGCCAGACAGACTCTGGTTTATCATCGTAGCTAATCGAATGGCGATCCGATTTAATCCTGGCATCAATCACAGGGCGAATAAGGTCATGCCGCGCCTGAAGGTTCACTGAGGTTACTGTGCAGCTCACGAGTTTTACTGATTATGGCTTACGGGCACTGATTTATCTGGCATCGTTGCCGGAAGGTCAGCAGACCAATATTACGGAAGTGACGAACACTTATGGTTTGTCCCGTAATCATATGGTCAAAATCATCAATCAGCTGAGCCGGGCGGGCTATGTCGCCGCAACGCGTGGTAAAAACGGGGGCATTCGTCTGGGTATGCCAGCTCGTCAGATTGTCATTGGCGATGTGGTACGTAAGATGGAACCACTACAATTAGTGGATTGCGCGTCCTGTTCCATCACGCCAGCCTGTCGTCTGAAGCAGGCGTTACATGACGCGGTGCAGCGATTTTTGCAGGAGCTGGATAGCTATACGTTGGCAGATCTGGTCGAAGGAAATACACCACTTTATGAGATCATCTTGTCCAGATCGCCGGTGGAAATAAATATTAAATGACATCGGAGGAACCGCTATGTCAAAAGATCCTTTTCAGGATAGAGAAGCTGAAAAATACGAAAACCCTATTCCGAGCCGTGAATTTATTCTGGCTCTGTTAGAAAAACGTGAAAAACCGGCCAGCCGCGAAGAGCTGGCTGAAGAGATGAATCTGCAGGAAGAAGAACACCTTGAGGCGCTGCGTCGCCGCCTTCGCGCCATGGAGCGTGATGGTCAGCTGGTGTTCACCCGCCGTCAGTGTTATGCCCTGCCAGAACGTCTTGATCTCCTGCGCGGTAAAGTCATTGGCCACCGCGATGGCTACGGCTTCCTGCGGGCAGAAGGTCAGAAAGATGACCTCTACCTTTCCGCAGAACAGATGAAATTCTGTATGCACGGTGACGTGATCCTGGCGCAGCCGCTGGGTGCCGATCGCAAAGGCCGCCGCGAAGCGCGCGTGGTCCGGGTGCAGGAACCCCGCAACAATCAGATCGTTGGCCGTTACTTTACCGATGCCGGTGCTGGCTTCGTAGTGCCGGACGACAGTCGCCTGAGTTTTGACATCCTCATCCCGCCTGAAGAGACGATGAATGCCCGCATGGGTTCCGTGGTGGTGGTTGAGCTGGTCCAGCGTCCGAACCGTCGCAGCAAAGCGATCGGTAAAATCGCCGAGATTCTGGGCGATGATATGGGTACCAGCCTGGCCGTGGATATGGCGCTGCGTACGCATGAAATCCCGCACACCTGGCCGCCGGAAGTGGAAGCTCAGGTCAGCAAACTGAAAGAAGAAGTCCCGGAAGAGGCCAAAAAAGGCCGCGTCGATCTGCGTAAGCTGCCGCTGGTCACCATCGATGGTGAAGATGCCCGTGACTTTGATGATGCTGTTTACTGTGAGAAGAAGCGCGGTGGCGGATGGCGTCTGTGGGTAGCTATCGCGGATGTCAGCTATTACGTCCGTCCTGGCACCCCACTGGATGACGAAGCGCATCAGCGCGGAACCTCGGTCTACTTCCCGTCGCAGGTTGTGCCGATGCTGCCGGAAGTGCTGTCGAATGGCTTATGTTCGCTTAACCCGCAGGTCGATCGCCTCTGTATGGTGTGCGAGATGACCATCTCGACCAAAGGTAAACTGACCGGCTTCAAGCACTACGAAGCGGTGATGAACTCCCATGCGCGTCTGACCTACAACAAAGTCTGGAACATTCTGCAGGGCGACAAAGAGCTGCGCCAGCAGTATGCGCCGCTGGTTAAAGACCTTGAAGAGCTTAACAACCTCTATCATGCGCTGGAAGCCGCTCGTGAAGAGCGCGGCGGTATCTCGTTTGAAACGGAAGAGGCGAAGTTTATCTTCAACGCCGAGCGCCGTATTGAGCGTGTTGAGCGCGTGTCACGTAATGACGCCCATAAGCTGATCGAAGAGTGCATGATCCTGGCGAACATCGCCTCGGCACGCTTCGTTGAGAAAAATCAGGAACCGGCGCTGTTCCGCGATCACGATCGCCCGACCGACGAAAGCATCAAGAGCTTCCGTACCGTGCTCAACGAGCTGGGACTGAGCCTGCCTGGCGGCAATAAACCGCAGCCAATCGACTATGCGGCGCTGCTGAAGCAGGTTGCCGATCGTCCTGATGCGGAAATGCTGCAAACCATGCTGCTGCGTTCGATGAAGCAGGCCGTTTACGATCCGGAAAACCGCGGTCACTTTGGTCTGGCGCTCTCGTCGTATGCGCACTTTACCTCGCCAATCCGTCGTTATCCGGATCTGACGCTGCATCGCGCCATCAAATATCTGCTGGCAAAAGAGCAGGACGAAGGTAAAGGCCTGGTACAGCGCGCCATTAAATACCTGATGCCGAGAGATCGCAGCGTCGCCAAAGATATGACGACAGCAACCGGCGGCTATCACTACGACATGCCGCAGATGCTGCAACTGGGCCTGCACTGTTCCCTGACCGAACGCCGCGCCGATGAAGCGACCCGTGACGTCGCGGACTGGCTCAAGTGTGACTTCATGCAGGATCAGGTTGGCAACGTCTTCAACGGCGTCATTTCCAGCGTGACCGGATTTGGCTTCTTTGTACGCTTAAGCGATCTGTTCATTGATGGTCTGGTCCACGTTTCGACGCTCGACAACGATTACTACCGTTTTGACCCGGTAGGTCAGCGTCTGATCGGTGAATCGGGCGGTCGCACCTATCGTCTGGGTGACACGGTTGAAGTGCGTGTTGAAGCTGTCCATATGGACGAGCGTAAAATCGACTTTGCCCTGATCTCCAGCCAGCGTCAGGTACGTGGTGAAGGCAAAACCGCACGCGACCGGGCGAAGCGTGACGACAAAGCGCCAGCGAAACGCCGTCGTGATGCGAGCAAGAAGTCCAACTTCGAGCCGGACGCCGCTTTCCGGGGTGACAAGGGCAAGACCGCCGCTGCAAATACCGAGAATAAAAGTAAAAACGTCTCGGAAAAAACCCGTAAAATCGCCGCCGCCACCCGGGCGAAGCGCGCCAGAAAAAAGGCGCAGCCTGACTGATGCGCGCACCCGCCCTTTCTCACTGAGAAAGGGCGGTCATTCATTCATTTCCAAACACTGAGCAGATCGATGAGCGAAATTATTTTTGGTATCCATGCCGTGCAGGCGCTGCTGGAACGTGATCCACAACGTTTCCAGGAAGTCTTTATCCTCAAAGGCCGCGACGATCGTCGCCTGCAACCCGTGGTCGCCGCGCTGGAAGCTCAGGGGATCGTGATTCAGCTGGCCGAGCGCAAGTGGCTCGACAGCCAGGTTGAAGGCGGTGTACATCAGGGTATTGTGGCGCGGGTAAAACCGGGTCGTCAGTATCAGGAAGGCGACCTGCCGGATCTGCTGCAGAGCCTGGATAAACCCTTCCTGCTGGTGCTGGACGGCGTCACCGATCCGCACAATCTGGGTGCCTGCCTGCGCAGTGCCGATGCGGCCGGTGTGCACGCGATTATCGTGCCGAAAGATCGCTCTGCGCCTCTGAATGCAACGGCCAAAAAAGTGGCCAGCGGCGCGGCAGAAAATGTGCCGTTGATCCGCGTCACCAACCTGGCACGTACCCTGCGTCTGTTGCAGGAGTACAACATCTGGGTTGTCGGTACCGCAGGTGAAGCTGACCATACTGTCTTCCAGAGCAAAATGACCGGTCCGATGGCGCTGGTGATGGGCGCGGAAGGGGAAGGCATGCGTCGTCTGACCCGTGAGCATTGCGATGAGCTGATCAGCATTCCGATGGCCGGCAGCGTCTCTTCGCTGAATGTCTCGGTGGCTACGGGTGTCTGCCTGTTTGAAGCGGTGCGTCAGCGCAACGCCTGATCCCCGATGTGATCCTCGCCACAAATTAGTTTCTGTACCAGGCATAACTGCGCGTCATTCGTATATACCCAAAGGATTTCGGGTTGCATTGAGGCGGCAAGAGAACGAATCCCGATGAGCTTACATGAGTAAGTGATTCGGGTGAGTGAACGCAGCCAACAAAAATGCAGCTTGAAAGACGACGGGTATACTTACTGAGTGACATCCGCGAGGAGTGGTTATGACCTGGACAACACACACCGTTTTTAATCAGCCCCATCCTCTGAGCAACAGCAACCTGTTCCTGTCTGATACGCCGCTCGGCGAGGCACTGTCACGCGAAGGCGCCGGATGGGATCGGGAGTGGCTGGCTTCGGTAGGCCGACAGCTGGGCAGCGCCGAGTCGCTGGAACTGGGTCGGCTCGCCAACGCGGAGCCACCTGAACTGCTGCGCTACGACGCCCGCGGCGTACGGATGGATGAAGTCCGTTTTCACCCCGCCTGGCACCTGCTGATGCAGGGTGTCTGCGCCAGCCGCCTGCATAATCTCAGCTGGCATCCCACAGTACGTGAACAGGCCAGCGTGGCGCGCGCTGCGCGCTTTATTCTGCATGCGCAGGTTGAAGCGGGCACGCTTTGCCCGGTGACCATGACGCACGCGGCCATTCCACTGCTGCAGACTTATCTGCCCGCCGCGTTCGAAGGCTGGCTCGATCCGCTGCTCAGCGATCGTTACGACACCCATGCGCAGCCCGGCGACCAGAAACGGGGTCTGCTGATTGGTATGGGCATGACGGAAAAACAGGGCGGCAGCGATCTGCTCACCAGCACCACCCGGGCCGAGCCGCTGGGCGCGCGCGGCCCAGGTGAAGCCTACCGGCTGACCGGCCACAAATGGTTCTTCTCGGTGCCGCAGAGCGATGCGCATCTGGTGCTGGCGCAGACGCCCGCCGGATTAAGCTGTTTCTTCCTGCCGCGCCTGTTGCCTGACGGGTCACGCAACGCCATCCAGCTTGAGCAGCTTAAAGATAAGCTGGGTAATCGCTCAAATGCCAGTTGTGAGGTGGAGTTTCGCGATGCGACCGGCTGGCTGCTGGGAGAAGAGGGCGAAGGCGTGCGGCTGATCCTTAAAATGGGCGGTATGACGCGCTTCGACTGCGCACTCGGCAGTCATGGTCAGATGCGGCGTGCATTCTCGGTGGCACTCTGGCATGCACATCAGCGCCAGGTGATGGGGAAAAACCTGGTGGATCAGCCGCTGATGCGTCAGGTTCTGGCACAGCAGGCGCTGCAGCTGGAGGGACAAACCGCGCTGCTGATGCGGCTGGCGCGCGCCTGGTCACAACCGGCAAAACCGCATGAGGTCACGTTTGCCCGCTTATTCACTCCGGCTGCAAAATATCAGATCTGCAAAGCGGGAGCCCCGTTCGTCGCGGAGTCGATGGAAGTGCTGGGTGGCATCGGCTACTGCGAAGCGAGCGAGCTGCCGCGCCTCTATCGTGACATACCGGTCAACAGCATCTGGGAAGGGTCGGGCAACGTGATGTGTCTTGACGTACTGCGCGTGCTCACCCGTCAGGCAGAGGTTTCGGAGATGCTGAGTCAGGAATTTGAAGCGGTGAAAGGGAGTAATCGTCATTTCGATGCGCGCTGGCGTCAGTTACGGCTGCGAATGAGCAAAGTCCCCGAAGAGCAGGCGCGCGAGGTGACCCGCACGCTGCTGCAGCTTGCGACCGGCGCTCAGCTACTGAAATATGGCGAACCGCCGCTGGCGGATGCATGGTGCCAGCAGTGGCTCGATCGGCGTGGCTCCCGCCCCCTTGAGGCAGCAATCACAGACCGTTTACTGGCCCGTGCCTGTGGCAGGTGATGCGCCGTAAAGAATCGCGCTGGCGTACCAGAGACCGGGCATTACCGTTTCACTCAGCGCCACGATCTGATAGTAAGCCGCACCGGCCTGGTTAGCCCGGGTGGCCACGGCCCGCCCGGCATCATCCGGTGAGCCGCGCACATTAACGGTAATATTGCCCAGTTTCGGCAAACCACCACTCTGCGCCCGTGAAATCTCCTGCGCCTGTTGCGTCGGCGCGGGCGGTGCTTTTGGCGTGGTCTCAAGCGCGGAACAGCCTGCCAGCAGCAGGCTTATCACCAGTAAATAAGCGAAACGCATAGCAAAACCCTCTTTCAGGACGAAGCATTAAGTGTATGCCATCGCCCTGAATGACGTCAGGATTTAAGGCTGAATACGCTGACCAGCTGGGTCAGGTGATGCCCTTTATCACTCAGGTTCTGCGCGCTGTTTTCCGCCTGTGTCACCAGTTCGCTGTTCTGGTGAGTCGCCTGGCTGATCTGGTTCATCGCCAGATTAACCTGGCCGATGCCTGCCGCCTGCTGCTGCGCCGCCACGTTGATCTCGCCCATCAGCGCCTGCACCTGCTCGATGTGGGTCACAATGTCGCTCATCGCATCGCGCGTCTGCTCAGATAACTGATGGCCTTCCGCCACGTTGCTGATGGAGGTCGCAATCAGTCCATCAATCTCTTTAGCGGCCTGCGCAGAACGCTGTGCCAGCGCACGCACTTCTGCGGCCACCACGGCAAAGCCACGGCCCTGTTCCCCGGCACGTGCCGCTTCAACGGCGGCATTCAGCGCCAGGATATTGGTCTGGAAGGCGATCGACTCAATCACGTGGGTGATATCCGCAATGCTTTGTGATGAAACCTTAATCGCCGACATGGTGTTGACCGAGCGCACGACCGTCTGGCTGCCGTGACTGACGATATCGCTGGCTTCGGCCACCAGTGACATCGCCTGACGCAGGCTGTCTGCGGTGTGTTCAACCGTCGCGCCAAACTGCTCCATGCTGGCAGAGGTCTGCTCCACGCTGCTGGCCTGACGCCCGATCTGCTCGCTGATGTTATGACTGCTGGCCGCGATGGTGTCCGTGCCGTCGCTGATCTCCTGCGCCGCGCCGCGCACCTGGCTGACGATTTTCTCCAGACCATCGCCAATGCCGTTGATCGCAACGATCAACTGGCCCACTTCATCGCGACGCTGGGTATCCATATGGACCTGCAGATTCCCGGCGGCATACTGCTCCGCCAGATGGATCACCTGCTGCAGCGGACGGGTAATCGCCCGACGGCTGTACCAGACAAACCCCAGCGCAAAGACCACCACCAGAATCAGTCCGGTTATCAGGAACAGGTTACGGCTATGCGTAATCGGGGCGAGCAGGCTTTCACGGTTAACTTCGCCGGCGATCACCCAGTTCCAGCCCGGCAGCTGCTGCCAGGCCAGAATCTGGTGCTCGCCGTTGATCTCTGCCTGCAGCATGCCCTGCGGCTGAGTCAGCAGCGGCTGGAGTGTCGCGTCATCCCAGGCGGGTCGTTTTCCTTCGTTGTGCTGATCGAACAGATACTCTCCCTGCGTCTTACCGGGCGTGCCGTTGAGCACAAAGAAATGACCACTATCACCCAGCTTGCGTGCCAGGATTTTTTCACGCATCAGCGCATACTGCTTATCAATGCCAACGCCGACAAACAGGATGGCGACAACCTTGCCACTCTCATCTTTTACCGGCTGATATTGTGTGATGTAGCGATGGCCGAACAGCGTCGCCAGCCCCTGATAGACGTCGCCCTGACTGACGCTTTTCCAGGCGGCGCCGTTGCGGTCAAGCTGCGTACCGATTGCGCGACTGCCATCCTGCTTTTTCAGCGAGGTGGAAATACGGATAAAATCATCGCCGTCGCGCACAAAAATGGTCGCCACGGCGGCGGTGCGTTCGGTGAAATCGTCTACCGCGGTCTGGTCGAGGTTCAGCGTTTTTAACCCGGCGCGCAGCACCGGCGTCGAGAAGGCACCGACCTGCACCCGGGAGCCTTCATCCAGGCTAAAACGCTTAGGCAGGAAACTGGTAAACAGACTGGTGTAGTGAGCCACCTCTTCGGTGAGGGTGGCGTTGAACATAGTGGCCATTTCACTGATGCCCTGCACCTGGTTTTGCATGTCATCGATGGCGAGATTTTCCAGCTGCCGCGAAGCGGTGTGGCTCTGGGTTAGCGTCAGAACCAGCAACAATAACGCTACGCTGAGAGACGTCAGTACAGACAGCTTAACTCCAAGACTCAGGCCGCTGAGAGAGAGACGCTTCATAAATTACCTTTGATCAAGTTAGGGGGACACAACATCAACGGCAAAGCGCGGGAAAAGTTTAGGCCGAAATCTGGCGACTAAACGCAGCAGGGGATTTCGTAAATTAACCCGCAGACGTACACTCAATCGGCACGCCTTGCCCCTTCTCAGGAGAGACCATGATTGAACTCACCACAGAAACGCTGGCCGGTATCGAATGCCTGCACGCCACGCCTGCCGGACAACGGCATCAGCCACTTCCTACCGTGCTGTTTTATCACGGCTTTACCTCTTCAAAAGAGGTCTACGCCTACTTCGCAGTCGCGCTGGCACAGGCGGGGTTCCGGGCGGTGATGCCGGATGCAGATCTGCACGGCGCGCGCTATCACGGTGATGCCGATGCACGCCTTGGCCGCTTCTGGGAGATTCTGAAACAGAACATTGATGAGCTGCCGCAGCTGGAATCGGCGCTGCGCGCTGACGATCTGATCGCCGGCGAGCGCTTTGCGGTGGCGGGCGCGTCGATGGGCGGCATGACGGCGCTGGGCGCGATGGCGCGTTATCCGCAGATTCAGAGCGTCGCCTGCCTGATGGGATCGGGCTATTTTATGCAGCTCAGTCAGTCGCTGTTTCCGCCGCTGGTCGCCGACACGCCTGAGCAGCAAGCGCAGTTTGCTGCCCGCATGGCACCGCTGGCCGACTACGATCCCTGCAACCGGCTGGAGGCACTGGCAAACCGTCCGCTGCTGTTGTGGCATGGTGAGGCGGATGAGGTGGTGCCCTGGGCGGAGAGCGTCCGGCTGGAGAGGGCGCTGCGTGACAACGGGCTGGCGAAGCATCTGACTTCGCTGTCTGAAAAACAGATTGGACATAAGATCACGCCATCAGCATTGACGGCGCTGGTCAGCTTTTTTAAACAGCAGCTATAAAAAATGAACGGGCGGAGAGTGAATCTGCCGCCCGTAAACTTACCGGCACTTACCAGTGCGCAGACGATTTTTCTGCTGCTCTGGCAGGCGCGTTGACCGGGGTCTTTTGTGGCGCATCCAGCCGATTAACGTAGATATAACCCGATGCCGCTTCGCTGCTGTGACTTCTTATCTGCTGCGCACAGTCAGCATTGCTGGCAAGAGCGGGTGGAGACAGGAAGAGACCCAGTAAAGTGGCGATGACGAACGTTTTCATGCCCGACTCCTCACTTCAGGGAACACACTCTGTTAGACGCCGATAAGCCAAACCGTAACGTCTGCATTAAGTTTAGCGACTGTGCACATTATCGCCAGATCGTCCGCCTGAAGCTCTTTATCAGCTTTTTTGAACCTTTCCCGCTTAACGCGCTGTATTCACATGATTAGCACGAAAAGCTACCGTATATGGCACGCCGGATGGCATTTGTTGAAATGTGCGCTTGAGTTTAGCCGTCGCCGCCAGTATGATTACGCGTCAATTTTTCAGCCGCATTCTCAGGCTGTGTCCCACAAACGCTCGTCACAACGAACCTTTGTGGGACACAGCCTATAACGTTCCTTGCTTCCATGGGCCGCGGTTGACCCCGACAGGAGGCTGAATAATCCGTAAGGAGCAATTTCGATGCGTCATTACGAAATCGTATTTATGGTTCATCCTGACCAGAGCGAACAGGTTCCTGGCATGATCGAGCGTTACACTGGTGCTATCACTGGTGCAGAAGGCACGATTCACCGTCTGGAAGACTGGGGCCGCCGTCAGCTGGCTTACCCGATCAATAAACTGCACAAAGCGCATTACGTTCTGATGAACGTTGAAGCGCCGCAGGAAGCGATCGATGAGCTGGAAACGAACTTCCGCTTCAACGACGCCGTTATCCGTAGCATGGTTATGCGCGTTAAAAACGCGGTAACTGAAGCATCGCCGATGGTTAAAGCGAAAGATGAGCGTCGTGATCGTCGCGAAGATTTTGCTAACGAATCCGCTGATGAGTCAGATGCTGGGGATTCTGAAGAGTAATCCATCGTGACGGTTAATCGACTTCGCCTGTCTGGCACTGTGTGCAAGACACCGGTTCGAAGAGTTAGCCCGTCAGGAATTCCTCACTGTCAGTTCGTGCTTGAGCACCGCTCAGTGCAGGAGGAGGCCGGGTTTCACCGGCAAGCCTGGTGTCGTATGCCGGTTATTATCAGCGGCAGCGCCCATCAGGTGATTACTCAACATATAACGGTCGGCACGCAACTCACACTCGACGGTTTCATTAGTTGCCATCAGGCACGAAATGGCCAGAGCAAAGTGGTGTTCCATGCCGAGCAGATTGAATTGATAGATTCTGGAGACTAGCCTAATGGCACGTTATTTCCGTCGTCGCAAGTTCTGCCGTTTCACCGCGGAAGGCGTTGTTGAGATCGATTACAAAGACATCGCAACGTTGAAAAACTACATTACCGAAAGCGGTAAAATTGTCCCGAGCCGTATCACCGGTACTCGTGCAAAATACCAGCGTCAGTTGGCTCGCTGCATCAAGCGTGCGCGTTACCTGTCTCTGCTGCCGTACACTGATCGTCATCAGTAATCGGCAACTGTCCATTAACGACTTTAAGAGGATAAGGTAATGCAAGTTATTCTGCTTGATAAAGTAGCAAACCTTGGCACCCTGGGTGATCAGGTTAACGTTAAAGCGGGCTACGCTCGTAACTTCCTGGTACCGCAGGGCAAAGCTGTTCCTGCTACCAAGAAAAACGTTGAGTTCTTCGAAGCACGCCGTGCTGAACTGGAAGCCAAACTGGCTGACGTTCAGTCTGCAGCAACTGCACGCGCTGAGAAAATCAATGAACTGGGCACTGTAACCATCACGTCTAAAGCGGGCGATGAAGGTAAACTGTTCGGTTCAATCGGTGCCCGCGACATCGCTGATGCAGTGACTGCAGCTGGCGTTGAAGTGGCTAAGAGCGAAGTTCGTCTGCCGAACGGCGTTCTGCGCACTACCGGTGAGCATGAAGTAAGCTTCCAGGTTCACAGCGAAGTATTCGCGAAACTGAACGTGAAAGTAGTTGCTGGTTAATCTTTATTAACTGAGCACGACACAAACGCCGGCCCTGTGCCGGCGTTTTTGTTTTTGTGCCTTTCAATCGCCGCTGTTCGCGTTACTGCGCGCGAATAAAGCTGCCGTCTGGCTGACGTGTAAACAGCACCGGACCGTTTGCGCCCTCCACCGTCAGACCTGTTACCGCCCCCTGCGCATCCTGACGGATTTTCACCTGCTGACCGCTTTTCAGTGAGCTGAGTGGCTGATCGCTGCCTTCCACCCGCGCCATCGCAAACACATCATTGACCGGCAGACTATTATCACGAAACAGCTGCGCCAGCGTCTGACCGGAAGCGATGGTCAGATTGCGCCACTCACCCTGAGAATCGGCTTTTGGCGTCTGCTGAGACGGTGGGGATGACGGCTGGCGGCTACTGTTGTTCTCATAAATATCCGCCTGCATCGGCACCTCTTTCTCCGTCTGGGGTGCGACCGGCTGCTCGACCGGATAGCGCAGCGTGCTGGCGGGCCAGAGAAACGCCACCAGCATCACCAGCAGTGCGGCCACAATGCCACGGCGGTGCGGCGCAGGCAGCGGGTCCATCCAGCGAATGTGGTCGGTAAAATGCCAGATACGCTGAAGCCATGTCGGCAGGCGGGATGACGTGTCTGAAGCCATTCGGGGTTCCTCCTCTCCGGCAGGCTGCTTTAGCCTGCGTGCGGCCAGCCAGGTCTGCAGCCGGGATACAAGATATTTTGCACGCATCCTGCGGCGTCGTGGGGCTATCTGGCCCATGTTTGCTCTCTTATTCGTGTGCTACAGAGGGGGTGATCCCCCCCGATAGTTATAGTATGGGCAATACCGGCGCGAAGTGCCTGCCAGCATTGATAAAATTGACGGCTCTATTGTTTCTCTTTCCCCGGCAAAAGTCATCTGCGATGCAGGGCATTTTACGCCAGCGGCCTGCGCTGCTATGCTGCCCGTTCGAATTTATCCGAGAGTGAAAGGAACGAAGATGACTACCCCTTCTTTCGACAGCGTCGAAGCACAAGCAAGTTACGGTATTGGTTTACAGGTTGGCCAGCAGTTGCTGGAATCTGGTCTGCAGGGTCTGCAACCAGAAGCACTGCTCGCGGGTCTGCGCGACGCGCTGGAAGGGAACTCGCCGGCCGTACCGGTTGATGTGGTTCATCGCGCACTGCGTGAAGTGCATGAACGCGCTGAAGGCGTGCGTCGTGAACGCACCGAAGCCATGGCCGCAGAAGGTCAGGCGTTCCTGCAGGAACATGCGCAGCGTGAAGGCGTGAGCAGCACCGAATCAGGCCTGCAGTTCAGCGTGATTACGCAGGGCGAGGGTCCAATCCCATCACGTCAGGATCGCGTACGCGTTCACTACACCGGTAAACTGATCGACGGCAGCGTATTCGACAGCTCTGTTGCCCGTGGCGAACCGGCGGAATTCCCGGTAAGCGGCGTAATTCCAGGCTGGATTGAAGCGCTGACCCTGATGCCGGTTGGCTCAAAATGGGAACTGGTGATCCCACAGAACCTCGCGTATGGCGAGCGCGGTGCGGGTGCCTCTATCCCACCATTCAGCACCCTGATCTTCGAAGTCGAACTGCTGGAAATTCTGTAATTCCGGACGCTGCAACCCCCCCGGTTGCAGCGTTTTCTTCCGCCTTATTTCTGCTGTAAATTCACCTGCCACAGAGCAAAGCCGATCGCATCTGTCCCTTTGGGCTGAAGCGGATATTGCGCATGCTGCTTAATAAATCCGGTCGCTTTATCACCCGGTGCCGTTTCAAACTGAATGTCGAGTGGGGTGGTTGAGGTAATCGGTGCCAGCCGCCAGTTATTGTCCGCCTTCGGCTGAACTTCACCGTGCGCTTTGGTTTCCGCGCTGATGTAGGCGGCAACCACGGAACGGTTCTCATCCGGTGAGGCAAAGGCAATGTATTTATCTCCGGTGCCGGCAAACTTGCCGCCGTAAGCGCGATAGTTATTGGTCGCCACCAGGAAGGTCGCCTGTGGATCGACGGGTTTACCCTGCCAGCTAAGCTGATGGATACGTGAGGCCTCAGGATGGATCAACTGACACTCTGCGTCGTAGCGCGCGGGCTGGGTCACATCAATCTGATAATTAACCCCGTCAATCACATCAAAGTTATAGGTGCGGAAATCCCAGTTGATCAGCGACTGCGTTTTCGTGCTGTGGGGATCGATCTGATTAAACTGGCCCGCTGAGCACTCCAGCCACTCTTTTACCTGCGCACCGGTGACTTTCATGACCACCAGGGTATTGGGATAGAGATAGAGATCGGCCGCGTTACGGAAGGTCAGCGCGCCTTTCTCCACTTCGACATAGCTGGCCGGATCGTTTTTACGTCCGCCCGCTTTAAACGGCGCAGCAGCAGAGAGCACCGGCAGGCGGCCAAGATCCGGATCGCCCTGAATGAAATGCTCCACGTAGGTGCGCTGGGCATTATTGACGATCTGTACCGTCGGATCGTCCTGTACCAGCGACAGGTAGCTGTACATCACATCGGCGGACTTGCCGATGGGCTTCGCCACAAACTCCCGCGTGGCGCGGTGATCGTCAGCCAGTACCTTCATCAGCGCCGGATCCTCTGCCGCCAGCGATTTCTTCGCTGCGGTATCGTAGATTGGCCGCGCCTGTGCTTTGCCGCTGCTCACCTGCCAGCGTCCGCCCTCATTGTTCAGCACCAGGTCGACCACGCCAAGATGATCGCCCCACATGCCGGGCATTACCGCCGGAATACCGTTCAGGGTGCCGTTGGCGATATCTGCGCCCTTGATGTCAGCGAAATCCTTGCCGGGGAAGACCGCATGCGCATGACCAAACAGGATGGCGTTAATGCCTTCCACCTGGCTGAGATAGTAAACCGAGTTCTCCGCCATCGTGTGATACGGCTCGCTGCTCAGGCCGGAGTGGGGAATAGCGATAATCAGATCGGCGCCCTGCGCGCGCATCTCAGGCACGTAGCGGCGAGCCGTTTCGGTGATGTCATCGACGCGTACCTTGCCCTGCAGGTTGGCTTTATCCCACACCATGATCTGCGGCGGCACAAAGCCGATATAACCTATCTTCAGGGTCTGCGTTTTGCCCTCGCGATCAACCACCGTAGTGGATTTGATGAGGTATGGGGTAAACAGCGGTTTGCCGCTCTTCACATCAATCACGTTGGCGTTCACATAGGGAAAGCGTGCGCCCGCCAGCGCTTTTTTCAGGTAGGGCAGGCCATAATTGAATTCATGATTGCCGAGGTTACCGACGCTGTAATCCAGCGTGTTGAGCGCCTTGTAGACCGGATGGATCTCGCCCTCACGTAATCCTTTGGCCGCCATGTAGTCACCCAGCGGGCTGCCCTGAATGATGTCGCCGTTATCGACCAGCAGGCTGTTTTTCACCTCCTGGCGTGCGGCGTGGATCAGCGTGGCGGTTCGCACCAGACCAAACTTCTCGCTTGGCGTGTCTTTGTAATAGTCGAAATCCATCATATTGCTGTGCAGATCGGTGGTTTCCAGTATCCGCAAATCCACCGTCGCCGCCTGGGTGGCGACGGAAACGCTCAGTGCCAGTAACATCATTCCGGGCTTAAACATGCTTGCTCCTGCTGCAAAATAAATAAGGATCTCAAAATAATGTAAAAGCATGACAGATAGTCATTTTAAATCGTGATGGGTATAACGTTTTAGCGCATCGGTCAGCGACGGATTCTTAAACGATGGAGGCGTAGCGGCACAGGCGTGGCGATAAATGGGTAACTATGATATTGATATATCTATAAATTGAATCGCCGGAGTGCCTGTAAATGGGTTCTTCAGGCGGAACTGCTAAAATGTCACTATCTGACGATGAGCTGATCCTGCAGCAGACAGACACAATGAGGTGAAAAATGTTAGAGCAAATCTGCCAACTGGCACGCGAAGCAGGCGACGCGATTATGCAGGTCTATAACGGTGCCGCGCCGCTTGACGTTTCTCACAAATCGGATGATTCACCGGTGACCGCCGCGGATATCGCTGCACACGAGGTGATCCTCGCTGGCCTCAAAAAGTTAACGCCTGATCTCCCCGTGCTGTCAGAAGAAGATCCGCCAGCCTGGGAGGTGCGTCAGCACTGGCAGCGCTACTGGCTGGTCGATCCGCTGGATGGCACCAAAGAGTTCATCAAGCGTAACGGCGAATTCACCGTTAACATTGCGCTAATCGAAGCGGGCAAGCCGGTAATGGGCGTGGTCTATGCGCCAGTGCTGGGCGTGATGTACTCCGCTGCAGACGGCAAAGCGTGGAAAGAGGAGGGCGGTCAGCGTGAACAGATTCATGTCCGTGATGCGCGTCCTCCGCTGGTGGTGGTGAGCCGTTCACATGGCGACGACGATGAGATGAAAGAGTACCTGAAGCAGTTAGGTGAACATCAGACCGTCGCGACCGGATCCTCACTGAAATTCTGCCTGGTGGCAGAAGGAAAAGCCCAGCTCTATCCCCGTTTCGGACCCACCAACATCTGGGATACCGGCGCGGGCCATGCCGTGGCGATGGCGGCGGGCGCGCATGTGCACGACTGGCAGGGTAAAACTCTGGACTACGCGCCGCGCGAATCCTTCCTTAATCCTGGCTTCCGCGTATCACTGTTTTAACGCTGTCTGAGCGCTCAGCCTGCTGAAGGCTGAAACCCCGGCGGGCGATGCTCTCCCCACCGGGGCTTCAGCGATTAATCCTTCAGCAGGGAGGTGACCAGCTTAATCACTTTTGTCACTTCATCCTGCGTCAGCGATCCATCCTTCACAAATTTCACCTTACCCTGCTTATCCAGCACCACAATGGCGGAACCGCCCGGCTGTAACTGCCAGGCATGCTGCACATTGCCCTTGCTGTCGACAACAAACTGCGACCACGGATATTGCTGCTTGTTAGTCTCGACGCTGCTGCGCACAAACATGCCCGTACCGGGAATGGCATCATCTGTATTCACGATGGTGGTGGTCTGATAGCGATCATGCGGCAGCTTCGCGGCCTTAATCGCCTCGATCAATGCGGCATTCATCTCTTTAGCGGATGAGCGACCCGCGATGTGCTGAACCACGCGAACTTTTCCGCCGAGCTGCGCGCTATTCCAGTTTTTGTAGCTAAACTTATCCTGCTGCAATAACAGCTCGCCTTTGTCGTTCACGCCAACGGCCGGTACCCGCATATCCTGCCTGAGGTCATGAGCCATCACGCTTGCCGGTATCAGTAAAGACAACGCTACAGCTGCCAGAATTATTCGCATTGCTATTTCCTTGAGTGATCAGACCAGTTAGTCATTTTACTGCAATAGTAAGCAGGGATGATGCGCCTGTCCTGGAAAGGTGTCAGGTTTGTTATGGCCGCCACAATTCCTTAACCAACGAAGGTTTATACTGTGTTGTGTGAGCCTGATAACAGAGTGTTCTGTAATGATGTGTCAATTCAGTAAAAAAAATCACTTTTAGGAACATTAGTAGGTTTGAGTGTTCTATAGTTATCGCGAATTCGCGCTTCATGGGCTGGAACCAAATTTGGAAACGGCGAAGCGTGCTTAAAAATGTACAGGAGTTAGTCAGTATGAAGATCTTCCAGCGCTATAATCCGCTACAAATAGCGAAATATGTAAAAACGCTGTTCAAAGGAAGGTTGTATATCAAGGACGTCGGCGCGTTCGAGTTCGACAAAGGGAAAGTATTAATCCCGCGCGTCAAAGACAAACAGCACCTGAGCGTGATGTCAGAAATTAACCGCCAGGTCGTTCGTCTCAAACTTGAGTTCAACTAATCATAAGGGCGCCGATGGCGCCCTTAGTGTCTGGCCAGTCAGGCCATTTTATTTGTCACTCTGAACCTGAGCAGTGCCAACAATTCTCACAGACTACGTCACATTCCGGTTGTTCCGCGCTGTCCGTTTCCAGACTGCCTGCAGCAATTACGCCTGCTGGGCCAGACTGCTGGTCATTCTACTCTTCTTCGCTTTTTGTCATGCTCAGCACCGGCGGTCGTTCATCGATGCGGGTGACCAGCAGCTGATCGATGCGATAGCTATCAATATCCACCACCTCGAACTTGTAGCCAGCAAACTTCACAAAATCGGTACGCTTCGGAATCTTACGCAACATATACATCATAAAGCCGCCGATGGTTTCGTAGTTGCCTGACTGCGGGAAATCATCAATGTCCAGCACGCGCATCACGTCATCAATCGGCGTACCGCCTTCAACCAGCCATGAATTCTCATCGCGCGCCACAATCTGCTCTTCCATACCCTGGCCAACCAGATCGCCCATCAGCGTGGTCATTACATCATTCAGGGTAATAATGCCCACAACCAGCGCATATTCGTTCATGATCACCGCGAAATCTTCTCCGGCGGTTTTAAAACTTTCCAGTGCTTCAGAGAGGGTCAGCGTGTCCGGCACGATCAGCGCCGAGCGAATCTGCAGGCCGCTGTTCAGCGCCATGCTCTGATTACCCAGCACGCGCAGCAGCAGCTCTTTGGAGTCGACATAGCCAACGATATGGTCGATATCGCCGCTGCAGACCAGAAACTTCGAGTGAGGATGCTGGGCGATTTTGGTTTTGAGGCTGGTCTCATCTTCGTGCAGATCAAACCAGACAATATTCTCACGTGAGGTCATGGAGGAGGGAACAGTACGTGACTCCAGCTCAAACACGTTTTCAATCAGCTCGTGCTCCTGCTTACGCAGCACGCCAGCCAGCGCACCCGCTTCAACCACCGCGTAGATATCGTCGGAGGTGATGTCATCTTTACGCACCATCGGCAGCTTGAAAATACGGAAGAAGACGTTAGCCAGGCCATTAAACAGAAACACCAACGGACGCATTATCAGCAGGCAGAAACGCATCGGGTTGATGATGCGCAGCGCGATGGTTTCCGGTGCGACCATGCCGACCCGCTTTGGGGTTAAGTCAGCAAACAGGATAAACAGGCTGGTGACGATGGTGAAGGAGCAGATAAAGCTGAGCTGCTCCGCCAGTTCCGGCGAGACAAACCGGTTAAACAGGCCGCTGAAAACCGGCGAAAACGCCGCATCGCCAACAATACCCCCCAGGATGGCGACGGCGTTGAGGCCAATCTGCACCACGGTGAAGAACATGCCCGGCGTTTCCTGCATTTTCAGCACGCGCTGCGCATTTACGTTGCCTTCATCGGCCAGCAGTTTCAGTTTGATCTTACGGGCGGCCGCCAGCGAGATCTCCGACAGAGAGAAAAAGGCACTGATTACGATCAGTAACAGAATGACAAGTAAGCTATCTAACATATGAGATCCAAAGGGTTATCCACTTGTCATTTTTGGCCTGGGCAGCGTGGGTAAGCGCAAACAGAGTTGGTTTATCCGTGAAACAAAGCTATCCGTGCCAAAAATGTCTGCGCCAGTTCGACAACAAACGACATGTCGGGGCAGAAATGAAAACAGGCGGCATGCCTGTGGTGGCCGATTATAGCAGGAGCGCTCATTGCGCCGCCAGAGGGCAAACCGCTGCTTAAGGGCGCATTAGCAGCCAGAGCGGCCGGTTACAGACTCGGATTTATCTGAGTGAGTCATATCGGACTGATCATTCCGACCCGCAGGAGTTGTATCGCTCACCCCATTTACCGACAATAGCCCCGTTATTTGACTTAGATGTCAGAGTTGCTCCGCCGTTTGCCGTAAAGTGCGGCTATGATGAGGATGTTGCCGTTGCGGTAGTGCGGGCAAAGAAGATTAATAAGCGCCCCGCGGAAAAGGGGCCGGCATGATTAACAGGAGTACAGGTGCCACGATTTTATGTTTATTGCATGGCTGGCCTGCTGCTTGCCGCGCCCGCCCTTGAGGCGGCGACAGTGCGATTACAGGTAGACGGCTTATCCGGGGATCTGCAAAAGAATGTCAGAGCGCGTCTGTCCACCATCGGCAGCGATGAGGTCTCTAATGATGGCCGCTTTCGCGCGCGCGTTTCTGTTGCGATAAAAGAGGGGCTGCGCGCGCTCGGTTATTACGAGCCCACCATCGATTTCGAATCCCGCCCCGCGCCTGCGCAGGGTGGACGACCGGTATTAGTGGCACACGTAACGCCTGGTGAACCGGTAAAAATCGGCGGCAGCACGATTGTGGTCGAAGGCGATGCGCGCAATGACGCGGATTACAAAGCCTGGGTGAAGCAGGGACGCCCTGAAGTGGGCAGCCAGCTTAACCACGGGCAATATGACAAATTCAAAAGCGGCTTCTCTAATCTCGCACTGCGTAACGGCTATTTCGACGGCACGTTTAAAAAAAGCCAGCTTGGTGTCTCGGTTGAGCGGCGTGAAGCGTTCTGGGATATCGACTACGACAGTGGCGAACGCTATCGCTTCGGCGACGTTACTTTCCAGGGATCGCAAATTCGCGAAGAGTACCTGCAAAACCTGGTGCCGTTTAAAGAGGGGGACTACTACAGCTCCCGCGATTTAGCCGAGCTGAATCGCCGCCTCTCCGCTACCGGCTGGTTTAATTCGGTGGTGGTCGCGCCGGAATTCAGCAAGGGACGACAGACCAAAGTGCTGCCGCTGAGCGCAGTAATGTCACCCCGCACCGAAAACACCATTGAAACCGGCGTCGGCTATTCCACAGACGTCGGTCCGCGCCTGAAAGGGACCTGGAAAAAACCGTGGATCAACGACAGCGGCCACAGCCTGGCGGCCAGCGCCTACGTTTCCGCGCCGGAACAGCAGGTCGATCTCAGCTACAAAGTACCGCTGCTGAAAAGCCCGCTTGAGCAGTACTACACCTTCTCCGGCGGTCTGAAGCGCACCGACCTCAACGACACCAAAGCAGATACCACGACGCTTGCGATGTCGCGCAACTGGGACAGCAGCAGCGGCTGGCAGAAGGCGGTCAACCTGCGCTGGAGCCTGGATCACTTTACTCAGGGCAGCGTGACCAACACCACTATGCTGCTCTATCCCGGCGTCAGCGTAAACCGTACCCGTTCCCGTGGCGGCCTGATGCCGACATGGGGCGATTCACAGCGCTATTCGGCAGACGTCTCTGATACCACATGGGGTTCAGACGTCGACTTCCTGATCCTGCAGGCGCAAAACGTCTGGATCCGTACCCTTGGCGACAGTCATCGCTTTGTGGCGCGCGGCAATCTGGGCTGGATCGAAACCAACGACTTCGAAAAAGTGCCGCCGGATCTGCGCTTCTTTGCCGGTGGTGACCGCAGTATTCGTGGCTACAAATATAAAAACATTTCACCGCGCGATGATGACGGCAAACTCACCGGTGCGTCAAAACTCGCCACCGGATCGCTGGAATATCAGTACAACGTCACCGGGAAATGGTGGGGCGCGGTGTTTGTCGACTCGGGCGAAGCGGTTAACGACATCAAGCAAAGTAACGTCAAAACCGGTGCGGGCGTCGGCGTGCGCTGGTCTTCACCGGTTGGCCCAATCAAATTTGATATCGCCAGACCCATCGGGGATGACGAAGAGCATGGATTACAATTTTACGTAGGGCTGGGGCCAGAACTATGAAGCTGTGGAAAAAGGTCCTGATCGGCATTCTGATCTTTCTGGTCGTGCTGTTGGGTGGGGTGGCATTTTTAATCGGTACCACGCCTGGGCTGCATTTAGTGCTGAAAGGTGCGTCGCGCTGGGTGCCGGGCCTGTCAATCAAACAGGTCGATGGGGGCTGGCGTAACCTGACCCTTAACGGTCTGCGTTACGAAATGCCCGGCGTCAGCGTCGATGCCGGGCAAATTCATCTGGCGGTGGATCTCAACTGCCTGCTGCACTCCTCCGTGTGCGTTAACGATGTCTCCCTGCGCGATATCAGCGTGGTGGTCGACAGCAAGAAAATGACGCCAGCGGCACCAGCGCCGGAAGAGGAGAGTGGCAACACTAACCTCAGCACGCCATACCCCATCACGCTGCGTCACTTTGGCCTGCACAATATCAATGTCAAAGTTGATGATACCGCAATATCGCTGCTCGACTTCACCACCGGCCTGCAGTGGCAGGATCGTGCGCTGACGCTGAATCCGACCCATATTCAAAGCCTGCTGATTGCGCTGCCGAAAGCGGCGAAAGTGGTCAATGACGAGGTGGTAGAACCGAAAGTCCAGCAGCCACATCCCGCTGAAAAACCGCTGGGTGAAACGCTGCAGGCGATGTTTGCGCAACCCCTTCTGCCTGCGATGCCTGATTTCCGTCTGCCGCTGGATATTGAGGTGCAGCAGATTCTGGGTGAACAGCTGCGCATTACCGGCGACACCGATATTTCCGTCAGCCGGTTGCTGCTGAAAGCCAGAACCGCCGATCGTCAGATGCAGCTCAGCACGCTGGAGGTGGACTCGAACCTCGGCAACCTGAAGGGTAGCGGTCAGGCGACGCTGGCGGATAACTGGCCGGTCGATTTCTCCCTTAACGGCACAGTGAATACCGATCCGATTAAAGGCGAAAAGCTCGCGCTGAAACTTAATGGCGCGATGCGCGACGAGCTGAAGATGGGGCTGAACCTCTCCGGTCCGGTGAATGCGCAGCTGGACGCCACGACCCAGCTGGCGGTAGCAGGATTGCCGCTGTCACTGAAGCTGACCAGTCCGCAGTTACGCTGGCCGCTGACCGGCCCGGTAGCGTATCAGGCGGATAACCTGGATTATCAGTTCAAAGGCAAAGCCACCGACTATGTGATGTCGCTGCAGACCGCCGTGAAGGGTGAATCTGTACCACCGGCGACGATCTCGCTGACGGGTAAAGGCAACGTTGAGCAGTTCAGCCTCGACCGCCTGCGCGTGGCTGCGCTGCAGGGCAACATCGATCTCACCGCGCTGGTGGACTGGAGCAAGGCGATAAGCTGGCGCAGTGAGCTGACGCTGGCGGGAATTAATACCGCTAAACAGTATCCCGACTGGCCAGCACGGCTGGATGGCAAAATCACCACCCGCGGCAGTTTGTATGGCGGCAGCTGGCAACTGAGCGTGCCGCAGCTACAGCTGAAAGGCAATGTGAAACAGAACGCCGTGACCGCTGATGGCTCCCTGACCGGTAACAGCTACAACCAGTGGACGGTGCCGGGCATTAAGCTGGCACTGGGACGCAACCATCTGGATGTTAAAGGGGCGCTGGGCGACAGTCTGGATCTCGATGCCAGCATCGACGCGCCCCAGCTCGACAATGCGCTGCCGGGTCTGGGCGGCGTCATCAACGGCACAATAAAAGCGCGTGGCACCCTGAAGGCACCGCAGCTGCTGGCCGATCTCAATGCCCGTGGTCTGCGCTGGCAGCAGATGCAGATCAATCGCGTCACCCTGAATGGCGACGTCCGTTCCGGCGAGCAGGTGGCGGGTAAACTGCAACTGCGCGTCGAGCAGCTGAAGCAGGATGCGCTGAACATCAGCCTGCTGACGCTGAACGCGGACGGCAATGAGCATCAGCATCAGCTGAAGCTCAATGTGCAGGGCAAACCGGTCTCTGGCCAGCTGGCGCTGAACGGCAGCTTTGATCGCCAGACGGAGCGCTGGAAAGGGTCGCTGAACGACACCCACTTTGATACGCCAGTCGGTGAGTGGCGTCTGACCCGCGCCATGGCCATCGACTATCTGAACAGCCGCCAGACGGCCACCATCGGCCCACACTGCTGGCAGAACCCCAATGCGCAAATTTGTGTGCCGGAGCCGGTTGAAGCGGGCCCGGCAGGCAAGGCGCATGTGGTGCTGAATCGCTTTGACCTGGCGATGGTGAAGTCGTTTATGCCGGATGCGACTCAGCTTAGCGGCCTGTTCAGCGGCGACGTGCGCGTCAACTGGACTGCCGATGGCAGCCTGCCGACCGGTACCGTGGCGCTGAAGGGCAACGGCGTGAAAGTGGTGCAGGATGTGCAGGGCAACAATCTGCCGATCGCCTTTGACGCGCTGAACCTCAATGCCGCGCTGCGAAACGGGCGCGCCCAGCTCGACTGGCTGATCCGCATCGCCAATAACGGTCAGCTGGATGGCAACGTGCAGATCGACGATCCGCAAAACCGTCGCACGCTGGGCGGTAACGTCAACATCCGCAATGTCTCGCTGGCGATGCTCAATCCGGCACTGATGCAGGGCGAGAAGATCAAAGGCAGCCTGAACAGCAGCCTGCGCCTGGGCGGCAGCGTACAGCAGCCGCAGGTATTTGGTCAGCTTGGCCTGACGGGTGTGGATGTGGATGGCAACTTTATGCCGGTTGACCTGACCAGTGCCAACCTGAATCTGGTGTTTAACGGCATGAGCTCCACCCTGAACGGGCTGGTGCAGACCGGGCAGGGCAATATCAACCTCAGCGGTAACGCAGACTGGAGCCAGCTCGACAACTGGCGTGCGCGCATTGCGGCGCAGGGCAGCCGGGTTCGCGTGACCGTGCCGCCGATGGTGCGCATGGATGTCTCGCCGGATCTGGTGTTTGAAGCGACGCCAGCGGCCTTTAACCTTGATGGCCGGGTCGATATTCCATGGGCGCGCATCACGGTGCAGGAAGTGCCGGAAAGCGCCACTGGCGTCTCGTCGGATGAGGTGTTGCTGGATAAACAGCTGAAGCCGATTGCACCGCAAACCGCCGCGATTCCGATTAACAGCAATCTGGTGATCCACGTCGGCAACGATGTGCGACTCTCTGCGTTTGGCCTGAAAGCGAAGCTGAATGGCGATCTGAAAATGGTGCAGGATAAGTCAGGACTCGGCCTGAACGGTCAGATCAACATTCCGTCCGGTCGCTTCCACGCTTATGGTCAGGATCTGATCGTGCGTAAAGGCGAGCTGCAGTTTGCCGGTCCGCCGGATCAGCCTTACGTCAACCTGGAAGCCATCCGTAACCCGGATGCCACCGAAGATGGCGTCACCGCGGGTCTGCGCGTCACTGGCCTGGCGGATGAGCCAAAAGCGGAAGTCTTCTCCGATCCGGCGATGTCGCAACAGGAAGCGCTTTCCTATCTGCTGCGCGGTCAGGGATTGGGCAGCGACGGCGACAGTAACGCCCTCACTTCAGCACTTGTTGGCTTAGGGGTTGCACAAAGTGGGCAGGTTGTGGGTAAAATCGGGGAGACATTCGGTGTCAGCAATCTCGCTGTTGATACTGCCGGTGTTGGCGACAGCCAGCAGGTGCAGGTCAGCGGCTATGTGCTACCGGGTCTGCAGGTAAAATACGGTGTTGGCATATTTGATTCACTGGCGACGTTAACCTTGCGTTACCGCCTGATGCCTAAACTCTATCTGGAAGCCGTGTCCGGTGTGGATCAGGCTCTCGATTTGCTCTATCAGTTTGAGTTTTAGCAATGCGAATAATTGTCTACGGCAGTTTACGGCGCAAACAGGGAAACAGTCACTGGATGACGAATGCGCAGTGGCTGGGTGATCACCAGATTGAAGGCTTTGAGCTTTACAGTCTGGGCCATTATCCCGGCGTGATTGAGGGCAATGGAGCGGTACATTGTGAGGTGTACCGCATTGATGCCTCAACCCTTGCGGAGCTGGATGCGCTTCGCACCAAAGGGGGAGAGTACAAACGTTATCTGACTCAGACGCCGTTTGGCAGTGCATGGCTTTATGTCTATCAACGCTCAGTGGCAGGACGCCAGCGCATCATGAGTGGTGACTGGCTGAAGCGCGATGAGGAGCCAGAGGCCTGAACAAAAACACCGTCCATCCGGACGGTGTTTTTTTTTCGACTCACAAACCGGCAGCAGAATTACTTCTTCTGTGCGCGCTCGTAAGAGGAGATGATTTCAGCTTTAGCGGCTTCGGCATTATCCCAGCCATCCACTTTCACCCATTTGCCTTTTTCCAGATCTTTGTAGTGCTCAAAGAAGTGGGTGATCTGTGCACGCAGCAGTTCTGGCAGGTCGTTCACATCTTTGATGTGATCGTACTCTTTAGAGAGTTTGGTGTGCGGAACGGCAACCAGTTTGGCATCTTCGCCAGACTCGTCGGTCATTTTCAGCACGCCAACCGGACGGCAGCGGATCACTGAGCCTGGAACCAGTGGATACGGGGTCGGAACCAGTACGTCAACCGGATCACCATCCAGAGAAAGGGTATGGTTGATGTAGCCGTAGTTGCACGGATAGAACATGGCGGTAGACATGAAACGGTCTACAAACAGGGCACCAGACTCTTTATCAACTTCATATTTGATCGGATCAGCATTCGCTGGGATCTCAATGACAACGTAGATATCTTCTGGCAGGTCTTTACCTGCTGGCACCTGGTTCAAACTCATCTGGCATTCCTTCAGTAGTCGTATGTTGAGTGTCGGCTATTATAGCCAACTGACTCTGAAAGTATGCCCCCTTTTTGGCGTTTCGGAATGCGCCCAAACGCTACTTAGCCGCCACAAACAGCGAAACAATGCCTGCGGCAATCAGTGGTCCTACCGGCACCCCTCGGAAGAACGCCACGCCAATCACCGTACCAATCAGCAGACCACCAATCACCGAAGGCTGGACGCTCATAAAGTTCACGCCACGGCCGCCCAGCCAGGCGACAAAGATCCCCACCAGAATCGCCACAATCGACTTCCAGTTAGTAAACGACTTGATCAGCGCAGAGGCGGGCAGTGAGCCGCTTGCCAGCGGGGCCATCACCGCCACGGTAAGAATAATGATGCCTAAGGTAATGCCCTGTTTTTCTACGTAGGGGAAGAACTGAGCCAGCGGGGTAATTTTAATCGCCAGCAGCACCAGAATTGAAATTGTGACTGCGTTGTTGTGAACGAAATAACTCAGCACGGCAAGGCAAATCAGAATGATGGTCGAGGCGTAAGCAGCCATGGTTTCTCCCTGAAGGTTAATGAGCGCGCTGACTTCAGCCAGCGCAAAAACCGGTTATCGATCAGCAGTCATCGGGGTTAGCACAGCTGCCTTTACCAAGTGACTGCAACATCAGTGCCTGATTGCGCACCAGGCTCAGGCTCTGAGCGCTCAGCGCCACGCTGCCCAGCGAGCCTTGTGAACTGAGCTGGCTGCGGCTCGCCTCAAGCCAGCTGTCGCGGTAGCTCATCCAGGCGCGTTGCGCGGCACGCAGTTTGTTTTTAGGTTCGCCGGAGAGGGTTTTCATCAGTTTGTTGTACTGCTTATTCATCTCCTGATCCCAGGCCCGATTGGCCGCAGCGTAGCACTGGTTCATGGCAAGGGTAGTCGAGGCGTCATTGAGGCAGCGATCGGGCGAGGCGTCTGTCGGCAGATCCTCTGCCAGCACCGCTGTGCTGAGGCACAGCAGCATCAGAAGTAATCCTGGTTTCATTCTTTTCTCCGGATAACGGATAAGCGGCGATTAGCTTGATGGATGTTCCCGTGATGATCAAGTTGTTAACACTAATCAGGGTTAAAGTTTCGCGCCGTTACTGCCGATACTTCATCCGTTTTAGGGCCGCTGGAAAATTTGCCTTTTCACATACACGGAAACTATCTGGATGAAACAGTTATCACTTCGCACGGGGTTGCTGGCATTGCTGGCATTTATGACACTGCTGCTGTTGGCGGTGAGTTTTATGGGTATCGTGGCAATTAACAAAGGGAATCGCTCGCTGGATGTGATCAACCGCATTCAGGGGATCGAGCTGAACAGTCTTTACCAGAGCAATGCCGATCTGATGCGGGCCCGCGCTAACGCCGCGCTGGCGGTGCGTAAAATTGAAATTGGTTTACTGGAAGAGGGGGCGGCAGTAACAAAACTGTCGCAGGCGGATGTGGTCTCATCACAGCAAAGCCTGAAGCGCTTTGTAGACGCCGGAACGGTGACGGCGCACGGCAAAAAGCTGGCCGATGCGGTTTCGGCCAGTTACAAAGCCTATCTCGACCAGGGCATCAAACCAATGATGAACGCCCTGGATAAGCAATATACCGACGAGTATTACCAATTGCTGGAAGGCAACCTGGCGACGCTGGCGGCCAGCTATAACAAGGCCGTCACGGACTTCAGTCAGCTGGCCGATCAGATCACGCAGGCCCAGCTGGCGCAGGCGGCCTACAACGAAACCAAAATGAAAATCCTGATCGCCGTGGCGGTGGTATTAACACTGCTGCTGCTGGTGCTCGCCTGGCAACTGCTGCGTAGGATGCTGCTGCAGCCGCTGAACCTGGCCATTCTCCATCTTGAGCAGGTCGCGGCGGGCGACCTCTCGCAGGCGCTGCCACCGTCGGGCAACAATGAGCTGGGGCGGCTTAATCATGCGCTCGCCGGGATGCAGCAGTCGTTGCGTACCTCGGTGAGTCAGGTGCGCGAAGCGAGTATGCAGATCGACATCGGCAGCCGTGAACTGGCCGCGGGCAACGTCAATCTGTCGCAGCGTACCGAAGAGTCCGCCGCCTCGCTGGAGCAGACTGCCGCCAGCATGGAGCAGCTCACGGCAACCGTGCGGCTTAACGCCAGCAATGCCCAGCAGGCGCACCAGCTGGCTAACGCGGTCTCTGATACTGCCGATCGCGGCGCGGAGGTGGTCTGCTATGTGATGGAAAAAATGCATGAGATTACCGACAGTGCCAATCGTATCGGCGACATTCTTGGCGTGATTGATGGTATCGCCTTCCAGACCAATATCCTGGCGCTCAACGCCGCCGTTGAAGCGGCGCGCGCAGGCGAACAGGGCCGTGGCTTTGCGGTGGTGGCAAACGAAGTGCGCACGCTGGCACAGCGCAGCGCTAACGCGGCGAAAGAGATCCGTACGCTGATTAGTGATTCACAGTCGCGGGTCAAAGAGGGCAGCGAGATGGCGACGCGGGCCGGGGAAACCATGGATGAGATTTCTGGTGAGGTCATGCGTGTAACGGCACTGATGAAAGAGATCTCGATGGCCTCCGACGAACAGAGCCGTGGCATTGAGCAGGTTAATCTGGCGGTAACACAGATGGATGCGGCGGCGCAGCAGAACGCGGCGCTGGTTGAGCAGGCCACCGCCGCAACCCAGTCGCTGGAAGCGCAGTCCGATCAGCTTCAGGCAACCATGGCGCAGTTCAGGTTGCAGACGGCGTAAAAACAGCAAGGGCGCGAAAATCGCGCCCTTGCTTTTTATATGACTTTTTATACCACTGCCAGATTAACCCTGACGGCAATCCGGGAACTCGGCCAGGAAACGCTCAACGTCGTTCACCATCGCCTCGTTACCGCAGTAGAACGGGCAGCGCTGGTGCAGCGTGACCGGTGGAATATCCAGAATACGCTTCTGACCGTCGCTGGCTTTACCGCCCGCCTGCTCTGCCAGGAACGCCATCGGGTTGCACTCATACAGCAGACGCAGCTTACCCTGAGGATGGCTTGCGGTGCTTGGGTAGAGGTAGATGCCGCCTTTCAGCAGATTACGATGGAAATCCGCGACCAGCGATCCGATGTAACGTGAGGTATAAGGACGGTGCGTTGGCAGATCCTCTTCCTGACAGAACTTCAGATATTTCTTCACACCCTGCGGGAAACGAATGTAGTTACCTTCGTTAATGGAGTAGGTGTAACCCGTTGGTGGATAGGTCATACGTTCGTGGCTGAGGCAGAATACACCCAGAGACGGATCGTAAGTAAACGCATGCACGCCTGCACCGGTGGTATAAACCATCATGGTGGAGGAGCCGTAAACCACGTAACCGGCAGCGACCTGCTTGTTGCCTGGCTGCATGAAGTCCGCTTCAACAACTGGCGTACCCGGTTCGCTGACGCGGCGGTAGATAGAGAAAATGGTGCCGACGGAAACGTTAACGTCGATGTTAGAAGAACCATCCAGTGGATCCATTAACACCACGTATTTACCGTTTTCTTCACCTTCAAAGATCACAAACTCGTCTTCTTCCTCAGAAGCGATACCGGCGACGATGCCACGTGCTTTCAGTGCTGCCTTCAGTTTCTCGTTGGCAAACAGATCAAGTTTCATCTGCTGCTCACCCTGAATATTCTCGACGCCGCTGGCACCCAGAATATCCACTAAACCGGCTTTGTTGATATCGCGGTGGATGATTTTGGCACCCAGCTTAATAGCGGAAATCAGCGCTGTCAGTTCACCTGTAGCGTGCGGAAAGTCATGCTGCTTCTCGACGATAAATTCGCCCAACGTTTTCATAACACATTCCCTGAATCTTCGATGGAGTGGCAGCACGCGTAACAGTCTGCCAACGGATGCGTACGCAGTTTAGCCGATTGAACTTCAAAAACCATAGTCCTAATCCGTTTCTTCCATCTGCGAGCGGCGTTACACTGTGCGCCGAACTTTTGAGTAATGGATCACGTAATGCGCATTCACATCCTCGGGATTTGTGGCACTTTTATGGGCGGTCTGGCGATGCTGGCCCGTTCACTTGGTCATCAGGTGACCGGGTCAGACGCCAACGTTTACCCACCTATGAGTACTCTGCTTGAACAGCAAGGTATTGAATTAACAGAAGGTTACGACGCCAGTCAGCTTGACCCGGTGCCTGACCTGGTGATTATCGGCAACGCGATGACGCGGGGTAATCCTTGCGTGGAAGCGGTGCTGGAACGCAACATTCCTTACCTCTCTGGCCCGCAGTGGCTGCACGATTTCGTGCTGCGCGATCGCTGGGTGCTGGCGGTCGCGGGAACCCACGGCAAAACCACCACAGCCGGCATGGCAGCGTGGATTCTCGAGGCCTGCGGCCTTGAGCCAGGCTTTATTATTGGTGGTGTGCCCGGAAACTTCGATGTCTCGGCAAAATTAGGAAAAAGTCCATTCTTCGTGATTGAGGCGGATGAGTACGACTGCGCGTTTTTCGATAAGCGTTCCAAGTTTGTCCATTACTGCCCACGTACGCTGATCCTCAATAATCTTGAGTTTGATCACGCCGATATCTTTGACGATCTGCGCGCGATCCAGAAGCAGTTCCACCATCTGGTGCGGATCGTACCGGGCCAGGGCAAGATCCTGCTGCCGGAACATGATCCTAACCTCAAACAGGTGATGGCGATGGGCTGCTGGAGCGAGCAGGAGAACGTGGGCGAGCACGGGCGCTGGCAGGCGAAGAAGCTCACCAACGATGCGTCTCACTGGGAAATCTGGCTCGACGGCGAAAAAGTCGGGGAAGTGAACTGGGCGCTGGTGGGTGAACACAATATGCACAACGGGCTGATGGCGATCGCTGCCGCGCGCCATGTGGGTGTGAAGCCGGAAGATGCAGGCCAGGCGCTGAACAGCTTTATCAATGCGCGTCGACGGCTGGAGCTGCGCGGCGAAGTGAACAGCATCAAAGTCTATGATGACTTCGCCCACCATCCGACCGCGATTCTGGCGACGCTGGCTGCCCTGCGTAGCAAAGTTGGCGGCAGAGCGCGTATCCTGGCTGTGTTGGAGCCACGCTCTAATACCATGAAGATGGGCGTCAGCAAGAACGATCTGGCACCGTCGCTGGCGCGTGCTGATGAGGTCTTTCTGTTCCAGCCGCACCATATTCCGTGGCAGGTATCAGATGTCGCAGAAGCGTGCATTCCGCCTGCGCACTGGAGCGCGGATATCGATACCCTGGTGGAAATGGTGGCCAAAGCCGCTCAGCCAGGCGACACGATTCTGGTCATGAGCAACGGCGGGTTTGGTGGCATCCACCAGAAGCTGCTGGACAGGCTGGCATAATGTCACAGGCGCCCGTTTCGGGCGCTTTTTTTAAAAGCATTATCTCCGGAAATATTATTCCCTCAATAAATCCCGCATATTTTTGAATTCGATCTGCTCACTCTTCCTGCCGTTGCCATATTTTTCTTATTAGTGTCTGAAACAGAAAGGCCGCTCTCGCCGGTTATTTCTAGCATCATCCCTGTAGTGACTGAGGGATAATAATTAACGCGTTAAAGTTAAAGGAATAAATAACAGGTTCTCTTTATGCGCGATCTTATATTGATGAGGGTTTTAAATATAAGTTAACTCTGGGTTAAACGAATGAGTTCGGATAATTCATTGCTCTGATTACCACTGATAAGGATGTTCATATGGGAAATAATAATTCATTGTCGTTTTTTCTGGGCGCCGCGTTGTTATGCAGTTCTGCTGCGGCGCTGGCCACGGCCACCGTTGATTACCGGCATGAGTACCGCCTTCGCGACCGCACGCACTACGACAAGCTGGGTCTGAGCACCACGCTGCCGGACAATATGTTTCTCGGCGTCGAAACCAAATTCAAAACCGGCGGCGCCGATCCAAAAGACAAATATTATAACGACACCGTGTTAAATGTGGTGGAGGTGACCTTTCTGAAGTCGTATTACTGGGGAAACTGGACAGTGTCGCCTTTTATTCAGCCAGAATTTAACTCCTCGCGCACTGAATGGAAATTTGGTGTGGCACCCTGGTATAAATTTAATGATCGCTGGTCTCTCGGTGGCCTTTATCGTCTTGAGCTGACCGATTATGCGCATGACGATCAATGCCGTACCGGCGGTATAGATTATTGCGATACTGACCGGCATCGCACTGCCAACCGTTTTGATCTCTATCTGCGAAATAAAAGCGATCGGCTGACCACCACCTATAAGCTGGTGTATAAACACGCGGATGCGAAACTCTTTGCCAATAAACATGATGATTACGAACAGGAGTTACAGTTCGATTATGCGCTTGGCAACGATCGCGTCTGGGTGCCTTACGTCACCTTTGGCGATATCGGTCGTTCTGCGACATCGAGCGAACGCCAGCTGCGGCTGCGCACCGGTATTCTCTATATCTATCGATGAATGCGCTGCCGGGAGGCGGGCGAGGCTGCCCGCCATGGCGTTACTTCGCTTCGGCCAGTTCGCGCAGATACTGGAAAATCTGACGGGCAGACTTCGGCGGCTTGCTGCCCGCTTTCTCTTTCTGCGCGTTACGGATCATGCTGCGTAACTGCTGACGATCGGCATCGGGATAAAGCGCAATCACGTCGCCCATCGCTTCATCACCCTGTTCAATCAGACGATCGCGCAGCATTTCCAGTTTATGGAACAGCGCAACCTGCTGGTTATGGCGATTATTGAGCTTATCCAGCGCAACGCGGATCGGCTCCACATCAATACTGCGCAGCAGTTTACCGATCAGCTGCAGCTGACGACGGCGACCCTCTTTCTTGATGCGCTGTGCCAGTTCAACTTCGGTACGCAGGCGCTCATCCAGCGGGATTTTATCCAGCGAGTTTTTACCCAGATCAACCAGTTCGGCACCCAGGCGCTTTAACTCTTCTGCATCGCGTTTAATTTCACTCTTACTGACCCAGATAATCTCTTCATCTTCTTCTTCGTCATTATCTGGCACATCGTCGAGCCACTCATCGGGCTGTTTGGTCATTTCCTGGCTCCCAAAAAAAAGAGGCTAATCCTACCAGTTTATCGGGTGACTGCGAAATTGTTCTCTGACTCTGATAGACTCAAATCATTCACACATAAGATTAGACGGCAGGTCGATGAACGTATCTACTCAGGTTGCAGAACAGCGAAAAGTACTGGAGCAGGCCATTGCGCAGGCACTTGAACTGGCTAAAGCAAGTACTGACAGCGCGGAAGTGGCAGTCAGTAAAACCACCGGCATCGGGGTCAGCACCCGCTATGGCGAAGTGGAAAACGTCGAATTCAACAGCGACGGTGCGCTGGGCATCACCGTCTATCATCAGAATCGTAAAGGCAGCGCCTCATCGACCGACCTCAGCCCGGACGCGATCAAACGCACCGTGCAGGCGGCGATTGATATTGCGCGCTATACCTCGCCCGATCCCTTCGCCGGTCCGGCCGACGCAGAGCTGCTGGCCTATGATGCGCCAGACCTGGATCTCTACCATCCGTGGGAGATTGATGCTGACCGCGCCATTGAACTGGCTGCGCAGGCGGAACAGGCATCACTGCGCGCCGACAAGCGTATTACTAACACTGAAGGTGGCAGCTTCAACAGCCACGTCGGCATCAAAGTCTTTGGCAACAGCCACGGTATGTTGCAGAGCTACTGCTCAAGCCGTCACTCGCTCTCCAGCAGCGTGATTGCCGAGCAGGATGGTAATATGGAGCGCGACTACGCCTACACCATTGGCCGCGCGTTTGAAGATTTGAAGAGCCCGGAGTGGGTCGGTGCAGAGTGCGCGCGCCGCACGCTCTCCCGTCTGGCACCGCGTAAACTTCCGACCATGAAAGCCCCGGTGATTTTCGCCTCAGAAGTGGCAACCGGCTTATTTGGTCATCTGGTTGGCGCGATCAGCGGCGGCAACGTTTACCGTAAATCGACCTTCCTGCTGGATTCTATGGGTCAGCAGATCCTGCCGGAGTGGCTCACCATCAATGAACAGCCGCATCTGCTGAAAGGGCTCGCCTCCACGCCATTCGACAGCGAAGGGGTGCGTACCCAGGCGCGCGACATCATCAAAGATGGCGTGCTGCAGACCTGGCTGTTAACCAGCTACTCAGCCCGCAAACTGGGCCTGACCAGCACCGGTCACGCTGGCGGCATTCATAACTGGCGCATTGCGGGCCAGGGCCACAGCTTTGACGACCTGCTGAAGCAGATGGGCACCGGGTTAGTGGTGACCGAACTGATGGGACAGGGCGTCAGCGCCATTACCGGTGATTACTCACGCGGTGCGGCCGGGTTCTGGGTCGAGAATGGCGTTATTCAGTACCCGGTCAGCGAAGTGACTATCGCCGGAAATCTCAAAGAGATGTGGCGCAATATGGTGACCATCGGTGACGATATTGAAACCCGCAGCAATATCCAGTGCGGTTCAGTCTTACTGCCTGAGATGAAGATAGCGGGACAATAAAGATGGATTCCTGAAGCAGCCGGTTGGCTGCTTTTTTTTCATCACAATAAAAAGGAAGTAATGATGCGTAAGCATGTGATTGCAATGTTGTCGGCTTCTCTGTTGTTCTCCAGCGTCAGTCTCTATGCGGCGGATCTGGAGCAGGATATGGATACACTGAATGCGAACCTGAAAATCGTCAAAAAAAGTGACAATGCTCAGGAGATGCAGCAGGCGTTAACCAAAATGCGTGCCGCAGCGCAGGATGCGCGACAGGGCACGCCGGATAAGCTGGAAGGCCAGCCGGCTGACAGCCCACAGGTGAAAGATTTCCATGCCGGTATCGACTCGCTGATCGCGCAGATCGATGTGGTCAGCGCGCTGGCGAAAGCCAACAATGTGGACGGGGCGAAACGCGAAGCAGCGAAGTTCGACGACATCCGCAATACCAACCATAAGAAATTCCGTTAATCAGATCGCCGGCCAGCCAGGCCGGCGGTTTTTTACCATCACTTCTGCTTATCACCGCACCCTGAACCCCAGCGCTTCCGGCTTGTCGCCGCACAACATCACCGCTTTTCTCGGTTAAATCCATCAAATTATGCATTCTGCGACGCGTGTCGCACTAAGCATGCAGCCTGCGATCTGACGCACAACCTTCACTTTAATTTCCACTTGCTGCTGGAAATGTTGCCTCTCCACAGCCGGGGCGATGACCGCTAATTTGTTTTTAACGCGAATTATCCGGTTTAACAGGAGTAGCAAGGTGAGTAATAACGGCGTCCCGGTGTATGAAGCGGCACCTGAGAAAGTGCAACAGCTGGCTGACAGCGTGATGACGCAGATTGCTGCGATCTATCAGCAGCAGGGTATTCAGCCCAATGCGGTTCAGCAGCAGATGCTGCAATCGCATGTCGGTGCCATGGCGTCACGCTCGCTGAGCGGTGAGCCGCTGCCGGAAGTGGAAGCGGAGCTGTTTGAGGATATTCCGCCGGAAACGTTAGCGCTGGCGCAGCAGGTCGTCGATCTGTTTGGCAATCTGCCCCGCGAAGAGGCCTGGCTGCTGTCAGTGCATATTGAAGTCGCGCGATCAAACAACCAGAGAGGAACATAAGATGGTAACAGTAGTGATTGGTGATCGTTTAGGTAAAGGGCAGAAAGTGGCGGCGGGCATCGAAAAAGCGGGTGGCCGTGCCGTCGTGGTGCCAGGTGTCGCCGCTGACATGAAACTGGGTGACGTGATGAAGGCGGAAAACGCCGATTTCGGCATCTCGTTCTGCGGCAGCGGCGGCGCCGGTGCTATCACCGCTCAGAACAAATATGGCTACAAAGCAAAACATGGCATGCGTTCTGTCGACGAAGGCGTCACCGCCATTAATGAAGGTGCCACGGTGCTGGGCTTCGGCTTTATGGATAAAGAAGAGTTAGGCGAGCGGCTGGTGCAGGCCTGGAACAAGAAGCACGGCAGCTGATTATGAAAGAACAATACGTTACCCAGGTGACGGTCGAGGGCAAAGGCGACACCAAAGCGAAAGCCTTTGCCGATGCCCTGAGTCGTGTGCAGAACCAGGTTCTGCGCGCGACGCAAAAAATTCTGCTGCGCATTGAACCTCAGGATGTCCGGGTGCTGCGCGCGCAGGAGAGCGTCAAAACCGAGAAGTTTCTCTTCTTCTTTCTGGCGCGCCAACGGCGGAGCTTCAGCGTCACGCTGGAGATCACCGTCAGCGTCACCGTTTTCGACACCGAACAGGTGGCGTTCACGGCGGCATCGTAAAACAGAGCCTGTTAACGCCAGCCAGCCGTTTGCCCGATGCTCTGCTGTCGCGACATCGCGATGATCAGGTGTGGGCGATGCGGCGGCGTGCGATTGGGCAGGTAAAAACGACAACAAGGTACAACAACATGTTTTTAATCATTTTGTTTAAGTCGTTGATCATTGGCGGGCTGGTAGGGGTCGGCGTCGGTGCGGGTGCTGCGCGCATGTTCCACGCGCCAACCACTCAGGGCATGGGCGCTTTCCGTACGCTGGGCGAACTGAACTCGTGCGAGGGCGATCCGGCATCCCACTTCTCCTTTGGTCTTGGCTTCTTTTTCAATGCCTGGGCATCGTCGGTTGCAGCCGGTTCATTCACTCAGGATGTGGATCATCGCATCATTCCAAACTGGGGTGCGGCCGCCTTGATGGTGAAGAATCGTAATGTGGCGGAGACGCTGCACGATCCGAAAAAAATGGCCATCGCCTGCGGCATCATCGGCATGATCGTGGTCGCCTTCCTCAACTCCACCGCCTCGGCTGTTCCGGCTGCGCTGCAGGTCACGGCAGTCAAAGTGCTGGTGCCCGCCGCTAACCTGCTGGTGAACACCGTCATGCCGGTGATCTTCTGGCTGGCGGCGATCGACGCGGGCAGAAAGTCAGGTTTCTGGGCCACCATTTTTGGCGGTCTGGCGCAGCTGATCATGGGCAACGCCGTGCCGGGACTGGTGCTGGGTATCCTGATCGGTAAAGGCGTGGAAGAGAGCGGCTGGAACCGGGTCACCAAAGTCATGATGACCGCCATCGTGCTGCTGTTTGTGCTGAGCGGCTTCTTCCGTGGTTTCGATATGAAGCTGCTGCAGTCCTTCCAGCTCGGCATTCCCGGCTGGCTCGACATGATCCATAACTCAGTCAGCGGCAAATAAGAGGCGATGCGATGAACGAAAATAAAGGCTTCTGGTACGCCGACTGGTCTTTCCCGATCTTTGTTGGCCTGCTCTCTTCTGGCGTCTTTGCCGGGACACACATGTATTACCTCTATGGTATCGGCGCGTTCAACGAAGTGGCGTTTGTGTCGATGCTGCGCGCAGGCATGGAGACCGGCGTCTACGGCGCGGTCGCCGCCTTTGGTGCCAGCTTCCTGTTCGCTCGTATCATCGAAGGCTCGCTGGTGGGCATTCTGGATATCGGCGGGGCGATTCAGACCGGCGTCGGGCTGGGCGTTCCGGCACTACTGCTGGGGGCGGGCATTGTCTTCCCGGTGGCGAACTTCGCTGCCTCGCTGGCGACGGGCCTGGTAATTGGTGTGGCGATTGGCTACCTGATTATTCTGGCGCGTAAATTCACCATCAATCAGAGCGACTCAACTTACGGCGCAGACGTGATGATGGGTGCGGGTAATGCCTCGGGGCGCTTTCTGGGGCCGCTGATCATCCTGTCAGCCATGGCGGCATCTATTCCGATTGGCCTGGGTTCGCTGCTGGGCGCGCTGCTCTTCTATCTCTGGAACAAGCCCATTACCGGCGGCGCTATCCTCGGCGCGATGATCCTCGGGGCACTGTTTCCGATTGCTCTCTGATCTCACCGGCAGCCCGGCAGCGGGCTGCCGTTAAGGAGAAACCATGTACGACTTGATTATTCGCGGTGCGCGTCTCAGCGATGAGCAGGTGGTCGACATTGCGCTGCAGGATGGCCGTATCGCCGCCATAGGCAAGGTGCAGGGTAACGCGCAGCACGAGCGCGATCTGGCTGGCCGTTACTACCTCAGCGCAGGCTGGATCGACTCCCACGTTCACTGCTATCCCAAATCACCAATTTATCATGATGAAGCGGATGCGATTGGTGTTGCGCATGGCGTCACCACGGTTGTCGATGCGGGCAGCACCGGCGCAGAGCACATTGATGACTTTTACCGGCTGACACGCGCGGCACAGACCCAGGTTTATGCGCTGATCAATATCGCCCGCACCGGTATCGTCACCCAGAATGAGCTGGCTGACATGACGCAGATAGATGGCGAGGCGGTGCAGCAGGCGGTGGCGCGGCTGCCCGATTTTATTGTCGGCCTCAAGGCGCGCATCAGCAGCAGCGTAGTGGGCAAGAATGGTGTGCAGCCGCTGATTAAAGCGAAGGCAATCCAGCAGGAAACCGGCGGGCTGCCGCTGATGGTTCACATTGGCAATAATCCGCCCAATCTCGACCAGATTGCGGATCTGCTCACCACGGGCGACATAATCACGCACTGCTTTAACGGCAAACCCAACCGTATCCTGACGCCGCAGGGCGAACTCAAAGCGGCGGTAAAACAGGCTATCGCGCGTGGCGTCAAACTTGATGTCGGCCACGGCAGTGCCAGCTTCAGCTTTGAAGTCGCCCGCGCGGCGATTGCGCAGGGCATTCTGCCCGACACCATCAGCTCTGACATTTACTGCCGCAATCGTCTGGCCGGACCGGTTCACAACCTGGCGCATGTGATGTCGAAATTTTTCAGTGTCGGTATGACGCTGCCGCAGGTGATTGACTGTGTAACGGTCAATGCGGCGGCAGGACTGCGCCTGCAGCGCAAAGGCCAGGTGAAAGTCGGCTACGACGCCGATCTGACTGTGTTTAGCGTCAAAGAGGAAACCCGGCCATTCATCGATTCAGAAGGTGAACAGGTCGCAGGTGAGAAGCATCTGGTCCCGCTGGCGGCCGTCGTTGCTGGTACGTGGATCGCGACTGAAGAAGGAATAGCGCATGACCTCGGTATATGAAAAGTATGGCCTGAAGCCGGTGATTAATGCCTCTGGCCGTATGACGATCCTCGGCGTCTCTACGCCATCGAGTGAGGTGATCGATACGGTGAAATATGGCCTCGATCACTACTTCGAAATGAAAGATCTGGTGGATAAGACCGGTGCTTATATCGCAGGTCTGCTGAAGGTGGAGAACGCGCTGGTGGTCTCCTGCGCCTCGGCCGGTATCGCCCAGAGCGTGGCGGCGGTGATTGTGAAAGACAACGACTGGCTGGTGGATAACCTGCATGCCGCGCCGCTGACTGTCCCGCACCAGATTGTGGTGCCGAAAGGGCACAACGTGAACTATGGCGCACCGGTCGGCAGCATGGTGGCACTGGGTGGCGGTCAACTGGTGGAAGCGGGTTACAGCAACGAGTGCTCACCCGCCCAGCTGGCGGCGGCGATCACCCCACAGACCGCGGCGATCCTCTATGTAAAATCGCACCACTGTGTGCAGAAGAGCCATCTCGATGTGGCGCAGGCCGCAGCCGTTGCGCGCCAGCACGGCGTCCCGCTGATCGTCGATGCGGCAGCGGAAGAGGATCTGCAATGCTACTACCAGGCGGGTGCCGATCTGGTGATCTACAGCGGAGCAAAAGCGATTGAAGGGCCGACCAGCGGACTGGTGATTGGCCGACACCACTACGTTGAGTGGGTCAAACGCCAGACCAACGGCATTGGCCGCGCGATGAAAGTGGGCAAAGAGGGGATCCTGGGGCTGACCCAGGCGATTGAAAACTATCTGACGCAGCCAAAAATCAGCGGCGCGCAGATGGCAGAAAAAATGACGCCGTTTATTGAACAGCTCAACAGTCTGAATGGCGTGACGGCCCGGGTAGTGTGGGACGCCGCCGGACGCGACATCGCCCGTGCTGAGATCAAGTTCGACGAAGCTGCGATCCAGCAGCGCACCGGCGATCTGGTGCAGGCGCTGAAAAACGGCGAGGTGGCGATCTACTTCCGTGGCTACAAAGCCAACGAAGGGATCATTGAGGCGGACGTGCGCAGCGTCAGCGCCGATCAACTGCACACTATTTTCACCCGCATTCAGGCACTGTTAAACGGAGAGAAAAACGCATGACGCTGACCCCCAATTTCTATCAGGATCGTCTCTGCCTTAACGTACTGGCGGGATCGAAAGAGAATGCACGCGCTATCTGGCAGGCGGCAGAAGGGCATGTGCTGGTCGGCGTGCTGTCGAAAAACTACGCCAGCAATGAAGCCGCTATCGCCGATATGCGCGAGTATGCCGCGCTGATCGATAATGCGCTCTCGATTGGTCTGGGTGCGGGCGATCCCAACCAGTCACAGATGGTGAGTGAGATCGCGGCAGTGCTGCAACCGCAGCATGTGAATCAGGTCTTTACCGGCGTCGCCACCAGCCGTGCGCTGCTGGGGCAGTCGCAGACGATAGTGAACGGTCTGATCTCGCCCACCGGCACGCCAGGTCTGGTGAAAATCTCCACCGGACCGCGCAGCTCAAAACAGCGTGACGGGATCGTGCCCGTCGAAACGGCGATCGCGATGCTGCAGGATATGGGCGGCAGCTCGGTAAAATATTTCCCGATGGGCGGTCTGCAGGCGGTGGATGAGTATCGCGCTGTGGCGGAAGCCTGTGCAAAACTGGATTTCTGGCTGGAGCCAACCGGCGGCATCGATCTGGAAAATTTCGGTGAGATCGTGCGCATAGCGCTGGAGTCGGGCGTCAGCAAAGTGATCCCGCACGTCTACAGTTCGATCATCGACAAAGCCAGCGGAGAGACCCGCATTGAAGATGTGAAGCAGTTGCTGGCCATCTGTAAAACGCTGCTGGCTTAGAGATCAACACGATCTGCCTGCAACAGGCAGATCGCGCAACATGGACGTTGCGAGACGATCTCCGTAGGCTGATGTTCCCTATTTCTGTCTGCAAACAGGTAACGCTTGTGAGATTTCCCAATCAGCGCCTTGCGCAACTGTTCGATGCCATGCAAAACGAAACGCTGCCTCAGGATGAGCTGGCGCGGCGTTTCGCCGTCTCGACACGCACCGTGCGTACCGATATCACGGCGCTGAATGCGCTGCTGGCAGAACATGGCGCGCAGTTTGTCCTCAATCGCGGCGCGGGCTATCAGCTGAAGATTGAGGATGCTCAGCGCTTTCAGCATCTGCAACAGCATACCGCGTCGCCGCTGCGGGTACCGCGCACCTCGCCGGATCGGGTTCGCTACCTGCTGACCCGCTTTCTTACCGCCGCTTATTCCCTGAAACTTGAAGAGCTGGCAGAAGAGTGGTTTGTCAGCCGCGCCACCCTGCAGAATGATATGGCGGAGGTGCGCGAATGGCTGGGGCGCTATCACCTCACCATTGAGAGCAAGCCACATTACGGCATGAAGCTGTTTGGCAGCGAAGTGGCAATTCGTACCTGCCTGACCGACCTGTTATGGCAAATTGATCAGGCGCAGCCCGAGAGCCCGCTGCTCACTATCGAAGCGCTGAACAGCGGCATGCTGGAGACGCTGCGCCCGCTGCTGCAAAGCTGTTTTGCTCAGCACAACATTCGGCTCAGCGATGAGGGTGAACGCTATCTGCGGCTTTACTGCGCCGTGGCGGTGCGGCGCATCAGTGAAGGCTATCCGCTTAACGATCCGGGTGCAGAGGAGATTGGTGATGAGGTGCGTGAAGCGGCCCATCACCTGATTAATCTGATGCGCCCGCTGGTCAGCAAACCGATTTCACCGGCGGAAGAGAACTGGCTGCGGGTCAATATCGCCGCGCGACGCATTCAGGCGATTGCTCCCAGCGCCATCAATGCTGATGACGCCGACGCGCTGGTGGATTATCTGCTCAGCTTTATCAACACGCATTACAACTTCAATCTGCAAAACGATCAGCAGCTGCGTGCTGACCTGCTCACCCACATCAAAACCATGATTACGCGGGTGCGCTATCAGATTCATATTCCCAACCCGCTGCTCAGCAACATCAAACAGCACTATCCCATGGCCTATGATGTCACCTTAGCGGCGGTGACCAGCTGGGGAAAATATACCCCTTACGTCATCACCGAGAATGAGATTGGCTTTCTGGTGCTGCATATCGGTGTCGGGCTGGAGCGCCACTATGACGTCGGTTATCAGCGTCATCCGCAGGTGCTGCTGGTCTGCGACAGCGGTAACTCCACGCTGCGAATGATTGAGGCGATGCTGCTGCGCAAATATCCGCAGTTGCAGGTCACGGCCCGCCTGTCCCAGCGCGAGTATGAGGCGCGCAACCGCATCGACGAAGATTTTGTTATCTCCACCATCCGGCTCAGCGAAAAAGAGAAGCCGGTGGTGGTGATGTCGCCGTTTCCCACCGGTTTTCAGCTGGAACAGATTGGCAAGCTGGTGCTGGTGGACCGTACCCGGCCCTATATGCTGGCGAAATTTTTTGATGCTCAGCACTTTCATATTGTCGACAGGCCGATGACCCAGTCTGAACTGTTTCGCCAGCTGTGCGATCAACTGGAGGCGGAGGGATTTGTGGATGCGGCGTTCTATCCGTCGGTTGAAGAGCGCGAAGCGATTGTCAGCACCATGCTCGGCGAAGGCATTGCGCTGCCGCACTCGCTGGGGCTGCTGGCAAAGAAAACCGTGGTTTACACCGTGCTGGCGCCGCACGGCATCGCCTGGGGAGACGATACCGCCTATGTCATTTTCCTGCTGGCGATCAGCAAAAGTGAATATGAAGAGGCGATGGCGATATACGATCTGTTTGTGACGTTCCTGCGTGAAAGGGCGATGACCCGCCTGCGGGACAGCACCGATTTCATCCGCTTCAGGGCAGTGGCGATGGATTGCCTGAGCCGCTCCTGGCCCTCGCCCTGAATCGGCGCTTTAGTTTTTCTTCGCCAGCAGGCGCGGGATCTCACGCAGGCACCAGGATTTGGCTTCGCCCATGCTGTCACGCCGCCACGCCATAATAATATCGACCTCGCGGGTATATTCCGGACTCACCACCCGCAGACGGCCTTCCGCAATATCCTGCTCCACCAGCGAATAGGGCATGGTCGCCACGCCCAGGCCAGCCAGCAGCGCACGGCGCTTGTCATCCATGCTGCTCACGGTCAGGCGCTGCTGCTTATCCAGTAACTGCACGGTCAGCACCGGACGCTCACGCGCGGTATCTGCGACCGCAATGCCACGGTATTTCACCCGCGTCACTTCAGACTGAGGTTCTGGCTCGTTATGAATCGGGTGGTCAGCACTGGCGACGTAGACGCTCATCATGGTGTAGAGCTTGCGGGTGTTGATCTCGGTGGAGGCGCGGAAGTGCATATCGGGAGCGATCACGATATCGGCCCGGCCTTGTTCCAGCCGTTCCCACGCACCTGCCAGCACTTCCGTCACCAGTGAAAATTGCGTATTGGCCTTGTCGGCCAGTCGCGTCACCAGCGGAAACAGCGCATCAACAGGTACCAGTGCTTCGGTGACGATGGTCAGATGGGTTTCCCAGCCACGTGCCAGCGCTTCCGCATCGGTGGTGAGCTTATCGGCTGCTTCCAGCAGCACCCGGCCACGCTCCAGCAGCATGCGTCCCACGTTAGTAAATTTGGTACGGTGACCGGAACGGTCAAACAGCACCACATCCAGCTCCTCTTCCAGCTTTTGCATGGTGTAGCTGAGGGCGGAAGGAACGCGCCCCAGTTCATCCGCCGCCGCGGCAAAACTGCCACGCCGATCAATCGCATCCATAACGCGTAAAGATTCAAGGGTTAACGCACGCTCTTTAGCCATCCCGGTTCTCTGTCAGGAAATTTGAACATGCCCGGCAGATTAACTGGCTAACAATCCGGCGTCCAGACTTTTACCATGGGAGCATATAGTCCGTGGCCGATCCTCGTCACCGGATGCTGGAGGTAAACAATGATAACGACACGCAGTGCGTCCGCATGTGGTCAGGCCGATTTCGGCTGGTTACAGGCGCGCTACAGTTTCTCTTTTGGCCACTATTTTGATCCCAAACTGATGGGGTACGCGTCGCTGCGCGTACTGAACCAGGAAGTGCTGGCGCCGGGTGCCGCTTTTCAGCCGCGCACCTATCCACAGGTTGATGTCCTGAACATCGTGCTGCAGGGTGAAGCTGAATACCGCGACAGCGAAGGCAACACGATCAGCGTGCGGGAAGGGGAGGCGCTGCTGCTCTCTGCCCAGCCGGGTGTGAGTTACACCGAAATGAACCTGAGCAAAGATCGACCGCTGACACGCATGCAGCTCTGGCTGGCCGCCTGTCCGGAGCGCGAAAATCCGCGGATGCAGAAAATTGCCCTGACGGATGGCCGGTTGTCCCAGCTGATCGCCTCGCCGGATGGCATGGACGACAGTCTGCAACTGCGTCAGCAGGTGTGGATTCATCAGGTCGAGCTGGCACCAGGCGAAAAGCATTCGCTGCAGTTACAGGGGCCGCGAGCCTATCTGCAGTCGATTCACGGTTCGCTGGAAGCGATGTCCGGCACGGATCATCAGGAGAAGCTGGGCTGTGGCGATGGTGCCTTTTTGCAGGAAGAGAAGCTGTTGCAACTGACGGCGAAAACCGCGACCCGCGCACTGGTCATCGACATTCCCGTCTGAACATCGGGCAATAAAAAAGGCGGCCATGGCCGCCTTTTTTGCGTTTTGCGTACTACTTCAGCATGGTGAAGGCCGTGGTGACGTGCTTCACGCCACTGACGCGGCTGGCGACATCAGCCGCTGCCTGCGCTTCCTGCGGTGTCACCAGACCCAGCAGGAACACTTCGCCATTCTCCGTCGTCACCTTCACGTTGGAGGATTTCACCTGATCGCTGCCCAGCAGCTGCGAGCGGATTTTGGTGGTAATCCAGGTGTCTGACGACGTGGTGCCCAGCGTCACTTTCTGGCCGATACGGATCTCGTTATAGACCTCGGTTGCGCCATCAACGCCCATGGTGATCTGTTTGGCACGACCGGCGATCTCCTGCGAAGGCGCCTGACCGGTCAGCAACACTTTGCCCTGATAGGCCGTGGCGATAATGCGGGCATCGGTTTTAATCTGCTGATCTTTAGCCAGCGCGTTAGTCACGCGTAGCTCCAGCGTGCTGTCATCAACCTGCGTACCCACCGAGCGTGGATCGGTGGCCGTTTTAGTGGCAACCGCTGCGCCACCCGCCACAACCGCAACGCAGCCCTGCAGCAGCATGGCGGTTAACAGAATAGCTATAGCATTCAATGCTTTCATTCGTGCTCCTTCGGTCATTCCTGATGGGGAAAGAGAGTGTTATCGATCAGATCGCATAAGCAATTAACGGTGAGCATATGCATCTCCTGAATACGGGCGCTGCGGTGCGACGGAATGCGGATCTCCACATCCTGCGGACCCAGCAGTCCGGCGAGCTCTCCGCCATCATACCCGGTAAGCGCAACGATAGTCATATCGCGTGTTACCGCCGCTTCCACGGCCTTAACGATGTCACGGGTGTTGCCACGGGTTGAGATAGCCAGTAACACATCGCCTGCGTGTCCCAGAGCGCGCACCTGCTTGGCATAGATTTCATCGTGCAGGCGGTCATTACCAATCGCGGTCAGCATCACGTTGTCGGCGCTCAACGCCAGCGCCGGTAAGCTTGGGCGTTCGGTCTCGAAACGGTTGATCATGCTGGCGGCGAAGTGCTGTGCATTGGCGGATGAGGCACCGTTGCCACAGCTCAGGATTTTATTGCCATTCAGTAACGACTGCACCAGCGTCATAGCGGCGCGGGAGATGGCATCGGGCAACGCTTCGGCTGCGGCAATCTGAGTTTGAATACTTTCGGTAAAACACGCTTTAATTCTGTCCTGCACACGACCACCTGGTTCTAAACGTCTGCATTAAAGGCATTCGGCAGCCACTCGAGCGCCGTGCCGGTAATGGCGATGATGTCGAAACGGCAATTCACTGTTTCAAAACTGCCGCCGCGTTGCGCCAGCCAGAGAGCGGCAGCGCGCAGCAGCTTTTGTTGTTTATTCCGGGTTACGCTGGCGAGCGCGCCACCATAACGCGCATCGCGTCGGTAGCGAACTTCAACAAACACCCAACAGTGCCCGTCACGCATTATCAGGTCAAGTTCACCATTGCGAAAGTGAACATTACTGGCGACCCATATCAGGCCAGCCTGCTCCAGATAGCGCCGGGCATCTTCTTCATACCTGGCGCCAGTCTGACGCCGATTTAGTTGGCCGGTGCGATTTCGCCCCGACGATACTGGTTCCATGTCAACTTCCTGTTGATCACACAATCCGTGTCGGCGCTGAGCTTGCCGGTATTGCCGTCCAGCGTAAAGCCAGGTGACTGACGCATCTGGTTAAAGTGATTCGCCAGCGTCCAGGCATCCATTCCCATGGCATAGAGACGCACCAGCGAATAGTCATTATTGAATGACTTTGATGTCTGCTGCATCAGGCCAGGATTGCTGCCGGAGAGCAGCGGAATATCGCTGAACTGCAGGCCATCCATTTCCAGACGGAAGTCCGGGCCGGCACCGGCTTGCGCGCTGCGCGAACTGGCGTAGAGCGAGATATTGCTGCGACTGCCGGTGCGCATGGTGATCATCGGTTTGATCAGCTGCAGTTCGTCCTGCGTTGAAACGATATAGACCGCATCGACGCCGCCGCCGCTGCTGGTGCTGACCACATCTGGCGTGTTCTGCTGCGGTGCCGGGATAGTCAGGCCCGCAATCGTAACACCCTGCGGCTCGGCAGGTGCAGCGTTCACTGGCGTACCGGATAAGCTGATGCCCGCGCCGCTGTTAATGCCCTGCTTCAGCTCTGAGGTCGAACCAAAGCGCTGCTGCATCACGGTGCTGCCACCCAGCGTCTGCCACTCCTGAGCAAAGGCGTTGGTGACGCGATCGCCCAGTCCGCTGCGCGGAACCAGCAACAGCGGCTGGCGTTTGCCCTGATCCCATATATGGTGCGCCGCATCGCGCGCTTCGTCTTCAGGAGAAAGCGCAAAGTAGCAAATATTCGGATGGTTCTGGATCTTTTCCGGCTCGTTGAGCGCCAGCACATTCAGTGGCGTCTGGCTGTTGGCGACCTTCTCAACGTTGCTCTTCAGCAGCGGACCGACCACGATGGTGGCGCCATCCTGCTGTGCCTGCTGCATCACCTGCTCAATCGGCTGGCTGCTGGTGTCATAGACCTTGATCTGTGCGTTGCTGGCCGGCTCTGCGGCAGCAGGCTGTGATTGAGGCTGTGGCGTCGTGTCGGCAGGCTGTTGCTGCTGCGGCGCGCTGATGGGATCGGTGGAAGAACCAGCAGCGGCAGCGGGTTGGGTGCTGGCGGTTGCATCAGCGGCGGCGGGCTGAGCTGCCGCAGGCTGAGCGACCGGCGCGGAGATGCCATTCTTCGCATCATTAAAGCCTTTCTGAATCGCGTTGGCGAACACCTGAGCCTGGCCATTCAGCGGCAGCAGCAGCGCAATAATGCTGGTTGAAGCTTTGGTGTAGTTCTGCATCTGGCTCAGCTGCGTCGGCAGCGTTTTGGCCGCCGGGTTCTGCGGATAGCGGGTCTGCCAGTCTTTGATGCCTGACTTGAGCATCTCAGCATCCTGCGTGTTGGCGCGCCAGACCGCGAGCAGATCCAGCCAGCCCTGCAGCACATTTTCATCGGCATTGATGACCAGGTTGCTGACTTCCTGCGGCGACATCTGGGTCAGTGTCTGCCAGGTGGCGTCGATATTGCCCTGATGATCGGTGCCTTTCAGCAGCGGCTCCTGGGCAATATAGTTGCGCAGCAGCGAGAGTGAAGGGCGACCCTGTGCGCTGGCGATCTGCAGGCTGTAGTAACGCGCCAGTTGATCCTGCGACAGTGCGCCGGTTTTCACTGCCGCTAACAGCGGTTCGGCGTCTTTGATCTTCTGCTGTGCAATCAGCAATTGCGCTTTCAGCAGCAGGGATTCCTGTTGCTGCGTCTCAGAGAGCTGCTGCGGCAACTGGCTCAGTTGCTGAGTCGCCTCAGGATACTTTCCTTCCTTCAACAGGGCGCGGATTGCAAGTAATTGCCAGTCGGTCTTGCTATCATCGCTGCTTTGCTGCGCTTGCTGCAGATAGTAAGCGGAGCTGGCTGTGACGGGCCCCTGAATATTGACGGTTGAGGTTTGCGGCCCCTGACCGCTACATGCGGCTAAAATCAGCCCAGCAAGAATGACAGGCAGAAAGCGTCCTGCTTTATGACGAACGACTTTTGAAGGAAGCATACTGTATCCAGTGATGTTTTTTTCAAGATGCTCAATATTAAATCGGCAATTCGGATGAAACAATGAAACAACTCGATCGGGCAGAGATTTCTGCCAGCACGCTCTACATCGTTCCAACCCCGATTGGTAATTTGGGTGATATCACCCAGCGGGCGCTGACGGTGCTTTCGAGCGTCGATCTGGTCGCTGCGGAAGATACACGTCATACCGGACTGTTGCTACAACATTTCGCCATCAATGCGCGACTCTTCTCACTTCATGACCACAACGAGCAGCACAAGGCTGAACTGCTGCTGACGAAGCTGCAGGAGGGTCAAAGCATAGCCTTAGTTTCTGATGCTGGCACGCCGCTGATCAACGATCCGGGCTACCATCTGGTGCGTCGCTGCCGTGAAGCGGGCATCCGTGTGGTGCCGCTGCCGGGCGCCTGTGCTGCCATTGCTGCGTTAAGTGCTGCAGGGCTGCCATCCGATCGTTTCTGTTACGAAGGGTTTCTGCCCGCCAAAACCAAAGGCCGTTGCGACGCCCTGCGGGCGCTGGTGCAGGAGCCGCGCACGCTGATTTTCTATGAGTCGACCCACCGTCTGATCGACAGCCTGCAGGATATGGTGAGTGAGCTGGGTGCCGAACGCTACGTGGTGCTGGCGCGTGAGCTGACTAAAACCTGGGAGTCGATCTACGGTGCACCGGTCGGCGAGCTGCTGGCGTGGGTTAAAGAAGATGAGAATCGTCGCAAAGGCGAGATGGTGCTGATTGTCGAAGGGTACAAGACCGATGATGAAGATGCGTTACCAGCCGATGCGCTGCGTACGCTGGCGCTGCTGCAAAAAGAGCTGCCGTTGAAACGCGCGGCTGCGCTGACCGCTGAGATCCACAGCGTGAAGAAAAATGCGCTTTATAAGTATGCGCTGGAGCAGCAAGAGGCGTGACAAACGCCGGCGAATGTCCTATTATCCCGCGCCGAAGCTGACCAGACAGTCGCCGCTTTGTCGTCGTCCTCACTTGTGGGGAGACGGGCAGAGGGGAGGAAAGTCCGGGCTCCATAGGGCAGGGTGCCAGGTAACGCCTGGGAGGCGCAAGCCTACGACCAGTGCAACAGAGAGCAAACCGCCGATGGCCCAGAAATGGGATCAGGTAAGGGTGAAAGGGTGCGGTAAGAGCGCACCGCGCGACTGGCAACAGTTCGTGGCACGGTAAACTCCACCCGGAGCAAGGCCAAATAGGGGTTCACAAGGTACGGCCCGTACTGAACCCGGGTAGGCTGCTTGAGCCAGTGAGCGATTGCTGGCCTAGATGAATGACTGTCCACGACAGAACCCGGCTTAACGGTCAGCTTCGACTTTTTATCAAAAACCCCGCTTCGGCGGGGTTTTTGCTTTGTGACGCGCGGTGACAGGATGAATGCCTGCCCACGACGCTTTCTATGAAAAGAACGCGGCTTAACGGTCAGCTTCGGCTTTTTACCAAAACCCCGCTCCGGCGTAATGCTGATCAGTTAAGATTAGATTTGTAGAGGTTGTCACGGTCAAACGTGGCAGCTTTTTTTGTGGGCGAGCGAGCCGCAGTGCGGGCCAGCGCACCGCTGCTGCTGCCGGGCCGTCCTCGCGCCGCTCACGCGGTGCCTTCGGCTTTGACGTCGTGCCGCCGAACCGTTCGGGGATCGGCCCTCCCTGGCCGGCCCCGACCTGTCCACGCTTCCCGGCGTGGACTTCTGGCCCACCGTCACGCCTCAGCGCTGCAGATAGCCCTTTCAGCAGCAGAGGCGCTCAGGCCTTCACTATCGTGCCCTTTTTAACAGTACGCACCAGAAGCTTCAGAGCAGGCAGGTGGCGATCAGGAGCAGGCAATCCGCAGCGCTGAACAGAATGAGTCTGCCAGGAGAGCCCGCAGGACGCGGGCGAAAGGCGGGGCGGCACAGGATGTGCCATCCCCGGAGGTCCGTCAGGCAGGCGAATGAAGTGAAGGAACCGCGCAGCGGCGCGAGGACCGCCAGCCCCTGAGCGGCACCAGACTGCGTTATCACCTGTCGCTTAACTGACTGGCATTACCGCTTCGGCGGGGTTTTGCTTTGCAGGGTATAAGCAGGCAGCGGTCAATGTCGAAGTTTGGTGCATCATACTCAGCGTCCCTGGGCAGACGACTACAGAGAATGAAAAACTTTTTGCATTTACATCAACAGCAATTACAGCTTCATATACATCACAAAGTCGAAGCATTGCCTATATAGCAAAATATTCGATACTGAGTACAGGTACAGCTAATACCGGTGCATCATTTTTCGCAGGTTACCGTACACCTGGTATTCACTAAATAGAGCTTTTCCTGTGGTTTGTGCTTATTGTTATTGTGGTTAAATTTTGTAATATTCCTCACAGGGTAAATGGAAATTAAATAGAGGGAATTATGACTCGTGGATTTGTGAGGTACCCAATTTGAGCAATCGTGGAGAAATCCTGGATTCATCCCGATTTGGTTCAGAAAACGGGATTAGGCATGGGCTTCTTTATTCAGGAGTGCTTGGCTGGCTTGATATGGGTCACGCTCGCGGAGATGATGTTCGTAAACTTATGGCACAGTTCTCCACTGGTGAAGCTGGCAGCGATTCTTATTACCGGGTGCGTTATGAACAAACTATGGGGATCAGCCGGTTTGCTACTGGTCGCTTTAATGTCTGGGAGATAAAAAAAGGGAGAACTCTCACAGAAAGGCAGAGTATTGCATTGGTGATGATGATGAGTACTGCTGTCGCTTTTGAAAATTGGCAGTCAATGCCCTGGTTCAGTTGGTATACTGATAGCGGTTTCAGTGGCGAGGATCTTGTATCGGACTTATTTGGTTTCTATAAAGTTAATTATCCCCGCGTATATTGGGGAGAACTTAAGATTGCCAGCAAAGAATCAGCCCTACGCCGATGGGACCATTATGGACCGATTAGTCGTTATAAGAACACGGGTTTTTTACCCTTGTTATTTCCTGATCCTATAGAAAAATTCACCTGCCCACGCCCTTATAAAGGTCAGCTTCCGCGATTTATGAAACAGGTTATGCCATATAAATTTACTCCGAATGATGACATAGTGCGACGGTCTAATGATAAAGCCGGAATCATTAACGCATTTCAGTAAACAGAGAGTGAAAATGTTAAAAAGGATCGCTGCAATCGGCGCTGTCATTATCATTATTTTCCTGCTGATTGATTTTAGTATGCAGAAGGTTGCTGAACGGGATGAAGGTTACACTCAGTCAAATCTATGGGCATATTATCTATACACTGACAGGGATATCAGGAGGGCCCCACGTGCATCTGAATCATATCATTTTACGTTTACCGCGCAGGATGGTAGTCAACCGCAGGAAAGTAGTATTGTTTACAGCACGGATGCTCCTTTAGTTGAGGTTAAAAATTATCTGGCGTCCTTAGGTTACAGGGCGGTGGAGCATAATGGATGGTCTGAAAAATGGGAAAAGGAAGGTAATGTTACGCCTTACTTCTATATATCTCATGACAGCAAATCACATTCGCTAACGCTAAGTAAGGTAGATTTTCGCTGACAATCTTCAGTGACCCAATCTCCAGCACTAATCAAGCGACTCTTCCCCCCAAAACCAGATACGCGACGTGTGGTTTAAGCAATCTGCCTGAACGGTCAGCTTCGGCTTTTTATCAAAAACCCCGCTTCGGCGGGGTTTTTGCTTTGTGACGCGCGGTGGTTTGAAGGTCAGCGGTGAGATCGCGCCTGCAAAGGAAACAGGGTCAGATCGGAAAGTCGCAAAATCCGTCATCCCTGACATGCTCGGCCCGCGCCATCCCTGGCGCGGGACGCTTTCCTCTTCTGACCCTGTTCCCTTCGCGTTTAGATTGTCATTGCGGTCAGATTGTATCTGCTCCCTGCGCTATATGCAGGCAGCTTAACCGCGGCCGTGCGGCTCGTCCCAGTCAAACGCCGGGCCCAGTGAAATGACGCCGTTCGGGTTGATGGTCTTATGGCTGCAATAGTAGTGATGACGAATATGCGGCAGATTAACCGTCTCTGCGATACCAGGCATCTGATAGATATCACGCAGGAAACCACTCAGGTTTCTGTAGTCACTAATGCGATGGCGATCGCATTTAAAGTGGGTCACATAGACCGGATCAAATCGCACCAGCGTGGTCCATAACCGCAGATCCGCTTCGGTCAATTGATCGCCGGTGAGATAGCGATGCTGGCCTAAAATCTGCTCCAGCCGCGACAGCGAATGGAACAGCGCAGTGACGGCCTCGTCGTAAGCGGACTGAGAAGTGGCAAAGCCTGCTTTGTAAACGCCGTTGTTCACGGTGTCGTAGATCCAGCTATTCAGTTCATCAATCTTTTCGTGCAGTGCAACAGGATAATAATCCCCGGCACGGGCACCGACAGCATCAAACGCACTGTTGAACATGCGGATGATATCGGCAGACTCATTGCTGACGATGGTGTTCTGCTGCTTGTCCCACAATACCGGCACGGTTACGCGGCCACTGTATTGCGGATCGGCGTGCAGATAGAGCTGATAGAGGAACTCATTCTGGTAGAGCTTATCGCCGGTCGCATCCTGAAAACTATCATCGAACGTCCAGCCATTCTCCAGCATCAGCGGATGCACTACGGAGACATCGATCATGCTATCAAGGCCCTTCAGCTGACGCATCAGCAGCGTGCGGTGCGCCCAGGGGCAGGCCAGCGAGACATAAAGATGATAGCGGTCGCGTTCGGCGACAAATCCCGCTTTACCCACCGGGCCAGCACTGCCATCCGCGGTAACCCAGTTGCGGAAAGCCGACTCTGAACGCTTGAAGCGTCCGCCGGTAGATTTGGTGTCGTACCAGGTGTCATGCCAGACACCGTCAATTAACTGTCCCATAATGGCTCCAATGCAAACAGGGCGGGGAAATGTCCCCGCCCTGCTAAGTATATGTGGCATTACGCTTTATGTGAGATTAGCGCGCAATCGCTGGCTGTGTTTTTCTTTTGCTGATCAGGCGATCAATGCTGTATGCACCAGGACCCACCAGACCTAACACCAGGAAACCACCGGCGATAGAGAGGTTCTTCATGAACATCAGCTGGTTCACGCCTTCGGCAAAGTTACTGTGGAACAGAAACGCGGTCAGGATGGTGAAGCCTGCAGTAAACAGGGCAGTGAAACGGGTCAGGAAACCAAACAGGATAGCCAGACCGCCGCCAAACTCCAGCAGGATAACCAGCGGCAGCATAAAGCCCGGGACGCCCATTGCTTCCATATATTGCTGAGTACCTGCATAACCGGTGATTTTGCCCCAGCCAGCCGTAATGAACAGGATTGGCATCAGGATGCGAGCCAGTAACAAACCAACGTCTTCGAATTTTTTCATCATTTACTCCAGCGCTATCAGGGATGCAGGGCAAGCTGCCCGCAAGGTTTATGCCCGCTGAAAGCAGTATTGCGTTCATTGGGTTGATAGCTGGAGATGATAGTCGCGGAGTGGAAAGGTTGTAAGCGAGATATACTGTCAGTGTTTTTCAGAAATTCTGATGAAGAAAAGCCGGCCTTTTCAGGACCGGCTTTTAGCAAAATTAACGCGGTGGCAGAGCGGACTTGATCATGCGCCAGGTACTCCAGGCGCCGAATCCCCGTTTTACCCAGCGTAACAGCATGTTGGGACTGCGAACGGAGTAGATAGCCAGCGCACTGCTGCCAATGGCCAGGTAGCGGCGTAAGCTGAGGAAGGTGAACCAGCCGCGATCGTAATGGGCGGTGCCTTCCAGCCAGTCACGCCGCGCAGCGCTTAAATCCAGCCGCTGCTGCTGCACATGCTTAAGCAGTTCATGGATGCGTTCTTCACGCTCGCGGCGGCTCATCAGCGCTGGTCCTCAAGTAAATCCCGGTCTGTTTCCAGCTCCTTGCGCGTGTGGCGCAACAGCGTGGACTGACGTGATTTGTGAAGCGTCCAGAGCCCCAGAATAACCGCCAGCAATAGCAGCGTGCCGGTCGTGATGCCAATGGCCATCAGACGGTACTGCGCATCCACTGCCCAGATAATCAGAACCATCAGGCTCATCAGACCAAATGCAGTGAACAGCATTGTCAGGCCAACCATCAACAGCAGCTGAATCAGGTTAGCTTTCTCGTGCTCCAGTTCCACCACTGCCAGACGAACGCGTGTCTCGACCATGCCAACCAGCGTGGTAACAATGCGCTGGCCGATGTTAATGACCCCTTTAGCCGGGCCGTGGTTATGCTGTGAGTCAGCCATAATTATCGACGCGAAATGAGCATGCCCAGTGCGACGCCAATCGCTGCACCGATACCCACACCATGCCATGGATTTTCACGCACGTAGCCTTCGGCTTTTTGCGCCGCTTCGCGGGTGGTCGCAGCAATGCGCTCGCTTGATTCGCCCAGACGTTCACGTGAGCTATCCAGCGCCACACGCGCTTTATTGCGAAGTTTATCCAGTTCGCCTTTGGATTTTTCAGTGCTGCTGCTCAGCACCTCTTCCAGGGTATCGGCCAGGTTTTTCAGTTCAGCACGCAAATGTTCCGATGATGTGTCTTTAGACATAAAATACTCCTTTAACATCAGTTGTTTAGTTCCGATTAATAGGGCTCCGCCTGTAACTTTTTCAGCTCCCGGCGCGCTTCATCCAGTTTTTGTTGTCGCTTAGCAATCTTCTCCTTGTCATGGCCCTCTTCACGCTCTTCCCTGAGTGCGTGCTCACGCTCAGCAACTTTCTGCTTCTGAGCGTTAATTCTTTCCAGATGGGCGGCCTCGAGCTTTTTGTCGCTGCAATCGGCCCGGACTTCGGTCAGCGCGCGCTCCAGACCGTTAACCCGGCGCTGGTTGTTATGCTTCTGCGCCATCCCGATTTCACGCTGAATATCCTGCTCTTTCTGCTCACACAGCGATTCTGCCGCCAGCAGCGAACCCGACAGCGAAAACAGCGCGACTCCCAGTAATACTTGATATTTCATTGGTCCTGGACCCTTCCATTGCGACCTGATCCGCCATCACCCGCGTAATCATATGGCTGCGGGTGCTAAGAATCGACTCTCGCTTAAGCATAGACACCCATAGTAAAAAGTTCAAAGAAGACCGGGAGATAGAGCGCCTTTCAGACCGCCGCAGGATGGCGCGACGGTCTGAAAAGGAGAGGGGAGTCGGGAGATTACGCCAGTGAGAGGTGCTGAGAGTGATCGTGCTGCGCCACAATAAAGCCCTGTGGCAGCAGACGGCGTAACACCTTCTGGGCCGCCAGGCTCTGCTCTTCGCTATCAAAATGGATGATCAGTGCATCACCCGCAGGCGTAATGCTTTTGATACGAATACCCTGCGCACTTAATTGCTGGTAGAGATAAAAACCATCGGGCAGGGTAGCGCCAGCATGGGAAACCCGAATCTGCACCACCGTCTCGTGCTTCATCAGACCGGGGACCACACAAAGCGCGACCAGTGCAAAGGCGCCAGCGATCAACCACGGTAACCACCGTTTAGGAATAGCCTGCAGCAGTTTCATTACTCGGCTTTCCCGTTCTGATTCGCCTGACGCTTACGCCATATCACCACCAGCGATCCCACCAGACCAAACACCAGCAGCGCCAGCGGCAGCATCATCAGGAAGAACATCATCTCATCTTCATAACGACGGAAAATCGGGGTTTTACCCAGCGCGAAGCCGATAACGGTCAGAATCACCACCCACAGAAACGCACTTACCCAGTTGAAGAACTGAAAGCGGGCATTGCTGAGGCCTGACAATCCGGCGATGGTAGGCAGCAGAGTACGCACAAACGCGATAAAGCGACCAATCAGCAGGGCAGATAAGCCGTGACGATGGAACATGCTGTGCGCGCGCAGATGATACTGGGCAGGAAGATGGGAGAGCCATTTCTGTACCGTGGGCGTGTTACCCAGCCAGCGGCCCTGTAAGTAGCTCACCCAGCAGCCAAGACTGGCACCGGTCGTTAACACCAGAATCGTCAGGGGGAAGCTCATGGTGCCTTTGGCAATCAGTACGCCGACCAGAATCAGCAGACTGTCACCCGGCAGAAATGCAGCGGGAAGAAGGCCATTTTCTAAAAACAAAATCATAAACAGCACGCCGTAAATGGCCCATACCAGCGTGGGATCGGAGAGGGTTTCGTAGTCCTGCTGCCAGAGGGCATGCAGCAACGATTGCAAAATATCCATCAATTCATTCCTGAACATCATTGTTAAACATGTCCCACAGGGACTTAAACGCAGACCGGCATTTCGTTATAAATTTTAGGAGCGCAGCCTGGGCGGGATTTTCCGGATCCTTCCAGAATTGATTGTTAAATCAGCGACTTTATAACCCCCAGTCGCAAAGGGTAATAAAAGGGCGATAACTGTAACAAAAATCGCCTGTCTGAGACAGGAAAACTCTCTGGCGAACAGGAGTTTTACCTTGTGAAACGGCGTGTAAAAAGGAGCTTTACATGACCTGACACTATTGCAGATTAACTGACCGTCTCAGGGCATTTTCAGGCACTTTTAGCGGGCGTTATTGGACCCATCAGGCAGGATGACCGGATTCTCACCAAACATGTATCGATCCACGTTAAATTCAAAATCATCCGCCGTCGCGTTAAACAGCATCTGTTTAGTATTTTCCAGATGTTGCCACATCGCCAGTTTGCTGGCGGCGGGATCTTTGCGCATCAGCGCTTTAAGAATCTGATCGTGGTCGTCGCACCAGCTGAGAATGCTGCGCTGGTCGATGTGTTCGTGAAGTTTGAGCCAGTAGGGATTGTGCAGGCGATGCAGCCACATTTTTTCAACGATGGCGGCTAAGGCACTGTTCTGGGTGGATTGCGCGATACGTACATGAAACTGCATATCCCACTCGGAGTCGCGGAAGTGATCCTCCTGTCGGGCTTTTTCCTGAATCGCCATCAGGTCGATAATGTCCTGGCGCGTTACCTGCGTTGCAGCGAACTCGGCCACATTACTCTCAATCAGCTGACGAGCCTGGAGCAGTTCGAAGGGGCCAAACGTGGCGAACTCCAGCTGACTGCTGGTGGAGGCGATGCGGTTCTGCTGCTGGCTGGCAATGACGTGGATGCCCGAGCCTTTGCGGACCTCAACATAGCCTTCAACTTCCAGCATGATGATCGCTTCACGTACGACGGTGCGGCTCACTTCCATCTCTTCGGCAATCAGGCGCTCAGCAGGCAGTTTGTCACCCACCGGATAGATCCCGGTTTCAATGCGGCTTTTCAGCTCGCTGGCCAGCTGTTGATAAAGTCGACGGGATTCAGTGAAGTCCATAGCACAATCCTGGTAGCAGACAGATAAGTTGTTATACCACTTCAGGAGGTGCGAGGAAATGGGCTGGCTTGCGCCAGCCCGGCAGATTAACTGCGAACGGCGCTGGCCTGCGGAATAACGGCTTCGGCATTCAGCTCTGAAATGGGTTTATTTTTCAGAACCGTCCAGATAACGACGGCGCCCAGCAGATCAAACACCGCCAGCGCGGCAAACAGCGGGCTGAAGCCCAGCGTATCGGCCAGTGCACCGACCACCAGCGCAAACATGGTGCTGGCGGTCCAGGCTGCCATGCCGGTCAGGCCGTTAGCCGTGGCAACTTCATTGCGGCCGAAAACGTCTGAGGAGAGGGTGATCAGCGCGCCAGAGAGGGCCTGATGCGCAAACCCGCCGATGCACAGCAGACCAATGGCGACGTAGGGGCTGGTGAACAGGCCGATGGTGCCCGGCGCAATCATTAATACCGCTCCCATCGTCACGACCATCTTACGGGAGACGATCAGGTTAACGCCGAACCAGCGCTGAAACAGCGGGGGCAGATAGCCACCGAGTATGCAACCGAAGTCCGCGAACAGCATCGGCATCCAGGCGAACATCGCAATCTCTTTCAGATTGAAGCCGTAAACCTTAAACATAAACAGCGGAATCCAGGCGTTGAACGTTCCCCAGGCCGGTTCTGCCAGAAAGCGCGGCAGGGCAATACCCCAGAACTGGCGGTTACGGATAATCTCCAGTGCTGACATTTTGCGGGTGTTGCCGGTCTGATGCTGCGCTTCCTGGCCGGAGATAATATAGTCGCGCTCTTCATCGCTCAGCTTCTTCTGCTGTTTCGGGTGCTTATAAAACACCAGCCAGCTGAGTGCCCAGGCCATGCTCAGCACGCCGGTCATGATAAATGCCATCTGCCAGCTGTGCGCCACGATCGCCCAGACCACCAGCGGCGGAGCCAGCATCGCACCGATAGACGAACCCACGTTAAAGTAGCCCACGGCGACCGAACGCTCTTTAGCCGGGAACCATTCGCTGCTCGCTTTCAGTCCGGCCGGGATCATCGCCGCTTCAGCCGCACCGACTGCGCCACGTGCCAGCGCCAGTCCGCCCCAGCTGCCCGCCATCGCCGTAGCGGCACAGAAAATCGCCCACATAATAGCAAACACCGCGTAGCCGACTTTGGTGCCGAGCAGATCCAGTACATAACCTGCCACCGGTTGCATCAGCGTGTAGCAGGCTGAATAGGCCGCAATTATGTAGGAATACTGCTGCGTGGTGATATGCAGCTCTGACATTAATGTCGGGGCCGCCACGGCAATGGTGTTACGGGTCAGATACCCCAACACCGTACCGAGCGTCACCAGTCCAATCATGTACCAGCGTAACCCTTTGATCTTACGCATCCTCTACCTCTTCCAGTTCTGTATGCGGTCTTGCCGCTGTTGTTATCTGGAGCGGGACAGCACGTGATGCAGCTCTGCTCACGCCCGCAGGTTCTGTATGAGCAACCCTGTTATGACCTTGCCATTTGTGAGTCGCTAACGACCTCACGATGGGGCGAGAGCCTAACTTGTTATACAACTTTAAAAGTTGAGAGCCATCACAAAAACCCTTTCTGCACTGTGGGATACTGGAAACCTGCGTAATGACAGCCATTTAGCGCGATACGGGCGACAAAAACGTCCATAACGGCAGCCAGCTACCGCCGTTTATGTGAGCAGGATCGCAAATAAATCCGTAACGGACTAAAATTGGTATGATAACTTTGGGCCATCCGTGGTTCAGTCGATGAGGAAGCATGTATGTCACGTTTCATGACCGAAGATTTTTTGCTGGATACCGAATTCGCCCGTCGTCTCTATCACGACTATGCAAAGGATCAGCCGATTTTCGACTATCACTGCCACTTGCCGCCGCAGCAGATTGCCGAAAATTATCGCTTCGCCAACCTTTATGACATCTGGCTGAAGGGCGATCACTATAAGTGGCGGACCATGCGCGCCAATGGTGTGGCTGAGGCGTTCTGTACCGGTAACGCCAGCGATCGTGAAAAATTTGACGCCTGGGCGCGTACCGTGCCGCACACTATCGGCAACCCGCTCTATCACTGGACCCACCTGGAGTTACGCCGGCCTTTCGGTATTACCGATACACTGCTTTCTGAGAAAACGGCTGACAGCATCTGGCATCGCTGCAATGAACTGCTGGCGCAGGATAGCTTTACCACGCGCGGCATCATGCAGCAGATGAAGGTGAAGATGGTGGGCACCACTGACGATCCGCTGGATGACCTGCGCCATCACCGCGCGCTGGCAGACGATGCCAGTTTCAGCGTTAAAGTGCTGCCGAGCTGGCGTCCGGACAAAGCGTTTAATATCGAAGCGGAAACCTTCCTGCCGTGGATCGAGACGCTGGAGCAGCTGACGGATATCAGCGTGCAGCGTTTTGACAATCTGCGCAGCGCACTGCATCAGCGGCTGGATCACTTCGCGGCGCACGGCTGTAAAGTCTCCGATCACGCGCTGGATGTGGTCTGCTACGCTGAGGCGGATGACGCCACGCTGGATGCAATTCTGGCGCGTCGCCGCAGCGGTGCCGCGCCCAACCCGCAGGAAACGGCACAGTTTAAAACGGCGGTGCTGGTCTGGCTGGGCAGCGAATATGCCCGCCGTGGCTGGGTGCAGCAGTATCACATTGGCGCACTGCGCAACACCAATCCGCGCCAGTACCAGCTGCTGGGGCCTGATGTCGGCTTCGATTCGATCAACGACCAGCCGCTGGCCGAACCGCTGGCACGCCTGCTGGGCGCGCAGAATCTTAATAATGCGCTGCCTAAAACCATTCTCTACTGCCTGAACCCGCGCGACAACGAAGTGCTGGCTACCATGGCGGGCAACTTCCAGGGCGAAGGTCAGGCGGGCAAGATGCAGTTTGGTTCAGCCTGGTGGTTCAACGATCAGCTGGATGGTATGCAGCGTCAGATGACGCAGCTGGCGCAGATTGGTCTGCTGAGCCGTTTCGTCGGCATGCTGACCGATAGCCGCAGCTTCCTCTCCTACACCCGCCACGAATATTTCCGCCGGCTGCTGTGCCAGATGATAGGCCGCTGGGTGGAGCAGGGTGAAGCGCCAGCCGATGAAGCACTGTTAGGCCAGATGGTACAGAACATCTGCTTCAACAATGCCCGCGATTACTTCGGCATCGAGCTGGGAGCCTGATAATGAAAAGGCTAAACCGTCACGACTTTCCGGGCGCCGTCTATCGCGACCGGGTGATCCAGTTCGGCGAAGGCAACTTCCTGCGCGCCTTTATTGACTGGCAGATCGACTGGCTGAATGAACATCAGGGCACCGATGCCGGGATCGTGGTGGTGCGGCCGCGCAACCGTGAAGTCAGCGACAGCCTGAATCAGCAGGATGGTCTCTATACCACACTGATCCGCGGGCTGAACGATCAGGGCGAGCAGGTCAGCGAAACCCGGCTGATCCGCAGTCTCAACCGTGAAATCCAGCCCTGGCAGCAGTTCGGCGAGTTTATGGCGCTGGCCCGTAATCCTGATCTGCGCATAGTCTTCTCCAATACCACCGAAGCGGGCATCGCCTTTGACGGCACGGATCAGCTTACCGATCAGCCTGCCAGCAGTTTCCCTGGCAAACTGACGCAGCTGCTGTGGGCGCGCTATTCCCACTTCAATGGCGCCAGCGACCGGGGCTGGCTGGTGGTGCCGTGCGAGCTGATTGACCATAACGGCGACACGCTGCGCGATCTGGTGCTGCGCTACGCCGATCAGTGGCATCTGCCCTCCGAATTTAAAACCTGGGTTCATCAGCACTGCGCGTTCTATAACACCCTGGTCGACCGCATCGTCACCGGCTTCCCGGCGGAAAGCGAGCAGCTACAACGCGAGCTGGGTTATGAAGATCGCTATCTGGTGGCGGGCGAAGTCTACTATCAGTTTGTGATTCAGGGGCCGTCGGCGCTGTTTAATGAACTGAAGCTGGCGGCGCTGTCGCCGCAGGTTCGGCATGTGGATGACATTGCGCCCTATAAAGCGCAGAAAGTGGCCATTCTCAATGGCGCGCACACTGCAATGGTGCCGGTCGCGTTTCTGGCCGGTATTGAGAGCGTGGGAGAGGCGATGGCCGATCCGGCTATCGCCGGATTTGTGGATAACCTGCTGCGTCACGAAGTGATCCCGACGCTGGACCTGCCTGCCGATGAACTGCACGCGTTTGCCGATGCGGTACAGCGTCGTTTCCGCAATCCGTTTATTCGCCACGCGCTGCTGTCGATTGCCCTTAATGGCATGACCAAGTTCCGCACCCGTCTGCTGACGCCACTCCTTGCTGCGCATCTGCAAACCGGCGAGTGGCCGGCACACATCACCTTTGCGCTGGCCGCGCTGATCGCTTTTTATCGCGGCGAGTCAGCCGGCAAAAGCTGGCCATTGCAGGACGAGCCGCAGTGGTTACAGCGCTACGCCGACGCCTGGAAAGCACTTGATGCGGATCAGCTGTCACCGCAACAGCTGGTGAACGGCGTACTCAGCGACGCGCAACACTGGGGTGAAGATTTAACCCGTCAGCCCGGACTGGCTGCGGCTGTCACCCAACACCTGCAAAATATCATCGCCCACGGAATGCGTGAGGCGCTGAACCAACTGAGATAACGCTATGCAAGACGCAATCAAAATTGATCCCCGCGACAATGTCGCCGTGGCGTTGCGTGATTTAGACGCGGGTGCCACGATAGAGCTGCCACCACTGAGTGTGGCGGTGCAACAGGCGGTCGGACGCGGGCATAAATTTGCCCTGCAGCCTATCGCGCAGGATGAGCTGGTGATCAAATATGGGCTGCCGATTGCCCATGCCACGCAGCCTGTGGCCGCCGGTGAGTTAATCCATTCGCAGAACGCCCGCACCAATCTCAGCGATCTGGATCAATATGCGTATCAGCCCGAGTTTGTGACGCTACCGCCGCAGCCGGGTGACCGTGAGGTGCAGATCTACCGTCGTGCTAACGGCGAGGTCGGCATCCGCAATGAGCTGTGGATCCTGCCGACCGTTGGCTGCGTCAACGGCATTGCGCGTCAGATCCTGCAGCGTTTCCTGAAAGAGACGCAGGAGGCAGAAGATATCGATGGTGCATTCCTGTTCAGCCATACCTTCGGTTGTTCGCAGCTGGGGCAGGATCACGAAAACACCCGCACCATGCTGCAGAACATGGTGCGCCATCCTAATGCTGGCGCGGTGCTGGTGATTGGTCTCGGCTGCGAAAACAATCAGGTTGATGCCTTCCGTGATACCCTCGGCGCGTTTGAAAGCGACCGGGTCGAGTTTATGGTGTGCCAGCAGCATGACGATGAGGTGGAAGCCGGGCTGGAGCGGCTGCACGCATTGTATGAAAAAATGCGTCACGACCAGCGCGAGCCGGGCAAACTCAGCGAGCTGAAGTTTGGTCTGGAGTGCGGCGGTTCAGATGGTTTGTCTGGCATCACCGCCAATCCGTTGCTGGGACGTTTCTCGGACCAGATGATCGCCAATGGCGGCACGACCGTACTGACCGAAGTGCCGGAAATGTTTGGCGCAGAGCGGATTCTGATGAGTCGCTGTCGCGACGAGGAGACCTTCAGCAAAACGGTAGCTATGATCAACGATTTCAAACAGTATTTTATCGATCACCAGCAGCCGATCTACGAAAACCCGTCACCAGGCAACAAAGCGGGCGGTATCACCACGCTGGAGGAGAAGTCGCTGGGCTGTACTCAGAAAGCGGGGCAGAGCCAGGTGGTCGATGTGCTGAAGTATGGCGAACGGTTAAAAACGCCTGGGCTGAATCTGCTGAGTGCGCCGGGCAATGATGCGGTCGCCACCAGTGCGCTGGCAGGTGCCGGTTGTCACATGGTGCTGTTCAGTACCGGACGCGGCACGCCTTATGGCGGTTTTGTGCCGACGGTGAAGCTGGCCACCAACACGCCGCTGGCGGAGAAGAAACCGCACTGGATCGACTTTAATGCCGGACGGTTGATCGAGGGAATGAGTATGGATGCGATGCTGGAAGACTTTGTCGACAGCATTGTGGCGATTGCCAGCGGTCAGCCGACCAACAACGAGAAGAACGATTTCCGCGAGCTGGCGATTTTCAAAAGCGGTGTGACGCTATAGTTTGTCAGGCAAACAATGGCGATCCTGATGTTGTCATTACCGTCGGTTAATCCTGTGCCCTTCGTGGGTGGCAGAGTCGATCGCAAAGTCGCTTAAAGCATCCCTGCTCGCTCGGCCCGCGCCTTCCCTGGCGCGGGACGCTTTGCTCTTCGGACTCTGCCACCCACTCTTTGAGCTTTTGAGCTATCTGAAAGGTTAAGCCCGGCTGGTTTCGCGCTCCGCTTCTGCCTGACAGACAGCGGCGGTAAACAGAATATCGGTTGAGGAGTTCAGCGCGGTTTCCGCCGAATCCTGCAGGACGCCGATAATAAAGCCGACCGCCACCACCTGCATTGCCAGATCATTCGGAATGCCGAACATGTTACAGGCCACCGGGATCAGCAGCAGCGAACCGCCCGCCACGCCAGATGCACCACAGGCACAGAGTGATGCCACCAGACTCAGCAGAATCGCCGTCGGCACATCAATGCTGATCCCCAGCGTATGCACCGCCGCCAGCGTCAGCACGGTAATGGTAATCGATGCCCCCGCCATACTGATGGTTGCGCCCAGCGGAATCGACACCGAATAGGTATCCTCATCCAGATCCAGACGTTTCGCCAGCGCCATATTCACCGGAATGTTGGCGGCAGAACTGCGGGTAAAGAAGGCGGTCACGCCGCTTTCGCGCAGGCAGGTGAAGACCAGTGGATAGGGGTTGCGACGGATTTTATAGAACACCAGCAGCGGGTTCACCACCAGCGCCATCAGCAGCATACAGCCGATCAGTAGCGCCAGCAGATGCGCATATTGCCACAGCGCGCCAAAGCCGGTAGACGCGAGGATCGAGGCCACCAGACCGAAAATACCAATCGGCGCGCAGCGAATCACGCAGCGTACCAGCCAGGTCACCGCATGAGAGGCATCATTGAGAAAGGCGCGGGTAGTGTCACTGCTATGACGGAACGCCAGCCCGAGACCAATTGCCCACACCAGAATGCCGATGTAGTTGGCGTTCATCAGGGCCGTGATTGGATTCGACACCATGCTCATCAGCAGTCCGCGTAGCACTTCGGTAATGCCGGATGGTGGTGTGATTTCCGTGGTGCCCACCGCCAGCGTCAGCGTCTGCGGGATCAGATGGCTGAAGACCACCGCGACCACCGCCGCGAAAAAGGTGCTCAGCAGATAAAGCATAATAATCGGCCGGATATTGCTCTTCTGGCCCTGCTGGTGGTTGGCAATCGAGGCGATCACCAGCATCAGTACCAGCAATGGCGCGACTGCTTTCAGCGCACTGACAAACAGTTCACCCAGCAGACCGACCGCGATAGCGGCATCGTGTGAAATCCAGGCGAGCGCCACACCGGCGATCAGCCCAATCATGATTTGCTTCACCAGGCTTCCGGCGAGCAGCGTGCCCAGACGTGCGGAGAGAGTTTTCTGCATAATATTTTCTATATTTTGTCGCGGATGTAGTTTCAGACGCGATGTTTTGCATCGGCTAAAACGGTTTGCCCGGCGGAGTATAAGGAAAAGATCGGACGAGAAAAGAGAAAGTTCTGTCACTGTGGAGCAGGTCAGATTTTTATTATGCTGGATAGTGGAAGTGTGACAGAGGGATGAAATGGCGTGACAGGCTGCCACAAAATAAAACAGGGGCATCGGCTGCCCCTGCAGGTAATTATGGTGCGAGCTTTTTCTGGTCTCTTTTGCGGTTAACCCAGGCATTAATCAGCAGGGTTGATGCCAGAATGGCACCGACCACACCCAGCGAGATACCGACCGGGATATGGTAGATGTCGACAATCAGCATCTTAAAGCCGATGAACACCAGCACAATCGCCAGGCCATACTTCAGCATCGAGAACCGTTCCGCCACGTTTGCCAGCAGGAAGTACATGGCACGCAAACCCAGGATAGCGAACAGGTTTGAGGTCAGTACGATAAACGGGTCAGTGGTCACGGCGAAGATCGCCGGGATACTGTCGACCGCAAAGATCACGTCGCTGATTTCTACCATGATCAGCACCAGCAGCAGTGGCGTCGCAAACAGCACGCCGTTTTTGCGGGTGAAGAACTTCTCGCCGTCGAGATCGTCAGTCATGCGCAGATGCTTACGCAGCCAGCGCACCACAGGTTTTTCGCCCACCGCGCTGTCATCCTCTTTCGCCAGCGCCATTTTCACACCGGTGAACAGCAGGAAGGCACCGAACACATAGAGGATCCAGCTGAACTGCGTGACCAGCCAGCTACCGGCGAAGATCATGATGGTACGCAGCACGATAGCGCCTAATACCCCATAGATCAGCACCCGGCGCTGCAGATTGGCCGGAATAGAGAAGTAACTGAACAGCATCAGCCAGACGAAGACGTTATCCACCGCCAGCGCTTTTTCCAGCACGTAACCGGTCAGGAAGGCGAGCGTCTGCGTGTTAGCGACTTCACGTCCCGCGCTGCCCTCCAGATACCACCAGAAGGCGGCGCTGAACAGCAGTGAGACTGAAACCCAGATCAGCGACCAGACGGCCGCCTGTTTGAAAGACATGGTCTGCGCGCCACGGCGTCCCTGCAACAGCAGGTCGATAGCCAGCATGATAAGCACCACAACCGCAAAGCTGCCCCACAGTAAAGGCGTACCCACAGTTTGCATATTCGTATCCTGTCCGAAAAATAAAAAAAAACGGCTGAAGTCAGAAGACGTCAGCCGCTTATTTTTGTGTAAGCAAACCTCGCCTTCCGGCAAGGTCTCACTTACAACACAGAAATTGATTCCGGGTTGCCTGATGACCGGATGCTTTCGCATCGTAATGACGATCAATCAGCTTACAAGTTACTCCCCTTTGCAGGAGGGTAAGTTACGGTTTAGCCGCACAGGAAGCAACACCTCTCAGACATATTTAGAAATATTTACATAGCAGCCTGGTCGGCCGGGAAGATCACGCCGGTCTGGCGGCGTATCTCAGTCAGCAGCGATGCAGTAATCCGCGAAACCTCAAGCGAAGGGTGGTCCACCTGGCGCTGCTCAACCAGCCGGGCAAAAGCGGCGGCTTCATACAGCATGGTGTTGATATGCTGCGGCTGGCTCAGCGTCTGCTTTTCCGCGCCCCGCGGCACAAAAGTCAGCTGCTGGCACTCCGATAACTTCTCTATCACCAGCGCGCCCGCTTCACCCTGAATCTCGCTGGGGAGGCTGGAATCACTCACCTTCGAATGCAGAATCGTCACATCGAAATCACCGTAACTCAGCACCACCACGCCGTGCGCGTCCACGCCGCTCGCAAGCAAAGTCGCCCTGGCCTGCACGCGATCTGGCTCGCCCCACAGCGTCACCGCCGAGGCCAGACAGTAATAACCGATATCCATAATTGAGCCATTCGACCAGCGCGGATCAAAGGTATTGGGGTTCTCACCGTTGAGATAGCGTGGGTAACGTGAGGAGTACTGGCAGTAATTCAGCAGCGCTTTTCGCAGTTTACCCACGTCAGGCAGTGCCTGCTGCAGCCGCAGGAAATTAGGCAGGCTGGCAGTTTTAAACGCCTCAAACAGCACCACCTGATGCTCACGGGCGCAGGCGATCATTTGTTCCACTTCTGCCAGATTAGAGGCCAGCGGTTTTTCGCAAATCACATGCTTGCCGTGCGACATAAACAGCAGCGCCTGCTGACAGTGCAGTGCGTTGGGGCTGGCCAGATAGACCGCATCGATCTCCGGACTGGCGGCCAGCGCTTCCAGTGAGGTAAAGGTCTGTTTGCAGGGATAATCGGCGATAAAGGCCTCAGCCTGCTGCTGACTGCGTGAATAGACCGCACAGAGCTTCATCGCTCCGGTTTCATGAGCGGCATCAATAAACTGGCGTGTAATCCAGTTTGTTCCCACAATGGCAAAACGAATCACGTCATCTCTCCGGCAGCTGTAAAGCGGCAGAGTAACATCTCACCCACGCTGTGCAATGGTGCCGGGCGGGCAGGGATTGATCCTGCGATCCGCATTCCAATAATATGCGGAAGCGATGATGTTTATGTACCAACCAGGGAGCGCAGGTGAAAGCAAGTAAGCACGCATTAAACTGGACCACACTTCTGATCGCCATTCCGGTCGGGTGTGCGGCGTCGCTGGTGACGCTGGCTTTCCGCGGCGTGATTGAACTGATCAACCATCTGCTGTTTGCCCGCAGTGGCGAAATAACCGAATCCCTGCATCTCTGGCCGTGGATCTTCTGGCCGCTGCTGGTGGGGGCGTGCGGCGTTCTGGCGGGCTATTTTCTGCGTTATGCCGTTGCCATTGAGCAGCAGCAGACGGTGAAAACGGATTACCTTGAAGTGATCAACGCCCGGCTCGATGCGGTGCCGACCCGGACATCACTGTTCCGTGCCTTATCGTCGATTGCCAGTATCGGCAGCGGCGCGTCGATAGGTAAAGAGGGGCCGATGGTGCAGCTCTCGGCACTATGCGGCAGTGCGATTGGTCGCCTGTTACCGGCCTCACTTAACCTGAAAAACAGTGACGTGGTGGCGATGGCGGCGGCGGCGGGCCTCGCGTCGGTTTACCATGCGCCGCTGGCGTCGGCGATTTTTGTGGCGGAAATCGCCTTCGGCATTTCTGCGTTGCAGCGGCTGATCCCCCTGATCATCGCTGCCGCCACGGCGGTGATGACCATGTGGACGCTGGGTTTTCGCAGCGCGCTCTATCCGCTGGCAGACGCGAACTTCGCCATGGATCTCAGCAGCCTGCTGATGACGGTGGTGATTGGTCTGTGCGCCGGTCTGGCGGGCTGGATCGTGATTAAATGCATCGCCCGCAGCAAAGTGCTGTTCAGCCGGGTCGCCTCCCTGCCGCTGCGCCTCGGAGCGGGCGGCTTTGCGGTCGGCTTACTGGCGCTGATCTCCACTGATATCCTCGGCAACGGCTACGAGGTGATCGTCAAAGTAATGGCAGGGCACTACCTGCTGCCGGGTCTGCTGCTGTTGCTGGTGCTGAAAACCCTCGCTACCAGCCTGTCGGTAGGGTCGAACGCCGTCGGCGGACTCTTTACCCCTTCGCTGCTGATTGGCGCGCTGCTGGGGGTGATCATCGCGACGGTGGGGGCGGCGCTGCATCTGCCGCTCGGCAATGTGCTGCTCTATGCCGCGATTGGTATGGCGGCGGTGCTGGCGGCGGTCAGTCAGGCGCCGTTGATGGCGATGCTGATGGTGCTGGAGATGACACTCAACAGCAGCCTGCTGTTTCCGCTGATGATCGCCACGGTGCTGGCGTCGATGGTGGTCTATCGCCTGCAATCCGCCAGTACTTATCCGGTCGTGAGTCATCACTTCAGCCGTTCAGAAGCGAAATATGATTTCGATAATATGCGCATTGCCGAGCTGATTATTGCGGGTGCGGCGTTGCAGCCGGAGGAGTCGGTGGGGCAGGCGCTGGCGGTCAGCTCCCTGAAGCGTGAACGCTATGTTTATGTGATCAACGCCGCGGGCGCTTTCCTCGGTGTGGTCTCGATTCATGAAATTTCGCGCCGGGTGCTGGCCCAGGAGATCACCCTCGACTCACCGGTGCAGTGCGTGATGGATCAGGATTTCCCGGTGGTGTATCAGAATCAGAGTATGCGTGAGGGATGGGAAGCCTTTGCGGCGGTGACGCTGGAGCGGTTGCCGGTGCTCAACAATCCGCAGGAACGGCGCTTTCTGGGGGCGCTGACCAAAACCAGCCTGATTCAGAAAGCGCAGGAGTTTCTTTAAGCCGCGTTGCCGCGCATCGCCTGGTCCGTCATCCACAGTCGCGCATCAAATTCGAGCTGGTGATAATCCGGCTCCATATGGCAGCAGAGCTGGTAGAACGCCTTATCGTGATCTTTCTCTTTAAGGTGTGCCAGCTCATGCACCACGATCATCCGCAGAAACGGCTCTGGCGCGAGGCGGAAAAAGGTCGAGATACGGATTTCCGCTTTCGCCTTAAGCTTACCGCCCTGAATCCGCGAGATGGCAGTGTGCAGCCCGAGTGCATGCTTCATCACCTTAATCTTGTTATCCCACATCACTTTGCTGATCGGCGGCGCATTGCGCATATAGCGATTTTTCAGCGCCTGCGTGTAGTCATACAGCGCTTTATCACTCATCACGTCATGGGTGTCGGGATAACGTTCCTGCAGGAACGCACCTAAGCGCTGATGGGCGATCAACGACTGAACCTGCTCAAGAAGGGGGGCAGGATAACCCTGAAGGTAGATCAGTGAGGACATTAGGGATTCCAGGCGAAAGACAGTATACTGCGCCCCCGATTTTGGGGCGAAAATCAACCAAAGTGTACCACGCCGGAGAATTCATGAGCCAACTTGAACTGAACGATCGCACACTGATCCTGCATCGCTTCCCGCAGATGCGTGACGAAAGTCCATTACAAGCCTGGGATGCGGCTGATGAATATCTGTTACAGCAGGCGCTGCCAGAGGGGCCGGTGCTGGTCTTCAACGACAGTTTCGGGGCCTTAACCTGCGCCCTGAATTCGCGTACCGTCTGGCACGTCAGCGACTCATGGCTGAGCCAGCAGGCCGCCCGTCAGAATCTGACCTTTAATGGGCTGGATGACAGCGACGTTCACTTTGTTGATAGCCTGGCTGACCTGCCTGCTTCACCTGCGGCTGTGCTGATCAAGGTGCCTAAAACCCTGGCGCTGCTGGAGCACCAGCTGCGCGCCATTCGCGAAGTTGTCACGCCTGATACGGTGATTCTGGCGGCGGCGCGCGCCAAAGAGATCCATAACTCTACCCTGCAGCTGTTCGAACAGATCATTGGTGAAACCAAAACCTCACTGGCGTGGAAAAAAGCGCGTCTGATCTACAGCCAGTTCAGCAAGCCTGCACTGCGCGAGGCCACGCCGACGCTGGTCTGGCCGCTGGATGGTACCCCTTATCAGATTCACAACTACGCCAACGTCTTCTCGCGCGCTTCGCTGGATATCGGCGCACGGCTCTTTGTGCAGCATCTGCCGGAAAACATTGAGGGCGAGATTGTCGATCTCGGCTGTGGTAACGGCGTGGTGGGACTGGTGGCGCTGGAGCAGAACCCGCAGGCCGAGGTGCATTTCCTTGATGAGTCTTACATGGCGGTCGCTTCCAGCAAGCTTAACGTGGAAGTGAACCGTCCTGAGGATTTGTCACGCTGTCAGTTCCTGGTGAACAACGTGCTGAGCGGCTATCCGTCAGATCGGCTGCACGCGGTGCTGTGCAACCCGCCGTTCCATCAGCAGCACGCGGTGACCGATCACCTGGCATGGCAGATGTTCCGTGATGCCAAACGCTGCCTTCAGTATGGCGGCGAGTTGCGTATTGTCGGCAACCGCCACCTCGATTATCACCACAAGCTGAAGAAGCTGTTTGGTAACTGTACGCTGATCGCCTCTAACCAGAAGTTCGTGGTGCTGCGCGCGGTGAAAATGCGCTAGTCAGACGGTTAATGCCAGCTGCGTCGCCTGCGCAATCGCACGGCGCGCATCCAGCTCCTGCGCCACATCCGCACCGCCGATGACTGTCACCCTCTGTCCTTTTGCACGCAGCGCGTCTTCCAGTTCGCGCTGCGGCTCCTGTCCGGCACAGATAATCACGTTATCGACCTCCAGCAACAGCGTTTCGCCGTTGCGCCGCAGATGCAGGCCGCTGTCATCAATCGCCAGATACTCAACGCTGCCCCACATCTCAACGCCCTGCGCCTGCAGACTGGCGCGATGGATCCAGCCGGTGGTTTTTGCCAGCCCGGCACCCGGTTTTCCCGATCGGCGTTGCAGCAGCCAGATTTGCCGTAGCGCGGCAGGCGGCTCGGGTTTCATCACACCGCCACGCTGCGTCAGGCTGTGGTCGATGCCCCATTCGGCATAAAACGCCGCCAGATCTTCGTCATGGGATGGCTGTGACAGATACTCCGCCACATCAAAGCCAATACCGCCGGCGCCGATAATCGCTACCCGTTTACCTACCGGGCGCTTATCGCGCAGCACCTCCAGATAGCTCAGCACGCTGGGGTGGTCGATGCCCGGAATATCGGGCGTACGCGGCTGAATGCCGGTCGCCAGCACCACTTCATCGGCGTCACTCAACTGATCCGCCGTCACCCGACTGCCTGTCTGAACCGTCACGCCTGCGGCTGCCAGCTCATGCCGGAAATAGCGCAGCGTTTCGCTGAACTCCGATTTGCCAGGGATCAGCCGGGCAATATTGAACTGGCCGCCTATCTCCGCCGCGGCCTCATAGAGGGTTACCTGATGGCCGCGCTGCGCCGCCTGCAGCGCAAACGCCATGCCGGCCGGACCGGCACCCACTACGGCCAGCCTGCGCGGGCCGGTGCTGGCGATGACCGGCATCAGCGACTCATGGCAGGCGCGCGGATTGACCAGGCAGGAGGTAATTTTACCGGCGAACACCTGATCGAGGCAGGCCTGATTACAGGCAATGCAGGTGTTGATGCTGTCCGGTTCACCGCGCTGGGCTTTAGTGACAAAGGCGGGATCGGCGAGAAAAGGGCGGGCCATCGACACCATATCGGCGCAGCCGGACTGCAACAGCTGCTCGGCGACGGCGGGATGGTTGATGCGATTAGTAGCGATGACCGGTACCTTCACCTGTTCACGCAGGCGCTGCGTCACCCACGCAAAGGCCGCACGCGGCACGCAGGTGGCGATGGTCGGGATGCGCGCCTCGTGCCAGCCAATACCGGTATTAAACAGCGTGACGCCGCACTGCTCCAGTTCGCCCGCCAGCAACAGCGTCTCCTCCAGCGTGCTGCCCTCTTCGATCAGGTCGAGCATCGACAACCGGAAGATGATGATAAAGGCGTCACCGGTCGCGGCGCGAACGGCGCGGGTAATCGCCAGCGCGAACTGCATCCGCTGCCGGAAGTCGCCACCCCAGCGGTCGGTGCGCTGATTGGTGTGCTTTACCAGAAACTGATTAATCAGGTAGCCTTCGGAACCCATGATCTCCACGCCATCGTAGCCCGCCTGCTGTGCCAGTCGGGCGCAGCGGGCAAAGTCATCAATGGTCTGTTCAATCGCCGCCTCGCTCATCGCCTGTGGCGTAAACGGGTTAATCGGCGCCTGGCGTGCCGAGGGCGCAACCAGATCGGGCTGATAGCTGTAACGACCGGTATGCAGGATCTGCAGGGCGATTTTGCCCTGATGCTGATGTACCGCCTCCGTGATCTGCCGGTGCCAGTCACATTGCGTCTCGTCGGTGAGCATCGCGCCATGCGCGGTGGTGACACCCTGGGCATTGGGGGCGATGCCGCCGGTGACGATCAGCGCGACGCCTTCACGCGCCCGCTCGCCGTAAAAAGCCGCCAGCCGGGCTGCACCATCCGGGTGTTCTTCCAGTCCGGTGTGCATCGACCCCATCAGAAAGCGGTTTTTCAGTCGGGTAAAGCCAAGGTCCAGCGGCGTAAACAGCGCAGGATAGTCAGGATTGACGGACATGATAGTCACTCACGGTAAAGTGGTCGGATGAGTTCACTCTAGCCACTTCTGCGTTAAAAAAAAGTGAAAGAATGTCAGGGTGTGAGTGAAATCATAAACAACGGCAGGGGAGTGAGGTGAGTAACAAAGAGTGGGCGGAGCTAGCCCGTGCCTTGCGCAAAGAGGTTAAGACCGTCATCCGTGGCCCGCGTAGCTTTGCGACAGGCGTCAGCGCCCGTCGCTGTTAAGATCACGCTAACTGCTGTCAGCGCGGTGCCAGAAAACCCATTAACGTCGACGGATCCACGAATAGCGGGAGTGATAGCCGCTGCTGTGGTGGGTATTGAAGCGGTAGCTTGAACCGCTTTCGGCCATGCAGTAGGTGCAGACATTGACGTTATCGATCTGCGCAGCCGGCACACCCGCGTTTATCAGCAAATGCGTTGCCAGCGCAGGCAGATCGAACCAGACACCCTGCTGGCGGGCAGCGGCCTGTGGACGTTGCGCCAGAGGATTAACCGGCTGGTTCTGGTGCCAGCGCAGCCCGCTGGCCAATGCCGGGTTCTGCGCAATCTCCGCCAGCTGCGGTTCGGCCAGTTCATAACAGCAGGGGCCCATCGCCGGACCGATCGCCACCATCAGGTTCTGCGGCTCACAACCCTGTTCGCACAGTTTTTCAACCGCGCGGGTCAGCACACCCGCCAGCGTACCTTTGAGTCCGGCATGAACCGCGGCCACGATCCGCTGCTGGCGATCGGCGAACAGCACTGGCAGGCAGTCGGCAGTGTAGACCGCCACCGGGCGCGTCCCGCTGCCGATCACGCCGTCAGACTCGCAGCTTTTGGGTGGGATGTTCTCAATATCGGTGACCACGGTCGCGCTGTGGCGCTGATGTCCATAGGCGGCATCAGCGGGTGGTGGCTCTCCGGCTGGCTGAAACGCATATTCGAGCCACTCCAGCGAATCGAGCAATGGCGAGCGCGGGATCACGGCCATAGGAATCTCCTGTTATAACAGCGTGCGTTGGGCTGCCCACAGCTTACGTTAACTGCTACATTTTTGAAGCTTCTCCTCAGACCTTTCTCACCTTAAGGATGAAATGATGAAAACCTCCGCAAAACTGGCTGCATCCGGACTGGTCGCGCTGCTGCTTACCGGCTGCGCCTCGTCGACACATCAGACCGCGCAACAGCAACTCGGCCAGCAATCGGTGCTGGCGGTAAACTGGTTCCAGCAGTCTGGTGAATATCAGGCGCTGACCTGGCAGGCATTTAATACCGCGCGTATGGCGTTTGATCAGGCCCCCTCGCTGACTGGCAAACCCAAAGCGGTGATTGTCGATCTGGATGAGACGATGCTGGATAACAGTGCCTACAGCGCGTGGCAGGCGATGAACGGCCAGCCGTTCAGCAGCAAAACCTGGTCAGCCTGGACACAGGCGCGGCAGGCGAAAGCGGTGCCGGGCGCGATAGAGTTTGCGCGTCATGTCACACAGAATGGCGGCACGCTGTTCTATGTGTCGAACCGCGATCAGAAAGATTACGCGGCCACGGTCGCTAACATGCAGCAGCTCGGTTTCCCCAACGTCAGCGATAAAACGGTACGTCTGAATACTGACAGCTCCAATAAGCAGGCACGTTTCGATGCCATTAAAAATGCCGGCTATAACGTGGTGCTCTACGTTGGCGATAACCTCAACGATTTTGGTGGCGCGACCTGGCATCAGGGTAATCAGACGCGTCGTGATTTTGTGAATCTTAACCATCAGCAGTTTGGAACGCAGTTCATCGTGCTGCCGAATCCGCTCTACGGCGACTGGGAGAGCGGAATGGCGGAAAACTACAATAAACTGACGCCCGAACAGCAGCTGTCTGTGCGGGAATCGCGCCTGCAAAGCTGGAACGGTAAATAATTCGTCAAGAAAAAGAGCCTGACCGTGTCAGGCTCTGTTAAAACATGGTCCTGATTTACTTTCTCCCGTCACTATTTTGCTGCAAATTAAATTAATTATCTCTTGCTTCATTCTTATCTAAAATCAGGCATATCTGACTGGCTATCAGCAATTAAGCCGGTTGATCGTGCTAATGGTTAATTTTTTAATTAAGAGTATTCCTGGTAAAAAGCAGGCCGGTTGGTATGGCAGTGAATATCCCCTTGGTTAATGATTGTATTTTTTTGTCAGCAGTAACTTTAGTTTATTATCTTTTATATTTTAATTTATTGATATTACTGATTTTAAAATGATTACCGCTAATTATTTCACTTCTCTTCTGCTTAATTAAATTTACTTAATCCTGACTCTTACTGACGCCGGATTGACAAATAGCATGATGTTAAAGTGCTGTGAAATATTGCTCGTGCATTGGCAATGGTTAGCGGCTATAACCTTTTTCTGTGACTTAGTTCTTATTTACCTGGCGGCTCACGCTTTATTTGTGAGCCGATACACTTTGTGGTTAGCCAGGATGCGACATCCCGGTAGTAGAGAGAAGATGATTGTGACGACACTTAAACCCTTATTAGCGAAAAATCGCAGTTGGGCATTACAGCGCCGCCAGCGTAATCCAGACTACTTTAAAAAATTCCTTCATCAGCAAAAGCCGCACTCACTCTGGATAGGTTGTTCTGATAGTCGCGTTCCGGCAGAAGTCTTAACTGGCTCCCATCCTGGCGAACTCTTTGTGCATCGTAATATCGCCAACATGGTGATTGAGGACGATGACAATTTACTGAGCGTGCTGCAATACGCGCTCTTCTTTCTCGGTGTAAAACGCATTGTATTAAGCGGCCACTATGGCTGCGGTGGGGTGGAAGCCGCGCAGAATCTGCCGGGCAGCGTGCTGGACGGGCAGGAGAGCGCGCTGGCGAGACGCATTCAGACGTTGCGTCATGATATTCAGCATGGCCTGGCGGAAAGCCCCCCTTCAGACGCGGAGCCGGGTGAACAGCTCGATCGGCTGGTTGAGGCCAACGTTAAGGCGCAATTCGCCAGACTGGTGAAATCTGAACCGGTCCGGCAAATCTGGCAATCGGGCCAGGAACTGGAGGTGTTTGGTTGTGTGTATGACCTGCGCTCCGGCCATCTTAAAGAGCTGATTCATCAATCTGCAGAGGAACCTTCATTATGAACCTCGATACCCTGCGTCGCGACATTCCTGCGGGTCTGGTGGTGTTTCTGGTCGCCTTACCGCTCTGTCTTGGCATCGCACAGGCCAGCGGATTACCGCCGTTTGCCGGTCTGCTGACCGGTGTGATTGGCGGCCTGGTGGTCACATCACTGAGTCCGTCCCGGTTTGCCGTCAGCGGCCCGGCGGCAGGCCTGGTCACTATCGTCGTCGCCTCAATGGCGTCTCTGGGCAGCTTTTCCGCCTTTCTCACCGCGCTGATTATCGCCGGAGCACTGCAATGTCTGTTTGGCCTGCTGCGTGCCGGACGGTTTATTTCGCTGGTGCCGGGCAGCGTCATCAAAGGGATGCTGGCGGCGATCGGTTTGCTGCTGATCATGCAGCAGATCCCGGTGGCGCTGGGAGCCGCGGGCGATGCGGAGCTGGTTTCACTGGTGACCGGTGAGATGACCTTCTCGCTGCCTGCGGTAGCAGTAGCGGGTGTCGGCCTGGCCATTTTATGTCTCTGGACCACCGCACCGGTGAAGCGGATCAAAGCGCTGGCCTGGATCCCTGGGCCGCTGATTGCCGTGCTGATAGGCTGCCTTGCTACCGTCGTGGGTGGACGGCTGTTCCCGGAGATGACCAGCGGTCTGGCGCGCATTTCGTTGCCCGCTTTTGACAGCATTTCCGCGCTGGTAGCAGAGCTGGAAACGCCCGACTGGATGGCCTGGCAGAATCCGCAGGTCTGGGTCGTTGCGGTAACCTTAGCCCTGGTCGCCAGTCTGGAAACGCTGCTGAGTCAGGAGGCGCTGAAAAAACTGCGTCCTCAGACGCCCGCGCCATCGCCTAACAAAGAGATGTTCGCGCAGGGCATCGGTAACCTGGCGGCCGGTTTTCTTGGCGCGATGCCGATAACGGCGGTGATCGTGCGCAGTTCGGTTAACGTCAGTGCGGGCGCGCAGACCAAACTGTCGATCTTCATTCACGGTGTGCTGCTGCTGATTTGCGGTATGTGGTTCAGTGAGATGCTGAACGCCATTCCGCTGGCCAGCCTCGCTGCCGTGCTGCTCTATACCGGCTACAAGCTGGCGACACCCAAACTGTTTATTGAGCAGTTCCGGATGGGCGCGCAGCAGTACGTGCCGTTTCTGGCCACCATCGTCGGTATTATTACGCTGGGCATGCTGGTCGGGATTGGTATCGGCATCGCCACGCAGATCCTCTATAGCATCTATAAAAGCCATCGCAACGCGCTGCAGCTCACCCGCTATGACGACCACTACGTGCTGCGCTTTCAGCAGAACCTGACCTTTATGCACAATCCAAAGCTGCAGGGATTGCTGGATGAGATCCCGGAGAACAGCGTAGTCATCGTCGATAACGACAATGCGGAATATATCGATCCCGACGTCAAAGCGGTACTGAAAGATTTTGGCGATAACGCCGACAAACGCGGCATTCGCCTGAGTCAGTGGCCGGTTGCCGTAAAATAGCCTTTAGCGCAACGGTAAAGTCGTCTGAAAAGCAAAAATCGGATATCTCGGATATCCGATTTTTTTATTTGCGATGCATAATAGAGCCCCAGTTTTTGCTGTCATCTGATGGGTTTAGCCTCAAAACGGTAACTTTTCTGAGTTAGCCTATGAAACGAGGTTTTATCGCCGGATGACATTGAGGATATTCAGGATTTAATCATTCTGACACCACGCGCCTGTCCAGGCTGGCGTGGACAGCCAGCCTCTCTGTGACAAGGTCCGGATGTATGCGCATACAGCTGTTTGAAGAGCACAACGTTAAGAAGAACGCATTTTCACTGTTTTTAATCACGTTGCTGTTTTGCTTTATCGGCGGACACCTGCGCTTTCCACAGGAGCTGTCGCTGTTCTGGCCGGTCAACGCGATCGTCACTGGCGTGATCGTCCGGAATCCTTTTCTGCATCAGACCCGCTATTACCTGGCTACCTTTGCTGCGATGGTGTTTAACGACATCGTTTTTTCAGGCTGGGCGCTCTCTGCTTTTACCCTCAACATGGCGAATCTTCTGTTTGTGCTGGTGGCGGTGACGCTGCTGGTAAAACATCTTCAGCACGACTCCGGCAGCGAGCGTATAACCAGCGTGCTGCGCATTTTTCCGGCCTGTCTGCTGGCCGGACTGGCCTGCGCCAGCTGGGGGGCGCTGGCGCAGCAGGCCGATTTTAACAGCGGGCTGGTGACGGCCTGGGGCGAATGGTTCAGCGAACAGTTCTCAACCGGGCTGATGCTGCTGCCCTTTTTGCTGACGCGCGACTGGGCGTCGCTGTCGCCCCGGCAGTTTATGCAGATGCGCAAGCTGGCACCGGTTGTCGCCGTGATTTTTTCGCTGATGATTGGCGCGATGATGGGCGGCGCAGGCAGCCTGACGTTCCCGGTTCCGGCGCTGGTCTGGTGCGCCATCGTGCTGCCGATGCCGCTCACCAGTCTGGTGATTTTGCTCACCGGCATTAGCGAAATCATTCTGGTTTCGCACGGCGTGATGAATATCCAGGGCGATGACAATATGCTGCCGATCACCCATCTGACCTCGGCACGGCTGGGCGTGGCGACCATTGCGATCAGCCCGCTGATTGTGGCGGTGAGCATGGATGCGATTCGCCAGCTCAACCAGCGTCTGGCGCTGCGCGCCAACTATGACTTCCTGACCCGGCTACTGTCGCGTTCCGGCCTCTATGAAAGTCTGCGTGCTGAGCCGATCTTCCCGGACCGCCGGGCGGGCGTGATCCTGCTGGATGTCGACTACTTCAAAGCGATTAACGACAATTTTGGTCATGATGCGGGTGACAGCGTGCTGGAAGAGATCGCCCGCCGTATGCAGCGCGTTGTGGGTAAAGAGGGGCGCATCTGCCGTTTTGGCGGCGAAGAGTTTGCGGTGGTGCTGTTCGACCAGAATCCGGAAAAGCTCTACTTTCTTGCTGAGAGCATCCGGCAGAAGATGGCGAAAGAGAAGTTCTGGCTGCAGGGCAGTACGGCCACTGTCACTGTCAGTCTGGGGCTGGCGCATGGCAGTGCCGGTGAGGCGACGGAGTGGCACCGCGTCATCAACCGGCTGATTTCCGCAGCCGATAAAAACCTCTATCTGTCGAAACGCAATGGCCGCAATCAGACCTCACCGGTTAACTACCGTGCCATCACCAGCGACGTGGCATAAGGCCACGCCGCCGGGTTGTGTCAGCTGACGCTGCTTTTCAGGGTACTGGCCTGCTGGTGGCGTTCAATCGCCAGGTCGATCAGACGACTGATCAGGTCCTGATAGCTGAGTCCGGCTGCCTGCCACAGTTTCGGATACATGCTGATATTGGTGAAGCCCGGCAGGGTATTCACTTCGTTGACGATAATTTCGCCGTCGTCAGTTAAAAACACATCGACGCGCGCCATGCCAAAGCACTCCAGCGCGGTAAAGGCCTTGATGGCGACCTCACGAATCGCATCGCTGGTTTCCGATGAAATGGCTGCCGGGACCACCGTCTGCGCACCGCTCTCGGAGATATATTTGGTGTCATACGAGTAGAAGGCGTCATGCACCACCACTTCACCGCAGGGGCTGGCTTCAGGGGCATCGTTACCCAGCACCGCACACTCGATCTCGCGGCCTTTGATACCCTGCTCAATCAGCACCTTGCGGTCAAAGGAGAAGGCCAGCGCCAGCGCGGCATCAAATTCTTCAATGCTATCCACTTTGCTGACGCCCACGGATGAACCCTGGTTGGCGGGTTTGATAAACAGCGGCAGACCAAAGCGGGCAATCACTGCGCTGGCGTCCAGCTGTGCACGCTGGGCCTGGGTGACGCTCACCCACGGCGCGACGTTGAGGCCGGCGTCGCGCAGCAGGCGTTTGGTAAAATCTTTATCCATGCTGACCGCAGAGCCCAGCACGTCGGAACCGACGAAGGGTAACGAGGCCATACGCAGCAGGCCCTGCAGGGAGCCATCTTCACCCAGCGTACCGTGCACGATAGGGAAGATAACGTCGATCTGCGACAGCGGATGGGCGTTATGACGGGTGATGATCTGCTGCTGAGTTGTGCCGGGCACCAGCGCCACATCTTCAGCGGCGTGATTCAGCGCGATCAGCGCCGGATTTTCAGCGTTAAGTAAGAAGTTTGAAGCATCGTTAAGACGCCAGTGTCCCTGCTTATCAATGCCCAGCAACACCACGTCAAACCTGGTTTTGTCGATCGCCTCAAGGATATTTTTGGCCGACTGTAACGACACCTCATGCTCAGCCGATTTCCCGCCAAACACGATCCCTACCCGCAACTTTGTCATCAATTTTGCCCACTGAAAAAATCAAAACCACAAGATAGCATGGGCTTCGCGAGGGAAAACAGGGCAGGGCGACAGATAATTGTGGGCAGGCGATTAACCCTCGCCACTCACCAGAACGCTGCCGTTCAGCTCCCAGTGTTGACGCGGGTGGCAGCTCAACGGCCCGCTCGCAAAGGTCACTGAATCTCCTCTTTAACCTGATGCAGGCGGGGTGTCAGGTTTAACTTAACCTGATGCAGAGCCCAGCCTGACTTCAACCTGATGTTCCTGGCGATGGCTTTCCAGCGCTATTTCGTCACCGTCACACCGTTTGCCATCCAGCCACAGCTGATAAGTGCTGTCACCGCGAGTGACCCGGATGTTGTAGTTCCCTTCCCCCTCACGGTAGACAATTTTTATGTCTGACCAGTCAGCGGGAAGCTGTGGCCGGACAGACAGCGCGTTGCCGCGCCGGCTTATCCCAAGCAGACTCTCACTGATAAGCTGATAGGCCCAGCCTGATGAGCCGGTATACCAGGTCCAGCCGCCTCGCCCGCTGTGGCCTTCGGCCGCATACACATCCGCAGCCATCACATAAGGCTCTGCTTTGTAGATCGCCATATCCTGTTGATTGCCACTATGATTAACCGGATTAATCATAGAGAGCAGGGACCAGGCGCGCTCTGTTTCACCCATCGCCGCAAAGGCCATAATCGCCCACAGAGCCCCATGGGTGTACTGACCGCCATTTTCCCTGACGCCCGGTAAATAACCGCGAATGTAGCCCGGATTTGGCCCTGCGCCATCGAAAGGCGGAGTGAGCAATTTAATCAGCCGGTTATCCTTATCAACCAGATGCTGATAAAGCGCCGCCATTGCTGACCAGCATCTGGCGTCCTCGCCTGCGCCAGAGAGTACCGACCAGCTCTGGGCAATGGCGTCTATCCGGCACTCACTGTCAGCATGTGAACCGAGCGTCTGGCCACTGTCAAAAAAGCCGCGCAGATACCATTCGCCATCCCAGGCCGCATGGTTAAGCGCGGTCTTGAGCGTCTGCGCGTGCTCCTGACAGTGGCGGGCGGTATCGGTATCGCCGAACCGCACAGCCAGCGCGGCAAAGCGGTCCAGAACCGTATAGAGGAAGAAGCCGAGCCAGACGCTTTCACCCTTGCCGGCAATCCCGACGGTACTCATACCATCGTTCCAGTCTCTGGAGCCCATCAGCGGGAGGCCGTGCTGACCGTAATTAAGAGCGTGGTTAATCGCGCGAACGCAGTGTTGCCATAGCGGTTCATTAACCTTACTGACGCCCGGAAGCTCATAGACAGACTCTTCGTCCTCTGCCAGCAGGCGACCTTCAAGGTAGCTGACGGGCTGTGACAGCAGCGCCATATCATCGGTTGCCTGCACATAGCGGCACAGCGCATAGGGCAACCACAGGTAGTCGTCGGAGCAGCGGGTTCTGACGCCACGGCCAGCAGGCGGATGCCACCAGTGCTGTACATCTCCCTCGATAAACTGGCGGGATGCACACAACAACAGCTGATCGCGCAGGCGCTGAGGGGCAGCGTGGGTCAGCGCCAGCGTATCCTGTAACTGATCGCGGAAACCAAAGGCACCACCGGATTGGTAATATCCGCTGCGCGCCAGCAAACGGCTGGCCAGCGTCTGGTACAGCAGCCAGCCGTTTGCCAGTAAATCGACCTCCGCTGCCGGTGTCTGGATTTGCACTTTAGTCAGCAACTGCTGCCAGTGCTGTTTAACCCTGGTCAGCTCGTTCTGAGCTTCCCCGGTGGAGAGGAACTGTTGCATTAGTGCGGTCACTGCACTCTCATCTTCCCCGACGCCAAGGGCAAAAACAAAGCTGCGGCTGTCGCCGTCAATCAGTGTCGTCAGCGTCTGCAGCGCGGCGCAGGGATCCATTCCTGCCCCGGTGTTACCCGAAAGACCACGAACATTCATCATCGCGGGCTGCCGTGTGGTGCCGTTACGACCCAGACACTCAAGCCGGTTGCCGCTGTACGCAATCCGGGTACCTGTGACGGCAAAAAAAGCGGTCCGCGCAGAGCCCGTGCTGTTATAAAAGTTTCTGGCGAGAACCGCGCTGCCTGTGGCGATAGCGGCAGGGGAGGTCACCACATGCCTTGCGGAGCGGCTCGCCAGCTCACCCAGAACCCATTCGACGTATCCGGTAATCGACAGATTACGCGTTTTGCCAGAGAGGTTACTCAGCGTCAGCAGGGAAAGTCTGACCGGCGCCTCCTCTGCCACGAACACCGTTAGCGTGCTGCTGATGCCATACTCCGTGTGTTCAAACGTGCTGTAACCGAAGCCATGACGGGTCAGATAATCGCCCTTGCCGCGAACCGGAAGCGGCGTCGGCGACCAGACATCACCCGTCTCTTCATCACGCAGATAAAGCGCTTCGCCAGAGCTGTCACTGACGGGGTCATTGTGCCAGGGCGTCAGACGATATTCATGCGCGTTTTCATACCAGCTATAGCCCTGGCCACTCTCGGAAATGACGGTGCCCAACTGGCTGTTGGCCAGCACATTGCACCACGGCGCAGGCGTCTGCTGCTGGCCGGAAAGAATGATGTGATATTCGCTACCGTCCTCGTTGAAGCCACCGGTGCCATTAAAAAACTGCAACCGCTCCGGCGAAAAGGTGACGGCTGCAGGCGGCGGCGTCTTACTGACCGATGGAAACGCAAAAGCAGGCGGGGTGCGCACCGGTTTTAACAGCGTGCTGAGCTGATCGGCGAGGCTGCCGTTCCGGCCTTCCAGCACGACCGCCGCAACGCTCAGCAACAGTTGCAGATCGTCAGCGGAAAAACTTTCGCTTTTGCGGATAAATATGCCGCCAGGTTTGTCCGCCTGCTGCCGTTCATCTCCGGCGGGGATCAGGGTCGTGAGCTGATTGAACAGGTTCTGCTGGTAGCCGCCCTGGTCGCTGTTCAGGATGAGCAGATCGACCGTCAGCCCTTTTTGTCGCCAGTACTGATGCGCCTGAATGAGCGTGGTGACCAGGTCGAGCTGATTATCGTTTTCTATCCGAACCAAAAGAATCGGCAGATCACCCGAAATCGCATGACGCCACAATGACTCCTGGCCCAGCCGGTTCTGCATCAGCGCGTCTGATTCGCCACGCATTTCGGCACTGGAAAACAGTACGGCACTGGCCAGTTGATTAAACAGGCTGGTATCTTCGGTGCGGATATTCAACTGACGCAAGGCGACCTGACTGTGGGACCACGCCAGTTCAAACACCCGATCGGCGCTGATGTGGTTACGGTACTTCTCAATCAGCGCAATAGTGGTGTCACGCTGAAGTGTCACACCGTAAAGCATATCGATGGTGACGGTCTCTCCCGCTTTTAACGTCACTGACTGGCGAATTGATAACACGGGATCTAACACCGCTCCCTGCTGACCCGTTAATTCACTGCCCGGCATCAGCGCCTGAGCATCGGCTGGCGTCCTGCCGCGCCCGAGAAAACGAGCCCGGTCGGTTTCAAAAGAGGTCTGGCGGCCGGTATTGCCATGTATCGCCATCGCGTGAAACATCCATGCCGTCACTTCTTTCTCTTCACGTGGCCGACGGTGAGCCAGAATCGCTTCCAGCCTGTCAACGATCTCAGTCTGGACGAACAGATTACTGAACGCAGGGTGGGCCATATCGCTGGCTGCTGGCGCCAGTACCACTTCGGTGTAGCTGGTGATATCGAACGGGCGGGTCTGACGGGAACGGTTAGTGACCGTGATGCGTCTGATCTCCACATCATCTTCCGGGGAGACCACGATATGCGTGTGAATGCTGAAGGTGGTGCCTGAAGCGTCAAACTCAATCCCGGCATCATTGAAACGGGTTTTATAATGCGGACGCTCGCAGCAGGTCGGCTGATAGCTATGAGCAATCACTTCGGCGGATTGCTGATCGGTAACGTAGCAGAACGTTCCGTAGTTGTTGCTGGTGCTATCTGCACGCCAGCGGGTGAGTGCCAGCCCCTTCCACTGGCTGTAGCCTGTCCCCGCGTGCGTCACCATCAGATGATAATCTGCATTGGAAAGCAGCTGAAGTTGTGGCTGGCGCGGATCTGAACCACTGAATTCACGCTGGTCGGGAATGCTGCGCTGCTGTTTAGGGTCACTGTTTTCGACAAAACTGCGGCGTGGGGTATAGAGCTCAATATCATCAGGCACTTTTTCCTGCAGCAGCAAACGCGACGACTGAAACAGTGCGCTGGACATAAAGCGCGCGACCATGGGCGCATCCAGCAGCTGGTGAGAGAGCGCTAGCAATCCCATCGCCTGGTGATGGGCCATATACGATTTGACGATCGAAAATGGCTGACCGGGAGCCAGTCGGTCCGCGGTGAAATCCAGCGCTTCGTAATAACCGTAGTCACCGCTGGCACCCATTTTTTTAAGTCTTATCAGATTAGCTGTCGCCTCCTGCGGCAGCACCATCAGCGCCAGCAGCGTCGCATAGGGCGCAACAACATGATTGTCATTCAGGCCGCGTTTCAGACCCAGTTCCGGCGTACCAAATGCCCGATACTGGTAGTTATGATTGACGTCAAACGCAGCGTAACCCGATTCCGAAACGCCCCAGGGCGTATCGGTGCTGTTACCCGAGGCAATCTGTTGCCTGACCGCCGATAACGCCATCTTTTCCAGTAGCGTGTCGGGGTAAACCGGCATGACCAGGTGCGGCATCAGGTATTCAAACATTGAGCCGCTCCATGACATCACGGCGGGCTGGTTATTCAGCTGAGTAAATAAGCGACCCAGTACAAACCAGCTCTTGGCCGGAAGCTGGCTGGTGGAGATAGCAAAGTAGTGCGTCAGGCGGACTTCTGAAGGGAAAAGGTCATATTTGCTGGCGTCCAGCAGACCGCTGTCCATGTTATAGCCCACGCTGAGTAAAGATGTGGCCGGATAATAGAGAAAGCGGAAGTCCATACTGGCGTGATCGCTGAGGCGGCTGTCCAGCTCCAGCAGGGCAGCCATCCGTTCGCGGGCGGCCCATATCGCAGTCTCTGCCTGTTTTTCCGGGAGCCCGGGGCGGTTCAGGTTCAACTCAGCGAGCCACAGCAATGACGGAATGTCGGCAGGCAGTGGCGCATCCGGGGTAACCCAGCTGAAAAGGAGGGCCCACTCCTGAGTGAAATCGACCAGCTGCTGGTGGAAAAGCGCCGGCCAGTTTAACCGCGTTGTCGGAAGATAAGCCTGTTCTGCTACCACGCTTAATGCCAGCAGAGCCTGCATCCCGGCGTGAAAATCGGCGGGTGAAGCGCGCTGCATCAGGCTTAGCTGCGCATCGATTTTTTCCACTATGTCGCTGCGGGTGTCGCTCAGTTGGTCTTTAAGCAGTGAGATGGTATCGGAGAGACCTTCCAGGATACAGGGGAGAGACATCACCGGCTGGTATTTCCACTGCGCCAGGCCAGCCTGAAGGGTCACAAGGTGAGCCGCCATATTACCGCTGTCTACCGTTGAGACGTAGCGTGGGTTCAGCGGTTTTAACGTCTGGGTGTCATACCAGTTATAAAGATGTCCTCTGAAATGCTCCATTCGATCAAGGGTATCGAGGGTGTCGAGCGTCCGGCTGATGACCCGATTCTGGCTGATATAACCAAAATCCCAGGCCGTCAGGTTTGCCAGCAGCGACAGGCCAATGTTGGTCGGTGAGGTCCGGTGGGCCACCCGCGACTCCGGAATCTCCTGCAGATTATCCGGCGGCAAATGGTTGTTATCACTGCTGGCAAATTCGTTAAACCAGGCCCAGGTTCTACGCGCGGTGCGACGCAAAAAGATGCGCTGTTCCGCTGAAAGGCTGCCTGGCTGAGCGCGTTCAGGCTGGCTCATGCGGCTCAGTAACGCGGGGGCGACCGCCCACAATAAAGCGAGCGCCAGTGCGACATGCGTCATCAACGGCATGCTCAGGCTGGTCAGGAATACCAGAGCCGCGCCTGCTACCGGATTAATCCACATGCGGCGGTAGAAATGGCGCACATCAGGCTCGACAGGTTTCTGTGATGAAGCGCTTTTCCACTCGTTCAGAAAGCGGTGGCTGATAGTCAGGCGCCATAAGGTTACGATAATCGCCTTCAGCGACCAGTAACTCTCGTGAGGCAGGATGGCCAGCGCCAGGCCAGCGCGGGAGAGGCGGTTAAAGGCATCGGTGACCAGCATGGATAAATGCTGCCGCCAGGCACGCTTTTTACTTTTCGTCACCCCGTCGATTACCAACGCTGGCAGTCCCGGAAGCAGCAGAAAGAGCATGATGCATCCGACCCAGAATGCCGGGTTCGGTACTATCGTGCACAGCATAAACACCAGCATCAGCAGGGCAGGCGCCACCAGGCTGCGGCGCAGGTTGTCTGTTAATTTCCAGCGGGAAAGCGCACTGAGCGGGTTCTTTTGACGACTGCAATCTTCCTGCCGCACCTGCAACCGTAGCCAGTTAAGGAGCTGCCAGTCGCCCCGCACCCAGCGAAATCGTCGGGCAACATCGCTCAGATAACTATCCGGATATTGTTCATACAGGACGACGTTACTGACCACACCGGAGCGGGCATAGCACCCCTCAAGCAGGTCATGGCTCAGCACCAGATTTTCCGGACAGGTATTGCGTATCGCCCGGCTAAAGGCAGCGACATCGTAAATACCCTTGCCGACAAATGAGCCTTCACCAAACAGATCCTGATAAATATCGGATGAGAGTGAGGAGTAAGCATCATTCCCCGGAATGCTGCTGCACAGCCGGGCATAGCGGCTCTGACCGTTAACCGGTATCTCTTCAGCCAGACGAGGCTGCAGGATGGCATAGCCTTCAACTACTCGATTTTTGACATCGTCGAACACCGGTGCATTGAGTGGGTGGGCCATGACGCCAATCAGCTTATGCGCAGTCTCACGCGGCAGTATTGTGTCGCTGTCGAGAGTAATCACATATTTAACGCTGTGCAGCTGCGTCTGCGTGGCACCTACCGTGACGCTGAAGGCGTTTTCTTCACCCTGAAGCCAGCGATTCAGGGCATGGATCTTACCGCGCTTGCGTTCATACCCCATCCAGACGCCCTGAGAAATATTATGGGTGCGGTCACGGTGTAACAGGGAGAAGAGCGCAATGTCCGATTTACCCCCGCTGTAGCGCCGATTCAGCGCTTCCGTTTTCAGCACGGCGTAACGGATAAGCGCGGCGTCATGATGATGATCCTGTTCGGCGCTATCGGTAAAGTCGGTCAGTAACGCAAAACTGATATTCGCTAAGGCGTTACCGAGATAGCAGATTTCCAGAGAGCGCAACAGGGCGTCTGTTCCCTCATTGCTGCTGAGTAAACAGGGGATAACTACCAGTGTGCGGTCATGCTCCGGTACCGCCAGAGAATAATCGAGTCGGGGCAGGGGAAGGGGATGGCGGCTGCGGGTGGTTAACTCGCTCAGCAACTGCAAGGCTAGCTGGCTGCTGACAATGATGGCGGGCAGCACCAGCAACCAGAGTAATGACGCCATGCCCGCCTGATGGGTGCTGTAGAGCATCTCGGCGGTAAACGCGGTTGTCAGCAGTAAAAGGCTGCCTAACCAGGAGAGTAAAGGAGTCTGGCTCAGATGCTGCCGGCTCCTGTTCAGCCACTTTACTTTAACGTCAAGCTGCTGTTCCAGTTGCTGAAATCCTTTATCCAGCAGGTAATAGCCGACATGCTGCTGACGCAGGGGAAGATCAGGCTGGCTGGCCAGCGTCAGCACAGCCTGGGCGACTTCACGTTCATCAAAGCGACTGTGCCGTGCCAGACGTTCAATCACGTGGCGGTAGTCATCGCGACTGTCAAAATGCATCAGCGGGTATGTCCCGGTGGGATCCTGCTGCAGGACTTTCTCAACCAGGCTGACGGATTCGACAAAGGCCTGCCAGTCAATTTCGCCGAGTTGCCGCAGGCCAGTAATACTGTTGCTGACAGAGAGCTGACTCAGGGCCAGCTGCCGGTTGAACTGCTCAATGACTTCCGAGGTTTTCCGGCCGGTATTTTCCAGCTGTTGTTCGACCCAGGTTAACGCCAGAGTATTGTTCTGGCCACTTAAGCGCCGTTCAAGTTCAGCGACGAAAGCGCCGGAAACCTGCGGGTTCTGGCGGGCCATATCAGCGATGACCAGAATAACTTTTGACGCATCTTCGGCGGCAGTGGAGAGGATATCGCTGATCCACTGCTCCGCTTTATTACGTTCCTGATGTACCCTGGCGACGTCAGCCGCAATCCGGGCCAGATTGTTGATAAGCGCAAACCGTAACATGGCAGGCATGGCCCACAGTTCGCCGAGCAGCAGGGGCGTAACGCGCTGGTAGGCAGCGATAAAAGGATGCAGGACGCTGGTTTCCAGTCTGCCATCACTGTGCTTAATCATCTCCTCGGCGATAGCCTGGATGCGCAGGTAATGAGCCGACTCCTCCAGCATGGGCAGTCCTTTACCAAATTTTGCCGGTAACAGGTGCCGGACCAGGCGGATCTGCTCTTCAATGATGTAAAAATTATCCAGTATCCAGACGGCCGCCGGTGTCTGGCTGCGCTTATCGCCTTCACTCAGGATCTCTGCGCTGCGCGTCAATGACAGTTCATTATCTGCCAGCTGCTGCAACAGTCGGTAGGACCATTTTCCACCCGACAGATTATGCGTTTTCGCTAATTTTTCGCCGTAGTTATCCATTTGTTCAGCCGAAAAAATATCTGGCCGGTGGGCCTGATAAATACCTTCAGTCGGGAACAAAGGAAAATGCTCATCGGGTAATTCACTTTCCCGGCTGAACCACGTCGTCAGTTTTATTTTCACACTCATTTCCTTGCGCTTGCGCAGCAGCTGGATCCGGAAAAAAAGAAAGGATGACAAAAAAGGAGCCAAAAGAAGGGCTGGAGGTGATAAACAGGTGTAGATGATATTGATTATAGTCCTGTTTCCGTTATTCGTAGCTATCCTGATTAACCGGCTGGCGTTCTCTTATGGCAATAAAATAAAGTTAAAAAAATAAACAGCTGCCTTCTCCTCACCTTAGCCCTGTTTAACATCAGAGCCGACAGATAAAAAAATTAATTTACCTGCACTGTGTTACGCTGATGGCAACATTTCAGAGGATAACGACATGACCTGGTTGAGCTTTCTCTTCGACGCGCTACACAGCAGCGAAACCAATACACAGTGTCCGGTGTGTAAAAAGTTTTCCAGACAGTCTGTAGCTAAAAAGAATAAAGGACAGGCAGTCTTATGCCCTCACTGTAAGTCATTGTATGTTATATAAATTCCGTCGTCTTTTTATGTTGCGATCAACAGGCAGCAGCAAGTCATACTGTTTAACCTTATCCCTCATTGAGGCAATTTATCCGTAACATGTTTTTCAATGTGCTGATAATTCTGCATTATCTTTCGTACTCGGTGAAATAACGCTGTGATTCGCCCTGGTCGAGAAATTCGAATGATGAAAGTTGAATAATATCTGGTCCTGCAGACCACACTTCATTAACTCTTGAAATAATATCGCCTTCCTGAAGCGTCAGAAGGTTATTAATGCGTAACACCGCAAATCTGCCATTTTCAAATTCGACCTGATACAACGCAACGTTCTTCAGCGGCATGATGGTTCTTCCATGAATTACCCGGCAGCAGAGTTCAGCACTTGATGAACTTTTCATGATAAACCTCTAATCTATTCATACTCTTCTGTTCAATAAATTAATCTGCAGCATTGTGAATCTGACCTCAGCGCACACGTTGTGCAGATTTCAATTGGCCCGTCTGGACTGCATTTGTTCATATCCGTAAATATAGCGGGTTTATGAAAATAATCTGATACACCCTCTGCAGGGTTAAAAAGTGACTCCGGGGTATCAGTCGGGTTATCAGAGTGAGGATGAGTGGCGTCTTTTACAGGGAAAATAGTGGGTAAAAGAGTGTGAGGTTAAGCAGGGAAAGGAGAGGTGAACCTGTAACCCAGGTACCGGAAGGTGAAAATGCAGTGCTTCATGCTCTCAAAAGAATGGCCGTCGTAACCGATGAAGCAAACCGGACCACCACACCGCTGCTGGATGCGGTTGATATCAGCATTGCAGCTGATGACGAGCTCGCACGTCTGGCTGAGTGGAACTAACATTGCAGCGGATTTTTTATTACCCATCAATGAAAGTCACTGCAGACAGACATGAACCCATCCGGCAACTGATTACTGTTGTGATTAACGGTTTTTACCCAAAGTTCGATACTGAAGGTAAACAAGCTCTCGATTGTAAACCGGGATAGGGTGCTGGCAGACTGGGGGAAGGATTGGGTTCACAATTTATACTGACCCAATTTATCGCTAAAAAAATATTCACTCGTGACGTTACAGTTGAGGATGTTAAGCGGTTAGTCAGAATTGCTTCTTCGCTATTGTTGAAGGTTCTCATAGTGCAAGGTTAGACTGAAGGGGTTTAAGTCTCATCAAGGCGGATGCAAAGTAGATTTCTGATGGACTCTTCAAATGTTTTTCGAATGAATCTGGCTATGGTCGATTTCCTCTTAAAGTGGCCACTCAAATTCTATTTGATTCATATCAAGAGACAGTGATTAATATGTGAAAGGATGCAAAATGAGCTCTGCAAAATCATTTCTTCTAAAATTCGGTAAGTTCATTGGTATACAAACTGCAAATATTTTTGAAGCCATCTCAACAGGGATTTTCTCATTTGCTGCATTTTTCTCTTTGTTCTTACTTGAAGGTTGGCTTTGGAAAATTGTTGGTTTCTTCGGGTTCTTCATGCTTGCCTACTTTGTTGCTTACCTGATGGATAAGCTAAAAGGAGAAGCATGATCGGTATGTGTTTTTATCCGTAATTAACCTATCAAACAACAAGGCCGTGACACAGATTATGGCCTTCTTTATGGTTGTAAAAAAAGCAATAAAACTATAAAGCTGACTAACAAAGTCAGAGTGATGCATATCATTAGTTAGATTTTTATTAACGAATTATGCATGGGCTACGTAGATTATTACTGCTTCGGTTAAAAGCATCGCTTACGTAATGGAGAAAGTATGTATAGGCCGTACAGGCGTTAAACATAAAATTATCCTCTGAAGAAGCTTGATCGGGAAAGCTGAGACTACAGTAAGATGGATCCCCAAAAAAATACACGTGGAACCAGACCGCTTTCTCTCGCAAGCCGAATGCTTATTCGCCAGCGTTTTCAGAAAAAACGTCGTACTATTACATGGAAAAAAATGCTGCGCGGTGAATGGGCATATACAACAAGTGTCGGGGCATATGTTGGACGTTGGGTGCCCTGGATTGGCGCTGTGTTAACTGCATATGATCTTTCGATTATTACCCGCAATGTTGTTCATCGATATATGCTGATTACAGGTGAAAAAGGATAAGGCTGGTTATGAGTAAAGTTGAAGATGTTCATCGTCTGATAAAGAAATACTTTTGGGAAATGCGAGATGATGCATCCCTGAGTACAGGTAAAAATTGCGTTTTGCCTGAAGAGGCCTTTGAGTTTTTTGAAGAGTATGCTGAACTATTTAGTATTGATATGAAGCGGTTTGATTTTCGTCTCTATTTCCCGGCTACAGGCATCCCTTTTTTGCCGAACGCTATTTTGCCAAAATATCTGCGCACCGATCATCATCAACCTGAGCCTTTGACTGTTCAGATGCTGATTGATTCCGCTAAGGCGAGGGAGTGGCTTTACTAAAATATGATGCAGTAAAAAGAGTGTTCATTTTTTATAAAAAATAAAAAAGGTTAGGTGAAAAATTTAAAGAGGAAAATGGAAAGTAGTTAAAACTCCTGACTATATAGAGGTTGCTATCAATATGAGCGCTATTAATAGCGCGCTATGGCAGTAAGTTTATGCAGGATTGCTGGGAGCTTACTACTCATTAATGGCTTGATATCTTCGTCCGGTGTTCATTAGGTACTTGAATGAGAAGGAGTATTCCACAGAACTTTCATTTTTAAACCTTTTATATCTACACTTTTAAATTCTATAAGGCGATGTCAAAATTATCACATTGCCTGGTAATGCTAAAGACGTCTCGTCATTTCCAGGCAGAGGTCAGCAGCAGATGCTGTTATTATGATCTTAATCATATCCACTGAAATCTTTTACAAGTAATAAGACTGATTTTGTAAATATAAATGTTTTTCTTAGTTGGCCTCATCTTTCTGCGGTATATCGTTACTTTTTTGATCAGTCGTGATCTTGCATATAGGTTTGTAGTAAAGAGTTGATATCTTCTTTCTGTCTTTTCTTGGCTTTTTCTCTCGCCTCCCTGCTGTTACAGGCCAATTGGTAAGCAAATTTGAGAGTATTTCAAGAATGTGATGCATTTACTTTTCCCTCTATTTTATACAGTTTATGAATCCTACCTATATTAGCCTGATAATATTATTCATTATCTTGAATTACAGTGACGTGCTCCCTGTTACAAGATTGGTAGCAAGTGAAGAATCGGATCGCTACTACACTTATCAGCCATTATGAACATACGATTAATTCTTTGAAAGCTGCCAACAATTTATACAAATGGCATAAAGCCTATCGTTGATGGTGAACAGGTATGAGTATCGACTATTCACCATTTCAAACACCGGGATTGTGGCAGATTTACGATACAGACGGTAATTTTATTTGGCTGGAAAAAACTATCAGAGCTTCTCCCTATTGATAAGCGAGTTACTTTACATACTTCTGAGGTTTTTTGCTTTGTTTAGTAGTTTTGTTCCACCTGCTTAAAGCAATCAGCAGCGGCATGATAAGGCTGTTGAGGAAAATGCACCGCCACTTTACCGCCACTCAGAAATTCAGATACAAAAAAACCGCTTCAATGAGCGGCTTAAATATATGTATTTTATGACTAAATTTGGTGGCCCCTGCTGGGCTTGAACCAGCGACCAAGCGATTATGAGTCGCCTGCTCTAACCACTGAGCTAAGGGGCCAGCGGAGCGGGGATTATAAAGTATCTCTCCAGGGCAATCCAGCACTCAGCCACCGGTTGCTGAAATAATCAGCAGTGATTTACCTGCTGATTTCTATAGCAAATCTGGCGAACCGCGATCCCGAAGTCGCAAACAGGCACGGATTATGCTTCTCCGCGCCTTTAGTGAAACCGGACTTCAGTCGTTATGGCTGATAGCTGACTCAGCGCTGACGATAACGGGATGCTGATTGATTCCGTGAAAGGTGGGGAACCATTGTGCCACGTGCCTGATCGTAGTCGTGCCACATCTGCAGATCCTCAAGCGACGGAATGGTTACCGTCTCCTTGCTGTCGAGTCCGGCAAGCGCGGCGTCCACCATCTCATCAACGTCCATCAGCATTTCAGCCGGGATGTCATTAATAGACTGGCCTGCGCGGTCGAAAATTTCCGTACGGGTCGCTCCGGGCAACACCGCCTGTACCTGCACACCGCTCTCTGCAAGTTCACGCTGCATCGCACGCGTCAGAGTCAGTACGTAAGACTTAGTGGCGTTATAAGCGCCGTTGAACATCTCGTGCACCAGCGACAGCACAGACGCGATATTGATAATGATGCCATTTCCGCGCGCTTTAAAAGCCCGGCCAGCCGCCTGTGCCAGACGGGTGGGTGCCAGAATATTTAACGCCAGCATGCTGTTAATGCGTGTGATGTCCGCCTCCAGAAACTCACCCTCAACGTTCATGCCCGCGTTGTTCAGCAGCAGCGTAATCTGTGCGTTGTTCGCGAGTTCCGACTCCACGCGTTGCAGATCCTGCTCGTGCGTTAAGTCAGCCGCCATAACCGTCACCCGAATATCGTGCTGCTTTGCCAGTGCGTCAGCCAGGGTGGTGAGCCGGCCCTGATCGCGCGCGACCAGAATCAAATCATAACCGCGTGCTGCCAGTCGTTTTGCATAGGTCGCACCGATACCGCTGGATGCGCCGGTGATTAAAGCTGTGCCTGATTGTGACATCTCTTTTTCCTCGTATGATGATCGTCATAATAGCCATCAATATGACGATCATCATATCTGTCGTCAAGCTGGAATATGATGACCGTAATAATTACTATAATAGCCAGACGCTACGTAGCAGACACCGCAGGAGATGAGATGGAGAAGCAGAGCAGCAAAGCGCATACGCGGCGGCGTATCCTTGATGAGGCGGCGCGCGTGATGCGTGAAACCGGCACCGAAGGAATTGGTGTAGCGGCGCTAATGAAGCGGGTCGGTCTGACACACGGCGGTTTTTATGCGCATTTTACCTCACGCGAGGAGCTGGTTCAGGAGGTGCTGAAGCATATGTTTGCTGAAGCCGATACCTTAAAGCCCGCGGAGTCCGTGACCCAGCCAGCGCAGCAGCTGGCAGATTTTATTGATAGCTATCTTTCCGAGGCGCATCGCAATGCGCCGGCACAGGGCTGTCCATTAGCCGCTCTGGTGAGTGAAGTGGCTCATCTTCCACAGCCGACACGGCAGATCTTCGCACAGGGCTTTAATGCGATGCATGCCGGTCTGGCGCAGATATTGCGTGAGCTGAGGCTGCCCGATGCGGAAGCGCTGGCCTCCAGCATGCTGGCAGAGATGGTTGGTGCGCTGGCGCTGGCGCGAGCCTGTCCGGATGCTGAGCAGGCCAGCCAGATGCTGCAACGCAGCCGCGATGCGCTGAAGCAGCGTACGCTGGAGGTGGCGGCATGAGTGAACACGCTATCCGCGACATCATCAGTTCCGGTCTTGATGTGCTGTTCTGTGGCATTAACCCGGGTCAGTCAACCGCCCATCAGGGGTTCCACTTCGCGCATCCCGGCAACCGGTTCTGGAAAGTCATCCATCTGGCGGGATTCACCCAGCAGCAACTGAAGCCGGAAGAGGAGCAGCGCTTAACGGAGACCGGCTGCGGCATCACCATGCTGGTTGAGCGGCCCACGGTGCAGGCGAGTGAATTAGCGCCTGATGAGCTGCGCGATGGCGGTAAACGGCTGATGGAAAAGGTACTGGATTACCAGCCGGCTGCGCTGGCTATCCTTGGTAAGGATGCGTTTCGTCGTGCTTTTAAGCAGAACAAAGTCGAATGGGGCAAACAGCCGATATGTATGGGGAAAACGCAGGTGTGGGTGTTGCCGAATCCCAGCGGCCTTAATCGCGCATCTCTGGACGAGATGGTAGAGGCGTATCGTCAGCTCTATGTGGAACTGCATGCGGGGAGCGAATGAATCTGCGCAGGGCAGGGGAGAGGCAGTAACAGGCAGGCATAAAAAACCCCGGCGAACCGGGGTTTTTGTCTGACTTAATCGTCGAGGAAGCTGCGCAGCACTTCCGAACGGCTCGGATGGCGCAGTTTACGCAGAGCTTTGGCTTCAATCTGACGAATACGCTCACGCGTAACGTCGAACTGTTTGCCCACTTCTTCCAGCGTATGGTCAGTGTTCATATCGATACCGAAACGCATGCGCAGCACTTTCGCTTCGCGCGCGGTCAGGCCAGCCAGCACGTCATGGGTCGCAGAACGCAGGCTCTCTGAGGTAGCAGAATCCAGCGGCAGCTCCAGCGTGGTGTCTTCGATAAAATCGCCCAGATGTGAATCTTCATCATCACCAATCGGCGTCTCCATGGAGATCGGCTCTTTAGCGATTTTCAGCACCTTGCGGATTTTATCTTCTGGCATCAGCATACGTTCAGCCAGCTCTTCCGGCGTGGGTTCGCGGCCCATCTCCTGCAGCATCTGGCGTGAAATACGGTTGAGCTTGTTGATGGTCTCAATCATATGCACCGGAATACGGATGGTACGCGCCTGGTCGGCGATAGAGCGGGTGATAGCCTGACGGATCCACCAGGTCGCATAGGTTGAGAACTTGTAACCACGGCGATATTCAAACTTATCTACCGCTTTCATCAGGCCGATATTACCTTCCTGAATCAGGTCAAGGAACTGCAGACCGCGGTTGGTATATTTCTTGGCAATCGAAATAACCAGACGCAGGTTAGCTTCCACCATCTCTTTCTTGGCGCGACGTGCTTTGGCTTCACCGATCGACATGCGACGGTTAATGTCTTTGACCTGTTCAATGGTCAGACCGGTCTCTTCTTCGACCTGCGCAAGTTTTTGCAGGGAACGTGTCACGTCATCCTGCACTTCCAGCAGCTTTTCAGACCACGGCTTGTTCATGGCCAGTGCGGCTTTGAACCAGGTTTCATTGGTTTCGTTGCCGGTAAACAGCGTGATGAAATTTTTCTTCGGCATTTTGCACAGCTCAATACAGAGCTTCATGATCAGACGTTCCTGCGTACGGACGCGTTCCATCATGGTGCGCATGCTGCCTACCAGGTAATCGAACTGCTTCGGTACCAGGCGGAACTGCTTGAAGACATCAGAGAGGTTCTGGATTTCAGCAACGGCGGCAGCATGACTGCGACCTTTGCTTTTAATCACTGCGCGGGTAGTTTCATACTGCTTACGCAGGTCAGAAAACTTCTCGCGCGCCAGTTCCGGATCGATTGAGTTATCGTCGTCGGAGCTGTCATCATCCTCCTCATCTTCTTCTTCATCGTCCTTACGATCGGCATCAGAAAGTTCAGAGCCCACGTGCGTTGCCGTTGGGGCGATATCTTCTTCTGCGTTAGGATCGACGAAACCGGTGATCAGATCGGAGAGGCGTGATTCGCCTGCTTCAACTTTGTCGTACTGATCCAGAAGATACGTAATCGCTTCAGGGTATTCGGCTACAGAACACTGAACCTGGTTAATACCGTCTTCAATACGCTTAGCGATGTCAATTTCGCCTTCGCGCGTCAGCAGTTCAACGGTACCCATTTCACGCATATACATGCGGACCGGGTCAGTGGTACGCCCGATTTCAGATTCAACGCTGGATAACACCTGAGCGGCAGCTTCCGCGGCATCTTCGTCAGTATCGGAGCTGTTTTCGTTCAGCATCAGATCGTCGGCATCCGGGGCTTCTTCAACCACCTGAATACCCATGTCGTTAATCATCTGGATGATGTCTTCGATCTGATCTGAGTCGACGATATCTTCCGGCAGATGGTCATTGACCTCAGCATAGGTCAGATAGCCTTGCTCCTTACCACGGGTGACAAGAAGCTTGAGCTGTGACTGCGGGTTTTGCTCCATAAGACGGTATCCACACTTCTGTTAAATTAGATTGGTGTCGGTCGGCAGCGAGCCAACAATAGCAGTAAAGGCATTTAATTCTTGCCGCTGCCTTCGTCGCGGCGTGGGCTTTGCCCATCAGTAATCGGCACTTAAGCCGCTTGTATAAACTCTGTGCTAAGGGCCTGGCTTACTCGCCATTCTGCTCCCCGGCAGTGCTCGCTTTCCTCACGTACTTCAGTACGCTCCGGAAGCTGTGCGCTGGCGGTGACCAGACTGGCTTCGACGCCTGCGGCCTTTAAAATGTGTGCTAAGGACCCGGCTCTACGCCAGAGGCCTTTAAACCTGGTACTGCGGACTATTTCGGTCCCGGACTGTTCACGGTAGCGAAACGGGTGTCCGCTGCACTAAAACAGGCAATCTGCCCTTTCATCTGTCAGAACGGGCAGCGTGCTGAAAACAGTTACTTTCTGGCAAACGCCTGACTGAGAGTCCAGAGTTCCCGGCGCTCATCGGCGCTCAGTCCCTGGGTGCGTTCACGCGCAATCAAAAACTCCAGGCGCTCTTCAAGAGCAGAGTCGTAGATGCTGGCCAGCGAATCCTGAAACACCGCTTCGGCTTCCTCATCTACTATCATGTGGTTCCAGATCGCCAGTGTTTCAAGCGTCTGACTAAAATTTGTTCCGCGATATAACTCTAGTAGCTGACCGGTGGTCAATCCAGGATTCTCATTACAACGGCCCACTAATTCAATAAATAGCGGTAAACCCGGCATTTTTGACTCAGACAGCCCATCAAGCGAAGGCACCAGGGTGGCCAGCTGCGGACTCTGAATCAGCAACGCGATCAGCACGCGCATAGTGGTACGCTTCAGCGGTGGTGCTACCGGCGTCGTTCCGCTTGCGGCCAGCTTTGGCATCAGCTTTTCAAGCTGATTGTCGTCAAGAATACCCAGTTTATTCCCCAGTTCCTGACGCATATAAATACGTAAGGTCTCACCAGGGATCTGCGTAATCAGCGGTAAAGCCAGCGTGCTCAGGCGCGCTTTTCCGTCGCGTGAGCTCAGATCCACCTGCGGCAGCAGGCTATCAAATAAAAACGAAGAGAGCGGCATTGCCTGCTCCATCCTCGCTTCGAAGGCGTCTTTACCCTCTTTGCGTACCAGCGTATCCGGGTCTTCACCATCGGGTAAAAACATAAAGCGTAGCTGACGACCATCATTCATGTAAGGCAATGCGGTTTCAAGTGCACGCCATGCCGCTTCACGACCAGCCCTGTCGCCGTCGTAACAGCAGATCACGGTGTCGGTACTGCGAAACAGCAACTGAATGTGTTCAGCAGTGGTGGAGGTGCCTAATGACGCGACGGCATAATCTATCCCGTACTGCGCCAGCGCAACCACGTCCATGTATCCCTCAACCACTAACAGGCGGGCGGGTTCAGGATGGTTCTTAACGGCTTCATAAAGGCCATAGAGCTGGCGGCCTTTATGGAAAATAGGTGTTTCCGGCGAGTTCAGATACTTCGGCGTATCGTTACCCAGCACGCGTCCGCCAAAACCTATGACGCGTCCACGCTTATCGCGAATCGGAAACATGACGCGGTCGCGAAACCGGTCATAAGTTCGGCCTTTGTCATTGCTGACCAGCATGCCCGCTTCCATCAATGACTCGCGATCTTCCGATTGCTTACCAAAACGCTTGAGAACGTTATCCCAGCCGGCTGGCGCGTAACCTATGGCGAAGTGATTGATGATTTCGGCGCTCAGACCACGACGATCAAGATAGTCGCGTGCTGGCTGCGCACTGGATTGCTGCAGACCCTGCTGATAAAAACCGTTCAGGTTCTCCATCAGCTGATACAGGCTCTGGCGCTGATGGCGTTCCATCTGGCTGGGCCCGCTGCCTGCTTCGTAAGGCACGTCTAAACCGTGGGAAGTGGCTAACTCTTCAATACTTTCCACAAACTCCAGACGATCAAAGTTCATTAAAAAGTCGATAGCGTTGCCGTGTGCACCACAGCCGAAACAGTGATAGAACTGCTTTTCGCCGTTTACGGTGAAAGAGGGCGTTTTTTCATTATGGAAAGGACAGCACGCATGGAAATTCTTACCCTGCTTTTTCAGCTTAACGCGGGCATCGATAAGATCCACGATATCCGTGCGGGCAAGTAAATCGTTGATAAATACGCGTGGAATTCGTCCAGCCATACGCCCCAGATTTTCAGCTCATAAACGGCAACAAGCCGCGCTTCCTTTCGGAAAGCACGGCCTTTTACTTGACTCTGTCTGCGTGAATCACGCGGTGGAGGCGGACCTCCGGAACGACTTAGTACAGACGAGTGCGGCGTGCGTTTTCGCGAGCCAGTTTCTTGGCGTGACGCTTAACTGCTGACGCTTTAGCGCGCTTACGTTCGGTAGTCGGTTTTTCATAGAACTCACGACGACGAACTTCAGCCAGAACGCCTGCTTTCTCGCATGAACGCTTGAAGCGACGCAGTGCTACGTCAAATGGCTCGTTTTCACGTACTTTAATTACCGGCATGTAACTCTCACCTCGATAAAATTCGGTTTTTGCTGCTGACTGCGGCGCCAGCACATTTCAAAATGGTGCAGCATTTTACTCCAACTCAAGTTGGTTTGTAAAGCACCATGGATAATTTGAAACCAACAGGAGCGTTTGCCTGTGCGGCTGCCGGTTTTTCCAGGGGCGGGAGTATAGCGCACTCTTTAGCCGACAGAAAATGACTTTTTACGGTGGATGCCCGCGCTGCACATCCAATTGCTGTGATAAACTGCGCGCCGCAAGAATGAGGTGATGCAATGCGAATTCTGGGTATTGAAACGTCGTGCGATGAAACCGGCATCGCAATCTATGATGACGAGGCCGGATTACTGGCTAACCAACTCTACAGCCAGGTAAAACTGCACGCCGATTATGGCGGTGTGGTGCCGGAACTGGCCTCACGTGATCACGTGCGGAAAACCGTGCCGTTGATTCAGGCTGCGCTGAAAGAGGCCGGTCTGGAGCCGCAGCAGATCGACGCGGTGGCTTACACAGCAGGCCCTGGACTGGTCGGTGCGCTGCTGGTTGGTGCCACCATTGGCCGCGCCCTGGCGTTTGCCTGGAAAGTCCCCGCCGTGCCGGTCCACCATATGGAAGGCCACCTGCTGGCGCCGATGCTGGAAGAGAATCCGCCGGAATTTCCGTTTGTTGCACTCCTGGTGTCGGGCGGACATACGCAGCTGATTAGCGTCACCGGCATTGGTGAATATGCGCTGCTGGGTGAATCGATCGATGATGCGGCGGGTGAAGCGTTCGACAAAACGGCCAAGCTGCTTGGGCTGGATTATCCGGGCGGACCAATGCTGTCGAAGATGGCGCAGCAGGGTACGGCGGGACGTTTTACCTTCCCGCGTCCGATGACCGATCGTCCGGGCCTGGATTTCAGCTTCTCTGGCCTGAAAACCTTTGCCGCCAATACCATCCGCGCCAATGATGATGATGCTCAGACCCGTGCTGACATCGCCCGCGCCTTTGAAGATGCGGTGGTAGATACGCTGTCGATCAAATGTAAGCGTGCGCTGGATCAGACCGGCTTTAAGCGGCTGGTGATTGCCGGTGGCGTCAGCGCTAACCGCACACTGCGCGAGCAGATGGCGATCATGATGCAAAAGCGCGGCGGTGAAGTGTTCTACGCCCGCCCGGAGTTCTGTACCGATAACGGTGCGATGATCGCGTATGCGGGCATGGTGCGGTTAAAAGGCGGAACGCGGGGAGAGTTAAGCGTCAGCGTGCGACCGCGCTGGCCGCTGGCGGAACTGCCCGCCATCTGATGTGAAAAAAGCCGGCTTGCCGGCTTTTTTTATGGCTGAGATTTCTTTTTGCGCTTCCAGATCTTGCCTTCCTGACCCCGCCACAGCCGCTGAATATTATCGTGATGACGCAGCAGGATCAGACAGGAGAGCATAGAAACCGGGAAGGTGAACTGCGGTTTGAACCACCAGACATAAAAAGGCGCGATCAGCGCGCTGACGATGGCACCCAGCGAGGAATAGCCGCTGAGTAAGACCGTTAACAGCCAGGTGCCGGTGACCAGCCCGGTTAAGTCCCAGCCAATCGGCGCAATCGCGCCAAATGCCGTCGCCACACCCTTGCCACCGCGAAAGTGAAAGAATACCGGATAGATATGACCCAGACAGGCGGCGATGGCGGTCAGGCCCAGATAGAGCGGAGTCACGTGCATCAGATAGGCCAGCCAGACCGGCACCATCCCTTTCAGCACATCAAACACTAATACGCTGGCTGCTGCGGTTTTACCGCCCAGACGCAGGACGTTGGTGGCACCCGGATTGCCGGAACCGTGTGTGCGCGGATCGGGCAGGCCAGCGAGTTTGCAAACCAGAATCGCACTGGAAATCGAACCGCAAAGATACGCGAAAATAATCATACCAAGCGCGAAAGCACTCATAACACCGTACCGTTCCCTTTAGGGTCGTTTTGATCTCTTTAACCGTGGATAATACGCATAATCAGCCGGAAGTGGTATCCGGCTTAGCCAAAAACAGAGACTCTCATCATGGATATCGTATTTATAGAACAACTCACGGTCTTCACCACTATTGGCGTTTACGACTGGGAACAGGGCATACAGCAGAAGCTGGTGCTCGATGTCGAAATGGCCTGGGATAACCGTCTGGCGGCCAGCAGCGACGATGTGAAAGATTGTCTCAGCTATGCGGATGTCTCCTCGGCGATTCTGACGCATCTTACCGGCAGTCGTTTTGCGCTGGTTGAACGGGTTGCTGAAGAAATCGCGGATCTGTTGATGAACCGTTTCAATTCGCCTGGCGTCCGCATAAAGGTAAGCAAACCGGGGGCTGTAGCCCAGGCAGCACAGGTTGGCGTGCGAATTGAGCGCGGGACTATTCCTAAATAAATACGATGTGATTGCCATCACAATGAAACCAAACCAAATTACTGTCTGTCATAGCGTGTACCGTTTCGTTACAGCAGGCGAAATGGTGTAGACCTTAAGGTTTAATTCAGGCTGATAGCGGCATGATTTCAGGCGATAGCCACGCGCTACCGCCTTTTTAATGGTTTTGAAACGGATAGAGGAAACATTTGATGGCAGATATTCATCAGCTTTGGGTAGCTGCAATCCTGGGCGTTGTGGAAGGGCTGACCGAATTTTTACCGGTCTCTTCCACCGGGCACATGATTATAGTGGGTCACCTGCTGGGCTTTGAGGGTGAAAAAGCCGAGACCTTTGAAGTTGTGATCCAGTTAGGATCGATTCTGGCTGTGGTAGTGATGTTCTGGCGCCGTCTGTTTGGCCTGATTGGCATCCACTTTGGCGAAGTCAAACATGAAGGCGTCGGCACTGGCCGTCTGTCGCTGATCCATATCCTGCTGGGTATGGTACCGGCGGTGGTCGTGGGTCTGGTGCTGCACGATCAGATCAAAACGCTGTTTAATCCAATCAACGTGATGTACGCCCTGGTGGTAGGTGGTGTGCTGCTGCTGGCAGCTGAGTACCTTAAGCCGAAACAGCCGAAAGCGGTGGGCGTCGATGATATTACCTATCGTCAGGCGTTGATGATTGGCTGTTTCCAGTGCTTAGCGCTGTGGCCGGGCTTCTCACGTTCCGGTGCAACCATCTCCGGTGGCATGCTGATGGGCGTGAGCCGCTATGCTGCGTCGGAGTTCTCCTTCATCCTGGCAGTGCCAATGATGATGGGTGCAACCGTACTGGATTTGTACAAGAGCATCGGCTTCCTGACGATGGCGGATTTCCCGATGTTCGCGGTGGGCTTTGTCACGGCGTTTATCGTGGCGCTGATTGCGATTAAAGCCTTCCTTCAGCTGATCAAACGCATCTCATTTGTCTCGTTCGCGATCTACCGCTTTATTGTGGCAGCCGCGGTTTACATGGTCTTCATGTAAAGCCCACGCAGCCTGCTAGTCAGGCTGCGTAATCGCCAGACCCTGCGCGACGGCGTCAATCCGTCGTCGCGTCAACTCTTCCCGCACTTCTGCACCTTTAAATCCCGCTTCGACCACCGCTTTGGTCGGCACCGCCTGCGCCAGCGCAAAAGCACGACGCAGATAGTCACCCTGCGGATAAGGCATGCTCTCCAGTCCGGCTCGCCCGCGCGCATCCGCTTCACTGGTCAGCGCCATCTGCTCAACGCGCTGTGGCTTACGCCAGGCATCGATCCGGTCAAACAGTGCTACCAGCGACGCGGCAGATTGCCGTTCAATGGTGTGCACCACGTCGTGAAATTCGGTCACAATCAGCGCCAGATCGCGAATCGCGTTTGGCACCCGCAGTCGCTGGCACAGCGCCTCGACCAGCGGAACGCCCGCCAGGCCATGACCGTGGTGGCTGGGCCACAGCTCAGGCGGCGTCAGCGCCTTGCCGACGTCATGGAACAGCGTGGCGAAGCGCACCTCGATCTCACTGGAGAGGGCGGCGGCCATCGCCAGTGTCATCAGCGTATGGACGCCGGTGTCGATCTCCGGGTGCCACTTAATCGGCGCAGGAATACCAAACAGATTATCCAGCTCAGGAAACAGCACCTGCAATGCACCGCAGTCGCGCAGGACCTGAAAATAGACCTGCGGATTACGGGAACTCAGCGCCTTTTCCGTCTCTTTCCACACCCGCTCAGCAGTGAGATTCGACAGCTCGCCGCTTTCGGCCATCTGCTGCATCAGCAGCTGGGTTTCGGGGGCAATACGAAAGTTGAGATGGGCAAAACGCGCCGCAAAGCGCGCAACGCGCAGTACCCGCAGCGGATCTTCACTGAAGGCGTCGGAGACGTGACGCAGCAGGCGCAGGGCAATATCACGCTGGCCATTATAAGGATCGACCAGCTCACCGTTTTCATCCTGCGCAATCGCATTGATGGTCAGATCGCGGCGCTGTAAGTCCTGCTCCAGCGTCACGTCGGGCGCGGACCAGGTGACAAAACCGGTGTAGCCTTTCCCGTTTTTCCGCTCGGTACGTGCCAGCGCATACTCTTCGCGACTGACGGGATGCAGGAAAACGGGAAAATCGCGACCGACCTGGTGATAGCCCTGCTCAAGCATGGCTTTGGGCGTGGAACCTGTCACCACCCAATCTTTGTCTGTAACCGGCAGATTCAGCAGCGCATCACGCACCGCACCGCCAACAAGAAACGTCTTCACGCAAAACTCCAGAGAAAAAGAAATGACCTGCACGCCGGGCGCGTCCCGCGCCTGAAATCAGCGGTGCATATCATTTTATTGTTGCACAGATTCCCCGGATTGCAGACATGCCAAAAGGGGGATCCTGCGATCCCCTGCTCAAATCCGGCTAAATGGTGTCAGTTCATCCAGCGATCGCTTTTCTTACGGCGCGGCAGCATGTGCGGCAGTAACAGGCCCAGCAGCAGGCCGACGCCCAGCACGCCGCCGCCATACATAAACCACTGCATGATGATGGTGCGCTGCTTATCATCCAGCTGAACGTTAGCGGCGCTGACTTTCTTCTGCGCGACGATCAGCTCATTTTTCAGCTTCTGATTCTCGCCTTTCAGCCCGTTGATAACGCCGTCGCTGCTGGCGACTTTGTTCTGCATCTCAGCCGTGCGCTGGTTCCAGCTGTTGTCGATGTTATCCAGTTTGGCGGTCAGATCTTTCACCTGCTGCTCAAGCTGAGGCACCCGGGTGCGCAGGCTCGGATTAGCACTGAGCTGCGACAGGGGAATCCAGGTGGTACGGCCTTCCGAATCACGGATCTGGCCATAATGCGTGTCATTGTTGGTCTGTAACAGCTGCACCTCTTCCCCGGCGTTCAGCTTACCGAGCAGGCGAAACTGATCGCCCGGTCCGCTGCGAACCCAGGTTGAAAGTTCATCAGAAACATAGCGTTTTTCTTCGGCATGGGCAGGTGCAAGGGTGCTAAGGGCCAGCAAAGTGAGTCCAGCGAGAGTAATTTTTTTCATTCGATTTCGTTTGGCTTAGTCTGACTAAAAATTTACCGGCACAGTCTGGAGAGGCCTCGCATAAATCTGAATGAGAACTATCCTGGTCTCATGAGAGTGCGAAAAGGTCTGCGAAAGAGCAAAGAAAGCAGAGACAGCGCGGCTTCTGTGCATTAATCTTCGCCTGATAACCCCTTGCCCTCCAGGCGACAGCTTGAGTAACCTGCTGATAATCGCCTGAAATATGCAGGAAACACCCTCTTAAGTGCCAGCGGCGTAGTGAATAAAAAATTATGACCATCGAAATCGAACTAAAGTTCATTGCAACTCCACAGGCGGCCGGTAAACTGGCTGAACTGCTCTCCACTCTGCCGCATCAGCATCAGGCTGCTCGCGAGCTGACCAACATCTACTTTGAAACCGACGACAACCAGCTACGGCGCTGGGATATGGGATTGCGTATCCGCGGCGTAGACCAGCGTTATGAAATGACGCTGAAAGCGGCGGGGCAGACGCTCGGCGGACTGCATCAGCGTCCGGAATACAACGTTGAGCTCAGCGAACCGGTTCTGGACATTGCACGCCTGCCGGCAGAGATCTGGCCGCAGGGCACCGATGTCGCAGCGCTGCAGCCGCGCTTGCAGCCCCTGTTCACCACCCATTTCCAGCGCGAAATCTGGCTGATCACCACAGGCAACAGTGAAATTGAAGTGGCGTTTGATCAGGGCGAGGTCACGGCAGGTGATCTCAGCGAACCGCTGTGCGAGATCGAGCTGGAGCTGAAACGTGGCGAACGCCAGGATCTGCTGGCCTTCGCACAGCAACTGGTGGCGCTGGGCGGTCTGCGTATGGGCAGCCTGAGCAAAGCCGCCCGCGGCTATCAGCTGGCGCAGGGTAATCCGCCGCGCCAGATACAGCCTTTCCCGCTGCTGAAAGCGGGCGCCAAAGCCACCGTAGAGCAGGGCATGGTGGCCGCGATGTCGGCAGGACTTCATCACTGGCAATATCATGAGGAAGTCTGGCTGCGCGGCAATGCGGCGGCCCAGGATGCGGTGCGCGAAGCGCTGGATCTGCTGCGTCAGGCGTTCAGCCTGTTTGGTGCGCTGGTACCGCGTAAAGCCAGCAGTGCGCTGCGTCAGCAGCTGACCACGCTGGAAGAGACGCTGGTGAATGAAGAGCAGGATGCTGCCACTTTCTGCTTATCTTCCCTCTCGGTTGAGACGCAGCTGGCGCTGACACACTGGCTGGCTGAATCCCAGTGGCGTCAGTGGATCGATGCCAAAGGGGAAGCCAAGCTGCAGGGGTCCTATAAACGCTTCAGCGACATTATGCTGAGCCGCGTCAACGCCGATCTGAGAGAAACGTTCATCACGGTAAAACAACCCAACGAGTATCAGGACAAAGCTACCCGTCTGGCGCGTCAATTGCTTACCGTCCACCTGCTGGCGGGATTCTATCCGTCTGAGGCGGTCGTCAGCTGGCTCGACCCGTGGCAACAGCTGCTGTCGGCAATTCATGAAAAACAGACGTCCGGGTTAGCCTGGCTGGCGATGCAGGCGCTGAAACAGCCTCCGTTCTGGCTCACCAGCGGCGCTGGCCGCTAACGGGTATTCCGTCACGCCATCAAGGAGGGAGTATATGTTGTCAGCACTTCCCGCGTTGCTACGCGACCAGGCCGAAGAGGCCGCCCGACAGATTGGGGTTCCGCTGGCTTCGTTAAGCCCGGAGCAGGCTGCCGGACTGGCTTTCAGCGATTTTGTGCTGGAAAACCTGCAACAACATCCCGACTGGTGGCAGGCGATGCTGGACCAGCCGCCGCAGCCTGATGAGTGGCAACACTACTCTGCGTGGCTCAATCAGGCGCTTAGCGGCATCGACAGTGAAGCGAGCCTGATGCGCGAACTGCGGCTGTTTCGTCGCCGTATGCTGGTACGCGTCGCCTGGATGCAGTCTCTGCAGCACGCCACAACCGAACAGAGCCTGCAACAGCTCAGCGCATTAGCCGAAGTGCTGATCAGCCGGGCGCGTGACTGGGTTTATCAGGATTGCTGTCGTGATTTTGGTACGCCCTGTAATGCGGACGGCGACGCGCAGCCGATGCTGATTCTTGGCATGGGCAAGCTGGGCGGCGGCGAACTCAATTTTTCTTCTGATATTGACCTGATCTTTGCCTGGCCGGAAAACGGCACAACGCGTGGCGGACGGCGTGAACTCGACAACGCTCAGTTCTTTACCCGCATGGGACAGCGGCTGATCAAAGTGCTGGACCAACCCACCATGGATGGCTTTGTCTATCGGGTGGATATGCGGCTGCGCCCGTTTGGCGACAGCGGCCCGCTGGTGATGAGCTTTGCCGCGCTGGAAGATTATTACCAGGAGCAGGGACGCGACTGGGAGCGTTACGCCATGGTCAAGGCGCGGCTGATGGGTGATGACCACGATCGCTGGAGCCTGGAGCTGCAGCAGATGCTGCGGCCATTCGTTTACCGCCGCTACATCGACTTCAGCGTGATCCAGTCGCTGCGTAACATGAAAGGGATGATCAGCCGCGAAGTGCGGCGACGTGGGCTGAAGAACAATATCAAACTGGGCGCGGGCGGCATCCGTGAAACCGAATTTATCGTGCAGGTATTCCAGCTGATTCGCGGCGGGCGTGAGCGCTCGTTGCAGCTGCGTTCACTGCTGCCGACGCTGGAGGCGATCAAGACCCTGGCCCTGCTGCCCGCGGAACAGGTCGATGCGTTGCGTGTTGCCTACCTGTTCCTGCGGCGGCTGGAGAATCTGCTGCAAAGCCTGGGCGACGAGCAGACCCAGACCCTGCCAGAGGATGAACTGCATCGCGCCCGGCTGGCGTGGGCGATGGATTGTGCCGACTGGCCTGCTCTGATGACCCGGCTCGACGGCCAGATGGCGGCGGTGCGCGCCATCTTCGACGAGCTGATTGGCGAAGATACCCCTGAGATTGGCGATCAGCGTGAGCTGGCAGAGTTTCAGGTGCTGTGGCAGGACCAGCTGGAGGATAGCGAACTGGTGCCGCTGGTGCCGCAGCTCAGTGACGAGCAGCGGCTTACGCTGCACCAGACGCTGGAGGCGTTTCGTCAGGATATCAGCCGGCGCACCATCGGCCCGCGTGGCCGTCAGGCGCTGGACCAGCTGATGCCGCGTCTGCTGAGCGAAGTCTGCCCGCGTGAAGATGCGGCGGTGACGCTCGGCCGCCTGACGCCGCTGCTGATCGGCGTATTGACCCGCAGCACCTATCTGGAGCTGCTGACCGAATATCACGGTGCGCTGCGCCACTTAATTCGCCTGTGCGCCGCCTCACCGATGGTAGCCAGCCAGCTGGCGCGTCATCCCTTATTGCTGGATGAACTGCTCGATCCCGCCACGCTCTATCAGCCAACCGCCACCGATGCCTATCGCGATGAGCTGCGACAATATCTGCTGCGCATCCCTACCGAGGACGAAGAGCAGCAGCTGGAAGCGGTGCGGCAGTTTAAGCAGGCACAGCATCTGCGTATTGCTGCCGCCGACATCGCCGGAACGCTGCCGGTGATGAAAGTCAGCGATCATCTCACCTGGCTGGCAGAAGCGATTATCGAATCTGTGGTGCGCCAGGCGTGGAATATGATGGTGCAGCGTTACGGCCGTCCTTCGCATCTGAGTAATGAACATGAACGCGGTTTTGCCGTACTGGGCTACGGCAAACTGGGGGGCTGGGAGCTGGGTTACAGTTCTGACCTCGATTTGGTGTTCCTGCATGACTGCCCGGCAGACGCGGTGACAGAAGGGGAGCGCAGCATCGATGGCCGTCAGTTCTATCTGCGCCTCGCCCAGCGCATCATGCATCTTTTCAGCACCCGCACCTCCTCCGGCATTCTCTACGAAGTGGATGCGCGCCTGCGTCCTTCGGGCGCGGCGGGCATGCTGGTGAGTACCTTTGAGGCCTTTGAAGAGTATCAGCGCAGTGAAGCCTGGACCTGGGAGCATCAGGCGCTGGTCCGGGCACGCGTCGTCTTTGGCGAGGCGGCACTGGGTGAACGTTTCAGCGTAATTCGTCAGGCGATTCTGTCACTGCCACGTGCCGCGGAAGCGCTGCAAACGGAAGTGCGTGAGATGCGTGAAAAGATGCGCGCTCACCTCAGCAACAAACATAAAGGTCGCTGGGATATTAAAGCCGACGCGGGCGGCATCACCGATATTGAATTCATCGCCCAATATCTTGTCTTACGCTACGCCGCTGAGCAGCCTGAACTGACGCGCTGGTCTGACAATGTGCGCATTTTCGAGCTGATGGCGAAGTACCATAAAATGCCCGCCGATGAAGCACAGGCGCTGACGCAGGCTTATGTGACGCTGCGCGACGCATTGCACCATCGCGCCCTGCAGGAACAGCCCGGCCACGTTGAGCCAGAGGCCTATGCAGCGGAGTGGCAGACGGTTCTGAGCAGCTGGCAGCGCTGGCTGATAACGCCTGCGTCTATCCTGGCGTGATGCTGATAGCACAAATCGCAACTGTGCTATCATCCGCGCACTATTTTTAATGCAGTCTGGAGTGTCTGGAATGAAAGTGACTCTGCCCGCGTTCGGCCAAGCCTCAGTGCTGGTTGTTGGCGATGTAATGTTGGATCGTTACTGGTATGGCCCAACCAGCCGTATCTCCCCTGAAGCGCCGGTTCCGGTGGTGAAAGTGGACACGGTTGAAGAGCGCCCTGGCGGCGCGGCAAACGTGGCGATGAACATTGCAGCACTCGGTGCCGCGTCGCGACTGATTGGCCTGACTGGCGAAGATGATGCGGCGCGTGTGTTGAGTAACACGCTGAAAGACGTCAACGTGCATTGTGACTTCGTGGCGGTCAAAAGCCATCCGACCATTACCAAACTGCGCGTGCTTTCCCGTAATCAGCAGCTGATCCGCCTCGATTTTGAAGAGGGCTTTGATCAGGTCGATCCGGAGCCGATTCACCAGAAAATGCGTGATTCACTGGCTGCCGCGGGTGCGCTGGTGCTGTCCGATTACGCCAAAGGCGCGCTCTCCAGCGTGCAGACCATGATTACTCTGGCGCGCGAAGCGGGCGTACCGGTATTAATTGATCCGAAAGGCACCGATTTTGCGCGCTACCGTGGCGCGACGCTGCTGACGCCGAACCTCTCTGAGTTTGAAGCCGTGGTCGGCAAATGTAAAAACGAAGAGGAAATTGTGGCGCGCGGCACCCAGCTGATCGCCGATTTTGACCTCTCCGCGCTGCTGGTGACCCGTTCAGAAAATGGCATGACGCTGCTGCAGCCGGGCAAAGCGCCTCTGCATCTGCCCACCCAGGCACAGGAAGTCTATGACGTGACCGGTGCGGGCGATACGGTGATTGGCGTGCTGGCGGCGGCATTAGCGGCCGGTGATTCGCTGGAAGAAGCTTGTTTCCTGGCCAACGCGGCTGCGGGTGTGGTGGTGGGTAAACTGGGTACGTCCACCGTCAGCACCGTTGAGCTGGAAAATGCGATTCATGCCCGCCCGGAACAGGGTTTCGGCATCATGACCGAAGCGCAGTTAAAAGCCGCCGTGGAGATGGCCCGCCGCCGTGGCGAAAAAGTGGTAATGACCAACGGCGTGTTCGACATTCTGCATGCCGGTCATGTCTCCTACCTGGCAAATGCCCGCAAGCTCGGCGATCGACTGATTGTCGCGGTGAACAGTGATGCGTCAACTAAACGTCTGAAAGGCGAAAGCCGTCCGGTGAATCCGCAGGAAAACCGGATGATCGTGCTGGGCGCGCTGGAAGCGGTCGACTGGGTGGTGGTATTTGAAGAGGATACGCCGCAGCGGCTGATTGCGGGCATTCTCCCTGACTTGCTGGTCAAAGGGGGAGATTACAAGCCGGAAGATATCGCGGGCAGCAAAGAAGTGTGGGCAAATGGCGGCGACGTTCAGGTGCTGAACTTCGAAGATGGTATCTCCACTACCAACATTATCAAAACCATCCGCGGCAGCTAAAGCGCAGCGTAAGCGGGAGCCGGGCTCCCGCTTAAGGGCTTATTCTGGCTTGTTGTCCGCAACAGGCTTCACCACGTCCGCAACCGGTGACGGCGAGGCTGCAGGTGAGGTCGCTACGGCGGCTGATGGTGTGGTCGCGGCAGCAGGCGTTACCGGTGCGGTTGCCGTCGGCGGCGTACCGGCTGATGACCCCTGACTTTCCAGCTGCGCCAGACGCTGCTCCAGCGCCGCCAGCTTCTCACGTGTACGCAGTAATACCTGCGTCTGCACATCAAACTCCTCACGGTTGACCAGATCCATCCGGGTCAGCTGCGCCTGAAGAACCTGACGAATTTTCTTTTCGACATCATCACCAAACTCACGAACACCTTTAGGCATCGCTTCGTGAACCTGACGGGCAAGTTGTTCAATTTTTTTCGTGTCGATCATGATGATTTCCTGGTTACGGGGAGCTGTGTCAGCGTGTTTACCAACGTAATAAGTGTTAAGTGTAATGCCAGAAATGAAAAGGATAAACCTCAAATCGGTAACGCAGGAAATGCAAAAGCAATTGCGCTATTGATGATTGCCGCCTCAAACGATCGGCGTTATAGTTAAAGTGCTTATTCTCAGGGCGGGGCGCAATTCCCCACCGGCGGTAAATCAGCTTCGGCTGAAAGCCCGCGAGCGCTTTATCTTGATGAAAAGAGAGGTAAAGGTCAGCAGATCCGGTGTAATTCCGGGGCCGACGGTTACAGTCCGGATGGGAGAGGGTAACGACATCTGTCGGACAATTGTGTCTGCTTCACGTTATTGCCACGTCTTTTTGACGTCACTCCTAAGCACGCCCTGATTCTGGTAACCCATACATTTTAAGGTTTTTATTACCATGAATCAGACGCTACTTTCTGAATTTGGCACGCCTGAACAGCGTGTAGAACGTGCTATCGCCGCCCTGCGTGAGGGACGCGGTGTGATGGTACTCGACGATGAAAATCGCGAAAACGAAGGCGACATGATCTTCGCCGCAGAAACCATGACCGTTGAACAGATGGCACTGACTATCCGTCACGGCAGCGGCATCGTCTGCCTTTGCCTGACCGAAGCGCGTCGCCAGCAGCTCGATCTGCCAATGATGGTGGAAAACAACACCAGCTCTTTCGGCACTGGCTTCACCGTGACCATTGAGGCCGCAGAAGGCGTCACCACGGGCGTCTCCGCGCAGGATCGTATTACCACCATCCGCGCCGCCATTGCCGACAATGCCAAACCCACCGATCTGCATCGCCCTGGTCATGTCTTCCCGCTGCGTGCCAGCGAAGGCGGCGTATTAACCCGTGGCGGGCATACCGAAGCGACTATTGATTTAGTCACCCTGGCCGGCTTTAAGCCCGCAGGTGTGCTGTGCGAACTGACCAACGACGATGGCACCATGGCCCATGCGCCAGAAGCGATTGCGTTCGCCCGTCAGCACAACATGCCGGTGGTGACCATCGAAGATCTGATCGCCTGGCGTCGCACGCACGAAACACGCCACGCCAGCTAATCTGGCTGCCGCGATAAACAGGCCCCTCTTGGGCCTGTTTTTCTTCCTGACGCCCGGAATGGCGCGGCCTGACCGCTGACTACTCCTCTTTCCTTCATGTCGAAGGCGCTGTTAAACCTGCCACGTTAAATTTCATTCAAATTTCCTGATGATCACCATCATGGTTATCCGCGTGATAAAGCAGCGGATGCGCGTATCGTAATGGCTATCAAATACTCGATCCCGGGGATCACGAATGAGCCAGTTACGAATGCCAGCGCTGTTTTTGGGTCACGGCAGCCCGATGAATGCCCTTGAAGAGAATCGCTATACCGCCGCGTGGCGTCACCTGGGCGATACTCTGCCACGTCCACGCGCGATTATTGCGGTTTCGGCGCACTGGTATACGCGCGGCACCGCCGTGACGGCAATGGCACAGCCTGAGACCATTCATGATTTTGGGGGCTTTCCGCAGGCGCTGTTTGATACGCGCTATCCGGCACCAGGATCGCCTGAACTGGCGCAGCAGCTGGTGGAGCAGTTAGCGCCCGTTGCGGTGACGCTGGATCACGAGTGGGGACTGGATCATGGTTCCTGGGGTGTGCTGATCAAGATGTATCCGGAGGCCGATATTCCGGTGGTCCAGCTAAGCATTGATGGCACCAAACCTGCGGCATGGCACTTTGAGATGGGTCAGAAACTGGCTGCACTGCGCGATCAGGGTGTGATGATTGTCGCCAGCGGCAACGTGGTACATAACCTGCGTAAAGTGCGCTGGGATGGCAACAGCGAAGTTTATCCATGGGCCAGCAGTTTTGAACAGTTCGTCCGCGATAACCTGGCGGTGCAGAGCGATGCTGCTTCTCATCCGCTGGTTAACTTTATGGATCATCCTGGTGCGGCGCTTTCTAATCCGACACCTGAGCACTATCTGCCGCTGCTCTATGTACTTGGCGCACGTCAGCCGGATGACGCCATCAGCATTCCGGTTGATGGCATGGAGATGGGGGCGATCAGCATGTTGTCGGTTCAGGTAGGTTAGGGAAGCCAGAAGAAAACAGGCCAGAAGCTGGCCTGTTATTATCGCGGTGCATTAACCGATAAAAGCGTGCGGATAGAAACGGGAAAGATCCTGCGTGATCAGGTCGCGATCTTCCCGCAGGCCGATACCGGCCGGTTGATCGTCAATCAGCCAGCTGCCGATCAGCGTATAGCTGTCGCCAAACTTAGGCAGCGGATGGAACTGCTGGACGATCATTCCCTCTTCGCCATACGGCCCATCGACGCGGGCGATCTCCTGACCATTTTCCACGATGCGAATGTTGGCACCTTCACGTGAAAATAGCGGCTTCACCACATATTTGTCCATGTGCGGCACGTCATCTTCCGCGAACCAGGCGGGCAGCAGGTTAGGGTGATTCGGAAACATCTCCCACAGCAGCGGCAGCAAGGCTTTATTCGAGATAATGCTTTTCCAGGCCGGTTCCAGCCAGCGCACGCCAGCATCGCCCAGCTTGGTGGAGAACATCTCACGCAGCATGAATTCCCACGGATAGAGCTTGAACAGGTTGCTAATCACCTGATCCTGGGCGTCGGTAAATTCCCCTTTTTCGCCCAGACCAATTTCATCCATGTAGAGAAACTCACTCGGCAGTCCCGCTTCGGTGGCGCAATCCTGAAGATATTGCACGGTGCCGCGATCTTCGTCGGTGTCACGGCAGCAGGCGAAGTGCAGCCAGTTGAAGCCGTGCTGCTGATGTAACGCGGCGAAGCGTTCAATCAGCTTTTCCTGCAGGCTATTAAACTGATCGCTGCCTGCGGGGAGCTGACCGGCGTTAAGCTGGTCCTCCAGCCACAGCCACTGGAAAAATGCCGCTTCATACAGCGAGGTCGGCGTATCGGCATTGTTCTCCAGCAGCTTTACATCGCCTTTACCATCCCAGGCGAGATCCAGACGAGAGTAAAGCGAAGGCTGACGCTGATGCCATGAATCGCGCACAAAGTCCCAGGTGTGTTTAGGAATGCGGAATTTAGCCAGCAGCGCTTCGCTGTTAACCACTTTTTCCACCACCTGCAGGCACATTTGATGTAATTCAGCGGTCACATCTTCCAGATGCTCGATTTGCGCCAGCGTGAACTGATAATAAGCATCTTCACACCAGTAGGGTTCACCATGCATGGTGTGAAAACGAAAACCGAACTCGGTGGCTTTTTCGCGCCAGCCTGGGCGCTCTGAAATGGCAATGCGTTCCATCGGGGCGTTAGCCTCCCATTGAGCGGCTGGAAGTGCCGCTGGCGCTGCTACGCTGCATGCTGTTCTGCTTCGCGACGGTTTCACCAAAGCCACCACGGGTAATGGTGGAGGTGGTAGCCGGTTTTGGTGCCAGCGCCGTTTTCGGCACGGTCATGCTTTTGCCGGATGTTGCTGCACCATAATTACGGCCTGATGCATCAACAAACTGACCATTGGCCGGGCTGCGGGCATTTTTCGGTGAGAAGAGCGGTTGCTGTGCAAAGCCCGAACCACCACCCATCATGCGACCCATCATGTAACCTGCCATCAGTGGCATCCAGAAGCTGCCGCCACTCTGCTGCGATTCGGCATTAGTGGTGCCCACGCCCGCCTGAGCCGGTGTCTGCTGACACTGGTTTTCACCAAATTCAGCGACACAATCTTCACGCGTGGCATATTTTGGCGCGGTGCGTTCCGCCTCTTTTTTCGCTTCATTGAATGCGGTAGTACATTGCGCACTCTGGCCCGGATTGGCTTTTGAACAGTCATCGGCATTCTGGTACATCGAAACTGTTTCGTCGTTCTGTTCACAACCAGCCAGCATAAATACCGCCGAAACGGCGATAGCAACGGGCGTTAAATGGCGTGCCTGCCAGCTTTTGCGAAAAGCGGCATAGCGAATAGATTTTGTGCGTTTCATTATGATTATCCTGTGCCCAAAGGTAGCGCATAGAATAGGGGATGGGGGGGTAAAATTGAAGCTGGAGGCCTGATGCAACAGGGATCTTTACTTAGTTATACGTTCAACAGAGAGACGGGCCGCAAAGCAGCCCGTCCGCTCATTAATTACCGAAAGGATTACCGCTGCTGTGGCGAGCCGCAGGACGCGCTGCCTCAGAAGAGCCGGTTGCCGCCGGACCGCTATCCACGCGCGCGGTCTGCTGTGCATTTTCCGGTGCTACCGTTTCCGGTGACGTCGGGATCTCTTTACCCAGCTGGCTGTTCAGTTTCTGCAGGCTCTGCTCATTGAGCGTACCCAGCGCATAGCTGATATTCAGCTGGTTAATCAGATAGCTATAGCGCGCATCAGAGAGCTGCTGCTTAGCGTTGTAGAGCACGGTGGTTGCATCCAGCACATCAACGATAGTACGCGTACCAACCTGATAGCCCGCTTCTGACGCATCCAGAGAGCTTTGCGCAGAGACCACGGCCTGTTTATAAGCGTTGATGCTGCTGATAGAAGCATTCACGTTGTTAAACGATGAGCGGACTGTCTGAACCGCAGAGCGGTGCGCGCTTTCCAGCGATTCACTGGCGCTGACGAAGCTGTACTGCGCCTGTTTCACCTGAGAGGTGACGCTGCCGCCGCTATAGAGTGGCAGTGAGAAGCTCAGACCCACCTGGTTAGAACCGGTAATGGAGTCAGTAGACCCCTGGCTCTGGTTCGCACGGCTGCCGCCATATTTGCTGTTCGACATGCCGGTAGAGGCCGTCAGACCCAGCGTCGGCATGTGGCCAGCTTCAGCTGAGCGGATCTGCTCACGGGCTAAATCCTGGTTCAGACGCGCAGAGAGCAGCGACAGGTTACGGCTTTCCGCCTGCTTAAGCAGCGCGCTGACCGGTTCGGGCTTATCGGTTCTGAAGCGATCAATGCTCAGCGACGCCAGCGACATGTAGTCCATGCCGGTGATCTGACGCAGCGTTTCCACGTTGTTATCGAGGTTATTACGCGCGGTCACTTCGTTAGCCAGCACGCTGTCATATTGCGCACGGGCGTTCTGTACGTCAGTAATGGCAACCAGGCCAACGTTAAAGCGCTGGGTGGTTTGATCCAGCTCGCGATAGATCGACTGTTTCTGCGCTTCGGTGTAAGAAAGGGTATCAATCGCTTTCAGCACGTTGAAGTAGGCGGTCGCGGTGTTCAGAATCAGATCCTGCTGCGCCACCTGATAGGTCACATCCTGAATACCGGCAGCTTTTTCCTGCAGGGTCAGTGCGCGCCATTTCGACATGTCGAAAATAGTCTGGGTTAATTGCAGCGAGCCGCTGGTCGTGTTGGAATGGAGACCGCTACTGTCGCGATAGCCGTTGTTATAGGTGTAGTCTGCACCCAGGCCGAGCTGGGGTAATAATGGGCTACGCGCTTCGTTGATTTTCTCAAAGGCAGAATCGCGATCGGCAGCGGCGCTGCGCAGATCCGGGTTGCTCAGACGTGCTTGTTGATAAACCTGAAGCAGGTCTTCGGCCTGGCTGGCGAAGCTGAAACCGCCCAGGCTCAGCCCAATAAAAAATGGGAGCAGTTTTTTCATTTGCATTCCTTTTGTTGCAGCAAATTGCAGTGGGTGCGCTGCCGGGTAAGCCAAAAAATTATCGCCGATTCTAGCAGAGGGCAACTGTGAGATAAGTTGGCTGAACGTGCCTTCTCCCCCTAATTTACGTAAATAATTCAGAAAGAACCACTTACATGGAGCACGGTTACAGGCTTTTTTCGCTCCACCTCAATCTGCATAAGGAACCCGATGATGCCGGAAGAAAAAAAATCCCCTGTGACTTTCACAAAAAACGATGTAGAAATTATTGCACGCGAAACCGTCTATGATGGTTTTTTTTCCGTCGTACGTTATCGCTTCCGCCACCGCCAGTTTAACGGCGAAATGAGTGGGGAAGTACAGCGCGAAGTTTTTGAGCGCGGACATGCCGCCGTGCTGCTACCTTATGATCCCTTACGCGATGAAGTGGTGCTGATTGAACAGATCCGCATCCCGGCTTATGACAGCAGTGTTTCGCCCTGGCTGCTGGAGATGGTCGCCGGCATTATTGAGCCCGGTGAATCTGTTGAGCAGGTCGTGCGCCGTGAAGCCGTTGAAGAAGCAGGATTAGAGGTCGGCCGGATTAAGCCCATGCTTAACTATCTGGCCAGCCCTGGCGGCACCAGCGAACGTCTGTCGGTGCTGATTGGGGAAGTGGATGCCAGCCAGGCAGAGGGATGCCATGGTCTGGAGGAAGAGAATGAGGATATTCTTGTCCATGTGGTGAGCCGCGAACAGGCTTACCGCTGGGTGGAAGAGGGGATAATTGACAATGCGGCGTCTGTCATCGCCCTGCAATGGCTGGCGTTGCACCATGAGAAACTACGCGAAGAGTGGATACAAAAATGAAACAGCGCTATACCCCTGACTTTCCCGAAATGATGCGGCTCTGCGAAACCAATTTCGCCCAGTTACGCCGCCTGCTGCCGCGTAACGATGAGGCGGGAGAATCGGTGATCTATCAGGTGAGTGGCGCCCGTTATCAGCTGACGATCCAGGAGTCCACACGCTACACCACGCTGGTGGAGATCCGCCAGGTCGCGCCTGCCGTGAGTTACTGGAGTCTGCCCTCGATGTCGGTAAGGCTCTATCACGATGCGATGGTCGCCGAAGTGTGTTCAACTCAACAGATCTATCGTTTCAAAGCGCGCTATGATTATCCCAATAAAAAATTGCATCAGCGCGATGAAAAACATCAGATAAACCAGTTTCTCGCAGACTGGCTGCGCTACTGCCTGGCACATGGTGCGATGGCAGTTCCGGTCTGCTGATGCGTATAATGCAGTAAATGGCGTGGAGACGAAGGAAACGCTTTGGATAGCCTGCTAACTCTTCCTGCAGCGAACGGTTCCGAAATCAGGATTTTGCAAATCACGGATACCCACCTGTTCGCGGGAAAACATGAATCGCTGCTTGGGGTGAACACCTGGTCGAGCTATAAAGCGGTGCTGGATGCGATTATTGCGCAACATCGCGACTACGACCTGATTATCGCCACCGGCGATCTCGCCCAGGATCACTCTATCGAAGCCTATCAGCATTTTGCTGAGGGCATCTCACGTTTGCCGCGGCCCTGCGTCTGGCTGCCCGGTAATCATGATTTTCAGCCCGCGATGTTCGACACGCTGGCAGCCGCTCATATCAATGCCCACAAGCAGGTGCTGGTGGGTGAGCAGTGGCAGATTGTGTTGCTGGACAGCCAGGTCTCGGGTGTGCCGCACGGGATGCTGAGCGATTATCAGCTGGAGTGGCTCGATAACGCGCTGGCCCGCTATCCGCAACGTCATACACTGGTCCTGCTGCACCACCATCCGCTGGCCTCTGGCTGTACCTGGCTCGATCAGCACAGCCTGCGCAACTCACATCAGCTTGATGCGGTGTTACAGCATTACCCGTTAGCCCGGACGCTGGTCTGTGGTCATATTCACCAGGAGCTGGATCTTGAGTGGCACGGTCGTCGTGTGCTGGCCACCCCTTCAACCTGCGTTCAGTTCAAACCGCACTGCACCAGCTTTACGATCGACACCGTGGCACCAGGCTGGCGCTGGTTCACGCTGTATCCGGATGGCGGCCTTGAGACCGAGGTTAACCGGCTCGACACCGACGCTTTTCGTCCCGATTTAGACTCAGAAGGATACTGACGCGTGGCGGTATTACTCTATCTGCACGGTTTTAACAGCTCGCCGCAGTCGGCTAAGGCGACGCAGTTCCGGCAATGGTTAGAGGCGCAGCATCCGGAGATCGACATGATCGTGCCCCAGCTGCCGACGTTTCCGGCCGATGCCGCCGCAATGCTGGAAGATCTGGTACTGAGCCGCAGTGGCGAAACGCTGGGGCTGGTGGGCTCGTCGCTGGGCGGTTATTACGCCACCTGGCTGTCGCAATGCTTTATGCTGCCTGCTGTGGTCGTCAATCCCGCGGTGCGGCCTTTTGAGCTGCTGGCGGATTTCCTGGGCGAAAATCAGAATCCCTACACCGGCCAGCAATATGTGTTAGAGTCACGCCACATTTACGATCTGAAAGTAATGCAGATTGAACCGCTGGAAGCGCCCGATTTACTCTGGCTGCTGCAACAGACCGGCGATGAAGTTCTCGATTACCGTCAGGCGCTCGACTATTACAGCGCGTGCCGTCACACGGTAGAAGAGGGCGGAAATCATGCATTTACTGGATTCGAGCGCCATTTCCCGCAGATTCTGGACTTTCTCGGTCTGAATCATCCCTGAGTAATGCGGAAATCGCACCCCATTTCACCCTTCTAATCAGACATTTACGATGAGTCAATCTAACTATAACGCGGATGCCATTGAGGTCCTGACTGGCCTTGAGCCTGTTCGCCGTCGCCCGGGGATGTACACCGATACGACGCGACCCAACCATTTGGGTCAGGAAGTGATTGATAACAGCGTCGATGAGGCGCTGGGCGGCCACGCGAAGCGGGTTGAAGTGATTCTGCACGCTGACCAGTCGCTGGAAGTTATTGATGATGGTCGCGGCATGCCGGTGGATATTCACCCGGAAGAGGGCGTGCCTGCCGTCGAGCTGATCCTGTGTCGTCTGCACGCGGGCGGCAAGTTCTCCAATAAAAACTATCAGTTCTCGGGCGGCCTGCACGGCGTTGGTATCTCGGTGGTTAACGCCCTGTCAAAACGCGTCGAAGTCACGGTGCGCCGTAATGGCGAAATCTATGACATGGCGTTTGAGAATGGCGACAAAGTCCAGGATCTCACGGTTACCGGCACGGTGGCTAAACGCAACACCGGCACGCGCGTCCATTTCTGGCCCGATGAAAGCTTCTTCGACAGCCCACGTTTTTCGGTGTCACGCTTATCACATCTGCTGAAAGCCAAAGCGGTGCTCTGCCCTGGCGTTGAGATTGTCTTTAAAGACAAGCTGAACAATACCGAACAAACCTGGTGCTACGAAGATGGCCTGACGGACTACCTGTGCGAAGCGGTGAATGGCTTACCGACGCTGCCGGAAAAACCGTTTGTCGGCAGCTTTGCTGGCGATGTGGAAGCGGTTGACTGGGCGCTGTTGTGGCTGCCGGAAGGCGGCGAGCTGTTAACTGAAAGCTACGTTAACCTGATCCCGACCATGCAGGGCGGGACTCACGTCAACGGTCTGCGTCAGGGGCTGCTGGATGCGATGCGCGAGTTCTGCGAATATCGCAACATTCTGCCGCGTGGCGTGAAGCTCTCCGCTGAAGATATCTGGGATCGCTGCGCCTATGTGCTGTCGGTGAAGATGCAGGATCCGCAGTTCGCCGGGCAGACCAAAGAGCGCCTCTCTTCACGTCAGTGCGCAGCCTTTGTCTCTGGCGTGGTAAAAGATGCCTTCAGCCTGTGGCTGAACCAGAATATCCAGATCGCAGAGCAGCTGGCTGAGCTGGCGATCTCCAGCGCCCAGCGACGTATGCGGGCAGCCAAAAAAGTGGTGCGTAAAAAGCTCACCAGCGGTCCGGCGCTGCCGGGCAAACTGGCGGACTGCACCGCGCAGGATCTGAATAAAACAGAACTGTTCCTGGTCGAAGGGGACTCGGCAGGCGGCTCGGCCAAGCAGGCGCGCGATCGTGAATATCAGGCGATCATGCCGCTTAAGGGCAAGATCCTGAACACCTGGGAAGTCTCTTCCGATGAGGTGCTGGCGTCGCAGGAAGTGCATGATATTTCCGTGGCGATCGGCATCGATCCCGACAGCGAAGATCTTTCACAGCTGCGCTACGGCAAGATCTGCATTCTGGCGGATGCGGACTCGGATGGTCTGCACATCGCCACGCTGCTGTGTGCCCTGTTCGTGAAACATTTCCGTTCACTGGTCAGAAACGGACACGTCTACGTTGCCATGCCGCCGCTCTACCGTATCGATCTCGGAAAAGAGGTCTACTACGCGCTGGATGAAGATGAGAAAGAGGGCGTGCTGGAGCAGTTGAAACGCAAAAAGGGCAAACCTAACGTTCAGCGCTTTAAAGGGCTGGGTGAGATGAACCCCTTGCAGCTGCGCGAAACGACGCTGGATCCGAATACCCGCCGTCTGGTACAGCTGACCATCAGTGAAGAGGATATCGATCAGACGCTGCGCATGATGGATATGCTGCTGGCGAAGAAACGTTCCGAAGACCGGCGTAACTGGTTGCAGGAAAAAGGCGACAAGGCCGATATCGAAGTGTAAAAAAACAGGACGCGAAAGCGTCCTGTTCTCTTTGTGCTTCAGCCAGCACATCCCCGGAGAACCCGGCAGATTCAGAGCAGAGACAGTAATCCTTGTGAAAATTACCCTGGAAGAGTTACGAGCCTGGGTGGCGGTGGTGGATAGCGGTTCCATTACCGCGGCGGCATCCCAGCTGGCGCAGACCAGTTCGGGCATCAGCCGGGCGTTGTCCCGGCTGGAGAGCAAGCTGCAGACCACCCTGCTGCATCGCACCACCCGACGGCTGGCGCTGACCGAAGAGGGACAGGTTTTTCTGGAGCATGCGCGACAGATCCTGGCCTCGGTTGAGCAGGCCGAAGAGCAGATAGCCCTGCGGCGCGAGATGCCGTCAGGGCGGCTGCGGGTAAACGCCGCCACCCCTTTTATGCTGCATGTGATTGTGCCGCTGGTGGACGATTTCCGCGCCCGCTATCCTCTGATCCAGCTTGAACTGAATACCGACGATATCCTGATCGATCTGCTGGAGCAGCAAACGGACATTGCCATTCGCATCGGCGAACTGCGCGACTCTACGCTGCGTGCCCGGATGCTTGGCAGCAGTGCGATCCGGCTGATGGCCAGTCCGGCCTATCTGGCGAAAGCGGGCACCCCGCAGAGCGTGGCCGATCTCGCGCAGCATCAAATCATCGGCTTCAGCCATCTTGAGGCGCACAACGTCTGGCCGATCTGGCAGCCTGATGGCGATTTCATGCGCATTAAGCCCACAATCTCTGCCTCCAGCGGCGAAACCATCCGGCAGCTGGCGCTGGCAGGACAGGGGATCGCACGCCTCTCCGACTTTGTCAGCCGGGAAGATTGCGCGGCAGGACGGCTGGTGCCGGTTCTCCCCGCTGAAACCCGCGAGCTGCGGTTGCCGGTGCATGCGGTCTATTACCGCAACACCACGCTCTCTTCGCGTATCGGCTGCTTCCTGGATTTTCTCCGCACCGAGATTGATCGGCGTCAGCTACTATGATCTCTCCTGCCATAATAAAAAACCCCTGTCATAGGGCAGGGGTTTGGAGATGCTGGCAAGTCTGGCCGGATTCGCTGTGAGATTGTGCTTGCACAGGGAACACGGTCAGATCGGAAAGGCGCTCAAGCCAGTCCCTGGTCGCTCTACCCGCGCCATCCCTGGCGCGGGACGCTTTCCTCTTCTGACCGTGTTCCCTTCGCGTTGAGCTAATTCATTGCTGCCAGAGGCACTCAGGTTTGAGGTTGTCAGCAGCCTGACCCCGTTTACCGAAAAGGGGTTAAGCCTTCAGCACGAATCAGGCGCTGGGTTCCAGCACCAGAATCTTCACATCCACCACATCATCTTTAATGATGGCGCGATGCGCATCCATGTGCGGCATCTGCTGATGCTGCTCCAGATGACGCAGCGTTTCCCACTGTTCCAGCATAAAAATGGAGTCCGGCGAGTTCTGTTTCCACGGCACCTGCGCCTGATGGTCCAGCAGCGCGTCATACTGATGGCAGCCTTCTTCTTCTAAAACCAGCGGGATCAGTTTTTTCACCGCATCCAGCACGGCCTGACGGCGACCGGGTTTGACACAAATTTCAGCAACGACTGTTAACATTCGCGAATTCCTCTTTCATGGGAAAATAGGGGGTGTCCCCCAGCCATCTTACGCAAAAACGCGACTAAGATGGGTCCGATAAGCGGCAATATCGCGTGGCACGTCCGGCGCTTTAATCACATCGTTGCAGATAAAGGTCGGCAGCGCTTCCATACCCAGGAACTGGTTGGCTTTGTGGAAGTGCAGATAAAGACCGTCGACGCCGACGCCTTCAAAGAACTGCTCCGGATCGGTAAAGGCCTGCAGTGGCGCATTCCATGTCAGCGACAGCATATATTTTTTGCCCTGCAGCAGACCGCCGGAACCATATTTCTTTGCCGCATCAGAACGGGTACGGCCATCGCTGGCGTAGAGCGAGCCGTGGCCTTCGGTAAAGACTTCATCGATGTAACGCTTCACGGTCCACGGCTCGCCCATCCACCAGCCTGGCATCTGATAAATCACCACATCGCTATCGACATATTTCTGCACTTCATCGGCGACCACGTAGTCGCTGTCAGCCAGGGTCACAGACACCTCATGCCCCATGTCACGCAACTGGCTGGCCGCAACGTCGGTCAGCGTGTGGTTCAGTTCGCCTTTAGAGTGGGCAAAGGTTTTGCCGCCATCGATAATTAAAATCTTGCTCATGAATTGTTTGCCTCATTTCCTGAATATGGCGCTTAGCTTACGCGCGCTGCTGTCGCAGAAAAATGGGAGGTTGATCACAACACTTTTGCTGTAGAAGCAACAATGCGCCGGTTTATGGCACCATCGGCAGGCAAACTCACCGTGAAAACAATTATAGAAAAACGCAAAATGAAAAAAATTGTCCTCTCTTTGCTGCTGGCCACCGGTGCTGTCCAGGCACAATCTCATCTCGATACCATCCTCAGTTCTAAAACGCTTAAGGTCTGCACCACCGGGGATTACAAGCCTTACAGCTACCTGCGACCCGATGGTCAGTATGAAGGGCTGGATATCAGCATGGCGAACGCGCTGGCTACCTCGCTCGGCGCGAAAGTGGAGTGGGTGCCAACCAGCTGGAAAAACCTGATGCCCGATTTTCTGGCAAAGCTGTGTGATATCGCCGTCGGCGGCGTCTCCGTCACGCTGAAACGCCAGCAGACCGCCTGGTTCGCCCGGCCTCTGGATGTGGATGGCAAAATCCCGCTGGTGCGCTGCAGCGATAAAGATCGCTTCCAGACCATCGAACAGCTCAACCGGCCTGACGTGCGGCTGATTGAACCGGCAGGCGGCACCAACGAAGCCTTTGTGCATAGCCACCTGCCAAAGGCCTCACTGACGCTGTTCCACGATAACGTCACCATCTTCCGGCAACTGGTGGACAACAAGGCGGATGTGATGATCACCGATGCCTCTGAAGCGCGTTTTCAGCAGCAGCATTACCCGACGCTCTGCGCGATCAATCCCGACAAACCGCTGCAGTATGGCGAGAAGGCTTACATGATTCCGCGTGACGATATCAGCTGGAAGCTCTATGTCGATCAGTGGCTGCATCTCAGCACCGCCACTGGCGAATATCGTGACATTGCCCGCCAGTGGATGGGTGCAAAGCCCTGAGCCACTTCCACAGACAGGTCAGACACTTGCCGGTCTGAATCCGGCGTGCCTCCGGCACTTAAAAATCGCGCGGCGGGACGCCTGCTCTCCCGCGCTTCCCCTGTGACTAACACCAGCGAATAAGGTACTATCCTCGCCAAACCACCGCCGGGTGTCCCGCCGTTGTGGGCCACGATGTGAGGATGAGAAATTAATGAGTGAACTGACTCAGGATGGTGCAGAGCGTCTTGCCCTGCACACATTCACCGAGAATGCGTACTTAAACTATTCGATGTACGTCATCATGGACCGCGCCCTGCCTTACATTGGCGACGGATTAAAGCCGGTTCAGCGACGTATCGTCTACGCCATGTCCGAACTGGGACTTAGCGCCAGCGCAAAATTCAAAAAATCGGCGCGTACCGTAGGTGACGTGCTGGGTAAATACCATCCGCACGGCGACAGCGCCTGTTATGAAGCGATGGTGCTGATGGCGCAGCCGTTCTCCTACCGTTATCCGCTGGTCGATGGCCAGGGTAACTGGGGGGCACCGGATGATCCCAAGTCGTTCGCGGCGATGCGTTACACAGAATCCCGCCTGTCAAAATATGCCGAGCTGCTGCTGGGTGAGCTGGGTCAGGGGACGGTCGATTATCAGCCGAACTTTGATGGCACGCTGCAGGAGCCGAAGATGTTACCGGCGCGCCTGCCCAATATTCTGCTGAACGGCACCACCGGGATTGCCGTGGGTATGGCGACCGATATTCCGCCGCACAACCTGCGCGAAGTGGCTCAGGCCGCCATCGCACTGATCGACTCGCCGAAAACCACGCTGGAACAGCTGCTGGATATTGTCCAGGGGCCTGATTATCCTACAGAGGCGGAGATCATCACGCCGCGTGACGAGATCCGCAAAATCTATCAGACCGGTCGCGGCTCGATTCGCCAGCGTGCAGTCTGGAAGAAGGAAGAGGGCGAGGCGGTGATTACCGCGCTGCCGCATCAGGTGTCGGGCGCGCGCGTGCTGGAGCAGATTGCGAACCAGATGCGCAATAAAAAGCTGCCGATGGTGGAGGATCTGCGTGATGAATCGGATCACGAGAACCCGACCCGCCTGGTGATCGTTCCGCGCTCCAACCGCGTCGATCTCGATCAGGTGATGAACCATCTGTTCGCCACCACCGATCTGGAAAAGAGCTACCGCGTTAACCTCAACATGATCGGGCTGGATAACCGCCCGGCGGTGAAAAACCTGCATGAGATCCTGACCGAATGGCTAGTGTTCCGCCGAGATACGGTCAAACGTCGTCTGAATCACCGCCTGGATCGCGTGCTGCGCCGCCTGCATATCCTGGAAGGTTTGCTGGTTGCGTTCCTGAACATCGATGAAGTGATCGAGATCATCCGTACTGAGGATGAGCCTAAGCCGGTCCTGATGTCACGCTTTGGCATCAGCGAAACCCAGGCCGAATCGATCCTCGAACTGAAGTTGCGCCACCTGGCAAAACTGGAAGAGATGAAGATCCGTGGCGAGCAGGCGGAGCTGGAAAAAGAGCGCGATCAGCTGCAGGCCACGCTGGCCTCTGAACGCAAGATGAATACCCTGCTGAAAAAAGAGTTACAGGCTGACAGCGCCAGCTACGGCGACGATCGTCGCTCGCCGCTGCGTGAGCGTGAAGAAGCCAAAGCCCTGAGCGAAACCGAGCTGGTGCCGTCTGAACCGGTGACCATTGTGCTGTCGCAGATGGGCTGGGTGCGTAGCGCCAAAGGCCACGATATCGATCCAGCCGGACTCAGCTACAAAGCCGGCGACAGCTATCTGGCTGCGGCACGCGGCAAGAGCAATCAGCCGGTGGCCTTTATCGACTCCACCGGCCGCAGCTACACTCTGGATCCGACGTCGCTGCCTTCAGCGCGCGGGCAGGGCGAGCCGCTGACCGGCAAGCTGACGCCACCGCCGGGTGCGGTAGTTGAACAGGTGCTGATGGAGCCGGATGATCAGCGCCTGCTGATGGCCTCTGATGCGGGTTACGGCTTTATCTGTACCTTCAGCGATCTGGTGTCGCGCAACCGCGCCGGTAAAGCGCTGCTGACGCTGCCGGAAAACGCCCGTGTGATGACGCCGATGGCCGTCCATCATGAAGATGACATGCTGCTGGCGATCACCCAGGCGGGACGGATGCTGATGTTCCCGGTCGGGGAGCTGCCGCAGATGTCGAAAGGCAAGGGCAATAAAATCATCTCGATTCCATCCGCGGAAGCGGCCGCCGGTCAGGACAAACTGGCCTGGCTGATGATTTTACCGCCGGGCAGCGCTATCACGCTGCACGTAGGCAAGCGTAAAATGCTGCTGCGCAGTGAAGAGCTACAAAAATTCCGCGCCGATCGCGGACGTCGCGGCACGCTGTTACCGCGCGGCCTGCAAAAAATTGATCGTGTTGAACTGGATGCGCCTGCGCGTCCGGCGAGCCCGGATAGCGAAGCGTAAACTACCCGGCTGACACCGCGTCAGCCGTGGCTCAATGAGGGAACTATGTTACTGATTCTGCGTGCCATTATTGTCGTCATCTATTCGATCTTAGTCTGTATATCTGGCTGTATCTGGTGTCTGTTTTCACCGCGCAATCCGCGTCATGTCGCCACATTTGGCCATCTGTTCGGCAAACTGTCGACGGTGTTTGGCCTTAAAGTAGAACTGCGCAGACCGGAAGGTGCTGAGAATTATGGTAATGCGATCTACATCGCGAACCATCAGAACAACTACGACATGGTCACCGCGGCTAAAATGGTGCAGCCCTGTACGGTGACGGTGGGCAAGAAGAGCCTGTTGTGGGTGCCATTTTTTGGCCTGCTCTACTGGCTGACCGGTAACCTGTTGATCGATCGCGATGACCGTGCAAAAGCACGCGGCACGATCGGTCAGCTGGTAGATGAGTTTAACAGTAAGCGCATCTCCATCTGGATGTTCCCGGAAGGAACGCGCAGCCGTGGTCGTGGCCTGCTGCCGTTTAAAACCGGTGCCTTTCACGCCGCTGTGGCGGCGGGTGTGCCGATCATTCCGATTGTGGTCTCTAACACGCATGGCAAGATCAACCTCAATCGCTGGAAAAACGGGCTGGTAATCGTTGAGATGCTGCCACCGATTGATGTAAAGGCTTTCGAGTCGTCGTCGGTGCGTAAGCTGGCGACCCACTGTCGCGAACTGATGGCGGCAAAGCTGGAAGAGCTGAACGCCGAAGTCGCAGAACGCGAAAAAAACGGAAATATCTGACCGGCGAACCATTCGCCGAACTATCCTGCAGGGATGCCGCACGGCGGGGCACGTCCGCCCGCCGTGAACGCAGCACAGCAAAAACAGATCAATAAAAACAGGGTCGGCGCCTAGCGCCACGCGTAAAGGGTCAGAAGTTTTATGTCTTTCAGCAGACGTCAGTTCATCCAGCTTTCTGCCGGAGCGGCGCTTAGCGCCAGTGTACTACCTCATGCGGCGCGTGCCGCTTCTTCAGCTAATGGCGATACGCCACTTCCGGTTCCGCCGTTGCTGGAATCCCGTCGCGGCCAGCCGCTGTTCCTGACAATGCAGCGCAGCCACTGGTCTTTTAATGGCGACAACAACAAAGTGCCGGTGTGGGGCATTAATGGCCTCTATCTTGGCCCGACCGTCCGGGTTTACAGCGGCGACGACGTTAAGCTGATCTACAGCAACCGTCTGAACGAGCCGGTCTCCATGACTATCAGCGGCCTGCAGTTGCCGGGCGCGCTGATGGGTGGCGCGCCGCGTATGATGTCAGCCGGTGTCGACTGGTCGCCGGTGCTGCCGATTCGTCAGGCGGCCTCAACCTGCTGGTATCACGCCAACACGCCGAACCGCATGGCTCCGCACATCTATAACGGACTGGCGGGGATGTGGCTGGTGGAAGATGATATTGGCAGGCAGCTGCCGTTGCCGAAGCATTACGGCGTCGATGACTTCCCGATTATCATTCAGGACAAGCGGCTCGATAACTTTGCCACGCCGGTCTATGACCCGCCGCAGGATGGTGGTTTCCTGGGCGACACGCTGCTGGTGAATGGCGTACGCAATCCGTTTGTGGAGGTATCACGCGGCTGGGTGCGTCTGCGTCTGCTGAACGCCTCGAATGCGCGCCGCTATGAGATGGTGCTCAGCGACAATCGCCCGTTTATGGTCATCGCCAGCGATCAGGGCTATCTGCCTGCGCCGGTGGCGGTGCAGCGCCTGTCACTGGCGCCGGGCGAACGCCGCGAAGTGCTGGTGGATATGTCGCAGGGCGATGAAGTGTCGATTACCGCAGGTACGGCGGCGGGCATTATGGATCGGCTGCGCGGTTTCTTTGAGCCATCCTCCATTCTGACGTCAACCCTGATCCTGACGCTGCGGCCAACCGGCTTGCTGCCGCTGGTGACGGATAATCTGCCGATGCGGCTGCTGGCCGATCAGATTCTGGATGGCGTGGCGGTTCGCACCCGTGAATTCCGCATCGGTGACAGCATGCCGGGCATTAACGGCGCGATCTGGGATATGAGCCGCATTGACACCACGGCACAGCAGGGCACCTTTGAGCGCTGGATCCTGCATGCTGACCGGCCACAGTCGCTGCATATCCAGGGCGTGATGTTCCTGATTAAAAGTGTGAATGGTGCACAGCCGATGGGCGAAGATCGTGGCTGGAAAGATACGGTGTGGGTCGATGGCAGCGTGGAACTGATGGTCACCTTCCCGCAAAGTTCGTCAGATCACTTCCCGTTCGTCTACTACAGTCAGACGCTGGAACTGGCCGACCGCGGTACTGCCGGTCAGCTGGTGGTGCAGCCCAGCGCATAACAGCGCGGTCAGGCAGGGAGAGCCCGCCTGACCGCGTTAATCGTTAGCTGCCCCAGCCGCAGGGCAGATAAGGTGAGCTCACCTGGTGACGCCCAGCCTTAGTTAAAGGTTTCCGGATCCGGCCCCAGACGATTGCCGCTGTCCAGCTTGGCAATATCGCTCACTTCATGCTTGTCCAGACGGAAGTCGAACACCTTAAAGTTCTCTTCAATGCGGGCTGGTGTCACCGACTTCGGAATCACCACCAGGCCGCTATCCAGATGCCAGCGGATTACGATCTGTGCCGGCGTCTTGCCATATTTCTTCGCCAGCGACTTGATTATCTCCTGATCGAAGACCCCTTTGCCGCCCTGCGCCAGCGGACTCCAGGATTCTGTCTGGATCTGATGCAGTGCGTTCCACGCATGCAGCGTGCGCTGCTGTAGCATCGGGTGCAGCTCAATCTGGTTCACCACCGGCGTGACACCGGTTTCATCCAGCAGTCGCTTCAGATGCGCCTCATGGAAGTTACAGACGCCGATACTTTTAGTCAGCCCCTGCTGCTGCAATTCAATCATCTTCTTCCAGGCATCGACATAATTGTCTTTTTCCGGGCACGGCCAGTGCATCAGATAGAGATCAACCTGCTCCAGTTTCAGTTTCTCCAGGCTGGTTTCCATCGCCTGCTGAACGTTCTGCTGATCGTCGTTCCAGAGTTTGGTGGTCACGAAAATCTCTTCTCGCGGCACGTCAGTTTCCTGCAGTGCCTGGCCAATCGCCTCTTCATTCTTATAGGCGGCGGCGGTATCGATTGAGCGATAGCCGACCTCCAGCGCTTTCAGCACCGCATGACGTGCATCTTCAATGCTGGCCTGCCACACACCGAGTCCGAGTTGCGGCATCATATTGCCATCGCGCAGTTTGATAATGGGTTGGTCTGCCATAGTTGCTCCTTTCCGTTGCGGTTAATCCGTGAGATTTCACTGTGCTTAAGTCTAGCCAACAATTCTCAGCCTGCTTAGCTGAGGCAACAACAGTGGTTCTGCCGCCATGCCCGATCCGGTAAATTTCTTGCCTGATTCTCCAGGCTGCTGGTGATTCAGGCATTCGCACGGCACACTGGTTTTTTGCCCGTAAAAGGAGTCGCTATGGCGCACGATGCCCTGTGTCACCGGCTGGCGCAGCAGGTCGTCACATTAATGACCCATGGTCACGACCGTCTTTGTCCGGTCGAAAATGTGTCGCTGATTTACGCTAATCAATATCGTCCCCGTACGCCGATGATGTATCAGCCCGGCATTGTGATCCTGTTTCAGGGCAGCAAAACCGGCTATCTCGGCAGCACGGTGTTTCAGTATGACGCCAGCAAGTACCTGATGCTCACGGTGCCGCTGCCGGTGGAGTGCGAAACCTGGGCCTCGCCAGAGGTGCCGATTGCCGGGCTGTGTCTTAATGTCGATACCGCCAGCCTGCAGGATCTGCTGATTGAAATCGGCGATGACGATCAGTTCCAGCCGCAGCCGCAGACCTCAGGGATCCACTCGGCGTGGCTGACGGAACCGATGCTGTGTGCCGCTGAGCGGCTGCTTGATGTGATGACCCAGCCACGCGATGCGCGGGTGCTGGGGCCGCACATCGTGCGGGAGATTATCTACTACGTGCTGACTGGCCCGATTGGTGGTGCGCTGCTCTCACTGGTGAGCCGACAGACGCAATTCAGCCTGATCGCGCGTGCCCTGCGACGGATTGAGAATCACTATGCGGAAAACCTCAGCGTCGATGCGCTGGCGGCGGAAGTAAACATGAGCGTTTCAGCCTTTCATCATAACTTTAAAGCGGTTACGCAGACCTCGCCCCTGCAGTATCTCAAGCGATATCGCCTGCATCAGGCGCGATTGCTGATGCTGCACGATGGACTGAAAGCGAGTGCGGCGGCGGTGCGGGTTGGCTATGAAAGTCCCTCACAGTTTTCGCGGGAATTTAAGCGCTATTTTGGCGTGACGCCGGGGGAAGAGGTGAATCGTGTGCGGCAGACAGTAGCGGATCCGTCCGCCTGAGTGGCGGCGGATCCTGATGCTACGCGCTGACGTCAGGCCTGTTTCTGCCGACGCTTTTTCCAGATAACCAGAATGCTGCCGAACAGCCCGAGAAACAGCAACACCATCGGCAGTATCATCAGGATCGCCATCACCTGATCTTCATGACGCTTGATGAACGGCACCTGGCTGATGCCATAGCCAAACGTCACGACGATGCCGACCCACAGCACGCCGCTGAGCCAGTTGAACAGTTGAAAGCGACCGTTCTGTAAGCCCGCAATGCCCGCCATGGTCGGCAGGATCGTCCGGATGAAGGCCAGAAAACGGCCGACCAGCAGCGCCATCAGGCCGTGACGGTTAAACATATTCCACGCGCGCTGGTGATACTGCGCGGGCAGATGCATCAGCCAGCTCTTCACCAGCCGGGTATTCCCCAGCCAGCGACCCTGCAGATAGCTCAGCCAGCAGCCCAGGCTGGCGGCGGTGGTGAGGATCACCATCGTCGGCACAAAATCCATCACCCCTTTTGCCACCATCGCACCCGCCAGCAGCAGCAGGCTGTCGCCCGGCAGGAAAGAGGCGGGTAACAGCCCATTTTCCAGAAACAGCGTCAGGAACATCACGCCGTACACCACCCACACCACATCCGGATTTGCCAGCGCGGCAAAATCCTGATGCCAGAGCGCGTGGACAATCTCGTGTAAAACACCCATTTGCTATTCCATCACGTCACAAGGAACTATCCGTCTGCATTCAGGCAATCGGTCGCGGCGCTGCGCAATAAATGCAGCGACCTCACTGATGACCTGAACGGTCTGGGATAAATTTTAACAATAAATGAGCAGCAGCCCGGCAAACTCTGCGGGTGGCCGCTACCCGGTTCATCTTCTGTTTAGCGTCTGTTTATTTTTTGCCTGAGTTTATTAACGCGTCAGGCGCGCAAAACCGGCGTCCAGGTCAGCCAGCAGATCGTCAACGTGCTCCAGACCAATATGCAGTCGCACCAGCGTACCGGTGAAGTCGACTCCACCCGCCGGACGAATCGCGGCCAGCTCTTCCGGCTGATTCGCCAGGATCAGCGATTCATAGCCGCCCCAGGAGTACGCCATGCTGAAATGATGGAAGTGATCGAGATATTCCGTCAGCTGGGGCGCGCTGAGTTTTTCCTGCAGGATAAAAGAGAACAGGCCGCTGCTGCCGTTAAAATCACGCTGCCAGAACTGATGACCTTTGCTCTGCGCCAGCGCCGGGTGATTAACCCGCGCCACTTCGGGACGCGCTGCCAGCCACTCTGCCACCTGAATCGCGCTCTCTTCATGCTGACGCAGACGGGTGCCCAGCGTGCGCAGCCCCCGGCTCGCCATGTAGGCGGTGTCGGCATCGACCATCTGACCCATCAGATAGGAGTTCTCGCGCAGCTGATCGATACAGCGCGCATTGGCGACCGCCGTGCCGATCATCGCATCGCTGTGACCAATCAGATATTTGGTGCCCGCCTGAATCGAAATATCGATGCCGTGCGCCAGCGCATCAAATAAAATACCGGCCGCCCAGGTGTTGTCGATCATGATGATCGCCTCGGGCGCTTTGGCGCGAACCGCCGCCACAATCGCCGGAATATCCTGAACTTCCATCGTGATAGAGGCCGGTGATTCCAGGAAAACGACCCGGGTATTGGGCTGCACCAGCTCACCGATTTCACTGCCGATGCAGTGATCGAACCAGCCCGTTGAAACCTGCAGCTTAGTCAGGATTTTAGTACAGAAATCCTGGGTCGGTTCATAGACTGCGCCACTCATCAGCACGTGGTCGCCCGCCTCGACAAACGCCAGAATCGCGTTCGCCACGGCAGCCGCGCCGCAGGGGTAGAGCACACAGCCTGCGCCGCCTTCCAGCTCCGTCATCGCATCCTGCAGTGCAAAGTGCGTCAGGGTGCCACGACGGCCATAAAAGAGTTCGCCTTTTGCCCGACCGGCGGTGGCGCGTTTCTTCTCCGCGACCGTATCAAAAACCAGCGAGGAGGCCCGTTGAATCACACTGTTCACCGAGCCCTGGGTATAACGCTTGCTGCGTCCTGCACTGACGAGCGTGGTATCAATTTTTCTGGTGGTCATGAGTCGCCTTTGCCGCTTCTGACTAAGCCCTCACGTTACCACGAAACGACCAGCAGGGTTGAGACTCAATGGTGATTATCAGAGTGCTTCGCAGGATGAAAATCGGGTCCGCCACCGGACCCGATTTTGCCGACGCTACATCACGCCCATCAGGCGCGGTAACCAGAGGGAGATGGCGGGAATATAGGTAATCAGCATCAGCACGATAAACAGCATGCCGTAAAACGGCAGCATGGCTCTGACCACCTGCTCGATTTTCTGCTTACTGACCGCACTGGCGACAAACAGTACCGTACCGACCGGCGGGGTGATCAGGCCGATCCCGAGGTTGGTCAGCATGATCATGCCAAAGTGAACCGGATCGACGCCAAGCGCGGTGGCGACCGGCAACAGCACCGGCGTCATGATCAGGATCAGCGGTGCCATATCCATCAGCGTTCCCACCACCAGTAGCAGGATGTTGATACACATCAGGATCACATATTTGTTATCAGAGAGGCTGGTGAACGCCTCGGTGATAATCGTCGGCAGTTGCATAAAGGTCATCACCGCGCCGAATCCGGCCGCGAAGGCGATCAGCACCATCACGATGGTGACGGTTTTAATGGTGCGGAACAGCAGGATATGCAGCTGGTTCCATTTAAAGTCACGGTAGATAAACATGGTGACGAAAAAGGCCCAGATACAGGCGATCGCGGCGGACTCCGAGGCGGTAAAGATGCCGGAGAGAATGCCACCCATAATGATCACCACGGTAAACAGGCCCCAGAACGCGTCGAAGAAGATTTTCAGCGCCTGACGAAACGGAATACGTTCTCCTTTGGGATAGCCGCGTTTATGGGCAAAACCCAGGCACATTATCATCAGGCAGCCACCCAGCAGCAGGCCAGGAAAGATACCGGCAACAAACAGCGAGGAGATGGTCACCATGCCGCCGGTCGCCAGCGAGTAAATCACCGAGTTGTGGCTGGGTGGCGTCAGCACCGCCTGCACTGAGCCGCTGGCGGTGACGGCGGCGGCGAAATCACGCGGATAGCCTTTCTCCTCCATCTGCGGAATCATCACCGAGCCTATCGAGGCGGTATCCGCCACCGATGAGCCGGAAATCGCGCCAAAGAAGGTGGAAGCGACAATGTTCACCAGCGACAGGCCACCGCGGATAAAGCCGACAAAGATATAGGCGAAGTTGACCAGCCGCCGGGCAATCCCACCCTCCGCCATAATCGCACCCGCGAGAATAAAGAACGGGATAGTCAGCAGCGAAAATTTGTTAATGCCGTTGGTCACCTGAATCACCACCGCTTCCAGCGGCAGATCGATCCACCAGGCGCCAATAAAGGCGCTCAGCCCCACCGCAAAGGCGACCGGAAAACCCACCATCAGCAACACCAGCAAACTGCCTATCAAGATCAATGCATCCATTTTTCTGCTCCGCGTTAGTGGGTGCCGCCCAGCGTGACAATCGGCCGCTGGCTCTGATCGCCTGTCAGCAATCGCTCAACAACAAACAGCAGGGTGAAGATCGCGCCAATCGGAATCGGCAGATACATCTCGCCGTAAGTCACTGCCGGTAATGAAGCGAGCGTCTGCACCCACATCGCTTCGCACAGGCTGTAACTGGCCTGAAAGATCACCAGACAGGTGATAATCATCAGCAGATCGCTGACGCGCAGCATCAGGCGCTGTCGGGCGGGTGACAGGCGATCGGTGACCATGGAAACGCAGATATGCGTTCCGGCCCGCAGTCCGACCGGTGCGCCAATAAACGTAAAAATGATCATGCAGATAATGGCCACCGGTTCCGGCCAGGAGAGCGCACCGTTCATCACGTAGCGGGCGAAGATCCCGATCGGGATCACCGTCACCATAATCATCAGTGCCACGGCGGCCACCAGCATGCAGAGCAGATAGAGCCCATCCATCAGACGTGTATAAGCAGCCATAATTGATACCTGATTAAGCACGCCACACGGCAGTGTGGCGCAGAAGGGTTATTTCACCTCAGCGATCCGGGTCATCAGATCCTGATATTTTCCGCCAAACTGATCGCGCACCGGCTGGGTCGCTTTGACGAAGTAGTCGCGGTCGGTCTGCTGGAAGGTGACGCCACCCGCCTTCATTTTGGCGATCGACTCTTCGGTATAGGTCGCCCAGAGCTGGCGCTCCTCATCCTGCGCCTCTTTGCCGAGCTTCTTCAGCAGCGCCTGATCCTCAGGTTTCAGGCGATCCCAGGCGCGTTTTGAAAACAGGATCATCTCTGGCTGGATAAAGTGGCCGCTGAGGGTGTAGTACTTCGCCACCGGCATATAGTTATGGGCGACAAAGGTCGGTGGATTGTTCTCGGTGCCATCGACCACGCCGGTCTGCATCGCACTGAACACTTCACTGACGCCCATCGCCACCGGATTCGCGCCCATCGCTTTCAGCGTCGCCAGCGAGATGGCGCTGTTCTGCACCCGGATCTTCATGCCTTTCAGATCTTCCGGTTTTGCCAGCGGCTTCTTGGTGATCATGTTGCGCTCACCGGCATCGGTCCAGCCCAGGAACACCATGCGGGCGTTGGGATCTTTATCGAATTTGTCGGCAATCTCGCGGCCTATCTCGCCATCCAGCACTTTGTGCATGTGGTCAATGTCGCGGAAAATGTAGGGCAGGGTCAGCACGCTGGTTTCCGGGGCGATCGAGGTGACTGGCGCCAGCGACACACGGATCATGTCGATTGCGCCCAGCTGCACCTGTTGCAGCGTCTGATCTTCGTCCCCCAGCACGCCACCGGCGAAGAGCTTCATCTCCAGCCGTCCATCGGTGGCCTGTTTGAGTTTGTCGCCCATGTGCTGCAGGGCGACGACGGTCGGATAACCGGCAGGCTGGACTTCAGCCACTTTGATCACCTGTGCCGTGGCGGTGGCGCTCATCATCATCGCCGCCAGGGCACTGGCCAGGCATGTTTTCGTCATTCTCATTATTTTGTCTCCCGCTGAGGTAGGACGGCGTCCGGCGTCGGGGGCTAACCGGAGAGAACCGTGTGGAGCCAGCATAGTGAAAACGCGCGCCAGTAAAATGCGGCAATGCTGATTGAATGAATGCCATCACATTTTGAAACGTTGTTTTAATAAATTTTCATGCAACTTCACATTTTCGAAACATCCTTGTCAAAAGTGTTTAAACCTGGTCAATTGCGGGTAAATGGCGGCGATCAGCTTTGTAAATACTAATGAGAACTACTATCAATTCGCCGTCGTTTTGCTATTATTCGCGCTTGTCTCGCATCCCTGAATCAGAAGTTGGAGAAGCAGCGTGGTAGCCAGTGATTTGATGCAAACGGACCTCTCCGTTTGGGGCATGTATCAACATGCCGATATCGTGGTAAAGGTGGTCATGATTGGCCTGTTATTGGCCTCAGTGGTGACCTGGGCGATCTTCTTCGGCAAATACGCCGAACTCAGCGCCGCTAAGCGCCGCCTGAAGCGCGAGCATCTGGCGCTGGGCGAAGCCCGCAATCTGAATGACGCCGCCCGCATTGCCCAGTCGTTTACCGGTCACAGCCACAGTGTGGTGCTGCTGAATGATGCGCAGAATGAGCTTGAACTGTCGGCTGGCGTGGAAGATACCAACGGGATTAAAGATCGCACCAGTTTCCGCCTTGAGCGCCGCGTCGCTGCGTTCAGCCGCCATGCAGGCCGGGGCAATGGCTTCCTGGCGACCATCGGTTCGGTTGCGCCGTTTATCGGCCTGTTCGGCACCGTATGGGGCATCATGAACAGCTTTATCGGCATCGCTAAAACCCAGACGACGAACCTGGCGGTTGTTGCACCGGGTATCGCCGAAGCGCTGCTGGCAACCGCGATTGGCCTGATCGCTGCGATTCCGGCGGTGGTGATCTACAACGTCTTTGCCCGCATGATCGCCAACTACAAAGCCTCACTGGGTGATGTCGCCGCTCAGGTGATGCTGCTGCAGAGCCGTGATATCGATCTGGGCACCGTCGCAACTGATGTTCCGCGTCCTGCGACGGCTCAGAAACTGCGCTTAGGGTAAGTTCTTATGGCAATGCGATTAAACGACGATCTGGAAACGGATGGTGAAATGCATGAGATCAACGTGACGCCGTTTATCGACGTCATGCTGGTTCTGCTGATCATCTTTATGGTGGCCGCGCCGCTGGCCACGGTCGACGTACGCGTCAATCTGCCCGCCTCAACCAGCGCGCCGCAGCCGCGTCCGGAAAAGCCGGTTTACCTGTCGATTAAAGCGGATAAGCAGCTTTACGTCGGTAACGATCAGGTCACGCCGGAGTCGCTGGTTAACGTGCTGACTAACCAGACCCAGGGCAATAAAGAGACCACCATTTTCTTCCAGGCGGACAAGTCAGTCGATTATGAAACGCTGATGAGCGTGATGGATAAGCTGCGCACGGCGGGCTATCTGAAAATTGGTCTGATGGGCATGGAAACCGTGAAGAAATAGCGGGTTATCCGGTTCAAAAAAAAGGCGACTGTTCAGGTCGCCTTTTTTTATGGCTGCTCTCCAGCCCTATAAAATCAGGCAAATCAGGGCCAGGGTAATCACTTATGCTCCTCGAACTGACTTGTTAATTAGTTGTTACTTATGTACATGGGTTTGTAAAGTGCAATGGTGAGCCAGGTCACATTAATCCCGCATCAGGCAGGCTAAAACGGCTAAAAAACAACAGGAAGCCGTTATGAGTCACACCCCGTCTTTACAAAAGCCGCCGAAAAGTGCCGCCCGAACCATCTTCACCGTCACCAGTGGTAACTTCCTGGAGATGTACGATTTTATGGTGTTTGGCTACTACGCTACTGCCATTTCAAAAACCTTCTTTCCCGGCGATGACCCGTTTGCCTCCCTGATGCTGACCCTGATGACCTTTGGTGCCGGCTTCCTGATGCGCCCGCTGGGGGCGATCATCCTCGGTGCCTACATCGACCATCATGGTCGTCGTAAAGGGCTGCTGCTGACGCTGGGCTTAATGGCGATGGGCACCCTGACCATCGCGCTGGTGCCGGGCTACGCCACCCTGGGCGTGGCAGCGCCGATTCTGATCCTGCTGGGACGGCTGTTGCAGGGCTTCTCGGCGGGCGTGGAGCTGGGTGGCGTGTCGGTCTATCTGGCCGAAGTCGCGCCCAAAGGACGCAAAGGCTTTTTCGTCAGCTGGCAGTCGGGCAGCCAGCAGATTGCGGTGATCTTTGCTGCTCTGCTGGGTCTGATGCTGAATCATCTGCTGGCGAAAGAGGCGGTGACGGAGTGGGGCTGGCGTATCCCGTTTGTGATCGGCTGTCTGATTGTGCCGTTCCTGTTCTATATCCGCCGGATGCTGGAAGAGACCGAGGCGTTCAGCAAACGTAAACATCATCCGAGCATGACGGAAATCATGCGGTCTGTCGCCAGCAACTGGGCGCTGGTGCTGGCGGGGATGCTGATGGTGGTCACCACCACGGTGATGTTCTACATGATCACCGCCTTTACCCCGACCTTTGGTAAAACGGTGTTGATGATGAGTGACAAGCAGGCGTTCCTGGTGACGCTCTGCGTCGGTGTCTCAAACCTCATCTGGCTGCCGCTGATGGGGGCGTTGTCGGACCGCGTCGGACGCCGTCCGCTGCTGATCATTTTTACCCTGCTGATGATTGTCACCACCTGGCCGGTGCTGCACTGGCTGGTGGGATCGGCCAGCTTCGCCCACCTGCTGGAAGCGGAACTCTGGCTGTCGTTTCTCTATGCCAGCTATAACGGTGCGATGGTGGTCTATCTGGCGGAGATCATGCCTGCGGAGGTGCGCGCCGCCGGTTTCTCCATGGCTTACAGCCTGGCGACGGCGCTGTTTGGCGGCTTTACGCCTGCCATCTCCAGCTACCTGATCCATGCCACCGGTGACAAAGCGATGCCGGGCGTCTGGCTGACCTTTGCCGCAGTCTGTGGGTTAATCGGCACGTTGCTGATTGGCCGGATGGTGAAGCAGTATCAGGCCCGTCACAGCGGCACGCCGGTCAGTGCTTCACTCTAAAACGACAAATCGACCACCACGCTGTCGCTGTAGTTTCCGGCTGGCGGCGTGTTCTGCGTGGTCAGGATGCGCGCGGTGTAGTTAAAACCGCGCGTCAGTCCATCCGTGGATACCGCCGTCGAGGTGGTACTGCTCCAGCGTTCAGTGCCTGCCGATCCCCAGCGATTGCTGGTGGTACTTTTATAAATTTCATAGCTCAGCCGATTCGCGCCGCTCGTCATATTCCTGACGCTGCCCACCGGATAACTGCCATTGCTCAGCCCGACGGTATAGGTGCTGCCTTTGCTGCACAACACATTGATGGTCTGTGACACGGCGGAGAAGCTGCCGACCAGCGGCGCGCTGCCAAAGCTTATATTCGGCGCGGTGATGGTGGTGCAGTCATTGGTAAGAATGGCGGTGATATTAATCGGGATGACACCGCTGCCGTTCTGCTCGCTTAAACAGATATTGCCAATCGCAACGCTGGTGCAGATGCGATAAGTCACGGCCATATTCAGCGTCAGCTGATAGGTCCCGGCGGCGACCACCTGACCGGGAACGGTGCGCAGATAAACCGGGATGGCGAAGTTAAGGCTGCCCAGCAAACCCGCCAGGTTGATCAGGGTCTGCGAACCATAGACAAATGGCGTGCCGCCAATCGTCAGTTCGGTAGCGCAGGCCGTGTCGGTGCAGAGCCGCACCGGCACATTATCGCTGCCGGTATCACCGCTGCGTTTCAGCGTACCGCGCGTGCCGTTGCTATTGGTCGCGCCCGTCAGCTGAAAGGTGATCTGGTTATTGCCCAGCAGCGACAGCCCGGCGCCCGCGCCACAGTTGACGTTGGCATTCGTGGTGGTGGAACTGACGGTGGTGTTAGCCACAAAGGTTGTGACTGAACCGAAACTGGCAGTCGATGCGGGCAGGGCGCAGGCGGCGTAGCCCAGCGACGGCAGTAACAGCAGCAGGCCAGCCAGTATCACAGATTTCATCATGGTCGGTTTCCGGACGTAAAAGATTCAGCGGGAGAGGGGGCGCTGCCTGCTGCAGGGGCGGGCAGCGCACAGGTCAGGGGGCCGTAAGTTTTCAGCGCCTGCGGCTGACCGCTGGCGATGCGCAGTTCGGTTTCGCACTGGCGGCCATCGGGCGTCACCACCTGCATCGGGTTACTGGCGGTGAGATCTTCCATCCAGACGATGCCATCCCAGCCGACATACTCGGTGGGATGATCGGGACGCTGCACCAGGCTTGATACCGGCAGCGGCTGGCCCTGCGCATCGACCAGGATTACGCTGGCTGAGCGCAGTTTCTCCACCGGGAAGTTGAGCAGATAGCCGCTCTGGCGTTTCACCGCAAAGCGCTGCTCAACCCGTGGCGTGGTCATATCTGCCGGCAGGTCGAGGGTGTCGATATCATATTTGGCCGGGTAGTAGCTGCTGATGGCAGGCACCAGCAGATAGCCCTGTTGATTGGTGCGTCCCATCGACTGATTCTCGTAGCGCACGTTAACGTCGGGATAGTTGGTCTTCACCAGCACAAAGGCGTCGTTGATCTCGTTAGCGGCAAAGACGCTGTTGTCCATTAACACCAGCGCACCCGAGAGATCGGCCCACTGGGTGAGGTTGTCATCATCGCCATAGAAGCCCGCTGAGGTATCAATCTGGTTGTTGCGATAGCGCAGACTGCCCTGACGATAATCGCCGCTGTCTCCGCTCTGATTCGCCCAAGAGGCATCCCAGGCGAACCCGCCGTCGCTGGGCATGGCGCGTGAGGCATAAACGCGCTGACTGTCGCGGCCACGCTGGTCGCGTTCGTTGCTGAGGGCAACGCTGCCCTGTTCACCAAACGGGATCACCAGCGAGATTGCACCGGTCCAGCTTTTCTCCTGCTGATCGCGGCTGGCCGAGACATACAGACTGCTGTTACCCCACAGATTTTTACTCCATGAGAGGTTCCACAGCCGGGTGCGATCGCCCTGACCGTCGGTGATGTCGATGAAAGCGGCGCCGACGCTGCCAAAGCGGTTCAGCGAGACGCTGGCGCTGTACTGAGCACTGCGGCGTGAGAGTGCGTAGCGGCTATCCGCCTGGCTACCGGCACGGCTGCCGACCAGCGCCAGATTGCCGAAGTCGCTGCTGCGCTGGGTCTGTTGAGTGCCGATGTTGAACCAGCGGTTGTTGTACTGATATCCCCAGCTATATTGCCTGCCGCTCTCGCCATCGAGCTGACTTTGCGCCACCGCGCCGTTGACCACGCCCCAGCTGCCGACGCGCAGCTGACCACCCAGCCCGCCCATCGCCAGCGTTTCGCTGCCTTCGGCGTGGCTCTCCAGCGTCAGCCAGTCGGTCATACCGTAACGATAAGAGCCGCTGGCCGCTGCCTCACCATAATCGAAGTTCTTTATGCCATAGTTTTCGCGGATTGCCCCGGCAGAGAAGGCGTAATCCGACAGCCCCGATTTCAGCAGGTTACTGGAGACGTAAAACGGCATGGTGGTGGTGACACGGCGGCCAACCGCATCGGTGGTGGTGATCACGGCATCACCCGCGCCGTTAACGAATGGCACATTGGTCATCGACCAGGGGCCAGGCTGCACGTTCGCCTGGCTGGAGCGATAGCCGTTGATAAAGAGATCGACGGTGGAAGGCACGGCGGCCTGACCGGAAAAGGCGGGCAGCGGATAGGTCACCAGATCGGGACGGACGCTGAAGTCGCGACCGACGCGGATGCCACCGAGCCGCACGCTGCTGCTCCAGGCCAGCGAGTCGGTGACCAGATCGCCGACTCGCCAGCTTACCGCCGCATTCTCATCTTCATTGCTCCACCAGGTGTCGTAGCGGATATAGCCATCATCCTGATAAGTCGTACTGCCTTCCAGCTGCTGTTGCCAGACGCCGTTAGTGGAGAAATGACCGGCATCACCAAACAGCCTTAGTTCGTTCCAGGCGGACAGGCGGGAGCCACTGTTATCCGTGCGGCTGGCGTAAAGATCATAATTAATCAGCGCGCCGCTGCTGGTACGGCCCGGATAGCGCGGTCCGTTCTTCGCCTCGCCAATCACCTGACCGGGCAGCCACTCAGGCGGTACGGTCAGCAGCAGACGCTGTCGCGCAGCGTCATACTCCACTTTGATGGGTTGCAGGCTGCTGACATCGACCTGCGTCTGCTGGCCCAGCTTATCCGCTGGCAGGCCGGCACGCTGCAGATCGCCACTGCGAATCCAGAAATGACCGTCGCGCTGCTCTGCCGGCACAATATTGCCGTTCTCCTGCTGGTTAATCACCAGCTCCAGCATATATTGCTGACCGTTGCTGCTGGTCTGCAGGCTGGGCGGCGGAGGCAGGGATGAGTAAGTCTCCGCCAGCACAGGATCCGGCGTAAAAGCGTAAATAACGCTGGCCACGGCCAGCGCGCAGGGATGCAGGGAAAACGGTCTCATTCAGCGCTTACTTCTGGGCAGCGCTGCGCCACTGGCTCTTGTTAACCTCTGCGGTGAGTTCGCCGCTCACCGGCGAGGTGAGCGGCCAGCGGTGATAGCTGTCAGCCAGCACATAGCCGTATAAGCCTTCGCCCAGTTTGCGACCGCCAATCGCCACATTGCTCAACCGGGCGTGACCGCTGCCGCTGTTGGTTAACTGGAGCCAGCGCCTGCCGCCCTCGCTGACCTGTTGCCAGCGCAGAGCCGGGCGAGCGCTGTCTGTGTTCAGCCCGGTACCATAAACAAACAGCGGCACCGAATAGCGCATCTGGAAGGTCAGCCCGGCCTGATTCTCGCCGGGATTACGCGGGGTCGGGATCTCATCCAGCACCACCCGATAGGCCAGCTCTTTACCGGCCGCAGGCGGCGTCTGTTTAATCAGCCTGACCAGCTGTTTCTGGCCTGGCTCCATCCGCACCATTGGCGGGCTGGCGACTACCTGCTGCTGAGTCTGATACTGCTCCTGGCCATTGTTCTGCTGCCAGCTGAAGACGCGGATCTGCATCATGGTGGTGCTGTTACCGCGATTCTCCAGCCAGAGTTCGCTGGCTTTCTCTTCAGGATTAATGGCGGGATCGATGGGCCAGATCATGACCGAATTCGCGGCGAAGGCCGGGGAGAGCAGGGTGGAACTTAGCAGCAGCAACAGGGCGCGCAGTGGCTTCATGATCATATCCTTGTTTTCTATCACCTCACCAGCTCAGGGTGACGGTCAGCGTGTCGGTATAAACGCCGGCGCGCGCAGTGCCGGGCAGTTGTAGCTGACCGTAGATCGGCAGCGTAATATTATTGGCATTGCTATAACTCAGCGGCACCGCCTGGTTCACCGGGATCACCGTGGTGCGGCTGGCGTTGCTAAAGAGCGTGTAGGGAACGGTGTTGCTGAAATTGGGCAGCTTCAGGTTACGGGTCGTGGTGAAATTGTTGCCCTGATTAATGCTCATGCTCAGCGTGGTGCCCGGCGTACAGGCGAGATTAATCGAGGTGCTCTGCAGATAGCTGGCGTTGACGGTATTCGCCGCCACGCCAGACTGCGTACCGAAATTAAGCGTGCCAAAGACGCCGGTATTGGTACCGGATATCACGCAGCCTGCCACAATCGACGCGGTAACCTGGAAGGTGCTGGTTGGCAGACTCCAGGCGCTGATACTCCCTGTCAGCAGGGGCAGACCGCATGCGATCGTCAGGCAGGATCGCCAGAGAACCACCCGTATTTACCTGCGACAGCAGTTAATAGTTCACGGCAACGTTAATCGTGTCGGTATAGGTTCCGGCAGGGATCAGGGGATTGAAGCCGCCGCCGACCACCCGGCCATAGATGGCGTAGTTGGTCCCCAGCGTCGGATCGGTGGTACCGCTGGCGGCGATAGGCGTATTGTTGGCGATCGCCGTGGTAAAGGAGGCATCACTGTAGAGGGTATAGGCGATGCCCTGCGCATTATCCGATCCCAGCACCAGATAACGCGGCGATGCAGAGGCGGTGCCGTAGATGGTCGCCGGTGCAGTATTGCTGCTGGTGACCACCACGTTGTAATCCTGACCAGTGGTGCAGCGCACAAAAATACCGTTACCAGCCGCACCGACCAGTGTGGCGTTCAGGGTATCGAAAGTGGCTGCGCTGCTACCAAAGTTCAGGGTACCGAAGTTAACGCCCGCCGTAGCCGACTGGCCGTTCACCAGACAACCGGTGGTCAGGGTTAACGTGGCATTAATGGTTCCCGAGGTCGTCGCCGCCTGGGTTAATGACGGAATAGCGACAGTTAATCCTGCAGCGGCAAACAGAAAAAGCTTGAGTTTCATAATATTTCCTTACGGATTATCCAGAGTCAGTGCTTTTTCACCCGGTGTTTATTAACGATTCAACCCAAAATAAAGGAAATAAAATAACAAGGGAGGCAGTGCCGCTATCTTAAGAAAAATCTTAGACTTAAGAATGCTGATTTATATCAGTTTTACTTACTATAGATCAGTTAAAGCGTTACGCGAAGCCTTGCTATTTATTTTTGATTAATCAAAACGTCACTCCGGCCGATAACCCAGTAACAGCAAGGCGCGAAGACGAGGCGATAAAACAAAATTCTTTGTTTTTTCGGTATCTGGCATGCTTTCTGCTTCGGTGATATGTTCCTGTACCAATCAGACATAATAACGGTTTACCGGCTTGCTCTGCGGGCGGTTAATAAGATGCAGGTTATAAATGGCCAGCGTCGGCGGGCGCGTTTTGCCCGGCCTTCAGGACCATAAAATACCGAAATTTAATCACTTTCACCCATCGGGTGTTTTCAGATCACTTATCAGACTGTACACAGCACCCGTTTCTCCGCGGGTGGTGAGGAGTTGCACATGTTGCCTGTCACCTGGGATAGCGTCCTGATCTGCGTTTCGCTGATCGTGGTGTTCATTGCCTCTTTTACAGCCCTGGATACTGCCGGACGGGTAGCGGTATCCCGTGGCTGGAGCGCCCGGTTCTGGCTGTTGGTGGGCGGCATCGCAATGGGGATTGGCGTCTGGGCAATGCACTTTATCGGGATGCTGGCGATGATGATGCCGATGATGATGCGCTATGACACGCGACTGACGATCCTCTCGCTGCTGGTGGCGATCCTGGCGTCTGTGCTGGCTTTTGGCCAGACGGTGGGTGGCCTGCATCTCACCCGCCAGCGGCTGCTGCGCGGCACGCTGATCCTGGGCGCGGGTGTGGTGGTCATGCACTATCTTGGTATGTATGCCCTGCTGATTGAACCGCAACCGGAGTGGAATGCGCTGCTGGTGGCGCTCTCTGTGCTGATTGCGTTTGCGGCCTCTGGCCTGGCGCTGTGGCTGGCCTTTCATCTGCGCCAGGGCGATCATCATCTGATGCTGATGCGCGGGCTGGCCTCTCTGGTCATGGGCATCGCCATCGCCGGTATGCACTATGTGGGTATGGCGGCAGCAGAGTTCAGCCACAGCAGTATGATGCAGCCGCACGGCGTCAGTAATGCGGGCCTGGCGGTGTGGGTGACGCTGATTACCCTGACTATTCTGGGTATCACTCTGCTGAGTTCGATGCTGGATGCGCAGCTGCGCGCCGCGCGTCTGGCGACCCGCCTCAATCGCGCTAACCAGGAATTGCGTCAGCTGGCGATGCATGACAACCTGACCACGCTGCCCAATCGTGTAATGCTGGAGCAGCAGCTCGATCTCGCCATTAAACAGGCGATGCTTAATGAGCATCGCTTTGCCGTGATCTATATGGATCTCGATGGCTTTAAAGCGGTCAATGACACATGGGGACATCACGTCGGTGACCGGTTGCTGGTGGCAGTGGCGGAACGGCTTTGTAGCCAGCTCAGCAACACGATGCTGCTGGTGCGTCTGGGAGGCGATGAATTTGTGCTGATGGCTGAGTGCGATATCAGCGCAGCCCGCCAGCTGGCGCAAAAACTGGTTAAAGTTATCAGTTCGCCGTTTGAACTTGACCGCTATGTGCTGCACGTTTCACTCAGCGCGGGCATTGCGATCTTTCCGCTGCACGGTCGCAACCGGCAGGAGCTATTGTTTAATGCTGATGCGGCGATGTATCACACCAAACACAGCGGACGAAACGGCTGGTGCCTGTTTGAACCAGCCATGAGCGCCGCGACGCAGCATCAGCTGGAGCTGGCGAACGATCTGTGGGAGGCGATAGAGCGCGAGCAGATGCGGCTATTCTATCAGCCGAAATTCTGTTCAGGCGGCACCAGGTTAATGGGATTCGAAGCGTTGTTGCGCTGGCAGCATCCGCAGCGCGGTTTACTGACGCCTGAGCTGTTTCTGCCGCGCGCCGAAAAAACTGGTCAGATTATTGCGCTGGGTAACTGGGTGATCGGGGAGGCCTGCCGTCAGCTCAGGATATGGCACAGCCAGGGCCACAGTGACTGGACAGTATCGGTGAATCTCTCCGCGTTGCAGTTTCACCAGCGTGATTTGCTGACTATCCTGACGCAGACCCTGGCGCGTAACCAGTTGCCAGACAGCGCGCTGATGCTGGAGATCACTGAAGCGATTGCCATGCGCGATCCCGCTTTCAGCCAGCAGCGCATTCGTGAATTGCAGCAGGCGGGTGTCAGCGTCGCGATTGATAACTTCGGCATCGGTTATGCCAACCTGCTGCATCTCAAAGATCTGGATGCCAGTGAACTCAAAATTGATCGCAGCTTTATCAACTGTCTGCGGCCCGGCAGTGAAGATGCGACCGTAGTCAGCGCCATGCTGACCCTGGCGCAGAGCCTCAATCTGCGCATGGTGGCGGAAGGGGTGGAGACTGAAGAGCAGCAGCATTTGCTCACCAGCTTAGGCTTTGATGCGTTGCAGGGCTATCTGCTGGGCAAGCCGACGCCAGCGGACCGGGTTGAGGCGCTGAGTTTTCCCTCACTGCGACAGCCGGTGGCGTCACTGTCCGGCTGATAGCGCTGACAGCAACGATAGATTTCATCACTCAGAATGAGTGGAAGGATGCAGGGTTCGCGGCTCATTAACCGCCGGGCTGTGCCGATAACTAAGAGAATAATTTTAAAACCCTCTGCCCAACCACAAGCTCTGCTTTCGCGGGAATGCACTATGTTAGCGACCTCATACGACTCTTTTATCGTCATCGTCTCCGTTCTTGTCGCGATGCTGGCTTCGTTCACCGCCTTAGATATGGCGGGACGGGTGGTGCATTCAACCGGCAAAGTTGCGCTGGTCTGGCTGTTCGGCGGCGGTTTTTCCATGGGCATCGGCATCTGGGCGATGCACTTTATCGGCATGCTGTCGATGAACATGGAGATGGTCATGAGCTACAACGCCGGGCTCACCGCCTTTTCTGCGGCCATCGCGGTTTGTGCGTCGATATTTGCGCTGTGGCTGGTCTGCAATGGCGATCTGCCTTTGCCGCGCCTGGCGGGCGGCGCGCTGATCCTCGGCAGCGGCGTAGTCGCGATGCACTACACCGGCATGGCGGCGCTGATGTTCTCCCCCGGTATCGTCTGGAAATGGGGCTGGGTGGCGCTGTCGGTGGCGATCGCCCTGGCCGCCTCTGGCACCGCGCTGTGGCTGGCGTTTAACCTGCGGGAAGGACAGACCAGTCGGGTCACCCTGCTGCGCATTGGCGCATCGGTGGTGATGGGCTGTGCTATTGCCGGCATGCACTACACCGGCATGATGGCGGCAGAGTTTCCCGTCCACAGTCATCCGGCCGGGCAGGGCGTCAACAGCAACTGGCTGGCGATTCTGGTCACGGTGGTCACTATTTCGATTCTGGGCATTACCTTGCTGGTGTCGATGCTGGATGCGCGGATGCAGGCGCGTACCTCGATTCTCGCCAGTTCGCTGGCTGAAGCCAATCGCGAGCTGGCACAGCTGGCGCTGCACGACAACCTGACGCGGCTGCCCAACCGCATCCTGCTGGAGGATCGACTGGAGCAGGCGATCAACAAAGCGAACCGTGAGCAGAGGCAGTTTGCCCTGATGTTTATGGACCTCGATGGGTTTAAGGCGGTCAACGACGCGTTCGGGCACCACATTGGCGACAGTCTGCTGGTCGGCGTGACCGAGCGCATGAGCGAGCAGATGACCGGCTACTTTACGCTGGCGCGGCTCGGCGGTGATGAGTTTGTGCTGCTGGTGGAGATCGACGATCCCAATGATGCGGCGGCCATCGCCGATAAGCTGGTCAAAGCGGTGGATCGTCCGTTTGATATCTCACGCTATGAGCTGGTGGTATCGCTGAGTCTTGGCATCGCGGTCTATCCCGGCGATGGCGTGGATGAGCGCGAACTGATGTTCAACGCCGATGCGGCGATGTACCACACCAAAAATAATGGCCGCAACGGCTACACCTTCTTTCAGCCTTCTATGAACATTCAGGCCCAGAGCCAGCTTCAGCTGAATAACGATCTCTGGCAGGCGCTGGATCATGATGAACTGCGCCTGTTCTATCAGCCAAAATATTGCGCGCCGAGCGGTCCGATTCTCGGTTTTGAGGCGCTGCTGCGCTGGCAGCATCCGCAGCGCGGCCTGCTGTCGCCCGATAAATTTCTGCCAATGGCAGAAAAGACCGGAATGATTGTCAATATCGGCAACTGGGTAATTCATGAAGCCTGTCGCCAGCTGCGCCAGTGGCATCTGCAGGGCCATCCGCACTGGTCGGTGGCGGTGAACCTGTCGGCGTTGCAGTTTGAGCAATCGAATCTGGTGAAGACGGTGGTGGATGCGCTGGAAAAACATCAGATTCCGGCCGAACTGCTGACGCTGGAGGTGACGGAAACCACCGCGATGCGCGATCCCGATGAGAGCGTGCGTATTCTGACTGAGCTGACCCAGCTCGGGGTGAAAGCTTCAATTGATGACTTTGGCACTGGCTACTCCAGCCTGCTCTATCTGAAACGGCTACCGGCCAGTGAACTCAAGATTGACCGGGCCTTTGTGAACGAGCTGCAGCATCACACAGAAGATGCCACCATCGTGTCGGCGATAGTGGCGCTGGCGCAGTCGCTGCAATTGAAAGTGGTGGCCGAAGGCGTTGAAACCGCTGAGCAGCAGGCCTTCCTGACCAGCCTGGGCTGTAATACGCTGCAGGGCTATCTGCTGGGCAAGCCGGTTCCCCCGGAGCGGGTGCCGGAGCTGGCTGATTATGTGGTGGCAGAAATTGAAGAGGCAATTGCGGAAGTGAGTCTTAATGCCGAAGCCGAAGCCGAAGCCGAAGCCGAAGCCGAAGCCGAAGCCGAAGCCGGGCAGCCGCTGACGCCGCAGGTCGCTGTGATCTGACCTGCCTGAAGCCGTGAAGAATCAGCGCAATCGGATAAAGCGATTCGCGCCGCCTGTCATTGGTCGCCGTGCGTGGTAAAGTCTCGCGGTCAGACTATTCACGGTCAAACAAGGAGAGGTCACCCGTGGCGAAATACCAGCGATTGATGGATGAGATTCAGCAGCAGATTGAGGCCGGCATCTGGCTGCCGGGCACCCGTCTGCCGTCATTGCGTCAGCAGGTCGCGCAGCAGGGCGTCAGCCTGATGACGGTGCTGCATGCCTATGAGTTGCTGGAGAGTCAGGGCTGGATCGTCTCCCGTCCACAGTCGGGTTACTACGTTGCACCGCGTGCCTTAGCACCCGCACCGCTGAGCGTGGCGATCAGTGAACAGGTCGATATCAACGACTTTGTGTTTGATGTGCTGCAGGCCACGCGCGATCCGGCCATCGTGCCGTTTGGCTCCGCCTTTCCCGATCCCGCACTCTTTCCGCAGCGCCAGCTGATGCGCTCGCTGGCTAACGTCTCTCATCATCTGACCCCAACCGATGCGCTGCACAATCTGCCGCCTGGCAACGCCACACTGCGACAGCTGCTGGCGCAGCGCTATGCGCGTCAGGGCATCACCCTGTCGCCGGATGAAATTGTCATCACCAGCGGGGCGCTGGAGGCGCTGAACCTCAGTCTGCAATCTCTTACCGAGCCGGGCGATTATGTGGTGATTGAACAGCCGAGTTTTTATGGCGCGCTGCAGGCGATAGAGCGGCTTAAGCTCAAGGCGCTGGCGATTCCGGTCGACGCCAGAAATGGCATCGACCTCGTCCAGCTGGAGGAGGCACTGCAGCGCTGGCCGGTGAAAGCCTGCTGGCTGATGACCACCCTGCAGAATCCGCTGAGCGTAACCTTAACGCCGGAACGCAAACAGCAGCTGGTCGCACTGCTGGCGCGTTATCAGGTGCCGATGATTGAAGATGATGTCTATGCCGAACTCTGGGCGGGTGATGCGCCGCCGCTGCCGGCGAAAGCCTGGGATCGCCAGGGGAACGTGCTGCACTGCGGCTCATTTTCAAAGTCGCTGGTGGCAGGATTCCGGGTCGGCTGGGTCGCGGCGGGGCAGCATGCGCAGCGTATTCAGCGGCTGCAACTGATGAGCACGCTCTCTACCAGTGCGCCGATGCAGCTGGCGCTGGCCGATTTTCTTGCCACGCGGCGTTACGACACCCATCTGAAGCGGCTGCGGCAGATTCTGGCGAAGCGACAGCAGATGGTGCGCCAGGCGTTAATGAAGGTGCTGCCGCCGCAGGCCACGGTCAGCGAAGCGCGTGGCGGCTATTTTCTCTGGGTGACGCTGCCGGAAAGCATCAATACGACCCGGCTCTATCAGCGGGCGCTGGCTCAGGGGATCAGTATTGCACCGGGGCAGCTATTTTCGGCAGGTGAGCAGTTCAGGCACTGCTTCAGGTTAAATACCGCCTGGCCGTGGGATAGTCGGGCCGAGGCGGCAATCGTGAAGCTGGGTCAGCTGATGGCGGAAGGGCAGGCGGATTAAACCCGCGCCGCTTCCTGATGGCCCCAGGTCAGGTAGTAGACATCATAGAAGTCCACTTCCCCTTTTTGTGTCAGCAGACGCTGGATGCCGCTCTTCACGCGTTCTGGTGTCTCAGGCAGTGACAGAATGCGTGAGATTGCCTGTTCGCGCACCGGCTGAATGTAATACCACTCGCCGTTGTAGCAAACGCGCAGATCGAGGGCATCGATATCTTCAAAGCGATATTTCGGGTTGATATCCAGCAGCATCAGCACACTCATCACCAGCACAAACACGGTGGCAAACCAGAAGGCGGGCCAGCCGAGCATCTCGGTGGTGAAAATCAGCGCCACGCACAGGCCGTAGCAGAGGTACATTACTGCCCAGAGACCAGGGTGGTTCTTCAGAAACGAGAGGCTGAAACGCGGCAAATTGTCGCGACGTTCTTCGCGGTTAAGCAGGGCGATCTCGTCAATCAGGATTTGTTTAATAGCGTCCATTTGTTACCTCACTGTCATCTGTTAGCTATTACAACAGATAACAGTCAAGCATATCAGAAACAGATCTGTGCTTTTTTTATATAACAGTTTATACGACAGTGACCGGGGCGTCGGGCTGCTGCGCCTGTGTGACTTTCCGCCTGACATTTTGCAACACTTTGCCGCAGTAAGAACCGCTTTCCGCCGTCGCGCAGGCACACTCCGACCCTATAGTTAACGACACATTTGGCTTTAGTCAGCAATATCAGTCAATTATCTCAATTGTGTCGTCTGGCGCACATTGCATTGTGCCGCGGGTTTGCCACACTTAGAAAAACATCGGAGAACCTGTATGCGTGCCTCATCCTCCAGTCTGCTATTAATGATGTCCTTTGCCGCTGGCACCTTCTCGGCCGGGGCCTCTGACAATCCTCAGCATCTGATGCTCGCCAGCCCGTCGGGCGGTGTACCCAATAACCCGTTACCTCTGATTATCTGGCCGCGCGTGGTGCCGGAAGAGGAGGAGATCGCCGCGTGGTTTGAGAAAACCTTTGAGGAGAACGGCTGGCCACCCGCCTGGCGCTATCCGATCTTCCCGTATACCCATTATCATCCTAATACCCATGAACTGCTGGGCGTCGCTGAAGGCTGGGCGGAAGTGCTGTTTGGCGGCGACAGTGGCCGGATGGTGACCCTGCGCGCAGGCGATGCAGTCCTGATTCCGGCGGGTGTCGGCCATCGGCAGGTCAGCGCCAGCGAAGATTTTATGGTGATAGGCGCCTATCCGCACGGGATGTCGCCGGAGACGCTGCGCGATGAGCCCGCGAAGCTGAAAATGGCCCAGGAGCAGGTAAAAAAAGTGCCGTTGCCGACGCAGGATCCCTTTACCGGCAAAGAGGGCGCATTAACCGAGATCTGGCAGCCGATTGCGGCGCTCACCGCCCAGCAGTAAGCCACGGGGCGAGCACGCCCCGATGCCGCTCCGCCAGCCCGGCTTTCGCGTCCCGTAAGCCTGGCTGTCACCGGGCTGTCATCAAACTGTCGTAGCGTTTTGCCCAGCATGTTAACGGCAAAGGCAGAGTAAGATGGCGGCAATATCGTTAACCGGACTGAGCAAAGCGTTCGGCGCGCAGCCGGTACTGGACGCGATTTCGTTACAGATTAACCAGGGCGAGTTTGTCGCCGTTCTTGGGCCTTCTGGCTGCGGCAAAACCACCCTGCTGCGCCTGCTGGCCGGCTTTGAAACGCTCGACAGCGGTGAAATCCGCATCGGTGAACGCCAGGTTGCCGCAGACGGGCTGCACCTGCCGCCGGAAGCCCGCGAGCTCGGCGTGGTGTTCCAGAACTACGCTTTGTGGCCGCATATGACGGTCGCGGAGAACGTCGGCTACAGCCTGAAGGTGAACGGTGTGGCGCGCGCAGAACGCGAACTGCGCACCACCCAGGCCCTGACGCTGGTCGGGCTGGATCGCTTCGCCGACCGCCGACCCGCCGATCTCTCCGGCGGTCAGCGCCAGCGCGTGGCGCTGGCACGCTGCCTGGTGGCACGGCCGACGCTGGTGCTGCTGGATGAGCCGCTGGCTAACCTCGATGTCCATCTGCGCGCCACCATGGAAGAGGAGTTCCGCCGCTTCCATCGCCACAGTGGCGCCACCTTACTCTATATCACCCACGATCAACGCGAAGCGATGGCACTGGCCGACCGCATCGTGGTGCTCGAACACGGCAGAGTGATGCAGTTCGCCAGCCCGCAGACCCTGTGGCGCGAACCGGCTAATGAGATGGTGGCGACCTTTATTGATGAGGGGCGGGTGCTGCCGGTCAGCGACATTGAGCCGCTCGATCCGGGTCAGGCAACCGCCACGCTCTGCGGGCTGCGGGTTTTGCTGCGCTGCTCGCCTCACCAGCGCCCGCTGCCGCACGGCAAAGCCAGCTTCCACAGCGTCAGTTTTCACCTCGCCGCTGAGCGAGAGCGGCAGTTTGCCGCCCGCGTTGAGCGCATCATCTTTCGCGGTGGCTACCATCAGATCAACCTTCGACCGCTTAATCAACCGGATGTCAGCCTGTCGCTGACGCTTAATGATGCTGCATTACTGGCGGTGGATGACACCGTCGGCGTCGCCGTCGATGACGGCTGGATTCTTCCTGCATAAAGGGTTTCAGAAACCATGAAAACGGCTTTTCGTACTCCGCTTCACGCGCTGTTGTTGCTGTCGGGCCTCGCGGCCTCAACCCTGTTGCAGGCGGCCGACGCGCCCGGCGGCAAGCTGGTGGTTTACACGTCGCAGGCACCTGAAATTGCGCAACAGACCATCGATGCGTTTAAGGCTGCGTATCCGGCGGTGGAGGTGGAGTGGACCCGCAACGGCACCACTCAACTGATGAACGTGCTGCGCACGGAGATGATGAGCGGCCAGGTCAAACCCGATGTGCTGCTGGTGGCCGACGCGATCAATCTGGGCGCGCTCAAGAAAGAGGGGCAGCTCTATTCATATCCGGCCGCCCCGGTCAGCCACCTGAAGCCTGCCTATTACGATGTGGATAAAACCTTTTTCGGCACCAAAATTATCGCCACGGTGATCGCCTATAACACCCAGCGTGCGAAGCCAGTCAGTAGCTGGAAAGCGCTGGCAGTAGAAGAAAACAGAGGCCAGATTGCGGTCCCCAGTCCCCTCTATTCCGGTGCGGCGCTCTATAAGCTGCATACCGATATCCATACCCCGTCGATTGGCTGGGCGTTCTATCAGCAACTGGCCGCCATCGGCATTGCGCCACAGGGCGGCAATGGACCGGCGCTGAAAGCGGTTGCCAGCGGCATGGATAAGTATGGCGTGATCACGGATGCCGATATTATCCGCGCCAAAAAGCAGGGATCGCCCATCGATCTGGTCTATCCGCAGGAGGGCGTCTCCTATGTGACCGAGCCGGTGGCGATCATGAAGTCGGCGCATAATCTGCCGGCCGCCAAAGCCTTTGTTGATTTCATGCTTTCGGAAGCAGGACAGCAGCTGGTGGCGAAGCAGGGCAACCGGCCGGTCGATGCCCGCGTGGCGGCACCCGGTGGCTTTGCGCCGATTGAGCAAATCACGCTGCTGACGCCGGACGTGGCCCTGGCGGTGGCCGAGGATGCTCAGGTCCGCGAAACCTTTACTGAACTGTTTGGCGGCTGATCGTGAGCGTGCTGGGCAACGAATGGCGAAGAGGCCAGGCCGCCAGGCATCGCAGATGGCGGGCGGAACCGCTGGTGCTGGGCGTACTGGTTCTGGTGATTGGCCTGCTGTCGGTGGCACCCTTTGCCCGGCTGATGGGAACCGCGCTGGCACCGGATGGCATACTGGATAGCGATCGCCTGCTGAGATTGCTGACCAGCCGGCGGGTGCTCAGTGCCACGCTGAATACCCTGGCGATCGGCATCAGCGCGACGCTGCTGTCGCTGCTGCTGGGAACGGTGGCCGCCTGGCTGGTGGCGCTCACCGATTTGCGTGCCAAAGCGGCCTGGGTATTTGCCTTTATCCTGCCGCTGATGATCCCGCCGCAGGTGACTGCGCTGGCCTGGATACAGGCGCTGGCACCGGGCAGTCTGCTGGCCACAGCGGTGAATGCGCTGGGCGGGACATGGCTGGCACCCGGTCAGCAACCGCTCTATACCGCGACCGGCATGGTGCTGCTGCTGGGCCTGCACAATGCGCCGCTGGTGTTCCTCACGGTGCGGGCTGGCCTGCGTCGACTCCCCGCCGAACTGGTGGAGGCGGCCCGTATCAGCGGCGCATCACCCCGGCAGATTCTGTTCACGGTGATCCTGCCGCTGGCGCGCCCCGCGATCTTCGCCGGGGCGGCGCTGGCGTTTGTCGCTGCGGTCGGGAATTTCGGTATCCAGGCGATGCTGGGTATTCCGGCGCGGGTGCCGACGCTGATTACGCTGGTTTATCAGCAGCTCAATACCCTCGGCCCCGGTGCGCTGCCCAATACCGCCGTCTACTCGATGCTGATTGCGCTGATCACCCTCGCCGGGATGCTGATTAGCGGCTGGCTGGGCGGACGACGCGATGTCCGGGTCAGCGGATCGCCACGACCCTGGCACCAGCCGCTGCGGCGCGCGCGACTGCCGGGCGAAATCATCGCCTGGCTGTGGATGGTGATCACCTTGCTACTGCCGCTCAGCGCCCTGCTGACCACCGCCTTAACCCGCGGTTTCGGTCAGGCTCTGAACTGGCAAACCCTGACGCTGGAGAATTTTCAGCAGGCGCTGTGGGGCTATCCGGCGATACGGCAGGCGTTCTTTACCAGCCTGTGGCTCACCGGCCTGACGGCGCTGCTGCTCAGCGTCATGGCACTGTTCCTGGCTTTCTTTCTCAGCTGGCATCGTACCCGGCTGGTGCGGGGGCTGGGATTCGCCAGCGAGCTGACCTATGCGCTGCCCGGCATTGTCACCGGCGTGGCGGCGATGCTGTTTTTCCTGCGGCCACTGCCGCTGCTGGAATTTTCTCTTTACGGAACGGTGTGGATTATTCTCGCGGCCTATCTGGCCAACTTCCTGGCGCTGGTGTTAAGGCCGACGCTGGCCGGGTTCGCGCAAATCGAACCGTCACTGGATGAGGCGGCGCGCTTATGCGGCGCGGGTCTGATGCGGCGGATGACTGACATCCTGCTGCCGCTGGCGGCACCTTCTGTGCTGGCCGGTGCGTTGCTGGTGTTCCTCACCGCGCTGAATGAAATACAGGTTTCAGTGCTGCTGGTTACCGCGCAAACCCAGACGCTTGGCCCGACCATTATTTTCCTGGACGAAGGCGGATCGGCGCCGCTGGCGGCGGCGGTCGGATGCCTGATGATTGGGATCGTGCTGGGCTTAATGCTACTGGCCTCACGACTGACGCGCCGTCTGCCGCAGGGAGTCCTGCCATGGCAAGCCTGACGGTGATCAGCGGCGTCGGCGGAAAACTGCCTGCCGCTTTCCTGCTGGAGATAGAGGGATACCGTCTGTTATGGGATTTAGGTGCCGGGCCGGAGCCGGGCGTCCGGCCCGCAATGGACGCCATCGGCCAGGTCGATGCGCTCTGCCTGACCCATTCCCATGTGGATCACGCGGCGGCGCTGGATAGCTGGGCCGACATCGGTTCACCGCCGGTCTATGCCAGTGAGATCACCTGGCAGCAGCTGGGCGAGGCTGGCGTGCCGGCTCAGGCGCGACGCATCCTGCCATTGCGCGGCCAGTGCGCGCTGGGGCCGCTGAATCTCTTTACCGGTCGCAGCGGGCATTCGCCAGGATCGATCTGGTTTCATCTGCCGATTGCGGGTGGCATCACCTATATGGGCGACTGGAGTCGCGAATCGCTGCTGTTGCCGTTTGATTGCCCGCCACGCGCACGGCTGTTGATTACCGATGGTTCCTATGGCGACCGCAATCAGCGACTGGCGCAGCAGATCGACGCGCTGGCCCTGGCGGCACAAGGGGGCGCCGTGGTCACCGCGCCGCTGCACGGGCGCGGCCCTGAGATGGCGCTGCAGCTCAGCGCTCGCGGGCTGCCGGTGGTGATGTGTCCCCAGGTGCGCGAAGAGGTGGCGCAGTTGCTGGCGCTCAACAGCCTGCCCGCCGCGGCGATGCTGGCGCTGGCCCGGTTATTGCGCGTCGCAACACCCGACCGCTGGCGACCGAATACAGTGATTGTCGCGGCGGATGCGGTGGCTGACAGCGGGCTGGCGGCGCAGCTCAGCCATCAGCCCGACTTTCGTCTGATCTTCAGCAGTCACGTTTCCCGCGGCACCCGTGCCTTTGAGATGCTGCAATCCGGCATGGCACGCTGGCTGCCGTGGAATGTGCATCCGCCGCTCGACGATCAGCTGGCGCTGATCAGACAGACGGCGGCCCAGAAAGTGATCCCGGCTTTTGTCGCGCCGCAAGAGTGCCAGCAGCTGATGAGCCAAAGTCCGGCAATGCTCTGCTGGCAGCACCGTTATTCGCTCTCCTCGCGCTGGGAGCGGGTCGCCTGACGCGCCGCCACCGCGGAGTCATTGAACATTTACTCGCCGCTGCCGATAAACCCCTTATAAACACTGATTAATCTTCTTAATGCGCTTGTCATCTCAGCTCTTTTCGGCTGTAGTCTGCGCACGCTATTAAGAACATTCCTAAGCCGTCATCCGGCTACAGAGCAGCAGGCTAATCACAATGGATAATAACTCTGAGGTCATCTATCGCATGCTGGTACAAAGCGTGAATGATTACGCCATCACTATGCTAAAACCTGACGGTATCATCGGCAGCTGGAATCAGGGTGCTCAGCGCACGATAGGCTATACGCCAGACGAGATGATTGGCTGCAGCTTCGCTCTTTTGTATAGCGAAGAAGATCGCCGCCGGGGCCTGCCGCAGCGTGGGCTGGATATGGCTGCGACTGCCGGACACCATGAAAGCGAAGGCTGGCGCTATCGCAAAGATGGCAGTGCTTTCTGGGCACACGAGACGATCGACCCGATACGCAATGACGCCGGTCTGCTGGTGGGATACGCCTGTATTACCCGCGACTGCACTCAGCAGCAGGAGCAGCAGCGCAAAGAGCGGGAGCAGGAGATGCGCTTCCGCCTGCTGGTGGAGGGCGTTACCGATTACGCTATCTATATGCTCGATCATGACGGCAACGTGGTGAACTGGAATGCCGGGGCACAGCGCGCCAAAGGCTATGTGGCGGAAGAGATTGTCGGCCAGCATTTTTCCCGCTTCTACAGCGCCCAGGATCGCCTGAACCGTGTCCCGGAGCAGAACCTGCAAACTGCTTATCGCACCGGCCGCTTTGAAGATGAGGGCTGGCGCTACCGCAAAGATGGCAGCGCCTTCTGGGCGCATGTGGTGATCGACACGATCCGCGACGATCAGGGCAAGCTGCTGGGCTACGCTAAAATCACCCGCGACTGCACCGAACAGCAGCGCGTCCGCAGCCAGCAACGGGAGCAGGAGCAGCGTTTCCGTCTGCTGGTAGAAGGGGTCACCGATTACGCCATCTATATGCTCGATGTCGATGGCGTGGTGGTGAACTGGAATGCCGGTGCGCAGCGTGCCAAAGGGTACAAAGCGGATGAAGTGGTGGGTCAGCACTTCTCGCTGTTTTACAGTTCCCAGGAGCGGCTGAACCGCATCCCGGAAGCGAATCTCGGTATCGCGCTTAAGACCGGCCGTTTTGAAGATGAGGGCTGGCGCTACCGCAAAGATGGCAGCGCCTTCTGGGCGCATGTGGTCATCGACGCAATCCACGATGATGACGGCAAGCTGGTCGGCTTCGCTAAGATCACCCGCGACCGCACGGAACGCCGTGAGCAGGAGCAGCAGGTGCTGCGCGCCCGGGATCTGGCTGAAGCCCAGAGCACCCAGAAAACCGCGCTCTCTAAATTCCTGGATAACATCATCGCCAACATTCCCTCCTGCGTGATTGTGGAAGATGCGATCACCCGCGAGATCCTGCTGGTTAACGACCGCACTCAGCAGCTGTTTGGCCTGTCGAAATCGCTGATCGTCAACAAGCGCCCGCATGAATGTATGTCGCCCGAACTCAGCGATTACTTTAATAATCTGGCGGATGTTGCGCTGCGCAGTGAGGGCATGCATGAACGTGAGCAGTTGCTGATGACCGCCAGCGGCGAACGCATTCTGCATACCCGCGCCACCGCGATTAACGGTCAGGATGCGCGACGTAACTACCTGATGCTGCTGGTGGAAGATGTCACTGACCAGCGCGCTGCTGATGCCCGTATTCACCATATGGCGCACCACGACAATCTCACCAGCCTGCCGAACCGCATTCTGTTCCGCCAGCGTCTGAGTGAAGCCTTGCGCACTGCCGGTCAGATACAGCGCCAGACCGCCGCGCTCTGCCTTGATCTCGATAACTTTAAAAATGTGAACGATGCGCTGGGCCACCAGATTGGCGACGAGTTGCTGCGCAGTGTGGCTAAGCGTCTGCGTAACGCGCTGCGTGACCAGGATACTCTGGCGCGTATCGGAGGCGATGAGTTCGCCATCGTGCTGCCTTCGGTGGCCAGTAATGAAGAGGCGAGCATTGTGGCGCAGCGCCTGATTGAGGCGATTCGCCCGCCCGTCAACGTTGAAGGCCATAATCTGTCGGTCGGGCTCAGCGTGGGGATTGCGCTCAGCACCACCATCACCAATACGCCGGAGCAGCTGCTGCGCTGTGCGGACATGGCGCTGTATGAAGCCAAACGCAACGGCCGCAACCGCTATGAGCATTTCACGCTGGAGATGGACGATGTGGCGCGCAGTCGACGCCTGATAGAAAACGATCTGCGCGATGCGATTAGCGGCGGGCATCTGCGGCTCTACTATCAGCCCATCACCAACGGTGATAACCGTACCATCATTGGCTATGAGGCGCTGATGCGCTGGCATCATCCGGTTCGCGGGCTGATCATGCCCAACGACTTCATCCCGATCGCTGAAGAGACCGGCCTGATTCATATGCTGGGGGCGTTTGCACTCTACGAAGCCTGTCGCGAAGCGGCGAGCTGGGAAGGGGAGCAGTCGGTCTCGGTCAACCTCTCACCGCTGCAGTTTAAAAACAGCTCGCTGGTGCCGGTGGTCGAAGGCGCGCTGAAAGAGTCGGGTCTCGATCCGGCGCGGCTGGAGGTTGAGATCACCGAATCAGTGCTGCTGGATGATTCGCTGGGTAATATCCGTACCCTGCAAAATCTCAAGGCGCTGGGCGTGCAGATTGCGCTGGATGATTTCGGCACCGGCTATTCGTCGCTGAGCTATCTGCGATCTTTCCCGTTCGACAAAATCAAAATCGACAAATCCTTTATCAATGATATGGGTGACAGCCGCGAGGCGCTGGCGATTATCCGCGCCATCACCGGCATGAGTCGCAGTCTGGATATCCAGATTACCGCCGAAGGGGTGGAGAGCGATGAGCAGTTCGCTAAGCTGCGCGATGAGGGCTGTACCCTGTTCCAGGGCTTCCTGTTCGGACGGCCTCAGCCGTCGGAACTGCGGCTGAAAACGCTGGGTTAACCCGCGCCGGGTTAATCCATACCGTGTTAATCCATACCGTGTTAATCATAGAGGCCATGCTGCTGGACCGGCGCATGGCTGAGATTATCGCGAATGCGCCGCACCGACTCGCGCACCACCAGCCTGCCATTCAGCAGCAGGCTGCCGGTGGGCGTGCCGGGATTCAGTCGCATCTCCTGCAACATTCTCACTGCCGCTGCGCCCAGCTCATCACGCGGCACCTGCACCGAGGTCAGCGGAATATCGTGGATAGCGGCCAGGTTAAAGCCATCCATACTCATCACCGAAATATCCTGCGGCACCCGCAGACCGGCCTGCTCCAGCGCAGTGACGGCGCCCGCCGCAATGTAATCACCGCTGGCGAGAATCGCGGTCGGGCGCAGCGCATCAGGGCAGTGGCGCAGATATTCACTCAGCCGTTCCGCCGCTTCATTGCTGCTGAAGCTGTTCAGGGTCAGCAGATGCTGGCGGCTGTCAAACCGCAGGTTCATGGCATGCCAGGCGTCGCGCACCCCCTGCAATCGCTGCTCCATGGTGTAGCGGCGTAAGCAATGCAGCGACAGGATCTGCCGGTGTCCCTGCTCAAACAGATAGCGCGCTGAGAATTCACCGATCAGCTGATGATGGGGCGAGACCGAAGGCAGGCGCATTCGGCGATCGCGGGCGTTAATCAGCACGCAGGGTTTGTTCATCTCCGCCGCCAGCTGATGAATATGCTCATCATCAATGCCGATCAGCAGTGCCGCTTCGGTCTGCTGCATCTTATCGATAAACAGCGCCGCATCACTTTCCACCTCCTCCAGCGGGCAGTAGCGCAGCCGCACCTCATGCGGCTCCACCGCCTGGCTGATCCCCTGAATCACTTTGTAGTAGAAGATGTCACTGCGTACATCAAAGGCGCGCGGCGGGGCAAAAACCATCAGGTTATTCAGCAGCAGGCGACCACTGTGCAGATTGTTAAGCACGCCCTGTTGCTGCGCCACGGCCAGCACTTTGTCTCGGGTGGCGGGCCGGGTATTCGCTTTACCCGCCAGCACCCGCGACACCGTACTGATGGAGACGCCGCTGAGTGCCGCAATCTCGCTTACTTTCAGCCTTTGTTTCATTCTGTGATCGCCTTCAAATCTGCTGATGAAAAATTTTTCATAACCTGCTGAATCGCGTCAGATAAGCATTTCAGTGCCATTTTCTGCCGGGATTCAGCCTGCCATGAAAAGCGTTGCAAAAAAGTGTCTGTACCCACGTTTCGCACTTTTCTAAGTTCGTTACAGGACACGCGGTACGCCAGCAGGCGGTGTGCGTCATCAATGGCAATCAGGAGTGGCACAATGAGCCTCGAATCAACAACCAAACCCATCAGTGCATCCCGCACGGTGCGCGTGATTAAAAATTTACGCTGGTGGATGCTGGGAATGTTCCTGCTGGGTGTAACCGTCAACTACATCACCCGCAACTCGCTCGGCATTCTGGCACCGGAACTTAAAAACAGTCTGCACATGACGACCGAACAGTACTCCTGGGTGGTGGCGGCGTTTCAGCTGGCCTATACCCTGTTTCAGCCAATCTGCGGCTGGCTGATCGATGTGATCGGACTGAAGATGGGCTTCCTGATCTGTGCGCTGATCTGGTCGGTGACCTGTCTGCTGCACGCCGGCGCGGGAAGCTGGCTGCATCTGGCATTGCTGCGCTTTGTCATGGGCGCCTCTGAGGCGGCGGCAACGCCCGCGAACGCCAAAGCGATCGGTGACTGGTTTCCGAAAAAGGAGCGTCCGGTCGCGGCGGGCTGGGCGGGCGTCGGCTTTTCGATTGGTGCCATGCTGGCACCGCCGATTATTTATGTCGCGCACATAACGTTTGGCTGGCAGGGCGCCTTTCTGCTGACAGGCGGGCTGGGCCTGCTGTGGGTTGCACTCTGGTGGTGGGGATATCACTCGCCCGAGAGCCATCCTCGTCTCTCTGATGAAGAGCGGGCCTTTATTAATCAGGACAACGAAGCGATCGGGGAAAAACTGCCGTTCTTCACCGCGCTGAAAGTGATTGGTAAAGAGAAGAAATTCTACGGCATCGCCATCCCGGCTTTTCTGGCCGAACCGGCCTGGGCGGTACTGAGCTTCTGGGTGCCGCTCTATCTGGCCAATGAGCGCGGCATGGATCTCAAGCAGATCGTGATGTTTGCCTGGCTGCCGTTTCTGGCCGCCGACCTCGGCAGCGTTGCCAGCGGCTATCTGACCAAAATCTATGTGCGCTGGTTTGGTCTCACCCGCGTCAATTCGATTGTTGCCAGTTCGGTGACCGGCGCACTGCTGATGGTCTCACTGGCGCTGATGACGCTGGTAAAAGATCCCTGGCTGGCGATCGCCCTGATCTCCGTCGGTGGCTTCGGCCATCAGGTGATCTCCTGCATGCTGAGCGCGCTGGTGGTGGAGCGTTTTGATCGCCGCCAGATGGCCACGGTCAACGGCATGCGCGGCTCCTGCGCCTGGATCGCCAGCTTTATCTTCTCGCTGATTATCGGTGTCACCGCCGATACCATCGGCTTCAATCCGCTGTTTGTGGCGATGGGCTTCTTTGACCTGATTGGTGCCGTTTTCCTGGTGATGCTGGTCGCCGAACGCCGCCAGCGCCCTGCTAACCCATAAGGATATCGCGATGAAAACCCTGAAGAACTGGACGCTGCATCAGCAGGCCGATCACTTTGTTGAACTCAAGGTCGAAGATCGTCACTTCCTGCGGCTTTACGTGCTGGAGGATAAGCTGATGCGCGTGCTGCTGAAGCGCGACGGTGAGCTGGCGCTGAACCGCACCTGGAGCATTGCCCCTGTCAGCGACGTGCCCTGGCAGGGGCGGGATCGTGAGGCGCTGGATGGCTTTACGCTGCCGGCATTTAAGGTTGAACACGATGCGCAGCAGTTGCGCATCAGCACGCAACGGCTGCGTGTCACGGTGCATCAGCCGCTCTGCCTGAGCTGGGAGCAGTTTGATGGTGAGAGCTGGCAGCCGCTGGTCGCCGACCGTCACACCGGTGCCTATCTGCTCAATGCGCACGGTGATGGAGTCGAGCACTATCAGCGTCGCCAGCCGCAGGATCGGGTTTATGGCCTGGGCGAGAAGAGTGGCGACCTGAACCGCGTTAACCGCCGTTTTGAGATGCGAAATCTGGACGCCATGGGCTACAACGCCGCCAGCACCGATCCGCTCTATAAACATATTCCGTTTACCCTGACGCAGCGCGATGGCGTCAGTTTTGGCCTGTTCTATGACAACCTGAGCAGCAGCTGGCTCGATCTGGGGAATGAGCTGGATAACTACCATCTCCCTTATCGTCGCTACCGCGCCGAGGCGGGCGATCTCGATTACTACATGATGCTGGGCCCGACGCTGCTCGACGTCACCAAAGCCTTTGTGCGTCTGACCGGTCGCACCCTGTTTCAGCCGAAGTGGAGCCTGGGCTACAGCGGGTCCACCATGCACTACACCGACGCGCCCGACGCACAACAGCAGCTGCAATCCTTTATCCGTCTGTGTCGCGAGCATGAAATTCCCTGCGACTCGTTCCAGCTCTCTTCGGGTTACACCTCGATTAACAACAAGCGCTACGTCTTCAACTGGAACTACGACAAAGTCCCGAATCCCAATGCGCTGAGCGACGCGTTTCATACTGCCGGAATGAAGCTGGCAGCCAACATCAAGCCCTGCCTGCTGCAGGATCATCCGCGCTATCAGGAAGTGGCCGCGCAGGGGCTGTTTATTCGTGACTCTGAGCAGGATCGTCCAGAGCGGTCGGTGTTCTGGGACGATGAAGGCTCGCACCTCGACTTCACTCATCCCCAAGCGGTGCGCTGGTGGCAGGAGAATGTCACCCGGCAGCTGCTGGAAAAGGGCATCGATTCCACCTGGAATGACAACAACGAATATGAGGTGTGGGATGGCGAAGCGCGCTGTCACGGTTTTGGTCAGCCGATCGCCATCAAGTATATCCGGCCGGTAATGCCGTTGCTGATGATGCGCGCCTCAATGGAAGCCCAGCAGCAGTTTGCACCGGACAAACGCCCTTATCTGATCTCACGTTCCGGCTGCGCCGGGATGCAGCGCTATGTACAGACCTGGAGCGGCGATAACCGCACCAGCTGGCAAACCCTGCGCTACAACATCCGCATGGGACTGGGGATGAGCCTCTCCGGGCTGTTTAACGTCGGGCACGATGTCGGCGGCTTCTCGGGCGATAAGCCGGATGCCGAGCTGTTTGTGCGCTGGGTTCAGAACGGCGTGATGCACCCGCGCTTTACTATTCACTCCTGGAATGACGATCACACGGTAAACGAGCCCTGGATGTACCCGGAGGTCACACCGATGATCCGCGAGGCGATCCGGCTGCGCTATCGCCTGATGCCCTACCTCTATAACCTGGCGTGGCAGGCCAGCGTGGAAGATGAGCCGATGCTGCGACCGACCTTTCTCGATCATGAGCAGGATCCGCTGACCTATCAGGAGTGTGATGACTTTATGCTGGGGCGCGATCTGCTGGTCGCCAGCGTAGTAGAGCAGGGGGCGCGCAGTCGTGAAGTCTATCTGCCCCGCTACGGCGGCGGCTGGTATGACTGGCACAGCGGCAAGGCATTTGCGGGCGGTGAGACTATCACGCTGGATGCGCCGCTGGATCGGCTGCCGCTGCTTGTGCGGGCCGGTGCGGTGATCCCGCTGGGCGAGTGCGAAAGCACCACCGATGCGCGGCGCGACACGGTGCGGCAATGGCAGCTATGGCCTGCCCCCGAAGGCGTGCAGACACAAGGCGAAATGTTTGATGACGATGGCGAGAGCCACGGCTGGCAGCAGGGTAATGCGCTATGGCTTCGCTGGACGCTCTGCAGCAGCGCTACGCGTATCAATCTGACGGTGGAAAAACGTGGAGATTACCAGCCAGCCTGGCGGGAGATCGCGCTGCTACTGCCTGCGGGTGAAAGCCGTGAACTGTGGGTGAATGGCGTGAAAGCCGCGAGTTACCGGCTGGAATAGCGGTGCAGTGGTGTCAGCAAGACGGCAATAAGATCGGCCCCGAAAAGGGGCCGATAAACATTATTCTGCGTGGTTCTCGGTGCTCATCCGGCCCAGATCTTTATCGACCAGGAACAGACCGTTGCCGCTGTTGCTGACCAGCGCCAGTTTATCCAGCACGGTTTTGAACAGCTTCTCTTCTTCATGCTGCTCGGCAACATACCACTGCAGGAAGTTGAAGGTAGAGTAATCCTGTGTGGTCATGGCGGCATGGGCCAGTTCATTGATTTTGCTGGTGATGAGCTGCTCATGCTCCAGCGCCTGCTGCAGAATTTCATTCAGCGAGGTGAAAGAGACTGGCGGCGCAGCGATGGTACCCAGCACCGGCATGCCGCCGGTATCGCTCAGGTAATCAAACAGACGCTGCATATGCTGCATCTCTTCGCGTGAATGCATCTTCAGGAAGGAAGCGGCACCCTCAAAGCCTTTGTCGCTGCACCAGGCGCTCATTTGCAGATAAAGATTGGCAGAGAAAAATTCCAGGTTCAGCTGGTCGTTTAAACGCCCAGTCATTTCAGCAGTCAGCATGGCCGAGTCCTTTTAAGAAGATGTTAAATAAACAGGTATAGTCGGTGAATTATGCATCAAATATGTTAGTAAAGCGAAGGCTTTTCCGCAAAAACAGCTAATTTATCTGATTGATTTAAATAGAATTATTTCACAAATTGAATACGAGCGATTCTCATTCTGCATCACTCCTTATCGGGCAACAAAATCAGAATTTCAGCACCATGATAGTGCGCCCGGTCGCTATCCTGCTGGTGCAATCGCCGCTGAAGCTGGAGAAATAGCGGTCATCTGATGACGCGCCGGAAATATCACGTTGCCGTCAGAAAAAGATATTTCGCAGAGCCATAACAGGCATGGCGTGGATTAAACGCCCAGAGGTGACAGCAGGGCCATTAATCATCGCGCGCCAATCGGCTCTGGCATAAATCATGCTTAGAACTCAGTTCCATATATTGAAACTTGCCACGGCAGGGAAGAGGCGGCAAGCCAGGTTATCAGGAGAAAATAATGTCAGATGAAAGTGTTATTAGTCCGGTAAAAATGACGGCGACCAAAGGCAGTTATGTCGCGTTAATTTTTGCCATCCTGTTTTTCTCAGGGCTGTTTTATAACGTCGAGGGTCTTTCATGGCTGGGCGCCTTTGACTTCACCACGCTGGGCGGCAGCTTTGGCACCATGAAAGATCCCGCCAGCAACACCTTTCTTGGCGCAGGCGGACTCAGTGCCAAAGCGGGTTTCCTGTTTGCGCTGTCGCTGACGCCCACGGTGATGCTGGCGCTGGGCGTGCTGGAAATCTTCACCCACTACGGCGCGATTCGCGCGGCGCATCGGTTGCTGACGCCGCTGCTTAAGCCGCTGATGGGGCTGCCGGGCCATTGCGGTCTGGCGTTAATCACCGACCTGCAAAGTACCGACGCGGGCGCGGCATTAACCAAAGAGATGGCCGACCAGAAACAGATCGGTAAAAAAGAGGTGGTGGTGATGAGTGCCTGGCAATATTCCGGTGCCGGCTTAATCAATAATTACTTCGCCATCGGCTCCGCGCTATTCGCCTCAATGACGCTGCCGATTATTATTCCGCTGTTATTAATGTTCGTGCTGAAATTTGTCGGTGCGGCGATAACGCGCGCTGTGTTAAACAGTGTTTATAAGAAGGATTTCGCCGATGGAAAATAAAATCACGACCAGCAGTAATCCCTTTGATGTGTTTGTGACCGGCGCGCGTAAAGGCTTTCACATTGCCATTCACAACCTGATGCCAAATGTGGTGATGGCCTATGTGCTGGCAGAAGTGCTCAATCTGCTCGGCATCATGCAGTTTCTCGGGCACGTTTTTGCGCCAGTGATGGGGCTGTTCGGCCTGCCGGGCGAGGCAATTACGGTGCTGCTCACCGCCTGGCTCTCATCGTCGGCGGGTACCGGCGTAGCGGTGAGTCTGCTGACCAAAGGGCTGCTGACCGGCGCGGATATCACGATTCTGGCCCCGGCGATTTTCCTGATGGGATCGCAGCTGCAATATATGGGACGGCTGCTGGGCGTGGCCGATGTGCCAAAAAAATACTGGCCGCTGCTGATGCTGGTGAGCATCATCAACGCGCTGATCGCAATGTCTGTTATGCGTCTGTTTATTCAGGAGTAACGCTGTGTCTGAGGTATTAGAGCATTACCACTATTTACACGAAATTCCGGAGCTGGGTTTTCAGGAGGTGAAAACCTCGGCCTACATCGCCGATCAGCTGGAGAAAGCGGGCCTGAAGGTGACGCGCAATATCAATAACACCACGGGCATTGTGGCCGAGATCGACAGCGGTGTGCCGGGTCCGGTGCTGGCACTGCGCGCGGACATGGATGCGCTGGGGCACATCATTGATGGCGTGCCGTGTGCGCGCCACACCTGCGGTCACGACGGTCACTCTTCGGTCGTGCTGACGGCGGCGACGGCTCTGCTGCAGGAGGGCGCGGTGAAACGTGGCCGGCTGAAGATCCTGTTCCAGCCCGCCGAGGAGCTGGGCGCCGGTGCGCTCTCAATGATCGAAGGTGGCGCACTGGATGATGTGGAGATGATTCTGGGGTTCCATCTGCGTCCGCTGGAGGAGTGCGTGGTCGGCCAGGCGGTGCCTGCGGTGCTCTACTCAGCCTGCAGCACGCTGGAAGCGACCATCAAAGGCCAGCCCGCCCATGCGGCGCGTCCGCACCTTGGGGTGAATGCGCTGGATGCTGCCGTACAGGCGGTTCAGGCGGTCAACGCCATCCATCTCTCGCCCGGCCTGACCTGGAGCGTCAAAGCGACCCGCTTCCTGTGCGACGCCGGTGTCACCAACTCAGTGCCGGATGAAGCCCGCGTAGTCTGGGATCTGCGTTCGCAGGAGAACGGGCCGATGACGCTGCTGAAAGAGCAGGTCACGCGCGCCATTACTCACAGCGTGGCGGCACTGGGTGCCAGCGCCGAGGTCCGCGTATTAAAAGAGATGCCCGCCGCCGAGATTGATGATGAGGCGACGGCGGTGATCCGCGCCGCGATCGTCGAGGTGCTGGGCGAAGAGGGCACGCTGTCAACCCGGACCACGCCAGGCAGCGAGGACTTTTTCTACTATCCGGTGAAGCGTCCGGGTGTAAAAGCGGGCTTCTGGGGGCTGGGCACCAACCTGACGCCAGGATTGCATCATCCTGACATGCATTTTGATCTCGACTCGCTGGAGATTGGTGTGCAGATCTTCAAAGCCTGCGTCAGAAAGGTGCTGGGATAATGGCGGCGGGACGGGCGCAGACCCGTCCCGCTTTGTTGTGGCATCCAGCGTTCCCCGATTCCCCGCCCCTGAAATCCTGCCCCTCTCCCTGTAGGCCGCGCGCGCAAAATATTGTATGCTATGCCGCCTTAAAGCTGACCAGGTAACCGGAATTCACGCCAATGTAACTTCGCGCTGACCCGCCAACGATGAAAGATCGTTTTTGGCACCGTTTACCCGCCGGTAAGGTTCTGCCGGCCACCGTGATTTATCAGCAGCGCCAGTAAGTTGCGCTGCCTATTGAGAAGAATTCCATGTCTAATCCCTTTTTAGAAGAGGTGGCACGCCGCCGCACCTTCGCGATCATTTCGCACCCGGATGCCGGTAAAACCACCATTACCGAAAAAGTGTTGCTGTTCGGACAGGCTATCCAGACCGCCGGTACGGTAAAAGGCCGTGGCTCTAACCAGCACGCTAAGTCGGACTGGATGGAGATGGAGAAACAGCGTGGTATCTCCATTACCACCTCGGTGATGCAGTTTCCCTATCGCGATAGCCTGGTGAACCTGCTGGATACCCCGGGTCACGAAGATTTCTCGGAAGATACCTACCGTACGCTGACCGCGGTTGACTGCTGTCTGATGGTGATTGATGCCGCTAAAGGCGTCGAGGATCGTACCCGTAAGCTGATGGAAGTTACCCGTCTGCGCGATACGCCGATCCTGACCTTTATGAACAAACTTGACCGTGACATCCGCGACCCGATGGAAGTGCTGGATGAGGTGGAAAGCGAGCTGAAAATTGCCTGCGCACCGATCACCTGGCCTATCGGCTGCGGCAAACTGTTCAAAGGGGTTTATCATCTCTACAAAGATGAGACCTATCTCTACCAGACCGGTAAAGGCCACACCATTCAGGATGTCCGCATCGTGAAGGGGCTGAACAACCCGGACCTCGACACCGCAGTCGGTGACGATCTGGCGGCACAGCTGCGTGAAGAGCTGGAGCTGGTACAGGGTGCATCGCACGAGTTTGAGCAGGAAGCCTTCCTGAGCGGCAAGCTGTCGCCGGTCTTCTTCGGCACCGCGCTGGGTAACTTTGGCGTTGACCATATGCTGGATGGCCTGGTGGCATGGGCACCGCGTCCGATGCCGCGTGATACCGACACCCGCACGGTAGAAGCGAAAGAAGAGAAGTTCACCGGCTTCGTGTTTAAGATCCAGGCCAACATGGACCCGAAACACCGCGACCGCGTGGCCTTTATGCGTGTGGTGTCCGGTAAATATGAAAAAGGGATGAAGCTGCGTCAGGTGCGCACTGGCAAAGATGTGGTGATCTCCGACGCCCTGACCTTTATGGCGGGCGACCGTTCGCACGTTGAAGAAGCGTATCCCGGCGATATCATCGGCCTGCATAACCACGGCACTATTCAGATTGGCGACACCTTTACTCAGGGTGAAAACATGAAGTTCACCGGTATTCCGAACTTCGCGCCAGAGCTGTTCCGCCGTATTCGTCTGCGCGATCCGCTGAAGCAGAAACAGCTGCTGAAAGGGCTGGTTCAGCTGTCGGAAGAGGGTGCGGTACAGGTGTTCCGTCCCGTGCATAACAACGATCTGATCGTGGGTGCGGTCGGGGTGCTGCAGTTCGATGTGGTGGTCGCCCGTCTGAAAAGCGAATATAACGTCGAAGCGATCTACGAAGCGATCAACGTCTCTACGGCGCGCTGGGTTGAATGCAGCGACGCGAAAAAGTTTGAGGACTTCCAGCGTAAAAACGAAGTTAACCTGGCACTCGATGGCGGCAATAATTTGACTTATATCGCGCCAACCATGGTTAATCTTAATATTACGCAGGAACGTTACCCCGACGTCCGTTTCCGCAAAACGCGCGAGCACTAATCGCCTGTTTCCGGGCCATTCCAGCTGGGAGTGGCCCTGTTTTCCTCCTTCCAGACTCCTCCTAAAAACCCCGTTTTTCTTCTGTTTTGACGTGTGATCAACCAGTTAGCCAGGCAAATTGCAAAATGCCGTCTATGATTACTCTATCGGACGGCGGAAGAGACTTCTCTTGTCCTTACGTCCTGTAACGCAGCGGCACCTGTGCCTCTGTTGCGCCCACAGTTTTTGGGTGAGTTAACTGATAGAAGGAAGATATCGATGAACAAGACTAAGATTGCTAAAACCCTGATGGCCGCCATGATTGGCTCAGCACTGATCAGCGGCAGCGCACTGGCTGACGAATCAATGTCGCAGAAAGCGTCACAGACAGCCGACAGCGCGGGTTCAAAAATCGATAGTTCTATGAAAAAAGTCGATGGTTATATGGATGACAGCGGCATCACCGCCAAAGCCAAAGCGGCACTGGTAGATGATGACGCAATTAAAAGCACGGATATCTCGGTAAAAACGCATAGCGGCGTCGTGACCTTAAGCGGTTTCGTCACCTCACAGGATCAGGCTGAGAAGGCTGTGGCTGTGGTGCAGAAAATCGAAGGTGTTAAATCCGTCAGTGACAAACTACACGTCAGAGACAGCAAAGCATCATCAATGAAAGGTTATGCGGGCGATACCGCCACGACCAGCGAAATTAAAGCTAAGCTATTAGCGGATGACATTGTTCCGTCGCGCAACGTAAAAGTTGAGACCACAGACGGCGTTGTTCAGCTTTCAGGGCAGGTTGCTAATCAGGCACAGTCAGATCGTGCAGAAAGCATTGCTAAAGCCATTGAAGGCGTGAAAAGCGTTAAGAATGACCTGACGGTTAAATCTTAAGCTTGCGTGCGGCCACTTCTGTGGCCGTACGAATAAAAGATACCCATCCGGGGATGAAATAAGCAGATCGATTTTAAATATTCGATTTTTAAATAGGGTAAGGAGAGGCTTATGTTTCGTTGGGGCATTATTTTTCTGGTGATCGCACTGATCGCTGCAGCGTTAGGTTTTGGCGGTTTAGCGGGCACAGCAGCATGGGCAGCTAAAGTTGTCTTCGTCGTTGGTATTATCCTGTTCCTCATCAGCCTGTTTACCGGCCGTAAAAAGCTTTAGCCGATGAGTCCTGCAGTGTAATGCAACGCAAAGCATAGAGCGGAGACCAGTCATCTGTAGCGACTGACGTGAAGAGAGGGACACCTTCACATCGCTGCAAGGCAAGCCAGCCCAGCTGGCCTGCCGGTTAAAGGAACATATGACTGGTTCTCCGGAATGCTGCCGTCTTTAACGGATCGATCCTCCAGCAGACCCGGAACCCCTTTTTGAGGTTCGTACTGTGGGTATACGCATTCCTGTCACGCTCGGCGCCATTGAACCTCTGGCCCTGACTCCGTTTAAATCTCAGAAGATTGCGCTGGTTTGTGAAGGCGGCGGTCAACGCGGCATTTTCACCGCAGGCGTATTAGATGAATTTCAGCGTGCCCGATTCAACCCTTTTCAGCTGATGCTCGGCACCTCTGCCGGTGCACAAAATCTTTCTGCCTTTGTCTGTGGTCAGCCCGGCTATGCCCGGCGTGTGATTACCCGCTATACCACCAGTAAACGCTTCTTTGATCCGCTGCGCTTTGTGCGTGGTGGCAATCTGATCGACCTCGACTGGCTGATAGATATTACCCGCAGTGAATTTCCGCTGGCGATGAGCAGCGCGGAACAGCTGTTCTCCAGCGGCCGCGAGTTTTATATGTGCGCCTGCCGCAGTGACGACTACACGCCTGGCTACTTCAACCCGACCGCCGATAACTGGCTGGATCTGATCAAAGCCTCCAGTGCCATTCCCGGGTTTTACCGGCTGGGGGTCAGTCTGGAAGGGATCAGCTATCTCGATGGCGGCATCAGCGATGCGATTCCGGTGCGTGAAGCCGCCCGCCGTGGCGCTGATACCATTGTGGTGATCCGCACCGTGCCGTCGCAGATGTTCTATACCCCGAAATGGTTTAAGCGGATGGAACGCTGGCTCAGCACCGGCGCACTGCAGCCGATGATCAACGTGCTGAATAAGCATGAACAGAGCTATCGGGAAATTCAGCAGTTCATTGAGAATCCGCCCGATGATTTGCGCATTATCGAAATCTTTCCGCCGCATGCGCTGGCCAGCAGTGCGCTGGGGAGCCGCATCGCTTCACTGAATCAGGATTATCATCTGGGACGGCGTTGTGGTCGCTATTTTCTTGCCACGCTGGGCCAGTGGCTGAGCGATGCGGAACCGATGACCACGGCGCGTATCGTTACGCCGCCTGCACCGGTAGCCAATGCACCCGATACCCGCCTCATCATCACACCGCCGCTGGCGGATAATGATGCTGATTACGACAAAGGATCGCTGGCATGAAGTTTATCGATACGCACTGCCACTTCGATTTTCCGCCGTTTGAAGGGGATATCTCTGGCAGCCTGGCACGTGCTGCAGAAGCTGGCGTGGAAAAGATTATCGTTCCGGCGATCGATGCCAGCCGCTTTGAGCGGGTCTGCGCGTTAGCCGCGGCGCAACCGGCGCTCTATGCCGCGCTGGGCCTGCATCCAATTGTCATCGAAAATCATCAGGAGGCCCATCTCGACCAGCTGGAAACCTTACTGCAACAGCGGCCGCGTAAGCTGGTGGCGATCGGCGAGATCGGGCTGGATCTCTATCGCGACGATCCGCAGTTTGATAAGCAGCAACGCTTTCTTGAGGCGCAGCTTAAGCTGGCGAAAGCGTATCAGCTGCCGGTGATCCTGCATTCGCGCCGCACTCATGACAAGCTGGCTCAGATTCTGCGTCGTTACGATCTGCCGCGCCGTGGCGTGGTGCATGGTTTTGCGGGCAGCCTGCAGCAGGCGCAGGCCTTTATTAAGCTGGGTTATGCGATTGGCATCGGCGGGACCATTACCTATGAACGCGCCAGCAAAACCCGTCAGACCGTGGCGCAGCTGCCGCTCTCTTCGCTGCTGCTGGAAACCGATGCACCCGATATGCCGCTGCAGGGCTTTCAGGGCCAGCCTAATCGTCCGGAGCGGGCGCGTCAGGTGTGGGAGGTGCTCTGCAGCCTGCGAGAAGAGTCACCGGAGGAGATTGCTGATGCGCTGTGGCACAACAGTCAGCAGCTATTTCAGCTCGATCCCGCTTTCCCGGCGCTGCGCAACTGACCGCCCGCGTCTCACCCGACCTGCAGCTTTCGCGCTTAAATGTGATAATAGTAACATTGCACCCGCTGGCGTATAATAACCACCAAGCCCTGTTATCTGTAATGTTAGTCACAGTAAACGTGGCAATGTTGCACTAATTTCTTATTCCTATGTGACTCCTGGCACATATCAGGCCGCATCAGAGTGTTATTATTATAACATTCCGCCGGCGAGCCGGTGGGTTGCACCCCGATCCTTTGGAGAGCCTCATGACCGATATCAAAGACCTTGCCCTGCGCGCCCTGAAACTGATGGATTTAACCACCCTGAATGACGACGACACCGACGCAAAAGTGATCGCCCTGTGTCATCAGGCCAAATCCCCGGCAGGCAACACCGCCGCAATCTGTATCTATCCGCGTTTTATTCCGATTGCCCGTAAAACGCTGCGCGAGCAGGGAACTCCGGAGATCCGCATCGCCACGGTGACTAACTTCCCGCACGGCAATGACGACATTGATATTGCGCTGGCAGAAACCCGCGCCGCTATCGCCTACGGTGCCGATGAAGTGGATGTGGTGTTCCCGTATCGTGCGCTGATCGCCGGTAACAGTCAGGTCGGTTTCGATCTGGTAAAAGCCTGTAAAACCGCCTGTGCCGAAGCAGATGTGCTGCTGAAAGTGATCATCGAAACCGGTGAACTGAAGCAGGAAGCGCTGATCCGTCAGGCCTCTGAGATTGCCATTGATGCCGGTGCCGATTTCATTAAAACCTCTACCGGTAAAGTGCCGGTTAACGCCACGCCTGAAGTGGCGCAGATCATGATGAACGTGATCCGCGATAAAGGCGTCAGCCAGCAGGTTGGCTTTAAGCCCGCTGGTGGCGTGCGCACCGCTGAAGATGCCGCGATCTATCTGAAAATGGCGGAAGAGACGCTGGGTGCCGACTGGGCCGATGCGCGTCATTTCCGCTTTGGTGCATCAAGCCTGCTGGCGAGCCTGCTCAACACCCTGGGTCATGACAGCGACACCAGCAAAGCGGGTTACTGATCCTTCAGGCGGTCGCTGACCGCCTGTTCCCCATCCTGATTTCCCTGAACCAGGGGGTTACCTTGTTCCTGCCACAAGAAATTATTCGCAAAAAACGTGACGGCCATGCGCTGACTGAAGAGGAGATTCGCTTCTTCATCAATGGCGTGCGTGATAACACCGTCTCGGAAGGTCAGATTGCCGCGCTGGCGATGACCATCTATTTCCACGACATGACGCTGCCTGAGCGGGTCGCGCTGACCATGGCGATGCGTGATTCCGGTACGGTACTGAACTGGAAATCACTTAATCTCAATGGCCCGGTGGTGGATAAGCACTCGACCGGCGGCGTCGGCGATGTGACGTCGCTGATGTTAGGGCCGATGGTCGCGGCCTGCGGCGGATATGTCCCGATGATCTCGGGTCGTGGCCTTGGCCATACCGGTGGCACGCTGGATAAACTGGAAGCGATCCCGGGCTTCGATATCTTCCCGAGCGATGACCGCTTCCGCGAGATCATCAAGCAGGTGGGTGTGGCGATTATCGGCCAGACCAGCTCGCTGGCACCGGCGGATAAGCGTTTCTACGCCACGCGTGACATCACCGCCACCGTCGATTCGATCCCGCTGATTACCGCCTCGATTCTGGCGAAGAAGCTGGCAGAAGGGCTGGATGCACTGGTGATGGATGTCAAAGTGGGTTCCGGCGCGTTTATGCCAACCTATGAGGCGTCAGAAAGTCTGGCGCAGTCAATTGTTGGCGTCGCCAATGGCGCAGGTTGCCAGACCACCGCACTGCTGACGGATGTGAACCAGGTTCTCGCCTCCTCAGCCGGTAACGCGCTGGAAGTGCGTGAAGCGGTTCGCTTCCTGACCGGCGAAGAGCGGAATCCGCGCCTGCTGGAAGTGACGCTGGCGCTCTGCAGCGAAATGCTGGTCTCCGGCAAACTGGCCGCCAGCGACACCGAAGCGCGTCAGAAGCTGATGACGGTGCTGGATAACGGCAAAGCAGCCGAGATATTTGGTCGTATGGTCGCTGCCCAGCAGGGACCTGCCGATTTCGTGGAACGCTACGACGCTTATCTGCCGCAAGCCATGCTGAGCAAGCCGGTGTATGCCGACCAGCCAGGCATCGTCAGCAGCATGGATACCCGTGCGCTGGGTCTGGCGGTGGTGGCAATGGGTGGCGGACGTCAGCGTGCCAGCGATAGTATTGATTACAGCGTCGGCTTAAGCGACATGATCACCCTGGGCGAACGTGCCGATGCGCAGCGTCCACTGGCGATCATTCACGCCAGCAGCGAAGACAAATGGCAGCAGGCCGCCGCCGCGGTCAAAGCCGCGCTGGTGCTCGGTAATTCCGCCCCGGCTGAGACGCCGGTTGTCTATCGCCGTGTGAGCGATATCAGCTAACTGACCGGTAACCGGTGCCAGCTGCGATGCATTCGGGTATACTGATCTGATCGCTTTTTTTTGACTTGTCACGCGCCAATGCGCAGGAGACTTGCATGAAACGTGCTTTTATTATGGTTCTCGATTCCTTTGGAATTGGCTCCAGTAAAGATGCCGATAAATTCGGCGACGCAGGTTCGGATACTTTAGGTCACATCGCCGAAGCCTGTTTCAGGGGTGAAGCAGACAAGGGACGTAAAGGCCCGTTGCATCTGCCTAATCTTACCGCGCTGGGTCTGGGCAAAGCCGCAGAGCTGTCGACCGGCCGCTTCCCGGCAGGTCTGGATCCTGAGGCGAAAATCACCGGCGCGTACGCTTACGCCAGCGAGCTTTCGTCAGGTAAAGATACGCCGTCAGGCCACTGGGAGATCGCCGGTGTGCCGGTGCTGTTTGACTGGGGCTACTTCAGCGACAAAGAGAACAGCTTCCCACAGGAGTTGCTGGACAAACTGGTTGAGCGTGCAGATCTGCCGGGCTATCTCGGGAACTGCCACTCTTCAGGTACGGTGATCCTCGACCAACTGGGCGAAGAGCATATGAAAACCGGCAAGCCGATTTTCTATACCTCTGCGGACTCGGTGTTCCAGATAGCCTGTCACGAAGAGACTTTTGGTCTGGATCGACTCTATGCGCTGTGCGAAATCGCCCGTGAAGAGCTGACCGAAGGTGGCTACAACATTGGCCGGGTTATCGCCCGTCCGTTTGTGGGCGACAAAGCGGGTCAGTTCGAGCGCACCGGCAATCGTCACGACCTGGCAGTTGAGCCACCATCCGCCACCATGCTGAAAAAGCTGGTGGATGAGAAGGGCGGTCACGTGATCTCCGTGGGTAAAATCGCCGATATCTATGCTGAGCAGGGCATTACCAAAAAGGTCAAAGCGACCGGTCTGGATGCGCTGTTTGACGCCACGATTCAGGAGATGAAAACTGCGCCGGATCAGGCGATTGTTTTCACTAACTTCGTTGATTTCGACTCAACCTGGGGACATCGTCGTGATGTTGCCGGTTATGCGGGCGGGCTGGAGCTGTTTGACCGTCGTCTGCCTGAGCTGATGGAGTTAGTCGGAGAAGATGGCATTCTGATCCTGACCGCTGACCACGGCTGTGACCCGACGTGGGAAGGTACTGAACACACGCGTGAGCACATTCCGATTCTTATCTACGGACCGAAAGTCGAGCCGGGTTCACTCGGTTACCGCGAAACTTTCGCCGATATTGGTCAGACAATTGCACACTATTTTGGCCTGTCCGAGATGGACTATGGCAAGAACATGCTGTAAATCAGCAATTTAACAAGGATTAAACAATGGCAACCCCTCATATTAATGCTGAAATGGGCGATTTCGCAGACGTCGTGCTGATGCCTGGCGATCCGCTGCGTGCAAAGCACATTGCTGAAACCTTCCTGGAAAATCCGGTAGAAGTGAACAACGTGCGCGGGATGCTGGGCTACACCGGCACCTATAAAGGCCGCAAAGTCTCTGTAATGGGCCACGGAATGGGTATTCCTTCCTGCTCCATCTACACCAAAGAGCTGATCACCGACTTCGGCGTGAAAAAGATCATCCGTGTGGGCTCCTGTGGTGCCGTGCGTGCCGATGTAAAACTGCGTGACATCGTGATTGGTATGGGTGCCTGCACCGATTCCAAAGTGAACCGTATGCGTTTCAAAGATCACGATTTTGCTGCGATTGCTGACTTCGACATGGTGCGTAACGCGGTTGATGCGGCGAAAAACCTGGGTGTTGAAGCGCGCGTAGGTAACATCTTCTCTGCCGATCTCTTCTACACCCCGGATCCGCAGATGTTCGACGTGATGGAAAAATATGGCATCCTCGGCGTTGAGATGGAAGCTGCAGGTATCTACGGTGTGGCCGCAGAGTTCGGTGCTAAAGCGCTGACCATCTGCACCGTATCAGACCACATCCGTACGCACGAGCAGACCACCGCTGCTGAGCGTCAGACCACCTTCAACGACATGATCAAGATTGCGCTGGAGTCTGTTCTGCTGGGTGATTAATCAGCGTGGCAGGCATTGACGCCTGCTGCCCGATCCCCTTGCGCAGATCCCCCTTAACCGGGGGATCTGCATTTTCCCGCCTCGCCGTCCCGGTAACATTCACATCAAATGACACACTTTTGGTCAGGCTTGTGCATCTTCGCGCTGGCACGCCCGCGATCGCGCTTTATCATGGTGCGCAATAACAGATAATAATTAATCGCCTGATAATGCCCCCTGATGAACTTTCGTAACTTCCAAGCTGAAGAGAAGCTGTTTGCCCGCCGCGCTGCAATAGCCTTTGCTCTGGTCTGTCTCTGTTTCACCATTCTTGGCGTAAACCTTTTTCGCTTACAGGTGCGTGATCATGGCTATTACCAGACGCGCTCTAACCAGAACGACATCAAAATGATCCCCATCGCCCCGACGCGCGGGCTGATTTATGACCGCAACGGCATTCCGCTGGTGCGAAACGTCAGCTGGTACGCCATTACGCTGACGCCTTACAAAATCAGCGACATGGACGCCACGCTGCGGGCACTCACGCCGATCGTTAATCTGACGCCGGACGAAATCGACACCTTCCGCCATGCGCTGAAGCAGACCAGCCGTTACAAGCCGGTGGTGCTGAAAGAGGAGCTGACTGAAGAGCAGGTCGCCCGCTTTGCGGTCAATCAGTTTCACTTCACCGGCGCCAGCATTGAGACCTACCAGGATCGTGAATATCCCTATGGCGCGGATCTGGCGCATGTGATCGGCTATGTGTCGAAAATCAACGATAACGACTATAAACGGCTGAATGCGGAAGGCATCGCCGAAAACTATGCGGCTGACCATAACATTGGTAAGCAGGGGATTGAGGGCTATTACGAAGCGCTGCTGCACGGCAAGCCGGGTTATCAGGAAGTGGAAGTGGATAATCATGGCCGCATTGTGCGGGTGCTGAAAGAGGTGCCGCCGGTCGCGGGTAAAAACCTGACGCTGACGCTGGATCTGCACCTGCAACAGTATGTGGAAAGCCTGCTGGCGGGGCAGCGTGCGGCGCTGCTGATTGAAGATCCGCACGACGGCTCCGTGCTGGCGATGGTCTCCAGCCCCAGCTATGACCCCAATCCGTTTGTGAAAGGCATCAGCTATCAGGCCTACAAAAAGCTGCTACAGGATAAAGACCTGCCGCTGATTAACCGCGTCACGCAGGGTCTTTATCCGCCCGCCTCCACGGTGAAGCCTTACATGGCGATGTCGGCGCTGCTGACTCATGTGATTACGCCGCAGTCGCAATTCTTTGGCGCACCCACCTGGACGCTGCCAGGCACGGACCGGCGCTATCGCGACTGGAAAAAAACCGGGCACGGCATGCTGGATGTGACGCGGGCAATCGAAGAGTCCGCCGATACCTTCTTCTACCAGGTGGCGTTTATGATGGGCATCGATCGCATTCACACCATGCTCAGCCAGTTTGGCTATGGTAAATCGACCGGTATCGACCTGAATGAGGAGTACAGCGGTTTACTGCCGAGCCGGGAGTGGAAGCAGAAGGTGCATAAAAAGGCCTGGTATCAGGGCGATACGGTTTCAGTCGGTATCGGACAGGGTTACTGGATTGCGACACCCATTCAGATGGTGAAAGCGATGGTGGCGCTGATTAATAACGGTCGGGTCATTGCCCCCCATCTGCTGGAGAAAACCCAGCGCGGCACGCTGGTGGAGAACTATCATCCGCAGCAGCATGAAGCGCAGATTGGCGATCCTCATTCACCTTACTGGTCGCTGGTACGCCACGCGATGTTTGGCATGGCTAACGCACCCAACGGCACCGGTTATAAATATTTCCACACGGCACCCTATGGCATCGCTGCGAAAAGCGGGACGTCGCAGGTGTTCAGCCTGCGCCAGAACCAGACCTATAACGCGAAAATGATACCGGTACGGCTGCGTGACCATATCTTCTACACCGCCTTTGCGCCGTTTAATGACCCCAAAGTGGCGGTAGCGTTAATTCTGGAGAATGGTGGCAACGAAGGGATTACTGCGGCACCCGTAATGCGGGCGATTCTGGATCATATCTTTATCCCGCCGACGCCAGAAGCGCCGGTTCAGGCAACACCTTAAAAGGGGGCGATTGCCCCCGCAGAGCGTCAGACTTTAAGCGTTTTGGTCACCTGGCCGATGGCGCGTACTACATCCGTTGCGCCTTCACGGATTTCCGCAATCACGCCGCCCGCCTCCTGGGCCAGCTGTACGCCCTGATCGGCGCGCTTCAGGTTGGATTCAATCCCTTTCAGTGCCCGGCTCGCCAGCTGATGGTTTTGCTGTATCCGATTTTCGATGTCGGTGGTGGCGCGATTGATGTTTGCTGCCAGCGTGCGGACTTCATTAGCCACTACCGCAAAGCTGCGGCCATGGGTTCCGGCCCGCGCCGCTTCAATAGCGGCATTCAACGCCAGCAGGTTAGTCTGATCGGCTATCCGGCGGATACCTTCCACAATCGCGCCGATACGCTCTGAGGATTCACTCAGTCCGGTAATATCACCGGAGATCCCCTGCAGTTCACCCGCCAGGGCGTTCATGGTCTGCACGCTGCTGGCGATAACATCGGCACCCAGCTTTGTGCTTTCATCCGTTTGCAGCGCGGTGTGATAAGCCCGCTGTGCCGCATCATGTTCCTGCTGATTCTTTTCCACCTGCGCGGTCACATCGGTGGCGAATTTCACGATTTTGTAGAGTCTGCCCTGTTCGTCAAACACCGGGTTGTAGGTGGCGCGCAGCCAGATAGTCTCACCCCGTTTATTGACCCGTGGAAACTGACCTGAGACAAATTCGCCGCGGTTCAGCTGCTGCCAGAACTCGCTATATTCGCGGCTGTCGCGCAGCGCCTGTGAGCAGAAGCGACGGTGGTGCACACCTTCTACCTCCTCACGACGGTAGCCCATGGTTTTCAGGAAGTTATCATTGGCTTTCAGCACTTCACCTTTGAGGTTAAAAGCGATCACCGCCATCGACCGTTCTATGGCGGTGGTGATGGCGCGCTGCTCCTGCGCATCGTTGATATGATCGGTGATGTCGGTTGCCAGTTTGACGATTTTAATCACCCGGCCGTGGCGGTTCTGCACCGGCACATAGTTGGCTTCGAGCCATACCGGTCGGCCGTTTTTCGCCACGCGCAGGAACTTATCGCTGAAGCTTTCGCCCCGGTTCAGTCGCAGCCAGAAATCCTGGTAGTCCCGAGACTCAAGCTGCTCTGCGGTACAGAACAGGCTGTGGTGCTGGTCTTCGATCTCCGCCAGCGCGTAGCCCATGCGCGCCAGAAACAGCGCATTCGCGCTGAGAATGGTGCCATCGGGGGAGAATTCAATCATGGCGATGGAGCCGTTGAGAGAGCTCAGCGTTGCCGCTGAGTGTGAACGCTTCTGCCAGCTGTGACGGGAAGCGATACCTGATGTAATGGTGGAAAACATGGCGATCCTTATTATTAGTGTTGGTCTCGCATGCTATATCGGCAATTTCGCGTCACAATGCAGACTCTGCCTGCTTTCTGACTAAAATATATCCGGCCAACAGAGAGGTTTATGGCGGCAGGTCAGACCCACTCTTTGGGTTGATGGAAAAGCGGTCAGTCGATTTGATTTTGGTGAAAAGCGTTTGACGCTGCCGGGCCGCTTTGGTTTAATGCGCCCCGTTGCCCGAATAGCTCAGTCGGTAGAGCAGGGGATTGAAAATCCCCGTGTCCCTGGTTCGATTCCGGGTTCGGGCACCATCTTTAAAGAACCCGCCTCTGGCGGGTTTTTGCATTCTGGAGCGAACCCGTTATCGAAGGTTCGATTCACTCGCCACATCCCTGCGGCTCGCCCTTCGGGTCGCGCTGGCACGCGATGCAAAAATGCGCCCGGCATTTTTGTCCGGGTTCGGGCACCATCTTTAAAGAACCCGCTTCTGGCGGGTTTTTGCATTCTGGAGCGAACCCGTTATCGAAGGTTCGACAGACTCCCGCCATTCCCGAACATTCCGAATTTCGCCTCTCCCGCGCCCATTCCACTTCTCAACCCTGTAGCAACACAAACAGATTTCATGGCGAAACCAATTGCCAGGTTTGCCTCTGTGCTGCATTGCCAGACTGGCACCGCCTGATATCCTGTCCAGCCTGCAATTGACCGCGGCTAATCGTGTTTTATAAGCCACCCTTTACAGAATCAGCCTGACAGGCACAATACCCCTTTTTCCTCCTCTCACACGGTTATGTCAGAAGAAGCGCTGCGTCTGCAGATACAGAACCTTAAAAAGCACAATGCGCGTCTGAAGCGTATAGCGCATGACGCCCGCACAAAACTCAATGCGGCGCTGGATGGTACCGGGTTGTTCCTGTGGCAGCTGGATATTCCCAGCGGCAAACTGGTGATCTTCAACCGGCGCTGGGGGGCGATGCTGGGCTTCCAGCCGAAAGAGACCGACGCCAACTTTGAATCCTGGAAAGAGAGCCTGCATCCCGATGATGCCGCCGACGTTCTACAGGCATTCAACGACCACATCGCCGGGAAAGCGCCTTATTACGAGGCTCTGCACCGCATGATCGCCAAAAATGGCAGCATTACGTGGGTGCTGGATCGGGGCCGGGTCAGCGAATGGAATGCGCACGGAGAGCCGGTTAAAGTGATCGGCACTCACATCGATATGACCAAAGAGAAGCAATATGAGGAGCAGCTCGCCCTGCTGGCGCTGCACGATCCCCTTACGCTGCTCAACAATCGTCATGCTCTGCAGAATTATTTCTGTGAAATGAAAGCTCAGGGTCCGCTCTGCGTGGTCTTTATTGACCTGGATAACTTCAAACACGTCAACGACACCCTGGGGCACCGTAGCGGAGATGAAGTCCTCATCCAGTTAAGTCAGCGGTTTACGGAACTCTCTCCGGCAGAAGTGATCATTGGCCGACTGGGCGGCGACGAGTTTGTATTGTTAATACCCTGGGCGCTGAACCATCCGCGGGTAAAGAAACTGGCGCACGCCTGTCTTGACGCGGTAATGACACCTTTTGATATGGCAAACGGGCATGCCCTCATTGGGGCGTCTGTCGGTGTGTCTCAGGCGCAGGACAAAGATGACTTTGATACTGCACTGCAGCGTGCTGATGAAGCGATGTACCGCATCAAGAAAAATGGCAAGCGCGGTGTCGCTTTTGATTCCACTTTTCCCGACTCCCTCTGACTCTGCTGAACAGGGCATATGTTTTGCCTGCCATTAACGCACAATCTCCCCCTCATGGCTTTGCGCCATCTCATTCATAACGTTGAATTCCCCTTTTCGCAGGCATGCAAAATTTATGCGTATCCCCGCAGAAAATGCTTTTTAGTACTATTCCGAAAACCTGTTTTTTGCCCTCAGGAAGCAGAAATTCATCCGCTTCGCTTAGATTCAAATTTCATCGCTAAATCTGACCTCTCTTTTTAATAAAAATTTTCATTAAATCAGCAGAATTGATCGTTTATTGATCGATTCCGGCTATTTTTAACTGGTGCCATCGATGCGTCACGCTTCGCTTATTTTTGACGTAAAAGCAGGGTTTCAGATTTCTATTTAGCGCTTCGCTTGGGGAAATTGATCGTTTGTTGATCATCTTCACTATCTGATGTTGATTAATCTATCTATTTACCGCTTCGCTTATATTTTTTTCAATTGGACTTTTTTTGAAAAAGATCGATTAATAGGGCGCGGCGATTTTCGTTATAAAGATTTTTCATGCCGCGGCTCTTTTATGAATTGAAAAGAGCGATGGTTGGAATGCGTTATCATTTCGGTTGAGGGTAGTACGATCATTAAGCCAGAACTGTGACGGGTTTTTTATTTATCTCACTTGATCGGTCCGATTTTCTGTCTACATTTATGTTGCTGAATCGGCCTGATGAAGCGTTAACTGTGCAAATTCCAATTTTTAAAATTCAAAGAGGACGCATATGACTCAATATCGCGGTGGGGCCGGGAATTTTGCGGCCGACAAAGAGCGTGCTGCTGAAGCAGGACGCAAAGGAGGCCAGAAAAGCGGCGGTAACTTCAAGAACGATCCTGAACGTGCCATTGAAGCGGGGCGCAAGGGAGGTAAGGTTAGCCGCCGGAGCTGAACGTCTTTAACACTGCTGTGACGGCAGGGTTACTCTGTTAGCCGGGCATTTTGAATCTGTTTAGTTCCTCGTGAAGATAATTACACCTTGAATTATGTCATTGCTCCATCATTGGCAATGGCGGGAGCTGTTAATTGAACCGGAAGGGTTTGCCCTTCCGGTTTTTTATTTCCGATCGATTAAAGCTATACGGTTAAATACAACTTTGTACAGGTAAGTTTTTGACTGGTACTTTTTTATGCAGTTAATCTTAAAAAATGTATACAACGATTTATTACTTTGTACAAAATCCAGCGCAGCTAACGAAGCGGCAACGATAAAAACATTATTCAGCTAAATCTTTGCTGTAAAAAGGAAAATGCATTTTATATGCCACTTTTGTCTTAAATTCATACTGATGCTGCGTGCGATATTAAGAATCTCCACTAGACTTTTCAGGTGTCAACGATATGACTGGCGCTGCGTTATTACAGACGCAGCTTTTTAATCAATGAGGCTATCTTATGACAGTGAAAACGTTAAACGATCTGTTCATCCATGACTTATCCGATGTATACAGCGCTGAGAAGCAGATAACCCGTGCATTGCCTAAAATGGCGCGTGCAGCCAGTGACGAAAATCTTATCGCTGCGTTTAATCAGCATCTGGAAGAGACCCGTGCTCAGATTGAACGACTCGACGAACTGGTGGAAGTAACACCTGAAGTCAAAATCAAACGAATGAAATGCCATGCGCTGGAAGGTCTGGTTGAAGAAGCGCAGGAAATTATCGACTCGGTCGAGAAAGGCGAGATTCGCGATCAGGGGCTGATCGGTGCGGCGCAGAAAGTTGAGCACTATGAGATTGCCACCTACGGTACGCTGCATGCGCTGGCGCTGAAGCTGGGTTACACCAAAGCCGCACAGCTGCTGGAAGAAACCCTGAATGAAGAGAAGCAAACGGATGAGAAGCTCACCTCGGTAGCTGAGTCTATTACCGTCTCTTAAGGAGCAACACATGACTGCGATTGAACATTATCACGACTGGCTGCGCGATGCGCATGCGATGGAAAAACAAGCAGAAAGCATGCTGAGCAAGATGTCAGGTCGTCTTGAACACTATCCGGCGCTGGAACAGCGTCTGGCGCAACATCTCGATGAAACTAAACATCAGCTGACTCTGCTGGAACAGCTGCTCGACAGCCACGGTATCGATCACTCTGTAATGAAAGATGCGATGGGCAAAATGGCAGCCACCGGCCAGGCCGTGGGCGGCATGTTTAACTCAGATGAAGTGGTGAAGGGCGCTATCAGTGGCTATGTATTCGAAAATGCCGAGATCGCCAGCTACACCAGCCTGATCGCCGCGGCTGAGCAGGTCGGTGATGCGCAGGGCGTACGCATACTGAATGAGATCCGCGATCAGGAAGTGGCGATGGCGGAGTGGCTGCTGCAGCACCTGCCTGAAGTGACACAGCAGTTCCTGCAACGTGCGTCACAACCAGGTACTGAAGCGAAGAAGTAGCGCTGAATAGCCTGCATGAAACATGAAAAAGCCGGGATAACCCGGCTTTTTGCGTTTTAAAGGTTTACAGGCTGCGATACTCAGTCAGCCATTAAATGCCCATACATCGTCATCAGCTTACGTGTAACGCCGTTAGTCCAGCCGAATCCATCCTGTAATGGATACTCACCACCGCCGCCTGGGCGGGCGCGCTCGCCGCTGATGTCATACTTCTCTACCAGCTTATGGTGCAACTGATAGAAGTTGCTGACCGTGTTGAGCCAGTTCACTGCCACTTCAGTCGCCAGCGTCTCTTCACCGTAGTTATTCAGGCCAACAACCGCCATCCATTGCATCGGTGCCCAGCCGTTGGGTCGATCCCACTGCTCACCGCTTTCCACCATTGAGGTCAGCAGGCCGCCGTTGCTCAATAGCAGATGGCGTAGCGAGATCGATTGCAGGTGCGCCTGATGCGGCGTTGCAAGACCGACAAACAGCGGAACCACGGAGGCGACGGTAAAGGCACCGAAACGCTCCCGACGCCAGTCGTAGTCACGGAACACACCGGCGGTGCTGTCCCAGAGATAACGGGTAATCGCACGTTTGCGCGCTTCCGCTTTTTTCTGCCAGGCCAGCGCGGTCAGCTCTTCGCCTTTCGCGTGCGACAGGGTGGCGATCATCAGCTCCAGCTTGTACAGGAACGAGTTCAGATCGATAGGAATAAACTGCGTGGTACGGATGCTCGACAGCCGTTTCGGGTTACGCAGCCAGCGCGAGGAGTAATCCCAGCCCGATTCCGCTCCGGCACGCAGGTCACGATACACTTCGCTGGCCGGACGTTTCGATTCGCGGGCGGTTTCCACATCTTCAATCCATGACTCATCACGCGGCGTATCGCGGTCATCCCAGTAGCGGTTCAGCAGTGAGCCGTTTGGCATCCGCACTACGTGACGATAAGCCTGGTTCGGCATCAGTGAACCGGCACCGTCCATCCAGAACTGGTATTCCTTCATCAGCTGTTCCTGATAGCGCTTAGCACCGCGCACGCCATCCTCTTCGAACAGCTCAACCATCAGGGCAAACACCGGTGGCTGCGAGCGGCTGAGATAATAGGTACGGTTGCCGTTTGGCACATGACCGTAGTTATCGATCAACCAGGCAAAGTTATCCGCCATGTGACGCAGCAGATCGTCGCGGCCCGATTCTGCCAGGCCGAGCATGGTGAAGTAAGAGTCCCAGTAGTAGGTTTCGCCAAAACGTCCGCCCGGCACCACATAGGGTTTGGGTAATGGCAGCAACGATGAGTGCGGCATATGCTGCTGCGGCATTTTGGTCAGAACCGGCCACAGGTCGTCGATATGCTCATTGAGCGTTTTATCCGGGTTGGAGACATAAAAGCTTTCGTTTACGCCAGGCAGATAAAAGTGATCGGCGACAAAACGCGACAGGTCGAAATCACTGCTGCGTTTCTGTCGACGATAGCGCATCAGCACATCCAGCGGATCGTACTTGGGCGAACAGTCGGGGAAGGTTTTGCTGTCCTCGAAAATCCGCGACATCTGAACATGTTCAAACAGTTCCAGATAACGATCGGCAGGGGTCAGCGCATCCGGCGCCGGCAAGCCTTCAATCAGCTCCGGCTCCGGTTCAGAATCCTGCATGCGATCCAGCTTCAGTTCATGGGGATCGTATTGATACTCAACTTCCGCCCCGGCACGAACCTCTTCAAGTGCATTTTGTTGCTGGCGATGGGTATTAATAACGGCCTCCTGAGCGGTCGTGGTTGCACAAAGGACAAATTATAGACCTCTCCTCCCCCGGAACAACAATGCAGAATATCTATGAACGTAATAAATATTGTCGATTAATCGAGGTTTTTGGATAAATTCCAGACAATTCAACCAAATATAACGCTGTTCACAAAAAACGCATTTCAGATGAATCTCTTAGCGACCTGAATAAAAAAATTTAACCTGAAGAAAACTGGCGTTTATTCACATTTTGTAAAAGAAACAGCAGCCGCAAAGAGTGCAGAAAGTGGCATACCCAACGGGAATTCGGACAGGAGAGTGAGGTGAGCGGACCCGATTGTCCGCTCATGAACGTCAGAATTAACGATTTGCCAGCGCCGCGCGAATGACTGCCTGCCAGGTGGTGGTGGGGCGACCGATGAGCTGGCTTAGCTGACGGGAGTCATCGAACAAACCGCCTTTCTCTGCACCGGCATCAGAATCCGCCAGCATTTCCGCCAGACCTTCTGGCAGGCCTGCGTTTTTCAGCGCCGCCGCAAACTCACTCTGAGAGAGATTGACGTAATCGACCTTCTCACCGCTCTGCGCGGCAATCTCCGCAGCAAACTGCGCCAGCGTGTAGCTGTCATCACCTGCCAGTTCATACACTTTGCCCGCCTGATCCTCACGGGTCATTACTTCTGCCGCCGCTTCGGCGTAATCCTGACGCGCTGCCGAGGCGATACGACCTTCGCCTGCTGCGCCAATAAACGCATGATGCGCCAGCGCCGGTGGGATGCTGGCTGCGTAGTTCTCGCTGTACCAGCCGTTACGCAGCAGGGCGAACGGGATGCCAGAGGCTTTCAGCAGCGCTTCTGTTGCACGGTGTTCAACGCCCAGGCCCAGCGGCGAGGTATCCGCATGCAACAGGCTGGTATAGGCGATAAAGCCCACGCCCGCCGCCCGAGCAGCCTCGATGACGGCTTTATGCTGCGCTTCACGCTGGCCTACTTCACTACCGGAGATCAGTAGCAGCTTATCCACGCCTGCAAAAGCGGCCTCCAGCGTCTCTGGCTGGCCATAATCGGCCTGGCGGACAATGACGCCCAGCGCTGCGAGATCGGCCGCTTTGGCAGGCGTACGGACGGCGGCAACAATTTCTCCCGCCGGGACTTTTTTCAGTAATGCATCAATCACGAAACGGCCCAGCTGGCCGGTGGCACCTGTAACTGCAATCATGTTAATACTCCTGTGGCTGTTGGTGAAATTCAGACTAGTGTATAAACTAATTTTTAGTAAGTACTTACAGAATTGTTAGTTTGAGGTGGATAAGTTAAATGTCTGAAAAAATGAGTGAAAAATTTATCCGCGGCGAATTGCTCAACGTCAACTGCCCGTCACGTGACGTGCTGAAACGCGTAACCAGCCGCTGGAGCGTATTAATTCTGCTGGCCCTGCAGGACCAGACGCTGCGCTTCAGCGCGTTGCGCCGGACGGTCGGTGGCGTCAGCGAGCGGATGCTGGCGCAGAATCTGCGCTACCTGGAAGAAGATGGCTTCGTGCAGCGTATCGCCTACGATGTGGTGCCACCGCACGTGGAATATCGCTTAACCCCGCTTGGACGCGAAGTCGGTGAACAGGTTGTGGGGCTGGCTGACTGGCTGGAGCTGAACCTGAGCCGGATTCTGGCACAGCGCGAAAAATCTGCGGCAGAGTAAAATCACCCTGTATCAGCCGTCATAACGTGACGGCATGGGTATACTCGCTGCAAAATTTCTGACCCCATTTGTCTGTCATCTCACTTCCTGAAAGCGCGATAACGTAACGGCAGCGAAAATAATCCAGTCGATCTTTTCGCACGGTTGCTGGTTATTAAATCGTTTTATGAATCTCTGGCCCGGAATAATCGACTACCCGCAGCGCGCTGTTAATTCATACCTTCTTTTTGACTCATTTTATTAACATCTCTGATGGCGCTTAAAAGCGCCGTTCTGCGTTTTTTCTGTCAGAAGTTATAGCTGCATTAGCTAGGCAAAAGCAAAAAAGCAAACAAAGCGGCAGAGGTAACTATTTACTCTTTTAACCTGTTAAAAAATAAGGGTATTTAATTTGGAGGCTCTAAAATTTGACCTTTACTCAATCAGGGTTTATAACAAAATAGTGCCTGAAAACAGCCTGTTGAAGGCATTTTTCAGGCAAGGTTCGCTTTAGCGCTATCGATTTTTAAAGTACAAATTACCGTAACATTAACGACACATAAACACGCTCTGATTAACCTTTAGGCCTTATTTTTAAATAAATAATTCCCGTCAAAAACAATGATCAGAATCAATAAAGACTGTTATAGTTTTCATTAACCCCACTGTTTCTATTTCCTCGCCGCGAATAGTTTTAAATTTGCGGCGGGAATTTCAATAAGCGCAGAGAACCAGGCGCATCAGGCTTAAGTTGTTAATTATAAGTAAATACATGGTGTTCTATGTGGCAAAGAGGTAAGCAATGTTCGGATTAGATGCCTTTCATCTGGCCAGGATTCAGTTCGCATTTACTGTTTCCTTCCATATTATCTTTCCCGCCATCACCATCGGTCTCGCCAGTTTTCTGGCCGTGCTCGAAGGTATGTGGCTCAAAACCCGCGATCACACCTATCGCGATCTCTACCACTTCTGGTCGAAAATCTTTGCCGTTAACTTCGGCATGGGTGTGGTATCAGGACTGGTCATGGCTTATCAGTTCGGGACGAACTGGAGCGGCTTCTCGGAGTTTGCTGGCAGTATCACCGGTCCGCTGCTGACCTATGAAGTACTGACGGCGTTCTTCCTGGAAGCGGGCTTCCTGGGCGTGATGCTGTTTGGCTGGAATCGCGTGGGTCCCGGGCTGCACTTCTTTGCCACCTGCATGGTCGCCCTCGGTACGCTGATTTCCACCTTCTGGATCCTGGCCTCTAACAGCTGGATGCATACGCCTCAGGGCTACATCATTCAGAATGGCATCGTGGTTCCGCAGGACTGGTTCAAAATCGTCTTTAACCCCTCATTCCCTTATCGCCTGTTCCATATGTCTGTAGCGGCGTTCCTGGCGAGTGCTTTCTTTGTGGGATCGTCGGCGGCCTGGCATCTGCTGAAGGGGAATAACAATCCCGCAATCCGCAAGATGTTCTCAATGGCGTTGTGGATGGCACTGATTGTCGCGCCGATTCAGGCGATGATTGGTGATGCTCATGGTCTGAATACGCTGGAACACCAGCCTGCCAAAATCGCGGCGATTGAAGGGCACTGGGAAAACCCACCGGGGGAAGCCACACCGCTGATCCTGTTCGGGATCCCCGACATGGAGCAGGAACGTACCAAGTATGCGCTGGAGGTGCCTTATCTTGGCAGCCTGATTCTGACGCATAGCCTGGACAAGCAGGTCCCGGCGCTGAAGTCCTTCCCGAAAGAGGACCGGCCTAATTCAACGGTCATCTTCTGGTCCTTCCGCGTGATGGTGGCGCTGGGCCTGCTGATGATTACGCTGGGCGTAGTCAGCCTGTGGCTGCGTTTTAAAGGGCGTCTCTATGAGTCGCGTCCTTTCCTGTGGTTTGCGCTGTTGATGGGGCCATCGGGTCTGATTGCGATTCTGGCAGGCTGGTTTACCACTGAAATCGGTCGTCAGCCGTGGGTGGTCTATGGCGTGCAGCGCACGATTGATGCGGTCTCGGCACATGGGGATATGCACATGAGCATCAGCCTGCTGGCCTTTATTCTGGTCTACAGCTCGGTGTTCGGCGTGGGGTATCACTACATGATGCGTCTGATTAAGCAGGGACCGGTTACCGGCGAAGGCCATATCACTGAAGAGGGTGGTCCTGGTCAGAAGAAAACCCCGGCGCGTCCGCTTTCCGCTGCCACCTTTAAGGATGGAGACCACTAAGATGATCGATTATTCCGTTATCTGGTTTGCGATTATCGTTTTCGCAACCCTGATGTATATCGTGATGGATGGCTTCGACCTGGGTATTGGTCTGCTGTTCCCGTTCAATAAAGATGCTGGCGAGCGCGACATGATGGTTAACACCGTCGCGCCGGTCTGGGACGGAAATGAAACCTGGCTGGTTCTGGGGGGTGCTGGCCTGTTCGGCGCGTTCCCGCTGGCCTATGCGGTGATTGCCGATGCGCTGTCGATTCCGCTGACCGCTATGCTGATTGGCCTGATTTTCCGTGGTGTCGCCTTTGAGTTCCGTTTCAAGGCGGTAGAAGGCCATCGGGCGTTCTGGGACAAGTCATTTATTGCCGGTTCAGTCATCGCCACCTTCAGTCAGGGTGTGGCCGTGGGTGCGTTGCTGGATGGTATTCCGGTTGAGGGACGCCGTTTTGCCGGTTCCGCAATGGACTGGCTGGCACCGTTCCCGCTGTTCTGCGGCGTGGGTCTGGTTGTTGCCTACGCGTTGCTGGGCTGCACCTGGCTTATCATGAAGACCGAGAACGAGCTGCACCGTAAAATGTCTGCGCTGGCTACGCCGCTGGTGATTGCGCTGTTAGTGATTATCGGCATCATCAGCCTGTGGACACCGTTTGCGCATGCGGATATCGCGCATCGCTGGTTCAGCAAACCCAACCTGTTCCTGTTCCTGCCGGTTCCGGTATTGGTGCTGCTCTGTTCGTGGGGCATTGTGCGCGCCATTAAACGCGAGGCGCACTATTCACCGTTCCTGCTGACGCTGGCGCTGATCTTCCTGGGCTTCTCCGGGCTGGGCATCAGTATCTGGCCAAACATTATTCCGCCATCAGTGACCATCTGGGCTGCCGCCTCACCGCCGCAGAGCCAGGCCTTTATGCTGGTGGGTAGCCTGCTGATTATCCCGATGATCCTGGGCTACACCTTCTGGAGCTACTACGTGTTCCGTGGAAAAATCAAAGCAGACGCAGGATATCATTGATATGAAAAGCCTCAGCAGCATGAAAGACCACAATCACAATCAAGAAACGAAAGCGCCATGGTGGAAGCGTGTGATGTGGCTGGTGTTTATCTATGCCGCCAGCGTACTGGCGCTGGGCGTTGTCGCCTCGCTGTTCCGCATGATGATGACAGCGGCCGGAATGCGCAGTCATTAGTTGTCGCAGGCTCCATCTTACAGCTATCCGGCGCAGTTTTTATCAATAATCAGAAGGCTGACGACAGTCAGCCTTTTTTAGTTAGTAACCTAAGCAATTAATGCGGAAACGCCCTGAACGGGCGCGCAATGCTTACCCTTTCCTTACACCGATTTGCGATTTTTGTTATCCTTTTGTAACTGAAATCCCAGTCCTAACCCGCGTCGTAAATCGCCATCATGCTCAGTCAGGCCATTAAAAAACAGCACATCAACGATCTGGTCGAGTGGATTGAAGCCAATCTCACCGACGATCTTAATATCGATCAGATTACCCTCAAGTCAGGTTATTCCAAATGGCACATGCAGCGCATGTTTAAGGAGATGACCGGACAGACCCTGGCGGCTTACACCCGTAAACGGCGTCTGACGATGGCCGCTATGGCGCTGCGTCTGACCCGCATGACGCTGATCGATATCGCCGTACGTTTTGGTTTTGATAACCAGCAAAATTTTACCCGGGTATTCAAAGGTCACTTTTCGCTGACGCCTGGCGCGTTTCGCCGTATTCCCCATTTGCCGGTTAAAAACTTCCATGGCCGCATTCTGGTGCGATCGCTGGCAGAGCGTGCAACGCTGGTGGAGCGTGAGGAAGAGCTACATCTGTGCGGAGAAACGCTGGAGTGGGAGTGTAAGTTTGGCGATTACATTGCCGATCGCGATCACCGGGTGGCTGAACAGGCGCGGCAACTGGTGGCGCTGGCGGGCGGCCGCGTGTCGCAGGGCTGGTTAGGCTTTCAGTATGGCCCCGGCCATAGCTCTGCTGATCAGCAAAATATCAGCCTGTTTCAGGCGCTGGAGCCGCAACATGCCGGGCTGCTGGGTGACAACACCGCCAGCTGGAGCGAGGTTCGTGGACTCTATGCGTCGATCCGCTGGAGCGGCAGCCCGGAGCAGCTGACACGCTTTATCGAGGATATCTACTATCAGCATCTGCCAGCACTGGGTGTATCGCGTCGTCCAGGTAAAGATCTGCTGCGTCTCGATTTTGCGCACTGTAAGCCTGACTGGCTGAGCGGCGTTTTTTCTATTCCGGTGATGCAGGCGTAGCCAGCAGGGCAGGGTGTGTGGCTCCCGACCCTGTTAATGCATAATTCGTGCGGTAAACCGTGACAAACCGCACGATTTTATAAAATAACTCGCCGTTCTGGCGTAAAATCCTCTCCCGAAACCCTGCCATGCCTGAATCATCGTGCATCTGTGCCAGGGCTGGAATATTTACCTGCATTTCAGGCCTTTTCTGGTCAAAAAAATAAACGAAGACAACTATGCGACGCTTAATGATTTCACTGATCCTGGCATTGCCTGTCATGGCGATGGCACAACAGGCTGAACCTTTTTCACCTCCTGCCGGACTGCATCCGCACTCTCAGGCCACCCAGCATGAAATTCTGGGTGATGGTGAGCTGCCGGAACACACCAGCAGCAATCCTTCCCTCTCAGGATTCAACGACACACTGTAAGTGGTCACGCGCTGCCAGAATGTGCGGCGCAACATCATGCCCGGCTCGTCAGGAGCCGGACAGTTTCCGCCTTCTCTGCCTGCCCCCGTAAACACGCCGCACCTGCTGCTTACCTCTCTCTGAATGCTCTTATCAGGGCCGCTCTTCGTCTGCACTACGCACACCCGTACCGGCATAAAATATATCTTAAGCCGCTGGATCGCATTTTTCGTTCTTGTAGTGAAGATATATCATAGCTAATCTTGGCACTTCAGATGAGAATGATTGTTATTCCATTATTATCAGCATGCCCTTGAGTCACGGGCATCCATCCCGTTTCAGGAGAGAAATTTTGCCTGTATCAGCCGATCAGCGTGTACCACAGCGCGTCCGTAATGAATTGCGTTTCCGTCATATTCAGGTCGCGAGTAAAACTAACATTGCCGGTAAATTCTGGCGTATCCGGTTCAGCGGCAGCGATCTGGCGGGCTTTACGTCGCCAGGCTTTGATGACCACATTAAGGTTTTCTTCCCTTCCGCTGAAGGAGCCACACTGGCTCTGCCACAAATCACCGATGCGGGGATTGTCTGGCCGGAAGGGGTGCGTCCGCAGGCGCGTGATTACACACCGCTGGAATTCGATGGTGAATCTTCACTGACCCTCGATTTCTATATTCATGAGCAGGGCGTAGCCAGTGACTGGGCAACTCAGGCGCAGCCTGGCGTTCGGTTGATTGTCGGCGGGCCACGCGGCTCGCTGGTGGTGCCGACCGATTACGCATTCCAGCTCTATGTCTGTGATGAAACCGGGCTGCCGGCTTTTGCGCGCCGTCAGCGTGACGCCCGGGCGCAGGCGCTGCATCTCTATGCCTTTACCGATGAAGCGACGGGCCGCGACTATTTATCTGATACGGCTGATGTGACGACAAACTGGCTCGGCAGCGGCCAGATGCAGAAAGCGCAGCTCAGCCAGCTGATTGCCCGGCTGGATCAGATCACTATCCCGACGGAAGATTACTTTGTCTGGCTGACCGGCGAAGGTGAGTTTGTTAAAGCGCTGTGTGACTACTTCACGGTGCAGCGCGGCCTCAACAGTGACTTCGTACGGGCGGTGGCCTACTGGCACCAGAAGTAAGTCGCTAAGGCAATTGAGTTTTGCCAGGCGGCGCACTACCATCAATCCCACTTTTTCGCAGCAGGGCAGGCCATGAAACAGCATCCGACTTCCACTTCATCTGACGATCAAACTGCGCGCGCAGGCAGTTGCAGCGGACGGCGCAAGCGACGTGAAAAGATGCTGGAAGCGAGTGAGATTCGCCTGCTGATGCTTCATTTCCTGGCGCAGAATGCTGCGCACGGCTATGAGCTGATCAAGTCTGTTGAGGAGCTGTCAAAGGGAGAGTATTCGCCCAGTCCGGGGATCATTTACCCCAACCTGACGCTGCTGGAAGAGATGGAGGCGATTCAGGTGGTGGATGCGCAGGCAACGCGTAAAGCCTACCGCCTGACGGCATCGGGAGAAGCGCAGCTGGCAGAGAATCGTGAAACGGTCACCAGCCTGATTACACGGCTCTCTACGCTGGCAATTCTGGTCAATAACCGCAGCATTCCTGCTGTTGAGCAGGCGATTCATGGGCTGAAGGTCGCGCTGAACCGGCGGCTTGCGCAGGAAGATATCTCAGAAGCCGCGCTGCAGACGCTGATTAAGGCGCTGCACGACGCGGCAGAAAAAATCACCCACAGCTAATAGCGGACTTAGCTGACTTCAGTTTTGTGTTTGTCGATGTGGCCCAGCGTACGATCCGGGAAGCAGATGTCCCGCACACGCTGTTTCAGCGTGGTTGCATCCGGGAAGCCACCATCCCGCTTACGTTCCCACAGCAGATGCTCATCCAGCGTAATCTCAAAGATACCGCCGGTGCCCGGTTTCAGCGTCACTTCCGCCAGATCCTCAGCGAAGGTATGCAGAAGTTCCTGTGCCATCCACGCTGACCGCATCAGCCAGTTGCATTGCATACAGTAGTGAATAACAACCACAGGTTTTTGCGCCATAACTCTATTCCTTTACGTGTTGATAAATGCCAATGCATTCGGGTTAACAATTTGTGCGCTGTGGTTATTTATGAATTCATAAATCTATTTAAAAAAATGCTTAATTGCGTCTGACCAGGTGCGATCTTTACTTCATCCACATGCTGTTCTGCTTTTTTACGGCTTTTATGCAGAGCCGTTTTTGTGATGCCAGCAAGCAAGTGAGCGAATACTAACAATTAATCAGGCAATTCGCGCCTATGTCACCACGTTTTCGGAGATTGACGCAACCGCGTCAGTTTTAGCAGATGTTGCTCGCCACCCTGTTTCAGGCCGCCTGTGCATCTGTCGCAGAGAGGCCATCCGGCGGGGTGACCCGCGCTGACAACTGAAACCACAGTACCGAACAAAGATTCAAAAAATGCTGACGCACAGCTCCCATCCTCTATTGCTGAGGGATAGAGGCGACGAGTAAAGTGACCGTTATTCTGCGGGTAAATCCGACCGTTTCGCTTTAAAAACATCGCCTTGCGCGGTTTTATTCGCTGATTTTGCGCTATACCTGGAGTTCCGGACAGATTCAAGGAGACCATAATGGCAAAATCATTAGATCAGACCGCTGAGCAACTGGGTAATATTTTACTCTCTTCCGGACTTCATCTGGCGACCGCCGAATCCTGTACCGCCGGGCTGATCAGCATGACGCTGGCCGCGGTGGAAAACAGCGGAGATTTTTATACCAGCGGCTTTGTGACCTACAGCGAAAATGCCAAAATCCGTCTGCTGGGGGTGCGCCCTGATACGCTGAAACAGCACACGGCGGTGAGCGAACAGACGGCGCGGGAGATGGTGCAGGGCGCCTGTGCCCGCTCCGGCGAGCCGGTGGGATTATCCATTACCGGCTATGCCGGGCCGGATGGCGGCGAAGATGGTACACCGGCGGGCACCATCTGGTTTGGCTGGGTATTGCCCGACGGCAGAGACGAAGCGGAGTGCCATCAGTTCAGCGGCGATCCGAAATCGGTGATGGAGCAGGGGACACAGTTCGCGCTGGAAGGACTCATAAAACGGCTGCAGCGGGCCGATCGTTAAAGGCGCGAAACGCGCCTTTAAACAGGCTCAGCGGCAGTCGACAATCAGACGTCCCTGCACTTTGCCATCCAGCAATGCCTGCGCACCTTCTCTGGCTTCACTTAGCGGGATCACCCGGCTCAGCATACTGAGCCGTTCGCTATCCATCAGCTCACCGAGTTGTTGCCACGCCTGCTGACGAAGCGGCTTCGGACACATCACGCTATCGACACCGGCCAGCGTAACGCCACGCAAAATAAAGGGTGCGACGCTGGCTGGCAGGTCGAGTCCCTGCGCCATACCACAGGCGGCCACCGCGCCGTCGCGCTGGGTGGCGGCCAGCACATTCGCCAGGGTGTGACTGCCTACGCTGTCTATCGCGGCGGCCCAGCGCTCTTTTGCCAGTGGCTTGCCGGGTTGGGAGAGTTCTTCACGGTCAATGACCGATGCCGCGCCTAACGTATCAATCAGATAGGCATGGTCGCTGGTGCGCCCGCTGGAAGCGATCACCTGATAACCCAGACGCGCCAGCAGGCTGACGCTATAGCTGCCGACGCCGCCACTGGCACCGGTTACCAGTACCGGCCCCTGTTCAGGTGTAATGCCCTGTTTTTCCAGCGCCATCACGCAGAGCATTGCGGTCAGTCCCGCCGTACCGATTGCCATGGTTTGCAGCGGACTCAGCGTGGCGGGCGGGCGCACCAGCCAGTCGCCACTGACGCTGGCTTTCTGTGCCAGGCCGCCCCACTGTTTTTCGCCCACGCCCCAGCCCGTCAGTAGCGCCACATCATCCTCTTTCCAGTCGGGATGGCGGCTGGCCGTCACCCGGCCAACAAAATCGATACCTGGCACCATCGGGAAGTGGCGCACAATCGGGCCTTTGTTACAGATAGCCAGGGCATCTTTGTAGTTCAGGGATGAGTAGCTGACGTCGAGCGTGACATCGTGGTCAGGCAGTTGAGATTCGGGGAGATCTTTCAGCAGGGAACGGTAACCTTGTTCGTCATTTTCAATGACCAGTGCCTTGAACATGCAGCCTCCGGCAGAGTGGGAAAGAGAAGATCAGTTTACGCCTGGCAGATGCAATGCGGTAGGGCAATGGCCCCGTCTCCCGGCAATGAAGACGACACGAGCGGAAAAACAGGCTGACAGCGGCAGTGAGTTAAGTGCATAAATCTGCATATAATTCAGATAATTAGTCGTATTGTGAATTTTTTATGATAAATAGACTATAAAAATCATGTTGTTACATGCGAAGAGGGTGACTGAATAATTACCTGGTTCGGGTTGTCCATGCCTGAAAAAGATGACATTATGACCGCCACTTTTTGACCCTGCTTCTTTGCCACAGAGGACGTCGCCATGTCCGGTTCACCGCGCATCCGCCCGGATTACCGTTCGCTTTTTCCGGCGCTCACCGGGTTATCCTCTTTTCCGATATCTCCGTTATTCACCATGCGGTGAGGCCAGCCAGGCAGCGGCTATGGATCTGCTCTCCACGGGCTGCGTAACGCCTTCTGACTGTTAAGTATTCGCCGGGGCACTGTCCCCATAATTGTGCCTCTGGCACTTCCTCCCTGACGTTAGGGATTCTGTTATGACTCCACTGAAAATTGCTGCCAGCGCCGCTGTGGCGCCCAGTCTGACCCTGAACACTGCGCGAGACGTGGTGACGCTGGATAACACCGACTTCACCGATGTGGCGGCGGTTGTCGTCTCGCTGGCGGATACCCGTAGCGGCGTGCTGGCGCTGCTGCGTCATACCGGCTTTAATCTGCCGGTATTTGTCGCTAACGCGTTTGAAGAAGAGGTGATGCACCTGCCCGGCGTCAGCGGTGAGCTGAATGGCGATCCGCAGGAGTGGATCGCGCTGGAAGCGGCTGCGCAGGCGTATGAAGCGGCGCTGCTGCCCCCTTTCTTCGAGACGCTGACCCGCTATGTCGATATGCAGAACAGCACCTTTGCCTGTCCCGGACATCAGGGCGGTGCGTTCTTTAAAAAGCATCCGGCGGGCAAACAGTTTTATGACTTCTACGGCGAGAATGTTTTCCGGTCTGATATGTGCAATGCCGATGTCAAACTGGGCGATCTGCTGATCCACGAAGGCTCGGCCAAAGATGCGCAGAAGTATGCGGCAAAGGTGTTCAACGCCGATAAAACCTACTTTGTGCTCAACGGCACCTCAAGTGCCAACAAAGTGGTGACCAATGCGCTGCTGACGCGTGGCGATCTGGTGCTGTTCGACCGCAACAATCACAAGTCGAACCATCATGGTGCGCTGATTCAGGCGGGCGCGACCCCGGTTTATCTTGAAGCGACGCGCAATCCTTTCGGCTTTATTGGCGGCATTGACGCGCACTGTTTTGATGAGGCTTATCTGCGCGAGCAGATCGCGGCCGTGGCTCCGCAGCGCGCGGCTGAAGAGCGGCCTTTCCGTCTGGCGATCATCCAGCTGGGCACCTATGACGGCACGGTCTACAACGCGCGCCAGGTCGTGGATCGCATCGGCCATCTGTGTGATTACATCCTGTTTGATTCCGCGTGGCTCGGCTATGAGCAGTTCATTCCACTGATGGAAGGCTGTTCGCCGCTGACCCTGCAACTGAACGAGAACGATCCCGGCATTTTTGTCACGCAGTCAGTGCATAAGCAGCTGGCAGGTTTTTCGCAGACTTCGCAGATCCATAAAAAAGATAATCATATTCGCGGACAGCGCCGCTTCTGCCCGCATAAGCGACTGAATAACGCTTTTATGCTGCACGCATCCACCAGTCCGTTTTATCCGCTGTTTGCCGCGCTGGATATCAACGCCAGAATGCATCAGGGCGAAGCGGGGCGTCGCATGTGGGATGAGTGCGTCACGCTGGGTATTGAGGCGCGTAAAGCGATCCTGGATCGCTGTGAGATGATCCTGCCGTTTGTGCCGGAGACGGTAGATGGCCAGCGCTGGCAGGATGCGCCCACTGAGACGATCGCCCGCGATCTGCGCTACTTCAGCTTTGAACCGCAGGCGAAGTGGCACGGTTTCGCGGGTTATGCGCGCGATCAGTATCGGGTGGATCCCTGCAAGCTGCTGTTGACCACGCCGGGGATTGATGCGGCCAGCGGTGAGTATAGTGATTTCGGGATTCCGGCGACCATTCTGGCGAACTATCTGCGCGAAAACGGCATTGTGCCGGAGAAGTGCGATCTCAACTCAATCCTGTTCCTGCTGACCCCGGCAGAGAGTCCGGAGAAGATGGCGAGTCTGGTGGCGATGCTGGCGCAGTTCGAGCAGCACGTCAAAGAGGATGCGCCGCTGGCCGAAGTGCTGCCGACCATTTACCGCAAAAATGCCGAACGCTATGCCGGGTATACCCTGCGTCGCCTCTGTCAGGAGATGCACGACCTTTACGTCAGTCACAACGTCAAGGATCTGCAGCGCCTGATGTTCCGCGCCGCGGAGTTCCCGCCGGTCAGGGTGAATCCGCAGGATGCGCATCAGGCTTATATTCGCGGCGAAGTAGAGCTGGTGCCGATAGCCGAAGCGCAAGGCCGGGTTGCCGCGGAAGGTGCACTGCCTTATCCACCGGGTGTGCTGTGCGTCGTCCCGGGGGAAGTCTGGGGCGGCGCGGTGCAGCGTTACTTCCTGGCGCTGGAAGAGGGGCTTAATCTGCTGCCTGGCTTCTCACCAGAGCTGCAGGGCGTTTACACCGAAGAGGATGACCAGGGACGGAAGTATCTGGTGGCCAATATGATAGTGGGGCGCTGATCTGAGCGTAGGCAGAGGCGGGTAGCGGCCCGCCTGCCTTTTTGTTCGCTGCGCGAACGGGGCTGAGAAGGTTTCGCCTGGCAGGCCCTGGGTTCGCTGCGCGAACGGGCTATGAGAGATTTTCGTTCGCCTGGTAAGCCGGGCAGTTTCAGATTCGCCTCTGCAGGCGACCGACAAGGGGGCGCCAGTCGCCGCGCCCCCTTGACCCCGGGCTCCGGCCTGCTTCACCGCCGCTTCGCGGTCCCTTCGCTACTTCAGGATTTCTCACGGACCGGCGGGACGCGCCATCCATGGCGCGAACCCGCCTCTTCGCGACATCCCTGTCGCTCGTCCTGAAATCCCTCATCCGCTCAGCGGTTCTGACGGCCTCCCTACCCCCCTCGCTGTTATCTCTGTTTTTTTATGGCAGGTTCGCTGTCGCTGTAAGTTTCCGGGATGGTCTTCGCTATCAGACCATCAGACAGCACGGCAACAGCGAAATGAAAAGATAATTACAGGCGGGGGTTTGGGAGAGGCGTCCGAAGCGCTGAGGAACAACCGGAGGCCAGGATGAGCCGACAGGACGTCGGCGAAAGGACGGCACGAGCCAGGGATGGCGAGTCCGGACGGTCCGTCGGCCGCAGGGCGTGACGAAGGTACCCCGCACAGCGGGGCGCGCAGGCAGCCGGACGCCGGGATTATTAAGGGGCGGGCGTCCGCCCCTTAATACGTCCGCCTGCTCGGGCGATCTGAAACTCCTGACCGCCTGGCGGGCGGAACCCGCTCAGTGCATACCCGCGGCTAAGCGAACGAAACCTTCTCATAGCCTGTTCGCGCAGCGAACAATCCCAGCTTCAGGCGCTGCACTCCTGATCGCCTGGCGGGCGGAACCCGCTCAGTGCATACCCGCTGCTAAGCGAACGAAACCTTCTCATAGCCTGTTCGCGCAGCGAACAATCCCAGCTTCAGGCGCTGCACCCAAGCCCGTTCGCGCAGCGAACACTCCCCCCGGCTTTAGCGCTGAGCCAATCAGAATCCCCGATAACTCTTCTGCGCGGTACTCACCTTATAAAGATAACGACGCGATTCCGCCGACGGATGCTGGTTCGCCAGGGTCGAATAAACCTTGCTCGGTGACATGCCGTTAATCATCGAAAACGCTCGATCTTTATCGCTGGAGAAGACGCGCAGCACGCTGCCTGCGCCGCCGTTATAGGCGGTGATCACCGCATAGCGGCGTGACACCGGATCCTGAATGCCGCCCAGATAGCTACGCTGCAACAGCGACAGATAAGCGGTACCCGCATCAATATTGTTCTCCGGATCCAGCAGATAGCTGCGGCTCGGCTTGCCCCATTTACCCTTCATGCGGAACACGTCAACACCGGCAGTATGCTGCACCACCTGCATCAGACCCAGCGCATCAGAATGGCTCACGGCGTAGGGGTTAAAGCTCGACTCGGTCTGCATAATCGCCAGAATCAACGAGGCATCGACACCATACTGATCGGCGGCTTTACGCACCATCGGCAGGTATTTGTGCGCACGCTTATCCAGGTGGTTCGGCACCATCGGAATTGAAATGGTGTAAATCACATGCAGACCCGAGGTGCGGCGCTGCAATTTATTCTGAATCAGATAGTCAGCAAAAGCTTCCGCGCGACCCTGCCAGCGAATCGGCTGACCGGTATTATCCAGCACCTGCCCATACAGCAACGGCTCTTTACTGATTTCAATATCGTTGGCGTCAGAGTAGAGATCGACATTACCCGGATCTTCGCCAATTAACAGGGTCGTCACGATCGCCTGACGCAGGCTGGCCATAGGATCGGTGCCAGAAATCGTCTCGATGGTCAGCTTACCGCTTTCAAAGTTAATGTGGCTGCGGGTGTAATAGTTGTCGCTATATTTGACGTAATCTTTGGGTCCGGCGATCAGGACCTCATTGATACCCCAGATATTCTCAATATTATGAGCAAACTGCCCCATCAGAATATCAAAGGCGTTGGTATCTTTTACCCACTCCTCGTGGGACTGCTGTTTCTTTGACCCGGAACAGGAAACCAAAAGTGGTGCTATCACCAGCAGGGCGATTAATTTTTTATTCATTGGGAATGCAAGCCTGACCTGGATAACCGGCCTCAGCGATGAGGCCCGGAATGTTTACGCTTCTGGCGGTGTATAGCCTTCGATATGAACGTCTTTACCTTCGAACAGGAAATTGATCATCTCCTTCTCCAGCACTTTACGATCTTCGGGATTCATCATGTTGAGCTTCTTCTCGTTGATCAACATGGTCTGTTTCGCCATCCACTTCTGCCAGGCTTCTTTGGAAATGTCGTTGTAAATGCGCTTACCCAGATCGCCCGGGTAGAGCTGAAAATCCTGTCCTTCCGCGTCGCGCTGTAAAAAAGTACAAAAAATAGTGCGGCTCATTATTCTTCCTCATTAATCTCACAACTGTTCAAAGCCAGTTGTCGGGGATGGCGCAGCTCGTGTAACAGGCGCTCAACGGGTGCGGCTAATCCCACAGATGGTGGCAGCGCTAAGTTATACCAGAGACCGCCTGCTTCATCCATCGCCGCCCCGACAGAAGGCCACGTCAGCCACATTGGCACGATATCGAGATGGAAATGGCTGAAGGTGTGACGGAACGCAGTAAGCTGCTGCGGTTTTGCATGGATGCCGCGGGCCGCCAGCCAGTCGGTCATCGCCGCTTCCGTTGTGAACTGCGGGAAGCAGAACAGGCCGCCCCACAAGCCCACAGGCGGGCGCTGCTCCAGCCAGACATCATCACCATCCTGCATCATCAGGAACCAGCCGCTGCGCTCTGGCAGCACCTGCTTAGGCTTCTTACCGGGATAGCTCGCCCAGCTGCTGCTGGCATACGCCTCACAACCGCTGTTCAGCGGGCAGATTTCGCACTTCGGCTTTGATCGGGTACAGACGATAGCACCCAGATCCATCATCGCCTGATTAAACTGGCTGACGCCCTCGGCGGGTGTGACCTCTTCGCTGATCTGCCAGAGCCGCTTTTCGACCTCTTTCTTACCCGGCCAGCCGCTGACAGCATAGCAACGGGCCAGCACGCGCTTGACGTTGCCATCCAGAATCGGGAAATGCTGCCCCAGTGACAGCGACAGGATCGCGCCCGCCGTGGAGCGGCCTACGCCGGGCAGGGCAGAGACATCATCGAAATTACGCGGGAACTCGCCCTGATGAACCTCGCCAATCTGCTTTGCGGCTTTATGCAGATTACGCGCACGGGCGTAGTAGCCGAGGCCGGTCCAGAGATGTAACACCTCATCCAGCGGAGCCGCAGCCAGATCGGTGACCGTGGGGAAGCGCGCCATAAAGCGTTCAAAATAGGGAATAACCGTGGCAACCTGGGTTTGCTGTAGCATCACTTCGGAGAGCCACACCTTGTAAGGCGTTTTCTCCAGCTGCCACGGCAGGGTTTTGCGACCAAAGCGCTGATACCAGTCCAGCACCTGTTGCGCGAACTGCGGCGCTTGCATCATAAGAAGGAAATTTTCCGTGTTTACTCTACACTCAGGCAGGAATTCCAGCACATGCGCACCTGGGTGTAAACCGGAAGATTGCAAAGGCTTGCTTCTGCTTATGAACTTTGCATAATGCCCGTTTCCCGGAACAGGCTAACCAGCAGGCTTTTACATGATTAATGACGTCATCACCCCAGAATTTGATGAGAACGGGCGGCCATTACGCCGGATCCGCAGCTTTGTGCGCCGCCAGGGCCGCTTAACCAAAGGCCAGCAGCAGGCGCTGGACACCCTGTGGCCGGTCATGGGGGTGGAATATCAGCCGGAGCCTGTCGATCTGCCCGCGCTGTTTGGCCGCGAAGCCCCGGTGACGCTGGAAATTGGCTTTGGCATGGGCGCTTCGCTGGTAACGATGGCGCAGAACACGCCGCATCAGAACTTCCTGGGTATTGAAGTGCATGCGCCGGGCGTGGGTGCCTGTCTGGCCGCCGCCAAAGAAGCCGATGTGCAGAACCTTCGGGTGATGTGCCATGACGCGGTGGAAGTGCTGGAGAAGATGATTCCGGATAACTCGCTGCGCATGGTTCAGCTCTTCTTCCCCGATCCGTGGCATAAAGCGCGTCACAATAAACGCCGTATCGTCCAGGTGCCTTTTGCCGAGCTGGTGATGCGTAAACTGAAGCTGGGCGGCGTTTTCCACATGGCAACCGACTGGGAAGCCTACGCGGAGCATATGCTGGAAGTGATGAACAGCATCGATGGTTACCGCAACCAGTCAGAACAACAGAATTATGTGCCGCGTCCTGAGACGCGTCCACTGACCAAGTTTGAGCAGCGCGGGCAGCGTTTAGGCCACGGCGTATGGGATTTAATGTTTGAGAGGGTGAAATAATGGCCACACAACGCAGCCGCCGTTTACGTAAAAAACTGCACATTGATGAGTTTCAGGAACTGGGCTTCTCGGTTGCCTGGCGCTTCCCGGAAGGCACCAGCGAAAGCGAAATTGATGAGACGCTGAACCAGTTCATCAATGAAGCGATCGACCCTAACGGCCTGGCCTTCGATGGCAGCGGTTACCTGGTGTGGGAAGGTCTGGTTTGCCTGCAGAAAACCGGCAAATGCACCGATGAGCATCGTGCTCTGGTTCGTAAATGGCTGGAAGATCGCAAGCTGCAGGACGTTCAGATGACTGAACTCTTTGACGTCTGGTGGGACTAAGTCGTCACACAGTGTCGGGCTGAGGCCCGATCAAAGGGTTTCAGACCCGATCTTAGGGAGTAGATATGATGCGTAAAGCGCTTCTTGCTGTGCTGCTGGTAGCAGCAACCCAGGCTCAGGCAGCCTATGAATGCAGCGTTAAGCCGCAGGACGATGTGGTGATTAAGCCGCAGAGCGTGCAGGTGGTCGGTGCCAACGGCAATATGGAAATCTCGCCGCAGGGCGACGTACAGTTCAATGGACAGAAGGTCACGCTCGACACGGCCGGACGCCAGAAAGCGATCGACTATCAGAACGCGCTGCGTCGCGATCTGCCGTGGATCGACAGCGGGGCGACATCACGTCTGGAGAAAGGGCGTGCGGCACTGGATCAGGTCATCGTCGAAAAACTGGGCACCGACAGCAACGTGCGTAATCGCCTGACCACGCTGAATGGTCAGCTGAAACAGCAGATGAACCGCATCATTGAACACCGTGAAGATGGGCTGACGTTCCACCATCAGGCGATTGATCAGGTTCGCGCCGAAGGTGAAAGGCTGGTGCAGTCGACCCTTGGCGGCGTGATGCAGGATAGCCTGAACGAGATGGGCAGTAAGCAGGGCAGCGGCGGCAGTAATCCGCTGCAGGCGATTATGGGTAATCTGGGCGGGTTGCAGCAGTCGATTCAGGCTGAGTGGAGCAAGCAGGAGCAGGATTTCCAGAACTTCGGTCACGAGGTGTGTAATCGCGTTATTTCGCTGGAAGATCAGCGTAAACAGCTTACCGGCGCACTGAAAAAATAGGTCAACGCCTCAGCCTGTCGGGCTGAGGCGCTTTTGTTACTCTTCCGCTAAGAACAGCTCCAGCAGCGAATTCAGGAACAGTTTCCCTTTCTCCGTAATCTGCCACTGCTCCGCGGTTTCAGTCACGTAACCCGCGGCAATCGCGGCATCCATCTGCGGACGGATCACCTGCTCTGATAAACCGGTATAGCGGCTGAACTCGTCACGCGGCGCGGCTTCCAGCAGGCGAAAGCGGTTCATGAAATATTCAAACGGCTTGTCGCTATCGGCAACGTCATACTGCTTTTCGCGGTAGTTCCCCTGCATAAATCCACGCGGATGACGGGTTTTCACCGTGCGGACTATGCGGCCATCCGGTTGCGTCAGCTTACCGTGTGCGCCACACCCAATCCCCAGATAGTCGCCAAAGCGCCAGTAGTTGAGGTTGTGCTCACAGCGATAACCCGGCTTCGCGTAGGCAGAGGTCTCATACTGCTGATAACCGGCAGCCTGCAGCAGCTGATCGCCCTGTTCGAAAATATCCCATAGCGCATCATCATCCGGCAGCACCGGCGGGCGTGAGCCAAACAGGGTGTTGGGTTCAATCGTGAGCTGATACCAGGAGAGATGCGGTGGATTAAGCGCAATCGCCTGACGTAAATCATCGAGCGCCTCTTCCAGCGACTGATCGGGCAGGCCATGCATCAGGTCAAGGTTAAAACTGCGCAGCGACAGCGACTCGGCCAGTTCAGCGGCGCGGACCGCCTCTTCCGGACCGTGAATGCGGCCAAGGCGCTGCAGCTTTTGCGGACTGAAACTCTGTACGCCAATCGAAATACGGTTGATACCGGCGCGCTGATAGGCGCTGAACCGGTCCGCTTCCACGGTGCCCGGATTGGCTTCCATGGTCACTTCCGCATCGGGCGAGAGCGTCAGACGCTCCCGCACACCATCCATCAGCATCTGCATCGCGCTGCTGCTCAGCAGGCTGGGCGTGCCGCCACCGATGAAGATCGTGCGCACTTCCCGGCCATTGATCAGCGGTAAATCGATCTCCAGATCGCGCAGCAGGTGCTGCACGTATTCAACGTGCGGCACCTCATCTTTCAGCGCGTGGGAATTAAAATCACAGTAGGGACATTTCTGTACGCACCACGGAATGTGGATATAGAGACTTAACGGCGGCAGATTAGGCATTACGCATCGCTTCCAGCAACAGCGTCAATGCTTTACCCCGGTGAGAAACTGCACCTTTTTCCGCTTTACTCAGTTCGGCCGCGGTTTTACCCAGTGCCGGGACAAAGAAAATCGGGTCGTAACCAAAACCACCGGCACCAGCGGCGGCGCGGGTGATCTCACCCTGCCAGCTGCCATGGAACACCAGCGGGGTCGGATCTTCCGCATGACGCAGATAGACCAGCACGCAGTGAAATTGTGCCTGGCGCTGACCGTCTGGAACGTTTTCCAGCGCCTGCAGCAGCTTCTCCAGGTTCTGTTGATCGCTGGCCTCTTCACCGGCGTAGCGCGCCGAGTAGATGCCGGGCGCGCCGCCCAGCGCATCTACGGCCAGGCCGGAATCATCGGCAATGGCCGGTAATCCGGTGATCTGTGCCGCGTGACGCGCCTTGAGAATCGCGTTCTCAATAAAGGTCAGGCCGGTCTCTTCCGCCGATTCAACCCCAAGGTCGGTCTGTGCGACGATATCCAGACCAAAGGCGGAGAGTAACTCCGCCAGCTCACGCACTTTGCCGGGATTGCCGGTTGCGAGGACAACTTTTTGCATAACAGTTCCAGTTTGATTCATTTACAGCAGATACCAGAGACCCGGGAACAGGTCCATGCCGAGAAAGTTCAGGGCATACAGCACCAGGATGACGATCATCGCTGAGAAGTCGATACCGCCCATCGCAGGCAGAATACGGCGAACAGGTGCCATCATCGGCTCGGTTAACTGCACCAGCAGATAGTCGACAGGACCCCGGCCCTGGCTGATCCAGCTCATCAGGGAGCGAATAATAATCACCCAGAAGACCAGATAGCCGGCGGATTTAACCAGCGACAGCAGGCCGACCAGCAGATTGGTTGGGTCGACCGAGAAGACGCCCACCTGAATCAGCAATAAAATCGGGTATTTCAGCGTAGTCAGCACAAATGCCAGCAGCAGCGAGGCGGTATCAATCGGTCCCAGTGCCGGCAGTATACGGCGCAGCGGCTTAACAATCGGCTGTGTCACTTTTACGACAAACTGCGCCACTGGATTGTAAAAATCGCAGCGGGACCACTGCATCCAGATGCGTAACAGCAGCACCATGACGTAGAGATCGATCAGCGTTTTTACTAAAAACGTCAGTGTTAACATGAAGTTCCTCTGTTATTGTTGTGAGTTGTGCGCATAATCTCGTGCGCCAAAAATGGCGGTGCCGATACGCACCATCGTACTGCCTGCGGCGATTGCCGCCTCCATGTCATCGCTCATTCCCAGCGAAAGCGTGTCTGCATGCGGATAGTGCTGTTGCAGCTGCCGGAAGGCTTCCGCCATCTGCTGACACACCGCCAGCTGCCGCGCGTAATCACTCTCTGCTGCCGGAATCGCCATTAATCCGCGCAGCCGCAGTTGCGGCAGGGCAGCGATCTGCTCCGCCAGCCCGGAAACGGCCTCCAGCATGATGCCAGATTTGCTGTTCTCGTCACTGATATTTACCTGAATTAACACATTCAGTGGTGGCAGCGAAGCAGGCCGCTGATCGTTGAGCCGCTGCGCGATGCGCTGACGGTCAATGGTGTGACACCAGGCGAAATGTTCTGCCACCAGACGGCTTTTATTGGACTGCAGCGGGCCGATGAAGTGCCACTCCAGCTCAGGATGTGCGGCCAGTGCCTGGACCTTTTCAACCCCTTCCTGAACGTAATTTTCACCAAAGGCAATCTGGCCAGCGGCAAAGGCTTCTTCGACCGCGCTCGCAGGTTTGGTTTTACTGACTGCAAGCAGGGTAATTTCTTCTGGTGCGCGGCCGCAACTCGCGGCAGCAGCAGCGATTCGCTGCCGCACTTGCTGTAGGTTCTGCTGGATTGAGGTCATAGTCAGGAGAAATTATGAATCTGGATGAAATGGTGGGGCTTAGTGTAAAGCATAATGCCGCCGATCTGCACCTTTGCAGCGGACATTTGCCCTACTGGCGGCGGCAGGGAAGGCTGGAGGCGATGCCGCAGCAGTGCCCGCTTTCTGGTGCATGGATGGCGCAGTTTATGGCCCGCTGGCTAAGTGACCCGCAGCGTCAGGAGCTGGAGCGCGCAGGGCAGCTCGATTTCGCTCTGAGCCTGGCCGATGGTCAGCGTCTGCGCGCGAATCTCTTTATGCAGCGCAACGGCCTGTCACTGGCACTGCGCATCATCGCCACGGCATGCCCGACGCTGGAAAGCCTGCAACTGCCCGCCATTGTCCCGACGCTGCTGGAGCAGCAGGATGGGCTGATTCTGGTGACGGGTGCGACCGGCAGCGGTAAATCAACCACGCTGGCGGCGCTGGTCGATGCGCTGAACCGCCAGCAGGCGCGGCATATCATCACGCTGGAAGATCCGATTGAATTTATCCATCACAGCCAGCAGTCGCTGATACAGCAGCGTGAAATCGGCCTGCACTGCGGTTCGTTCTCGCTGGGAGTAAAGGCAGCACTGCGTGAAGATCCCGACGTTATACTGCTGGGCGAACTGCGTGACAGCGAGACTATTCGTCAGGCACTGACAGCTGCGGAGACCGGCCATCTGGTGCTGGCGACGCTGCACACGCGTGGCGCAGCGCAGGCGGTGGATCGGCTGGTTGATGTCTTTCCGGCAGAGGAGAAACAGCTGGTGCGTACTCAGCTGGCGGGCAGCCTGAAAGCGGTAATTGCACAGCGGCTGGTGCCGTCAGTTGCCGGTTCGCGCATCGGACTGTTTGAGGTACTGATCGCCACACCTGGCATCACCAATCTGATCAGAGAAGGCAAGATGCACCAGATCCCTGCGCTGTTACAAACCGGCGCACAGGCCGGTATGCAGACGTTTGAGCAGAGCAGGCTGGCGCGTCAGGCAACCGGACTGATTGAGTGAGGATGTCAGTAATGGTTTTCGAACCAGTCCTGCAAAATGATGGCAGCAGACTGTGAGTCGACCGATCCTTTATTGAGCGCGCGATAGCCGCCGCGTTCAAACAGGCCAGCACGCGCTTCTACCGTGCTGAGTCGTTCATCCTGCAGCTCCACGCGGATGCCAAAGCGCCCGTGCAGGCGGTTGGCAAATTTACGTGCGCGATCGGTTAGCGGCTGCTCGGTGCCATCCATATTCAGCGGTAATCCCACCACCACGAAATCGGGCTGCCACTCTTTCAGCAGTTTTTCAATTACCAGCCAGTCCGGGATGCCATCCTGCGCTTTCAGGGCGGTCAGCGGACGGGCGCTGCCAGTGAGTTGCTGACCTACGGCGACACCAATACTTTTGGTGCCGAAGTCGAATCCTAACAGAGTTTGAGTTGACATCAGGCGTGTCCGGCGTCGCTGGCCATGTTGTGAATATCGACGCCAATACTGCGCGCCGCTTCGCGCCAGCGCTCTGAAATCGGCGTCTGGAACAGGATGTTGCTGTTAGCAGGCGTGGTCAGCCAGGCATTTTCCATCAGCTCATTCTCCAGCTGATCTTTTTCCCAGGCGCAGTAACCCAGCGCGACCAGCACGTTAGTGGGCTGAGACGCCGTACCGATCGACTCCAGCACGTCACGGGACGTGGTGATGATCGTGTTATCTGAAACACGAATACTGGAGGTAAAGGTGCGTTGCGCGGAGTGCAGGATAAAGCCACGATCTTCCGCCAGCGGGCCGCCGGTAAACACCGGTTTATCCAGCTTGATCGCCGGATCGCGATCGTCAGCAGAGATTTTGAGCTTCTTCAGAATGCCTTCAACCGTCAGGTTTTCCATGGGTTTATTGATGATCAGTCCCATTGCACCCTCTTCGTTATGTTCGCAGAGATAAACCACGGAACGTTTGAAGAAAGGATCCTGCAATGAAGGCATGGCAATCAAAAAGTGATGTTGTAAATTCATTCTCACACGATGTACCAAAAAAATAACCGGCACGCGACGGCCGCACCGGTATTGGGTTGATCACGGAGCTTCGCCCCGGCGTCATGCTCAGCCCAGGCGCTTCTCAATGGCATCCATCAACATGCCGGTGATGGAGATCGGGAACGCAGCCTCAATTTCACGAATGCAGGTTGGGCTGGTCACGTTAACTTCAGTCAGTTTATCACCGATGATGTCCAGACCGACAAAAATCAGCCCTTTTGCTTTCAGCGTCGGACCAACACGACGCGCGATTTCCCAGTCGCTTTCACTCAGCGGACGCGCTTCACCGCGACCACCGGCGGCGAGGTTACCACGCGTTTCACCGCCCTGCGGGATACGCGCCAGGCAGTAAGGCACCGGCTCGCCATCGACGACCAGCACGCGTTTGTCACCCTCGGTGATCGCCGCAATATAATTCTGCGCCATGCAGAAACGGCTCTCATGCTCGGTCAGGGTTTCGGTAATCACGCCAAAGTTAGGATCATCTTTCTTCACGCGGAAAATCGACGCACCACCCATGCCATCCAGCGGCTTCATGATGATGTCGCCATGCTCCTGCCAGAAGGCGCGCAGCTGCGCTTTGCTGCGGGTCACCAGGGTGTCAGGCGTAAACTCGGCAAACCAGGCGGTGTAGAGCTTTTCGTTACAGTCACGCAGGCTCTGCGGTTTGTTCACGATCAGCGTACCCAGCTCTTCAGCGCGCTCCAGAATGTAGGTCGCATAGATGAACTCGGTATCGAATGGCGGATCTTTGCGCATCAGCACCACATTCAGGTCAGCCAGCGGGATCACCTGCTCGCTGCCAAACTGATACCAGTTCTCAGGGTTCTGCTCGACGGTCAGCAGGCGGGTGCGGGCCGAGGCCACGCCACCGCGCAGGGAGAGATCGTGCATCTCCATGTAGTGAATTTCATAACCACGGCGCTGTGCTTCCAGCAGCATAGCGAAGCTGGAGTCTTTTTTAATATTGATGGACGAAATAGGGTCCATCACGATGCCAAGTTTAATCATTATTATCTCCTCGGTGAGGCGGCATTTACCGCCTCGTCTGGTTCGGTCTGCAGTGGGCCGATCGGTCAGGACATCATGCCTGCTCTCTTTCCGCTGAAAGTATCGCTTAACCCAGGTCGCCAAACCTCACCTGAAGTGCCGTAATGGCCGTCAGCGCGGTAGTTTCGGTACGCAATACCCGTGGGCCAAGCAGAATGTCAGTAAAATCGTGCTGCGCCGTCATCGCAATCTCGTCCGCAGACAAACCGCCTTCAGGGCCAATCAGCAACCTTACCCGCTCAACAGGCTGGGGCAGCGTGTTGATGCTGTGGCTGGCGCGCGGATGCAGATTAAGCTTCAGTCCGCTATCTGCTTCTGCACACCAGGCTTCCAGCGTCATCGCTTCACGAATCTCCGGCACGCGATTACGGCCGCACTGCTCGCAGGCGGCAATAGCAATTTTCTGCCACTGCTGGATCTTCTTCGCCAGACGCTCAGCATCAAGCTTTACGCCACAGCGCTCGGAAAACAAGGGTGTAATGACATTCACGCCCAGTTCGATCGATTTCTGGATAGTGAATTCCATTTTTTCACCGCGCGACATCACCTGACCTAAATGCAGATGTAACGGTGACTCGCGATCGTCCGGCTGGCTCTCTGTGACCGATACTTTTACACGCTTTTTATCTACATGCGTGATCTCTGCTGCAAAAGTCAGATTAGTGCCATCAAAGAGTTCCAGACGCTGACCTGCCGTCATCCGGAGCACCCGGCCCACATGATTGGATGCATCTTCATCCAGGGTAATTTCACTGCCGATGCTTAATGGACCGGCGTGATAGATGCGAGGTATGCGCATAAGGTTCCTGAGACCGGACGCCGCGCTGCAGCGGCGTCATTGGAAAAAGAGCTAGTGTAGGGCAGGGATTTTAGCGCTGGCAAGCCTGCTGCACATAAGGATTGTGATTGCCCTGAACCTTTGCAATGCGCTGGTCGCGTTCGCACTCCCAAATAGTCACGGGATAGAGCTTGTTCCAGGCGGTAAACAGCTGCGTCTGCTGGCGCGAAATACGCAGATGATACTGGTCGCGCATATAGAAATAGGTGCGGGCAATGGCACCGCGCGCCCGCGCAGGTGGCTCCGCCTGTTTGAGTTTAAAGTCGATCTTCATCTCACACTGGCCGTACTGCTGCTCGCTGCCGTTCCATTGACTGTAGGCGAAGTTGCCACGGTCGCCATTCACTTCACCCACCGCAGGCTGCAGGTTGTGCAGGTCGGTTTCGATGCGGCGGTAGTCGGGATCTTTGCTGCAGTTTTTACGACCGCCATCCTGCCAGCACTGGCGCTGATGACCAAACTCCCAGGCGGGCATCACATGTTCCCACTCAATGCGTGCGGCGCGATTGGCGTTTTTGCGCACCTGATAGCCACAGCTGTTGAGATCGGGAATCCCCTTTTTTCCCTGCCACTGAATCTTACAGCCACAGTAAAAAGAACCCGGCGCATCGGCGTTGATCGCCGCCGCAAAGGTTTTGGCCTGCTGAAAGTTATTTTGATGATAGTTATTCAGGTTGAGGGCGTCAGCGGCGGGCGCAAACAGCAGCGCAACCGCCAGACTTAGTATGCGAGACATATTCCAGATTTCTACTCAGTACGAAAAAGGGCGGCAGGGTAACAGAATGTGGAATAGGGCGGAATGGGGATTCTTCTCAGGACGCGACAAATTCACCCGCGATCAGCAGGCTGCCACAGTGCACGCAGCGATATTCACTCTCTTTGCGCAGTATACGATTGTGGCGGCGCACGGTCAGCTGATGCTGCTGGCACTGACAGCGGTAGGCAAAGGTGTTGCTGCGCACGGATGCGATCTCAAACTGGTGAGTACGCCGTGCCGGAACGCCCAGCACCTGCTCCATCATCCACTTCCACTCTTTGCCGTGCGGCGCAACGCGACCAAATTGCTTCCAGACCAGCAGATGCGCCAGCTCATGCGGCACTACTTCATCGATAAATGCCTGCTGGTTTTCCAGCAGCAGCACAGGATTGATGCGAATTTCCCAGGACGCCAGCCAGGCGGTGCCCGCCGCCGTACCACGCTGCTGGTAGAGCAGCTTCGGTTCCGGATAACGGGTTTTCAGCGCCTGATTCGCACGTTCAAGCGACTGGCGCAGCGAGCGCATTACGGCCTGCTGCAGGGCAATGGGGAGACGAGGCGTTTTCATGGCGCTCAGAATAATCGCCGCCGCGCAGGAACTCAACGTCGCCAGCGACAAGTGTGGTTCTGGCTGGGGGAAAATTTCTGGTTTAAATATTGTTATGGGCTTTTTTAGAATATTCTATTAATGACATTCACCGCAGAGTGGATGGATGAAAAGCGAACGGCACAGGGCATGGATAAACCAATGAAAAATAATGATAACGTCAGGAAACAACGGATTGTGCTGGTGACGGATCTGATGGCCGGTCGTGGTGGGATGGAAAATGTGACCGGTCAGTTGATCACGGCCCTGAATGCGGAACCCGGTACCGAAGCAGGGCTGTTTATTATCAACAGCGGAGAGGAGAGCCACTCCCGCGCCTGGACCGCCAATGCTGTTCTGGCTGAGAGCGTCTGCACGCTGCGGAATAAGAAAATAAAAAATCTTATTCATACGCTGAGAATGGCCGCCTTCTTTCGTCGTTATCAGCCCGATCATGTCCTGACCCTCAACACCATTCCCTGCCTGATGACGCGCCGGGCAATCACGCTTTCAGGACGTAAAATCGTGTTGTCGAGCTGGATGCACCTGCCTCCGCGTGAACGTTATCGTCCCCATTATCTGCTGCGGGCCGATCACCATTTTGCGATCAGTAATCAGATTAAAGAGCAGCTGGTGGAACTGGGCGCACGCGCCACTGACGTTGACGTGATCTATAACCCGATCAAACGCAATGACACGGTAATCGGCAGACCCCAGGCGCTGAAGTTTCTCTATATTGGTCGCGTCCATTATCAGCGGCAAAAACAGCTTAAAGATCTGTTTGATGCCCTGCAGCAGCTGGATGCGCCCTGGACGCTGGAGATAGTGGGTGACGGGGAAGATCTGACGCAATGTCAGCACTACGTGACGCAACTCGGCATCCAGGATCGCATCACCTGGCATGGCTGGCAGGAGAATGCCTGGGAGTATGTCATCCGCCATATCAGACAGGTCACCTGCCTGGTCATGACCTCTAACTTCGAAGGCTTCCCGTTGATCCTGCTTGAGGCGATGTCACGCGGCGTCTACTGTGTTTCATCCGACTGTATCAGCGGCCCGGCGGAAATTATTCAGAACGGTATTAATGGTCAGCTCTATCCCACCCATGACAGCATGGCGCTGGCCGCGATTCTCAACGCCATGAGCGGGGATTTCTACTTCCCCGATCATCAGGCTATTAAAGCGAGCATCACCGGTTTTTATGAGGAAAATTATATGAAGCACCTGATGAGTGTGTTTAACCGCCTTACTGAGGTTAAGCATGACGAATAAAATCAGTCGCAATGGATTAACGTTAATGGTTAATTTTTCAGTTATTGCGCTCTGCCTGGCGCTGTCGCTGAATATGTTTGTTACCGGCCTGCCGCAAAAAATATTCTATCTGGTCTCTTATCTCTCTGTCGCGTCCGTGCTGTATGGCCTGGTGCGCAGGCGGGTGGAGTTTAAAGAGAACGGTTTTTATATCGCCCTGTTTGCTGTGCTGATTATCTTTGCCCTGATTCGGCTGTTCTGGGCGATTCACGTGAAGGGGATCGAAACCGCGCCCTCAGGCGATGCCATCACTAATATGGGCAACTATCTGCTGGGGGCGAAGCGGCTGTTGATGGGTGCCTTTGTGCTGCTCAGTCTGGCTGTTTATGGGGATCGGGTCTCCCTGACCACGCTACGCGTCGGAAAAGGGCTCATCCTTCTTGGCCTGCTGATTACGCTGGGCTTTGGTATCCACGAGCATCTCTACACTGAGAATATCCGCATCAAGCTCACCACCGAAGCCGCCTCCATGTCCTCCTACATGATTCTGTTTATCTATTGTGCCTGGCTCTGGCTAAGCCGCTATGAGACGCACGCTTACTGGAAGGTGGCCGATATCGCTGTGCTGGCAGTGACCTTTGCCTTGCTCTACCTGTGCGGCACCCGTGTGACTCTGATTGCGCTGATTGCAGTGGGGCTGCTGTTCCTGGTGCAGACCTACCGGCTGTCGCTGCTGACTAACTGGCGGATTAGCGCTTTGCTGGTGGGCGTAATGGCGGTGCTGATTCTGATGACCAGCAACCGCTGGGTAGAGGGAGTGCAGGATATTGAGAACTTTGGTTCAAACAGTTCGACCTCGCTGGGCGCACGTGTCGCCATCTGGGGCGGGGCGGTCAACTTTATTGAGCACCATGGCGGTTTTGCGACGCCGGATGCGCGCACCACTGAGGCGCGTCAGTTCATCACTGCGCACTATCCTCTCAATGTTGAAGGCTTTACCAACGTTAAATACAACATGCACAACGAGTTCCTCGAAGTGACGTCATTGCAGGGCTGGCTGGGTACGGCGTCGCTGGCGCTGCTCTATCTGACGGTGCTGGCGGGCTGGCTGAAGAAGTGTGATCTGCGTGGCGTGGCGCTGCCGATGGTGGCACTATTTACCACCGGACTGACCGATTCGGTGCTGCCCTATAATCAGACCGCGACCATTTTCATTATGGCGCTGGCGCTCTGCTGCATACGGCGGCCCCTGCCGGTAACGCGGGTAACCACAGCGTAGTGGGGCGTTGAACAAATAAAAACGGCGGGGTTTCCAGAGAAACCCCGCCGTTTTTGTTACCGCGTTTTTTACCGGGTAAAGTTAGTCGCGTGAACCGATGTCGCGCAGTTTTTTACCTGCCATCAGGTTACGTTCGATGTGTTCCAGCGAGACGTTTTTGGTCTCAGGGATCAGCATCACCGTCAGCAGAATGAAGAACAGGTTAAGCAGTGCGTAGACCCAGAAGGTGTTCGCATTGCCCAGCGTATTCAGCATCGTCAGGAAGGTCGCACCTACGATCATGTTCGCGATCCAGTTGGTGGTGGTGGAGACAGTGATACCGAAATCGCGGCCTTTCAGCGGCTGAATTTCGGAACAGAGTACCCAGATCAACGGACCGGCTGACATCGCAAAACCGATGATGAACATCAGCAGCATACCTACCGCAAAGTACTGTGCGCCCGCCGAGTGAATGCCGAAGTGCAGCATCGTACCCAGAACGCCCATACCGGCTGCCATCACCATAAAGCCCAGAATCAGGGTAGGTTTACGACCCCAGCGATCCACCAGGCCAATGGCAATAAAGGTCGCCAGTACGTTAACCAGACCCACAATCACCGTGCCCCACATCTGCTGGGTGGTGTTGGTGAAGCCCGCGATTTCAAAGATTTTTGGCGCGTAATACATGATGACGTTCATGCCGGTAAACTGCTGCATCACCTGCAGCAGGATGCCGAGATAGACCGCACGACGGAAGTGGCTGCTGCTGGTGAACAGACCCCAGCCAGACTGTTTGATCTTCAGGCTTTCACGGATCTCTTCCAGCTCACGTTTTGCCTGCTCGCTGGTGTCACGCAGACGATCCAGTACGCGTTGTGCATCGCGGAAGTTGCCTCGCGCCGCCAGCCAGCGTGGGCTGTTTGGCAGGAAGAAAACGCCGACCAGCAGCAACAGTGCCGGAATAGTGATGATGCCCAGCATCCAGCGCCAGTTGCCGGTAAAGCTAAACGCCGTATCGGACAGGTAAGCGCCAAGAATACCGATGGTGATCATCAGCTGATAAAGCGAAATCATACTGCCGCGAATTTTTTCCGGAGCGATCTCAGAAAGATAAAGCGGGGCAGTATAAGAGGCGATACCGACTGCCAGGCCCAGCAGAACGCGGGCGCTGATCAGCATTTCCGGGTTTGGCGACATCGCCGACCAGAGTGAACCGATAACGAACAGAATCGCACCGGCCATCAGGCTTTTTTTACGGCCCAGGCGGGATGACATCCAGCCGCTGCCGATAGCACCGACCGCCGCACCAAACATCATGGAACTGACGATCCACTCCTGCTGATGAGGGGTGACGTTAAAGTCCTTTGCGATAAACGGCAGAGCACCGGCGATAACGCCGATATCCAGACCGAACAGCAGACCCGCAAGGGCCGCCAGAAAGCAGACAAATAAGGTCATCGCCTTATTTGAAGTTCTGCTTTTGTGTGTATTGCCAGGCATTTTAGCCTCCAGGTTTATCCATCATTGTTTTTATCAATGTTAAAAAACCTTTTGCGGGAAAAAAGTGAGCCTGATCACATCAGTGTAATCGCTTACACACGCTGAAACCCTGAAATTCAGCATATTTTTCCCGGAAAGATTAATTAACCAGTGAGGTATAGCACTCATTAAGTTTCTGACAATGCTCTATTTACTGGCTATCAGACGACGCTGAAAATAACGCATTTTCAGCAGAATAACTACGTGCGTTAATTCCTAAATATCGGATAAACAAAGCATTTCAATTTGTAATCGTTAACATTTAGTCGTCAGAAAAAGCGAAAAGAAGTGTAGCTGAGAACTGAAAATTTGCTGCAGAGAGAAGAAGATGTCGGGCAGATGCGTTTTTTTGTCGTCACGCGCTCACCAGAAATTGCGCTGGCCTGTTCGTTCAGAAGGGTAGCGGGAGCAAAATTGCTCCGGTTAGCAATGGGGCTGAAAAGGCAATAAAAAACCCTGCCGCAGTGGCAGGGTTTTTATCAGCAGCTGGTAACCTTACAGGCCAGCCGCTTCACGCAGCAGGGCAGCTTTGTCTGTTTTTTCCCATGGGAAATGTTCACGACCAAAGTGACCGTAAGCTGCGGTCTCTTTATAGATTGGGTGCAGCAGATCCAGCATCTGGATCAGACCATATGGACGCAGGTCGAAGAACTCGCGCACCAGCAGCGTCAGCTGTTCGGTAGAGATTTTCTCGGTGCCGAAGGTTTCCACCATGATAGAAGTGGGTTCAGCCACGCCGATAGCGTAGGAGACCTGGATTTCACAACGGTCAGCCAGGCCGGCCGCTACGATGTTTTTCGCCACGTAACGTGCCGCATAGGCTGCAGAGCGGTCAACTTTAGATGGATCTTTACCCGAGAACGCACCGCCACCGTGACGCGCCATGCCGCCGTAGGTGTCTACGATGATTTTACGACCGGTCAGACCGCAATCGCCCATCGGGCCGCCGATCACAAAGCGACCGGTTGGGTTGATATGATATTTGGTCGAGGCGCTCAGCCACTCTGCGGGCAGAACCGGCTTGATGATCTCTTCCATCACCGCTTCCTGCAGATCTTTCTGGCTGATGGATTCAGCGTGCTGAGTAGAGAGCACAACTGCATCGATGCCCACGATTTTGCCATCGTCATACTGGAAAGTGACCTGGCTCTTGGCATCCGGGCGCAGCCACGGCAGGGTGCCGTTTTTACGCACTTCAGCCTGACGCTGTACCAGACGGTGCGCATAGGTCACCGGCGCAGGCATCAGCACGTCTGTTTCGTTAGTGGCATAGCCGAACATAAGGCCCTGGTCGCCCGCGCCCTGTTCCAGCGGATCGGTACGGTCAACGCCCTGATTGATATCCTGAGACTGTTTACCAATCGCGCTTAATACCGCGCAGGAGTTGGCGTCAAAGCCCATATCGGAATGGACATAGCCGATTTCACGTACGGTTTTACGGGTGATCTCTTCGATATCAACCCAGGCGCTGGTGGTGATTTCACCGCCAACCAGCACCATACCGGTTTTAACGTAGGTTTCGCAGGCCACGCGCGCTTTAGGATCCTGTTCAAGGATCGCATCCAGCACAGCATCGGAGATCTGGTCGGCGATTTTATCGGGATGTCCTTCTGATACAGACTCGGACGTAAAAAGGTGTTTAGCCATTCTGTTCTTTACCTTAAATATGGTTTGAGTACGACTGCATAGCGCCAGTGAGGTGGTCTGACCTGACGCCCCTTCAGGCAAAGCCGCGAGCAGTGAGGTTGTGTCAGCACAGCAGGCCAACACCGCCTGGATAGTAACCTGTTTAGATGGAAAACCATCTGGACGGCTATTTTAGGATAGAGGGTAAACCAATTACCAGCCCTTTTTCTGTTTCAGCATTTAACCTGTCTCTGTTATCGGCATAATTTGCTGACGCTACACGCAATTCCCCGATAATATTTTTGCATTTTACGGCGGTAAACTGTATAAAACGCCGCTGCTTTGATAGCAGCAGCAAGGATGACGCCACTGTTTGCGTCGCGCCTGTCAGACTCTGGTCTGGCTTTCACCCAGGTTGTTTTCCATGTGCCCCTGGCATATGCGGAGGTGATACAAGTAATGAACCACGCTTTTTCTTCTTCCGGTTCTCTGCGCTGCGGCGCTGCGCTGGCTCTCTCCTGCCTCCCATCTGTTTCTCTTTCCTGCCGACGCGATGTCCGATGCGGTAATTTTACCGACACAGGCGCAGGCTAATCTTTATCTCTGCTCGATCGGTTTTGTCTCTTCTCTGCGTTCGCGCAGCGGAACGACGCAGGTTATCCATGGTCAATACAGATCAGTTAAATGTTCTCTGTTTAAACGGAGATGGCCCGGGTGTTTTACACTTAACTCTCATGCGTGAATCGCGCTGACGGCAACGTCAGGTGAACAGGACATTGCGTTTAATGTGGCAACAGGTTTTCAGATTAGCGGCCATAAAGCCGGTTAACAGTTTCATCTTTCAACGGAAAATTGAGGTTCGCGATGTCTGACGACATGAAGAATATCAAAGGTTCGTCAGCTGGCGAACAGGGTACACTCCGCTCCATGCAGGAGGTTGCAATGAACGATCAGGATGCGAGCAAAATGTTGCGTACGTACAACATCGCCTGGTGGGGCAACAACTATTACGACGTTAACGAACTGGGCCACATCAGTGTCTGTCCCGATCCGGATCGTCCTGACGTGCGCGTCGATTTAGCTCGTCTGGTCAAAGAGCGCGAAGCGCAGGGCCAGCGTCTGCCTGCTTTATTCTGCTTCCCGCAGATCCTGCAACACCGTCTGCGTTCCATTAACGCCGCCTTTAAACGTGCGCGTGAATCTTACGGTTACAAAGGCGACTACTTCCTGGTTTACCCGATTAAAGTTAACCAGCACAAACGCGTGATTGAGTCACTGATCCACTCCGGCGAACCGCTGGGACTGGAAGCGGGCTCAAAAGCCGAGCTGATGGCGGTGCTGGCGCACGCCGGTCAGACCCGTTCGGTGATCGTCTGTAACGGCTATAAAGATCGCGAATATATTCGTCTGGCGCTGATCGGCGAGAAGATGGGCCACAAGGTCTATCTGGTGCTGGAGAAGATGACCGAAGTGCGGCTGGTGCTGGAAGAAGCAGAGCGTCTGAATGTGGTGCCGCGTCTTGGTATCCGTGCGCGTCTGGCTTCGCAGGGCTCCGGTAAATGGCAGTCGAGCGGCGGCGAAAAGTCGAAGTTTGGCCTGTCAGCCACCCAGGTGCTGAAACTGGTTGAGATCATGCGTGAAGCGGGTCGCATCGACAGCCTGCAGCTGCTGCATTTCCATCTGGGCTCGCAGATGTCCAACATCCGCGATATCGCCACCGGCGTGCGTGAGTCGGCGCGCTTCTATGTCGAACTGGCCAAGCTGGGCGTCAACATCAAATGTTTCGACGTCGGCGGCGGTCTGGGCGTCGATTACGAAGGAACGCGCTCGCAGTCTGACTGCTCGGTCAACTACGGCCTGAATGAGTACGCCAACAACGTAATCTGGGCGATTGGTGCTGCCTGTGATGAGCACGGTCTGGAGCATCCGACGGTGATCACCGAGTCGGGCCGTGCGGTAACCGCGCACCACACGGTACTGGTCTCCAACATCATTGGGGTGGAGCGCAACGAGTTCAGCGAACCTGAAACGCCGGATGCGGATGCGCCGCGCCCGATCCTCAGCATGTGGGAAACCTGGCAGGAGATGCACGAGCCAAGTACCCGCCGCTCGCTTCGTGAATGGCTGCATGACAGCCAGATGGATTTGTTTGATATCCATACCGGCTACTCGTCAGGCACCTACGATCTCAAGCAGCGTTCATGGGCTGAGCAGCTCTATCTGAGCATCTGCCACTATATTCAGCAGCATCTCGATCCGAGCAACCGTGCACACCGTCCAATCATCGACGAACTGCAGGAGCGGATGGCGGATAAGATCTACGTTAACTTCTCGCTGTTCCAGTCAATGCCGGATGCGTGGGGTATCGATCAGCTGTTCCCGGTACTGCCGCTGGAAGGCCTGAACAAGAAGCCGGAGCGCCGTGCCGTGCTGCTCGACATCACCTGTGACTCCGATGGCACCATCGATCACTACGTGGATGGCGACGGCATCGCGACGACCATGCCGATGCCGGAATATGACCTTGATAACCCACCCATGCTGGGCTTCTTTATGGTGGGCGCTTATCAGGAAATTCTGGGCAACATGCATAACCTGTTTGGTGACACCGAAGCGGTGGATGTCTACGCACGCGAAAATGGCGATGTGGAAGTGCAGCTCTCCGATGAAGGCGACACCGTGGCGGACATGCTGCGTTACGTGCAGCTTGATCCCAACGAGCTGATGGCGCTGTTCCGCAATCAGGTTCAGGCATCCGATCTCGACGAAGAGCTGCGCGCGCAGTTCCTGGAAGAGTTCGAGAGCGGCCTTTACGGCTATACCTATTTAGAAGATGAATAATCGATTATGGCGACCGGTAATCGCATATTGCAGTTGCCGTTAACTATGTCGATAATCTGACTCACTCAATCCCTTCCTCGTCGGGCCTAACGACGCGGAGGGGATTTTTTTCATCTCAACCTTAATGGTTTGCGGGCTGGCCCGACTTACGCACATAGAGAGAGCAATTATGTATAACACGCTTGGCAATCAGTACGACAACTCCCTGGTTTCTAACGCCTTTGGTTTCATGCGTTTTCCGCTGAATTTTCAGCCTTACGACAGCGACGCCGAGTGGGTTATCACCGGCGTGCCGTTTGATGCCGCGACCTCGGGTCGTCCGGGCAGCCGCCTGGGTCCGGGTGCGATTCGTCAGATCTCCACCAATCTGGCCTGGGAAGGCTGCCGCTGGCCGTGGGATTTCGACCTGCGTCAGCGTCTGAACGTCGTCGATTGCGGCGATCTGGTTTACGCCTTCGGTGATTCGCAGGATCTCTCCGACAAATTGCAGGCCCATGCTGAAAAACTGCTGGCCAATGGCAAGCGCATGATGACCTTTGGCGGCGACCACTACGTCACACTGCCACTGCTGCGCGCCCATGCAAAACACTTCGGCAAGATGGCGCTGGTGCACTTTGATGCGCATACCGACACCTACTCCAACGGCCCGACCTTCGACCACGGCACCATGTTCTTTACCGCGCCGAAAGAGGGTCTGATCGATCCGCAGCACTCAGTGCAGATTGGTATCCGTACCGAATTCGACAAGAGCCTGGGCTTCAACGTGCTGGATGCGGCGCAGGTCAATGACCGCAGCGTTGACGATATCCTCGCCGAAGTGAAACGCACCGTCGGCGATCTGCCGGTCTATCTGACCTTCGATATCGACTGTCTGGATCCGGCGCATGCGCCTGGCACCGGCACGCCGGTGATTGGCGGCCTGACCACCGATAAAGCGACCAAGCTGATCCGTGGCCTGCAGGGCATGAACATTGTCGGCATGGATCTGGTGGAAGTCGCACCGGGTTACGATCATGCTGATCTGACGGCACTGGCAGCGGCTACGCTGGCGCTGGATATGCTGCATGTTCAGGCTGTGAACAAAGGCTGATGCCTGCTGCCTGTCGGCTTCAGTCCGGCAGGCGCTGAACGCGGCGTCCTGTCCGTCGGGCGGACGCCGCTGCTGTGATCTTCCTCTCTCTGCCATGATCCGATCGATTCCCTTCTGACCCCGACGGGTAACCGTCAGGCGCGAACCCCTATCTGCAACTAAACTTACAGCGTAAAAATGGCGTAGTGGAGATAATCATGGGCTTTCTTGATGAACTGGCTGGCGCACTGGATGGCAACCAGAGTGAAGGGCATCCGCCGGGACAGTTACAGGCTGTCTGGCATTGGGTGCAGGAGCAGGGCGGTATTGAAGTGCTGCTGCAAAAATTCCAGCAGGGCGGGCTGGGTGAGGTGTTTGGTTCCTGGATCGGCACCGGCGATAACCATCCGGTTGGCCACAGTGAGATTCAGTCTGCTTTTGGTCAGGATGAACTGCAGTCACTGGCCGACAAACTCGGCACCGATGTGAAAGGGGCATCGGGTACGCTGGCCGCGCTATTGCCGCAGCTGATTGATAAAATGTCGCCGCAGGGACACATGGATGAACAGGCGCTGCATGACAACAAGCTGGATCTGGGCTCGATGGTGGATCAGATATTTAAGCGCTAGCGGACTTCGCACGGCTAAGCGCGCACGCCGGATGCATGCGCGCTCAGAGGCGGAATTACTTGCCGTCGGCTGCAATTCTCTCACGAATATGCGCGGCGCGCGCTTCAGAGGCGGGATGCGAGTCAAACATCGAACTCTGACGTCCCTGTTCCATCTTCGCCAGCTTTTCAAAGCTGGTGGCCAGGCCCATTGGATCGATATTGCGCTTCTTCATCAGGTCGTAGGAGTAGTCATCCGCCTGTGATTCCTGCGTCTGGGAGAACTGCGCATTCACCAGTTTTTCACCCATTTCACCCAGCTGCGACTGCGACAGTGAACCAATCACGCCGCCAACCGAGGCGGCTGCGGTGCGGGCCGCGGTTGTGGCATATGCCAGTTGCATCGCCTTGCGCGTATGACCTAACGCGACGTGGCCCATCTCATGACCCAGCACGCCTTCCACTTCATTGTCAGTCATCATATCCATCAGACCGCTGTAAACACGAATACAGCCATTTGCCATCGCCCAGGCGTTGACATCTTTGGTCTGATAAACCTTGTAGTTAGCCGGTACGCCGTTGATGTTATCGCCCAGCGCCGCGGCGATCTTGTTCAGACGCTGCTGATAATCACTGTTAGCAGGCGCAATCTGATTATCTTTGTCCATCTGCTCACAGGATTTATCGCTCAGCTGTTTTACCTGATCGTCGCTGAGGGTATAAGCCTGATACGCCTGCGCGCCCGACTGCATCAGCGCATTATTGTCTAAACCCTGACAGCCACTGAGCAGCGTCGTCAGTCCAAGCGCTAACACCATTTTTTTGATTTTCATGCTGTATCCCATTCATAACAAGGTAAGAAAAACAAACACCTGAAACTCAGACAGGTGAATAAACGATTTGGTTATAGCGTGCCAGTCTGCACTTTGCTAGCAGATATGGCTGGAAAAGCCATACGAAGCGGCTGCATTTAGCGTTTTACAGCATGTACTTTTGCCCCGTTTCTCATGTACATTGATGGGCAACTTTTTCCTTGTTTTGCCCGGTAACTCATTAATAACAATAAGTTAAGGTGCGAAGCATTAATCCGACCTGGAGTAGAAAATGCCCTCTCGTAAAGAGCTTGCCAACGCCATTCGTGCGTTAAGTATGGATGCAGTACAGAAAGCGAAATCGGGACATCCGGGTGCCCCAATGGGCATGGCGGACATCGCTGAAGTACTCTGGCGCGGCTACCTGAACCACAACCCAACCAACCCGCTGTGGGCTGACCGCGACCGTTTCGTGCTCTCTAACGGTCACGGCTCAATGCTGATCTATAGCCTGTTGCACCTGACCGGCTACGATCTGCCCCTGAGCGAACTGGAAAACTTCCGTCAGCTGCACTCAAAAACTCCAGGTCACCCGGAATATGGCTACACCGTGGGCGTTGAAACCACTACCGGTCCGCTGGGGCAGGGCATCGCTAACGCAGTAGGTTTTGCCATTGCTGAGCGCACGCTGGCAGCACAGTTCAACCGTCCGGGTCATGACATCGTAGACCACAACACCTATGTCTTCATGGGTGATGGCTGCATGATGGAAGGTATCTCGCACGAAGTCTGCTCACTGGCCGGTACGCTGAAGCTGGGCAAACTGGTGGCGTTTTATGATGACAACGGTATCTCTATCGACGGTCACATTGATGGCTGGTTCACCGACGACACCGCTAAGCGCTTTGAAGCTTATGGCTGGCACGTGGTGCGCGGCGTCGATGGTCACGATGCGGATGCGATTGCGAAAGCGATCGAGGAAGCGAAAAGCGTCAGCGACAAGCCTTCCCTGCTGATGTGCAAAACCGTTATCGGTTTTGGTTCACCGAACAAAGCCGGTACCCATGATTCACACGGCGCACCGCTGGGTGATGATGAAGTGGCACTGACCCGCAAACAGCTGGGCTGGACCCACGCGCCGTTCGTAATTCCTTCTGATATCTACGCTGAGTGGGACGCGAAAGAAGCGGGCCAGGCGAAAGAGTCTGCATGGAATGAGAAATTCGCCGCTTACGCACAGGCTCATCCTGAACTGGCTGCCGAGTTTAAACGCCGCGTCAGCAACGAACTGCCAGCTAACTGGCAGGAAGAGTCGCAGAAGTTCGTTGAGCAGCTGCAGGCGAACCCGGCGAAGATCGCCAGCCGTAAAGCCTCACAGAATGCTATTGAAGCTTTCGGTAAAATTCTGCCGGAATACCTGGGCGGCTCAGCCGATCTGGCACCCAGCAACCTGACAATCTGGTCTGGCTCTAAGCCGATCAACGAAGATGCTGCGGGTAACTACATCCACTACGGCGTGCGTGAGTTCGGTATGACCGCAATCGCCAATGGCCTGGCGCTGCACGGCGGCTTCCTGCCTTACACCGCGACCTTCCTGATGTTTGTTGAATATGCGCGTAACGCAGCGCGTATGGCGGCACTGATGAAGATCCGTCAGATCATGGTCTACACCCACGACTCTATCGGTCTGGGCGAAGATGGCCCGACGCACCAGCCGGTTGAACAGATGGCGAGCCTGCGCACCACGCCAAACATGAGCCTGTGGCGTCCATGTGACCAGGTTGAATCCGCGGTGGCGTGGAAATATGCCATTGAGCGTAAAGATGGCCCGACTGCGCTGATCTTCTCCCGTCAGAACCTGGCGCAGCAGGATCGTGACACGGCACAGCTGGCTAACGTAGCGCGCGGCGGTTACGTGCTGAAAGATTGCGATGGCACGCCTGAGCTGATCCTGATCGCCACCGGTTCCGAAGTTGAGCTGGCTGTCGGTGCCTGGGACAAACTCACCAGCGAAGGCCGCAAAGTGCGCGTGGTCTCTATGCCATCAACGGATGCCTTCGACAAGCAGAGTGATGAGTACCGTGAATCCGTGTTGCCAAAAGCGGTCAGCGCACGCGTCGCAATCGAAGCGGGCATCGCTGATTACTGGTTCAAATACACCGGCCTGAACGGCGCTATCGTGGGCATGACCAGCTTCGGCGAATCTGCACCTGCCGATCAGCTGTTCGAACTGTTTGGCTTTACCGTCGACAACGTCGTCGCGAAAGCGAAAGCGCTGCTGGCGTAAAACCGGTCAGGCGGGCCTGTTCCCGCCCGGCTGTAAAAACAGAGGGACGAGATTTTCGTCCCTTTTATTTTTTTATTCCTGCAGTAATAACCGCCTTTTGCCTTAATTTGTGACGCAGATCCAAATTTAAGCAGCCAGATTGATCACAATCATTCCTGTTATTCCTTCCTTCTATTATTGTAGCTGAACCGTTTCAGTCGCCAGGCAAATCGCCCTGGTTTCGGACAATGCCGGGTAAGAATCTCCTGTACAAAATGCAGTGAAACGCTCAGGCTAACGGCACGTTTTTTTCAGTCTGACGTGGCAGGAGAGAAATGACGGTACGGGTAGCGATAAATGGTTTTGGCCGGATTGGACGCAACGTCCTGCGCGCGCTGTATGAAACGGGCCGACGTGCAGAGATCACCGTGGTCGCGATTAACGAGCTGGCAGAAGCCACCGGTATGGCGCATCTGCTGAAATACGATACCAGCCATGGCCGTTTTGCTTTCGATGTCCGCCAGGAGCGCGATGTAATGTGGGTGGGTGGCGATACCCTGCGCATTTTGCACCGTGCAGCCATTGCCGATCTGCCGTGGCGTGAACTCGACGTGGATGTGGTGCTGGACTGCACCGGCGTCTATGGCTCACGCGCTGATGGCGAAGCGCATCTTCAGGCTGGCGCCAAAAAAGTGCTCTTCTCTCATCCCGGCGGAAACGATCTCGACGCCACAGTGGTGTATGGCGTTAACCAGCAGTCACTCACCGCCAGTGACCGCATCGTCTCCAACGCTTCCTGTACCACTAACTGCATTATCCCGGTGATCAAACTGCTGGATGATGCGTTTGGTATCGAATCCGGCACCGTCACCACGATCCACTCGGCGATGCACGATCAGCAGGTGATCGACGCCTATCACAGCGATCTGCGCCGTACGCGTGCAGCCAGTCAGTCGATCATCCCGGTGGACACTCGCCTGGCGGCTGGCATTACCCGTATTTTTCCGAAATTCAACGATCGCTTCGAGGCGATAGCCGTTCGCGTCCCGACGATTAACGTGACGGCCATTGATCTCAGCGTTTCTGTGCATCAGGCGGTGACGGCGTGTGAAGTTAACACCCTGTTGCGAAGCGCGGCAGAAGGGACATTTCGTGGTATAGTTGACTATACGGAATTACCGTTAGTCTCAGTAGATTTTAACCATGATCCGCACAGTGCCATTGTGGACGGAACACAAACGCGGGTCAGCGGTCAACACCTTATCAAGACCCTGGTCTGGTGTGACAACGAATGGGGCTTTGCTAACCGAATGCTCGACACGACGTTAGCGATGGCCGCAAGCGGTTTCAGGTAAGACGCGGTATGCGTCTGGCAAAACTTATGAGAATCAACGAGAGGATTCACCATGTCTGTAATTAAGATGACCGATCTGGATCTGGCTGGTAAACGCGTTCTGATCCGTGCCGATCTGAACGTACCGGTTAAAGAAGGTAAAGTGACGTCTGATGCACGTATCCGTGCTTCTCTGCCAACCATTGAAGCGGCGTTGAAACAGGGCGCGAAAGTAATGGTTACCTCTCACCTGGGTCGTCCGACCGAAGGTGAATACAATGAAGAGTTCTCGCTGCTGCCGGTAGTTAACTACCTGAAAGACAAGCTTAGCGGCACCACCGTGACCCTGGCAAAAGATTACCTCGATGGCGTTGAAGTCGGCGCTGGCGAACTGGTTGTGCTGGAAAACGTTCGCTTTAACAAAGGCGAAAAGAAAGATGACGAAGCGCTGTCTAAAAAATATGCTGCTCTGTGCGACGTCTTTGTGATGGACGCCTTTGGTACTGCGCACCGCGCACAGGCTTCTACCCACGGCGTCGGCAAATTTGCCCCTATCGCCTGTGCTGGCCCGCTGCTCTCTGCAGAACTGGAAGCGCTGGGTAAAGTCATGAGCAACCCGGAGCGTCCGCTGGTGGCTGTGGTAGGGGGCTCTAAAGTCTCTACCAAATTTGATGTGCTGCAATCTCTGGTCAAAATCGCGGACACCGTGATTGTGGGCGGCGGCATTGCCAACACCTTCGTCGCTATCGACAACAACGTCGGCAAATCCCTGTATGAGCCAGACTTCGTTGAAGCGGCTAAAGGCCTGCGCGATCAGCACGGCATTCCGGTTCCAACTGATTCACGCGTCGGCACAGAATTCTCTGAAACTGCGACCGCTACCGTGAAAAAGGTTTCGGAAGTTGCGGATAACGAAGAGATTATGGACTTTGGTGATGAAACCGCACAGGCGATGGCTGCCATCCTGAAGGATGCTAAAACCATCCTGTGGAACGGCCCGGTGGGCGTGTTTGAGTTCCCTAATTTCCGTAAAGGCACCGAGATCGTGGCTAACGCCATTGCAGACAGCGATGCCTTCTCTGTTGCAGGCGGCGGCGATACCTTAGCGGCTATCGACCTGTTCGGCATCGAAGACAAAATTTCCTACATCTCTACCGGCGGCGGTGCGTTCCTTGAGTTCGTGGAAGGCAAAAAACTGCCTGCAGTTGCCATGCTGGAAGAGCGTGCGAAGCAGTAATCCTTTGGGGGCGATGCCTGGCGGCATCGCCTGAAGTCTTGCCCGTCTGGGCGTTTAAATCGACGTTCCTCAAGGGGAACAACGGTCACGAAACAGGACACAATCATGTCTAAAATTTTTGATTTCGTAAAACCCGGCGTTGTCACTGGTGATGACGTACAGAAGATCTTCAAAGTTGCGAAAGAGAACAAATTCGCACTGCCAGCCGTAAACTGCGTCGGCACCGACTCCATCAATGCGGCACTGGAAGCAGCGGCGAAAGTTAAAGCGCCAATCATCATCCAGTTCTCTAACGGCGGTGCTGCATTTATCGCGGGTAAAGGCTTCAAGACTGACAAACCACAGGGCGCGGCAATTTTCGGCGCTATCGCGGGTGCGCACCATGTTCACCTGATGGCTGAGCAGTATGGCGTGCCGGTTATCCTGCACACTGACCACTGTGCCAAGAAACTGCTGCCATGGATCGACGGTCTGCTGGACGCAGGTGAAGAGTACTTCCAGAAAAACGGTAAGCCACTCTTCTCTTCTCACATGATCGACCTGTCAGAAGAGTCACTTGAAGAGAACATCGAGATCAGCAGCAAATATCTGGCGCGCATGGCGAAACTCGACATGACGCTGGAAATCGAACTGGGCTGCACCGGTGGTGAAGAAGATGGCGTTGATAACAGCCACATGGACGCATCTGCACTCTACACCCAGCCAGAAGATGTGAACTACGCGTACGAAAAACTGAATGCTATCAGCCCGCGCTTCACCATTGCGGCTTCATTCGGTAACGTACACGGCGTTTACAAGCCAGGCAACGTGAAACTGACCCCAACCATTCTGCGCGATTCGCAGAAATATGTGTGTGAAAAACATGGCCTGCCGCACAACGCGCTGGACTTCGTTTTCCACGGCGGTTCAGGTTCTTCTGCTGCAGAAATCGAAGAGTCTATCAGCTACGGCGTGATCAAGATGAACATCGATACCGATACCCAATGGGCAACCTGGGACGGCATCCTGCAGTACTACAAAAAGAACGAGGGCTATCTGCAGTCGCAGCTGGGTAACCCGGAAGGCGCTGACAAGCCAAACAAAAAATACTACGACCCACGCGTCTGGCTGCGTTCAGCCCAGGCCTCTATGGTAGTGCGTCTGGAGCAGGCTTTCAAAGAGCTTAACGCTGTCGACGTGCTGTAACTGAAGAGTCGTTACCGTACAAAAAAGGCCCGAAAGGGCCTTTTTTTATGCACAATTTCTGGAAAAACAGGGTTAAACGCCGGTCGGTTTGGCGCTTAAGGGGATAATTGATTACCCTTGATGGCAGGGTGTCGGATGTCATCTGGCAGTTTTTTCATTCCCGGTGGGAATCTAACAACAGGGCTTATTAATGGAAGAGTTACACGTCGTCGACGGCTTAAACAACGCAGGTAACTGGCTGGTTCGCAATCAGGCGCTGATCATCAGCTATGCCGTAAATATCGTTGCAGCTATTGCCATCATTATTATCGGGATGATTATCGCCCGTATCATTTCTAATGCCGTAAATCGCCTGCTGCGCGCCCGTCACATAGACGCTACCGTGGCGGACTTCCTCTCCGCACTGGTGCGTTATGGGGTTATCGCCTTCACCGTTATCGCAGCGCTGGGACGCATCGGTGTGCAGACCGCCTCGGTGATTGCCGTGCTGGGTGCTGCGGGTCTGGCCGTGGGTCTGGCGCTGCAGGGGTCACTCTCTAACCTTGCTGCAGGCGTTCTGCTGGTCACTTTCCGTCCGTTTCGCACCGGCGAGTTCGTCGATCTGGGCGGCGTTATGGGAACCGTGCTGCATGTGCAGATTTTCTCCACCACGCTGAGAACGGCAGACGGCAAAATCGTGGTGGTGCCAAACGGCAAGATCATCAGCGGGAACATCGTCAACTTCTCGCGTGAACCGGTTCGCCGTAATGAATTTATCATTGGCGTGGCTTACGAGGCGGATGTGGATGAAGTGATCGCCTTACTGCAACAGGTTGTAGAAGCGGATAGCCGCGTGCTGAAAGATAAAGGTATCCAGATCGGTCTTAACGAACTGGCAGCCTCCTCTATGAACTTTGTGGTGCGTTGCTGGAGCAACAGCGGCGACCTGCAGGACGTTTACTGGGATCTGCTGAAGAACTTTAAGCGTGCGCTGGATGGAAAAGGGATTGGTATTCCTTATCCGCAGATGGATGTGCATCTGCATCAGAAGCCGGCGCCTGAAGCAGAAGCAACCCAGGTTCAGCCACAGTAATTTTTCAGTGGGCGGCGTCTGTCGCCCATTCATTTTGCTAATCGCAGATTAATTCTTTCAATTTCCGCTAATCATCCTCTCTCTTTATACTTCTCCTCCTCTAACGATGTGAGGAAATAATCCTGTGTTATCTCTCTATTTTCAGGGGCTTGCCCTGGGTGCCGCGCTGATTCTGCCGCTGGGCCCGCAGAACGCTTTTGTGATGAATCAGGGCGTGAAGCGTCAATATCATCTGATGACGGCGGCCCTCTGCTCGCTGAGCGATATTCTGCTGATTTGCGGTGGGATCTTTGGCGGCAGCGCCTTGCTGAGCCAGTCTCCACTGCTGCTGATGGTGATCACCTGGGCGGGCGTAGCCTTTCTGTTGTGGTATGGCTGGGGCGCACTGCGTAGCGCTTTTCGCGGCGACGCCGATCTGGCGGACGGTGAGCCATTAAAGCAGAGCAGGGGACGCATTATAGCGACGCTGCTGGCAGTGACCTGGCTCAATCCGCACGTCTATCTCGATACCTTTGTGGTACTGGGCAGTCTTGGCGGTCAGTTGCCGACCACCACTGCGCGTCAGTGGTTTGCGCTGGGCACCATCAGTGCGTCGATCCTGTGGTTCTTTGGTCTGGCGCTGCTGGCCGCCTGGCTGTCACCACGCCTGCGCACCGCCAAAGCCCAGCGCATCATTAACCTGCTGGTAGGCGCGGTGATGTGGTTTATCGCCCTGCAACTGGCGCGCCAGGGCATTGCCGGATTTTGATCCCAACGTCGATCCGGTGCGGTTATTGCCGCGCGGAGGCCGAACTTTTGCCATAATGACCACTCAAAGCATGGCGCATACCGATGCGCTGTTGGGCTTCGCCGGTTGGAAGCCGTCATAGTACCTTTTCAAGGAGGACTTTCATGAAACTGAAAGCATTGGCTCTGGCCGCAATCATGAGCGCCGGGGCATTGCCTGGCGTATACGCTGATGAGTTACCGAACGGGCCACACGTGGTGACCTCAGGCAAGGCAACGGTCGATGCCCGTCCCGATATCGCCACGCTCTCTATCGTGGTGAACGTGTCGTCAAAAGATGCCGCAGATGCGAAAAAGCAGGCGGATAGCCGGGTTGCACAATATTTCGATTTTCTGCAGAAAAACGGCATTGAGAAGAAAGATATTGATGCGGCAAACCTGAGCACCCAGCCTGAGTACGATTACACCAAAGAGGGTAAATCCGTCCTGAAAGGCTACCGTGCGGTGCGTCAGGTGCAGGTAACCCTGCGTCAGCTGGACAAGCTGAATGATCTGCTGGACGGGGCGCTGAAGTCCGGTCTGAATGAGGTGCGTAGCGTCGAGTTAGGCGTGGCAAATCCGGAGAGTTACAAAGAGCAGGCGCGTAAAGCAGCGATTAAAAATGCGACTCAGCAGGCATCACAGCTGGCTGAAGGCTTTAACGCGAAGCTGGGATCGATCTACAGCATTCGTTATCAGGTCGCTAACTATCAGCCGATGCCGATGAACCGTATGTATAAAGCGGCTGCAGCGGCAGATACCTCGGCGCAGGAGACCTACGATCAGCAGAGCATCAACTTTGACGATCAGGTTGATGTGGTGTTTGAGATCAAGCCCAATACGCCATAGTGCAAAACGGGGCTGATGCCCCGTTAAGACTGCCGATGAATCTCAGGATCTGACCGCAATGAATAAATTCAAAGCGAAGGGAACATGGTCAGAGGAGGAAAGCGTCCCGCGCCATGGACGGCGCGGGCCGAGCGGCCAGGGATTGGCTTAAGCGCCTTTCCGATCTGACCTTGTTCCCTGAGCCAATCCATCCTTACAGCCGTTCGGGGCATAATTTGTCAGCAGTAAAAACGGGGCTTTCGCCCCGTTTTTGTTTTCAGGCTGCGACGTCATCCTGACGCAGCACCCGATGTCCATGCGCAATCAGCGCATCGGTCACCCGACGCATTAACCGGCTTTCCGGTGCAAAACGATGCCAGTAGAGCATCCGGCGCTGACACAAGCCTGGCGTCAGATCTATTAACTCACCGCTCGCCAGCTCACGCTCAATCTGCAGATGCGGGATCATACAGCAGGTCGAACCCTGTCGCGCCATCTGCACAAAGGCTTCAGAGGAGTTCACGATGTGGCAGGGCACACTGCCCGGTGAGAGATCAAAGTTCTGTTGCAGGAAGGCCTGATGCATATCATCAAGATGGTCAAACGCCACCGCAGGCGCTTTCAGCAGGGCAGAGCGGGTGACGCCGTTGGGGAAGAAGCGATCGGCAAAGTCACGCGACGCCACAAACAGGTAGTCGAGCGCACCGAGCTGATCCACCAGACAACTGGGCAGCGGCTGCGGCTGAATACTCACCGCACCCACCACTTCACCACGACGCAGACGCTCCTGGGTGCGGGTTTCATCTTCGACCTGCAGATTCAGGCGTACGGGTGAATCTGCCAGCACATCCTTCAGTGCAGGCAGCAGCCAGGTCGCCAGACTGTCGGCATTGACCGCCAGCGACAGCAGCAGTGGCGTGGTGCCACTGTTCTCATCGCCCAGCCACTCCTCTTCCAGCAGTTCCACCTGGTGCAGCAATGCCAGCAGTTTCTGACCCTGTTCGGTCGGACGTGGTGGCACCGTGCGCACCAGCAGCGGCTGACCAAACAGATTCTCCAGCTGCTTGATACGCTGTGAAACCGCTGACTGGGTGATACATAATTTTTGAGCGGCACGCTCAAATCCGCGTTCGCGGATCACTGAATCCAGCGCCTGAAGCGTTCGATAATCCGGGCGTTTCATTATTCTTCTCTCTCCTTCAGGATGGATGTCACTATGCCACAAAAGTATCACCTGTGATGGCTCTCTTGTTTTTTGTGGGCTGGCTTCCAAAGCGATAAATCCACGTCGGTCAGCCGAGCATTTTCAGCAAGCCTTGTTTTATACTACGCGCACTTCGTTGTCGCACAGGTTTTAAACATACCATGACCCAGGATGAACTGAAAAAAGCCGTTGGCTGGGCTGCACTTGAGTACGTGCAGCCGGGCACCGTTGTTGGTGTGGGCACCGGATCCACCGCTGCCCACTTTATCGATGCGCTTGCCACGGTCAGGCATCAGATTGAAGGTGCCGTCTCCAGCTCGGATGCCTCAACCCAGAAGCTGAAGAGCCTGGGTATTCAGGTGTTCGACCTGAACGAGATTGACCTGCTGTCGGTGTACGTAGATGGCGCGGATGAGATCAACCCACAGATGCAGATGATCAAAGGCGGCGGCGCGGCGCTGACGCGCGAAAAGATCGTGGCCGCCGTGGCTGAAACCTTTATCTGTATCGCTGACTCTTCAAAAGAGGTCGATGTGCTGGGCCGTTTCCCGCTGCCGGTCGAGGTGATCCCGATGGCGCGCAGTTATGTGGCGCGTCAGCTGGTGAAAATGGGCGGTTTGCCTGAGTATCGTCAGAACGTGGTCACCGATAACGGCAACATTATTCTCGATGTGCATAATCTGCGCATTCTCGATCCCATTGAGCTGGAAAAAACCATCAACGCCTTGCCTGGCGTCGTTACCGTGGGCCTTTTTGCCGCGCGTGGTGCCGATATTGCACTGATTGGCGGGCCTGATGGCGTGAAAACCATCAAAAAATGATCTGTCCGGCGTCGATGCGGCGTCGGTTATTTCTGCCTGCAAATCATCTTTTCTCGCTGCGGTGAAATTTGGTGACTTATGTCACATAACCGTCATCGGCAGCGGGTTCGTTCTTTCTTCCAGTCCGACCTCCTTATTTTGTCCGGCAATGTGCTGCCGTCAGCCGCTGCCGTGCTGGCGGCCGGGCAATCGTTTGTATTGCCCGACGCGATTTTTTTGATATTTTGACAGAAGGCTGGCTTATGGTAGTCCTCATTGAATGCTGAATAGGATCGGGAAATGGCAAAGGTATCACTGGAAAAAGATAAGATTAAGTTCCTGCTGGTGGAAGGTGTCCATCAGAGCGCGCTGGAGAACCTGCGGGCTGCAGGCTATACCAACATCGAATTCCATAAGGGCGCACTGGACTCCGACGCGTTAAAAGCATCGATCCGTGATGCACACTTTATTGGTATCCGTTCCCGCTCCCAGCTCACTGAAGAGATTTTTGCGGCGGCTGAAAAGCTGGTCGCCGTTGGCTGTTTCTGTATCGGCACCAACCAGGTTGATCTGCAGGCGGCTGCCAGCCGGGGTATTCCCGTGTTCAATGCGCCGTTCTCAAATACCCGCTCGGTTGCGGAGCTGGTGATTGGTGAGATGCTGCTGATGCTGCGTGGCATCCCGGAAGCGAATGCGAAAGCACACCGTGGCATCTGGAATAAGATTGCCAAAGGCTCATTTGAAGCGCGTGGCAAAAAACTGGGTATTATCGGTTACGGCCACATCGGAATGCAGCTGGGCGTGCTGGCAGAAAGCCTGGGTATGCATGTTTTCTTCTACGACATTGAAAACAAGCTGCCGCTGGGTAATGCCACGCAGGTACGCCATCTGGCCGATCTCCTCAACATGAGCGATGTGGTCAGCCTGCACGTGCCGGAAACCGTCTCTACACAGGATATGATTGGTGCAGAGCAGCTGGCGCAGATGAAGCCTGGCGCGCTGCTGATTAACGCCTCACGCGGCACGGTGGTGGATATCCCGGCGCTGTGCGATGCGCTGGCCAGCAAGCATGTGGGTGGCGCAGCCATCGACGTCTTCCCGAGCGAGCCAGCTACCAACAGCGAGCCGTTTATCTCTCCACTGAGTGAGTTCGACAACGTGATTCTGACGCCGCACATTGGCGGCTCGACGGAAGAAGCGCAGGAGAACATCGGCATTGAAGTGGCGGGCAAGCTGGCGAAATACTCCGATAACGGCTCGACTCTCTCGGCTGTTAACTTCCCCGAAGTGTCACTGCCGATTCACGGTATCAGCGCCAGTCGTCTGCTGCATATCCATGAGAACCGCCCTGGCGTGCTGACGGCCATCAACCAGATTTTTGCCGAGCAGGGCATCAACATCGCCGCCCAGTATCTGCAAACCTCGCCGTTTATGGGCTATGTGGTGATCGACATTGATGCAGAGCCGGAAGTGGCCGAGAACGCGCTGCAACTGATGAAGGCGATTCCGGGTACCATCCGCGCCCGTCTGCTTTACTAAGCGCTACCAACCTGAACAGGCGCTTAGTCGCGTCTCTTCAGGTAGTTAATACAGGCTGTCCCGATTTGCTGTAAGACCGAGACTGCGAAGAGAACACGGTCAGATCGGAAAGATGCAAAAGCCGCCATCCATGGCATGCCCGTCCCGCGCGATTACGCACTTCATCCCTGAGGTGCGCCCGTAACCGGGCCAAGGCGTTGCGTTGTTCAAAAACGCTCCCGGCGTTTTTATCCGGGCGGCGGGACGCTTTCCTCTTCTGACCATGTTCCCTGCGCGTTAAGCTATTTCATTGCAGCCAGATGCGCCCAGGTATGGGTTTTCACTTGTCTGCAAAAGCGACTCTTCTACTCCCACTGCCAGAGTTTTGACGGCGTCATTACCGCCGGCAAAGGCACATCCCATTCTGCCACCGGCAGGCTATCGACCTGCTGACAATCGTGCGCCAGGCCCACCGGCAAAAAACCGTGCTGCCGCCAGTTCTGCAGGGTGCGATCGTAGAAGCCGCCGCCCATCCCCAGACGCTGCCCATGCTGATCAAACGCCACCAGCGGCACCATCATCAGATCCAGTTGATCAAGGGTGATCACCTGCCGGATATCCAGCGGCGGTTCAGGAATGCGCAGCTTATTTTTGAGCAATGGAGTATCGGGCGAGTAGCGCAGAAACAACAAATTACCGGGAGAGAAGGGGTGTAAAACCGGCAGACAGACCGTTTTCTTCAGATGCCAGAGGCGGGCAATCAGCGGACGGGTATTCAGTTCGCCATCCACCGACAGAAACAGGGCGATATTGCGCGCTTCAGTCACCGGGGCGTAGTTGAGCGCATGTTCAGCGAGCTGCTCAGCGGCCTGCGTTTGCTGCTCATCGGTAAGTGCCCGTCGCAGATGTCGCACATGCTGGCGAATCGCCTGACGCTGGGTCATTGAAGGTTCAGACATGGAAGGTTCAGACATGATTTCCCCGCCGGATAAGTCGCTGTTGAGCGACTATAACATGTCAGTCAGGGGAAAAAAGCAGGACTACAGGAAGAGAGATCTCCGAGATGCCGCCGTAGGCTGTAACCCTTGAACCCTTGGTTCAAGGTGAACATGCCGTCATAACCATCAGGCTTCTCGGACGAACCGAGCATGCACACAGGTTACGAGCGTCACATTCTGTTTTTTCGAAATATCGGCTCAGGGGACTGGCCCACATGCAAACATCTCAGAGAAAATTTACCTCACCGTTACTTAAGTATAGCAACCATGAAGTTTTATTCGAACTTCGCACCCTCACGCTCAGAGATGCGACCTTGCTCAACTAATGCCTGTTCAATCGTCTGCTGCAACATACGGATACGCTGTTCCATATTAGCAGCATAATCGCGCGTTTTCACTTTCTCTTGCGCCAGCTCGTGGCAGACGTTTAACGCGGCGATGAACACCAGTTGTTCTGTATTGGTGACTCTAGTGCGAACTTTTAGATCTTGCAACCGTTGATTGAGATCTTCAGCCGCGCTATTGAGCGCATCTTGCTGCTCTGGCGGACAATTTACTCTCAACGAACGACCAAAAATTTGTAAATCTACCGGTTGTGCAGACATGCCACCTTCCTGACTGATTACTTCGCTCGCAACTCCCTTAGCAGTCAATGGCTTGGGAGGCGGGCAACTATATAGACCCACGAAATAAGATACAACCCCTTTTCTGGAAACCTTGAGGCAGCTAGTGGTAGCATAACACGAACTTATTCTGCCAACGACGATGAAAACTTATGTCCTTACAGAACGCAACCCCCGATTACAACGCGCTCGCGGCGGTGCTCTCACAGCAGGGCGTTGGAATGACGCCCGCGGAAATGCATGGCCTGCTGAGCGGGATCCTCTGCGGTGGTAACCAGGACACCAGCTGGAAGACGCTGGTACACGATCTGGCTAACGAAGGCATGGCGTTTTCACACACTCTTGCCGTGCCGCTGGCGGAGCTACACGAGCATACGGCGACTACGCTGGAAGATGAAGGCTTCCTGTTTCAGCTGCTGCTACCTGCTGACGACGACATCACCGTCTTTGACCGTGCCGACGCGCTGGCGGGCTGGGTTAACCATTTTCTGCTCGGCCTGGGCGTAACACAGCCTAAACTGGATAAAGTCACCGGCGAAACCGGCGAAGCAATCGATGATCTGCGCACTATCGCACAGCTCGGTTACGAAGAAGATGAAGACCAGGAGGAGCTGGAGCAGTCGCTCGAGGAGGTGATTGAGTATGTTCGTGTCGCCGCGCTGCTGTGCCACGATACGTTCACCCGCCCGCAGCCAACCGCGCCAGAAGTGCAAAAACCGACGCTACACTAATTTCAGGTCAACGAGTTTAACCGGTCAGTTTACAGGGAGTGCAGAGATGATTTCACTGGAACGATTCCTGCAGCGTCGTCAGGCGCTGCTGGCGAAGATGGTGCCTGGCAGCGCAGCGTTAATCTTTGCTGCGCCAGAAGTGATGCGCAGTAATGACACCGAATATCCGTTCCGCCAGAGCAGCGACTTCTGGTATTTCACCGGTTTTAACGAGCCGCAGGCGTTGCTGGTGCTGATCAAAAGCGATGAGAATCATAACCACAGCGTGTTGTTTAACCGCGTGCGCGATCCTGCGGCGGAAACCTGGTCTGGCCGTCGCCTGGGTCAGGAGGCCGCACCCGACATACTGGGCGTCGATCGCGCTTTACCCTGGAATGATATTGGTGATCAGCTGCACCTGCTGCTGAATGGCCTGGATGTGGTTTACCATGCGCAGGGCGAATATGCCCACGCGGACACACTGGTGTTCAGCGCGCTGGATAAGCTGCGTCGCGGTTTCCGCCAGCATCTCAGTGCGCCCGATACCCTCACTGACTGGCGTCCCTGGGTGCATGAGATGCGCCTGTTTAAAGATACGGATGAGATTGAACTGTTACGTCGCGCCGGGAAAATCAGTGCTCTGGCGCATACCCGCGCCATGCAAGCCTGTCGGCCAGGCCTGTTCGAGTATCAGCTCGAAGGGGAAATTCAGCACGAATTTAACCGTCACGGCGCGCGTTTTCCCTCCTATAACACCATTGTGGGTGCCGGAGTTAACGGCTGCATTCTGCACTACACCGAAAACGAAAGCGAAATGCGCGACGGCGATCTGGTGCTGATCGATGCAGGCTGTGAGTTCCACGGCTATGCAGGCGATATCACCCGCACCTTCCCGGTTAACGGCAAATTCAGCCCGGCGCAGCGCGCGATTTATGACATCGTGCTGGCTTGCCTCAGCCGCTCGCTTGAACTGTTCCGGCCAGGCATCAGCATTCGTGAAGTGAATGATGAAGTGGTGCGCATCATGGTCACCGGGCTGGTGGAGCTGGGCATCCTGGAGGGCGACGTCGATACATTGATCGCCGAGGAAGTCCATCGTCAGTTCTATATGCATGGCCTGGGCCACTGGCTGGGGCTGGATGTGCATGATGTCGGCCACTACGGCACCCCGAGCCGCGACCGCGTACTGGAGCCGGGCATGGTGTTAACCGTCGAGCCGGGTCTTTATATCGCACCGGATGCCGACGTGCCCGCGCAGTATCGCGGCATTGGTATCCGAATCGAAGATGACATTGTGATCACTGAAGATGGCATTGAAAATCTCACCGACAGCGTCGTAAAAGAGGCGGATGAGATTGAAGCACTGATGGCGGCGGCAAAACAGGCATGACGATTCTGATTGCCGGTGGCGGCATGACCGGGGCGACGCTGGCGCTGGCGATCTCCCATCTGACCCAGGGCACTCTGCCGGTAACGCTGATTGAAAGCAGCGAGCCTGGCAGTCGGGCGCATCCCGGTTTCGATGGCCGCGCTATTGCGCTCTCTGCCGGTACCTGCCAGCAGCTTGCGGACATCAATCTGTGGCAGCACATCGCCCGTTGTGCCACGCCGATTACCGACATCCATGTCTCCGATCGCGGTCACGCCGGTTTTGTGTCGCTGGCGGCGTCTGACTACGCTATTCCGGCGCTGGGACAGGTTGTCGAGCTGTTTGACGTCGGTCAGCGTCTGTTTGCGGAACTGAAAAAAGCACCCGGCGTAACGCTGCGCTGTCCGGCTCGTGTCATCCAGGCTAACCGCCATGAGCAGCAGGTTGAGGTGACGCTGGACAGTGGCGAACCACTCAGCGGCAAACTGCTGGTGGCGGCAGATGGCACGCGCTCTGCGCTGGCGGCTTCGTGCGGCATTCAGTGGCAAAGAGACGACTATGAACAGCTTGCCGTGATTGCCAATGTCTCCACCGCGCTGCCCCATCAGGGCCGGGCATTTGAACGTTTTACCGAACATGGCCCGCTGGCGCTGTTGCCGATGTCCGGCAATCGCCTGTCGCTGGTCTGGTGTCATCCGGTTTCGCAGCGTGAACGCATTGAGCAGTGGAGCGAGGCCGAATTCCTCCGCCAGCTGCAGCGTGCCTTTGGCTGGCGGCTGGGTAAATTTACCCACACCGGCCAGCGTGAGTATTACCCGCTGGCGCTGCACCGGGCGATGTCGCCAGTGACGCATCGCGTGGCGGTGGTGGGCAATGCGGCGCAGACGCTACATCCGATTGCCGGGCAGGGCTTCAACCTGGGCCTGCGAGATGTGATGTCGCTGGCTGAAACGCTGGCAGCCGCCCATCGGCAGCAGCAGGACCCCGGCAGCTATGCGGTGCTGCATCATTACCAGCAGCGTCGTCAGCCCGACCGCGCCGCCACCATCGGTATCACCGACGGACTGGTTCGCGTCTTTGCGAATCGCTATGGCCCGCTGGTGGCAGGACGTAACCTGGGCCTGCTGGCGATGGATCATCTGCCGTGGTTAAGAAATCAACTGGCTGAGCGCACGCTTGGCTGGGTTAAGCGTTAATAAAGAGGCTCAGATGCAAACTTTTGATGTGGTGATTGCCGGTGGCGGTATGGTGGGACTGGCGGTGGCCTGCGGCTTGCAGGGCAGCGGACTGCGCATCGCCGTACTGGAAAAATCACCGGAGCCACCGCTGGCGCTGAGTGCGTCACCGTCAGTTCGCGTGTCGGCAATCAATGCCGCCAGCGAACGGCTGCTGCAGAAGCTGGATGTCTGGTCGACCATTCTCTCGCTGCGCGCCAGCGCTTATCACGGTATGGAAGTGTGGGATAAGGACAGCTTCGGCTCCATCGCCTTTGATGATGAGCAGCAGGGCCTGTCGCATCTGGGACATATCATCGAAAACCCGGTGATCCACAATGCGCTCTGGCAACGTGCCAGCGCCTGCAGCGACGTGACGATAATGGCACCTTCGCAGTTACAGCAGGTCGCGTTTGGTGACAACGAAGCCTTTGTTACTCTGCAGGATGGCAGCATGTTAAGTGCGCGATTAATGATTGCCGCTGACGGCGCTAACTCCTGGCTACGCAACAAAGCCGATATCCCGCTGACCTTCTGGGATTACGATCACCATGCGTTAGTGGCAAACGTCCGCACTGAGAAGCCGCACGACGCAGTAGCGCGCCAGGTGTTCCACGGCGACGGCATTCTGGCTTTCCTGCCGATGCAGGATCCGCATCTCAGTTCCATCGTCTGGTCGCTCTCGCCGCAGGAAGCGAGCCGTCTGGAAACCATGCCGGAAGCGCTGTTCAATCAGCAGCTCTCGGTGGCGTTTGATATGCGGCTCGGCCTGTGCCAGCTGGAAAGCGAGCGCAAATCGTTTCCGCTGGTGGCGCGCTATGCCCGCAACTTCGCGGCACACCGTCTGGCGCTGGTGGGCGATGCGGCTCACACCATTCATCCGCTGGCGGGTCAGGGCGTTAACCTTGGGTTTATGGATGCCGCCGAGCTGATCGGTGAGATTCGCCGCCTGCATCAGCAGGGCAAAGATATTGGTCAGCACCTCTATCTGCGACGCTATGAGCGCAGCCGTAAGCACAGCGCCGCAATGATGCTGGCGGGAATGCAGGGCTTCCGTGAAATGTTCGCAGGCAATAATCCGGCGAAAAAATTGCTGCGCGACGTGGGTCTGAAACTGGCTGACCGCCTGCCGGGTGTTAAACCCATGATGCTGAAGCAGGCGATGGGCCTGAATGATCTGCCCGCCTGGCTACGCTAAATCTGCCCTTCTGTTAAGCCAGCTTCTGCTGGCTTTTTTTATGCCTGACACCGCTCTGCACCACAAAAAGGCAACGCTGCACCAGCAGAGGTCTTCGTTTGATTTATTCTAATTTTGCGGGCGAATTCGCATTACTTTTTCTCATTCTTCTGTCCGCTTGGCGCGGGATTTTTTTAACATCCTGAATGCCATCCCGCATAAATTTGCTGCGTATATTTAAATTCCCTGCATTTATTGCGCGATTAATCACAAAATTGCAGTTTTATATCCTGTTAGCAGCCGTTCCTGGTTAGGCTGTGCCTCTGCTTTCGACCCCGGTTTGCTTATGGTTAATCGTCAGATTCGGTGGTAACGTCAGCCCTAAGAGAACGTTTGCGTCGGCACTGAATTCCGGCGCACTTTTGCACTTACTCGCTTCTGCACAGGATGGTTATGACTCAGCAAACACCTCTGTTTGAACAGCATCAGGCCTGCGGTGCCCGCATGGTGGATTTTCATGGCTGGATGATGCCGCTGCACTATGGCTCCCAGATGGATGAACATCATGTGGTGCGCACCGACGCCGGTATGTTTGATGTCTCTCACATGACCATCGTCGACCTGACAGGCCCGCGTACCCGTGAATTCCTGCGCTACCTGCTGGCAAATGATGTGGCAAAACTGACCCAGCCAGGCAAAGCGCTCTACACCGGGATGCTGAATGCCTCGGGTGGCGTCATTGACGATTTGATTGTTTACTTTATGAGCGAAGAGTTCTTCCGCCTGGTGGTGAACTCTGCCACCCGTGAAAACGATCTCGCCTGGATCACGCAACACGCGCAGGGCTATGGCATTACGCTGACGGAACGCGACGACCTGGCGCTGATTGCCGTGCAGGGTCCGCAGGCGCAGCAGAAGGCACAGACGCTGTTCAGCGAGGAGCAGCGTCAGGCTGTTGCCGGCATGAAGCCATTTTTCGGCGTGCAGTCAGGTGACCTGTTTATCGCCACCACCGGCTATACCGGCGAAGCGGGATATGAGATTGCTATGCCCGCAGAGGAGGTGGCCGATTTCTGGCAGCGTCTGCTGGCCGCTGGCGTAAAACCTGCCGGACTGGGCGCACGTGACACGCTGCGTCTGGAAGCGGGTATGAATCTGTATGGTCAGGAGATGGATGAAGGCGTTTCACCGCTGGCTGCCAACATGGGCTGGACGGTCTGCTGGGAACCTGCTGACCGCGATTTCATCGGCCGGGAAGCGCTGGAACTGCAGCGTGAACGCGGTACCGAAAAGCTGGTGGGGCTGATCCTCACAGAAAAAGGGGTGCTGCGTAACGGCTTGCCGGTGCGTTTCACCGATGACCAGGGGCAGCCGCAGGAGGGGATCATCACCAGTGGCTCTTTCTCTCCGACGCTGGGTTGCAGCATCGCCCTGGCGCGCGTACCGGCCTCAGTCGGCAGCACCGCCATCGTTGAGATCCGTAACCGCCAGATGCCGGTCCAGGTTACCCGTCCCGTTTTTGTCCGCGCCGGTAAACCGGTCGCTCAGTAAATTTTATTCAGGAGAAATGGCCAATGAGCAATGTGCCGAATACGTTGAAGTACCGCGACAGCCACGAGTGGGTGCGCAAAGAAGAAGATGGCAGCTACACCGTGGGTATCACTGAACACGCGCAGGAGTTACTGGGCGACATGGTGTTTGTCGATCTGCCGGAAGTGGGCGCGACGTTTGCCGCCGGTGAAGAGTGCGCGGTCGCGGAATCCGTTAAAGCGGCTTCAGATATCTATGCGCCGATCAGCGGTGAGATTGTGGCGGTCAACGAAGCACTGACTGACTCACCGGAGCAGGTCAACAGCGAGCCTTATGAAGGCGGCTGGTTATTCAAAATCAAAGCCAGCAACGCGTCTGAAATCGACACGCTGCTGGATGCGGATGCTTACAAAGCCTCCATCGACGAGTAGTCGTCAGGCGGCCTCACAAAGAGGCCGCAGATTTATGTTTGCTCTCCGGTTCCCCCAGCCCGATTCAGGATTTACTGCTAATGACTCAGACTCTCAGCCAGCTTGAACACAACGGTGCATTCATTGAGCGCCATATCGGTCCTTCACCTGAGCAGCAGGCGCAGATGCTTGACGCTATTGGTGCCCGTTCGCTGGAAGCGTTAATCAGCACGATTGTGCCGGCAGACATTCAGCTGCCAGGCCCGCCAGCGGTTGGCGAAGCCGCCACTGAACAGCAGGCTCTGGCCGAACTGAAAGCGATTGCCAGCCAGAATCTGCGTTACAAATCCTGGATCGGTATGGGATACAGCGCGGTGATCACCCCGCCGGTCATCCTGCGTAATATGCTGGAGAATCCGGGCTGGTACACCGCCTATACCCCGTATCAGCCTGAGGTCTCCCAGGGCCGTCTGGAAGCGCTGCTAAACTTCCAGCAGCTGACGCTGGATCTTACCGGCATGGATATCGCGTCCGCCTCACTACTGGACGAAGCAACCGCTGCCGCTGAAGCGATGGCGATGGCAAAACGCGTCAGTAAGCTCAAAAATGCCAATAAATTCTTCATTGCCGATGATATCCATCCGCAGACGCTGGATGTGGTCCGCACCCGTGCGGAGACGTTCGGTTTCGAACTGATTATTGATAGCGCGGACAAAGCACCCGATCATGACGACCTGTTTGGTGTGCTGCTGCAACAGGTGGGCACCACCGGCGAAGCGCACGATTACAGCGCGCTGATTGCCGGACTGAAAGCCCGCAAAGTGGTGGTCAGCGTGGCGGCGGACTTTATGTCGCTGGTGTTACTGGAAGCGCCAGGCAAACAGGGTGCAGACATTGTCTTTGGTTCAGCTCAGCGCTTCGGCGTGCCAATGGGCTACGGCGGCCCTCACGCGGCATTCTTCGCCAGCCGCGACGAGCATAAGCGCTCTATGCCAGGCCGTATCATTGGTGTTTCACGTGATGCGGCGGGCAACACGGCGCTGCGTATGGCGATGCAGACCCGCGAACAACATATCCGCCGTGAAAAGGCCAACTCCAACATCTGTACGTCGCAGGTGCTGCTGGCAAACATCGCCGGTCTCTATGCGGTGTTCCACGGCCCGGCGGGCCTGAAACGCATTGCCTCACGCATTCATCGCTTCACCAACATTCTGGCGGCGGGACTGCAACAGAGCGGCCTGAAGCTGCGCCATCAGCACTGGTTCGATACGCTGACGGTGGAAGTGGCGGATAAAGCCGCCGTGCTGAACCGCGCCCTGAGCTTTGGCGTTAACCTGCGTAGCGACATCCATAATGCCGTGGGTATCACGCTGGATGAAACCACCTGCCGCGAAGATATTCTGGCGTTGTTCGCCATTCTGCTGGGTGATGAACACGGCCAGGACCTGGAAAAGCTCGACAGCGAAGTGGCCAGCGAAAGCCATGCAATTCCTGCTGGCCTGCAACGCCACAGCGAGATCCTGACCCATCCGGTGTTCAACCGTCATCACAGCGAAACCGAGATGATGCGCTACATGCACAGCCTGGAGAAAAAGGATCTGGCGCTGAATCAGGCGATGATCCCGCTGGGCTCCTGCACCATGAAGCTCAATGCCGCGGCAGAAATGATCCCGATCACCTGGCCGGAATTTGCGGAGCTGCATCCATTCTGCCCGGCTGAACAGGCTTCCGGCTATCTGCAGATGATCGGCCAGCTTTCGCAGTGGCTGGTGCAGCTCACCGGCTATGATGCGCTCTGTATGCAGCCAAACTCCGGCGCGCAGGGGGAATATGCCGGACTGCTGGCGATCCGTCGTTATCACGAAAGCCGTGGCGAGGGCGATCGTCATCTCTGCCTGATCCCAAGCTCGGCGCACGGGACTAACCCGGCCTCAGCCCAGATGGCGGGCATGGACGTGGTGGTGGTGGCCTGCGATAAACAGGGCAACATCGACCTTGGCGACCTGCGTGAAAAAGCGGCTCAGGCGGGCGACAAACTCTCCTGCATCATGGTGACTTACCCGTCAACCCACGGCGTTTATGAAGAGACCATTCGCGAAGTGTGCCAGATCGTGCATCAGTATGGCGGTCAGGTTTATCTGGATGGCGCGAACATGAATGCGCAGGTCGGCATCACCACGCCTGGCTATATCGGCGCGGATGTCTCGCACCTGAATCTGCATAAAACCTTCTGCATTCCGCACGGCGGCGGTGGTCCGGGTATGGGACCGATTGGCGTCAAAGCGCACCTGGCTCCGTTTGTGCCGGGACACAGCGTGGTGCAGATCGACGGTGTACTGACGCAGCAGGGCGCCGTATCCGCAGCGCCGTTTGGCAGTGCATCCATTCTGCCAATCAGCTGGATGTACATTCGCATGATGGGCGCGGAAGGGCTGAAACAGGCCAGCTCGGTTGCGATTCTGAATGCCAACTACATTGCCCGCCGCCTGCAGTCGGCCTATCCGGTGCTCTACACTGGCCGTGACGGTCGGGTGGCGCACGAATGTATTCTCGACATCCGTCCGCTGAAAGAGCAGACCGGCATCAGTGAGCTGGATATTGCTAAGCGCCTGATCGATTATGGATTCCACGCACCAACGATGTCCTTCCCGGTGGCGGGCACCCTGATGGTGGAGCCGACTGAATCGGAGAGCAAAATCGAACTGGATCGCTTTATCGACGCGATGCTGGCGATCCGCATGGAGATTGATCGGGTGACGTCAGGTGAATGGCCGCTGGATGACAACCCACTGGTTAATGCGCCGCATACTCAGCTGGAAATCGTCAGTGAGTGGTCACATCCTTACAGCCGTGAACTGGCAGTCTTCCCGGCGGGCAGCCACAACAAATACTGGCCGACGGTAAAACGTCTGGATGATGTGTTTGGCGACCGTAATCTCTTCTGCTCCTGCGTGCCGATGAGCGACTATCAGTAATTTCCCCGCAGGCAAACGTTAACCACAAAGGGTCGATTCGTCGGCCCTTTGTACTGGAGAATCAGCATGAAACTGGCACTGGTTACGGGGGGCAGCCGCGGTATCGGGCGGGCCACGGCGCTGTTACTGGCCGTCCGGGGTTATCGGGTTGCGGTGAACTACCGTCAGCGCGAAGCGGAAGCTCAACAGGTGGTGGCGCAGATCCGGCAGCAGGGCGGTGAAGCCTTTGCTGTTCAGGCAGATATCAGTGATGAAGCCCAGGTGATGGCGATGTTTGCGCAGCTCGACCAGCAGTCCGAACCGCTGGCGTTGCTGGTGAACAACGCCGGGATTTTGTTTCAGCAGTGTCGCACCGAGCAGCTGGATGCGGCACGCCTGCATAAGGTCTTTGCCACCAACGTGATTGGGTCTTTTCTCTGCTGTCGTGAGGCGGTTAAGCGGATAGGCACGCATCACGGCGGCCAGGGCGGCTCCATCGTCAACGTCTCATCGGCCGCGTCGCGTACCGGTGCGCCTGGCGAATATGTCGATTACGCCGCTTCAAAAGGGGCGATGGACACGCTGACCAGAGGATTGTCGCTGGAAGTGGCGCAGCAGGGGATTCGGGTCAACGGCGTACGTCCGGGATTTATCTATACAGAGATGCATGCCGATGGCGGAGAGCCAGGCAGAGTGGACAGGCTTGCCAGCGTGATCCCGATGGGACGCGGCGGTGAAGCAGAAGAGGTGGCGGAAGCGATCGTCTGGCTGGCCAGCGACGCGGCCTCTTACGTCACCGGCAGCATCATTGACGCTGCCGGTGGGCGTTAACTCACTTCGCCGCTGATGCGGCGTGATGACTTACAGGTTTTCGCCGTTACTGGCGATAACCTGCTGATACCAGCTGAAACTCTTTTTCTTCCCACGAGAAAAATCGCCGCTGCCATCATCATTTTTATTCACATGAATAAAGCCGTAACGTTTGTCGTACTGGCCGGTGGTAAACGAGACGCAATCGAGGCAGCCCCACGGCGTATAGCCCATTAATTCAACACCATCGTACGCCACGGCTTTCTTCATCTCTTCGATATGCGCACGCAGATAGTCGATGCGGTAATCATCTTCAATCACGCCATTGGCGTTTGGCTTATCGATAGCACCAAAGCCGTTTTCAACAATAAACAGCGGCTTCTGGTAACGCTCATACAGCTCGTTCATCGCATAGCGCAGGCCAACCGGATCGATCTGCCAGCCCCAGTCGGACGCTTTCACATGCGGGTTTTTCACCACACCTTCAAAGCCGGTGATCGGATCGTCAACGCCGCTGGCATCGGTTTTCACCGCGTTGCTCATGTAGTAGCTGAAACCGACATAGTCTGCACAGCCCTGGCGCAGCGTCTCGGCATCATCCGCTTCCATCTGAATGTCGTAACCCTTGCGCGCCCACTCTTTCAGGGTGTAGGCCGGATAGTAGCCGCGCATCTGCACGTCACTGAACACATAGCGCTGATGCATCGATTCCTGCGCCAGCACCACATCGTCCGGGTGGCAGGAGAAGGGATAGACCGGCACCATGGCGATCATGCAGCCAATCTGAAAGTCAGGATTGATGTCGTGGCCGAGTTTCACCACTTTTGCACTGGCAACAAACTGGTGGTGCATCACCTGATACATCGCCTGTTCAGGTTTCTCATGTTCGGTAAAGATCACGCCTGAACAGCAGTAACCAAACAGCGGATACTGCCAGTTACGCTGGTTGTTGATCTCATTGAAAGTCATCCAGTATTTCACTTTGCTTTTATAGCGGTTCAGCACCACTTCGCTGAAGCGCACAAAGAAGTCGACCACTTTGCGGTTGTGCCAGCCACCATACTCTTTGACCAGGTGATAAGGCATTTCGAAGTGCGAAAGGGTGATGACCGGTTCAATGCCATACTTCAGCAGTTCATCAAACAGGTCGTCATAGAATTGCAGGCCCGCTTCGTTGGGCTGTTGCTCGTCACCGTTAGGGAAGATACGGGTCCAGGCAATCGAGGTGCGGAAACATTTGAAGCCCATCTCGGCAAACAGCGCGACATCCTGTTTGTAGTGGGAGTAAAACTCCACACCCTTGTGGTTCGGGTAGAAATGACCCGGCTGCACGCCGTTGGTGATCACCCGGTCAACGCCGTGTGAACCGCCGGTCATCACGTCAGCAATGCTGACGCCTTTGCCGCCCTGATCCCAGCCGCCTTCAACCTGATGCGCTGCCACCGCTCCGCCCCAAAGAAAGCCTTTTGGTAACTGCAATTCTGCACTCATGCTTCACCCCATTACGGATATTGAAATTGAGCTGAGTGTAGCAAGGCAATAATGAAAGTCACGATATAACAGCGCGGCAATAATTACGTTTGTTACATCCAAAAAACAGGCTGTTTTATTTCCCCAGCTGGCGGCCGATTGCTTCAATAATATAGGTCACTGGCACCTGAGTCGTAATGTCGGAATTGTCCGCCATACGGATGATGGGCACATGGTAGCAGAGGTTGAAATCACCGATCTTCGCCAGCGAGCAGCTCTCCGTGTTGGTTATCGCAATGATTTTGCACTTATTCAGGCTGAACTGGCTGGCAATGCGCAGGATCTCTTCCGTTTCGCCGGAGACCGATAAAATAATGGCAATGGCGTTTTCATAGAGATCGGGACTGACCGGATAATAGGGATCGTCAATCGCGTGGCTGAATTTACCGAGGTTAGAGAAAAAGCGTGCGCCATATTTTGCCAGACTGCCGGAGGTGCCGACGCCAATAAAGAAGACCCGCTCAGCCTGATTAATCTTCTGCGCGGCCTCAGCGATGAGCTGTTCAAACTCCGGATTATTGATGCTCTTAAAAAAGCTCAGCATTTCACTGACGCCCGCCGTGTTGAGCATTGGCGCACTCTGCTGTTCGTTTAAGCGCAGGCGGATGCGGAATTCCGACCAGCCTTCACAGCCCATCTTGCGACAGAAACGCAGCACGGTGGTGGTGGAGACGCCTGCCTGCTCAGCCAGCTCGCGGATCGTCATATAGCTGACGCCTTCGCGGTGCTTAATGATGAACTGATAGACCTGCATTTCCAGATCGTTAAGGCGGGCGAGATCGCTATGCGAAAACATGAATGACTCATTGAACAGTTGACTGGCGGCCAGTTTACCAGATTCATCACCCGGTTTAAGGGATAGTGAATTTCACCAGGATAATTTTAGCGTACAAGTGTACACTGAAAAAATTGTTGGCTACGCTGGATAACGATATCACTGCTATAGAGCTGATCAGGAACCTGTTATGACCCCCACACTCTCTCACAAACATCAACACGCTGCGGGCTATTCGTTCGCCGAGGAAATTGCCAACAGTATCAGTCACGGTCTTGGCTGCCTGTTCGGCATCGTCGGACTGATACTGATGCTCAATCAGGCAACGGAGAGGCAGGCCGACACCATCACTTTTATCAGTTACAGCCTCTATGGTGGCAGCATGATCCTGCTGTTTCTGGCCTCGACGCTCTATCACGCTATTCCGGCTGGCCCGGCCAGACCCTGGCTGAAAAAGTTCGATCACTGCGCCATCTATCTGCTGATTGCCGGAACCTATACGCCGTTTCTGCTGGTCGCGCTGAGGACGCCACTGGCGTATGGATTAATGGCGGTGATCTGGGGGCTGGCGCTGGCCGGTATCCTGTTCAAGCTCACAATTGCGCATCGCTTTAAAGCGCTGTCGCTGGTGACCTATCTCTGTATGGGGTGGCTGTCGCTGATTGTGGTTTATCAGCTGGCGATGATCCTGCCGCCGGGCTGCATCTGGCTGCTTGCCGCAGGCGGGATTATCTATTCGCTGGGGGTGATTTTCTATGTGGCGCGCCGCATTCCGTTTAATCACGCCATCTGGCATCTGTTCGTGCTGGGCGGCAGTCTCTGTCACTTCTGCGCTATCTACTTTTATGTGCGCTGAAGTGAGCCTCTGAATTGTGGCACTGGCCCTTCACTTAGCGGAAGGGCCATACGCTCAATCAGCTTTCATCCAGCGAGTAGGGCAGTGGCTGAATGGTCAGATGTCCGCCTTCATCGCCTTCCACCCGCAGCACGCTGTCCGGCTCCAGATCGTTATTCATCACGACCTGAATCCAGCTAATCCCGTCATCTAACTGCACCGCAGCCAGCACGCTGCCGGTTCGACGCCAGCGTTCACCCATCTGCAACTCCAGCGGGGCATTGGCTTCGGGCAGATGACTTGCCTGACCCGCCAGCCAGTAGAGCGCGCGTTTATTGGCGCCGCGATATTTCGCCCGTGCCACCATCTCCTGACCGGCATAACACCCTTTTTTAAAACTGATAGCATCCAGCGCCTGCAGGTTGGTGGCCTGCGGAATAAACTGCACGCTGGTGACGGGATCAATCACCGGAATGCCCGCTTCAATATCCAGCGCCAGCCACTGCTGACTGTCATTAAACTGTGCATCGTCATTGAGCTTCTGCTTCAGCGCTTCTGCCTGGGCCAGCGAAGTGACAATCAGAAAACGTTCGGCCGGATGGGCAAACCACAGCAGCGTGGTTTCTCCCTGCTGCACCACCGGTTTTTCGCTGTCGGGCAGGCTATCAAACAGATTTGCCAGCGCGGCGCGCGCCTGAAAACCGGCCACGCCCAGCAATACTGACTCATCATCAGCCACCATCGACACTTTCGAAAACACGGCGTATTTCTTTAACTCGGGCAGCTGGGTGTCGCGCAGCTCACGACGGATCAGATAAGCATAGCCTTCACCGCGATGGAACAGGCGCATATTGCTCCACATTTTGCCTTTAGCATCGCAGTGTGCGGCGAGCGAATGGTGGTCGGCATCCAGCGCGGCGACATCCAGCGTTAACTGCCCCTGCAGGTAAGAGGTGCTGTCGGCGCCGGTAATAGAAACCAGCGCCCAGCTATCCAGTGACATCAGGGTTAACGGCAGACGAGACGACGCGGCAGGCTGGCGCGGCGGTAAAGTAAATGTGGGCATGGAGATATCCTGTATAAGAAGGTTCATCCGGAATAATATCTTTAATGTTAAAAGAGCCGACTGGCAATGCAACCTGTTTACGGAAAACGGCGCACAAAAGGCGTGATAACCCTGAAAAGATCCAGCCTGAAATGTGGCAGGTTGCACAGCATGCGACGCTGCGCCTGCGAGCCGCATTAAACCAGGTTACACTAGGCGCCACGTTGTGAATTGTGGAAATTGATGCATGGATATTAATGATAAATCACGCATTCAGTGGGCCTGCCGTCGCGGCATGCTGGAACTGGATGTGGCTATTATGCCGTTCTTCAAATTTGAGTATGAGACGCTGAGCGACACCGATAAGCAGGTCTTTGTGGATTTGCTAAAGAGTGACGATCCCGATCTGTTTAACTGGCTGATGAATCACGGTGAGCCAAAGGATCCGGAGCTTAAGCGGATGGTGAACCTGATCCAGCAGCGTAACCATGCTCGCGGCCCGGTGGCAATGTAAGCTGCGGCCCTCTCGTCTGGCGTGCGGGTTAGTCTGCGCCTGGCTGATAGCAGCCGTGACTGGCGTGGTGCTGATGACGCTGCCTGCAGGCGGCTGGCTGGTTAAAGCGCCGATTATTCTGCTGTTGCTGGCTGAGGGCTGGCGCAGCGTTTGGCGATTGATTCAACGGCACGGTACGTTACAGCGGGAAAGCGTCCATTGCTGGATCTGGCAGGGAAAACGCTGGCGGCCAACTCAGCCATTACGCTGGTTACCCGTTGGCGTGCTGCTGGTGGCGAAGAGCGAACAAGGTGCCACGCTGCGCTGGTGGCTGATGCAGGACAATATGCAGCCTGGCGAATGGCGGGCGTTACGCGCCTGCTGCTTCAGCCCGGCGCGGCATTAATGGCAGCAGGGCAGGCAAGAGCGTCTGAAGCTGTTCATCTGCCTGCACTGCGGTTCAATGATGACAGGCAAGAGCGATTAAAGCCGCTTACCTGTTCAGGCTAGGGTTCGACACTGGCAGAAGGGCCGTCAGAGCAGTCCTGCGGTTTCGGTTAACACCTGCTCGCACCACTGCTCAACGCGCTCATCGGTGACCTCGAACTGATTCACATCATCAAGCGCCAGACCCACAAACTGCGAGCCATCTGCACTCAGCGGTTTCGGGCTGGTGAACTCATAGCCTTCAAGCGGCCAGTAGCCAACAAAACGTACTCCCATCGGCTGCAGCAAATCGTGCAGCATGCCGAGCGCATCTAAAAACCACTCGCCATAGCCAATCTGATCGCCCATGCCATACAGTGCGACAATCTTGTTTTGCAGATTCAGCGCGGGCAACTGCGGCCAGATCGCCTCCCAGTCCTCCTGCAACTCACCGAAATCCCAGGTCGGGATGCCCATGATCAGCAAGTCGTACTGCTCCATCAGGCGTGGGTCGTCATCTTTCACGTTATGCAGCGTCACTAACTCTTCGCCAATAAAATCGCGAATTTTCTCCGCTACGATTTCGGTGTAACAGGTACTGGAACCGTAAAAAAGACCGATTTTCATGCAGATAACACTCTGTAAATACTGACTTTGGCGCAATTGTACCAGAAGCGCTGCTGAATCAGGCATAATGAGCATGATTTTACACCAGACGGCGGAGATAACGTGCAGGACAGCGATCTGACAGAACAGTTTCTTGATGCGCTCTGGATTGAACGCAATCTGGCGCAGAACACTCTCTCCTCTTATCGCCAGGACCTCCAGACGCTGACCGGATGGCTGGCACATCATCAGCTGACGCTGCTTAGCGTGGCGCCGCTGGATCTGCAGCAGTTTCTGGCTGAACGGCTGGAGGGAGGCTACAAGGCGACCAGCTCAGCGCGGCTGCTCAGCGCCATGCGTCGCCTGTTCCAGTATCTTTACCGCGAAAAGCTGCGCCCGGACGATCCCAGCGCGCTGCTGTCAGCACCAAAACTGCCGCAGCGTTTACCGAAAGATCTCAGTGAGGCGCAGGTCGAGCGACTGTTGCAGGCGCCGAATATCGATATCCCGCTGGAGCTGCGCGACAAAGCGATGCTGGAGCTGCTCTACGCCACGGGCCTGCGCGTCTCCGAACTGATTGGCCTGACGCTCAGCGACATCAGCCTGCGCCAGGGCGTTGTCCGGGTTATCGGTAAAGGGGATAAAGAGCGGCTGGTGCCTTTAGGTGAAGAAGCGGTTTACTGGCTGGAGCAATATATGGAACATGGTCGTCCGTGGCTGCTCAACGGTCAGACGCTGGACGTGATGTTTCCCAGTAATCGGGCGCAGCAGATGACGCGCCAGACCTTCTGGCATCGCATCAAGCATTACGCCACGCTGGCGGGGATTGACAGCGAAAAGTTATCACCGCATGTGATGCGCCATGCCTTTGCGACCCATCTGCTGAACCACGGTGCCGATCTGCGTGTCGTACAGATGCTGCTGGGACACAGCGATCTCTCCACCACCCAAATTTATACGCACGTCGCCACTGAGCGCCTGCGTCAGTTGCATCAACAACACCATCCGCGGGCCTGAACCGCGGCGATAAGGACAAAAATGAACAAGCATTTTGCCATGCTGGCTCTTTTAGCCAGCGCCTTTTCCGGTCTCGCACAGGCCGATGACAGCGCCATTCAGCAATCACTTAAAAAGCTCGGTCTGAACCAGACGGAGATCAGCCCGTCACCGCTGCCGGGTTTTAAAACCGTGCTGTCAGAAAGCGGCGTGCTCTACGTGACCGACGACGGCAAACACATGATCCAGGGTCCGCTCTATGACGTCAGCGGCAAACAGCCGGTCAACGTCACCAACCAGCTGCTGGACAAAAAAGTCGAAGCGCTGGTGCCGGAGATGATCGTCTACAAAGCGCCTAAAGAGCAGCACGTGATCACGGTCTTTACCGACATCACCTGTGGCTACTGTCACAAGCTGCACGAGCAGATGGCGGACTACAATGCGCTGGGCATCACCGTGCGCTACCTGGCGTTTCCGCGTGAAGGGCTGAATGGTCAGATTGAACCAGCGATGAAAGCGATCTGGTGCAGCGCTGACCGCAATAAAGCGTTTGATGAGGCGATGAAAGGCAATGCGCCGAAGATGGCCGCACCAGACAGCTGCAAAATCGATATCGCCCAGCACTATAAACTTGGCGTGCTGTTCGGCATTCAGGGCACGCCCGCGATGCTGACTGACAGCGGCATGATGATCCCAGGTTATCAGTCGCCGCAGGAGCTGAAGCAGGTGCTGGACAATCAGAAGCGTGGTGGTTAATCGGTGGTAAAACAGGATGTGGAACTCCGTCGCCGTGAGGTGACGGTTGATGATGCGCTTCCGGCGACGCTGCCGCCGCTGCTGAAACGACTCTATCTGCAACGCGGCGTGCGCGACGCGGCAGAGCTGGAGCGCGGGGCGAAAAACCTGCTGCCGTACCAGTCCTTAAGCGGGATTGAGAGCGCAGTGGAACTGCTGCATCAGGCGCTGCTGGATGGGCGTCGCATTATGGTGGTGGGCGACTTTGATGCCGATGGCGCGACCAGTACCGCGCTGACGGTCATGGCGCTGCGCAGCATGGGCGGCGGCAACGTGCAGTATCTGGTGCCTAACCGCTTTGAAGATGGTTATGGCCTCAGCCCTGAAGTGGTTGAGCAGGCGCGGGCGCGCGGCGCGGCGATGATCCTGACCGTCGACAACGGCATCTCCTCCCACGCCGGCGTTGAATGTGCCCATCAGCACGGGATTCCGGTACTGATTACCGACCACCACCTGCCGGGCGAGACCTTACCGGCCGCTGAGGCGATCGTTAATCCCAATCTGCCGGACTGCAACTTTCCCTCACGTGTACTGGCGGGCGTGGGCGTTGCGTTCTATCTGATGCTGGCGCTGCGCGCCCATCTGCGCACCCAGGGCTGGTTTGGTGCCACCCGCACTGAACCCAATCTTGCAGAGATGCTGGATCTGGTGGCGCTCGGCACGGTTGCCGACGTGGTGCCGCTCGACGTCAACAACCGCATTCTGGTGTGGCAGGGACTCAGCCGCATCCGGGCCGGAAAATGCCGGCCAGGCATCCGGGCGCTGCTGGAGATTGCTAATCGCGATGCGCGTCAGATGGCGGCCAGCGATCTCGGCTTTGCGCTGGGGCCACGGCTCAATGCCGCAGGCCGGCTCGACGATATGTCGGTGGGCGTGGCGCTGTTAATGACTGAGGATCTCAGTCAGGCACGGATGTTAGCCAGTGAGCTGGACGCGCTGAACCAGACGCGCAAAGAGATAGAGCAGGGCATGCAGAGCGAAGCGCTGGCGCTGTGTCAGGCGCTGGAGCGTGAGCAGCGCGATCTGCCGCTGGGGCTGGCCTTTTATCATCCCGAATGGCATCAGGGGGTGGTGGGGATCCTCGCCTCCCGTCTGAAAGAGCGTTTCCATCGTCCGGTGATTGCCTTTGCTCCGGCGGGCGACGGCACGCTGAAAGGCTCTGGCCGCTCAATTGCCGGTCTGCATCTGCGCGACGCGCTGGAGCGTCTGGATACGCTGAATCCCGGCCTGATGCTGAAGTTCGGCGGTCATGCCATGGCGGCAGGCTTATCACTGGAAACCGCACGCTACGAGGAGTTTCGTCAGCGCTTTGCCGATCTGGTCGGTGAGTGGCTGGATGGCGAATCTCTGCAGGGCATCATCTGGTCAGATGGTGCGTTGCAGCCGCAGGAGTTTTCGCTGCAGACCGCTGAGATGCTGCGCGAAGCGGGCCCCTGGGGCCAGGCGTTCCCGGAACCCGCTTTTGACGGCAAATTTAAGCTGCTGCAACAGCGGCTGGTGGGCGAGCGACATCTGAAAGTGATGGTCGAACCGCTGGACGGCGGTCCGCTGATCGACGGGATCGCCTTTAATGTCGATACCACCCTGTGGCCCGACAGCAGCATTCGCCAGGTCGAACTGGCCTATAAGCTGGATATCAATGAGTATCGCGGTAACCGCTCGGTACAGCTGATCATTGACCATATCTGGCCGCTTTGATTTTCATAAGGCGCGCGCGTCTCCGGTCACGGCAGAGGCGCGTCAGCCTGTTTTTTCCCTGCGTTAACCTGCTGTGCGAGCGGTTGTCGTCGCAGCCCGATAAGCAAATGCAACGCGTCACGCCGCCCCGGCATCAGCCCGCTGTCTCAGCGCTACAATCTGCCGCCAGTTTCGGGTAAACTTGTGCGTTAAATTTCCTGTCCCATCGAACATAAGAAAGACGCTAAAGCCATGTTTGAAATCAACCCGGTCAAAAACCGTATTCAGGACCTCAGTGAGCGCAGCGACGTTCTTCGGGGGTATCTTTGACTACGATGCCAAGAAAGAACGCCTCGAAGAAGTAAACGCCGAGCTGGAACAGCCCGATGTCTGGAACGAACCTGAGCGTGCTCAGGCGCTGGGCAAAGAGCGCTCCTCGCTGGAAGCGATCGTGCAGACGCTGGATCAGATGTCGCAGGGCCTGGAAGATGTGCAGGGTCTGCTTGAACTGGCGGTAGAAGCGGAAGACGAAGAGACTTTCGACGAAGCGGTTGCCGAGCTGGATGTCCTTGAGGGCAAGCTGGGCGAGCTGGAATTCCGCCGCATGTTCTCTGGCGAGTATGACAGCGCCGACTGCTACATCGATCTGCAGGCGGGTTCCGGCGGCACCGAAGCGCAGGACTGGGCCAGCATGCTGATGCGTATGTATCTGCGTTGGGCTGAAGCCAAAGGCTTCAAAACCGAAATTATCGAAGAGTCTGAAGGTGAAGTTGCAGGCATTAAATCTGTGACCATTCGCGTGTCAGGCGACTATGCCTTTGGCTGGTTGCGCACCGAAACGGGCGTGCATCGCCTGGTACGTAAGAGCCCGTTTGACTCCGGCGGCCGTCGTCACACCTCCTTCAGCTCCGCCTTTATCTACCCGGAAGTGGATGACGATATTGATATCGACATCAACCCAGCCGATCTGCGCATTGACGTCTATCGCGCGTCAGGGGCGGGCGGCCAGCACGTTAACCGGACGGAATCTGCGGTACGTATTACCCATATTCCAACCGGTACCGTCACCCAGTGTCAGAATGACCGTTCTCAGCACAAGAACAAAGATCAGGCGATGAAGCAGATGAAAGCGAAGCTGTACGAGCTTGAGATGCAGAAGAAAAACGCTGAGAAACAGGCGCTGGAGGACAACAAGTCCGACATCGGCTGGGGAAGTCAGATCCGTTCTTACGTTCTCGATGATGCACGCATCAAAGATCTGCGCACCGGCGTAGAGACGCGTAACACCCAGGCGGTGCTGGACGGCGACCTGGATCGATTCATTGAAGCTAGTTTAAAAGCAGGGTTATAAGGAACCGACATGTCTGAACAACAACCGCAGAGCGCTGATGCCGCCGTTGAGTTAAATAACGAACTGAAAGCGCGTCGCGAAAAGCTGAGCGTGCTGCGTGCAAATGGCGTGGCGTTTCCTAACGATTTTCGTCGTGATAGCCTCTCAAACCAGCTGCATGAGAGCTATGGCGAGAAGAGCAACGAAGAGCTTGAAGATCTCGGCATCGAAGTCAGCGTTGCCGGACGTATGATGACCCGTCGTATCATGGGTAAAGCCTCTTTCGTGACCCTGCAGGATGTGGGTGGCCGGATTCAGCTTTACGTCTCGCGTGACGATCTGGCTGAAGGCATCTACAACGAGCAGTTCAAAAAGTGGGATCTCGGCGATATCCTGGGCGCGCGCGGCAAACTGTTCAAAACCAAAACCGGCGAACTGTCGATTCACTGTTCTGAACTGCGCCTGCTGACCAAAGCACTGCGTCCGCTGCCGGACAAGTTCCACGGCCTGGCCGATCAGGAAACGCGCTACCGTCAGCGTTACCTTGATCTCATCGCCAACGAGGAATCGCGCAACACCTTCAGAATTCGTTCGCAGATCATGGCCGGTATTCGCCAGTTCATGGTGGGCCGCGACTTTATGGAAGTGGAAACCCCGATGATGCAGGTGATCCCTGGCGGCGCGTCTGCGCGTCCGTTCATCACCCATCACAATGCGCTGGATATCGACATGTATCTGCGTATCGCCCCAGAGCTTTATCTGAAGCGTCTGGTGGTGGGCGGATTCGATCGCGTGTTCGAGATCAACCGTAACTTCCGCAACGAAGGTATTTCGCCACGTCATAACCCAGAGTTCACCATGATGGAACTCTATATGGCTTATGCGGATTACAAAGATCTGATCGAGCTGACCGAAAGCCTGTTCCGTACGCTGGCGCAGGATGTGCTGGGCAGCACCGTGGTGCCTTACGGCGAGCAGGAGTTTGATTTCGGTAAGCCGTTTGAAAAACTGACCATGCGTGAAGCGATCAAGAAATACCGTCCGGAAACGGATCTGGCCGATCTGGAAGACTTTGATAAAGCGGTGGCGATTGCTCAATCACTGCACATCAAGGTTGAGAAAAGCTGGGGTCTGGGCCGTGTCGTAACCGAAATCTTTGAAGAGACCGCTGAAGCGCATCTGATTCAGCCGACCTTCATCACTGAATATCCGGCTGAAGTCTCTCCGCTGGCCCGTCGTAACGACGAGAACCCGGAAATCACCGATCGCTTTGAGTTCTTCATTGGCGGTCGTGAAATCGGTAATGGCTTCTCCGAGCTGAACGATGCGGAAGATCAGGCTGAGCGTTTCCTGCAGCAGGTGAATGCCAAAGATGCTGGCGACGACGAAGCGATGTTCTACGACGAAGACTATGTCACCGCACTGGAGCACGGTCTGCCGCCAACCGCCGGTCTGGGTATCGGTATTGACCGTATGGTGATGCTGTTTACCAACAGCCACACTATCCGCGATGTGATTCTGTTCCCGGCACTGCGCCCAGGCAGCAAGTAATCGTTATGAGTCGCTGTCAGGCCTGATCTTCAGGCCTGACAGCGTGATGACAAAGCCGAATCAGAGTGAATTTGGCAGCAACTGATAAACTCACGGCACAGGGAACACGGTCAGAAGAGGAAAGCGTCCCGCGCCATGGATGGCGTGGGCCGAGCGGTCATGGATGACAGTTTTTGCGTCTTTCCGATCTGACCGTGTTACCTGTGCAGGCTCGGTCTTACAGCGAACCAGGCCCGACTTTGTCACCAAGCTTAAGGCCGGAAATTCCGGCCTTTTTTACATCTGTTCGTTCAGCAGATATCAGGATTTAATCGCCTGATCCAGCCAGGTCTGAAACCGTGCATAGGGCACATAGAGCGCAACGTTCTTATAGAGTGTCTTACCGCTGACATTGTCGTTGATGTTATTGCTGTAGCCAATAATCACGCCCGCCAGCGTATCATCAGAGGCGTTATAGACTGCGCCGCCCGACATCCCTTTAACCACCCCCGCATTCGCCGCCACCACGACGCAGTCTGATTTGTTCCAGCTGTTCGCCAGCGTGGTATTGATCAGGTTCTGCCCGCTGGAACTGACCGGCATGGCCGAAATAAAACTGTAGCCGTAGAGATTGACCTGATCGCCGATGTGGCTGTTACGAAAGTTGGGTGGCAGGTTCATTTCGCTGTTTTTGTGGTAGACCACGGCCAGATCGCATTGCGGATGCCAGGCTTTGACCCGGTAAAGCGAAAACTTTGCCACATGGGCGGCGGTCAGGCTGTACTCCGGCGTCAGTGGGATGGTGGTACCGAGCGTGCCTAAACCCAGCACGGTGGGAATGCCGGTCACGGTCATATCCACCCGTTTTTCAGCTTCTTTACTGTACTCATAATGACCTACCGAGCAGCCGGTTAAGCCAAACACCATTAAGGCTATGAGTCGTTGCATTCTCTCTCCCTGCGTCAGAAGTTGATCACATCACCTGGCAATTGATTAGGGATATATCGGCAACGTTAAGGATTTATTAATTAAATACGCACTAAAAAGCGTAACGGGTTCGCGGGAAATGACAACCTGACCCTGGGTCATGTGCGCTTTAACGGGCTTAGCCAGCAGGCTGACAAAGCCATTTGTTCCGGCAAAGCGGCAGGATTATTGCGGCCCCGGCAATAATCCTTTGCTGCGCGCAGGCTATGTCGCGCATCAGCACTGTGCTGTAATGCTCACCGTGACGCAGATCAAATTTTAATAAGCGTCGAGGGGCTGCGCGTCTGTGCAGTTCACCTGCAAATGATATTGGGAGAGTGTTATGCCTGTAGCATTAATGGCACTGGCGTTGAGTGCGTTCGCCATCGGAACCACTGAGTTTGTCATTATGGGATTGCTGCCGGAGGTGGCGCGTGACCTTCAGGTGTCAATTCCGTCGGCGGGCTGGCTGATCAGCGGCTACGCGCTGGGCGTGGCGATTGGTGCGCCGATTATGGCGCTGCTCACCGCCAGGCTGCCGCGTAAAAAAACGCTGATTCTGCTGATGGTGATATTTATTGTCGGCAACCTGCTGTGTGCGCTGGCTTACAACTATAACCTGCTGATGCTGGCACGCATCGTCACCGCGCTTTGTCACGGTGCCTTCTTCGGTATTGGCGCGGTGGTCGCCGCCAGTCTGGTACCAGCCGGTCGCCAGGCTTCCGCTGTCGCACTGATGTTCACCGGACTGACCTTAGCCAACGTGCTGGGCGTTCCGCTGGGGACCAGTTTCGGACAGATGTTTGGCTGGCGAGCCACCTTCTGGGGCGTGGCTGTGATTGGCGTGCTGGCGTTTATCGCCCTGATCGTGAGTCTGCCCAACAATAAACAGGAAAAGCCGGTTCACCTGGCGAGTGAAATTGGGGCACTGGCCAACGGGAAACTGTGGCTGTCGCTGCTGATGACGGTGTTCTTTGCCGCGGCGATGTTTGCGCTGTTCAGCTACATTGCGCCGCTGCTGCTAGAGGTGACGGGCATCAGCGATCGCGGCGTCAGCTGGACGCTGTTCCTGATTGGCGCAGGCCTGACGGTCGGTAACATTCTTGGCGGCAAACTGGCCGACTGGAAAGTCTCCTTTAGCCTGATCCTCAGCTTCTCCCTGATCGCCATCTTCTCGCTGCTGTTCAGCTGGACCAGCCATGCGCTGTGGCTGGCGGAGATCACCCTGTTCCTGTGGGCGATGGCGACCTTTGCGACGGTGCCGGGTCTGCAGATCAACGTGGTACGGCACGGCAAAGAGGCGCCTAACCTGGTCTCAACCCTGAACATTTCGGCGTTTAACGTGGGCAATGCGCTGGGTGCCTGGGTCGGCGGTGCGGTGATTGGCCGTGGATATGGCCTGACGGCGGTGCCGGTTGCTGCCGCTGCGCTGGCGGCAATCGGCCTGCTGATCTGTCTGATCACCTTCCGCAAATCGGGCCGCGCAGCCGCCAGGGTTCGCGCTTAAGCCAGGCGGGCGGCGATGCGTGCCGGAAAGTCAGCCACCTGCCGTTGCAGATGGCTGACAAAGGCATCGACCAGCGCCGATGCAGGGCGGTGCTGCGGCCTCACCAGGCTGACGGTAAACGGAACCGCCACGCTGAACTTACGCATCACCACACCGCTGTCGGCGTAATCCAGCGCCGTCAGCGGATTCACAATTGAAATGCCCACGCCCGCTCTGACCATGGCGCACACCGAAGCGGCACTGTGCGTCTCCATCACCAGCCGCCGCTCGACGCCCTGCTCATGAAAAAGCGCATCCAGCAACTGACGATAGCTGTCACTGCGCGACAGGCTCACATACTGTTCGCCCGCAAAATCGTGCGGCGTCAGCTCTGAACGCTGACTCAGAGGGTGATGCTGAGGCAATACACACACTTCATCGCAGGTGAGCAGGGCGAGACGGTCAGTGCCGGCCGGAGCGTGCTGGGTTTCGGTTAAGCCGATATCGTAGCGCTGTGCTGACAGCCACTCCTCCAGCAGCGGCGACTCCTGCGGAATCACATTCAGGCTCACATCCGGGTAGCGCTGTAAAAAGGGCTGACACAGTGGTGGCAGCAGCGACTGCGAAAAAACGGGCAGGCAGGCGATCGACAGCTCACCCTGACGGAACTGGCGCAGCCCTTCAGCCGCTTCCATGATGCGATCCAGTCCGTACCAGGATCGCTGCACCTCTTCGAAAAGACGCAATCCCTGCACCGTCGGTTGCAGGCGACCACGAACCCGTCCGAACAACTCTAATCCCAGCTGCTGCTCCAGGCGTGCCAGCTCCCGGCTCACCGTCGGCTGTGAGGTGTGCAGCAGTGTCGCGGCCTGAGTCAGATTGCCGCTAGTCATCACCGCATGAAAAATCTCGATATGCCGCCAGTTAATGTTCGCCACGCACCCTTCCTATATCCATTCTGCATAGATGCTATTAAAACAGATATTTTTCGCTATGACACGATTCTGGCTTAATGCAGCTATTGCCACAGGAGAATTGCCATGCCACGTTCCTTACAGAGTACCGAAACCGCACTCAGCGCCGCTAACCTGCTGCCGCTGGCACGCCGCTACACCGGGCCATTCTGGGCTTATGATGCGCAGATTATTCAGGCGCGTATTGCCCAGCTGCAGGCATTTGATGTGGTGCGCTTTGCGCAGAAGGCCTGCTCGAATACGCATATCCTGCGCCTGATGCGCGCAGCAGGCGTGAAAGTGGACTCGGTATCGCTGGGTGAGATCGAACGTGCGCTGGCCGCGGGTTACCAGCCCGGCGGTGATGAGATCGTCTTTACCGCGGATCTGTTCGATCAGCCGACGCTGGAGCGGGTGACCGCGTTAAAGGTGCCGGTTAATGCCGGATCGATCGATATGCTGCATCAGCTCGGCGCGGTCTCACCGGGACATGCGGTGTGGCTGCGGGTCAATCCTGGTTTTGGTCACGGCCACAGTCAGAAAACCAATACCGGTGGCGAAAACAGCAAGCACGGGATCTGGCATGCCGATTTAGCCGGGGCGCTGGCGGCGATTAAACAGCACGGCTTGCAGCTGGTGGGCATTCATATGCATATCGGCTCTGGCGTCGATTATGCGCATCTGCAGCAGGTCTGTGATGCGATGGTTGAACTGGTGATGGCGTCAGGTCAGGATCTGACCGCGATCTCTGCGGGCGGCGGCCTCTCTGTGCCTTATCGCTATGGCGAAGAGGCGATCGATACCGATCACTATTTCGGCCTGTGGGATGCAGCGCGGCAGCGTATCGCTCAGCATCTGGGTCACGCGATAAAGCTGGAGATCGAACCGGGCCGTTTCCTGGTGGCCGAGGCCGGTGTGCTGGTCTCTCAGGTACGGGCGGTTAAGTCGATGGGCAGCCGTCACTTCGTGCTGGTCGATGCCGGTTTCAGTGACCTCATGCGTCCCTCCATGTATGGCAGCTATCACCATATCTCGCTGATGGCGGGCGATGAGCGGGCAATTGATGAGCAGCAGACTATCGACACCGTGGTCGCTGGCCCGCTGTGCGAATCGGGTGATGTCTTTACCCAGCTGGAGGGCGGCATGGTCGAACCACGCGCGATTCCGGCGGCAAAGGTTGGCGATTACCTGGTGTTTCACGACACCGGAGCTTACGGTGCATCCATGTCTTCTAACTACAACAGCCGTCCGCTGATCCCGGAAGTGCTGTTTGAGCAGGGCCAGCCGCGCGAGATCCGCCGCGCGCAGACTATTGAGTCGCTACTGGCACTGGAAAACAGCTAATCACCTCACTCGGGCGGCCAGCGCGCCGCCTGTCAGCCATAGATCTCTTTGCGCAGCATGACCAGCTCCTCTGCCAGCTCGCGGCACAGCATTGCATTCATCAGATGATCCTGCGCATGCACCAGAATCAGCGTGACCGGCAATTTTCCGCTTCCCTCGTCTGCACCAATCAACGCGGTCTGAATTTTATGTGCCGCTTTTGCCGCGGTATCTGAAGCTGCCAGCGCCGCGTCAGCCCCGGTCCAGTCGCGTTTGCGCGCACACTGAATCGCCATCATCGCCGACGAACGGGCTTCACCTGCATTGATCAGCAATTCCATCATGGTCTGTTCGTAATCCATAACGCCTCCGCTATTGGTATGCCAAATTGGCCGTTTTAATCATACTGGAATGCCAATAAGCGTTTCCGGGAGGCTCGTCACAGAAAAAACCGAGGGGATTCGTCATTTTGGTATGCCACTAACAGGGAAGACCATGACGATTACAGGAATACCGATCTTACATCTCTGAGGGTTGATCATGTCTCTACAGGACCGCCTTATCGATTCCCTGGGCAGCTTTGCTACCCGCTTTAACAGTTATCGCTACATCATGGCGATTAAAGCCTCATTCATTACCCTGATGCCGGTGATCATTGTTGGCGCCTTCTCGGTATTGATCTCTAACATGGTGCTTGACAGCAAAAATGGCCTTGCCAGCTTTGCCGCCCTGGCTTTTTTAGCTGACCTCAAGCCCATCACCAGCAGTATCAATTACGCCACGCTCAGCTTTCTCAACATTGGTGCAGTGTTCCTGATTGGTATTGAGCTTGGGCGCATCAACGGTATAAAAACGCTGTTTCCCGGCCTGCTGGCGATCATCTGCTTTGTATCCGTAACGCCGACCACCTTACAGATGATGGTCGATGGGCAGATGCACCTGGTCACCGACGTGCTGGCCAAACAATTCTCCGATACCAAAAGCCTGTTTCTCGGCATGTTTATCGCCATTCTGTCGGTAGAGATCTACTGCCGCCTCGAACAGGTTGAACGGCTGAAAATCAAAATGCCCGACACCGTGCCGCCCAACGTGGCCGCCTCTTTCTCCGCGCTCATCCCCTCAATCATCACCGTGACGCTGATAGCGACTTTTGGCTTTATCTTCCATCGCGTCACCGGCATGTACCTTTACGACGCGGTATACCAGGTGGTGCAGCAGCCGCTGGAGTCGGTGGTGCAGAGCCTGTGGGGCATTCTGATTCTGATGTTCGTCGCCCAGCTGTTCTGGGTGATTGGTATTCACGGCAACCAGATGGTGAAGCCGATCCGTGAGCCGCTGTTGCTGGGCGCGATTATGGTCAACATGACCGCTTTTGAGCAGGGAAAAGAGGCACCGAACATCATCACCATGCCGTTCTGGGATGTTTATATGAGCATCGGCGGTTCCGGCCTGACCATCGGGCTGCTCACCGCCGTGATGCTGGCAACGCGACGCAAAGAGATGCGTGAAATCGCCAAACTGTCGTTCGGGCCAGGCATTTTCAATATCAACGAGCCGGTTATATTTGGTATGCCGATTATGCTTAACCCGATACTGGCTATCCCTTTCATCATCACACCGCTAGTGACAGGTTCTATCGGCTACTTCGCTACGGTGATGGGATTTGCCGGGAAAGCCGTGGTGATGGTGCCATGGACCACGCCTCCGATTATCAATGCCTGGCTGTCAACGGCCGGATCGATGGGTGCGGTGGTGACGCAGATCGTCTGCATTCTGGTGTCAGTACTTATCTATCTGCCATTTGTGAAAGTCGCAGCCCGCCGCGCGGATGCAGCAGAAGCAGCGGAAGCAAAGAGCCTGCAACCTGAGCTGAACCCTAACCGAACGGAGGTGTTATGAGTCGTCAGACTGTCCACATACCTGAGAATTTCATTCTGGGAGCTGCTGCCTCCGCCTGGCAGACGGAAGGCTGGAGCGGAAAAAAAGCGGGGCAGGACTCCTGGCCTGACGCCTGGTATCAGCAGGATCGTCACGTCTGGCACAACGGCTACGGCCCGGCGGTTGCCACCGACTTTATCAACCGCTTTAGTGAGGATGTGGCGCTAATGAAGGCCAGCGGGCTGACCCACTACCGCACTTCAATCAACTGGTCGCGTTTCCTGATCGATTACGAAACCGCTACGGTCGATGAGGAATACGCGGCTTACTATGACCGGCTGATTGATGAAATGCAGCGCCAGGGCATTGAACTGATGCTCTGTCTGGAGCATTACGAGCTGCCCGCCACGCTGCTGGCGCAGTATGGCGGCTGGCAGTCAAAGCATGTGGTTGAACTCTTTATCCGCTATGTCGAACAGGTGTTTAAACGCTATGCCGGTCGGGTCACGCGCTGGTTTGTGTTTAACGAGCCGATTGTGGTGCAGACCCGCGTCTATCTCGACGCGCTGCGCTGGCCTTATGAGCAGAACACCCATAAATGGATGCAGTGGAACCACCACAAGAATCTCGCGACCGCCCGGGTAGTGCAGCTGTTCCGCGCGGCAGGCTATGCTGGTCGCATTGGTACCATACTCAATCCGGAAGTCACCTATCCGCGATCATCAGCCCCGCACGACCAGAAGGCGGCGCATATTTATGACCTGTTCTACAACCGGGTGTTTCTCGATCCCGCCATTAAAGGCGAGTATCCGGCGGAGCTGCTGGCGCTGCTTGATAAGCATCAGATTGAGTGGGAAACCACCCCGGAAGAGCTGGCGATTATTGCCGCCAATACCGTCGATGAAGTCGGGCTTAATCTCTACTATCCGCATCGCGTGAAGGCACCGTCCCGCGCCTGGCATCCCGAGACACCCTTTCATCCCGCCTGGTATTACGAACACTTTGAACTGCCGGGGCGACGGATGAACCCTTCGCGCGGCTGGGAAATTCAGCCTGAAATTATCTGGGATATGGCGCAGCGGATGCGCGATGAGTACGGCAATATCCCGTGGTTTGTGGCTGAAAGCGGTATGGGAATTGAGAACGAAGCGCAGTTCAAAAATGCCGACGGGGAGATTCAGGACGATTACCGCATCGCATTTATCAGCGAGCACCTGCATCAGGCGATACGCGCCAGTCAGGCGGGTATTAACTGTCAGGGCTACATGCTGTGGGCGTTTACCGACAATGTCTCGCCAATGAATGCCTTTAAAAATCGCTATGGTCTTATCGAAATCGACTTAAATAAGCAGCGTCAGCGCCGTATGAAGAAATCTGCCCACTGGTTCCGTACGCTGCGCGACACGCAGCAATTTACTCTGTGGCTTGATGATGAGCCGAAATAACGCGAGGAAACGAGCATGAAACGAATTGTTCTGGCCTGTGCTGCGGGCATGTCGACCTCAATGGTGGTGACGCGGATGGAAAAGGAGGCCGCCGCGCGCGGACTGGCATTTCAGATCTACGCCATTCCGGAGCAAAACCTGCGTGAAGAGCTGCAAAACTACGGCAACGAGGTGGTGGTCGTGCTGCTCGGGCCACAGGTGCGCTTCAAACTGGAGGAGAACAGAAAACTCACCGACAGCTATCAGTTGCCCATCGCGGTGATCGATACGGTTGCTTACGGCACGCTGAATGGTGCAAAGGTACTCGATCAGGCGCTGGCTTTGATACACTGAGCCCCAGTTTGCGAGCCAGCCTCTCCGGTTCGCGGGCATTGTCGCGCAGGGAACCGCGGCAATGCCGTTAGCGCATTGATTGCAAAGGGTGACAGTGTGGACAAAGCCGAAGCGCCGCAAGAAAAAAAGCAGTATCAGGAAATTGGTCAGCACCTGCGTCAGCAGATCTGTGACGGGCACTATCCGGTGGGATCGCGCCTGCCGCCTGAACGTCAGCTGGCTGAAACCTGGGGCGTCAGCCGGACCATCGTGCGCGAGGCATTATTGATGCTGGAGCTGGAAGGTACGGTGGATATCCGCCAGAGCTCCGGCGTCTATGTGATGCGTATTCCTTCAGCCAGTGATGATGAAGAAGAGGCCTTCTTCCGCAGCGACGTTGGCCCGTTTGAAATGCTACAGGCACGTCAGTTGCTGGAGAGCAATATTGCAGCCTTTGCCGCAAAAATGGCGACCAAAGCGGACATCGAAAATCTGCGCCGAACGCTGGAACAGGAGCAGCGTGCTATCGCCGCCAACGACAGCAGTCAGGACAACGACAAGTTGTTTCATCTGCTGCTGGCGGGTGCCAGTCAGAACCAGATGCTGCTCGATACCGTCACCAGTATCTGGCGACATCATGACAGCAGCCCGCTCTGGCAGCAGCTGCGCCCGCAGTTTGAAACCCGCGCCTATCGCCTGAAGTGGCTCGGCGATCACCAGACAATCCTGGCCGCTCTGCGTCGGCGTGATGTGATGGGGGCCTGGCAATCTACCTGGCAGCACCTTGAGAACGTCAAGAATACGCTGCTGGAGCTTTCCGACGCCGATGCGCCTGACTTTGATGGCTACCTGTTTGATTCAGTCCCGATCTTTCAGGGGAAACTGATGTGATTGAGATTGTATCGCTCAGCGATGCCCCCAAATTTGCCGATCAGATCATCGACTGGCAGTGGCGCGCATTTGGTGAAGCCACCAGCCGTGCGTTCTTTGCCTGTGTGGTGAACAGCAGCCTTATCGGTGCTGATTTTCCGGTGACTTTCGTTGCCGTGGAGGCGGGCAGGGCAGTCGGCACGGTGGGATTCTGGCGCTGCGACCTGATCAGCCGTCAGGATCTTTTCCCCTGGCTTGCGGCGCTCTATGTTGATGAGTCGGTGCGCGGCAAAGGTGTCAGTGAGGCGCTGCAGCAGCATGTCATCGCCTATGCACAGGCGCAGGGCTATCCACAGTTGTGGTTATGGTCAACGTTTGAGGGTTACTACGAACGTTATGGCTGGCTGCCACAGGGCGAAGCGCTGGAGTATCCCGCTAAGCCGGTAAAACTCTATTATCGCGACCTGTAAGAGATGCCAGCCGCCATCGCGGCAGCTGGCAACAGAACGCTTAGGGAGCCGGATAGGTATAACGACGGTGGATCGCCTCAATGCCTTCCAGGATCTCTGCATTTAAGGTCAGATTGAAGCTGTCGATATTGATCTGCAACTGTTCAGGCGTAGTGGCGCCCAGCAGCGTGCTGGCCACAAACGGCTGCTGACGCACATAGGCCAGGGCCATCTGCGACGGGTCGATCTGATGCTGCTGAGCCAGTGCTACATATTCGGCAATCGCCTTTTGTGACTGCTCGCCGCTGTAGCGGGTAAAGCGGCTGAACAACGTGTTGCGTGCACCCGCAGGCTGTGCGCCATTCAGGTATTTACCGCTCAGCGTACCAAACGCCAGGCTGGAATACGCCAGCAGCTCTACGCCTTCATGCTGGCTGATTTCGGCCAGACCTACTTCAAAGCTGCGGTTCAGCAGGCTGTAAGGATTCTGAATGCTGATAATGCGCGGCAGTTCATGCTTCTCCGCCAGCTGCAGATAGCGCATCACGCCCCACGCGGTTTCGTTCGACACCCCGATATAGCGGATCTTACCGGCGCGCACCTGTTCGGTCAGCGCTTCCAGCGTCTCCAGCAGCGTCACCTGAGCGGTGGTTTCGCTGTACTGATAGCCGAGCTTGCCAAAATAGTTGGTCTGACGCTGTGGCCAGTGCAGCTGGTAGAGGTCAAGGTAGTCAGTATTCAGGCGTTTCAGGCTGGCATCGAGTGCTGCGCGGATATTTTTACGGTCCAGCGCCATATCCGGGCGAATCGACGCATCATTGCCACGTGAAGGCCCGGCCACTTTACTGGCCAGAATGATTTTGTCGCGGCTGCCGCGCTGTTTAAGCCAGCTACCAATATATTGTTCGGTCAGACCCTGGGTTTCCGGACGCGGGGGCACCGGATACATCTCGGCAGTATCAATAAAGTTGATGCCGGAACGGATAGCTAAATCCAGTTGAGCATGGGCGTCGGCTTCGCTGTTCTGTTCGCCAAACGTCATGGTGCCCAACCCCAGCTGACTCACTTCCAGCGTGCTGTGGGGAATACGATGATAGTGCATTGCCAGCTTCCTTTTCTTTATGGAATGGAATGTTGTGTCCTCAGGGACTATAGCGCGAGCAATGGCGGGGAAGGAAGGGGGAAAAGTCGGGGAAATCACCTGCCAGCCGGGAATCGGTGGCAGGTGATTAAATCGGGCACTTAACGTTCAATGATCGTAGAAACCTCATCGCTGTTAATCTGCACCATATGACCCGTCTGGTCAGTGTACTCCACCAGGCCGGTCTCTTTATCAATGCTCGGCTTGCCTTCGGTCATGATCATCCGGCCATCTTTGGTCGCCATGACATAATCAGAACTGCATCCACTTAAGAATGCGGCGGTTACCATCACCAGTGCTACTCCTGCCAACCCTTTCATCACGCCTAATCCTCACAAATGGTCAAGTGCAAACAGTGTAGTAATAAATGGTTTTGCCGGCAGGGTTAATCGTATGAATCTGAAAATAAACGGGCGAGCAGGCTCGCCCTTGACTTTATCAGGCGTGCTTTTTCTTACTGCGCATCAGGTTAAGACACTCAACCGCCATTGAGAAGAACATAGCGAAATAAATGTAACCTTTTGGTACGTGGACCGCAAAACTCTCCAGGATCAGGGTGAAACCGACCAGAATCAGGAAAGAGAGAGCCAGCATTTTCACTGACGGATGGCGGTCAACAAACTCACCGATAGCGCGCGCAGCGAACATCATCATCAGCACGGCAATAACCACCGCCGCCATCATAATGAACAGATGATCGGAGAGGCCGATGGCCGTGATCACCGAGTCGAGGCTGAAAATAATGTCGAGCATCATGATCTGTACAATCGCACCCAGGAAGGAATGGACGCGGGTGTTGTGTTCGCCTTCGCTGCCTTCGATCGTTTCATGGATCTCCATGCTCGATTTCCACAGCAGGAACAGTCCGCCGAACAGCAGAATCAGATCGCGCGCCGAGAACGCATGATCCATCAGCGTAAAGAGCGGGTTAGTCAGACGGGCTACCCACGCGATAGAAGCCAGCAGGCCAAGACGCATCAGCATCGCGCCCATCAGACCAATGCGACGTGCGCTGGCTTGCTGGTGTTTTGGCAGTTTAGCGACCACCAGCGACAGGAAAATGATGTTATCAATACCCAGCACCACCTCAAGGATGGTCAGGGTGCCCAGCGCCAGCCAGGCGTTGGGATCGGAAATCCACTCAAACATACCGACATTTAATCCTAAACGAAAAGTAAACGGCGATTATACGCATTCAATTCGCCGATCTCCCACAAAATTGCGACACATCAACGCGGGTGGCGACGTTCAGAGGAGAAAATGACGCGCCAGCAGGGGCCTGGTGAAGCTTTTCTTCAGGTAGAAACCGCGCGGCAGCGTCATGATTGGCTGGCCCTGATCGCCGATTCCTTCTGTCAGCGCTTTGCTATTGGCGGCTTTGGGCCGGATTTGCAGCCAGGCACCATGTCGCGCGGTAATCTGCTCTACGCGACCCAGCACAATCATATCCATCAGCTCTTCCCAGTCCTGCCGCAGCATCTCATCTTCTTCCGCATCGGGGCTCCATAACAGCGGCGCGCCGACACGGCGTTCCCGCAGCGGAATCTCACGCCCGCCTTCAACCGGGATCCACAATACCCGCGCCAGCTTGTGGCGCACATGGCTGGTGAGCCAGGTCACGCCGCTGTTGCCGGTCAGAGGTGCCACGCAGACAAAGGTGGTTTCCAGCGGTTTACCCTGCGCATCAATCGGGATGGTTTTCAGTTCGATACCCAAATGGGCAAAGTCCTGCTCCGCTTTGCTGCCTGCGCTGGCACCAAGATGCCACTCCAGCAGCATGCCGACCCAGCCCTTGTCGCGTTTGAGATCCGCAGGCATGGGCAGACCGGCGCGCGCGGCCAGGGTTTCCAGGGTCAAACCGGCTAAATCCTGCGCGCGTGCCAGCAGGCTGGCTTCATCTTCAGGTGGTCCTGGCTGGTAACTCATGGTGAACACTCGCAATGATTAAAATTTGTACAACAGCGGGTGAGTCACGTTTCTCACATAAATAATCCGCGTCAGGGATCGATAATAACATGATAGATCGTGCTTTTTTTAGCGGATTGCACGCTCGCCGCCCCAGGTGCTTCTGGGTTATCCCAGCTTACCCGCAACAATGAACAGGATCTCCAGCCCGGTTATCCACAGAAAAATGGGATAACCACCGTCTGAGTGCGGTACTGGTTCCATTTACAGCCTTGACTTTTCACGATATGGCTATAATTTCGCCGCTCTGGCCTAACCCTGAGCGATTATCTGTGGATAAAAAGCAGTGTGCTTATATTTTAAGCTATTGTCAGTTACCATGAAAATATTCACTGTTTATAAAAGATTTACCGGTAAGGTTTTCGATTTAATTTCATTAAAAATCATACTGATGTGTTGTTGGTTCTTTTTGGCTCTTCAGCGTGCACGGAAAAGGTTATTCAGATAACTCCCGCGTTCTGCACAAAGCTATCCACAGAAAAGGTGAATAAGATCGATCTTTTTCTCGGTCATTGTTTATAACTTTGCCATTTTCTGTGAGTTATCCCGGCGATGATGGCTTAACCCCCCATGAATCCAGTGGTTTACCGCCTGTAAGGAGTATGAAACAATCAGCTCATTCAAATTTTGCTTTGAGGTAGTCCGGTGATCGATGATGATGGCTACCGCCCGAATGTTGGTATCGTAATCTGTAACCGGCAGGGACAAGTGTTATGGGCCAGGCGCTTTGGACAGCACTCCTGGCAATTTCCTCAGGGAGGCATCAATCCCGGTGAAACCGCAGAACAGGCGATGTATCGCGAACTGTTCGAAGAAGTCGGATTACACCGGAAAGATGTTCGAATACTTGCTTCTACCCGTAACTGGTTACGTTACAAGTTGCCAAAACGTTTGGTGCGTTGGGACACAAAGCCGGTATGTATCGGCCAGAAACAAAAGTGGTTTCTTCTGCAGTTAATGTGTAATGACGCGGATATCAATGTGCAGCACAGCAGCACGCCCGAGTTCGATGGCTGGCGCTGGGTCAGTTTCTGGTATCCGGTGCGTCAGGTTGTCTCCTTTAAGCGCGACGTTTATCGTCGGGTGATGAAGGAATTCGCTGGCGTGGTGATGTCTATGCAGGAGAGTGCGGGGCAGCGAAATAATCCTGCCCATCGACGTAAGAGAGGATAGGCCACGCCCTTTATGCTCACTCAGTTGCGCGAAATTGTAGAAAAAGTGGCGAGTGCGCCGCGTCTCAATGAAGCACTCGACATCCTGGTTAATGAGATCTGTCTGGCGATGGATACGGAAGTCTGTTCCGTTTACCTCGCCGACCACGATCGTCACTGCTACTACCTGATGGCGACGCGCGGACTTAAAAAACCGCGTGGCCGCACCGTGACCCTGGCGTTTGACGAGGGGATCGTCGGTTTAGTGGGCCGTCTGGCCGAACCGATTAACCTTGCTGACGCCCAGAGTCATCCCAGCTTTAAATATATCCCCGCAGTGAAAGAGGAGCGCTACCGCTCCTTCCTCGGCGTGCCGATTATCAGCCGTCGCCAGTTACTGGGCGTGCTGGTGGTACAGCAGCGCGAGCACCGTCAGTTTGATGAAAGCGAAGAGTCGTTTCTGGTCACCCTTGCCACCCAGATGGCGGCATTGCTGTCGCAGTCGCAGATGGCCCAGCTGTTTGGTCAGTTCCGGCAGACGCGGGTGCGCGCAATTGCAGCTGCGCCTGGCGTGGCGGTGGCACCGGGCTGGGTGGATGAGACGCAGCCACTGCTCGATCAGGTTTCGGCTGCCTCAACGCTGGATGTTCATCGCGAACGTGAGCGTCTGTCGCTCGCCATGAGTGAAGCCACCAGTGAATTTCGTCGCTTCAGTAAACGCTTCAGCGCCAGCGCTCAGAAAGAGAGTGCGGCCATTTTCGACCTTTACTCTCACCTGTTAACCGATGCCCGACTGAAAAAAGATCTGTTCGATGAGATCGAACGCGGATCGGTCGCCGAATGGGCAGTGAAACAGGTGATCGAGAAGTTTGCTGAACAGTTTGCCAGCCTGACGGACACCTACCTGCGTGAACGCGCAGGCGATCTGCGGGTGCTGGGTCAGCGCCTGCTGTTTCACCTTGACGATACGCTGGTCGGGACCAATGCCTGGCCGGAACGCTTTGTGCTGGTGGCCGATGAGCTGACCGCCACCACTTTAGCTGAGCTGCCGCATGAGCGGCTGGCGGGCGTGGTGGTGCGTGACGGCGCAGCCAACTCCCATGCGGCGATTCTGACGCGCGCGATGGGGATCCCGACGGTCATGGGCGCTGACATCCAGCCTCATCAGCTCAACAAACGTTTGCTGATCGTCGATGGGTATCGCGGTGAGCTGTTGATCGATCCCGAGCCGGTGCTGGTGCAGGAGTACCAGCGTTTGATCAGCGAAGAGAATGCGCTGAGCAAAATGGCCGAAGGCGTGGTCGATCAGCCCGGTGAGCTGAAAAGCGGCGAGCGCGTGCAGGTGATGCTGAATGCCGGCTTAAGCCCGGAGCATGAGCAGACGCTGGGCAACTGGGTGGATGGCATCGGTCTCTACCGCACCGAAATCCCGTTTATGCTGCAGAACGGCTTCCCGTCGGAAGAGGAGCAGGTGGCACAGTATCAGGGCATGTTACAGCTGTTTCACAACAAGCCTGTGACGCTGCGTACCCTGGATGTGGGAGCAGATAAACAGCTACCCTACATGCCTATCAGTGAAGAGAATCCCTGTCTGGGCTGGCGCGGCATCCGCCTGACGCTTGACCAGCCGGAAATTTTCCTGGTGCAGGTGCGTGCGATGCTGCGTGCTAACGCCGCATCCGGCAACCTCAGTATTCTGTTGCCGATGATCAGCCATATCGATGAGATCGACGAAGCGAAAAAGCTGATCGATCGCGCAGGACGCGAAGTCGAAGAGATGCTGGGCTATACGATCCCCGCGCCGCGCATCGGCATCATGATTGAAGTGCCGTCGATGCTGTTTATGATCCCGCATCTGGCGTCGCGGGTCGATTTTGTCTCGGTTGGCACCAACGATCTGACCCAGTATCTGCTGGCGGTGGATCGCAACAACACCCGCGTGGCCAATCTCTACGACTCGCTGCATCCGGCGATGCTGCGTGCACTGAATACGATTGCGCAGGAAGCCCGTCTGGCCAATCTGGAATTGTGCCTGTGTGGTGAAATGGCCGGCGATCCAATGTGCGTGGCGCTGCTGGTCGGGCTGGGGTATCACCATCTCAGCATGAACGGCAAAAACGTACCACGGGTGAAATACCTGCTGCGCCATCTGGATCACGAAGAAGCGCAGCAACTCAGCGAGCAGGGGATGAATGCTCATACCGCCACCGAGGTTCGTCATCTGGTCTCGACCTTTATGGAGCGTCGCGGGCTGGGCGGTTTAATCCGCGGCGGTCGCTAAGCGCCACTTCAGGCTATTTATTTGCCATTCTGGCCCCGGGCAGTGCTCACACAGGCTGCTTTAGCAACCTGAACGCCCGTCAGGGCGGCCCTGAAGGGGCGAGCACAGCGAGTAATCCTCACGTACTACGTGTACGCTCCGGTTGTTGCGCGCTGTCCGTGACCAGTCTGGCTGCAACAATGTACGCCTGACGAGTCAGACTCTGGGCGTTATCCGCGTTTACATTTGCGGGACAATTCACAAAACCGGCTGTGCTATGATGCGCAGCCTTAATTTATGTGCCTGACAACACCCCCTTTTCAGGGTTGAAAAATAGACGGTGAATGATGAATAACGGCTATATTGCATTTCCGCAGTTCGATCCGGTGATCTTCTCGATTGGACCGGTTTCGCTTCACTGGTACGGTCTGATGTATCTGGTGGGCTTTGTTTTCGCCATGTGGCTGGCTGTCCGCCGCGCCAATCAGCCGGGCAGCGGCTGGAAAAAAGAGGAAGTGGAGAACCTGCTTTATGCCGGTTTCCTGGGGGTCTTCCTGGGTGGACGCATCGGCTATGTGCTGTTCTACAACTTACCGCTGTTCCTGGAAAATCCACTCTATCTGTTCAAAGTCTGGGATGGCGGTATGTCGTTCCACGGTGGCCTCATCGGGGTGATTGTCGTCATGCTGGTCTTTGCCCGCCGCACCCGACGTAATTTCTTCCAGGTGGCTGATTTCATCGCGCCGCTGATCCCGTTCGGTCTGGGTGCCGGTCGTCTCGGCAACTTCATTAACGGTGAGCTCTGGGGCCGTGTCGATCCGGGCTTCCGCTATGCCATGCTGTTCCCTGGCTCCCGCAGCGAAGATGTCGCGCTGGCCGCCACCAATCCGCAATACCAGGCGCTGCTCAATACCTACGGCGTGCTGCCGCGTCATGCTTCGCAGCTCTACGAACTGGTGCTGGAAGGGATAGTGCTGTTCATCATCCTGAATCTGTTTATTCGTAAGCCACGCCCGATGGGCAGCGTCTCTGGCCTGTTCCTGATTGGCTATGGCGCCTTCCGTATTATCGTTGAGTTCTTCCGCCAGCCGGATGCCCAGCTTGGCCTGTTTGAAGGCGGAATCAGTATGGGACAGATCCTCTCTGTGCCGATGATTATTGCCGGTATTATTATGATGATCTGGGCGTATCGTCGTCGCCCGCAGCCACAATTTCGCGAGGAAAAATGAAACAGTATCTGGATTTAATGCAACATGTGCTGCACGAAGGCACGCCAAAAGCTGACCGTACCGGCACCGGTACGCTTTCAATTTTTGGTCACCAGATGCGTTTCAACCTGCAGGATGGTTTTCCGCTGGTCACCACCAAGAAATGTCATATCCGCTCAATTATTCATGAGCTGCTGTGGTTTCTGAAAGGTGATACCAACATCGGTTATCTCAAAGAAAACAACGTCTCCATCTGGGATGAGTGGGCGGATGAGAATGGCGATCTCGGCCCGGTGTATGGCAAACAGTGGCGCAGCTGGGGAACGGCCAGCGGCCAGGAGATTGACCAGCTAAGCCAGGTGATGGAGCAGCTGAAGCTCGATCCCGACTCACGCCGGATTATCGTTTCTGCCTGGAACGTCGGCGAGCTGAGCGAGATGGCGCTGGCCCCTTGCCACGCGTTCTTCCAGTTCTACGTGGCGGACGGCAAACTCTCCTGCCAGCTCTATCAGCGCTCGTGCGACATCTTCCTGGGCCTGCCGTTTAACATCGCCAGCTATGCGTTGCTGGTACATATGGTGGCGCAGCAGTGCGATCTGCAGGTGGGCGACTTTGTCTGGACCGGCGGTGATACCCACCTCTACAGTAACCATCTGGAGCAGGCGCGCCTGCAGCTGACCCGCGAACCGCGTCCGCTGCCATCACTTGTTATCAAACGCAAACCGGCGTCGCTGTTTGACTATCAGTTCGAAGATTTTGAGATTGAAGGCTACGATCCGCATCCTGCGATCAAAGCCCCTGTCGCCATCTGATTCGCGATAAAAGATAACGCCCTGGCTTCATCGCCGGGGCTTTTTTTTGCCCGCAAACCGGTAAATCTGCGGCAACGCTCGCACGCTTCTGCCAATTCATGCTGTTGCGGAAGATTCTCTGCGACGTGCTTTCCAGCCTGCCAAATCGCGCCTTGTTTCATCTGTTCATCACCCGCACTCTGACACCATGAAAACAGCATACTTACGCGGTTTTACCCTGCCGGAACTGCTGCTGGTGATGGTGATTGCCGGCATGCTGAGTCTTGCCGCGCTGCATGGCTGGCAGCGCTGGCAACAGCGGCTGCAACTGCGCGACAGCGCCCAGCAACTGCAGGGATTCCTGCTTCGGCTGCGTGCCCAGGCCAACCGGCAAAATAGCGATCTGGTTTTATGGTCACGGCCTGGCGATCCCTGGTGCATCGGTGCCGGAAGCCTCCCCGTTGCAGGGTGTGATAGCCGAAAACGGCTGCAATTCGTGGCGCCGCACGCTGGCGTTGCGCTCTATGGCATTCGGGGTGAACCGGGCTTCTATGGCCGACGTAATGTGGCCCGGGCGGGCAGCATTGAGCTGGGTAACAGCGCCGGACGAATGCGGCTGATTATCTCGGCCAGAGCCCGTATTCGCCTCTGCATGACGGATGAGGAGACGTGTCGTTGAAAATGGCCGGATTCAGCCTGCTGGAGATGCTGATCGCCCTGGCAATCAGCGCCGTCGTGATGTTAAGTGCTGGCCGTTTTCTGCCGCTGCTGCTGGCAGAGAACGCCGGCGTGATGCAACAGGCGCAGCTGCGTCAGGAGTTACAGCAGATGATGGCGACGCTGGAAAAAGCGGTGCGGCGTGCCGGTTATTGTCACGGTGAGTGTGGCAGTGGGGCGCTGCAAATCAGAGAGAACTGCCTGCTGCTGCGCTGGGATGAGAACAGCAACGGTAAATGGGAAGGGGTGAGCCATGCAGAGAGTGACTATTACGGTTATCGCCTGCGACAACAGCAGCTTGAGATGCAGCGAGGTGTTGACCAGTGTCAGTCAGCGGGCTGGGAGCGGCTCTCCGATCCCGCGTTTATGACGCTGGAGCAGTTCAGCGTCAGCCAGCAGGGCACGCAGGTCAGATTAGTGCTGCAGGGACGGGCCGGACGCTGGCTTGAAACGATGGAGAGCTGGATTGAGGCAGAGAACCTGTGAAGCAGCGAGGCAGCAGCGCTCTGGGCATGGTGTTGATGATTATGGTCATTGGCAGCTTTACGCTGCATGCCAGCCGTAAGATGTCTGAGCAGGGAATGCGACTGCTGGCGGATGAGCAGCAGTTTATTCAGGATTTCTGGCGGGCGCAGTCTGCGCTGCAATGGGGCTTCTCCCTGAGCTGGTCAGCCAGTGAGGCGACCAGCTGTCAGCAGGATGATCGCCAGGGCTGGCGCAGCTGTTTACAACGAGGTGAAAAGGATGAAGGTCTGCTTAAAGGGGAGGCCAGCGGCAGTGGCATGGCAGTCTGGCTGTGGGTGCGGTTACGGGGCAATCAGATTACCGCGTTGCCGCACGGCTGGATTGACTACTGCCCGCTTACGCCCCCGTCCACCTGCCAGTAAGCGCGGTGGATTCAGCCTGCCGGAAGTGTTGTTTGCTCTGCTGTTAATGGCATTAAGCAGCAGCACGCTGTTGCACTATCATCGCGCACTGGCACTGGGATTCAGCCAGCAGTGGTATCAGCGTGAGGCATGGCGGGTGGCTGAGCAGCAACTGATGGGACATGAGAGTCCCGGCTGGACCTCAATACTGCAACAGCAGAGCGGCCCTTCAGGTTGCACACTGGATCGGGCTGACGTGACGGGGCCTTATCAGCGCAGTGCCACCCTGACGCGGCTGCGATGTTAACTCTTCCCGGTCGCCCTTTTGATGGGTTTCAACCGCGATACGCGGTAAAGTGACAGAGCCGCAATACCGCAGTCACGTTCTGAGTTATCACAGGAGTTTTCATGTTTCACGTTTATCACTCAAATCAGCTTGATGTGCTGAAGATTCTGGCGGCTGCGGTGATTAAACATGACCCTCTTGATGATCCTTTCGCCTCAGAAATGGTGCTGGTGCAGAGTCCGGGTATGGCGCAGTGGCTGCAGATGGAGCTGGCGCAAACCTTTGGTATTGCTGCTAATATCGAATTTCCGCTGCCCGCCAGTTTTATCTGGGAGATGTTCGTTCGCGTACTGCCCGATATCCCGGTAGAGAGTGCTTTCAGTAAGGCCAGCATGGGCTGGAAGCTGATGCACCGGCTGCCGGAGATGCTGAAGCATGAAGAGTTTACCTCTCTGCGCCACTATCTCCATGATGACGGCGACAAGCGTAAACTGTTTCAGCTCAGCTCCCGCGTGGCCGATCTGTTCGACCAGTATCTGGTCTATCGTGCCGACTGGCTCAACAGCTGGGAGCGCGGCGAAACCATTGAGGGGCTGGGCGAGGCGCAGCGCTGGCAGGCCGCACTGTGGCGCGATCTGGTGAGTTATACCCAGGACCTGCGCCAGCCTGAATGGCACCGCGCCAACCTCTATGCGCGATTTATCCAGACGCTGGATCAGGCGAAAAGCACGCCGGAAAATCTGCCCAAACGGGTCTTTATCTGTGGCATCTCTGCGCTGCCGCCGGTCTATCTGCAGGCGTTGCAGGCGCTGGGACGTCACATCGACATCCATCTGCTGTTCACCAATCCCTGCCGCGATTACTGGGGCGATATTCAGGATTATGCGTTTCTGGCGAAACTGCAAAGTCGTCAGCGCCGACGTCATGGTGCTGATGAATCACGCGGACTCTTCCGGGATGCAGAGCAGGCACCGGCGCTGTTTAACGACGCTGGTGAACAGCAACTGACCAACCCTTTGCTCGCCTCCTGGGGCAAGCTGGGGCGTGACAACCTGTTTCTGCTCAGTCAGATGGAGTCAAACGACGACATCGATGCTTTTGTCGATGTGGAGCCGGACAACCTGCTGCACTGTATGCAGCACGATCTTCTTAATCTGCAGGATAACGCCATCATCGGACTGAATGCGGCGGAACTGGCACACAGCGATCAGAAGCGCTGCCTGGATCCGGAGGATCGATCAATCGCGGTGCAGGTCTGCCACAGTGCCCAGCGCGAAGTTGAAGTGTTGCAGGATCATCTGCTGGCGATGATGGAGGCCGATCCGACGCTGAAAGCGCGTGACATCATCGTCATGGTGGCGGATATCGACGCCTACGCCCCTTTTATTCAGGCGGTGTTCGCCAATGCACCTGCCGATCGCTATCTGCCGTTTGCGATTTCAGATCGCCGTGCCAGTCAGGCTCATCCGGCCATTGTGGCGTTTTTGCATCTGCTGGCACTGCCGGACAGCCGTTTTGTCTCGGAGGATGTGCTGGCGCTGCTCGATGTCCCGGCGCTCGCTTCCCACTTCGCCATTGATGAAAGCGGCCTGCGTTTACTGCGGCGCTGGGTCAGCGAATCGGGGGTACGCTGGGGGCTGGATGATGCCAGCGTAGAAGCCCTGTCACTACCGGTTACCGGCCAGCACACCTGGCGCTTTGGCCTGCAGCGTATGCTGCTGGGTTATGCGATGGAGAGCCACAACGGTGACTGGGAAGGAATTCTGCCTTATGACGAGTCGGGTGGTCTGGTGGGGGAGCTGGCGGGACATCTGGCTGAGCTGCTCTCCCGGCTTAATCACTGGCGGCAGCTGCTTGCCGAACCCCGGCCACTGGCTGCCTGGCTGCCCATGTGCCGGGAACTGCTCAATGCCTTTTTCAGCCCCGATGCAGAAACCGAGGCCGCCTTACTGTTGGTGGAAGAGCAGTGGCAGCAATTGATTGAATATGGCATGGATGCGCGGTTTGAAGAGGCGATTCCGGTGGCGCTGTTGCGCGATGATCTGCGTAGCCGGCTTGATCAACAGCGCATCAGTCAGCGTTTCCTGGCGGGGCAGATTAACTTCTGTACCCTGATGCCAATGCGCTCCATTCCTTTTCAGCTGGTCTGTTTGCTGGGCATGAACGACGGCGTCTATCCCCGTACTTTAGCACCGTTAGGTTTTGATCTGATGCAGCAGCAGTCCCGCAAAGGCGACCGCAGTCGCCGCGATGATGACCGCTATCTCTTCCTGGAGGCGATGATTTCGGCGCAGCAGCAGCTCTATATCAGTTATATCGGCCGGGCGATTCAGGATAATACGGAACGCTACCCCTCGGTGCTGGTCACAGAACTGCTGGATTACATTGGACAGAGTTTTTATCTGGACGGTGATGGCCATCTTGAGCTGGATGAGAGTGCCGAACGGGTGCGGATGCACCTGCAGCACCTGCACAGCCGGATGCCGTTTGCCGCCGAGAATTTCCAGCCTGCTGCCAGACTGCAAAGTTTCGCCCGTGAGTGGCTGCCTGCTGCGCGAGGCGCGGGGCAGCCGCAGCCCGATTTTGTGCAGCCGCTGGAGGCGCCGTTAATTGACGCGCTGACGCTGGAGGCGTTCCTGCGCTTCTGGCGACATCCGGTCCGGGCCTGGTTCCACCAGCGGCTTGGCGTGAGTTTCTGGCTGGAGGAGAACGAACTGCCCGACAGCGAGCCGTTTGCGCTCGACAACCTTGAGCGTTATCAGATTAACGCGCAGTTGCTGAATGCCCTGGTCGAAGGCGAGGATACTCAGCGGCTTTATGCGCACCATCGTGCGGCCGGTAATCTGCCTTATGGCGCGTTCGGTGAGCTGTTCTGGCAGGCGCAGCGCGATGAGATGCAGGAAGTAGCGGCAGAAGTGGTCACCCAGCGCAGCGACGGCGAGAGCTGGGAAGTGAATCTGCAACTGGAGCAGGTCAGCTTAACCGGGTGGCTGACGCAGGTTCAGAGTGATGGATTGCTGCGCTGGCGGCCTGGCGTACTCAACATGAACGACGGACTGCTACTCTGGCTGGAACATCTGGTCTACTGCGCGCTGGGCGGCACCGGCAGCAGCCGGATGTTTGGCCGGCAGCAGAGCCGCTGGTGCTTCCTTGCCGTGCCGCAGGCAGAGGCGATTGCTGCGCTGAATGAGTATGTCACGGGGTATCTCGCGGGTATGCGTAAGCCGCTGATGCTGCTTAACAAAAGTGGCGGCGCATGGCTGACCGCCAGCTACGACAAAAAAAGTCAGCAGTTACTGACTGATGAGGCAACCCAGCTTAAGGCGCGTAATCGCCTGCTGACGGCCTGGTCAGGCAACTATCAGCTTGAGGGTGAAGGCAGCGATCCCTATCTGCAACGTCTTTGCCGGGTGCTGGATGAGCCACAACTACAGCAGATAACTGAGGCGGCACAGCGCTGGTATTTACCGGTACTGGCTGCACATCAGGATGATGAATAGCCGATCAGAAGGCGTTTTTGCTGACTGACTCATTACACAGAAATTTTGCTCTGCTTTGAGCCGCCGCGTCCGACATTGGCGGTTTATCGGGAAACGAGAGGGGTTTACATGCGGGTACACGCACGCTGGATAGCGGCGCTAATGTTAAGCCTGATGGCTTGCACAGCGCAGGCGCAGGAGCAGGCATCATCAGGCTGGCAGCCGGTTAACGACACCATTCGCAAAAGTGAACAGGATCCCCGCCACTATCAGGCTATCCGGCTTGATAATGGGATGACGGTATTACTGGTTTCCGATCCCGTGGCACCGAAATCGCTGGCGGCGCTGACGCTGCCGATAGGATCGCTGGACGATCCCGATCAGCAGGCGGGACTGGCGCACTACCTTGAGCATATGGTGCTGATGGGTTCAAAGCACTACCCGCAGCCCGACAACCTGGCTGAATTCCTGAAAAAACATGGCGGCAGCCACAACGCCAGCACAGCCTCTTACCGCACCGCCTTTTATCTGGAAGTGGAAAATGACGCGCTGGAACCGGCGGTTGATCGCCTGGCGGATGCGGTGGCTGAGCCGCTGCTGGATCCGGTTAACGCTGACCGCGAGCGCCACGCCGTGAATGCCGAGCTGACCATGGCGCGCTCGCGCGATGGCCTGCGTATGGCCCAGGTCGGCGCAGAAACCCTGAACCCGGCGCATCCGGCGTCACGTTTTTCGGGCGGCAATCTTGAGACCCTGAAAGATAAGCCAGGCAGCAAACTGCACCAGGCGCTGCAGGACTTTTATCATACGCATTACTCCGCCAATCTGATGAAAGCGGTGATCTACAGCAACAAACCGCTGCCGGAGATGGCGTCGATTGCGGCTAAAACCTTTGGCCGGGTACAAAATCATGACGCCAGCGTGCCGGAGATTACGGTGCCGGTGGTGACCGATGCGCAGCAGGGCATCATCATCCATTACGTTCCGGCTCAGCCGCGCAAGCAGCTCAAAATTGAATTCCGCATTGCCAACAACAGCGATCGGTTCCGCAGTAAAACCGACACGCTGATCAGCTATTTAATCAGTAACCGCAGCAAAAACACGCTGACTGACTGGTTGCAAAAACAGGGGCTGGCCGACGGGGTGAATGCGGGTGCTGACCCAATGACCGAGCGTAACAGCGGCGTGTTTGCGATTACCGCGTCACTGACTGATAAAGGTCTGGCGCAGCGCGACCAGGTCGTGGCGGCGATATTCAGCTACATCAATCTTCTGCGTCAGCAGGGGGATGATAAGCGCTATTTCGATGAAGTTTCGCATGTGCTGGCGCTCGACTTCCGCTATCCCTCAATTACCCGCGATATGGATTACATTGAATGGCTGGCCGACACCATGCTGCGCGTACCGGTTGAACATACGCTGGATGCACCCTATCTGGCGGATCAGTACGATGCCGCCGCGATTAATGCCCGGCTGGAAGAGATGACCCCGCAGCATGCGCGTATCTGGTACATCAGTCCGCAGGAGCCGCACAACAAAAAAGCCTATTTTGTGGATGCGCCTTATCAGGTTGAGAAGATCACTCCACAAACCTTTGCAGACTGGCAGCAGCGCGCCAGCCAGATTACGCTGGCGATGCCCGTGCTGAACCCCTATATCCCGGACGACTTCACCCTGTTACCGTCAGACGGCAAAACGTATCAGCATCCGGTGAGACTGGATAACCAGGATGATATGCGTATTTACTGGATGCCCAGTCGTTATTACGCCAGCGAGCCAAAAGCGGCGATCACCCTGGCGTTACGCAATAAGCACACCATCAGTGATGCCCGTCAGCAGGTGCTATTTGGCCTGAATGACTACCTTTCCAGCCTGGCGCTGGACGAGCTTAATTCACAGGCTTCAGTGGGCGGCATCAGCTTCTCAACGGGTGAAGATGAAGGGCTGGTATTCAGCGCCAACGGCTTCACTCAGCGTCTGCCGACCCTGCTGAAGAAACTGGTGGAAGGTTATGCCACTTTCCAGCCGACAGAACAGCAGCTGGAGCAGGCTAAATCCTGGTATCTGGAGCGGCTGGACGCGGCGGAAAAGGGCAAAGCGTTTGAACAGGCGATTCAGCCGATGCAACTGCTGTCGCAGCTGCCATATACCCAGCGCGAGGCTCGCCGCAAGCTGGTAAGCACACTCTCACTTAAGGATGTTACTGACTATCGCGATACGCTGTTCCGCGACGCGACGCCGGAGATGCTGGTAGTGGGCAACCTCAGTGCTGACAGCGTGACGCAGCTGGGGCATGAGCTCAAACAGCAGATGCAGAGTCATGCGACCCGCGACTGGCATAGTCAGTATGTCTCGATTAAAAAACCGCTGAAAGCCAACCTGCAACAAAAAGGCAGCAGCACCGACTCCGCCCTTGCCGCGCTCTATGTTCCACTGGGATACAGTGAATATCAGAGCATGGCGCACAGCTCCATGCTGAGCCAGATTGTGCAGCCGTGGTTCTACAATCAGCTGCGGACCAAAGAGCAGCTCGGCTACGCGGTTTTTGCCTTCCAGATGCCTGTGGGTCGCCAGTGGGGGATCGGCTTCCTGCTGCAAAGTAACAGCAAACAACCGGGCTGGCTGTTGCAGCGCTATCAGGCCTTCTACCCGCAGGCGGAAAAACGTCTGCGCAGTATGAGCCAGGCAGACTTTGCCCAGTATCAGCAGGCGATGATCAATGATTTGCAGCAGCGTCCTCAGACGCTCTTTGAGGAAGCGGATCGCTTTAGCCGCGACTTTGATCGGCAGAATGATCAATTTGATACCCGGCAAAAAATGACAGAGCAGGTTCAGCGGTTAACCCCGGCGAGCCTGGCAGACTTTTTCCGGCAGGCCGTGATCGAACATAAGGGCATGGTGATGACCTCGCAGATTGCAGGCACCGGCAATGGCAAAGTTGAGTTTGCCCGTCAGCCTGGCTGGAAAACCTGGAGTGAAGTGGCACAACTGCAGCAGTCGCTGCCGGTAAAGAGTGAGACCCAATGACGCAGTTACCTCCCGTATCGCTGAATCCTTTAACGCTGCCGCTCAGAGGCGAGCGGCTGATTGAGGCGTCAGCGGGCACCGGAAAAACCTTTACCATTGGTCTGCTCTATCTGCGCCTGCTGCTGGGGCTGGGCGGTGAAAACGCCTACAGCCGGCCGCTCTCTGTCGAAGAAATTTTAGTCGTGACCTTTACCGAGGCCGCGACCGCCGAATTGCGCGGGCGCATCCGCGAGAATATTCATCAGCTACGTCTGGCCTGTATCCGCGGCAAAAGCAGCAATCCGATGCACCAGTTACTGCTGGAGCAGATGCCTGATCTGGCTCAGGCCGCCGCGCAGCTGCTGGCTGCCGAGCGGCAGATGGATGAAGCCGCCATTTTTACCATTCACGGCTTCTGTCAGCGGATGCTGAATCTCAATGCCTTTGAGTCGGGCATGCTGTTCGAGCAGGAGTTGATTGAAGATGAGCAGGCGCTGCTGAAGCAGTCGGCCGCCGATTTCTGGCGTCGTCAGTGCTATCCACTGAGTCTGGATGTGGCACGGATCATCGCCGCAGAGTGGAGCGGGCCGGACAGCCTGCTGACCACGCTGCGCCCCTGGCTGCAGGGGGAGTCGCCGGGGCTGAAACGTCCGCCTGCCGCCGATGAGACGCTGGCATCACGCCACGCACGCAATCTGGCGCGCATCGAGGCCATCAAGCAGCAGTGGCAGGCGCTCAGCGCCGATGTTGAGGGCATTATCACTGCATCTGGCGTTGATAAGCGCAGCTACAGCAGTAAACATCTGCCCAACTGGGTCGCCCGCGTCACGCAGTGGGCCAGCAGCGACACGCTGGATTATCAGCTGCCCAAAGAGCTGGAGCGCTTTGGACAGCAGGTGCTGGAGGAGAAAACTAAAAAGGGTGAAGCGCCGCGTCATTCGCTGTTTGAGGCGATCGATCAGTTTCTGGCAGAACCGCTGTCGCTGCGGGATGTCATCATTGCGCAGGCGCTGACCGATGTGCGCGCCACGGTGCAGCGCGAGAAACGGTTACGTGCACTGTTAGGCTTCGACGATCTGCTCAGTAAACTGGATGAAGCGCTGCAGCAGCCAGGTGGCGTTTTGCTGGCAGAAACCATCCGGGCGCGTTACCCGGTGGCCCTGATTGATGAATTCCAGGATACCGATCCGCAGCAATACCGTATCTTCCGCACGCTCTATATTAATCAGCCTGAACAGGCACTGTTTCTGATCGGCGATCCCAAGCAGGCGATCTATGCGTTTCGCGGTGCGGATATTTTTACCTATCTGCGGGCCAGAAACGAAGTCAGCGCTCACTACACGCTCGATACCAACTGGCGTTCATCACCTGAGATGGTCGGGAGCGTCAACCGCCTCTTTTCTCAGCTCGATTCGCCTTTTCTGTTCTCGGCGATCCCCTTTCAGCCGGTTAAGCCTGCTGCGCCCAATCAGTCGCTGAAACTGATTTTTGACGAGCAGCAGCAACCGGCTTTACGGTTCTGGCTGCAGCCTGGCGAGGGCGTGGGTAACAGCGATTACCAGCAGTTTATGGCACAGCAGTGTGCGGCCGATATCAGCCGCTGGCTGGTGGCCGGACAGCAGGGGCGCGCCCGCCTGGGCAAAGGCGAGGCGCTGCAGCCGGTGCGGGCTTCCGATATCACCGTGCTGGTGCGCAGTCGTAATGAGGCCGGTTTAATCCGCGACGCGCTGAATGCGCTGTCGATTCCTTCGGTCTATCTCTCCAGCCGGGACAGTGTCTACACCACGCCGGAAGCGCGCGAACTGCTCTGGTTACTGCAGGCGATACAGGCACCTGAGCAGGAACGTCTGCTGCGCAGCGCGCTGGCGACCTCAATCTTTGCTATTGATGCAGCAACGCTCGACGCGCTGACACAGAATGAACGCGAGTGGGATGCGCTGGTGGAGCAGTTTGCCGTCTGGCAGCAGCTCTGGCATCAGCGCGGCGTGTTACCGATGCTGCGTGACGTGATGATCAAGCGGCAGCTGGCAGAGAATATGCTGGCCTCGGAGAACGGTGAACGTCGCCTGACTGACCTGATGCATCTGGGTGAACTGCTGCAGGAGGCTTCGGTGCAGCTGGAGAGTCCGCACGCCCTGGTGCGCTTCCTGGCGCAGCAGATTGCCCGGCCAAACAGCCAGGCCTCCAGCCAGCAGTTGCGTCTGGAAAGCGACCGCCATCTGGTGCAGATCATCACCATCCATAAATCGAAAGGACTGCAATATCCGCTGGTCTGGCTGCCATTTGCTGCCGGGTTCCGCGAGGCGGCCAGCGCGCTTTATCACGATCGCGACACGTTCACGGCACTGCTGGATGTGCAGGGTGATGCACAAAGTCTGGCGCTGGCCGAAGAGGAGCGCCTGGCGGAGGATCTGCGTCTGCTCTACGTGGCGCTGACCCGTTCGGTCTATCACTGCAGCGTCGGCATTGCGCCACTGATCAAAGGCACCCGCAAAAAAGAGGGCGAAAGCGATCTGCACAAGAGCGCGCTGGGCTACCTGGTGCAGCAGGGCGAGGCGGCTGATGCGCAGCAGCTCAGTCAGCGACTGAATGCGTTAACCGGTGAAGGGATTGCGCTGGTTGAAGAGGCTCTGCTGCCGGGAGAAATGTGGCAGGATGCGCAGCAGGGCGATGAGGTTTTAAGCAGCCGCGACATTACGCGCGCGCTGGCTGACGTCTGGCGGGTAACCAGTTATTCAGGCCTGCAACAGCATCACAGCTCGCCGCTGCTGGATGCGCTGCCCAACTTTGATATTGATGCCGCGGGCGAAGAAGAGAAGGGTGAAGAGGCTGCATTGACACCCCACCACTTTCCGCGCGGAGCGGCACCCGGTACGTTTTTGCATGGTCTGTTTGAGTCGATCGACTTTACCGAACCGCCGGACAGCGTCTGGCTGGAAGATCAGCTGCAGCATAATGGCTATCCGCTGAGCTGGTTGCCGGTTCTGGAACAGTGGATTGACCGGGTCTTACATACGCCGCTCAATGCTGAGGGGCTGAGGCTGTCGGCGATAAAAAGCAGCGAACGCCTGATTGAGATGGAGTTCTATCTGCCGATCAACAATCTGCTGACTGCGGCGGATCTTGACGCTCTGCTGCGCCGGCACGACAGTCTCTCTCAGCAGGCCGCCCCCCTGGATTTTCGTCAGGTGCGGGGCATGCTGAAGGGCTTTATCGATCTGGTCTTCCGCTGGCAGGGAAAATATTATCTGCTCGACTACAAATCGAACTGGCTGGGGGATAGCCACGCCGCTTACACGCCAGAGGCGATGGCGCAGGCGATGATCGCCCACCGCTACGATCTGCAATATCAGCTCTATACGCTGGCGCTGCATCGCTATCTGCAGCATCGTTTGCCGGACTACGACTATCAGCGTCACTTTGGTGGGGTGTTTTATCTGTTTTTGCGCGGGATGGATGGCAGCTCGCCGGACAACGGCATTTTCGCCACCCGACCTGCTGAAGCCTTTGTGGAAGACATTGATGCACTGTTTGGTGAAACCGGGGAGATGTTATGAGTGACATGCTGAGTCTGCTGCTGCAGGCGGTAGAGAAGCGTCTCCTGCGACCGCTGGATATACAGTTTGCCCAACTGGTGGCCCCGGAATCACAGCCTGGGCTGCTGCTCGCTGCGGCCTGCGTCAGCGCTGACGCGGGTGAGGGGCACGTCTGTTTACCGCTGAGCAACCTTTGCGAAGCGAATCTGTTCGCTGGTCGCCAGCCTGCGCTGGCTCAGGCGATCTGGCACGCTGCTGGTGCGCCGGAAGACTGGACAGCACGCTTTGCTGACTGGTCGGCTGTGAGTGATGGCAGCCTGGTTACGCCGCTGGTGCTGAGCAATCAGCGTTTATATCTGCATCGGCTGTGGCAAAGCGAAGGCCGGGTCGCCGACTTCTTCGCTGCGCAGGAAGTGAAAACTGCGTTTGATATGCATGCTGCAGGCGACGTGCTGAACAGCCTGTTTGACGACCAGCCGGAGAACTGGCAGAAAATTGCGGCGGCCGTGGCGCTGACCCGCAAGACTGCGGTTATTTCCGGCGGGCCGGGTACCGGTAAAACCACCACAGTGGCGAAACTCCTCGCTGCCCTGATTCGCCTGAATCCCGGTGCACTGCGGATTCAGCTGGCGGCACCGACCGGCAAAGCCGCCGCGCGACTGACCGAGTCACTGGGCAGTGCACTGCAGGAACTGGCGGTCAGCGACGAAGAACGCCGGCGTTTTCCTGCCGAAGCCACCACGCTGCATCGCCTGCTGGGCGCACAGCCCGACACTCAGCGGCTGCGCTACCATGCCGGTAACCCACTGCACCTTGATGTGCTGGTGGTTGATGAAGCGTCGATGGTCGATCTCTCAATGATGGCAAAACTGATCGCCGCGCTGCCTGCCCATGCCCGCGTCGTGTTTCTGGGCGATCGCGATCAGCTGGCCTCGGTCGAAGCCGGTGCGGTGCTGGGCGACATCTGCCGCTGCACCGAAAGCGGCTACAGCCTGGCACGGGCTGAACAGCTCGCGCTGCTGACCGGCTGCACACTGCAGGGCAGTGACGATGTGCAGGCACCCGCAGTCCGCGACAGTATCTGTCTGCTGCAGAAGAGTTATCGTTTTGATGACTCATCAGGCATCGGCCAGCTGGCAAAAGCGATCAACCGTGGCGATGCAGAGCAGGTCAGGGCGGTATTTGCTGCGGCTTATGAGGATATCAGTTACCAGCCGCTGAACAGCGCTGACGCTTATCAGGCGATGCTGGATGAGGTAGCCCAGGGTTATCAACCCTTCCTGCAGCTCATCAGACAGCAGGCGCCGCCCGCAGAAGTGATTGCCGCTTTTGGCCGTTATCAGCTGCTGTGTGCATTACGTGACGGGCCATTTGGCGTGCAGGGTCTGAACCAGCGTATTGAGCAGCGACTGATGCAGCTGCAGCGCATCCGTCGTCCTGGCATGGGCAGCCGCTGGTATGAAGGGCGTCCGGTGATGATCACCCGAAATGACAGCGCGCTCGGCCTGTTTAATGGCGATATCGGCATGACGATGCGGGATGAAGAGGGCAACCTGAAGGTCTTTTTCCCGCTGCCGGATGGATCGATCAAGGCGATTCAGCCGAGCCGGTTACCCTCACATGAAACGGCCTGGGCGATGACGGTGCACAAATCACAGGGCTCGGAGTTTGATCATACCGCGCTGGTGATGCCCACGCAGTTTCTGCCGGTGCTGACCCGTGAACTGGTCTATACCGCGATTACACGTGCACGGCGGCAACTGACCATCTACAGCGAACCCGGCGTATTTCAGCGTGCCGTGCAGCTGCAAACGCAGCGACGCAGCGGTCTGGTGGAGCGACTGGGAGAAACCGGCTGAGAAGAGAGGGGACAGCCCACGCGGGGGGGCTTGTCCCTTACGGATTGAATCAGGTGAGATCGGCCATCAACACTTTTGAACGGCGCTGATAGTTATACATCTCTTTTTTACTCTCGGGCAGCGACTCAATATCTACCGGCGTAAAGCCGCGTTCCTGGAACCAGTGGATGCTGCGGGTGGTTAACACAAACAGTTTTTCCAGCCCCATCTGGCGTGCCTGAAGTGCCACGCGCTGCAGCAACATCTCACCGCGTGAAGAGCTGCGATAGTCAGGATGAACCGCCACACAGGCCATTTCGCCAATCTTTTCATCCATAAACGGATAGAGTGCTGCACAGGCGATGGTCAGATTATCGCGCTGAATGATGGTGAACTTATCAATTTCCATTTCCAGTTGCTCGCGCGAGCGACGCACCAGAATACCCTGCTGCTCCAGCGGACGGATCAGTTCGAGGATGCCGCCGATATCATTGATATTGGCGCGACGGATCTGCTCTGCCGACTCCATAACGATCTGGGTACCGATACCGTCGCGTGAGAAGAGCTCCTGCAACAGCGCGCCATCTTCCTGATAACTGATTAAATGGCTGCGGCGAACACCACTGCGGCAGGCTTTCACCGCCCCACGCAGGAAGCGAACGGTCCCGGAAAGATAATCGCCTTCCTTTTCAATCTCATCGATACGGGCCTGCGCATCATTCGGGAAGAGCTCGGATATGATTTCACCCTCGCTGTTCAGCACGCCCTGCTCAGAGCAGAAGCCGATCATTTTCTCCGCTTTGAGTTTAATCGCCAGCTGGGTAGCCACTTCTTCCGAGGTCAGGTTAAAGCTTTCGCCGGTAACTGAAACCGCAACCGGGCCCATCAGCACAATCGCATCGTTATCCAGCTGACGATGAATGGCCTCTTCATCAATACGACGGATACGGCCGCTGTGACAGTAATCCACGCCATCATCCACGCCCAGCGGCTGTGAAATAATGAAGTTGCCGCTGACCACGTTGATATGCGCGCCCTGCAGCGGCGTGTTGTTGAGACTCATTGAGAGGCGGGCCGTGATATCTAACTGCAGCCGGCCGGCGGCCTGCTTCACTAACTCCAGCGATTGCGCGTCGGTGACCCGGGTAAACTTATGGTAAACCGGCTCCAGCTGCTGCTGAGCCAGGCTGGCATCAATCTGCGGTCGTGCGCCATACACCACGACGAGGCGAATGCCCAGGCTGTGCAGCAGGCCGATATCATTAACGATGCCAGAGAAGTTCTCATGCTCAATCGCTTCGCCACCCAGCATGATGACAAAGGTTTTACCCCGGTGGGCATTGATATAGGGAACGGTATGGCGAAAACCCTGAACCAGTTCGGTACTACGTTCCTTCACGGCCAACCCTCAGTGAATGTTTATTCGTATTTTTTGTATTTTTATGCTTTTACGTCCGGTTTTGCAAGTCTTAATCCTGACGAAAATTTACGTTTTTCTGGGTGTCAAAGCCGCTAACAGCCTGCATTATTTAGGGTTTCCGGGGTGACATCATGCTGCGGATTGGATAAAGTTTTCGCCGCCATTTTAGTAACTGGCGCTTTTTTAGACATTACACAGCAGCTGGAGCGGCATGTCAGACGTTAATTCCCATTTTTCACGCAGACGATTTTTACAGGGGACGGGCGCCTTACTGCTGTTAAGCGTCAGCCGGACAGGGTTGGCGGCGAAGAACCACATTGTGGCGGTGCGTATCTGGCCCTCATCGACCTACTCGCGGATGACGCTGGAGTCCAATGTTGCGCTGAAGTACAAGCAGTTTGCGCTGAGCAATCCCGAACGCCTGGTGATTGATATTCAGGGCCTACATCTCAATCCGGTTCTGAAAGGGGTAGATAAGCAGGTTCGGGTCGACGATCCCTTTATTAAAAATGCCCGTGTCGGCCAGTTCGACAGCAACACAGTGCGCGTGGTACTGGAATTAAAGCGCAACGTCGCGCCGAAGATCTTTAATCTCTCGCCGGTCGCCAGGATCAATCACCGGCTGGTGGTCGATCTCTATCCGAGCCAGAACCAGGTTGAGGATGATCCACTGCTGGCTCTGCTGAAAGATTATAACCAGGGCGATCTGGAGAAAGATGAAGGGGTGCAGGCGCCCTTACCCGGCAAAGCGGGGCGCGATCGTCCAATCATTATCATGATCGATCCCGGTCACGGCGGGGAAGATCCGGGCGCGCACGGCAAATATAAGACCCGCGAGAAAGATATTGTGCTGAAGATTGGACGGCGACTCAAAGCGCTGATCGATAAAGAGTCCAATATGAAAGCCTATATGACACGCAATGAAGATGTCTTTATTCCGCTGCGCGTCAGGGTTGCCAAAGCCCGTAAACAGCGTGCCGACCTCTTTGTGTCGATCCATGCGGATGCCTTTACCAGCCGCGCGGCACGCGGCTCTTCAGTGTTTGCCTTATCAACCAGCGGTGCCACTTCGGCGGCGGCTCGTTTCCTGGCTCAGACTCAGAATGAATCAGACCTGATTGGCGGCGTCAGCAAAAGCGGTGACCGCTATCTCGATCACACCATGTTCGATATGGTGCAGCGTCAGACGATTCATGACAGCCTTAAATTCGGCAAAGAGGTGCTGCATCGCATGGGGCGCATCAACCATCTGCACAAACGCACCGTGGATCAGGCCGGATTTGCGGTGCTGAAAGCCCCTGATATCCCGTCAATTCTGGTAGAGACAGCGTTTATCAGTAATGTGGAGGAGGAGCGCAAGTTGCGAACCACCCGTTACCAGCATCAGGTGGCAGAGGCGATTCTGAACGGCATCAAAGCGTATGTAGAGAGTGGGGCGGCGCTGGCCCATCGGTAAAGGAGTGCGGGTAGCCGGGCTATCCGCGCGCTTTTCAGGGCAGAAAGAGGCTGAAGCGGCTTTTGGGAACGTCAGAAACAAAAAAACACCCTTTCAGGTGTTTAAATGATTGGTTGCGGGGGCCGGATTTGAACCGACGACCTTCGGGTTATGAGCCCGACGAGCTACCAGGCTGCTCCACCCCGCGTCCGTATCATACTTTTTTCACATTGTGACTTCTGTAAAACAACTGCAGAAGTATTGGTTGCGGGGGCCGGATTTGAACCGACGACCTTCGGGTTATGAGCCCGACGAGCTACCAGGCTGCTCCACCCCGCGTCCGTATTGCTTCTATTACTTTTACTTCTCACATTGTGACTTCTGTAAAACTGCTGCAGAAGTATTGGTTGCGGGGGCCGGATTTGAACCGACGACCTTCGGGTTATGAGCCCGACGAGCTACCAGGCTGCTCCACCCCGCGTCCGTGGAAGCGCACTATACTCTCCGCGCTAATTCATGCAACCCCTTTTTGCAGATAAAAGCCAAATTAACAGCCAGTTGCTGAAGGATTCAACCATCTGGTTAATTATTAAACTGATATGCGTGACGTCTGAGCGGATGCATTTCATTCTGTCGGGGGCTTTGCTATCGTCGCGGGGCGAACAGTTATAAAAAGAGAAGATAATGAAATCACATTGGGTGAAGTATGCACTCACTGGCGCGTTAATAACGCTGCTGGCGGCCTGTAGCTCCAAACCGACCGATCGCGGTCAGCAATATAAAGATGGCAAACTGGAACAACCGCTGGCGCTGGTGAATCAGCCCAATGCCAAAGGCGCACCGGTTAATGGCAGAGACTTTGGCGAGCAGGTCCGCCAGATTCAGTCCGCCTCATCTGCGCTGTATAGCCGTCAGAACGGCACCTATAGCGCGATTGAGAGCTGGCTGATGGCGGGTGCCGATACCCGACAGCTTCGTCAGTATGGGCTTAACGCCTGGCAGATGGAGGGAACGGATAACTACGGTAACGTGCAGTTCACCGGTTATTACACACCGGTAGTAGAAGCGCGCTACACCCGTCAGGGTGAATTCCAGTATCCCATCTACCGTATGCCGCCGCGCAAACGCGGAGAAAAATTACCGAGCCGCGCCTCTATCTATAGTGGCGGACTCGATGACCGCTACATCATCGCCTACAGCAATTCACTGATTGATAACTTCATGATGGATGTGCAGGGCAGTGGTTATGTCGACTTTGGCGATGGCCGCCCGATGACCTTCTTTGGTTACGCCGGTAAAAATGGCTGGGGTTATCACAGCATTGGCAAAGAGCTGATCGATCGCGGTGAAGTGAAGCGCGAAGATATGTCGATGCAGGCGATTCGTCAGTGGGCGCAGGAGCACTCACCGCAGGAGGTCCGTGCGCTGCTGGAAACCAACCCATCATTTGTCTTCTTTAAGGCTGAGCCATTTACGCCGGTGCGCGGTGCCAGCGCAGTTCCACTGGTGGCGAAAGCCTCCGTTGCGTCTGACCGCTCAATTATTCCGGCGGGCACCGTACTGCTGGCTGAAGTGCCGCAGTTAAATGAGAAGGGCAAATTCAACGGCAAATATGAGATGCGCCTGATGGTGGCACTCGACGTGGGTGGCGCGATTAAAGGCCAGCACTTTGATATCTATCAGGGTATCGGCCCCGACGCTGCGCATCTGGCGGGCTTCTATAATCACTACGGACGCGTCTGGGTAATTAAAGCCGCGCCGGGTGCCGGACAGCCGCTGTTCTCCAGCCCGCAAAACGGTAATAATGGTTCACTGCTTCTCGGCGCTAACTAATTTCTTCTCTGCGGGCCTTCGGGCCCGCACGACGTAACAGGTTCAACTATGAAAGTGTTAAATGACGCCTGGCATCAGCGCTTTGGCGGCACGGCGCGTCTCTATGGCCAGGATGCGCTGCAACGTTTTGCTGACGCACACTTCTGCGTCATCGGTATTGGCGGTGTCGGATCCTGGGCGGCGGAAGCGCTGGTGCGCACCGGGATTGGTAAAATCACCCTGATTGATATGGATGATGTCTGTATTACCAACACTAACCGGCAGCTTCATGCGCTGCAGGGCAACGTCGGCAAAGCCAAAACAGAAGTGATGGCAGAACGGCTGCGTGCGATTAATCCTGACTGCGAAGTGATCTGCATTGATGACTTTATTACGCCAGAGAACACCGCCGAACTGATGGCAGCGGGTTTCGACTATGTGATCGACGCTATCGACAGCGTGCGACCGAAAGCGGCGCTGATCGCCTGGTGCCGCCGGAATAAGATCCCGCTGATCACCACCGGTGGCGCGGGTGGGCAGATCGATCCGACTCAGATCCAGGTCGCCGATCTGGCGAAAACCATCCAGGATCCGCTGGCGGCTAAGCTGCGCGAACGACTGAAAAGCCTGGGCGTGGTGAAAAACAGCAAGGGCAAACTTGGCATCGACTGCGTCTTTTCTACCGAAGCGCTGGTCTATCCGCAGGCTGATGGCAGCGTCTGTGCTTCACGCAGCACAGCGGAGGGGCCGAAGAGAATGGATTGCACCTCCGGCTTTGGCGCGGCCACCATGGTAACCGCCACCTTCGGCTTTGTTGCCGTCTCGCATGCGCTGAAGAAGTTTCTGGCGCGTGCTGCCCGTCAGGACGCCGTCAGCGCCTGACGCGCGGCGTGCTCCACTGCGGCGGCCAGCGCCTGCAGGCCGCTGCTGCGGGAGGCACTGAGCTGGGCGTGCAGGCCCAGTTCATCAAACAGTTTTAAGGGATCCATCGTCAGCAGCTGTTGCGGCGTCTGGCCCTCAGCGGCGGTCAGCAGCACGGCCAGCAGGCCGCGCACAATACGTCCTTCACTGTCACCATAGAAATGCAGCGTGCCATCTTCGCGTAACTGGCTGCCCAGCCAGACCCGATTTTCACAACCGCTCAGTTCAATTTCTGCTGTTTTTAGTTCCCCGGGTAAGGCAGGCAACTGGCGGCTCAGCTGGATCAGCTGACGATAACGATCTTCCCACTGATGAAAGCGGCCAAAGCTCTCTTTCAGGCTGGCAACGGTAATCTCTTCGCCAAACGGGTGTGGCGCTAACGGCGATGAATGCATAATCAAAACTCCGATAACAGCGAGATGGCGCTCTTCATAGCGCGCACCAGCGCATCAACATCCTGCAGATTATTATAGGGTGCAAAAGAGGCCCGCAGCGTGCCGCTGACGCCCAGCGCCGCCAGCAACGGCTGCGCGCAGTGCTGGCCAGCGCGCAGGGCGATTCCCTGCTCAGCCAGCAGCGTCACCAGATCGCTGTGATGCAGGCCAGCGAATTCAAATGCCAGCAGGCTGGCATTTGAACAGCGGAAGCTACGGAAACCGGGTAATTCCGCCAGCTGCTCTTCCGCCAGCGTCGCAAGCTGCTGACTCCAGCGCTCCGCTTCGGGCAGATCGTACTGCGCCAGCCAGCTCAGTGCTGCACTCAGGCCCACCACGCCCGCCACATTCGGGGTGCCAGCCTCAAATCGCCACGGCACCGGCTGCGGCGTGAATCCGCTGAAATCGACATCCGTTATCATCTTACCGCCGCCCTGCCAGGGCTCCATCGCCTCCAGCAGTTCCGCTTTGCCATATAACGCGCCAATGCCCATCGGGCCGTAAATCTTATGTCCGGAAAAGGCGTAAAAGTCGATATCCAGCGCCTGTACGTCAGGCGGACAATGCACCACGCCCTGTGCGCCATCGACCATCACTTTCGCGCCCACGGCGTGAGCCAGAGGTATCGCCTGAGCGAGTGCGGGACATCCGCCGGTGACGTTCGACATCTGTCCGACCGCCAGCAGGCGGGTACGGCTGTTAAGCAGGGCGGGCAGCTGGCTGATATCCGGCAGGCGATCCGCGCCTAACGGCCATTTTACGACGCGGGCACCGCACGCCTGCGCAGCCATCAGCCAGGGCACCAGGTTGGCGTGGTGTTCTGCCTCGCTGACCACAATCTCATCACCAGGCTGTAAGCGCGGGCGCAGCCAGCTGTTCGCCACCAGGTTTATCGCTTCGGTGGTACCGCGCGTCCAGACAATCTCACGATCGTCAGCGGCGTTAAGCCAGCGGGCAACCTGGTTGCGCGCCTGCTCATAGTGATGGGTTAAGGCCTGGGCGGCGGCAAACTGGCTGCGATGGACTGTACCCGCGCTGAGGCTGTAAAACTGCTGCGTGCTGTCAATGACGGCCTGCGGCTTCAGCGTGGTCGCTGCGCTGTCGAGATAAACGCCTGCGTCGGCGAGTGCGGGAAACTGCTGGCGAAATGCGGTGGGATTAAATGCGGTCATGCCTGGTCCATGATAAGAAAAATTAGGACCACACTGAAAGAATGGTCTGCGTCTGGCAAAGCTGGAAAAGCGCGTTATGCTGAATATTGCAAGGTTTGAACCAAACCCGCATAACGATCGGACGTTTACTAGTCGATCTCACTTATCGGCTGCCTCTGGTTAGCGTAACGCGGGTGGTTTGATGCAATCAATCTACAAGGAGATAGCAGATGAAAAAATTAACCGCAGTACTGGCCGTGTGTACCCTGGCTTTTACCCTGAGTGCCTGTTCAAGCAATTACGTGATGCATACCAATGATGGTCGCACCATTGTGGCTGCCGGCAAGCCTAAAGTCGATAACGATACCGGCATGATCAGCTATAAAGATGCGAATGGCAACGAGCAGCAAATCAACCGCTCTGATGTCAAAGAGATGGTAGAGTCTGGCAACTAAGCAGCAAAAAAAAAGCACCGCAATTTGCGGTGCTATTTAAAAATCACTATGGACAGACAGGGTAAATCTACAGGAATTAAGAGTTCGATCCGCAATCGTCGGATCAAAAATTGCAAACACAACATCACGACCACAAGCCAAAAGCTTTCAGAAAATCTGCGAACTCACTCACAAATCTAAAAACTTTTCGTTCCGGCTCAGGAAGTGCGGCAACTATAGGTATTTGCTGGAGGTTCCTCAACGGACAAATTATAATGCCTCGGATTAAAAATTCTAATACGTAAACGCTTTGTATAAGCCTGCGTATTTTTTGCCGATCCGGATACGGAAAACCATGTCGAAACGCCTTCCTCCTCTCAACGCACTGCGTGTTTTTGATGCAGCTGCACGCCATTTAAGCTTTACCAAAGCCGCAGAAGAGCTGTTTGTCACCCAGGCTGCTGTAAGCCATCAGATTAAATCTCTGGAAGATTTTCTGGGGTTAAAGCTATTTCGCCGGAGGAATCGTTCGCTATTACTGACCGAAGAAGGACAAAGCTACTATCTCGATATCAAAGAGATTTTCTCGGCAATCAACGAAGCGACCCGCAAACTGCAGGCGCGCAGTGCCAAGGGTGCGCTGACCGTTAGTTTACTGCCGAGCTTTGCCATTCAGTGGCTGGTTCCCCGCCTCTCCAGCTTTAATATGGCTTATCCGGGAATCGACGTGCGTATCCAGGCGGTTGACCGCGACGAAGAGAAACTGGCCGACGATGTCGACGTGGCGATTTTTTACGGCCGGGGTAACTGGCCCGGCCTGCGGGTTGAAAAACTTTATGCCGAATATCTGCTGCCGGTCTGTTCACCGTCGCTGATGACCGGGGATAATCCGCTGAAAACGCCGATGGATCTGTCGCGTTTTACTCTGCTGCATGATGCCTCCCGTCGGGACTGGCAATCTTATATCCGGCAACTGGGCCTGCAGCATATCAATGTGCAGCAGGGGCCAATCTTCAGCCACAGCGCCATGGTATTGCAGGCGGCGATTCATGGTCAGGGCGTGGCGCTGGCGAATAACGTCATGGCGCAGAGCGAAATAGAAGCCGGGCGATTAATCTGCCCGTTTAATGATGTATTAGTCAGTAAAAACGCTTTTTATCTGGTTTGTCATGACAGTCAGGCAGAACTGGGTAAAATAGCCGCCTTCCGACAGTGGATCCTGGAAAAAGCTGCAACCGAACAAGAAAAATTCCGCTTTCGCTATCAACAATAACATATTGATTTATTTGCATTCAGATGCAAAAGGACTCTGAGGATCGGTTAATGTCCAGTCGTGCCATGTTTGTTTTTTCGGCTATCAGCGGATTTCTGCTGGTGGCTTTTGGCGCATTTGGTGCCCACGTTTTGAGTCAGTCGCTTGGTGCGGCTGAAATGGCCTGGATTCATACCGGGCTGGAATATCAGGCTTATCACACCTTAGCGGTGATGGGGCTGGGTGCTGCGATGTTACGCCGCGCCAATATCTGGTTTTACTGGAGCAGTGCGCTGATGGCGCTCGGCACCGTGCTGTTTAGTGGCAGCCTCTATTGTCTGGCGCTGTCACATCTGAAGTTTTGGGTTTTTATCACACCCGTGGGCGGGGTCTGTTTCCTCGCCGGTTGGGTATTGATGTTGATTGGCGCGCTGCGTCTTAAACGAAAGGCAGAACGCCATGAATAAAGTTTTACTCTATTGTCGCCCCGGTTTTGAAAAAGAGTGTGCGGCGGAAATCAGCGCCAAAGCGGCTGAACGTGAAATCTACGGCTTTCCACGGGTTAAAGATGACTCTGGCTACGTGCTGTTTGAGTGCTATCAGTTTGAAGATGCCGAGCGGCTGGCACGTGAGTTGCCGTTTGACGAGCTGATTTTTGCCCGTCAGATGCTGGTCGTCGGCGAAATGCTGCGTGACCTGCCGCAGGAAGATCGCATTACCCCGATTGTCGGCATGCTGACCGGCGTAGTGGAAAAGGGCGGCGAACTGCGTGTTGAAGTGCCAGACACCAACGAAGCCAAAGAGCTGACTAAGTTCTGCCGCAAGTTCACCGTGCCGCTGCGCTCGGCACTGCGTGAAAGCAAAATCCTGTTGAATTATGAGAGCCCGAAACGCCCGGTCGTGCATGTGTTTTTCATCGCGCCGGGCACCTGTTACGTCGGCTACTCCATCCGGGAAAACAGCTCGCCGTTTTACATGGGTATTCCACGCCTTAAGTTCCCCTCCGATGCGCCAAGCCGTTCCACCCTTAAGCTGGAGGAGGCTTTTCACGTCTTTATCCCTGCGGATGAGTGGGATGAGCGTTTAGCCAGCGGCATGTACGCCGTGGATCTCGGTGCCTGTCCGGGCGGCTGGACTTATCAGCTGGTGCAGCGCAGCATGATGGTATATGCGGTGGACAACGGACCGATGGCACCGAGCCTGATGGATACGGGCCAGGTGATGCACGAGAAAGCGGATGGCTTTAAATTCCGTCCGCCACGCACCAACATCAGCTGGCTGGTGTGTGACATGGTGGAGAAGCCGGTGCGTGTGGCTAACCTGATGACCGACTGGCTGGTCAACGGCTGGTGCCGTGAAGCGATCTTCAACCTTAAGTTGCCCATGAAAAAGCGCTATGAAGAGGTGACGCAGAATCTGGCCATGATGCAGGAACGATTCGATGATAATGGTATTAACGTGCAGATTCGCGCTCGTCAGCTTTACCATGACCGCGAAGAGGTGACCGTACATGTGCGCCGAATCTGGGCGGCTGCCGGTGGTCGTCGCGACGAACGTTAATCGCAGGGCTGAGTGCAAGGGCACTCAGCCGGTATAACGCAGCGTATTCAGATTGCCCTGCAATACCAGATCCCGCTTCAGGGTTGCGACCTGACGGCTGATCTCTGCCATCTGCCGACCCTCAGCGAGCTTCTCCCGCCATCTGGCTGGCACCTGATCCAGTTGCTGATAGATCCCTTCAAGCGTGTGAAACTCTGTTAGTAGCTGTTTCGCGCTTTTCGGACCGATGCCGGTGATGCCCGGAATTTTACTGCTGCTGATGCCGCACAATCCCCAGTAGTCGGGTAACCGCTGGGGCGCCACACCAAATTCAGCCTCGATAAAAGGCAGATCAAGCCAGCGTTTCTGGAAGTAGTCGCGGATGCGGATCTCGGGTGCCAGCAGCTGACAGTAGCCTTTGTCGGTTGAAACAATGGTGGCCTGATGTCCGGCCTGAGCCATTTTCACCGCCAGCGTCGCCGCTAAATCGTCCGCCTCATCCTCGCCCGCTATCCAGCAGCTTACGCCTGCGGCGCGAAAGGCCTCCTGTAACGCCGGCATCTCTGCCTGTAAATCGTCTGGCATCGGCGGGCGACCGCTTTTGTAATCGGGTAGCAGCTGATGACGCCAGCCCTGATGACGCGCTTCGCCATCAAATACCGCCACCGCATGAGTCGGATGGGCGTGACCCAGTATCTGGCGCAGCGCGGCCAGGCAGCCTTCGACACAGGGTGAGCCCTGTACCGCATGCAGACGGCGAATCAGATTCAACGCGTCAACAATAACAAGATGAAGAGCCATGAGAGTATGGGCAGCCCGGGGGCTGCCTCCTGGTTTATTTGATAATTTCGTAGCAGGGAATGTAGGCGGTGCCTGGCAGTTTCATGCGTTGCTGTGCAACGAATCCCTGAAGCAGCTCATCCATGCGGTGCATGATGTCGGGGTCGCCATGGAGTTTGTAGCGTCCCTTCTCACGGATTTCGCGGATGCCCATCTCTTTGACGTTACCGGCTACGATGCCTGAGAAGGCGCGGCGCAGGTCAGCAGCCAGCTTTTCGGGTGGCTGATTGGTGTAGAGATTGAGATTCGCCATATTTTCATGGGTTGGCAGGAAAGGCACCTGCAGATCGGGTTCAATGCGAATCGACCAGTTAAAGCTGTAAGCATCGCCGGTTTCGCGACGATTCTCTTTTACCTGCGGCATCGCTTTCTTCATCAGACGCGCCACTTCGGCTGCATCGTTGATGATGATCTGATAATGCTTACGCGCCTGTTCGCCCAGGGTGTTAACGATGAAATCATCCAGCACGCGGAAGTAGTCGGCGCTCTCTTCCGGCCCGGTCAGGATCAGCGGTAATACCTGATCGCTGTTCTGCGGATTCATCAGGATGCCCAGCAGATAGAGCAACTCTTCTGCGGTCCCTACGCCGCCCGGGAAAATGATGATGCCATGGGCGATGCGCACAAAAGCTTCCAGACGTTTTTCGATGTCCGGCATGATGATCAACTCATTCACCAGCGGATTCGGCGGTTCAGCTGCAATGATGGAGGGTTCGGTCAGGCCGATAAAGCGGCTGTCACGATAGCGCTGCTGAGCATGGCCTACGGCGGCCCCTTTCATTGGCGCTTCCATCACGCCCGGCCCGCAGCCGGTACAGATGTTCAGTTCACGCAGTCCAAGCTGAGTTCCGACATTGCGGCAATACTGGTACTCAACGGCGTTGATCGAGTGACCGCCCCAGCAGACCACGGTGTTGGGATACTCGCCGATGTGCAGTGCCCGCGCGTTACGCAGAATGGAAAACACGGTGTTGGTGATAGTGGCGGAGTCATTTTCTTCAGCCGCAGTTAACCGACCCGGCATGTTGAGCTGGCCGCTGACAAACAGGATGTCACGCAGCACCGCAAACAGGTTAGCCTGCAGTGAACGGATGATGCGGCCATCCACAAACGCCTCTTCCGGTGGATTGATCAGTTCCAGTTTGACGCCGCGCTCACGGCGCAACACATTGATGTCGAAATTTTCAAAGCGGGAGAGCAGCTCCTGGCTGCTGTCAGTCTGGCTGCCGGAGTTAAGCACGGCAAGAGAGCAGTTGCGAAACAGCTGGTAGAGGTCGCTGCTGGCTGTGCGCTTGAGCATATCGACTTCCAGCTGTGAAAGCAGATCCATTGAGCCAAGAGGGCTGATATGGGTAATCAAATGAACTCCTTTACACCCGCCTGGGTGCGTGTTGGCACTGCAACGGCAGTGACGAAAATCCCTGGTCGGCCACCCGCAGGTAGCCGCCATCACCAGAGTAGCCTTGTCGGCCCGCACAGCTCAAGCGGAACTGCGCTTAGTGCATGCAGCCTGCGAGAAGTCTCGCAAACTACTGACGAACCAGTCGCGAAAAACCGGGCGAGAAGGGCACATTAGTGCGCCATGGATTGATATCCAGTCCGCCACGACGGGTGTAGCGTGCATACACCGTCAGCGCTTCCGGATGGCAGAAACGCATCACATCATTAAAAATGCGTTCGACACACTGCTCGTGAAATTCGTTGTGCTGGCGGAATGAGACCAGATAGCGGAGCAGCGCTTCACGGTTGATACGCGGGCCTTTATAACGAATCATCACGGAGCCCCAGTCGGGCTGATTGGTAATCAGACAGTTTGACTTGAGCAGGTGGCTGACCAGCGTCTCCTCAACGATTTCGCTGCCCGCAGCATCGGCCAGATAGTCAGCATTGAAGCGATAATCCTCTATTGCGATATCCTGCTCATCAATACAAACCCCCTCAAAATGGCCGATGGGCTGACCTTCCACTTCATTGAGACGGAACAGCGCGACCCGCGCTTCACCTTCAGCACAGGCACTCAGGTCCCGCTCCAGCGTCTGACGAACCTCGCCCCAGTCGGCAAAGCGGGTCTGGTTGAAACTGTTAAGGTAGAGCTTGAAGCTTTTTGACTCGATAAGGTTGCGGCTCTGCGCATCGAGCACCACTTCGCCAACGGCAACCTGTGGCAGACCTTTGCTGTTGAGCCACGAGAGTTCATACAGGGTCCAGATATCACTGCCGGTAAAGGGCAGACTGTCGGGAAACAGGCCAAGGGGTTCACGATTCAGGCTGCGCGGCACCGCCTGCAGTAAGCTGTTGTCATAATGATCGTGATAGGCTGTGGGTTTGCCCAGCGTCAGGTTGCTGAGTGCCTGATCCTGTTCGTGAGTAGTCATTGCGGTTACCACCAAAATTAATCAAAGTGGCTAAGTGTAACCCATCAGAAGTGAGAATATGAATGATGCAGCAAACTGCCGCCGCGTTGCGCGACTTTACCACCCGATACTGCCAGCACTGGCTTCAGCAGGCCGGGCATGCGCCGGCCAGCAGCGATCTCTTTGGCGTACCTTCGCCCTGTGCCCTGGAGGATCGCGATCAGCGGGTCGTCTGGCAGCCGCAGCCTTTTACTCTGCCACAGACGCTGGATGCGGTTGAGCGGGCGATCGACATCCAGCTCCAGCCGCAGATCACGGCTTTCTATACCACGCAGTTTGCCGGCGATATGCAGGCCAGTTTTGGTGAGAATCAGCTGACACTCTTACAGGTCTGGAGTGAGGATGATTTCCTGCGTTTACAGGAGAATCTGATCGGGCATCTGGTGATGCAGCGCCGCCTTAAGCAGTCGCCTACGCTGTTTATCGCCACCACCGAGTCAGAACAGGAGATCATCTCGCTTTCTAATCTCAGCGGCGAAGTGATTCTGGAGCAGCCCGGCGGTAAACAGCGTGTGAAATTAGCGGAAACGCTTGAGATATTTCTTAAGTCATTACAACCGGTTATCATCTGAGTTGCAGTGATTTGCCCCTGGTCTTGTGAGACATCTCTTACATGTGCTGTGAGAGATCGCTATATAACAGGTGAGCCTTCCGGAAGGCTGAGATGTAAAAATATTGTGAATCATCAACTTAATGGCGTTTATCTGAATTTACGCCGCACATTTCGTAAAGTTCTGCTGTGAGTACCTTGTGCGCGTAACGAGTTCTGTCAAAATGTTTCGCACTGCAGGAGGCTCAGGAAAAAGATATCGTCAGGATGATGATAAGCCATGAGGCAGGAACGTAACGGAGCTTACGGCACAAGGAAGGTTTCAGGATGAAACAGGATCGCTCAGGATTGAGCAAGGGACACCTCCAGGATGGAGAATGAGAACCCCCTCAGAAGAGGTGGTGGGCCAGGATGCTAAGGATACATCAGGACGATGCGCGACAGGAGTTCGCACTGGACAAGTTGTCATGGAAGAGCAGGGAGCATTAACGTGGCGGGATGGCTGCAAACGAACCGGGAGCACTGTTTATACAGTGCTCCCTTTTTTTGTGCCTGTGCCAACAAGTGATATGCTTGCCGCCCATTTTTGACTGCTCGCGGAGGTGGCGCATGACGCCTGAACAATTGATTACGCAACGGCTGGAACAACTGGAAGCGGTGATGCGTGAGCATCATCTCTGGCAGAGTACCCCGCCGGCCGAGGGGGCGCTCGAGAGCCGCGAACCCTTTTGCCTGGATACGCTGGAGCCGCTGCAGTGGCTCCAGTGGGTGTTAGTCCCGCGGATGCATGCCCTGATTGCGGCCCGACATCCGCTACCACAAAATTTTGCCGTGGCCCCCTATTATGAGGTGGCTCTGGTGCCTGACCAGCCGGGTATTGCGCCGCTGTTGCTGACCCTGCGTCAACTTGATGCGTTAATCACGGATGCTGCCCACTGATGCTGGAGATACTCTATCAGGATGAGTGGCTGGTTGCCGTCAACAAGCCCAGCGGCTGGCTGGTTCATCGCAGCTGGCTGGATCGCCATGAAACGGTGTTTGTGATGCAGACCGTTCGTGATCAGATTGGGCAGCATGTGTTTACGGCGCATCGTCTCGACAAGCCCACGTCAGGGGTACTGCTGATGGGGCTCTCCAGTGAAGTCGGACGTCTGCTTTCCCAGCAGTTTGAACAGCACCAGATGCAGAAAACCTACCACGCTGTGGTTCGCGGCTGGCTGGAGAGCAGCGGGACGCTCGATTATCCGCTGGTGGAAGAGCTGGATAAGATTGCCGATAAACACGCCACGGAAGCGCGCACCGCACAGCCTGCGGTCACCGATTATCAGTCACTGGCAACGGTCGAGATGCCGGTCGGCATTGGCCGTTATCCCACTTCGCGTTATAGCCTGGTTGAACTGGCTCCTAAAACCGGTCGCAAGCATCAGCTGCGTCGTCATATGTCACACCTGCGTCATCCGATTATTGGCGATTCGGCGCACGGCGATCTGCGTCAGAACCGGGGTGCTGCCGAACATTTTGGCGCTAACCGCCTGATGCTGCACGCCAGCAGCCTGGCATTAACTCATCCGGTAACCGGTGAACCGTTGCTGCTTCGCGCCGGACTGGATGGCGTCTGGCAGAATCTGATGAACCAGTTTGGCTGGCAGGATCGCATTCCTGAGGTCCCGCGGGTTGAGTTTGACGCAGCGCCAGGACAGGATAACGTTTCAGAATAAGGGAGAAAGCAGATGGCAAAGATTGGCATTTTTGTAGGTACGGTATATGGCAATGCGCTACTGGTCGCGGAAGAAGCAGAGCCCATTCTGCAGCAGCAGGGGCACAGCGTAACGGTGTTTGACGATCCGACGCTGGCTGACTGGCAAAACTATGCCAGCGACGTGGCGTTAATTGTCACTTCTACTACCGGGCATGGCGATTTTCCCGACACGATTTCAGGTCTGTTCCATGCGATTAAAGATCAGCTCGGTCATCAGCCCGCGCTGCGCTATGGCGTGATTGCGCTGGGTGACAGCAGCTATGACCATTTCTGTGGCGCGGGTAAAACCTTTGACGCGCTGCTGCAGGAGCAGGGCGCTCAGCGGGTTGGTGAGGTGTTACTGGTTGATGCCACTGAAAATCCGGAACCGGAGGCGGTTACCTCGCCGTGGGTTGAAGCCTGGGGCGCGCAGCTCTGATTGCAAGGCCAGGCTTATCTCTGCCTTAACAGAGATAAGCCTGTGTTGCGCACACGGCGATGTCCGTTGAGTGCACTGTCAGGTGACAGGCGCCGGGTTAAACACCGCCAGCTGATTACGAATGCCCCAGCGATCGGACCAGGTCTGCTTCCTGCCACTGGCGATATCCAGAATCAACTCAAACAGTCGCCAGCCCACCTGCTCAATACTCTCTTCACCGGTAGCAATCGTCCCGGCATTGATGTCCATCAGATCGTGCCAGCGCTCTGCCAGCGCATTACGCGTCGCCATCTTGATCACCGGAATCGCGGCCAGACCGTAAGGCGTACCGCGACCAGTAGTAAACACCTGCAGGGTGATACCGGATGCCAGCTGCTGTGTACCGCAGACAAAATCACTGGCGGGCGTGGCCGCGTAGATCAATCCGCGTCGCGTGGGCCGCTGGCCGGGCGAGAGCACTTCAACAATGGCGCTGCGTCCCGATTTTGCGATCGAGCCAAGCGCTTTTTCCACTACGTTCGCCAGCCCGCCTTTTTTATTGCCCGGCGACGGGTTAGCGCTGCGATCGGTCTGGCCCTGGTCGAGGTAATTATCATACCAGGCCATCTCCTCCAGTAAGCGCTTACCGACTTCCTGATTAATCACCCGCGGCGTCAGTAGGTGAATCGCATCACGCACTTCAGTGACTTCGGAGAACATCACGGTGGCACCGCAACGCACCAGCAGATCAGAGGCGAAGCCCACTGCCGGATTTGCCGTCACGCCCGAAAACGCATCGCTGCCACCACACTGCATGCCGACAATCAGTTCTGCTGCGGAGCAGGTTTCGCGCTGGCGCTGATTCAGCCGCTGGAGATGACGCTCCGCCACCTGCAGAATCTCATTGACCATCGCGCCAAAGCCCACCAGCTTTTCATCCTGCAGACGCACGATGTCATGATCGTCCAGCGAAATCGCCTGCACGTCGGGGGTGCCAGTCAACAGACGCTCTGGCTGTAACTTTTCACAGCCGAGGCTGACGATCATCACTTCGCCGCCGAAATTCGCATTCAGCGCCAGGTTATGAATGGTGCGAATCGGCACGACCGCCGCCGGTGCGTTGATCGCCACACCACAGCCATAAAGGTGGTTCAGGGCAACCACACCATCCACGTTCGGATAGCGCGGCAGTAAATCCCGTTCAATGATCTGTACGACATGATCCACCACACCGGCCACGCAGTGGACGCTGGTGGTGATGCCGAGCAGGTTACGCGTGCCTACGCTGCCATCCGCATTGCGGTAACCTTCAAAGGTATAGCCCTCCAGCGGCGGCAAATCAGGCGGAACCTGAGTGGCTAACGGCAGACTCTCCAGCGGAGGGGCTTCCGGCAGCGCAACCAGTGACTCGTCAATCCAGCTGCCCTGGGCAATATCCCGCAATGCATAGCCAATGACTTCGCCATAACGCACGATCTCTGCACCCTGATTAATCGCGCTCAGCGCCACTTTGTGGCCCTGCGGCACATGCTCTGTGAGGGTCAGGCCATCCGCAAACTGCGTACCGGCTGGCAGACCGAGGCTGTTAACCACAATCGCCACATTGTCGTGCTCATGGACTTTGATATAGAGCGGTTGTTCATCTGTTTTTGGGTTCATCGCTCACCTTCCCGTCTGTCGTACCGTACTTGTGCGGCACGCTGTAATGATCTGACCTGTCACGCCCTTGTTTGCCAGCTTCAGTATAGGGAGGCGGGGCGGGTCGCGCATTGTGCAAATGACCACCATTAAGGCAATTCGTCTCGCTGTTTTGGGTCGATTATCCAAAAGCAAGTGAAGACCCTCACAAACAGCGGGGGAAAGCGTTATCCGGGGCGGATTTTGCACGGGTATTTGCCACTTTCGTGAGCTATACCGCAGGCTTTTGTGCATCCGCAAGACAATCACTTCAATAAGGCGATTATTCCAGGGCGATGCGCCAATGTGATCGCCACAGGCTGTTCTTATACTGAGTTCCGTTAGCCAAAGTCAGGTTATCTGTCACGACGTATTATTCATCCGAAAGAGGTTGCCTGGAGTTATTACCGGCCGCGGCTGCCAGACGCCGGATGGATAAATAAAGTTTGCCAAAACAAAAAGATCGCCGTGTTTAACCCAACTTCTCTCTGATACCCAACGCGATGTGTATGCAGTCAGAGCGAATGTAGCTCACGCTATATTTCAGGAGTGCATCATGAATAGTTTCAGCCAGACCGCGGAAACGGTGCAGAAACGCACCAATGCCCGTTACTGGATTGTGGTGATGTTATTTATCGTCACCTCATTCAACTACGGTGACCGCGCAACGATTTCGATTGCCGGTTCGGCGATGTCAAAAGATATTGGCCTCGATTCGGTCGGACTCGGCTATATCTTCTCTGCCTTCTCATGGGCGTATGTTATTGGTCAGATTCCGGGCGGCTGGCTGCTTGACCGCTTCGGCTCAAAACGCGTCTATTTCTGGAGCATCTTTACCTGGTCGCTCTTTACCTTTTTGCAAGGGTTCGTCGATCTGTTCAGCGGCTTCGGCATCATCATGTCGCTGTTTATTCTGCGCTTCCTGGTGGGACTGGCCGAAGCGCCCTCTTTCCCTGGCAACAGCCGCATCGTCGCGGCCTGGTTTCCGGCGCAGGAGCGCGGCACGGCCGTGGCGATCTTCAACTCGGCCCAATACTTCGCCACCGTTATCTTCGCGCCTATCATGGGCTGGCTGGTCTCTTCCGTGGGCTGGGCGCACGTGTTCTGGTTCATGGGCGGCCTGGGCATCATCCTCAGTTTCATCTGGCTGAAAGTGATCCACGACCCCACCGATCACCCTGGCGTGAATAAAGCCGAACTGGAGTACATGGAGCAGGGCGGTGCGCTGATCAACATGGATGTCAAAAAGGATAGCCGCAAAGTGAGCTGGAGCGAGAAGTGGTTCCAGATCAAACAGCTGCTGACGTCACGCATGATGCTGGGTATCTACCTCGGTCAGTACTGCGTTAACGCCTTAACCTACTTTTTTATCACCTGGTTCCCGGTCTATCTGGTACAGGCGCGCGGCATGTCGATTCTCAAAGCGGGCTTTATTGCCTCGATTCCGGCGGTGTGCGGCTTCCTCGGCGGCGTACTGGGCGGGGTGATCTCCGACTGGCTGATGCGTAAAACCGGCTCGCTGAATATCGCGCGTAAAACACCGATCGTGCTCGGCATGCTGCTCTCTATTTCGATGGTGATGTGTAACTACACCGATACCGAATGGGTGGTGGTGTTCTTCATGGCACTGGCGTTCTTTGGTAAAGGCATCGGTGCGCTGGGCTGGGCGGTGATGGCAGATACCGCGCCGAAAGAGATCAGTGGCCTGAGCGGCGGTCTGTTCAACATGTTCGGTAACTTCTCTGGCATCGTGACGCCTATCGCCATCGGTTACATCATCGCCACCAGCGGCTCCTTTGAAGGCGCGCTGATCTATGTCGGTATTCACGCCTTTGTCGCCGCATTCAGCTTCCTGGTGATCGCGGGCGATATCAAACGTGTCGAACTGAAAACCTGGCCCGGTAAGGATGCATTATGAATACGCAAAGTTCGCCGGTGATTACTGAGATGCAGGTCATCCCGGTCGCCGGCTATGACAGCATGCTGCTCAATATTGGTGGTGCGCACAACGCCTGTTTTACCCGCAATATTGTGGTTCTCACCGACAGCGCCGGTCACACCGGCGTCGGTGAAGCCCCCGGCGGCGACACCATCTATCAGACGCTGGTAGAGGCGATTCCGCAGGTGCAAGGCCAGCAGATTGCGCGAATGAACCGTCTGGTACAACAGGTGCACAAAGGCAATCAGTCGGCTGACTTCACCACCTTCGGCAACGGTGCCTGGACTTTTGAGTTGCGGGTCAACGCGGTAGCGGCGCTGGAAGCGGCGCTGCTTGATCTGCTGGGACAGTGTCTGGGCGTACCGGTGGCTGAACTGCTGGGGCCAGGTAAACAGCGTGATGAAGTGACGGTGCTGGGCTATCTGTTCTATCTCGGTGACCGCCGCAAGACCGATCTGCCCTATCTGAGTGGTGAGCAGGCCAGCCACGACTGGTATCACCTGCGTCATCAGGAAGCGCTGACCAGCGATGCCGTGGTGCGGCTGGCTGAGGCGGCTGCGGATAAATATGGCTTCAAAGATTTTAAGCTCAAAGGCGGCGTGTTGCCGGGCGAGCAGGAGATTGCCACCGCGGCGGCGCTGAAGCAGCGCTTTCCCGACGCCCGCATTACGGTCGACCCGAATGGCGCCTGGCTGCTGGACGAGGCGATAGCGCTGTGTAAAGGGATGCAGGATGTGCTGAGCTACGCCGAAGATCCGTGCGGCGCGGAGCAGGGCTATTCGGGACGTGAAGTGATGGCCGAGTTCCGGCGCGCAACCGGCTTACCGGTGGCCACCAATATGATCGCCACCAACTGGCGCGAGATGAATCACGCGGTGATGCTCAATGCGGTCGATATTCCGCTGGCGGATCCTCACTTCTGGACGCTGAGCGGTGCCGTGCGGGTCGCGCAGCTCTGCGATGAGTGGGGCCTCACCTGGGGCTGCCACTCCAATAACCACTTCGATATTTCGCTGGCGATGTTTACCCATGTGGGTGCGGCGGCGCCAGGTAATCCTACCGCGATTGATACCCACTGGATCTGGCAGGAGGGCGATCAGCGCCTGACGAAAAATCCGCTGCAAATCCGCAACGGGAAAATTGCCGTACCGGATGCGCCGGGTCTGGGCATTGAGCTCGACTGGGAGCAGGTAAACAAAGCCAATCAGCTTTATCAGTCACTGCCCGCCGGTGCGCGTAACGACGCTACGGCGATGCAATATCTGGTCCCCGGCTGGACATTTGATCGCAAACGCCCGGCATTTGGCCGTGCAACAGCATAAGGAGCAGGAGATGAGTTCAACACCGAAAGTCACCGCCATGCAGGTTATTCCAGTCGCAGGCTACGACAGCATGCTGCTGAACCTCAGCGGCGCTCACTCGCCATTCTTTACCCGCAACATTGTGATTATCAAAGATAACGCCGGACACACCGGCGTCGGCGAAATCCCGGGCGGCGAAAAAATCCGCCAGACGCTGGAAGATGCAGCGTCGCTGGTGATTGGCAAAACCGTGGGCGAATACAAAAACATTCTCAGCCTGGTGCGCAGCACCTTCGCCGACCGCGATGCCAGCGGGCGCGGCACCCAGACCTTCGATCTGCGCACCACTATTCATGTGGTGACCGGCATTGAAGCGGCGCTGCTCGATCTGCTGGGTCAGCATCTGGAGGTTAATGTGGCCTCGCTGCTGGGCGACGGACAGCAGCGCGACCGCGTTGAGATGCTCGGCTATCTCTTCTACATCGGCGACCGCCGCAAAACGTCCCTCTCTTACCAGAGCCAGGAGAGCGATCCCTGCGACTGGTATCGCCTGCGCCACGAAGAAGCGCTAACCCCGGAGACGGTGGTGCGGCTGGCGGAAGCGGCGTATGAGAAATATGGCTTCAACGATTTCAAACTCAAAGGCGGCGTACTGCGCGGCGGCGAAGAGGCCGAAGCGGTTACTGCGCTGGCTAAGCGTTTTCCTGAAGCCCGTATCACCCTTGATCCCAACGGGGCCTGGTCGCTCAACGAGGCGATCATGCTCGGCAAACAGCTCAAAGATGTGCTCGCCTACGCAGAAGATCCCTGTGGCGCAGAGCAGGGCTACTCCGGCCGTGAAGTGATGGCGGAGTTCCGTCGCGCCACCGGCATGCCAACCGCCACCAATATGATCGCCACCGACTGGCGTCAGATGGGCCATACCCTGTCGCTGCAGTCGGTGGACATTCCGCTGGCGGATCCGCACTTCTGGACCATGCAGGGTTCGGTGCGGGTAGCACAGATGTGTCACGACTTCGGCCTGACATGGGGCTCGCACTCCAATAACCACTTCGACATTTCGCTGGCGATGTTCACCCACGTCGCCGCTGCCGCGCCGGGCGCGATCACCGCCATTGATACCCACTGGATCTGGCAGGAGGGCAATCAGCGCCTGACCAAAGAGCCATTCCAGATCAAAGGCGGCATGGTGCAGGTACCGCAGAAGCCCGGTCTCGGCGTCGAGCTGGATATGGATCAGGTGATGCAGGCCAACGCGCTCTATCAGAAGCAGGGGCTGGGCGCGCGTGACGATGCCGAAGCGATGCAATTTTTAGTGCCGGGATGGACCTACGACAACAAACGTCCCTGCCTGGTACGTTAACCTTTTCGGCTCCCCACGGGGAGCCATCGTCACAGGAGTTTAACCATGAGTAATGCAGCCTGGCCAAATGGATTTCGTCGTCGTTTGTTAGCGGGTGAAACCCTGATCGGCAGCTGGTGTGCGCTTGCCAGCCCGATCTCAACCGAGATTTTAGGGCTGGCCGGTTTTGACTGGCTGGTCCTGGATGGTGAACACGCGCCCAACGATATCACCACGTTTGTGCCACAGCTGATGGCGCTTAAAGGCAGCCACAGTGCGCCCGTGGTGCGTCCGCCCTGCAACGAGCCGGTGATCATTAAGCGTCTGCTGGATATCGGGTTTAACAACTTCCTGGTGCCATTTGTCGAGACCGAAGAGGAAGCAGTGCGTGCCGTCGCATCAACCCGCTATCCGCCAGCCGGCATTCGCGGTGTCTCGGTTTCGCATCGCAGCAACATGTACGGCACCCTGCCGGATTACAACAGCACCATCAATGACAACATCACGGTGCTGGTGCAGATCGAAACCCAGCAGGCGGTCGACAACATTGACGCCATCGCGGCGGTGGACGGTGTCGACGGTATTTTTGTCGGGCCGGGCGATCTCTCTGCTGCGCTGGGCTATCTCGGTCAGCCTGCGCATCCTGAAGTGCTGAAAGTGATTAAACACATTTTTGAACGCGCCAAAGCCGCCGGTAAGCCGAGCGGCATTCTGGCACCGGTGGAAGCGGACGCGCGTCGTTATCTGGAGTGGGGTGCCACTTTTGTCGCCGTCGGCAGCGATGTCGGTATGTTCCGCAACGCCTCTCAGGCGTTATGCGACAAATTTAAGCGCTAATCAATCAAGGGGAAACGCAATGAAAATTGGATTTATCGGCCTGGGTATTATGGGCAAACCAATGAGTAAAAATCTGGTGAAAGCCGGTTATTCGCTGGTGGTGCGCGATCATAACGCTGACAACGAAGCGGAACTGACTGAACTGGGCGCGACCGTGGCGAAATCGCCAAAAGAGGTGGCTGAGCAGTGCGATGTGGTGATTACCATGGTGCCCAACTCGCCGCAGGTCATCGAAGTCTGCCTGGGTAAAAATGGCATTATCGAAGGGGCGAAGCCAGGCCTGGTGGTCATCGACATGAGCTCAATTGCGCCGCTGGCGAGCCGTGAAGTCCACGATGCGCTGGCAGAAAAAGGGATCAAAATGCTGGATGCGCCGGTCAGTGGCGGTGAACCCAAAGCGATTGAAGGCACGCTCTCTGTGATGGTCGGCGGTGATAAAGCGGTGTTCGATACCTGCTACGACATCATGAAATCGATGGCGGGATCGGTGGTGCATACCGGCGACATCGGTGCGGGTAACGTGACTAAGCTGGCCAACCAGGTGATTGTGGCACTGAATATTGCGGCGATGTCCGAGGCGTTATCACTGGCGACCAAAGCGGGTGTAAATCCGGATCTGGTCTATCAGGCGATTCGTGGCGGCCTGGCCGGCAGCACGGTACTGGATGCCAAAGCGCCCATGGTGATGGATCGCAACTTCAAACCCGGCTTCCGCATTGACCTGCATATCAAAGATCTGGCGAACGCGCTGGATACCTCGCACAGCATCGGCGCGCATCTGCCGCTGACGGCGGCGGTGATGGAGATGATGCAGGCGCTGCGTAACGACGGGCAGGGTAGCGCCGACCACAGCGCGCTGGCCTGCTATTATGAGAAGTTAGCGAAGGTTGAAATCGCCCGCTAAAACCCGGTGTCGGTCTCTGCGGAAACCGGACTGGTTCAGAGCCGTTTCAATTACTCAACTGCGCTCGGATTGCCTATGAAAATCGTAATCGCACCGGATTCATATAAAGAGAGTTTATCCGCCCTGGATGTGGCATCGGCGATTGAAGCGGGTTTCCGTGACATCTTTCCCGATGCGCATTACGTGAAAATACCGGTCGCCGACGGCGGTGAAGGAACGGTAGAAGCGATGGTGGCGGCGACGAAGGGAAAAATCGTCAGGCTGAAGGTGACGGGGCCGCTGGGAACACAGGTCGACGCCTTCTATGGCCTGTCCGGCGATGAGTCCACCGCCTATATCGAAATGGCAGCGGCCAGTGGACTGGAGCGGGTGCCTGCATCGCAGCGTGACCCGCTGATAACGACCTCATTTGGCACCGGCGAGTTGATCAGACATGCGCTGGATAAGGGGGTCGGCCACATCATCATTGGTATCGGCGGCAGCGCCACCAATGATGGCGGAGCCGGCATGATGCAGGCGCTGGGCGCCCGGCTGCTGGACGACCAGGGCTGCGAGATCGGTCACGGTGGCGGTGCACTCGCCGATCTTGCCAGCATCGATATTGACGCGCTGGACGCCCGCATTCATCAGTGCCGCATTGAAGTGGCCTGTGACGTCACGAATCCGCTGACGGGCAAAGAGGGTGCATCGGCCATTTTCGGCCCACAGAAAGGGGCGACACCGGCGCTGGTGCAGCAGCTCGATCAGGCGCTGGCCCATTACGCCGCGATTATTCACCGCGATCTCGATATTGATGTGCTGCATATCCCGGGCGGCGGGGCAGCGGGCGGTATGGGGGCGGCGCTGCATGCCTTTTGTCAGGCAGAGCTGCGGCGCGGCATTGAGATTGTTACTGAGGCGCTGGGGCTGGCGGAGGAGGTAAAAGATGCTGACCTGGTGATTACCGGTGAAGGGCGTATCGACAGCCAGAGTATTAATGGCAAGGTGCCGATCGGGGTCGCCAGCGTGGCAAAGCGCTTTAATAAGCCGGTGATTGGCATCGCCGGAAGCCTGACGGCCGATGTCGGCGTGGTGCATCAGCACGGGATCGATGCGGTATTCAGCGTGCTCTACAGCATCTGTTCCCTGGATGAGGCACTCGCCAGCGCCGGAAAGAATGTTGAGATGACGGCGCGTAATGTGGCAGCCACGTTAAAGCTGGCCGGGTTTAACTAACCACCAGCATTACCCGGCCACTCCACATCGGCCGGGTTTAACTCACCGCCAGCCTTATCCAATCCCTAACAGCTGGCGGGCTTCTCGGGCGACGTTCTCCATCTCATCCTGCAGCTCCAGCAGTTCCGGCTCCAGCGCAGCGATATCGCTGGCCTCCAGCAGCTCTCTTTCCAGCTGATGGCAGAGTTGCTTCATGCGCGGCACGCCGCTGTAGCTGGCACTGCCGTGCAGCTTGTGAATAATCTCACGCAGGGCGTTGACCTCATTGGTCGACATAAACTGCGCCATCTTCGCATGCACTTCCGGTAAAAATTCCAGCAGCATCCGCAGCAGATCGCGCGCCAGATCGGCTTTGTTCGCCGCCTGTCGCAGCGCCAGTTGCCAGTCCAGCGTAGGTAATATTGGCAGCAGTTCCGGCACGGTGACTACTGGTGGTGGCGTATAGCGCGCCAGCAACTGTCTTAACTTGCTCTCATCAATCGGTTTGGCAAGATAGTCATTCATGCCCGCCTTGATCAATTGTTCACGCTCGCCATCAATCGCATGGGCGGTGACCGCCACAATCGGTGTACTGGCATGATGCGGCATGCTGCGGATAATTTCGCTGGCGCGAATGCCATCGATATCCGGCATCTGAATATCCATCAGAATCACATCCAGCGACTGCTGACGTGCCTCACGGATGGCGTGTTCGGCGCTGCTGCACAGCAGGATGTTCTGCACCTGCTCCTCCAGCAGCGCGCCAATCAGCTTGAGGTTGGCGGGATTATCATCCACCGCCATCACCGTCAGCGGCAGCCGGGGTGAAAGCGGCAGTTCACTGATCTGACGGGTATGCAGATCCAGTAACATCGGCAGGAGTCGCGTCAGGGAGATCGGTTTAGCGATGCAACCGTCAATGCCGCGTACCTTCAGTTCATCCGCCAGCAACATCATCGGGCTGGGGAGCGCCATCAGCACGTTGTCGGCCCGATCCAGCAGCGCATTAATCATGCGTTCATTGAGCAGCTCGGGCTGACTGATGTCGATCGGCATCGCCATCAGCAGCAGCGGATAGTGAGACGCTTTTAAACCCTCCAGCGTTTCGCTGTAATCGATCTGCAATGGTGTGGCGCTTAACATCTCCAGTGCTGCGCTGGCAACGTTAGCATCCGCTTCCACATAGGCAATGCGCGCATGTGAAAGCGCATCGAGCACGCGTGGCATGCCGGGCGCATTGGGATTGAGATCCAGCTGCACGCGAATCACAAAGGTGGAGCCCTTGTCCGGCTGACTGCTGAAGGTGATTTCGCCGCCCATCTCCCGCACCAGTTTCTGGGTGATCACCAGCCCCAGCCCGGTGCCGCCATGACGGCGCGAAATGCTGGCGTCAGCCTGACGGAACGCCTGGAACAGCTGTGTCTGTTGCTGCTCAGAGATGCCTATGCCGCTATCTTCAACCTGAATCTCCAGCTCGACGCGCGACTGCGTAATCACCCGCTGTCCGACACGCAGGCCGATATACCCTTTCTCGGTAAACTTGATGGCGTTACCGATCAGGTTAATCAGAATCTGTTGCAGGCGCAGTGCATCGCCAATCACATTGTCCGGCACGCTGCTGTCACACACCACCGTCAGCTCCAGCCCTTTGTCATGCGCCGACGGGGCCAGCAGCACCAGCGTTTCATCCAGTGTGGCACGCAGCGGGAAGGGGATCGCCTCCAGCATCAGTTTGCCCGCTTCCAGCTTCGAGAAATCGAGCACGTCATTGATAATACTGAGCAGGTTATTGGCTGAACGTTCAATGGTCTGCATATAGTCGCGCTGGGTGGTGCGCAGCTGGGTTTTCAGCATCTGCCGGGTAAAGCCCAGCACGCCATTAAGCGGCGTCCGCAGCTCATGCGACATATTGGCCAGAAACTCAGATTTGATACGCGCCGCTTCCTGGGCGCGTTTCTTCGCCAGATCCAGCTCAACGTTCTGAATCTCCAGCTGTTCCAGCGTCTCTCGCAGATCGTAGGTCGCCTGATCGATATTGTGCTGCATCTCTTCGTGATAGGCGGTCAGCGACATCGCCATCGCATTAATCCCGTTTTTCAGAATGCTGAGCTCACCCAGCATGTATCCCTCAACGCGGCTGTCGAGCTGGCCGCGACGGATGCGGTCAACGGTGGTGACCATATTGCGGATCGGGCCGGTGACATCGCGCATCAGACGATAGGCAAACAGCATGGCCAGGCAGAGGCAGAAGAGCAGCATCAGCGTGGCGACAAACACCTCTTTGTACTGCTGCAGGCGCACCGACTGCAGATCCAGCTCTATCGCCACGTAGCCCAGCGGATTGCCCGACGGCTTGGCATCTTCGTCAGGCAATTCATCCACATCGTAACGCTCGGTGGTGATCGGTGTGCGCAGAATCAATACGTTGCCGTGACGCTCCATTGAGACATCGTCGGGCAGGGCGCGGATATCATCCTGTTGCAGCAGGCTGAGGTTCTGCTTGTGATTGGAGGTGACGTAGAGCTGGTTGTGATTATCAAACACCGAGATCGCCCGGACGATGCCCGAATGGCGGCGGTGCAGCAGGCTGACCAGTTCACGCATGGCGTCACGATTGTGCCAGGTCATGCTGTATTCGCTGGAGATCGCCAGCGGTTCAATGATATTGGCTCCGGCATCGATAACCTGGCGCTGCAGTTCATTGTAGCGGTGCACTACAAAAAATGAGCTGAGCAGCAGGCCAACCATCAGCGTGGGTGCCAGAATTAAAATCATCATTCGCGCCCGCAGGCTGTATTTGGTCATAATAGTCGCCTGGCTACTCCGGCATTAACGTCCCTGTGCATGCTGTCGACAAAAACAATGCAGGTCGTTTTCGATAAAGAGAATTAATAACACTATGGCGCAATTTTACGTTGCAAAACAGCGCGTGACGACGCAACAACGGATCACCGTCACCATTGAGGCGCTCGATCCGTTCGGACAAGGGGTGGCGCGTCACAAGGGCAAAACCCTTTTTGTCGCCGGTGCCCTGCCTGGGGAACAGGCGGAGGTCATGCTGACAGAGGATAAACGTCAATTTGCCCGGGCGAAAGTGACACGACTGATTAGCCGCAGTCCGGCGCGCGTCACGCCGCGCTGCCCACATTATGAACGCTGCGGCGGCTGCCAGCAGCAGCATGCCGATGTGGCGCTGCAACAGCAGAGCAAAGCCCAGGCGCTGAGCCGGATGCTGCGCCAGGCCGCCGCACAAGACGTGGCGGTGGATGAGGTAATCGCTGGTCAGCCCTGGGGCTATCGTCGCCGCGCCCGTCTGGGGCTGCAATGGCAAAATAAGGCGCAGCGGTTGCAGATGGGCTTCCGTCAGGAAGCCAGCAACGATCTGGTTGATATTCAGCAATGCCCCATTTTAGTGCCCGAACTTGAGGCTTTACTGGTTCCATTGCACCAGTGTCTCAGTGATTTACGCGCCGTCAGGCGTCTCGGGCATGTGGAGCTGGTGCTGGCAGACAACGGGCCGCTGATGATTCTGCGCCATCTTGATGCGCTGCATGCGGATGACCGTGAAAAACTGGAACAGTTTTCGCATAAGCATCAGCTGATGCTGTTCCTGGATGCGGGCGAGGAAGAGTTGAGTGCGTTAAATGAGTCGACGCCGTTTTATCAATCTCACCAGCTTAAGCTAACCTTCAGCCCACAGGATTTTATTCAGGTTAACGATGGTGTTAATCAGCAGATGGTCGCGAAGGCAATTGCCTGGCTCGATCTGCAGCCGGAAGACCGGGTGCTGGATCTGTTTTGCGGCATGGGAAACTTCACACTTCCTATAGGAATCTTCGTACATAATGTGGTTGGTGTGGAGGGGATTGCAGCATTAGTGCGGCAGGCAGCGTATAATGCTGATTTGAATAATCTTAAAAATGTCAGTTTCTTTCAGCATAATCTGGAAGAAGACGTGTCGCGCCAGCCGTGGGCGGCACAGGGATTTAACAAGGTATTACTCGATCCGGCACGCGCCGGGGCTGCGGGCGTAATGGCGCATGTGGTTAAACTTGCACCAGATCGCGTGGTCTATGTTTCGTGTAATCCCACCACACTCGCCCGCGACAGCCAGACATTGCTGTCGGCAGGCTACCAATTGGAAAGGGTCGCGATGCTGGATATGTTCCCACATACCCGTCATCTCGAATCCATGGTGCTGTTCAGAAAAACATAAGCGATGTATGTCGTTGTGCAGGAGAGGTTATGGTTGCGGTCAGAAGTGCGCATTTAAATACTGAGGGGGATTTCGCCCTCGACCAGTGGATCGCCAGTCTCGGTATTGCCAACCCGCAATCATGTCAACGTGTGGCCGAGACGTGGCGCTACTGTGAAGCGCAGACGCAGGGCCATCCTGATCAGTCGCTGCTGCTGTGGCGCGGTATTGAGATGGTTGAAATCCTCTCAATGCTCAGCATGGATATCGAAAGCCTGTGTGCGGCGCTGATTTTCCCGCTGGCTAACGATGAAGTGGTGAGTGAAGAGGAGCTGGAAACCGCCGTCGGCAAAGGCATTGTCTCGCTGGTACACGGCGTGCGCGATATGGACGCCATCCGCCAGCTGAAAGCGATCCACAACGACTCCATGGCCTCTGAACAGGTGGATAACGTTCGCCGCATGCTGCTGGCGATGGTGGAAGATTTCCGCTGCGTAGTGCTGAAGCTGGCTGAACGCATCATGAACCTGCGCGAAATGAAAGATGCGCCGGAAGATGAGCGGGTACTGGCCGCCAAAGAGAGCACCAATATCTATGCGCCACTGGCCAACCGTCTCGGTATTGGTCAGCTCAAATGGGAGCTGGAAGATTACTGCTTCCGCTACCTGCATCCCGACGAATATAAGCGCATCGCCAAATTACTGCATGAGCGGCGTATTGACCGTGAGCAGTACATCGAAAACTTCGTCAGCAATCTGCGCAAAGAGATGGTCAAAGAGGGCGTGCGCGCCGAAGTCTATGGCCGTCCGAAACATATCTACAGCATCTGGCGCAAGATGCAGAAAAAATCGCTGGCCTTTGATGAGCTGTTTGACGTGCGGGCGGTGCGCATCGTCGCCGATCGCCTGCAGGATTGCTACGGTGCGCTGGGTACGGTGCATACGCTCTATCGCCATCTGCCCAGCGAGTTTGATGACTACGTCGCTAACCCCAAACCCAACGGCTACCAGTCGATTCATACGGTGGTGTTAGGGCCGCAGGGCAAAACGGTGGAAATCCAGATCCGTACCCGCCAGATGCATGAAGATGCCGAGCTGGGCGTGGCGGCGCACTGGAAATATAAAGAGGGGCCAACTTCCAGCAGCGCGCGTGGCGCGGCCGGTCATGAAGAGCGGATCGCCTGGCTGCGTAAGCTCATCAGCTGGCAGGAAGAGATGGCGGACTCCGGCGAACTGCTGGAAGAGGTCCGCAGCCAGGTGTTCGATGACCGGGTCTACGTCTTTACCCCGAAAGGCGACGTGGTGGATCTGCCCGCTGGATCGACGCCGCTCGACTTTGCCTATCATATTCACAGCGACATCGGTCACCGCTGCATCGGCGCGAAAATCGGTGGCCGCATCGTGCCGTTCACCTACCAGCTGCAGATGGGCGATCAGGTTGAAGTGATCACCCAGAAGCAGCCGAACCCGAGCCGCGACTGGCTCAATCCGAATCTGGGCTACATCACCACCAACCGTGGACGCTCGAAGATCCACAACTGGTTCCGCAAGCAGGATCGCGACAAGAATATTATCGCGGGACGGCAGATTCTGGATAACGAACTGAATCAGCTGGATATCAGCCTGCGCGAAGCCGAAAAACTGCTGCTGCCGCGCTATAACGTCACCTCGCTTGAAGAGCTGCTGGCGGCGATTGGCGGCGGCGATATTCGTCTTAACCAGATGGTTAACTTCCTGCAGGCGAAGCTCAATAAGCCGAGCGCCGAAGAGGAAGATCGCGAAGCGCTGCGTCAGCTGACCCAGAAATCGTACACTCCCTCTTCACGCAAAGAGAGCGGACGTGTCGTCGTGGAGGGCGTGGGCAACCTGATGCACCACATTGCCCGCTGCTGCCAGCCGATTCCGGGGGATGATATTGTCGGCTTCATCACCCAGGGGCGCGGCATCTCTATTCATCGCGCTGACTGCGACCAGCTGGCTGAACTCATTTCGCATGCGCCGGAACGTATCGTCGATGCGGTGTGGGGCGAAAGCTACTCCAGCGGCTATTCGCTGGTGGTGCGCGTGACCGCCAACGATCGCAGCGGCTTACTGCGTGACATCACCACCATTCTCGCCAACGAGAAAGTGAATGTCCTGGGCGTCTCAAGCCGCAGCGACACCAAAAAACAGCTGGCGACCATCGACATGGATATCGAGATCTACAACCATCAGGTACTGGGACGTGTCCTGGCGCGTCTGAACCAGGTCTCTGATATCATTGACGCCCGTCGCCTGCACTGATATTCAGGCAGGCACTGAGGCAACCGGCAGCTGGAGGTTGCGCAGGCGTTTTCTGCACCACCAGACACGGCCGGACGCGGTGAATAGCGTCCTGCCGTGTTGTACGCTTTGCCTCTTCGCCCGTTGCCTGTCATCTCACTAATCAAGGATCCTCCTGAATGAACGCTATTGAGCGCCTGCTTGGCATAATGAAAACCCTGCGCGATCCACAACATGGCTGTCCGTGGGATCGTGAACAGACCTTCGCCACCATCGCGCCCTATACGCTGGAAGAGACCTACGAAGTGCTGGACGCTATCCAGCGCGAAGATTTTGACGATCTGCGCGGTGAGCTGGGCGATCTGCTGTTTCAGGTGGTGTTCTATGCGCAGATGGCCAGCGAACAGGATCGCTTTAATTTTGAGGATATCTGCCACGCAATCAGCGACAAGCTGGAGCGCCGTCATCCACACATTTTTGGCGATGCCACAGCAGAAACCAGCAGCGAAGTGCTGAAAAACTGGGAAGCGATAAAAACCGCTGAGCGGGCTGACAAAGCCCTGCATTCGGCGCTGGATGATATCCCTAAGGCACTGCCCGCACTGATGCGCGCCCACAAGATTCAGAAGCGTTGTCACAATGTCGGATTCGACTGGACCACGCTGGGGCCGGTGGTGGCTAAAGTGCATGAAGAGATGGATGAAGTGATGCACGAGGCGCAGCAGAGCGTGGTGGATGGTGAAAAGCTGGAAGAGGAGATTGGCGACCTGCTGTTCGCCACGGTTAACCTGTCGCGCCATCTTGGCAGCAAAGCAGAGACCGCGCTGCAAAAGGCCAATGACAAGTTTGAGCGCCGCTTCCGCGAAGTCGAAGCGATCATCGCTGCACAGGGGTTAAGTATGCCGGGTGCCACGCTGGAGCAGATGGAGGCCGCCTGGCAGCAGGTGAAACGGGGCGAGAAGCGCTGATTATTCCAGCGCTGTGCATAAAGTCACCGCTTTCGCTTACTCGATTCAGCCTGACGGCAACTTTGTGACGCACGTCAACATTTCATTGGCGGCTATCGGCTATGTTAGCCGCAGCAATGCGTTGGAGGATGGCGGTGATTCATCAATTGTGGCTGATAGCGGTTTCCAGTATACTGTTTTCCCGTCCTGGTTATTCCACCGTCTTTAAACCTAAACTCTCAGGTTCAGCATGACAACGAATTATATTTTTGTGACCGGCGGGGTCGTTTCCTCTCTGGGTAAAGGCATTGCCGCAGCCTCCCTCGCAGCCATTCTCGAAGCCCGTGGTCTGAACGTGACCATCATGAAGCTGGACCCGTATATCAACGTGGATCCAGGCACCATGAGCCCGACGCAGCACGGTGAAGTTTTCGTCACTGATGACGGCGCTGAAACCGATCTGGATTTGGGTCACTACGAGCGCTTCATCCGTACCAAAATGTCGCGTCGTAACAACTTCACCACTGGCCGTATCTACTCAGAAGTCCTGCGCAAAGAGCGCCGTGGCGACTATCTGGGCGCAACCATTCAGGTTATTCCGCACATCACCAACGCCATCAAAGAACGCATTATTGAAGGCGGTGAAGGTCATGATGTGGTACTGGTCGAAATCGGCGGCACGGTCGGGGATATCGAATCACTGCCGTTCCTGGAAGCGATTCGCCAGATGGCCGTTGATGTGGGTCGCGAACACACCATGTATATGCACCTGACGCTGGTGCCGTATATGGCGGCGGCCGGTGAAGTGAAAACCAAACCGACCCAGCACTCGGTGAAAGAGCTGCTGTCGATTGGTATTCAGCCAGACGTGCTGATTTGCCGTTCTGACCGTGCCGTACCGGCCAACGAACGCGCTAAAATCGCCCTGTTCTGTAACGTCCCTGAAAAAGCGGTTATCTCGCTGAAAGACGTTGATTCCATCTACAAGATTCCTGGCATGCTGAAATCGCAGGGCCTGGATGACTATATCTGCAAGCGCTTCAACCTGAATGCACCGGAAGCCAACCTGGCCGAATGGGAGCAGGTGATCTACGAAGAAGCCAATCCGGGTGGTGAAGTCACCATCGGTATGGTGGGCAAGTATGTGGAATTGCCGGATGCCTACAAGTCGGTCATCGAAGCGCTGAAACATGGCGGCCTGAAAAATCGCGTCACCGTGAACATCAAACTGATCGATTCGCAGGATGTTGAATCACGCGGTGTCGAATTACTGAAAGATCTGGATGCGATTCTGATCCCGGGTGGCTTCGGTTACCGGGGCGTGGAAGGCAAGCTGATGACCGCGCAGTATGCACGTGAAAACAACGTGCCGTACCTGGGCATCTGCCTGGGCATGCAGATTGCGCTGATGGAGTTCGCCCGCAATGTCGCCGGGATGCCAGGCGCCAACTCCACGGAATTTGTGCCAGACTGTAAATATCCGGTGGTGGCATTAATCACCGAATGGCGTGACGAAGATGGCAACGTCGAAGTCCGCAGCGAGCAGAGCGATCTGGGCGGCACCATGCGTCTGGGCAGCCAGCAGTGTCAGTTAACGCCGGGCAGCCAGGTTCGCCAGCTCTACGGCTCTGACACTATCGTTGAGCGCCATCGCCACCGCTATGAAGTGAACAATATGCTGTTAAAGCAGATTGAAGCAGCCGGTCTGCGCGTAGCAGGTCGCTCTGGTGATGATCAACTGGTTGAGATTATCGAGATCCCGAACCATCCGTGGTTTGTGGCCTGCCAGTTCCATCCTGAGTTTACCTCGACCCCACGCGACGGCCATCCGTTGTTTGCTGGCTTTGTTAAAGCCGCACATGAGCATCAGAAGCGTTTAGCGAAGTAAGTTTCACAGGCAGCGCGCGAACTTTTCGCGCGTTGCTTGTCTTAGGATTGACTAACTTGTACTGAGGAAAATCGTAATGTCCAAAATCGTAAAAGTCATCGGTCGCGAAATTATCGACTCACGTGGTAACCCGACTGTTGAAGCTGAAGTGCATCTGGAAGGCGGTTTCGTAGGCCTGGCAGCTGCACCATCAGGTGCCTCTACCGGTTCACGCGAAGCGCTGGAACTGCGTGACGGTGACAAATCACGTTATCTGGGCAAAGGCGTAACCAAAGCCGTTGCTGCAGTAAACGGTCCGATTGCTGAAGCGGTAAAAGGCAAAGACGCGAAAGATCAGGCGAACATCGATAAGATCATGATCGACCTGGACGGTACTGAGAACAAATCTAACTTCGGTGCTAACGCCATTCTGGCTGTTTCACTGGCAGCTGCTAAAGCCGCTGCAGCCTCTAAAGGTCAGCCGCTGTATGAGCACATCGCTGAACTGAACGGCACCCCAGGCAAATACTCTATGCCACTGCCAATGATGAACATCATCAATGGCGGCGAACATGCCGACAACAACGTCGACATCCAGGAATTCATGATCCAGCCGGTTGGCGCTCCGAACCTGAAAGAAGCCATCCGTATGGGTTCTGAAGTGTTCCACAGCCTGGCAAAAGTGCTGAAAAGCAAAGGCATGAGCACTGCAGTGGGTGACGAAGGCGGCTACGCGCCTAACCTGGGTTCCAACGCCGAAGCGCTGGCTGTTATCGCTGAAGCGGTAAAAGCAGCAGGCTACGAGCTGGGCAAAGACATCACCCTGGCGATGGACTGTGCGGCATCTGAGTTCTACAAAGATGGCAAATACGTTCTGGCCGGTGAAGGCGGTAAATCGTTTACCTCTGAAGAGTTCACCCACTTCCTGGAAGATCTGACTAAACAGTATCCGATCGTTTCTATCGAAGATGGCCTGGACGAATCTGACTGGGACGGCTTCGCTTACCAGACCAAAGTACTGGGCGACAAAATCCAGCTGGTGGGTGATGACCTGTTCGTTACCAACACCAAAATTCTGAAAGAAGGTATCGATAAAGGTATCGCTAACTCTATTCTGATCAAATTCAACCAGATCGGTTCTCTGACCGAAACTCTGGCTGCGATCAAAATGGCGAAAGACGCGGGCTACACTGCCGTGATCTCTCACCGTTCAGGCGAAACCGAAGATGCGACCATCGCTGACCTGGCGGTAGGTACTGCAGCGGGCCAGATCAAAACCGGTTCAATGAGCCGTTCTGACCGTGTTGCTAAGTACAACCAGCTGATCCGTATCGAAGAAGCGCTGGGTTCTAAAGCGCCATTCAACGGTCTGAAAGAAGTTAAAGGTCAGTAATGACTGTGCGTTGATGTCGCGCTAAGTGACATCATCGGCCTCTGAAGCCCCGCCTTGTGCGGGGCTTTTTGTTGGTGGCGGTGTACAGACGCAGATGGCAAGGCCCGATCGCCAAAGCGGCATCTCTGCCGGCCGGGTCCGCGCGATTACGCACCTCATCCCTGAGGTACGCCCGTTACCGGGACAACGTTTTGCGTTGTTCAAAAACGCTTCCGGCGTTTTTGTCCTGAGCGCGGGACGCTTTGCTCTTCGGTCCTGGCCATCCACGTTCTGAGCCTGTCAGCCGTCTGAAGCCCCTCATTTGTGTTTTGTCCGGCGCGGAGAAAAGGCACAACGCGTGGTTGAGCTGCGCGGCAAATCTGCCATAATCAGCGCCCTGTTTTTTTCAAGCGAGTCCGTAATGCAATACCCGATTAACGAAATGTTCCAGACACTGCAGGGCGAAGGTTATTACACCGGCGTGCCTGCCATTTTCATTCGTTTGCAGGGATGCCCGGTGGGCTGTAGCTGGTGCGATACCAAACACACCTGGGAAAAGCGGACAGATCGGGAAACGTCGCTGGGCGATATTTTGATCAAGACGGTGGAAAGCGACGCCTGGGGTGATGCCGACGCGGCGACCCTGGTGAGTGCCATTGCGCAGCAGGGCTGGACGGCGCGTCATGTGGTCATCACCGGTGGTGAACCGGCGATTTACGATCTGCGTCCGTTAACCACTGCGCTGGAGCAGCACGGTTTCCAGTGCCAGATTGAGACCAGCGGAACCCACGAGATTCACTGTTCTGAACGGACCTGGGTGACCGTCTCGCCGAAGGTCAACATGCGCGGCGGCTACGATGTGCTGCCCCAGGCGCTGAGCCGGGCCGATGAAATCAAGCATCCGGTAGCGCGCGAGCGTGATGTGGAAGCGCTGGATCGGCTGCTGGCAGGCATTGATGACACCAAAGCGCGTATCATCGCCCTGCAGCCAATCAGCCGCAAAGATGATGCAACCCGGCTCTGCATTGAGACCTGCATTGCTCGTAACTGGCGTCTGTCGATGCAGACCCATAAATATCTCAATATCGCCTGATCCTGATAAAGCGGCACGCAATGAGCCGTTAACTACAGGAAAGCGTTGAGCGTCAGAGGCAGGACGGAGAGAAGAGCCGCGTCGGATCGAAGGGTTCGATCCGACAGGGTTAGCCGCGGTAAACGCAGCCTGCGGTGCAGGTTTCTTTGATCATCACCGCGCTAAGCAGCGGCAGTTGCGGCTTCATCTGATCCCAGATCCATTTCGCCAGCACTTCGCTGGTGGGATTTTCCAGGCCGGGAATATCATTCAGATAGTAGTGGTCCAGCCGATTGTAGACCGGCTTAAACGCCGCCTTCAGCTCAGCAAAATCCATAACCCAGCCGGTATGCGCATCCACTTCGCCGGTAATCTCCAGACGAACCAGGAACGAATGACCGTGCAGACGGCCACATTTGTGTCCGGCCGGCACATTCGGTAGATGATGCGCGGCTTCGAACTGGAACTCTTTAAACAAGGTGGTAGACATAATGGTTCTCAGACATTAAAAAACCGCTGAATTCTACCTGATTACCGCTTTTTTCGCACCCGAACCGCACAAACCGATACTTTTCCTGCGCGTTTATACAGTGTCGTCCAGCTAATTAACTGATATATCACCGCTTTGCTTACCACTTTTAACGATTATTCCTACCTGGAAAACCATTTAGTCATTTTGGTTATTTGATATGTCGAAGGTGTATTTAATCGTTAATATACGGACCGGTAACCTACGCACTCTTCCGCCATTTTACGGTCCGGACTTCTGATACTGGAATTTTTAACGCGATGACGACTCAGGCACCTGGTTCAATGCTTCCGCTCTCCCCGGAACAACTCGCTCGCTTACAGGCGGCGACGACAGATTATTCCCCGACTCAACTGGCGTGGCTGTCAGGCTATTTCTGGGGCAGGGTGGAACAGACCCCGGGTAGCGCCGTCGCCAGCACTGCATCTGCATCTGCTCCGGCTCCGGCCGAAGCGCCCGCCATTACGCTGCTTTCCGCTTCCCAGACCGGCAACGCACGTCGTCTGGCTGAGCAGTTGCGTGATGACCTGCTGGCCGCAAAGCTGAACGTAAACCTGGTGAATGCCGGTGATTACAAGTTCAAACAGATTGGCCAGGAAAAAATGCTGGTGGTTGTAACCTCCACCCAGGGCGAAGGCGAACCGCCAGAAGAGGCGGTAGCGCTGCATAAATTCCTGATGTCGAAAAAGGCACCGAAAATGGAGGGTGCCGCCTTCGCAGTGTTTGGCCTGGGCGACACCTCTTATGAATTCTTCAGTCAGGCGGGTAAAGATTTTGACAGCCGACTGGCGGAGCTGGGCGGCGAGCGTCTGCTGGATCGCGTTGATGCGGATGTTGAGTATGCGGAGCAGGCCGCCGCCTGGCGCAATGCACTGACGGAAATTCTCAAGAAACGCGTTCCCACTGAATCCCCGGCGCAGGCTGCGGCGACAGCAGCCGGCAGCGTCAACGAAGTCACCACCAGCCCCTATACTAAAGAGTCGCCGCTCAGCGCGAGTCTGGCGGTGAATCAGAAAATTACCGGACGGGACTCAGATAAAGATGTGCGCCATATCGAAATCGATCTGGGCGATTCCGGTCTGCGCTACCAGCCTGGCGATGCGCTGGGCGTCTGGTATGAGAACGACGCGGCGCTGGTCAGCGAACTGCTGGAGCTGGTCTGGCTGAAAGGCGATGAGCCGGTAGAGGTTCAGGGGAAAACCCTGCCGCTGGCGGAGGCGCTGCAGAAGCATTTCGAGCTGACGGTTAACACCGCGCAGATCGTGGCGCAGTATGCCCAGCTGTCACGCAACGCGGAGTTGCTCTCACTGGTGGATGATAAAGCCAGGCTGCAGCACTATGCGCAGCACTATCCGATTGTGGATATGGTGCGCCTGGCACCGTCCGAACTCAGCGCTGAACAGCTGACCGGACTGCTGCGACCGCTGACGCCGCGACTCTACTCTATCGCCTCTTCGCAGGCTGAAACCGATACCGAAGTGCATATCACCGTCGGTGCCGTTCGCTTTGATATTGAAGGTCGCCAGCGCGGCGGCGGTGCATCGACCTGGCTGGCCGATCGCATCGAAGAAGAGGGCGAAGTCCGGGTCTTCATCGAACACAACGACAACTTCCGCCTGCCGGCTAATCCGGATGCGCCAGTGATCATGATTGGCCCGGGCACCGGCATCGCGCCGTTCCGCGCCTTTATGCAGCAGCGCGACAACGACGGTGCCGGCGGCAAAAACTGGCTATTCTTTGGTAATCCGCACTTCACCGACGATTTCCTCTATCAGGTGGAGTGGCAGAAATATGTGAAAGATGGTCTGCTGACTCATATCGACCTCGCCTGGTCACGCGATCAGGCAGAGAAGATTTACGTACAGGATAAGATCCGCGCGAAAGGGGCCGAAGTGTGGCGCTGGATCGAAGAGGGCGCGCATCTTTATGTCTGTGGCGACGCGAATCGTATGGCAAAAGACGTCGAGCAGGCATTGCTGGATGTGGTGGTCGAACACGGCGGAATGGATCGTGAAACGGCCGACGAATTTTTAAGTGAGCTGCGCATTGAGCGCCGTTATCAGCGAGACGTTTACTAATGAGCGATAAACACCCTGGACCGCTGGTTGTAGAAGGCAAATTAGCAGACGCTGAGCGTCTGAAGAAGCAGAGCAACTATCTGCGCGGCACCATTAAAGAAGATCTGGAAGAGGGTCTGACCGGCGGTTTTACCGGCGACAACTTCCTGCTGATTCGTTTTCACGGCATGTACCAGCAGGACGATCGCGATATTCGTGCCGAACGTGCGGAGCAGAAGCTGGAGCCGCGCCACGCCATGATGCTGCGTTGCCGGTTACCGGGCGGCATCATTACGCCGACTCAGTGGCTGGCCATCGACAAATTTGCCACCGATAAAACCATCTATGGCAGCATCCGTCTGACTAACCGTCAGACCTTCCAGTTTCACGGCATTCTGAAGAAGAACGTCAAGCCGACGCATCAGATGCTGCATGAGGTGGGGCTGGATGCGCTGGCGACCGCCAACGACGTTAACCGTAACGTGCTCTGTACGTCGAACCCGGTTGAGTCGGAGCTGCATCAGGAAGCGTATGAGTGGGCGAAGAAACTCTCTGAGCATCTGCTGCCACGCACCCGAGCCTATGCGGAGATCTGGTGGGATAAAGAAAAAGTCGCCACCACCGACGAAGAGCCGATCCTCGGTGAAACGTATCTGCCGCGTAAATTCAAAACCACCGTAGTGATCCCGCCGCATAACGACGTGGATCTGCACGCCAACGATCTGAACTTTGTCGCTGTCGCCGAGCACGGCAAGCTGGTGGGCTTTAACCTGCTGGTGGGTGGCGGGCTGTCGATTGAGCACGGTAACAAAGCGACCTATGCGCGCACCGCCAGCGAGTTTGGCTATTTCCCGGTGGAGAAGATCCTCGACGTCGCCGAGGCGGTGGTCACGACGCAGCGCGACTGGGGCAACCGCACCGACCGTAAAAACGCCAAAACCAAGTACACGCTGGAACGCGTTGGCGTCGAGACCTTTAAAGCCGAAGTTGAAAAACGGGCAGGCTTGACGTTTGAGCCGATCCGTCCTTATGAGTTCACCACCCGTGGCGATCGCATTGGCTGGATTAAAGGCATCGACAACAAATGGCACCTGACGCTGTTTATCGAAAATGGTCGCCTGCTCGACTATCCGGGCCGACCGCTGAAAAGCGGCATCGCTGAAATTGCGAAAATCCATCAGGGCGATTTCCGCCTGACCGCTAATCAGAACCTGATTGTGGCGGGCGTGCCGGAAAGCGAAAAAGCGCAGATCGAAGCAATCGCGCGCGAACATGGTCTGATGGATCACGTTACGGCACAGCGCGAAAACTCGATGGCCTGCGTGGCGTTCCCGACCTGTCCGCTGGCGATGGCAGAAGCCGAGCGCTTCCTGCCTGCCTTCGTGACCAAAGTGGAAGGGATCATGCATGCGCATGGCGTTGGCGATGAGCACATAGTGTTACGCGTTACCGGTTGTCCCAACGGCTGTGGCCGTGCCATGCTGGCTGAGCTGGGTCTGGTGGGTAAAGCGCCAGGTCGCTACAACCTGCATCTGGGTGGAAACCGCAGCGGAACGCGTATTCCCCGCATGTACCGTGAAAACATTAACGAAAGCGAAATTCTCGCCACCATTGATGAGCTGGTGGGACGCTGGGCCACTGAGCGCCAGGCCGCGGAAGGCTTTGGTGATTTCACCATCCGCGCGGGCATTGTTGCGCCGGTGCTGGACCCGGCACGCGATTTTTGGGAGGAAGCAAAATGAGTCACCCCGACCTCGCAGCACTGAATGAGATGTCCAAAGTCCAGCGTGCTATGGCGCTGGCCGCGACCAATGCGCAGCTGGAGAAGTCATCAGCGGAAGAGCGGGTCAGCTGGGCACTAGAGAATCTGCCGGGTGCCTACGTGCTCTCCTCCAGTTTCGGTATTCAGGCCGCGGTGTCGCTGCATCTGGTGACGCGTCAGCAGCCCGATATTCCGGTGATCCTGACCGACACCGGCTATCTGTTCCCGGAGACCTATCGTTTTATTGATGAGCTGGCGGACCAGCTCAATCTCAACCTTAAAGTGTTCCGCGCCGAAACCTCACCGGCCTGGCAGGAAGCGCGCTACGGCAAACTGTGGGAGCAGGGCGTCGAGGGGATTGAGAAATATAACGAGATCAACAAAGTTGAGCCGATGAATCGCGCCATTGAAACCCTGGGCGCGCAGACCTGGTTTGCCGGATTGCGGCGCGACCAGTCGGGCAGTCGGGCGAATCTGCCGGTGCTGGGCGTCCAGCGTGGCGTCTTTAAGCTGCTGCCGATTATCGACTGGGATAACCGCCAGATTCATCAGTATCTGGAGCAGCATAAGCTGAAGTACCATCCGCTGTGGGATGAAGGCTATCTATCGGTGGGCGATACCCATACCACCCGCAAGTGGGAGCCGGGTATGGCAGAAGAAGAGACGCGCTTCTTCGGCCTCAAGCGCGAGTGTGGTCTGCACGAAGGCTGACGCAGGACTTCTCTCCCCGCACACAGGGAGAGAAGTTTTTGGCTGCAGTCAGGCGGAAAGCTAAGCGCCTTTTAATCCGGCAAACGCCTCTGCTGCACGGGTCACATTCACTTTCGTCACCTCATACTCTGCCACCGTGACAAACGGATCTTCCGCTAAAATTGCATCCAGCTCTTCTCGTTCCATCTCCCTGACCAGTAACATGCCGCCCGTGCGCGGATCTTTACGTCCCGCTGCAATAAAAAAGCCCGCGTCAAAATAGCGATCCAGCCATTCGATATGGGCTGCCAGCAGCGCTTCAACTTCTTCTACCGGACGAACGTAATTCAGAAAGACCACGTACATGTCAGATCCTTACACTTTGGGGTTGGTCAGTTCACTGAGCAGCGGCAGTAGCACGCGAACGCTGTCGCGGGTTCGCAAGGTTATCTGCCCCGGCAGCCAGCGGTCGAGATAGCTCAGATTATCCAGGTCAGTCTGATGGCGGGTAACGCCATCAGGAAAGTGGGGACTACGATGACGCTGCAGCGCACCATCTTTATTACCCAGCGTCCAGTTGCTGGCGGTCACATCCAGCAGCGGAAAGCCCGCCTTGTCGAAGGCATTAAGCGCGTCAAAATCTTTACGGTTCAGCTGATGACTGGCGGCGGGAATGCCCTGCTGGCGTGCCAGTAACAGGGCTCGTTCGCTGGTCTGCTTGCGCACCGCCCGGGGCGTATTCATGCCGCTGTTAAAATAGAGATGATCGCCGGTGATCAGGCTATTCAGATCGATGACCAGCAGGGTATTCTTCTTCTCACGCGTGCTCATCCGCTCAACATAATCATCCATGCCGTGCAGATCTGCCTCTCCGGCGCTCAGCGCCACAAAGCGTATGCCGTAGTGCAGCGGTTTGCGGCTCAGCTGCTGCGCCAGCTCCAGCATCACGCCAAGACCCGATGCATTATCATCGACGCCCTGCAGGCGTAAGCCGCCCAGGTTGTGCTGGGCCTGGCTGCTATTTTGCGGCGTCCAGGTATCCAGATGTGCCACGATCAGAATCTCCTGCGGCACGCTGCCTGCACGCGCGGCAATCACCGAGGTTGCCGTAAGCTTATGCCAGCGCTGCGTGCCGTCCTCTTCCTGCCACTTATAGCCGGTCCTGAACTGGCGGGTATTGGTCTTATACCCCAGCGCGGTAAATTGCTGTTGCAGGTAGTCGGCTGCCATCAGCTCAGCCGGGCTGCCGCTCATCCGGCCAGGAAACAAGGTGGCGATGTGCCGGACCTGCTGTTCGGCAAACTGACCAGGCGGAGTGGCCAGAGCCAGCGGGGAAATGAGTGCGCCAAATAAAATTGTCGCTACCCTCAAGCGGAGGGAATAAAACATAGTGCATCCTTTTTCATTATTCGGGAGCCGTTCCGCATGGGGGCCAGGGCCAGCCATGCCGCGCGCATTATATCCTTTTTGTCCCGTGACTTTGTTAGTGGAATCGGGCGCTGTCACTACCGAAAGGCGTAACGGACCATTATCGCTGGCACTTATCTGCTTTTGCTGCCGCAGGTGTGGCTTTCAATATGTGAACCTGTTCACGAAAAAGCCATTAAATTTCATCTGTTAAGACCAAATTGTTCTGTGCTTTGCGGCGTCGTTATTCCATTCGGTAACTACTCATTCCAATTCGTAATTTCATCTGGATAAACCCAGCGACGTATAGTCGCGTTAATACAAAGTTAAAACATCAGGGTTAACGTGGACTATTTGCCTCTTTTTGCCGATCTTTCTGGCCGCCCGGTTCTGGTTGTCGGCGGGGGAGATATTGCGGCGCGAAAAATTGAACTGCTGCGCCGTGCACGCGCGCGCGTTCTGATCGCATCTCGTGAACTCTGCCCTGAACTGCAGGCACTGCTGGATAAGCAGGAGCTGGAGTGGCTGGCGACCGAATTTGACCCGGCCCAGCTGGATGGCGTTTTCCTGGTGATTGCCGCCACCGACGACAACCATCTCAACAGCCAGGTGTTTGAAGCCGCCAACGCGCGGCATAAGCTGGTTAACGTGGTGGATGACCAGCCAAAATGCACCTTTATCTTCCCCTCGATTGTTGACCGCTCACCGCTGGTGGTGGCGATCTCCTCCAGCGGCACCGCACCGGTGCTGGCACGCATGCTGCGCGAAAAAATCGAAACGCTGCTGCCTGCCAGTCTGGGTCAGATGGCTGAAGTGGCCGGACTCTGGCGCGATAAAGTCAAACAGCGCTTCAGCCGCATGTCTGACCGTCGGCGCTTCTGGGAACGCGCTTTCGACGGCCGGTTCGCCAGTGAGATGTCTGCCGGTAACGTCGAAGAGGCGAAACGCACGCTGGACCGCGAACTGCAGGAAGAGCCGACCCGTCAGGGCGAGATCTTTCTGGTGGGCGCCGGGCCGGGCGACAGCGGTCTGCTGACGCTGCGTGGCCTGCAGGTGATGCAGTTAGCCGATGTGGTGCTCTACGACCATCTGGTCAGCGAAGAGGTGCTGGATCTGGTGCGCCGCGATGCCGATCGCATCTGCGTCGGCAAACGGGCCAGCGCCCACACGTTGCCGCAGGAAGAGATCAATCAGATGCTGGTTTCACTGGCGCTGAAAGGCAAGCGCGTCGTGCGCCTCAAGGGCGGCGATCCCTTTATCTTTGGCCGCGGCGGCGAAGAGCTGCAGGCGGCTCAGCAGGCGGGTGTGCCGTTCCAGGTGGTGCCGGGCGTCACCGCGGCAGCCGGTGCGACAGCCTATGCCGGTATTCCGCTGACCCACCGCGACTACGCGCAGAGCGTGATGTTTATTACCGGTCACTGCCGTCCCGATGGGGATGACATTGACTGGCCATCGCTGGCGCGTGCGCGTCAGACGCTGGCGATCTACATGGGAACCGTTAAAGCCGCTGCCATCAGCGAGGCGCTGATTCAGCACGGTCGCGCGCCATCAACGCCGGTGGCGGTGATCAGTCGCGGCACCCGTCAGGATCAACAAGTGCTGACCGGCACCTTAGAACAACTTGAGGCGCTGGCCGCCTCGGCACCCACTCCGGCGCTGCTGGTGATCGGAGAGGTGGTTAATCTGCACGGGCAACTCGCCTGGTTTAAACATTCAGCACAGCAGGGGGCTCGCGAGTCCGCCGTTGTCAATCTGGCTTGAGGGAAAATCATGGACCAAAAACGACTCACTCATCTGCGTCAGCTGGAGGCGGAGAGTATCCACATCATTCGCGAAGTGGCGGCGGAGTTTAGCAATCCGGTGATGATGTACTCCATCGGCAAAGACTCCTCGGTCATGCTCCATCTGGCGCGTAAAGCCTTCTACCCAGGCACGTTGCCGTTCCCGTTGCTGCATGTGGATACCGGCTGGAAATTCCGTGAAATGTACGAATTTCGCGACCGCACCGTGAAAGCGATGGGCGCAGAGTTGCTGGTTCACCGCAACCCGGAAGGCGTGGCGATGGGCATCAACCCCTTTGTTCACGGCAGTGCCAAACACACTGACATCATGAAAACCGAAGGGCTGAAGCAGGCGCTGAACAAATATGGTTTTGATGCAGCCTTTGGCGGCGCACGTCGTGATGAAGAGAAGTCACGCGCCAAAGAGCGTATCTACTCATTCCGTGACCGCTTCCATCGCTGGGATCCGAAAAACCAGCGCCCTGAGCTGTGGCACAACTACAACGGTCAGATCAACAAGGGTGAAAGCATCCGCGTCTTCCCGCTGTCGAACTGGACCGAACTGGATATCTGGCAGTACATCTTCCTGGAAAACATCGAGATCGTGCCGCTCTATCTCGCCGCACCGCGTCCGGTGCTGGAGCGTGATGGCATGCTGATGATGATCGATGACGATCGCATCAACCTGCAGCCGGGTGAAGAGATCACCGAACGGATGGTCCGTTTCCGTACGCTCGGCTGCTGGCCGCTGACCGGCGCGGTAGAGTCTGAGGCGCAGACGCTGCCGGAGATCATCCAAGAGATGCTGGTTTCCACCACCAGTGAGCGTCAGGGCCGCATGATCGATCGCGATCAGTCCGGTTCGATGGAACTGAAAAAACGTCAGGGTTATTTCTAAGGAGACGCCAGATGAATACCGTAATTGCACAACAGATTGCCGACCAGGGCGGCGTTGAAGCCTGGCTGACCACGCAACAGCACAAGAGCCTGCTGCGTTTTCTGACCTGCGGCAGCGTTGACGACGGAAAAAGTACCCTGATTGGGCGTCTGCTACACGACACCCGTCAGATCTATGAAGATCAGCTCTCATCGCTGCACAACGACAGCAAACGTCACGGCACCCAGGGCGAGAAGCTCGATCTGGCGCTGCTGGTGGATGGTCTGCAGGCTGAGCGTGAGCAGGGCATTACCATTGATGTGGCCTACCGCTACTTCTCGACCGAAAAGCGTAAATTTATTATCGCCGACACGCCGGGACATGAGCAGTACACCCGTAACATGGCGACCGGCGCGTCAACCTGCGATCTGGCGATCCTGCTGATCGATGCGCGTAAAGGCGTACTGGATCAGACCCGCCGCCACAGCTTTATCTCGACGCTGCTGGGGATCAAACACCTGGTGGTGGCGATCAATAAGATGGATCTGGTGGAGTACAACCAGGAACGCTTCGAGCAGATCAAACAGGATTACCTCGACTTTGCTGCGCAGCTGCCGGAAGACCTCGATATCCGCTTTGTGCCGATGTCGGCGCTGGAAGGGGATAACGTCGCCTCTGCCAGTCAGACCATGCCGTGGTATAGCGGCCCGACGCTGCTGGATGTGCTGGAGACCGTGGAGCTGAAGCGCGTCGTCGATCATCAGCCGATGCGCTTCCCGGTGCAGTATGTCAACCGTCCGAACCTCGATTTTCGTGGCTATGCCGGCACCCTGGCGTCGGGCAGCGTGCAGGTAGGCCAGCGCGTTAAAGTGCTGCCTTCTGGCGTGGAGTCGACCATTGCCCGAATTGTGACCTTCGATGGCGATCTGCAGGAAGCGGGTGCAGGCGAAGCGATTACCCTGGTGCTGCAGGATGAGATTGATATCAGCCGTGGCGATCTGCTGGTGGATGCCAGTGAAGAGCTGGCAGCGGTTCAGTCTGCCAGCGTTGACGTGGTCTGGATGGCAGAGCAGCCGCTGCAGGCCGGTCAGAGCTATGACCTGAAAATCGCCGGTAAGAAAACCCGTGGCCGGGTAGAGAAGGTGCTGCATCAGGTCGAGATCAACTCGCTGGAGACGCGTCAGGTCGATACGCTGCCGCTGAACGGTATCGGTCGCATTGAGATCACTTTTGATGAACCGATGGTACTCGACAGCTATCAGCAAAACCCGGTAACCGGCGGCATGATCTTTATCGATCGCCTGAGCAACGTCACCGTGGGTGCCGGCATGATCCATCAGCCAAACCATGATGCCCCGGTTAATACCGGCGAGTTCAGCGCGTTTGAGCTGGAACTGAATGCGCTGGTGCGCCGCCACTTCCCACACTGGAATGCGCGCGACCTGCTGGGCGGTCAGTAATGGCTCAGCACGACGATAACGTGGTGTGGCATGATCATCCGGTGACACGCGCCTCACGCGAACAGCAGCATGGCCATCAGGGCGTGGTGCTGTGGTTTACCGGGCTTTCGGGCTCGGGGAAATCCACCGTTGCCGGTGCGCTGGAGCAGGCGCTGCACCGCATCGGCGTCAGCACCTATCTGCTGGATGGTGACAATGTGCGTCACGGCCTCTGTCGTGACCTCGGTTTCAGCGATGATGACCGTAAAGAGAATATCCGTCGCGTCGGTGAAGTGGCGAAACTGATGGTGGATGCCGGACTCGTGGTGCTCACTGCCTTTATTTCGCCGCATCGCGCCGAGCGTCAGATGGTGCGCGATCTGCTGGAGCCGGGACAGTTTATCGAGGTATTTGTCGATACGCCGTTAGCCGTGTGTGAAGCGCGTGATCCGAAAGGGTTGTATCGCAAAGCGCGCGCCGGTGAACTGCGTAATTTCACCGGCATCGACAGCGTCTATGAGGCGCCCGATAGCCCGGAAATCCAGCTGGATGGCGAACAATTGGTTACAAAACTCGCCGCCCAATTGTTAGACCTGCTGCGTGACCGCGATATCATCAGATCCTGAAGAGACAGCGGCAAATCGTTTCTGATTTGCCGCCCTCGCGCCAACAGGATGCCTATGCAGAACATTACCCCAATGCTCGCTCGAAAAGATGACTCCTCCCCGGATGAGCCGCGCTCATTGCTGCCGGGCGGCGTTATCGGCTTTCTCGCTTACTGGTGCGCGCTGGCGATCCCTTTCCTGCTGTTCGGCTCTAACACGCTGTTCTTCTTTCTTTATACCTGGCCATTCTTTCTGGCGCTGCTGCCGGTTGCGGTGGTCACGGGTATCGCGCTGAATACGCTGCTGAGTGGACAGTGGCTGTGGGCCGCGCTCGCCACGGTGATCATGGTGGTCACGCTCTTCTGGTTAATGTTCTCTTTTCTCTCCGGCTGGTAAGCCCTCAGCGCGCCCGCGCTGATGTGCAAACGCATCGGCAGGTTACAAATCTTTTCCCGTCTGAATCGGTACTGATTCATATTTTGCGCAGACGCGCAGCAAAGCGCGCCATTTTCTCCGCTGGTGTGGAGTCCTGTGCAAAGTTATGGGATGATTGGGCCGTTTTTAGGGGGCGGGATGGGAAAACTGACGTTACTGTTATTGGTGCTGCTTGGCTGGCTGCAATATTCGTTGTGGCTGGGGAAAAATGGCATCCATGACTATACGCGCGTCAATGATGATGTCGCGGTGCAACAGGCAAACAATGCCAAACTGAAATCGCGAAACGATCAGCTGTTTGCCGAAATTGACGATCTCAATGGCGGCTCGGAAGCGATCGAGGAGCGTGCACGCAATGAACTGGGCATGATTAAGCCCGGTGAGACTTTCTATCGTCTGGTGCCTGACCAGAACAAACGCAACGCGCAACAAGCAGCGCTTAACCAACAACGATAAAACATGAACACTCTGGCCTCCCTTGCGGATGTGATTGCCGTGGTGCCCGCTGCCGGGATCGGCAGCCGCATGCAGGCAACCTGTCCGAAGCAGTATCTGACGATTGGTCAGCACACCCTTCTGGAACACAGCATTGCGCGTCTGTTTTCCCATCCCGCTATCAAACAGGTGATTGTCGCCCTCAGTTCTGATGACCAGCACTTCGCTTCACTGCCGCTGGCACGCGATCCGCGCGTGCTCAGGGTGACAGGCGGAGAGACCCGCGCCGAATCGGTGCTGGCCGGATTGCAGGCCGCACAGGGTTCCGCCTGGGTGCTGGTCCATGACGCCGCGCGTCCCTGTCTGCATCCCGACGATCTCCAGCAACTGCTCAACGTGCGTGAACAGAGCCACGTTGGCGGGATTCTGGCCGCGCCAGTGCGTGACACCATGAAACGGGGCGAGCCGGGCAAAGCCGCGGTGGCCCATACCGTAGAGCGCGATGATCTCTGGCACGCCTTAACGCCGCAATTTTTCCCTCATGCGCTGCTCACCGCCTGCCTGACGCGGGCGCTGGCAGAAGGCGCGACCATCACCGATGAAGCCTCGGCGCTGGAGTATTGCGGCTACCACCCGCTGTTAGTCAGCGGACGCAGTGATAACATCAAAGTCACCCGGCCAGAAGATCTGGCGCTGGCGGCTTTTTATCTGAGTCAGATTCAATTAAAGGAGAGCGCATGATGCGTATCGGTCACGGTTTTGACGTTCACGCCTTTGGCGGAGAGGGTCCGTTAGTGATTGGCGGTGTGCGGATCCCGTTTGAGCAGGGTTTTATCGCCCATTCGGATGGCGATGTGGCGCTGCACGCGCTGACTGACGCGCTGCTGGGCGCAGTGGCGATGGGCGATATCGGCAAGCTGTTTCCTGACACCGATCCGGCCTTTAAAGGGGCGGACAGCCGCGGCTTGCTGCGTGAGGCCTGGCGCCGTATCGAAGCCAAAGGCTATCGCATCGGTAATGTCGACGTCACGATTATTGCTCAGGCACCGAAAATGCTGCCGCACGTGCCACAGATGCGGATCAATATTGCAGAAGATCTGGGCTGCCATATGGATGCGGTCAACGTCAAAGCGACCACCACCGAGAAGCTGGGCTTTACCGGGCGCGGCGAAGGCATCGCCTGTGAAGCGGTGGCGTTAGTCCTGAAAGCTGACAGCCAATGATGCTGAATTACCTGCACGGCACACCCGTGGCCTCCGGCGTGATCAAAGCCAATCCGGAAGATTTCGTGGTGGTTGAAGATCTCGGTTATGGCGCGGATGGTGAAGGTGAGCACCTGCTGGTGCGCATCCGTAAAGTGGGGGCCAATACCCGCTTTGTGGCTGAGGCACTGGCGAAGTATCTCGGTATTCATCAGCGCGACATGAGTTATGCCGGAATGAAAGATCGCCATGCGGTGACGGAACAGACTCTCTGTTTTCGCCTGCCGGGTAATGCTATGCCCGATCTGCGCGGTTTTGAGCTGGAAGGGGTCGAGATTCTGCAGGCGGTGCGCCACAAACGTAAGCTGCGCATCGGCGCACTGGCGGGGAACGCGTTTCGGCTGATCATCCGCCAGATCAGTGACCGTGATGCAGTTGAAACGCGTCTGGCGCAGATTCGCGATGCGGGCGTGCCGAACTATTTTGGTGAACAGCGTTTTGGTCGCGGCGGCAATAACCTCGTGATGGCAGAAAAGTGGGCGCGCAATGAGATCATTATTCGCGACCGCAACAAGCGCAGCCTGATGCTCTCTGCCGCGCGCAGTGCGCTGTTTAATCAGGTGACCAGTGCGCGTCTGCAACAGCAGGGTAGGCTGACTCAGGTGCTCAACGGCGACGCGTTGCAGCTGACCGGACGAGGCAGCTGGTTTGTCGCGCAGCCTGATGAACTGGCAGAGTCACAGCGCCGGGTTGAGCAGCATGAGCTGCGCATCACCGCGCCGCTGCCGGGACGGGGCGAGCCTGGCCCGCAGGCTGACGCGCTGGCCTTTGAACAGCAGGCGCTGGCTGATGAGACGCTGCTGCTGGGACTGATTGAACGTGAGAAGGTTGATGCTGCACGCCGTGCCATGCTGGTGGTGCCGCGCGATATGCAGTGGAGCTGGTGGGATGATGTCACGCTGGAACTGGCATTCTGGCTGCCAGCGGGCAGCTTTGCCACCAGCGTGGTCCGTGAGCTGCTGACCCACGCGGACTCGCCCGATCAGATTGATGAGTAATCTTCGCCGCAACCTGACCCGCAGTGTGGGTAATGTTGCGGCAAACCCCCACCGTCGTGTGATTTACGCCTACCACTTCCTTGCGCGCCTCGCTAGAATGCAAAAATCGCCGTCCATTCCTCACCTGTTGCCATGCCGTTAAAACAGGTTCCGTCACGGCGACCAGTCGAATAAAAAAAGGTCAGAACGAAATGCGGATATTGCTCAGTAACGATGACGGCATTCATGCGCCAGGCATTCAGACTCTGGCGAAAGCCCTGCGGCAGATTGCTGACGTGCAGGTTGTTGCCCCCGATCGTAACCGAAGCGGTGCCTCGAACTCATTAACGCTGGAAACGCCTCTGCGCACCTTCACCCATGAAAACGGTGATATCGCCGTCCAGATGGGGACGCCGACCGACTGCGTCTATCTGGGGGTGAATGCGCTGATGCAGCCGCGTCCCGACATTGTGGTGTCGGGCATCAATGCCGGCCCCAATCTGGGCGATGATGTGATCTACTCCGGCACGGTGGCGGCGGCGATGGAAGGGCGACATCTTGGCTTGCCGGCTATCGCGGTTTCGCTCAACGGCCATCAGCACTACGCCACCGCGGCGGCCGTGACCTGCGCTCTGCTCAGGGCGCTGACGCATGAACCGCTGCGCACTGGCCGCATTCTCAACATCAACGTTCCCGATCTGCCGTTGTCAGAACTCAAAGGCATCCGCGTGACGCGCTGTGGCAGCCGCCATCCGGCGGATCAGGTGATTGCGCAGCAGGATCCGCGTGGCAATACACTCTACTGGATTGGTCCGCCAGGCGAAAAACTGGATGCGGGCCCGGATACAGACTTCGCCGCCGTGGATCAGGGCTACGTCTCTGTCACGGCACTCCATGTCGATTTAACGGCGCACAGCGCGCAGAACGTTCTCAGTGACTGGCTGGCTAAAGCTGAGGTGAACCTGGCATGGTGAATCGGCGTATTGAGACGTTGCTGTCACAACTGCGTCAGCAGGGCATCGATGATGAAAACCTGCTGAAAGCCATCAGCGAGGTGCCGCGCGAACGTTTTATCGACGAAGCGTTCGAGCATAAAGCCTGGGACAATGTTGCCTTGCCCATCGGCTCCGGTCAGACGATATCACAGCCCTACATGGTCGCGCGGATGACCGCGCTGCTCGGGCTTAATCCGCATTCGCGTGTGCTGGAGATTGGTACGGGTTCAGGTTATCAGACGGCGATTCTTGCCCACCTGGTGGACCATGTTTATTCAGTGGAACGCATCAAAGGGCTGCAGTGGCAGGCCAAGCGCCGTCTGAAACAGCTGGATCTGCATAATGTCTCAACCCGTCATGGTGATGGCTGGCAGGGCTGGCCTTCACGTGGCCCCTTCGATGCCATCATCGTCACGGCTGCACCGCCTGAAATTCCGATTGCGCTGATAGCACAACTGGCAGAAGGCGGCATCATGGTGCTGCCAGTTGGTGAAGATCAGCAGGTACTGAAGCGCCTGCGTCGTCAGGGCGAAGAGGTGATGGAAGAGACCATCGAACCAGTGCGTTTTGTCCCGCTGGTGCAGGGCGATCTGGCCTGACCCTCTTCGTATTTCTTCACAACTGTTTCATAGCACCACGTACCTGATGTTGTTACTATCCAGTTTATTCATCGAAAACGCAGATTTTATCGCGCCGCGCAGAGTATCCTGCTGGCAGATACAGTGAAACAGATAGATCAGAGTTGCCATCACGGGGGATTAATGAGCACGGGAAGCACACTTTTTCAGTTACGCCGTCTGGCGGCGCTTTCACTGGTAGGTTTTTGGCTGGCAGGCTGCAGCTCCAGCGACAACTCACAGGCACCCATCAGTCGCGTTGGCGATAATGGCGGCATGAACACTAACCAGTCTGGAGCAGACACGAGTTCAGGCGGCGTTCCTGCCACGCCAGCCCAGGGACAAATGTTAAGCAAAAATTCAGCATCTGCCCCCGCTAATGGTGGAATGATTAGTACCAACAGCAATGTTGAGACGCAGAATGGCCGGATTGTTTACAATCGCAGTTATCAGAACATTCCTAAAGGTAGCTACTCCGGTGAAACTTATACCGTTAAGCGTGGCGACACATTGTTTTACATCGCCTGGATTACCGGCAACGATTTCCGTGATTTAGCCCAGCGCAACAATGTTCCTGCGCCATATGGCCTGAATGTCGGCCAGACTCTGCAGATTGGCAATGGGTCGGGTCAGCCGATTACTGGCGGCAATCCCATTACCGTTGCTGATGCAACGCAGGGCGGCGTTCCGGCGGCGCCACAAATTAAATCGCCTGCTGTTGCACAGCAACCTGTTATTACGTATTCTGATGATTCAGGTAATTCGGGTGGCAGCAAAATGTTGCCTTCGAATGGAGCAAATGTTGCAACGACAACAGCTCCAGTCGTTACCGCACCCCCAACGGTTAGCAGTACAACCAACAGTTCAACGCCGGTCGGAAGCTGGCGCTGGCCGACTGACGGGAAGATCATCGATAACTTCTCTGCCGCCGAAGGTGGCAATAAAGGTATCGATATCGCCGGGACGCGCGGACAATCTGTGGTCGCCACTGCTTCAGGACGAGTGGTTTACGCAGGTAACGCACTCCGGGGTTACGGTAATTTAATCATCATTAAACACAACGATGATTACCTGAGTGCCTACGCCCACAACGATACAATGCTGGTCCGGGAACAACAGGAAGTTAAGGCGGGGCAAAAGATCGCTACCATGGGTAGCACCGGAACCAGTTCAGTCAGATTACACTTTGAAATTCGTTACAAGGGGAAATCCGTAAACCCGTTGCGTTATTTACCGCAGCGATAATCCGGCAGAACAAAACAGGTTTATGTTCTGCCCTGGAATCACGGGTAGGAGCCGCTTATGAGCCAGAATACGCTGAAAGTAAACGAGTTACATGAGAACGCGGAATTCGATGAGAACGGAGCTGAAATTTTTGATGAGAAGGCACTCGTTGAAAATGAAGCCAGTGATAGCGACGTAGCGGAAGAAGAGTTGCTATCACAGGGTGCGACGCAACGTGTGTTAGATGCGACGCAGCTCTATCTCGGGGAGATTGGCTATTCTCCGTTGTTAACGGCAGAGGAAGAAGTCTTCTTCGCTCGCCGTGCATTGCGGGGTGATATCCCTTCCCGTCGCCGTATGATCGAAAGTAACTTACGCCTGGTGGTGAAAATCGCTCGTCGTTACAGCAATCGTGGTTTAGCCCTGCTGGACCTGATTGAAGAAGGTAACCTCGGCCTGATTCGCGCCGTAGAGAAATTTGACCCGGAGCGCGGGTTCCGTTTCTCAACGTACGCCACCTGGTGGATTCGTCAGACCATTGAACGGGCGATCATGAATCAAACCCGTACCATCCGTCTGCCGATTCACATTGTGAAAGAACTGAATGTTTATCTGCGTACTGCGCGTGAACTTTCCCACAAGCTCGACCATGAGCCGAGTGCGGAAGAGATCGCAGAGCAGCTTGATAAACCGGTTGATGACGTAAGCCGCATGTTACGTCTCAACGAACGCATTACCTCGGTTGATACGCCATTAGGCGGTGATTCTGAAAAAGCGCTGCTGGATATTCTGGCCGATGAAAAAGACAACGGCCCGGAAGACACCACGCAGGACGATGATATGAAACAAAGCATCGTTAAATGGCTGTTCGAACTGAACGCCAAGCAGCGTGAAGTGCTGGCACGTCGTTTCGGCCTGTTGGGCTATGAAGCGGCAACACTTGAGGATGTGGGTCGTGAAATCGGCTTAACCCGCGAGCGTGTACGCCAGATTCAGGTTGAAGGTTTACGCCGTCTGCGTGAAATCCTGCAGGCGCAGGGCCTCAGCATTGAAGCACTGTTTCGTGAATAATCGTTAACAGTAAATCTGAGTTTGAATGCGAAAAGCGATGGTGAAAACCATCGCTTTTTTTATGTCTGCAGAAAAGTGATTTGCGGGCGAGCAAGCATCGCACCGCGCATTAACGCGGTGCGATGTACGGGATGTAATATCAGACCAGCGATTTAAGACGATAAATCCAGTCGAGTGCCTGACGCGGTGTCAGCGTATCCGGATCCAGCGCCTCAAGCGCCTCCATGGCAGGCGAGGTCTCTTCAACCAGCAGCGGTAGCTGAGAGCCATCGACCGTCGATGACGCGGAGTGGTTTGAAACGGTCTCAAGTTCCTTCAGCTTATTGCGTGCCCGCTTAATCACCTCTTTGGGTACGCCGGCCAGCGCCGCCACCGCCAGACCATAGCTCTTACTGGCCGCGCCCTCCTGGACGCTGTGCATAAAGGCGATCGTGTCGCCATGCTCAACGGCATCCAGATGGACATTAACCACGCCTTCCATTTTTTCCGGCAGGGTTGTCAGCTCGAAATAATGGGTGGCAAACAGCGTCATCGCCTTGATACGGTTCGCCAGGTTTTCGGCGCAGGCCCAGGCGAGCGATAAACCGTCGTAGGTGGATGTTCCGCGTCCAATCTCATCCATCAGCACCAGGCTGTTTTCGGTGGCGTTGTGCAGGATGTTAGCGGTTTCGGTCATCTCAACCATAAAGGTCGAGCGCCCGGAGGCGAGATCGTCAGCGGCACCGACACGGGTAAAGATGCGATCCAGCGGGCCAATCAGCGTCTCATCGGCAGGAACAAAACTGCCAATCCATGCCATCAGCGCAATCAGTGCTGCCTGGCGCATATAGGTACTTTTACCGCCCATGTTGGGGCCGGTAATAATCAGCATTCTGCGCTGGGGTGCCAGTGACAGTGGATTGGCAATAAACGGCTCTTTCAGAACCTGTTCCACCACCGGATGGCGTCCGCCGCTGATTTTAATCCCGGCTTTATCCTGCAATACCGGGCGGCAATAGTTCAGGGACCAGGCACGTTCTGCCAGGTTGCTTAACACATCCAGCTCTGCCAGCGCGGCGGCACTCAACTGCAGCGCTTCAAGATGCGGCAGCAACTGATCGAACAGCGCCTCATACAGGCTTTTTTCCAGCGACAGCGCTTTACCCTTGGAGGTGAGTACTTTGTCTTCGTACTCTTTCAGCTCCGGAATGATATAGCGTTCAGCATTTTTCAGGGTCTGACGACGGACATAGTGCATCGGTACCTGATGGCTCTGTCCGCGGCTCACCTGAATGTAATAACCATGCACGCCGTTAAAGCCGACCTTCAGGGTATCCAGTCCCAGCTTCTCGCGTTCGCGGATCTCCAGCCGGTCTAGATAGTCGGTTGCGCCATCTGCCAGTGCGCGCCACTCATCCAGCTCCGCGTTGTAGCCGGGCGCAATGACTCCGCCGTCGCGGATCAGCACCGGCGGTGACTCAATCACCGCCTGTTCCAGCAGCTCACGTAACGCAGTGAACTCGCCCATCTGCGTGCGCAGCTTCTGCAACTGGGGCGCCTCAACATCGGCCAGCAGCTGGTTAAGTTCCGGCAGTTGCTGAAACGCATGACGCATGCGAGCCAGATCGCGCGGACGTGCGGTGCGCAGGGCCAGGCGAGCCAGGATTCGCTCCAGATCGCCGACCTGACGCAGCACCGGTTGCAGCACGTCGCTGAGATTTTGCAGCTCAGCAATCGACTCCTGACGCTGGTTAATGATGCGCGCATCGCGCAGCGGCATATGCAGCCAGCGTTTCAGCATCCGGCTACCCATCGGGGTGACCGTTTTATCCAGCACCGCCGCTAAGGTGTTGTCGGTGCCGCCTGCCAGGTTCTGGGTGATCTCCAGATTACGGCGGGTGGCCGCATCCATGATGATGCTGTCCTGCTGCCGCTCCATGCTCAGCGAGCGGATGTGGGGCAGCGTGGTGCGCTGGGTATCTTTAACATACTGCAGCAGGCAGCCCGCCGCGCTCAGTCCGAGGTGCGCATTCTCCACGCCGAAGCCATTGAGATCGCGGGTGCCGAACTGCAGGTTCAGCTGCTGGCGCGCGGTGTCGATCTCAAACTCCCACAGCGGACGGCGTCGCAGGCCGCGTCGCTGATCGATTAGCGACATCGCATGAAAATCTTCGGGGTAGAGCAGCTCCGCCGGATTGGTACGCTGCAGCTCTGCCGCCATGGTTTCAGCATCGGCAGGTTCGCTGAGGCGAAAACGGCCTGAGCTGATATCCAGCGTGGCGTAGCCAAAACCGCGCGGGCTTTGCACAATCGCCGCCAGCAGATTGTCGTGCCGCTCCTGCAACAGCGCCTCATCACTGATGGTACCTGGGGTAACGATGCGCACCACTTTGCGTTCGACCGGGCCTTTGCTCAGCGCCGGATCGCCTATCTGCTCGCAGATGGCAACGGATTCGCCCAACTGCACCAGTTTAGCCAGGTAACCTTCAACCGCATGATAGGGCACACCCGCCATCGGGATCGGTTCGCCCGCTGACGCACCGCGCTTGGTGAGTGAAATCTCCAGCAGCTGCGAGGCACGTTTTGCGTCGTCATAAAACAGCTCGTAGAAGTCACCCATACGGTAAAACAGCAGAATGTCAGGATGCTCCGCCTTGAGACGCAGGTACTGCTGCATCATTGGCGTATGGGTTGAAAAGTCCTTATCTGTAGACTCTTTCATATTGAATTAACTCATTTTTATGGCTTTAGAAGTACTCAAGTGGCCCCATTTGAAACCCTGATAAATCCATCTAAATCCGAAAATTTGTATGCCAGATGTATTCTAGCTACTATCGAGAATACAACATGGCTCTTCTGGTATACATGAGGCAACAACAGTGAAGATGACTCTGAATCAATCAATAATTATCAATAAGTTATCGATAGAAACCAAACCTGAGTTAGATTCAGACGGACGAGTTGTGTATGTGCCTAACATTTCTGGTAAGCCGTATCTTATCACTGACAGCCACCGTGATTCACCCGTAGGCTTTGGTGTAAAGATCAGTGCAACAAAGAAGACCTATATCATCCAGAGAAGAGTATCAGGAGGGGACAGAAGTCCTTCAGAGGGCAAGTCACCTTCACAGGTAATCAGAGCGACGATAGGTAATGTATCGGATTTTGCATCGATTGATCAGGCTCGTGAAGTTGCGAGAACCTACGCACAATCGATGAAATCTACTAAAAGAAACCCAAATACAGTTAAACGAGAAGCTGATATCGCAGAGCTAACTCTCAGTGAGATTTTTGCTCAATATCGTCAGCACCTCTTAGGACGAAGCAAACCAGCAAAACCAAATTCGATCCGGGTGCTTGATAAAGCTGAACAGAAGCTTAAAGAGTGGGAGCGGTATAGAGTCCGTGACCTCACAGGAAGCCTCATTCTCAAGAAGTTTGATGAGATAGCCTCAAAGACCAGAACGACGGCCGAGCAGACTTTCAGATGGGCAAATGTGGCAGTTCAACATTCTATCGATGTAGAAGCGATGAATGCACAGAGCCAGCAACGACTGCCTGTTCTCACTTACAACCCATTCACTGTGCTCAGAGTGCAAAAGAAATACCGTAGTCGCTCTGAACTGGAAGAAAGCTATCAATCAAAAGGTGTGAGAAATCCGCTTTCCACAAAAGATACATTGGGTAAATTTCTTGATGCACTACATAACAAAAGAAGCTTCAACCGCCTTGGTTGCGATTACCTTCTACTAACGGTGTTACTGGGAGCGAGAAAGGAAGAAACGGCTTCGCTCTGCTGGAGAGAAGAGCTATCGGCAGAAGAAGCAAAGTCTACAAGCTATGTCGATTTGGCTAATAGGAAAATTTTCTTCTTTGATACCAAGAACAGGACGAATCATGAGCTTCCCATCTGTGATGCTGTCAGATGTTTGTTAGAGCAAAGAAGGGATATCGTTTTTGATAAGGAAGTAAAAGCGAGTCGCAGAAAATGGGTGTTTCCAGCACGATCACCTCGAAGCAAAAGCGGGCACTATAGTGATAGTAAAACACTTAGGGAATACCTATGTGCAGAAGCCGGAATCGCTAAGTTAGGCACTCATGACCTGAGAAGAACCTTTGGCAGGATCGCTGAAGAGATTGGCTCCTATGCTGTTGTAAAGAAGCTTCTGAATCACCGTAACACAACCGATCCTACCGAGAGGTATGCTGAACCGGACAAAAACCGAGTATTTGAGGCACTACAGCGGATTGAGCTACATATACTGATGACTGCGCCAAGTTTATATAATAATTTACTGGCTTCAGCAAAATACCCACCAATACTTGAATATTCTGGGAAGCAAGCATGAGTGCTATTGAAACCTTGAGAGAGATGTCAGAGGTCTGGAGTTTGTTTGGTGACATGCCGGATGATGCCACCATTGGTGTGGACTTAGCGGCACTGTATTTAGGAGTAAGTGTTAAAACCCTTGCTCGTTATCGCCAGAATGGTGATGGGCCACCCTATGTGCAGTATCAATCCTCTGAAAGCAAAGCCAGAAATCAGAGAGTAAATTATTTACTTGGCGATCTTCGTGCTTGGAGAAACAATCATAGAGTAAGTAGCACCATACAAGCTGCTCAGGTTAGGGGGTTAACCTTTTCTACTTTATCTGACTTAACAAAACCACAGCCATTCTGGATTTTCAAATCACAGATAGTTATAGGTCACGCTTTATGTATCGAAGACGACTTTTTCAAAGATTTTCTTATCAGCAATGACTATCAAATCATCTGGATATGTGTCAACGATGTATTATTAGAAAAATGGTCTTTTACCGAGGAAAGAAAAAAATGGCATTCGGTTTTGGTTTATGTATTGAACCGAACCATATTAAACTCAGTTGCTCAACAAGAAAAACATGATTTGAATCAGGCTCTAAAGACCGTTAATAAATATTCATGATTTGGTATCATACGCAAGGGTGTTTTTAATAGATTATATTATATAAATCTTCACGAATTCTAAGACATATGATGCCTAAAACAGGCAACGAACCCAGTTGCCTGTTTTAAATTCATTCGCTATCAATAAGTTGTGATATTACTATCGAAAGCGAGTATACAAATAGTACAACCAGCAATGCTAACAACCCAAAGAATAAAACAAGGTTATCTTGAATTGCACTTATAATCTGCCCAGTTTTGCCATAATAAGTTTGACCAAACGATAGTTTGGCGACCTGATCAGTAGTTCCAATCTTTATGTCACTAACATCAAACTTATCATTCTTAGTCCAAACCCATATTAAATACCTACCTCCTTGTCTTATTGAGGGGATTTTTAAGCTGGATACAAGCGTGTCGTTATTAGAATAGTTATCGTTATCATCTCTTGTACTTAATAGCACTTTTTCAGGATAATCCACATAAACATCTTTAGCAATAACACCACCAGTATTTGTAATATCAATAAAATATTGCTTCTTATATTCGAAAATACTTTTTTCGAATGGAGGTGAGAACTGTGTAGACATTAAACTAATTATTTTATTTGTTAAAATGTCTTTTTCAATAGAGCTTCCATTAATTACAATCTCATCTATTGAATCATGAATTTTCTCATAACTAATTAAATTGTGGAATTTTACGATTTTTTCAATATATTGTGTAGGGATGTTAAAAGCGTTTTCATCAATCTTAACATTTAAATTAGGTGACGGTTTATTTAGGTCGCGAACGAAACCGCCAAAGGTTGCTAGTCCTGACAAAATTGCCACAATAAAACCTATTTTGGGGAGCATTGTGCGAAAACTCATATAACCTCAAATGGATGTCAATAAATGATAATTACAATGATACTAAAAAAACACATATTATGTAAACTTATTTGTTAATTTCTTGTTAATGAGTATTTAAGGAGGGGGTTGACAATAACATAAAAAGAGTTAAAACAAATAATATTCTTTAATGAAGAAGATTCTGAAAATGCAATATTTATAAGGTTTTTAAACAGCAATATTGCAAAATACTTTACGATAATATTGGAGATATCAGATATAACAAGGGATGGAGTAACGAAAAGTCAGTATAAGGTAAATAGAATATACCTTCTATCTACCTTATACATAAATGCAATAAATGATTTAGATCCACTTGATATTACTGATTTTTTTAAGTAAAAGACAATAATTTCTTTGCAATATACTTATAGGTCATTTTCTATGTAGGTTATACATATACCTATTTTGCAAGATTTTTTAGACAAAACTGGAACTGAAATAATGTAAATAAAATAAGGAGACATATGGATAGAATAGTAACTAATACAATAAAAATGGATACAGGGGAGAGATGTTGCATAATCACTGATAAAGTTTCAAAAGTGCCACTTTATTATCCGTGTTTATATATATCATCAGAATTAAGAAAGAAGAACGAATCTATTTCAACTATTGAGCTACATTCAGCGAGTATAGCTTTGTTTTACAGGTTTTTAAATTTTAAGAAGATAGATATAGAGGCAAGGATCAGAGCAGCAGAGTTTCTTAATCTTCAAGAGATTGATGGACTAAAAGAATTTATAACTAAGAGAATGAAAAAAGAGAAGGTTGCAAGTCTTGATAGTGGGTGCAGGGTTAATAGTAATACTCAGTACTTCAGATTAACAGCAATTATTAAATATCTTGAATGGTTATGTGACTTCTTCACAGTGAGTTATAAAAGAGATCACAAACTTATCGAAAAGTTCATTGCGAAATTGAAAAGTCATAGACCTAAGATCAGATTCAGGAAACAAGATTCAGCAAAAGATAGAAACCTCAATCAAAATCAAATTAATATTTTGTTTGAGATTTTGAAAATAGGTTCAGAAATGAATCCATTTAATTCTGATGTTCAAAGGCGAAATAGACTAATGATACTGATTCTTTATAACTTGGGATTGAGGGCAGGAGAGCTACTAAACATCAAAATCGAAGATATTGATATAGGTTCTCAGACAATTTTTATAAACAGAAGAGCTGATGATCCTCATGACTCAAGGATTAAACAACCGCTCGTTAAAACATTAAGTAGAAAGTTGTCTATATCTGATGACTTAAGTCAGGAAATTTCCAATTATATTAAAGTCGAAAGAAGAAAGCACAGAATGAAAAAGGATAATGGTTATCTTTTTATTTGTCATAAAAAGGGAAATACGGTTGGAGAACCATTATCTATTCAGGCATATCATAAAATCATTAATGCCTTAAGAATATCTTGCCCCGAACTTTGCAAAATGACAGGGCATAAATTAAGACACACCTGGAATTATGAATTTTCTTCAAAGATGGACCGCATGGAGAGTCCACCTAATCAATATGAGCAAGAACAAATGAGGTCTTTACTCATGGGCTGGAAAGAGGGTTCGGGGACTGCTTCTACTTATAACAGAAGATTCACCGAAAACAAGGCCGCAGAGTTAGCTCTGAATATGCAGAAAGATATGATCAATAGAGGAGGTGTATAATGTTAAAAGTATATGTTAATAGTGAAGATAATGAGAGCGCTTATGAAGCTAAAACCAAAGGTTATTACTTTTCCCTAAATGATGAGGCATGGAGGCTAAGCCGAAATGTGACGGTAAATGTTAAAATGGTCAAGGATGTAATTGATAAAGAATTAATGGAAGGATACTTAAAGGTGCTTAAATATCTGGCTTGTGAGTTAAGTCCTGCTTCAGTTAAAGTAATAAATAATAATTTCAGGAGGTTTATTGCAATTGTAGATCCAAAGCGAGTTGATGAGTTTTCCCTTGTGAAGTTTAGAGGATCTGATGGCAAGAATAATAATATTATGTCATCGGTAAGGATACTCATAAAAAAATGGTATGAATTGGGCTACTCTGGAATAGATGAAGATGCATATGATTTCTTGTGTAAATTGATAATCCCTGACAATAAAAAAGGAGAAGTTGTAAGAAGAAGAGATCAAGTTAAAGGCCCATTTACTGATATCGAATTACAATCTTTTCTTGAAGCTTGCTATAGAGCATATGACAAGGGGAACATAGATATTACACAATTAGCAATGGCTTTGCTGATAAGCGCAACTGGAAGAAGGCCACTACAGATTTCACAGATGAAGGTATCTGATATAAGAAGGTTAAAAGTAAATGAGAATAGCTATTCTTATGTCATTAGCATTCCAAGGATAAAACAAGGCTTGGGATTCAGGGAAGCTTACAGAAATTTTCAAGTGACAAAAGAATTATACGATTTACTCCGTAAGCAGTGTGATTTGAGCCTTGAGCAAACTCGTAGCATACTTAAAAGAGAGCTAACTAACAAAGAGATTGAAAATACACCGCTATTTATATCAATGCAAAAGTTAGAAAGCTTCAAAATCAATAAGGAATTGAGAGAGATATTTGTATCGGATAAAGCTCACGAATACTCTGTAAAGATAAATAATACACTTAGTTTTATTGCTGAAACAGAAAATGTTATTTCGGAAAGAACTTATGAAAGATTAAATGTAAACCCTCGACGATTTCGTTATACGGTAGGCACAAGAGCTGCGAGAGAAGGTGCCAGCGAATTAGTTATTGCAGAACTATTAGATCACTCTACAACTAAATATACGGGTGTATACGTTGAATTTAATGCTGATCATGTTGCAAGAATTGATGAAGCAGTGGGAAATCAAATGCAAAAATATGCTGGTTTTTTCCAAGGTAAAATTCAGGGTGATGACTCAATAAAGAAAAATGAATTAGCAGTAAGGGATTTATCAGGTGATGTCACTGGAGCATGTGGTGGTTGTAAATCATGTCAGGCTAATGTTCCAGTCCCTTGTTATACCTGCCATCACTTTCGCCCATTTATTAATGCACCACATATTGAACTACGAAATCATTTATTAAAAAAAAGAGAAAGAATCATGACTGATACTAATGATGAGACTATGAGTAAAACATTAGACAGAACAATAATGGCTGTCGAAGAAGTAGTAAAAAAATGTGAGGTTTTAAAATTACAAAGGAGCAATAGATATGAATGAAAGTGATATAGTTAATTTGAGGAATAAAGCAGAAATCTTAGCAGAGAAAAATCTTAACGAATTTATTCTGAATTGCAAAGAACAACTAAGTGGCAATCTACTTGATAACAACTGGGAGAGTAATCATTGGAAGAAAATATTTAAATTTTCTAAATTTAAGATGAAGAATGTTAAGTTGGACTCGTTCAGTAAAGCAGAAGATCTTGATTCATCTTACATTGGATTTTGCAAATCATATGTAGCTTATATTTTTTGCTCTAATCTTAAAGGATTTGATAAACTAACTTTTCCAATTGTGCTCAGGGTGATTGAAAAGAATTTATTATTTGTTACTGGGTCTGGGGATATAAAATCACTAAACCCAGTCATTCTCGATGAGTGCTTGTCCGACATTAATGAAAACTACACTAAAGGAGTTGCATATAGTTATGGTAAATTTATGGAGAGATTGGTTGCTTTCCTGAATGAGAAAGAATTCCTTAATTGTGGATTAATGAAGTGGAGTAGTTACATCAGACCACCTGAATCAAGGCTGTCGATCTCTGATAATGCAGACAATGCCAGATTAGCGAAACTGCCTAATGAAAAAGCATTACGAGCAATTGGTGAGATCTTTTCTATGCATGATTATGACCTTCACGAAAGAGACCTGTTTGTTACTTCAGTGTTTGCATTGCTGATGTGCGCACCCAGTCGTATAACTGAAATATTATCACTTAGAGCTGATTGTGAAATTGTTGAAAAGAACAGGGAAGGAAAGGAATGCTATGGCCTGAGATTCTATTCATTGAAAGGTTTTGGGGAAAACATTAAGTGGATACCTGAAATTATGGTTCCTACTGCCAGACTTGCAATTAAGAGATTGTTAAAGTTATCTGAAAATTCAAGAGTAAGAAGTAAGATGCTTGAGGAAGAGATGAAAAAACAAGGAGGCGGAGAAATCTGGTTTGATAAGGAAAAGGATGTTCGCTTCAGTAATGCTCTTTGTGCTCTATTCGATAATCAGCTCAGCATGAAACGTCAAACTGGTAATGATTTGTTTAAGATAACAAATACCTTCTTCTCCAAAGAGTTAGGCTATTCAAAAATCAGTAAGCATAAGAATCTTTTCGAAAGGCATGGTTATCACGATGAGGATAATAACCCATTATTTCTCAGAACTCATCAAGCAAGACATTTACTCAACACTCTCGCCCAGAGAGGAGGCCTTGGAGAACTGGACATAGCAAAGTGGTCAGGAAGAGTATCAGTCACACAAAACAGAGTTTACAACCACATCACTGAAGATGAAATGATTGAAAAAGTGAAAGCTTTGGGGATTAATCAAAATAACATAATTCCCTGCGATAGTGAGATGAATGAGAACTTTGAAATTTCAACTATTCATGAATTAAAAAATAAGTTAGAGCATGGTGCTGTTCATACTACAGAGTATGGATATTGTGTACATGATTATACTTTTGCTCCCTGTAGCAAATACTTTGATTGTATCAACTGTAGTGAGCAGGTATGTGTCAAAGGTGAGAAGCAGAAACTCGAAAGGCTCAGGTCCTTACTTGATACGACCGAAGACCTCGTTGATAAGGCTAAAGAAGCTATCAGTGAAGAGGAACTTGGAGCTGACAAGTGGTATCAGCATCAAACCAAGACACTTGAAAGAGTGAAGGGGATTGTTGCATTGATGGAAAATCCCGAACTACCTGATGGTTCACTTATAAGAACACATGGTGACGGTTTTTCACACTTGTCTCGTATTTTAGAAATGAAGAAGGATGACAAGATAACTAACAAGGAGAACAATAATGGCCAAACACTTAACTAATAAAGATCTACAAATAATTATAAATTCTATAGCAGGATGGCAGAGTTTGAGGCAAGGGAAATTTACCTGGGAAAACCTTTGTGACTCTCTTACAGAGCTTCTGGGTAAGAGACCGACAAGACAATCGCTTAGTCAGCATAAAGAGATAGTAAGGGCTTTTGAACTTCAAAAGAAAAACATAAAATCTGGAGTATCCGAAGTTAAAAGACCTGCAAATCTTAACATTGCTTCACAGCAGATAAAAAATTTGCAATTAAAGAATGAATCGCTCAAAGAAGAAGTTAGGGTTTTAAAACAACAGTTCATAATATGGCAGTTTAATGCTTACAAACATGGTATTAAAGAACATCAATTAAATGCCCCACTGATGCCAGTTGATAGAGAAAAATCTCATAAAGAGTAATGTTATTAAGGTGAGAAAAGTTGATTTTAAAATAGAATACGTTATAAATAATATGTCACGGATGACAAACTAGCAAGGATGCTTACTATGAATGGATTACAAAGATATTTGCCAGATCAGAGGTTTTTGATTTTACTTAATAGGTTTATAATTAGGTATGATGAGTCTCAGTGTAACAAAGAAAAGATTGTGAAAGATGCCTACCTTTTCTGTGTAGGATATTTTTTGAAGTATCATCAGGACTATGAAAATCCTCATTTGAAAGGGCCGAGTAATATTATTGCTGTTCTCTCATCTGCATTGCTTAGCCCTAATTTTCATACAATACCTGATACAGTTAGTTTGGAAAGAGTTCTTTATTATTATAGATTCATTGTTGAATATATAATATGGAATGATCACGATGTTGAAAAAATATTTAAGCAACAGAAAGTTAGTTTTGAACAACACTCATTTTCGATGAAAGAAAAATCAACAAAAAGTAAACTAAGGCAAATTTAAATGTTAAGGACCGTAATTACAGAAATAAAATTACGATCCTTTTTTTTAGGTTGGGTTATTCCACTGAATAATTTTACTTTTGTCGAAGACGAAACATGATTGCATCTTTTTATCGAGGTTAGTTAAGGTGTTCTCATCAAAATCCTTGTCGAATATTGAAAATTTTCTTGCTTCCTTATATGTTTTTTTGATATCGACTGGGCAAACCAGGCTTATATTTTTGTATGAAAAAAAGGTGACGCCTTTAATAGTATAATTGTTATTTGCGACATTTTTTTGTATATCCCATTTTGGATAATTAAAAATTTCCACAGGGTAATCATTAGAGTTGATTGTATAGTTATGTTCTCTAAAGTCGGTCACTCCTGATAATTTCATTGAAATGTCTATTATCATTATGGGGATTGGTTTAATTACAAAAGATATCGGAATTAATAATAGAAGAGATATTCCAATCGATAAACATGATCTCTTAAACGATGAGGGTATTTCTTTTTTTCGAAGAAATAATGTTGCCGGGATCTGCGACATAATTATAATAGCTAATGAAACAAGAACTACACTTGCAAGACTTTCAGGAGATGAATCATCATTAATTTTAATTAAAGGGATAAATAAGGATAGGGCAGTCATAGGGGTAATAGCTATCACTCCAATTAACAACGAAGTGAATAATAAATACCATTTATATTTATATAAAGCTACTCTGTTATATAAAACACCACCTTTTAAAAACTTTCTATTAAAGAAATACAAGCAAAATAAATTCACTAGAGTCGCTATTGCGAATAAGGTCCATGTGTTTTTTGAAGTTAGTTCAAATAATGAATAAAATGCTATGAAAAAAATCGCTGTTGTTGTGAGTATAGATGTTATTAATATCGCTTTGCTCGAATATTCTATTGTTTCAGGGTAACGTTCACTCTTGTAAAATTTGTTGTTGAAGGACAGGATCATTAATGCGGATGGAGTATAAAATAAAAGCATGAATAATATTATCGACATGATCAAAAAAAAGGCGATGATATCAAACGTTTTTTCACTTTCAAAAACCAAAGAAAAGACATCGAGACGGCCTAATCTGTTTAGATATATCCAAAGACTTGATGCCCCTAAACAGTAAATGATTCCAGCTAAAGGAACTAAACTTAATAATTTCATTACTATCGGAGAATTGAATCTAAGGATGGTTTCTTTGTTATCAAGCATTATCTGACCTTTATTAGTTATTCATCTGTAGCACCCTAACCTAAAGAGTGCTTTGAAGATTACTAATTGAAAATTAGCTTTCTTTATTCTCTTTAATGTTCCATGACGATTGGGACTCAGCTCCCTTACCACCAGTAGAGGACTGCTCCCAATATTGTGTTTTGACCTTAGAAGCCTGGAATTGGTAAGTCATACCTACGAGATCCCTTTGTGAAGACCCATTAAAAATTGCATTAGTAATCAATACTTCTTCAAGGGTGATACGACAGTATTCGATCTGACTACCTCCTGCTTTGCAGACTGATAGTTCGACTTTAGCTATATGTTTTCCGTTAGATACATACCGCATGATAGCTGGAGTTGCCTTATCAATCGGTGCTTGTGCACTGAGGTCAAGATATCTCACTTTACCAGCTCCACCACCACCGCCAACGGACATGTTGCCGGGCTGGCTTGCACCCCATGTGAATGAGTCAATGTTAATCCATCCAGCATGATTACTGTCTTTAGCCTCGCCAGTGATGCCATCTATTTTCAGATAGATGTCCGTGTTCATTCGAGCTTCCTCTTTTCGTTTTCAACTGAATCTGTTTAAATAAATTACTGGATCTATAATTGCACAGGGCAAATGCATGGACAACTACCTCGATAAAAACAGATTCCTAAATTACTTTTTAGTCATGGCAAATGCTGAGGCTAATCAGTTAATTAGCCAAGCAAATTTTATCTCAGCGATCCATCTTAAGGATGGTTTTGCCAGATTGCAGTTTCAAAATGAGATCCAGAAATTTATTGATAATCAGATTCATACAATACGTAATTCAAAATCTGAAAATGAGTGTCAGGAATGTATTCAAAATCTAAAGATTGAGCAAGATTACTTGTCAATTCAGGATCGGATGCTCAGAAGCGGTGAAGCCGTGGTTCATGCTTCAGTAGAATTGGTCAAAGGTTATCAGAACGAACTGGGTTACATCATCAACGGTATAGGGGTGGTAACTGGAGCTTTTCAGGTTGTAACAGGTGTTGGAATCTTTGTAGCTTCCTTTGTCACCGGGAATGTTGTTGGTGCCGGAGCAGGGCTGTTCCTGGTTATGCACGGGGCCAACTCTGTTGAGGAAAGTGTTTACTCGCTAATAGGCGAGAAAGAACATACTGGATTGGTTAAAGAGGGTTACATTGCTTCGGCTGAATTCCTTGGTTTCGATGCAACTACAGGCAGGGAAGCTTACACAGCAATGGATGTAGGACTCTCAGCATACGGACTATTGAAGTTTACTGTTAAGCCTGATGCCTGGAGATTGTTCAGAAACATACCAAGCGATTATGCCCGTCACTTTAACAATATAAGCAAAGCTTCTCTTGCTCTAAAAATTGTTAGTAATGGGCCTAATTTGAAACTGATGTATGACCTTCACACAGGAAGAAATGAAAATAATTAAAGAGAGTTTTTCTTTGTCTTTAAGTATTTCATTGCCTTGTAGCCAAATTGCATTGGGATCAAAAATAATATGGATGCATATAAAATAATAGAAACTATAATGACACCAATAAGATGCCCATTATCATAGTTGACGACGGACGCCAACAAAGCGATAGTCATCAAAGATACTAAAAGCACTCCGGCATAAAATCGTTTCTTCAGTTCTTCCAGAAGAGTTATGAAAGGCTTATTATCTTTGTCAGAGTATTCTTGTAAGATATCTACTTGATTATCCGTAAATCCATAATTTTTAAGTTCTTCTCTGGTGATTTTTTCTGTCATGACTCATCTCCTTCATCGCGTGATCTGATTATAACCTATAAGAATCAGTGAAGGAATTCATCTTTTATAAAGGTTTTTAATGCTGAAGAAGTAATTCATAAGGAATTAGCGGGATGTAAGAATCCCGCTTTTTTTAATGTGTTATGGTTTAGTAACAATACCAGTGAAATCTATTACGGTGGTAAAGTTCAGGCTTTCAGTATACTGCGACCAGTTACTTACATCTGAAAAACTGCTGATTTTTGCGGTAACAGTAATCAATTCGTCTTTTTTAAAGCTGGCAATATCATTCTCTAAACCATCATAGTATTGGATATGTAAAACTCCCATACATTTCCTTGTGTCGGTTGTTCTAAACAATATTCCATACTCACCATGAGTATTAGCACCCAATGTCTTGGCACTATTAAACTCTGACACCCTAAGGATTTTAACATTCTGAATTCTAACAACTTGACCTGTCCATTTCTTCTCAGACATTGTGGTATTGCTATCATGATCGGAACAAATTTTACCTAAACCACTGACTGACTTTGCAGAAGATAATGCAATGTTCTGACCGCTGTCCTGGGTTTTGGTTTTTTTACTTGTGCTTAAATTTTCATTTAGCGATTTTATCGACGAATCAATCGTGTTTACACCAGACTCAATTTGTTGGCATCCACTTAAAAATATAGTAATCAAAGCCACTAACAATTTTTCATTATTTAGCATCAGGTTAATCCAGATTTTAGTGGAGTATTTTCTACCCCTAATAGTTATTTATTAAACACTTGATCGAAGACTTGCATCCAACTCTTAAACTGAAGTTCAAGATCTCTCACACCATCCTGAGTATTGATATGCCCGCTTTTTGGGAAAAATCGAATGTGCCATTCTGGTTGCTGAACATCATTTACAGTTACGAAGAAGCCAGATTCATACAGGTTTTTGTTAGTGTTAATATTATTTAGGGTAAAGCTATTTAATCCGCCTCCAGCAATCTCTCCTCCGTGTGATAAATTATATCTCCACTCTTTTACATCTGAAAGATTATAAGTTTTTTGTTTGTTCTCTTCTTTTAAGAAAATTTTTCCTTTGTTGGTATCAATGATCATCAATGAACTGAAATACTCATGACTCCAGATACCATCATTTTTTTCATTAAAATAATCCCTGGTGCTGGCATTCCACTTCTTAACTTTGAACTTCTTATAGGCGAACATCAAAAGCATGATGCTTACGAAAACCCAAATCATCGCAAGCTGAACTAAGCCTTGCATACCCAAAAAGTAAAAAATGACAATCGGCAGAGCGATGGCAATCCACACACGTTTCATCATCAAAAAATTCGGCTGTTTTACTTCTGTCATTGTTGTCATTGAACCATCCAGTATTGTTTCGTTGGATTCAGAGCGCACGCATCCATAAGCTTATTTTGCTGATAAATCAGTGAGCTATATCGCTTCGTTTGAAGTTACATTACGGCCAGTAATGAGTGTCTAGCAAATCATTTGTACCGATCGATCAGATCTTTTTGATAGTTATAGACTATCATGATGGTTAAATTGATCTGTAAAAACGATCGATCGGTTTTTCCTATCAATATGATTATTAATAAGAATAGATAGCGCATTTGACTTAATGTTTAGTTTTAAGCTACTGATAACTAGCAGGTTAAGAACACATCAGATAGAAAATTTTTTCTGACTAGTGGCGATTTCTTTGGTGGCCGTGAGCGATTTTGTCTCATGACTGCTTTGGTAGGGAGTAACAAAGTGGAGGGGTCTCATCTTGATTGACGGCTTAAGAATGCTCAGACCCGTTGCTTTCAAGGCTTGGATAATCTGCTTCATGTATGGGACCCATAGTAGCCAGCGAACCTGTTTAGTATTCGTCTCCTCAATATGCGGAATAGCAGGGGAGTGGAACACAGGCTCGTCTTCTATGTTCGTCAGTCTTTCCATTGCTTCTGACTCATTCTCAGGCAACTCTGTATCGTCTATCACCTGAGGCTCGACAGCAGGGGTGAGGGTAACCTTCTGACTCAGACTCGACCATGAGTAGGCTTTACCTAACTGGGAGGCTTTGAAGGCGACTCCTGCATACTTAAATGAGAAACCATTCATTTTACCAGTAGAAGCAATGCTCGCACTGGCTGTTATATTTTGCTTACCGAGTTCATAGATGAAATCGTCAATGGTGATGGTGCTATAGAAACTCAGCACAGCCTCAATTGCTTCCTGGATGATTTTCTTTGGTGCTTTGTTGCCTGTCCTTGCTTCCATCATTTCCTCATTCCTTCCAGTTTTCCTGACTTTGGGTGTTGAAGAAGGAGATGGACCTTTGGTTCATGTGATCTGATGATCCCGCTCAAGCTCTTGAATGATTCTGGTGCTGATGAGGTTCTCATTTCTGCCAAGGTAGAGTTGGCCATCAGGTAGACGGATGCGGGAAGCAATTATGTGAATGTGCTGGCCGGCCTCGTCATCATGGAGGACATAGCAACGGAGATGAGTATCACTGAAGCCCATTCGCTTCATGTAGTCGTCAGCTACAAGTTTCCATTGCTCTTTGGTGAGTGAATCTCTTATAGGAAGGCGAAGAAAATTGTGCCAGACAGGTTTCTGCACATCTGGGCGGAGCTTCTGTGTTCGCATGAACTCAACAGTCACCTCATCGACAGATAAGCCAATCATGTTACCGCCGATTATCACAGGAGCTGTTTTATGATGAGATGCTGGGGCAAGTGCATATGTGACAACACCTCTGAAGCACCTACCCCTGCGGATTTTTTGCATTCCTTTCACGAGCGGAAAATCACTTATCGAGTGAGAGCAGGGCATCTCTCACATGAGATAGCTTCAGCCTGAGAGTATCGACCTCATTACTCAAAGGCTGAGCATCAGATCCGCGACGAATAAGAAATGAAGTGAGGTCATTTAACTTTTGCAGGGAAGCCGTCAGTTGATGCCAGGCTTCTTTATTAACCTCTGGAACTAAGGGAGGCAACTGCTTTAGAGCTGAAGATCTCAGCCAACAGCTTCTGCTGAGCTGTCCTCTGGACTGGTTTACTTTGCCCAGCTCAACCTCATTTAATCTGACAGTTACTGAGTATCTGCGAAGACGATTAGGCGGTAGCTTCTTTGCGAAAGGATCATTGGTAAACGAAGAAGGAAACTCATCATCGAAAACAATATTTATTTTTTCCATATCAACTCCTTTTGATATTTAGGCTTGATAGCAAATCCGTATGCTATATGTAATAAATACCATAAAAGTCAATGGTGTCAATGGGTTGGCATTTGATTGTGTTGTGGCTTTGATCTTTCTTTTTCAACCGAAGGGCGGAAAAAGCAAGGCAACTGAGCATCGCTAAGTTAGCCCTTGCTTATAATTACAATTTCAACCCATGATATTGACAAAGGTTTTTTTTATGATAATTAATTTATTAAAAAAGGAAAACATATGAAATTTTATTTTAAACTTTTTTCATCGGCTATCTTTTTGCTTTGCTTTTTTTATTTCTTGTTTGCTATTTACTCAAGTAGATATGGTATTACATTATTGGAAACTTTCTTCATGATAACTGCCGGGGTTTATTTGATTGCGTTTTCATTTTATCTTTTCAGAGATTCATTAGATAAATAAATTTATAGTTTACCACGAGAATTTCTCTTTAACAGGAACAAGTACCTTGGCTAAAGATATTGTAGCTAAAGTGTAAATAAGGGTATACCCATATGCATTTTGGAATAAGGTTACAAACAGTTTATTGTTGTAATTAGGTAACGCATCCATACAAAGTGATAATGCGGATAAACATGCAGATATAGAAAATATATATTCAGCTTCTTTTTCGATTTTTCTATACCAAATGGTAAGAATCAGTGCTGATAATATTGGTGGGAATACAAGTAGATAAGGGGTTTCTAATAGTTCAGGTAATGTAAAATAAAGGTATAAAAATATAGCGATGCAAACGAGCATTAAGAAAAAAATGCAATGGTTATATATTTTGTTCTTTGGATTTGAAGGGTTATTGACTCTCCTTTTGTTTGATCTGTTTTTTCTTGATTTTCTTCTGCTTTTCATAGTGTTTCCTTTTTTTGTTGTTATGGATTTTTATTTTGATTTAAAAGTATTTTTATATTCTCTCTAATAACCATTAAACAATAAAGCATAAAAATAACAGTCAATATAGATACCCATACACAGTAAATACTCGCATAGAAATTCGTTGACAATCCAATTGTGAATTGTGAAATAGCAGTTATAATTGAGAGCCAAATGGAAGAATTAATAAAGCCAGAGAGGTTATCCAGTGGTTTATATAGATCGCATTGCTTAACAATTTCTGAACCGCTAGCCTTTTTAAAAACTTCCAAATACTCGACAGTGCCGAAAACTTTTTCTTTCAAATTTACAATTACAAATGTATGAAGACTAAGTAAAAATGAACCCACGGATATAAATCCAGAAAAAAGGTATCCTCTAAGATTCTTATGGTAAAACTTAAAAAAATTATTGTTTAAATCTGGCGAGTCACGATACATCCAAACCAATAAGAATAAAATTAGCAAAGACATTGCTATCAATATTACATATTGACAAAGTATTCTTTGTCTTGATATGAACTCATAGAAAAACATTTGCATTCTTTCCTTTAGTCATCTGCTCTTGAATTAGTGTCATAATCTCATTAGATGTATAATTGTCATTTGTTAGTCCATCTACTTTATCTGCGATGAAATCAAAATCATATTCATCAAAAAAAGTAGGGCAATTTATTATGTCTATAAAGCGTTCGTTATCATTGTAATCAACAGCAACAACTTTAGCTTTTATTATGTCTTTTACACCGCTATAGGCTTCTGAAATTAGCCTTCCTAGCTTTGGTGTTTTAGTTCTTTCATTTGCATCAATAGAAAAATTAACATCAATATTTTTAGTTAAAGGTTCAATTGCATTCATTGGTTTTTGATTAAAACCTATGTGCGATAGCCTGAATGAAGCTGATTTTATTTTTTTGAAACTAGACAAGATGTTTTCAATATTATCTTTGGTTGTAAGTATATTAAAGTTTAACCTTTGTTTATATTTTTTATTTACATTGATTATATCCTTTTGCTTGGCATTTTCACCAAGCAACTTAATGTCTTCTTTATTTATATTACGTATGTATTCGTTACTGATTGTCTGGAAGGTTGAGAACAAAGAATTAATCGAGCATGAAGAGTAGTGATAAAGATAAATACCTTTTAGGTTACTCTTCTTTAGACAAAAAAAGTTGAATGAAACTAACTTTTCACTACTTTTTAAATCTTCAACTTTTAATTTGAATTTGCCTTCTTTAATTGTCGATTTACAGCTTTTCTTCTGGTTTCTGTAAGTTAGAACCATGCCGTAGTAATAATCCTTCCCTTCAGACAAAAGTACTTGCCTGGAAAAATCACCATAAGAAAAGACTCGTGAAGATGCCTCTATAAATTTTTTAAATACTTCAATGCTATTTATATGTGGATTAAGGTTTTCAATTTCAAAACCAATGCTTTTTACTTTCATACATATCCCTATAAAGATTTTTTACATTTAAAATTCTAATGCCAATGCTGTGCAAGCCCATGAAACATAACAGTTTAATTTATATAATTGCACGAGATCATGATTTTTGCAAAATAAATTTACATATCTGTTATCTAGCGATAGCATAAGTAAATAAGAATGATCTGCAAGTAACAGATTTAAATGTTAAGTAATATTAGTATCATACGATTTTTTTCAGAAAATTAAAATGTAATTCACAAATCCCAAGCAATGTAACTTAGAGCGAAAAAAAGACGGGTTATGCAAAAAAACATAAGAAAATCAAATTATTCCCTTTGGGTGATTAGAAATTCTCTCTACTGGATGAGTGCTGTCACTCGCTGGAAGCTTGATGAAAACGATGAGCACTGGCTCGTCTCGTTCGAAGACTGGAACGACGAGGTCGAGTTTGAGTTCGAACGACTGTTGAATGACTATAAGCTCAGAGAGAAGCTTCAGGCACATACCGGCCAAGTCAGGACTTCAATTATCGACAATGTTCTGAGGAGCATCGATTCGAGACTCTCTCAATGAACACTATGCCATTCAACTTTGACCGCCTGAGCAATGGCAAAGTCTTCATCAGCAACCTTGCTGGCTTTCACAGCTTCGTCGATGACGAAGAGCTACATCTTCTTGCTGATAACAAATTCCCTCCAGAACAAACAACCTCCAAGCTACTTGAAAGCCGATTGTTCATTGCTGACGATGCAACTCAGGCAGTTTCAAAAGCCTCACTGAGTTCTGCCTTTGCCAAGCGACTGATGAACGAGCTGGCCGTCCGACCAATCTTCATGATTGTGCCGACTCTCAGGTGCGATCACACATGCAAGTATTGTCAGGTCAGCAGAGCATCGATTACCGCTGATGGTTATGACCTCAACCCTGAACTGATTCCGCAAATCATCAGCACTATTAAGAAGCTGGGCACTTCACCTTACAAGATAGAAGTGCAGGGTGGAGAACCACTTCTCAGATTCGATCTCGTCCAGGCAATTTATGAAGAGTGCGATAGTTCATTAGGTAGTGGTGCTTTCGAAATGGTTATTGCTTCGAGTCTTTCAATACTCGATGAAAGCATCCTCTCTTGGGTTAAAGAACGGAATATCACCTTTTCTGTCTCTCTTGATGGTAATGAAGCCGTCCATAATAAAAACCGTATCCTCACCGACTCTCAGGCTCACAACAAAGCCGTCACGGGCATTAGAAAAACCACAGAAGAGCTGGGAGCAAACCGGGTAGCTACGGTAACCACAGTTACTAAGGAGCTGACAAAAGAGCCAGCTTCCATAGTGGATGCTCATCTGTCTCTTGGCCTAACCGACATGTTTATCAGGCCAGTAAGTCCCTATGGGTTTGCACAGAAGCAGAGCTTCACTTTTTCAATGCCTGAATATTTTGAGTTTTATAAAAAGTTAATGCAGGAAGTGTTGCTTCAGAACCAGAAGGGCATACCTGTCGTTGAGCATTCAGCTTCAATCCATCTAAAGCGAATTTTCAATCCGGGCTTCAGTGGTTATGCAGATCTGAAATCACCAAGCGGAGTAGTGCTGAACTGCATCCTGTTCAACTATGACGGCAAGGTATACGGTAGCGATGAAAGCCGTATGCTTCAGAAAGTAAATCCTGAAGCAGATTTCAGTGCAGGAGAGTTTGCTTCACTGTCATTCAGTAGCAACGAATACTACCGTTCCGCTCTCTCATCTTCATTTAATTTCGCCATGCCCGGTTGTGATACCTGTGCTTACCAACCTTTCTGTGGAGCAGATCCTTGTCAGAACATCAGTGTTCATGGCGAGCCTGTTGGTGACAAGAGTCGGTCAACCTTTTGCCAGTATCACAAAGGGATGTTCCGCTTCCTGTTGAATGAAATCTCTCAGGATGGACCAATGGCTGAGATGCTCAAAAGGTGGGCTTATGTCTGAGGTGCTGAGAAACGATGTTTTCCGGTTTTCATCGGACTTAGCAGTTCAGCAAGGCTTCTATTGCCTGTGTAAAACCAAGCCCGAGAATCCTCAATTCTATCTGCCAAATTTGCTTGTCACTGCAACACAACTCGATTCCAGACTGCCTGCATATTTTGCAGACTCGATTGTGAGCCAGGAACTTTTCGATTCCATTGAAGATGGTGACATTGGGATCGTCAACAACGGCAACATGCTTCGGGTGATACTGTCCCGTAGAGCAAACCACAACACTGTCCTTGTCACTGAAAGGTGCAACAACAGTTGCCTGTTTTGTTCTCAGCCTCCTAAAGCTGGAAACGATGACTGGCTTCTCAACCAGTCAGCTCTCGCTATCGCTTCCTTCTCTCTGAATGGAGTAGTGGGAGTGAGCGGGGGAGAGCCTTTGCTCTATGGCGAAGACTTCCTGCATTTTCTGGACTTCATAAATGAAAATTCTCCTGACACAGCCCTGCATGTTCTAACCAACGGAAGGAAGTTTGCGGATGTCAGTTTTACCCAGCAGATGAAGGAAAGAAGCGATAAGATCAAAATCACGTTTGGGATACCGCTTTATTCTTCAAGAGCATCAATGCACGACTATCTGGTCGGAAGCGAGGGAGCATTTGATGAAACAGTCAGGGGACTGATCAATGCCGGTAACTCAGGAATCAACATAGAACTGAGAGTCATCCCTACTCAGGCGAACTACACAGAGCTTGATGACATAGTAGAGTTTGCTGGTCGTGTGTTCTCGAACATTAACCAGATCTCCCTGATGGGGTTAGAGTCGATTGGGTGGGCCCGTAAGAACTGGTCCTCAATCTTCATTGAGCACGACAATTACAGTGAAAAAATCCTTTCGGCTATAGACACTGCACACAGGTCAGGTATCCCTCTTACCATCTTCAATTACCCACTGTGCCACCTTCCTGAAAGGGCATGGGGTTTAGCTACACAGTCCATCTCTGACTGGAAAAATTACTATCCCAAAGAATGTGATGAATGCACTCAGAAGGCTTCCTGTGCTGGTTACTTCAGTTCATCAAAAGGCCGTTTTCATCAACCTCCGAGACCAATAATATGAAGAAGTTTAATTTCGCGGCTCTGCTTCCTGGATTTTTGGCTCTTAATAACTCTGTATGGGCAAGTGATTCATCTACTGGTGCCAGTGATTTACCTGGTATGAGCCTGAACGAACATGATTTGGTGATAGCCCCACTCAACACCGAAGTGCCGTTCTACATTGCCGGACACAGAAGTCACAGTTCTCACCGTAGCCACAGCTCACACCGTTCTTCATCAGGCGGTGGATACTATGGCGGAAGCACTCCTTACTATCCCAAAACTTACAGCTCGCCAAGCACCTCAGACTCATCCAGTTCAGGAACTCGCTCCTCCTCCTCAATCCGTTCGCTTCGTTCTAACGACACTGATAGCTCAACTACAACAAGCTCAGCAGGAACCACAGGTGCCAACCGTGCAAGTAGTGGGCTGACTGCTGATACAGAAAAACGTAAGCGGTTGATCATGAGAGTGCAGTTCGCCTTACTCGATAAAGGTTTTTACAACGGCAATATTGACGGGAGCATGGGACCAGCGACACGAACAGCCATTAAGAATTACAGAGTTGCAAATGGGCTACCCACACCGGCAAGGGAAACCTTGGATACACAGTTGTTAAATTCTCTAAGTATTTTAGCTCGTTAAAATAAAGTAAATAGTGTTCAAACCGATAATATCATCAATTGTATTTTGGAGGTTATGATGGCCCTTATAAATAAATCAGATTTGAAATATACCTATAGTTGGACTGCTATAGGTGATGACGATCCTAAAAAAACAGGTAAGCCTGACAGCACATTGCTCAGCAGAAACGAAGGATATGAAGTTCTTCCGTTCTTAAATAGATTTGCAGAAAAGCATTCTTTTAAAAGTAAGGAATCAGCACTCAAGGCTGAGAAGATGATAAAAGAATACTTGCCTAGTGATATCAGAAGCCACAAGAATGTCACTTCGTGGCTGGAAGATAACTGGAGTAAATATTGACGGTCATATATAAATGGCTCATTTATGAGCCATTTTAAATTATTTTTGTGTCTTGTAGAATAAAAGGAATATATCAATGGCACAGTTAGTGATTAAAAATGTAAGAAGCTATTCTAAAGAGCGAAGCATTAATATAGATTTGAGTAAAAAAATAAATCTTATATATGGTCAAAATGGAAGCGGTAAATCTACCATATCAGGATATTTTTATAGCCCATCCAATTCATCATACAGGGAGTGTTCTTTTAGTCAAAAAGATGATTATCAGTATGTCGTATATAACAATCAGTTTGTAGAAGACTCGTTTTATCATAAGTCTGAACAACCTGGTGTTTTTACATTGAGTCAAAGTAATAAAGAAGTTATGGAGGATATTAAACAGTCAGATAAAAAAATGGCTAGTTTAAAAGGTAGTCTGACACGGCTTGAAAATGGGATAAAAGAAAAAGATGAAATGCTTACAAAGCTTGAGAATAGCTGTAAAGATGCTGTATGGAAAAAAACAGCACATATCAGAGCAACCGAGCTTACTGAGTTAATGACTGGGAGTTTAAGAAAAGATAGCCTATATAATAAAATATGCACACAAGTTAGAAAAGATGAAGCTAGTTCAGATGATGTTTTAAATGAATATAAAAAATTAAAAAATAATAAAAGTTCTTCTTTCAATTCAATCAACCTCCCATCAATGCCTATCTTGAATAGACTACAAGAAGAACTGCTCCTAACACCATTAATCCCATCGTCTAATAGTTACCTTTCAAATGTTATTAATGAGTTAGGGAATGCAGATTGGGTCAAGTTGGGATTAGGATATGTTAATGACACGAAATGTCCATTCTGCCAAGGAGATACAATCAATAATGATTTTTTAAAAGCCATAAAAGATGTATTTGACGAAACATATGAACTAAGATTAGAAGATCTTAGATCTTTTCATAATAATTACTCCAAAGCTTGTGACGATTTTACAAGAGAATTAGAGCATTCTCTAAATGGCTCGGGTTACATTTCTGATGACGATAGTATCTGGAGTCTAATCGCACAGAACGGGCAAGCACTTGAACTAAATAAAAACGCTATCAAAGAAAAGATTGAAAAACCTTCGGCTGTAATATCAGTCACTGATTTATCAGTGAATCACGATGAATTGAACACAAAAATTAAAAATTTGAATGGAGAAATAAAAGAAATTAATGACAGGTTAAATATTTATGAAGCTAGCATTTCCAATGTTACTAACAAGCTTTGGATGGTATTGAGAAATTTATGCGGTGATGTGATTGATAATAATAACAGTAATATGGATGAGTTGAAAAAGGAAAGGAATACAATAATAAAAAGGAAAGAGACTCTTGAAGGTGAAATACAGCAGGAAAAAAATAATCTTTCACAGCTCAGAAAAAAAGTTTCAAACATGGACGAAACTATAGATAAAATAAATGCATCTCTCAGAAATCTTGGGCTAAATGGTTTAGAGATTAAAAAAGCACATGAAAGAAATTTTTTTCAAATACACAGAGGGAACGATAATGTTGAAGTTTACAAATCATTAAGTGAAGGTGAAAAAACGATAATCACCTTCTTGTATTTTTTGGAGTGTTGCGAAGGTCAACTCGAAGAAGGAGAGGTTAAAGATAAGTTAATTGTAATTGATGATCCTATATCAAGTCTATCTCATGACTATATTTATGAAATATCTTCATTGATACATTATCGAATTATTGAAGGTATGGCACCAGAAGCTAAAGTTCTGATACTTACCCATAACTTGTTCTTTTTCCAAGAGCTTTTAAAACTAGCACCACCTAAAATAAAAACCTTCGATAAGCAATATAATTTATTGAGAGTAATAAAGAATGAATTTAGTGATGTCATTGCCATGTCTAAAGGTGATATCAAAAATGAGTATGAATCCTATTGGATGGTATTAAAAAATGTGAAAGATGGTATTGTGAATCCGGTTGTTCTTCCAAATGTAATGCGAAATATTCTTGAATATTATTTTTCATTTTCATGTAAGTTGGAAAGCCTTAAAGTAGTATTAGAAAAACTTGCAGAGTCGGAAAGTGATATTACCTACAAGTCCTTCTGTCGCTATATGCATAGAGGGTCACACTCAGACTCTTCGAATATAAATAATTTAGGTAGGGGGGCAACTGAAAAATATTTTGAAATCTTCAAAGATGTTTTTGATAAGACGGATGATCTTCCACATTATAATCGAATGTTTGGAAGTGAAATTGATAAGGAAATGACAGAATAAGAAGGGTTACCACTGAGGCATCTCTGAATCGAATCAACGACGTGGCAGGGAGCGAGTGTGCTGGCACACCGTTTCCCACTGCCCGTTTCGGAAACGATCATACTGGCGAACCAGCACAACTTTTTCAAAAGTCATGGCATTAACTCCATCTTTTCTCAGTTTGCAACTGATAGCCTTCACACCCCATGTGCAAAGCAAGCATACTATGGGATTGGGCAGGAAAGAGTGCCTCAGTGGTAAGAAAGCATTCTAATAAAAAGAGGCATGAATGCAAGCATTTTAATAAAAAAATGATAAAATGTAATCCCATATGGTTTTTTAAGTGAGTTTATCTATGTCAGAGATATTTGTTAGTTCATTCAGGTAATCGTTCTTATTCCTCAAAAGCCAATGAAATACTTTTGGATTTTCTAGCAGTTTCTTGATATGAGAAATGATAATTGTTAGTTTTAAGCTATTTGAGCCGTATGTTTCTTTGATTTTTTGAGTGTCAAAATGAACTTGAGCCATTTCTTTCTCAAGTCGTTCTATCGCTTTCCTGTTCGCAAGTTTTGAGTCTGATTTCTTTTTTGGGTGCTGTATAAGGTATTCAGGAGAGGAACTGTGATATAGTGATTCCGAAAATAGAGTTGAATAGTTTTCAAACTTTACCATCAAGTTCGCACATTCTATCTGTCTCAAAGGAACCATTTTCTTTAAGGTTCTAAAAGTATTAACCGGAATATCTTTATCGTTAAACAGTTCTATCACTTCCGGGCATATACCCTTCAGAACTGAGAGGTTAGATTTCAGAGACTCAACACTTATATTTAGTGCGGTGCAAAGCATTTCAACAGGAACTCCTACTCTTACAGCTTCTTTAAGCATTCGTTGGATCTGTATTATTGTTATTCGGTTAACTTTTTTATTTGGTGTGTAAGTGTCGTATGTTGTCGAAATAAGGCAATTTACTTTATCCTCACCTAACTCTTTAAGAGCCTCAACCCTAAGGTGGCCATCGAGGATTTTCACAGAATTATCTGTTTGATCAATGAAGACAAGTATTGGTTCTACTAAGCCGATGGCTAATATAGTGCTTTTTATTTGGGCGAATTTTTTACTGATTTGAAAATTTACAGGAAGCTTTTTTGTGTAAGTCAGATCAGCCAGTTTAAAACTTACTGACTTGTCATTGAAGCAGTATTTGATCATCTCACACCTCAATTAGTAGTGTTTTTAACTATGACTTTCACAACATCTTGTAGACTCTCTTCACTTACTATTTTAGAAAAGCTTTCATTGCTGGTAAGTTCTTTGAATATCTGGCCTGCAACGAGTAGTTTGATCTCTACATATTCAGCTTTATTTTTGATTTTTTTATGTTGGGAGATATTATCCTGATAAAGTTGTTGTAACTCATCAGTAGTCATTTTTTTCTTTTTCTTGGCAACACCAAAGTTATTATTAATAAATCCCTTAAGTCCTTCATCTCGTGAATCGAGTATTTCACGAATTTTACCAACATCTTTATGTTTTATTAAACCTTCATCAAAAGCTTTTATCAATAGTTCTTGACCACCCTCGAAGTCTACTCTTGCAATTTCAACAGCAAATGATATTGGTATGCATCCTGACTCAACAGCCGAAAGTAACTTATTTTCCCCTTTATTAATGAGCATGGTTAGACTTGTAATCCAGTGCAAAGATAGGCCGGTAGAGCTTGATATCTCCTTATTAGTTAATCCTTGCTCAGTCATTTCTTTTATTCGTTGAAACTGTTCCCCTGCTCTTGGAATTACTCGGGCCATATTTTCGACTAAACTCATGATGTAAGCCTGGTTTTCGTCTATATCCAATATAAAAGCCGGAATTAGCTCCTCACCCAATGCAGTCAACGATTCAAGTCTACCTTGACCGCATATCAAAGCGAAATCGTATTTTTTATCAACAATCCTTCGAATCGTTATTGGTTTTCTAAGCCCACTTGCATCAATGCTTTCAGTTATTTCTGCATGGCGAAATTTGTTCCTTGAACGAGGAATGACTACCTTTATAGAAGATATTTTAACCATATGAACATTTTGATCTTGCATTTATATGACATCCTTATTATCAGTTGATAGCATATTAAAGAATGGTTTGATATCATCAAAACGATACATTTCAAACAAAAGGTTATTGTTATCTTTGAGTTTTAATTCATTTTCAAAAAAATCTAATGACGGTAATATGTAATAATCAACAGGCTCTGTGTTGAGACTGTTCATTCTTGCAATGATACTAATTTCTGGATTTAAACTCCTGTCCAATCGCACCACCCATCTATGCTTGTTCAAACCTGTTTTTTTACATCGCGAAAGCACTATTGAGAAGCTTAAGGCTTTATTAACTGAAATCAGCTTGTTTTCAAGTATCTTCACTTCACTACTTAGAATTTCATTTTGTATTTTGTTAACAATATCACCATGTTTTTTTCGTAGGTAAGAGTTTATTTCTAAGTATTGATAATCTCGCTCAGGGGTATAATCTATTAATTTATAAGCATTGAGAAGACCTCCAAAGCGGTTTGCAATTACACTGCTTGATGGACTACCATCCTCCTCGTCTATAATAAAGCCTGATATTTTTCCATGCTTAGAAAGAATTTTTCTCAAACAATCAAGAATTTTTTCATTGCTCATTTTTATAGAACGATTATCAATTATTTCCTTGGCTAATTTGAATTTTTCTTCTGAAATGATGGGTTTAAAAAAAGAACTATACTCAATCCATTCATCTTCAGGGTTTCTAACCTTTTTTGTCTTTAACTTTTGTGATGTTCGGTTGTATGTGTATTTTCCTGTATATCTGCTATTAATAAGAATGGAGTGAATTCGACCACGTGTCCATTCTGTTTTATCGCTGAATCTATACCCCTCCTGATTAAGTCGTGAAGCGATAAGATACTCATTTAATCCGTCAAAAATGAACATATTGAAAATCTTTTTTATCAGCTCAATTTCTTTTTTTGTTCCAGGAACGAGAACTATTCTGTCTGTTTGAAGGCTCTTTCTCTCACCATGAGCGAGTATCATCTTTGATTTATTATTATTATCAAGTAACTTTCTTTTAAGCCCATATCCGGGTTTTCCTCCTTGATAGTATCCTCTTTTCACCAGGTTTACGTGTCCTGCAAATACCTTTATCGAAAGGTTTTTACTTAAGGCTCCCGCTGCGTACATAAGTGAAGAAAGTATGAATGTTTCAGTTTCACTATTTTCCGGGAGGTTTTCGGCACAATAAATGACATTCACATTGTTCATTTTGAGAAGATATTTATAGTAAATGCCTTCTTGAGGATCCTTGAATCGACCAAAACGACTTACATCGTATACAAGGACTGCATCGATATTAATAATCTTTGTTAGAACATCATTAACAAGTTTATTAAAGTCATGCCTTCCAGTAGTAGTTACACCACTCTTACCAGCATCGTCATAGGTATGTATGATTTCCATATTATGCTCATCAGCATATTTTTTTATGAATCGTGCTTGGTTATCTAAAGAAAACTCCTGGAGATTAGTAGACATCCGTAGATACTGGGCAACCCTAACCTTATGTATCTTATCAGTTTTATCAATCATTTTAGTGCCTTGATGAAACTACGTGAGAAATGAATTGGTTAAAAATTGATCATTTTTCAATCGCTTTCAACCTTTTTTTGTTTTCTGCAAGGCGGATTTTTGAGATATGGAATTAACATTTTCTCGGAAGGAACAAACGATGAGAGGTTTGAGGGTGCTAAAGAGTGGAAAGCTGGATTATCTCTTTGTGCTGGGAGTTAAACGGAACTTTTAAGTTTTGCCGTAAAAATTTTTCTTAAAAAGTATTTTATATGTAGCCTAAAAAAGAAAATTTTATAATTTTTACTTATAAAACAGAATATTAATAGATGTTTATAAGTACTGCTGCATCATCGGCGTGTGGGAAGGAAAGTCCTTTTCGGTTGGCTCTTGCATAAGGTTTTAGCTCATTTTTAATGCGGTAAATTTCTGGCGGTCAACGCCCATGAAACCGAAAGGGATTCCAGGCGCGCAGGATAATCAGATGATAACGAATAGGGCAGGGCATATGCCAGCGTGATGCACAGCCGCGATCCTGACCGGGTGTAACCTGACAGGCATCCTGGCAAATGTGGCGGCGGCTGGCGACAAAAAAGTGCCTGTTCTCATGACGCTGATGCGGGGCTGCGAGGCGGCTCGCGATTTCTGCGGCAGTTTATGGCCGGCAGGAGGGCACTGCGCCGCATCGGGAAGGGGGAAAGGTCAGTGCAGCCCGTTCTGCAGCGCCCAGACGGCGGCTTCAAGTCGGGATTTAAGGTTCATCTTTTTCAGCAGATATTTAACGTGAACCTTGACCGTGCTTTCACTGATGGCCAGCTTGCGGGCAATCGCTTTATTGGTCATCCCGTCGCTGATCAGTTGCAGAATATCGCGTTCGCGCCGGGTCAGCTGATTGATGTCGCGCGTCTGAGCAGGCTGCGCTTCACGCAACCGGGCGACCAGAATCGGGGTTAACGCCTCGCTCAGCACGATCTGACCGGCAGCAGCCTGATGCAGCGCTTTCAGTAAGGCTTCCGGTTCCATATCTTTCAGCAGATAACCATCAGCGCCGCGCTTCAACGCGCTGACCACATCCTCTTCATTATCTGAAACGCTGAACACCACTACCCGGCCAGAAAGGGCTATCTCACGCAGCTGGGTCAGGGTATCCAGTCCGTTCAGACCTGGCATATTAAGATCAAGCAGGATCAGGTCGGGATCATGCTGCTGTGCCAGCGCCAGGCCATCAATGCCATTACCCGCTTCGGCAACCACCTGCAGTCTTTCATCCAGCGCAATCAGCTGCTTCAGGCCATTGCGCAGCATGGGATGGTCGTCGATCAATAAAAGCGTAAATTTCTCTGCCGTCACAATGGCTCCTGTTCCTGTCACATACGCCAGCCCTGAGCGGGCGGAGAGCCTATCTTACCGGTGAAGCGGGGTCGCTATATACCCCCAATGGACTACTCCTTTATTTCCAGTCGGACACCCTTTTACAGAAGGCATGGGCGGCCGTGTTTAAACCCTATGATTTATAAGGGTTATCTGAATTCAGTCAACTACTTAACCAGGGTGAAGAGAGGGCGCTGCACCTCTGTAACCTGCATTGCCGTTGATTTGTATCAAGCCCGACACCACGGCGGATGCGCAGGATACGCACAATTATTATTCTGCTGATGAGAGATTTATGACCCAATCCACCTCTTTGCAAACCCCGACGCGCGGCGCGTTAATTCAGGACTGGCAACCGGAAAACGATGCGTTCTGGCAGGCGCGTGGTAAACGTATCGCCAGCCGTAACCTGTGGATTTCTGTCTTCTGTCTGCTGCTGGGCTTCTGCGTCTGGATGCTGTTCAGCACCGTTGCGGTTAACCTGAATAAAGTTGGCTTTACCTTCAGCACTGAGCAGCTCTTTTTACTGACCGCACTGCCGTCGGTTTCTGGCGCGTTGCTGCGTGTGCCTTACTCTTTTGTTATTCCCATCTTTGGAGGACGTCGCTGGACCGCCTTCAGCACCGGCATCCTGATCATTCCCTGCCTGTGGCTCGGCTTTGCCGTACAGGACAGCCAGACCTCATTCACCACTTTTATGGTGATTTCCCTGCTGTGCGGTTTTGGTGGCGCTAACTTCGCGTCGAGCATGGGCAATATCAGCTTCTTCTTTCCCAAAGCCCGTCAGGGCGGCGCGCTGGGCATCAACGGCGGCCTCGGTAACCTTGGCGTCAGCGTAATGCAGTTTGTCGCCCCGCTGGCGATCTCCTGTGCCATTTTTGGTTTTGCCGATGTGGGTCAGACCACCGTCACCGGCGACAGCATCTGGCTGGAAAATGCCGCCTGGATCTGGGTGCCGTTCCTGGCGATCGGCACGCTGGCGGCCTGGTTCGGCATGAACGACCTGGCGGCGGCGAAATCCTCGCTGCGTGAGCAGTTGCCGGTGCTGAAACGTCCCCACCTGTGGGTTATGGCGCTGCTCTATCTGGCCACCTTTGGCTCATTTATCGGTTTCTCTGCCGGTTTTGCCATGCTGACGAAGACGCAATTTCCTGATGTCGTGATCATGCATTACGCCTTTTTCGGCCCCTTTATTGGCGCGCTGGCCCGTTCAGCAGGCGGCATCATTTCTGACCGCTTCGGCGGTACCCGCGTCACGCTTGTCAACTACGTGCTGATGGCGCTGTTCGCTGCGCTGCTGTTCCTCACCCTGCCGGGTGCCGGACATGATGGCTCGTTCGTTGCCTTCTTCGCCGTGTTTATGGGCCTGTTTCTGACCTCCGGTCTGGGCAGCGGCTCCACCTATCAGATGATTGCGGTGATCTTCCGTAAGCTGACGCTGGAACGTATCAAAGCTGAGGGCGGCGACGATGCGCTGGCACAGCGTGAAGCGGCAACAGAAACCTCTGCTGCGCTCGGCTTTATCTCCGCCATTGGCGCGCTGGGCGGTTTCTTTATTCCGCAGACTTTTGGCCTGTCGCTCGCCATGACCGGTTCACCCGCCGGCGCGATGAAAATCTTCCTGGTCTTTTATCTCTGCTGCATCGCGGTGACCTGGCTGGTTTACGGCCGAAAAGCACGCGCCTGATAACGACAAAGCCGGTGTGGCGCACCGGCACAATTTCACTTTCTGTGTCGGGACAGATGCAGAGTCAGCAATGTCACATTAAGCCTTCAGGAGTATTCCGGATGAGCAAGTTTCTAGATCGGTTTCGCTATTTCAAACAGCTGGCCGAACCCTTTTCCGGCCAGCATGGCCAGACGTTAAACAGCAACCGCGACTGGGAAGATGGCTATCGCAGTCGCTGGCAGCACGATAAAATCGTGCGCTCCACGCACGGCGTTAACTGTACCGGCTCATGCAGCTGGAAAATCTACGTCAAAAATGGACTGGTCACCTGGGAGACCCAGCAGACTGACTATCCCCGTACCCGTCCCGATCTGCCAAACCATGAGCCGCGTGGCTGCCCACGCGGTGCCAGCTACTCGTGGTATCTCTACAGCGCTAACCGCCTGAAATATCCGTTGATGCGCAAGAAGCTGATTCAGCTCTGGCGCGACGCGAAAGCGCAGCACAGCGACCCGGTGGACGCCTGGGCATCCATCATCAGTAATCCTGAAAAGGCCAGAAGCTACAAACAGGCGCGTGGACGCGGCGGCTTTGTCCGCTCCAGCTGGCAGGAAGTCAACGAGATGATCGCCGCCGCGAACATCTGCACCGCGAAGACCTACGGCCCTGACCGCATTATGGGATTCTCACCGATTCCGGCGATGTCGATGGTCTCTTACGCTGCGGGCGCACGTTACCTGTCACTGATTGGCGGAACCTGTCTGAGCTTCTACGACTGGTACTGCGATCTGCCGCCGGCCTCACCGATGACCTGGGGCGAGCAGACCGACGTGCCGGAATCGGCTGACTGGTACAACTCCTCCTACATTATTGCCTGGGGCTCTAACGTGCCGCAGACCCGTACCCCGGATGCGCACTTCTTTACGGAAGTCCGCTATAAAGGGACGAAAACCGTGGCGATCACGCCGGACTATGCTGAGGTCGCGAAGCTGTGTGACCAGTGGCTGAGTCCGAAGCAGGGCACCGACAGCGCGATGGCGCTGGCGATGGGCCACGTGATGCTGAAAGAGTTTCATCTTGATCGCGAAGTTGGCTATTTCCGCGACTACGTGCGCCGTTACACCGATATGCCGATGCTGGTGCTGCTGGAACCCCGTGAGGGCGGTTTTTACGCCGCCGGCCGTCAGCTGCGCGCCAGCGATCTGGTGGATGGGCTCGGTCAGGAGAATAACCCTGAGTGGAAAACCGTCGCGATCAACGAGGCGACCGGGGAACTGACCGCGCCGCAGGGATCTATCGGCTTCCGCTGGGGCGAAAAAGGCAAATGGAACCTCGAGCAGCGTGATGGGGCGTCACATCAGGAAGTTGAACTGCAGCTCAGCCTGCTCGGCAGCCACGATGAGGTGGTCGAGGTCGGTTTCCCTTACTTCGGTGGCATTACCAGCGAGCATTTCAACAGCGTTGCGCTGGACGAAATCCTGCTGCATAAGCTGCCGGTGAAACGCCTGCAACTGGCGGATGGCAGTGAAGCGCTGGTCACCAGCGTCTACGATCTGACCCTGGCGAATTATGGTCTGGATCGCGGTCTGGATGATGCTAACTGCGCGCAAACCTACGACGACATCAAAGCGTACAGCCCGGCCTGGGCGGAGCAGATTACGGGTGTCTCCCGTCAGAACATCATTCGCATTGCCCGTGAATTTGCCGAAAACGCCGAGAAAACCCGCGGTCGTTCGATGATCATTGTCGGTGCCGGTATGAACCACTGGTATCACATGGACATGAACTATCGTGGCCTGATGAACATGCTGATTTTCTGCGGCTGCGTCGGTCAGAGCGGCGGTGGCTGGGCGCACTATGTCGGCCAGGAGAAACTCCGTCCGCAGACCGGCTGGACCCCGCTGGCCTTTGGCCTGGACTGGCAGCGTCCGCCACGCCAGATGAACAGCACCTCCTTCTTCTACAACCACTCCAGTCAGTGGCGCTATGAAACCCTGGCCACCAGCGAACTGCTCTCCCCGCTGGCGGATAAAAGTCGTTACAGCGGCAGCCTGATCGACCTTAACGTCCGTTCCGAACGTATGGGCTGGCTGCCTTCAGCGCCGCAGCTTAACGTCAACCCGCTGCACATCGCGGCGCAGGCGAAAGCCGCCGGTCAGTCGCCGCTGGATTACACCGTGGAAAGCCTGAAGCAGGGCACCATGCGGTTTGCCGCTGAACAGCCGGACGATCCGCAGAACTTCCCGCGTAATCTGTTTGTCTGGCGCTCCAATCTGCTCGGCTCATCCGGTAAAGGGCATGAGTACATGCTGAAGTATCTGCTGGGCACGGAAAACGGCATTCAGGGTAAAGATTTAGGCCAGCAGGGCCGCGTGAAGCCGGAAGAGGTGGAGTGGCTGGATCAGGGTGCCGAAGGCAAACTGGATCTGGTGGTCACACTCGACTTCCGCATGTCGAGCACCTGTCTCTACTCCGATGTCGTGCTGCCAACGGCGACCTGGTATGAAAAAGACGATATGAATACCTCGGATATGCATCCGTTTATTCATCCGCTTTCGGCGGCCGTCGATCCTGCCTGGGACTCAAAAAGTGACTGGGAGATCTACAAAGGCATCGCCAAAGCCTTCTCCGATCTCTGCCCGGGTCATTTAGGCGTTGAAACGGACGTCGTTACTCTGCCGGTGTTGCATGACTCGCCCGCGGAACTGGCGCAGCCTTTTGAGGCGAAAGACTGGAAAAAAGGCGAATGCGATCTGATTCCGGGTAAAACCGCGCCACACATTATGGTGGTGGAGCGCGACTATCCGGCGACCTGGGAGCGCTTTACCTCGCTGGGACCGTTGCTGGAGACCCTGGGTAACGGCGGCAAAGGTATCAGCTGGAACACCAGCAAAGAGGTCGATTTCCTCAAGCAGCTGAACTACGTCAAAGCGGATGGCCCGGCAGCGGGGCGGCCGAATATCGACACGGCGATCGATGCGGCAGAAGTGATCCTGGCGCTGGCACCGGAAACCAATGGTCAGGTGGCGGTGAAAGCCTGGCAGGCACTGGGCGTGATTACCGGTCGTGACCACACCCACCTGGCGCTCAATAAAGAAGATGAAAAGATTCGCTTCCGCGATATCCAGGCGCAGCCGCGCAAAATTATCTCCAGCCCGACCTGGTCAGGGCTGGAAGATGAACATGTCTCTTACAACGCCTGCTACACCAACGTTCATGAGCTGATCCCGTGGCGAACCCTGAGCGGCCGTCAGCAGCTCTATCAGGATCATGAGTGGATGCGCGCCTTTGGCGAGAGCCTGATGGTCTATCGTCCGCCAATCGATACCCGCGCGGCGAAGCCGTTGCTGAACAGCAAACCCAACGGTAACCCGGAGAAGGCGCTGAACTTCCTGACGCCACACCAGAAGTGGGGCATTCACTCCACCTACAGCGACAACCTGCTGATGCTGACACTGTCGCGCGGCGGACCGATTGTCTGGATGAGTGAAGATGACGCCCGTGAGCTGGGTATTGTGGATAACGACTGGATCGAGGCGTTCAACGCCAACGGTGCGCTGACCGCACGTGCAGTAGTGAGCCAGCGCATCCCGGCGGGTATGACCATGATGTACCACGCGCAGGAACGTATCGTGAATATCCCTGGCTCGGAGATCACCAGCCAGCGCGGCGGGATCCATAACTCGGTGACGCGGACCTGCCCGAAACCGACCCATATGATCGGCGGTTATGCGCAGCTCTCCTGGGGCTTTAACTACTACGGCACCGTCGGCTCTAACCGCGATGAGTTCGTGGTAGTGAGAAAAATGAACAACGTTAACTGGTTAGATGGGGAAGGCAACGATGCCTGCCAGGGCAGCCAGCAGGAGGTAAAACCATGAAAATTCGTTCACAGGTCGGCATGGTGCTGAACCTCGACAAATGTATCGGCTGCCACACCTGCTCGGTGACCTGTAAAAACGTCTGGACCAGCCGCGAGGGCATGGAGTACGCCTGGTTTAACAACGTCGAGAGCAAGCCTGGTGTCGGCTATCCGCACGCCTGGGAAGATCAGCAGAAGTGGAAGGGTGGCTGGATCCGTAAGATCAACGGTAAGCTGGAGCCGCGCATGGGGAGTCGCATCGGCCTGCTGTCGAAGATCTTCGCCAACCCGGATGTGCCCGCGCTGGATGATTACTACGAACCGTTCGATTTTGATTATCAGCATCTGCACAATGCGCCCGCCGGTAAGCATCAGCCGATTGCGCGTCCGCGCTCGCTGATCACCGGTCAGCGGATGAAAAAGATCGAAAACGGCCCGAACTGGGAAGAGATCCTCGGCGGCGAGTTTGCCAAACGTTCGCAGGATAAGAACTTCGATAACATCCAGAAGGAGATTTACGGTCAGTTTGAGCACACCTTCATGATGTACCTGCCGCGCCTGTGTGAGCACTGCCTCAACCCGGCGTGTGTGGCGACCTGCCCAAGCGGCGCGATCTACAAACGTGGCGAAGATGGCATCGTGCTGATCGACCAGGATAAATGTCGCGGCTGGCGGATGTGCCTCACCGGCTGTCCGTACAAGAAGATCTACTTCAACTGGAAAAGCGGCAAATCAGAAAAATGCATTTTCTGTTATCCGCGCATTGAAGCGGGCCAGCCCACCGTCTGTTCAGAAACCTGTGTCGGCCGTATCCGCTATCTCGGCGTGTTGCTCTATGATGCTGACCGCATTGAACAGGCGGCCGCAGCGGAAAACGAGAAAGATCTCTATCAGAGCCAGCTGGATATCTTCCTTGATCCCAACGATCCGGCGGTGATTGCGCAGGCGCTGAAAGATGGCGTTGCGCAGAGCGTGATTGATGCAGCACAGCGTTCACCGGTCTATAAAATGGCGATGGAGTGGAAGCTGGCGCTGCCACTTCACCCTGAATACCGCACGCTGCCGATGGTCTGGTATGTGCCACCACTGTCACCGATTCAGTCGGCGGTGGATGGCGGGGCGCTGGCGCACACCGGCGTGCTGCCGGATGTGGAAAGCCTGCGCATTCCGGTTGAGTATCTGGCGAACCTGCTGACCGCAGGCGACACCGCACCGGTGCTGCTGGCACTGAAGCGGATGCTGGCAATGCGTCATTACAAACGCGCAGAAAGCGTGGACGGTGAGCATGATATCCGGGCGCTGGAGCAGGTCGGCCTGACCGAAGCGCAGGCGCAGGAGATGTACCGCTATCTGGCGATCGCGAACTATGAAGATCGCTTTGTGGTGCCCTCCAGCCATCGCGAACTGGCGCGTGAAGCCTTCCCGGAAAGCAAAGGCTGCGGCTTTAGCTTTGGCGATGGCTGTCACGGCAGCGACAGCAAATTCAACCTGTTCAACAGCCGCCGTATTGATGCCATCGACGTCAGTAAGAAAACCATTCGTCCGGAGGATGCCTCATGATGACGTTACGGATTCTTTCGCGGCTGCTGGACTACCCGGACGAGGCGCTGTTTACCCACTCTTCCGACCTGATCGCGGCGCTGGATGACGCCACTGAACTCAACCTGCAGCAGAGCGCACGGCTGGTGCGGTTTATCAATCAGCTCTGTGCCCGGCCACTGCTCGACGTACAGGCTGACTACTGCGAACTGTTTGATCGTGGCCGCGCCACCTCGCTGCTGCTGTTTGAACACGTGCACGGTGAGTCACGCGATCGCGGTCAGGCGATGGTTGATCTGCTGGAACAGTATCGTACCGATGGTCTGGAGCTGAACAGCAAAGAGCTGCCCGATTTCCTGCCGCTCTACCTGGAGTATCTCGCCTGTAAAAGCGATGAGGCCGCGCGTCAGGGACTGGACGACATCGTGCCTATCCTGGCCTTGCTGGCGGCGCGGCTTGAAGAGCGTCAGAGCCCCTACGCCGATCTCTTCACAGTATTACTGACGCTATCCGGTAGCGCAGTTGATCCTGCGGCCCTCAAGCCACAGGTGGCGCAGGAAGCGCGCGACGATACGCCGGCAGCACTGGATGCTGTCTGGGAAGAGGAGCAGATTAAATTTCTCGGCGAACAGGGCTGCGCCTCGGCGCAGCAGGCGATGCATCAGCGTCGCTTCGCCGATGCGGTCGCGCCGCAGTATCTGGACATCGCCGCGGCGACGGCGCGTACCACAGGAGAATCAGCATGAATTTTATTAACACTTTCTTCTTCGATATTTACCCTTATCTCGCCGGAACGGTCTTCCTGGTGGGAAGCTGGCTGCGCTATGACTACGGGCAGTACAGCTGGCGTGCCGGTTCCAGTCAGATGCTGGACAAAAAAGGGATGCGTCTCGCCTCCAACCTGTTTCACATCGGCATCATCGGTATTTTCTTCGGTCATATCGTCGGGATGCTGACGCCGCACTGGATGTATGAATCCTTCCTGCCGATCGACGTGAAGCAGAAACTGGCGATGATTGCCGGTGGCCTGTTCGGGGCGATGACACTGCTGGGCGGTGGACTGTTGCTGAAGCGCCGTCTGACCAATCCACGGGTGCGGGCGACCAGTAGCGTCGGTGATATTCTGATCATGACCCTGCTGGTGGCTCAGGCGACGCTGGGCCTGCTGACCATTCCCTTCTCCGCCCAGCATATGGACGGCAGTGAAATGATGAAGCTGGTGGGCTGGGCGCAGGCGGTGGTGACCTTCCACGGTGGCGCTTCGCAGCATCTCGACGGCGTGGCGTTTATCTACCGCGTGCACATGGTGCTGGGAATGACGCTGTTCCTGCTGTTCCCGTTCTGCCGGCTGGTGCATATCTGGAGCGCGCCGGTTGAGTATCTGACCCGTCGTTATCAGCTGGTGAGAAACCGCCGCTAAGTGCATGATGGTTGCGGGGCAGAGAGAGCCCCGCAGCCATTTTAGCCCACGGCTGCCTTGACGTTTTTTTAAGATTTTGCCCTGTATGTCATTGCGCTGAACGTCTACTATTACCGCATCTGAAATTACCCCTCGTTTATGGATAACCGATGCGCCTCAAGTTAGCCTTCCTTGCGTTCATCCCGCTTCTGGCCTCCTGCAGCAGCAAACCTGAAGTCCCGTCCCAGCAGAAGATGCTGGCTGCGCCACAGGGCGGTTTTTTACTGCAGCCGTCGCACAGCGGACAGGCGATGTTTGGCGACTTTGCCGGTAACCCGGCAGCAGAGCAATTTATCGATAAGATGGTGGAGAAGCATGACTTTGACCGTCAGCAACTGCACAACATCATCGGTCAGGCCAAACGACTGGATTATGTGCTGCGACTAATGGACCGTCAGGCACCAAGCTATACGCCAGCGCCAGGACCTAATGGCGCCTGGATCCGCTATCGCAACAAGTTCATTACGCCCGATAACGTGCAAAATGGGGTGGCGTTCTGGAATCAGTATCAGGATGCCCTGCAACGCGCACAGCAGGTTTATGGCGTGCCGCCAGAAATTATTGTGGGCATCATTGGCGTGGAAACCCGCTGGGGTCGCGTGATGGGGAAAACGCGGATTCTGGATGCGCTTGCGACCTTATCCTTTAACTATCCGCGCCGCGCAGAGTACTTCAGCAGCGAGCTGGAAACCTTTCTGTTGATGTCGCGCAAAGAGCAGGATGACCCGCTGGCGCTGAAAGGCTCCTTTGCCGGGGCGATGGGCTATGGTCAGTTTATGCCCTCCTCTTACAATGATTATGCGGTTGATTTCAACGGCGACGGTCATGCAAACCTGTGGGATCCGGAGGATGCTATCGGCAGCGTGGCGCACTATTTTCAGAAGCATGGCTGGCGTAGCGGCGAAAACGTGGCGGTACCGGCCAGCGGTCAGGCACCGATGCTGGAAGATGGCTTCAAAACCCGTTACAGCGTGAGCATGCTGGCGGCGTCAGGATTGTCACCACAGGGCTCGCTGGACGGTAACGATCAGGTCAGTCTGCTACGCCTGGATTTGGGCACCAGCTACCAGTACTGGTACGGCTTACCCAATTTCTATGTCATTACCCGCTACAACCACAGTACCCATTATGCGATGGCGGTGTGGCAGCTGGGTGAGGCGGTGAGCAAGGCGCGCCAGGGCGGCCTGTTATAAAGGCTATCCTTGTTAACTGTAAGGTTATATGATGACGCCCTTTTTCAGGCCACACAGCCACTGATATTTCTGGAGTCATTATGTCTTTACCTGCCTGCCCGGCTTGTCACGCCGATTACACCTGGCAAGATGGCGATAACCTTAACTGCCCCTCCTGCGGTCACATCTGGACCGAGGGAGAAGGTGACAGCAGCAACGCATCACTGGAAGTGCGTGATGCCAACGGCAATCTGCTGGCAGATGGCGACAGCGTCACGGTGATCAAAGATCTCAAGGTGAAGGGCAGTTCTTCATCGCTGAAGATCGGCACTAAAGTGAAAAGCATTCGTCTGGTTGAAGGGGACCACAACATCGATTGTAAAATCGACGGTTTTGGCCCGATGAAATTAAAATCTGAGTTTGTGAAAAAGAACTGAGATCGGGGGCGCAGAGATGCGCCCGCTTTCCTGCTTAGCTGAACAGCTTATCAATTGCGGCACACTGCTCCGCATTCAGCGTGCCACCGTAGTTTCGTGAGCCGCTGCTCATCGAGTCATAGCGCCGTGCCACGGCCGTTTTAATTGTCGTTACGAAATCATCTCCGATACTGTAAATCGCCATCAGACGGCCGATCTGCTGCTGCAGGCGCGTCAGCTCCGGCAGATTGCCACTTCGCCATGCCGTCATCATCTGCGCAAAGTACTCCGGCACAATATTATTCAGTCCTGAAATTACGCCGGCACCGCCCGCCAGCAGGTTCGGGAGCAGGTACTCGTCATACCCCGACAGTACGGCGAAATCGCTACGCACCTTGCGGGTCTCTTCAATCATCATCCGGTTATGCGACAGGCAATCCACCGTATCTTTAATGCCGGCGAAGTTGGGCAGCTTTGCCGCCAGGGCAGCAATCAGCGCGGGCGTCAGGTCGCAGCCGGTGCGTGCCGGAAAGTTGTAGGCAAACCATTTACCACCGAGCTGCGCGTCCAGTGCTTCGAAGTAGTGCATCAGCTGGTTTTGCGTCTGGCCATAATAGTAGGGCGGCAGCACCATCACCGCGTCAAAGTCATTTTTCCAGGCGGCTTCAGCCAGCTCCAGCATGTCAGGAATGCAGGTTGCCGAGACGTTCGCGACCATCTTCAGCGATGACAAGGGTCTGGTTTCCTGAATCAGTTGTAAGCGTTCCTGCTGCGTCAGTGAGGCGAACTCGCCAATACTGCCCATCACCAGTAAGGTATCGATACCGGAGTCATTGAGGCGGGAGAAATGTCGCCCGAGCGCATCAATATCGACCGCACCCTGCGCATTGAACGGGGTGACTGAAGGGCACCAGACACCGGCAAAGGGCGATTTTTCACTCATAAATGACTCCTGAATCGGATGTTAAAAAAATGAAACAGTGTTTTAACTTAATGACTCCGGCCGGTCTCTGCCAGCGCATGATTCAAAAATGAGCAACGGGTCGCACTTTTTCCTCTTTCATCCGTCTCAGTAAGCGGATGCATCTGATAACTGAGCGAGAGGTCATGATGAAAGAGTGGGATCCTGTGCTGTACCGTAAGTTTGAAGCAGAACGAACCCGTCCAGCCCGCGAACTTCTGGCGCGCCTCAGCCTGGAACAGGTTGAGCAGGTGACCGATCTGGGATGCGGGCCCGGTAACAGCACCGAGCTGCTCGCTGATGCCTGGCCACTGGCGCAGATTACCGGGCTGGACAGTTCCGCCACGATGTTAACTCAGGCCGCTGAACGCCTGCCGCACTGTCGTTTTATCCAGGCGGACATCCGCAACTGGCAGGCCGATGTGCCGCAGCAGGTGGTCTACGCCAACGCGTCTCTGCAATGGCTGAATAATCACGCAACGCTGTTTCCCCATCTGGTCAGCCAGCTGGCGCCCGGTGGCGTGCTGGCGATCCAGATGCCTGATAACCTCAATGAGCCGTCGCACCGGCTGATGCGCGAGGTGGCGGCAACGGATCGCTGGCGTTCACGCATCAATGCCGATGCCGCTGAACGTACACAGCTGCTTTCCACGGGCGAGTATTACGATCTGCTGACGCAGGCCGGCTGTGAGGTGGATATCTGGCGTACCACCTATTATCACGTGATGGCCGATGCGCAGGCGATTATCAGCTGGCTGCAGGCGACCGGTTTACGGCCTTTCCTGGCAACGCTGGATGAGACCGAACAGACGGCGTTTCTGACCGATTATCATCAGCGTTTGCTCGCGGCTTATCCGGCTCAGGCCGATGGTCAGGTGTTGCTCGCCTTCCCGCGTCTTTTTATGGTTGCGGTGAAAAACCGGTAAGCGCAGTGGAAAGCTGGCCGCAAAAACAGCGTAATAATGGTGAGTGACCTTGAAAAAGCGGTTTTTCTGCACCACCTTCAACCCACAGCCAAAGGGAGAGTCGCAATGGATGATCAGCAATTGCAGGCGCTTAGTGCGCAGATAGGTGAGAAGCTGAAGCAGCGCAATGCCACCGTAACCTGTGCGGAATCCTGCACGGGGGGATGGATTGCCAAAGTCTTTACCGATATCAGCGGCAGCTCCGCCTGGTTCGAGCGGGGTTTTGTGACCTACAGTAACCAGGCCAAACAGCAGATGGTCAGTGTTCAGGCTGCTTCGCTGTTGCAGTATGGTGCGGTAAGTGATGTGGTGGTGCGGGAGATGGCGCTGGGTGCCCGCAGGGCGGCCCATGCTGACTACGCGATCTCCGTCAGCGGTATTGCCGGTCCGGATGGCGGCAGTGAAGAAAAACCGGTGGGCACGGTGTGGTTTGGCTTTGCCGGGCCACAGGATAACGTATTGACTTTTCAGCAGCATTTTAGCGGCGATCGTGATGCCGTACGCCGCCAGTCGGTGGCATGGGCCCTGCAGAAACTGTATGGCGAATTTCTGACAAATTAAACTTGATACTGTATGACTATACAGTATAATTGTCGGCAACAGAAAGAGTACAGGCACCCTGAGTGCGTGTTTACCCGGCTTGATTAGGAGTTGAAATGGCGATTGATGAAAACAAACAGAAGGCTTTAGCTGCCGCGCTTGGCCAGATTGAGAAGCAATTTGGTAAAGGCTCCATCATGCGCTTGGGTGAAGACCGCTCAATGGATGTGGAAACTATCTCTACCGGCTCGCTGTCGCTGGATATCGCATTAGGCGCAGGCGGTCTGCCAATGGGCCGTATCGTTGAGATCTACGGACCTGAGTCTTCAGGTAAAACCACGCTGACTTTGCAGGTTATCGCATCTGCACAGCGTAAAGGTAAAACCTGTGCCTTTATCGATGCCGAGCATGCGCTTGATCCGGTTTACGCCAAGAAACTCGGCGTAGACATTGATAACCTGCTCTGCTCTCAGCCAGACACTGGTGAGCAGGCGCTGGAAATCTGTGATGCGCTGGCGCGCTCTGGTGCCGTTGACGTGATCATCGTCGACTCCGTCGCGGCGCTGACGCCTAAAGCGGAAATCGAAGGTGAAATCGGTGACTCACACATGGGCCTCGCGGCACGTATGATGAGCCAGGCGATGCGTAAACTGGCCGGTAACCTGAAGCAGTCCAATACCCTGCTGATTTTCATCAACCAGATCCGTATGAAAATTGGTGTGATGTTTGGTAACCCGGAAACCACCACTGGTGGTAACGCGCTGAAGTTCTACGCCTCTGTCCGTCTTGATATCCGCCGTATCGGTGCAATCAAAGAGGGCGATAACGTGGTCGGCAGTGAGACCCGCGTTAAAGTGGTGAAAAACAAAATCGCCGCGCCATTCAAACAGGCTGAGTTCCAGATCATGTACGGCGAAGGTATCAATACCTTTGGTGAGCTGGTCGACCTGGGCGTGAAGCACAAGCTGATTGAAAAAGCGGGTGCATGGTATAGCTACAATGGCGACAAGATTGGTCAGGGTAAATCGAATGCAGGCAACTTCCTGAAAGAGAATGCTGCTGTGGCAAACGAGATTGATCTGAAGTTACGTGAGATGTTGCTCAACGGCGCGGATGAAAAACTCGCAGCAGCCGACAAGGCTGCTGAGAAAGAAGACGCGGCTGAAGCGAACGAAGACTTCTAATCTCTGATGCGGGAGGGGCGAAAGCCTCTCCCGTAGTTTTATCCCCCTCTATTGCCTTTCTTGCCTTCCCTCTGTCCTGTTCTGTCGCCATAATCTCCCTCTGTTTGTACAAGGTGCGCAGTATGACTGAACCCTCTCAGCCCCAACCTAATGTCGTCTCTTACTCTCGTCTGCTTGACCGTGCGATGCGTATTCTGGGTCAGCGCGATCACAGCCGTGCAGAGTTAGCGCGTAAACTGCAACAATCAGCGCAGCGTGCTGCGTGGGCGCAGAAAAAAGAGCCCGAAATTGTTACCGAAGCGTTGCTGGAACAGGTTCTTAACTGGTGTCAGGAAAGCGGCTGGTTAAACGACGAGCGTTTCACCGAACGATTTATTCAGAGCCGGAGCCGTAAAGGCTTTGGATCGCAGCGCGTGCGCCTTGAACTGGGCCAGAAAGGCATCGACCGTGAAGCCATTGATCTTGCAATGGAAGAGACAGAGGTAGACTGGGCGGCGTGCGCGGCTCAGCTGGCTGAACGAAAATTCGGACACCCGCTGCCCACAGAGTGGAAAGAGAAAGCGAAAGTACTACGCTATCTGCAGTCAAAGGGTTTTATGAGCGAAGATATCCAGTCCATTTTCAGAAATTTTGATGACTAAAAGCCGATGTAATTTTACTTCCCACTGAAGAAAATTTATCTTATTCCCACTTTTTGTTCCGCTTATCAGGCACCACCAGAATGTGGTCGCGCCGATCAGAGGGAACGTTCGTTAGCGTGATTCCAGGATATATATGAGCAAGAGCACTGCTGAGATCCGTCAAGCGTTTCTCGACTTTTTTCATAGCAAGGGACATGAGGTTGTAACCAGCAGCTCCCTCGTACCGAATAACGATCCAACGTTGTTGTTTACTAACGCCGGGATGAACCAGTTTAAAGATGTGTTCCTCGGTCAGGACAAACGTGACTACACACGTGCGACCACATCACAGCGCTGTGTACGCGCAGGCGGTAAACACAACGATCTTGAAAACGTCGGTTACACCGCACGTCACCACACCTTCTTTGAAATGCTGGGTAACTTCAGCTTTGGTGACTACTTCAAGAGAGAGGCGATTGGTTTTGCCTGGGAACTGCTGACGAGCGAGCAGTGGTTCAGCCTGCCAAAAGAGCGTCTGTGGGTGACGATCTATGAAACCGACGATGAAGCCTTTGATATCTGGGCGAACGAAATCGGTGTGCCACGTGAACGCATTATTCGCATTGGCGACAACAAGGGCAGCGCGTATGCGTCAGATAACTTCTGGCAGATGGGCGATACCGGTCCTTGTGGTCCGTGCAGCGAGATTTTCTACGATCATGGCGATCACATCTGGGGTGGCCCGCCGGGCAGCCCGGAAGAAGATGGTGACCGTTACATTGAGATCTGGAACATCGTCTTTATGCAGTTCAACCGTCAGGCTGATGGCACCATGCTGCCGCTGCCAAAACCGTCGGTTGATACCGGAATGGGCCTTGAGCGTATTTCTGCCGTTCTGCAACACGTCAACTCCAACTATGAAATCGACCTGTTCCAGAAACTGATTCAGGCCGTGGCGCAGGTTACCGGTGCCACTGACCTCAGTAACAAATCGCTGCGTGTCATTGCCGACCACATTCGCTCCTGTGCTTTCCTGATTGCCGATGGCGTCATCCCGTCTAATGAGAACCGTGGCTACGTGCTGCGTCGTATCATTCGTCGTGCCGTGCGTCATGGCAACATGCTGGGCGCTAAAGAGGCCTTCTTTTATAAGCTGGTTGCGCCACTGGTTGAGGTCATGGGTGCCGCAGGCGAAGAGTTACAGCGCCAGCAGGCTCAGGTTGAGCAGGTGCTGAAAAGCGAAGAAGATCAGTTTGCCAGAACCCTGGAGCGCGGACTGGCGCTGCTGGACGAAGAGCTGGAAAAACTGCAGGGCGACACGCTGGATGGCGAAATCGTCTTCCGTCTCTACGATACCTTTGGTTTCCCGGCTGATTTAACGGCTGACGTCTGTCGCGAACGCAATCTGAAGATCGACGAAGCCGGCTTTGAGCGGGCGATGGAGCAGCAGCGTCAGCGCGCACGTGAAGCGAGTGGCTTCGGCGCTGACTACAGCAACGTTATTCGTATTGATGCCGCCTCATCCTTCAAAGGCTACGACCAGCTCGATTTAGCTGCCACGGTGAAAGCGCTCTATGTTGCAGGCGAGGCGGTTGATGAAGTGACCGCGGGTCAGGATGCCGTGGTCGTGCTGGATGAAACGCCATTCTATGGCGAATCGGGTGGCCAGGTAGGCGATACCGGTCTGCTGAAAGGGAAGAATGCTGAATTTAGCGTCCAGGATACACAAAAATATGGTCAGGCAATCGGTCATGTCGGTAAGCTGACCGCAGGGCAGTTGCGTATCGGTGATCGCCTTGAGGCGCAGGTTGATGCAGCACGCCGTGCGCGCATCCGTCTTAACCACTCTGCTACTCACTTACTGCATGCCGCCTTGCGTCAGGTTTTAGGTGAGCATGTGGCGCAGAAAGGCTCGCTGGTTAACGACAAGTACCTGCGTTTCGATTTCTCGCATTTCGAAGCGATGAAACCTCAGGAGATTCGTCAGGTCGAAGATATCGTCAATGCGCAAATTCGTCGCAACCTGCCGGTTGAAACCGAAGTGATGGATCTGGATGCGGCGAAGTCTAAAGGGGCAATGGCACTGTTTGGCGAGAAATATGATCAGCGCGTGCGTGTTCTGACCATGGGTGATTTCTCTGTTGAGCTGTGTGGTGGTACCCATGCTGCGCGCACGGGTGACATCGGGCTGTTCCGTATTCAGGCGGAGTCAGGTACTGCAGCCGGTATTCGTCGTATCGAAGCGATTACGGGTGAAGGCGCGCTGGCGCAGGTCAATGCGCAGAGCAGCCAGCTGCAGGATCTTGCGCAGCTGGTAAAAGCGAACAGCAGCAACCTGAATGAGAAAGTACGTGGTCTGGTCGATCATGTACGGGCTCTGGAGAAAGAGTTGCAGCAACTGCGCGATCAGCAAGCCGCGCAGGAGAGCGCTTCACTGAGCAGCAATGCTATCGACATTAAGGGAGTGAAACTGCTGGTCAGTGAGCTCAACAATGTTGAACCTAAAATGTTGCGTACCATGGTTGATGATCTTAAGAATCAGCTGGGTTCGGCGATTATTGTGCTGGCAACGGTTACTGAAGGTAAGGTGTCGCTGATTGCGGGTGTGACCAAAGATCTGACTGACCGTGTTAAAGCGGGTGAGTTGATTGCCGGTCTGGCTCAGCAGGTTGGCGGGAAGGGCGGTGGCCGTCCTGATATGGCACAAGCTGGTGGTAACGATGCGGGTGCTCTGAAAGGCGCATTAGCAGGGGTTGAGGACTGGGTCAGCAGCCGTCTGTAAGTGAATTAAAACAAGGCATCGTAAAAAGCGTCAGAACGGTTGTTCCGGCGCTTTTTAATACGATGCTAAAGCAGCAAGTGACAAAGTCAGGTTGATGTAGTGTATTTCGGCTAAACTAACTATCAGCAGAATGTATTGGCGCATCGATGTGCATTGGTGTATTTCTCATACACATTGTGCAGCGTTAAATGATGGATAATGCCGGGAGCCTGTACAAGCCCGACTCTTTTAATCTTTCAAGGAGCAAAGAATGCTTATTCTAACTCGTCGAGTTGGTGAAACCCTCATGATCGGTGATGAGGTAACTGTAACGGTGCTGGGTGTTAAGGGTAACCAGGTTCGTATCGGTGTTAACGCGCCGAAAGAAGTGTCTGTGCATCGCGAAGAGATCTATCAACGCATCCAGGCTGAAAAAACGCAACAAACCAGCGTTTAACGGATTCAGCGTCTCGCACCTGTGCGAGGCGCTACCGCTTTCTGTAAAAATCCTGCCTTTTCTTTCTACCTGTTCCTCCTCTGTTTTGTTAACGCCATCATCTTTCATTGTTGATAATTCACTCTTTTTGTCGCCATTTTGTCCCAATTGTGTGTGATTTGCTCAATCAAACAAAGTTTCGGAAAAATTGTTTGACTTAAAAGTCCGGGAAAGTAATATGTGCGCCACGCAGTGCCGATGAGCAGAAACAACGTTCAGACGCACAGTTCGAAAGAAAGCGTAAGGTGAGGTGGCCGAGAGGCTGAAGGCGCTCCCCTGCTAAGGGAGTATACGGTCAAAAGCTGTATCGAGGGTTCGAATCCCTCCCTCACCGCCATTTTCGATGCATCCATAGCTCAGCTGGATAGAGTACTCGGCTACGAACCGAGCGGTCGGAGGTTCGAATCCTCCTGGATGCACCATATTTTCGAATATGGAGAAGTGCCTCGGTGTGACATGACGCATTAGCGTACAGGCCGCACTAAGGAGGATAACGTTGCATCAGCAACGGCCCGCAGGGCGAAGCGCAAGCTGAGTAATCCTCCTGGATGCACCATCGAAACAAAGCGAATTAGCAATTCCTTTCATGGTGAGTAGTTAGCACCCTGCGTTGTACAAGAATTTGTTTTATGCATCCATAGCTCAGCTGGATAGAGTACTCGGCTACGAACCGAGCGGTCGGAGGTTCGAATCCTCCTGGATGCACCATATTCTTCCCGAATATGGACAGTGCCTCAGTGTGTCATGACGTGATTATCGTTCAGGCCGCACTAAGGAGGATAACGTTGCATCAGCAACGGCCCATAGGGCGAAGCGCAAGCTGAGTCATCCTCCTGGATGCACCATTCTTTGTAACATCCTCAGGTTGGTTTCTGTAAGTCCATAAAAAGTTGTACCTCAAAAGATAGACCCCAAAAGATAGACCCCAATGCATCCATAGCTCAGCTGGATAGAGTACTCGGCTACGAACCGAGCGGTCGGAGGTTCGAATCCTCCTGGATGCACCATCTTCTCGAATGTTGGCAGTTCCTCAGTGTGACATGACGCAATAAGCGTTCCGGCCGCACGAAGAGGGATAACGTTGCATCTGCAACGGCCCGCAGGGCGAAGCGCAAGCTGAGTCATCCTCCTGGATGCACCATCTTCTTCTTTAGCCTCAAAATCCCTCAAAGTATCATGGCGAGATGATCGCTAAGACCTCACTAAACACGATAGCGTTACTTCCGTAACCGTCCGTACAGCAAACGCTGAGTGAGTATCCTGAAAAACCTCTGCAGTTTCCCTCTGGCTTCACACGCACTCTTTTCCTGTTTAATCTGCCCCATTGATTCATCATCCTGACTTAAGCGATCCGAAACGCCTGTTTCCCGCATCAACGCCTTCTGTTTTGCTGCCCATGCCCGTCCGAAGCCGCTTGTCTGCCAGAAGAATGTTAAAAAAACGCTGGAATTTCGTACGTTTATCGCTGGTCGCGCACGATCACCTTTATCTGAAAACAAAAATTGTTAATGCTTTCAAAGCATTTGCTGTTCATCCCCCCTGGCGACAACCTGTCCACATTAGGCTAAAGTAATGTCTCATTTGATGAATGTCCGGAGTGACAATGTACGATCAATATGACGCCCTGATTTTCGATATGGACGGCACGATTCTTGATACTGAGCCGACACATCGAAAAGCGTGGCGTCAGGTACTGACGCGTTATGGATTAACGCTGGATGAAGCACGTATTATCGACTTCAATGGCGCACCAACCTGGCGGCTGTCGCAGTTCATCATTGAATCCAATCAGTCGTCACTCGACCCTCATCTTCTTGCCGCAGAAAAAACCGCTGCCGTGAAAGCGATGCTGCTGGAAAACGTGAAGCCACTGCCTTTAATGGAGGTGGTGAAAGCGTATCACGGGCGTCGTCCGATGGCGGTCGGTACCGGAAGCGAACACAGCATGGCAGAGGCGTTACTGACGCAGCTGGGCGTACGTGAGCTCTTTTCGGCCGTCGTCGGTGCTGACGACGTACAGCGTCATAAACCTGAGCCTGAAACCTTCTTACGCTGCGCTGAGCTGATGGGTGTGACGCCGGCACGTTGTGTGGTGTTTGAGGATGCGGACTTTGGTATTCAGGCAGCGAAGGCGGCAGGTATGGCTGTGGTGGATGTCCGCTTACTGTGAGTGACGTTCTTACCTATGCCTCGATGTTCGGCAGCAGCTTTTTAAGTGCAACGCTCCTGCCGGGAAGTTCTGAAGCACTGCTGATAGCACTATTGATAGCAAAAAAGACATCAGTTTACGGGTTGCTTTTGGCCGCATCACTGGGAAACACCTTGGGCGGCTTAACCAACATTCTTATTGGTCGCTTGCTGCCGTTAAAACGTCAGGGGCGATGGCATGACACAGCAATGACGTGGTTGCACCGACTGGGACCTGCAGCACTGTTATTCAGCTGGCTGCCAGTGATAGGTGATCTGCTCTGCGTTCTGGCAGGCTGGTTACGTTTCGCCTGGCTACCCGCGATGCTGTTTCTCGCTGTCGGCAAAACACTGCGTTATATCGTTATCGCGACTGCCACATTACAGGGTATGCAATGGTGGCATTGATTCGCACAGATTCGAGGCTACGGTTAACATTATGCTGAACAAAAATAAATTATTATCACAGCGGGGGGGTAATGTGATCCCGGACGTATCTAAAGCGCTCTCCTGGCTGGAAGCGCATCCCAATGCCCTTAAAGGTATTGGCCGTGGCATCGAGCGTGAAACGCTGCGTGTAGAGGCAAATGGCGAGCTGGCAAAAAGCGGTCACCCGGAATCTCTGGGGTCGGCGCTGAAACATGACTGGATCACCACTGACTTTGCCGAAACGTTGCTGGAATTTATTACGCCAGTGGATCACAGCATTGATCATATGCTGGCATTCCTGCGCGATATCCATCGTCACGTTGCCCGTGAACTGGGTGATGAACGCATGTGGCCATTTAGTATGCCGTGCGTGATTGACGATGCGGACAATATTGAGCTGGCGCAATATGGCACGTCCAATATTGGTCAGATGAAGACGCTCTACCGCGAAGGGCTGAAAAACCGCTACGGCGCGTTGATGCAGACCATCTCCGGCATTCACTATAACTTCTCACTGCCACTCTCATTCTGGCAGGAGTGGGCTGACGTGAAAGATAAGGAAAGCGGAAAAGAGACCATCTCGGCGGGCTATCTGCGGCTGATCCGCAACTATTATCGCTTCGGCTGGGTGATCCCCTATCTGTTTGGCGCATCGCCTGCTATCAGCTCCAGCTTCCTGCAGGGCCGTGAGAGCGCGCTGCCGTTTGAAACCAACGACAAAGATACGATGTGGCTGCCGTACGCCACCTCACTGCGTCTGAGCGATTTAGGCTATACCAATAAATCGCAGAGCTCTCTGGGCATCACGTTTAACTCGCTGGAAGGCTATGTCACTGCGCTGAAGAAAGCGATCAAGACACCGTCAGAAGAGTATGCAGCGATGGGCACTAAAGATGCCGACGGTAACTGGCTGCAGCTCAACACCAACGTGCTGCAGATTGAAAACGAGCTCTATGCGCCAATCCGGCCTAAGCGTGTGACACGCTCGGGTGAAGCGCCTTCTGATGCGCTGCTGCGTGGTGGTATTGAGTACATTGAAGTGCGTTCGCTGGATATCAACCCGTTCTCTGCGATCGGCGTAGATGAGAATCAGGTTCGCTTCCTCGACCTGTTCCTGATCTGGTGTACCCTGGCCGATGCGCCGGAAATGAGTGCAGATGAGTTGCAATGCACCCGTATAAACTGGAACCGGGTTGTGCTGGAAGGGCGTAAACCGGACCAGAAAATTGCCGTAGGCTGCGGAGAAGAGGAACATTCGCTGGTTGAAGTGGGCAAAACCCTGTTTGCCGATCTGCGTCGGGTTGCTGAAGTGTTAGACAGTCATAATCAGGACAGCACGGAATATCAGCAGGTTTGCGATCAACTGGTAGCATCGTTCGACGATCCTGAGCTAACCTACTCGGCGCGCATCCTTCAGGCAATGAAGGACAATGGTGTAACCGGAACCGGCGTGGCGCTGGCTGAACAGTATCGCCATCTGCTCTGCGAAGAGCCGCTGGAAGTGCTGACAGAAGAAGATTTCACGCGTCAGGCGCAGGCGTCTGTTGCTGCACAGCAGCAGCTGGAAGCGAATGATAAGCTGGATTTTGAAGCGTATCTGGCGAGCCGGGAAGGGTAGAAAAGAAAAAGGCCACATCAATGTGGCCAAATTAACATCTCTGTTGTCAGGGATGATGATAACAAATGCGCGTCTTTCATATATTCAGACGTTGGGCGAACAGAAAAGTTTCATCGTTTTAAAAAAAATTCTCAGAACAGGAGGTGACGTATGCCACTACTGGACAGTTTTACCGTTGATCACACCATCATGGGCGCACCGGCAGTTCGCGTGGCGAAAACCATGAAGACTCCGCATGGCGATACGATTACCGTTTTTGACCTGCGTTTTTGCCGCCCGAACATTGATATTCTCACTGAGCGTGGCATTCATACGCTGGAGCATCTCTTTGCCGGATTCATGCGTGATCACCTGAATGGTGATGGTGTGGAAATCGTCGATATCTCGCCAATGGGTTGCCGCACCGGCTTCTACATGAGCCTGATTGGTACACCAGACGAGCAGCGCGTTGCCAAAGCGTGGAAAGGGGCGATGGAAGATGTTCTGAAAGTGAAAGATCAGAACCAGATCCCTGAGCTGAATGAATACCAGTGCGGCAGCTACAAGCTGCACTCACTGGATGAAGCGCAGCAAATCGCCCGCAATGTGCTGGCGCATGAGATCGGCGTTAACCGCAACGAAGATCTGAAACTGCCTGCTGAAAAGCTGAAAGAACTGCACATCTAGTCAGGGCTTTGCTGCTAAAAAAAACGCCGCATCATGTCGATTGCGGCGTTTTTTTATCGCTTCAGGAACCTACCGATTTTTTCAGTGGCGTCTTCGGCGTGATGCGCACCTGTTTAATCATGTTGTCCTGCACGTCCAGAATATCGACGTTGTAGTGGCCGATCTGAACACGGGTGGCGATGGCAGGGATCTCTTCCAGCGCTTCCAGCAGCATGCCGTTAATGGTGCGCGCTTCCTGCTCTGGCAGCTGCCAGTTAAACGCCTTGTTAATTTCACGCACACTGGCGCTGCCTTCAATCAGCACGGACCCATCATTCTGCGGCATCACTTCTTCTGCCAGTGATGGTGACATGGAGGTGGTGAAGTCACCCACGATCTCCTCCAGAATGTCCTCTATCGTCACCAGCCCCTTGATGTCGCCATACTCATCCACCACCACGCCCGCTTTCTCTTTGTTGCGCTGGAACTTCACCAGTTGGGTGTTCAGCGGTGTCCCTTCCGGGATGTAGTAGATCTCATCGGCGGCGCGCAGCAGCGTCTCTTTGGTGAACTCTTTTTTCTCCGTCATCATGCGCCAGGCTTCGCGCACCCGCAGCATGCCGACGCAGTCATCCAGTGAGTCCCGGAACAGCACAATGCGGCCGTGTGGCGAGTGGCTCAACTGGCGCACCACCGACTTCCAGTCATCGTTGATATTAATGCCGACGATCTCGTTACGCGGAACCATGATGTCATCAACGCTGACTTTCTCCAGGTCGAGCACGGAGAGCAGCATGTCCTGATTACGGCGTGACATCAGGCTACGTGACTCATAGACGATGGTACGCAACTCCTCTTTGCTCAGCGCGGAGTTAATGGCACCGTCAGCGCGGATACCCGCCATCCTCATCAGCAGACGGGTAATGGTGTTGAGTAGCCAGACCAGCGGCAGCATGATGTATTGCAGCGGGACCAGCAGCAGGCTGCTGGGAAAGGCGACGCGTTCGGGATAGAGGGCCGCCACTGTTTTTGGCAGCACTTCAGCAAATACCAGCACCACAAAGGTCAGGATACCGGTTGCGATCGCGACCCCTTCGTCACCGTGAATACGCATGCCAACAATGGTGGCAAGTGCGGAAGCCAGAATATTCACCAGGTTATTGCCGATTAATACCAGGCTGAGCAACCGGTCGGGGCGACGCAGTAACTTCTCCACCCGGCGTGCGGGGCGACTGCCGTTTTTAGCCTGATGGCGCAGCTTATAGCGGTTAAGCGTCATCATTCCGGTTTCCGAGCCGGCAAACCAGGCGGAAACCAGTACCATGACGCAGAGAATAATAATCAGCGTGGTGGTTGAAACATTCTCCAACGCAGAACTTCCTTTTTAACGAGAGGTGGGGACAAGCAGATGCTGCAGGATGCGACTGCCGAAGTAAGCCATGGTTAACAGCATCGCACCGCTGCAGTTAAACCAGACGACGCGGCGACCACGCCAGCCTTCATGATAGTGCCCCCAGAGCAAAACGATATAAACAAACCACGCGATGATGGAGAGCACGGCTTTATCGACGTTTTCTGCGCTGAAGAGATCCTGCATATAAAACAGACCGGTGCAGAGCACCAGCGTCAACAGCACGACGCCCACCTGGGTGATGTGAAACATCTTACGTTCAATGGTCAGCAGCGGCGGCATATCCTGTGTGAACGCCAGACGCTTGTTTTTTAACTGGTAATCGATCCACGCCAGCTGCAGTGCATAGAGTGCGGCAATAATCAGCGTCGCGTAGGCGAACAGCGACAGGCCGATATGGATCATCATGCCTGGCGTGGTTTCCAGATGGGTGATAAACGCATTGGGCACAAAGGTGGCGAAGGCCAGATTGATTAGCGCGAAGCTGTAGACAATCGGCAGTAGTAGCCAGCCACGGTTACGTGACGCCACAATGGTCATGATGGCGCAAATCAACAGGCTGACCAGCGAGCCTATGTTGAGCAGGCTTAAATTCTGTCCGCTATCAACAGCAAATATGCGTTGCTGCAAGGCCACCGCGTGTGTCACCAGCGCCACACAGGCAGAGAGCATCGCCATTCGCCGCCAGCCGCCGTTACGTTTCAACAGGCTGGGAATGATCAGGGCAAGACTTAAGGAGTAGGCGAATAGCGCCACTATCGCGAAAACGAACATAGATCCTTTCAGGTTCAGTCAGATAAGGAAAAAGGCAGTATAGCGCCAGCCGAAGCAGGCTCCAAACGATCTGAGGGGCAATTGCAGAGATCGCTGAGGCTTCGTGTTATAATCCGCCGCATTCTGCCGATCAGGCGCCTCGCGATCTTTTTTTTAGTGAGAGACCATGTTTGATAATTTAACCGATCGTTTGTCGCAAACCCTGCGAAACATCAGCGGCCGCGGAAGGCTGACTGAAGAGAACATCAAAGAGACCCTGCGTGAAGTGCGCATGGCACTGCTTGAGGCTGACGTTGCGCTGCCGGTGGTGCGTGACTTCATCAACCGTGTGAAAGAGAGCGCGGTCGGCCATGATGTGAATAAAAGTCTGACTCCAGGTCAGGAGTTTATCAAAATCGTTCGTAACGAGCTGGTTACGGCGATGGGTGCAGAGAACAATGCACTCGACCTGGCTGCTCAGCCGCCAGCCGTGGTGCTGATGGCGGGTCTGCAGGGTGCCGGTAAAACGACCAGCGTCGCTAAGCTGGGTAAGTTCCTGCGTGAGAAGCACAAAAAGAAAGTCTTAGTGGTTTCTGCCGACGTCTATCGTCCGGCGGCAATCAAACAGCTGGAAACGCTGGCACAGCAGGTGGGTGTGGATTTCTGCCCATCCGATCTCAGCCAGAAGCCGGTCGATATCGTTAACAATGCGCTGCGTGAAGCTCGCCTGAAGTTCTACGATGTACTGCTGGTGGATACCGCCGGTCGTCTGCACGTTGACGAAGCGATGATGGACGAAATCAAACAGGTTCATGCCGCGATCAATCCGGTAGAAACGCTGTTTGTGGTCGATGCCATGACCGGTCAGGATGCGGCAAACACGGCTAAAGCTTTTAATGAAGCGCTACCGCTGACCGGTGTTATCCTGACCAAAGTCGATGGTGATGCACGAGGCGGTGCGGCGCTGTCGATTCGTCATATCACCGGTAAGCCGATTAAATTTATGGGTGTCGGTGAAAAAACCGATGCACTTGAGCCGTTCTATCCGGAGCGTATTGCTTCGCGTATCCTCGGCATGGGTGACGTGCTGTCACTGATCGAAGATATCGAAAGCAAGGTTGACCGCGATCAGGCTGAGAAACTGGCTAAGAAGCTGAAAACCGGCGACGGTTTTGATCTCAACGATTTTCTTGAGCAGCTGAAGCAGATGCGCAACATGGGCGGCATGGCCAGCCTGATGGGCAAACTGCCCGGTATGGGTCAGCTGCCTGACAATGTGAAGTCACAGATGGATGACAAAGTGCTGGTGCGCATGGAAGCGATCATCAACTCGATGACACGCAAAGAGCGTGAAAAACCAGAGATCATCAAAGGCTCACGCAAGCGCCGCATTGCGACCGGCTCCGGTATGCAGGTGCAGGACGTTAACCGCTTATTGAAGCAGTTTGACGACATGCAGCGTATGATGAAGAAAATGAAGAAGGGCGGTATGGCGAAAATGATGCGCGGCATGAAGGGTATGATGCCGCCAGGTTTTCCTGGCCGCTAAAGCGTTCCACAAAAAAGCCCGAAATGGCACGGTTTAGGTTGCTTTTTTCGCCAAAATGAGTAAAATTTTCGGGCTTTTTATACAGCACCCGGACCCCGTTCCTCGATGGGGGCCGGGTGTTTTATTAACTGAAGAGGATGTTATGGTAACAATTCGTTTGGCACGTCACGGCGCTAAAAAGCGTCCGTTCTATCAGGTCGTCGTCACTGACAGCCGCAATGCACGCAACGGTCGTTTTATCGAGCGCGTTGGTTTCTTCAACCCGATCGCATCTGGTCAGGCTGAAGGTCTGCGTCTTGATCTGGATCGTATCGAGCACTGGGTTGGCCAGGGCGCAACGCTTTCTGATCGCGTTAACGCGCTGGTCAAAGAAGCTAAGAAAGCAGCTTAATCTGTCACGGTGGTGAGCATGAGCAGACAAATTGCCGCACAGCCTCCTGTTAACCCGATTGTATTGGGTAAGATGGGAGCCGCCTACGGTATTCGCGGCTGGCTCAAAGTGTTTTCCTCCACTGAAGACGCTGAAAGCATCTTCAACTACCAACCCTGGTTCATCCAGCGCGCCGGTAAATGGCAGCAGGTCGAACTGGACGGTTGGAAGCACCACAATCAGGACCTGATCATCAAAGTCAAAGGCATTGAAGATCGGGATGCGGCGGCTCAGTTAACCAATTGCGAAATTCAGGTTGACTCGACGCAGTTGCCATCGCTGGAAGAGGGCGACTACTACTGGAAAGACCTTATGGGCTGCCAGGTAGTTAACCTTGAAGGCTACGAGATGGGTAAAGTCATCGATATGATGGAAACCGGCTCGAACGACGTTCTCGTCGTTAAGGCAAACCTGAAGGATGCATTCGGTGCTCAGGAGCGGTTAATTCCGTTTCTTGATGAACAGGTTATCAGGAAAGTCGATCTCTCTACTGGCATCATTGAGGTAGATTGGGATCCTGGTTTTTGATCTCCGAATCGAACGGTAACGTAACGGCGAATACAATGTGGATTGGTGTTATTAGCCTGTTTCCAGAAATGTTTCGCGCTATTACCGATTACGGGGTAACTGGCCGGGCTGTAAAAAACGGTCTGCTCAGCATTCAGAGCTGGAGTCCTCGTGACTTCACGCACGACCGGCACCGTACCGTGGATGATCGTCCTTACGGCGGCGGACCGGGAATGCTGATGATGGTACAACCCTTACGGGATGCCATCTCCGCAGCGAAAGCAGCGGCAGGTGATGGGGCCAGGGTGATATATCTTTCACCTCAGGGTCGCAAACTGGACCAACAGGGCGTTTGCGAACTGGCGGCACGGGACAAGTTAATTCTGGTCTGTGGCCGTTATGAAGGGATTGATGAGCGCGTAATTCAGACCGAAATTGATGAAGAATGGTCAATCGGTGATTACGTTCTCAGCGGCGGGGAACTGCCAGCGATGACGATGATTGACGCAGTCGCCCGGTTTATTCCTGGCGTGCTCGGCAAGCAGGCGTCAGCCGATGAGGATTCGTTCTCGGAAGGTTTGCTGGATTGTCCGCACTATACCCGACCTGAAGTGTTAGACGGCGTGGAGGTCCCGGCAGTATTACTGTCAGGCAACCATGCTGATATCCGCCGCTGGCGTCTGAAGCAGTCGCTAGGCCGTACCTGGCTGAGAAGACCTGAACTTCTGGAAAACCTGGCTCTGACTGAAGAGCAAGCAAGGTTGCTGAATGAGTTCCAGCGGGAATCTCAGCAGCAACAAAACGATGATGTGGAAGAGTAAGCTCTTCCCCGACTATCAGTTTACCCAGGATATGAGATTTAATTATGAGCAACATTATCAAGCAAATTGAACAAGAGCAGATGAAACAGGACGTACCTTCCTTCCGCCCGGGTGATTCCGTGGAAGTGAAAGTATGGGTCGTTGAAGGTTCTAAAAAACGTCTGCAGGCATTCGAGGGCGTGGTTATCGCTATCCGTAACCGCGGTCTGCACTCTGCATTCACTGTTCGCAAAATTTCTAACGGCGAAGGCGTTGAGCGTGTATTCCAGACTCATTCACCTGTAATTGACAGCATCGCTGTTAAACGTCGTGGCGCTGTGCGTAAAGCCAAACTGTACTACCTGCGTGAGCGTACTGGTAAGTCTGCTCGTATTAAAGAGCGTCTTAACTAAGGTATCGCTAACGCGACATCTAAAAGTTAATAGCAAACAAGGGGTTGGCGTGACGCTAACCCCTTTTTTTTGGGCCTTGTCCACGGATTGGCTACGCAGAATTATTTTGTAGTCAAATGTAGGCATTAAAAAACCCGCCGGAGCGGGTTAGAGCCAGAGTTGGCCTTGGGACGTTTTGGGGCCTCCACGTGCAGGGTGGGGCGGTACAGGATTTACTCTACCTGGGCACATGATTATATCGGTTACAGTTTCTAAGGATTTGAAGGTGCAGCCGCAGTTGATGTTTTGGCACTGGTTGTAACGTTCTTTTGTGTTCTCAGAGAGCACAACACTGCTGCGAGTGTGTGCAGCGTGAGAGCACTTTGGACAATTCATCATTTAGGATTCGCCCTGTTGAATATTTAACTTGATCATACCTATTGGTTATCCAAAAGGATAATTAATTTTACTATTGCAGGGCTGGGTCCTCAATTTTAACTTCAAGTTCGATACTGGTCGTATATCCGCTGTCAGCGGTCAGGCTATGCGTCAGCGTTGTGATGATCCATTCCCCCGCATCAATCTGCTGCTTAAATCCGCTGACCTTCACCGGCATTTCCGTGTAAAGCTCTGCGCGTCCCTTCGCCAGCTGGATTGAGAAGGTTGCAACACCACGCTGCAGGCGCTCCCACTGCATTTTGGCCGCCCGTTCGGCGTTGCCCCGGTTCGCGTAAGTGCGGCTCAGTACCAGCACGTTCTCGTCCGTGCCGATAAGGTAATCCCCTTGCTTCGCCTCCGGTTCCTTCTTCTTCTTCACCGGGGCTTTACGTCGCCTGCGCTTCACCTTCGCCACTGGTTTTTTTGCCGGTTCACGGGTATGCAGCCAGCTGGCTATCACGCCGGTGTAGGCGTCGCGGTCTGCCAGGGTGAAGCGGTGACTGTCTCCGTCCCTGCGCTGAAGGGTGATTACCGGCAGCGCCTTGCCGCTTGCCGTTTTACCCTGACCCTGGCGGATAAACAGCAGATTACCGTCCTTGACGCAGGCCACCGCACCGCACTGTTTAGCCAGGCGCATCAGAAAGCTGGCGTCTGATTCGTTGGTCTGATCAATATGGTCAATTTCTGCGGCGGCCATGTCCTCACCCATCGCCGTCTTCAGCTTATGCCGCCCGGAGATATCCCGGACAATTTCGCCCGCTGTGGTTTTGTGCCAGGACTTCTCCCGCTTCGTGTTCAGGGTCTGCCGGAAGTCCGCGCTGCGCGCCCGCAGCGTCAGGCGGTCAGGCGTGCCGCTGTGCTCGATTTCATCAACCACATAGCTGCCTTTCGGAAAAAGCGCCTCACCCTGCCAGCCCAGCGCCAGCGACAGCACGACGCCCCGGCGCGGCAGCTGCAGCTGGCCGTCCGCGTCGTCCAGCTCGATGTCCAGCTGATCCGCCTCAAAGCCCCGGTTGTCAGTGAGCGTCAGGCTCAGCAGGCGCTTTTCCAGCTTCTGCGTGATGTCTGCGCCGTCCATCGTCAGCCGGAACGCCGGTGAGTTCTGCTGGCCGTTAATCCACGGGCTGGTCATCATGAAAATAATCCTCCCGCTGCGGCGCTCACCTTACCGGCGGCGGTGGCGGCTGCGCCCTGCATGGCAGACAGCTGATCGCTGAGGCTGCCGAACATCTCGCCCAGCGATTCATCGGTGCGCTTCAGCGTCAGCGTGAATTCAATGCGGCGGCACACACCGCTGCTGAAGAACTCCGCTTTGGTCTGGCTCAGGCTTTCAATCACGAACATGCCGTAAATCGTCCCGCTGCCCTCGATAAGCGGCCACGCGCGGCCCAGCTCCGCAATCTGCTCCAGCGCGAACAGCGACAGCCTGCCGCCGGAAAGCGTCAGCGTGTCGTTGTCCGGGCCTAAAAACTGCAGCGACGGCCTCACGCCCACGCGACTGTTTGACGGGAAACGCCAGCTGCGCTGATACTGCAGTTCCTGATAGGGCACCGTTTTCAGCATGAAAACAAATAAGCCCAGCGTCATCATCATTCCTCAAATCCTCCCCTGTCCCGGTAACTGCTGCGGGCGCGGGCCTGCGCCTGCCGCTCTTTTGCCTCCAGCCTGCGCATCACCTCATCAACCAGATCCTGCTGACTCTCTCCCGGCTGTTGCACGATGGTGAAGGAGGCGTGAATCTGCGGCGCAGCTCCCTGTGCAGCACTGCCACTCATGCGCGGTGCTTCCTGCCGGTAAGCCTGAACCGGCAGGCTCAGCGGGTGCAGCGGCTTCGCCTCCGCCGTCGCTCCGGCACTGCCCAGCGTCAGCGCCGCCAGTGCAGCCAGCCGTGCGGTGCTCCGGCGGCTGGTCACGTTCGCCGGACCGCTGACCAGCTCCGGCCCGTTCTCACCGGCCACGCCGAACTGCCCGGATGGAATGAAGCCGCCGCTGTCGTACATGCCCGCAAATCCGGGAAACCCGCCCGGCGGCAGGGATATACCGCCGCCCGTTTTTACTGTTGCCGGTCGCGGCTGCTGCTGCCCGCCGGACTTATCGCCGCCCGGCTTCAGGAAGTCCGGCAGGTAGTCGGTCAGAGACGACAGCTTGTTTTTAATCGCATCCCATTTCTGGCTGATACCCGCCATCAGGCCGTCAATCATCTGTGAACCGGCCTCCTGAAACCGCGTGGGCAGCGCCTTCGCGTCGGCGACAATCTCGCCCCACTTTGTGCTGATGTAGGTGCGGATCGCAGTCCAGACGCTGCTGACCTTAGTGCTGATACCGTCCCACAGCGCGGCAAGTTTTGGCCCCAGCGCGGCAAGTTTTGGCCCCAGCGTGTCCCAGTTCTGCCAGATAAGCAGCGCCCCGGCGGCAATCAGTCCGATAACGGCCAGAATCGGGTTTGCGAACATCAGCCGCCCCAGCCACAGCACGCCGTTCCCCACGATGCCGATGGCGCTTTTAATCAGCCCGAAGGCGCTGAATGCTTTTATACCTAACACGCTGAAGCTCAGCCGTAGCAGCGCAAGCGGCCCCAGAACCGCCGCCAGGCCGATCATAAACGTGCCCAGCACCATTACCACCGCCGATATGATCGCCGCTGCTTTCATCAGCGTGCCCGCCAGCTCCTTGTTGTTTTCCACCCAGCGGCGGGTTGCACCGGTGACTTTTTTCACCATGTTCATGATGTCCATCAGCGGCGTGCGCAGCGAATCGCCCAGGCCGCTCATGGTGTTGGAAACGCCGGTTTTAGTCAGCATCCACTGTGCCGAAAGCGAGTCCTTATTGATGTCTGACTCTTTCTGCATGGAGCCTTTTGCAGCATCCCCCTGTGTCAGTGCCAGCTGCCTGCGCAGCTCCGGCATGTTATTGACAAGCTTTGCCGCTGCAGGGCCGAACTCCTTGCCAAAGAGCATCGTCAGCGCGGGCACTCTCTTGCTGTCCGGCAGTTTTTTAACCTTTTCCAGCACGCGCATGATGGTGCCCATCGCATCCGTGGTCATCTGCTTTTCAATCTTTGCCGGGTCCAGTTTCAGCAGGTCCATGCCGTCCATAAACCGGTTACTCTGCATCGTGGCTATAGACAGCTCGCGCACCATGGCATTAGCGGAACTGGCCGCAATCTCAGAGGTGGCACCCAGTGTAAGAAATGTTGAACCCAGCGCCGCCACCTGTCGGAAGTTCATCCTGTCGGCCACGCCACCCATACGCTGTAGCACATCAATGATGTCCGCCCCTTTGGACATGGCGTTATCCAGGCGGGTGATCAGCAGCGCATTCGCCGGGAAGTACGGGGCGCGGACCGCCTGCAGGCCGCCGATGCGCTTCTGGCTGATGATCAGATCAGCGGCCAGCGCTTCGGTGTTGGGCTGGCTCTGATTAACCAGCGGGAAATACTTGTCAGCCAGCAGCTGGCGTCCGCAGATAACCACCAGTTCGGTGTCGTCCTGATACTGCACGCCGATTTTTTCCGACACCGCGCCCATCACAACCGCGTCCAGGTTACGGAACAGGCCGTTTTTACCCACGGTGATTTTGTCCGACACCACTTTGCCGTCGTCACCGATGTGCTGACCCAGCACCTGCGCCGGTTTTTCCTGGCGGATTTTTTCCAGCCAGCCAATATTCACGTCCTGCAGCAGCGGGTTCTGCACGCGGTTGGAGGTCTTCTCACGCTTCAGGCCGTTGAAGCCGATCATGATGCGGTCCAGCGCCTGACGCTTCACGATGGCGTCACGGATGCGCACCTGGAAATCGCTGAACTTCGCCCACATGTCCAGCTTTGAATAAGGCAGCGCCGTGTCAAAGTTGGTCTGCGTGCATTTGTAGCCATCGCCGTCAATGTAGGTCGGATCGGTCGGTTCGCGCTCTTTCTGGGTGGTATCGGTGGTGCCTGCAATGGTGGTGCCGATCCCCAGCCCCAGCCGTTCGCCGCTCTGCTCACTGACCGGCATGATGTTGATGGCCTGCAGGAACGCAGACGACTCCTGAATTTTGCTTTCCAGCGTCTGCGACACGGACGGCTCAATGGTGAATTTGCTGTTCAGCGCAGACAGGTCAATCTTGTTGATTTCTGCCAGCACCGACATGTAAGCATTCAGCTTAAAACGGGTAGTATTTTTCATCGCTTCGCTTTCTCTGTTCGTTAAAAAGGTTTGCCGCCGCTGTATCAGCAGTCGGTGCGCACTTCGCCGCCGCTGCCGTTACCCTGCGTGCGCGGGCGGACCTGCTGGCGGCCATCTTCCCGGCTCAGCTGCTGCTGCAGTTCGGTGAACTCCGCCTGCAGCTGTTCGCGCTTCAGCACTTCCTCACCCAGCGCACTGCTGAAATGTGATTTCAGGCTGTCGGCCTGTTCGCTCAGTGCCGTTTCAATGCGCGCGCTCAGGTCCTGCTGCTCGGTGGCAATCAGCTCAACCGCCTGATGCACGTCGCTGAAGCGCGCCGCGTCGGTCTGCTGCTGTTTGCTGAACATCGCTTTGATGCGGGTAAACAGGGCGGGCTTTTCGTCGGCCACGTCCTCAAACTCGATCAGGGTTTCTTCAGCGGCAGAGAAAACGTTGTCAGGATGCTGCTTGCGGTTTGCCAGCGGGTTCGCCCCGGCGCTGGCACTGAACTGCAGCATTTCCGTGCCGAGGCTGGCCGGATCGTCAGTCACGGCCAGGCCAATCAGATAGGCCGCGCCGGTGTCCGCGAATTCCGGGCGGATTTCCATAGAGGTAAAGATTTTCTGCATGGTGCCGGTCAGCGTGACCAGCTCGTCAGTCGGGTTGATCAGGGCATACAGCGCCAGCTTGCCCTTCAGCGGGCCGTCGCTGATTTCTTCAGCGTCCAGCGCTTCGACTACGCCAAAGCGACGAAACGGACTGTCTGGCGTGTAGCCCTTGATGTGCTCCATGTTGATCACGGCGGTGTACAGCTCAGGGCTGTAATTTGCCGCCATCTGTTCAAGCCAGCTGCGCTCGATGGTGCGCCCGTCCGTGGTGGCACCTTCCACCCCGATACGAAAACGCTTTGCTTTCTTTGCCATTGTCTAGGCTCCGGTCAGTAAAACTCTGTGAGGCTCTATGGTTGCGGCGGCAGGGGTATCGAAACAACGCGCGGACGTTGTACGGGAAACCACACAATGAGGGATGGCGGAAAAGGAAGCGGCGGGGCCGTATTTTGGCTGCATGAACATGACACCCGCCCCAGACGACCTCGATCCCCGCAGGCAGGCTTTACTGCTTTACTTTCAGGGACATCAGTGCAGCTCCTGCGCCTGGCGCTCAAAACGTTCTGCTTCTTTGTCCAGCAGCTCGATGATTTCCGCCGCAGACATTTCGTTTTTGCGGGCATGAATTGCCAGTGCGGCAAGGCGGATAGAAACTGACAGAGCATCATCAGAACGCTGCTCGGTTTTTGCCTTGCTCAGCAGGACGGCCAGCGCGTCCTCATCGGCTTTAAAATTACGGGTCTCGATATTTCGCATTTCACTTTCTCCTGAATTCGGGCAAAAAAATGCCCGGCGGGTTTACGCCATTTAATTTCGTTGGGTTAATTAATTAGGTAACGTCAGATTCTTTGGAAATAAACTCACGACTGCCTTTAAGTGATTCATCGCGCTAATCAGCGCCGTTAATTCGTCACTCGTCAGTTCACTAAAATCAACGCTGTGACGTTCTTTGCTGATATTTGCCAGGAAGAATATTGCGCTCAGTGCGCGGCCATTTTGTTCAGCCTGGTGATCGCGCTTATTACGCATATCTGCGATAAAGCGTTTGAGTTCGTGGCTGCAATCGCCGTACATCATGGTACGAAGCGCAGAGATATGATTAAGCGCACTTGCACGCTGCCCCGCGTTCATCTGAACAGTGATACTCTCAGCTTTGTAACCCATGATTCTTTCCTCTTACCGGTTAATTCTGCCAGCAGTTCGGCCTGTGATATTGCCGGATGCCAGCTCCTGCCCTTATCTGCTGCAATCCAGCCGTGGCCGTATGCGTGGGACGGGCTTTGCCGCTTCAGAAGCGGAGCTACTGAAAAGGCCATATTTCACACCATCCCGATAGATGCACCGATACCACTTAACACATCAGCAGTACCCGACAGCGCAGGGTTAGAGTGGACGCGAGTCTGGACCGCGAGGGCCGCCAGCATCATGCAGCGAATGCCGGTATTAGCAGCTTCAACGATCCCGCGACGGCATGAGGTGGTAATGCTGGCGTGATTAGCAGCACTGGCAGCAAGCGTCCCGACCTGAGCGGAAGCATTGAGCACGTAAGCCGGAAATTTTTCAGCGGCATGTTCATTGACAGGAACACACGGCAGACAGTGCAGCTGCGCCAGCATCCCATCCATCAGCGTTGCGTCCTCGGTCAGATCAGTAAGCAGCAGCACTTCAGGAACGGTCAGCTGATGCACCTGATCAGGATTGAGTTTGTTACGAAGAGTCTGCACTTTCATGCCCGCTTGCTGGGCCAGCTTCACCATATTGTGGGACAGCGCAAACTTGCGGCAGGCGTCGTCATAGTGGCTATGGGTGGAAGTCTTAAAATCAAACATGGTCATTCCTTTGCTCAACTTAAATAATTAAGTTGTTACGCAGCGACGTAGTGGCAATTGACACCTTGAGCGAGCAAACGCGCGCGGAAGGCAACCATGTTGATGCGTGCGGCACCACCAACTTTTTTACGTGGCATAACAAGCAGATCACCATCTTCAACCATCTGTTTCACAGTGCGAAGGCTGTAACCATAAGCCTGTGCGAACTGTTCATAAGTCATCAGATCGGGGCCGCTAGGTATTGTAATTTGATTGGTCATCGGGGATTATCTCCAGTTGGCAGTATTTACGGTGCATTGGCGTGCATTTTCACTAACGAAGTGGATGATATATTCCAAATGGATTTGTGTAAACAGATCATATTGGATTATTTGAAGGGTATATGACCGATTACAACAGCGATGTTAAGGCCATACTGGAGAGAATCCTTAAATCTTATGGGGTTAGCTCACGCCCAGAGCTAGCGGAACTTCTGAAAATTCCGTTACCTACTATCCAAAATTGGGTGGCTCGCCAGAGTTTACCCGGCGATTACATCGTTCAATGCGCATTGGATACGGGAGTAAGCCTTAGATGGCTGGTTAGTGGTGAACTTGCAAATGTAAGTTCAGGTGGGGTGAAGCATCCCTCTCTTAAAGGGAAGAAGCTTCATGACACTATGCTGGCTAATGGCGGGCGGGCAGTGTTGGACCGCATAATGCACGCATATGGCTTTACTATGCAGAAGCAGCTCGGTGACTTGCTTGATATTCCTTCAGCGACGATGAGCGCATGGGTTCGCAGAGATTATTTTCCAGGTGATGTTGTCATTACATGCGCACTTGATACGGGGGTTTCTCTTTCTTGGTTAGCTACTGGCCATGAGGATGAGGCACTACCCACGAAAGATTTAGCTGATCAGCTGATACCATCCATACCTGCACGAAAACTCTCCGGAGGCACATTAGAGAATCAGGCTGATGTGAGTTTTAATCTTTCACTTTTTGGCTTTGATTTAACTAACCCCCTTTATATTCAACGCGGCTCGATGTCATGGATCGTGGAAGAGGACGCTCAGACCATTGGTAATGGTGATTGGCTATTAGATATTGATGGAAATAAAGATATTTATAGCGTTTCACGGCTTCCGGGTAATAGGATCAAAGTTACTAACAATTCATCTTCATTTGAATGTTCAGAAAGTGATGTAAACCCTATTGGTTTCGTAATGCTGACAATATCCAAAAATTTATAGGGAAATTATGGCTGAGTTTATTTTATTAATAATAGCGACAGTGAGCGGTATTGTTTCAGCTCATATTAATTGTAAAGCAAAAAGCATCAGAGGTTTTAAAGCTTTTATGAGTCTATGCCTTGGTGGGGCAGTGCTGGGCACAATAATGCTTTTTAGTTTCTTAGCGCCTATGTGGGTTTCATATTCAATCGCGGCTGTATGTATTGCCATCCTAATCAATAATATATCTAAATTTAAAAAATCTTTGGTTAGTTAACATGTCCATCAAAAAACTGTCATCTGGTGAATGGCTTGCTGATTTTTATTTAGATGGGCGCGGCAGTCGACGTGTCAGGAAAAGCTTTGCGACAAAAGGTGAAGCGGTAGCTTTTGAAGATTACACGCGCGCTGAGGCCGGAAACAAACCGTGGATAAAAGAGAAGGAGGATCGCCGCAAGCTTAGTGAGCTGATAAATCTCTGGGATTCTCTGCATGGGCAGTCGCTCAAGGCCGTCAAATCTCGTAAGGCTAAATTAGATATTGTGTGTGCCGGACTAGGTGATCCGATAGCCTCTCAGTTGACGGCAAAAGATTGGGCGCATTATCGTGACCAGCGCTTGAAGGGTAAAATTTCTAATGGCTATCACGACGATGAATCAAAGTGGAAAGTAAAGCCTATTACTGTCAACAGAGAGCAAAACTATCTTGCCGCTGTTTTCAATGAACTGAAGCGATTAGGGGAATGGACTTTACCTAACCCACTGGAAGGTGTCAGGACATTCCGGGAAGACGAAAAGGAAATGTCCTGGCTTACCTTAAGGCAGATCACAGAACTTCTGAATGGCTGCGAGCTTTACGGAAAGCCAGACTTAAAGATGATATGCAAAGTTTGCCTGGCTACTGGCGCGCGCTGGACTGAAGCGGAAACCCTGACCCGTTCACAGCTATCACCTAATAAACTTTCATTCTTTAAAACTAAAGGCGGCAAAAACAGAACGGTTCCTATCCAGCAATGGCTTTATGACGAGCTAAAGGAAAGGCAGGGGAGGATGTTTAAGCCATGCTATCAGGACTTCAAGAAGATGTTAGCTACTACAACTATCCAGCTTATAGAAGGCCAGAAAACCCATGTGCTCCGGCACACTTTTGCCAGCCATTTTATGATGAATGGTGGCAACATTCTGGTGCTTCAAAGAATACTCGGTCACGCTAACATCCGTGAAACCATGAAGTATGCTCACTTCGCTCCTGACCATTTAGAGGAAGCAGCGGCGCTTAATCCTTTATCAAATTTTAAAAGAGGTATTAATAATGAGTGACAATTCAAAAGAAGATGATAAAAAAATTAGCATTGAAGAAAGGTTTTTTTATGAAAGAAAGAAGCAGGGTGTTAGCAATGTTATAGAGGTAATTGCTTTTTTTATTGCTGCCAACGTTATTTTGTTAAATGGTACATTTGACGCTACCCTTAGTTATATTATTCCGGGGTATGATAGTGATTTCCATAGAATGCCTGTTTTTTCTAAGGCCTTGTTCATAACTGTTTTACATATAATATTTACGGTGGTTTATGGGATATCCCCCCTACAGCTAACGTATAGAAAGCTAATAAATCCTAAAATAAGAATATCTAATAAAGTTCATGCTGGTAGTGTTAGGGTGGGAAAAAATAACTCTAAGGAGATTCTTACATCCAGTCAATCTAATGATATGCCGTCAAAATCATCGGGCAACCAAAATGAAACCGCCGAATTTTATTTCAAAGAGTTGATTTTTTCATCTCAATCTCTTTCAAAAAATATTTATAATCGTGGTAGTTTGTATTTAATGATAGGGTTAATTTGTGCTTTTGCAGGCATTGCCTTTTTTTATTCTCAGACTCATGTTGTTGATTTAAAAAAAACACCATCACAACAACTTTTGTCAATACTACCTAATTTTGGTGTTTTGTTTTTTTTAGAGTTGGTTGCATTTTTCTTTCTTCGCCAATATAGGACTATCATGGATGAGTTTAGATATTATGAAGCGATTAAACGTTCAAGAGAAGAAACATTGGCTATCATTAAGTTTACGTTAGAAAGCGGTAAAGAGGTTGATCTCGCCGAAGTGATTGAGAAGGGAAGGCTTGGTGGTAACCCTGGTAAACTTGAGGCTGGACAATCTACAGAAATTTTAGAATCAAGAAAACTCGATAAAACTGAACTTGAGACGCTAACAAAGCTTGTTGAAACGGTGGTAAGTAAGTTAGGGCAGGGAACAAAATAGTGCCTACATTTTGACTACAGAGCATGGTTTTCATAGCACTTGTTTGCACTACACTTTACTTTAAACCTATGTTTGTATTTAAATTTATAGGGAAATCAACACCTAAATAAAAAAGCGTCTTAACTAAGGTATCGCTAACGCGACATCTAAAAGTTAATAGCAAACAAGGGGTTGGCATCTGCCAGCCCCTTTTTTATGTCACAGTCAACCTTACTGCCTGCAGTTAACCGTCGTCCGGCCGCTGAAAATGATAAATCGCGGTATTAACCGGCCCTTCCTCTAATACGATCAGGCCATAGCGACAGCCAATGAACTGACCACCGCACTTCTCAGCCACGCCCCGACTGGCCAGGTTATCCTCTGCTGCCAGAATCTCAATCACCCGGGTCTCTGGGCGTGAAAACCCCAGCGGCAGCAACGCGGCCACCGCGCGGCTGGCGATTCCCTGACGCTGTGCATCACTGCGAACCCAGTAGCCAATTGCGCTGGTGTCACCCGGATGACGGGCAAAGCGTATTCCTGCGCCCCCCAGCAGCTGGTCATGCTGATCAACGATGGCAAACTCTTCCGCTTCCTCTTTCATCCGTTGCCAGTGGGTAAAGCGGATCCAGCTTTCTGCTTCATGAGGCTGATAATCGTGATGCGCCCAGACCATCCATGGGATAAGGCTATCCAGCGAGGCATTAACCGCAGTGGTAAACGCAGATACGTCGCTGAGCTCAAAAGGTCGCAGATAAATATTTTGTGGTGATGGGTACATAACTCTCTCAGCGCGAACAGAATGATTCTTTTATTCTGCCTGTGGGTAGAAGAAAGGCAATAACCTTAACTGTAAACTTATTTGTACAATTGCGTTTGGTTTTTTGTGGTTGAGCTTTTTATTATATGCATGATTTTATTGGTTATTTTAAGTATATTTCGCACCCTTCTTGATCCGTGGTAATAAAAGTGTACATATAATATTGCACTATGTATTGTATGTGATACAGTATTTGCATTCCTCAGTGAGGAGTCCATGACTGCCAATACGAGCCAAAGGATCGCCATCATGCAAAAAGACGCGCTGAACAATGTGCATATCGCCGGTGAACAGGTATTAATCACGCCTGAAGAGCTGAAAGCGAAGTTTCCACTGACCACTGAACAGCAGGATCAGGTCGCGGCGTCGCGCCAGACTATCTCTGACATTATTGCCGGCCGCGATCCGCGTCTGCTGGTAGTGTGCGGACCCTGCTCAATTCACGATACCGAAGTGGCACTGGACTATGCTCGTCGTCTGCAAACCCTTTCTGAACAGCTGAAAGATCAGCTCTTTATCGTGATGCGCGTCTATTTTGAAAAACCTCGTACCACCGTCGGCTGGAAAGGGCTGATCAACGATCCTTTCATGGATAACTCGTTTGATATGGAAGCGGGTCTGCACATTGCGCGCCAGCTGCTGGTGAACCTGGTTGAAATGGGTTTGCCTCTGGCCACTGAAGCGCTGGATCCCAATAGTCCGCAATATCTGGGCGACCTGTTCAGCTGGTCTGCCATTGGCGCACGTACCACTGAATCTCAGACGCACCGTGAAATGGCATCGGGCCTGTCGATGCCGGTAGGCTTTAAAAATGGCACCGATGGCAGCCTGGGAACGGCAATCAACGCCATGCGTGCAGCCGCAATGCCACACCGTTTTGTCGGGATTAATCAGGCCGGTCAGGTCTGCCTGCTGCAGACTCAGGGCAATCCGGATGGTCACGTGATCCTGCGTGGCGGCAAAGCGCCGAACTACGGTCCTGAAGATGTCGCGCAGTGTGAAAAAGAGATGCTCAAGGCGGGACTGCGTCCGGCCTTAATGATAGATTGCAGCCATGGTAATTCGAATAAAGACTACAGCCGTCAGCCTGGCGTAGCGGAATCCGCTATTGCGCAGATCAAAGACGGGAACCGTTCAATCATTGGTTTGATGCTGGAAAGCCATATCAATGAAGGTAACCAGTCTTCTGAGCAGCCACGCAGCGAAATGAAGTATGGTGTTTCCGTAACCGATGCATGCATCAACTGGGAAGTGACCGAAACGTTGCTGCGTGAAATGCATCAGGATCTGCAGGGAGTGCTGTCGGCGCGTCTGTCACAAGAGGTGTAAGAGCAATGGTGGCTGAACTGACCGCGTTACGCGATCAAATTGACAGTGTTGATAAAGCGCTGCTGGATCTGCTGGCTAAGCGACTGGAACTGGTGGCCGAGGTAGGTGAGGTGAAGAGCCGTTACGGCCTGCCTATCTATGTGCCTGAGCGTGAAGCGACGATGCTGGCTTCCCGTCGTAAAGAGGCCGAAGCGCTCGGCGTCCCACCGGATCTGATTGAGGATGTGCTGCGTCGCGTGATGCGGGAATCTTATACCAGCGAGAATGATAAAGGCTTTAAAACCCTCTGTCCTGAACTGCGCCCGGTGGTGATTGTCGGTGGTAAGGGCCAGATGGGCCGGCTGTTTGAAAAAATGCTCGGGCTATCAGGCTACACGGTTAAAACGCTGGATAAAGAGGACTGGCCTCAGGCTGAGACTCTGCTCAGCGATGCCGGAATGGTGATCATTAGCGTGCCGATTCACCTGACCGAGCAGGTGATTGCCCAACTGCCACCACTGCCGGAAGATTGTATTCTGGTCGATCTGGCGTCGGTCAAAAACCGGCCTCTGCAGGCAATGCTGGCTGCCCATAACGGGCCTGTGCTGGGTCTGCATCCGATGTTTGGCCCGGACAGCGGCAGCCTGGCAAAACAGGTGGTGGTCTGGTGTGATGGAAGACAACCGGAAGCGTATCAGTGGTTCCTGGAGCAGATTCAGGTCTGGGGTGCGCGTCTGCATCGTATCAGCGCTGTTGAGCATGACCAGAACATGGCATTCATTCAGGCGCTGCGTCACTTTGCTACCTTCGCTTATGGTCTGCATTTAGCCGAAGAGAACGTCAATCTGGATCAGCTGCTGGCGCTCTCGTCGCCCATTTACCGGCTTGAACTGGCGATGGTGGGGCGGCTGTTCGCTCAGGATCCGCAACTCTATGCGGATATCATCATGTCTTCAGAGAGTAATCTGGCGCTGATAAAACGCTATTACCAGCGGTTTGGTGAAGCGATTGCGCTGCTGGAGCAGGGCGACAAGCAGGCGTTTATCGCCAGCTTTAACCGGGTTGAACAGTGGTTTGGCGATCACGCAAAACGCTTCCTGGTCGAAAGCCGAAGCCTGTTGCGATCGGCCAATGACAGCCGCCCATAAATGACAGCCATCCATCAATGAAAAGGCATCCAGTTGGATGCCTTTTTTCTTCTTTTTATTCGCCAGGTTCAGCGGGCACCACATTTTCGCTGGGGTAACAGCCCAGTACCTTCAGAGAGCGGGTCATGGTCTGTAATTCCTGCAGCGCCTGCTGCATCCGCTCTGATTGCAGGTTGCCCTGCACATCAATGTAAAACATCTCCTCCCACGGATTACCATTAATCGGGCGGGACTCCAGCTTGCTCATAATCAGGTTGTGCTGACGCAGTACCAGCAGCGCGTCGACCAGCGCACCCGCCTGCTGGCCGGTTGCCATAATCAGCGTGGTTTTCGCTGGCACCTGGTCGGAAACCTCGATTGCTTTGCGGGCCAGCACGATAAAGCGGGTGTGATTCTGCTGCTGATTCGCCAGATTACGTTCCAGCACCTGCAGCTGATAGAGTTCGCCGCCGGCCTCACTGCCCAGCGCCGCCACCTTAGGTGAGTTGAGCGCAGCCACTTTCTCCATCGCTGCCGCGGTACTCTCGGTGTATTCGATTTTCCAGTGCGGGAAACGATTAATAAACTGGCTGCACTGCTGGAACGGCTGAGGATGGCTGTAAACCGTCTCAATCTGCTGAAGGTCGGTGGGGCCATTCACCAATACGCAATGGTCGATAGGCAATGTCAGCTCGCCCACGATTGAGAGGCTGGTCTGTTGCAGCAGATCGTAGACATCGTTGATCGAGCCTGAACTGGTATTCTCAATCGGCATCACGGCGTAATCAGCCACGCCATTTTCGACCTGTTTGATGATGTCGTGAAACTTCAGGCAGCCACACTCCACCATGCTATCGAAATGGCGCGACGCGTAGTTGCGTGCTGCAAGATGCGAATAAGAGCCTTTCGGGCCCAGAAAGGCGATACGGGCGGCATGCGCATGGGGATGATTGAGGTTTTTTTGCAGCAGCGCTTGCTGAGTCAGCACGGAATCTTCAATTACCAGCTGGAACAGACGGGTGATGTAGTGCGCATCCAGGTTGTGTGCCTTACCCAGTACGATGAGATTCTCCAGTAGCGCGCGTTCGCGCTCCACATCCCGAATCGGGCGATGCGTCGCCAGTTTCGCTTGTGCAACTTCCACTGCCAGCAAACGACGCTCGGCCAGCAGCGTCAGAAGTTTTTTATCCACGGCGCTGATTTTATCGCGTAGCGCCAGCAATGGATTATCGGGATTCATAGGGCTCACCTGTATGCTATCCAAAAAAAAAGCCTCCCGGTTGGGAGGCTTCGGTGTTCGTCTTCGCTTTCATTTTCACACGACGAATGGCCTCCCGTTCAGGGGAAGGTAAAAAAGAAAGCGAAGAAAAACAGATCAGGTTTCATTGTTATGTCCGAAAAGAGAGTGACCTGAGAGTAACCGTACTGCTTAAAAGCTGTCAATAAAAAACGCGCCCGCAGGCGCGTCAAGAAACAGCGTTAAGAAAATCAGGACTCTTCGTCGGCGGGAATGATGTCTTTCACGCTGGCACTGGCGCGGCGTGCTTCAGACTTGTGCTGAACTTTATTCAGCTGACGCTCGAGCTTGGCAATCAAATCGTTGATAGCGGTATACATATCATCGTGCTTGGCGCAGGCCACCAGAGTCCCGTTAGGTGTGTTAATAGTGGCGTCAGCCACGAATTCTTTGGGCTCTTTGGAAAGGACAATATGTGGATTAATCAGGTCGGTTTGCCATTTTTCGAGCTTGGCGAGACGGTCTTCAACATGGCTTCGGATTGCCGGAGTGATGTCCATTTGTTTACTGGTAATGTTCAGAATCATCGTTCTTACCTCTCTGTCATTTCCGTCTTGGTCTTCTCAGCATAGCGCGAAAAAGCGTTCAATGTGGGATTTCGATCACGAAAAAATGTCACTTTTTGTCAGTCACAACATTCTGTGAGAAAGGCAGAGAAACTGGCCGAAATGGCTTGAAGCGAAACGATTAACACGGCATGCTTGATGAGTTAGCTCGCTGAGAACAGATCCAAATCTGACTGTTCTGTAAGCAAAAAAAAGCAGCCCTGAGAGGCTGCTTTTTTTATGGCTGGAAATCTGTCTGACTATCAGCTTTTGTTAGCTGCAATGATTTTCGCCACTTTATCGGCTTCAGCGTTCAGCTGCAGATTGCGGTAAGCATTTTCCATCAGCGGCAGGGCATCGTGTGTTGCCTGCGTATCCGGATAATCGCGCATCATACCTTCGACACGGTTAACAACCGCGACATAAGCCTCACGCTTAGTATAGAATTGCGCCACTGACAGCTCATATTTAGCCAGACGGTCTTTCAGATAGACCAGGCGTTTCTGAGCATCAGCCGCATACTGGCTGTTCGGGTAACTCCGCAGCAGCTGAGAGAAGTCGCGGAAAGCATCACGAGCGTGCGTCGGATCGCGGTCAGAACGATCAATACCAAAGAAGCCCTGCAGCGCGGAGTCATCCAGCGCCATGTCCGTCAGACCTTTCATATAGATGACATAGTCAATGTTCGGATGCGTGGGGTTCAGACGCATAAAGCGAGCAATGGCAGCCTGCGCCAGGGGCAGATCGGCATTTTTATAGTACGCGTAGATTAAATCCAGCTGCACCTGCTGCGAATAAGGACCGAACGGATAACGATTATCCAGCGCTTCCAGTTGCTTAATCGCAGCTTTAAAGTTACCGTCCTGCAGCTTTTGCTGCGCTGTAGCATAGATTTCAGAAGGCGGGCTGTCCGGTACCGCGTCATTTGAGCCGGAACAACCAACAAGTGCCAGGCTCAGTGTGGCAGCAGCCACCAGATGTTTCATACGCGTCATGACGAAGTGATTATCCTCAAATGTTATGGCGGAAGCTGTCCGTATAGCTCCCGGTAATGACCAGGTACGATAGCACATTATATTAAACGGCATCGCCGTGAAAACCCAACGTTAACGAAGAAGCTGTATATGGCACAACAAGTTCAACTCACCGCAACGGTATCCGAATCACAACTCGGACAACGCTTAGATCAGACTTTGGCGGAATTGTTCCCTGATTATTCACGTTCTCGCATAAAAGAGTGGATCCTCGATCGTCGCGTTACTGTAAACGGCGTCATGGTCGATACACCCAAAGAAAAAGTGCTGGGCGGCGAGCTGGTCGCGATTGACGCTGAGATCGAGGAGGCGCAGCGCTGGGAACCGCAGAATCTGCCACTCGACATCGTTTATGAAGATGAAGACATTATTGTCATCAACAAACCACGCGACTTCGTGGTTCACCCTGGCGCCGGTAATCCGGATGGCACGGTGTTAAACGCCTTACTTCATCACTATCCGGCGATTATGGATGTGCCGCGCGCGGGCATCGTACACCGCCTGGATAAAGACACCACCGGTTTAATGGTGGTCGCGAAAACCGTTCCGGCTCAGACGCATCTGGTGGACTCGCTGCAGCGTCGCGAAATCACCCGCGAATATGAAGCGGTTGCGATTGGCAACATGACTGCGGGCGGCACCGTTGAGCAGCCTATCAGCCGTCACTCAACCAAACGCACCCACATGGCGGTACACCCAATGGGTAAACCGGCGGTCACTCATTACCGCATCATGGAGCACTTCCGGGCCCATACCCGTCTGCGCCTGCGTCTGGAAACCGGTCGTACTCACCAGATCCGTGTGCATATGTCTCACATCAGCCATCCGCTGGTGGGCGATCCGCTTTACGGTGGCCGTCCGCGTCCACCAAAAGGCGCGTCTGAAGCATTTATTACTACGCTGCGCGGTTTCGATCGTCAGGCACTGCACGCCACGATGTTGCGCCTCTATCACCCCATCAGCGGTATTGAAATGGAGTTCCATGCTGCGCTTCCGCAGGACATGGTTGATTTAATCGCGGCGTTAAAAGCAGACACTGAAGAATTTAAAGACCAGTTGAATTGGTGATGAATCTGATTACTCCTCAATGGCCCGCTCCGTCACGCGTTCGGGCCTGCTCGACGCAGCGACAGGGCGGCATCAGCACATCGCCCTGGGATGCACTGAATCTCGGCGGGCATGTGGGAGATAATCCGGATGCGGTGGCGCGTAACCGGCAGTTGCTGTTGGAAGAGGCGGGTTTACCTGCCATGCCGCAGTGGCTGGATCAGGTTCATGGCACTGAGGTTGTGCGTCTGACTGCAGGGGGAAGTACGCCATTACGTGCTGATGCCTGTATTACCGATCAGCCCGGCGTCGTCTGTGCCATCATGACCGCTGACTGTCTTCCGGTCCTGTTCTGTTCGCAGGATGGCACGGAAGTGGCGGCGGCACATGCAGGCTGGCGCGGACTTTGTGCGGGTATACTGGAAAATACGCTGGCGCAGTTTCGTTCGCCGCCTGATCAGATTCATGCCTGGCTTGGACCGGCAATCGGACCTGATGCGTTTGAGGTCGGCGAAGAAGTCCGTCAGGCCTTTATGGCTCAGGATCACAGGGCTGTGCAGGCTTTCCGTCCATCAGGTGACCGCTTTTACGCCGACATCGGCCTGCTGGCGCAGATGCGACTACAGGCAGCGGGCGTGAATTCAGTCAGCGCCAGCAGCCTTTGTACCTTTACGCAGCGCGACGATTTCTTCTCTTTCCGCCGCGATGGGATCACCGGGCGTATGGCAACTTTGATCTGGCTGTTATAACCTTACGCCATAAGACGGTCCAGTTAGCGTATTTTTTACTCAAATCTCAGGTCATTAACCTTGAAATTTTGAGGGATGACCTCATTTAATCTCCAGTAGCATTTTGACCTGTAATGGGAGGAATTATGCGTCTGGATCGTCTTACTAATAAATTTCAGCTGGCTCTCGCCGACGCGCAGTCCCTCGCTCTGGGACACGACAATCAATTCATTGAACCTCTGCATCTGATGAGCGCATTGCTCAAACAGGAAGGCGGATCGGTTTCACCTTTACTGACTTCGGCCGGTGTCGACGTTACGCCATTTCGCGCTCAGGTTGAGCAGGCTATTGATCGCCTGCCACAAGTTGAAGGCAGCGAAGGCGATGTACAACCCTCATCTGACCTCGTCCGGGTATTAAACCTGTGCGACAAGCTGGCGCAGAAGCGCAACGATAACTTTATTTCATCCGAATTATTTGTTCTGGCCGCGCTGGAATCGCGGGGCTCACTGGCCGATCTGCTCAAAGCAGCGGGCGCAACGCGCGAAAAAATCACCAGTGCGATTGAACAGATGCGGGGAGGAGACAACGTGAACGATCAGGGGGCTGAAGATCAGCGCCAGGCTTTAAAAAAATACACTATCGACCTGACCGAGCGGGCAGAGAAGGGCAAACTCGACCCGGTCATCGGTCGTGACGAAGAGATTCGCCGCACCATCCAGGTTCTGCAGCGCCGTACCAAAAACAACCCGGTACTGATTGGTGAACCTGGCGTGGGTAAAACCGCGATTGTCGAAGGGCTGGCGCAGCGCATCATCAATGGTGAAGTGCCTGAGGGTCTGAAAGGACGTCGGGTACTGGCACTGGATATGGGTGCGCTGGTGGCCGGGGCGAAATATCGCGGTGAATTCGAAGAGCGTCTGAAAGGCGTACTGAGTGACCTGTCGAAACAGGAAGGCAACGTCATTCTGTTTATCGACGAGCTGCACACCATGGTGGGAGCCGGTAAAGCGGACGGTGCGATGGACGCCGGCAATATGCTTAAACCTGCGCTGGCGCGTGGTGAACTGCACTGTGTGGGTGCCACTACGCTTGACGAATATCGCCAGTACATTGAAAAAGATGCCGCGCTGGAGCGTCGTTTCCAGAAAGTCTTTGTGGCTGAGCCAAGTGTGGAAGATACCATCGCCATTCTGCGTGGTCTGAAAGAGCGTTATGAACTGCATCACCATGTGCAAATCACTGACCCGGCGATTGTCGCGGCGGCGACCCTGTCTCATCGTTATATTGCTGACCGGCAGCTGCCGGATAAAGCGATTGACCTGATCGATGAGGCAGCTTCAAGCATTCGTATGCAGATGGACTCGAAGCCGGAGTCACTGGATCGCCTTGAGCGCCGTATCATTCAGCTGAAGCTGGAGCAGCAGGCGCTGAAGAAAGAGGCGGACGATGCCAGCATCAAGCGTCTTGAGATGCTGGAAACCGAGCTCAACCAGAAAGAGCGCGAATACGCCGAGCTGGAAGATGAGTGGAAGACAGAGAAAGCCTCGCTGTCCGGCACGCAGAACATCAAAGCGGAACTTGAGCAGGCGCGTCTGAATTTAGAGCAGGCACGTCGCCAGGGTGACCTCGCTCAGATGTCAGAGCTGCAGTACGGTAAAATTCCGGCACTGGAAAAACAGCTAGCCGCAGCGACTCAGGCGGAAGGCAAGACCATGAAGTTACTGCGTAACCGGGTAACCGATGTGGAGATTGCCGATGTGCTGGCACGCTGGACCGGTATTCCGGTCGCACGAATGATGGAAGGTGAGCGCGATAAGTTACTGCGCATGGAGCAGGACTTACATGGCCGGGTCATCGGACAGGATGAAGCGGTTGAGGCGGTATCAAATGCTATTCGCCGTAGTCGCGCAGGCCTTTCTGATCCAAACCGGCCTATCGGTTCCTTCCTGTTCCTGGGGCCAACCGGGGTCGGTAAGACGGAGTTGTGTAAAGCGCTGGCTAACTTCCTGTTCGACAGTGACGATGCGATGGTTCGTATCGACATGTCTGAATTTATGGAAAAACACTCAGTATCACGGCTGGTGGGTGCACCTCCGGGTTATGTCGGCTATGAAGAGGGCGGTTATCTGACCGAAGCTGTGCGCCGTCGGCCTTATTCGGTCATCCTGCTGGATGAAGTAGAGAAAGCGCATCCTGATGTCTTTAACATTCTGCTGCAGGTGCTGGATGATGGGCGTCTGACGGATGGGCAGGGCCGGACGGTCGATTTCCGTAACAGCGTGGTGATTATGACCTCTAACCTGGGATCAGATTTAATCCAGGAGCGGTTCGGCAATCTCAGTTACCCGGAAATGAAAGATATCGTGATGGGTGTGGTCGGACAGCATTTCCGTCCTGAGTTCGTCAACCGTATTGATGAGGTGGTGGTGTTCCATCCGCTGGCTGAGAAACATATTGCGTCCATTGCGCAGATTCAGCTGCAGCGGCTGTACAAACGTCTGGATGAACGGGGTTATCAGCTGCACATCTCTGATGATGCGATCAAACTGCTGGCGGAGAACGGATATGATCCGGTATACGGTGCACGTCCGCTGAAACGTGCGATACAGCAGCAGATCGAGAACCCGCTGGCTCAGCAGATCCTTGCCGGTTCGCTGGTGCCAGGCAAAACCATCGAAATGGATGTGGAGAACAACATCATTACTGCACATCAGTAAGGGTGTGGAATGAAAAACGGGCCTCTGGCCCGTTTTTTTTTGCCCTTTTGAGGGGTTTTTGCTTATTTAATACTCCTTTTGAGTGCAAAATGAACGGTCAGTAAAAAAGTCTCAATTTGCACTTGCGCTATCTGAGCCGTTCCCTATAATGCGCCTCCACTGACACGGCAAACCGGAAACGGAAAACGGGTCAGAAGGCACAGGAGACTGCGCCGCCGGAGAAAAACTTCTGAGAAAGAGGTTGACTCTGCAGGAGGAAAGCGTAATATACGCCACCTCGCGACAGGACGCTAACGCACTGTTCGCACTGCTCTTTAACAATTTATCAGACAATCTGTGTGGGCACTCGCAGGATTGATATCAGCGTCTCCGGACGTAAAAAATATCAAGCCTCACGAGTGAACACATAATGAAATTCATTATGACGTTTTACAGATGAGCACCGCTTAACTTGTTTAAGCAAATCAAACTTAAATTGAAGAGTTTGATCATGGCTCAGATTGAACGCTGGCGGCAGGCCTAACACATGCAAGTCGGACGGTAGCACAGAGAGCTTGCTCTTGGGTGACGAGTGGCGGACGGGTGAGTAATGTCTGGGGATCTGCCCGATAGAGGGGGATAACCACTGGAAACGGTGGCTAATACCGCATAACGTCGCAAGACCAAAGAGGGGGACCTTCGGGCCTCTCACTATCGGATGAACCCAGATGGGATTAGCTAGTAGGCGGGGTAATGGCCCACCTAGGCGACGATCCCTAGCTGGTCTGAGAGGATGACCAGCCACACTGGAACTGAGACACGGTCCAGACTCCTACGGGAGGCAGCAGTGGGGAATATTGCACAATGGGCGCAAGCCTGATGCAGCCATGCCGCGTGTATGAAGAAGGCCTTCGGGTTGTAAAGTACTTTCAGCGGGGAGGAAGGCGACGGGGTTAATAACCCTGTCGATTGACGTTACCCGCAGAAGAAGCACCGGCTAACTCCGTGCCAGCAGCCGCGGTAATACGGAGGGTGCAAGCGTTAATCGGAATTACTGGGCGTAAAGCGCACGCAGGCGGTCTGTTAAGTCAGATGTGAAATCCCCGGGCTTAACCTGGGAACTGCATTTGAAACTGGCAGGCTTGAGTCTTGTAGAGGGGGGTAGAATTCCAGGTGTAGCGGTGAAATGCGTAGAGATCTGGAGGAATACCGGTGGCGAAGGCGGCCCCCTGGACAAAGACTGACGCTCAGGTGCGAAAGCGTGGGGAGCAAACAGGATTAGATACCCTGGTAGTCCACGCCGTAAACGATGTCGACTTGGAGGTTGTTCCCTTGAGGAGTGGCTTCCGGAGCTAACGCGTTAAGTCGACCGCCTGGGGAGTACGGCCGCAAGGTTAAAACTCAAATGAATTGACGGGGGCCCGCACAAGCGGTGGAGCATGTGGTTTAATTCGATGCAACGCGAAGAACCTTACCTACTCTTGACATCCAGCGAACTTAGCAGAGATGCTTTGGTGCCTTCGGGAACGCTGAGACAGGTGCTGCATGGCTGTCGTCAGCTCGTGTTGTGAAATGTTGGGTTAAGTCCCGCAACGAGCGCAACCCTTATCCTTTGTTGCCAGCGATTCGGTCGGGAACTCAAAGGAGACTGCCGGTGATAAACCGGAGGAAGGTGGGGATGACGTCAAGTCATCATGGCCCTTACGAGTAGGGCTACACACGTGCTACAATGGCGCATACAAAGAGAAGCGACCTCGCGAGAGCAAGCGGACCTCACAAAGTGCGTCGTAGTCCGGATCGGAGTCTGCAACTCGACTCCGTGAAGTCGGAATCGCTAGTAATCGTGGATCAGAATGCCACGGTGAATACGTTCCCGGGCCTTGTACACACCGCCCGTCACACCATGGGAGTGGGTTGCAAAAGAAGTAGGTAGCTTAACCTTCGGGAGGGCGCTTACCACTTTGTGATTCATGACTGGGGTGAAGTCGTAACAAGGTAACCGTAGGGGAACCTGCGGTTGGATCACCTCCTTACCTGAAGATACCTTCCCGCGCAGTGTCCACACAGATTGTCTGATAAAAAAGTAACGAGCAGAAAAAACCTCTACAGGCTTGTAGCTCAGGTGGTTAGAGCGCACCCCTGATAAGGGTGAGGTCGGTGGTTCAAGTCCACTCAGGCCTACCAAATTTCTTCTCATGCTGCGTTATGCGCGCGGTCGTTTACCTGAGTAAACGTCCCTTCCGCATGCCTTGCCTGAAAAGAAATTGCATCCTTCTCCTGAAGAATGTAACTCGGTTGAGTGGTAGTAGTGGTCTCTGCAGTAACTGTATGGGGCTATAGCTCAGCTGGGAGAGCGCCTGCCTTGCACGCAGGAGGTCAGCGGTTCGATCCCGCTTAGCTCCACCATACCGTTTATCTGTTTTTTTCTGAAATACCTCAGAGCATACCGGCGACGGTGTGCTGCGACGTATTATGCTCTTTAACAATCCGGAACAAGCTGAAAATTGAAACGACGCAGCGCGTCATTCCTCCGTAATAAGGAATGACAAGGCGATGCGTTCGAGTCTCTCAAATGCTTGCAATTCGCAGCGTTGTAAAACGCCTGTGGGTTGTGAGGTTAAGCGACTAAGCGTACACGGTGGATGCCCAGGCAGTCAGAGGCGATGAAGGACGTGCTAATCTGCGTAAAGCGACGGTAAGGTGATATGAACCGCTACAGCCGTCGATGTCCGAATGGGGAAACCCGGTGCACTCTGTGCATCATTGCAGCATGAATACATAGTGCTGCAAGGCGAACCGGGGGAACTGAAACATCTAAGTACCCCGAGGAAAAGAAATCAACCGAGATTCCCCCAGTAGCGGCGAGCGAACGGGGAGCAGCCCAGAGCCTGAATCAGCTTGTGTGTTAGTGGAAGCGTCTGGAAAGTCGCAGGGTACAGGGTGATACTCCCGTACACAAAAACACACATGCTGTGAGCTCGATGAGTAAGGCGGGACACGTGGTATCCTGTCTGAATATGGGGGGACCATCCTCCAAGGCTAAATACTCCTGACTGACCGATAGTGAACCAGTACCGTGAGGGAAAGGCGAAAAGAACCCCGGCGAGGGGAGTGAAACAGAACCTGAAACCGTGTACGTACAAGCAGTGGGAGCCTTCTTTATGGGGGTGACTGCGTACCTTTTGTATAATGGGTCAGCGACTTATATTCTGTAGCAAGGTTAACCGTATAGGGGAGCCGCAGGGAAACCGAGTCTTAACTGGGCGTTAAGTTGCAGGGTATAGACCCGAAACCCGGTGATCTAGCCATGGGCAGGTTGAAGGTTGGGTAACACTAACTGGAGGACCGAACCGACTAATGTTGAAAAATTAGCGGATGACCTGTGGCTGGGGGTGAAAGGCCAATCAAACCGGGAGATAGCTGGTTCTCCCCGAAAGCTATTTAGGTAGCGCCTCGTGAACTCATCTTCGGGGGTAGAGCACTGTTTCGGCTAGGGGGCCATCCCGGCTTACCAACCCGATGCAAACTGCGAATACCGAAGAATGTTATCACGGGAGACACACGGCGGGTGCTAACGTCCGTCGTGAAGAGGGAAACAACCCAGACCGCCAGCTAAGGTCCCAAAGTCATGGTTAAGTGGGAAACGATGTGGGAAGGCACAGACAGCCAGGATGTTGGCTTAGAAGCAGCCATCATTTAAAGAAAGCGTAATAGCTCACTGGTCGAGTCGGCCTGCGCGGAAGATGTAACGGGGCTAAACCATGCACCGAAGCTGCGGCAGCGACGCTTATGCGTTGTTGGGTAGGGGAGCGTTCTGTAAGCCGTCGAAGGTGTGCTGTGAGGCATGCTGGAGGTATCAGAAGTGCGAATGCTGACATAAGTAACGATAAAGCGGGTGAAAAGCCCGCTCGCCGGAAGACCAAGGGTTCCTGTTCAACGTTAATCGGAGCAGGGTGAGTCGACCCCTAAGGCGAGGCCGAAAGGCGTAGTCGATGGGAAACAGGTTAATATTCCTGTACTCGGTGTTACTGCGAAGGGGGGACGGAGAAGGCTATATCAGCCGGGCGACGGTTGTCCCGGTTTAAGCGTGTAGGCGGAGGGTCCAGGTAAATCCGGTCCCTTATTAACGCTGAGGCGTGACGACGAGGCACTACGGTGCTGAAGTGATAAATGCCCAGCTTCCAGGAAAAGCCTCTAAGCATCAGGTAACACAGAATCGTACCCCAAACCGACACAGGTGGTCAGGTAGAGAATACCAAGGCGCTTGAGAGAACTCGGGTGAAGGAACTAGGCAAAATGGTGCCGTAACTTCGGGAGAAGGCACGCTGGCGCGTAGGTGGAGGGACTAGCTCCCCGAGCCGAAGCCAGTCGAAGATACCAGCTGGCTGCAACTGTTTATTAAAAACACAGCACTGTGCAAACACGAAAGTGGACGTATACGGTGTGACGCCTGCCCGGTGCCGGAAGGTTAATTGATGGGGTTATCCGTAAGGAGAAGCTCTTGATCGAAGCCCCGGTAAACGGCGGCCGTAACTATAACGGTCCTAAGGTAGCGAAATTCCTTGTCGGGTAAGTTCCGACCTGCACGAATGGCGTAATGATGGCCAGGCTGTCTCCACCCGAGACTCAGTGAAATTGAACTCGCTGTGAAGATGCAGTGTACCCGCGGCAAGACGGAAAGACCCCGTGAACCTTTACTACAGCTTGACACTGAACATTGAGCCTTGATGTGTAGGATAGGTGGGAGGCTTTGAAGCGCGGACGCCAGTCTGCGTGGAGCCAACCTTGAAATACCACCCTTTAATGTTTGATGTTCTAACGTAGGCCCGTGATCCGGGCTGCGGACAGTGTCTGGTGGGTAGTTTGACTGGGGCGGTCTCCTCCTAAAGAGTAACGGAGGAGCACGAAGGTCAGCTAATCACGGTCGGACATCGTGAGGTTAGTGCAATGGCATAAGCTGGCTTGACTGCGAGAGTGACGGCTCGAGCAGGTGCGAAAGCAGGTCATAGTGATCCGGTGGTTCTGAATGGAAGGGCCATCGCTCAACGGATAAAAGGTACTCCGGGGATAACAGGCTGATACCGCCCAAGAGTTCATATCGACGGCGGTGTTTGGCACCTCGATGTCGGCTCATCACATCCTGGGGCTGAAGTAGGTCCCAAGGGTACGGCTGTTCGCCGTTTAAAGTGGTACGCGAGCTGGGTTTAGAACGTCGTGAGACAGTTCGGTCCCTATCTGCCGTGGGCGCTGGAGAATTGAGGGGGGTTGCTCCTAGTACGAGAGGACCGGAGTGAACGCACCACTGGTGTTCGGGTTGTCATGCCAATGGCATTGCCCGGTAGCTAAGTGCGGAAAAGATAAGTGCTGAAAGCATCTAAGCACGAAACTTGCCCCGAGATGAGTTCTCCCTGACTCCTTGAGAGTCCTGAAGGGACGTTGAAGACTACGACGTTGATAGGCCGGGTGTGTAAGCGCAGCGATGCGTTGAGCTAACCGGTACTAATGACCCGTGAGGCTTAACCTTACAACGCCAGAGGCGTTTTTGAGAGACACAATTTTCAGCTTGTTAACCGGATACAGTTGTGTCCTGCGGACTGAAGTCCGAAGGATTTTGCGCTGAGGCAAGGCGGCAACCGAGCGATACGAAGGAGCATACTGAAGTATGTGACGGAGTAGCGCGAGGGCGGCCAACGCAGCATCAGCACAAAAGACACAGGACAGAGCACAAAGAATTTGCCTGGCGGCTTTAGCGCGGTGGTCCCACCTGACCCCATGCCGAACTCAGAAGTGAAACGCCGTAGCGCCGATGGTAGTGTGGGGTCTCCCCATGCGAGAGTAGGGAACTGCCAGGCATTAAACAAGTGAAGAAGCCCCGCACGAAAGTGCGGGGCTTTTTTACGTCTGCACTTTGCCACGTTAAGCTGAAAACGTGACCTGCAGGCATGCGGTATGTCACCCTTAACTACCCATTTTTCACTTCTGAATGACCAGCAACCCGCTGATTTTTCGATAATTAGCGACATGGCTCACAATAATAATCTCGGATTACGCCGCCTTTACCTTCAGTAGACTTAAATGCTTTACTCACTCCTTTAAACGCTGTTGATCAGCAAGGAACAGAGGTAAGGCATGGCACCCACAAATAATAAAACTCAGACGGATGATACAAAGAAACGTATCTGGGCTATCGTCGGCGCGTCATCAGGTAACCTGGTTGAGTGGTTCGACTTCTACGTTTACTCCTTCTTCTCACTCTATTTTGCCCACATTTTCTTTCCGCAGGGCGATACCACGACTCAGTTGTTACAAACAGCGGGCGTTTTTGCGGCAGGATTTTTAATGCGTCCGATTGGCGGCTGGCTGTTCGGCTATATCGGCGATAAACATGGCCGAAAAAATTCGATGCTGGTTTCGGTCTGCATGATGTGTTTTGGTTCGCTGGTGATCGCCTGCTTACCCGGTTACGCAACGATCGGCGTGGCTGCGCCCGTTATTCTGCTGCTGGCGCGTATGTTTCAGGGATTATCGGTGGGCGGAGAATATGGGACTAGTGCAACCTACATGAGCGAAGTGGCTCTGGAAGGACGCAAAGGATTCTACGCCTCATTCCAGTATGTCACGCTGATAGGTGGTCAGTTAGCGGCGGTACTCACCGTCGTGGTCCTGCAATTTTTGCTGACGGATGCAGAACTGCGAAGCTGGGGCTGGCGTATTCCGTTCTTCCTCGGCGCACTCCTCGCCGTTGTCGCATTATGGTTACGACGCTCACTGGAAGAGACCTCAGATAAGACGAGCCGCGAACATCGCGATGCGGGTAGCGTAATCGGGTTACTGCGTAATCATACTCGTCCCTTCCTGATGGTGCTGGGTTTCACCGCAGGCGGCTCCCTGAGTTTTTACACCTTCACTACCTACATGCAGAAGTATCTGGTTAATACGTCAGGTATGGATCCTAAAACCGCCAGCGGCCTGATGACCGGTGCGCTGCTGGTCTTTATGCTGATTCAGCCGATTATCGGTGCCCTGTCAGATAAAATCGGTCGTCGCACCTCAATGATGATTTTTGGCGCGGGCGCGGCCATCTGTACGGTCCCCATTCTGACCCTGTTGCAAAACGTGCAGAGCCCTGGTGTGGCTTTCCTGTTAATCATGCTGGCGCTGCTGATTACCAGCTTCTACACCGCCATCAGTGGCATTCTTAAAGCAGAAATGTTTCCGCCACAGGTGCGCGCACTGGGTGTAGGACTATCTTACGCAGTAGCGAATGCGATCTTCGGTGGGTCGGCAGAGTATGTTGCGTTGCTGATGAAGCAGCAGGGGATTGAGACGACTTTCTTCTGGTATGTTTCAGCGATGGGCGCGGTGGCATTTCTGGTGTCGCTGTTGCTGCACAAGCGCGGTAAGGGGATTAAGCTTTAACAGAGAAAGCTACTGACTCAGATTCCACAGGGCAATGCCGCTGGCAGCACCGGCGGCATCCCAGGCGAAATCTTTCCAGCTCCAGCCGCTGCCATTCGGGCGGCTGTCATACCACTCTTTTCCCGCCCCAGGCGTTAATGAAAACAGTCTGGCTTTGCCGGTCAGAATGGTGCTGACGCTGCCTTCCCATATTCACTACCGGCAGCGGCCAGGACTGCAGAGGCGACAAAATGCTCCGCTTTATCCCGTCCGGTCCACTGATCTTCCGCCATATGGGCGCATCCGCTACACAACAACACAGCAAGCAGCACACTTCGCATAGCAGATGCCTTATTGGCCGCAGTGATTAAAGAATCCGGCTGATCAGGCGATCGATACGTATCCGGCGCAGGCGGCGAATCAGTTTGCGCACCTTGGCCGGGTAATCAGCAATACTTTCAAGCTCACGGAAATGCGTCACTACCGTCGTGTTCTGCCGGATTAACGTCAGTTCCTTCTCACGCTGAGCCGCTAACTCCTGATGAGGATCGTGGATCAGCACCGCATTTTCCAGATCGAGCCGCCAGGCACGTGGATTGAGGTTATTACCGGTAATCAGCTGCCATTCGTCATCAACCCACATTCCTTTAAGGTGATAACTGTTCTCGCCATCCTTCCACAGTCTCACGACCAGCTGATCGGTCGTAACGTAGTAGTGCAAACGGCTCATAAAGCGACGCAGATTGATTTCATACAGGTAAGGCAGTGCGCCGATGATTTTGAACGGCTGATCGGGCGCAATATAGAAGTCATTGGCTGTTTTATCGCCGACGATGATCTCAACCTGTTTTCCCTGACGCAGAAGATGAATGATATTACGTACCAGCAAGGCGGGCATGTTGAAGTAGGGGGTACAGATGATCAGCTTCTGTTCCGCACAGGGCATCAGGTGGAAAATGGTTTTATTGAGCAGGCTATGCTTACCCAGACCGACCAGCGGCGTGACCGTCAGTTCATCGTTGCCGGCATTCCCTTCAAACTGATAATTGAAACCGCGCAGGTCCTGACGGAACTGGCGTGTCTCATTTTTAATTTCAGGACTTGAGGGGCGCTCAGCAAAATCGAGTCGGTTTACCGCCTCTGCTGACTTCAGATTGAGCGTGATCCAGTCATACATCGTATCTGTCAGCTGGGAATTACGGATAACCTGATAACGGTCATAGCGATACTTATCATGCTGATGCAGGTAGACATCATTGATGCTGGCGCCGCTGTAGAGCAGCATATCATCAATAATGAACCCTTTAAGGTGGAGCACGCCCAGCGCTTCACGGGTATTGACCGGGATACCATAAACCGGGATGGCAATATCCGGATAACGTGTCGCCATTTCGCAATACCAGTCGGCATTGGTTACGCCTCGCGCTGCGCCAATTCGCCCACGCTGCGCACGGTGCCAGTCAACCAGAATCGAGATATCCAGCTCCGGCCGCGCCTGCTTCGCACTATAAAGCGCATCCATGACGGCACGTCCGGCGTCATCATTTTCCAGATAGAGCGCAACAATACAGATGCGAGTCTGCGCTGCCGCAATCTTCTCCAGCAACGTCTGGCGAAATTCGGCAGGCGAGTAAAGTGTCGACACATCCGCAACGGATTGTGACAGTTTCGGCAGCTGTGCGAGGTGTTGTTGGTGTTTGTTACGTTTAAATTTAGACAACATCACAGTGCACTTCTTCTCTGTTCATTGCATGGCCTTTTGCCATCAAATCAGGGTTATAACCACAAATAATAACATCAACTTCGCCGATTCGAACGTTTTTTACCTTTCTCTACAAGGTTAGTTGATCTCATTCTGTAAAGACAATTTCAGGCTGACAATACCGTCATCCAGTTGAATATCAACATGAAAGTTGAGCTTTCGTGCCAGCGTAATCATGCCGCGGTTATGGGGCATGGTGATACCGTTCAATTGTTGCAAGCCGTGATGCCGGGTATAGCGGATCATCTTTTCCAGCAGACGACGGCCCATGCCCAGGCCTTTCAGGTCGGAACGGACCAGCACCGAAAACTCTGCATCAATGTTATCTGCATCAGAGATAGCGCGGGTGACGCCGATGATCTCGGGTCGTCCATGATGCTGACGTACCGCCACAATCGCCATCTCGCGGTCATAATCGATCTGGGTCATGTTGGCGAGATCATCATGAGTAAACTCACTGATTTCACTGAAGTAGCGGTAGTAGAGATCTTCTTTGGTGACCTGACTGATGAAATCGCGCAGCAGGGGCTCATCCTCTGGCAGAATGGGCCGGAACAGGCAGAATTGCCCATCCTTTAACTCCACCTGCTCTTCCAGATGCTGAGGATAAGGACGTATTGCCAGCCGTGCTTCGTTATCGCCGTGGAACGGAGCCAGCGTCAGGGTGACATCCAGCAGGGTAAAATCATTGCCCGCCGCCAGCAGCGGATGAATATCCAGTCGCTGGATCTCCGGGCAATCCACCACCAGGTTAGAGACCTGCACCAGCAACTGGCTTAAACCGGGGATATCCAGCGGATTCAGCGCGCTGCGGCTGCGGATTTTTCCGCTCTTGATCGCCTGAATCACCAGATAGCGTGCCAGCGTCATATTCAGCGGGGGAAGGGCAACGGCAGCCTGTTTATCGGCCTGCCATTCAACGCCGCCTTCCCCCAGCATAATGATCGGGCCAAACAGGGCATCCTGTTCGACCACGACCCGCAGCTCCTGTGCGCCTGCACGACTCGCCATGCTCTGAACCAGCAGCCCTTCGATACGTGCCTGCGGCAGCGTCTGTTTTACCCGATCAAAAATGGCCTCAGCGGCATGCTCCACTTCGCTGGCATTACGCAGGTAGAGCATCACGCCCTGCACCTCCGATTTATGCGCGATATCGGGTGAACGCAGTTTTAGCGCCACCGGATAGCCAATCTGATCGGCAATCGCCACTGCCGCCTTACTGTCGCTGGCGATCCAGGTCGGCAGCGTGGCCAGGCCGTAAGCCTGCAACACCGGCTGCACTTCGTGGGTATCCAGCGCAGTAACACCGCGCTCCAGCGCCTGTGACAGCAGCTGGTGTGCATGGGCGCTGTCCAGGTTCAGGGTGGCGGGCAGGGCAGGGGTTTCGCGCAGCTGCTTCTGGTTACGGCGGTACTCAACCTGATGCATAAAAGCGGTCACCGTTCCCTCTGGCGTGCGCCAGGTCGGTATCCCCGCCTGCGTAAAGGCTCGGCGCGCGGCTTGTGAAGAGAACTCGCCACTCCAGTTGGTCAGCAGCGTCACCAGCTTACCGCGTGGGTGACGGGCTATGGTGTCGATCAGATGTCCGGCCGTTTCAGTCGCGGGCGCGACCGCGCTTGGCGCATGAATAATCATCAACGCGTCAAGTTCATGGCTGTCGAGCAGGATCTCTGTGCAGGCGGCATAACGTTCAGCTGTGGCGTCGTCTTTTAAATCCAGCGGGTTGCCGCGGCCTGCACCAGCGGGCAACAGCGCCTCGAGCTGCTGAATCGTCTGCTCGCTGAGCTGTGCCAGTTTCCCGTTGCGGGCATAGAGCTCATCCAGCGCCAGCGCGGCGGGGGCGGCACCATTACTGATGATCATCAGCCTGTCGCCACGCAGCGGCCGCATATGACTCAGCGACTCTACGGCGGAGAAGAGCTCATGGGTATCCTGCACCCGCAGTAACCCGGCACGCTGAATGGCTGCATCCCAGGCGGCGTCCAGACCGCTGTGAGTGCCCAGCAGTGCCTGTGCTTCCCGACTGCGACCACTCTTGATCACCAGAATCGGTTTATTACGGGAGGCGCTGCGTGAGGCAGAAACAAAACGACGCGCATCGCTGAGGTGCTCAAGATAGAGCAGGATAGCGCTGGTTTTACCGTCGCGAGCCAGGAAGTCGAGCAGATCATCGACATCGGTATCCAGACTGTCACCCAGCGCGATAAACCAGGAGAATCCGAGATTACGCTGCTGCGCCCAGTCGAGAATGGTGTTGGATACGGCGGCGGACTGGGAGATAAATGCGATACGGCCTTTCTCTATCGGCACTGGCGAGAAGCTGGCATTCAATCCCTGCCAGGGGGCCAGCAGGCCAAGACTGTTCGGGCCCAGCAGACGTATCTGCCACTGGCTGGCGCAGGCTTTGAGTTCGGCCGACTGGCTGGCGGGCGCAGAGAGGATAATGCAGGCTTTGCAGCCTTTCTCCCCGAGCTGTTGTAGCAGTTCGAGGTTACGTTTTGAGTGGGTGCAGATCACTGCCAGGTCTGGCGCGAAAGGTAAGCTGTCGATGGTGGGCCAGGCCAGTACGCCGCTGACCGCTTTATATTTCGGCGTCACCGGCAACACCGGGCCGCTAAAACCGCCCGCCAGCAGGTTACGCATCATAAAGTATCCGGCGCGCCCTGGCGTGACCGAGGCACCAATCACCGCAATTGATTTAGGTCGTAACAGCGCTTCCAGTCCGCGTTGGCTCATCTCGCTCTCCAGAGTTCGGGATTTGCGTGATTGTAAACGCTTTTTGCTGGCAGTGCTTTCGGGCAGATCGCAGGCTGCGCATCCCGATTTTAATCTCTGTCCCCGCAGGGACGCTCCCGCCAGTAGGTGACAGGGCGATTAAGCCTGTCCGGCGTGGTGCGGTTTCCCTGCCAGGTAGGCCGCGCGGAACTGATCAAAATGGTGAGATAACGCCTCAGCCGCCAGCCGATCGCCCGCCTGCGCCAGCAGCGCCGCGGCCACTTCAGCGGTGCAGTGCTGACCTGCGCCGTGGGCTTCACGCAGCGTATAGCGCGACGGGGTGCTGACATCCAGCGACATCACCGGCAGGGCGTCGAGCCAGGGGCTTTTACGGAACATTTTGCGGGCTTCGGTCCAGGTGCCGTCCAGCATAATAAACAGCGGCGGCTTGCCACTGACGGGCGGCGTTGTCAGCACTTCGCGACCGGCATCGGCATAAGCGGCCGGGAAAACGACCAGCGGCTGATAATCGGGATTGCGCACCGCCGCCAGCAGCAGCGGATCCGGCTCGGTGCGTGACCAGCCAAAAGCCTGAGTTTCCGGCAGAATATCGGCAATCAGCCGGCCGGTGTTGCTCGGCTTCATCGGCTCGGTATCGAACATCACCAGGCAGAAGCGGCTACGGGCGGACTGCGGCACGATCTGACTGCAGAGACAGTTGACTTCTGGCAGCAGGCAGCCCTGACAGCGGATGACCCGATTCCCGCGCGCGAGGAAAGGACGGGTGGATCGGGCCAGGCGTTGGGTGCGCAAGCGCAAAACAGCATTATCAGACATGAGTATTCAGGGCAGGAAAAACGTCAGTGTAATCGAAGCGCAGGCGAAAAGGAAAAGGCCAGCCAGGCTGGCCTCTGAAGATTAAAGTGACTCATCCAGCCATTCATTGAAAGGCGCTTTAGGCATCGCGCCATTCAGCATGTCGACCCGCTCGCCGTTCTTAAACAGCATGATGGTCGGGATGCTGCGAATGTTGAAACGGGCGCTCAGGGCCGGCTCCGCTTCGGTGTTCACTTTAATAAAGCGGACTTTACCGCTGCGTTCACTGGCGACATCTTTAAACACCGGCGCAAAATTGACACAGGGACCACACCAGGGCGCCCAGAAATCGATCACCACCGGCAGATCATCCTGCAGATATTTGTCAAAGTTAGCGCTGGTGGCATTCACCACTTCGCCATCAAATAACGCATTTCCACAGCGACCACATTTCGCCACGTCGGCAAGGCGTTCTTCAGGAACGCGATTGGTTGCCTGACAGGAAGCGCATACCGTATTCATAGGAACCTCTGATGTTGAAAAGTGTCAGTCTGATAAATATTGTTCATTATGAAAGGGGACGGATTCCCTCTCAATCTGGATTGCTCTATAGGTTCAATAGTTGATAGCTAAGCGCCAGCACATCAGGTAATCTGCGCGCTCTCAATGCAGGAGGAAGACATGAACGACGAATTTAAAGGCAAGAGCGGTAAGGTTAAGGTGATGTACGTGCGTGGCGAGGACGATAAAAGCGCGCGCGCGCCTAATCCTCGTACAGGCAAAGGTGGTCACGCTGCTGCTCGTTCGGATGATAATCGTCGTTCGTCTGGCCCCCGTACTGAACGCAGTCAGGAAGGTGGTCGCTCCGCTGGCCGTCGCAGCGACGACACCGGTCGCAGCAGTTCACCGCGTCGTGATGAAGGCGGACGTAGCGCTCCACGCCGTTCAGACGATGGCGCAGGCCGCCGCAACGATCGTGGCGATGATAATCGCGGCGCCTATGGCAGCAGCGATTCCCCATGGCGCACTGTGTCACGCGCGCCATCAGCAGATCGTCCGGCAACCGAAAGCGATAAGCCGGATCACGGCGGCATCAGCGGCAAGAGCTTCGTCGATCCCGAGCAGATCCGTCGTCAGCGTAACGAAGAGACGCGCGTCTATGGTGAGAACGCCTGTCAGGCGCTGTTCCAGAGCCGTCCTGAAGCGATTGTTCGCGCCTGGTTCGTGCAGGAAGTGACACCGCGTTTCCGCGAAGCGCTGCGCTGGCTGGCGGCTAACCGCAAAGCCTATCACGTCGTGGAAGATGCAGAGATTACCAAAGCGTCAGGCACTGAGCATCATGGTGGCGTCTGCTTCCTGATCAAAAAGCGCATGGGTATGGCGGTTTCTGAATGGCTGAGCCAGGCGAATACCAAAGATTGCGTGCTGGCACTGGAAGATGTCAGCAACCCGCATAACCTCGGCGCGATTATGCGCAGCTGCGCGCATTTTGGCGTAAAAGGTTTGCTGGTGAACGACGCCTCACTGCTGGAGTCCGGCGCAGCGGTGCGTACCGCAGAAGGCGGTGCTGAGCATGTGCAGGCCATCAGCGGCGCAACCTTCAGTGAAGGTCTGGAAGCGTTCCGTAAAGCGGGTTACACCATCGTCACCACCTCCAGCCATCAGGGCACGCCGCTGGCGCAGGCTCAGCTGCCGGAGAAAATGGTGCTGGTGTTAGGGCAGGAGCGTGAAGGTCTTTCTGATACCGCGTTCAAACAGGGTGACATGAGCCTGTCGATTGGCGGCACCGGCAACGTAGAAAGCCTTAACGTCTCGGTCGCAACCGGCGTACTGCTCGCCGAATGGTGGCGTCAGAACGCATAAAAAAACGGGCCGAAAGGCCCGTTTTGCTGTGTAACGTTAGTGTGCGCCACCGCCACCGCCGCCTGCGCTAAACGGCGGACGGGCAAACCAGATCAGCACCAGCAGAATCAAAAAGACCCCCGCCGACGCCCAGAAAATTTCATTCGCTGAAATAATCAGTCCCTGATTGGTAATCTGCTGCGCGATCCAGGCCGACGCCTGCTGCTGCGTCATCCCCATGCTCTCCAGCTGGCTATACATCTGCTGCGAATTGACGTTGTAAGGGGTGATCGACTCCGTCAGGTAGCTATGATGCATCGATTCGCGGTTACTCCACATAGTGGTGGTAATCGACGTTCCCACCGAGCCTGCAAAGGTACGCATAAAGTTCGACAGGCTGGAGGCCGCGGCCATGCGCTCCGGCGGCAGTCCCGACAGCGTAATAGTGGTCAGCGGCATAAAGAAGCAGGCCACGGCAAAGCCCTGAATAAACTGCGGCCAGGCTGAGGCACCAAAATCCATTCCCGGTTCAAACGTATACGCGCGCCAGTAGAAGCAGACGGCATACATAATGAAGCTGAACGTGACCAGCCGTCGCATGTCGAGCTTATGGGCAAAGCGTCCGATGATCGGCGACAGGATCACCGGCAAAATGCCCACCGGCGCAGACGCCAGACCGGCCCAGGTTGCGGTGTAGCCGTAGACCTCCTGCAGCAGCTGCGGCAACAGAACAATCGAGCCGAAGTAGAGCATATAAGCCAGACTGATCGACAGGCAGCCAATGGTGAAGTTGCGCGACTTAAACAGCGACAGATCTATGATCGGGTGATCGTCAGTCAGCTCCCACACCAGCAGGACTGACAGCGCAATCACGGCCACTACCCCGAGCACGATGATCTCGGACGAGTTAAACCAGTCGAGCTCCTTTCCGCGATCCAGCATCACCTGCAAACAGCCGATCCCCACCACCAGCAGCACCAGCCCGACCATATCGATCCGCCGGATTTCGGTTTTGGTTTCCCGGCCGCGCAGGGTTTGCAGCGTCAGTATCACCACCGCCACACCAATGGGCACGTTGATAAAGAAGATCCAGCCCCAGTGATAGTTATCGCTGATCCAGCCGCCCAGTATCGGGCCACAGATCGGTGCGACGATCACCGTCATCGCCCACAGCGACAGCGCAACACTGCGCTTGGCAGGCGGATAGTTGTTGAGCAGCAGACTTTGCGACAGCGGGATCAAGGGACCCGCGACGATCCCCTGAATGACGCGGAAGAAGATCAGCATCTCCAGGCTGTCTGACATGCCGCACGCCCAGGAGGCGATAGCAAACAGAATGGTCGACCAGGTAAAGAGCTTCACTTCACCGATGCGTTTTGCCAGCCAGCCGGTCAGCGGGATCGAGATCGCATTGGCCACACCAAACGAGGTGATCACCCAGGTTCCCTGGGAGTTCGACGCTCCCAGATTACCGGCAATCGTGGGGATAGCCACGTTGGCGATGGTCGAGTCCAGAACCTGCATGAACGTCGCCAGCGATAGCGCAATGGTCATCAGGACCAGCGGCATTCCTTCAAGCGGTTTTTGTGCCATTACAGCCTCCGCGTCATCATCCGGCGTTGGCGCGGACGATATCGGTGATCAGCTGATTGACCGGCGCAAGGTCAATCGCCAGTGCGTTGCTGCTGTAAGCGGCTTGCTGACGGGCGCTGGTGGCCAGCGCGCTGCCCTCTTTGCTGGTGGTATCGATTTTAACCAGCGTTGAGAGGCCAATACGCAGCGGATGTCTGGCGATATCTTCCTGATTCAGTTCGATACGAACCGGCAGGCGCTGAACCACTTTGATCCAGTTACCGGTGGCATTCTGTGCCGGCAACAGTGAGAAGGCGCTGCCGGTGCCCATATCCAGTCCTGCAACTTTGCCCTGATAAACCACTTCGTCACCGTAGATGTCGGCAACCACGGTGACAGGCTGACCAATACGAACGCCAGCCAGCTGGGTCTCTTTAAAGTTGGCATCGACCCACAGATTCGTTGCAGGCACGACGGCAAGCAGCGGGGTGCTGGTGGAGATTTGCGAACCGACCTGTACGCTGCGACGGGAGACAAAACCATCCATCGGGCTACGGATTTCGGTGCGCTGCAGCGCCAGCCAGGCGTCACGCAGCTCAGCCGCGCTCTGTTGCACGGTAGGCTGATTTTCCAGTGAGGTGTTGAGGATCATCGCCTGATTCGCATTGTATTGCTGAATCGCCACGTCCAGTTGTGCTTTGGCCGTCGCGACGGCATCGCGGGCGTGCTGCAACTCTTCACGGCCAATCAGATTAGCCGCGCCTAACGGCTCACGGCGTTTCAGGTCGGCCTGTGCCTGCGCCAGAGCGGTCTGTTGCAAGGTAATGCTGGCCTGATACTGTTTGCCATTAATCATCAGCTGATGCGTCTGACGCACGCTGGTGGCGAGTGCCGTCTGCGCTTTTTCAAACGCCTGCTCCGCATCCGTCTTATCCAGTGAAACCAGCACATCGCCTTTTTTGACGAAATCGGTATCTTCAAACCAGACTTTATTCACGCTACCGGAGACCTGTGCCATCACCTGCACCTGGTTACCCGCAACGTAGGCGTCATCCGTTTCCTGAAAATGGCGCAGGACCAGGAACCAGTAAACTCCCCAGGCAATACCGATCAGCACAAAGATCAGCGCCAGCACGATGAGCACACTTTTGCGCTTCTTCTTTTTGTTGGCTGACGGTTGCGGGCTTTGTGCTTCTGCCGTTGCACTCATGTCTTTCTCCACGTTTTCCATTTAGTCGGGCGGCAGAAATCCCTTTTCGCCAGCGCCCGAGTCGAAAAAGCCAGCGACTGAGCGCTGGCCAGATAAAAAAGGAAATTAAAATAACGATTCCGACAGGTGATTGTGTCGCACTTATTGCTATTAGCGGGAAAGCGAGGCGATCAGCTGATCTTCATCCATTTTATCAAGACGATTAAGTAGCTTACGGGTGATGCCTTCCAGCTGTGACTTCTCATCGACGGAGAGCGACGACCACAGGTACTGCAGGCTCTGATGCTGAGGTGGCAGCAACTGACGCAGGAACTCCATCCCTTTATCGGTCAGATGCAGGTGCAGGCAGCGACGGTCGTGATCGCTTTCACGACGCTCAATCCAGCCGCGCTTTTCCAGCTCATCAGCAATGCGCGTGGCATTGGTGCGTGAAGAGCCAAGCGCAGAGCTGAGCTCAGAGGGCTGAATACTATGGTTTTCCTGTGCATCCAGCGTAATCAACGCCATGAACAGGGTTTCATTAATACCCTGTGCTTTCAGCATCTTATTGCGGTTGTCCAGCAGTTTACCCTGCATATGCATACAGAGACGCGTCAGAATAATTTCCTGCAACGGAAAATCCTTATGGCGATTGGCACGGATGTTTAGCATCTGCTCAATGGGAGTAAACGAACTTTCCATTAAAAAAAACCTCACTAATTGCAACTTGTATAATAACTATGGTGACAGGATAAGCGTAGTCACTTTTTGGCAGGTGATCGCTGACAGAATCACTATTCACCATCAAAGGTATTCCAGGCCATTCCCTGGCCCTGGGTCAAAAACCCGTACGTCCGGCGGCAGCCGCTGTGCCGGAACGTGATCAAAAAGGGGGCAAATTTAATAATATCGCGAGGAAAAATAACTGAAGTGAATAGGTTTGCTACTAACCATAACAAACCTAACCATTTGTGACCAGACGCAATGCGCTGTCCGGCCAGGCTTCAGTTGATTTTTTCCGGCTCAAAGCGCGATCCGGCTGCCCAAATCAGCATATTAACCACAGTCAGCAGCGCGCCAGCGCCACAGACGCCATACCAGCCCCAAAGATGGTAAGCGGTCGCGGAGAGCAGTGAGCCGGCCGCGCCACCCATAAAGTAGCTGGTCATGTAACCGGCATTAAGACGGTTCCGCGCCTCCGGCATCTGCGCGTAGATCACGCTTTGATTGGTGATATGGACGGCCTGTACCGCCAGATCCAGCAGCAGGATGCCGACGATCAGCGGCGCAAGCTGCTCCGCGCCCCACGCAATGGCGGCCCACGACAGCAGCATAAGCAGCAGGCCCAGTTGGGTGGTCAGCTTCGCTTTACCCTTGTCAGCCAGCGCGCCCGCCTGACGTGCGGCCAGCGCACCCGCGGCACCGACCAGCCCCAGCAAGCCAATCTCGCCCTCTGAGAAGTGATAGGGCGCCCCGGCGAGCAGAAAGGCCATTGAGGTCCACAGCAGGCTGAAATTGGCAAAGGAGAGGCAGCCGGTCCAGGCGCGGGTGCGGAGCACCCGATTACCGGCATACAGGCGAAAGATGGAGGCCAGCAGTTGCGGATAGCTCATGGGCACGGACTGTTTTACGCGCGGCAGCGATCGCCACAGCGCCAGGGCCATCACCACCATCAGCAGGCTGGCAGTCCAGTAGACGGTACGCCAGCCGCCAAGCTGCGCCAGGCCGCCTGCCACGGTGCGCGCCAGCAGAATCCCCAGCAGCAAACCGCTCATTACCGTTCCCACTATTTTGCCGCGCCGCTCCGGCTCTGCCAGCGTGGCGGCCAGCGGCACCAGGATTTGTGCGGCGACCGAGAACAGGCCGGTCATCACCGTGCCCAGCAGTAAAAAGAGAAAGGAGTGCGAAAGGGCGATAATCACCATGCCGGCAGCAGCCAGCAGGATCATCGTAACAATCAGGCTGCGTCGTTCAAACCGATCGCCAAGCGGCACCAGCAGCAGCAGACCGCAGGCGTAGCCCAGCTGCGCCGTGGTGACAATAAATCCGGCGAGGCTGACAGAGAGATCAAACTGTTGGGCGATGGTATTCAGTAGTGGCTGAACGTAGTAATTACTGGCTACGCAGAGGCCGGTTGCTACTGACATCAGCATTACTAAAGCAGGCGTCAGACCCTGGCGAGTCGCATTCATAAACAGCATCGGTCGCTAATAATCATTTGAGGTTAATAGTAACTCAAAAAACTATTTCACACGCATGTTTATTAACAGGCCATACCAGTCGGGAAAGCAGGCATAAAAAAAGGGCAGAAAAATTTCTGCCCTCAGATAACTGCCCGACTAAAAGCGTATGCTCACTGAGCCAGCACTTTTATCAACCACCCGGGGCGGAAATGTTTTCAGGTTATTGCGCGGCGGCCTGCGCCTCGCTGATCCATTTATCGAACTCAGCCTGATGCGCCTTAATCCAGCCATCCACATGACGGTTAATCGCCTCTTCTGAGTTTTGTCCGGCATGCATTGCTGAGTTTTCAGCATTGATATCGGTAATGGGTAGCTTCATGACCGCAAACAGACGGGCAGCCGCCGGGTTTTTCGCCGCCCAGGCTTTGTTGGCGACGATGTGCATGGTGTTAACCGGGAAACCGTAGTTCGCACCGTTTGGCAGCTTAGTATCCACATCCTTCTGTTCGCCAGGCAGCGAAGAGAACGGCACCTGCAGCCAGACCACATCGCGGCCCGGCTTCAGCACATCGCTCAGCCAGTAGGGCGTCCAGGTGTAATAAAGGATCGGTTTACCCTGTTTGTAGCGTGCCAGCGTATCCGCCACCATCGCCGAATAGTTACCCATATTGGCGGTCACGGTATCACTGAGACCAAAGGCGCTGTTCTGATGATTAATCACCGCTTCACAGCCCCAGCCTGGCGTACAGCCGGTCATATCCGCTTTGCCATCGCCGTTGGCGTCAAACAGGCTGGCGATCTTAGGATCTTTCAGCTGTTCGATATTGGTGATGTGATATTTCTCGGCGGTCTTCTTATCAATCAGATAACCCTGGGCGGCACCGGTAACGTAGGTTCCCTGACGATAGAGCTTCTGATCGCCACCGGCGGCTTTGTACATGTCGTCATGCAGCGGCTGCCAGTTTACCGCGGTAAAGGTGGCGTCGCCAGCGGCGATAGAGGTGTAGCCAACGTTGTAATCCACTTCACTCGGCTTGCTGACCTGATAGCCGAGTTTTTCCAGCGCGCGGCTGACAATCAGGGTCTGAAAAGTCTCTTCAGCGATAGTGCTCTGTATGGGTTGTACCGTAATACCTTTGCCCGGCAGATCGGCAGCGGAGACGTGTGAAACGGCCAGCGTGGTTACCACGGCGGCGAGCAGAGAGGCTCTGTTGCGCATAGTCATTCCTTATTTCAGATGTCGCGTCAGGATGGGCGGCGCGCAGGCGCCGCCCGACAGATTATTTTTTACGCGAAGGAGAGAAGATCAGGCCCAGCGGGCCGGTGTGATACCAGTGACGATTACCGCGGCTGCGGCTATCGCGACCAAACGATTGGGTCAGGCGGTCAAGGATAATGGCAAGGATCACAATCCCCACACCACCCACCGTAGCCAGCCCCATATCGAGACGGCCAATACCGCGCAGCACCATCTGACCGAGTCCGCCCACAGCGATCATCGAGGCGATCACCACCATCGACAGCGCCAGCATCAGGGTCTGATTGACGCCCGCCATAATGGTGGGCATCGCCAGCGGCAACTGCACTTTGAATAGCAGCTGACGCGGACTGGCACCAAAGGATTCGCTCGCTTCGATCAGATCGGCGGGCACCTGCTTAATGCCGAGAATAGTCAGACGCACAATCGGTGGCAGGGCGAAGATAATCGTGACCACCACGCCTGGCACGTTGCCGATACCAAACAGCATTACAATCGGCACCAGATAGACAAAGGCGGGTGTCGTCTGCATCGCATCCAGCAAGGGACGTACGATACGCGCTGCCCGTTCACTGCGGGCCAGCCAGATCCCCAGCGGCAGGCCGATGAGAATGCAGAACATCAGCGCGGTAAGCACCAGCGCCAGCGTGACCATCGCCTGCGACCAGGCGCCAATTGCGCCAATCAAGATCAGCGATACCAGCGTGGCGATGCCCATGGCGGGCGTCGCGATCTGCCAGGCGATTAGCGCAAACACCAGAATCGCTACCGGCGCGGGCATTCCCAGTAACAGCTGCTGAAAGGCGCTGAGAATATAGTCAACCGGTACCCGGATACCCTGAAACAACGGGCGGAAATGGTTGACCACCCAGTCGATACCGGTGGTCACCCAGTGATCAAGCGGGATCCAGGTTTTGTGGAACGGATCCATGATATTGAAATGTTCCGGCGCGGGCGCGGGGGCGCTGTTGAGCCAGTCACTGCTGCTGGCTGCATCGGGTGTCGCGCTGCCATCGGGCGTGCCCCAGGCATCGGCACCGCCGCTGCTGGTGGGCGCAGCCTGACTGCTGGCGGCGTTGCCGCTATCCCACGGATTGGTGGTTTCCTGACTCATGGCTGGGCTCCTTCACGATCTAACGCGCGCAATAGCGTGCTTTTGGAAATGATACCGACATACTGATTCTCCTCGCCGACCACTGGCACCGCACAGGGCGCCTGAGCGACGTGCGAGAGCAGATCGCTCAGTGAGGTATCGGCGGGCACCGCGGCTGGCGAGTCGAGAAGGGCGCTATCGAGTCCCAGACCTGCTGCCAGCGCGGCTTTCAGCGAGTCGGTGGAGACCACGCCAAGAAACTTCTGTTTCTCCAGCACGTAGCCGTAGTCGCGGTCTTCATCCTGCAGCAGCTTAATAGCGGAGCGCGGGCCGAAACCTGGCGCTTTGCGGATCAACGCTCCCGCGCTACGACGGGCGATATCTTTGGCGCTGAATACATGGCTGATATCGACGCCACGGAAAAAGGTGCGGACATAGTCATTGGCTGGGTTATTCAGGATTTCATCCGGCGTACCAACCTGTATCACTTCGCCGCCCTGCATAATGGCAATACGGTCGCCAATACGCATCGCTTCATCAAGATCGTGGGAAATAAAGACGATGGTGCGCTGATGCCTGGCTTGTAAATTAACCAGCTCATCCTGCATTTCAGTACGAATCAACGGATCCAGAGCGGAGAAGGCCTCATCCATTAATAAGATGTCGGGATTGATGGCCAGTGCGCGGGCTAATCCGACGCGCTGCCGCATCCCTCCGGAAAGTTCATCCGGGTAAGCGTGCGCATAATTCTCCAGCCCGACCTGACGTAACGCTTCCAGTGCTTTTTCCTGGCGTTCAGCCAGTGCGACTCCCGCTAATTCCATACCAAATGCCGTATTATTTAATACATTCATGTGCGGCATCAAAGCAAATGACTGGAATACCATGCTGATTTTATTTCTGCGCACGTCACGCAGTTCGCTGGCTGATATTTTGGCAATATCGACACCGTCAATAATCACCTGGCCGCGCGTCGGCTCTATCAGACGATTGAGAAGGCGAACCATGGTCGATTTTCCTGAACCGGATAACCCCATGATGACGAATATCTCGCCTTCTTCAATGGCCAGACTGGCGTTCTTTACGCCAAGGGAGAGCCCGGTCTTCTCAAGAATGACATCTTTGGTCGCACCCTTTTCAATATATTTAAACGCGCGATCCGGATTGTCGCCAAATATCTTATAGAGATTTTTTACTTCGAGCTTAATAGCCATGCAGTCATTAAATCCTGGTTGAAATATCTAATATTATCCTGTCGTTCCCGCTGAAATTTAAGCAGGCCATACCGTAGCACACTGACGTTATCTGACAACCCTGAAGTGGGATATTGGCCGGCCGCGGGACATTCAGATGCCGATTATCTTCAGTGCTCACAAGGGATAAGCGTGGATTAATTTTTTGTGAAATCATTGGCGGGTTTTTGGCATTTCAGCCGATTTGCCGCATGAAAGGGAGAAAAATAAGCGTCACCAGGGTGAAATATTACGGAAATAATGGATTCCGATGCAGGGAAATAATCACGCCTGAAACGATCGGGTTCAGTGGAATAATTGGTCGAAAAAAAAGGAAATGCGGGGAGGGGCAGAATCAACAAACGGTGAAATAGTCAGGTTGTGTTGCAGTAATATTTTTTTCTTATGATTAGACGGAATGGCGCGGCTGACACGGCACTGCCAGTGAAAACCGGATGCTGACAAAACAGCACCCGGTAACCCTCAGAAATTCCAGTCCTCGTCTTCGGTTTCGACCGCTTTTCCCATCACATAGGAGGAGCCTGAACCGGAGAAGAAGTCGTGGTTTTCGTCGGCGTTGGGCGACAGAGCCGACAGAATGGCCGGATTCACTGCCGTCAGCTCCGCCGGGAACAGCGCCTCATAGCCCAGATTCATCAACGCTTTGTTGGCGTTGTAGTGCAGGAAGGTTTTCACCTCCTCTACCCAGCCGACATCGGCATAGAGCGCCTCGGTATAAGCCACTTCGTTTTCATACAGCGCCAGCAGCAGATCATAGGCGAACTGCTGCAGCTCTTCGCGGCGCAGATCGTCAGCGGCAGCCAGCGCCTGCTGATATTTGTAACCGATGTAGTAACCGTGCACCGCCTCATCGCGAATAATCAGGCGAATCAGGTCAGCGGTGTTGGTCAGCTTGCCACGGCTCGACCAGTACATCGGCAGCCAGAAGCCGGAATAGAACAAAAACGACTCCAGGAAGACGCTGGCGATCTTCTTCTTCAGCGGATCATCGGCCTGGTAGTGTTCCAGAATGATGCGCGCCTTGTTCTGTAGCGGCGCATTCTCTTCGCTCCACTGATAAGCGGCATCCACATCCTGGGTGTTACACAGGGTTGAAAAGATCGAACTGTAGGAGCGGGCATGCACCGCTTCCATAAAGCTGATATTCGACAGCACCGCCTCTTCGTGCGGGGTAATGGCATCTTCCATCAGCCCCGGCGCGCCGATCACGTTCTGGATGGTGTCGAGCAGCGTCAGGCCGGTGAATACCCGGATGGTCAGCTGCTGCTGTTGTTTATCCAGCGTCTGCCAGCCGGGCAGATCGTTGGAGAGCGGCACTTTCTCCGGCAGCCAGAAGTTGCTGGTGAGACGATTCCACACTTCAAGATCTTTGTCATCCTGAATGCGGTTCCAGTTAATTGCCTGAATCTGTTTTAGTTTCATCGTTTTCATCACAGGGAGCATGAGACGCAACCCTGAACCTCCGTGCCCTGAAGCGCCATCTGGCGCAGTCGAATGTAATAGAGCGTTTTGATGCCTTTTTTCCACGCGTAAATCTGCGCTTTGTTGATGTCACGGGTCGAGACGTCATCGCGGAAGAACAGCGTCAGCGACAGGCCCTGATCGACATGCTGAGTCGCTTCTGCGTAGGTATCAATAATCGCTTCCGGCCCAATCTGATACGCATCCTGATAGAGATGGATATTCTCATTGGTCATAAACGGCGCGGGATAGTAGACGCGGCCGGTTTTGCCCTCTTTGCGGATCTCGATAGGGGAGACAATCGGATGGATGCTGGAGGTGGCATGGTTAATGTAGGAGATTGAACCGGTTGGCGGGATCGCCTGCAGGTTCTGATTAAACAGCCCGTGCTGCATCACCGCGTCGCGCAGTGCCTGCCAGTCCGCCTGTGTCGGCAGCGTCAGTCCGGCATCCGCAAACAGCGTCGCTACCCGTTGCGTGCGCGGCAGCCATTCGCGCTGCAGATACTTATCGAAGTAGACACCGCTGGCGTACTGCGATTCCGCAAAGCCATCGAAGGTCTGCTGACGCTCCTGTGCCAGCTGATTAGAGGTGCGCAGCGCATAATAGGTGATGCAGTAGAAGTAGAGATTGGTGAAATCCAGCGCTTCCGGTGAACCGTAGGCGATGCCTTCCCGCGCCAGATAGCCGTGCAGGTTCATCTGACCCAGGCCAATGGCGTGCGAACGGCGATTGCCTTCGGCGACCGAGGGCACCGAGCCAATTTCGCTCATCATCGACACCGAGGTCAGGGCGCGGATCGCCACATCCACGGTACGCGCCAGATCGCGTGAATCCATGGCGTGCGCAATGTTCAGTGAGCCGAGATTACAGGAGATATCTTTGCCGATCCGGCGATAGCTGAGATCGTCATTGTACTCGCTGGCACTGTTCACCTGCAGGATCTCAGAGCAGAGGTTGCTCATGTTAATGCGACCGGCAATCGGGTTACTGCGGTTCACGCTGTCCTCATACATGATGTAGGGATAGCCCGACTCAAACTGAATCTCAGCCAGCGTCTGGAAGAAGTCGCGTGGCTGAATATAGGTTTTACGGATGCGGTCGTCGGCCAGCATCTCGTCATATTTCTCGCTGATGCTGATATCGCCAAAGGCCTGACCGTAGATCCATTCAACGTCGTAAGGCGAGAACAGCGCCATCGGTTTGTTCTCTTTTGCCAGCTGGAAGGTGATATCGGGGATCACTACGCCCAGCGACAGGGTTTTGATGCGGATCTTCTCATCGGCGTTTTCGCGCTTGGTATCAAGGAAGCGGAAAATATCGGGATGGTGCGCATTGAGCCACACCGCGCCAGCGCCCTGACGCGCGCCAAGCTGATTCGCATAAGAGAAGGCATCCTCCAGCATTTTCATCACCGGGATAACGCCCGACGACTGATTTTCAATACGTTTGATTGGCGCACCGGACTCACGCAGGTTCGACAGCAAAAAGGCGACGCCGCCGCCGCGCTTTGAGAGCTGCAGTGCCGAATTCACGGCGCGACCAATCGACTCCATATTGTCTTCGATGCGCAGCAGGAAGCAGGAGACCAGCTCACCGCGTTGCTGTTTGCCGCAGTTCAGGAAGGTTGGTGTAGCGGGCTGGAAACGGCCGCTGAGGATCTCCTCCAGCAGGGCCCGCGCAAGCTTTTCATCGCCCTGAGCCAGCGTCAGCGCCACCATGCAGGCGCGCTGTTCGAAGGTTTCCAGATAGCGTTTGCCGTCGAAGGTCTTCAGAGTGTAGCTGGTGTAGTACTTCCAGGCACCGAGAAAGGTTTTGAACTCAAATCCCCAGTTCTCCGCCACCTCATGCAGCGCAAGCAGGAACGAAAAATCGTACTGGTTCAGCACTTCCGCTTCGTAATAGCTCTCTGCTACCAGATAGCGTAAACGCTCAGCGCAGCTATTGAAGGGGACGGTATTGGGTTGCACATGCTGCAGATAAAACTGACGTGTCGCTTCGCGATCCTTGTCGAACTGGATGCGGCCCTCGGCGTCGTAGAGATTGAGCATGGCATTAAGGGCGTGATAATCGAGCGTCACGCCGTTGAGGGTGTCTGTTGTTGCCAAAATTGGGTTACTCCCGCTTTAACTTTCGCGATATCGTCAGGCGTTCCCATCAGCTCGAAGCGGTAGAGGCAGGGAACCTGACATTTATTTGCAATGATGCTGCCCGCCAGGCAGTAACCGGCACCGAAGTTACGGTTGCCCGCTGCGATCACGCCACGAATGCCGCGTCGGTTCGCCTCATCATTAAGAAACTGAATCACCTGACCGGGCACCGCACCGCGACTGCTGCCACCGCCATAGCTGGGCACGACCAGAATATAGGGCTGGTCGATATGCAGTTGTTGCCGGGCATCAAGCGGGATGCGCCGGGCAGGCAGGCCGAGGCGCGTCACAAACCGGTGGGTGTTTTCCGACTGGCTGGAAAAATAGACCAGCGGGAACATGTGTTTATCCCCCGACAGCAGAAAGCGAGCGCAGCGTGGCGATTTTGTCCGGGCGGAAACCGCTCCAGTGATCGTTATCTGCCATCACGACCGGTACCTGGCGGTAACCCAGTGATTTCAGGTTGTCGATCGCCTCGGGCTGGCTGTCGAGATTGATAAGCTGATAGGCGAGACCCTGACGGTCCATCGCATTTTTGGTTGCCGTGCACTGGACACAGTTATCTTTAGTGTAAATAATAATGCGCATGATTCGTATTTCCCTCTATATGCGGTTCTGATGCCCGAAAACAAAGCAGACGCGGCAGGTTGCGGGCTTCATTGTGACGAACATTTGGTGTCGTGCTGATGAGATAAATACTAGATGTAGTGGTTTTGTGGGTCAAGCCCACCAGATATAGGGTTTTATGATTTGCATTTGCGCAACAGCGGCAAAGCCAGCAGGGATGCGCCCTGCAGCCTGGAAAAATCTTTTGTAAATGTCATCGGCCAGAAAAAGGGCATAAAAAAGCCCCGCACAGGGCAGGGCTCAGGAGATTTTTTGGAGTTGAGCTTAGCGGCGTGAAGCCAGCAGCACACCCACTACGATACCGAAAGCGGCACCGATACCAACACCGTGCCATGGCTTGTCATGGACATAGGTGTCAACCTGTGCACTGGCATCACGGGCAACCTGTGAGACACGGTTGCTGCCGCCGTTCAGTCTGGAGCGGGTCTGTTTCAGCAGCTTTTCTGCCTGACTGCGTGCAGAATCCACTTCGTCTTTGGCGTCACTGCCGTAAGATTTCAGCAGCGCTTCCAGTGAATCGGCCAGTTCGTTAACATCCTGATTAATATCAATGTCATCGTTTTTTACAGTGCGATTAAACATTTTTTAGCTCCCTTTGATTTAAAAACGTAATACTAGTGTAGACGACCTTGAGATAAACGAGACGCGGGAGTGTTCTTTAGGGAAAATTCCGAATGCCCACTCTGTCATGCTGTTGTAAGGTTGCGAAGCTTTTGAAAGAGGAGAGGATCGAGCATGTATTTACGACCAGATGAGGTAGCGCGCGTACTGGAAAAAGCGGGTTTCGAAGTCGATGAAATTACCCCACGGGCCTATGGTTATCGCCGTGGAGAGAACTATGTTTATGTGAATCGCGAAGCGCGCATGGGGCGCATGGCACTCGTCATTCACCCGACACTGAAAGAGAAGAGCCAGCCGTTCGCTGAACCTGCTTCAGAAATGAAGACCTGCGATCACTACACCCAATTCCCTCTCTACCTGGCGGGTGATTCACAGGAACACTACGGCATCCCGCACGGATTTAGTTCCCGCATGGCGCTGGAACGTTATATTCAAAGCGTTTTCGGCTAACGCATCAGGCCCCGCCGCGACGGGGCACTGAACCGCCTTTACCTCTTCCCTGTTTCCCTGCCGTTGCAATTACCGGCTGTGACGCGTATAAAACTGTCCATTATAGATGTTTAGACGTCCATACGGATAAAAGTGATGAGCGAACAGCCAACTCCCTCGCAGGAACAATTTAAACGCACCATGAAAGTGCGCCATCTGGTGATGTTATCGCTGGGCGGCGTAATCGGCACCGGCCTGTTTTTTAATACCGGCTACATCATTTCCACCACCGGGGCGGCGGGGACGCTGCTCGCCTATCTGATTGGCGCGCTGGTGGTCTGGCTGGTGATGGTCTGTCTGGGCGAACTCTCGGTGGCGATGCCGGAAACCGGCGCGTTCCACGTCTATGCCGCACGCTATCTCAGCCCGGCAACCGGCTACACCGTGGCCTGGCTCTACTGGCTCACCTGGACCGTCGCCCTTGGCTCCAGCCTGACGGCGGCGGGCTTCTGTATGCAGTACTGGTTCCCGCAGATCCCGGTATGGATCTGGTGCCTGGTCTTCTGCTGCGCCATCTATCTGCTGAACGTTATCTCAACCCGCTTCTTCGCCGAAGGGGAGTTCTGGTTCTCGCTGATTAAGGTGGTAACGATCGTCGCCTTTATCGTGCTCGGGGGTGCGGCGATGTTTGGGTTTATCCCGATGAAGGATGGCACGCCCGCACCGGGCCTGAGCAACCTGACGGCGCACGGCTGGCTGCCTAACGGTGTACTGCCGATTCTGATGACCATGGTGGCAGTCAACTTCGCTTTTTCCGGCACCGAGCTGATCGGTATTGCGGCCGGTGAAACCCAGCAGCCGGAGAAAGTGCTGCCGCTGGCGATCCGTACTACCGTGGCCCGGCTGATTATCTTCTTCATCGGCACGGTATTTGTGCTGGCGGCGCTGATTCCTATGGATCAGGCGGGTATCGTGAAAAGCCCGTTCGTGCTGGTCTTCGAAAAGATCGGCATCCCGTGGGCGGCTGACATTATTAACTTTGTGATCCTGACCGCTATCCTGTCTGCGGCCAACTCCGGACTCTATGCCTCCGGGCGGATGCTCTGGTCGCTGGCCAATGAAAATACGCTGCCGCGCGCCTTTGCCCGGGTGAACAAGCGCGGCGTGCCGATGCTGGCGATCACCGTCAGCATGGTGGGTGGTCTGCTGGCGCTGGTCTCCAGCGTGGTCGCGCCCGACACGGTGTTTGTGGCGCTGTCGGCCATCTCCGGCTTTGCGGTGGTAGCCGTCTGGCTCAGCATCTGCGCTTCGCATTTTGTTTTCCGTCGTCGTCATCTTCAGCAGGGCAAATCGCTGGCCGATCTGGCCTACCGTGCGCCGCTCTATCCGCTGACGCCGGTGCTGGGTTTCCTGCTCTGCCTGCTGGCCTGTGTCGGTCTGGCGTTTGATCCGACCCAGCGTATCGCGCTGTGGTGTGGCATCCCGTTTGTGCTGTTCTGCTATGCCGCTTACCATCTGACCCACAAATCATCCCCGAAGCCTGAGGAGGCCAATGATGTCGTATAACCCTGTCGCGCAGGCTTTAACGGAGTCGCCACTGCTGATTCTGGATGGTGCCCTGGCCACCGAGCTGGAAGCCCGCGGCTGTCATCTGGCCGATGCGTTATGGTCAGCTAAGGTGCTGATGGAAAATCCTGAACTGATCTATCAGGTGCACTACGACTATTTTGTCGCCGGCGCGCGCTGTGCCATTACCGCCAGCTATCAGGCGACGCCGCAGGGCTTTGCCACACGTGGCCTTGATGAGGCGGAGTCACTGGCGTTGATCGCGCAGAGCGTCGAGCTGGCGCGACGCGCCCGTCACGATTATCTGGCGGTCCGGCCCGACGCAAAAACGCTGCTGGTAGCGGGATCGGTCGGTCCCTATGGCGCCTTCCTGGCGGATGGTTCGGAATATCGCGGCGACTATGCGTTGCCGGAAGCGGAGATGATGGCGTTTCACCGCCCACGCGTACAGGCGCTGCTGGCGGCGGGTGCCGATCTGCTGGCCTGCGAAACCCTGCCTTCGTTTGCCGAAGCGCAGGCGCTGGTGAAGCTGCTGGCTGAATTTCCTGAAGGCCGCGCCTGGTTCTCGTTTACCCTGCGTGACGCCGGACACATCAGCGACGGCACGCCGCTGTCAGACGTCGTGAGCTGGCTGAATCAGCAGCCGCAGGTGGTGGCTCTGGGAATCAACTGCGTGGCACTTGAGAGCGTGACGCCTGCGCTGCAGCAGTTGCAGAAGCTGACCGACAAGCCGCTGGTGGTCTATCCCAACTCCGGCGAGCAGTATGATGCTGGCAGCAAAACCTGGCACTCAGCGCCATCAGGCTGCACGTTGCATGACAAGCTGGCAGAGTGGCAGCAGGCGGGCGCGAAGCTGATTGGCGGCTGCTGTCGCACCTCACCCAACGACATCGCGGCTATCGCCCGCGCTTGTCAACCGCAATAAGCTGGCTGAATCGGGCGATGATAGCCCGATTGAGGCGGAGAGGGCGGTCTACACTCTGATCACTGATCACTCTGTGGACCCCTTCATGAAACAGCGAATTCTGGCCCTGGCCGCCGCGCTGCTGCTTAGCGGCTGTGCCACCATTGTCGGCAATGAAACCCAACTGGTGCGCATCGACTCCTTGCCGCAGGGCGCGCGCTTTACCGTGCAGGATGAGCGTGGCTATGCGGTTGCGCAGGGTTTCACGCCGCAGACCGTTGAACTGGAAAAATCTACCGGCCGCTACTTCGGCAAAAAGCACTACCTGCTGATGCTGGAAAGTCCGGGCTACGTGCCGGTCACGGTGCCTATCGAGGCACGCGCTAACCTGTGGTATCTGCTTGGCAATATCCCGCTGGGTGGCTTCCCCGGCTGGCTGCTGGTCGATCCCTTCTATGGCGGCATGTACGACCTTAAGCCTGAACACCCGCGTCCCTTTATGAACCCGGTTGGCGCGCGCGGCTGATTACTGCGCGGTCGGCTTCACCATTCCGCCTGGCGTTTTATGGCGTTCCAGATACTGATGCTGGAAAATGCACATGCGGATGGTGTTGCGGTACTCACCGTTGATGAAAAACTCATGTTTAAGCACGCCTTCGATCTCGAAGCCGAGCTTGGTGTAGATGTGGATCGCTTTTTCGTTCTCCTGATCGACAATCAGGTAGAGCTTGTAGAGATTCAGCACCGAGAAGCCGTAATCCATCGCCAGTTTTGCCGCCTGGGTTGCCAGTCCTTTGCCCTGATGGGCAGGATCGATAATGATCTGAAACTCGGCGCGGCGGTGCACATGGTTGATTTCCACCAGTTCCACTAATCCCGCTTTCTGCCCGCTGTGCTCGACCACAAAGCGACGTTCGGTCTGATCGTGAATGTGCTTGTTGTAGAGATCGGACAGCTCCACAAACGCCTCATACGGCTCCTCAAACCAGTAACGCATCACGCTGGCGTTGTTATCCAGCTGATGGACAAAGTGCAGGTCTTCCCGTTCCAGCGGACGTAGTTTTACCGTCATTGCTTTTTCCTCTCATGAAATAATGGTCGCGAGTATACCGCATCAGCCAGCCGCTGCGTTTTGCGCTATCGCATTCGCGTGCCTGCTTCAGCCTGTAAAGGTTTACAGCGTCGCGTGGCAATCTAATGACTCAGAGGAAGAGAACAGCGCGCCGTTCTGGCAATGGAGAGGATGACGCTAATGGCGGAAGAAGGGGATGTTACAGAAAGGCGCGGCGGATGCAGCAGCGCCGGACGGCAGGTGAACACCGTCCGGCCTGATTTCAGGCAGAGATCTGTTCGATGATGCGACCCTGCGACATGTGCACGGCGCGATCGCACATGTGATCGATCACGTCGGGATCGTGGCTCACCAGCACCATGGTCAGGCCATCCTGCTGTTTCAGATCGTTGAGCAGATTGAGGATCTCCGCCTGCACTGACATATCCAGCGCCGACGTCGGCTCATCCAGCAGCAGGATCTTCGGCTGCAGCAGCAGGGCGCGCACGATGGCGACGCGCTGACGCTGACCGCCGGAGAGCTGATGCGGATAGCGATCCGCCATAGCGGGATCGAGTCCGACGTGACGGAAGCCCTGATCGATACGATCGTTGATATTGTCGCGTTTCAGCAGCTTCAGCGGCTCCGCCAGCGTGCGACGCAGCCGGTGACGCGGATGCAGCGAGGCATAGGGATCCTGAAACACCATCTGCACTTCCTGACGCAGCGCGCCGGTGAAAGCTTTACCCGGCTGAACTTCGTGACCGGCAAGCTGCATCTGACCCTGCCAGTGTGGGTTCAGACCTGCCAGCACCCACAGCAGCGACGACTTGCCGCAGCCTGACGGACCCACCAGACCAAAACACTCGCCAGCGTTAACCTCCAGGTTAACCTCATGCACCACGGTGCGCAGCTCGTAACCCTGTTTGTGGGCGACGCTTAGATCCTGCAGCTTAATCATCATTCGCCTCCAGCGCAGCGCGGTCCAGCACCGGTAAAGTCTGTCCGTGGGTCGCTTTGCCCGGACGGCAGGCCCACAGCGTGCGGGTGTAGGGATGGGTAGCGTGCGGCAGATCGGCGGCGGGCAGTGTATCCAGCAACCGGCCTTTATACATCACCATCACCCGCTCGCAATGTTCTGAAACCTGCTGCAAATCATGGCTGATTAGCAGCAGACCCATGTTGCGCGCCTCCACCAGACCGCGGATCAGCGCCAGCACCTGATCGCGCATGGCATGATCCAGCGCGGAGGTCGGTTCATCGGCGATCAGGAAGTCCGGATCGGTAATCAGGGCGATCGCCAGCATCACGCGCTGGCCCATACCGCCAGAGAGCTGATGCGGATACTGCTGCATCAGACGACGCGGATCGGGCAGGCCGACCGCATCCAGCATTTCACACACTTTCTCTTTGCGCTCGGCACGGCTCAGGCGGCGATGCAGGATCAGCGGCTCTTCCACCTGCCAGCCAATGGTGCGCGTCGGGTTAAGGGCATACTTCGGGTCCTGCATCACCATCGCCACGCGGTTACCGCGCAGCTGGTTCCAGTGACGCTCGCTTAGCGTCAGCGCATTTTCACCGGCCACCTGAAGCTGGCTGGCCTGAAGATGCAGCGCGGGCGAGAGTAAGCCCATCAGGCTGCGGGCGGTCAGTGACTTGCCGGAACCGGACTCACCGACCAGCGCCACGCGCTCGCGGCCCACGGAAAAACTGATGTTGTCGACCAGCAGCGCATCGTCGCTGCGAATGGTCAGCCCCTCGGCATGGAGCAGATTATTTTGCATGACGGGTATCCAGTCGGTCGCGCAGGCCATCGCCTGTCAGGTTAAAGGCCAGGCTGGCAAACAGAATCGCCGCGCCCGGTGCAGCAGCAACCCACCACTGATCAAAAATGACTTTACTGCCTTCGGCCACCATCGAACCCCATTCCGCCGTCGGCGGCTGAACGCCCATACCGAGGAAACCGAGTCCGGCCGCAGCCAGGATAATCCCGCCCAGGCTCAGGGCGGCGCGGACTACCGCCGTCGGCATGCAGAGCGGCAGGATATGACCGAACATCAGGCGAAAGCCCGTAATCCCCTGCATCCGCGCGGCGGCAAGGTAGTCGCTGCGGCGCAGTGCCAGGGTTTCAGCGCGTGCCTGACGGGCAAACGGCGGCCAGCTGGTCAGTGCCAGTGCCAGCGCGCCGTTCATCAGGCCAGGGCCGAGAATCGCCACCAGCGCCAGCGCGATCACCAGGTTGGGCAGTGACAGAAAGATATCGGTAATGCGCATCAGCAGGCGTTCGGTCCAGCCGCCTACGTAACCGGCGGTGATGCCGATCAGCAGCCCGGCCGGAATGGTCAGCACCAGAATCAGCGACACCAGCAGCAGGGTCGGACGCGCGCCGTAAATCACGCGCGACAGCAGATCGCGGCCAAAGCCGTCGGTGCCGAACCAGTGCTGTGCCGACGGCGCCAGCAGACGGCTCGACATGGTCTGCACGTTCGGATCGAACGGCGCAATCAGCGGCGCCAGCAGTGCCATCAGGATAAGAATCGCCACCAGCGTCAGCCCAACGGTTAACGAGGTAACGCGTTGACGGCGACGGCGTGGTCGCAGCGTTTCGAGTTCAGAGAGTTGTTGCGTCATCGGGTTCTCGGATCGGTTAACCAGGTTAAAACATCCGCCAGGGTGTTAATTAGGATAAAGCAGCTGCCGATTAACAGGGTTGAGCCCAGAATCGCCGGCACATCGCCGGAGAACAGCGCATTGGTCATATAGCGACCCACACCTGGCCAGGCGAAGACGGTTTCGGTCAGCACCGAGCCTTCCAGCAGCGTAGCGTAGGAGAGGGCGATCACCGTGACCAGCGTGCCCAGCACGTTGGGGAAGATATGGCGCAGCAGGATGCGCACCCGACCCGCGCCTTTAGCACGCGCCAGCACCACATACTCTTTGCTGCTCTCTTCCAGCAGCGCAGCACGCAGCAGGCGGGTAATGCCCGCCATCGCCAGCAGGCCGAGGATCACCACCGGCAGCCAGAGGTGCGCAATTGCATTGCGGAACATCTCTGGTTCACCCGACAGCCAGCTGTCGATCAGCACAAAGCCGGTCTTCGGCTCCAGGGTATAGACCCAGATATCATCCAGCCGTCCCGGTCCGGCGGACCAGTGCAGCACCGCATAAAAGAGCAGCAGGCCCAGCAGGCCGAGCCAGAACACCGGCACCGAGTAGCCCAGCAGCGAGACAAAGCGGGCGAGATTATCGATCCAGCTGCCCGGTTTCCAGGCGGCCAGCAGCGCCAGCGTCACGCCGAACACCACCGCGAAGATCATCGCACAGGTCGCCAGCTCGATGGTGGCGGGGAAGGTGGTCATCAGGTCGCCGCTCACCGACTGATTGGTGAGACGGGAGACACCCAGATCGCCCTGCGCCAGATGTTCGACGTAGCGCCAGAACTGCATCAGCACCGGCTGGTCGAGACCCAGGTCATGACGCACCTGCTCATAAGTCGCTTCACTGGCGTGATCGCCGGCGATCTGCTGCACCGGGTCGATCGGCGAGAGATGCGACAGCATAAAGGTAAAGGCGAGCAGGCCAAGCAGCGTAACCAGCAGCGACAGTACGCTACCGATCAGGCGCCCGCCACGCTGCCAAAAAAGCCGGGCGAACCCGGCTGAAGGAACAGACTGTGCCATTACTTAGTGACCTGCGAGTAATACACCATGTCAGGGTTAATGCCCTGCACATAGCCTTTCAGGTTGTCGCGCATGGCGATCAGGTTCTTCGCCTGCATCCCAATCACATACGGTGAGTTCTTCATCACTTCACGCTGCATCGCTTCATACAATGCCACGCGTTTCTTCGGATCGCTTTCAGCCGTCGCCGCAATCACCTGCTTGTTCAGCTCAGGAATGTGCCAGTCTGAACGGAAGGCGATGGTTTTGCTGCCATCTTCCGGGTTGTAAGCAAACGAGGCGGCATTGGTGTTGGGATCGAAGTAGTCGGAGCCCCAGGCGTTCAGCGTCGCTTCATATTTATGCGCTTTCACGTTGGTCGACACTTCGGAGCTCAGACCCGGCACTACTTCCACTTTCACGCCCGCTTTGGCGAAGCTGCCCTGCAGCGCCTGTGCGATATCCAGATAAGGCGGCTGGTTGCTGGTGGAGAGCTTGAAGGTGACGTTGTTCAGGCCCGCTTTCTTCAGAATCGCTTTGGCTTTTTCCGGATCGTAGCTGTATGGCGTGTCGTTGATCGCGCCCAGGAAGCCCTTAGGCAGGAAGCTCTGATGCACGTCGAACTGGCCTTTAAGCAGCTCACTGGCGATGCCTTTGTAATCCCACAGGTAGCGTGCCGCTTCCCAGAAGGCCGGGTTCTTCATCGTCTCGTTCGCGCCGATGTTGAACTGGATGTAGTAGAGCGACGCCATGGGAATCGCTTCCGTCTTCACGCCCGGTTTGCCGTTCAGCGCAGCAATCTGATCGGCACCCAGGTTACGGGCGATATCGGCATCACCCTGTTCCAGCAGCAGACGACGCGCAGCCGGTTCAGGCACGTTCTTGATCAGGATGTTCTTCATTTTTGGCGCGCCCGCTGGTGAAGTCGGGTTAGCGCTGAGCAGCACCACCTGATGCATCACCACTTTGCGGATCTGATACGGGCCGCTGCCCGCCGAGTGGGTGGCCAGCCAGGCGTTACCGAAATCGCCGTTCTTCTGATTCGCCATCGCGGTTTTTTCATCAATGATCGATGAAACCGGAGCAGAGAGCAGGCTCAGGACGTAGGTCGGGCTGACGTTGGCGGTCCAGCTGATCTGCACATGATTGTCGTCGACTTTCTTCAGGAAGCCATCGACGTTATCTTTGGTCCAGCCGAGCTGCGTCAGGATGAAAGAGGGATCGAGGTTCAGTTTCACCACGCGGCCCAGCGAGAAGATCACATCTTCCGGACGCAGCGGGTTGCCGGTAGAGAATTTCGCATCTTTACGCAGTTCAAAGGTCAGGCTGCGGTTGTCGCTGCCGGGCTGCCACGAGGTGGCCAGCGTGGGTTTCAGATCCACCGGATTCTGCGGGTCAGACTGCACCAGACGCTGATAGATGTTCGTAAAGGCCTGAACGCTGGTCAGTTCAAACCCTTTGGCCGGGTCAAAGCTGTCTGCGTCGTCAGTTGATTGTGCAATCACCAGCGTATCTTTGGGTGTTGCGGCCTGGGCTGTGAAGGCGGCAGCCAGCGTCAGCGCCAGCAGTGATGGAATTATAGTTTTCATGAAATTTCCTTGCCTCTAAAAAGTTACGCGAGTTTACGAAAGGGCCGATGCGAAGAATAGTCGAATATGGGCTAATCATATGCCAAAAGGTTATAAGCATTACCTGGAGGTTATAAGAAGATCGCCACGCTGTTACCGAAGCGGCAACCTGAGCAGAAACAAAACCTCAACGAAACCGTTATTCAATACGTTATTGCTTTACCGAAGCCGGCCTCTCTTTATAATGGCGGCAGATAACTTCAGGAGAATTCAGTTGGACAGTTACCCGAGATTAACCTTTATTCTGGCAAGCTGAGTTTCCTCTGCTGCTTGCCAACCGGCGAGCAGCGATCCCCGCTTTAATTAACGATCGCGCTCCTTATTTTTAATCCTGCTATCACCAGGAGTGCGCGTTATGCTGCTGTTTATATTCGCTCTTTTTCCTCCGCCCCGTCTGGCGTAGCCCAGGCTGCGCCCAATCGCTGATATCAGACTTTTAAAACGCCGCGTATAACCGGCGTCAGGTAACCCTGCGCGCGTCATTATTTAGCGCGCCGGCGGAATAACCTGACTGTTTCTGAAAGTCACCCCATTAAATAACCCGGCCACGCCAGGTTTTATCCATGCACGTTATTTCCCGTGCAGGACAACTATTGCTTTAAATCAGGGAGATGTCGAAATGAGCGACATGAAACTGGAACAGGTTGCGATCACTTCATCCGGCAACCGTAATGATAAAAAAAGTAAAAAAATGTTTGCTGTGGCGCAGCAGGCGGACCAGCACATTGATATGACGCTGGCGAACCTGCGCAGCCAGCGTCAGGGCCTGACCCAGGCTGAGGCGGCGAAACGACTGGCTTTGTATGGCCGTAATGAAGTGGCGCATGAGAAAGCGCCACCCGCGCTGATTCAGCTGCTGATGGCGTTTAATAACCCGTTTATCTACGTATTACTGGTCCTGGCGCTGGTGAGCCTGTTTACCGACTATATTCTGCCGTTGCGCGCCGGTCAGGAGACCGATCTCTCCGGCGTCATCATCATCTTCACCATGGTGATGCTGAGCGGGCTGCTGCGCTTCTGGCAGGAGTTTCGCACCAACCGTGCCGCGCAGGCACTGAAGTCACTGGTGCGCAGCCAGGTCACCGTGCTGCGCCGTGAGCCGGGCAGCGAAACCGCGCAGCGTCAGGATGTGGATATGAGCGAACTGGTGCCGGGCGATATCATTCTGCTCAGCACCGGCGATCAGGTGCCTGCCGATGTCCGCCTGCTGAGTTCACGTAATCTGTTTATCAGTGAAGCAGTACTGACCGGCGAGTCGCTGCCGGTTGAGAAACAGAGCTGCGATGCGGGTATCGATGCCGGAGGTCAGACCGCTCAGGAGCGGCTGGCATCACCGAATATCTGCCTGATGGGCACCAGCGTGGCCAGCGGCACAGCCAGCGCAGTCGTGGTAGCGACGGGCGGCGAAACCTGGTTCGGCTCCCTGGCCTCATCGCTGACCGGAAGCCGTCCGCAGACCGCGTTTGATCGCGGGGTGAACAGCGTCAGCAAGCTGCTGATCCGCTTTATGCTGGTGATGGTTCCGGTGGTGCTGCTGATTAACGGCTTCACCAAAGGCGACTGGATGGATGCCACGCTGTTTGCACTGGCCGTCGCGGTCGGACTGACCCCGGAAATGCTGCCGATGATTGTCAGCGCTAACCTGGCTAAGGGCGCGATTGCGATGTCACGTCGCAAAGTGATCGTTAAAAAGCTCAACGCCATTCAGAACCTCGGCGCGATGGATGTGCTCTGCACCGATAAAACCGGCACGCTGACCCAGGACACCATCCTGCTGGCGCATCATCTGGACGCGCGAGGCAACGAAGATGCACAGGTGCTGCTGCTGGCATGGCTCAACAGCGGCAGCCAGAGTGGCGCGAAAAACCTGATGGATCGCGCCTTACTCTGCGCGGGCGACAAGGTCATTTCACAGTCTCAGCGCAGCCAGTTCCAGCTGATCGATGAGCTGCCGTTTGATTTTACCCGCCGTCGGGTGTCGGTGCTGGTGGAAGATCTGACTCAGCATCGTTCACAACTGATCTGCAAAGGCGCAGTGGAAGAGATGCTGGCAGTGAGCATTGCTGTGCGGCAGGGCGACACGGTGGTCGCACTGGATGCGGCACAGCGCGCGGCGCTGCTGGCGCAGACTGAACACTATCATCAGCAGGGCTATCGCGTGCTGCTGGTGGCAACCCGTGATGGCGAGATGCACGCGCCGCTCAGCGACAGTGATGAGCGCGATCTGATTATTCAGGGAATGCTGACCTTCCGCGATCCGCCTAAAGCCAGCGCGGGCAAAGCGATTAAAGCCCTGCGTGACAGCGGTGTGACGGTGAAAGTGCTGACCGGTGACAATCCGCTGGTGACGCTGCGGGTCTGTGCCGATGTCGGGCTGACCGATCCGGCGATGCTGACCGGCGATCAGATTGAGGCGATGAACGATGATGAGCTGGCGCAGGAAGCTGAACGCTGCACCCTGTTTGCTCAGCTGACGCCGCTGCAGAAATCCCGTCTGGTGCGGCTGATGCAGCAGAACGGTCACACCGTCGGGTTCCTGGGCGATGGCATTAATGACGCGCCTGCGCTGCGGGCAGCCGACACCGGGATTTCCGTGGACAGCGCGGCGGATGTGGCAAAAGCCTCATCGGACATCATCCTGCTGGAGAAGGATTTACAGGTGCTGAATGAGGGTGTACTCAAAGGACGCGAGACCTTTGGCAACATCATCAAGTATCTCAACATGACCGCCAGCTCCAACTTCGGCAACGTTTTCTCGCTGCTGGTGGCCAGTGCCTTTATTCCGTTTCTGCCGATGCTGTCGATTCATCTGCTGATTCAGAACCTGATGTATGACGTTTCCCAGCTGGCGCTGCCGTGGGACAAGGTTGACCGCGAGTTTCTGAATAAGCCGCGTAAATGGGATGCCGGCAACATCAAACGCTTCATGCTGTGGATGGGCCCGACCTCGTCAATTTTTGACGTCACCACCTTTGCGCTGATGTGGTTTGTTTTCGGCGCTAACCATGCAGGCGTGCAGTCGCTGTTCCAGTCCGGCTGGTTTATTGAGGGGCTGCTGTCACAGACGCTGGTAGTGCATATGCTGCGTACCCGGAAGATTCCGTTTATCCAGAGTCGCGCCACCTTACCGGTGATGCTGACTACGCTGGCGGTGATGGCGCTGGGCATCCTGATCCCGTTCTCACCGCTGGGTGCGATGGTCGGTCTGGTGCCACTGCCATGGCAATATTTCCCGTGGCTGGTGCTGACACTGTTCAGCTACTGCCTGGTGGCGCAGGGCATGAAGCGTTTCTACATCCGTCGCTTTGGTCAGTGGTTCTAGGGAGGAGAAGATGAAAAAAAGCAGGCTCGATAAGGTCTTTGTCGGCGTGATGATCATCGGCTTAACTCTGATTGCGCTGACGGTCATCGTGCGGTGATGGCGTTGTGATAGTGCGGTAAGTGAGAGGCAGCGAGGGGACTCGCTGCCTTTTTTTATTGATGCAGTTACTCTTCGTCGCGCTCACGGCTGGCGCGCTGGCGCTCGTAATATTCATCTTCTGCGGTGATGATCTCATCCATCAGAGAATCCATATCGACTACGCGCTCCTCTTCCACAAACTTCCCGGTAAGCGGTGTTTCCGGCGTCAGCTTGCCATCTTCATAGAGCAGCCAGATCTCTTTGGCATAGCGCGTCTTCAACAGCTGCGGAGCGAACTGGCCGTAGTAGGAGGTGATGTTGTCCACGTCACGTTCAAACATCGACTCGGCATGGTTATTGGCCGCCGCATCGACCGCCTGTGGCAGGTCGATAATCACCGGGCCCTGGTCATCCAGCAGCACGTTGAACTCGGATAAGTCACCGTGAACGATACCGGCACAGAGCATACGAACGATGTTGCGGATCATGGTGTGGAAATCCGTCACTGCCTGCTCTTCAGACAGAGAGACATCGCTGAGCCGTGGCGCGACCGAGCCATTGGCATCGGTCACCAGCTCCATCAATAACACACCGTCGATGCAGAGATAAGGCTGTGGCACGCGAACACCAGCGTTCGCCAGGCGGAACAGGGCATCTACTTCGGCGGTCTGCCAGGACTCTTCCTGCTGCTTACGGCCGAACTTTGTGCCTTTCTGCATGGCGCGCGCGTTGCGACTATTGCGGGTTTTACGACCTTCCTGATACTGCACCGCCTGCTTAAAGCTGCGCTGGGTCGCTTCTTTATAGACTTTGGCGCACTGCACCTTGCCGCCGCATAGCACGGTATAGACGTCCGCTTCTTTGCCGCTTTTCAGCCGCTGCAGGACATCGTCAATCAGGCCGTCATCGACCAGGGGCTGGATTCTGTTTGGGATTTTCATGCGGCTTTATACCTTATTTCACCCGCTTTTCGTATCACTTTGCGATGATGGAAAACATTGGCAATGACTGAACAAAGTTTCTAATTCTACCCTGGAAAGTCGCTTTGTGGGGATGAACCTTGATGAGCTGCGCTTTTGACCTTTGTTTTATCATAAACAATGGATTAGAGGGGAGAGCAGGACGGTTTTATCCGCCAGAGGAGCGCTTTGTCATGTATCAGCCCTGTGGGCGGGGATTTCGTGTCAGAGAAATGTGCCTGAATAGCGGGCTGGCAGGTGCCTGAAGGCCGAAATCCTGCCAACAGAATTTCGGCCCGCATTCGGGATTACTTCAGGCCTTTAAGCACTTTGACCGTGCTTTCAATGTCGATCTCATCTTCAGAGAAGATCAGTGTCGTACCCTGGAAGGTGGTGACCGCCAGCTTTTTCAGCGAGCGCATCTCATTGGCGTTCGGGTCAGTTTTCGGCCGGATATTATTCAGCAACAGACCCACTGACAACACCGCGTTCTCTTTATCGACACCGGCGTCGACCGGGACTTCTTCGTTGTAGACCAGATAAGACTTAATCGAGGTGATCTTGAGCCGCTCGCCTGCGATATAGATGAATTTGCTTGTCGGCGCGACCTTCACCGCATAGGCGGATAAGCCCTTGTTGTTGGTGGTGGGTTCAAACGTCACCGCCGCATCTTTCTTGATCAGATCAGGATTGGCGACCTTAATCACATGAAAATAGCGGTTATCACCGTTTTCATCTTTGATAAAGCCAAAACCTTTATCTTCAAACCAGGTTGTGATCGTTCCGTTCATCGCCATTTTTGCCTGCTTAATCTACTCAGTTTTTTACAGCGCGCAGTGTAAAACACAATGCCTGCGCAGACTATATAAGTCTGGATGATAATTTTCAGGTGCGCCAGAGGGTGAGCGGCGGAAGGGGGCTTTGTGGCGGATGAAGGCGAGTGTGATGGAGTGTGTGTAGCGGCAGATAAAGACGAAGTGATGGGTTGGTAGGTCAGGGAACGGACATCAGCCACGTGAGATACGTGGCTGTCAGCACTGGGCGTTGTTACGGGGATACCGGCGCTGTGTCGAATCAGGTTGTTGAGTCAGGCCTATTAACCGGCGGACTGCGCAAAGCTCGTCTGCCGGTGAGTGTCTGTTACTCGTTGCCCCAGCGGTTCAGGAACTCGGCAATTTCATCAATACGCTGCTCATCAATACCCGCTTCACGCGCCATATCCTGCTGTGACTCTTCACTGATCTCTTCGTTGTTCATCAAACGGGTGATCAGCAGCTGGAAGTAATGCGCCAGTGGGGTACGTTCAGCTTCGCTCACCGGCTTAGCGGACTCTGTCGCATACTCATCTGCGACATCATAGTATTTGAGAGAGATTTCGTTATTCATAGGGTGTCCGCAGAGTTGAGTTTGGGTTTAAGCGTTGGCAGGGCGTTGTGGCCCGGCGTAGAGGGGTATTATTTCGTGTTTGGGTTGGGGCTGTAAAGGGGGAGTGGGGAGGGGAAGTATAGTAATGATGTTGCAGAAAATGTTGATATACATGCCTGAAGCGCATTCGCACGGAAGGCCGCAGGGCTACACAGACACAAAAAGCCCGCAGTATGTTTATCTCGCGGGCTCTGAGGAGTTCGATGAAGTTCTGGTAACCAGCCATCGAACAGCGATGCTCGTTTATAAGGCATTGCCATGGTCACTATGCTTGTTGATGCTTTCGAGTATTCTCAGAAGCAACCCTTTACCATCTTCCGGTGCAAAGGCGTTAATATACCTGTCTCTGAACTCTGATTTAATCATTTCATCATCATATGTCAGAAAGTTCATCACTTCTTCTTTTAGATCTTCACGATCCTGGAGTGTTAATTCAGCTGTATAAATATCAATAGCTTCATCAATGGTGTCAGCACCTGTAATAAAATCAAAGTCCTGATTTAATGTCCCTTCAATCAGAATGTCTATATTAGTAGTGAGTAACATAATTTAAACCTCCGGGAATGCAGTCAGAATATAGTAAGGCTTGCCGTTGTACAATTCATATTTAAGAATAACTTTGACTTTCGTTGCCGGAGTCAGTTTTTGACTACCCCTGAACAGGGAGTAACCAATGGCTTTCCCGGTGTCATATTTGATATTTAAATTATGTCCTGGTCTGCTTGCCGCCCAAATCTTTATCCACTCTTTATTTACTTTTATGGCATCGGATACTGACTTTTCGGCCAGATCTATATTGGTGAAAGAGCTAATGGCATTTGGCGGGCGAGCCATATTTTCTGTGCTTTTTAACCGGGCTGCTAGTTCATGCTGGGTTTTACCAATATGCTTTAAAATTGCATGGCCTCCGGGCGTGTGGCCAGTTACTGATTCATGTTGAATAAGTTTGATGCGTCCTGTCCGAATGGCTGCAACTCTAACTGCTCCAGCCCCCAGAGAAAGAGCAACAGGTACAGCAACATCGAAGGTCAAACCTACCAATCAGTTCACGAATGGGCGCGCACGCAACATCATCTTTCATCGTATCTTTTGATGCTTTCAAGGAAATAGAGCAAAAAACTGCTGGCGTAATCAGGTGAAATATCTTGCCAGCGCTGAGAAAACTCTTCCTTTATCTCTTCTTCTGACAGCTTGAGAAAGTCAGTAATTTCTTTACGTAAATCACATCTTTCTTCTGGAGAAGCTTCGTCAACGACTACATCAATGGCACCATCCATCGTATCAGCGCCAGTGATAACGTCGAAGTCCTGATTCAGTGTTCCAACAATGCATAAATCTAAGTTTGGGGCTAGAGGTGCACGGCTCATGATCAACTCACTTATCTGGAAAAGAAGTAATTATATAATAAGGTTTGTTATTGTAAGTCTGATACTTCAGCGCAACTCTGATTTTAGTTGCTTTATACGCAGTGTTGCTCCCTTTCTGAACAACATAACCAACGGTATTACCCACATCGTAACTTATCGTCATGTTATGTCGTGGTTTACTTGCAGCCCATAGTTTTATCCACTCCCGATTATTATGAAGTGCCTTTGATATGGCTGCTTCGGCAATCTCCAGCGACGAGAACGAACCAGATAGATCCAATACCCCATTGGATTGGATAATTCTTTCATGAAGTTCCTGGAGTGATTTTCCAATATGCTTTAAAAGCGTATGCCCGCCCGGTTTTAATCCAGAGACAGAATTCATTATACAATCTAATTTTAAGGTGAACCATAAAATATGGTATGGAAAATTATCTATCTGAATGTTTTATTAACATGATCAAATTATTTGAGCTTTGATCAGTATTGCAATAATGGAAAGTGAAAAGCAACAGAAAAACCCTAATAAAAATGTATAATATAATGGTTTTGAATTGTTTATTTTTTTTAGATTTTGACCTTCATGTGCAAAGTTATAAGCATTGTCGTTCCTGTTTAAAAAGAAAATTTTTTTATTTTTTTTAATCGCATAAAAAATAGGTCATTAGAGGTGAACCTATTTATCCTATATTGCAGTGCAACAAGTAAGGGGCGGGCAGTGTATGCTTTTGTTGGAAGTCTGAGATCAATTCCTTGTAGCGAGACCTTTTCATTGGATACAAAAAAACGCTTACCACTAAGCAAACCAAAGGAAGCATGATTAAAACCATTATAGCCGACTTCATTCTTCAAATTCCCATGTATTCATAGATAGTATCCATTACAGAGTCACTCGCTTTAGCACCTACATAGCCATCAAGCTACTTATCTTTTCAGGTCGTTGAGGTATTGGATTAATTACTTATCCTGCAATTGCTGATTGTTAAGAAGACCAGTTCTATAACGTTCAAGATAACGGACAAATCTTTCCTCCTGAGCCCATGTTGTTGCATCGTGTTCTGTCAGCTTTAAGATTTCATTTACATAGATTTCTGATAACGGGATTGAAAGCGGGAAGTTGCTCTTTTTCTTACCACTCTCGATTTTTTATATTTTTATTATTCAGGGTTAGGTTGGGTTTTTGATTTAAATCATATTTTAATGTTGTCAGTTTTTAATGAATTTTTAGAAAAGCTAAATGATAAGTGGATATATCTTCTTCGTCCAGAGCAAACAAACATGATAAGCAAAACTACTGGATAATGCAGTATTCAAGAGTTATTCTGCAGGCAGCTTAACATATAACTGAGGATAGAGAATGGAAGTTATCCCTAGCGATATACAGTCAAGGCTACAACTAGTCATCTCGAAAGCGGCAGTGCTTTTACCATCTGACGTAGGTCAACAGCTTCTTGCTATGGTCACCCCCTCAGCATTAGCAACTATGGCGGGGGTAATCGTGGTTTGGGCTGGTGCGCACTTTTTTGGGATTGGTGAAATCGCTGATTTAGTGCTTCTCATTGTAGGTTGGGTAGCAGTAGGGGGCGTAGCGCTTGAAGCGGCTAAGAAGTTGTTTGATTTTGCAACGAAGACTAACGCAGCTCGTAGCGAAGGAGATCTTGATGTTGCTGCTAAGGATTTAGCAGACGCGATCACTCTGTTAGGCGTTAATACTGTCCTCGCACTTCTTTTAAAGAAGAAGCCTGGTGATACATTTAAAACTCCTTTCAGGGGAGTAAAAATGCCTAGATACAGCAGCGATATTGGAAGGAAAATGAACCTGCCTCGCAATGGAGGCTGGCGTTATACTCCTAAGATAAAAATCACAAAGCATAGTGACGTCGTTCAGGGACGCACAAAACCCTGGGGGGACGTAGAAGTAGGACGCAACTACTATCCTGGTGCAGTGTCGAAAGAAGACGCATATTTGCAGATGCTTTCAACTCTTTATCATGAACAGGTACACATGGCGATTGCGCCTAAGTTCTATTTATTAAGAGAACTTAGGGTTTTCATGAGACAAAGCGCATATAATAAATCATATATATTACGATATCTGGAAGAGTCACTTGCTGAAACTATTGGCTTATTAAGAGCCAGAGGGATGAGTAGAGGATATATCATTGAAGGCTTCAAATTCCCTCTTGGAAATACTTACGAAATTACATATACATTATTGCGGCATGAAACCGCAGGTATTCTTTTGGGGCCAGTAGTGGTTGGAGGGTTAATGTATAATGTTTGGTATGGAGTTCAGCAATGATATCGGAAAATAAAGCTGTTGAAATTGCCAAAGAATATGCAAGGGTAACAGGTCATGGTTGGGACGAACGTTTTCATGAGGCTGTTAGATCGTCTTTTGATGGTAAATCTGTTTGGGTTATTTCAACCTCAGATTTGAAATTTTCTGAAGATCTTCCATGGATGATGGAAAACATGCCAAATCCAATTAAATATTATATAGATGTCTTTAGTGGTGAATGTATTGCTGTAGGGGGAAGAGGTAGTGCGATTCTTCGATTAAATAAGTGAAAATATTCATTAGCGACTTTATAAAATATGAGAGTGTTTTCTCAAAAATTTAAATGCTTTGTATGCAGGCTTCAAAGGAATGAAAGTATACAGAATTGTGAAGCCTGCTAACAGCGTTATCGAATAAGATACAATGTTTTCTTGTGTACCACTGCTAATGGTATAAATGAGTCCTGCTAGAAGGATTGCTATTAATATCATTGCAACTATGAATCTTTTCTTTAACTGTGAAAGGAGCCAGGGATAAGGATAACCTTCTTTCTCAGCATGATGACGTATCACAGAGACTTCCTTTGGGGTAAACCCCTCTTCTAATAGCATTTTTTTATATCCAATTTATTCATAATCAGTTAGTGTCATTTGTTTGATTGTTGGCTTTTTATAACAAAATTTAGTTACTTGGTACAATTGACCTGCTCCCCGTTGATTAATACACCGCGATGTTAGTAATGTCTTCATAAGCCACATGAGGACATCCCCATGAAGAAGCGTTTTTCCGACGAACAGATCATCAGTATTCTCCGCGAGGCTGAAGCCGGGGTTTCTGCCCGGGAACTCTGCCGTAAGCACGCCATTTCCGACGCCACGTTTTATACCTGGCGTAAGAAGTATGGCGGCATGGAGGTGCCTGAGGTTAAGCGCCTGAAGTCACTTGAGGAAGAGAACGCCAGACTCAGGAAGCTGCTCGCCGAGGCCATGCTGGATAAGGAGGCGCTTCAGGTGGCTCCTGGGCGAAAGTACTGACGACAGACCAGAAGCGCGAAGTCGTGGTGTTGATGTGTGATGCGACCGGCCTGTCACAACGTCGTGCCTGCAGACTCACAGGTTTGTCCCTGTCGACCTGCCGCTATGACGCTCAGCGTCCGGCGGCTGATGCCCATTTATCAGGGCGCATTACTGAACTGGCACTGGAGCGCAGGCGTTTTGGCTACCGCCGCATATGGCAGTTACTGCGTCGTGAAGGGCTTCTGGGTAATCACAAGCGCGTGTACCGCCTTTATCATCTGAACGGGCGGGGCGTTAAACGCAGACGTCGTCGTAAAGGGCTTGCAACAGAACGTCTGCCGCTGCTCCGCCCGGCGGCGCCCAACATGACCTGGTCGATGGATTTCTTCATGGATGCGCTGGCTACCGGTCGCAGGATCAAGTGCCTTACCTGCGTCGATGACTTCACAAAGGAATGCCTGACGGTCACTGTTGCCTTCGGGATTTCAGGCGTGCAGGTCACGCGTATTCTGGACATTATTGCGCTGTTTCGCGGCTATCCGGCTACGATAAGAACCGATCAGGGCCCGGAGTTTACCTGCCGCGCGCTCTATCAGTGGGCCTTTGAGCATGGAGTGGAGCTGCGACTTATCCAGCCCGGCAAGCCGACACAGAACGGATTTATTGAGAGTTTTAACGGACGCTTTCGCGATGAATGCCTGAATGAACACTGGTTCAGCGACGTCAGTCATGCCAGGAAAACCATCAGCGAATGGCGTCAGGATTATAACGAATGTCGCCCGCACTCCACGCTGAATTATCAGACGCCGTCTGAATTTGCAGCGAGCTGGAGAAAGGGTAATTCTGAGAGTGAAGGATCCGACATTACTAACTGAGTTTTGTATTTAATTCTGGGGGCTGGTCACTGATTTTAGTTGCTTTATACGCAGTGTTGCTCCCTTTCTGAACAACATAACCAACGGTTTTACCCACATCGTAACATGCTGGCTTTAGTCTGAGACTATCCAAACTGTAGAGCCCTCGGGAGTGGTACCAAACTTAAACTGGAATTTGCTGTGCATGGACTGGGTAGAGGAACTACGCAATAAACGATGTCGCAGTGGGCTCTCAGGAAGAATTTATATTTGAAAATAGTCCTTGAACAAGTTGGATTACGTCATTGCGCGAACCTATAGGCCATGTTGATTGACGACCTGATGCCCAAAACGCTGTGACATGAATCAGTTAAAGTATATTTAAGGATTGGCATTTTTTAGCGAAGCGGTAATATGACTTGCCGTGTCAATTCTTTTATATTTGTGCCTCAACAGCATCAAGATTGAAGGACTTGGGCTTACGGTGTGGCGCTGAGCTACTGCAGGTTGGCGCATTTCTACAAGGATTGAGAGGAGCCAAAATGTCAGAAGCAATCGCAACAACACCATCGTCTGGACACATATCACTAAGATTTATTGAACTCTCCCAATTCCGTCGACTTGGTAAGGTACAGGTAGACGTTGACCCAAAGACGACAATCCTCGTCGGCGCAAATAATAGCGGCAAAACGTCAATTCTGGCAGCTCTTCGGCACTTTCTCGCAGATGGTTCACCATTTGGTGCTTTCGACATAAGTATTTCTCAATGGCCAAAATTGCGGGAACTTGGAAGGGCTTGGGAAGCATTAGAAGAAGATCCATCTACGTCTGGTGCATCCGAAGATGTGTGGAAAGAGCAACTTGAAACCTTACTTTCGGCTATGCCAACGCTAGATCTATGGTTCGATGCTAAGGCCGGTATGTTCCACTATGTCTCTCCGTTTCTATCAAAATTTAGCTGGAAAGGCGGCGTAGTAGGCGTCCGATTACGTCTTGAGCCAGCTAATAACATTGAGGATTTGAAACAGTTAGCATGGAAGTATCACATGGTGAGAATGCCTGTAAAGGATATGGGAAACAATTCTCTTGCTTGGCCTATTGATCTACTGGACTTTTGGCTCCGCGAAGCATACCTGCTGGGCCAAGTTCGAGCTTATAAGTTAGATGCCGATAACAACCCTTTGGACGGAATTAAGACCTACGTTAGCCAAGTACTGGATGCTGACTCTAGCCCAATTGATCGTAAGCACCTGCAGAAACTTATAAAAGTAGACTTTGTGGCTGCACAGCGTGGCCTTGGTAGTGAGGAAGCTGATTCCCGCTCTGCTTCTGGCCCCCATCGCATAGGTTTATTCTCCAATCAGCTTCTCAAATTTGCTCGACAGCATCTAAATGTGGCTGCAACAGGTCATGGGCACCGAGCTGACCTCATAAAAGCTGTTGCTGATGCCCAGCAGGAACTAGACAAAAAGATTCATGAGGCTATTGGACCATCGGTAGAAGAGGTTAAAGAGCTTGGGTACCCCGGCTTGCATGACCCCCAAGAGATTCGTTTCCGCACGCGCATACAGACAGCCGAATTACTCGACCATGGGACAGCTGTTCAATACAGCATGCAGAAGGATTCACTAGAACAGCTTCTTCCAGAATATTCCATTGGTCTCGGTTATCAGAATTTACAGTCCCTTAGTTACCAACTAGTTTCTTTCAAAGCTTCTCGCCTAAATCCTGAAAAGGGCGCTCCAGCACCTGTTCATCTGGTTATGATTGAAGAGCCCGAGGCTCATTTACACGTACAGGTACAACGTATTTTCCCGGATAAGGCACATAAGCTAATCAGTCCTAACGGTAGCGATGAGTCAGGTCTTAAAAGCCAATTGATTATCAGTACTCATTCTAGTCATCTAGCACATGCTGAGAATTTTGACCGGCTACGATATGTTCGCCGTATTGCTAAGAGTGAAGAACAAAACATGCCTACCACTGAGGTGGTTAATCTTGGGCAAGTTTTTGGTGATGATAAAACGACTCGTCAATTCGCTGAACGTTATTTTCGCGTTCAACACACAGATCTTTTATTTGCCAATGCTGCAATCTTTGTCGAGGGGGTTGCTGAGCGAATGCTGTTACCTCTTTTCATTGAAAGAGATTTTGCAACACTCAACAGTCGCTATCTGTCCTTCCTTGATATTGGTGGCAGCCATGCTCATCGGCTAAGATCTCTCGTTGAAAGACTCCGTATTCCAACTGTAATTATTACTGACATCGATCCAGTTGAAGAAAGACCAGGTAAGCCTAAAAAAAATGGGGACCCGACTACAACCTTAGTTGCTGTAGCTAATACAGGACAACCCGGCCTGCAATGTGGGAACCCGACTCTTTGCGGATGGCACCCTAAGCTGCAACAGCTTGAGGATTTCAAGAACCCGAAAAATGAGCATCTTGTCTGGAACGAAATTGCCGAATGTTCTGTACGTTTTGCATGGCAGTTGCCTGTAGCCGAAGCTGGTGGTCAATGGCCAAGTACTTTTGAAGACTCTCTAGTTCTTAGAAATATCCCTTGGTTTAAGCAACTTAATGATGAAAAAGTCGATGGCGATGGGAAGCAAATCAAACCGCCGAAGGGAGCTCTGGGCTCAGTAGCAAGACAGGTCGCTGAAAATGATAATATTCCAGAACTGCTCGCGGCTCTGCACAAATTAATGCATGGATCATTTAATAAAGGAGACTTTGCCGCAAGCATCTTTGAAATGATCGCGGCGGATGAGCCGATCACCTGTCCTAAATATATCGAGGATGCATTGGAATGGCTCCAGACACAGCTTGAGCCAAGCAAGGAGGTGATGCCATGACTAACTCACCAATCCTTGACGGCAATGATCGCGATGCAGGGGTAGTAGAAGATATTTGCGGCTACCTTACAGACATTCCACCTCGTAACTACTTCCTTTTTGCGGGGGCTGGTTCTGGTAAAACACGAACATTGGTGGAAGTTTTACGTCGCCTTACTGGTGTGACCGAGCATGAGAAGGGGGGGCAATTGGCACGGTCCCTGAAGATGTATGGGCGTTCGATTAGAGTGGTAACGTATACAAAGAATGCTGTCTCTGTAATCAACGGACGTCTTGGGGACAATAGCTTAGTCAGTGTGTCTACCATCCATTCATTTTGTTGGGAGTTAATTAATGGGTTCAACGATGACATTCGTGAGTCCCTTGTAGCAGTAAAAGAAGCTCAACTCGCTAAAGAGACTGCAGAGGCACAAGCGAAACCGAAGGGTATTACTGCAGCAAAACAGCGTGACCTTGACGAAATCACGAATGAAATCGAGATTCTTCGGACAACTGAAGTATTCATCTACCATCCCGATCGCAATACGCATGGGCCTGGTGCTCTACCGCACAATTACGTACTCGATGCGACAGCTTGGTTGCTTCGAAACAAGCCAACACTCCAATCCATTCTTAAAGATCGACATCCAATCATACTTATTGATGAGTCGCAGGACACGATGAAAGGTGTACTGGACTCCTTGATGATACTTGCCAAAAAGCGGGAGAGAGATTTGACTCTTGGTCTGCTGGGAGATCATCGACAACGAATTTATATGGATGGTCATGCCGATCTTCCAAGCATAGTTCCGGAAAACTGGGCAACGCCTGAATTACAAATGAATCATCGTAGTCAGAGACGTATTGTCACTCTGATCAATAAAATCTGGGAAACTGAACTGGAAGGCAGGACGCAACCAGCAAAGGGTTCAGCACAACATCCCCGAACAGAGAAGGCTGGTGGAACGGTTCGGCTCTTCTTGGGGGATACATTGAAAAGTCCAGGTGACAAAGTGCTCAGCGAACGCTGGTGTGCTGAACAGATGTTTGAAGTTAGTGGTTCACTAGCCTGGAATCAAAAACAATATCAGCTGCTTGCGTTGGAGCATAAGCTCGTCGCCACTCGTGGCTCGTTTCTTGATGTGTATGAGGCAATGGTTCTGTTAGATCCCCACGCCGCAGCGCCATCTGGGAGTGGGGACAATAAAGGGCCTTCAACAGTACAAATTTTGCTTAATGAGCTTGCGCATTTAGAAACCTGCGTCAGTAATGAAGGAATTGTGAATGAGTTCAAGGCAACTGAGGTTTTTCGACGTTATGGCGGTTTAGACAATATGCCTGAGGACTCAGAAGCAAGAGCTGAACGTACTGATGAAATGCTCGAGGCGATAGCGATATTTGCAATGGCTTGCGCCAACCCTGAGTCAACGGTCGCTGAGGTATTAGCACCAGTCTTAAGTGGAAAATTATTTGAAGTAGATCATCGCCTTCATGAGGCTTATGCCGACAAGTCACCAGCCCCGCAAGCTCCTGGACGAGGTGAGGATGAGTCAAAGCAAACAAGAATGCGCCGTGGATGGTGTGCACTGTTTGATGTTCCATGGAAACAACTTAAGTGCTATCGGAATTACCTTGCTGGGATTTCAGAGCTCGCAACACATCAGGTAGTTAAAGGCTCTGAGTTCAAGCACGTCATGGTTGTAATGGATGATGCTCTTGCTGGTGGGACTCTCATTAAGTACGACAAGATTTTTGGTGGTACGGAGTTAAGTCCAAATGATAAAAAGAATGTAGAGGCTGGTAAGGAGACAACCATCGACCGGACTTTACGTTTGCTGTACGTGACTTGTAGCAGGGCGCAAGAATCGCTCGCTTTAGTACTTTGGTCGTCCGATCCAACTGCAGCTATGACAAGAATCAAGGAGAGCCAATGGTTTGCTGAAAATGAAATACAGGTCATTCCATAGTGCGCCTAAGAGTAATTCCATTGCCGAGTTAATCCCTAGTTCGCTGAAAATAAGAGCGTATCAGAAGATAGACTCTCGAGGTATTTTGAAATGCTGTACCAGCCTGTCCCGCTTGCACGATATTTTTCTTTAGTACCTAAGTCAAAGGTTGACTCAGATGAAAGCGAATTGCACTCGCTTTGGGGTACACAGAAACGCACTGAGTGGCAAACGCTTGAAGAAGAATATCGCTGCGTCATTTTGGCGGAAGCAGGTGCAGGAAAAACCTTCGAGATGGAATCTCGAGCAAAGCATATCCAGCAATCAGGTCGAGCAGCATTCTTCATCTGAATAGAAGATGGTTTCGAAAATGCTTTTGAAGTCGGTTGCGCAGAATCCTTTGAAAACTGGCTTAAATCTCACGAAAAAGCATGGTTTTTCCTTGACTCGGTCGATGAAGCTCGTTTTGAAAATCCTCGAGCTTTTGAGAAAGCAATTAGGTGTTTTTCATTGAAGATCAAATCAGCGCAACAGAGTGCGCACTTTTTCGTTTCTGGTCACCGGTCTTAGTCGCTGAACTCATAGTAACTATGTTACTCATGTCTATGATTTTGATGGTAATCTAACATTATGCTTGAACATTTTCCTAAGCCGTAAGCGCTCTAAGAGACTGTAATGAAAAAGACAGTGATAGATAACACCCCGAAAAATACTGAACAATCTGAACAAGAAGGTAAGGGGCAAAACAAAAAATCTGCGGTAGGAGGGAGTGCCGCTGAGCGAGGGCTAGACTTTCAAGCTCGCGTTATCGCAATCACGATGATTTATCTGCTGTCAGAACGAAAAATCATCTGGTTAAGCGATATCCTGAACGATGTTCCATGCTTGGTTGATGCAGAAACAGGGGGACCTGGAGATGACATTTCATTACTCACCAAAAACGGAAAAACAGTTGAAATTCAGGTTAAACGTGGCCTGAGAAGCGGTGCTGATTTGTGGGATGCGCTTAATGCTTTGGTACAAGCGATCCATAAAGAAGAAATTAATTCAGGAGTGTTGGTTGTCTGTCCTAATAGCAGTGCAACGATACGTACAAATCTCGCAGAGAACATTATACGTATTGGTACAGGAAGGAAGGATGGACTCCATAAAATCGGCCACGAGTTCGTTAAAAAGTCTGGACTCAATATTGAAGAGCTAACCCGTGTATGTAATTCACTGCGAATTATTACAGTTGCTGCAGTCGAGGGAAACAATAGTGAAGAAACCAATGCTATTAACCAGCTTCAACAACTATTCTGTGAGCCTTATCAAGCATGGGGCATGCTTGTTGAGCACGCTCGGAAACTCATCAGGATACGGGGTAGGGTAACGATATCCTCTTTACTTAACGAATTCAGACTCAACAGTTTAGACATTAAAACTAATTCCACTGACTGCGGAATTCAGCTAAGAGCAACAATCTCTAAATGGTTTGAAGCAAGCTACTCGCAATTCAGTATTCCAGGCCAAATTAAACCTGTTTCACTAAAGTCCTGTTGGATCCCACTAAAAACCGCAGTCATCAAGGATCTGGAAACGTTTCCTGATGACTTATCACAAGCCCTAGTTAGTTATCACAGCTATTCAGCGGGTAACCGGCACTCAAGTCAAAAGTTCGATGCCTGTACCTTGGGAAGATACGTTACAAAAGGAATAATTATTGGTGGTCCAGGGATAGGCAAATCAATGCTCCTCCGCCGTATTGGACTTGAGTATGCATCAGAATGCTATCTGGTGTTGCTAGCTTCCCTTACACGAATATCTTCTTTAATTAACCATAAAGGCATTCCTTTTGAAGAGGCGTTGGTTGACGTCGCACTTAGTGGTTCGGGATTGACCTATCGATCTGTTGATTTGCAGGATGCGGTCATTTTATGTGATGGGCTTGATGAATGTGGTTCCAGTCAGAAAACAATTACCGATGCATTGCATAGATTTGCTGTTGCCCATCCCAAAGCACGAATCTTACTCACCAGCCGCCCTGTGGGCTATCAGCCTGGTTTACTTGCTGAGTGGAGACATTATGAGCTTCTTCCTCTGGAAGACTCTCAGGCAGATGAAGCTGTTACACAAGTAATGGCCGCACTTAATTTTGACAGCTCCGAGGCTCAATCCCAGGCACAGGCTCACGCGAAAGAACAGATGAAGTCCCAACATCTGAAGGGGGTTGCTACCAGAAGCCCATTAATTCTGACGATGCTGGCATCCTTGTCTTCAAAAGGAATTGAACCCGGAAGCTCCCGTAGTTCGCTGTACAGACAGTTATTTAAATTACTTGAGTCATTTCCTTCAACGCGTTCTGTCAATTCTCTACCAACAGCGGCTGATCGGGACTGGTTTATCAATTTGTTGGGGTGGGTTTTGCTGGAGCATGGAACAGAACCTTTTGATACAACATCCGAGCGTTGCATTTCTGAGTGGCAAAATGAAACTCAGGGGAGCCGACTCGATTGCATGAACAAGGTTGATGCCTGCTTTAATTACTGGGAATCTGTGGGAGCTATCGAACGAATACATACTTTAGATCAAGAAGCGGTGACTTTTGTGCATAAAACGTTTGCTGAGTATGCTGCTGCAGTTTTCATCAAACGACAGCCGCATAATGCGCAACGTGATTTACTAATAAAAGTTATACGGCATGAATCGAAACGCGAGACGCTTTCTTTTGCAAGTCACCTTGGCCTGGTACAAGAGATTCTTGATGTATGGAGTGAATTGATAGTCAATGGCGATACGGCAGCGACAAAAGGATTACGAGAAGCACACAAAATTATTATTGAAGCGGGGTTACCAGTAACGACAGACTCACTAGGTGTTTTTGCTGATTGTTGCTGGAAAGCTGCGACTTCATCTATAAGTTTGTTTAACGCAGGAGATTCGCTTTGCCAAATTGCAGAACAAAACTGGGATATCGTGCGCGATCATGTTACTTCAAACCTCAACTCACAGGATGGCTGGCTTTGGCTTGTCGTTTGGGGATGCTTCCTGACAGGCTCCCCGGATGAGGTCAGCTATCATGATGCGGTAACTGCATTGAATAGTATAAAGTTGAAATGGCCAAAACGACTGCAAAAAGGAAATTCTATCTTTGATTTCATTTCTGGTCAGCACGTAAAAAACTGCATCGTTTTAGGCGCTGCAAAGGTTATCCTACGAAATCCTGAAGAAGCAGGACTGGCCGTTCTCACTGCCATAATAGATAAAGGAAGAGGCGTGTCAACCAACTGCCTTCTGCAGCTTCTGAAACTTTATCAAGATGCGGGTATTGAGTTAGAAAATGAGGTGTCTCGTTATTCGTTCCTGAACCAGGATTTTATGAATGCATACGACGTAATTGATCGGGAGTGTTTAAATTTCCTATCTCTATTAGCCGACGAGTATGACGTTTCGGATCAGAATGATATTCTGCCAGAGAGGATGATTGAACTCGGCGCATTTATGACAGTATCTGGTTTTCATCAACTGTCGTTAAGTGGATTACATCGTTTAGGATGCTTTAATGAAGACGCCGTTTATCTACGCATATTTCTGTATCAAGTTGCCAGGTCAGTAGGACTTGAGCCTGAAAAACTAAAGTATCAAGCCGCTATGTTGAAAAAACATGGTCTTAGTAACCAATTGATGCTCAATTCCTATTTTTTCAGGCTGCCGGTTGTCGATATAGATTTGGCTCCAGAAAGAGTTGAAATTGATGAATCCGATTTTGATAGTTTGTGTTCGTTGATTTTACTAGACCAAGAGTACTACAGTGTTTTAGCCGCATTCGTTCTACATGAGCACATCAGTCATCCACGCGTCTTGGAATGTATAGAAAAAATCATTATGAGAGGTCATGGAATAGCCTTGCATTTAGCTGTCGAGCTCATAAAAGACATGTCTGAATCGAAATGGCAGGAATTTATCCTACACCGGCTGGAAACATCTGTTCCTGACAAAGGTTGTTCATATCTATACGATGCACTCATTTCCCCCTTCGACTTGCGTCATGAGGAAATTGCAAAGCAAGGGCTGCGAAATGAATCTGTGCACATTGCAATCGCTGCCGCAAAGTTTTCGACCAAACTCCCACCATCTAAAGCGTTATTAATTGAGCTTCGGCTCATTTATGAAGATTGGAAACAGCTGGAAAAACCTTCTCCAGATGGAATCGGAATTATTTCGGATAGCCCTCGGGATGTTCTTGCTCAGATTTTAATGCAAAACGTCAGTCAGGATGATGTGGAGCTGATTCTGGAGATGGTGCAGGAGAAGCGCAGTCCCATCCGCAATGCAGGTGAGAAGGCCTTGCTCGGTGCTTTGGCTGAATCTGTCGATTTACAACAAAACCTCACGAATTGGGTCAGTGAAGGAGCATGTAAAGGCAAATTGTTAGGTAAGATTATCAGTAATATCAATTTAAATGCCAAGACAGTAATGGAGCTTGTTCCGTTTCTTAAGCATCAGTCTGCAGAGTTACGTTTTGCGTGCATGGCACTTCTTAACAGACGCTATCTCAATAATGATCAAATCGAAATGCACGCACGAGAGCTTTTAACGGATACAGAAGTTGAAATCAGGGAAAATGCACTTTCAGTGCTGTCTTCTTTGGCTCTCAATGATACCAACTGAATCGCCGCTGGTTTAACAGACACCTAATAGTCATTTAAAGTGGTTTAAAGAGAGGTGCCCATGCGAGGTAAGCGTCATCCTAAAGAGTTTAAAATTCAAGCGGCCAAATAGATAGTTAATAATGGTCACTCTTTTTCTAGCTTGGTAGCACGATCTAGTATTTCCACCCACTGCTTTTATGCATGGATAAAAGTATATGGTTCGGATTTCTCCCTTAACAAAGTCCAGCAAGTTGCTGAGTCTGAGATCCGATGGTTCAATAGGGGGATGAAGCGGGATACTGGCGAACGGGACATATTAGGCAAAGCACGATAGTACAAGGGCTAGCATTGAGCAAGGAGCGGACGATGATTGAGTACCCGATGACAAAAAACTGGGAGAGTGGCTGAAAGCCTCGGTAACTCATTTAATGGCAAAAGGACCGTATCCAGACTATTCCTCTATCAGAGGTGGTCGCTAAAGCTGAGTTTTTGAACATTAAGAATGCAAACCCGGACGGCATAATTGAAGGGATAATTACATAGCGAACCCGTAACTCATCAATGATGGGAATTATGTCGAGCAAGGGTGGATTTTTGGGGGTGGGGAATGCAAGCAAAATTGTTGTAAAAAAAGAGATTTTTCCACTCCAAAAGAAAATGATTGAATTAGATCTTTGCCTTAGAGATAATTTTATTTGGTTTGAAAGTTACTAAGTTACTTAATCTAAGATGTTGTTTTTGGGCATTAAAAAATGCCCAAAACAGACCTACTCAAATTCATATTTAATTGTTAAAAAAATCGATGTATTTTTCATTCTCACCATTTACGACTCCGATTCTATGCATTCCTTTCTTAACTAATAAATCATACCCAAGCGTATTTGGACCGATAGATACTAAATTTTTTTCAACTATTGCATTATTTAAGTGATAACCTAAAACTTCACAAAACAAGGTTATATGGTCACCTGTTTTTATACGATTAATGACTTTAACTTCGATATTGGCAATGGCTTCGGCTATGCCAGGTATCTCTACATTAGGCAACTTTAATTTTGTAAATCCACATGTCGAAAATTTATCGATATCTCGACCGCTATAAAATCCGCACTGCATAGCTTCATTGGCTAACGACTTTCCTGGAATAGCTAAAACCACCTCCTTAGATTGCTCTGCTAAGTAATAAGAATGATTCCTATCTTCTATTGATATCGCTATCATCGGCGGATTATAAGAACAGGTAGTTGTAAAGCATAACGTAATAATATTAAATCTATTTAATTCAATGTCGGAAAAAATACCTAGCATTATTTTGCTAGGTTGATAATATTCCCTAAATTTTTTACGAGTAATTTTAATCATTTAATAAATCTTCTCAAAACTTTCTCATATATGAAAGTAGCAATTATAGAACAAACAATATTGATAATTACTACCAACCACATAGGTTGATTCGAGTCGCTATTAATCCAACCAGCCACAATAGTCGTTAACCCAAATTTATCTATCCAAAACGCAGATGCAGTGCCCAAGCCTAATGATGCCAGCCAAGACCAATATTTGATCTTTTTTTCTTGTTTTTTTAATAATGTATTAATTGAATCAATATCAGAAACCAGCTTAATATATGCTCTTGACAATGCAATATCTGTCCGAACGGATTTTTTCTGTATAGCATCAATTGCTATAGAACTTTTAATTTCATCGAATAATTCTTTCAACTCAACTTTTTCGAAAGCAGAGGTTAACTCCTTATCAATACTTTGCTTAACTTTTGTCGCTCGTACACCACTCCTTCCTTTATGAGTTATTGATGGTTCATCTGATAATTTTATAAACTCAACCCTGGCAAGGGGAATCCCTTCATCCATTGTTAAAGTTCGGTTGGAGTTATTGATTAACGTGATAGATATTTGACCTGTAAATCCCGGATCAACATAAGTATTTTCAGCTGAAAATCCAGCCATAAAAATCTGCCCGACAGTATTTACTCGAGCATAAACATTTTTAGGTAAAGAAAAAACTTCTTTCGAGTAGACTAATATGGTATCGCCCGGATTAGCGCAAACTTTTCCAGTCGACTCTTCTTTTTCATTTCGTTGAATATTACCTTTGTCGTCATATTTGATGAGCTCAAAACCGGCATCTAAAGATAACTCATATGTTGAATATTTAGCTTTGGTCTCATCTGCATTTTCACAAAATAATTGCGACAAGGCTTTTTTAATAAAGTTATCCGTTAACATGCCATTGGGATATTCTTTATCGCATAAAAGTGTCATTAGTTTTTCCTTGACTAATCTGGTTTTAAATGAATAGATCAAATCTATTAGAACTTTCCATTACTATATCAAGCACGATCAATGCGATACAAGTAAAGTTGCATAACCGGGAAGTTTTATATGTTGAAATTGAAAACATCATTTTTTTAGCTCGGTAACTCCAACTTATCCAGGTGCACGTGATCGTATCCCCTTTACGTGAGTGGAAAGGCTTCAACAGGGATGCGCTTTTTATCGCGCAACACGCTGCAGGTGCTGGGTCAGTCCAACGACGAGGCCCGCTTTTGGCTTTGCAATGCATCGACCCGTTGAAATCAAAGCACATACCGGATGGAAATATAATAATTTCTCTAGATCAGCCCAAAAGTCTAGGCTCATCTGAGTTCATATAAGTCATCCGATCAACCGCATTCCTTTCATTCCCCCTTCAATAATGCTCCCACGATCTGCTGCCATAACAAAGTCCGCCCACCATTGCATCATGGGACGTCGTTGCTCAAGTTAGTCGCTGCGGTTATAAGCGCGACGTACTTCATTTTTGTCCACATGAGCAAGTGCGGCTTCAATGACATCAGGTGGAAAACCCTGTTCATTAAGTGCTGTACTGGCAATAGAGCGCAACCCGTTCGAAACGAGGATACCGCCAAAGCCCGCACGTTTAAGCGAAGCATTTACGGTCTGACTATTCATTCGCTGGTTTGGCTTGATACGGCTAGGAAAGATAAAATCTCGGTTGCCGATTAGCCATTTCATTATCTCCAGCACAGTTATTGCTTCATATGACAATGGAACCCTATGGTCACGGTTCATCTTCATGCGTGAAGTAGGGATCTTCCATTCTCGCGCTTCTATGTCTACCTCTTCCCAACGGGCTTCAGCCGCTTCGGCAGGGCGGGTGATGGAAAGAAGTTGCCACATGAACAGGCATCGTGTTTAAAGGCTAATGCTGGCCGTTCGCATCGTTTGCATCAACTGCGGTAGCTGATCAGAGCGAATACTTGGCATATGCTTCTTCTGCGGTTTTTCGAAGGCTTTGCCAATATTAACGCTGGGCACCGCATCAATCAGCCCCGTGTTCTGGGCATAGAGCATCACCTCATTGATACACTGGCAAAGACGACGGACGGTTTCCATTTCTCCTCTAGCCTGAACCGGTTGGACGGCCTTAACTAATGTGTGAGCTTTAATATCTGTAACGCTAACGTCACCAATTGCAGGAAAGACATCTCTTTCTAAAGATCGCCAAATGTCCTCTGCATAGTCCTCGGTCACACTGGTTTTCTTCACATTCCACCAACGTTCAGCCACGAGTTGGAAAGTATTAGTTTTGACTCCAAGCGAACTGCGCAGTTGTTCTTGCTGATGTTCCTGGGGATCGATTTGTTTCACCAGGAGAGAGCGGGATTCAGTTCGATAGCTTCGAGCATCGGCAAGCCTAACTGGCGGGTAGGGGCCTATGCTCTTCTTCGCCCATTTATTGGTAACAGGGCGAATGTAGCGAAATTGCCAGATTTTGCTGGCGCTGGATTTGATGAGTAGCTCAAGGCCATCATCATCATAGAGAACGTAGTCTGCTTCCTTGGGCTTAGCAGATTCGATTACTTTAACGGATAGAGGTTTGTCTTGCCATTGCCGGGTTTCCATAGTTTTAGGCACCTCAAAAACATTAAAGCTTCAGGAGGCACCTAACAAGGTGCCTAAAAGGTCCGGATTTAATTAGTTCTCTTCGGACTGCGCGGGACAAATTGAGGAGACAAAAAAGCCCGCAAGGCTTTCACCTTGCGGGCTTTCAGGACTTCGATGATGGTTCTGGTAACCATCAACCAAGAATTTTGGTGGAGCTGGCGGGAGTTGAACCCGCGTCCGAAATTACTACACCGTCGGCACTACATGCTTAGTCAGTTTTTACATTCGCCGGTTAGCTGCGAACAGACACGCCACTAACAGACTAGCCTGATTGAATTTAACGCTTCAACCCCAGGCAAGGCATCCACGCGATCTCTTTTGGGTTTGACTTCTCTTGATCCCCGTCTTAAGAGCGGAAGCTAGGGAGAGAAGGCTCTAAGCAGGTTATTAAGCTGCTAGTGCGTAGTTTTCGTCGTTTGCGACTATTTTTTTGCGGCTTTTTACGAGGCAAACCGCCCCTCGGCATGCTCCTAAGGCTTCACAATCCCGTCGAGTCCAGAATCAGCCCCAGAACTTCAAATACTAACAACAAAACAACTCAAAATCCAGTGCTTAACGCTTTGAATTCTTCATGATACGTGCTTTGTCTAATTGCCATTCGCGGTCTTTAATATCATCGCGCTTGTCGTGCTCTTTTTTACCGCGTGCAACACCAATCTTCAGTTTGCACCAGGCGTTCTTCCAGTACAACGACAGTGCCACGATGGTGTAGCCTTCGCGGTTGACGCGGCCATACAGGGAGTCGAGTTCACGTTGCTTCAGCAGCAGCTTACGGCTGCGCGTTGGGTCACAGACCACGTGACTGGAGGCAACGGCTAAGGGTTGAAAGGTTGAACCGAACAGAAAGGCTTCGCCATCGCGCAGCAGAATATAGCTGTCGCTGATGTTGGCTTTACCAGCACGAAGTGACTTAACTTCCCATCCTTGTAACGACAATCCCGCTTCGTACTCCTCTTCAATGAAGTACTCGTGACGGGCGCGTTTGTTCATGGCAACAGTGGCAGAACCGGGTTTGTGTGCTTTTTTCTTTGTCATAGTGCGGCGTATTTTACATCACTTAGTCGGTTATCGCATCCCCAGTCCAGCGGGGCGGCAGGAAACGGGATATTCTAGCACACCCTCACTCGGGGACATTTTTGTTTAATCGCTGAAAATGCTATTATTCAGCGGTTTCGTGATGAACAGGAACCATTATGGCTCAGATTAGTCGTTCGGCGCTGGTCCCGTTTAGTGCCGGGCAGATGTACAAACTTGTAAATGATGTGGATGCCTATCCGCAATTCCTGCCGGGTTGCACCGGAAGCCGCGTGCTGGATGCGTCAGATAATCAGATGACTGCGTCCGTGAATGTGTCGAAAGCGGGCATCAGCAAGACATTTACCACCCGTAATACCCTGACAGATAACCAGAGCATCCATATGCAACTGGTTGATGGACCGTTCCGCAAGCTGACCGGCGGCTGGAAGTTCGTCTCGCTGGGCGATGACGCCTGCAAGGTTGAATTAAGCCTGGAGTTTGAATTCACCAACATGCTGGTAGAGATGGCCTTTGGACGTATCTTCAAAGAGCTTGCTAACAGCATGGTGCAGGCTTTCACTCAGCGTGCCAAAGAGGTCTACAGTGCCTGAGATCTCCGTTGAGGTGGTCTACGCCTTACCTGAAAAACAGTATCAGCTTTACGTGAAAGTGGAGCAGGGCAGTACGGTAGAGCAGGCCATCCAAAAGTCAGGGCTACTGGAACTGCGTCGGGAGATTGACCTCACCAGTAATAAAGTCGGCATCTACAGTCGGCCAGTGAAGCTGGGTGATGAGGTTAATGAGGGCGATCGTATTGAGATCTATCGTCCGCTGATTGCCGATCCCAAAGAGCTGCGCCGTCAGCGCGCAGAGCGAGCGGCAGAAAGCAAAAAATAAGTCGCTATCCCTTCAGGCTCAGTGGATAGCGGGCATAAAAAAAGGCGCTCAGTGCGCCTTTTTGCTGTCTGCCGTTTAAACGGTCTTCCGTTCAATCAGTCGCTGTTTTTGGCCAGATTCTGCTTATTGTCGATGTTAGTCAGAACACCGTTGCCATCAAAGTTCAGCGTCAGCGTCTGCTGCTTCACGCGCTCATGACCTGGCTCCTGACGGAACACGTAATACCATACGTTGCTGCCAAACGGGTCTTTCATCATCGGCGTACCGAGGGTGTAAGCCACCTGTTGCTGTGTCATACCGGTATGGATCTTGGCTACGTCGTTAGCTACCAGATAGTTACCCTGGTTGATATCAGGACGATAGACCACGCGCTCTAAGGTGGAACATCCGGCGGTCATCATCAACATTACTACTGCCGCGGCAGTCAGCGTTTTACAGCGCATCTATACATTCCTTTTCCGGGGCCAAACGCCTTTTACAGGCGGTTTTCTTGCCATCAAAATCTGAACTCTGCCTGCGGCAGGCTTTATTACTTTGGCGACATAAGTGCCGATGATAATAAACCTTTTCGCTATTGGAAACCTCTACAGAGCAAGCTTATGACCCCAGCCGGTTAAAAAAGTGCGCTGCTATGCGGCTAAAAGTTCTTTTGCGTTGGCCAGGGTGTTGCGTGTGACCTCGCTGCCACCCAGCAGTCGTGCCAGTTCCTGCAGACGTGCACGCTTGTCCAGCGGCTGCATATGGGTCTCGGTCATCGCACCATCAGTCTCTTTGCTGACATAAAAATGCTGATGACCACAACCGGCAACCTGCGGCAGGTGGGTTACGCACATCACCTGGGTCGATTCGCCCAACTGACGCAACAGTTTACCCACCACAGCGGCGGTCGGGCCGCTGATGCCGACATCCACTTCATCGAAAATCATCGCCGGCGTTTCCATTTTCTTCGCGGTGATGACCTGAATCGCCAGGGCGATACGTGACAGTTCACCGCCCGAAGCGACTTTGCCCAGCGGCTGCAGTGGCTGACCTGGGTTAGTGGTTACCTGGAAATCTACGCGGCTCGCACCGTCTGCGGTCAGCTGATCCGGGTTAAAGGTCAGCGCGATTTTAAACTGACCATGCGGCATTGAGAGCAGATGCATACTCTGGGTAATCAGCAGCTGCAACTCATCTGCATAGTGGCTGCGCTGCTGGTGCAGCTGCTCTGCGCTTTGCAGCGCGGCCTGATAGTGTTCACCCACCAGTAATTGCAGGCTCTCCTGATCGCTCTCATGCTGAGACAGCAGTTCCGCTTCTGCCAGCAGTTGCTGATGCAGTTCAGGCAGCCCTTCAGGGGTGACGTGATGCTTACGGGCTAAGGCGATCTGGCGCGAAATACGCTGTTCCAGTTCATACAGGCGGTTAGGATCCAGATCGAGGCTGTCGCAGTAGTGGCGCAGCTCATCGCTGGCTTCGCTCAGCTGAATCGCCGCCTCTTCCAGCAGGTTGTGAACGCCGTTCAGCTTCTCATCCAGCGAGGTCAGTTCTGAAATCATCTCACGTGCGCTGTAGAGCAGGCTGTTGAGATTATTGTCATCGCTGTCTGCTAAAAGCTGCAGAGCCTGCTGGCTGGTCGACAGCAGCTGTCCGCTGTTGGCCAGACGCTTATACTCTTCGTCGATCTGCTCATATTCACCCTGCTGCGGAGCGAAGTCGTTCAGCTCTTTCAGCTGATACTGCAACAACTCGCGGCGGGATTCGCGCTCCTGTGCCTGCTGCTGATGCAGCGCCAGGGTGCGGCAGCTCTGATGCCAGGTCTGATAGCTGGCGCGCATTTGCTGCAGCAGATCGTCGTGACCGGCATAGGCATCCAGCAGATGTTTCTGGTGGTCTGGTTTGAGCAGAAGCTGATGGGCATGCTGACCGTGGATCTGAATCAGTAACTGGCCGAGATCGCGCAGCTGAGAGAGCGGCACCGCCGTGCCATTGATAAAGCCGCGGGAACGTCCGTCAGCGCTGATAACCCGGCGCAGCAGACATTCGTTGCCATCGTCCAGATGATTATCAATCAGCCAGCGCTGAGCAGAAGGGGAGGACTTAAGCTGGAAGCGGGCACAGAGGTCGGCCCGGCTGGCACCCTGACGCACCATGTCGGCATCAGCACGACCACCCAGACATAATCCCAGCGCATCAATCGCGATAGACTTACCGGCACCGGTCTCACCAGTGATTGCTGTCATGCCGCGTTGAAAATCAATGTCGAGCTCACGAACGATAGCGAAATTACTGATGGTCAGTTGGGCCAGCATAGGTTCACCTGTATGAATAAACACATATGGTTTTTCATACAGTATAAACTGGTTTTTTATCCAGTAAAGAGGGGAGGCCGCATTTCAGAACAATTTTTTTGACCAGCCCAGTTTTGAACTCAGCGTATTGAAATAGCTGTAGTTTTTGGGGTGAATCAGGTTCAGGTGATTGCTGCTGCGTCGTATCAGTACATCCTCGCCTTCCTGAATCGGCAGCGCAATCTGGCTGTCACAGCTGATTTCCAGATCGCTGCGGCGTGAGGAAAAGCGCAAACGGATGGTACTGCTGCTGTTGATGACCAGTGGCCGCGCTGACAGCGTATGCGGGAACATCGGCACCAGCACAATCGCTTCAAGTGACGGCGTCAGAATCGGGCCGCCCGCAGAGAGTGAATAGGCGGTCGAGCCGGTGGGTGTTGAGATAATCAGCCCATCCGATCGCTGGGAGAAGGCGAACACTTCATCGATATAGACTTCAAATTCGATCATGTGCGCGACTTTGCCGGGATGCAGCACCACTTCATTGATAGCGGAGCCAATGCGCGGCGAGCAGTCAGATTTGCACACCTGCGCTTCCAGCAGAAAGCGGCTCTCGACGAAATAGTTGCCCTGCAGCACCTCATCCAGCTGCTGCTGCGCATTGTCCGGATCAAGATCGGTGAGAAAGCCGAGATTACCGCGGTTAATCCCAATCACTTTAATGTCGTAGCGCGCCAGCACCCGCGCTGCGCCCAGCATATTGCCATCACCGCCCACCACGACCGCTAAATCGGCCTGCTGACCAATCTCCGCCAGCGTGCCCGTCTGCACGTCGTGAAGCGACAGCTCCTGCGCAATTTGCTTCTCAACGATCACTTGATAACCTTTGGCTGTCAGCCAGCGCCAGAGCATCTCATGCGTGGTTAACGCGGTGGGATGGCGCGGATGACCCACAATACCAATGCAGTTAAAGTGTTTGTTCATCTGGTCGGTGTTCCTTATAAGCCAAAACGGTAAGGCAATGTGATAGGTTCCCTTGAATCCGTCATACCAATCCCCATAATAAGTCAACCAGCGAAATGAATGTGCAAAACGCGGAGAAATTCATGAGTAGTAAAGAACAGAACACCCCAAACGAGCAAGTCTCAGACGAAATTCAGCAGGATCAGCAGCAACCTCAGGAAGCGGAGACAGCGGCAGAGGTGGATCCGCGTGATGAGCGTATTGCTCAGCTCGAAGCTGAATTAGCGCAGTCACAGACCGGTGTGCGCGATGCCCAGCTGCGTGCGCAGGCAGAGATTGAGAACATTCGTCGTCGTGCCGAGATGGACGTTGAGAAGGCGCACAAATTTGCGCTTGAGAAGTTTGCCAACGAACTGCTGCCGGTGATCGACAGCCTCGAACGTGCGCTGGAAGTCGCGAACAAAGAGGACCCACAGCTGGCTTCGATGATTGAAGGGATTGAACTGACCCTGAAAGGCCTGCTGGGCGCCGTACGTAAATTCGGTGTTGAAGTGGTCGGCGAAACCGGCGTGCCATTTAACCCGGAAGTGCATCAGGCGATGTCGATGATGGAGTCTGAAGAGTTTGAGCCAAACCATGTCATGCTGGTCATGCAGCGTGGTTATACGCTGAATGGTCGCCTGCTGCGCCCGGCGATGGTTGCGGTTTCCAAAGCTAAAAGCTGATTCAACGCCTGAATCCCGTTACACGGCCGCGCACTGACGCGGCCGTGTGCTTTCTGGCGTCAGTCAGGTAAAACCGGCGTCCAGTCCACCGGCTTTTTACCGGCAGCGCTCAGCAGCTCATTGGTTGTTGAAAAGTGTTTGCAGCCGAAAAAGCCACGGTGCGCGGAGAGCGGCGAGGGATGCGGTGCCTGCAACACGTGATGGCGCTGGCGATCGATAATGCTGCCTTTCTTCTGCGCATGTGAACCCCACAGCAGAAAAATCACCCCTTCACAGTGCTGGTTAATCGCCGCAATCACATTATCCGTAAAAGTCTCCCAGCCAAATAGCGCATGGGAATGCGCTTTGCCCGCCTCAACCGTCAACACGGTGTTCAGCAACATCACGCCCTGTTTTGCCCAGCTCTCAAGAAAGCCGTGATTGGGCTTCTGAAAGCCTGGAATATCCTGCATCAGCTCTTTATAGATATTCTGCAGAGAGGGCGGCACCTGGACGCCGGGCAGTACCGAGAAGGCCAGGCCGTGCGCCTGATTAGGCCCGTGGTAGGGATCCTGACCGAGTATCACGACGTTGACGTCGCCCAGCTCCGTCAGGCGAAAGGCGTTGAACACATCTTTCTGCGGCGGATAGACCGTGACACCCGCGGCGCGTTGATCGGCAACCTGCTTTAGCGTCTCGATAAAATAGGGTTTCTCTTTCTCTTCAGCCAGCACGTCGTGCCAGGTCAGCTTTTCAGCCATGTTTAACTCCCTTAACGTTAGTGCCATAAGCTTAGCGGTTCCTGCCGCTGACCTGAAGGCAAAAATATTTTGAATAATACAAATTAAGTTTAGGTGGCAGGGGTATTGAGATCAACGGGTTAGCTTAAAAGCGGCCGGAATGCCTGATTGATATTGATACAGGTCAAAACTGTCCGAGATCAAAGGTGATATACCGGGGCCTCAAATTTGATTTATCCACGTATTACCCGGGAGACGCAATCATGATCACTGGTATCCAGATCACTCAATCAAACAATTCACAACTACTGAACTCCTTCTGGCTGCTGGACGAAGAGAAAGCCGAAGCGCGTTGCCTGTGTGCAAAAGCGGGCTACGAAGAAGATCAGGTTGTCGCCATCAGCGAACTGGGCGAATTCGCTTTCCGCGAAGTGCCGGTTGAAATCAAACCTCAGGTACGTGTTGAAGGTGGACAGCATCTGAACGTCAACGTTCTGCGCCGCGAAACGCTGGAAGATGCAGTTAAACATCCTGAAAACTATCCGCAGCTGACTATCCGTGTTTCAGGCTATGCAGTGCGTTTTAACTCACTGACACCTGAGCAGCAGCGCGACGTGATTACCCGTACCTTTACTGAAAGTCTTTAAGCAGCCTGGGTTATCGGTTGCTGAAAATTAGCGCAAAGCGCACACAGCAATTTTTATTAATATTATGAATAAGATAAACAGTTAACTTCCCGGCACGCTGATGCCAGTGTCATGAAGAAAGCGCTCTGGCAGATAAAAGATTGTGAAAGGGCTGTTACTGATTATCAGATAAAAAAAATCGCCTCCTGTGAGGCGATTTTTTTATAGCTGCGATGATTTATTCCGCATTCTCGTTAGCTGGCGTACTGCCGCTTGCCTTGCGGCGTTTGCCGACATTTTTGGCATCACGATGGCGTTTTTTCACACGCGGTTTTTCTGTTTCACTGGCTTTCTGCTCTGCACGCTTCGCTAGAACCTTTTTCGACGGTTTACCGGTCGTTTTGGCACTTGGCGCCCGCGTCTCAGGACGCAGCTCATCAATCACGCGCGCTTTGATCGGCTCGTTAACATAGCGGGTGATTTTGCCCAGCAGCACGAAATCGTGCGCTTCAACCAGTGAGATGGCGATGCCTTTACGGCCCGCACGACCGGTACGCCCGATGCGGTGCAGATAGGTATCAGCGGTGCGCGTCATGTCATAGTTGAAGACGTGACTGACATCTTCAACGTCAATGCCGCGCGCGGCGATATCCGTCGCAACCAGCACGTTAACGCGGCCTTCACTCAGACGTTTAATCGCTTCGTTACGCTTCGCCTGCACCATTTCGCCTTCAAGATAGCTGCTACGAATCCCCGCTTCGTGCAACCAGCTCACCAGCTCATGCAGACGTTCACGCTTGCGCACGAACACGATGCTGCGCGTCACATCCGGCTGTTTCAGCAGATGGATCAGTAATTTGGTCTTGTGCTGCAGATCGTCAGCACGGTAGTACCACTGCTGGATCTTTTTGCGCTCACGGCGGCTTGGGTCCGCTTCCAGCTCAACCGGATCGTTCAGCAGACGCTCGGCGAAGTCACGGATATTGTCGCCTTCCAGCGTGGCGGAGAACAGCAGGGTTTGCTTGCGCCAGCGCGTTTCAGCCGCGATGGTTTCGATATCCTGGGCAAAGCCCATATCGAGCATGCGGTCCGCTTCATCCAGCACCAGGGTTTCTACTGCGCGGCAGTCAAAGTTCTCTTCTTTGATGTACTGCAGCAGACGGCCGGTGGTGGCGACCACGATGTCCTGGTTTTCGCTGAACACTTCGGCATGGTTCATATAGGCTACGCCGCCGGTGATGGTAGCGATGTCCAGATGGGTATGTTTCGCCAGCTCACGCGCATGATCGGCGACCTGCATTGCCAGTTCGCGGGTCGGGGTCACAATCAGGATGCGTGGCGGGCCAGATTTCTTACGCGGAAAATCAAGGAGGTGCTGCAACGCCGGTAACAGATACGCGGCGGTTTTCCCGGTCCCTGTAGGTGCCGAACCCAGAACGTCACGGCCCTCTAGCGCGGGCGGAATTGCAGCAGCCTGGATCACTGTTGGGCGCGTAAAGCCTTTTTCCTGCAACGCTTGTAGCAGGCTTTCGTCGAGTTCGAGTTCGGAAAATGTGGTTACTGTCATGGTCTACCTCAGTTTGGGGCGCTGATTATAGACAGATCAGACTGAATCTTCATCTGTTAATCCGTTTCGGCTGCGCCTGGGGTTGTCTGCCGCGTGAATTCCCTCTGTTGTCACGTTACACTCATGCGCTGCCGTACGGCAGGAAAAAAACGATGGTAGTGACGAATGATGCAGGATAAGCCGCGTGAACGGCCACAGTTAAACAAGAATGGTTTTACCTTTAAACAATTTTTTGTCGCGCACGATCGCTGTGCGATGAAAGTGGGCACCGATGCCATTCTGCTTGGGGCCTGGGCGCCGGTTGCCGGGGTAAAACGTATTCTGGATATTGGCAGCGGCAGCGGGCTTATCGCGCTGATGCTGGCGCAGCGTACGCCATCGCTGGTCAACATCGATGCGGTTGAGCTGGAACCGGAAGCCGCGCTTCAGGCGCAGGAGAATGTGCAGCAGTCGCCGTGGCCTGAACGTATTCAGATTCATCAGCAGGATATCGCCGACTGGGCTGAACAGTGCGATAAACGTTACTCGCTAATCGTCAGCAATCCGCCTTATTTTGCGCCTGGCGTGGCCTGTTCTACTGCGGCACGGGACAGCGCCCGAGCCACGGCCTCGCTCGATCATCAGACACTGCTACGCAGCGCTGCATTACTGATTGAAGAAGAGGGGATGTTCTGCGTGGTGCTGCCCACCGCGACCGGCCAGGAATTCATCGACCTGGCTCAGGCGGATGGCTGGCACCTGCGTTTCCGGCTGGACGTGGCGGAATATGCCCATCGTCCGCCGCACCGCGTCCTGCTGGGGCTGTCGCCGCAGGCCGGTGAAACCCTGCTGGAGCGTCTCGCTATCCGCACGCCGGACACCCGCTATTCTGCTGAGTGGTGTAGCCTGACGCGGGAGTTCTACCTTTTTATGTAGTCCGGCGGCGTCAGGATGGTTGGCCGCGCCTCGGGCAGTAAATCCGGGTAGTCGCGGATATAGTGCAGGCCGCGACTCTCTTTTCGCTCCAGCGCACAGCGCACCATCAGGTCAGCGACCTGCACCAGATTCCGTAGCTCCAGCAGATTATTGGAGAGGCGGAAATGACGATAATATTCATCGATCTCCTGCTGAAGCAGGTTGATGCGACGCAGCGCCCGCTCCAGCCGCCGGGTCGTGCGGACGATTCCCATGTAATCCCACATGAATAATCGCAGCTCGTGCCAGTTATGCTGGATCACCACGCGCTCATCGGCGTCATCGACCTGACTTTCATCCCATGCGGGTAGCGCAGTAACGGCTTCGATGGCGGGCAGGGTGCGAATCAGCTCCTCTGCGGCGGACCAGCCATACACCAGACACTCCAGCAGCGAATTGGATGCCATGCGGTTAGCGCCATGCAGGCCGGTATAACTCACCTCACCGATGGCATAGAGGCCACTGACGTCGGTCTGGCCGTGCTGATCAACGACCACGCCGCCACAGGTATAGTGCGCGGCAGGCACAATCGGGATGGGTTCTTTGGTGAGGTCAAAGCCAAAGGTCAGCAACTTCTCATAGATCATCGGGAAGTGCGCGCGAACAAACTCCTCAGGCTGGTGGCTGATGTCCAGATACATACAGTCGACGCCCAGCCGCTTCATCTCATGATCGATGGCCCGGGCGACGATATCGCGCGGGGCGAGTTCGGCGCGCTCATCGAAATCGGGCATGAAACGGCTGCCATCGGGACGCAACAGCCAGGCACCTTCTCCGCGTAACGCTTCGGTTAACAGGAAATTCTGCGCCTGCGGATGAAACAGGCAGGTCGGGTGGAACTGATTAAATTCCAGATTGGCAACCCGGCAGCCGGCACGCCAGGCCATCGCGATGCCGTCACCGGAGGCGATGTCGGGGTTAGTCGTATATTGATAGACCTTGGCGGCACCGCCAGTTGCAACCACCACGGCCCGTGCCCGACAGGTTTCCACCTGTTCGCGATTACGGTTCCAGATCCACGCGCCTACTACACGGCGTGGGCCTGGCAGGCCGATTTTATCTGAAAGAATCAGATCGACTGCGTTGGTGCGTTCCAGAATCCGGATGTTGGGATGGCTCAACGCCTGGCTTACCAGCGTCGTTTCAACCGCATGGCCGGTGGCGTCAGCGCTGTGCAGGATACGGCGATGACTGTGGCCGCCTTCCCGCGTCAGGTGATAACGCATGTCGCCGGCCGCCTGCGGATCGAGATCAAAGGCGACACCGTTGTCGATCAGCCACTGCACGCAGTGCCGGGCATTACTGGCGATAAACGAGACGGCTTCACGGTCGCATAATCCTGCTCCGGCAATCAGCGTATCTTCGATGTGCGACTCGATGCTGTCAGTCTCATCAAATACCGCAGCAATACCGCCCTGGGCGTAAAGGGTTGACCCCTCATTGACCTGCGCTTTACTGAGAACTGTCACCTGATACTGTTTTGCCAGCCGCAACGCCAGCGACAGGCCAGCAGCACCGCTGCCCACAATGAGTACATCACACTGATAATCCGGGTTCGCATTCATCATAATGTTTAATTTACTAAACAAGAATAGGGCTGAGCATAAGCGCAATGGGGGTTGCTGTGAAGTATTTTAAACATCTGGCGCAGGTTTTTGTCTGATGATTTCCCAAAGTTACTTAATATCAGTGAGTTAAAACCGGACTGCTTTTGGCGCGGTTTTTTATAGCAAACTTATTAAACCTAAAGGATTTAATGATGAAAAAGCTGTTGTCATAGGTTACTCTGCCTGCGATTTACGCTCCTTACACTGAACGAAAACGAAGAACCTGTGTAATGTCCATCGGAGCGGTAAATATCAGGGCGAGAAGTGAACTTCGCACCACATCACAACTCTAAGCGCATGCTTGCTCAGAACCATGAGATGTGCTGGCAGTTACTTTATGCGTATGAAAAATTTGGGGAGACATTACCTCGGATGAGCGAGCAGTTGACGGACCAGGTCCTTGTCGAGCGCGTACAGAAGGGAGATCAAAAAGCTTTCAACTTACTGGTGATTCGTTACCAGCATAAAGTGGCGAGCCTGGTTTCACGCTATGTTCCCTCGGGCGACGTACCTGATGTAGTACAGGAATCGTTTATTAAAGCGTATCGCGCACTGGACTCATTCCGGGGCGATAGCGCGTTTTATACCTGGCTGTACCGCATTGCGGTAAATACAGCGAAAAATTACCTGGTTGCTCAGGGGCGTCGTCCGCCATCCAGCGATGTGGATGCTATCGACGCAGAAAATTTCGAAAGTGCGGGTGCATTAAAAGAAATTTCGAACCCTGAGAACTTAATGTTGTCAGAAGAATTGAAACAAATTGTCTTTCGTACCATCGAGGCGCTACCCGAGGACTTGCGTATGGCAATCACCCTCAGGGAACTGGACGGTCTGAGTTATGAAGAGATCGCCGTCATTATGGATTGCCCGGTAGGCACTGTTCGATCACGTATCTTTCGTGCGCGAGAGGCCATTGATAACAAAGTTCAACCGCTTATCCAACGTCAGTGATAACGGCTACTGGAAGGGTACATAGGCATGCAGAAAGAAAAACTTTCCGCTTTAATGGATGGTGAGACCTTAGATAACGAGCTGTTTTCCGCCTTGTCTAAGGACGCAGAATTACAGAAAAGCTGGGCAAACTATCATCTCATTCGCGATACCATGCGCGGTGATGTGGGCGATGTCCTGCATTTTGATATTTCTGCGCGCGTCGCTGCTGCCATCGAAAAAGAACCGTTGCGTACGGTTACAACGCTGATCCCTGAAGCTCAGCCAGAACCTTCCCGCTGGGAAAAAATGCCGTTCTGGAAAAAAGCGCGCCCGTGGGCTGCGCAACTGACCCAGGTCGGTGTCGCTGCCTGTGTTTCACTGGCCGTGATCGTAGGCGTTCAGCACTATAACCAGCCAGAGGGCAGCGCCACGCAGACCTCTGACTCTCCGGTGTTCAATACGATGCCGATGATGGGCAAAGCGTCTCCGGTGAGCCTGGGCGTGCCGTCTGATGCATTTGACACCAACAGTTCTAACCAGCAGGTTCAGGACCAGCGTCGTCGCGTAAATGCCATGCTGCAGGATTACGAACTGCAACGTCGCCTGCACGCTGACCAGCTGCAGTTTGAAACCACTGCGCCAAAACAGGCGCAGGTTGATGTTCCCGGAAATCAATCATTAGGACAGCAACAGCAGTAATGAAGCCGCTTTGGTATGCTGTTAGCCTGCTGACAGGCAGCCTGTTGTGGTCATCTGCCGCCCCGGCGCAACCTTCTGCGTCCGGGGCGCTATTGCAGCAGATGGAGCAGGCAAGTCAGAACCTCAACTACGAATTCGCCTATATCAACGTTTCCCGCATCGGCATCGAATCGCTGCGTTATCGTCATGCTGTAATCGATAACCGGATATTCGCTCAGCTGTTGCAGATGGACGGGCCACGTCGGGAAGTGATCCAGCGCGGCAACGATATCAGTTACTTCGAACCCGGCCTCGATCCCTTTTCGCTCCCCGGTAATCACATTATCGATGCTTTGCCGTCGGTGATTTTTGCTGACTTCACCAAGCTCGCTACAGCCTATGATTTTATTACCGTGGGCCGCTCGCGCATTGCCGATCAGATGTGTGATGTGTTGCGCATCGTTTCACGCGATGGCACCCGTTACAGCTATGTGGTCTGGCTGGATGTGGACACCAAGCTGCCGCTGCGCATCGACCTGCTCGATCGTGACGGCGAAACGCTGGAGCAGTTCCGCGTCATCAGCTTTGCGGTGGACGAAGGGGTGCGCAATCTGATGCAGGGGCTGGAGAAAGCCAATCTGCCACCGTCGCTTTCCGTGCCGAAAGGGGATGCGGTTACGCTCACCTGGCAGCCAGGCTGGATACCTGCCGGTATGTCGCTGGTGTCGCAGAATCGCCGCACGCTACCCGGTCTGAATAAAAATATGGAATCGAAGCTCTACAGCGATGGCCTGTTTAGTTTCGCTATCAACGTGACGCCGGCCGATAAAACCAGCACAACGCAGACATTGCGCACTGGGCGTCGTACGGTCCAGACCGTTGTGCGCAATAATAACGAAATAGCGGTGATCGGCGAATTACCGCCCTCTACCGCAAAACGTATTGCGGACAGCATCGACCTGGGGTCACAAAAATGATGAGAGAATGGGCCACCGTGGTGGCATGGCAGGATGGCATCGCCACGCTGCACACCGAAGCAAAAACCTCCTGCAACAGCTGCCAGGCGCGTAAAGGCTGCGGCAGCCATATGCTGAATAAGCTCGGTCCGAAGAATGCCCACGTGATGCAGATCGCCAGCAGCAAGCCGCTGCAGCCGGGGCAGCGGATCGAACTCGGTATCAAAGAGAGCAGCCTGCTGGGTTCAGCGCTGCTGGTCTACATGACGCCGCTGTTTGGCCTGTTCCTGGTTTCCGGGCTGTTTCAGGCGCTGTTCAGCAGCGATCTGGCCGCCGCCTGCGGTGCGCTGCTGGGCGGCATCGGGGGTTTTATTGTCGCCAAAGGCGTTTCAATGAAATTCGGCGATCGGGAAGCCTTTCAGCCGGTCATTCTGAACATCGCCTTGCCTCCCGATGCGCTGCGTGTTGAAAGCGAAGCGTAACGCACGTCCAGGCCGCGCATCCCGCGGCCTTTGTCTGTTCTGCCTCGCGCAGATATCTGTTTCGCTTCCACCACGTTCCATTCTTTTATGCGCGGCGTTAACAGTGTAATATGCGTCGTCATTAATGAGGCTGACAGGATTGTGGGTAAAGAGCGATCTTCCTGAATGTGTCTGTGCTCAGGTTTTCAACTGAATTTTAAGCGAAGATATCCCAATAAATGAAGCACATAAGAAATTTCTCCATCATCGCTCATATCGACCATGGCAAATCTACGCTCTCTGACCGCCTGATTCAGATTTGCGGCGGCCTCACCGCTCGTGAAATGGCTGCGCAGGTTCTTGACTCTATGGATCTGGAGCGCGAGCGTGGCATCACCATCAAAGCACAGAGCGTCACACTCGATTACCACGCGAAAGACGGCCAAACTTACCAGCTCAATTTCATCGATACCCCAGGACATGTAGACTTCTCTTATGAAGTTTCCCGCTCACTGGCCGCCTGCGAAGGCGCGCTGCTGGTGGTGGATGCCGGTCAGGGTGTTGAAGCGCAGACACTGGCGAATTGCTACACCGCGATGGAGATGGATCTGGAAGTGGTGCCGGTTCTGAACAAAATTGACCTGCCCGCTGCCGATCCCGATCGCGCCGCGCAGGAAATTGAAGATATCGTCGGCATTGATGCAACTGACGCGGTGCGCTGCTCAGCTAAAACCGGCGTCGGCGTTCCGGAAGTGCTGGAACGCTTAGTGCGCGACATTCCGCCGCCAGAAGGCGATCCGGAAGCGCCGCTGCAGGCACTGATTATCGACTCCTGGTTCGATAACTACCTGGGTGTTGTTTCCCTGGTGCGCGTGAAAAACGGCACCATGCGCAAAGGCGACAAGATCAAAGTCCTGAGCACCGGCCAGGTTTATAACGCTGACCGCCTGGGTATCTTCACCCCGAAACGGGTTGATCGTAATGAGCTGAACTGCGGTGAAGTAGGCTGGCTGGTCTGCGCCATTAAAGATATCCTCGGCGCACCCGTGGGCGATACGCTGACTACCGCACGTAACCCGGCAGACAAAGCGCTGCCAGGCTTTAAAAAAGTGAAGCCACAGGTTTACGCCGGTCTGTTCCCAATCAGCTCTGACGACTATGAAGCGTTCCGTGATGCGCTCGGTAAGCTTAGCCTGAACGACGCCTCGCTGTTCTATGAGCCAGAAAGCTCAACGGCGCTGGGCTTCGGTTTCCGCTGCGGCTTCCTCGGTCTGCTGCACATGGAGATCATCCAGGAGCGTCTGGAGCGCGAATACGATCTCGATCTGATCACTACCGCACCGACGGTGGTGTATGAAGTCGTGACCACCAGCGGCGAAATCGTTCATGTCGACAGCCCATCTAAGCTGCCGGCACTGAACAATATCGAAGAGCTGCGTGAACCGATTGCCGAATGTCACATGCTGCTGCCGCAGGAGTATCTGGGCAACGTCATCACGCTCTGTATTGAGAAGCGTGGCGTGCAGACCAACATGGTTTACCACGGCAATCAGGTGGCACTGACTTACGAAATTCCGATGGCTGAAGTGGTACTCGACTTCTTTGACCGTCTGAAATCAACCTCGCGCGGTTATGCCTCGCTGGATTACAACTTTAAACGTTTCCAGCCTTCAGACATGGTACGCGTCGACGTACTGATTAACTCTGAGCGTGTGGATGCGCTGGCGCTGATTACCCACCGTGACAACGCGCCTTATCGCGGACGCGATCTGGTTGAGAAAATGAAAGAGCTCATCCCGCGTCAGCAGTTTGATATTGCGATTCAGGCTGCCATCGGCAACCACATTATCGCGCGTTCAACGGTGAAACAGCTGCGTAAAAACGTTCTCGCCAAGTGTTATGGCGGTGACGTCAGCCGTAAGAAGAAACTGTTGCAGAAGCAGAAAGATGGTAAGAAGCGAATGAAGCAGGTTGGTAACGTTGAGCTGCCACAGGAAGCGTTCCTCGCCATTCTGCATGTCGGTAAGGACAGCAAATAAGGATTTCCAATGGCTAATATGTTCGCCCTGATTCTGGCGATAGCGACGCTGATTACTGGCATCGTATGGGTAATTGATCGTTTTAAATGGGCACCCGCGCGTCGCGCGAAACAGGCTGAGGCTCAGGCACAGACCGGTAACGCGCTCGACAGCAAAACGCTGGCGAAGGTCGCTGCAAAGCCAGGCTGGGTTGAAACGACCGCATCCGTGTTCCCGGTGCTGGCCGTGGTTTTCATCGTGCGTTCGTTTATCTACGAACCATTCCAGATTCCCTCTGGCTCGATGATGCCGACGCTGTTGATTGGTGACTTTATCCTGGTGGAGAAGTTTGCTTACGGCATCAAGGATCCGATCACCCAGACGACGCTGATCCCAACCGGTCAGCCGAAGCGCGGCGATATCGCGGTATTTAAATACCCGAAAGATCCGAGCCTGGATTACATTAAGCGCGTTATCGGCCTGCCGGGCGACAAAGTCATTTATGATCCTTACAGCAAAACGCTGACGGTGAAACCGACCTGCTCCGATGATAAAGCCTGTGACACAGCGTTAGCGGTAACTTACACCGACGTTGAGCCAAGCAACTTTGTTCAGACCTTTAGCGGCTTTGATGGCAACGAAACCGGCAACGGTTTTTATCAGGTGCCGCAGGGCGATACCCTGCGCGGTGGTTTGCGCCTGGGAACCCGCAAAGAGACAATCGGTAACGTGACGCATGACATTCTGCTGGTAAACGAAGCGCAGAGTCAGGCAGGCATGTATTATCAGCAGCCGGGTCAGCCGCAGGCGAGCTGGGTCGTGCCGAAAGGGCAATACTTCATGATGGGCGACAACCGTGATAACAGCGCCGACAGCCGCTACTGGGGCTTTGTCCCGGAGCGTAATCTGGTCGGTAAAGCGGTCGCTATCTGGATGAGCTTTGAGAAACAAGAAGGCCAGTGGCCAACCGGCGTGCGATTCAGTCGCATCGGTGGTATCCACTAACATTATTGTCTGATTAACAGGCAAATCGGGTGGCCTCCTCAGGGAGGCCACTGCACACCAAACGGAACGTGTTGGATTACCAGCCCCGTTTGGTATGCAGAGTCACAGACGCAACAAAGAACTGGAATCGCATGAACCCCATCCTGATTAACAAGCTTCAGCGCAAACTGGGCTACACTTTTACTCATTCGGAACTGTTACAGCAGGCCCTGACTCACCGCAGCGCCAGCAGTAAGCACAACGAACGCCTGGAATTTCTTGGCGATTCTATTCTTAGCTATGTGATTGCTAATGCCCTTTATCACCGCTTCCCGCGGGTTGATGAAGGTGACATGAGCCGCATGCGCGCCACGCTGGTGCGGGGCAACACGCTGGCTGAAATGGCACGCGAATTTGATCTTGGCGAGTGCCTGCGCCTGGGACCCGGTGAGCTGAAAAGCGGCGGTTTCCGTCGTGAATCGATCCTGGCGGATACGGTGGAAGCGCTGATTGGCGGTATCTTCCTCGACAGCAGTATTGAGCGCGTAGAGCAGCTGATCCTCGACTGGTATCAGACCCGCCTCGACGAAATCAGTCCTGGCGACAAACAAAAAGATCCGAAAACGCGCCTGCAGGAGTATCTGCAGGGACGTCATCTGCCGCTGCCAAGTTATCTGGTAGTACAGGTACGTGGCGAAGCCCACGATCAGGAATTCACCATTCACTGTCAGGTGAGTGGCATGGCCGAGCCGGTTGTCGGCGTCGGCTCCAGCCGTCGTAAAGCTGAGCAGGCAGCGGCTGAACAGGCACTGATAAAATTAGGTCTTGAATAGATCTGTCGGGATGACAGTGCCGGAACCGGCACTGAACCATTAACCTGACACTCTATCCCGGCGTCAGAAGACGCTGAATGACACATGACTCAAATAGCACTCTTTCGGCGCCGCATCAGGCGCTGAACAATTCAGGACTCGAATGAGCGAAAACGTTACTTATTGCGGCTTTGTCGCGATTGTTGGCCGACCAAACGTCGGTAAATCCACCTTACTGAACCAGTTGCTGGGGCAGAAGGTGTCGATCACCTCGCGTAAGCCGCAAACCACGCGCCACCGCATCATGGGCATTCATACCGAAGGCGAATATCAGGCGATCTACGTCGATACTCCCGGTCTGCACATGGAAGAGAAGCGCGCCATTAACCGTCTGATGAACCGCGCAGCCAGCAGTTCTATTGGCGACGTAGAACTGGTGATCTTCGTGGTTGAAGGCACCCGCTGGACGCCCGATGATGAGATGGTATTGGGCAAACTGCGCGACAATAAAGTGCCGGTGGTGCTGGCGATCAATAAGGTCGATAACATCCAGGACAAAAGCATTCTGCTGCCGCATCTGCAGTTCCTGAGCCAGCAGATGAACTTCCTCGATATCGTGCCTATTTCCGCTGAAAGCGGCAAAAACGTCGATACCATTGCGGCGATTACCCGCAAGCATCTGCCGCAGGCCGATCATCACTTCCCGGAAGATTACATCACCGACCGCTCACAGCGTTTCATGGCGTCAGAGATGATCCGTGAAAAACTGATGCGCTTCCTGGGGGCTGAACTGCCTTACTCCGTTACGGTTGAGATTGAGCGCTTCGTGACCAACGAACGTGGCGGTTACGATATACACGGTCTGATTCTGGTTGAGCGCGAAGGGCAGAAGAAGATGGTGATTGGCAACAAAGGCGCCAAAATCAAAGTCATCGGAACAGAAGCGCGCAGAGACATGGAAGAGATGTTCGAAGCGAAAGTGCATCTCGAACTGTGGGTGAAAGTGAAATCCGGCTGGGCAGATGACGAACGTGCGCTGCGCAGCCTGGGTTATACAGACGATCTCTGATTCAATGGAAGGCTGGCAACGCGCCTTTGTGCTGCATAGTCGCCCCTTCAGCGAAACCAGTCTGCTGCTCGACCTGTTCAGCGAAAGTGAAGGGCGGGTGCGGGTTCTGGCCAAGGGCGCACGTTCGCGGCGCTCGCAGCTGAAGGGGGCGTTACAGCCTTTTACCCCGCTGCTGGTTCGCTGGAGCGGGCGCGGGGAAGTCAAAACCCTGCGCAATGCCGAAGCGGTGTCGCTGGCCTTACCGCTCAGCGGCATCACGCTCTACTGCGGTCTCTACGTCAATGAGCTGGTCTCTCGCGTATTGCAGCAGGAATTCCCCTTCTCAGAACTCTTCTTCGACTATCTCAACTGCCTTCAGGCATTAGCCTCAACGCACGGCAAGCCCGAACCGGCACTGCGACGTTTTGAACTGGCGCTGCTCGGTCACCTGGGTTATGGCGTCGATTTCCTGCACTGCGCCGGCAGCGGCGAGCCGGTCAGCGACAACATGACGTACAGCTACCGCGAAGAGCGCGGTTTTATTGCCAGCCTGGTGGTCAATCAGCGTAGCTTTACCGGCCGCGAATTGCGCGCCCTGTGCGAGCGAGAGTTTCCCGATGCCGACACTCTGCGCGCCGCGAAGCGGTTTACCCGCATCGCCCTGAAGCCCTATCTTGGTGGCAAGCCGCTGAAGAGTCAGGAGCTGTTCCGCCAGTTTATCCCGAAGAAAAAGCCTGAACAGGCAGAAGAATAGCGCGGGTCGTACCGCCTGTTTCACTTTGCGCGGTACACTCAACATCACGATGAAAAACAAGTGAGGACGGTCATGGCTGAGTTGCTGTTAGGCGTCAATATCGATCACATTGCCACGGTGCGTAATGCCCGTGGGACAAACTATCCCGATCCGGTGCAGGCGGCGTTTATCGCCGAGCAGGCGGGCGCAGACGGCATTACCGTGCACCTGCGCGAAGATCGCCGTCACATCACTGACCGCGACGTGCGTATCCTGCGTGACACCATCCAGACGCGGATGAATCTGGAGATGGCGGTCACCGATGAAATGATCGGCATCGCCTGTGATATCCAGCCCCATTTCTGCTGCCTGGTGCCGGAAAAGCGTCAGGAAGTGACCACTGAAGGCGGGCTGGATGTAGCGGGGCAGCAGGAGAAGATGAACGCGGCCGTACGACTGCTGAGTGACGCAGGCATTCTGGTTTCGCTGTTTATCGATGCCGATCACCGTCAGATTGAAGCGGCCGTGGCCAGCGGCGCGCCTTACATCGAAATCCATACCGGCGCTTACGCCGAAGCACCAGAGGGACTGGCGCGTGACGCGGAGCTGGCGCGTATCCGCCACGCCGCGACCTTTGCCGCCAGTCTGGGACTGAAGGTCAATGCCGGTCACGGTCTGACCTATCACAACGTGCTGCCGATTGCGGCGCTGCCGGAAATGCATGAGCTGAATATCGGCCATGCGATTATTGGTCGTGCGGTGATGAGTGGCCTGCCGGATGCGGTCAAAGAGATGAAGCAGCTGCTGCGTGAAGCCCGTCGCTGATGGCTATTCTGGGACTGGGTACGGACATCGTTGAGATTGAACGTATCGCCGGGGTGATTGAACGCTCCGGCGACCGGCTGGCACGGCGGGTGCTGAGCGAAGCCGAATGGCAGCAATATCAGGCGCACAAGCAGCCGGTGCGCTTTCTCTCTAAACGCTTTGCGGTAAAAGAGGCGGCGGCAAAAGCCTTTGGCACCGGTATTCGCGGTGGTCTGGCGTTTAATCAGTTTGAAGTTTACAACGATGCGCTGGGAAAACCGGGATTACGCTTCTTTCAGCATGCCGCTGAAGTGGCAGAGAGGCTGGGCGTTAAACACGTTCACGTGACGCTGGCCGATGAGCGTCACTACGCCTGCGCCACGGTGATCATTGAAAGCTAGCCGTGCAGCAGCACGAACTTCTCCCACAGCGCATCGCGTGATTCGGTGTGCTGTGGGTCAATGATGATGGTGTTGTCGATGGGGCATACCTGCTGACAGGTTGGCGTCTCATAGTGCCCGACGCATTCCGTGCAGCGGCTGACATCAATCTCATAGATCGCATCGCCCAGTGAAATGGCCTGGTTCGGGCACTCCGGTTCACACATATCGCAGTTAATGCATCTGGCCGTAATCAACAGCGCCATTTTATCCACCTGATAACAACAGAAAAAGCGCGGGTATTATACGCGCTGCCGCTGATCAGACCAGCTTTTTCACCAGCGCTTCGCTGTGGCGAATATGACTGGACGCGCGTTCCGGATCGTTTTGCACCAGCGCCATAAACAGCAGATCGGTCAGGGCCAGCTGCGCCGTGGTCGAGGAGATGGCCGCGCTGCGGGTACTCTGCTCCTCCGCCACCGTATAGAGACAGTAGCTGGCGCTCTGCTGCAGCGTATTCGGCGTAAAACCGGTAAAGGCCACCACATCTGCGCCTACCTGAACCGCCTCCTGCGCGGCCAGATTGATCTCCCGCCGTTCACCGGTGTAAGAGATGGCGAGCAGCACATCGCCTGGCCCCATCGCCTGCACGCTGGCCAGCAGGGCGTGCATATCCTGCTCTGCCACCGCATTAATGCCGATCTTCATCAGCTTCCAGGAGAAGTCCTTCGCCACCAGACCCGAAGCGCCAATGCCCACCAGTAAAATACGCCGGGCATTTTTCAGCAGCTGCAACACATCGTTGAGTTTCTCTTCGCTGTTAATATCCAGCGTGGCGCGGATCGCCGAAAGTTTCTCCGTCAGCAGCTTCTCACCCACCATTTTAAGGGGATCGTCGCTGAGGATATGGTTATGTACGGTAATGGCATCTTTGTCCGCCAGTGACTCACTCAGGGCCAGCTTAAGCGCCGGAAAACCTTTGTATCCCAGTTTCTGAGCAAACTTCACCACGCTCGACTGGCTGACGCCAGACTCTTCCGCCAGCTTTTGCGAACTCAGGTGGCGCGCCCGATCGGGTTGCGACAGTAGAAAATCAGCCAGCCGACGCTCGTTCAATGCCAGACGTGGATAAAGCTGGCGAATGCGCAGCAATGAACTCATGCCCAATCCTCGTAATTCAGGGATAATCTGTGAAGAATAAACTATTCATCAGGCATTGTAGTCATCGGAATTAAAAATGACAGTCATCGCCGTAGCGCCTGATGATGGCTACACTACTCTTTATCATTCCAGAATCAGCCTGAAGGAGAGTTGTTTGACCAGGGGAACACAACGTCGCGTCGTATTTTTTGACCTGGATGGCACTTTGCACCAGCAGGACATGTTCGGCACTTTTATGCGCTATCTGCTGCTTCGCCGCCCGCTTAATCTGCTGCTGGTGGTGCCGTTGTTGCCGGTGGTGGGTATCGGCTTGTTGTTTAAAGGCCGGGCGGCACGCTGGCCCATGAGCCTGCTGCTCTGGTCTATTACTTTTGGTCGTTCTGAGCGGACGCTGCTGCAACTCGAAGCCGAATTTGCGCAGTGGTTCCGCCTGCGCGTTAAAGCCTTTCCGGTGGTTCAGCAGCGCCTGACCGATTATCTCGGCAGTGATGATGCTGACGTCTGGCTCATCACCGGATCGCCACAGTCTCTGGTGGAGCAGGTCTATTACGACTCCGCGTTTCTGCCACGCGTGAAGCTGATTGCCAGTCAGATGCAGCGCGGCTGGGGCGGGCGGGTACTGGCAATGCGCTGCCTCGGCCATGAGAAAGTGGCACAGCTGGAAGAGAAAATCGGCACCCCGCTACAGCTCTACAGCGGCTATAGCGACAGCAAACAGGACAACCCGCTGCTGTTTTTCTGTCAGCATCGCTGGCGCGTAACACCCGCAGGTGAGCTGCAACAGCTGGAATAAGTTTCTAAAGGATCGGTGAGACCGCTATAATGCGCCGCTTTTCTGTCGCCCGGAGTGGTCAGCATGAAACAACAAGATGAATACTGGATGCGCCATGCGCTTGACCTGGCGCGCCGGGCGTGGGAGCAGGGCGAAGTGCCGGTGGGCGCGGTGCTGGTTCAGAATGACCGGGTGATCGGTGAAGGCTGGAACCGGCCCATCGGCCAGCACGATCCGACGGCGCATGCGGAGATTATGGCGTTGCGGCAGGGCGGTAAAGTACTGGAAAATTATCGTCTGCTGGACACCACGCTCTATGTGACGCTGGAGCCGTGCGTGATGTGCGCCGGCGCCATGGTACACAGCCGCATCAGCCGGCTGGTCTACGGTGCGCACGATATCAAAAGTGGAGCGGCGGGATCGCTGCTCGATGTGCTGGGGCACCCCGGCATGAATCATCAGGTTGAATTACAGAGCGGCGTGCTGGCTGAAGAGTGTGCCGCTATGCTGAGCGACTTCTTCCGTATGCGTCGCGAGCAGAAAAAAGCGCTGCGGCAGGCGCAACGCCAGGATTAATTCATGGCGATCTTTGGTTCGACCGCCGGATAGCCTTTGGCCAGTTCGGCCTGTGCTTGTTGTGCTTCAGCCTGCTGCGCCAGGCGTTTTTCCTGCTCCTGCAGATAACCCACCAGGCTTAACTGATATTTGCGGATGTTCTCCACATAGTTATAGGCTTCATGCCCACGGGCATAGCCATAAGCCGTCTGGGTGTAGTAACGCTTCTGGCTCAGCATGGGCAGACGCAGCTTCACATCCGCCCAGCTATCCGGATTACCCCCCTGGCGGGCAGTGAGTTTACGGACATCCAGCATATGGGCATAGCCCATGTTATAGGCCGCCAGCGCAAACCAGATGCGCTCATCTTCCGGGATGGTCTGCGGCACCTTCGCCATCATATCCTGCAAATACTGACTGCCGCCGCGAATGCTCTGTTCGGGATCGGTCCGGTCGCCCACATCCAGGCTCTCAGCGGTGTTACGGGTCAGCATCATCATGCCGCGCACGCCGGTAGGGGAGGTGGCCTGCGGGTTCCAGTGCGACTCCTGATAGGAGATTGCCGCCAGCAGTCGCCAGTCAATGCTGGTGGCGTACTTCTCAAACAGCGGTTTGATGTCAGGCAGCGTGTTATCGATGGCGCGCAGGAAAGTGCGGGTATCGACATAATCAAAGGTGCCGACGTGGCCGAGATATTTCTCCTCCAGCCGCGCCATCGCCCCTTCTTCACCCATACCGTTAAAGAAGTCGAGCATCGCGGCATTCAGGCTGTCGTCATCGCTGTGCCGCACATACCAGGTGACCGGCTCTTCATCAGTGACGTCAAACGCCACCGCCAGCTGCGGATAGATGCGCTGCAGCAGAGCGATGGTCACGGAGTCGCCAATCGTATAGTCGAGCTTGCCGTCTGCCACCGCTTCCAGCAGGGCTTTAGGACTTTGATCGGTGGAGATCGCCCAGTCCAGATCGGGGTACTGATTTGACCGCGCGCTCTTCAGCGTTGACAGATACGCCGATCCAGACGCAACAGTCAGCCGCCCCTTTAAGTCACCGAGGTTTTTAGGGCGTGGCTTATCCACGCGATAGACCAGCTGCTGCGAAACGTTGTAGTAGCCTGGCCCGGTCTGATAGCGGGTCAGGCGTTCGCTGTTGTAGTTCAGACCCGCGGCCAGCAAATCGGCTTTGCCATCATCTAAATCGTCAAACAGATCGCTCAGGTTGGGACGTACTGTCACCTTGAGTTTGACGCCCAGATAATCGGCGAAGCGTTTTGCCAGCTCATAATCCATACCGGCCGGAGATTGGTTCACTGTGTAGTAAGTCAACGGGGAATTGATGGTACTGACACGCAGTACTCCCCGTGATTTAATCTGTGAAATCTGGTCCTGCCCACCCCCATACCAGGGAATGGATGGCCATAGCGCTAACGCTAACAGCACGGCAACCAGACCGATAAACAGATAATTAAATTTTAGGCGTTTCAAATAGTTATCTCTCGCTGGCTCTAAGGCCTCTGTCTTTTAAAGGCAGTATTTGTCTTCTTTGAACTCCCAGAGCGAGGGGCATTTTGCGCAACAAAATCACGCTGAGCAACTTTTATAGCAGCTTTTGCGCAAAATTCAGGCAAATCCGGGTCGCCAAAAATTGTGCGCAAACGGTTTCGTCGCGAGGTCGCTTTCTCTATAATACGCCCCGTTTTCCCTGTTGCGCCCAATGAAGCGTCGCCCGGCGCCCTGACGAGAGATTTATTAATGGAAATTCTGCGTGGTTCGCCCGCCCTGTCGGCATTTCGTGTAAACAAACTGCTGACCCGCTTTCAGGACGCTCATCTGCCGGTGAGTGATATTTACGCTGAGTACATCCATTTTGCTGATGTCAGCACGCCCTTAAGCGCTGACGAACAGAGCCGTCTGCAGCGCCTGCTGAAATATGGTCCCTCTCTCGCTGAACATGCCCCACAGGGGCGTCTGCTGCTGGTGACGCCTCGTCCCGGCACCATTTCGCCCTGGTCATCCAAAGCCACGGACATTGCCCACAACTGCGGCCTGCCGCAGGTACGTCGCCTGGAGCGCGGCCTGGCCTTTTATGTGCAGGCCCCACAACTGACGGAAGCGCAGTGGCAAACGCTGGGCACACTGCTGCACGATCGGATGATGGAAACGGTCTTCGGCGATCTGGCGCAGGCTGAACAGCTGTTCGCGCATCACACGCCACAGCCGGTGAAAAGTGTCGATCTGCTGGGTGAGGGCCGTCAGGCGCTGGTTCAGGCGAATATCTCACTGGGTCTGGCGCTGGCCGACGATGAAATCGACTATCTGGTGGCGGCGTTTACCGCACTGGGCCGCAATCCCAACGACATTGAACTCTACATGTTTGCGCAGGCGAACTCTGAGCACTGTCGTCACAAGATCTTCAACGCCGACTGGATTATCGACGGCGAGAAACAGCCAAAGTCGCTGTTTAAGATGATCAAAAACACCATGGAGCAGACGCCGGACTACGTGCTCTCTGCTTATAAAGATAACGCCGCCGTGATGGAAGGCTCAGAGGTTGGCCGCTTCTTTGCTGACGCCGGAGAGAGCGAATACCGCTGGCATCAGGAAGCCGCACACATCCTGATGAAGGTGGAAACCCATAACCACCCAACGGCCATCTCGCCGTGGCCCGGTGCTGCGACCGGTTCCGGTGGTGAAATCCGTGATGAAGGCGCAACAGGAAGGGGTTCTAAGCCAAAAGCGGGCCTCGTCGGTTTCTCCGTATCGAACCTGCGTATCCCTGGCTTTGAACAGCCGTGGGAAGAGGACTTCGGCAAACCGGCCCGCATCGTCAGCGCGCTGGAAATCATGACCGATGGCCCACTGGGCGGTGCTGCATTTAACAATGAATTTGGTCGTCCGGCTCTGAATGGTTACTTCCGTACCTATGAAGAGCAGGTCACCAGCCACAACGGCACTGAGCTGCGTGGCTACCATAAGCCGATTATGCTGGCGGGCGGCATCGGGAATATCCGTGCCGATCACGTGCAGAAAGGTGAAATCACCGTAGGCGCGAAGCTGGTGGTGCTGGGCGGTCCGGCAATGAACATCGGCCTGGGCGGCGGCGCGGCGTCATCGATGGCCTCGGGTCAGTCTGATGCCGATCTCGACTTTGCCTCGGTACAGCGTGATAACCCGGAGATGGAGCGCCGTTGTCAGGAAGTGATCGACCGCTGCTGGCAGCTGGGCGATGAGAACCCGATTCTGTTTATCCACGACGTGGGCGCTGGCGGCCTCTCCAATGCGATGCCGGAGCTGGTCAGCGATGGCGGTCGTGGCGGCCGGTTTAACCTGCGTGACATCCTGAGTGATGAGCCAGGCATGAGTCCGCTGGAGGTCTGGTGTAACGAATCACAGGAACGTTATGTGATGGCAGTGGCACCCGATCAGCTGGCGCAGTTTGAGGCAATTTGCCAGCGTGAACGCGCACCGTTCGCGGTCATTGGTGAAGCCACCGAAGAGCTGCACCTGAGCCTGGAAGATAGTCATTTCGGTAATAAGCCGATCGATATGCCACTTGATGTCCTGCTGGGCAAAACACCGAAGATGACGCGGGATGTGGTGACGCAGCAGACACAGGGCACTGCCCTGCAGCGTGACGGCATTACGCTGGTCGATGCGGTGAATCGCGTGCTGCATCTGCCTGCCGTGGCGGAAAAAACCTTCCTGATCACCATCGGTGACCGCAGCGTGACCGGCATGGTTGCGCGCGACCAGATGGTGGGACCGTGGCAGATCCCGGTTGCCAACTGTGCGGTGACAACCGCCAGCCTCGACAGCTATCACGGCGAAGCGTTTGCCCTGGGCGAACGTTCACCGGTTGCGCTGCTGGACTTCGCGGCATCGGGTCGTCTGGCCGTCGGTGAAGCACTGACCAACCTGGCGGCTACCCATATTGGTTCGCTGAAGCGTGTGAAGCTTTCCGCAAACTGGATGTCCGCCGCCGGTCATCCGGGTGAAGATGCCGGTTTATATGCGGCGGTGAAAGCGGTCGGCGAGGAGCTTTGCCCGGCGCTGGGGATCACCATCCCGGTCGGTAAAGATTCGATGTCGATGAAAACACGCTGGCAGGAAGGCAGCGAACAGCGCGAAATGACCTCACCGCTGTCGCTGGTAATTACCGCTTTTGCCCGCGTCGAAGATGTCCGTCGCACCGTCACGCCACAGCTGCAGGCCGATCAGGATAATCTGCTGCTGCTGATCGATCTGGGCAACGGCGCGAATACGCTGGGCGCAACCGCGCTGTCGCAGGTTTACCGTCAGCTTGGCGACAAACCTGCCGACGTGCGCGATGCCGCTCAGCTGGCGGGCTTCTTCAATGCCATCCAGGCGCTGGTGGCTGAGCAGAAACTGCTGGCTTATCACGATCGCTCCGACGGTGGTCTGCTGGTGACGCTGGCCGAGATGGCGTTTGCTGGTCACTGCGGCATCGACGTTGACATCGCCTCGCTGGGTAACGATGCGCTGGCCGCCCTGTTTACCGAGGAGCTGGGCGCGGTGATTCAGATCAACGCCGCCGATCGCGCCGTGGTTGAGCAGATCCTGGCGGATCACGGCCTTGCCGACTCGACGCATCTGCTGGGCAGCGCGCAGCCGGGCGATCGCTTTGTGATCCGTTCTGGTGACAGCGCGGTCTACAGTGAAAGCCGCAACACGTTGCGTACCTGGTGGGCGGAAACCACCTGGCAGATGCAGCGTCTGCGCGACAATCCGGCTTGTGCCGATCAGGAACATGAAGCGAAGAAAAACGACAGCGATCCTGGCCTGAACGTTAATCTGACTTTTAATCCGCAGGAAGATGTTGCTGCCCCGATGATCGCCACTGGCGCACGTCCAAGGGTCGCGGTGCTGCGTGAGCAGGGCGTGAACTCCCATGTAGAGATGGCCGCCGCCTTTGATCGGGCAGGTTTCACCGCCATTGACGTTCACATGAGCGATCTGCTGGCTGGACGTCGCGGTCTGGAAGAGTTCCAGGCGCTGGTCGCCTGTGGCGGCTTCTCTTACGGCGATGTGCTGGGTGCCGGTGAAGGCTGGGCGAAATCGATTCTGTTTAATCCGCGCGTGCGTGACGAGTTCGAAACCTTCTTCCATCGTCCGCAAACCCTGGCGCTGGGCGTCTGCAACGGCTGCCAGATGATGTCTAATTTGCGTGAACTGATTCCAGGCAGCGATCTCTGGCCGCGCTTTGTGCGTAACCAGTCTGAGCGCTTTGAAGCGCGCTTCAGTCTGGTAGAAGTGGCCGCCAGTCCCTCGCTGTTGCTGGACGGCATGGCCGGTTCGCATATGCCTATCGCCGTTTCGCACGGTGAAGGCTTTGTTGAAGTGCGTGATGCTACGCATCTGGCGGCGCTGGAGTCGAAAGGGCTGGTGGCACTGCGCTTTGTCGATAACTTCGGCAAGGTGACAGAAACCTATCCGGCTAACCCGAATGGCTCACCAAACGGCATCACTGCCGTGACTAATGAAAGTGGTCGCGTCACTATCATGATGCCGCATCCGGAGCGGGTGTTCCGCACCGTCAGCAACTCCTGGCATCCGGCAGAGTGGGGCGAAGACAGCCCGTGGATGCGTATTTTCCGCAATGCGCGCAAACAGCTGGGTTAATGTAATCCGCTGAAAAGAGCAGGAGGCCAGTGTGCCTCCTGCTCTTTTTTGTGGCTCTGTTGGCAAATGGCGACAATGAGCATGTCGTACTGTCTCTTTTTGGTGACATCTATCTCATTGATTTTTAATGGGCGCCTCTCCGGCGCGATTTCATGTCGCTCAGCGGAGACAGTTTTCACTTACTGTAATCAGATTTTGCGCAACAGTTGTCCGGTAAGCTTATTCAATCTGCTGAAAAATATAATGATTTATTTCCTGGCATGGAACTTGCTATACTCATGCAGCTGCTCATTCACCTGTTTATGATTGCCCCGCTTAGCGGAGAAGAGCTCATAAAGCCCGAATGACGCACCAAACGGAGCCTGCCGTCCAACTGACCGATAATCGCTTGCGTTATCAAACACCGGACGTAACGTTGAGTAAGGCTCCACCCATTTTTACGCGATGCATCACGCGTCGTGCCAGCGGCAGGCCATCGAGCCTGCCGTTTTCTTTTCTTCCCCTTTCTTCCGCCGACACCTTTCTTCCGCTGACAGAGTCCGTTAGCATCCAGACAGCAAATCTTAAGGAAGCGGCTGCGTGAAAAAATGGCGTTTATTTCCCCGTTCTCTGCGTCAGCTGGTGCTGATGGCGTTTGTTCTGGTGCTGCTGCCGTTGCTGGTGCTGGCCTGGCAGGCGTGGGAAAGTCTCTCTGCGTTAAGCGAACAGGCAGCGGATACCAACCGCAATACCTTCACCGACGTTCGCAGAAGTGAGGCGATGGCGCGAACGGCGGTTGAGCTGGAGCGCAGCTATCGCCAGTACTGCGTGCTGGATGATGCCTCGCTGGCGCGCCTTTATCAGACCCAGCACACCCGCTACAGCCAGATGCTGAGTTCGCACAGCGCCAGCCTGCCCGAGCTGCCCGCATTCCAGACTTTACAGGCGACGTTGCCGCTGCTGACACCGTTAAAGTGCGATAACGGTAATCCGGTTACGCCTGCCGCAGAGGCGCTGGATCGTTTTTCTGCCACCAATGCGCAGATGGTGCAGGACACGCGCGAAGTGGTGTTTTCGCGCGGCCTTCAGCTGCAGCGCGAAATTGCCGATCGCGGCCAGTTTTTTGGCTGGCAGGCGCTGATTCTGTTTATCATCAGTCTGGCGTTGATGACGCTGTTTACCGGCATGATTATCGGGCCGGTCAAGCGTATTGAGCGGATGATCAACCGGCTTGGCGAAGGCCGGGAACTGGGTAACAGCGTGACATTTCGCGGCCCGCGCGAGTTACGCTCGCTGGGACAGCGCATCGTCTGGCTCAGCGAACGGCTTCAGTGGCTGGAATCGCAGCGCCATGAATTCCTGCGCCATCTTTCTCACGAACTGAAAACACCGCTGGCCAGCCTGCGTGAAGGCACCGAACTGCTGGCGGACGAGGTAGCCGGGTCGCTGAACGCCGATCAAAAAGAGGTGGTCACTATCCTCGACGGCAGCAGCCGTCATCTGCAGCGGCTGATTGAACAGCTGCTTGATTACAACCGTAAACTGGCAGATGGCCCGATCCAGCTGGAACCGGTCAGCGTGGCGGAAATTGTGGAGGGGGTAGTGAATGCACACGCACTCTCGGCGCGCGCCAAACTCATGCAGACGGTTGTCAATCTGGAGGTCAGTCACTGCCTTGCCGAACCGATGTTACTGATGCGGGTCATTGATAATCTCTATTCGAACGCCGTGAACTACGGCAGCGAATCCGGTACCATCTGGCTGCGCAGTCAGCAGCAGGGCGATCGGGTCTGGATTGATGTCGCGAACAGCGGTACGCCGATCCCGCCGGAAGAGCAGGCAATGATTTTCGAACCTTTTTTCCAGGGTAGCCAGCAGCGCAAAGGGCCGGTAAAAGGCAGCGGGCTGGGATTGAGTATTGCCAAAGATTGCCTGCGCCGGATGCATGGCGACCTGACGCTGGTCTCCTGCGAGCAGGCTGATGTCTGTTTTCGAATTGAACTGAACACCACAGCCGGGAAAGTCTGACTGATGAAATATTTACCCGCTTTGCTGTTGAGCACACTGACCACGCTGCTGCTCAGCGGATGTACGATATCCCCGGCCACCTCATCCCTGCCGTCAGGCCATCAGGTGGCGGAACCCGAGGTCAGCGTGGCTGATTACCTGGCGACCCGCTGCAGTGACCTGTGGACGATAGAGAATAGTGCGGCACTGAGTAATCCCCTCTACTGGATGCGGGCGATCGATTGCGCTGAACGCCTTTCCCCCGCCGAGGCCCGAGCCGAAGCTCACCGCTGGCCGGTTGAGAGCTGGTCGCGCGCTTTCAAGCAGGGCGTGCTGATGTCGAACGGCAACGTGACGCCAGTGGAGCGTCGTCGCTATGTTGAAACCCTGGATCGCTACAGCAGCGATTTCCCGCAGTCTGTGCGTCCGCTGCTCCAGTTGTGGCGCAGTAATCAGGCCGCGCAGCTCGACCTGAGTGAAGCGCGCACCCGTTATGTTCATCTGCAACAGAGCAGCGATACCCAGCTGGAGGCGATACGCCAGCAGATGGTTAAACAGCAGCAGCAGCTCAGCGACACGCAGCATAAGCTGGAGCGGCTTACTGATATTGAGCGCCAGCTTTCATCGCGGAAAGCCCCGGATGTTTCTGACAGCGGCCATGGCACTGCGCTGCCGCAGGATGAGGAGCAATAATGGTCAGACAAGCGGCAAAACTGCTGCTGGTGGATGACGATCCCAGCCTGCTAAAGCTGCTGGGCATGCGTCTTCGCAGCGAAGGTTATCAGGTCACCACCGCGGCCAGCGGACCCGAAGCGTTGCGTCTGCTGCAGAAAGAAAAAATCGAGCTGGTGATCAGCGATCTGCGGATGGATGAGATGGATGGTCTGGCGCTGTTTGGCGAGATCCAGAAACGCCACACCGGTCTGCCAGTGATTATCCTGACGGCACACGGTTCTATCCCGGACGCAGTTTCCGCCACGCAGCAGGGCGTCTTCAGCTTCCTGACTAAACCGGTGGATAAAGATGCGCTTTACAAAGCGATCGATGAAGCACTGGCTCAGCAGGCGCCGGTCAGCGATGACCGCTGGCGGGAAGCGATCGTCACCCGTAGCCCGCTGATGTTGCGGCTGCTGGAGCAGGCACATATGGTGGCGCAGTCGGACGTCAGCGTGCTGATTAACGGGCAGAGCGGTACCGGTAAAGAGATGCTGGCACAGGCGATTCACGCCGCCAGCCCGCGAAACGGCAAGCCCTTTGTCGCCATTAACTGTGGCGCACTGCCGGAGCAGTTACTGGAGTCAGAGCTGTTCGGGCATGCCAAGGGGGCCTTTACCGGCGCAGTCAGTGCCCGTGATGGTCTGTTTAAAACTGCAGGTGGTGGCACGCTGTTCCTGGATGAGATTGGCGATATGCCGCAACCGCTACAGGTTAAGTTGCTGCGGGTATTGCAGGAGCGTAAGGTCAGGCCGCTGGGCAGCGATCATGATATTGAGATCGACGTGCGCATTATTTCAGCCACGCATCGCGATCTGCCGAAGGCGATGGAGAAAAAGGAGTTTCGCGAGGATCTCTTCTATCGTCTTAATGTGGTGAACCTGAAGATTCCGGCGTTGCATCAGCGCACTGAAGATATTCCGCTGCTGGCTAATCATCTGTTGCGTCAGGCGGCGGAACGGCATAAACCGCAGATCCGCAGTTTTTCCGTTGATGCGATGAAGCGGTTGATGGCGGCCAGCTGGCCGGGCAACGTGCGTCAGCTGGTTAACGTGATTGAACAATGTGTAGCGCTGAGCTCATCGCCGGTGATCAGCGATGCGCTGGTGGAGCAGGCGTTAAGCGGTGAGAATAGTGCTTTGCCGACCTTTGCTGAGGCGCGCAATCAGTTTGAGCTGAACTATCTGCGTAAGCTGTTGCAGATGACCAAAGGCAATGTAACCAATGCCGCACGTCTGGCTGGACGCAACCGCACGGAGTTCTATAAGCTGCTGTCTCGTCATGAGCTGGATGCCAGTGATTTCAAAGAGTAGCGGAGGCTGCGGAGTGATACCGGCAGGTTGCCTGCTCAGGCCCGAATCAGAATGGGTGCGGTCAGCATAATCTGGCAGCGCTTGCGGCAACCTGAAGAATCCCGGATATTACCGCCCGACAGCGCCAGCAACATTTATACTTGATAAACCCTCTGACCATGGAGGGAGTGAAAAAGGGTCTGACATGAAAAAGATTGATGCGATTATCAAACCATTCAAACTCGATGATGTCCGTGAAGCCTTAGCGGAAGTCGGCATCACCGGGATGACCGTGAGTGAAGTAAAAGGTTTTGGCCGCCAGAAAGGGCACACCGAGCTTTACCGCGGCGCAGAGTATATGGTCGACTTTTTGCCTAAAGTGAAAATCGAGATGGTGGTGGGCGACGATATCGTTGATACCTGCGTCGAGACCATTATGCGTACTGCGCAGACCGGCAAAATCGGTGATGGTAAAATCTTTGTCTTCGACGTGGCGCGCGTGGTGCGCATCCGTACTGGCGAAGAGGATGAAGAGGCGATCTGATTATCTCTTTATCAGCTCTTTATCAGCATAAAGAAGCCCGCGCTGCGGGCTTTTTTTATTGCTCAATTACATCCCTTTGTGCGGGCCAAAGAGTTCGTAATGAATGCGTGTATCTGCCACGCTGGCATCGCGCAGTTGCGCCACCACATGCTGCATAAAGGGCAGCGGACCGCAGAGGTAGAAGTGGGTGTCGGGTGAGGCGAGACGTGCGGAGATCGCGGTGATATCCATCAGACCCTGCGCGTCATAGCGACCGGCATCTTCAGCGGCGGGATGGCGATACCAGACCTGACTGACGAAATCGGTGAGCTGCGCGCCCGTAGCTATCACTTCCGGGCCAAATGCATGCTGTTTGCCGTTCTCTGCTGCGTGCAGCCAGCTGACCGGCGCGCGGTGCTGGCGGGCCGCCAGTGCATGCAGCATGGCCAGCATCGGCGTCTGACCCACGCCCGCGGAAATCAGCGCCACCGGGGTTGCAGCATCGACCTCAAGGAAGAAGTCGCCATGCGGTGCGGCCAGCATCAGCTCATCACCCACTTTGCCATTCTGATGCAGCCAGCCGGAGACGGTGCCCTGCGCTTCACGTTTCACCGCAATCCGATAATCTTTGCCATTACTGAGGTGAGTAAGCGAGTACTGACGAATCTGGTGATGTTCGAAACTGGCGGGCTGCAGATGCACCGTCAGATACTGACCCGGTTTAAAGGCCGCCACCGGGCCGCCATCTACCGGACTGAAGGTAAAGCTTTTAATCACCTCGCTCTGCTGCTCAATAGCACTGATGCGAAACGCACGAGTGCCGCGCCAGCCACCGGTTTGCTGCTCCGTCGCCTGGTAAATCTCCTCTTCGCGATTAATGAACACATCCGCCAGTACGCCATAGGCACGACCCCAGGCTGCCAGCGCCTCTTCACCCGGATTCAGCAGCTCTTTAATGGTTGCCAGCAGATTTTCACCGACGATGGCATATTGCGCAGGCTGAATATTCAGGCTGGTATGTTTCTGCGCAATCTTTTCCACCGCAGGCAGCAGCACGGCCAGGTTCTCCAGATTCGCGCCATAGGCGCAAATGGCGTTGAACAGCGCTTCACGCTGATCGCCATTGCGCTGGTTGTTCATATTGAAAACATTTTTGAGTTCCGGATGGTGCGAAAGCATGCGGTCATAGAAGTGTGCGGTAAGCGCAGGACCACAGGCGGCGATGGCAGGCAGGGTCGATTTTACCGTGGCGATAGTGTGTGCATCAAGCATAAAAACGGCCTCTCATTTAAAGATGTATATTAAATGCATCTTATAGCGTCTCGCCTGTGGTGTAAATAACCCGATAAATTTCCCGGTTGTCAAAGTGGCAACTTTTTGGTGCATCCTGAGAAGCCGCCGTCACATCCTGAAGAAAAATCGTGGCGTCTGAACAGGGTGAAAAGGTGTAAAAAAGCCCTGCCAGTAGCCAGCCAATCGTTTGCGTAAAAAGAGGAGGTTCACCCTACCTTCACCTGTTAAAACGGTTTACACTGTGGGCCTTCGCCCCTGAAGGGGGGTAAATACCGTCAGAAAGTTAGCTGAGTCAGGAGATCCGGATGTTAAAGCGTGATATGAACATTGCCGATTACGATGCCGAGTTGTGGCAGGCGATGGAGCAGGAGACAGTGCGTCAGGAAGAGCACATTGAACTGATTGCTTCTGAAAACTACACCAGCCCGCGTATTATGCAGGCACAAGGTTCTCAGCTCACCAATAAATACGCTGAAGGCTATCCGGGCAAACGCTACTACGGCGGCTGTGAGTACGTTGATATCGTTGAGCAACTGGCGATCGATCGCGCAAAAGAACTGTTTGGTGCCGATTACGCTAACGTGCAGCCACACTCAGGTTCACAGGCTAACTTTGCGGTTTACACCGCGCTGCTGCAGCCGGGCGATACTATTCTGGGGATGAACCTGGCGCACGGTGGACACCTGACTCACGGCTCACCGGTTAACCTGTCGGGCAAACTCTATAACGTTGTGGCTTACGGTATCGATGAGACCGGTAAAATTGACTACGACGAACTGGCTGAACTGGCGAAAACCCACAAGCCAAAAATGATCGTTGGCGGATTCTCAGCTTACTCCGGCGTTTGCGACTGGGCGAAAATGCGCGAAATCGCGGATAGCGTAGGTGCATGGCTGTTTGTGGACATGGCACACGTTGCCGGCCTGATTGCTGCAGACGTTTACCCGAGTCCGATCCCGCATGCGCACATCGTGACCTCTACCACTCACAAAACGCTGGCGGGTCCGCGCGGTGGTATCATTCTGGCGAAAAACGGCGACGAAGATTTCTATAAGAAACTGAACTCTGCTGTCTTCCCTGGCGGTCAGGGCGGTCCTCTGATGCACGTTATCGCTGGTAAAGCGGTTGCGTTCAAAGAGGCGATGGAGCCGGAATTCAAAACCTACCAGCAGCAGGTGGCAAAAAACGCCAAAGCGATGGTTGAGGTGCTGATTGAGCGTGGCTATGACATCGTTTCTGGCGGCACGTATAACCATCTGTTCCTGATCGATCTGGTGAGCAAAAACCTGACTGGTAAAGAAGCGGATGCGGCGCTGGGCCGTGCCAACATCACGGTTAATAAAAACAGCGTGCCTAACGATCCGAAAAGCCCGTTTGTCACTTCCGGTATCCGTATCGGTACGCCAGCTGTTACCCGTCGTGGCTTCAACGAAGCGGACGTGCGTGAGCTGGCTGGCTGGATCGCGGATGTGCTGGATAACGTCAATGACGAAGCAACCATTGAGCGCACCAAAAAGAAAGTGCTGGAAATCTGCAGCCGTCTGCCGGTCTACGCTTAATCGTTAACCTGTTGTGAGACAGCATACAAAGGATGGCATCAGCCATCCTTTTTTATTGTTAAAAAACGAGTGCGTGTTAGCTGTGATACCGGAGTTGCTCAGGAAACACGGTCAGATCGGAAAGTCGCTAAAGCCAATCCCTGGCCGCTCGGCCCGCGCCATCATTGGCGCGGGACGCTTTCCTCCTCTGACCGTGTTTCCTGCGCGTGAAATTCAGATGTAGCGGCAAGAGGCGCTCTGATTTGGATTGGTTAGTGTTCTGAAAGGATGGCATCAGCCATCCTTTTTTATTGCCTGTCCTGCGGCGCTCTGCCAGAGTAGCGCCCACTCATGCTGCCAGGCAGCACTCTTGCTGGAGGGAATATGGCAATCGGCTCCGCCAGATGGCTCGGATTGGGCTACTTCACTTACTTCTTCTGTTACGGCATCTATCTGCCATTCTGGGGCGTGTGGCTGAAAGGCACCGGTCTTGATGCTGAAAAGATTGGCCTGCTGCTCGGCTGTGGCATGGTGGCACGCTTTGTCGGCAGTCTGCTTATCGCTTCTCAGGTCAAAAATCCTTCACGGTTGATTACGGCGCTGCGTCTGCTGGCGCTGATGACCTGCCTGTTCGCTGCCGGTTTCTGGGTGGGTGAGCAGTGGATGTGGCTGCTGACGGTCATGATCGGCTTTAACCTCTTTTTCTCGCCGCTGGTCCCGCTCAGCGATGCGCTGGCCGCCACCTGGACACAGCAGATAGGGCTGGCGTATGGGCCGGTCAGGCTGTGGGGTTCGCTGGCCTTTGTGATCAGCTCGGCGTTAACCGGCGTGCTGGTTAGTGCTTACTCTTCAAACGCCATTCTGCTGCTGCTTTCCGTCGGCGTCATCTCTATGCTGGCAGGCATGATGCTGTCACCCGCCACCCAGCCTCAGGGTAATGAACGGCAGGGCGCGGCGGGCGGCGGCTGGCAGGTGTGGCGTGAATTGCTGCGTGAGAATGCGGTATGGCGATTTATGCTCTGCGTAACACTGCTGCAGGGTGCGCACGCCGCCTATTACGGCTTCAGTGCTATCTGGTGGCAGGAGAGTGGCTATTCCGCCTCCACGGTGGGTTATCTCTGGTCGCTGGGCGTGGTGGCCGAGATCGTCGTGTTTGCTTTGAGCAACCGGTTGTTCCGCCGCTGGAGCGCGCGCGATCTGCTGCTGCTTTCGGGCATTTGTGCGTTGATCCGCTGGAGTCTGATGGGGGCCACTACCGCGCTGCCGCTGCTGATTGTGGCGCAAATCCTCCACTGTGGCAGCTTCACCGTCTGTCATCTGGCGGCGATGCGTTTTATTGCGGCGCGTCAGGGAGCGGAAGTGATCCGTCTGCAGTCGCTCTATTCCGCGTTGGCGATGGGGGGTGGCATTGCGATAATGACTATGATCTGCGGCGTCCTGTTCGCTCATCTGCAGGGGCATCTGTTCTGGGTGATGGCACTGGTGGCGCTGCCCGCGCTATTTCTGCGTCCCGGCTACGACTCCAGTAAATAACGAATCCGCTGCTGATGGTGTAACGTCAGCGGCAGTTCCGCATGCACCAGCGGCGGAGAGAAGAGTGGCAGCGAGGTGGGGTAGGGCGAAATGATGATGTCCACATCCCGCGGTGCGCCATCCCGCTGAAACTGTTTCACGTCCTGATAGGTAATATTGATCGGCAGCAGCGTGATCTCCCGGATCTGCTGCTCCACATCCTGCTCCAGATCGGTATCGTCACCCGTCAGAATCAGCACCTGCTTCTCCTGCAACGCATTCTCCTGCATCAGCCAGGCACCAAAAATAACGGTAATTAAGCTCACCTCTTCCGGGCTGAACGCAATCCCGTATTGCTGCTCAAACGCCTGCAGCGCCTGCTGAGTGGTGCGCAACAGGCGGGGATAGAGGCGGCTGACATCCAGCGCCACGCTGTTGTCGATGCCGATAGTGAAGTGGGTGCGATCCAGCGCCTGTGCCAGATGAGGATAGAGCTGGTTAAGCAGCTCGTCGCGATCAGCAAAAGTGATGTCGGCACACCGTTCAAAGTCATTAATTAACTGCTGGGTCGCAGCCATTAACTGCTGCTCAGCAGGATGGGCAATCGCATCCACGACAGGCGTATGTATCTGGCTGAACAGCAGTGTCCAGAAGTCGGTTTCACTGACGGGCGGCGCAAGGTGGCAGCGTTTGCGCCAGTGGTGAATCACATCCTCGGCAGCCTGCCGCTCAGCCTTCTGCTGCAGCCAGTGACACTGCGCTTCACTGAACAGCACCGGCTGGCGCTGGCACAATCCATATTTCATGAAAATCTGCAGAAAAAGCCGGTCGCGTTCGCTGAAATCGCGCTTCAGACGCAGGCTACAGTGCTGGATCAGCGCCTGTAAATTGGTCTCATCCCACAGCGCCTTCTCAATCTTCATCACCTTCAGGCGCTGACGCAGGGGGGCTGCAAAATGATCGCAGACGAAATCCTGCGATAAACGCAAACTGCGTCGCAGGTTGTGCAGCAGACAGAGGCGCCGATCCAACTCTGTGCCATGAAGACGAAAGCTGCCATCCACCATCTGATGCAATTCCAGCTGGTGATATCGCTGTATCTCAAGGCCCACATCCGCGATATCCTGTCGGGCAACAGCAGGATCGACGCCATTCAGCTGGCAGACTTTTTCAAGCGTAAGCACGGGTGTCGGCAGAAACAGCAGCAATAAAAGATGGCACTGACGCTGTGAGCGGGTGAAGAGTGGTGCCAAAGGGGTAGCAGAACTCATCAATCAGGTTTCCAGCAGGCTATTTTGAGCTAAGAATAGTCAACCCCGTCAGCGCCTGCGCGGTTTACGCGGTTTATTTGCCGGAGGTTTAAGGCGGGTCACAAAATTTTGTTACTTATAGATTCTTTTCATCGGGAACGTTACTTTATAACATTATGAAACGCACACTCTTTGCCCTCTTGATGGTATTAAGTCCGGCTGTAATGGCACATCCTCACAGCTTCATCGATATGAAAACCGAACTGGTGGCGCAGGATGACACCTTTACCGGATTAAAGATGACCTGGACCATGGATGAGATTACCTCCGCCGATCTGCTTTACGACGCGGGCGAAGCGAAACCAGGCAGCGTGGTGTGGAAGAAGCTGGCGGCAGGCGTGATGGCGAACGTGCTGGGCCAGCACTACTTTTCTGAAATCTGGCACAACCAACAGCGGGTAAAGTTTTTGAATCTGCCAACCGAATACAACCTGTCACGTAACGGCCATAAAGCGGTGCTGGAATTTATTCTGCCGCTGGCGGAACCCCCGAAGCTGACCGGGCAGCGCTTTGAGATCCTGACTTTTGATCCTACCTATTTCGTCGATATGTTCTATGACAATCCCGGTGCGTTAACGCTGCCGACGGCGCTGCAGGCGCGCTGCAAGTTCGCGCTGAACACGCCAAAGCCCAATGATTCACTGAAGCAGTATGCGCTGTCGCTGGATAAAGCCGACGCGCCTGCAGAGGAGATGGATTTAGGCCGCCAGTTTGCCCAGACGGTGATACTGACATGTCAGTAATCTCCCCACCGTTACGGGCTTCCCGCCTCTGGCCGCTGTGGCTGATGGCGGGCGTGCTGCTGAGCAGCGCGTTGCTGGTCTGGCTCTACTGGTCGCAGATTCTGATGCAGAGCGTACTGTGGCAGAAAGATCTGCATCGGCAGATGACTCAGCTGCTACAGCAGGTTGCGGAGCAGCCCCACCAGGCAGGCATTTCGCTGGTGATATTCAGCCTGCTGTATGGCGTACTGCACGCGCTGGGGCCGGGCCATGGCAAAGTGGTGATCGCGACCTTTCTGGCGACCCATCCCACCAGAGTGAAAACCAGTATCAGGCTGACGCTGCTCGCCTCACTGCTGCAGGGTTCGGTGGCGATTGCCCTGGTGACGGTGATGCTGGTGCTGCTGAAAACGTCATCGCGACAGCTGCATCTCAGCAGTTTCTGGCTGGAGAAGGGCAGTTATCTGTTGGTGATCGGGCTGGGCGTGATGATCGGTTATCGGGCGCTGCGTTCGTTGTGGCGGACATTGCGTCCGCGTCCGGCCCCGGTATTTCGCACCTTCAAACCTCACCATCAGCATGACGATCAGTGCGGATGCGGACACGCACATCTTCCGACACCGCAGCAGATGAGCGGCAATCTCAGCGTGAAAACCCAGCTGCTGGTGGTGGTGTCGATGGGATTACGTCCCTGTTCCGGCGCGATTATGATGCTGCTGTTTGCCAAAGTGATTGGTGTCTATGGCTGGGGGGTGATCTCTGCTGCGGTGATGGCGCTGGGCACGGCACTGACCATTTCGGCGATTGGCCTGCTGGTTCAGCAGGCGCGCACGGTGGCACAACGGCTGGCACAGCCTGGCGTTACCGCAGGCATGACGCGACTGCTGATCCCCGCGCTGGCCTTAACCGGCAGCCTGATTTTAATCGTAGCGGGTATCGCGCTATGGCAGTCAGCGCAGATGACGCTGGGTGGCGGAATTCGACCTTTCTGAATAAAAGCGCAGCGGAAATAAAATTGCCGCTGCGCTCTTCTCTTCGTTAATTATCTCTGAATTCATCTCTTTATTTTTTTCTCTGGCTGGTTTAGTGGTGAAATGACTATTCCCTGTCTACGCTGATAATACCAAAACGGCATTCCGCCGTCGGGATGATAAAAGATCAAGACCGCTTTCTGTTTATTGCGAGGAGTATATTTCATGGCTGATACCCGTATTAATAATGGCTACACCGAAACGCTGGCGACCGGGCCTGCTGGATTGCCGTTAAAACGTATTTCCTGGAGCGCCGTGTTTGCCGGTGTCATTTGTGCGTTGATCGTTCACATTATTCTGACGCTGCTGGGAACCGCCATTGGTGCAACAACCATTGATCCGATGAAAGAACAGAATCCACTCGACGGCCTGGGCACAGGCGCGCTGGTCTGGACTGCCATTGAAATGCTGGTCGCGATGGCTGCAGGTAGTTATGTTGCAGGCCGACTGGCTCAGCGCGAAGGCGCACTGCACGGTTTACTGATGTTTGGCCTTAGCACAATTTTCACTATTTACCTGGCTATTGCGCTGGCGACCAGTGTATTAGGCGGCGCGATGAATATTGTGGGCTCAGGCTTCCAGGCGCTGGGTAGTGGTATTTCCGCCGCTGCGCCATCCGTTACCCAAATGGCAAAAGACAAACTGCAGGAGAGTAATATTAATTTAGATAACCTGCAGAACGAACTTGAAACGACTTTACGCCAGACCGGGAAACCGGAATTACAGCCAGAGAACTTAAAGCAGGATGCAAATAAAGAAGCGCAGAATGCTGAAAACCAGGCTAACAACACCGCAAACCATCCACAGACAGCGGATACTGATCTGGCTAACTGGTTAAAAGGGGTGATGGATCGTCATTCCGATACCCTGCAGGCAGCCGATCGTGATGCGCTGAAAAATATTATCAAAGCGCGCACCGGCAAAAGCGATCAGGAAGTGGATCAGATCGTGGCCAAAACTGAACAGAGCTATCAGCAGGCCGTTCAGAAGTATCAGGAACTGAAACAGCAGGCTGAACAGAAAGCGCGTGAAGCCGGTGAAAAAGCCGCTGCCGCGACTGCGAAAGCGAGCTGGTATGCCCTGATTCTGCTGATCATCGAAGCCGTGCTGGCAGGCGTAATGGGTATGGTAGGTCGTCGTACTCAGCCTCGTCAGGTGCTGTCACACGAACGTCGTTAAGCATCACTGAGTAACAGGCAATAAAAAAGGCGGCTGAGAAGCCGCCTTTTTCTGTACTGAGACTTAGCGTTTTAACGCTTCGCTCAGCTCATCACGCATGTTCGACAGCATCGATTTCACCACACGTGGGTTACCCGCGACCAGGTTACCTGACAGCAGATAGCCGTGGTTGCCGGTGAAATCAGTCACCAGACCGCCCGCTTCACGGACCAGCAGTTCACCCGCCGCAAAATCCCACGGCTTCAGGCCAATCTCAAAATAGCCATCTACGCGACCGGCAGCCACATAGGCCAGATCCAGCGCAGCAGAACCGGTGCGGCGGAAGTCAGCACACTGGGTAAAGAGTTTGGTCATGATATTCATGTAAGCCGGCGCGTGCTGCTTCATTTTGAACGGGAAGCCGGTCGCCAGAACGGTGCCATCCAGATCGCGGGCCGTGCTGCCACGCAGACGATAGCCATTCAGCTGAGCGCCCTGACCGCGTGAAGAGGTGAAGAGTTCATTGCGCATTGGATCGTAAACGACGGCGACTTCAGTGCGGCCTTTAATGCGCACAGCGATAGAAACAGCAAAGTGGGGTAAACGTTTGATGAAGTTTGAGGTGCCATCCAGCGGATCGATAACCCATTGAACATCCTGATCTTCGCCCGCCAGTTCACCGCTTTCTTCAGTGATGATGGTATGTTTCGGGTAAGATTTACGAATAATTTCGATAATCAGGCGTTCTGCTTCGCGGTCAACATTCGTTACGAAGTCGTTGCTGCCTTTCTGGCTGGCTTCGACGGCGTCCGGGGTTTCATAATATTTGGCAATTAAATTTCCGGCCTTGCGCGCTGCGCGCACGGCAATGTTGAGCATTGGATGCATCGGTATCTCTCGCTGGATGTTAAAGAACGGGGAAAACGGCGCGGAGTATAGCAGCGTGTTCGGTAAATGTCCTGCTTTATGTTAATATTCTCTCTACTGATTTTACTGACCCGTTTCTGAGTATCCCTAATCATGTTGCAAAATATTCGTATCGTGCTGGTCGAGACTTCTCACACCGGTAACATGGGCTCCGTTGCGCGCGCCATGAAAACCATGGGCTTAACCAACCTCTATCTGGTTAACCCGCTGGTCAAGCCTGACTCACAGGCTATCTCACTCGCGGCCGGTGCCAGCGACGTTATCGGCGACGCAAAAATTGTCGACTCGCTGGATGAGGCCATTGCCGGATGCAGTCTGGTGGTCGGCACCAGCGCACGTTCCCGCTCGCTGCCCTGGCCGATGCTGGATGCGCGCGAATGTGGCGTGAAAAGCGTGGAAGAGGGCCAGCAGGCACCGGTTGCGCTGGTTTTTGGTCGTGAACGTGTCGGCCTGACCAATGACGAGTTGCAGAAGTGCCATTATCACGTCGCGATTCAGGCAAACCCGGAATACAGCTCGCTGAACCTGGCGATGGCCGTACAGATTATTGCCTATGAAGTGCGCATGGCATGGTTACAGGCGCAGGAGCAGGCCAGCCCGCCGCCACAGTATGAAGAGTCACCTTATCCGCTGGTGGATGATCTCGAGCGCTTCTATCAGCATATGGAACAGATGATGCTGAACAGCGGCTTTATCCGTGAAGCCAATCCTGGCCAGGTGATGAGCAAACTGCGTCGTCTTTACACCCGCGCCCGCCCGGAACGCGACGAACTGAACATCCTGCGCGGCATGCTTTCGTCGTTTGAAAAGCGAAAAAACGATAAAAAAGAAGCAGATAATAGTTGAGTGAATTACCAGGTTAAATACCTGACTAATTTACCAGGTTAAATAGTTGACCAATTTACTCGGGAATGGCAGACTTCAGAGCATCTGTTGCTAATCCTCCGATAACCGGACGCTATTGAGGTCGTACGCTATGAGACTGACATCCAAAGGACGTTATGCCGTTACTGCAATGCTGGACGTTGCCCTTCACTCCCATGAAGGTCCGGTCCCGCTGGCTGATATTTCAGAGCGTCAGGGCATTTCGCTCTCCTATCTGGAGCAGTTATTCTCCCGATTGCGTAAAAATGAGCTGGTGTCCAGCGTACGTGGTCCGGGCGGCGGTTATCTGTTGGGCAAAGCGTCTAATACCATCTCTGTCGGTGAAGTGATCACCGCCGTTGATGAGTCTGTTGATGCCACCAAATGTCAGGGTAAAGAAGGCTGCCAGGGCGGCGAGCGTTGCCTGACTCACGTGCTGTGGCGCGATCTGAGCGTGCGTATCAGTGACTTCCTGAACAATATTACACTGGCTGAGCTGGTGAATAATCAGGAGATCCTGGATGTAGCCGATCGTCAGAATGCGATTGATAATCGTCGCTTCCAGAGCCCGCGCACGCAGGAAATTAACGTCAACCAACGCGCCTCGTAATCCCCGCTGTTGCGGCCCTTACTGCTAACGCGGTCAGGGCCGAATCTGCTATAAAGACGTATGATTTTTTATACGGAGCTGTAGCGCAATGAAATTACCGATTTACCTGGATTACGCCGCCACCACGCCGGCCGATCCGCGTGTGGCCAGCAAAATGATGCAGTTTCTGACGCTGGATGGCACGTTCGGTAATCCGGCCTCGCGATCGCACCGTTTTGGCTGGCAGTCTGAAGAAGCGGTTGATGTTGCGCGTAATCAGATCGCCGAACTGGTCAATGCCGATCCGCGTGAAATCATCTTTACCTCTGGCGCCACCGAATCCGATAACCTCGCGATTAAAGGTGCAGCTCACGCCCATCAGGCGCGCGGCAAACATATCATCACCAGCCAGACAGAACATAAAGCGGTGCTTGATAGCTGCCAGCAGCTTGAGCGTGAAGGCTTTGCTGTCACTTATCTCACCCCGGCGGCTAACGGCATTATCTCGCCTGACCAGCTGCGTGCGGCGCTGCGCGACGACACGATTTTAGTCACCCTGATGCACGTTAATAATGAAACCGGGGTGATTCAGGATATCGCCGCCTTTGGCGAACTCTGCCGCGAACGTGAGATTCTGTTTCATGTGGATGCGACCCAGAGCGTCGGCAAGCTGCCTATCGATCTCAGCCAGTTACCGGTTGATTTGATGTCCTTTTCTGCCCACAAACTCTATGGCCCGAAAGGCATCGGCGCACTCTATGTACGGCGTAAACCGCGTGTGCAGATTGCTGCGCAGATCCACGGCGGCGGACATGAACGCGGTATGCGATCCGGGACATTGCCGGTGCATCAGATTGTTGGCATGGGCGAGGCGTATCGTATCGCAGCAGAAGAGCGCGAAACCGAGATGGCGCGCCTGCAGACTCTGCGCGATCGTCTGTGGCAGGGCATCAGCACACTGCCCGACGTCACCCTCAATGGCGATCTGCATCAGAGCGCACCGAACATTCTTAACCTCAGTTTTGCTGACGTTGAGGGTGAATCACTGATCATGGCGCTGAAAGATCTGGCGCTCTCTTCCGGCTCGGCCTGCACCTCCGCCAGCCTGGAGCCTTCCTATGTATTGCGGGCGCTGGGCCTGAGTGAAGAGCTGGCGCACAGTTCGCTGCGCTTCTCGCTGGGACGCTTCACTACCGAGGAAGAGATCGACTACGCCATTGCCCTGGTGCAGAAATCAGTGACCCGTCTGCGGGCCTTAATGAAATCCTGATATCCGGTCATAGTCCGGAAATTGCGCCTATATTTGCACTTCGCTGGCAACACCTGACGGAATCTGTTATCAGGTCTCTCTGCGAATTATATTTAACATCTTATTAAAGCCGTTATAACAATCAGGCTGGATGAAACAGATAACGATTATGGAGCTTTTCGATGACCACACAACCCATGAATATTACGCTTAGCAGCCAGCCCGCCGATGCGCGCTGGGGCGAAAAAGCGATTCTCAGCAGCAACGACAGCGGCATGACACTGCATCTGACCGGCGCGGATGCGCTGAATATCATTCAGCGTGCGGCTCACAAAATCGACAGCCAGGGGATCCGCCATGTGGCGCTGACCGGCGAAGGCTGGCACCTTGAGCAGTGCTGGGCATTCTGGCAGGGCTTCCGTGGTCCGAAAGGCCAGCGTCAGGTTGAGTGGCCGGCGCTGGGCGAACATGAGCAGGCGGAGTTTGATCGCCGTCTGAAAATTATCGACTGGGTTCGCAACGTTATTAACCTGCCTGCGGAAGATCTTGGGCCAGAACAGCTGGCGCACAATGCAGTCGATCTGATCAGTGAAGTGGGCGGCAGTGCCGTCAGCTATCGCATCACCAAAGGCGACGATCTGCGGGTACAGGGGTATATGGGCCTGCACACCGTTGGACGCGGTTCAAATCGTCCGCCGGTATTTCTGGCGCTCGATTACAACCCGACCGGCGACGACGATGCCCCGGTCTACGCCTGTCTGGTCGGTAAAGGCATTACCTTTGATACCGGTGGCTACAGCCTGAAGCAGAGCAGCTTCATGGACTCAATGAAATCTGACATGGGCGGCGCGGCGACCGTCACCGGCGCGCTGGCCATGGCGATTTCGCGCGGTCTTAACAAGCGCGTCAAACTCTACCTCTGCTGTGCCGATAATATGGTCAGCAGCAACGCCTTTAAACTGGGCGACATTATTCGCTATCGCAACGGTAAATCGGTGGAAGTGATGAACACCGATGCGGAAGGGCGTCTGGTCCTGGCCGACGGTTTAATCGACGCCAGCGAGCAGAACCCGACGATGATCATCGATGCTGCGACGCTGACCGGTGCGGCCAAGACGGCGCTGGGCAACGATTACCATGCGCTGTTTACCTTTGATGATGTGATGGCACAGTCGCTGATGGGCAGCGCGGTGAGTGAGAACGAACCTTTCTGGCGTCTGCCGCTGGCCGAATTCCATCGCAGCCATCTGCCGTCTAACTTCGCCGATCTCAATAACATCGCCAGCCCGTCACATGCGGCGGGTGCCAGTAGCGCGGCAGCGTTCCTGTCACACTTCGTCAGTAACTATCAGCAGGGCTGGCTGCACATCGACTGCTCCGCGACCTATCGCAAAGGCGCAGTTGACCAGTGGGCGGCGGGTGCAACAGGTCTTGGCGTGCGTACCCTCGCCAATCTGTTACTGAAATAAGCCGATCTCAGCGGTGGCTGATGCCGCCGCTGTTCAGAGGAAAACTATGAATCGTCTTGAAGAGGTGCTGAAGCTGGCGGCCACTGAGCCTGCCCATCGGCCCGAATTTTTTCAGCTGCTGCTGGAATCTGATGCGTGGGTGCCAGGTGAAAGCACCACGCAACAGCTTGATGCCAGCACGCCCGTTGATCTGCAGCACTGGGAAAAAGAGGATGGCAGCAGCATAATTCCTTTTTTCACGTCAGAAGAGGCGATGAGTGAAGCGGTGAGCGGTGAGCAGTCCTGGCTGCGTCTGCCGGTACGAACGCTGTTTGAGATTACACGTGGCGAGACGCTGTTTCTCAATCCCAAACTGCCTTCCGGTAAAGAGTTTACTGCGGCCGAGATCACCCATCTGCTGGCTGAAGAGGGCAGTGCACTAAGCCAGCAAACCGTGCTGGAAGGCGGACAGTCACTATTGCTGTCTGAGGTGGCTGAACCCCCTGCCCAGATGATCGACTCACTGACTCAGCTCTTCAGCAAGCATAAGCAGGTGCGTCGCGCGTTTATCGCCAGTATCCGTGAGCGGGCTGACGAAGCGCCCAATCTGCTGATTGGCATTGAAGCGGACAGCAACATTGAGACGATCATTCAGGCGGCGGGCAGCGTGGCAACCGATACGCTGCCGGACGATGCGCCGGTTGATATCTGTGAGGTGACGCTGAACGATCGCGGCATCAGCCACTTCTTTACCGCCCACATCACGCCATTCTACGAGCGTCGCTGGGGCAGTTTCCTGCGCGACTTCAAGGGCAGTGAGCGGATTATCTGAGACAACAAAGTAAACAGGCGGCTCACGAGCCGCCTCATATAGCTGATATCCCGAATCAGGGGGAGTCTGGCCGCAACGAATAAGCTTAACGCGCAGGGAACAGGGTCAGAGGAGGAAAGCGTCCCGCGCCATGGACGGCGCGGGCCGAGCGGCCAGGGAGTGGCTTTAGCGACTTTCCGATCTGACCCTGTTTCCTGTGCTACCTCGTTCTTACAGCTGATCGAATCCGATATTATTAAAAAAACAGGCGGCTCATGGGCCGCCTGTTTTTTATTTCGCGATAGGTAAGTCGTCGCGACTGCCCCATTCGCCCCAGGATCCGTCATACAGTGTGACATCCCGTGCGCCCAGCGCCGTCAGCGCCAGAATCACCACCACCGCCGTCACGCCTGAGCCACAGCTGGCGACCACCGGTTGGGTAATATCGACGCCCGCATCGGCAAACAGCGTCTGAAGTTCCGCCTCCGGCTTGAGTTTTCCCTGTTCAACCAGGCTGTTCCACGGCACGTTCAGGCTGTTGGGAATATGGCCACGATGCAATCCGGGACGTGGTTCATCCACTTCGGCGTTAAAGCGATTGGCAGGACGCGCATCAATAATCTGTGCGCCGCCTTCATGGCTGATCAGCAGTACGTCCGTCAGGCGCTTCACCCGGCTTTCATCTGCGTGGGCCTCAAACTCACCTTCCGGCAGATTCACTTCGCCGGTTGCCAGCGCAAAACCGGCTTCTTTCCAGCCCTGCAAGCCCCCGGCCAGAATCGACACCTGAGCCACACCAAAGGTTTTCAGCATCCACCAGGCGCGTGGCGCAGAAAAGAGATTACCCTCGTCATACACCACCAGGTGCTTATCACTGCTGACACCCAGTTCACGCATCGCGACGGCAAAACTTTCGGCGCGGGGCAGCATATGGGGGTAAGGGCTGGTGTGATCGGAAAGCGCTTCAATATCGAAGTAAGGGGCGTCGGGTAAATGACCCGCCAGATATTCGGCCTGGATATCGCGAACCGCTTCCATACCGGGTGGCAACAACCGTGCATCCAGCACCTGAAGCCGCTCATCGTTGTAGTGCTCTTGTAACCAGTCGGCGGACACAAACAGTGGCGTCGTCATAACAACCTCATCTCAGCAATCTGTCATACCAGTGTCAGGGAATGTGCGCACCATCTCAAGAGAAGCGTTGATTAAATGCGAGCATTGATATGAAATTGCGCTGCGTAATCAAACGACACTCCCTGCGTCCCGGTGAAGGAACTACCATGAAGAAACGCAATACCCGGCTGCTGCTCAGCATGCTGATCGGTGGCTCGCTGCTGTCAGCGACCCTGTTACCTGTTTTGCCTCTCCAGGCGGCAGAAGCACCCGCAACCTCCCAGGTCAGCAAACCGCTGACGATTATCGATCTCTCGGAACTGCAGATCGATAATGCCGCTGCGCTGGTCTTAACCTTCAGTCAGCCGCTTGATGATAAACAGGATATCGCGCAAAAAGTCAGGCTGACCGACGATAAACAGGGCCGGGTGGATGGCGGCTGGGAGCTTTCTGCTAACCGCAAAACGTTGCGCTTCCGCCATCCCGAGCCGTCGCGTCACTTCACCGTCACGGTGGATGCGGGACTGCGCGCGGCCAGCGGAGAGACGCTTGCCGCCGATTACAGTCAGAAAATCGCCACCCGTGATATCCAGCCGATGGTGGGCTTTGCCAGTCGCGGTTCACTGCTGCCGCTGCGTATCACCCAGGGACTGCCGGTGCTGGCGCTGAATGTTGACCAGGTCGATGTCGATTTCTTCCGGATAAAGAATGCCGGCCTGGCGGAATTTCTCTCGCAGTGGAATTACGGCAACAACCTCTCAAGCTGGCAGTCGCAGGAGCTGCTGAAAAGCAGCCAGCTGGTTTATAGCGGACGCTTTGAGCTCAACCCGGCGCGTAACACGCGTGAAAAATTGCAGCTGCCGATGCGTGACATTACCGCACTTCAGCAGCCGGGCGTCTATCTGGCGGTGATGAAGCAGGCCGGTACTTATCGCTACAGCCAGCCCGCCACGCTTTTCACCCTCAGCGATATTGGCCTGTCACTGCATCGCTTCCCGACCCGGTTCGAACTGTTCGCCCAGAGTCTGGCAGACGGTCAGCCGCTTTCCGGGGTCAGCGTCAGGTTACTGGATGAGAAGGGGCAGGTGCTGCAAAGCGGAACCAGTGACAGCACCGGTCATCTGAGCCTCAAGGCGGATGAAAAAGGCAAGCTCCTGCTGGCAATTCAGGGAGAACAGACCTCAATGATCGACCTGGCGCGTCCGGCGCTGGATCTCGCTGAATTCCCGGTCGCGGGGCCGCAGGGCTATGACAAACAGCTGTTTGTTTTTGGTCCGCGCGATATCTATCGTCCTGGCGAAACGGTCATCGTGAATGCGCTGCTTCGCGATGCCGACGGACACCCCTTGCCCGCGCAGCCGATCAAAGCGGAGCTGGTGCAGCCCGATGGCCAGGTGATGCGGACTTTTGTCTGGCAGCCTGAAGCGGGATTCTACCAGCAGCGACTGGCGCTGTCCGCATCGGCCATGACCGGCGACTGGATGTTGCGACTGAATACCGGCGATAACCTCAAGCGAGAGTGGAAGTTTCACGTCGAAGATTTTCTGCCGGAGCGTATGGCGTTAACCCTGAAAAATGACCCTCAGCCACAGGCCGCTGATGCCAGTGTTGAGTTCGGTATTGAGGGGCGCTATCTCTATGGCGCCCCAGCAGCAGGTAACACGCTACAGGGTCAACTCTATCTGCGACCGGCACGCGAGGCGGTGACTGCACTGCCAGGCTACCAGTTTGGTGACATCACCGAAGAGGGGTTAAAGCGCACGCTGGATGAGGTGGATCTCAAGCTCGACGCCAGCGGTAAAGCACAACTCACGGTAGAAAATCAGTGGGATCAGCTCCACTCCCCGCTCAATCTGATCCTGCAGGCCAGCCTGCTGGAGACAGGCGGACGTCCGGTCACCCGTCGTGCCACCCAGGCCATCTGGCCCGCTGAAGCGCTGCCGGGTATCCGGCCGCTGTTTGGTAACAAGGCGGTTTATGACTACCGCAGTGACAGCTATCACGATGAGCCGACGGTGCCGGAACAGAGCCTGGCCGAATTCGACATTGTCTATGCCAACAGTCAGGGCAAAAAACTGGCGGCAGAGAAGCTGGATGTTCGCCTGATCCGTGAACGCCATGATTACTACTGGAGCTTCTCTGACAGCGAAGGCTGGCAGTCGCAGTATAGCGACAAGGATCTGCAGGAAGATGAACGCGCCATCTCTGTCCCGGCTGATGGCAGCACCAAAGTCAGCTTCCCGGTCGAGTGGGGCCACTACCGGCTGGAAGTGCAGGCGGGCGAGAAAATCGTCAGCAGCGTGCGGTTCCAGGCCGGTTATGACTGGCAGGATAACACCAACGGCACGGGGGCATTGCGCCCGGATCAGGTCAGACTGAAGCTGGACAAAGCGGCTTACCAGCCGGGCGACACCGTGCATCTGCAGGTTGAGTCACCGGCGGCCGGTAAAGGTTACCTGATGGTGGAGTCGAGCAGCGGCACGCTCTGGTGGCAGCCACTGACCGTACCAAAGGGCGGCACAACGGTGGATGTCCCTGTTGCTGAGAGCTGGCAGCGTCACGATCTCTACTTCAGCGCCATCGTGGTGCGAGACGGCGATAAGGTCAGTGGCGCAACGCCAAAACGCGCGGTGGGGCTGTTGCATCTGCCGATGGCGACGGAGGCGCGCCGCTTAAATCTGACGCTGGATGCGCCCGATAAAATCCGTCCTGAGCAACGCCTGACGGTAAAAGTCCACGCCAGTCGTGATGGCGGCCCGCTGCCTGAAAAAGTGAATGTACTGCTGTCAGCGGTGGACAGCGGCGTTCTGAGCGTGACGGATTTTAAAACGCCCGATCCGTGGCAGGCTTTCTTTGGCCGTAAACGCTACAACGTCGATCAGTACGACGTCTTTGGCCAGCTGATCGAAGGCGGTGGCCGGCTCGCGGCGCTGCGTTTTGGTGGTGATGGCGAGGATGAATCGATGACGCGCGGCGGCAAAAAGCCGGTGACGCACGTCAATATCGTGGCGCAGCAGTTACAGGCAGTCACACTGGATAAAGAGGGCAACGGATCGATTACGCTGCCGATCCCGGCCTTTAACGGCGAACTGCGGCTGATGACTCAGGCCTGGAGCGACGACAGCTTCGGCGCGGCAGAGCGCAAACTGGTGGTCGCGGCGCCGCTGATCAGCGAACTGGCCACCCCGCGCTTCCTTGCCAGCGGCGATACAGCCTCACTGGCGCTGGATCTCACTAACCTGACCGATCTGCCGCAAACTCTGAAGGTGGATCTGAGCAGCAGTGGCTTAGTGGATCTGGCCGGGGCTGCCAGCCAGAGTGTGACGCTGGCCAAAGGCGCGCGTACCACACTTCAGATTCCGGTCATGGCGAAAACCGGCTTTGGTGATGGCGAGGTTGCCGTGCAGATTTCCGGTCTGAACCTGCCGGGCGAGCAGGTGAAGCCCAGCAAACAGCAGTGGAAAATCGGCGTCAGACCACCTTATCCGGCCCGGACGCTGAATTTCGATGCCGTCATCAATTCCGATCAGCCCTGGCAGGTCGCGGCAACCGCGTTTACCGGCCTGGATGCTCAGACCCTGAGTGGACAGCTGACGCTGAGCAATCGTCCGCCGCTCAATATCGCCAGCTATATCAGTGCGCTTTACGCCTATCCCTACGGCTGTCTGGAACAGACCACCAGCGGCCTCTGGCCGTCGCTCTACACCAGCCATGCCGAGCTGACCGCGATGGGGATAAAAACCAGCAGTGATGAGGCGCGCCGGGCCGCCGTCGACACCGGCATTGCCCGTCTGGCGGGCATGCAGCGGGCCAACGGTAGCTTCGGGCTGTGGGACAAGCAGAGTGAGGAGGAGTTCTGGCTGACGCCTTACGTGACCGATTTCCTGCTTCGCGCCAGCGAGGCGGGCTATGCGCTGCCGGATAATATCGTTGATCGCGCTAACGCACGGCTGCTGCGCTATCTGCAGGATCCCGCGCAGATCAGCGGCGGCGGCAGTGATAACAACGCCGCGCTGCAGTTCAGCGTGCAGGCTTACGCCGGACTGGTGCTGGCGCGTCAGCAGCGTGCGCCGCTGGGGGCGCTGCGCGCCTTGTATGAAAAGCGTGAGAAGGCCCGCTCCGGTCTGGCGCTGATGCAGCTTGGCGTGGCGCTGAAGCTGATGGGTGACGGGCAGCGCGCATCGCTTGCGATCATGCAGGGTGCCAGTCTGACGCGCTCAGATAAAGAGTGGTATGGCGACTATGGCAGCACGGTGCGCGATGAGGGGATGATGATATCCCTGTTAGCAGAGAATAAGCTGCAGCCCGATCTACAGAATAGTCTGCTGCTGTCGCTGTCAAAAGAGGTCAACGGCAAGCGCTGGTTCTCGACTCAGGAGAATAACGCGCTCTATTTAGCGGCGCATACGCTGCAGCGTGCGCAGGGCGGAAGCTGGCAGGCGCAACTGTCGGGCAATGCACAGCCTCTGCAGGGTGATGCGCCACTGAATAAAGGGCTGGGGGCTGAACGACTGTTGCAGGGCTTAGCCATCAGTAATCCGGGCAGTGCGCCGCTGTATGGTCGTCTGGATGTCACCGGTTATCCGCTGGCCGCGCCGCAGCCGGAGAGCAATGTGCTCGGGATAAAACGTGAATACTTTACGCTGGATGGCAAAGCCGCCGATCTCAGCAATCTGCGCAGCGGCGAGTTGCTGGTGGTGCGTCTGACCGTTTCGTCGAAGCGCAGCATCACCGATGCGCTGGTGGTGGATCTGCTGCCTGCCGGTCTGGAGCTGGAAAACCAGAACCTGGCTGACAGCAGCGCCAGCCTCGGCGACAGTGCGGATACGCTGAAGGAGAGCATGGGTGACATGCAGCAGGCTGACATCAGACACATTGAGTTCCGTGACGATCGCTTTGTGGCGGCACTGGCGGTGGATACTTATCGTCCCGCGACGCTGGTCTACCTGGCGCGGGCGGTCACACCGGGGCGCTATCTGATGCCACCACCGCAGGTCGAGTCGATGTATGTGCCGGAGTGGCGCGCCACCGGCAGCACGCCGTCGCAGCTGCATATTCAGTAAGTGACGCGACGCGTGGTAAACGTCAGCAGCATCAAAAAGTGGTGGCTCGCGCTGCCGCTTTTTTTTATGGCGCTGTGGCTGGCTATATGGGGGCTGGATCGGCTTTTCCCGTTGCCGCTTAAACAGGTGCAGCCTGCGCGGGTGGTTGTTGCCAGCGACGGTACACCATTGTGGCGCTTTGCTGACAGCAAGGGGATCTGGCGCTATCCGGTCACGCCAGAGGAGGTGGCTCCGGCCTATCTGCAGGCGCTGCTGACCTACGAAGATCGCTGGTTCTGGTATCACCCCGGCATCAATCCCCTGGCTCTGCTGCGCGCCGCCTGGCAGGATCTGCGCCATCAGAGCGTGATTTCCGGAGGCAGCACGCTGACCATGCAGGTGGCACGCCTTATCGACCCGCAACCCCGGACGCTGCGCGGCAAGCTGATTCAGGCGTGGCGGGCGCTGCAGCTGGAGTGGCATCTTTCCAAACGTGACATCCTGACGCTCTATCTTAACCGTGCGCCCTTTGGCGGCACGCTGGAAGGAGTGGGCGCGGCAAGCTGGAGCTGGCTGGGAAAAGCCCCGTCACAGCTGACGCCGGGCGAGGCGGCGCTGCTGGCCGTTTTGCCGCAGGCACCGAGCCGTCTGCGACCCGATCGCTGGCCGGAGCGGGCAGAAGCCGCACGCAACAAAGTGCTGGATCGGCTGGCGGAATACCGCATCTGGTCCGCTGAACAGGTGGCGGAAATCCGTCAGGAGCCGGTGTGGCTGCCGCCGCGCCAGATGCCACAGATGGCGCCGCTGCTGGCCCGGCGGCTGCTGTCGATCAGCCACAGCGATAAGATTGTCTCTACGCTTGACCCCTCACTGCAGCGCGAACTGGAAAGCCTGGCGCTGAATGTTAAAAATCAGCTTCCACCACGCACCTCGCTAGCGATGCTGGTGGTGGATCACACCACCATGGCGGTTCGCGGCTACGTCGGCTCGGCTGACTTTACCGATGACAGCCGTTTTGGCCATGTGGATATGATCGCCAGCGTGCGTTCGCCAGGCTCGGTGTTAAAACCCTTTATTTACGGCATGGCGCTAGATGAGGGGCTGATTCATGCTGAATCACTGCTGCAGGATGTGCCGCGTCGCTTTGGTGATTACCGGCCAGGCAACTTCGATACCGGATTTCACGGGCCGGTCAGCGCCAGTGACGCACTGGTGCGGTCGCTGAATCTGCCTGCGGTGCAGCTTCTGGAGGCGCTGGGACCGAAAAACGTTGCAGCGCGCCTGCGCAATGTCGGTCTGAACTTACGTTTTCCCCCCGGCGCTGAACCTAATCTTTCCCTGATTCTCGGCGGCACCGGAGCGCGCATGGATGAGATCGTGGCAGCCTACAGCGCCTTTGCCCGCCACGGCAACGCCGGCCAGCTGCGCTGGATGCCCGATCAACCCTTACAGCAGCGGCCGCTGCTTTCGCCTGAGTCGGCGTGGATCATCCGGCGTATCCTAGCCGGGGAAGCGCAGCCCGCGGGCAATGGCAGCGTACCCGATGTGGTGCCACTGGCCTGGAAAACCGGCACCAGTTATGGCTACCGCGACGCCTGGTCGGTGGGGATCAATCCCCGTTATCTGATTGGCGTCTGGGTCGGAAGACCGGATGCGACGCCGGTTGCCGGGCAGTTTGGTTTTGCCTCTGCCGTGCCCGTCATGAATCAGATCAACAGCCTGCTGATGAGTCGCCTTGGCAGACGTGACGTTCCGGGCGATCCGCGCCCGGCCTCGGTGACGGTGGCGACCATTTGCTGGCCTGGCGGTCAGCCGTTGCCCGCCGGAGACGAAAACTGTCGCCAGCGGCGGCAAAGCTGGGTTGCCGCCGACACGCTGCCGCCTACATTGCTGGCTCCCGGTCAGGAGAGCCTCAGCGGATTACGCCTGGGCTACTGGCAGAATGCGCAGGGACTGCGCGTCGCAGCAGACTGCCCCGGCGCCACCCGCCATGAACGGCTGGTCTGGCCGCTGCCGCTGGAGGCCTGGCTGCCGCCTCAGGAGCGGCGGGCGCAACGTCTGCCCCCTGTCGATGCCCGGTGTCCGCCGTTACAGCAGGGCAGCAGCGCACCGCTGATCGTTACCGGCGTGATTGAGGGGCAAATTGTCAGACCGCTGCCGGGCAGGAGCGCGCTGACAATGCCGGTCGCGGTGCAGGGAGGGCAGGGCGCGCAGCGCTGGTGGTTCCTGAATGGTGAGCCTCTGATGACGCAGAACGCCGCGGACAGCCTGTCGCTGCAGCTCGATCATCCGGGCGAGTATCAGCTGGTGGTGATGGATGAAGAGGGGCAACTTGTCTCGGTCACCTTCAGCCGGGGCTGACGATTTTTTGCGCTAAATCATAACTATGGCGCGTCTGCTTCGACTCAGATCAAGATTTTTCATCAAATTAGGGATCTCTGATAGGCAATGCCGGACTCAGCCCCTATAATCGGCGCCGTTTCTTAACCGGGGCGGACGCCACCGGTTTCTTCAGAACGTCAAGACAGAGGTCATCATGGCAATCGAACGTACTTTTTCTATCATCAAGCCAAACGCCGTCGCTAAAAATGTGATTGGTGCTATCTACAACCGTTTTGAAAGCGCTGGCTTCAAAATCGTTGGCGCAAAAATGCTGCAGCTGAGCAAAGAGCAGGCTGAAGGTTTTTACGCTGAGCACCAGGGCAAGCCATTCTTCGATGGTCTGGTTGAATTCATGACCTCTGGCCCGGTTGTTGTTTCCGTGCTGGAAGGTGAAAATGCCGTTCAGCGTCACCGTGACCTGATGGGTGCCACTAACCCGGCAAACGCACTGGCTGGCACACTGCGTGCTGACTACGCTGACAGCTTCACCGAAAACGCCACGCACGGTTCAGATTCTGCTGAATCCGCTGCCCGCGAAATCGCTTATTTCTTTGGCGAAAACGAGATCTGCCCACGTACCCGTTAATCGCCTGGCGATAAACGTTACGTCGGCTTTACAAAAATCTGCGTAGGGGAGGTCACTCCCGCCTGTTATCAGGCTGCAGATGTTGTACAATATTGCGCCTTCATTTACTTAGCTTAATGAAGGCGCAATTTTTTTCACCTATCCCTGAACAGCGCCATAACGTGTAACAACGAGGCCAGAGAATATTATGTCCGAACAGATTGTGACGTCCGCGTCCGCGTCCGCATCCCCTATTGTCGTCTCCCCCAAAAGCCAGAAAATAAACCTGCTGGATCTCAACCGTCAGCAGATGCGCGAATTCTTCCTGTCGCTGGGCGAAAAGCCTTTCCGCGCCGATCAGGTCATGAAGTGGATTTATCACTACTGCTGCGATGACTTCGAGCAGATGACCGACATCAACAAAAAGCTGCGTAACCGGCTGATGGAGCTGACGGAGATCCGTGCGCCAGAAGTGGCAGAAGAGATGCGCTCTACCGACGGCACCATCAAATGGGCCATTCGCGTGGGCGACCAGCTGGTGGAAACGGTCTATATCCCGGAAGGGGACCGCGCCACGCTCTGTGTCTCTTCACAGGTGGGTTGTGCGCTGGAGTGTAAATTCTGTTCGACCGCACAGCAGGGCTTTAACCGTAACCTGCGGGTGTCAGAAATTATTGGTCAGGTGTGGCGCGCGGCAAAAATTGTCGGCGCAGCGAAAATCACCGGCCAGCGTCCTATCACCAACGTGGTGATGATGGGCATGGGCGAGCCGCTGCTCAACCTCAATAACGTGGTCCCGGCGATGGAGATCATGCTGGATGACTTCGGTTTTGGTCTGTCGAAGCGTCGCGTGACCCTCTCCACTTCGGGTGTTGTGCCCGCGCTGGATAAACTGGGCGATATGATCGACGTCGCGCTGGCGATTTCCCTGCACGCGCCTAACGATAAGTTGCGTGATGATATTGTCCCGATCAACAAAAAGTACAATATCGAAACCTTCCTGGCGGCGGTGAAACGCTACATTGGCAAATCCAACGCCAATCAGGGACGCGTGACCATTGAGTATGTGTTGCTGGATCACGTCAATGACAGCACAGATGATGCGCATGAACTCGCCGCATTACTGAAAGAAACACCGTGTAAAATCAACCTGATCCCCTGGAACCCCTTCCCGGGCGCGCCTTATGGCCGTAGCTCCAATAGCCGCATCGATCGTTTCTCCAAAGTCCTGATGGACTATGGTTTTACGACCATCGTGCGTAAAACCCGTGGCGACGATATCGATGCCGCCTGTGGTCAGTTAGCCGGTGAGGTGATCGACCGTACCAAGCGTACGATGCGTAAAAAAATGGCGGGTGAAGCCATCTCTGTGAAGGCTCTCTAAAAGAGTGACTCAGAGCGTTTCCTGAAGTGATGACGCGTGGCAGGCTGCAGCCTGTCAACGTCAACCGGATGGAAACGATTATGCGTAACGGATTACCTGCAGTTTTACTGGCGCTGTTTGTTGTAAGCGGGTGTGTCAGCCAGCATCACGAACCCGGAGCAGAAGAGGTGCGTTTGCAGTTAGGGATGCACTATCTGGCGGGTGGCGACTATGCCGCAGCTGAGCGAAACTTTCTGCGGGCACAGGCCGCCGCGCCAGAGGATTACCGGGTCTCGCTTGCGCTGGCTCGACTGGCGCAGAAGCAGGGTAATCAGACAGCGGCGCAGGCACGGTTTATACTGGCACAGCAGCAGGCCCCGGATAATGGTTTTGTTGCTAACAATTACGGTGCGTTTCTCTGCGCTTTAAGGCAGTATGGCGAAGCGCATCAACAGTTTAGTCGGGCAAGCGCAGCACCGCAGTTTGATGCACGCAATGACGCGCTTGAACTGGCAGGGTTTTGTTATCTGCAGGCTGGCGATATTGCCGCTGCCCGCAGGACACTACGCCAGGCCATTGAGGCTGACAGACGCAAAGCTGATTCGCTGCTGTCGGAAGCTGAAAAGCAGATGGCAGATAACCATCTGGCGAAGGTGCAGGTTTTGCTTGATGTTTACCAGCAACAGCTGCCCGCAACGGCACGAAGTCTGGCGTTACACTTACGTTTCGCCGCGCTACAGGGAGATGCCGCTGACGTTTCACGTTATGGCGACCAGTTAGCGCGACGTTTTCCGCAATCGATACAGTACCAGCGTTATTTAGCTAATGAATACTGAAGCCACTCAAGAAAACTCTGCATTACATTCAACAGGTGAACGCCTGCGTCTGGCCCGTGAGCAGATGGGGCTGACGCAGCAGAACGTCGCTGAACGCCTGTGCCTGAAACTTTCTACCGTGCGTGATATCGAGGAAGACAAATCGCCTGCCGATCTGGCCTCCACGTTCCTGCGCGGATACATTCGCTCCTACGCGCGTCTGGTGCACATTCCTGAAGAGGAACTGCTGCCGATGATGGCGAAACAGACACCGATTCGGGCTTCAAAGATCGAGCCGATGCAAAGTTTCTCGCTGGGCAAACGCCGCAAGAAACGCGACGGCTGGTTGATGATTTTCACCTGGCTGGTGGTGTTTGTGGTGGTGGGTCTGACCGGTGCCTGGTGGTGGCAGAATCATAAAGAGTCGCAGGATGATCTGGTGCCGATGACCGATCAGAACAGCAGCAGCGGTGATAGCGGTCAGTCGATTCCGCTGGGTGAATCCAGCGGTGACAGCGCGGCACCTGCCGCGCCTGACGAAAGCAATACCACCAGTGACAACAGCGCAGCCAGTGCGCCAGCGAGTGCGGCTCCGGCCGCCACTGGCAGCAATAGCGCGACCACCGCACAGCCGGATACCACCAGCAATGCCGTGGTTTCACCGAGCCAGGCGCCCGTGGACAACTCAGCGGCTGCACCTGCGGCCGCGAACACGAATACCAATAACAGCACGGCACCTCAGATGCCAGTAGGTGCAGCGGCGGTCAGTGAACCGGCTGCTGACCCTAATGCGGTGGTGATGACCTTTAACGCCGACTGCTGGCTGGAAGTGAGCGATGCCACCGGCAAAAAACTGTTCAGCGGCATTCAGCGCAGTGGTGGTAAACTCAGCCTCGCAGGAACGCCTCCGTATCGTCTGAAAATTGGCGCGCCTTCCGCTGTTCAGGTGCAATATCAGAATCAGCCCGTTGATTTAAGTCGTTTTATCCGTAATAACCAGGTTGCTCGCCTGACGTTGGGTGCGCAATAACAGCGTATCGCGTACCGGGCAATTGTGGAGAAGAAATATGCATAACGAAGCACCCATTATCCGTCGTAAATCCAAACGCATTTACGTCGGCAAGGTGCCGGTCGGTGACGGCGCACCCATCGCTGTCCAGTCGATGACCAACACCCGCACCACTGACGTGGAGGCGACGGTAAATCAGATCAAAGCCCTTGAGCGAGTCGGTGTCGACATCGTTCGTATCTCGGTGCCTACCATGGATGCCGCAGAAGCATTCAGGCTGATCAAACAGCAGGTAAACGTCCCGCTGGTTGCAGATATTCATTTTGACTACCGCATCGCCCTGAAAGTCGCCGAGTATGGCGTCGACTGCCTGCGCATCAATCCCGGTAATATCGGGAACAATGAGCGCATCCGTATGGTGGTCGACTGCGCGCGCGACAACAATATTCCGATTCGAATCGGCGTGAACGCCGGTTCGCTGGAGAAAGATCTGCAGGAAAAGTATGGCGAGCCGACGCCGCAGGCGTTGCTGGAATCTGCCATGCGCCATGTCGATCATCTCGACCGTCTTAACTTCGATCAATTTAAAGTCAGCGTTAAAGCCTCTGACGTTTTCCTCGCGGTTGAATCTTATCGTCTGCTGGCGAAACAGATTGAACAGCCACTGCATCTCGGTATCACCGAAGCGGGCGGCGCGCGGGCTGGCGCAGTGAAATCGGCGATTGGACTGGGTCTGCTGCTGTCAGAAGGGATCGGCGATACGCTGCGTATCTCGCTGGCCGCCGATCCGGTAGAAGAAGTCAAAGTCGGTTTCGATATCCTCAAGTCACTGCGTATCCGTTCTCGTGGCATCAACTTCATCGCTTGTCCGACCTGCTCACGTCAGGAGTTCGATGTTATCGGCACGGTCAACGCGCTGGAGCAGCGTCTGGAAGACCTCATCACCCCGATGGATGTCTCCATTATCGGCTGCGTGGTCAACGGACCTGGCGAGGCGACCCTCTCTACGCTGGGCGTGACCGGCGGCAGCAAGAAGAGTGGTTTCTACGAGGATGGTGTGCGTCAGCGCGATCGTCTCGACAACAATGACATGATCGATCAGCTGGAAGCGCGCATTCGTGCTAAAGCGTCGATGCTGGATGCCAGTCGCCGTATTGATGTGCAGCATCTGGAAAAATAATGGCGTACGCGGTTTGCGTGCGTGACTTTTTTGACTGAACCTGTGCGGTTTCATCCTCATAAGGTATGATGCCGGACAGGTTTTTTTGCATTAAGAGATTCTAACGTGGCGAAGAATATTCAGGCGATTCGCGGGATGAACGACTACCTGCCTGCGGATACCGCCCTCTGGCAACGGATTGAAGGCGTTCTCAAGCAGACGCTGGCGAGCTACGGTTACAGCGAAATTCGCTTACCGCTGGTGGAACAAACCCCACTGTTTAAACGCGCCATCGGTGAAGTCACCGACGTGGTTGAAAAAGAGATGTATACCTTCGAAGACCGCAACGGTGAAAGCCTGACGCTGCGTCCGGAAGGCACTGCAGGTTGCGTGCGAGCCGGTATCGAACACGGTTTACTCTACAACCAGGAGCAGCGCCTGTGGTATATGGGCCCGATGTTCCGCTATGAGCGTCCGCAGAAAGGCCGCTATCGTCAGTTCTACCAGATTGGCGTGGAAGTGTTTGGTCTGCAGGGACCGGACATCGATGCTGAACTGATCATGCTGAACGCCCGCTGGTGGAAAGCCCTGGGTATCTCTGAGCACGTTCGTCTGGAACTCAACTCTATCGGTTCGCTGGAAGCACGCGCGCATTACCGCGACGCGCTGGTCGCCTTCCTTGAACAGCACAAAGAGGTGCTGGATGAGGATTGTAAACGCCGCATGTACACCAATCCGATGCGCGTTCTCGACACTAAAAATCCTGATATCCAGCAGTTACTGAATGATGCGCCACAGCTTGGCGACTATCTTGATGACGAATCACGCGAACATTTCAGCGGCCTGTGTGCCCTGCTGGATGACGCCGGGATTAGCTACACCGTCAATCAGCGTCTGGTACGCGGTCTTGATTATTACAATCGCACCGTGATTGAGTGGGTCACCGATAGCCTGGGTTCACAGGGCACGGTATGTGGTGGCGGTCGCTATGATGGCCTGGTTGAGCAGCTCGGTGGGCGCGCAACACCTGCCGTTGGCTTTGCCATGGGCATGGAGCGTCTGGTGCTGCTGGTTCAGGCGGTTAATCCTGAATTTGAACCGACGAGCAATGTGGATGTCTATGTTATCGCTTCAGGTCAGGGCGTGCAGTCTGCAGCAATGCAGCTGGCTGAGAAATTGCGTGATGAAGCGCCAGAACTGAGGCTGATGACCAACTTTGGCGGCGGCAACTTCAAGAAACAGTTTGCCCGTGCTGACAAGTGGGGCGCTCGCGTCGCACTGGTGTTAGGCGAGGACGAGGTCAAAGCCGGTCAGGTCGTGATTAAAGATCTGCGCCGTGGCGAGCAGCAAACGCTGGATCAGGCAGAGGCTGCTGCTGTCTTGCGCTCGCTGTTACAGTAAGCGTGACACAGCACCAACCATAGAAAGGAGAGGGATTGCGTGGAAGTGTATAGCAATGAGAACGAGCAGACCGACGCGCTGCGCAACTTTTTTGCCAACAATGGCAAAGCGTTAGCTATTGGCGTGGTGATCGGCATTGCTGCGCTGGGCGGCTGGCGTTACTGGAGCAGTCATCAGGACGATACGGCGAAGACAGTATCAGCGCAGTATCAGCAGCTCACCAGCGCCATGCAGGCGGGCAAACCGGAGACGCTGGAAGCGGTAAACCGTTTTGCCAGTGAAAACAGCAACACCTACGGTGCGCTGGCTGCGATGGATCTGGCGAAGCAGTATGTTGACGCCGGTCAGCTTGATAAAGCCGCGACGCTGCTGCAAAACGGACTGAAAGATACCAAAGATGCCAATCTGCAGGCGGTGATTAACCTGCGCCTGGCACGCATTCAACTGCAACAGAATCAAGCGGATGCGGCGCTTAAAACCCTTGACGGTGTGAAGGGTGATGGCTGGACAGCCATTGTGGCCGATATTCGCGGCGAAGCGCTGCTGACCAAAGGCGACAAGCAGGGCGCGCGCGATGCCTGGGGTAAAGGGGTTGAATCTGACGCCTCTCCGGCATTGAAGCAAATGATGCAGATGAAGATGAATAACTTAAGCTAAGCCAGTCAAGAGAGAGCGCATGGAATTACGTAAATACCTGCTGCCGGGACTGATTTCAGTCACTTTGCTCAGCGGTTGTTCGCTGTTTAGCGGCGAAGAAGATGTAGTAAAAATGGCCCCGTTGCCGAAGGTGGAAAATCAGTTCACGCCACAGAAAGTGTGGAGCACCTCGGTAGGCGATGGTGTCGGTGATTTCTACTCAAATCTGCATCCTGCATGGCAGGATAATACGGTTTATGCTGCCGACCGCTTTGGTATCGTCAAAGCGCTCGATGCCGCAGACGGTAAAGAAAAATGGAAAGTCGATCTCTCTGAGAAAACCGGCTTCTTCTCTAAAAATCGCTCAGCCATGTTATCAGGTGGCCTGACGGCTGATGGCGATCGGGTCTATGTGGGCAGCGAACGCGGCCAGGTTTATGCCCTCAACAGCAGTGATGGTAGCCTGGCGTGGCAGACGAAAGTCGCCGGTGAAGCACTGTCACGTCCGGTAGTCAGCGATGGTCTGGTGCTGGTTCATACCAGCAACGGCATGTTGCAGGGCCTGGATCAGAGCAGCGGTGCCGTGAAGTGGAGCGTTAACCTGGATATGCCAGCGTTGTCTCTGCGCGGTGAATCTGCTCCGGCTGTCGCTTTTGGTGGCGCGATTGTCGGTGGCGACAATGGTCGTGTCAGTGCCGTGGTGCTGAACCAGGGACAACTGGTCTGGCAGCAGCGTATTTCCCAGGTCAGCGGTGCCACTGAGATCGATCGTCTGAACGATGTCGATACCACTCCGGTTATCGTCAATGGCGTGGTTTACGCGCTGGCGTATAACGGCAATCTGACAGCACTGGATCTGCGTTCCGGCCAGATTTTGTGGAAACGCGAAATTGGCGGTGTGAAAGATCTGATTGTGGATGCCGGCCGCATCTATCTGGTCGATCAGGACGATCGTGTGATTGCGCTTAACGCTGACGGCGGTGTCGCCATCTGGCGTCAAAGCGATCTGCTGCATCGCAACCTGACTTCGCCGGTGCTCTACAACGGCTATCTGGTTGTCGGCGACAGCGAAGGTTATCTGCACTGGCTGAACACCACGGATGGTCGTTTTGTTGCGCAGCAGGAACTGGATAGCTCAGGCTTCCAGACCGAGCCGGTGGTCGCCAGCGATAAGCTGCTGATCCAGTCGAAAGATGGTGAGGTTTATGCGATTACCCGTTAACGGGTACACGTCTGGCAGGTGAAATCCTCCGTTCCGACGGCTCCTGATTTAATCAGGGGCCGTTTCGTTTTTAGTCAGGCATGGTATTCTTTGCGCCTTAAGCCTGAACTTGACGGCCAGAGCCGTTATAATCACGCCATTCGGGCGATTAATTATTTATTGAGGCATTTTGTTATGGTACCTGTGGTCGCGCTGGTTGGGCGTCCCAATGTGGGAAAATCTACGCTATTTAACCGCTTAACCCGCACACGTGATGCGCTGGTAGCGGATTTTCCTGGACTGACTCGCGATCGCAAATATGGTCGCGCCGAAGTGGAAGGGCGCGAATTTATTGTTATTGATACCGGTGGTATCGACGGCACCGAAGAGGGTGTTGAAACGCGGATGGCCGAGCAGTCACTGCTGGCGATTGAAGAAGCGGATGTCGTGCTGTTTATGGTCGATGCGCGTGCGGGCATGATGGCCGCCGATCAGCAAATCGCTAAGCATCTCCGTTCCCGCCAGAAAGCGACTTTCCTGGTGGCCAACAAAACTGACGGGATGGATCCTGATCAGGCGGTTGTGGACTTCTATTCACTGGGCCTGGGCGAGATCCACGCCATTGCGGCATCGCATGGTCGTGGTGTGAGCAGCCTGATAGAAGAGGCACTGCTGCCATGGATGGACAAAGTTGAGACGGTCGAGCTCACGGAAGAAGAAGAGAACCAGGCATACTGGGCTGCGCTTGAAGCTGACGAGATTGCTGAGCAGGAAGCCGCCGAGGAAGAAGAAAACTTCGACCCGACGGGCCTGCCGATCAAACTGGCGATTGTTGGCCGTCCTAACGTAGGTAAGTCAACGCTTACCAACCGTATTCTCGGTGAAGACCGCGTGGTGGTCTACGATATGCCGGGCACCACCCGCGACAGCATCTATATTCCGATGGAGCGTGATGGACGTGAATACGTTCTGATCGACACGGCGGGCGTGCGTAAGCGTGCCAAAATCTCTGACACTGTAGAGAAATTCTCGGTGATCAAGACGCTGCAGGCGATTGAAGATGCCAACGTGGTGATGCTGGTGATTGATGCCCATGCCGGTATTTCCGATCAGGATCTGTCGCTGCTTGGCTTCATTCTCAACAGTGGTCGTTCGCTGGTGATTGTGGTCAACAAATGGGATGGCCTGTCGCAGGAAGTGCGTGATGAAGTGAAAGAGACACTGGACTACCGTCTGGGCTTTATCGACTTCGCCCGCATCCACTTTATCTCTGCGCTGCACGGCAGCGGCGTCGGCAATCTGTTTGAGTCGATCACTGAAGCCTATGACTGTTCGACGAAGCGTGTAAACACCTCGCTGCTGACCCGTATCATGAACATGGCGGCAGACGATCACCAGCCACCGCTGGTACGCAGTCGTCGCGTTAAGCTCAAATACGCGCACGCGGGGGGCTATAACCCGCCTATCGTGGTAATCCACGGTAATCAGGTTAAGGATCTGCCCGATTCTTACAAACGCTACCTGATGAACTATTTCCGTAAATCACTCAACGTGATGGGAACGCCAATTCGTATTCAGTTCAAAGAGGGTGATAACCCTTATGAAGGCAAACGTAACCTGCTGACACCAACGCAGCAGCGTAAACGTAAGCGTCTGCTGGCGCATATGAAAAAGAACAAGCGTTAAGAATAGAGGGCCATCTGGCCCTCTTTTTTTTGCTCTGAATAAACCGGAGCAGGGAGAAAATAGTGACTGTTATTTGCGAAAAATGTCAGCAACCGCTGTCGCTCAGTGACGGTGAATTTATCTGTATTACCTGCGGTACGCATTACCCCGCAAAACCCTGCTGTCCGGAGTGTCATCAGCCGCTTGAGGTGCTCAAAGCCTGCGGCGCGGTGGACTATTTTTGCCGGAACGGACATGGCCTTATCTCCCGCAAGCGCGTCCTTTTCCAGCCGCCAGGTCACTGACGCCGCTTTCAGCTACGCTTAAAACGTCTGAGAATTCAGAGTGACGACTGGCTCATTTTGTAGCAAAAATGCTATTGCGCCGTAACAAATGAGTTGTAGATGTTCACTCTGTAATGTACCAGGTGGTACAATCCTGCCGCGTCGAGGGAGGGGCCAGCCACATCCGTGTTCTTCCGGCCCATCGATCTCACGGACGCGGGTCTGTTTATATTCGATTTGAAACCGAGCGGTGCCTGGCGCGGACTGACTTAACGCGCCGGCGTCCGGATGGCATCTGTCCGGGCGCTCTGTTTATTCAGGAGAGTAAGTATTATGGCTGAAACATCCTCCCGCTCCGGAAAGGGGCTGGGAATAGCATCCGTGCTGCTCGGACTGGTGCTGCTTGCCACCGGTCTGTTTTTTGCAATTGGCGGCGGCAAACTGGTTGCACTTGGTGGCAGCGGGTACTTTTTAATTGCGGGTATCGTCACTGTACTCTCCGCAATTCAGTTCTTCCGTCGCAAATCCTCGGCAGTGGTTCTGTTCCTGCTGGTCTTTGTCGGCACCCTGATCTGGTCGCTGTTCGACGCGGGCCTGGAGTTCTGGCCGCTGGTATCACGCCTGATGGTGCCTGCCGGACTGATGCTGCTTGCCTTCCTGATCTGGCCTTCACTGCGTAAGCATGAAGGTAAGCACTCACTGGCAAAACCCTCTTATGTGTTCTCTGCGCTGCTGGCGGCAGGTATGGTTGTTACGCTGGTGCAGATGTTCCAGCCACATCCTACCGTTGCAGGCACGGGCGAAGAGCTGCCGCTGATCCCGGTAGATAAAGCGAAACAGCAGAAAGACTGGGATAACTACGGTAATACCCCGCAGGGCAGCCGCTTTGTGGCGCTGGATCAAATCACCCGCGACAACGTGAAAGATCTGCAGGTGGCCTGGACCTTCCGCACCGGCGATACCCCTGTCAGCCCGACCGGCAACGGCGCAGAAGATCAGCAGACACCGTTGCAGATTGGCAATACCCTTTATCTCTGCACACCGCACAACAACGTCATCGCCGTTGAAGCCAACAGCGGTAAGCAGATCTGGAAACGTGAAATCAATGCCAAAGCGGAAGTCTGGCCGCGCTGTCGTGGTCTGGCTTACTTTGACGCCACAAAACCGCTGCAGCAGCCAGATAAGCCGGGGTCTTCACCTGTGACTGCCGCAGTGTTGCCAGCCGGTGACAGCTGTCAGCGTCGTATTCTGATGAACACCATCGACGCGCGTCTGATTGCGATCAATGCTGACAACGGTGAGTTCTGTGAAAACTTTGGCGATCACGGCATCGTTGATCTCAAAGCGGGCATGGGCAAGGCACCGGATCCTCAATATCAGCTGACCTCAGCGCCAACCCTGGCTGGCACCACTGTGGTGGTCGGCGGTCGCGTAGCGGATAACGTGCAGACGGATATGCCGGGTGGCGTATTGCGTGGCTTTGACGTTATCACCGGCCAGATGCGCTGGGCGTTTGACCCAGGCAATGTTGACCCGAATGCGATATTGATGCCGGGTAAAGATTATACCCGCAGTACGCCGAACTCATGGGCGCCAATGTCTTACGACCCGGCAATGAACACCGTGTTCATTCCAATGGGCAGTTCGTCGGTTGACCTCTGGGGTGCGAACCGTACTGAACTGGATCACAAATATGGCGCATCGGTTCTGGCGCTGGATGCCACGACCGGTAAAGAGAAGTGGGTTTATCAGACCGTGCATAACGATCTGTGGGACTTTGACCTGCCGATGCAGCCAAGCCTGATCGACTTCCCGCAAAAAGATGGCACAACCACACCTGCGGTAGTGATTGGCGGCAAAACCGGCATGATCTTCGTACTTGACCGTATGACCGGCAAGCCGCTGACCAAAGTCGAAGAACTGCCGATGCCGCAGGGTCATATCCCGAACGAGCAGTACACCAAAACGCAGCCACACTCGACCGGGATGCCGCAGATTGGCAACCAGACGCTGAAAGAGTCTGACATGTGGGGTGCCACGCCGTTTGATCAGCTGGCCTGCCGCATTGGCTTCAAATCCATGCGCTATGATGGCCTGTTCACCGTGCCGGACACCGACAAGTCTCTGAGCTTCCCGGGTTCGCTGGGCGGTATGAACTGGGGCAGCATGTCGGTCGATCCGAACAACCACCTGTTATTCGTCAATGATATGCGTCTGGGTCTGTGGGTCCAGATGATCCCGGCTGATACCAGCAATATTGCGCGCGGCAGCAACGGCGGCGAAGCGATCAACACCGGTATGGGTGCCGTTCCGCTGAAAGGTACGCCATATGCTGTGAATAAAAATCGCTTTATGTCACCGCTGGGTATCCCATGTCAGAAACCGCCATTTGGTACGCTGTCGGCGATTGACATGAAAACGCAGAAAATCGTCTGGCAGGTGCCGGTCGGCACGGTGCAGGATACCGGACCATTCGGTATCAAGATGCGCGTGAAAATGCCGGTTGGCATGCCAACGCTGGGCGGTACGCTGGCCACGCAGGGCGGCCTGGTGTTCATCGCGGGTACGCAGGATTACTATCTGCGCGCCTTTGATTCTTCAACCGGTAAAGAGGTGTGGAAAGCACGTCTGCCGGTAGGCAGTCAGGGTGGCCCGATGAGCTACGTCTCACCGAAAGATGGTAAGCAGTACATCCTGATCTCGGCAGGTGGCGCACGTCAGTCACCGGACCGTGGTGATTATGTAATTGCTTACGCGCTGCCAGACAGCAAGTAACAACACTTAAGGAAAAGGGCCGACATAGTCGGCCCTTTTTTTTGCTTATTTACCGTCGCGCCACAGCGCCTGCAACTCAGGTGGCGCCACCTGTTCCGGAATCAACAGCACTATCGTCCCGACCTCGCGGTGCGTTGCATACTGAATCTGGATGCGAAAATAGCGCTGGTCGCCACTGCCCACCTGCGCGGCTTTCTCCTCCGGTTCGCCCAGCGGCATCGCCTGCTGCAGCGCATGGCAGACGCGCTCTCTTTCTGGCGGCGGCAGATCGCCCAGCATAAAGCGTCGTTCGGCGCGTAGCCCCGGAATAAAGGCCATGCCGCCTTCACGCGCGACGATGATGGTGGCGTCATCAGTGAGTTCGGGCAGGTCACTCATAGCACGCCAACCTCCTTCCATGCCTGTTCAATGGCACTGCCGACCGATTCGTTGAACCGTTTTTTACCATGCTGAACGGTGAAGCGGGCAAAGGTCTTAAAGTCAGCATCCTGTGGCAGTTCGTCGTCACACACCGTGTCGTACCAGGCATATCCCGCCTGTTCCCACGCATAACCACCCAGCGCTGTTGCTGCCAGATAAAAAGCCCGGTTAGGAATACCGGAATTGATATGAACCCCGCCATTATCTTCGCGTGTCTTCACGTAGTGATCCATGTGCGCCGGTTGCGGATCTTTGCCCAGCATCGGGTCATCATAGGCGGAACCAGGTTCAGACATTGAGCGCAGACCACGCCCATTGATGCCGCTTGCCAGCAGGCCTTCGCCGATAATCCAGTCCGCCTCATCGGCGCGCTGTTTTTTGCTGAACTGTTTTACCAGCGAGCCAAACACATCTGACAGTGACTCGTTCAGTGCACCAGCCTGCTCGAAGTAGATCAAGCCGGCTTCATTTTCCGTCACGCCATGCGCCAGTTCGTGCGCCACAACGTCAATCGCAATGGTGAAGCGATTAAAGATTTCGCCGTCACCATCACCAAATACCATTTGCTGACCGTTCCAGAAGGCGTTCTGGTATTTGTCACCGTAGTGCACGGTACCGAGCAATTTCAGCCCCTGATTATCCAGCGAATTACGCTGATAAGCCTGCCAGAAGAAGTCATAGGTTACGCCAAGATAGTTCCAGGCTTCCTCAGCCGCCACGTCGTCATTGCCGGGCTGGCCCTCCTGACGAATCAGCTTACCTGGCAGGGTCTGCTGACTTTGCGCATCATAAATTTCACGATCCACGTGGCCGCCTGCCGCGGTTTTTGCCACCGGCTGCTTTTGCCAGTGTTCCGCCATCAGGTGCTGGACGTGTGTCAGGGTGCGACGCGCCTGCTCCTGCTGGTGGCCGGAACCGTGCGCGATGATTTTGCGAAGGATATAGGGAGGAATAACGCAATAAGCCATCTGAAACTCCTTGGCGACAGGGAATGTGCCAGAAAGTATAGACCCGTCAGGCGGGTTAGACCTCATTAGTGAGGCCAGCGTTAAGTGTAAAAGTGTGAGCTGACGGGCAGAGTCAGGAGGCGGTTTTGCGGCGGCGCTTTTTCTCAGGCAGTAACTGCGTCACCTGGCTTTCAACCCAGCCATCATCAAGACGGGTACGGAGCAGGTCGCCGCTCTGGAGCTGTGCGGTTTTCTTCACCACCTGTCCGGCAGTGTCGGTGGTCACGCTAAAACCACGCGCCAGCGTCGCCAGCGGGCTGACGCCTTCCAGTTGCGCCACCAACTGACCAAAGTGCTGTTTGCTGGTGCTCAGCTGTTTTGTCATGCTCTGCTGCAGGCGGTAGTGCCAGCTTTGCAGCTGTTTTTGCGCATCGAACAGCCGCTGCTGAGGCTGCTGGGCATTGAGTCGATGCGACAGGCGATCCTGCTGACGCGTGGCGTGACGCAGGCGGGTTTCCATCGCTTCTCCCAGTCGCTGCTGCAGGCGGAACAGGGCGGTCTGCTGACGGGCCAGACGCAGCTGCGGATGCTGCTGTTGCAGACGATGCTCAAGGCGGGAGTAAAGCCGCTGCTGACGTGCCAGGTAGTAATCCATCGCCATCTCCAGCCGCTGTTGCTGTGACTGCAACTGACGCAGTAACTCCAGATGGTTACGGCTGACAATTTCAGCCGCGGCGGAAGGGGTGGGTGCACGTAAATCGGCAACGAAGTCGGCAATGGTGACATCGGTTTCATGACCCACCGCGCTGACGATGGGAATGCGGCTGGCAAAAATGGCGCGCGCCACGCGTTCATCGTTAAAGCCCCACAAATCTTCCAGCGAACCGCCGCCGCGTCCGACAATTAAGACGTCGCACTCGTTGCGCAGGTTGGCGATTTCAATTGCGCGGACGATAGCCGCTGGCGCATCGACGCCCTGAACCACGGTCGGGTAGATGACCACGGGCAGGGAGGGATCACGGCGATGCAGCACGCGTAACACATCGTGCAGCGCCGCGCCGGTGGAAGAGGTGATGACCCCGACCTGACGCGCTGGTTCCGGCAGCGGTTGCTTATGCTGCGGATCAAACAGTCCTTCGGTGGCCAGTTTTGCTTTCAGCAGTTCAAACTGCTGCTGCAGCAAGCCTTCACCCGCCGGATGCATACTTTCGGCAATCAGCTGATAGTCACCGCGTGGCTCATAGAGAGTGATGTTGGCGCGCACCAGCACCTGCTGACCATGCTGCGGACGGAAGGTGACGCGTCGGTTACTGTTGCGGAACATAGCACAGCGAACCTGAGCGCCATCATCTTTCAGCGTGAAGTACCAGTGACCGGATGCCGGTTGCGTGAAGTTGGAGATCTCGGCGCTGATCCAGACCAGGCCCATCTCTTTCTCCAGCAGCTGACGCACTGTCGTATTGAGACGGCTGACGGTAAAAATATTGGCGATGGGTGGCAGCGACATGTGACGAAGATCAAATTCCAAATCAGCAGGTTAATTCATCGATACTACAGGGCTGTCAGTGCGGATCAAGAGTTTTTCGTAAATAATGCTGGAGGCAATCGATTACGGCCTGTATAATGCCGCGGCAATATTTTATCTATTCTCAATCACCCGAGGTGGAGTATTGCCATGTTAAGAATCGCTAAAGAAGCACTCACTTTTGACGACGTTCTGCTCGTCCCTGCACACTCCACCGTCCTGCCGAATACGGCCGATCTCAGCACCCAGCTGACCAAAAATATCCGTTTAAATATTCCTATGCTCTCCGCTGCCATGGACACCGTGACCGAGTCGGGTCTGGCGATTGCGCTGGCACAGGAAGGCGGCCTTGGCTTCATCCATAAAAATATGTCAATCGAACGCCAGGCGGACGAAGTGCGCAAGGTGAAGAAACATGAAAGCGGCGTGGTGACTGAACCACAGACCGTCCTGCCAACCACCCCACTGGCTGACGTCAAAGCGCTGACCGAGCGCAACGGCTTTGCGGGCTATCCGGTAGTTAACCGCGACAACGAACTGGTGGGTATTATCACCGGTCGTGACGTGCGCTTTGTCACTGACCTTTCACAGCCTGTCTCTGCAGTCATGACCCCGAAAGATCGTCTGGTGACGGTGAAAGAGGGCGAAGCGCGCGATGTGGTGCTGCACAGGATGCATGAAAAGCGCGTTGAGAAAGCGCTGGTGGTAGATGACAGCTTCCATCTGCTGGGCATGATCACCGTTAAAGATTTCCAGAAAGCTGAACGTAAACCTAACGCCTGTAAAGATGAGCAGGGCCGTCTGCGTGTCGGTGCGGCAGTTGGCGCAGGTGCAGGTAACGAAGAGCGTATCGATGCGCTGGTTGCAGCGGGCGTTGACGTGCTGCTGATTGACTCTTCACACGGCCATTCTGAAGGCGTTCTGTCACGTATCCGTGAAACCCGTGCCAAATACCCGGACCTTGAAATCGTCGGCGGCAACGTAGCCACCGGTGCCGGCGCACTGGCGCTGGTTGCGGCAGGCGTCAGCGCCGTTAAAGTGGGTATCGGCCCGGGCTCTATCTGTACTACCCGTATCGTAACCGGCGTGGGCGTTCCGCAGATCACTGCCGTCTCTGACGCAGTCACCGCGCTGGAAGGCACCGGTATTCCGGTGATTGCCGATGGCGGTATCCGTTTCTCCGGTGACATCGCGAAAGCGATCGCCGCCGGTGCGTCCTGTGTCATGGTCGGTTCGATGCTGGCGGGGACCGAAGAGTCACCGGGCGAGATCGAACTTTATCAGGGCCGTTCGTTCAAATCCTATCGCGGTATGGGTTCACTGGGCGCGATGTCTAAAGGCTCTTCTGACCGCTACTTCCAGACCGATAACGCCGCTGACAAACTGGTGCCGGAAGGTATCGAAGGTCGCGTGGCCTATAAAGGCCGTCTGAAAGAGATCGTGCATCAGCAGATGGGCGGCCTGCGCTCGTGCATGGGCCTGACCGGTTGCCCGACCATTGATGACCTGCGCACCAAGGCGGAGTTTGTCCGCATCAGCGGCGCCGGCATCAATGAGAGCCACGTGCATGATGTGACCATCACCAAAGAGTCACCGAACTATCGCATGGGTTCATAATCCCGATTTCCCGCCCGGCTTCAGCCGGGCGCTTTTATTGATTAAGTCACCGTTCTGGAAAACCCTCAATGACGACGGAAAATATCCATAAGCATCGCATTCTGATTCTCGATTTCGGCTCACAATATACTCAGCTGGTTGCACGTCGCGTGCGCGAGCTGGGCGTTTACTGTGAACTCTGGGCATGGGATGTCACCGAAGAGCAGATTCGCCAGTTCAATCCAAGCGGCATCATCCTTTCCGGTGGCCCGGAAAGCACCACCGAACTGAACAGCCCGCGTGCGCCTGAATATGTCTTCAGCGCTGGCGTGCCGGTGCTGGGTGTCTGCTACGGTATGCAGACGATGGCGATGCAGCTGGGCGGCACCGTTGCTGGCTCAACCGAGCGCGAGTTTGGTTATGCGCAGGTTGAAGTGACGACGCCAAGCGCCCTGGTTCGCGATATTGAAGATGCGATCAGCGCCGCTGGCAAACCGCTGCTGGATGTCTGGATGAGCCATGGCGACAAAGTCACGGCGATCCCGGCTGACTTCGTGACCGTTGCCAGCACAGAAACCTGTCCGTTCGCCATCATGGCTAACGAAGAGAAGCGTTTCTACGGCGTGCAGTTCCACCCGGAAGTGACCCATACCCGCCAGGGCCTGCGGATGCTTGAGCGCTTCGTTATCGACATCTGTGAATGTGAAGCCCTGTGGACGCCAGCCAAAATCATTGAAGATGCGGTTGAACGCCTGCGTGTGCAGGTCGGCAACGACAAAGTGATCCTCGGCCTGTCTGGTGGTGTTGACTCCTCCGTGACGGCAATGCTGCTGCATCGCGCCATTGGCGACCGTCTGACCTGCGTGTTCGTAGATAACGGGCTGCTGCGCCTGAACGAAGCACAACAGGTTATGGATATGTTTGGCGACCACTTCGGCCTCAACATTATTCACGTTGAAGGCGAAGCGCGCTTCCTCGACGCGCTGGCAGGTGAGAATGAGCCGGAAGCGAAACGTAAAATTATCGGTCGCGTCTTTGTGGAAGTCTTCGACGAAGAAGCGCTGAAGCTGCAGGACGTTAAGTGGCTGGCACAGGGCACCATCTATCCGGATGTCATTGAGTCTGCGGCCTCTGCAACCGGTAAGGCGCACGTCATCAAATCGCATCACAACGTCGGCGGCCTGCCGAAAGAGATGAAGATGGGCCTGGTTGAGCCGCTGCGAGAGCTGTTCAAAGATGAAGTGCGTAAGATTGGTCTGGAGCTGGGCCTGCCTTACGACATGCTCTATCGCCATCCGTTCCCGGGTCCAGGTCTGGGCGTGCGCGTGCTGGGCGAAGTGAAGAAAGAGTATTGCGACCTGCTGCGCCGTGCCGATGCCATCTTCATCGAAGAGCTGCATAAAGCGGATCTCTATAACAAAGTCAGCCAGGCCTTCACCGTCTTTCTGCCGGTACGTTCAGTCGGCGTGATGGGTGATGGCCGTAAATATGACTGGGTTGTCTCGCTGCGTGCGGTGGAAACCATCGACTTTATGACCGCACACTGGGCGCACCTGCCATATGAGTTCCTTGGCCGTGTCTCTAACCGCATCATCAATGAAGTCGACGGCATCTCCCGCGTGGTGTATGACATCAGCGGTAAGCCACCAGCGACAATAGAGTGGGAATAACCTGGCCTTAGCCAGTTAAGCCCTGATAATTCTGAAGCCCGCTAACCAGCGGGCTTTTTTATTGCTCTGACCGTGCGCAGACTCGCTGTTTTAACTTTTCAGCACATCCCGCCTCGCCGCTGGCGTTTTATTATTCACTTTGCCGGAAATTACGCTATCCTCCATGCAGTAAAAGCCCGCAACTGACGTCAGTTGTGTCCCGCTTTTATCCGCCGCTTTCATCGATCGTCCGTATCCCAAAGCCGCCGCTTACTGAAACCGCCTGCTGAACAGGCGTTTCGCGATTCTTACGTCACCAGGAATGTTGTCATGCTCTCACTTAAAGTGTTCAGCCTGTTTTTTGTTGCCGTACTGCTGCTATCGCTGGGAGCCAGCATCGCGCAGGCGACGCGTCACAGCGATACCACAGAGCAGGGCGGCTGGTGGTCGGCTCGCCGCGATTCGGCCGGGATAGCGCCCGATCCACGCGCGTTATCTAACCTGGCTATTGTGCAGGTTTATGCCGCGCCGACCTATGGCTGGAAAGGGGCGGTGGCGGTGCATCCGTGGATCATCTTCAAGCGCGCCGGTGAAACGCGTTTCACTCGCTACGAAGTGATTAGCTGGGGCAGCGGCGATAAAGTCCGGCGCAACACCAACCTGCCTGATGGCTACTGGTATGGCGCAAAACCGCGGCTGCTGGTGGAACATCGCGGACCGGAAGCAGAAGCGATGATCCCGCAGATTGAAGCCGCCATTAAATCCTATCCGTGGCCGACAACCTATCGCGCCTGGCCTGGACCAAACAGCAACACCTTCCTGGCGCATATTGGCCGCGAAGTACCCGCTTTAAGGCTTGATCTGCCCGCTAACGCGCTGGGAAAAGATTACCGGCCACTGTGGCGTCCGTTCGGGCTGCCGCCATCCGGGCGCGGTGTGCAGGTGTCGATTCTGGGCGTGGCGGGAGTGACGCTGGGTGCAGAAGAGGGATTTGAAGTCAATCTGCTGGGCCTGAATATGGGACTCGATTTCACACCGTTCCGGCTGCGTCTGCCGTTTATTGGCGGCCTGGGAAATGACAACCTTCAGCAGGATAAGCCCTGACAGTCTGGCCCCGTCAGGGGCCGTTTCACCTCAGCACACGCCAAAGTCACCCTCTTCGTGATAGAGATTGACGCTCTCTGCTTTCACTTCGATCTCTTTTTTCGCCGCATCATCAACGCGTGCACACCATAAGGTGTCGCCTTCTACGCGCAGCACCTGCATTTTCGGGCCGCCGGTTTTCGACTGAACAAAATCCTCTGCTTTAAACATATTGCCTCCGTTGATTATCGCTTCTGCTGCCAGATGACTTCTGGCGCTGATCGTTTTTTGTGTGACGTTTTCCAGTTTATACCCTGACTGTTTTACTGCGAGAAAAAGTCTGCGCATGCTGAGCCGCACTAAGATAATTTTATCGGGTTGTCAGTTGACAACTTATCAATTCGGCGTCAGGATAGGGAAAAACATGGCAAGGAAGCGGCATCCCAACAAAGAGATCGAAACGGCGTTACGTTACGCCGAATCCCATGGCTGGCTGGTCGTCACGGGAGGCCATCACGCCTGGGGAAAAATGTACTGCCCGAAAAATCTGTTGATGTGCCGATGCGGGGAGTTTTGTCTGACCTGTATCTGGAGCACACCAAAAAACGCACATCAGCATGCCCGCGCGCTGCGACGCGTGGTCGACAACTGTCACTATCTGAAGTCCTGATGCAGCACAAGGAGAAGCATATGGAATATTGTTTCACATTACGGTTCAGCCTGCCGGAAGGGCATGCGCCGGTGGATGAACTGCTGGAAACGCTGGCAGCGGCAGGCTGTGATGATGCGCTAATCGGCCTGGGCATGCCGGGCAGAATTGCACTGGAGTTCACCCGGGAGTCTGACTCTGCAACGGATGTATTGAAGCAGGCAGAAGAGGATGTGTTGCGTGCGATACCGGGGGCCACGCTGGTGGAAGCCGCACCCGATTTTGTGGGATTGACGGATGTGGCGGAGATCATCGGCATGACGCGTCAGAATATGCGTAAGCTGATGCTCAGCCACCGCCCGCCGTTTCCGCTGCCGGTGCATGACGGTAAAACCGCCATCTGGCACTTAGCGGATGTGCTGGAGTGGCTGAGTCAGCGTGGTAACTATACGCTGCCTGCGGCGACCCGAGAGCTGGCACAGGTAACGCGGCAGCGCAATCTTAACGGATCGCTGCAACGTTACGGTCTGCAAGCCTGACGATCAGTGCGGCAGCAGGAAGATTGTCGCCAGCCCCAGGAAAATAAAGAAGCCGCCGGTGTCGGTAAGGGCAGTGATCAATACGCTGGAGCCGACGGCGGGATCGCGATTCATTTTAGTCATGACCAGCGGCACCAGCACGCCCATCAGCGCGGCCAGCAGCAGATTAAGCGCCATAGCCAGCATCATAACGCCGCCCAGCGCCATATTGTCATACATCATCCAGGTGATGCCGCCCATGATGCCGCCCCAGAACAGGCCGTTGATCAGCGCCACGCCAAGCTCGCGGACGATCAAAAACGAAAAGTTGCCCGGTTCAACCTGATGTAAGGCCAGCGCCCGCACAATCATGGTGATGGTCTGATTACCGGTATTGCCGCCGATACCCGCGACGATCGGCATCAGCGTGGCCAGCGCCACGATTTGCGAAATCGTCCCTTCAAACAGCCCGATAACCCGGGAGGCGACAAAGGCGGTGCAGAGGTTAATCGCCAGCCAGGCCCAGCGTTTACGTACCGATTTACGCACCGGCGCGAACACATCCTCTTCCTGGCTGATACCCCCCATTTTACGAATATTGCTTTCGTTTTCGGCATTCACCAGATCGATGATGTCTTCAATGGTCACGCGGCCAATCAGCTTGCCTTTCGCATCGGTGACGGCGGCTGAAATGAGGTTATAACGTTCAAAGGCACTGGCAGCGTCTTCGGCCTTATCATTGAGCTGGAAGGTGGTAGGGCGGGCGTTCATCACGTCGCTCACCAGGGTTTTGGGTTTGTTAAGCAGGATGTCCGTCAGCAGCAGCTCGCCCAGCAGCTGATTATCTTTATTGGTGATGAAGAGTTTATCGGTACCGCCCGGCATGCTTTTGCGCTTGCGCAGAAAGCGTTGCACCGTTGCAAGCGTGACATCTTCACGCACCGTCAGGATATTGAAATCCATTACCCGGCCTACGCGGTCACGGTCAAGCTGCACCATATCGAGCATGCGGGCGCGCAGGGCTGGCTCCACCGTTGCCAGCAGGCGTCCGGTCAGGTCACGTGGCAGATAACGCGCCAGCCAGACCTGATCGTCGATATCCAGCGGCTGGATAGCGCGCAGGATATCGCGGTCGCTCATCTCTTCGGTGAGGCTTGCCCAGACCGTTTCAGACGCTTCAACCAGCACATGGCCGCGCCGCTCGTTCGGCACCAGCCGCCACAGCGCCTGACGTTCTTCTTCGGGCAGGGCTTCGAGAATATCCGCGAGGTCAGCGGCATGCAGTTGCAGAATGTCCTGCTCCAGCGCGTCACGCTGGGCCGCATTTTCACGTTGCTGTTCAGGATTGAGATCGCCCGATTTCTCCAGCAGGGCATCAACCAGATCGTGCTCGCTGAGCAGCAGCGTCAGAATGCGATGACGTATTTCACTTAAACGTTGAGAGTGAGAGGCAGACACATTGGATCCCTTAAGTCTGAAAGCACCAGCACGAAGTGTAGCGTTTCGCCTGAAAAAGGGATGCAAAAAAGAGTCCAGTTATCTGGATAACGTTTACGTGTCAGGTGCGTTTCAGGCGAAATGTCGTTATTGGTTATTCGCTATCGCGTATCGCCTGATGTTATGGCAACCGGTTCAGGAATAGCTTTCTGTTGCTGATGATGCTCGAAGGCAGCAGGCAGGATAAAAATCAGGCGACTAAAAAGAATGATAAAACTAATCAGCAACACAATGCGGGTCATGGTGCCGGTTTTTTGACGTCTTCGGGGAGAAATAGCGCTGTTCACGCGGGGTGGTTCCTGTAATGACCCCATCTGGGGCGACTGCAATATTTAGTCACAGTCGCCTGATGAAATCAATCGCTGTTGAAAAAAACAGCAGATAAAGATCAGTAACTCGCTTTTTGCGCCAGCAGCGTCGCGAACCGACAGGTGATGCGGTTGCCATTTTCATCTGTGCGATGCAGATGACCGGGGTGCTCGTTGTACTTCACGATGTGCCAGTTGCGGTAGTAGTGGCTGAGCTCACCTGATTTAAACGCAAAGGAGAAATCAGCCGGGCAGGGCATATCCTCCGTGTTCATCGCCGCCACGATCAGGTTAAAACCGTCTCTGACCGTACAGGCCTGCATGTCGGCAATCAGCTGCGGAATAGTCTGCGGCTGAAGGAACATCATCACCACGGTCGAAAGCACAAAGTTGAAGCCGCCATTAAAGCGCGTGTTGTTCAGGTCGCGCTGCTCGGTATGAATGCCGCTGAGATTTTCCTGCGCAATAATCTCCTGCAGGCGCGCCAGGCTTTGCGGATTATGATCCCACGCCGTGACGTCAAAACCGTGCTGATTCAGAAACAGCGTATTGCGTCCCACGCCACAGCCAAGGTCAAGCGCCTTGCCGACGTTGAGCTGGGGCAGCGCCGCAACCACTTCGGAGTGGGGCGGCGTTAAACCATAGGTTTCGGCAAAATAGTTTTCGCCTGAAAGGGGTGCGGTTGGTTGTGTCATATTCATCATTTCAGTTAAACGGGCGCCAGGCGCCCGTGTTGTCAGGCTTCTTCTTCGAGGATCAGTTTCCATCCCGTGACGTCATTCCAGTAAACCTGCTCCCGTTCAAGATCGAGCTGAACCAGGTTGTTCTGCGTGAAGTAGCCCGCCGGGAAGGTCAGCGTCCAGTGGCCATCATCGCATTTCAGGGTTAACGCCTCCGGACGCGTGGTGGCCTGTCGCTGATTATTCAACAGGGTACCAAGGCGAAGCAGGAAGATCAGCGGCACAAACTGCTTTTTCTTGAACAGCGTCACGCGCGGCAGCTCATCAAGCTTTATCGCTTTACGATGGAATCTGACCAGCGCCGCCAGCAGCATCTGCTGATCCTGATTGAAGCCCGGCAGGTTGGTGTTTTGCAGAATATAGGCTGAATGGCGTTGCAGGCCGCTGTGATTAATGGTCAGGCCCACTTCGTGCAGCATCGCCGCCCATTTCAACAGCGCGGCCAGTTGTGGATTCGCCAGTTTCTGATTCTGCTCGCGCCACTGCAGATAAAGCTGCTCGGTGGTGTCGAGCACGCGTCGTGCCTGATCGCTGTCGATAGCGTAATGGTTCGCCAGACTCTGTGCCGTACGGCTGCGAATATCCTGATGGCGGAAACGGCCCTCCATCTCATAGAGCACGCCTTCACGCAGCGCACCGTCGGAGAGGCGCAATTCGCGAATGGCCAGCGCATCAAATACGCCGCAAAGAATCGCCAGCCCGGGTACAAACACACCTTTACGCTCTTCCGACAGACCCGGCAGGCTGAGTGCAGCAAAGGATTTGTGTTTCATCACTTCGTCATAAAGCTTTTCGAGGCGCTCAGGCGTAATCAGCTTCTCTTTTTCATCCATCGCCAGCAGCACTTCGCAGGCGGCTTTGATGGTGCCGGACGCGCCCAGCGCATATTGCCAGCCATGCAGACGATATTGCCACGCCAGCGTTTCCAGCTTCTGTGCGGCCGCTAAACGGGCGCGACGGAAGTTTTCACGGCTGATTTCACCTTTCGGGAAATAGAGCTGGGCGAAACTGACGCAACCCATACGTCGGCTCTCAACCAGTTGCGGTTCAAAATCCTCGCCAATGACCAGCTCGGTTGATCCGCCGCCGATATCGATCACCAGCTTGCGGCCTTTCTCCGGCTGGGTATGTTCAACGCCCATAAAGATCAGGCGAGCCTCTTCATGGCCCGAAATCACCTCGATCGGATAAGGGATCACCTCGGCCGCACGTTGCAGGAAGGTTTCGGCGTTGACCGCCTCGCGCAGCGTGTGGGTACCGACAATCGTCACGTTGCTCGGACTGAACCCCTGCAGGCGCTCGGCGAACAGGGCCAGGCAGGCTAACCCCCGCTCCATCGCTTCCTCGCTGAGGTTGTGCCGGGCATCCAGCCCGTCAGCCAGATGGACGCGCTGCTTAAGGCGGCCCAGTACCTGCATCGCACCATCGACAACCCGCGCAATCACCATATGGAAACTGTTCGAGCCCAGGTCAATCGCCGCAAACTCCTGGGGTTTTGGCGTACTTTTATGAGAAATTGGCATAGGATTTATTCAGGTTGTTCCAGTTTCTTGATGTAATCATAAATGGCCAGCTGCGATCGCACTTTACGACGATTGCCGCGCTGGACGTAATGGTTACTCAACTCTTTATCGACGATGCGGGCTTTCACCGTATCACTCAACTGAATAGCAATAATGTCGAGTATGCGCTGCCGGATGTGGGGATCGAGAATCGCCACTGCCACTTCGATACGGTAATCAATGTTACGTGTCATCCAGTCAGCGGAGGAGAGGAACACCTTCTTATCGCCGCCATTCTCAAAAATATAGACGCGATCGTGTTCCAGATAACGGTCAACAATACTGATGACACGAATATTTTCACTGATCCCGGGCAAGTCAGGGATTAATGAGCACATTCCGCGCACCAGAAGATTAACCTTCACCCCTACGCTGGAGGCTGTATAAAGCCGATCAACCAGACCTTTGTCCACCAGATTGTTGATTTTCAGAGTAATGCCGCAGGGCTTATTCTGCTGCGCATTAGCAATTTCGGTGTCGATTAGCTCATACAGCATCCGGCGCGAGTTCTGCGGCGAGACCATCAGATGATCGAACGTCACGGGCCGGTAGGGATTCTCAATAAAGTTGAATACCCGACGCACTTCATTGGTGATGCGCGCATCCGCGGTCAGCAACGAGTAATCCGTATAGAGACGCGCGGTTTTCTCGTTAAAGTTGCCGGTACCGATATGCGCGTAGCGCACAATCTCTTCGCCTTCGCGGCGTGAGATCAGGAACAGCTTGGCGTGGATCTTCAGGCCTGGTGCGGAGAAAATGACATGCACGCCCGCTTCAGTCAGGCGTTTCGCCCAGTAAATATTGGCTTCTTCATCAAAGCGCGCCTGCAGCTCCACCACCACCGTGACTTTTTTACCGTTGTAGGCGGCATGGATCATCGCATCCATGATGCGGGAGTGTTTAGCAACGCGGTAGATGTTGATTTTTATCGCCAGCACGCTGGGGTCGAACGACGCCTGACGCAGCAGCTCCAGCACATGCTCAAAGGTGTGGTACGGGTAGTAGAGCAGCACGTCGCGATTGCGAATCGCATCAAAGCCGTTGCGGAAGCCATCAAAGCCAATGTGGCGAATCTGCGGCAGCGGGCGGTTCACCAGGTTATTTTTGCCGACGTTAGGGAAGCCGATAAAGTCTTTGAAGTTGTGGTAGCGGCCGCCTGGCAGGATGGAGTCCAGGTTTGAGATGGAAAGCTTGTGGCACAGCAGCGACACCATCGTGTCTGGCATATCGCGCTGGTAGACGAAACGCACCGGTTCCGCCGTCAGTCGCTGCTTCAGGCTGGAGGACATCAGCTCCAGCAGGCTCGACTCCATCTCCGTGACCAGGTCGTACTCGGCGTCACGCGTCATTTTCATTGAATAGGCGTTGAGCGCGTCGTAGTCGTAGAAACCTTTAAAAATGTCATCCAGGCAGTAGCGCAAGATGTTATCCAGCAGGATCATTGGCTTACGGCGGCGCGGTGGCTCTGCCGGTAAATTGATGAAACGCGGGACTTTGTCGGACGGAATTTCCAGCAGCGCATACTGAATATTGTCACCGCGAATGATCTCTACCGCCAGGTAGGTGTAGTCATCTTTAAGGAATTCGGTCAGATCCGTTTCATGGGTGATCAGAATCGGCGAGATATGCTGACGCAGCTCGTGCTTGAAGTAGTGGCGCAGCCACGCCTGCTGATTGGATGAAAGCTGACGTTCATTGATCAGGAAGATCTGGTTACGTGCCATCTCCAGCAGCAGATCGTTATATAACGCATCAAACTCCTGATCGGACTTCATTACCCGCTGCTGAATTTTCTTAAACAGATGGCGTGGTGTACTGGCGGAACCCTGCTCTTCACCAATCAGAATGCGGCGTTTGAGGTCGGCGAAACGCACTTTATAGAATTCGTCGAGATTGTTGGAGTAGATACCCAGAAAGCGCATCCGCTCAATCAGTGGATTGCTTTTGTCTGCTGCTTCCTGCAAAACCCGTTCATTAAAGGATAACCAGCTTAATTCTTTTTCAATATAAAGCTTTACCTGACCCATTCTCACTCCATTTAGCGGTTGCAGGACTGAAGATCCAGTATCCACCAACATTATGGCGAGAGTATGGCAGCGTTGTCCAACGCCAGGAGTTGTCTTATCAATCGGCTACGGGCAACATAGCGGCTTATTTTGGCCTGCTAGCGGAACCGCATGAGCGCAAACCACATTCCTGTCCAATTCAGCGATCGTAAGCGTCGTGCCGTTGACCGTCTGACGCGGCGGCTGGTCACCTGCTGTGGCGTGGCGATCCTGCTATTGATGCTGCTGCTCTTCTGCTGGCTGATTGGCGTGGTATTACCGCTGTTTAATGCGCCGGGCCTGCAGATTGCGGCCAGCCAGCAACTCTGGGATCGTGCGCCAGCCTTAGCGATTGGCAATCAGGGGAAGGTCGGCTGGCGCATCAGCGAGCGGGGTGCGGCGCGTTTTATTCCGCTGGATGGTCAGCCTGCGGAACCGGCACTGGCCCTGACCCCGCCGCCCGGGGAGATAGTGCGGAGTGCCGATGAGCAGACGCTACTGCTGAATATGCAGGGTGCGCTGACTCTGATTCAGCCAACCGCCGACCAGCAGTGGCGTTTTCCGCTGGGAGACAAACCGTTTCATCTGCCTGATGGCGCAGTGACGAAGATGGCGCTGGCGACGCGCCATGCGGGTCAGTGGCGTATAGCCGCACTCACTGAGGCCGGACTCCGGGTGCTGACGCTCGGCACCGATCGCCAGGCCTCGGTTATCCCGCTGCCGCAACGCCAGCTGGATCTGCTGGCGCTCTCGCCGGCCGGCGATCTGCTCTACACCACCGAAGGCAATCTGCTGCGGGTCTGGCAACTTGACGATGACCGTGCACTATTGCGCGAAACGCACACCCTGCCGCAGCGGCCAAAAAGTCTGCATCTGCTGGTGGGCGGTAAAAGCCTGCTGATTCAGGATCACAGCGGCGTCACGCAGTGGTTTGCTATCGCCAGCGAACAGGGGCCGCGCCTGCAGCGCATTCGTACCTTTGCCAACAGCGACGGCGAGACCATTCTGGTGACGGAATCACAACGCCGCGTGTTTGCGACGCTCAGTAAACAGGGGCTGTTACGGCTGTTTGCCAGCAAGCAGGATGGCCCGATACTGCAGCGTCAGCTGGAACCTGGCATTGTGCAGGCGCAGTTTTCGCCGCGTGGCGACAGCCTGCTGATTGAACGGGCGGGAAGCTGGCAGACTCTGCGGCTTGATAATCCGTGGCCGGACGTCACCTGGCGCAATTTCTGGCAAAAAATCTGGTATGAAAATTATCCCGGACCGGACTGGATCTGGCAATCGACCGCGGCGGGTGACAGTTATCAGGCCAAGTTCAGCCTGATGCCGATGGTGATGGGTACGCTGAAAGCGGCGAGTTTAGCGCTGCTGTTTGCCACACCGCTGGCGCTGGCGGCGGCGATGTACACCGCCTGGTTTATGGCGCCAGGCCTGCGACGCTGGGTCAAACCGGCAATCGAAATGATGGGCGCGCTGCCGAGCGTAGTGGTGGGGCTGATTGCCGGGATCTGGCTCGCGCCGCATATTGGTCAGGCGCTGGTAGGTGTGCTGCTGCTGCCGCTGACGCTGGCGGGCACGCTGCTGCTGTCCGGCGTATTCAGCGCGCGTTTACCGCCGCGCTGGCGTCAGCCGGGTCGTGAAGTGCTGATTCTGCTGCCGCTGTTGCTGCTGGTCACGCTGCTGACGCTGTGGCTGCCCACGCTGTTGATACCGGATGCGGGCGACTGGCTGCCGCATTACGAACAGCGCAATCTGCTGGTGGCCGCGCTGGCGATGGGCTTTGCGCTGGTACCGCTGATCTTTACCCTCTCTGAGGATGCGCTGTTCAGCGTGCCCGCAGCGTTAGGGCAGGGCTCGCTGGCACTGGGCGCGACGCCGTGGCAAACCCTGACCCGCGTTGTGCTGCCGGGTGCTTCCGCCGGTATTTTTGCCGCCCTGATGATTGGTCTGGGGCGTGCCGTAGGAGAAACCATGATTTTGCTGATGGCGACCGGCAACACGCCGCAAAGTGAAGGTGGCCTGTTCAGCGGCCTGCGCGCGCTGTCCGCCAATATCGCCATTGAGATGCCGGAAGCGGCGGCGGGGAGCGCTCATTATCGCGTGCTGTTTCTCAGTGCCCTGATGCTGCTGCTGTTTACGCTGGTGATCAACACGGTTGCCGAGCTGATCCGTCAGCGGCTGCGCCAGCGCTACAGCCAGCATGAGGAGCAGGCATGAAAGCGATGCAACAGAACGATCGCTGGCGCTGGCTAACCGCCGGTGCCGTAGCCGTCTGCCTGCTGGCCTTTACGCTGCTGATTGGGTTACTGGCCTGGCAGGGCGTGCGCGCTTTCTGGCCGCAGCGCGTCGATCTCTATACGTTTAGCCAGCCTGAAGGGGGCGATACGCGCCTGCTGGGTGAAACCCTGGAACATCAGCGGCGCTTTCCGGCCCCGGCAGATGAGCAGGGCAACAGCGGCGGACAGGTTAATCGCTATCTGATTAAAACCGGTAACCGTGACTGGGACGCACCCGATTTCCGGGTGGTTTACAGTCGCACGGCGGCGCAGGTCAGCCAGCCCGCGGACATCATGGTGCTGCAGCGCCGCAGCCATGGTCAGGCATACGGCTGGTTTGTCGGCCTGCGTGAGGATAATGAAGAGCTGACTGCGCAGGATCCCGATGCACTGCTACATCAGCGGCTCGGACAGGTGCAGATGCTGGTGCGGCAGGCTAATCAGATTCGCCGGGTCGATATGGCGCGCCTCAACAGCCAGCGTGAGCAGCTTGATGAGCAGGCGGCCACAAACCGTGCTGCCGGGCGCTTTGATCTGCAGGCCGAGTCAGAATATCAGGCCAATCAGGCCGCTTTGCAGCGCCGGTTTAATCAGCTGAGCGAGACACTGGCTTCGCTGCAACAGCAGAGTCAGCGCGATCTGTTAATCCTGCGGGATGTGCATGGCACCGAACATGCGATCCCGCTGACCGAAATCGTTGACAGCTGGAAGCCGAACGCGATGACGCTGACCGGCAAAACGCTGCATTTTCTGCATCAGCTGTGGCGTTTCGTCAGTGATTCACCCGCTGAAGGCGAGAGTGAATCCGGGGCGTTCCCGGCGATCTTTGGCACCGTGCTGATGGTGCTGCTGATGTCGGTGGTCGTGATGCCGCTGGGTGTCATCGCCGCCATCTGGCTGCATGAATATGCCGGACGCAATGCGCTGACCAGACTGGTGCGCATCGCGGTGGTCAATCTGGCAGGCGTTCCTTCAATCGTCTATGGCGTATTTGGTCTGGGCTTCTTTGTCTGGCTGGTGGGCGGCACGATAGACCAGCTCTTCTTCGCCAGCGCGCTGCCCAATCCCACCTTCGGGACACCTGGTTTGCTGTGGGCGTCGCTGACTCTGGCGTTACTAACGCTGCCGGTGGTGATTGTGGCGACCGAAGAGGGACTATCCCGCATTCCCAACAGCCTGCGGCAGGGGTCGCTGGCGCTGGGCGCGACTCAGGCGGAAACCCTGTGGAACGTGGTGCTGCCGATGGCGGTGCCTGCCATGCTGACCGGCCTGATTCTGGCGGTGGCGCGTGCCGCTGGTGAAACCGCGCCGCTGATGCTGGTTGGCGTGGTAAAAATGGTGCCGGAACTGCCCGTCGACGCGGTGTTTCCTTATCTGCATCTGGATCGCAAATTTATGCATCTGGGCTTCCAGATTTACGATCTGGCGTTTCAGAGTCCGAATATTGAAGCTGACCGGCCGCTGGTGTTCGCCACCGCGCTGCTGCTGGTGCTGATTATTCTGTCGCTTAATCTGCTGGCGATGGGCCTGCGTCACCGTCTGCGTGAACGCTATCGCCTTATGACTCAATAACAGGCTATGACTATGACGTCCGACACGGATATCGCGCTGACCGTTAACCAGCTGTCGCTGTGGTATGGCGAGCGCCAGGCGCTGCAGGCTATTTCGCTGCAGGTGCCGAAAAACAAGATTACCGCGCTGATTGGCCCTTCGGGCTGTGGCAAATCGACGCTGCTGCGCTGCTTTAATCGCATGAATGATGTGATTGATCATTGCCGGGTCGAGGGTGAGGTGTTGCTGGGATCGCAGCCGATCCTGCGACCCGAGCAGGATCTCTCGGCGCTGCGTCGTCGGGTCGGCATGGTGTTTCAGCGGCCCAATCCTTTTCCAAAATCGATCTATGAAAATGTGGTCTACGGGCTGCGTTTACAGGGTGTACGCGACCGGCGGGTGCTGAACGAAGCCTGTGAACGTGCGCTGCGCGCGGCGGCGCTGTGGAGTGAGGTCAAAGATCAGCTGTCACAGAATGCGCTGACGCTCTCTACCGGACAGCAGCAGCGGCTGGTGATTGCCCGCGCCATTGCGATTGAACCGGAAGTTCTGCTGCTGGATGAGCCGACCTCCGCGCTGGATCCCATCTCCACGCTGGTGATTGAAGAGCTGATGACCACGCTCAAGCAGCATTTCACGCTGGTGCTGGTGACGCACAACATGCAGCAGGCTTCTCGCGTGTCAGATTACACCGCGTTTATGCATCAGGGCGCGTTAGTGGAGTTTGATGAGACTGACCGTATCTTTACCGCGCCAAAACAGCGACGGACCGAAGATTATATTACGGGGCGCTACGGTTAAGTCAGTAACGGGAGCAGAGCAGGTTGTTATGTCAGACGGCTCAATGGTTCCCTGAGCCTTTACCCCGACCGCCAGCACTTCAGGGGAAGCCCCGGCTTCCCCTGTCGGGTCAGTCGTTAGCATAACCCTGCGGCGGCAGCGGTTCGCCATCCAGCCAGGCCTGGCCGTCACGCATCGCCAGACGACCCTCAACAAACCAGCCGATTACCATCGGATAGATGGCATGCTCCTGATGCTGCACCCGCTCCGTAATCTCCGCTTCGCTGTCGCCGGGAAATACCGGGACTTTTGCCTGCAGGATCACCGGACCCCCATCCAGCTCGTCAGTGACGAAATGCACGGAGGTGCCATGTTCGCTATCACCATTTTCCAGCGCCTGACGATGCGTATGCAGACCCGGATATTTCGGCAACAGGGAAGGGTGGATATTCAGCAGGCGATCGTGAAAATGGGCCACGAACGCGCTGCTGAGAATGCGCATATATCCTGCCAGCACAATCAGGTCTGGACTGTAGGCTTCGATTTCAGCGATGAGCTGGCGATCGAAGGCTTCGCGGTCAGTGAAGTCGCTGGCGGCAAGCGAGTGGGCGGGAATGCCTGCCTCCTGCGCCCGCGTAAGGCCATAAGCGGCGGCGCGGTTGCTGAACACGGCAGCCACGCTGCCGTGAATCCGCCCGCTTGCACAGGCGTCAAGGATGGACTGAAGGTTACTTCCGTTGCCGGAAATCAGTACAACCAGCTTTTTCATCCGTTGATGACCACACGCTCTTCGGCATCAGACGCTTTAATTACGCCGAGCTTCCAGGCTTTCTCGCCCGCTGCCTGCATCAGCGCAATCGCGTTGTCCGCGTCTGCCGGACTCAGGGCGATGATCATGCCGACGCCGCAGTTAAAGGTGCGGTACATCTCGAAACGGCTGACGTTGCCTGCCTGCTGTAACCAGCTGAAGACGGCTGGCCATTGCCAGCTCTTCTCGTCGATGACGGCCTGAGTGTTGTCGGGCAGCACGCGCGGAATATTCTCCCAGAAGCCGCCGCCGGTCAGGTGTGCGATAGCGTGCACATCGACCTGCTCAATCAGGCTCAGGATATTTTTCACGTAGATGCGGGTCGGTTCCAGCAGATGATCGGCCAGCGGTTTGCCTTCCAGCTGTTCAGCCAGCGGATCGGTGTTGCTGACTTCCAGAATCTTACGCACCAGCGAATAGCCGTTGGAGTGCGGGCCGCTGGAGCCGAGGGCGATAAGTACGTCGCCATCCTGCACCTTGCTGCCATCAATGATCTCTGACTTTTCCACCACGCCAACACAGAAACCGGCCACATCGTAATCTTCGCCGTGATACATGCCTGGCATCTCAGCGGTTTCACCGCCCACCAGCGCACAACCCGACTGCAGACAACCTTCGGCGATGCCGGTGATCACCGCAGAGGCGGTATCCACATCCAGTTTGCCGGTAGCGTAGTAGTCGAGGAAGAAGAGGGGCTCGGCGCCCTGTACTACCAGGTCGTTGACGCACATCGCCACCAGGTCAACACCAATGGCATCGTGACGTTTGAGATCCATCGCCAGACGCAGCTTGGTGCCAACGCCATCGGTGCCGGAGACCAGCACCGGTTCACGGTATTTCTGCGGCAGCGCGCAAAGCGCACCAAAACCGCCCAGTCCACCCATCACTTCCGGGCGACGCGTCTTTTTCACTACGCCTTTAATACGGTCAACCAGAGCGTTACCAGCATCAATATCAACACCGGCGTCTTTGTAACTGAGAGAGGTTTTGTCGGTCACTGCGAGGTCCCCACGCGAGTTGCGGTTGGTGGTTTAAAATAAAGCGCGGCAATTCTATCAGTGCAGGCAAACGTTTGCGAGTCCGGGATTGCGCATCGGGCGATTTTCATTAATCCTCTATTTGTCCCGGTAAAACCCGCGGCTTTGCGCAAGAGCAGGTGGCGCGGAGCGTAAAAGGCGGTATAATCCCGCGATTTTTTTTTAGCTCAACTCATTCCGGGAGAACACCAATGAAGATCGTGGAAGTCAGACACCCGCTGGTCAAACATAAACTGGGCTTGATGCGTGAGCATGATATCAGTACAAAGCGTTTTCGCGAGCTGGCGTCTGAAGTGGGCAGCCTGCTGACCTACGAAGCGACCGCCGATCTGGAAACAGAGCGCGTAACCATTGAGGGCTGGAACGGCCCGGTAGAGATCGATCAGATCAAAGGCAAAAAAATCACGGTAGTGCCGATTCTGCGTGCTGGCCTTGGCATGATGGAAGGGGTGCTGGAGCACGTTCCCAGCGCCCGTATCAGCGTGGTGGGTGTTTACCGTGATGAAGAGACACTGGAGCCGGTTCCCTATTTCCAGAAGCTGGTCTCTAACATCGAAGAGCGCCTGGCGCTGGTCGTCGATCCTATGCTGGCGACCGGCGGTTCCATGATCGCCACCATCGACCTGCTGAAGAAAGCGGGCTGCACCAGCATTAAAGTGCTGGTACTGGTTGCCGCACCAGAAGGGATTGCCGCGCTGGAGAAAGCGCATCCTGACGTTGAGCTCTACACCGCGTCAGTGGATCAGGGACTGAATGAGAAGGGTTACATCATTCCCGGGCTCGGCGATGCCGGGGACAAGATTTTCGGAACCAAATAATCGCACAGCCGACCAGAGAGTCGGCTTTTTTTTGGCAAAAAAAAGATCCCCGAACGGGTTTGGTGTGGCTGCGAGGCTCACCGGCGTGCCTGCTGCTGTGCCAGAGTCGCGCGCCCTGGGGGATAAATAACACAAGGGGATAAATGATGACTCGTCGCGCCATTGGCGTCAGTGAACGACCGCCGTTACTGCAAACCATTCCACTCAGCCTGCAACACCTGTTCGCCATGTTTGGTGCCACGGTACTGGTACCGATTCTGTTCCACATAAACCCGGCGACGGTGCTGTTATTTAACGGCGTAGGCACGCTGATCTACCTCTTTATCTGTAAAGGCAAAATTCCCGCTTACCTCGGTTCCAGTTTTGCCTTTATCTCGCCAGTACTGCTATTGCTGCCGCTGGGGTATGAGGTCGCGCTGGGCGGATTTATCCTGTGCGGCGTGCTGTTCTGTCTGGTGGCGCTGATTGTCAAACGCGCGGGCACCGGCTGGCTCGATGTGATGTTTCCCCCGGCGGCGATGGGCGCGATTGTCGCCGTCATCGGTCTGGAGCTGGCGGGTGTAGCCGCTAATATGGCAGGTCTGCTGCCCGCGGAAGGCAGTGCGCCCGACAGTACAACCGTGCTGATTTCGCTGGTCACGCTGGCAGTGACGGTATTCGGTTCCGTGCTGTTTCGTGGCTTCCTGGCGATCATCCCGATTCTGGTCGGGGTGGTGGCGGGTTATCTGCTCTCTGCATTTATGGGCATCGTTGACTGGAGCGGCGTGATCAAAGCCCCCTGGTTTGCGCTGCCAACTTTCTATACCCCGCGTTTTGAGTGGGTGGCGATGCTGACGATCCTGCCTGCGGCGCTGGTGGTGATTGCCGAGCATATCGGTCATCTGGTGGTCACCGCCAACATTGTAAAGAAAGATCTGATTCGCGACCCTGGCCTGCATCGTTCGATGTTCGCTAACGGCTTATCAACGGTCATCTCCGGCTTCTTTGGTTCAACGCCTAACACCACCTACGGTGAAAACATCGGGGTGATGGCGATTACCCGCGTCTACAGTACCTGGGTGATTGGCGGCGCGGCGATTCTGGCGATCCTGCTCTCCTGTGTCGGCAAACTGGCGGCGGTGATCCAGGCGATCCCGGTACCGGTAATGGGCGGCGTGTCGCTGCTGCTGTATGGCGTGATCGGCGCATCCGGTATCCGGGTGTTGATCGAATCCAAAGTCGATTACAACAAAGCGCAAAATCTGATCCTGACCTCGGTGATCCTGATCATCGGCGTCAGCGGTGCGAAGGTGCATATCGGTGCTGCGGAGCTGAAAGGCATGGCGCTGGCGACAATCGTAGGGGTTGGATTAGCGCTGATCTTCCGTGTGATCTCGCTGCTGCGTCCGGAAGAAGTGGTGCTGGAGGCTGAAGAATCGCGCGAGCCGTGATCGCAGCAAGCCTGACAGGATCGGGGCAGGGACGCCCCATTCATCTCTTTCTGAAAACTGTGTTAGACTTCCCCCGATTTTTTGCTTGTTCTCTTGCTGAGGTGCTTCTGAACACGCCGGCACAATTGTCATTGCCACTCTATTTACCTGACGATGAAACCTTCTCCAGCTTCTGGCCGGGGGAAAACCCGTCGCTGATTGCCGCGCTGAAAGGCGCTCTCAACCAACAACATGGCAGCTATCTCTACTTCTGGTCACGCGAAGGCGGAGGGCGGAGCCATTTGCTGCACGCCGCGTGCGCCGAGATGTCAGCGCGCAGCGAAGCGGTCGGTTACGTTCCGCTGGACAAACGCACCTGGTTTGTACCGGAAGTACTGGAAGGGATGGAGCAGCTGTCACTGGTCTGCATCGATAACATCGAGTGCATTGCAGGCGAGCCTGAATGGGAAATGGCGATCTTCGATCTCTATAACCGTATTCTGGAAACCGGCAATACGCGGCTGTTTATTACCGGCGATCGTCCACCACGCCAGCTTAATCTGCAACTGCCCGATCTCGCCTCGCGGCTGGACTGGGGGCAGATCTATCGCCTGCAGCCTCTCTCCGACGAAGACAAATTACAGGCGCTGCAACTGCGCGCCGGGTTACGCGGATTTGAGCTGCCGGAAGATGTGGGGCGCTTCCTGCTGAAGCGACTGGATCGTGAAATGCGCACCCTGTTTGATACGCTGGATCGGCTTGATCGCGCCTCGATCAGCGCCCAGCGTAAACTCACCATTCCGTTTGTGAAAGAGACACTCGGCCTTTAAAACAGGTCGAGCACCGCTTCGGGCGGACGTCCGATCCGCGCCTTGTCGCCATTGATCACTATCGGCCTTTCAATCAGCACCGGATGTTCCACCAGCGCATCCAGCAGTGCACTTTCGCTTTTGTCGCTGAGTGCCAGTTCGCTATAGATCGCCTCTTTAGTCCGCATCAACTGCTGTGCGCTCTGCATTCCCAGTTTCTTTAACAGGATTTGCAGCGTCTCGCGATCGGGCGGCGCTTGCAGATAGAGCACCACTTCCGGCTCTATCCCGCGGGCGTTCAGCAGCGCCAGCGTCTCACGGCTCTTGCTGCAGCGCGGGTTGTGGTAAATCGTCACCATCTCAGACTCTCCTCTATTCGCAGCGTGAATGCTCAGCCTTTCTGATATTGCTTAAAGCGCTGTTGTAACTGGCGCAGCTGATCGATACGGGCATCGTAGCGCGCCTGTTTCAGGCTGCCGAGCGGCACCTGTGCGCTGGCGCTGCCAAGCGCGGTGATCGCCTGATCGAGCTGGCCATTCAGAGCCAGACTCTCTGCCCGCGCCGATAATTCTTCATCATTCAGTCCCTGCTGTGCAGACGCCTGGGCCAGCAAATCCCAGCCGTTGGGATCATCTTTATTAGCCCAGGTGTAGCGATTCAGAATACGGCTGGCGTTGGCATACTGTTTCGCTTCAACGTAGGCGTTGGCCAGGTTGAGCTGCACCACCGGGCTGTTTTTTGCACTGGTGGCGGCGCTGAGCAGGGCGATCGCCTGTTGTGGCTGATTCAGGCCGATATCGATGTCCGACATAAGATCCAGGAACCAGACGTTATTCGGCTGTTTCGCCAGCAACGGCGTCATAATCCGCTTCGCATCGGCAAAACTTTTCGCCTGCAAAAACTGTATGGCTTTGCCATATTGTGACGCCAGCTGCTCACGAGAATTGCCGCTGGCATACTGGCTCAGCAGTTCGTCGGTGAGCTGATTACGCCCGGTGGAGTACATGCCCAGTGAACGCACCTTTGCCAGATAGAAATCTTCTGTAGATTGCACCACCACCGGCCGCATCTGGTTAGCGCGGTTGCGGGCATCCGCCAGACGGCTGTCAGGCAGGGGATGCGTCAGCAGAATTTCAGGAGGCTTCGAGGAGAAGCGGCTCTGATCGGCCAGCTTCTGTAAAAAGTTCGGCATCGCCTGAGGATCAAACCCGGCGCGCTGCAGTACCTGAATTCCGATGCGGTCAGCTTCCTGCTCATTACCCTGGGTAAAACTGATAATTCCCTGCTGAGTTCCCGCCAGGGTGCCGGTCAGTGCTGCCATGCCCGCCTGCGGATTGGCCATCGCCAGCAGAATTGAGCCCAGCGCACCGACCCATGTCAGTGGCGCATTGCGCTTTTGATCTTCCATTGCGCGCGCCAGATGGCGCTGGGTAACGTGTGAGATCTCATGCGCCATCACTGACGCCAGCTGGCTTTCATTTTCGGTATAGCGGAACAGCGCAGAGTGCAGCACCACGTTGCCACCAAAAAAGGCAAAGGCGTTGAGCTCATCGTTCTGAATCAGAAAGAAGTGGAACGGGGTTTTCACTGAGTCGGCATGCGACACCAGTCGCTGACCCAGCTGATTAATATACTGATTAAGCAGCGGATCGTTGATCAGCGGCGCACTGGCACGCAGCTGGCGCACATAAAAGTCGCCCATCTGCAGTTCCTGATTAATCGACAGCGTCGAACCGGCCGTAGTGCCAATATCGGGAAGTGAATCACTGACATCGGCGTAAGCAGGTGACAGAGTAGTGAAAATGAGCGTCGGAAGGAGCGCGGCGATCAGCGTTTTCTTTAACCGGTTCAACATGCCTTAATCCTGTAGAGAGGCCCTGAAAATGGACAGGTGCGCAGCGGGAATGTTCCATTTTTCGCAGATAACGACGGTTCGTGACTATCTTAACCAGAGCATCAAAAGAATGAAATGTCGTTTTCTGGCAAGCGACCGACGTAATTTGTGCAAGATCGCCCATTTTGACGAAAAAAACTGAACATCCTGCCAACTTAAACCGCGGTTAAACGAATAAAAACCGGCGGAGTATCGCCGGGTTTGTGAGCGGTTAAGTAACGCCTTATTCATTTATTCCCAATGCGCTTCGGCATAATAAAGCAGAATCTGCTGCCGCGCAGATTTAGCCTGTGAGCGGATTTTTTTAAAGTTATGTAAATTCACTCAAAAAAACTGACTATGGCATGAGTTTTTCCAGGTCTACTCTGAAAAAATAGCCCTCTCTGAGCCGTGAATCTCCTCTTCGCCATTGATAAATTAAATCGTAGCTCCCGCCTTTATCCTGCTTATTCCAACTACGCCTGGCTGTTATTTATTGCTGTTAATGTCACAGGAAGTGAAAAGAGCACAAAGAGTCAGGTCCATTCTGATTAAGACCTTTTTTTCCTCATAATGAAACTTTTCGATTAATACGGAAGGTGAATAATTTCAGCAGTTATCAGCCGCGCGCTGACCTGAATTTACGCAGGCGAGAATTATGCCTGCGCTGTGATATAGATAGCCGACCTGATTCAGTCCTGAATCTGCCAGACATTATTTGCCGGAGAGAAGTGTTATGCGTTCAGTTGTTTCATACGCGTTAATCGCCATTATTGGCGGAGTCGTTGGCGCGGCTGTCACACAGAGTGGCGAGATTTATGACAAAGTGACACGCCATTTTGCAACCGAGCCACAGGAAGCCCCGGGATTCTGGAGCACACCAGCGATTGAAGGTTACGGCAAAATTCATTATGAGCCCGACGCCGCGTTTAAACCGGTGGCGGGCCTGAGCAATAAAATTGTTTTCCAGATTACCCGAAGCGATGGCGCGATGACCGCGCCCAATCTGGGACTGGAGCGTGTGGCGCGCGTGGTGAATTTATATATCGCCTCCGGCATTCCGGCCGATCAGCTGAAGTTTGTCGTTTCGGTCACCGGCGATGCGACGCCCGCCATGCTGGATAACGCCCATTTTAAAAAGTTTTATGGCATCGAAAATCCAAACCTGAAGCTGATTAATGAGCTGAATCAGGCGGGAGTGAAAGTCTCGGTCTGCGATCAGTCCGTGGCATTCCATCACTATCCTAATAACTGGATTGATAAATCTGTAGTCCATGCACTTTCCAGTCCGACCACCGTATCAACCCTGCAAAACCAGGGATACGCGTGGCTGGCAATGTAATTGATGTTTTAAACGATCGGGAGAAGAGTTAATGCGTCCAGCAGCTTTAGTGGTGATGGCAGCCGTAGCGGGATTTATCGGAGGCAATGTTTTACAGTTGCCGGAATTATTCGATAAGGTCAGCGGGAAAATGGCGGATAATAAATCCGAACCTGCTGATTTCTGGAGTACGCCAGCGATTGAAGGCTACGGAAAAATACATTATGTCGATACGCCTGCATTTAAACCCGGCACGACAGCGGGCCTGAGTAATAAAATAGTATTCCAGATCAACCGCAGTGAAGGGGATATTCGTAAGCCGAATCTCGGTCTGGAGCGCGTAGCGCGCGTCACCAACCTCTATTATGCGGCAGGTGTGCCACTCGACCAGCTGAAATTTGTGGTGTCAATTAACGGCGACGCGGTTTCATCAGCGCTGAATAATGACCAGTTCAGCAAAGCCTACGGCGTCGATAACCCGAACCTGAAGCTGATCAGCGAGCTGAAAAAAGCGGGCGTTCAGGTCACTATCTGCGATCAGTCAGTGGCTTTTCATCAGCTTGAGCGCAACTGGATCGACCCGATGGTCACTCACACTATCTCCAGCGGCACCACCGTTGCGACCCTGGAAAACAGCGGTTACGCCTTCCTGATGCTTTAATTCCCCCACAGCGGCGTCACTGCCGCTGTCACCTGCCCGTCAAATTCCTGTGATGCCCCTGTCATAGAACGCCGCTAGTGTTGTCGCAATGAGATCGATCTCATCGACAATAAACGAGGCAGTCATGACCGATTTAATCAGCGTAGCCAGACTGGCAGGGGTCTCCCGCGCAACCGCTGCGCGCGCCTTTTCTGACCCTCATCTGCTAAAACCGGGCACGCTGCAAAAGGTGCTTGCCGCCTCGGAACAGATCGGTTTCCGCCCGAATCATATTGCCCGTCAGCTCCGCACCCAGCACTCCACCACGCTTGGCGTCCTGTTGCCTTCACTGCTCAATCCGGTTTTTGCCATGCAATTACAGGCGATGGAGCAGCAGGCTCGTCTGGCGGGATATGGGCTGCTGGTAGCAACCAGTGATTATCAGGCTGAGCGGGAAGCGGCCATTGTCGAACATATGCTGCACCAGCGTGTCGCCGGTCTGGTACTGACGGTGGCAGATGCCGACAGCAGTGCGCTGCTGCCGACACTGGCGGCGGCGAAGATGCCCTTCGTGCTGACCCACAACGTACCGCAACAGCACGAATGGCCCGCGCTGTGCGTAGATAACCGCAAAGCCATTGCCGAAGCGACCGCTCATCTGGTGTCACTGGGCCACCGCCACATCGTGATGGCTGCGGGCCCTATGCAGCAATCTGACCGCGCCCGTCTGCGCTATCTCGGCTACTGCGATGCCATGCAGCAGGCCGGTCTGACGCCGCAGGCGATGATTGAGATGCCCAGCCATATCCAGTCCGATTTCCATCCGTTGCTGCCGCTGATTAATTCACCTTCGCCGCTGACGGCGGTGATTTGCAGTAACGATCTGCTGGCTATCAGCCTGCTGGGCGCCGCTGCGCGTGCCGGCGTCAGCGTTCCGAATCAGCTCTCCGTGGTCGGCTTCGATGGCATTGAGCTGGGCGAACAGCTTTCACCTTCACTGGCCAGCGTGGTGCAGCCGATTGCGCTAATGGGCGCGCGCGCTATTGACCTGCTTCTGAATCCCGTCGGCGGTAAAACCCATTTGCTGGCACATCATTTACGTTTCGGGGAGAGTGTCGCCCCGGCATTTCATGGCTCTTTTTCAGGGGAACATCATGTCACTCACCGTTAACTTCAAACCTATCGCCAGCGCTGCGCTGCTGGCCGGATGCACGCTTGCCTCATCGTGGGCGCAGGCGGCTGAAAATGCTATCTGCTACAACTGCCCGCCAGAGTGGGCCGATTGGGCGACACAGCTTCAGGCGATCGAAAAAACGACGGGCATTCATGTGCCGCAGGACAATAAAAATTCGGGTCAGGCGCTGGCGCAGCTGGTCGCCGAGAAAAGCAATCCGGTCGCCGACGTGGTCTATTACGGCGTCAGCTTCGGCATTCAGGCAGTCAGTGCAGACGTGGTTAGCGCTTACAAACCGGCAAACTGGGATCAGATCCCGGCAGGCATGAAAGATCCTGCTGGCAAGTGGGTAGCGCTGCACTCCGGTACCATGGGTTTTATGGTCAATGTTGATGCGCTGGGTGGCGCGCCGGTGCCGCGTTCCTGGGATGATCTGCTGAAGCCGGAATATAAAGGCATGGTGGGTTATCTTGATCCGGCCAGCGCCTTTGTGGGCTACGTTGCAGCCGTCGCGGTGAACCAGGCGAAAGGCGGCAGTCTTCATGACTTCACCCCGGCCATCAACTGGTTCAAAGCACTGCAACGCAACCAGCCGATTGTGCCTAAGCAGACCGCCTATGCCCGGCTGATTTCAGGCGAAATCCCGATTCTGATCGACTACGACTTCAACGCCTATCGCGCCCGCTACAAAGATCACGCCAATGTGGAATTTGTGATCCCCAGCGAGGGGACGGTCACGGTGCCTTACGTCATCAGCCTGGTGAAAAATGCGCCGCATCCGGCCAACGGTAAGAAAGTGATCGATTTCGTGCTGTCAGATGCCGGTCAGGCGATCTGGGCTAATGCCTGGCTGCGTCCGGTCCGGGCGGGGGCGATGTCACCCGAAGCGAAGAAATATTTTCTGCCTGACAGCGACTATGCGCGCGCTCACACGGTTGATTATCAGCAAATGGCCGACGCGCAGAAGAGCTTCTCCGCCCGTTACCTGAGCGAGATCCGCTGATGTTACTCTCAGAGATCAATCCGTTTGCTGCTGGCGACTCAGTTCGCCACCGCCTTCGGCCGCTGGGGGCAAACTGGCCGTGGATGCTGCTGCCTGCGCTGCTGTTCTTTGCTGCCTTCTGGCTGTTGCCGTTTGCTCGTCTGTTGCAGATCGGTATGACGGAAGATCGTACAACTCACCACAGCGGCTACTGGACGGTAATCAGCCAGCCGCAATATCTGCAAAGCCTGCTGAATACCGTGCTGCTCTCGGCAGCGGTCACACTGGTGACGCTGCTGATTGCTGCGGTGGTGGGCTGCTTTCTGGCACGGCAGCGCTTTACCGGGCGAGGCACGCTGCTGGCGCTGCTGACCTTTCCGCTGGCCTTTCCGGGCGTGGTGGTGGGATTTCTGATGGTCATGCTGGCGGGGCGTCAGGGTGTTCTGGCGCAACTCAGTCTCAGCCTGTTTCATGAGCGCTGGGTCCTTGCTTATTCGCTCAGCGGCTTATTTATTGGCTATCTCTATTTTTCGCTGCCGCGCGCCATCGTGACGCTGGTGGCGGCCAGTGAAAAGCTGGACCGTTCGCTGGAAGAGGCCGCCCGATCGCTGGGTGCCAGCCAGTGGCGCATCATCATTGACGTCATCATTCCTGGGCTGAAACCGGCGCTGCTCTCCTGCGGCGCGCTCTGTTTCGCCACCAGCATGGGCGCCTTTGGCACCGCATTTACCCTTGGCACAGAGCTCGCGGTGCTGCCGCTGACCATTTATGGTGAGTTCACTAATTACGCCAACTTTGCCACCGCAGCGGCGCTTTCGGTGGTGATGGGGACGGTGGCCTGGCTGGCGCTGATGCTGGCGAACGGACTGGCTGCCCGCCGTAAGGAGAAGACATGAAACGCCGGGGGCTGTTCTGGCTGCAGGTGGTGATCACCAGCCTCACCGCGCTGTTTATGATTGTGCCGGTTGTGCTCTCGATGCTGGCGGGCGTCACGCAGAACTATTTCACTGGCCTGCGCAGCGGCCTGACGCTGAAGTGGGTGGAACAGGTGTGGCAGATGTATGCCGACACCTTCTGGCTGTCGCTGCTGATCGCTCTGAGTTGTCTGGCGGTGACGGTTATCGCTGGCGTGCCGGCCGCCTGGGGCTTACTGAAATCACCGTCACGCTGGGCCAGCCGCATTGAGGAGTGCCTGATGCTGCCAGTCGCATTGCCGGGCCTGGCCACCGCACTGGGCATCATTCTGCTTTATGGTCAGTTCAGCGCGTTGCGCGACAGCTGGCTCTTCATCCTGATCGGCCATGTGCTCTTTACCTTGCCCTTTATGATCCGACCGGTGCTGTCGGTGATGCAGGCGATTGATCTGCCGCGCCTTGAAGAAGCCGCCGCCAGCCTGGGGGCGGGCTTCTGGCGCCGCTTCTTTACCGTGGTCGTCCCGAACTGCCGCAACGGCATTCTGGCGGGCGCATTTATGGTGATCACCCTGTCGGTGGGGGAGTTCAACATTACCTGGATGCTGCACACGCCACTGACCAAAACCCTGCCGGTCGGTCTGGCCGACAGCTACACCTCGATGCGACTGGAAGTCGGGTCCGCCTATACCCTGATCTTTATTATGATGATTTTACCGCTGCTGCTGTTGCTCAACGCCTGTAATCACTGGCTGGAACGGCAATCTTCGCGGCAGCAGAGAGAGGAAACCGTATGAATGAGGCCGTCAACGTGACGCTGCGCCACTGCTCGCGTCGCTTTAATCAGCAGGTCGCGCTGCATCCGCTCGACCTGCAGGTTCACGCCGGTGAAACACTGGTATTGCTGGGGCCGTCAGGCTGTGGCAAAACCACGCTGCTGCGTATTATCAGCGGTCTGGATAGCAGCGATCCCCCGGGAGAGATCTGGTTTGACAAGCGTAACGTCACCGCGCTGCCGATTGAGAAACGCAACGTTGGCATGGTGTTTCAGAACTACGCGCTGTTCCCGACGCTCAACGTGGCGCAGAACGTCGCCTATGGTCTGAAGGTGCAGGGCGTGCCACGTGCCGAGCGTGATGCGCGGGTCGCGGAAATGCTGGCACTGGTTGACCTGACACATCTGTCCCACCGGGCGATTGATAAATTGTCCGGCGGGCAGAAGCAGCGGGTGGCGCTGGCACGTGCGCTGGCCGCCCGGCCTAAAGTCCTGTTGTTCGATGAGCCGCTGGCGGCGCTTGACGCCAGGCTGCGCGATCGACTGCGGCTGGAGATCGGCGCGCTGCTCAAGCGGCTGGCGATCACTGCGGTTTACGTCACCCACGATCAGCAGGAAGCGATGGCGCTGGGCGATCGCATCGCGGTGATGGAGCAGGGCCGTCTGATGCAGTTGGATACTCCGCAGGGAATTTATCAGCGCCCGGCCTCCCGCTTTGTAGCGGATTTTGTGGGCGCCATAAACTGCATTGCGCACGATCCCGACGGTCATCCCCTGCGTTTTTGCCGCCCGGAAGATGTGCTGCTGGCTGACGACACCCGCTATGCCCAGCGCGGTGTGGTGGTGGGCAGTACGTTTCTTGGCGCCTCGCAGCGCTTACTGATCGATATCGGGCTGGATAACCCCATTCAGGTCGAGCGTCATGCTCGCGAAATCTGGCAGGCGGGACAGCGCATCAGCTGGTCGCTGACCCGCCAGGCCGCGCTGGAATTTAGTTGCTAAGGAGTCTGTTGTGTCTGTTCAACCCACAGTCATCGCGCAAATCAGCGATCTGCATATCAAGGCTTTTGGTCGTCTCTCTTATAAACAGGTCGATACCCATGCCGCTTTACTGCAAGTTATCGATACCCTTAACGCGCTGCAGCCGCGTCCCGATGTGGTGGTGATTACCGGCGACCTGGTCGATTTTGGCAGGCCGGAAGAGTATCAGACGCTGCGCGAAGCCCTGCAGCGCCTCCAGTTGCCCTTTTATCTGATGGCGGGCAATCACGACGATCGCGAGGCACTGCGTGCTGCCTTCCCGGATCACACCTACCTGCAGGCGGGGCCGACCCTGAACTGGCAGCTTAGCGTGGGCGGCGTCAGGCTGCTGGCCCTGGACTCCAGCGTACCGCAACAGCCGTGGGGGGAGGTGGATGAGCAGCAGTTGCAATGGCTGGATCAGGCACTGCGCGAGGCCGCGGATCAGCCCACGCTGGTGATGCTGCATCATCCCCCTTTTGCCTGTGGCATTGCGCATATGGATCGGCAACGGTTACGCCATCCTGAGGCACTTGAGGCGATCATTGTCCGCCATCCGCAGGTTGAGCGGGTGCTTTGTGGTCATCTGCATCGCAGCCTGCAGACCCGCTTTGCCGGAACCCTGGCCTGTGTCGCACCCGGCGTGTCGCATCAGGTGGCTCTGGATCTGCACCCGGAGGGACCGGCTCACTTTATTCTGGAGCCGCCCGGCTTTTTGCTCCATTGCTGGCAGCCAGTGCAGGGAATGGTCACGCATCAGTGCGCGATTGGCCACTTTTCGGGACCCTGGCCATTTTACGATAGTCAGGGGTTAATCGATTAGTGCCAGCTAAATCTGTATTAAGCGGGGTGATATTTGTCTTAATGCTGCTCAAAAATGCCGACACAGTGTAGACTTAAACCCGGCTATCAGGGCTTCTGGCACACATTAAAAAAATAATCAGGCATTCACGACATGACACTCTTCTCCGGGGCGGCGACGCCATGTTAAAGCTCTTTCGGCCCAAGGCCGACTTGCGCAATCTGATCGCCCTGCTGGTGATTGTCAGCATTGTTATCACGCTCGCGAATACGCTCTATGCTACCTGGCGGGTGCAGCGCCAGGTGCTGATTGACACCACGCTTGAGGCTAACCGGGCCTATGCCGCCAAGCTGGCCTCAACCAGTGAAATTTTCTTCCAGCTGGCGCAGTCACAGTTGCACTACAGCGCCAATCAGCTAAGCCGTGACTTTAATAATGAAGGACTGCTGAATAGCGAAGTCAATCGTCTGCGTGAGCAGACCACCAGTTTCAACTCGGTAGCCGTGGTGGATGAGCAGGGCGCGATCAAAGCGATCTCGCCTGAATCCCTGACGCTGAAAGGGATGCGTGTCACCAGCGACGCCTCCCGCGAAGCGCTGACGCTGCGGCAGCCGATCATCAGTAAACCGACCCTTTCTGCAGCCAATAATCTGCTGGTATTTGTCTCCTGGCCAATCTGGAGTCCCGATGGCGACTATCTGGGCTACATCGGCGGCACGATCTATCTGAAGAAAAAAAGCATTCTGAATGCGCTACTGGGTGAACAATTCTACCGTGATGGCACCACGGTCTATGTGCTCGACAGTAATAATGAGGTGTTGTATCACCAGAATCGTCAGCTGATTGGTAAAGTTCTGCCCGCCATCGTCAGTCCGCGTGACGAGCAGACCAATGGCTCGCTGATGCTTGCGGGTGCAGGTGAGTCGACGCAGCTGGCGGGCTATGCCGTCGTCCCGACCACCGGCTGGACGGTGGTGGCACTGAAGCCGATTAACGTCACGCTGAACCCGCTTTCAGGCCTGTTAATGAAAGTCCTGAAGAACTCGGTGCCGTTCGCACTGCTGACCCTGCTGGTTGCGTTAGGGCTGGCACGGCTGATTGCCCGACCACTGTTCCAGCTGGCCCGCAAAGCCAGCCGGATGGATGCGCAGGGCGTATCAAAAGAGATTGGCGGCATCAGTGCCTGGTATTTTGAGGCGGCGCAGGTCAAGCGCGCGCTGCTCACCGGCATCGGACTGGTGCAGGACAAAATCGGTCGTCTGAGTTCGGAAGCCCAGACCGACCCCCTGACTCAGTTGCTGAATCGGCGTGGTCTTAATGCGGTACTGGAGTACTACCGCACGCTACGTCAGCCTTTCTCGGTGCTGGCGCTGGATATCGATCACTTTAAAAACGTCAACGATAGCTGGGGCCACGATGTGGGCGACCGGGTGATTCAGCAGGTGGCGAGCACGCTGCGTGCCAGCGCCCGTCAGTCTGATGTGGTGTGCCGCAACGGCGGAGAGGAGTTTCTGATGCTGCTGCCGGGAACGGCGCTGGATGAGGCGCAGATTATCGCCGAGCGCGTGCGACTGGGCATTGCAGAAGCCTGGCTCACCGACGTGGGTCGCATTACCTTGTCTATCGGCGTCGCGGCATGGAATGGTTCGCAGGATGTCGGGCTGGAAGGCAGTTTAAAACAGGCGGATGCGGCGCTCTATGAAGCGAAAAATGCCGGGCGCAACTGCGTTATCGTGGCCGCCGCGTAATCGCGTTAACTCACAGTGTTTCGCAACGGCAGGATAAAAACGGGCGGGGAAGAGGCAGCTAAGCAGGGCGCGGCGTTAAGGCTACCGCGCCCCTCAACATCAGGCTGACTTGACGTAATCCAGCACCATGTCGTGGTGATTCGAGGTCTTGAAGTTATCAAACACTTTTTCGATCCTGCCCTCAGCATCTATCAGGAAGCTGATGCGATGAATGCCGTCATAGGTTTTCCCCATAAACGTTTTTTCACCCCAGACGCCAAACGCCTGGCAGACTTCATGGTTTTCATCGGAGAGCAGGGTAAAATTCAGCAGCTCTTTTTCGACAAACTTTGACAGTTTTTCCGGTTTGTCGGTGCTGATGCCCAGCACTTCAACGCCCGCTTTTTTCAACTCATCCATGTTGTCACGCAGACCGCACGCCTGCACGGTGCAGCCTGGTGTCATCGCTTTCGGGTAAAAGTACACCAGAACGCGCTGTCCCTGGAAGTCGGTCAGATTCACGTGTTCGCCGTCCTGATCGGGCAGGCTAAATGCGGGTGCAGTATCTCCGGCTTTCAGTGGATTCATTACATCTCTCCATTTTCTTATTCAGGCTGTGGGTAATACACCATCCGGTCAGAAACGGCCAGAGGGAAAATTACCATCAGGGGGTATTTCACCACATAGCCGGTCACCTTTCAGTGGCAGTAATGTGGAGAAATAACTCCGGTTAATTGACCAAAGCTTAGCGTACCGCGCTGACAGATTCGCTGCTGTCGGCATCTGACACACTGTAAAGGCGCAGCGTTCCCTGAGCATTCAGCTCCTGACACAGGGTATTAAACGCCTGCTCAAACGGGGTGCCACTGGTTCGCGTCGGACTGTGAGCGGTCATTTGAATATAGAGCGTAGGTGGCAAATTGTGTTGCGCTGGCGTAATGCGCGACACCAGTTCGGCCACATTCATCTGATGCTTATCGATAAGATCGGTAAAGCGTTCAATAATATGCGGCGAATCAGCCACCTCAACCTGAATGAACGCGGTGTCGGGCATCGGCGGACGGAGCCGGGCATTGGTGCGCTTCATGACGATCAGCAGTTCCAGCTCTGCCCCTTTCAGTGGCAGGGTCGATTCAATCAGTGTGATCGCGTTCCAGCTGCCCGACAGCAGCATGATAAAGGTGAACTCATCCCCAAGCATGGCAAGACGGCTATCTTCAATATTGCAACCGCAGCTGCTGACGTGTCGGGTAATGGTGTTGACGATACCCGGACGGTCAACACCGAGCGCGGTGATCACCAGATGATGGGGCTGAGATTGCGGCAAAATGGCTTTTCCTCTGCTTTCGCTAATAACCATAAGGTAAACATAAAAAAAACTGCTGACAAGCGCGGGAATGGCGTGGCTGGCTTGCTTTTCCCTAAGTGTAAAACGTACCATGAAGCACTTGTTTGTCGAGGGGATCGCCAATGTTTACGGGAAGTATTGTTGCACTCGTTACGCCAATGGATGACAGCGGTAATGTCTGCCGGTCGAGTCTGAAAAAACTGATTGATTATCACGTCGCCAGCAGCACCGCGGCGATCGTTTCCGTCGGCACCACAGGCGAATCTGCTACCCTGAGCCATGAAGAACATGGTGATGTGGTGATGCTGACCCTGGAGCTGGCCGATGGCCGTATTCCGGTGATTGCCGGAACCGGGGCAAACGCCACCGCTGAAGGCATCTCTCTGACTAAGCGTTTTGAAAATTCCGGCGTTGTGGGTTGCCTGACCGTGACCCCGTATTACAACCGTCCGACGCAGGAAGGGCTGTTCCAGCACTTTAAAGCGATTGCGAATAGCACCAGCCTGCCACAGATGCTGTATAACGTTCCCTCGCGTACCGGTTGCGACATGCTGCCGGAAACCGTTGCCCGCCTGGCCGAAATCAAAAATATTATCGGAATCAAAGAGGCAACCGGGAACTTATCGCGGGTTAGTCAGATCCAAGAGCTGGTTAATGAAGATTTCATTCTGGTGAGTGGCGATGACGCGACTGCGCTGGACTTTATGCAACTGGGCGGCAAAGGCGTCATTTCGGTGACGGCCAACGTGGCTGCGCGCGAAATGGTCGAACTGTGTCAACTCGCACAGCAGGGCAATTTCGTCGAGGCACGCCGCCTGAATCAGCGTCTGATGCATCTGCACCAGACGCTTTTCTGTGAACCCAATCCTATCCCGGTGAAATGGGCTGCGAAACAGCTAGGATTAATCGCTAACGACACGCTGCGTCTGCCAATGACGCCACTGACTGCAGCCGGCCAGCCGAAAGTGGAGCAGGCGCTGGTGAAAGCGGGTTTGCGATAATTTAGGGAGTTTGAATGAATTACTCAGTAAAGCGGTCAACAGTAGCCACAGTGGTGGGGCTTTCTACCCTGATGCTGTTGTCGGCCTGTTCAAGCGATCAGCGTTATAAGCGCCAGGTCAGCGGTGACGAATCTTATCTTGAAGCCAGTCAGTTAAATGAACTGAAAGCACCTGCCGGAATGATCCTGCCGGTGCAGCGTGGTGATTTCGACGTGCCGCGCACGACCAGTCAGGCACCCACCGGCAAGCAACTCGACATCCGTCCGCCAGCCCAGCCGCTGGCGCTGATGAACGGCACCCGCGCACAGTTCAGCAACAATACCGGCGCGCTGATGATTGATAACAGCCGCGGCTCAGTCTGGTCGCAGGTCGTCAACGTGGTGCAGTCATACAAATTCCCGATTGCTTCCCGTAATGACGCAGGGCAGCAGCTGACGACGGACTGGGTGCAGTGGAACCGTGCTGATGAAGATCAGCAGTATCGTGGTCGCTACCAGATCAGCGTGCAGTCGCAGAGCTATCAGCAGCAGTTAACCGTTCGTCTGCTGGAGCTGCAGCAGGATGGTAAAACCATTACCTCACCTGTGCAGATCCAGCGTTATACCGCCCAGATGCTGAATGACATCAGCACCGGTATGGACAAGATTGATACGGCGAGTGAAAACGCGGCCTCTGGTCGGGTGAATGGGGCCATTGATGTGCAGAGCGGTGCAGATGATACCGGCCTGCCACTGCTGATCCTGCGTACGCCATACAATGTGGCATGGCAGCGTCTGCCTGATGCAATGAAACGCGTCGGGATGGAAGTGACCGACACGACCCGCTCAACCGGCAGCATGAAGGTGACCTACAAGTCACTGAGCAGCAGCGACTGGGATTCAGTCGGTGCGAAAGATCCGGAATTACCAAACGGTGATTACAAAGTGCAGGTCGGCGATCTCGACAACCGCACCAGTCTGCAATTCATCGACCCGAAAGGGCATGTGCTGACCCAGTCGCAGAACGATGCGCTGGTGGCCGTGTTCCAGGCGGCGCTGAACAAATAAAGTTGCCCAAGGCCGGAGATTCTCCGGCCTTTTTATTTTGTTTTTGGCATAATAGCGCGCGGCGAAGTAAACGATTGCGTCAAGGCAATCGCCGCAGCGGCACTGGCCGCTGAACACCCGTTATTTCAAGTCTGGAGTGAACAAGATGCAAAAGCGAGCTGAGTTGTATCGCGGTAAAGCGAAAACCGTATACAGCACCGATAACCCGGATCTGCTGATACTCGAATTCCGCAACGATACGTCAGCAGGTGATGGCGCCCGAATCGAGCAATTTGATCGCAAGGGAATGGTTAACAACAAGTTTAACCATTTTATCATGACTAAATTGCAGGAAGCGGGTATCCCGACCCAGATGGAAGCGCTGCTGTCAGATACTGAAGCGCTGGTGAAGAAGCTGGAGATGGTGCCGGTAGAGTGCGTGGTACGTAACCGCGCCGCAGGCTCGCTGGTAAAACGTCTGGGCGTGGAAGAGGGCATTGTGCTCAATCCGCCGCTGTTTGATCTTTTCCTGAAAGATGATGCAAAGCATGACCCGATGGTTAATGAATCCTACTGCGAAACCTTTGGCTGGGTCAGCAAACAGAACCTGGCGCGGATGCAGGAGCTGACCTTTAAAGCCAACGAGGTGCTGAGCAAACTGTTCGACGATGCGGGTCTGATTCTGGTCGACTTCAAACTGGAGTTTGGTCTGTTTAACGGCGAAGTGACGCTGGGCGATGAGTTTTCGCCAGATGGTGCGCGCCTGTGGGACAAAGAGACGCTGGATAAAATGGATAAAGACCGTTTCCGCCAGAGCCTCGGCGGCGTGGTGGAAGCCTATGAAGCGGTTGCACAGCGGCTGGGCGTGAAGCTCGACTGAGTTTGCCTGCCGCGCAGAAACAAAAAGGAGAGCCCCGGCTCTCCTTTTTTCATTTCAGGGTAAAGCTGGTGATTGCTGCCTCACACAACTAAAATCATGCCATCTGAAAAAATGACTGAGGGAAAACAGCATGCGCTGGCAAGGGCGTCGCGAAAGCGACAATGTAGAAGACCGTCGCGATCAATCGTCCGGTTTAGGCGGCGGAGGCCGCCAGATTCGTCTGCCGCGCGGTAAAGGCGGTATTGTGCTGCTGATTGTTGTGGCCATCGCGGGTTATTACGGTTACGACCTGACCGCACTGCTGACAGGCGGCGAAGTTGCACCGACCAGCCAGCAGCAACAGCGCAGCGTCAGCGCCAATGATGATGAGGCTGCGAAATTCACGAAGGTGATTCTGGCCACCACGGAAGACACCTGGGGCAAACTGTTCCAGCAGATGAACAAACAGTATGTGGCACCGAAGCTGGTGATGTATCGCGGCGCAACCCGCACTGGCTGTGGTACCGGACAGTCAGTCATGGGGCCGTTCTACTGTCCTGCCGATCAGACCGTCTACATCGACCTCTCTTTTTATGACGAGATGAAAACCAAACTTGGCGCGGACGGTGACTTCGCCCAGGGCTACGTCGTCGCGCATGAAGTTGGCCACCATGTCCAGAAACTACTGGGTATTGAACCGAAAGTGCGTGAGATGCAGCAGGGTGCCAGCCAGACGCAGGTCAATCAGCTCTCCGTCAAAATGGAACTGCAGGCGGACTGTTTTGCCGGTGTCTGGGGACACTATATGCAGCAGGAAAACATCCTGGAAGCGGGCGATCTGCAGGAAGCGCTGAATGCCGCCGAGGCAATTGGCGATGACCGCCTGCAGCAGAAAGGTCAGGGCCGCGTAGTGCCGGACAGCTTCACCCACGGCACGTCTGAGCAGCGCTATACCTGGTTCAAGCGCGGGTTTGATGGTGGCAATCCAGGACAGTGCAACACCTTCGCCAGCAACTAATGAGTCTGCAGCCTCTTACGCAGCTTATGCAGCAGGCCGGTGTGCGTCGTCTGGCGGTGATCAGCGGCGACCCGGCCTGGTGTTTACTACGGGCTGCGGCGTGGCGTGAAACGCTGACCGGCGACTGGCTGGCGTTGAGCCCGGAACCGCTGTTCTCTGCTTCGGATAAAGGGCCGGGTCAGTATAAAACGCCGGTCCTGCACAAACAGCCTGCTGCGGTGCGCACGCTGCTTGGCCGTGAATTTCGTCATGCTCTGTTTGACGCTCGTCAGGGCTTTCATGCCGACGCTTTCGCTGCGCTGGCTGGCACGCTCACCGCCGGTAGCTGGCTGTTACTGCTGGTGCCGCCCTGGGAACAGTGGGCGCAGCAGCCTGACAGCGACAGCCTGCGCTGGGCCGATGTCGCTGAACCCATCGCCACCCCTTATTTTGTTCACCACCTGCAACAGCTGATATTAGCGGATGACCAGGTGCTGCTGGAGCGGCAGCATCAGCCATGCCGGTTTCCGGCGCAGCCGGACTGGCCGCAGTGGCACTGTCAGGCACCGCAGCAGCAGCAGGCGATACTCGATCAGCTGATGAGGCTGCCATCGGGGGTTGCCGTGCTGACCGCGCCCCGCGGACGCGGTAAATCGGCGCTGGCGGGTATGCTGGCGCGATTGAACGGACATTGTCTGGTGACGGCTCCGGCCAAAGCCTCAACGGAGGTGCTGAGCACCTTCGCCGCTGACGCTTTTCACTTTATGGCACCCGATGCGCTGCTGGCGCTGGAGACGCCGCCGCAGGCGGAATGGCTGATTGTGGATGAAGCGGCGGCGATCCCGGCACCGCTGCTGCAGGCGCTGGTCAGTCGATATCCCCGCGTATTGCTCACCACCACCGTACAGGGCTATGAAGGAAGCGGGCGCGGGTTTATCCTTAAATTCTGCGCCGGGCTTCCTGATGCACACTATTTTACGCTCGATGAGCCACTGCGCTGGTCGCGTTTCGATCCGCTGGAGCAGTGGCTGAACCAGGCGCTGCTGTTTGACGATGCCGCCGCGACCGCACCCGATTCTCCTGTAACGCCTCATCGTGTTGAGCGCCACGATTTCAGCGCGCTGGAGGCCGCGTATCGTCTGCTGACCAGTGCACACTATCGTACCTCGCCACTTGATCTGCGCCGCCTGCTGGATGCTCCGGGCATGCAGCTGTGGCGGGCCGGCGACGCGTCGGCGTTACAGGGCGCGCTCTGGCTGGTGGAAGAGGGCGGTCTTGAACCTGCACTGGCACAGGCGGTCTGGGCGGGCACCCGGCGACCCCGCGGGAATCTGGTGGCGCAGTCGCTGGCAGCCCACGCTGGTCTGGCTGAGGCGGCGACATTGCGCTCGCTGCGCATCAGCCGTATTGCCGTGGCGGCGGAGCGGCGTCGTCTGGGAACCGGACAGCAGCTGGTTGCGGCAGCGGCCAGTGCGGCAGCCGGATATGACTACCTCTCCGTCAGCTTCGGCTACACTGAATCTCTCTGGGCGTTCTGGCGCGCCTGTGGCTTTAGCCTGGTGCGGATTGGCAGTCAGCGCGAAGCCAGCAGCGGCTGCTACGCGGCGATGGCCATGTTGCCCTGTTCTGCTGCGGGTGAGGCATTGCAGCACCGCGCGGCAGAACAGCTGGCGCGAGACTGGCCGCTGTTGCGCCAGCATATCGCACTGGAACTGCAGTTTGATCAGGTTACTGACGACGGATTGACCGCGCAGGATATTCGTCTGGCGGCGGGTTTTGCCTGGGCGCAGCGGCCACTGGAAGCGAGCCTGCCGGTGTTGCAGCGTCTGGTGCAGGCCAGTTCAGCCTCTTTACCGCTGCTGGCTGCGGCGGTTGCCACACCCACAGCCCTGGGCGAACTGGCCCAGCAGGCGGGAGTGAGTGGGCGCAAAGCGCTAGTCGCAGCGCTGCGTCAGCAGGCGGCAGCGGCCCTCCAGACACTGGGCGTTGATGCAGCCTTGCTGCACCTGCCGTTGAAATAATTCGACCAGCTGGTTCAAATTATCCTCATATGATTTTATGCCAGGCGGCGTAGAGTGAACACAGGAGGTCAACATGACACTGAAATATGTAATCGTTCAACAGCCTGCCACCACAGCACAGCTGTTTCTGCTCTACCATGGCGTTGGCGATAACCCGGATTCAATGGGCGAGATTGGCAACTGGTTTGCCCGAACGTTTCCCGACGCGCTGGTGGTGTCCGTCGGCTCGCCTGGTGCGAGTCGTCAGTGGTTCGGCGAAACCGACCTGCACGATCAGACCGTCCAGCAGCGGGTTGATGCGGCCATGCCGCAGTTTGTTGGGTCTGTGCGTCACTGGCAAAAAAAGAGCAGCGTGCGGCCGGAAGCGACAGCCTTAATCGGCTTTTCGCAGGGCGGCAGTATGGTGCTGGAAGGGGTTAAGGCGCATCCGGATCTGGCGGGCCGCGCGGTGGTATTTAATGGCCGGTTTATTACCCTGCCGGAGAAGGCCAGTACCCGCACCACCATCCACCTGATCCACGGTGATTATGATGAGCAGGTCCCGCTGCACCATGCGCAGCAGGCGGAGCATCGGCTGACCGCCTGCGGTGGCGACGTTACCCTGGATATCGTTGACGATCTGGAGCATGCCATCGATCACCGCAGCATGGAGCTGGCGCTGAATCATCTGCGTTATACGGTGCCAAAACGCTACTTTGATGAGGCGTTAAGCGGCGCAAAACCGGGTGACGATGATGTTATCGTGATGATGTAAAAAAGCCCCTGCGCAAGCCCGATCTTAACGCTGATGAGAGCTGACTTTGTGAAGAACCATAAAAAAGCCCCTGCATAGCAGGGGCTTTTTCGTTTACTTCTTCTTCGGCCAGTTGTCGTCGTCATCCCATTTATCGTTGAAATCACGATGCGGCGGCAGGTCGGGTTTGTTATCCATAAATTTTTTATGATCGATGCGTTTCAGATCTTTATAAACGTTCATCAGCACGCCAACCATCAGCAGGATCACCAGGATCCACCAGTAATCTTTAATAAATTCCATTTGCTGCTCCTTAAAACCGCCGTCAGGCGATCAGTTGTTCCATGATGCGTTGGTACATCCGGCTCAGCATCTGCAGGTCGGAGGCTTTCACACACTCATTGATTTTATGAATGGTGGCATTCACTGGCCCCAGTTCCACCACCTGTGCACCCATCCGGGCAATAAAGCGGCCATCGGAGGTTCCGCCCGTGGTCAGCAGCTGCGGCTTAATTTCATTATAGTGCGCTACAGCTTTCACGACGGCATCAACCAGCTTACCGCGCGTGGTCAGGAAGGGCTGGCCAGAGAGTTTCCACTCAATGGTGTAACGCAACTGGTGACGATCCAGCAGCTCTGCGACCCGCTGACGAATCATCTCATCGGTGAGTTCGGTGCTGAAGCGGAAGTTAAACTGCACAAACAGCTCGCCGGGGATCACATTGTTACTGCCGGTGCCCGCCTGGACGTTGGCAATCTGCATGCTGGTCGCCGGGAAGAACTCATTCCCCTGATCCCACTCGGTCGCGACCAGCTCGTTCAGCGCCGGCATCGCCCGGTGAACCGGGTTATCCGCCAGATGTGGATAGGCGACGTGGCCCTGCACGCCATGCACCATCAGGTTAGCGGTGATCGAACCGCGACGGCCATTTTTCACCACATCACCCACCACTTCCGTGCTGGAGGGCTCGCCGACCAGGCAATAGTCGAGCCGTTCGCGGCGCGCCATCAGCCGCTCAACCACTTTAACCGTGCCATTGGCCCCGCTGGCCTCTTCATCAGAGGTAATCATAAAGGCGAGTCGCCCTCGGTGATTGGGACGCACCGCAACAAAACGTTCGGCAGCCACCACCATTGCCGCCAGCGATCCTTTCATGTCGGCCGCGCCGCGACCGAACAGCATACCGTCGCGGATGGTGGGTTCAAATGGCGGATTAATCCATCGGCTGGCATCGCCAGGCGGCACCACATCGGTGTGACCGGCAAACGCCAGCGTTTCACCTTCGCCACGGGTGGCCCAGAAATTCAGGGTGTCGTCGATGTTCATCGTTTCAATCTTAAAGCCAATAGCTTCAAGACGGGCGATCAGCAGAGCCTGACATCCGGCATCATCGGGGCTGAGAGAGGGGCGACGAATAAGCTGCTGCGTCAGCTCAATGACCGGGCAAAACATATTATGACTTCTCCTGGATAGCATTCTGATAGGTGGCTTCGCTGAAACCGGCGAGCAGGGAGCCATCCGGGGCGCGCAACAGCGGACGCTTAATCATGGCGGGATGCGCCAGCATCAGCGCTTTGGCGCTGCTGGCATCGGTAACCGCGTCGCGATCACTCTCAGGCAATTTACGCCAGGTGGTGCCCCGGGTGTTAAGCAGAGCCTGATAACCCAGTGCATCGATAAACTCCTGCAGCAGGGCATCGTTCAGGCCATCCGCACGGTAGTCGTGGAAGTGATAGTCAACGCCTGCGTCTGTTAAAAAGCGCCGGGCTTTTTTTATGGTGTCGCAATTTTTAATCCCGAACATCACCCACTGCGTGCTCATTGCCCGATCCTTATTGTCCTGTGAGAAGTGAAAGCTGAAAAAAGCAGCCAAAGTGCGAGTTTACCATAGTGTGATCCGTTGCGGCATCTGCACAGGCGCGGGAATCGGGCCACAGAGCACGGCAGCAAGGTCATCGTCCGGCATCGGGTAAACGCTATCAATTTCGCAGCTAACCATTACCCTGCTTATCAATAAGAGCTTAGGAATTTCGCCATGTTGATAAAATAGTCTACCGCTGGGTTTAAAATAAATTATTTTCAACGGGGTTAAGGAGTTGCTGAAGTGTGCGTCAGCTTGCAAAACCAGCAACATTCATGTTTTTATGGCGTATGCCGATAGATATAACAGGTGTAAACGTATTCACCTGTATAAAAAAAGAGCGTAACATTGCCAGCACAATAAGAGAGGGCATTATGATTGACACCGAAATGGGAACCTGGAAAGAATTTATCGAAGCGATGTTACGCAACAAGTAACGCGCGAAGAAAAAAGCAGGTTAATCCCGCTTGCTGGAATTCTTACCACACACAGAAATAAGGCGGCCACTGATATCAGTGACCGCTTTTTATTTGCGCCTCTACTTAGTCGAGCGGCTTCTCTTTGAGCGGGAAGCGGCGGCGTACCAGCACAAAGAACAGCGGCACAAAAAAGATCGCCAGCAGTGTGGCAGAGATCATTCCGCCCATCACACCGGTTCCTACGGCATGCTGGCTGCCGGAGCCCGCTCCGCTGCTGATCGCCATGGGCAGTACACCAAAGATAAAGGCCAGCGAGGTCATCAGAATCGGCCGCAGGCGCTGACGCGATGCCTCCAGCGTAGATTCCACCAGCTCGCGTCCACGGCTGTTGATCTCATTAGCAAATTCTACAATCAGGATGGCGTTTTTGGCGGATAGCCCCACTACTGTCAGCAGGCCAACCTGGAAATAGACGTCATTTTCCAGCCCACGCATCCAGGTGGCGATTAGCGCGCCGACCACGCCCAGCGGCACCACCAGCATCACCGAGAACGGGATCGACCAGCTTTCATACAGCGCGGCAAGGCAGAGAAAGACCACCAGCAGCGAAATCGCATAAAGTGCCGGCGCCTGCGAACCGGAGAGCCGCTCCTGATAAGAGGCACCGGTCCACTGGAACCCGACGCCCAGGGGCAGGGCATTAACCAGTTTTTCCATCTCATCCATCGCCGTGCCGCTGCTGACGCCACTGGCCGCTTCGCCGACAATCTCCAGCGACGAATAGCCGTTGTAGCGTTCAAGACGTGGGGAACCGGTCTCCCAGCGGCTGGTGGCAAACGCGGAGAAGGGCACCATTTTGCCGCTGCTATTGCGCACGTACCATTTGTTGATGTCGTCTGGCAGCATGCGGAATTCAGCCGCAGCCTGCACATAGACCTTCTTCACCCGGCCACGATCCAGGAAGTCATTCACGTAGCTGGAACCCCACGCGGTGGTCAGGGTGTCGTTGATGGTATCCAGCGACACGCCCAGCGCCTGCGCTTTACGTGCATCAACATCGATCTGCAGCTGCGGGCTGTCATCCAGTCCATTGTGCCGTACCCGCGACAGCGCGTTGTCATTGCCCGCCATCTCCAGCAGTTTGTCACGCATCGCCATCAGTTGGGTATGACCGACGCCCGCGTGATCCTGCAGTTGCAGGTCAAAGCCGGAGCTGCTGCCCATGCCGGTGATGGCTGGCGGGCTGCTGGCAATCACCCGGCCCTCTTTGATCTTCTGAAATGCCTTCGTCGCGCGATCGATAATCGCGAACGAGGTGCGATCGGCACCGGGCCGCGCTTCCCAGTCTTTCAGCCGCACAAACAGACGCGCCACGTTTTGTCCATTGCCGCCCGGACCTGCGCCGATGGTGGAGAAGACCGACAGCACGTTGGCCTTCTCTTCGGTGAGATAATAGTTTTCAACTTTGGCGACGACGCTGGCAGTTTGCTCAAGTGTCGCGCCTGCCGGAAGCTGAACCTGCGTCAGGAATACGCCGCGATCTTCCAGCGGCAGAAACGACGTCGGCAGACGCAGAAACAGAAAGGCCATCAGGCCGATGATGCCGAGATAGAGCAGCAGCCAGCGACCGCCCTTGCGCAGGATACCCGCGACCCCGCGCTCGTAGCGGTCAGCATTGCGATTAAAGTGACGATTGAACCAGCCGAAGAAGCCGCGACGCTCAGGCTGCTCGCCCTGTGAAACGGGTTTGAGCAGCGTGGCACAGAGCGCCGGTGTCAGGATCATCGCCACCAGCACCGACAGCACCATCGCCGACACAATGGTAATTGAGAACTGACGGTAGATGGCGCCGACGGTGCCGCCGAAAAACGCCATCGGCACAAACACCGCAGAGAGCACCAGCGCGATACCCACCAGCGCGCCCTGAATCTGGCCCATCGATTTTCGGGTGGCGGCACGCGGCGAGAGTCCCTCTTCATGCATGATACGTTCAACGTTTTCCACCACCACGATGGCATCATCCACCAGCAGCCCGATTGCCAGCACCATGGCAAACATGGTCAGGGTATTGATGCTGAACCCGCAGGCATAGAGCACGCTGAAGGTGCCGAACAGTACCACCGGCACTGCAATAGTAGGAATTAAGGTGGCGCGGAAGTTCTGCATAAACAGGTACATCACGCCAAATACCAGCACAATCGCCTCCAGCAGCGTCTTCACCACATCGGTGATTGACGCTTTAACGAAAGGGGAGGTTTCATAGGCGATTTTTGCTTCCAGACCGTGCGGGAAGTAGCGGGACAGCTCCTCAATGCGCGCCCGCACCAGCTTATCGGTGTTCATCTCGTTGGCACCGGACGCCAGCTTCACCCCCAGGCCTGACGCGGGCTGGCCGTTGTAACGACTCAGATAATCATACTTCTCAGCGCCCAGCGCCACGCTGGCGACATCGCCCAGCGTCACCACCGAACCATCGGGATTGTTCTTCAGGGTAATCGCCCGGAACTGCTCAGGGGTCTGCAGCATCGACTGGGCGTTGACCGTAGCGTTAAGCGCCTGTTTCTCTACCGACGGCAGGCCACCCACCTGTCCCACGGCAACCTGGGTGTTCTGCGACTGGATCGCACTGACCACATCTTCCGTGGTCAGCGAATAGGCGATCAGTTTATTGGGATCGAGCCAGATACGCATCGCATATTGCGAGCCGTAAGCGTCAACCTGGCCGACGCCATCAATACGGCTTAGCGGATCCTGAATATTACTGGCGACATAGTCTGAAATATCCTGCTTATCCATGCTGCCGTCGGTTGAAACGAATGCCACCATCAGAATATTACTGTCACCGGTTTTATTGACGGTCACACCCTGCGACTGCACCGCCTGTGGCAATTTGCGCAGTGCGGATTGCAGCTGGTTCTGTACCTGCTGACGGGCTTCATCGGGATTGGTCCCGGCGGTAAAGGTGAGGGTGATCTGTGCCTGGCCGGTGTTGCTGCTGTTAGAGGACATGTACATCAGATTATCGATGCCGGTCATGTTCTGCTCGATCACCTGGGTAACGGTGTTTTCCAGCGTCTGGGCGGATGCGCCCGGATAGTTAGCGGTGATGCGCACGTTGGGCGGTGCCAGATCGGGGTACTGTTCAATAGGCAGCGAAATAATCGAAAGCGTGCCACACAGGCACAGCAGAATCGCCAGAACCCAGGCAAAGATAGGGCGGTCGATAAAGAAATTCGACATTAAATCGACACTCCTCACTACTTTTATCGTTGGTCAGGCCCACCAGCAACGGGCGCTCTGGCAGGAAAATCGGCGGGTCTTTGCCACGTTTCTCCGCCGCCGTTTACTCTACGTGCGGCAGCGGGGGAAATCGTGGAGAAATTGAGGAGAAAATGTAAATTCGTTGGCTATTTGCGGCTTTCAAGCCACATCACCGTGGCGGCGACGCGTGAGCGGACATCCAGTTTCCGCAGCAGGTTACGAATGTGCACTTTTACCGTCTCTTCAGAGATATGCAGAATAGCGGCAACCTCTTTATTCGACAGTCCACGCGCCACCTCCTGCAGCACATCCCGTTCGCGCTCGGTGAGCTGACGCAGAGGATCGGCACTGTGCTGGCGATTAGCCAGATAGCGGGTGACGCCCTCGCTGAAGACCTTTTCGCCCCGTGATGCCTGCAGGATATGCCCCAGCAGGACCTCCGGCTCGCTGTCCTTGAGCAGATAGCCGTCAGCACCGGCATCCACCATGGCAAAAATATCGCTGCGGGCGTCAGAAACGGTCAGCACCAGAATGCGCGAACTGATCCCTTCATGGCGCAGCGCCTTCAGCGTATCCAGTCCGGACATGCCTTTCATATTCAGGTCGAGCAGAATGATGTCCGGTTCCTGATGGCGGGCCTCCGCCAGCGCTTCAGTGCCGTTGCTGGCTTCGGCGATCACCTCCAGCCGGGGATCGAGCGCCAGCAGTTGACGGACACCGCGGCGCATCAGCGGGTGGTCATCCACAATCATCAATGTTAATGCGGGCTGTTGCATATTTTCTCCGTTGCATTGGTTTCAGACTGCGGCAGATCAGACGGTATTGTTCAGGGACAACACCCTGTTCTGTATCGAATAGCCCGCGGTCGCAAACCGATAGATTATTTTAATGAATTAAGACCCGCTCTGGCCTGCTATTCCAGCGGGCGCGCCGGTTGCGGTGGAAAGCGCAACTCCACCCTGGTACCCCGTGGCTGTGCGTGGAGGGTCAGATGGCCGCTCAGGCGCTGAGCGCGCTCCGCCATAATAGTCAGGCCGTAATGGCCCGGCGGTTCGTCAGTGCTGTTCATCCCCACGCCATCATCCGTAATTGTCAGTAAGTGCTCACCTTTTTCACTGTGCTGATAATCCACACGGATAACCTGCGCACTGGCGTGACGAATCGCATTCAGCAGCGCCTCACGGACGATCTGCAACACATGCACCTGCTGTTGTGCTTCCAGACTCTGCAGGCCGGTCTGATAGTTAAAGTGTATCTCTGCGCTGCTCTTCTCCTGCAGCGAGGCGATCATCGCCTGCATGGCCGCCACCAGATCCGCCTGCTCAATGGTCAGACGGAAAGTGGTCAGCAGCTCACGCAGCTGACGATAGGCCTCGGCCAGCGCCTGATCGAAGTCCGCGATAATGGTATGGGCGGCGCTATCGTCTTTATCAACGGCGCGGCGCAGCAGGGTCAGCTGAATGCGTAAAAACGAGAGCGACTGCGCCAGCGAGTCATGTAATTCCCGGGCAATGGTCGTGCGCTCTTCAATCAGCAGCATCTGCTGATACTGCTGCTGTGCCTGCCAGATCCAGATAGCCCGTCCCAGCATCGCCGCCAGGCTGCGCATCAGTTCGTCCGGAGGCGAGGCACCAGCTGTCTGCCAGCGCAGCTCGCCAATCTGCTGCTCGTCCTGCTGTAACGGCAGACGTTGCCACTGACCGGCTGCCTGATCATCACCGGCACGAAACTGAAACTGGTCGCTGTCGAGCCGGATCGCCGTCAGTTTCTCGCGCGTCAGTACATTGGTTAACACGGCTTCAAACAGTGCCGGATGCAGCGGGCTGGCGGTCAGCATTTGTGAGCTGTCATAGAGTAGCGACAGCGTGCGATTCGCCTGGGTTAAATCTTCTGTTTTGGCGCGCACCGTGCTTTCCAGCAGCTGGTAGTGCGAATGCAGCCGTGCCGCCATGCCGCTGAAGGCATGCGACAACACCCGCAGTTCATTCTGCTGCTCAACGTGCAGCGGCGGAAAAGCAAAGTTGCCGCTCTCAACATAGCGACTGGCGGTGACAAGCGCATTAAGCGGGCGCACCACCTGCAGTCGGGTAAAGCGAATCGTCATCAGTGCCAGCGCCACAATCGCAATGACCCCCACCAGGCTGCTGGCGGCCACCAGATGCATTTTCAACTCGGTATAGCGTTGCAGACCCAGCACAAAGCGATCGATTTCACCGACGTAGATCGGCACCTGCTGCTGATAAGCCACGGTATCGCCCTGTTGCAACTGTTGCTGCAGCGAGGGCCAGGCGGCACGCAGCCGTTGATAGCGAACACTTACTTCACGGGGTACCCAGGGCCGATCAAGTTTCTGCAGCACCGGGGCATCCAGCGTTTGCTGATAGCGCGCCAGATGATGAGCCAGATTTTGCGGCTGCCGGCTGGCATCCCAGGCCATGCGATAGCTCTGCATGCGCAGTGAACCCGCCAGATTGATCGCCTCCGCGTCGCGCTGGCTGCTCAGGAGCGTGACTAATGCCAGACCGGTGGTGAGCAGCGACAGCAGGACAATGGCGCTGAGCGCCTGAGCGATGCTTTGAGTTACGGAACGTTTAACAATCACATGAATGGCCCTGTTGAGAGTGCGGGAATTATAAGAGCGCATTAACGTAACGCAAATGATCCATTCCCTGTTTATCGCACAGGACGTTACACATCGCACATAAAATGACCGCAACTGACAGTTCCCAGGACGTGCTGCTGTTCAACGCTTAAAAAAGGAACAGGTTTACATCGTCCCGATGTTGCTTTTCATTGCAGCGCTAATAATTCATCCAGTCATCAACTCAACCCCGATCACAGATTAAGGAGCATCCAATGAAAAAGCTGAATGCTGTCCTGGCGGGCGCATTACTGGCTACCGCCTCATTTGCCACTTTCGCCGCCGCGCCGGTCGATCAGTCGCAGGCGCAGAGTATGCAGAGCATCGGTAGCGTTTCGGTTTCCGGTGTTCGCGGCTCGCTGGACGATGCGAATCGCCAGCTGTCGCAAAAAGCGGAAGAGATGGGCGCCAGCCATTACCGCGTTATCGGTGTCGATAACCCAGGCGACTCCAGCCTGTGGAGCGGCACCGCAGAGATTTATCGCTAACCCAACCCTCCTGTTTCCATCCCTGTAGCTTTTACCGGCCTGAAAATGGCCGGTTTTTTTGTTTTTGTGCATCAGGATGGATTCTTACAAATCAGCCTGTGCATCTGCCCGGTATATTTTGCTTCGTTCTTGCAGAACGGGTAGGATTCATCGCCGTAAATTCCCGCGCTGCCTGGCACTCACTCACAGGCAAACGCACAGAGGAAAATACCCCATTTCACAGGGCATTACGCCTGAAATGGGGGCGACGACTGATAGTCAGGACAAACAGGAATGCTATGAAATCTAAAAACAAAACCCCAGGCGAGATGCGCGCTGCGAAACGACGCTGGCTCAACTCTCATGACGCCGGCTACCAGAAGGCGATGGGTAACCGTCACGTACAGATGATTGCGATCGGCGGTGCCATCGGTACCGGTTTGTTCCTGGGCGCAGGTGGCCGTTTGCAGGCTGCTGGCCCCGCCTTAGCCATCATCTATCTGGTGTGTGGCATCTTCTCCTTCTTTATTCTGCGTGCGCTGGGCGAACTGGTGTTACACCGTCCCAGCAGCGGCAGCTTCGTCTCCTACGCCCGTGAATTCCTGGGTGAAAAAGCCTCCTACGTGGCGGGCTGGATGTACTTCGTCAACTGGGCAATGACCGGCATCGTCGATATCACCGCCGTCGCGCTCTACATGCACTACTGGGGCGCATTTGGTGATGTGCCACAGTGGGTGTTCGCCCTGGGCGCGCTGGCGATTGTCGGCACCATGAACATGATCGGCGTAAAGTGGTTTGCCGAGATGGAGTTCTGGTTCGCGCTGGTGAAAGTGCTGGCGATTGTGATCTTCCTGGTGGTGGGCGTGGTGTTCCTTGGCACCGGCAAACCGCTGGATGGCAACAGCACCGGCTTCCATCTGATCACCGATAACGGTGGCATGTTCCCGCACGGCTTACTGCCTGCGCTGGTGCTGATTCAGGGTGTGGTGTTCGCCTTTGCCTCTATCGAACTGGTAGGTACGGCGGCGGGAGAATGTAAAGACCCGAAAACCATGCTGCCGAAAGCGATCAACAGCGTGATCTGGCGTATCGGCCTGTTCTACGTTGGCTCTGTGGTCCTGCTGGTGCTGCTGCTGCCGTGGAACGCCTATCAGGCGGGTCAGAGTCCGTTTGTTACCTTCTTCTCGAAGCTGGGCGTGCCTTACGTTGGCAGCATCATGAATATCGTGGTGCTGAGTGCCGCGCTCTCCAGCCTGAACTCGGGCCTCTACTCAACCGGGCGTATTCTGCGTTCCATGTCGATGGGTGGCTCTGCACCGAAATTCATGTCTAAGATGAACGGTCAGCAGGTGCCTTATGCCGGTATTCTGGTGACCATCGCCGTCTATGTGATTGGTGTGGTGCTTAACTACTATGTGCCTTCTCAGGTGTTTGAGATCGTCCTGAACATCGCCTCGCTGGGGATTATCTCCTCCTGGGCCTTTATCGTGGTTTGTCAGCTGCGTCTGCGCAAAGCGATTAAAGAGGGCAAGGCGGATGATGTCAGCTTCAAGCTGCCAGGCGCGCCGTTTACCTCATGGCTGACGCTGCTGTTCCTGTTCAGCGTGCTGGTGCTGATGGCGTTTGACTACCCGAACGGGACTTACACCATCGCCTCCATTCCGCTGATCGCGGTACTGCTGGTGCTGGGATGGTTTGGCGTGCGTAAGCGTGTTCACGCCATAGCTGAGACCGAACAGGATCATCACGAAGAGGAGCCTCAGCCGACCCGACTGGCTGACGACACCTCGCGCTGATAAGCGCTGCAGCAATCAGGCCAGCCTTGGGGCTGGCTTTTTTTTGGCGTAAACCGCCTCATTCACCGCGAGAATTAAGATAGTTTTCCCGCAAGCTTGCCCCTATGATGAAAGGCTCCCTTTATGCGGTAGCGGAGTCCTCATGTCGTTTAAGATCAACATCATCAAAGATAAGCTCCTGTCCGAAAACTGGTTTGTGCTGCGTAACTACACCTATGAGATCACCGATGGCCGTGGCGAGGTTATCCGCCATAAACGTGAAGTCTACGATCGTGGAAACGGGGCGACCATCCTGCTCTATAACCGTGAAAAGAACAGCGTGGTCCTGACGCGCCAGTTCCGTATCGCCACTTACGTCAACGGTAACGTGGGCGGCATGTTAATTGAAGCCTGTGCCGGCTTGCTGGACGACGACTCTCCGGAAGATTGCATTCGCAAAGAGGCGATTGAAGAGACCGGTTATGCGGTGGGCGAGGTGGAGAAACTCTATGCCTGCTATATGTCGCCGGGCGGCGTCACTGAATTGATCCACTTTTTCGCAGCGGAATATAATGAATCGCTGCGCGACAATGCGGGCGGCGGCGTTGAAGATGAGTCGATCGACGTGCTGGAACTGCCTTTCCCTGACGCACTGGCAATGGTCGCCGATGGCCGCATTCGCGACGGCAAAACCGTCATGCTGTTGCAGCATGCGCAGATTGCTGGCTGGCTGATACCATAAAAAATCATGCAGTTAGCCTGTTGCAGCGTGACGGCGTTGAGCGTGGAAAGTGAAGCATAATCCACTTTTCATGCACGCTTTTTAAGCAGTTAACTGCGCTTTTTGCACAGGTTCACAGAATGGGAACCCTGGCAGGCCCGTTGATGCGCTATCCTCTCCACTCTGGGTATTCGGGGATCGATTTTCTTAATGTCGTATTGGATGAAATCGCTGTGGCTGTTGCCGTCTCTGTGGGTTGCCTGTGTTCAGGCGGAACCGTTGCAAAAGTCATTCAACGACTGGCAAATCACCTGCAACAATGAAGCCTTTTGCGTGGCGCGCAATATTCCGGGCGACAAAGGGTTAGTGATGACGATTTCGCGGCATGCGGGCGTCAACGATCGCCCCTTGCTGCGAATCGACTACGGCAGTGCCTACAGTGGCGCGCTGCCTGGCGGTTCGCTTCAGGATAACCTGCTACTGGATCAGCGCCGTCTGAAACCCGACCTCAAACACTGGACGGTTGAACCGCATCATCTCGCCACCAGCAATGCCATCGCAATTGATGAGTTTCTTGATCTGGTGATGGAGGCGAAAACCCTTCAGCTCACTTTCGATCCCAATGCGCTGATCTCCCTGCGCGGTATGAAGGCCGCGCTGTTGCTGATGGATGACACCCAGGGGCGGGTCAACAGCATGAGCGCATGGGTCAAACGTGGCGATCGCGCCAGCTGGGATGTTCCACCACCGCCTGCGCTGCCGCCATTGCCGCCTGCTGTCGAGCCACCCGCGGCATTGACGCGCGACGAGACCAGCGGATTAATTGATTACGGCACCTGGCGGGTCAATACCGACTCCTGCTCACTCGATCCACTGCGCCGTGAAGTCAGCGTGGCGCCACTCACCGATCAGCGCGCGCTGCTGCTGGTGAGTTGTGAAATGGGGGCTTATAACGTGATCGATCTGGCGTTTGAAGTGACGCGCAGCCAGCCGTATGTCGCGCGCGGCATCACCTTAACTCTGCCGTTTACCCCACCAGGTGCCAGTGATCGGCAGCTTGAGCTGATTAACGCCGAATATGATGCGGCCAGCGGCCAGCTCTACACCTTTGGTAAAGGGCGTGGATTGGGTGACTGTGGCAGTGCCACACGCTGGCAGTTTGATGGCGCGCGTTTTGTGTTAGCGGAGTATGCGGAAGAGTCGACCTGTGACGCCTGGCACAGCAGTGATGACTGGCCAACCCTGTGGGTCAGCCAGTCTGACGGTGGCGTACAGCAGCGTTAATGAATCGCCTGCACCATCATCGGTGAGCCAAGCTGATTACCGACCAGTTCGGCCAGCATATTATTCACGCCGTCGCTCATTGGCGTAAAGCGGGTCAGCGGCGAGCGAGTCACCACCACAAATACCCCCACGTTATGCTGCGGCACCATCGCCATATAGGTGATGAAACCGCCGCCGCCGCCGGTTTTCTGAATAATGCCAGGGCGACCATTTTTCGGCCCCATAAAGACCCAGCCCATTCCCAGCGCATCCGCTTTACCCGGCACATCCATGCCTTCTACCTTGCTCAGCTGATCGCGACGATAGATCAGCGTCTGCAGTCGATCGATCTGCGGCGTGCGGTGGTTAACCGAAGAGTTAAGGAACTGCTGCATCCAGCGGCCCATATCATCCGGCGTGGAGTAAACGCCGCCGCTGCCAATCGCCGCCAGGGTGTTATTGCACGGACTGGCCCCTTTTTCCGCCACCATCAGGCGTCCACACTGCTCAGGCGACGGCGTAAACGTCGTGTCCTTCATGCCGAGCGGGCGGGTAATCAGCTGCTGAAACAGCGCCGGATAGGGTTTGCCGGTGGCGCGCGACAGCGCATCACCCAGCAGATCGTAGCCCAGGTTGGAGTAGGCGGCACTGCTGCCCGGTGCTGCTTTGAGGTTAGCGCGTGACAGCCACGCCCAGCGTTCACCACGGGTCGGCCAGACAAATACCGGACGCTGCGCTTTGCCGCCTGGCTGTTCGCGCGGCAGTCCGCTGGTGTGGGTCGAGAGGTTGATCAGGCGAATGGGCTGACCATTGTAGGTGGGCACGCGTGAACCCGGCGGCGCATATTTACTCAGGGGATCGTCGAGGCGGATCTGTCCGCGCTCAGCCAGCTTCACCATCACTTCACTGGTCATCAGCTTACTCAGCGAGGCGATGCGAATCAGCGAATCTTTCTGCGGACGGACATTGTTGCCGGGACGGGTTTCACCAAAGCTGGCGAACACCCGCTGATTACCATCAATCGCCACCAGTGCCATGCCGGTTGCACCGCTGCCGTAAAAGATATGTTCCGCATAGCGATCAACAATCTGAGAGGCCAGCAGCGGATCGGGCGCGACCTGCGCCATGCTTTTTAATGGAAGCAGTGAAACCATCAGGGCCAGTAAATAGGGTGTGCGCATGTTCAACGGAAGTGGCTTCGCTATAAAATCGGAGGAAATCTGCCTTCACTCATCGGGATGCATCAGGACAGAACCGCGTTATCCCGGCAGAACAACAGCAGGAACAGACGGACAGCCAGCGCACAGGCAGCATTAAGTATGACGGCTCTATAGTAATGAGTTTGCGCAGGGCGGGAAGAGGGGAATGGAGTTTTTTTTATGTATCAGGCTATAAGTGGAAATGGCCCTTCCCGGTGAGCCGGGAAGGGCATAAGCATTAAACTGGCTTGAGTAATGCTTCAGCGTGGCTGACGATATTCTCAACCGTGAAGCCAAACTCCGGGAACAGCTGACTGGCCGGGGCGGATTCACCAAAGGTGGTCATACCGACAATCGCACCGTCCAGACCGACATACTTGAACCAGTAGTCAGCAATACCCGCTTCTACCGCCACACGCGCTTTCACGCCGCTCGGCAGTACGGATTCGCGGTAAGCGGCATCCTGCGCATCAAACAGGTCAGTAGAAGGTAGTGAAACCACCCGCACCTTGTGACCGCCTGAAGTGAGCTTATCCGCTGCACCCAGGGTGATCTCAATCTCTGAACCGGTCGCGATCAGAATCACTTCTGGTGTGCCGTCGCAATCCTTCAGCACGTAGCCGCCGCGTTTGATGTTTTCGATCTGCTCCGGGGTACGTTCCGGCTGCAGCAGATTCTGACGCGAAAGGATCAGTGCTGTCGGGCCGTGATGGCGTTCGACGGCGGCTTTCCACGCTACGGCCGTTTCGACCTGATCGCACGGACGCCATACGCTCATATTTGGCGTCAGACGCAGGCTGGCGATCTGCTCTACCGGCTGGTGCGTCGGGCCATCTTCGCCCAGACCGATGGAGTCATGGGTGTAGACCAGAATCTGTCGTGCCTTCATCAGCGCAGCCATACGCGCGGCGTTACGCGCATATTCGACAAACATCAGGAAGGTTGCGGTGTAGGGAACGAAACCGCCATGGTGCGCGATACCGTTACCAATCGCCGTCATACCAAATTCACGCACGCCGTAGTGAATATAGTTACCGGCCGGATCCTCTTTGATCGATTTAGAACCAGACCAGATGGTGAGGTTACTCGGTGCCAGGTCAGCAGAACCGCCGAGGAACTCCGGCAGCATTTTGCCATAGGCTTCCAGCGAGTTTTGTGACGCTTTACGGCTGGCGATTTTCTGCGGGTTAGCCTGCAACTCCTGAATGAACCGGGTCGCTTCGGTTTCCCAGTTGGCGGGCATTTCGCCATTCATCCGGCGCTCATACTCTTTCGCCAGCTCTGGATGGGCTTCTTTGTAAGCCGCAAATTTTGCATCCCAGGCTTTTTCACGTTCAGCACCCGCCGCTTTGGCATCCCACTGCTGGTAGATTTCAGCCGGGATCTCAAACGCCGGATAGTTCCAGCCGAGCTGTTTGCGGGTCAGGGCAACTTCTGCCTCACCCAGCGCCGCGCCGTGCGACTCCTCTTTACCGGCTTTGTTCGGCGAACCGAAACCGATAATAGTGCGGCAGATAATCAGTGAAGGCTTATCGGTGACGCTCTGCGCCTCTTTGATCGCCTCACGAATGGCATCAGCGTCATGGCCGTCAATGTCGCCAATCACATGCCAGTTGTAGGACTCAAAGCGTTTATGGGTGTCGTCAGTAAACCAGCCTTCGGTCTCGCCATCGATCGAGATACCGTTATGGTCATAGAAGCCGATCAGTTTGCCGAGACCCAGGGTCCCCGCCAGTGAACAGACTTCGTGCGAGATGCCTTCCATCAGACAGCCATCGCCCATAAACACATAGGTGTGGTGATCGACAATCTCATGATCCGGACGGTTAAACTGCGCGGCCAGCGTGCGTTCTGCAATGGCTAAGCCCACGGCGTTAGCCAGTCCCTGACCCAGCGGGCCGGTGGTAGTTTCAACGCCTGGGGTGTAGCCGATTTCCGGGTGACCTGGCGTTTTAGAGTGCAGCTGACGGAAATTTTTCAATTCTTCAATCGGCAGGTCATAACCGCTCAGGTGCAGCAGGCTATAGAGCAGCATCGAGCCGTGGCCGTTGGAGAGGATAAAGCGGTCGCGATCAAGCCAGGCGGGATTGGTCGGATTATGCTGGAGGAAGTCGCGCCACAACACTTCGGCGATATCGGCCATTCCCATTGGCGCTCCGGGGTGGCCTGAATTTGCCTTCTGTACCGCATCCATGCTCAGTGCACGAATCGCGTTTGCCAACTCTCTGCGTGAGGACATAAAGTTCTCCCTTGTTATGCATCAGGGCGGGAAAGTCCCGCCCGACTAAAATAAAGACTACAGGCGTGCGGCGAGCACATCTTCCAGCTTCTGCTGGTCAACCGCGAACTGGCGGATGCCGTCAGAGAGTTTTTCAACTGCCATCGGATCCTGATTATGTTCCCAACGGAACTCCGCCTCGGAGAGCGGCGACGGCTGGTGGAAACCTTCAGTTGAAGGCTCCAGTTTGCGCTCAAGCGGCGCATCACTGTTCTGCAACTCTTCCAGCAGATTAGGTGACAGGGTCAGGCGGTCGCAGCCTGCCAGCGCGATAATCTGCTCCACTTTACGGAAGCTGGCGCCCATGATGATGGTGCTGTAACGATGCTTTTTGTAGTAATCGTAGATGCGACGCACGGACTTCACGCCCGGATCTTCATCTGCCACGTAGGGGTCCATGGGTTTGCGCGAGTTATACCAGTCGTAGATGCGGCCAACGAACGGGGAGATCAGGAACACGCCCGCTTCGGCACAGGCACGCGCCTGAGCAAAGGAGAAGAGCAGTGTCAGGTTGCACTGGATGCCGTTTTTCTCCAGCTCTTCCGCTGCGCGGATGCCTTCCCAGGTTGAGGCCAGCTTAATCAGTACGCGTGAGCGATCGATACCGTGCTCTTCATACATCCGAATCAGTTTTTCTGCTTTGGTCACACACATGCCACGATCGAAGGAGAGGCGCGCATCCACTTCGGTCGAAACACGGCCCGGTATGCTTTTCAGGATTTCCATACCAAGGTTGATCGCCACTTTGTCGCTGGCGTTGATAATCTGCGTCTCTTTGCTGCCGCCCTGTTTTTTGGCGTACTCAATCGCGTCATCCATCAGGTGCTTATACCCTTCGAGACCGGACGCTTTCAGAATGAGTGAGGGATTGGTGGTGGCGTCTTCCGGATGGTAATTACGAATCGATTCGATATCACCACTGTCCGCCACCACGGTGGTGAACTGTTTTAGGGCTTCTAGCTGGTTCATCTCTAAACTCCTTGAAAAGAAAAATGAAAGCGAACAGGGGGCACCTCAGGCCTCGCAGCCGGTCTGTGGCATGTTCTGCTACCGGGAACGCGAACCCATAACATTGCAACAGAGAGTTTCTGATGAACATGCGGTTTCTCTGATTGTTGCGCTGCGAGGCGGTGCGAAGGAGCCGTCATGCGGTGTTAACCGTGGGGTGCGCCATATTCCACCCATAAGCATAGCAGTCAGGAGGAATGACGCAGGCCACACTGTAGCAATCTGTGCCCTGTAAAAAAGAAGAGGCCGATCAGGCGAGAGGTAAGCGCAGCGCGGGTTGAGACCCGCGCTGCAGCGGCAGAAACGATCAGACTGGCAGGTTCAGCCAGTTCTTCACCGGCAGGAAATCGCGATAGAGGGCGGCTTCAGGTGAGTCGGCATCGGGCTGATAATCATATTCCCAGCGCACCAGCGGGGGCATCGACATCAGGATCGACTCAGTGCGACCGCCGGTCTGCAGACCAAACAGCGTGCCGCGGTCCCACACCAGATTAAACTCCACATAGCGGCCACGGCGATAGAGCTGGAACTGACGCTCACGATCGCCCCACGGGTGATCTTTACGGCGCGCCACAATCGGCCGATAGGCATCCATAAAGCCGCGGCCTACCGCCTGCATAAAGCTGAAGCTCTGCTCAAAGTCGGGCGTGTTGAGATCGTCAAAAAACAGGCCGCCAATGCCGCGCTGCTCATCACGATGCTTCAGATAGAAATAGTCATCACACCACTTTTTATAGCGCGGATAGACATCCTCGCCAAAAGGCTGGCAGAGGTCAGCGGCGGTCTGGTGCCAGTGCAGCGCATCTTCTTCGAAGCCATAAAAAGGGGTCAGGTCAAATCCGCCACCAAACCACCAGACTGGATCGGCACCCGGTTTCTCCGCGATAAAAAAGCGCACGTTGGCGTGGCTGGTGGGCACATAAGGGTTGTTCGGGTGGATCACCAGCGACACGCCCATCGCTTCAAAACTGCGACCCGCCAGCTCCGGCCGGTGTGCAGTGGCGGATGCCGGCATCTGATCGCCATGCACGTGCGAAAAGTTGACGCCCGCCTGCTCAAACACCGCGCCGTTGCGCAGCACGCGGCTCTGACCGCCGCCGCCGCCAGGGCGCTGCCAGCTATCTTCAGCAAACGCTGCGCCGCCATCTTCAGCCGCCAGCTGGTTACAAATCTCATCCTGCAATGCGAGCAGGAACGCTTTTACGCGGGAAATATCAGCCATTTTTTCGCTTATGGTTTGTCAAAGTCTGACGCGATTATACGCAAAACCGCGCCGCTTGCATGAGTGCGGCGAGTCGCACGGCCTGAACCGACGACATGCATCAGGCGTTGCGGCGATCAAACTCATCAAAGTAATTGACGATGCCGCTGGCAATAGCAGAGGCGATTTTCTGACGAAACGCGGTGGTGCCGAGCAGCTGCTCTTCACGCGGATTAGTAATAAAGGAGGTTTCGACCAGCACCGAGGGGATCGACGGTGACTTGAGTACTGCGAAGGCCGCCTGCTCGGTGTGCTGGCTGTGAAGATGATGAACCGGGCGGATCTGATCCAGGACATGCTTGCCCAGCGTCAGGCTGTTTTTGATGGTGTCCGTCTGCACCAGATCGAACAGAATCTGCTGCAGATAGTGATCCTGCTGCTGCGCTTTCACGCCACCCAGCTTGTCCGCATCGTTCTCCCGCTGTGACAGATAACGCGCCATCGAGCTGCTGGCACCGCGATTAGAGAGCGCAAACACCGAGGCACCGCTGGCATCGGGACTGGTAAAACCGTCGGCATGAATCGACATAAAGAGATCTGCGCCGTGCTGGTGGGCGATCTCTACCCGCTGATAGAGCGGAATAAAGTGGTCGCTGTCGCGGGTCAGACGCACTTCTATGCGCGGATGGCTCTGTAGCTGACGCTGCACGTTACCGGCAATCTCCAGCACGATGTGTTTCTCTTCGGAACCCTCTTCGCCAACGGCACCAGAGTCGATGCCGCCGTGACCTGGATCGATCATCACGATACGTTTCCCGTTCTTAGCGGGCGGGGCAGGGCGCGAGTGACGATTTGCACCAGTAAGCGCAGACTGCTCTTTAGCCTGAACCGCGCGCGGCGATAAAATGGCCAGAGCCAGCCCGGAAAGCAGTAACTGACGGCGATGAATCAAACGTTTAAGCAGGTGCATGTGCGGGTCCGGTAACAGGAATCTTGCCGGTGTTATAGCCTAAGGGGCTGCTGCCTGCGATCACAGAACCATTTCAGGGCATTACTTTGTATTGCAGGTCGCGAACAGTAAATTTGCGCTTTTTTATTTGTCGCCCGTCATGGAGGGTTGCGTGCGGCAGAGAATGCGTGATAATCAGCAAATTGTGCTTATTTGCAGGTAATGAAGATGGAAATCCGCGCCTTCCGCCAGGAAGATTTTGAAGAAGTGATCACCTTATGGGAACGTTGCGATTTGTTACGGCCATGGAACGATCCTGAGCTGGATATCGAACGCAAAATGAATCACGACCCCGATCTCTTTCTGGTCGCTGAAGTGGGCGGCGTGGTCGTTGGCACACTGATGGGCGGCTATGATGGCCATCGCGGCGCGGCTTACTATCTGGCCGTGCATCCCGACTATCAGGGACGCGGCTTTGCGAATGCGCTGATGAACCGTCTGGAGAAGAAGCTTATCGCGCGCGGCTGTCCGAAACTGCATCTGATGATCCGTGAAGAGAATGATCAGGTGGTGGCGTTCTATGAGAAGCTTGATTATGAGCCGGTCGATGCGCTGCTGTTTGGTAAACGTCTGATCGAAGATCGTGAATACTAAGCCGTCACCGGGCTATCTGCCGGACGAGTATGACGCCAGAGGGCAGCTGCGGCTGCCATTTCTTTTTTGGCTGATCCTGTTACTCCAGGCACGGACCTGGCTGCTGCTGGTAATGGCCGGGGCGTCACGGCAGCAGGGCAACGATCTGCTGGCGCTGTTCTATCCGGATCGTCAGGCGTTCTGGATCGGCCTTGCGCTGGGTTTACCGGCGCTGGCAGGCCTGCTGCTGACCGGCTATCGCACCCGCCTGCCGCGACTCTGGCAGCACTGGCGCAGCGTGCTGGCGCTGTCGCTGCTGGTGAATCTGCTCTGGCAGGGAATGCAGTTTGTGCAGGGCGATCTGCTCACCTCACCGCTGCCATTGCTGCTGACGCTCTTTGACCTGCTGGCGTTGATCTGGCTGCAATCCAGCCGCCGCTGTCGCGACTGCTTTCTGCCCGAACATCATCTTCACTAAACTTTTTGTCGCTTTGCGACTCCAATCAGTTCCGCCTTTCCGGCATCGCATTTACAGGAGTTCTCATGAAAGCTGTTCGTTCCACGCTACTGATCGCCGCGGTTGTACTGAGCGGCTGTGCCAGTTCGGGTTCCGGCGCTGACAGCAGCCAGCAGGCAAGCTGGTGGAATCCGCTGACGTATCACTGGTCTTCGGCGCTGCCGTGGAACTGGTTCGGTTCCTCGCTGACCGCGACAGAACAGGGTGTGGGTGGGTTAACTGCCTCGACCGCCATGAAAGAGGACGCGATTAATGCCGGACTGAACGGTGACTATAGCCTGCGTCAGGGCATGCGCAGCCAGAATGGTCAGGTGGTCTCTTTCTGGCAGGCGCTGGATGATGGTAACGTTAAGCTGGTGATTTACGGGCAGTCGCAGGTCGAACGTATTGAGGTCATGGACAGCGCAATCGCCAGCAGCGATGGCAGCAAAGTGGGTGATGTCTTCAGTAATAAGTTCAGCAAAGCCTTCGACAACTGCACCTTAGCCAGCGGCACCGATGCGCGTGACGTGGCATGCCGTGCGCCTGGCAGTCAGCATCTGACCTATGTTTATCAGGGTGACTGGCATGGACCGGAGGGCTTAATGCCCTCGGACGATACGCTGAAAAGCTGGAAAATCAGCAAGATTGTCTGGCAGCGTTAATCCCTCGTCTTCAGCGCGCCGCCCGTCAGGCGGCCGCTGAGCCTCCCAAAACCTTTGCCGGCGCGCACGGCACGGGGTTCCTCCTCCCCATCGGCTTTTGCTGATTTCTGCATAAACACTGCCGTCGTCTTATGCTTTTTTCGACTTTGAAATCATCAAACGATATATAAAACCGTTACTGGTTTTCACTGAGTTATAAATAAACTGGTGCCTCAGCGGGTGAGATCCGCATCAAACTTTTTCAGGGTGCCAAATGACATTACAAGCGATGAAAAAAATCGTGAGCGGTATCGCGTTGTCGCTGAGCCTGGCCGGCGCAGCCAATGCCACTGAACTCCTCAATAGCTCTTACGATGTTTCGCGGGAGCTGTTTGTCGCCCTGAATGCTCCCTTCGTTAAACAGTGGGATGCCAGCCATCCCAGCGATCCACTGACCATTAAGATGTCGCACGCCGGTTCATCGAAGCAGGCGCTGGCAATCCTGCAGGGACTGCGCGCGGATGTCGTCACGTACAATCAGGTTACGGATGTGCAGGTGCTGCACGATAAAGGCAACCTGATTGCCGCAGACTGGAAAAGCCGTCTGCCGAATAACAGCTCGCCTTTCTACTCCACCATGGCGTTTCTGGTGCGCAAAGGAAATCCAAAACAGATTCACGACTGGTCAGATTTGACCCGCAGTGATGTGAAGCTGATTTTCCCGAATCCGAAAACCTCCGGGAATGGCCGCTACACCTATCTGGCCGCCTGGGGCGCAGCAGATAAAGCGGACGGGGGCGATCAGGCCAAAACCCGTGCTTTTATGACGCAATTTCTGAAAAACGTTGAAGTATTCGACACCGGCGGTCGCGGTGCGACCACGACCTTTGCTGAGCGTGGCCTGGGCGACGTATTAATTAGCTTTGAGTCCGAAGTGAATAACATCCGCAACCAGTACGGCAAAGATGAGTATGAAGTGGTGGTGCCGAAAACCAACATTCTGGCGGAGTTTCCGGTGGCATGGGTGGATAAAAACGTCGCCACCAATAAAACCGCTGATGCGGCCAGCGCTTATCTGAACTATCTCTATACGCCTGAAGCGCAGAATATTATTACTCACTACTACTATCGCGTGAACAATGCACAGCTGATGGCGGAGCAGAAAGATCGCTTCCCGCAGACCAACCTGTTCCGGGTGGAAGAGGCGTTTGGCGGCTGGGATAAGGTGATGAAGACGCACTTCGTCAGCGGCGGTGAGCTTGATAAGTTGTTAGCGGCGGGGCGCGGATAATGTTTGCAGCCAGCCAGAAACGCGTGTTGCCCGGCTTTGGTCTCAGTCTCGGCACCAGTCTGCTCTTTACCTGTCTGATTCTGCTGCTGCCTATCAGCGCGGTGATCATGCAGCTGTCGCAGATGACGCTGCAACAGTACTGGGATGTGGTGACCAATCCGCAGCTGATTGCCGCCTATAAAGTAACGCTGCTCTCTGCAGGCGTCGCCTCACTGTTTAATGCGGTGTTCGGCATGCTGATGGCATGGATCCTGACCCGTTACCGTTTTCCGGGCCGGACGCTGCTGGATGGCCTGATGGATCTGCCGTTTGCACTGCCTACGGCGGTGGCGGGTCTGACCCTGGCCGGACTCTTTTCGGTCAACGGCTGGTATGGACAGTGGTTCGCTCAGTTCGACATCAAAATTTCCTATACCTGGATTGGTATCGCCATCGCCATGGCCTTTACCAGCATTCCGTTTGTGGTGCGTACCGTACAGCCGGTGCTGGAAGAGTTAGGCCCGGAGTATGAAGAGGCGGCCGAAACGCTGGGTGCTACGCCGTGGCAGAGCTTCCGCCGCGTCGTGTTGCCGGAAGTGGCACCGGCGCTGCTGGCCGGAACGGCGCTCTCCTTTACCCGCAGCCTGGGTGAATTTGGTGCGGTGATCTTTATTGCCGGTAACATCGCCTGGAAAACGGAAGTCACCTCACTGATGATTTTTGTCCGGCTGCAGGAGTTCGACTATCCGGCGGCCAGCGCCATCGCCTCGGTGATCCTGGCGGCATCGCTGATTCTGTTATTTGCGATTAACACATTACAGAGCCGCTTTGGCCGTCGTCTGGGAGGTCACTAATGGCTGAGGTTTCACAGATTAATCACGCTGCACGTCAGCCAGTGAACTGGGGCAAGTGGCTGCTGATTAGTATCGGCGCGCTGATCTCGATTCTGCTGCTGGTGGTGCCGATGGCCTCCATCTTCTGGGAAGCGCTGAATCAGGGGCTGATTGTCGCTCTCAGCAATCTGGCGGATCCGGACATGCTGCACGCCATCTGGCTGACCGTGATGGTGGCGTTGATCACCGTACCGGTTAACCTGGTGTTCGGCACGCTGCTCGCCTGGCTGGTGACGCGCTTCACCTTTCCGGGGCGTCAGTTGCTGCTGACCCTGTTTGATATTCCTTTTGCCGTGTCGCCGGTTGTGGCCGGTCTGATGTATCTGCTGTTCTGGGGCGTTAATGGCCCGGCCGGCGGCTGGCTGGATGCGCATAACATCCAGATTATGTTTGCCTGGCCTGGCATGGTGCTGGCGACGGTGTTTGTGACCTGTCCGTTTGTGGTGCGCGAACTGGTCCCTGTGATGCTGAGTCAGGGCAGTCATGAAGATGAAGCGGCGGTGCTGCTGGGCGCCTCTGGCTGGCAGATGTTCCGCCGCGTAACGCTGCCGAACATTCGCTGGGCGCTGCTGTATGGCATCGTGCTGACCAACGCCCGTGCGATTGGTGAATTTGGTGCGGTCTCGGTGGTATCGGGATCGATTCGCGGTGAGACCTACACATTACCGCTTCAGGTTGAATTATTGCATCAGGACTACAACACCGTTGGCGCATTCACCGCGGCCGCCCTGTTAACCCTGATGGCAATTGTGACGCTGTTTCTGAAAAGCATTGTGCAGTGGCGTTTAGAGCAACAGCACAAACGCCTGCAACAGGAGGGAAATCATGAGCATTGAGATTAACAAGATCAACAAATCCTTTGGTCGCACATCGGTGCTGAACGATATCTCTCTGGATATTGCCTCGGGTGAAATGGTGGCGCTGCTTGGCCCATCAGGCTCGGGTAAAACCACGCTGCTGCGCATTATTGCCGGGCTGGAGCATCAGAACAGCGGTCACATCCGTTTTCATGGCAACGATGTCAGCCGCCTGCATGCGCGCGATCGTCAGGTCGGTTTTGTCTTCCAGCACTACGCGCTGTTCCGTCATATGACGGTATTCGACAACATCGCCTTTGGCCTGACCGTGCTGCCGCGTCGTGAGCGTCCTTCAACGGCGGAGATCAAACAGCGTGTTACCCGTCTGCTGGAGATGGTGCAGCTGGCTCATCTGGCGAATCGCTTCCCGGCACAGCTGTCGGGCGGCCAGAAACAGCGTGTGGCGCTGGCGCGTGCGTTAGCGGTTGAACCACAGATTCTGCTGCTGGATGAACCCTTTGGCGCGCTGGATGCTCAGGTGCGTAAAGAGCTGCGCCGCTGGCTGCGTCAGCTGCATGAAGAGCTGAAATTCACCAGCGTGTTTGTCACCCACGACCAGGAAGAGGCGATGGAAGTGGCGGATCGCGTGGTGGTGATGAGCCAGGGCAACATCGAGCAGGTCGGCACGCCAGATGATGTGTGGCGCGATCCGGCGACCCGTTTTGTGCTGGAATTCCTGGGTGAAGTGAACCGCTTTGATGGCGAGATTCAGGGATCACAGTTCCACGTTGGCGCGCACCACTGGCCGCTGGGCTATACCTCGGCCCACCAGGGCGCGGTTGAGCTGTTCCTGCGTCCGTGGGAAATCGACGTGTCACGCCGCAGCAGTCTGGAAACCCCGCTGCCGGTACAGGTACTGGAAGTGAGCCCGCGTGGACACTTCTGGCAGCTGGTCGTCCAGCCTGCAGGCTGGCAAAGCGAGCCGGTCTCGGTGGTGTTTGAAGGTGAGCAGACAGCGCCGATTCGCGGCGAGCGTCTGTTTGTTGGCTTGCAGCAGGCGCGTCTCTATAAGGGCGATACGCCACTGCGCGCAGTTGCCTTTGCACAAAGCGCCTGATATTTTCTCTTCAACACCGGGCGGGAGTGACACTCCCGCCTTTTTTTCGCATCTGTTTTGTAAGATGCCAGGAACCGCACCGTGACGACTCTCGAAAATACCATCGGCAATACCCCGCTGATTAAGTTGCAGCGCCTGACGCCCGCCAACGGCAGCGAGGTCTGGCTCAAGCTGGAAGGCAATAATCCGGCAGGTTCGGTAAAAGATCGCGCGGCCTGGTCGATGATCAATCAGGCTGAGCTGCGTGGTGATATTGCACCTGGCGATCAGCTGATTGAAGCCACCAGCGGCAACACCGGGATTGCGCTGGCGATGATCGCGGCGATGAAAGGCTACCGACTTCGCCTGCTGATGCCCGACAACATGAGTCAGGAGCGGCAGGACGCGATGCGCGCCTATGGCGCAGAGTTAATCCTGGTGCCACGTGAACAGGGCATGGAGGGCGCACGCGATCTGGCCCAGGCGATGGCGGCGCGCGGTGAAGGCCGGGTGCTGGACCAGTTTAATAATCCCGATAATCCGCTGGGTCACTATCAGACCACCGGCCCGGAATTGTGGCAGCAGTCGAACCAGCGCATGACCCATTTTGTCTCCAGCATGGGCACCACCGGCACCATTACCGGCGTAGGACGATATCTGAAAGAGCTCAACACGGGCGTGCAGGTGATCGGTTTGCAGCCCAGCGAAGGCAGCAGTATTCCGGGTATTCGTCGCTGGCCGCTGGCCTATCTGCCGGGGATCTACCGTCCCGATCTGGTGGATGATGTGATGGATATGACGCAAAAGGAAGCGGAAGAGACGATGCGCGCGCTGGCACGCCGTGAAGGCATTTTCTGTGGCGTCAGTTCAGGCGGCGCGGTGGCGGGTGCGCTGCGCATTGCGCAGGCCAATCCTGGCAGCGTGGTGGTGGCGATCGCCTGCGATCGCGGTGACCGTTATCTCTCTACCGGACTCTATCATCAGTAACCTCTGCCAATGCGGAATCAGGCCTGTGCGTGCATTTACTGCCCACAGGCCTTTTTTTTAACCCCAATTTTCGGTGCCAGATAGACTGAATCTGTAAGGATCGCGTAAATCAGGCTGCGCGAATGTTCAGCACAGGACAAAATAGCGGCAATTCTCCAGAGAGATAACCATGAAAATTTTGCTTGTTGATGATGATGTTGAATTAGGCACGATGTTAAGCCAGTACCTGATCGGGGAAGGATTTGATGCTCAGCTGGTTCTGACCGGCAGCGCCGGCGTGCAGGGCGCGTTATCAGGAGAGTTCACCGCCATGATCCTGGACATTATGCTGCCCGACATGAGCGGCATTGATGTGTTGCGTCAGGTGCGCCAGAACAGCCGGATACCGGTGATTATGCTGACCGCCAAAGGCGATAATATTGATCGCGTGATCGGTCTGGAGATGGGCGCGGATGACTATATGCCCAAGCCCTGCTATCCCCGAGAGCTGGTGGCGCGTCTGCGCGCCGTATTGCGCCGTTTCGAAGAGCAGGCGCCACAGCCAGACGCCAGAGAGCCGCTGCGCTGGGGAGAGCTGATGCTTAATCCCGCCACCCGCATCAGCGAATGGCAGGGTAAAACCTTTGATCTGACGGCGTCGGAATTTAATCTGCTGGATCTTCTGCTGCGTGCGCCGGACAGAGTGGTGTCAAAAGATGAGCTCTCCGAAAAGGGACTCGGTCGTCCGCGTGAAGCCTATGATCGCAGCGTCGATGTGCATATCAGTAACATTCGTCAGAAGCTCAGTGCATTAACCGCTGACAGCATCAACATCGAAACCGTTCGCAGCATCGGTTACCGTATTCGATGAAGCAGAGTTACCGTGGACGCATGTTCTGGAAGATCTTTATCGGCTTCTGGATCGTTTTTGTCATCATGAGCCAGCTTATCTGGCTCGGCTTTACGCTCTCCGGTAAACGGCATGAACCGCCTGAACTCGTGGCTATCCGCCGTATTGTGGATCTGCAGATGACCTCCGCCGCGTCAGTGCTGGAGCGGGGCGGGCCTGACGCGCTGAACGCGATGCTCTCGGACTGGGATAACAGCGATCGGCAGTTCTTCCACGTCACCCAACAGACAAAGCCGTCCCAATCAGAAAACAGCGGCAACCTGGATATCAGAGGGCGCTTTCCTGAAGAGGTGGTGAGCTGGGTTCGCGGCGCGGATGGCAAAGCCTATCAGCTGCGCTACGACCTGGATGGCATGCGTAAAGACAGCACGCTGAACATGATGCCGCGCAAATTTCTGAATATTCCTGAGCCGATGTTTGTCTTCGCCGGCTCGGTGGGATTGCTGTTCAGTCTGCTGCTGGCCTGGAATCTGACGCGACCTATGCGTCAGCTGCGGGAAGGATTTTCCCGCGTGGCTGAGGGCGATTTAAGCGTGCGGCTGTTTCCGATCATGCGTAAGCGGCACGACGAGATCTCAAACGTCGCTGAAGCCTTTGACGCTATGGTCGAGCGGCTCGATACCCTGGTGCGCGCCCGTGAAGAACTGTTGCATGATATCTCACATGAGCTTCGTTCACCGCTGGCGCGACTGCAGCTGGCGACCGGGCTGGCCAGACAGACGCCAGAAAGTGTGAACAGTTCGCTTGATCGCATTGATGAAGAGGCGCGTCGGCTGGACAAGATGATCGGTGAACTGCTGACACTGTCGCGGGCTGAGCATGAAAGCATCCCGGATGAGCAATATTTTGATCTGACCGGCTTGCTGCAGGCGGTTATTACCGATGTCCGTTATGAAGCGCAGATCCCAGGCGTGCAGGTAGAGTTGCAGGTCGACGATCGCGCTGATTACACCGTGCGAGGCAATGCAGAGCTGATACGGCGCGGAGCAGAGAATGTATTACGCAATGCGCTGCGCTTCTCTCAGCCAGGGCAGCGGATTGATGTTCATCTGCGCGCAGAACAGCAGTGGCTGGTGATTCAGGTGCGCGATCAGGGGCCGGGTGTCGATGAGGATAAGCTCTCCAGCATCTTTGACCCGTTTGTGCGGGTGAATTCGCCGCTGATGGGCAAAGGTTATGGTCTGGGACTGGCTATCGTGCGCAAGGTGGTGCTGGCGCATCATGGTGAGGTTGAGGCAAGAAACCGGCCAGAAGGCGGACTGGAACTGACGCTGCGTCTGCCGCACTGGCAGCCCTGAACAGGCATACAGCAGAAACGATAACGGCACCCGCGGGTGCCGTTATGTTATGAACGAATGCTTACTTTCTGATGCGAATCACCGGCGTTTCGCCGACGGTGACCTGGCCAGTCAGCTTAATCAATTCCTTGATTTCATCCATGTTGGAGATGACAACCGGTGTCAGGGTTGATTTCGCTTTCTCTTCCAGCAACGGCAGGTCAAACTCGATAACCACGTCGCCTTTTTTGACCTTCTGGCCTTCTTCAGCGATGCGTTTGAAGCCTTCACCTTTCAGTTCTACCGTATCGATACCGAAGTGGACGAACAGCTCAATGCCATTGTCTGATTCGATCGAAAAAGCGTGATTGGTTTCAAAAATCTTACCGATAGTGCCATCAACAGGAGCAACCATTTTGTTGCCGCTGGGCTTGATCGCAATACCGTCGCCCACGATTTTTTCTGCAAACACCACATCTGGTACGTCTTCAATGTTCACGATTTCGCCTGACAGAGGCGCTACGATGTCAATTGTCCCAGCGCTATCCGTTTTTTCGCCAAAAAGTTTAGAAAACAAACCCATGATCTTCTCCTAAGCAGTAATTTGGGGCCAGCATCATGCGGATTAGCAGAGCGTTTTTTCCTTAATGAACTTGTTTACCAGGTTCATTAAATCTTCCGCTGTCGGTTGAGCCAGTGCCTGCTCCGCCAATGCCTTCGCATCTTCAAAATTAGTATTACGAATGATTTTCTTGATGCCAGGGATAGAAATGGCACTCATGCTGAACTCGTCCAGCCCCATTCCCAGTAACAGTAGTGTAGCACGTTCATCACCTGCCAGCTCACCACACATGCCGGTCCATTTACCTTCAGCGTGAGATGCATCAATGACTTGCTTGATTAAGTTAAGCACAGACGGCGCCATTGGGTTGTACAGGTGCGAGATCAAATCATTACCACGATCGACCGCCAGAGTATACTGCGTCAGATCGTTTGTCCCAATACTGAAGAAGTCGACTTCCTTCGCCAGATGATGAGCAATCACGGCTGAAGCCGGGGTTTCCACCATGATGCCGACTTCGATGCTCTCATCAAAGGCTTTACCTTCTTCACGCAACTGCGCTTTCAGCAGTTCCAGCTCCGCTTTCAGGCTGCGTACTTCTTCAACCGAAATAATCATCGGGAACATGATGCGCAGTTTACCGAAAGAGGAGGCGCGCAGAATGGCACGCAGCTGCGCATGCAGAATCTCTTTGCGGTCCATGGCGATACGGATAGCGCGCCAGCCGAGGAACGGGTTCTCTTCTTTTGGCAGGTTCATGTAAGGCAGGTCTTTGTCGCCGCCGATGTCCATGGTACGCACGATAACGGCCTGTGAACCCATGGCTTCAGCGACGGCTTTGTACGCCTGGAACTGCTCTTCTTCGCTTGGCAGTGAGTCACGATCCATAAACAGGAATTCGGTGCGGTAGAGACCCACGCCTTCAGCGCCGTTACGTTCAGCACCGGCGATATCGCGCACAGTACCGATGTTGGCGCAGACTTCAACCTGATGACCATCCAGCGTAACGGCTGGCAGATCTTTCAGCTTAGCTAATTCATGTTTTTCCGACAGATACTGGTTCTGTACGGCTTTCAGCTCTTCCTGAATCGCTTCTGAAGGATTGACGTGAATCGCATTGTTAACGCCATCCAGAATCAGGAAATCGCCATTTTTCACCGTGACGGTCACATTGCCGGTACCGACAATGGCTGGGATCTCCAGCGAGCGCGCCATGATTGAGGTATGTGAGGTACGGCCACCCAGATCGGTGATAAAGCCCAGCACCTTCTTCAGGTTCAGCTGTGCGGTTTCTGACGGCGTTAAATCTTTTGCCACCAGAATGGATTCGTCCGGAATAGCGCTCAGGTCAACGATATGCAGACCGAGGATGTTTTGCAGCAGACGCTTACCGATGTCACGTACGTCAGCCGCACGCTCTTTCAGATATTCGTCATCTAACTCCTCCAGTGCTTTCGCCTGGCCATCGATGACCGAGTAAGCAGCAGCATCGGCAGAAGCGTGATCTTTTTTGATCAGGTCGATGATTTCCTGCTCCAGCTCTTCATCTTCCAGCAACATAATGTGGCCTTCGAAGATTGCTGCTTTCTCTTCACCGAGGGTTTCACCCGCTTTGACGCGAATCGCTTCCAGTTGTAATGCCGCTTTTCTGCGGCCATCGAGGAAGCGCTGAACTTCCTGCTCAACCTGGTCATCAGAAATTTTCTTGCGGTTGATGACGATCTCGTCTTCTTTCAGCAGCAGTGCTTTGCCGAAAGCGATACCTGGTGATGCTAAAATGCCTGAAATCATAACGCTACCTTTTAATCACGATGGCTGATGGGACTCTGTGCGGTGCCATTGTCGCGGGACACGTACTCTACGAAAGCAATAACGCGGACAGGTTGTCCGCGATCAAGATGTTTGCACTCAATGGCGCAGAGGAGTCGATTTGCTGGAGAGCTGAGCGGAGATTACTCCAGTTCAGCCATCAGTTTGACCAGATGCTCAACTGCTTTCTGCTCGTCTTCACCTTCCGCGGAAAGGGTCACAACCGTTCCCTGGGTTAAACCCAGTGTCTGCAGCTTGAACAGGCTCTTCGCGCTCGCTGATTTACCGTTAGAGGTCACGGTAATTTCTGACTGGAAAGCTTTGGCTTCTTTAACGAATTGCGCAGCTGGGCGAGTGTGCAGACCGTTTGGTGCAGTAATGGTAACTTCTTGCTGGAACATTCTATTTCCCCAACGTTATCAGGATGAGTGTTATGGATCTAAAGTCTAGCCTGGAGCCTTTACTTTAGCCTGTGTAGGTGCGCGGGTATAGCTTCATGCTGACCAAAGACGCGCATGCGTCAAATCTACAGTCCGTTGCGTCTCAAAACCGATTCTACACGTCACCGGTTAATTATGCCGTGATTCGCCGTTTCACTGAATCCGTAAATCGATTCAGCTTGATCCACTTCAAACGCGGATTAATTTCAGGCATCGAAATAATTGGCAGTCTAAATACCAGAGCGGCGTCACTGAAATCAATCTGCCGGGTGATGAAAGTGAGATCTGCACCACAAAAAAGCACCCGATTGGGTGCTTTTTTCTCCATTTTCGGACTATCGGCCTCTGCTACTGAAGCTCTTTTTCAGTGAAGAGATCGGCAAACAGGGCGGTACTCAGATAGCGTTCACCGGAGGAGGGGAGGATCACCACAATATTTTTGTTGGCGAAGGCTTCATCTTCCTGCAGCTTCAGCGCCGCGGCAACGGCAGCACCGGATGAGATACCGGCCAGAATACCTTCCTCTTCCATCAGCCGACGCGCCGTACTGATCGCCTCTTCATTGGTGATGGCCACGACGCGGTCCACCAGATTCAGCTCAAGGTTGCCCGGGATAAAGCCTGCGCCGATACCCTGAATTTTGTGTGGGCCGGGCTTGATCTCATCGCCCGCCAGCGCCTGAGCAATCACCGGGGAATCGGTCGGCTCAACCGCGACGGTAATCAGATCTTTTTTGCCTTTGGTGTTTTTGATGTAGCGGCTCACGCCGGTCAGCGTACCGCCGGTGCCGACACCGGCAATAAAGACATCCACTTCGCCGTCCGTGTCTTCCCAGATTTCCGGGCCGGTGGTCTTTTCATGGATTTCCGGGTTGGCCGGGTTGCTGAACTGCTGCAGCAGCACATATTTATCCGGATTGCTGGCAACAACCTCTTCAGCTTTGCTGATGGCACCTTTCATGCCTTTGGTGCCTTCGGTCAGTATCAGCGTCGCGCCCAGCGCCTTCAGCAATTTACGGCGCTCAACTGACATGGTTTCTGGCATCGTCAGCGTTAATTTATAACCGCGCGCTGCGGCGACATAGGCCAGAGCAATACCGGTGTTGCCGCTGGTCGGTTCAACCAGTTCAACACCCGGTTTCAGAATACCGCGTTTTTCTGCGTCCCAAATCATATTGGCACCGATACGGCATTTTACGCTGAAGCTCGGGTTACGGGATTCAACTTTCGCAAGGATGCGGCCGTTACCGATGCGGTTCAGTCGAACCAATGGCGTATGACCAATTGTCAAAGAGTTGTCTTCATAGATCTTACTCATAGCCTGTCCTTAACTGTATGAATTATTGGGAACCCTATGAGCATACCTTTTCTGCCTGGTGGCGGAAGGAAAGAAATCGTATATCTATATGTCGCCCGGCAATAAGCCCTGCTAAAAAGAGCATAAGGCGCGCTGATGAATTTAACGCAACTCATGACGTGCCAGCGTTGACCGGTAGCGATCGACCCACATGGCGGTGGCACCGCAGACGGCAACCGGCATGATCACCAGGTTCAGAACCGGGATAATGGTGAACAGACTGATTAGCGCGCCAAACTGCATATTGGCCGTTTTGTGTTGACGCAGGGCGTTGCGCATCTGCTGAAACGGCACTTTGTGGTTATCGAACGGATAGTCGCAATACTGGATGGACAACATCCAGGCGCTGAACAGGAACCACAGCACCGGCGCTACGGTCTGGCCAAAGCCAGGAATAAAGTAGAGCAGCAGCAGTCCCAGCGCGCGGGGCAGGTAATAACCCAGTTTTTGCATCTCGCGCTTCATAATGCGCGGCACATCCTTGATCATTCCAGCCCAGCCGCTGTCCGGCAGAGGCTTGCCTGTCAGGCGGCCTTCCAGCTGCTCGGCCAGCAGGCCGCAAAACGGAGCGGCAATTAAGTTTGCCAGGGTCGAAAAGAAGTAGCTAAACACCAGCACAATCGCAATCACCGACAGCGGCCATAACAGATAGCTCAGCCACTGCAGCCAGTCCGGAATATGGGCCATCAGCCGCGGGATCCAGTCACCGAGACGATAGAACAGCCAGATGAAAGCGCCACCCAGCATCACGATATTGATCAGCAACGGCATCACTACAAAGCGGCGAATGCCAGGCAGACGTACCAGTTTCCAGCCCTGGCTAAAGTAGTGCATGCCGTTAAAATTTGAGACGGAATTCTCAATGGCCATAAAGCCAGTTCTCCTGAAGATGTTAAGGCGCGCCCACTATAACCTGGCTTTTTCTCCAGGCCAGGTGCCGTTTGGGTAAAAAAACAGCGAAAAAGCGTGGGTTGCCTATCTTATTTGTCAGAAAATAGTGCACAGACTTGCACTTGTGTAGCAGGGCAAATACAGTTAGAGGATAAAGTTTGCCGCGGTGGCAAGGTATTGGAACAACAGAGAATACAATGATGCAGGATTTGCGTCTGATATTAATCGTTGTTGGCGCGATCGCCATTATAGCGCTCCTTCTTCACGGGCTGTGGACCAGCCGTAAAGAGCGTTCGTCAGTGTTCCGCGATCGCCCGCACAAACGTCTAAAACAACGTGATGAAAATGATGAGCAGGACCTGATTGACGACGAGGATGATGGCGTCGGCGAGGTTCGCGTTCGTTCTGATCGCAACGTACATCAGGAACCGCGTTTCGATGAGATTCGCGAGCCACAGCCAGAAGCGCCGCGTAAGCCTGCGCCCGCTGAGCCTGTGCGTCAGCCTGCGCCACGACCCGCACCGCAACCCGAACCTGAAAGCGACCCGCTTTTTAACACGGCACCGCAGCCTGCTCCGCAGTCGCGCCCTGAACCGGTTCGTCAGCAGCCCGCACCCACTTTTGTCGCGCCGCCCGTTCAGGCCGACCCACTGCTGGATCTCGACCCGCTGGAATCTGTACAGCCAGCACCGCAGTACCAGGCAGAACCTGAGCCGCAGCCTGAAGTGACACCGGCGCCCGCGCCAGCACAGCCTGCTGCTAAAGCGCCAGCGGAAAAACCGAAAGAAGCGGTACTGGTGCTGCATGTTGCCGCACACTCGGGCGGTGAACTGAACGGTGAGGCCCTACTGCAGGGTATTCTCCAGGCGGGCTTCCAGTTTGGTGAAATGAACATTTTCCATCGTCATCTCAGTCCGGCTGGCAGCGGCCCTGTATTGTTCAGTCTGGCCAATATGGTTAAGCCGGGCTCATTCAATCCTGACCTGATGACCGATTTCAGCACGCCTGGCATCTCTATCTTTATGATGGTGCCTTCTTATGGCGATGCGAATCAGAACTTCAAGCTGATGCTGCAGTCGGCTCAGCGTATCGCTGATGATGTAGGTGGCGTGGTGCTGGATGATGAGCGTCGCATGATGACGCCACAGAAGCTGGAAACTTACAAAGCGCGTATCCGCGATGTGGTTGGCGTCTGAGACCTGCGCTAAACGCTATCTGAATTGTTAAAAACAAACCCCCGCCTGTCGGGGGTTTTTTATCTGATGGGGCTTTATGAAATCCGTCCAGGATCACATCACCGAACTGCGCACCACGTTGCGCCATCATGAATATCTCTATCACGTTATGGATGCGCCGGAAGTGCCGGATGCTGAATACGATCGTCTGATGCGCGAATTGCGTCAGCTGGAAGAGGAGCACCCGGATCTCATTACGCCAGACTCGCCGACACAACGCGTGGGTGCCGCGCCGCTGACGGTCTTCGAGCAGGTGCGCCATGAAGTCCCGATGCTGTCGCTGGATAACGCCTTTGATGAAGCCACGTTTATGGCTTTCAACAAGCGGGTGCAGGATCGCCTGAAAAGCAGTGACGACATAACCTACTGCTGTGAACTCAAGCTTGATGGCGCTGCGGTCAGCCTGATGTATGAAAATGGTCTGCTGGTCCAGGCCGCAACGCGCGGTGACGGCACAACCGGCGAGAACATTACCGCCAATGTCCGCACCATTCGCGCTATCCCGCTGCGGCTTAAAGGCGACAACATTCCGGCACGGCTGGAAGTGCGTGGCGAAATATTTATGACGCAGCGCGGCTTTGAAAAGCTGAATGAGGAAGCACGCCGGACTGATGGCAAAGTCTTTGCTAATCCGCGCAATGCAGCAGCCGGTTCTCTGCGTCAGTTGGATCCGCGCATTACCGCCAAACGTCCGCTGACCTTCTTCTGCTACGGTTTTGGCCTGCTGGAAGGCGGTGAGATGCCGCACAGTCACATGGGGCGTCTGCAACAGTTTAAAGCCTGGGGCCTGCCGGTCAGCGACCGCATTAAGCTGGTGCACAACGCAGAAGAAGCCCTGGCCTTCTATCGTGATATTGAACAACAGCGTCCGAATCTGGGTTTTGATATTGATGGCGTGGTGATCAAAGTCGATTCACAGGAACTGCAGGAAAAGCTGGGCTTTGTGGCGCGTGCGCCGCGCTGGGCGATTGCCTTTAAATTCCCGGCACAGGAACAACTGACCTGGGTGCGGGACGTCGAATTTCAGGTTGGCCGCACCGGGGCTATCACACCGGTAGCTCGCCTTGAGCCGGTGCAGGTCGCGGGCGTGATCGTCAGCAATGCCACGCTGCATAATGCGGATGAAATCGAGCGGCTGGGATTACGCATCGGCGATCGGGTGGTCATTCGCCGCGCCGGTGATGTGATCCCGCAGGTGGTCAACGTGGTGCTCGCCGAGCGCCCTGAACAGACGCGTGAAGTCCTGTTTCCGGCACACTGTCCGGTTTGTGGTTCCGAGGTTGAACGGGTCGAAGGGGAATCGGTCACGCGCTGCACGGGCGGTTTAATCTGCGGTGCTCAGCGCAAAGAGGCGCTGAAGCATTTTGTCTCGCGCCGGGCACTGGATGTTGATGGCATGGGCGATAAGATTATCGACCAGCTGGTGGAGAAAGAGTACGTCAACACGCCAGCGGATCTGTTCCGTCTCACGGCGGGCAAACTGACCGGACTGGATCGCATGGGGCCGAAATCGGCGCAAAACGTTGTCGACGCGCTGGAGAAAGCGAAATCGACTACGCTGGCGCGATTCCTCTATGCACTGGGCATTCGTGAAGTAGGTGAAGCCACCGCTGCTAATCTGGCTAACCATTTTGGTGAGTTGCAGAAGGTCATGGATGCCGATCTTGAGGCGCTGATTGCGGTGCCGGATGTCGGCAAAGTCGTTGCGGCACACGTGCGCAACTTCATGGAAGAGGAAAGCAACCGTGAGGTTATCCGCCAGCTGGTCGAGGATATCGGTATTCACTGGCCGCAGGTGGTGGTGGTGAGAGCCGAAGAGATCGACAGTCCGTTCGCCGGTAAAACGGTGGTGCTGACCGGCTCACTGTCGCAGATGAACCGCGATGATGCCAAAGCGCAGCTGATCGCGCTGGGCGCAAAAGTCAGCGGCAGTGTCTCAAAGAAAACTGATTTGCTGATTGCCGGTGAAGCGGCTGGTTCAAAGCTGGCGAAAGCAGCGGAGCTTGGCATTGAAGTGATTGATGAAGCGGAAATGATCCGCCTGCTGGGAGCCTCAGATGGATGAACATCAGCTGGTGGCGATAGCCAATACGCCTATGCCGTTTGGCAAATATAAGGGGCGGATGCTGATCGATCTGCCTGAGCCTTATCTGCTGTGGTTTGCCCGCAGTGGGGACTTTCCGTCTGGTCTGCTGGGTGATCTCATGCAACTCACCCTGACAATAAAAATTGAGGGTCTGGAAGGGTTAGTTAAACCGCTTCAGACCCGTAAGTAACGCTGCCCGCACTGGCGGGCAGCCGATCTATTTCTGAGACTCCATTACCGAATCCTTGACCTGCACAGCCTGCTGCTGCTTCTCATTGGTCTTCTTATAACGTCCGGCAATAAATGAGCAGACCATCAGCTGTACCTGATGGAAAATCATCAGTGGCAGTACAATAATCCCCACGGTACTGGCCGGGAACAGGATATTCGCCATCGGCACGCCATTCGCCAGACTCTTCTTCGAACCACAAAACAGCACCACAATCTCATCGGCGCGTTTAAAGCGGAACAGACGCGAGGCCAGCAGGTTGATAATCAGCACGGCGGTCAGCAGGATGATTGAGCCTGCCACAATCCACAGCAGCGTAATCAACCCAACGCGATGCCAGATGCCGTTAACCACCGCTTCACTGAAGGCGGAGTAGACCACCAGCAGAATGGAGGTCTGGTCGGTTTTGCCAATCAGGCTGCGGTGCTTTTCAACCCAGCCCCCGATCCAGCGCCGGGAGAGGTGACCCAGCACGAAAGGCACCATCAGTTGCAGCATAATCTTCCCGATCTGCTCCAGTCCATCGCTGGGCGCGCTGCTGTGAATATCCATCACCAGGTTCACCAGCAACGGCGAAATAAACACACCCAGCAGGCTTGATGCAGAGGCGCTGCATACCGCTGCCGCAACATTACCGCCCGCCATGGAGGTAAACGCGATAGCAGACTGCACGGTCGCAGGCAGGATACAGAGGTAGATAAAGCCGGTATAAATTTCCGGGCCGACATTAACCGGATGCCACCAGACCAGCAACAGACCCAGCACTGGAAACAGCACAAAGGTGCTGAACATAATCCACAGATGCAACCGCCAGTGACTGCTGCCTGAGATGATCTTTTCACGCGACAGCTTGGCACCATGCATAAAGAACAGCAGTGCTATCGCTGCCGTCGCGAGATAGCTGAATATATCAACGTAGATCCCTCTGGCTGGCAGGAAAGAGGCCAGCAGCACGGTGATGATGAGTTTAACCATCATCGGATCGAGTTTTAAAAATCCCATTGTTAAATTCCGGTAAATTTTTCAATAGCGCGATTGTGCGTGAAACCTGTTTAGAAATAAAATTGATTTATTGAATTAATCTATGAGCAGAATCGATGAATTACACCCTGCGTCAGCTACGAACCTTTATTGCGGTGGCACACTATGGCGGATTCAGCCAGGCGGGGCAGGCGATAGGTCTGAGTCAGTCGGCGGTCAGCCACAGTATTAAAGAGCTGGAAGCGGAAACCGGCGTGCGGTTGCTGGATCGAACCACCCGGGAGGTGATGCTGACTGAAGCGGGAAAACAGCTGGCGTCACGCATGGAGCGCCTGCTGGAGGAGATTCATACCACGCTGCTGGATATCCGCAGTTTTGGCGAACAGCGCAGTGGTACCGTCAGGGTGGCAGCCAGCCAGACCATTTCCGCTCATCTGATGCCGCAATGTCTGGCTGCCAGCCAGCAACACTTTCCTGACATCAAAGTGATACTGCACGATCGCGCCCAGCAGTGGGTGCTGCAAAGTGTGCGTAACGCCGAAGTCGATTTCGGGATTGTGATTGGGCCACTCAGCGACAGCGATTTTGACAGCATCGCGATTCTTGATGAGCCTTTCCTGCTGCTATGCCGTGATGATGATCCGCTGGCGCAGGTGGAAAGGGCAGAATGGTCAATGCTGGATGGCCGCACCATGGTGCTTCAGGACTATGCTTCGGGCAGTCGGGTCCTCATTGATGCGGCGATGCAGCAGCAGAATATCAGGGCTGAAGTCGTTCAGGAGATTGGTCATCCCGCTACGCTGTTTCCGATGGTGCAGGTGGGGATCGGCATCAGTATTCTGCCCGCGCTGGCGTTACCGTTGCCGGCTGATCGCGCATTAACCGTGCGGCGTCTATATCCGGAAATCAATCGCAGCCTTACGCTGATCAAGCGTAAAAACCGTTCGCTGACGCCTGCTGCCGAAGCGATCTGGCAGGAGGTGCGCCAGCAGGCGACGCTGCTGGCGCAACAACGCGAGGCCAGGCCCGCATTTTAGATGTAGACGTCAATTTTGTTGGTGTCGGTAGGGCGGTTAATCCCGTCTGCTTTGCTTTCACTGACGGACGAGCTGTCACTCTTTGGCTGATCCTGCTCGGCCTGCTTCTGTTCCAGCTGAGCAATCTGTGCCTGCAGCATGGTGATTTGTGACTGATACATCTGCTGCATTTCAGACTTCTGTTCGTCAGTCAGTTCTTTGTTGTCGGCCAGCTCTTTGACTTGCGTTAAGACGTTCTGAATCTGTTTATTCAGCGCCGCGACCTGAGAGGCAACACTGCCGCTACCGCTGTCACCGCCACTGACTGCACTGCTTAGAATTCCGGAAATTGAAGACATCATTTTTCTCCCTGTAAGTTGTCAGATACGTTATCGGCACGCTGTGAAACGACTTGAGAGCTGAAATTGTTAAGGTTGCGAAAAGGCGAGAGCTTATCTGTTACGCCAATGTCAGTGCTCCCTGATCCAGCACGCTTTTTAAAGCCTGAAGTCGCAGAAAAGGGCAGTTCAGATTTAAGCATGGTTAAGTCAGTGCAGCAGAAACGAAAAAAGCGCCTTAAGGCGCTTTATTCTGAATTGGTGGGTCGTGCAGGATAGCCTCGGCCCGTCGTGGGCCTCGCCCTGCGGGTGATGCTGTCGCATCAGCCTGAATCGCTCCCGGCGATTCAGTCGAACCTGCAGCAGGTTCTCATCCTGCACGGTAAAGTCCGTGCCCCGGAAACGAAAAAAGCGCCTTAAAGGCGCTTTATTCTGAATTGGTGGGTCGTGCAGGATTCGAACCTGCGACCAATTGATTAAAAGTCAACTGCTCTACCAACTGAGCTAACGACCCGAAGTGGTGGGTGATGACGGGTTCGAACCGCCGACCCCCTCCTTGTAAGGGAGATGCTCTACCAACTGAGCTAATCACCCACTTCGTACTTCAGTACTACTAACAGGCAAGATATGGTGGGTGATGACGGGTTCGAACCGCCGACCCCCTCCTTGTAAGGGAGATGCTCTACCAACTGAGCTAATCACCCATATCTTCATACCTGTTCACTGCGGGCCACGCTGTTAAGAGTGGTGGGTGATGACGGGTTCGAACCGCCGACCCCCTCCTTGTAAGGGAGATGCTCTACCAACTGAGCTAATCACCCCCGCTGTGTGGAGTCGCATTATAGGGATAGTTGATTTTGAGTCAACGCTTTTTAAAACATAAATGTGCGTTCGGTTTATTTTTAAACACCCTGTCGCGCTTTTAGCCAATGTGCTGGTTTTACTGGCAGAAAAGCCCCTTTTCCCGGGCGGCAACTGGCGGGCATGCATTGAGGATTCACCGTCAGATGCTAGAATGTGCCCACTGTTTTTTCGCGTCTAACCTGTTTTTTGTCATCCAGACAGAGAACCCGCGCATCTAAGGCAATACTCAATGAAAATCAAAACACGCTTCGCGCCCAGCCCGACTGGCTATCTGCATGTAGGTGGCGCCCGTACCGCACTTTACTCCTGGCTCTTTGCCCGTCACAACCAGGGCGAGTTCGTGCTGCGCATTGAAGATACCGATCTGGAGCGCTCCACGCCGGAAGCTATCGAAGCCATCATGGATGGCATGAACTGGCTGAGCCTCGACTGGAATGAAGGCCCTTACTACCAGACAAAACGTTTTGATCGTTACAACGCGGTCATTGATGAAATGCTGGAAGCGGGCACAGCCTATAAATGCTACTGCTCTAAAGAACGTCTGGAAGCGCTGCGTGAAGAGCAGATGGCCAACAACGAAAAGCCGCGTTACGACGGCCGCTGCCGTGACAGCCATGAACATCATGCAGATGATGAGCCGTGCGTTGTGCGTTTCCGCAATCCGCAGGAAGGGTCGGTCATCTTTGACGACCAGATCCGTGGCCCGATTGAGTTCAGCAACCAGGAGCTGGATGATCTGATCATCCGCCGCACCGATGGTTCGCCAACCTACAATTTCTGCGTCGTCGTGGATGACTGGGATATGGGCATCACCCATGTGATTCGCGGTGAAGACCACATTAACAACACGCCACGTCAGATCAACATTCTCAAAGCAATTGGCGCGCAGGTTCCGGTCTATGCCCACGTCTCAATGATCCTGGGCGATGACGGCAAAAAGCTCTCCAAGCGTCATGGCGCGGTAGGGGTGATGCAGTATCGTGATGATGGCTACCTGCCGGAAGCGCTGCTCAACTACCTGGTTCGTCTGGGCTGGTCACATGGCGATCAGGAAATCTTCAGCGTGGCCGAAATGGCTGAGCTCTTTACCCTGGATGCAGTCAGTAAGTCTGCCAGTGCGTTCAACACTGAGAAACTGCAGTGGCTGAACCATCACTACATCAATACGCTGCCGCCAGAATATGTGGCGACACATCTGCAGTGGCATATTGAAGAGCAGAAAATTGATACCCGTACGGGTCCGGAACTGGCGAAGCTGGTAGGTCTGTTAGGCGAGCGCTGCAAAACGTTAAAAGAGATGGCTGCATCCTGCCGCTACTTCTATGAAGACTTTGCAGAATTTGATGCCGATGCCGCGAAGAAACATCTTCGTCCGGTAGCACGTCAGCCGCTGGAAGTGGTACGCGATAAGCTGGCCGCGATCGAAGAGTGGACGGCTGAAAACGTACATCAGGCTATTCAGAGTACCGCAGATGAGCTGGAAGTCGGGATGGGGAAAGTGGGCATGCCGCTGCGCGTGGCCGTAACCGGTGCCGGTCAGTCACCCGGACTGGATGTCACCGTGGAAGCGATAGGCCGCAGCCGCAGCATTGCACGTATTGAGCAGGCGCTGGCCTTTATCAATGAGCGTGAAGCGCAGGCTTAGTAAACAGAACCGGAAGCTTCGCGCGTCCGGTTTTTTACTCTTCAGTGATATCCAGACGCTGCAACATGCCTTTAATACCTATCCGTAATATCAGCGCTGACAGCTGCTCCTGTTCAGCCTGACTCATTTGCGGAACCGCATTCACCAATAGTGCCGTCAGTGAATCTGCCGGAACCCTATACATTGCGGCGGGTTCGTGCAGGCTACGCGTCGAATGGATAAATTTTTCTACGCGATCATCGACATGAATCAATCGCGCCTTGCCGCCCTGAATGCCGGGTCTGGGCAGGGTGGTCCAGTTTTCGCGCTTAATCCATTTGTTCACTGTCTGTCGGCTCAGGCCCGTCTCTGAGGCGAGTTCTTCGGGTGTTAACCATTCCTTTTTCATCATACCTTCCCTGATAAATACACCTTACTCTTCGCTGATTCCCAGTCGCTGCAAAACGCCCTTGATACCTTCGCGTAAGATTAGTGCAGTGAATTGATCCTGCTCGTCCTGAGTCATTTGCTGGACGGAACTTATTAATAACGCAGGTAATGAATTGGACGGAGTGCCATAAGTTGCCGTCGGCTCGTTAAGGTTACGGGTCGACTGAATAAAACTTTTCACGCGCTCATCAATGTGAATCAATCGGGCTTTACCGCCTTGCACACCGGGCTTCGGCGTGGTCGTCCAGTTTTCCCGCTTGATCCATTTATTCACCGTTTGCCGACTGTAACCCGTCTCTGCAGCCAGCTCTTCGGGGGTAAGCCATTCCTTTTTCACGATGCAGTCCCTGATTAATACATTAGCAGGACATATTACAGCAAAACGTAACGGGTGAAAGTAACTGAAGCTGAAATTGCCTTTTGTCTCTCGACAAAAGGCAAAACATCATTACTGAGGATTACTGGCGGGTTCAGCGGCAGGGCGGAATGCAAGGAAATAGGCCAGACCAACGAACACGGCACCACCCACGGCATTGCCTGAGAAGACGGCAATAAAATTAGGGAAGTACTCTGCCCAGCTCATCTGACCGGCAAAAATGGCGGCCGGAATAATAAACATGTTGGCGACAACGTGCTGGAAGCCAATGGCCACAAACGCCATCACCGGGAACCACATGCCGAAGATCTTGCCGACCACATCTTTACTGGCAAAGGCCAGCCATACCGCCAGGCAAACCAGCCAGTTACAGCCGATGCCGGAAATAAAGGCGTGCAGGAAATCAGCGTGGACTTTTGCAGAAGCGATAGCAACGGTCTTCTTCAGGTAATCGCCCTCGGTCATACCCAGCATGTGACCAAAGAACCAGGCGACAGCCACGCTGCCGAGAAAGTTAGCCAGGGTAACCCAGAACCAGTTGCGCGCCACGCTCATAAAGCTGATGCGACGGGCGAACCAGGCCACCGGTAAGGTCATCATATTACCGGTCAGCAGTTCACCACCCGCCAGCACGGTCATGATGATCCCCACCGGGAAGACCGCGGCGCCTAACAGGCCACCAAAAGAGCCCCATTCAGCGGGAAGGGTGTTGATCACGTGAAGATCCAGCAGGAAGCCGGTCGCAATAAATGCGCCCGCCATAAAGCCGAGAATCAGAAGGATGCTGACAGGTGCACGGCTTTTAGCCACGCCTGACTGGATCGCCAGTTGTGCGATTTCTTTAGGTGTATGCAGCGACATAGTATCTCAGTAGTTTTTTTATGATTAATGGGACGATAACGCCTGGTGGACGCGTGGTGCGCGGGAGAGGGTCCCGGGTACCACTAAATTAGCGGGCTAAGTTTTGCATGCGAAAAAGCCGAAGACAAGAAAATTCCTATAACATATTTAACCGTGAATTAACCTGACGGCAGACTGAATAACAGTTAAAAAACGGTCCTGTGTGAACAGACACGATTTTCCCCTGCAGCATGCTGCTGAAACTTCGCAGGTTGCCGCCTTTTTCAGCGATCAAACAGAGAATGTCATTTTGCCGTTGACACCCCGGAGGGGGTTTCATATTATGCCGTCCGTCGCTTAACGCGACAGTTTTTCGGTTCGGGGCTATAGCTCAGCTGGGAGAGCGCCTGCATGGCATGCAGGAGGTCAGCGGTTCGATCCCGCTTAGCTCCACCAAACTTCTTCCCAAAAGTTTGGCACTGAAAAACGATTCCAGATGTGGGGGTATAGCTCAGCTGGGAGAGCGCTTGCATGGCATGCAAGAGGTCAGCGGTTCGATCCCGCTTATCTCCACCATTTTCTGACACGCCGTTGTCAAAATCCTTTCTGATTAATCTCTTATTCGCCAGTTGCTGCGGATCCCAACGCTATTGCTTTGCTATTCACGCTGCTGCGCACGCTTAATTGCGTTATTAACCGGCATAACCTGTCATGACATCCGATGCTGTTTGCAGGACGTTGTGCCGCCTCTCGTGCACGATCTGAATGCAGATGTGACATGTGCAATGAAAGAGTTAACGCAGGAAAGTGGAATCAGCGGGAAGCAGAGCAACGATAGAGCAGAAAGAGAAGGGCGAGACCTGCTCGCCCTTTGATGCTTAGAGTAGTGCGCAGAACCGTGCTTAGAACGCCAGAACCAGACCGGCGATAGCGGCGGAAAGCACGCTGACCAGCGTAGAGCCGTACAGCAGCTTCAGACCAAAGCGGGAAACCACGTTACCCTGTTCTTCGTTCAGACCTTTAATCGCACCGGCCACGATGCCGATAGAAGAGAAGTTAGCGAACGAGACCAGGAACACAGAAAGAATACCTTCTGAATGTGGTGACAGCTGACCCGCGATTTTCTGCAGATCCATCATGGCAACAAACTCATTCGACACCAGCTTGGTCGCCATAATACTGCCGACCTGCAACGCTTCGCCAGCAGGTACGCCCATCACCCAGGCAAACGGATAGAAGACAAAGCCGAGAACGCCCTGGAAAGAGATGCCGAAGATCAAATCAAACAGCGCATTCAGACCTGAAATCAGCGCGATAAAACCAATCAGCATGGCGGCAACGATAATCGCGACGCGGAAACCGGCCAGGATATACTCGCCCAGCATCTCAAAGAAGCTCTGGCCTTTGTGCAGATCCTGCAACTGCAGATCTTCTTCGTTCTCAACGCGATAAGGGTTGATCAGCGACAGCACGATAAAGGTGCTGAACATGTTGAGCACCAGCGCGGCGACCACATACTTCGGCTGCAGCATGGTCATGTAGGCGCCGACGATCGACATCGATACGGTCGACATCGCGGTCGCGGCCATGGTGTACATGCGGCGCTGTGACATTTGGCCCAGGATATCTTTATAGGCGATGAAGTTTTCTGATTGTCCCAGTATCAGAGAACTTACGGCGTTGAAAGATTCCAGTTTTCCCATGCCATTCACTTTCGACAGTACGGTACCAATACCGCGAATCACCCATGGCAGGATACGGAAATGCTGCAGAATACCGATCAGCGCAGAGATAAAGACGATAGGGCACAATACGTTAAGGAAGAAGAAGGCCAGGCCTTTGTCGCTCATGTTGCCGAAGACGAAGTTGGTACCCTCAGCGGCATACTTCAGCAGATGGTCAAAGAAGCCCGCGAATCCTTTGACGAAACCGAGTCCCGCTTCTGAGTTCAGGAAGAACCAGGCGAGCACAATTTCAATCACCAGTAGCTGTATAATGTAGCGAATGCGAATGCTTTTACGATCGTGACTGACCAGCAAGGCGAGTATCCCGACCACCACCAGTGCTAAAAGAAATTGCAAAATATGGGACATGGTTGCTCCAAATTTGAGGAGGGTTGTATTTTGTTGCGTATTCTATGTAACGCGTTACTTAAAAACGAGATCTGAACCACAATATAAGTATTCGCTATCGCTATATTTTCCAGAAAAGTTCCAGAGATCACGTCCTGTTTACAAATACTTCACCTCAGATAACCACATAATTATTGTCTGAATTTTACACCGGGCGTAAAGTGACACTATTGCTCACATTTTTAGCAATCACATCCTTTACTGTAATGTATAGCAATGGCTATACTTTATAGCAGCATCTATTACACCGATAACAATAAACGAATTTCACTTGCACCTGCTAACCCCTAAGCTGCCGGGGCAGGCAAATGTTCAGACAGGGTACCGGATATGTTTGAAAGTCGTACCGCCGAGCGCGCCGCTCGCGGAGTCAGAAAAGTCAAACTCGCACTACTGGGGCCCGCTTTTATCGCCGCTATCGGCTATATCGATCCGGGCAACTTTGCGACCAACATTCAGGCGGGCGCTGCTTACGGCTACAAATTGCTGTGGGTGGTGGTATGGGCCAACATCATGGCCATGCTGATTCAGCTGATGTCAGCCAAGCTGGGTATCGCTACCGGCAAAAACCTCGCTGAACACATCCGCGATCGTTTTCCCCGGCCCGCCGTCTGGTTTTACTGGGTGCAGGCGGAAATTATCGCGATGGCCACTGACCTGGCGGAATTTATCGGAGCCGCGCTGGGGTTCAAACTGCTGCTCGGTATTTCTTTGATGCAGGGCGCGGTGCTGACAGGCATCGCCACGTTCCTGATATTGATGTTACAGAGCCGTGGGCAAAAGCCGCTGGAGCTGGTGATTGGCGGACTGCTGCTGTTTGTGGCGGCGGCCTATATCGTTGAACTCTTTTTCTCACAACCCAGTGTCAAAGAGCTGGTGATCGGCATGGCGCTGCCCGCGTTACCAACGTCGGATGCCGTATTCCTGGCGGCGGGTGTGCTGGGTGCGACCATTATGCCGCACGTGATTTACCTGCACTCCGCGCTGACGCAGGGCAAAAGTGAGGACAGCAAAGGTCAGCGGTACTCCTCAACTAAACTGGATGTGGCGATTGCCATGACCATCGCCGGATTTGTTAACCTGGCAATGATGGCGACTGCCGCAGCGGCGTTTCACTTCAGCGGGCACAGTAAAATCGCTGAACTCGATCAGGCCTATCTGACGTTGCAACCGCTGTTAGGTCAGGCAGCGGCGACGGTGTTTGGTCTGAGCCTGGTGGCCGCCGGATTATCTTCAACGGTGGTCGGTACGCTGGCGGGGCAGGTGGTGATGCAGGGCTTTATCCACTTCCATATTCCCCTGTGGGTGCGCCGAACCGTCACCATGCTGCCCTCCTTTATTGTCATCTGGGCCGGCTGGGACCCGACAAGGGTGCTGGTAATGAGCCAGGTGCTGCTGAGTTTCGGTATTGCACTGGCGTTGATTCCGCTGCTCTCCTTTACCGGCAACCGCGAGCTGATGGGCGATGATATGGTTAACTCGCGTCTGATGCAGAACACCGGGCGACTGATCGTGCTGCTGGTGATTACGCTGAATCTTTACCTGCTGGTGGGTGAAGCGCTGGGGCTGTAGCGACTGTGAAACCTGAAACGCCCGGTTCTGCCGGGCGTTTTTATTAATGGCGATCGTGTCCGCGATGGTCAGGACCACGACGGTCATGATGATCCCAGCCACGATCACGATCGCGGCGATACTGATGTTCCCAGCGACGCTCACGGTCGCGCTCATGCCAGCGGCGTTCGCGCTCCCACTGCTGCTGACGACGCCACTCTTCGTGTCGCCACCAGCGGCGTTCGTTGTAAGAATAGCGGTCGTTCCACCAGCGCGGTTCACGCCAGCGACCACCATCCCAGTAATAGCCACGGCGATCGCGATCGCCAAGATTCAGGGTGACGCCGGGGGCCAGAGTAATAGAGGCACTGGAGGCCTGGGCTGTGTGGTGTGCCAGCGGCGACAACAGGGCCAGCAGGGCAGCAAAAATAAGGGCTCTTTTCATTTTCTTCTCCTCATCAACAGTCTGACGCTGTTGCGGCGCAGCGATTATGCCTGCGTATTGCTGTTGTTACCGCATCATTGTGTCGGAAGATTGTGAGGAAATTGGGGAGAGAAAGGGGTTTGAGACTATTCTGGCGCAGAAAACGCCCGGCCTCAGCCGGGCGCTAAAACCGTTACAGCAGCGCCGCGTCAATCGCCGCTAACTCGCTGTCGCTGAACTGACGGCGAGCGAGCATCGCCACCGCGTCATCGATCTGGGCTGTTTTGCTGGCTCCGATCAGTACTGAAGTCACACGCTCATCGCGCAGCACCCACGCCAGCGCCATCTGCGCCAGCTTCTGTTCGCGCTGCTGCGCAATAGCATTAAGCTTGCGGACTTTCTCCATCTTCTCATCCGTCAGCTGGTTCTCATTCAGGAACTTGCTGCCGCTGGCCGCGCGCGAATCTTCAGGAATGCCCTGCAGATAGCGATCGGTGAGCACGCCGCCTGCCAGCGGAGAGAAGGCGATACAGCCGACGCCCGCATCGCCCAGCGTCTGAATCAATCCCTGCTCAGGTGTGCGTTCAAACATCGAATATCGCGGCTGGTGAATCAGACAAGGGGTGCCGAGATCGCGCAGGATAGCTATCGCTTCGGCGGCGAGATCGGCCGGATAGTTAGAAAGGGCAGCGTAAAGCGCTTTGCCCTGGCGCACCACATGGTCCAGCGCGCGCATTGTCTCTTCCAGCGGGGTTTCCGGATCGGGACGGTGATGATAGAAAATATCCACATACTCCAGCCCCATTCGCTTCAGGCTCTGATCCAGACTGGCGACCAGATATTTACGCGAACCCCAATCCCCATAAGGCCCCTGCCACATGGTATAGCCCGCTTTAGTGGAGATGATCAGCTCATCACGATGGGCACGAAAATCTTCCCGCAGAATACGCCCGAAGTTCTCTTCTGCTGAGCCAGGGGGTGGACCGTAATTGTTGGCTAAGTCGAAGTGCGTGATGCCAAGGTCAAACGCATGACGCAGCAGCTCACGGCTGTTATCGACCCGGGTACTGTCACCAAAGTTATGCCACAGTCCCAGCGAAATGGCGGGCAGTTTGATTCCGCTGCGGCCGCTGCGGCGATATTCCATCTGTTGATAGCGATCGGGATGAGGGAAAAGGGACATTCAGCGCTCCTGGGTAAAAACGGGGATATGTGCCAAAAGTCTATCAGTGTATACGGTTACACTCAGTGACAGCGCGCTGCAATTCGCATTTTTACAGAATATTCCGCCAGCGTAACGTCGCCTTTCCAGCCATTGCGGCTGGCTAAAATAGCGGCACGCCTCGCTAATTTCATCCTCTGTCAGATACTTAACCCGACTCTTCCCTGAAAGGAATGCGCAATGTCCACGTTCACTGTTGGAGATTACCTGCTGACCCGTCTGCAGGAGATTGGTGTAAAGCATCTGTTTGGCGTGCCGGGCGACTATAACCTGCAATTTCTTGACCACGTCATCGCCCATCCGGCCATCAGCTGGGTAGGCTGCGCTAATGAGCTTAACGCAGCCTATGCGGCAGACGGTTATGCACGCTGCAACGGCGCAGGAGCGCTATTGACCACGTTTGGTGTGGGCGAGCTCAGCGCGATTAATGGCATTGCAGGCAGTTATGCCGAGTATCTGCCGGTGATCCATATCGTTGGCGCGCCTGCGACGCAGGCCCAGTTGCAGGGGGATTGTGTTCATCATTCGCTGGGCGATGGCGATTTCCAGCATTTTATTCGCATGGCCGCAGAAGTCAGTGCGGCAACGGCACAGCTTACCGCCGACAACGCCACGGCTGAGATTGATCGGGTGATCGTCTGTGCGCTGCAGGCCCGCCGTCCCGGCTATTTATCGCTGGCCGTCGACGTGGCGGCCATGGAGGTGCAGCCACCCGCGCAGCCCCTGAACAGTCATCAATCCTCTTCGCCCGCTGCGCGTCGCGCTTTCAGCGACGCGGCGGAACGTTTGCTGGCACCGGCGCAGCGGGTTTCACTGCTGGCCGATTTTCTTGCGCTGCGCTGGCAGCAGCAGTCCGCACTGGCCGCGCTGCGTGAACAGCGTACGATTCCCTGTGCCAGCCTGCTGATGGGCAAGGGGGTTCTGGATGAACAGCAGCCGGGTTACGTCGGTACCTATGCCGGTGAGGCCAGCGCAGGTCAGGTGTGCGAACAGATCGAGCAGGTGGATGTGGCGATCTGCGTCGGGGTGCGATTTACCGACACCATTACTGCTGGCTTCACGCAGCAGTTTAACCCTGAGCGACTGATTGATCTGCAGCCCCTCAGCGCCAGCGTGGGCGGTGAAAATTTTGCGCCGCTGTCGATGGCGGATGCGCTGAGCGAGCTGCTGCCGCTGTTTGAACGCTATGGCCAGCAGTGGCAACCCGGCGCCACGCCGCCCGCCGCGCAGCCTGCAGAACCGGCGGCGGTGATCAGCCAGCAGGCGTTCTGGCAGGCTATGCAGACATTCCTGCAACCCGGCGACCTTATTCTGGCCGAGCAGGGGACAGCCGCCTTTGGGGCCGCCGCGTTAAGATTGCCCTCGCAGGCGCAGCTGGTGGTTCAGCCATTATGGGGATCAATCGGCTATACTCTTCCGGCAGCATTTGGCGCGCAGACTGCCGATCCTGATCGCCGGGTTATCCTGATCATCGGGGACGGTTCGGCGCAGCTGACAATTCAGGAACTGGGTTCGATGCTGCGTGACCAGCAGCGACTGATACTCTTTTTGCTGAATAATGAAGGCTATACCGTCGAACGGGCGATTCATGGCGCAACACAACGTTACAATGATATTGCCCAGTGGAACTGGACGGCCTTACCGCACGCCCTTAGCCTGCAGGGCCAGGCGCAGAGCTGGCGTATCAGTGAAACGGTGCAGTTAGAGGAAGTGATGGCGCGACTCTCAGAGCCGAAGTGGCTCTCTCTGGTTGAAGTCGTCATGCAGAAAGAGGATTTGCCGCCACTGCTACGAAAAGTCACCGCCTGCCTGAATCAACGCAACGGCGGCTAAGATTCAGATAGTTGCCGCTGTGCAGGGTGGACTATCGCGGTTAGGCTGTAGCACACCTGAGTAAGACGCTCACCAATCGCACCGGTGAGCGTTGTTGTTTTATGGGCAGAATTTTATAGTGTCCTCCAACTCTTAAGACCCCAAGCGGAGCAACAGAAGAATGACAACCTATGCCTTGGTCGGCGATGTCGGCGGTACTAACGCACGCCTCGCCCTGTGTGAGGTGGAAAGCGGCAGCATCACCCAGGCCAAAACATTCTCAACATCAGAATACGACAGCCTCGAAGCCGTCATCCGCCACTATCTTGATGAACAACAGCAGGACGTTAAAGATGGCTGTATTGCCATTGCCTGCCCGATTACCGATGACTGGGTTGAAATGACCAACCATGACTGGGCGTTTTCCACGCGCAAGCTCAAAGAGAACATCGGTTTTGAACACCTGGAAATCATTAACGACTTCACTGCGGTATCCATGGCGATCCCGATGCTGACCGCCGAAAACGTGATTCAGTTTGGCGGTACAGAGCCAGTCAAAGATAAGCCTATCGCGATTTATGGTGCCGGCACCGGATTAGGCGTCAGCCATCTGGTGCATGTGGACAAGCGCTGGGTCAGCCTGCCAGGTGAGGGCGGTCATGTCGACTTCGCTGCCAACAGCGAAGAAGAAGATCAGATCCTGGAAGTGCTGCGCGAAGAACTGGGTCATGTTTCAGCGGAACGTGTGCTGTCAGGTGCCGGTCTGGTTAACCTCTATCGTGCGATTGTTAAAGTGGATAATCGCGTGCCGGAAAACCTGAAGCCGAAAGATGTCAGCCAGCGTGCGCTGGATGACAGCTGCACCGACTGCCGTCGCGCGCTGTCAATGTTCTGCGTCATCATGGGCCGTTTCGGCGGTAACCTGGCGCTGAATCTTGGCACCTTTGGTGGTGTCTATATTGCCGGTGGCATCGTGCCACGCTTCCTGGAGTTCTTTAAGTCGTCGGGTTTCCGTGCGGCGTTTGAAGATAAAGGCCGCTTCCGCGACTATGTTGCCAGCATCCCGGTTTATATGATTACGCACGACCAGCCTGGCCTGCTGGGCGCGGGCGCGCATCTGCGCCAGACGCTGGGTCGCGAAATCTGATTCTGCTTTACCTCGCGCACACTGCCATTCTGCGCGCGAGCGATTTTCCCGATCTGCCTGCTTAAGCGGGGCAGGATCGGGAAATCCCCCCGGATTTTTTGCTGCTGCTCTCCTGCTTCGCCATCCCCCTTTCTGAACAGACCTGTAACCCTCCTGCGCTACAGGCGCATCAGCTGTCGAAACTGCTTCACCTTACTGCGGCTGACCGGCACCTGAAACTCCAGATCGCGCAGCTTCAGCAGATAGGTATTGTTAAACCACGGCTCGATTTCACGAATCTTGCTGAGGCTGACGCAGAAAGAGCGGTGGCAGCGGAAAAATTGCTGTTCCGGCAGGCGTGAACAGAACTCGGTAATATTCATCGACATCACGTAGGATTCGCGCCGGGTATAAACAAACGTCAGCTTCTCATGCGCCTCAACGTAGTAAATATCATTCACGTCAGTGACGATAATGCGCTCATCTTTGATCAGGTTGACCGTCTGCGGCGCGGGCGTGGCGCTGAGATGGCTGACCGCCTGCTGCGCCTGCGCTGTGGCTTCGAGCTTGTTCAGCATGGTGACAATCCTCGACTCCTGATAGGGCTTGAGAATGTAGTCAAACGCCTCCAGCTCAAACGCTTCCACCGCATGCTCTTTCCACGCGGTAATAAAGACAATCAGTGGCTTGTGGGCAAACTGATGGATATTCTGTGCCAACAGCATGCCATCCAGTGAGGGGATGTTGATATCGAGGAAAATCACATCAACCCGATGCTGTTGCAGGTACTTCAGCACGTCCAGACCATCGTCAAAACAGGCTTCAATCTCGATTTTGCTGTGATGCTGAATCATCCAGCTCAGCTCCTGCTGCGCCAGGAATTCATCTTCCACAATAATGGCTTTCATAACAGATTCTCCGCCAGGCGCTGGCCATTCTTACTCAGCGTAAAGGAAATCTCGGTGCCCGGCTGATGCCGCACGATATTCAATCCCTGACCCGACAAAAGTTTTACCCGATGATGCACATTGAGCAGGCCGATTTTATTACCGGGCATTTCGTTACGCGCCACCCGTGCTATCACTTCGTCACTGATGCCCTGACCGGTGTCCCGCACCGAGATCCGTACCTGATCGCCCAGATCACGGACGCTCAGCGTCACCACGCCTTTGCCTTTACAGGGCTGGATGCCATGGACAATGGCATTCTCCACCAGAGGCTGGATCAGCAGACTCGGCAGCAGAAAATGGAGATCCTCATCGACGTCATAGATCATCGTCAGCTTATCGCCAAACCGGGCCTGCTCGATGGCGATGTAATCTTTCACCTGCCACAGCTCTTTACGGATGTCGATTAGCTCATCGTCGTTCAGTTCCAGGTTGTAGCGCAGATAGCGTGACAGATTTATCACCAGCTGACGGGCGGTATCGGGATTGAGCCGGATAGAAGAGGAGATAGCATTCAGGGCGTTGAACAGGAAATGAGGATTTATTTTACTTTGCAGCGCACGCAGTTCCGCTTTATTAGCCATCTCGCGCAACTGCTCGGCACGCGATACTTCAAGCTGGGTTGAGATGATTTGTGACAGGCCGATCGCCATCTCCTTCAGCGAGCCGGTAATACGGTGTGCGCGGCGATAGTAGATTTTCAGCGTGCCGGTGACTTTGCCTTTCTCCCACAGCGGGATCACAATCATGGAGTGAATATCTTTGGTGCGATGCGCTTCATCGTTGTTCTTAATGATAATTTTACCGCTGGCGATCGACTGCGCCGTGGTGGGGCTGATGCCATCATCCCCATGTTTATAATTATGTTCGCCATAGCCGACGTAGGCCAGAATCTGTTTTTTATCGGTCATCGCCACCGCATCGGCTTTGATCTCCCGTCGGATAATGTCACAGATGTTGCGCAGCGAGTCGCTGTTCACCTGACGGAACAGCGGCAGGGTTTTATTGGCGATCTCCAGCGCCAGCTTGGCCTGGCGGGCAGCAATCGCCTCTTTCTCACCCTCAACGCTCTGCACCAGCAGCACAATGATGCCGATACTGGAGGCACCGAGGATCATCGGCAGGGCAATTTCCGACACAATCGCCAGCCCGAGTGAGGTGGGGCGCGCCCACACAACAATCAACAACATCGTCAGGGCTTCACAGAGCATGCCGCCGACGATACCGGCACGCCAGCGGTGCTCTTTCAGTACCCGGCGATTAATACCGCCCGCGACGATACCGGCAATGATGCTGGTAATCAGGCAGGGCACGGAGGTTACGCCGTGAATATCGATCAGAAAACGGTGCAGACCGGCAATAACCCCGGTGGCGATCCCGACCCAGGGACCAAACAGAATGCCACCCGCCATCACGGCGATGACCCGCACATTCAGCAGTGAACCATCGACATCGACACCCGACCAGGTACTGAACAGCGCAAACAGGGAAAAGATGGCAGTAACGGCTACTTTCTCCGCACGGGTGTGTTCATCTTTTTGCAGCAGCTGACGAAACGGGCGGGTGCGTGTCAGAAAGAACAGGCAGATCAGCATCAGGGCGGCGCGGTCAAATACTGCCAGTAACATCGTGAAGTGGGAGGACACAGGCGACTCGTCGGCAATGGAAAGTGCCTCTATGATAAAAAATGTGATCGCGAACCGCTAGCGTCCCGATCAATCACGGCGGGAGTTAGTGTTTCAGATCAATTTTTACGGCATATCTGCAAAAAGAGGAAAGGTTGAGTGCATTAAAGGGGAACAGTTTTTTCGCCCTGCAGAGGCTGGTCGCTAAGGTGCCGTTTTGCTATGTTGCGCGATGAGGTGCGCCAGTGACCGCTGGAAAACCGCGCCCATCGGGAGCAGCAGATGCAACTTGTCACCGCCAGATTAACCCTGAGTAAATTACAGCCAGAAGACTGGCAACTGTTTCGTGCCGTCCATGAAGATCGCAACACCATGACCTGGGTGAGCGAAATCCCCGATGAAGCGGATATCCGCCAGCGCTTCACCGAGCGTCTGGCCCCCTGGCAGGCGAGCAGTTTTCATATGCTCTGCCTGGTTGCGCGACGTCGTGACAACGGTGAGCCGATTGGCCTGTTTGGCTGCAGCCCCGAATGGGAGCCATACCGTCAGGCGGAGGTGGGCTATATGCTGCTGCATCGCCACTGCGGTCAGGGATATGGCAGCGAAGCCCTGGCGGCGCTGTGTCAGTTTTTGCTTGAAGCCGATTTCCACAAACTCAAAGCGATGGTGATTGAAGGGAACTGGGCGTCACGCCGTATTCTGGAGAAAAACGGCTTTCAGCTGGAGGGCACGCTACGGGATAATTATCTGCTGAACGGCTGCTGGGTGAACGATTGGCTGCTGGGGCGGCTGAATCCGCAAAAATAAAAATATTTTCCGCCACCCTCGACAAAATGATCCTCGCCACGTTATGTTCGTAACGGGTCACCACAGTGACCCGCGTCGCTCGGACGGTCCGGGCGCTTACGTAATCCAGAGGACATCATGGCTGATAACAGCACACCCCGTCGTTTCTCACGTATCGAACGTTTACCCCCTTACGTTTTCAACATCACCGCTGAACTGAAGATGGCTGCGCGTCGGCGCGGCGAAGATATCATCGACTTTTCAATGGGCAACCCGGATGGTCCGACTCCGCCACACATCGTCGAAAAGTTATGCCAGGTGGCGCAGCGTGACGATACCCACGGTTATTCCACTTCTCGCGGTATTCCGCGCCTGCGCCGGGCGATCTCGCGCTGGTACGCCGATCGCTATCAGGTTGAGATCGATCCTGAATCAGAGGCGATTGTCACCATCGGTTCCAAAGAGGGGCTGGCGCACCTGATGCTGGCGACGCTGGATCACGGTGATACCGTGCTGGTGCCCAATCCCAGCTATCCGATCCATATCTACGGTGCGGTGATTGCCGGGGCGCAGGTACGCTCGGTGCCGCTGGTGGCGGGTGTCGACTTCTTCAATGAGCTGGAACGCGCCATTCGCGAGAGCTATCCCAAGCCAAAAATGATGATCCTCGGCTTCCCGTCCAACCCCACCGCACAGTGTGTGGAGCTCGACTTTTTCGAACGGGTGATTGCGCTGGCGAAGCAGTACAACGTGCTGGTGATCCACGATCTGGCCTATGCCGATATCGTCTACGATGGCTGGAAAGCACCATCGATTATGCAGGTGCCGGGCGCGCGTGATGTCGCCGTCGAATTCTTTACCCTGTCAAAAAGCTACAACATGGCGGGCTGGCGTATCGGTTTCATGGTGGGCAACAAAGAGCTGGTCGCCGCGCTGGCGCGAATCAAAAGTTATCATGACTACGGCACCTTTACGCCACTGCAGGTGGCGGCGATTGCGGCGCTGGAAGGGGATCAACAGTGCGTGCGCGACATCGCAGAGCAGTACAAACGCCGCCGTGATGTGCTGGTCAAAGGATTGCATGAAGCGGGCTGGATGGTGGATAACCCGAAAGCATCAATGTACGTCTGGGCAAAAATACCGGATCATTACGCACATCTTGGGTCGCTGGAGTTCGCTAAGCAACTGCTGCAGGAGGCGAAAGTCTGTGTCTCGCCCGGTATCGGGTTTGGCGACTATGGCGACACGCACGTGCGTTTTGCGCTGATAGAGAACAGCGATCGTATTCGTCAGGCGGTACGGGGAATTAAAGCGATGTTTCGTGCCGATGGCTTATTGCCAGGCAGCATAAAAATGGAAGAAGAACGCTGACAGCCAGCAGGGGCGACTCAAGGGTCGCCCCGTGGCGGCACTGTCACGCCATTACTTCAGCAGCAGAACAAAGGTTCCGAACCAAAGTAACGCGAAAAAAGATATTCCCATCAAGGCATATTTCACAAAGCAACTCCTCTGAGCGGTTACGATGATGGCGATCCCAAACCAGTGCAACGCGAACAGATGTGGAAAAGAGATCGCCATTTACAGTCATGGTCTGCTCTTTTCCGGGTTGATCTGAATAACTCAGAACAGGATCGAGCGCTAATTTACGCGTAATCCTCCCCAAATGAAATAGGTCCGTTCTGAGATATTGCTCACAATTTTACGGCACTTCGATTTCAGGGATCGCCGACATGCCTACACGTAACTGAGCCAGATGCTGTTGGTCGCCATCCAGCACAATTTTCACCGGCAGACGTTGAACGACTTTAGTGTAGTTGCCGGTGGCGTTATCGGGAGAGATCGCCGAAAAAGTTGCGCCGGTGGCCGGTGCGATGCTGTCCACATGACCGGTAAAGGTCTCGCCCGGCAGGGCGTCCACCCGGATCCGCACCCGCTGGCCGGGACGCACATCGCTTAACTGCGTCTCAAGATAGTTAGCGGTAATGTAGGTTTGCTGCAGTGGCACCACCGCCAGCAGACGGGTGCCGGCTGAAACGTACGCGCCGGTCCGCACCGAGCGCTGACCTACCATGCCGTCAACGGGCGCAGTAATGCGCGTGTAGGAGAGATTCAGCCTGGCCTGATCGACGCTGGCCTTCGCCGCTGCAACATCCGCTTCCGCAGAACGCACCGCCGCCTGTAACACCCCCACCTGTTTTACTGCTGACGCCAGCGCGGCCTGACTCTGATGCACGGCTGCCAGCGCCGAGCGCTGGTTTGAGCTGGCTTTCTGCTGATCGTCGGCTGCCACGGTACCGCTTTTATAGAGGCGGTTATAACGATCGGCGCTCTGACCGGCATACTGCGCAGAGGCTTCACTGGCCGCCACGCTGGCTTTCTGCTGATCAATCACCGACTGCTGCTGCTCCAGCTGTGCCTGACTGCTCAGCAGTTTCGCCTGGCTCACCTGCAGGTCAGCCTCCGCACTCTCAAGCGCCACACGATAGTCACGATCGTCCAGCGTCGCCAGCAGCTGACCCGCTTTGACCTGCTGATTATCCTGCACCTGCACGTGGCTGATGTAGCCCGAGACTTTCGGTGCCACCAGGGTGTAGTCCGCATTGACGTAAGCGTCGTTGGTGCGGTGATCATTGCCGGTCATCAGTGACCAGACCACAAAAGCGATGGCCAGTAACACCAGCAGCAACAGACTCAGCAGCAGGGTTCTTTTCATTTCGAAAGCACGCATATTCAGTTATTCCGGGAAGGGTTTTGAATCAAAGTTTGAGGCGGCCACACCCGTTTTGGCAGGATGGCGGTAAGCAATAACAGGCAGGCGGCAAAGCCGGTCAGCATCAGCCAGCTGTCGCTCAGACCAAGGATCGTGGCCTGATGCCTGACCAGGGAAGCGAATCCGCTGAGATTATCGGCGGCGCTGATGCTGCCATCCGGCAACAGCGGCAAGCTGCTGCTGGCCTGACTGGCCGTCGGCGCTGTCATCAGCCAGCTGCGACTGGCCGCCTGATTAATCAGCACACTGGAGTGAAACTGCTCACGATGCGAAAGGAAAACCTCAACCAGCGTAGAGGCAGCGATGCTGGAAAAGCCGCGCACCGTATTAAACATTGCCGAGGCAAACGGGCCTTCTGGCGGGGCCACAACGCTGGTGGCGCTCATCAGTATCGGCAAAATGATCATCGGTTGTCCGAACGCCTGCAGGATCTGCAGCAGCCAGAAATTCTGTCTTGCCCAGTCACTGGTGATCTGTGTGCCCAGCAGACAGGAGGTCACCAGCAAGCCGACGCCCGCCGTCAGCATCCAGCGGCAGTCGATCCAGCGGATATTCAGCAGGGCTGCAATCAGCGGTGCGATCAGCAGTTGCGGCAGACCCACCGCCAGCGCCAGCGGGGCAAACTCAAGGGTGCGAAAGCCGCTGACCTGAGCAAAATAGGCCGAAGGCAGCGCGGAGCCAGAAAGCCCAAGGATGAGCACGCAGGCCAGGCCCAGCAAGCCATGCGCCAGATTTGGCCGTCGGAGCATCTGCAATTTAAACAGCGGCAGCGGGTGAAACCACTCATTAATCAGGAAAACCAGCAGCAGCGGCAGCGCGGTGAGCAACATACCGGTAATCAGTGGCGAGTTCAGCCAGTCGAGGCGCTCACCCTGGGTCAGCACCAGAATCAGCAGCGCAACACCACTGCAGCCGGTCACCATGCCGAACAGATCGATCTGCTGAAAGCGTTCCGGTCGCAGCGGATCCTGGGGCAATCCCCATCCTGTCAGCAGCATAGCGATCAGCATCAACGGCACGACCTGCCAGAACACCATCATCCAGCTGACGTGGTCGGTCCACAACGAGGCCAGCGAGGCCGCCATGTTGGGGCCAAACGTCGCAGTCAGGGCATAGCCCGCCAGGCCAAAAAGTTTAAAGGGCGGCGGCAGAAAGCGCAGGGCGACCGTCATCAGCATTGGCGGTAAGGCGCCGCCAAACAGGCCCTGCAATACGCGCAGGCTGATAAACAGCGTCGGATCCCGCACCAGCGGCAGCAGAATGCCGGTCAGCATAAATCCCGCCGACACGCCTAACGTAAAACGCCGCAGCGACAGGGTGACGGCAAACCAGGGCGCAATCATCATGGCGGCTACTTCTGCCGCCTGATAGCCAGAGATAATCCAGCTACCCTGATCGTAACTGATGCCGATCGCGGCACGGATATCGGCCAGCGCGATATCACTGACGCGATCGTTCAGCCCGGAGGTCAGGGCGGCGATGAGCACGCCGACTAATCCCAGTGCCAGTCGCAGTGTAAAAGGATGAGGGGCCGGCGCGGCGGCAGGCTTAGCGTTCATTGCAGGCGATCTCGTTATTATGATGCAGTGTACTGCGATGTGATACAGGTCGTAATATTACATCCCGGTATACTGTATTGCAATGTGGTACAGGCTGTAAAAAGTGCGGCATTCGCGCTACAGTAAGGCAGCTCAAACAGGACGACGCTATGGCACATCAACCCTCCAGCCGCGAGGATGAAAAAACGGGCGGTATACAGGTCATCGCCCGTGCGGCAAAAATTCTTAATGCGCTTGGCGAACAGCCCGGCGGCATGAGCCTCGGTGAGATCGCTCAGGCGGTCGAACTGCCGCGCTCAACGGTGCAGCGTATTGTTGCCGCGCTCGACAGTGCAGAGCTGGTGCGCAGCAGCGGGGCGGGCGGATTGCGTCTGGGGCCAGCGCTGTTAAAACTGATCTCCAGCGTACATACCGATGTGGTTGATCTGGTCAGTCCGCTGCTGGAAAAACTCTCTTCCGACACCAATGAAACCGTCTCGCTGGCGCGCGCCAGCGGCAGTCAGCTGGCGATAATTCACCACGTGGTGGCGTCGCGTGAGCTTCGGGTGGTTCCGCATATGGGACTCAATCTGCCGCTCTACAGCACCTCCGGTGGACGGGCGTTGCTGGCGCTGGAGTGTGAAAAAGATGTACGGACGATCGTTGGCGACGCCTGGCAGGAGTTAACCGATATGACGGTGAAAACGCTGCCTCAGTTGCTGCAACTTATCAGGGAAGTGCGCGAAACCGGTATCGCCGTGGATCGCGGTGAAACGCTGGAAGGTATCTCTACCATGGCGTTTGCGCTGGATACGCTGTTTGGTCGTTTTTCTGTCTCTTTGCTGGTGCCCTCTGCACGTTTTCTGCGACACGAAGCCCGTTTTCGTGACGAGATGCTGAAGTGTAAAGAGGCACTGGTGCGTGAAATCGGCAAAGTCGCCGCGATAGAAGGATAAGCATTCGATGAAAACCCTGCTGATGGCCATTGATCACTCTCCGGTAGCGGAAAAAGTGGTCGCCTTAACCATTGAAGAAGCGCTGGCGCATCGCGCCGAGGTGGTCGTGCTGTGCTGCGTCGATCCCGCTTACTCCTCCTGTAATCAGCCAATGGAAATCGATGCGGGTGAAGATCCGGCCGATTTTGTGGCTGCGCAGGATGAGCAGAATACGGCAGAAATGGTGGTGCGCCATGCACTGGCTCCGTTACTGCGCGCGGGCATTAATGCGCGGGGCATGATTCTGGCGGGTGACGCGGCAGATACTATCGTTGCCCAGTCGCAACAGCTTAAGGCCAGCATGATTATCATGGGACGTCGCCATCTCTCCTCTTTGAATCGGCTGTTAAAAGGCTCAGTCAGCGCATCGGTTATTGAGCGCGCTCACTGCCCTGTGCTGATCGATGTGCGTAAGGATTAATCCCGCCGCATGAATGCTCTGCTTTTTATTACGCTGGCCGCGTTTGCGCTGCTGGCGCTGATTGTTATTGTGCTGATCAAAACCACCCGGCTGCGTTTGTGGCAGGGGCTGATCATCTTTCTGCTGCCTCTGATACTGGCAAACCTGCTCTGGTTCAGCTGGGTTGCGCCGCATCAGTTGCAGGCCAGTCAGCGTGAGCAGGCGGTAAATCAACTGGCAAAGATGCCCGGTTATCGGGTGCTGCAGACTCAGGAACCGGCGTTATGGCTGTTGCTGACCCAGGAGCTGACCCGGCGCATCCGTGCGGGGGAGCCAGCTGAGAAGGCGACGGGCGAGCTACGTGGCTGGCTGATTGAGGTGATTAATCAGCGGCTGATGCGCGGAACTGACGCGGCGGTGGTCAACTATATCAGCGTCTCAGTTGAAGAGATGCGGGCGCTGAACCAAATCGATCCGGGCCTCTGCTTCCGTTATCTCTATCCGCAGGTGAGTGGCGGCATCAATCTGCTGACCACGCTGCCGCCGTCGCTGAATCGCAAAGAGGCGGATGCCATGGAGCAGCTGCTGCTGAACAGTCCACTTCCCGAGCAACCGCTGGATAAGACGCAGGCGCAGGATGATCTGCAAAAGATTGTCGCCCGGCTCTATCAGCAGTGGGGGGATAAGCTGCAGCAGCTGAATATGCCTGCCGACACGGCGGTTGATCGCTCATCGCTGTGTGCCATGTCGATTGATCTCTACAGCGCGATTCTGGCATTACCTGACAAGCGCGCTGCTAACCTGTTACGTAGAATGATTGCACTGACTGGCCAGTAAGCGGCAGCGGAATAGCGGAATAGCGGAATAGCGGGCGAAAAAAAGCCCGCTAAGCGCGGGCAGGAAAGAGAGGAACAGATTTTTATTTTTGGCATTTCCTGGTGTGGTGCAGTCTTCGTTTTGTCTGAATGCATCTTGTCACGCCGTGCATGATAGTGATAGCCGTTTAATCGTATTACATTAATCGGTAAAAGCTTCTCAAGTTTTGAACTTTCGCGCATTAATCCTATGGATGCGCGGCATGCTGCGTCATAAACTGCGCGGCAACGTGAGGATAACTTAATGAAAAAACTAATAACCGGCGCACTGGCGCTGATTTTGCTGAGTGGATGTAGTGGATGTACTGCCAGCAAACCCGGGGCATTTGAACGTGTAGATGAAGATCCAGGCTCAAATACCGTGCAGTACCGTTTTGACCCGGTAAAGGTCAATCGTGATGCAATGAATATTGATCTGGCGAATTACTGCAGTAATAAAGGCTTTGATAAAGTCGAGGCGTTACCTGTGCAGGAGAGTCATATTCCGGGACTGCAGAAAGCGTGGTTCCAGTGTAATTATGCTGTAAAAAGCTAAATAAAACGGGCGGGATAATTATCCCGCCCTTAAAGTTTAATGCTTTTATTTTATGCTGTGTGACATCTTTGCCCGTTAGCGGCGATGGTGACCGCCATGATACCCACCGTGATAACCTCCATAGTAGCCTCCATGATATCCGCCGCCACCCCCGCGGTGCCAGCCATTGTCGTGTCTGGGGCTGATGATACAACCACTTAATAAGGTCATCAGCGCAACCACCGAAGCGACTTTAATTAATCTCTTCATCGGAAGCTTCTCCTCTTTTCCAATGACTATGACACTACGCTGGAAAAGTGGAGTGAAGATGCAGGCTTTGTAGAGTTATTTAAGAAGGTATGACGGAATATTTCAGAGTGCTGCGTTTTGCAGCGGAGAATAATAAAGAAATAAGAATGAACTGAATAGTAAATACTATCAAAGAGAATAGTCTCAAAATCAAGCGAAAATAATTCTCATTTGAAAGTTTTTACAACTACATTATTAGCATGTCAGTTCAATGGGAGAGAAACATGGCGCATGACGTTAAAAATATTCTGGCTTTACAGGCTGAACTGGGCGAATGCCCGCTCTGGTCCGTCAAGGAACAGGTGCTGTACTGTGTCGATATTCTGGCACCCGCCATTCACCGTTTTAATCCGGTCAGCGGTGAACTGCAAACTTTCCCGCAGGCGGAAGAGGTGGGATGCATCGGTCTGCGTGAGCAGGGCGGTCTGATAGCTGCATTGCGTGGCGGTGTCTGGCTGCTGGATGCGCAGGGTAAGCCAGAGAAAAAGATCGCAGAAAATCCCGGTGAGGCTGCGCAAAGCCGATTTAATGATGGCCGCGTTGATCCCTGGGGGAATTTCTGGTGCGGCAGCCTGTGGGAACCGCAGGACAAAAATGGCGGGCTGCTGTGCCGCGTGACGCCTGACCTGAAGCTGGAGGTCAAAGCGCGTGACATTAAAATTTCCAACGGGCTGGCCTTCTCTCCCGACCGGCGCTGGATGTATCACAGTGACACGCCGAATGAAGCGCTCTATCGCTATCCATTAAATGCGCAGGGCGAACCGGGCGAACGCACCCTGTTCCGCCGTTTCGACGCGAAAGGTGGATTGCCGGATGGTGCCGCAGTGGATAGCGAAGGATTTTACTGGTCCGCACAGTTTGATGGCGGTCGCGTAGTACGCATCGATCCCCAGAGCAGCGAAATCGTCGATGAGATCCTGCTGCCGGTGAAGTGGCCAACCATGGTGGCCTTTGGTGGCGCCGATCTTAAAACGCTGTTTATTACCAGTTCACGGGAAGATCGCACCGAAGAGGAGCTGGCGCGCTATCCGCAGTCAGGCGATATCTTTGCGGTGGACGTCTCGGTGGCGGGCATGGCAGAGCCGCGATTCCGCGGCTAAACGTGAACGGGCCGCTCTGGCGCGGCCCGTCGTGATGGTTAATGACGTTGCAATACAGGTGTTGCTGTAACAGAACTCTGTGGTAAGCGGATGGTGAGTGACAGGAACAGGGAGATGACCAGCAGCGTCATAATCAGGCTGAAGGTGACGGTGAACCCGCCAAACAGCGAGGCGACCAGTGAGCCCAGCACGCTTCCGATACCAAATCCGAGATAGAGCAGACCATAGTTTTTTGTCAGGTTGTTAAGGCCGAAAAAGTCACTGACTAGCGACGGGAATACCGTGATGGTACCGCCAAAGCTGAAGGCTACACAGGCGAGTGACAGGAAGAAGGTGATCTCATTCATTCGGGTAAACAGCAGCACGCTCATCCCGATCAGCGACACGATTTGCGCCAGTGAAATAACCCGGATGCGCATCATTTTGTCAGACAGTATGCCCAGCACCAGACGGCCACTCAGGTTGGCAATCGCAATCACCGTTACCGCACTGGCAGCAGTCTGCGTAGTCAGATGCACCAGTCCTTCGCCGATATCTTTGGCAACGCCTATCACATAGAGACCGCTCATGCAGGCTGTCAGGAACATCAGTGCCAGCATCCAGTACTGTGGCAGACGTACCGACTGTGCCAGCGTGTAATCCCGCGCATGTTGCTGACCATTCGTGCTGCTCCCGGTATCCTGAAGGGGGGCATCACGCATCAGCAGTGCACCGAGGATAATCATCGACATCGCGAGCACGCCCCAGATCATAAAGGTCTGCTCCAGACCAACCGTTGCCAGCAGCGCCCCGCAGATAAATTTGAATCCCAGACTACCCAGACCGTAAGCGCCAATCGCACAGGCAGAGATCATCCCTTTGCGCTCCGGAAACCACTTCACGCAGTTTGAGAGCGTCATCAGGTAACCTGCGCCATCCGCCAGACCCACCAGCAGCCCGGCGCTGAAATAGAGCATCATCAGGTTATTAGCATGCGCAGTAAGCCAGAAACCCAGCGCCATCAGCACACCCGCCCCGATAGTGACGCGGCGTACGCCAAAACGTTCCTGTAATTTACCGGCCAGCGAGGAGGCAATAGCCAGCCCCAGACTCAGCAGACCAAACGAAAAAGCGACCTGACTGACCGTCGCATCCAGCTTCTGTGACAGCTGGCCGTTGAACAAACTCCATGTGTAGACTGACCCCAGTGCGAACTGAGTGATTACCGTTCCGAACAATGTAAGCCAGCGAGCACGCTGGTAAGAAGCCTGTTGAGTCTGGTTCATAATTTATCTCTCCCGTCCGGGAATCTGGAAACTGCGGTCAGAATAAAGCAGTGATTCGCGCGCGTGAGCAGTAAAGGCATGAACGGAACGGATCGGGGAATGAAATGCCATTCAGGCGGTATGAATGGCATCGGGAGAGGTTAGCGACGTCGCGTCAAAAGTAAGCAAAACGGCAGCTTAATGATTAAGCGTAATTAGCCGTAAGATAATGTTTCAATCAGATGATTCTGTGAGCAGGTTTACAGATTATTTGCCAGGCTAAGAGTTCACTTATCAGGAGGAAATATGAAAGACCGGACATATGAATCCAGCACCAGTGAGGATGAAGTTTGCTGCATTATCGGTCAGGCGGTGATTGAACTCAGTACAGAACAACAGCCTGTGACCAAATCGACACTGGCATTAAAACTGCTGTCGATGGCCGATCGTGATAGTGACGATGAGCGTGTTCTGCTCTACTGGATTGCGCGTAAAGCGATCAATAAACCACAGAAACTCCTTCAGCAGCAGTGGGCATAACGCCCATCCGGACGCGGGCTTCAGCCCGCCTCCGCGTCAGATGATTATCCGGCGGCGACTTGCCGGCCAACGGGCAAACATCACGATATTGCCCAGTAAAATCATGACAAGGCCAGGGATGGCGCTGGCATGCCACTCATATCCTTCGTAACGGGTAGAGAGTGCCAGCGCCACCAGCGGAAACAGAACCGTTGTATAGGCAGCCCGACTGGCTCCGATGCGTCCCACCAGCGTAAAATAGGCTCCAAATCCCATCACCGATCCCACGATAGCCAGATAGATCAATGCCCCAAACCACTGTGTATTCCATGTCGGCTGCAGCGAAACACCCTGCAGCAGCGAGACCAGTGCCATGATCAGCGCACCGTATAACATGCCGTAACTGTTGGTTGTCAGCACGTCACGTTGCAGACGCTGATGCCGCTGACTGATCATATTGCCGAATGAAAATCCCAGGGTGCCCAGCGCACTTAACCCAATGCCCCACATCAAGCCGGCCGAGGCCTGAGTGCTGCGCAGATCGTGCCAGAACAACGCAACAATACCCGCCATGCCGAGCACTATCGCCGGAATCAGACGTGCGGAAGGGCGCTGACGGAAAAATATCCAGCTGTTAATGGCGTTATACATCACAGCCATAGAGAAAATGACCGACTCCAGTCCGCTGCTGATATAGCCAGAGGCGTAATAAAAGCAGACAAAGTTAAAGCCAAAAACGCAACAGCCCTGCAGCACACAGAAGAGGTGATCCTGCAGCGTCAGCCTGTGCAGACGCTTTATCAGCTTAAGCAGCAATAACATGACCAGCGAGGCCAGCAAAAAACGCCAGAAGACAGCGACAGTTACGGCGCTGATGCCTGCAGACTGTTGCGCATAAATCGCAATCCAGGTCGTGCCCCAGATCAGCACGACTGAGAGATACAAAAACAGGTTCATTACCAGATTCTCCACCGCAAAACGCCGAGTCTGCACCCGCAACGCTCCCTGGTCTTGCAGCGGATTGCGCAGGGTTTGCAAAATCTTGCGCATTTTTACTCTCTGTCCCGATGTGCTCTGTTTTCTGTCCCACGCAATCCGTAAACTGGCACTCTGTTTATCTGAACTGATACCCCGATGAGTCGCTTCCAGACCTTTGACATGCTGCAACGACACAAAGCACAACTGCGCGATCAGGTGCAGCTTCACAGCGGCATTCAGCTGGCAGCCTGGTTTAATAGTGGCGATCGCGTGACAAACCTCAGCGACCATCACACGCTGAGCCTTTACGTGGCGGGCGGCTACGATACCTGGCATAAAACCCCGAATGGCTGGCGTAACGGTGGCGCACCGGACCGCTTCTGTCTGATGCCGGCAGGCACGGAATCAACCTGGGATCTGCGTGCCGATCTCGCCTTTGTTCATCTCTATTGCAGCGAGAACCAGCTGCGGCAACTGGCCGAACGGGTCTGGGACCGCAGTCCGGCGCAGTTAAACCTGCATGAGAAAATCTTCTCTGTTGATGACCGCATTACCCAGCTCTATCGACACTTTCTGCTGAGCAGCGACTGGCAACAGCCCGCCAGCCAGCTGACGCTGAGCAGCGCATCAACACTCTTGCTGACCCATCTGCTGCAGCACTACAGCGAAGTTAAGTGGCAACTGCCCCAGGTACGGGGTGGACTGGCTCCCGCTGTATTACGGCGGGTTCTGGAATTTATTGAAACCCATCTCGATCAGCCTTTAACCCTGTCTGTGCTGGCGCAGGAAGCGGCATTGAGTGAGTTTCACTTTGCCCGCATGTTCCGTCACACCACTGGCGAGGCACCACACCAGTTCGTGATGCGCCGTCGTATGGATCGTGCAAGGATGTTGCTTGAGCGGCCCGATCTTATGCTGACCGATATTGCCCTTCAGTGTGGTTACCACTCTTCAGCCCACTTCAGCCATCGTTTCCGGCAGGTTTATGGTATGACGCCCTCGGCGTGTCGTCGGGAAAGTCGATGAACTTCTTAGCGGCAACAGGCACATTAGCAGCGTATAACAGTGCCACAAATCATTAACATAACTTATTATAAAAACTAACCCGTTTGGGCTGGTTCTCGTTTTCACTTTCTGCCGCTATCCTGTAAAAAAAGCATGAACCGCACTTTTTAGCATTGGGTAATTTCTCTGCTCAATCCCGCAATGAACTATTCACTGAAACATTTTTTAGTCCCAGCTATCATGCGCCTCACAGCCGAAATCTTAAGAAAAATCTTATATATCAGATCAGTATAAGATATTTTCCGGCAAGATTACTTTGTTACATATGGTTACATATTATCATTTCCTTTAGCTGACCCACTATTTCTAAACTCGCGCCATGGGTGTTTATCTGAAAAATAAATTCAGGATTTACGCTCTTTCATCGCGTCATATCGCCAGTAAATGGAATGTACTCGCTTCTGACCGCAGGTCCTGCTTTTCATTGAATGTTTAATAGCAGGAATGTTTTATGGCAGGGTAAGCCATTCTTAATATTTGACACTGGCTGTGGCGGTTTCTATCACTCCATAGAACAGGGACAGCCATGTCTAACTCTTCCTTTCAGTCCGAAATACCCAAGGCACGTATCAATTTAAAACTTGATTTGCATACGGGCGGGGCGAGCAAGAAAACCGAACTCCCCCTGAAATTACTGGTGGCGGGCGACTTCAGTAATGGTCAGAAGTCCGCGCCACTCTCTGAACGCAAAAAAGTTAATCTGAACAAAAATAACTTTGACTCAGTACTTTCCGAATATTCCCCAAAAGTAAATCTCACCGTTAAAAACACGCTTGCCGGTGACGGTACCCGTGCGCAGCTTCAACTATGTTGAAGAAGTGAAAGGCCCGGATCACGACAAATACCTCTGGGCCAACGCATCCTTCGCCTTTGCATCCAACATGGTGCGCAGCTTTATCAATAACGGCTGGTGTGTGCAAATCCGTGGCCCGCAGGCCGGTGGTGCCGTTCAGGATCTGCCTATCCACCTGTATGACCTCGGCACCGGCAATCAGGTGAAAATCCCCTCTGAAGTGATGATCCCGGAAACCCGCGAATTTGAATTCGCCAACCTCGGCTTCATTCCGCTCTCCTACTACAAAAACCGCGACTACGCGTGCTTCTTCTCGGCGAACTCGACCCAGAAACCAGCCCTGTATGACACCGCAGATGCGACAGCCAACAGCCGCATCAATGCGCGTCTGCCGTACATCTTCCTGCTGTCGCGTATTGCCCACTACCTGAAGCTTATTCAGCGTGAAAACATCGGTACCACTAAGGACCGTCGTCTGCTGGAGCTTGAGCTGAACACCTGGGTTCGTAGTCTGGTGACTGAAATGACCGATCCGGGCGACGAGCTGCAGGCTTCTCACCCGCTGCGCGACGCGAAAGTGACGGTGGAGGATATCGAGGACAACCCAGGTTTCTTCCGTGTGAAGCTCTATGCCGTGCCGCACTTCCAGGTGGAAGGGATGGACGTCAATCTGTCGCTGGTTTCCCAGATGCCGAAAGCTAAATCCTGAGGCGAGGGGAAATCAGGGATGAAAATTTACCGCCCACTTTGGGAAGATGGGGCCGCTCTGGCCCCGCAACAGTTCCAGCAGCAGGCCCGTTGGAATGAACGTGTTGCAGACATGGTCGCCCGGATGGGTATTTCTCATCCCTGGGGCGTGGTTGCGGCAGAATTTGATGATGCAGTGCTTGCGCTCTCGCGCCTGAATGCCACACGTCTGGTGGTGCGCTTTCAGGACGGGACCCTTGTTGATACCGACCTGGCAGACACGCTTCCTCCGGTCTGTGATTTGTCTGTTGCCGCCGGCAGTGAGGCTGTTGACGTGGTTGTCGCGCTGCCACTGCTGAGTGCCGGCGGTGGCAACCTCGATAACGGTCAGGACAGTGAGCGGCCGCGCCGCTGGAAAGCGGAGCGTGTCGTCGTGCAGGAACTGGCCGGCCATGAAAGCGGGGAACTCGCGATCCTCCGTCATGCGCTGACCCTGCGTCTGTCCAGCCAGGAAAACACGGCATACCTGACCTGTCCGGTAGCCCGTCTGGTGCGTAATGCGCAGGGGCAGTGGAGCCGGGACCCGGCTTTTATCCCGCCGATGATGTCCGTTGCGGCCAGTCCGTGGCTTACTACCGAACTGAATGACCTGCTGGTGCGCCTGCAGGCACGCAGGAAGCGTTTGATGGCCATGCGCCGTGAAAGCAATGAGCGGATGGCCGACTTTGCGGTCGCCGATGTCTCCCTGTTCTGGCTGCTCAATGCCCTGAACAGCGCTGAACCCGTACTGACGGAATTGTTGCAGACCCCGTCTCGTCACCCGGAACTGCTGTACCGCGAACTGACCCGCCTGGCCGGCAGCCTGCTGACTTTCTCACTTGAGCACGACGCCGGGGATATTCCTGCTTATCAGCACGATGCACCGGAACGGGTATTTCCGCCGCTGCTGGCACTGCTCGACAAGCTTCTGGAAGCGAGCCTGCCGTCGCGGGTGGTGAGTATCCACCTGGAGCATCAGGATCAGATCTGGAAAGGTGCCCTGCACGATGCGCGCCTGCGCGAAGGGGCAGACTTCTATCTCTCCGTTCGATCCTCCATGCCGAATCATGAACTACAGACGAAATTCCCGCAGCTGTGTAAAGCGGGCAGCTTTGACGATGTGTCGGATGTGGTTAATGTGGCCCTGAGCGGGATGGTTATCAAGCCGCTGGCCCATGTTCCGGCCGCTATCCCTTTACGTCTTGAGAACCAGTATTTCTCGCTGGATCTGAGTACGGAGGCGGCACGGGCAATGCTTGAGATGGGCAGCTGCACCTTCTACACCCCGCGCTCACTGGGGGATGTAAATCTGGAACTCTTTGCGGTCCTGCGCTCATGAATAAATCCGAACTCAGCCAGATAGAACGTATTTTCTACCCGGGCTGGCTGATGGCCAGCCAGCTGCGGGGCGGTCAGGAAGTCCGGGACGGGGAAGGGCTTTATCGCCGTGCCTGCCGTCTGGTGCAGGAGGCGAAAACGGCGCTCACGGAGGCAGGTTACAGCGACATCAGCCGTGACCATATGGTGTATGCCCTGTGTGCATTGCTTGATGAGAGCGTGATGAATCGCGGAACCACTGATGATGGTTACCTGACGTGGCGTCGTGATCCGCTGCAGGCCCACTTCTTTGGTACCCTCAATGCCGGTGAGGAGCTGTGGGAACGGATCCGCAACCTGCTGAAAGAAACCGCCCCTGACGCCGCCGTTCTGACCTGCATGTACCGCACTTTGCAGCTGGGCTTTGTCGGTCAGTATCGCGCCCAGGATGATGAGCGTCGGGAAGATATCGTTCGTGCGCTCGCGGAACGGGTGCCGGCCTTCACGCTGACACAGGATGCCCCCATTGTTGCCCGGGTATCACGCCTGCGCAGCGGTCGTCGCTGGTACTGGATGACCTTGGTTGTGGCCGCTGTCGCCCTGGTGGCGCTGTGGTTCTTCCTTTCGTCTTCGCTTACCGAGCTGGTGAGCCAGACTGTCAGGCCGGAGTAAGCGATGCGGGATGCGTACCGAAGTCTGTTAACTGCCCTGGGTGCCGTACTGGCGCTGTGGCTCATTCTGGGATTCTGGCCACTGCCCACGGGCAGCCGCGTGGCGCTCAGTCTGCTGGTTGTTCTGGTGTCCGGGGTGATGTTCTGGCGTCAGCGTCGGGCCTCCGGGGCGCGGGCGACCGCTGTCCGGGAGATTGTGGATGAAAACCTGCCGCCGGAAGATTTTCAGGGGGCGGTGATCCTCGTCTGCGGCGACAACACCCCGCTGTTTGTGTCCGGTTTCCGTCACCGGGAAACCCGGCAGGGCTGGTATCTGTGGGTGAAGGATGCAGAACAGCTGCCACTCCTGGCACAGCACCTGAGCCTGGTGCGCCCGGCCCTGGCGTCGCAAATTTCCGTCATGCTGGCGGTGGTACCTGAACAGCACACCTCCGGTGATGATTTTACCCAGAATCTTCGGGGCTGGCAGCGGGCTGTCGTCCAGTGCCGTGCGGCATTTGGCACGATCCCCCCGCTGTGGACCGTGACCTGGGTATCGCCCCCAGTGGTCTGCGCGGAGGCCGAACCCGTCTGGTTTACCACAGTAAGCCAGCGAAGCGGTATTCAGGTGTATCAGCCCGGTCAGGGCAATGTTTCATTGACGGAGTGGACCCGGGAGAGTGGATCTGACGGGAGACTTTCTCGTCTGAGTCAGGGTCTGTGGCTGGACAGCCTGCTTGCCTGGCAGAACAGCGCGGTGAATGACCTGCTGTCGGTACGCCAGGGCGAGCTGCCGGTGATGAAGACTTGCGTACAGGGCATGTGCATGGTGCCGGTGAGCGGTATCGCGGGGAATCTCTGGCAACAGCACATTACTTCCGTGACGGCGCTGCCACCGGATGCCGTTGTGACGACAGAGCCACTGCCGCTGCCTGAGCTGCTGCTGCCAGCGTTACCGCGCCGACGCGGTGTCAGTCGCAGAATGGTGTTCTGGCGCTATGTCGGATTACTGGGCGGGATTTTCCTGGCCCTTGCCATGCTGGCGTCCTGGATGAACAACCAGCGTCTCATTCGTAATGTGGGCGATCACCTTGCGTTATATCACCAACTGGCTGATAAGCCTGCTGCCCCGAAACTGCGTGCGCAGCAGCGCCTGCGAGCCGATGGCGCATTGCTGGACGACTGGCAGCGTCGCGGGGAGCCACTGCGTTATCGCCTGGGGCTGTATCAGGGGCTGCGCCTGGTGCCGCCTGTTGAGGCTGCCATCAGTGACTGGGCCCCGCCGCCAGCGCGCGTTACTCAAACGCCTCTACCTGCAGCAGAACTGGGCTGAAATGCTGGAAACGGCCGACAGCACCTTTTCCCGCGGTGCCAACCACCTGTGGCTGGATTTACAGTGGTACATCCACCAGGCGCTGACGAAATCCGGCAAGGAAACGCTGGCCGACATTGTCGCGGCTGACCTGAAAGGGCTGCTGTCGCGCCTGACGCGCCCGTCAGTAGCCAGCTGCACCTGATGCTGACCAGAAGGCAGGCCGCTCTGTATATGCGCCTGCCCGGGCAGATCGACCGTATCCGGCTTGACGGGTATTTCTCACCGGGCGGGTTTGCCGAAGAGGATGGGCTGTGGCCGAAAGGCGACACCGCATTCAGTGGCTACCAGCTGCTGCTGGAGTATTTTACCTTCCGCAACAAGTTTATGTTTGTCCACCTCAACGGTCTGGACGACATTACGCCGCCTGCCGGGGCTGAGTACTTCGACATCGAAGTGGTCTTCAGCACGCCGTGGCCATCAGACCTGCCGGTCACCGATGATGCGGTTCGCCTCCACTGCGTGCCGGTGATTAACCTGTTTACGCTGGAGGCTGACCCTCTCACCATCACCGGGCTTGAAAGTGAGTACCTGCTGCGTCCTAAGCGGCTCCAGGACGGGCATACTGAGATTTATTCGGTGGATTCGGTTACCGGTTCAAACCGCACCAGTGATGCCGAATACGTGCCGTTCAGCAGCTTCCGCCACAAGGGCGGGATGATGCGCAGTCATGCGCCACCTCGCTATTACCACACCCGCGTTAAGCGGGGTGTCACCGGGCTGTATGACACCTGGCTGATTCTGGGCGGGCACCAGTGGGAAGATGACCGCCTGTTTGAGCGCGAAGCCGTATCGCTGCAAATCACCGGCACCAACGGTCAGTTACCGCGCCGGGCGCTTCAGAGCACGCTGCTCGACCGCAGTGAGCAGGTGGTCAGTACACCGCTTTCAGTACGCAACCTCTGTAAGCCCACGCTGCCGGTTTACCCGCCTGCGGAAGACCGTTTCCACTGGCGGGTATTGAGCCACCTCGGCTCCGGGTTTCTGAATATGATGAGTACTGCCGAAGTGCTGCGCGGGACGCTGGCACTTTATAACTGGCAGGAAGATGAACTGAATACCCGGCGTCTGGAGGCGATTCAGCAGGTGGAGCACCACCGCCTGCAACGTTTTGAGCAGGGCTACCTGCTGCGGGGGCTGGATATCGAAGTGACCCTCGACAGCAACGGCTTCACCGGCGAGGGCGATATTCACCTGTTTGGTGAAATGCTCAACCGGTTCTTTGCTCTGTATGCCGATATGAACCAGTTTAACCAGCTCACCCTCATTGTTCAGCCAGAAGGAAAATGCATCCGGTGGAAAGAGAATCACAGTCCGCGCCTGCCCGGCTGATAGCGCAACTGGGGGACCGGCTGCCATATATCAACTTTTACCGCTTCTGCCAGTTGCTGGAGCAGAACCAGCCGGACAAACCGGTTACGGGCAGTACCTGGCAGGTACGTCATGAACCGGTACGTTTTCGGCCACACCCGGGGATGGGTTTTCCGGCTTCAGAAATTAAAGGTATTGAGCAGTCTGAGCATTCGCATCTGCCGCCGACTGTGCGCATCACCTTTATGGGACTCTACGGCGTGGAGTCCCCGCTGCCGACGCACTATATCGATGACATTACCCAGCGACGGGAAGGGTATGAGGCCACCGCGGATTTCCTCGATATCTTCAACCACCGGCTGATTGCCCAGTACTACCGTATCTGGCGTAAATACTCATACCCGGCGACTTTCGAAGAAGGCGGTAAGGACAACACCTCGCAGTACCTGCTGGGACTTGCCGGGCTCGGGATTAACGGCTGCACGGACAGTATCGCGACTCCGGCTTCACGCTTTCTGGCACTGCTGCCGGTCATGTTGCTGCCGGGGCGTACCGCAGAAGGCATGGCCTCGCTGGTGCGCCTGCTGGCACCCAACACACAGGCGAAAATCTGGCACCACGATAAACGCCGCGCGCCGCTGAAAAAGCCCCTGACCATGAGCGTCAGCCAGCCCGTTATGCCGAAAAACGCTGTCTCTCACTGTTTGAGCAGAATGGTGTGGAGCTACAGACGCTGTCCTGGTACACGCTGGCCCGAACGCAACTGGCTGGTTTATTGGGGCTCAATGAAGGTCTGGCGATACTCGAGGCACTGATAAGCCATCAGTGGGGCGCACTCTGGCCGCAGCCTGTCCATGCCCGCATGAAAATCCTCAGCAGTCTGAGTCAGCGTTTACAGCAACTGATTCGCTCGCTCCCGCTAAATCACAGCGACCTCAGCCAGCTGTATCGGGCGGAGCAACAGCTTACCGCTCTGGGTGAGGTGCTGCAGGGCCTGGAGCTTAAGCATCTGAGCCAGCTCGATACGTTATGTACCTTGATGCACAACAGTGCTGCCAGGCTGGAACACAGCGATGGCATAACCAGCACCAGGCCGGACATTCAGCCAGGTATCAGGTTGCCTGCCACCGCGATGAATAGTGCCGCAGCATCCACGAGGGACCTTGCTGGTAGTCCGCCTGAAGATACGTCAGCAAGCGTAGTGAAGTGGGTTTATGCGGCGCTGCCGGAACACCAGGCGAATGCAGAAGCAATGGCGGCAATGCCCAATCAGGTAAAAAAATGGAAATTCTTCGCTGCCGGGATGTGTACCATGCTGGTGGTAAGCACAGTCACACTATGGAACTGGCAGTTTCTTAATCGGCCAGTCCCGTTGCAGACTCAGCTTGCAGCCTCACTGGCTCCATTGCCTGCATCTCTCACGCCTGAACAACTGGATATGTGGCGTCAGCAAGCTCCGTTACCACAGGTTTTAATAACACAAACACAGCAGCAGCTTGCCCGGCTGGGTAAATTGCCTCCTGACTGGAATATTGAATACAGTCGACAGTTGCTGGAACAGGTCCGGGTACTTTGGCCGGAGCAGGCTAAGCCACTAATCCAGCAGTGGCAGCAACAACTTAATGCTGCCGCATTGCCAACAGAACAGCTGAATGGCTGGTCTCAGGGAATGGCGACACTACAAAAACTGAGTGACAGGCTGAACGAACTGGATGTGCAGAAAGGAAAATACCTGACGGTCAGTGAGCTGAAGTCAGTCGTTTTTTCCGCTATGCAGTCCTTTAATCAACCCATACCGGCTGAAGAGCAGCTAAGGGTATTATCACAAAATCCAGCAGGCGAACCTTTGCCTGCGGCTGTCAGAGCTCAGCTGGAGATGCATCTGAAGCAACTGATTGCCCGTTATGCAGAAATAAAACAGGATTCATTAAAATAAAAAAGATATTTAAAGCACAGGTATCCAGCTAATAACCCAGACCTGGCAGGTCATAAGCACAACTCATTCACTGGTGTTGATGGATTTGCCTAAAGAACATAGCCAGGGCCGGCAGATGATTATTGATTCTGAGAAGAAAAAGGGCAAAGGGGGATAGCCGTCAGTAATGGCTTGTTATTGATTATTAATAGTTTTAATTGACTGGGCGGGTTTAAGTACAGGGCAGGTCTGGTGTCCCCTGCAGGAATCGAACCTGCAACTAGCCCTTAGGAGGGGCTCGTTATATCCATTTAACTAAGAGGACAGCGGCGCGCAGTATAGCGCAAACAGGCAGTGAGATTCACTATATCGCCGTCCGTTTGCTCATTCCGCCAGCAATCCCGGTTTTCTGCGCGCGCTAACGTTACGTGCAGAAAGCGGAAACAGCTGTACTGAAGTCCGGGATGTCATCCAGACTGAAGCGGCACCCCGACTCTAAAATCTTCACTCCCTCTTTGCAGCAGACACTTCCAGTAAACGTTTTTCAGTCGCCCGCCTGGCAAATCGCCTTCAGCAAACAGACCTGAAAAGTAGACAGAGCGGTTCAATCTGCTCTGTCTGCCCTGGATTTACTCAGCCTTTTCCTGCTCTTCACGCTTGCGACGTTTCTCCTGCTTCTTCTTCTCAGCCTTCGCTTTAGCCACGGCCGCTTCACTCATGTCGTTGCGGATCTGCGCGTGGCTGATCAGGGCAAAAATCAGCGTGCCGCCGGTAATGTTGCCGAGCAGCGTCGGCAGGGCAAACGGCCAGAAGAATTCATACCAGCTGATGCTGCCATTAAAGACCAGATAGAGCACTTCCACCGATCCCACCACGATATGCGCCAGATCGCCCAGCGCAACCAGCCAGGTCATCATCACAATCACCAGCAGTTTGGCGCCCCCCGCCGAGGGGAACATCCAGACCATGGTGGCGATAATCCAGCCGGAGATCACCGCATTGGCAAACATCTCGCCGGGCGTATTTTCCATCACCTTCATACTGATGTTGGTAAACGCCTGACGGGTAGCCTCGTCAAATATCGGCATCTCATTAAACGCCAGCGCACCCAGTGCCGTCCCGATCAGGTTACCCAGCAAGACGATGCCCCATAAACGTAATAGCAGAGCGCCATTACTCCAGGTCGGTTTGTGCATAACCGGCAGGACTGCCGTGACGGTATTTTCGGTAAACAGCTGCTGACGCGCCATGATGACGATAACAAAACCAAAGGTATAACCCAGGTTTTCAAGCAGGAATGCCCCTGGTACGCCATCCAGATGCACCTGAAATATCCCCTTCGCCATCAGCGAGGCGCCCATGGATAAGCCCGCCGCAATGGCTGACCAGAGCAGCGCCATACCATCGCGCTCCAGCTCCTTTTCCCCATCCTGGCGGATCTCTTCATGGATGGCAGCGGCGCGGGAGGGTAAAGCCTCCTCATCGACTTCGATGTCAGTGCCCTTATCCTTCTCTTCACTCTCGACGTCGTTAGGACCCTGTTCATTACCTGATGAAGGCTTCATATTTTCTCCTGGTGATAGTGCTGTCGCGTAATAAGCGTAGCCGTTTTTTATTTGCCGATAATGTAACGATTGATGCGAATAAGCGTAACAACGTTTTTCGGAACTGCATTTTTATTCAGACTGCGAGCGATACCGCACGAATAAACCCATGGCATCGAAACTGAGCGGTGGCTCACACTTCGGCCCACAGCAACATTGTGGTAATATCCCGGCCACTTTTAGCTGGTGCGATTCCCCCCTCGATGTTGGAAATCATTACGCTCACTTGTGCATACGACGAACGTGCGCTGTTCCGGCAGCTCTCATTTCGCGTCTCTGCAGGCGACATTGTGCAGATTGAAGGCCCCAATGGTGCCGGTAAGACCTCACTCCTGCGCCTGCTGGCTGGCCTGAGCCGTCCTGAACAGGGTGAAATACGCTGGCAGCAGCGGCCAATCCTGCGGCAGCGCGAAGCCTGGCATCAGGCGATGCTCTATCTGGGCCATCATCCCGGTGTCAAAGGCGTGCTTACACCGCTGGAAAATCTGCGTTTCTACCATCCTGATTGCAGTGATGCGCAGATCTTTGCTGCGCTGGAAAGCGTCGATCTCACGGGCGACGAAGAGGTGCCGGTTAGCCGGTTATCGGCGGGTCAGCAGCGTCGGGTAGCGCTGGCGCGGCTATGGCTCAGCCAGGCCCGCATATGGATTCTCGACGAGCCGCTGACCGCCATCGACAAAGCGGGTGTTAAAAAATTAATGGCGAAATTCGCCCGGCATGCCGATAACGGTGGCGCAGTGATCCTGACAACCCATCAGGATTTGCCCGCGGATGCTGCGCGGGTGCGTAAAATTCGCCTCGGCGACGGGGAGGAAGGCTGATGCTGTTTCGCCTCATCCAGCGTGAATTACGCATCGCCTTTCGCAGCGGGGCTGATGTGATCAATCCGCTCTGGTTTTTCCTGATTGTTATTACCCTGTTTCCGCTGGGCATCGGACCTGACCCGCAACAGCTGGCGCGCATTGCACCGGGCGTAGCCTGGGTTGCCGCGCTGCTGGCGTCGCTGCTGGCGCTGGAGCGGCTGTTTCGCGATGACTTCAGCGATGGCTCGCTGGAGCAACTGGTACTGCTGCCGACGCCGCTCCCGGTAACGGTTATCGGCAAAGTAGTGGCGCACTGGCTGGTCACAGGCGTGCCGCTGATAATCCTGTCGCCGCTGGCCGCGCTGCTGCTGTCACTGGATTTTAATGGCTGGCGGGCGATGGCCCTGACGCTGCTGCTCGGCACGCCAACCCTGAGTTTTCTCGGCGCGATTGGTGTAGGTCTCACGGTGGGTTTACGGCGCGGTGGCGTACTGCTTAGCCTGCTGGTGCTGCCGCTGGCTATTCCGGTCTTGATCTTCGCCAGTGCGGCGATGGAGGCGGCCAGTCAGGGGTTGCCGATTAATGGCTATCTGGCGATTCTCGGCGCGATGCTGCTGGGCAGCGCCACGCTCTCCCCGTTTGCTACGGCGGCAGCGCTAAGAATTACTTTGCAATAACAGCCGTTGAAATAACCGCGCGTAAAAGACGCGGCAACACTCTTTTATCGTTAATGTGAGCATTTGATATGTGGAAAGCGTTACATCAGCTGGCCAGGCCCGAACGGCTCTATCAGTTTTCGGGGCGACTGGTGCCGTGGTTCGCCATCTCAGGACTGGCGGCGTTGCTGCTGGGCTGGGCCTGGGGCTTTGGATTTGCTCCCGCTGACTATCAGCAGGGCGACAGTTTCCGCATCATGTACATTCATGTGCCCGCCGCGATGTGGTCGATGGGCATTTATGCCTCGATGGCCATCGCCGCCTTTATCGGTCTGGTGTGGCAGATGAAAATGGCCGATCTGGTTTCCGCCGCCATGGCACCGGTGGGCGCGGTCTTTACCTTTATTGCGCTGGTCACCGGATCCGCATGGGGTAAGCCGATGTGGGGGACCTGGTGGATCTGGGATGCGCGCCTCACTTCGGAGCTGGTGCTGCTGTTCCTCTATATGGGCGTGATTGCGCTCTGGCACGCTTTTGATGACCGCCGCACCGCAGGCCGGGCCGCGGGTGTTCTCATCCTGGTCGGCGTAGTTAATCTGCCGATCATTCACTTCTCAGTGCAGTGGTGGAATACCCTGCATCAGGGCTCGTCGGGCATTCTCCAGCAGGCGATTGCGCCGGTGATGCGAACGCCGCTGCGCTGGGCAATCATCGGTTATCTGCTGGTATTTATCACGCTGACCCTTATGCGGCTGCGCAACCTGATTCTGTTAACCGAACGTCACCGTCCCTGGGCGATTGATGTGGCGAAGCGAGGAGAGCAGGCATGACACCCGCCTTTTCCTCCTGGCACGCCTTCTTTGAGATGGGGGGCTACGCCTTCTATGTCTGGCTGGCGGTTGCCTGCACGCTGATTCCGCTTGTCGGGCTGACGCTGCATACCCTGTTGCTGCACCGCCGCCTGCTGGCTGAGATCCGCCAGCGCGACGCGCGGGAACGCCGCATCCGGGCAGCGAAATCTAAAAAAGCCGCGGCTGAAGCGGCAGGAGAGACATTGTGAATACCCGTCGACGCAACCGCCTCTATGCGGCAGTGGCGATTCTGCTCGGCCTCGGCCTGGCCACCGCGCTGGTGATGTATGCGCTGCGCTCAAACATCGATCTGTTCTATACCCCAGGTGAAATCCTTTACGGCAAAGGCGAAGCGCACGAGAAGCCCGAAGCGGGTCAGCGGCTGCGCGTCGGCGGCATGGTGATGCCCGGCAGCGTCCGGCGCGATCCGAATACGCTTGCCGTGTCGTTCAAACTTTATGATGCCCGCGGCGTGGTCAGCGTCAGTTTTGAAGGCATCCTGCCGGATCTGTTCCGTGAAGGGCAGGGCGTCGTCGCGCAGGGCGTGCTGGCGGCGGGCAACCAGGTGATCGCCAAAGAAGTCCTGGCGAAACATGATGAGAAATATACGCCGCCGGAGATTGAAGACGCGATGAAGAGTAATCACACCGGCCCGCAGTCGCTGTATCAGGCGGGAAATAAATCATCATGATGCCCGAGATTGGTACTTTTCTGCTCTGCCTGGCGCTGGGGCTCTCCCTGCTGCTGAGCAGCTATCCACTATGGGGCGCAGTGCGCCAGGATGCCCGCCTGATGGCGATGGCGCGTCCGCTGGCCTGCGGTCTGTTTATCTGCATCGCGGCGGCTTTTGCGCTGCTGGTCTGGGCCTTTATCAGCAACGATTTCACCGTTGCCTATGTCGTTACAAACTCCAACAGCCTGCTGCCGGTTTACTATCGCATTGCTGCCACCTGGGGCGCGCATGAAGGATCGCTGCTGCTGTGGGTGTTGCTGCTCAGCACCTGGACATTAGCGGTGGCGATATTCAGTCGCGGAATGCCGCAGGATGCGCTGGCACGCGTGCTGGCGGTCATGGGAATGATCAATCTCGGCTTCCTGCTGTTTATCCTGCTGACCTCGAATCCATTTGGCCGCACGCTGCCGGACTTCCCGATAGACGGGCATGACCTGAATCCGATGCTGCAGGATATCGGCCTGATCTTCCATCCGCCGCTGCTCTATATGGGCTATGTCGGCTTTTCGGTGGCGTTTGCCTTTGCTATCGCCTCGCTGATGGCCGGACGGCTGGATACGGCCTGGGCGCGCTGGTCGCGTCCCTGGACCACGGCGGCCTGGGTCTTTCTGACGATTGGTATTGTCCTTGGCTCGGCCTGGGCCTATTACGAACTGGGCTGGGGCGGCTGGTGGTTCTGGGACCCGGTTGAAAATGCGTCGTTTATGCCGTGGCTGGCAGGCACCGCCCTGATGCACTCGCTGGCGGTCACTGAAAAGCGAGGCACCTTTAAGGCCTGGACCGTGCTGCTGGCGATTACCGCGTTTTCGCTGAGCCTGCTGGGGACGTTCCTGGTGCGATCCGGGGTGCTGGTGTCGGTGCATTCCTTCGCCTCGGATCCGGCGCGCGGGATGTTTATCCTCGCGTTTCTGGTGATTGTTATCGGCAGTTCGCTCCTGCTCTACGCAATTAAAGGCGGGCAGGTACGTGGCCGGGTGCAGAATGAAACCTGGTCGCGCGAATCGTTTTTGCTGAGTAATAACGTGCTGCTGATTGCCGCGATGCTGGTGGTTCTGCTCGGCACGTTGTTGCCGCTGGTGCACAAGCAACTGGGCCTGGGCAGCATTTCGGTCGGTGAGCCGTTCTTCAACACCATGTTCAGCTGGCTGATGGCGCCGTTTGCGCTACTGATGGGGATCGGGCCACTGGTGCGCTGGCGTCGCGATGAGCCGCAGAAGCTGGCAAAGCGGCTGGCGCTGGCGCTGATCGTGACCCTGGCCTGTTCCGTCATCATTCCCTGGTGGCTGCAGGATCGCATTGAGGCGATGACCGTGGTTGGCCTGCTGATGTCACTCTGGATTATCGTGCTGACGCTGCTGGAACTTCATGAGCGCGCCACTCACCGCCATCCGTTCTTTGCCGGTTTACGTCACCTGTCGCGCAGTCACTGGGGCATGGTACTGGGCCATCTTGGGGTAGGGGTGACGGTGATCGGTATTGCATTCAGCACCCAGTACAGCGTGGAACGCGATGTGCGGATGAAGGCGGGTGATAGCATCGATATTCATCACTATCACTTTGTCTTCCGCGGCGTGCAGAATCTGCAGGGACCTAACTACAGCGGTGGCATGGGCATCATCGATGTCACGCGCAACGGCAAACATGAAGCGACGCTGCAGGCAGAGAAACGCTTTTATACGGCCGCCCGCACCATGATGACCGAAGCGGCGATTGATGGGGGTTTCAGCCGCGATCTCTATGCGGCGCTGGGCGAAGAGCTGGAGGATGGCGGCTGGGCCGTGCGCATTTACTACAAACCCTTTGTCCGCTGGATCTGGTTCGGTGGCGCGCTGATGGCGCTGGGTGGGCTGTTCTGCCTGTTTGATCCCCGTTATCGTTCGCGCAAAAAAGCGGGAATTGAGGAGCGGACATGAACAAAAAAATCCTGTTTATTCCCCTGATGCTGTTTCTGTTGCTGGCGGCGGCGCTGCTGTGGCAACTGACACGTAATGCCGATGGCGACGATCCGACCCGTCTCGAATCCGCTCTGATCGGCAAGCCGGTGCCGCTGTTCCGGCTGGAAGCACTCGACCAGCCAGGCAAAACCTACGACCAGCGCGTGCTGACGGATGGCAAACCGATATTGCTGAACGTCTGGGCGACCTGGTGTCCGACCTGTCGCGCCGAGCATCAGTATCTGAATACGTTGGCGGAGCAGGGCATTCGCGTCGTCGGACTGAACTACAAAGACGATCGTCACAAGGCGGTTAACTGGCTGAATACGCTGGGCAACCCCTACGCGCTGAGCCTCTATGATGGCAACGGCATGCTGGGACTGGATCTCGGCGTCTATGGCGCGCCGGAAACTTTTCTGATCGACGGTAAGGGGATCATCCGTTATCGCCACGCGGGCGATCTCAATGCGCGCGTCTGGGATCAGGAAGTGAAACCCTTGTGGGTGAAATACAGCGCGGAGGCGGGATCATGAGAATGCTGTTACTGCTCTGCGGCCTGCTGTTCAGCATCAACCTATGGGCAAGCATCGACACGCTGCAATTTGACTCGGTGGCCCAGGAAGAACAATACCGCGATCTGACCGCTTCACTGCGCTGTCCGAAGTGCCAGAACAACAGCATCGCCGACTCAAACGCCATGATTGCCGCCGATATGCGGCTGAAAGTCTATCAGCTGATGAAGCAGGGCCAGAGTCGCCAGCAGATCATCGACTACATGGTGGCGCGCTATGGCAACTTCGTCAGCTATTCGCCACCGGTCACGCCCTCAACTTTGGTTTTGTGGGCTGGTCCGGCGCTGTTTGCGCTGATGGGCGGTGCGGTGATTATCCTGCGCAGCCGTCAGCGCAAAACCCGCAGTGAGCTGGATGAAGATGAGCAACAGCGTCTTAATGCGCTACTGAAGTCAGACAGGAAGCCGTAATGAGTGCATTTTGGATTACCCTTTTTCTGTTACTGCTGGCGGCCTGTACGCTGTTCCTGGCGGCGGGCTGGCGGCAACGTCAGGCCAGCACAGGCGATCGCGATCGCCTTAATCAGCGCTTCTACCATCAGCGGATAGATGAGCTGGCACAGGATGAAGATCAGGGCGTCGTCGCTGAGCGTCCACTGATGGAGCGGGAGTTACAGCAGACACTGCTGGCGGATATTCCACCGGCACAGACGATGAAATCACACAGCAGCGGTCGCTGGATTTTGCTGCCAGGCCTGATCGTGCTGATTGGGATATCGCTGGGGACTTACCTGAAAACCGGTGGCCTGGCACAGCTCACGGGCTGGAAGCAGGTGCAGCAGGCGTATCCTGAGCTGCGTGCCCGACTGATGGACCCTGGCGCTAAACCGCTGAGCATGGAGGAGCTGGCGCGTTTACAGCTCGGATTGCGTACCGCGTTGCAAACGGAACCGGATAATCTGGCTGACTGGACGATGCTGGGACGGCTCGGCATGGTGCTGAATAATGCCGATACGGCCAGCCAGGCATTTGAGCATGCGCTACAGCTTGCTCCCAACGATCTGGCGCTAAAACAGGATTATGCCGAAGTCCTGACGCGATCCCCCGACCCGCAGGATAACCGTCAGGCGTCACTGCTGCTGCAGGCATTGCTAAAAGCGGATCCGCAAAACCTGCGTACGCTGAGCCTGCTGGCATTTAATGCTTACGGACAGCAGCAATATGGTCAGGCTATCGACGCATGGCAGACCCTGCTGGGTCTGTTGCCGGCCGGTGATTCGCGACACGCGATGATCGCCCGCAGCATTGAAAAGGCCAGAAGTGCCGCCGGGCAACAGAGTCGTCAACTGGCGCTGACCGTGACGCTGGCACCTAAGGCAGAAAAAATGTTACCGCAGGACGGAGTGTTGTATATTTCGGTTTCTGACGGTGCTTCACCGGTGCCGGTGGCTGTTAAGCGGATGCCGCTCAGTCACTTCCCGCTGTCGCTGACGCTGGATGACAGCAACGCCATGATGCTGGATCGCCTGCTTTCGGCGCAGCATCAGGTCGAGGTCCGGGTGCGAATCTCCCGCGATGGCAGCGCCAATCCCCGGCCGGGTGACTGGCTGGGCCTGAGCGCAGTGACGCCCTGGGATGGGCATCAGCCGATCGCGGTAGAGATTAATCAGCAGCTTCCCTGAACGCATCAACTGACCGCGTTCAGGATGATGCGTGCCATTGCCTGCTGCCTCTGGCACAAAGTCAGCTATGCTCATCGGGTAAGTCGATACGATACCGGGCTGTGACCTGAACGATGGGTAGACCTTTTTCATCCGCACAGGGAGATTGGAATGAATTATCGCCTGACCAGCCTGGCTGTCGCCAGCGTCCTTCTGGTAGGTTGTGCCAGTTCAAAGCCGGCGAATAGCGATCCTGCTCAGCGCAGCGATCCGTTCGAAGGCTTTAACCGCACGATGTTTAACTTTAACTACAACGTGCTGGATCCGTATGTATTGCGTCCGGTCGCTGTGGCCTGGCGTGATTATGTGCCGGTGCCGGCACGTACCGGCCTGAGCAACTTCCTCGGCAACCTGGAAGAACCTGCCAGCATGGTCAACGCCATCCTGGTCGGCAACGGGCGCGATGCGGGTGTGCACTTTACCCGTTTCTTCCTGAACAGCGTGCTGGGACTGGGCGGTTTCATTGACGTTGCCGGTAAGGCGAATCCGGAACTGGCGCGTGAAGAGCCGCACCGATTCGGTACCACGCTCGGTCACTATGGTGTCGGCTACGGGCCTTACGTTGAGTTGCCTGCTTACGGCAGCTTCACGGTGCGTCAGGATGGCGGCGACTACGTTGATACGCTTTATCCGATACTTGGCTGGCTGACCTGGCCAATGTCGATTGGTAAATGGACGCTTGAAGGGATTGAGACCCGCGCGCAGTTGCTGGACTCTGATGCAATCCTGAAACAGCAGAGCGATCCGTACGCCTTCATCCGTAACGCTTACTTCCAGCGTCACGACTTCCTGGCGCGCGGCGGCAAGCTCAAGCCGGAAGATAATCCTAACGCAGCCGCGATTCAGGATGACCTTAAGGATATTGACGCCGAGTAATCGCCCGCGCTGAGCCGCCAGGGATGGCGGTTTTTGCCTCTTTGCGCAGGGCGTATGCTCCCTGAGCCATTAAGCGATCCACGTCCACAAAAAAGGGCGACTCACCAGAGTCGCCCTTTTTAATCGTGCTATCCAATCAGAACTTGTAGTTAAAGTTCGCGCCGTAGAGCCAGGCCTTGCCTTCAGAGGTAAAGGTATAAGGACCTTCTTTCACCGTCACTTTCTGTCCGTGCATATAAGAGATGCCTAAATCAACCGAGGCATCATCGTTAAAGGCGTAAGAAGTACCGGCACTCAGCCATAAACGATCCTGGTCCGGGATGGAGATAGAGCGCTTATCGGCCGGAACCGGGCTGTCATCAAACGCAATACCGGTACGGAACGTCCAGTTCTTGTCGTAGGAATAGGTTGTGCCCAGTGCAATGCGGTAGGCATCGTGGAAGCTTTCATCTTTATAGAACAGCGTCTGGCCGTTAGAGCCAGTGGCTTTCAGCTCCTGGAACTGGCTCCAGCTGGTGTAAGCCATGCTGTAGTGAACCGCCCACTGCGGTGCCACTTTATGCCAGCCCGACACTTCCCACATCTCTGGCAGATTCAGCGTTAACGCGCCTGGAACGGTGGTGCCGTTGGTGCCAAAAGGTACGCCTGACACTTCCGGATTATTCACCGCATTCAGCCGGGATGAGAGATTACTCTTGTAATCGCCATCAAAATCAACTTTCACTTCTGAACGATAGGTAAAGCCGAAGCGGTTATTTTCATCCACTTCATACAGGATGCCAGCATTCCAGCCGTAGCCCCACTCATCGCCTTTCAGATGGGCAACCTGCGTATCAGCCGGAACCCCCAGACGCGCGCCTGACTCACCGGCATAACGCTCAATTTTGGCTTTAGCGTAAACCGCATCAAAACCGATGCCTGCACTAAAATGTTCATTAAACCGATAAGCGGTGCTGAGATTTAAATTGCCGGTCATCAGGTCAGTTTTACCGCCGTAACCGCCAGCGGTGTAGCCATTATTAAACTCTGTTGCTAAGCCGTAGTTTGAGGTTGCAGATGCGCCAATCCACCACTGATCGTTGATGGGCTGGACGTAATGAATATTGGGTACCCACTGATTAGGGGCAATATTATTCGCATCCAGGCTGCGGCCACTGGGACTGCGACCACTGATATTTACATCCGGCGCAATATAGACAGCCCCGATAGAAAATTCCGGGCGATCCATTAACGCCATTGTCGCCGGGTTACGGCTGGCAGACGCCGCGGTATCACCCATTGCCCCTTCGCCTGAATATGCGCGACCTAAACCAATCGAAGAGAATTCATTTAACTGAAACCCAGCAGCGTAAACGTGGGAAGAGACAAGCGCCACTGCAGCCGCCACGGCTGACTTTGCAAACAGGTTTTTATGGTTCATGACCACAACCTCATGTGAATTATTATTTAACGCTATAACGTCGCGTAACAAAGGACGGCGGATTGTAGGGACTGATGTAAAGCGCACATATCAGACCAGTGCGGAGAGTATAGGTCCGACCTGTGTGCATGTTGCAATATTGTTTTTAAAATATTTCAGGTTTGATCGCTTAAAATTCGATCTGCATAACAAAAAGCCCCTGATCCTGGACAGCATAACCATTCCAGTTTGTTCTGGATCAATTTTTATTGTGATATTCGTCACTTAGCAACAGGTGCGTGGCGCATCTTTCAGCGAGCAGGTAAGATTTCGTCCATAAAATCGCTCAACCTATGCAATTGCTGGTCTGGAGAATGAAATGACTGATGCCATTAAAAAATGCAGTGCGACCGAAACCGCAGCCTGTTGTTGTGTTGATGTCGGCACGGTAATGGATAACACCGATTGCACCGCCAGCTGGTCAGAATGGTTTGCGCAGCGTGCCGATGCGGAAGCGAAATTAGCGCAACTGACCGAACGTGCCCGCGAGGTTGAATCAGAACCCTGTCTGATTGAATCGCGCTTCAGCGAAGTGGATCAGGGAGTGCAGCTGGATATCGATTTCACCTTCAGCTGCCAGGCTGAAACCATGATTTTTCAACTCGGTTTGCGTTAAGTCCCATTACGCCGCGTCACTGCGGCGTTTTTCATTTTCGTGTTTCCCTTCGCACTTTTTCCCTTCCGATATTGGCGGCTCACCCGCTTGTGGTTAACACTGATCAGGTCAGACCTCTTCAGGCAATGATGCCACAGTCCCAGCCACAGGTGAGAACAATGAGCAAAGCGCAGCCGCTGCTGACGCGTGATGGTGAACGCATCGCAATAACCCACGGATTACGCACCCCTTTCTTACGCCAGGCGACCGGCTTCCATGGCATTCCCGCCATTGAGCTGGGACGTATGGTGGTCAGCGAATTAATGGCGCGCAGTGAACTGCCGGCTGAGGTGATCGAGCAACTGGTCTTTGGGCAGGTGGTGCAGATGCCGGAAGCGCCGAACATTGCGCGTGAAATTGTATTAAGCAGCGGGTTGAGTGTGCATACCGATGCCTACAGCGTCAGCCGTGCCTGCGCCACCAGCTTTCAGGCGGTAGCGAATGTGGCAGAAAGTCTGCTGGCGGGCACCATCTCTGCCGGTATTGCCGGTGGCGCAGACTCTTCGTCGGTGTTGCCGATTGGGGTCAGTAAAACGCTGGCCCGCGCGCTGGTGGATCTCAATAAAGCCCGCAGCTTCGGTCAAAAACTGCACATTCTGCGGCGTCTGCGTCCGCGTGATCTGCTGCCGGTCCCGCCCGCAGTGGCGGAGTATTCGACCGGCCTGCGCATGGGCGACACTGCGGAGCAGATGGCTAAGAGTAACGGCATCACGCGCGAAGCACAGGATGCGCTGGCGCTGCGATCCCATCAGCATGCCGCAAGGGCCTGGCAATCCGGGGTACTGAATCAGGAAGTCATGGCAGCCTTTGTGCCGCCGTGGAAAAGCGCCATCGATCAGGACAATAACGTGCGGATGAACGCCAAAGCGGAGGATTACGCCCGACTGCGTCCGGCATTTGATCGCCAGCACGGCAGCGTCACCGCGGCCAACAGCACGCCTCTCACCGACGGCGCGGCGGCAGTGATTCTGATGCGCGAGGGCCGCGCCCGTGAACTGGGCATCAGGCCGCTGGGCTATCTGCGCAGCTACGCCTTTACCGCCATTGGTGTGCAGCAGGATATGCTGCTGGGCCCGGCGTACGCTTCACCACTGGCACTGGATCGCGCCGGCATAACCCTGGCCGATCTGACGCTGATCGATATGCATGAAGCTTTTGCTGCCCAGACGCTGAGCAACCTGCACATGTTTCGCGACGAGCGCTTTGCCCGTGAGGTGCTGAATCGCCCACACGCGCTGGGCGAAGTGAATGAAGAGCGCTTTAACGTGCTGGGCGGATCGATCGCCTATGGTCATCCTTTTGCCGCCACGGGTGCGCGCATGATCACCCAGACGCTGAATGAATTACGCCGTCGCGGTGGCGGGTTAGGACTGGTCACGGCCTGCGCGGCAGGCGGCCTGGGTGCGGCAATGATTCTGGAGGCCGAATAATGGAGCAGAATGCGTTTCATCTGAAGATGCGACTGGATCACGTCGGCATCATTACGATCGATGTCCCTGGTGAGAAGATGAACACCCTGAAAGCGGAATTTGCCGGGCAGATCACCGCCATCATTGCGGAAGCGCGACGCGATCCGCAACTGGCTGGCCTGGTGCTGATTTCCGGTAAAGCGGACAACTTCATCGCGGGCGCAGACATCAGCATGATTGACCGCTGTAAGAGCGCGCAGGAAGCCGAAGCGCTGGCAAAACAGGGCCAGGAAGTAATGGCTGCGCTCGACGCGCTGCCGTTCCCGGTGGTCGCGGCAATCCACGGCGCCTGCCTCGGTGGCGGGCTGGAACTGGCGCTGGCCTGTGATGCCCGTATCTGCTCGCTGGATGATAAAACCCGCCTCGGTTTGCCGGAAGTGCAACTCGGCTTACTGCCAGGCTCTGGCGGCACTCAGCGGCTGCCACGCTTAATCGGCGTGCAGCAGGCGCTGCCACTGATTCTGACTGGCAAAGCCCTGCGGGCGAAACAGGCCCGTAAGCTGGGCGTGGTCGATGACGCGGTGCCGCAGGCGATTCTGCTGGAGACCGCCATTGCCCGGGTGAAAAAGGGCAAGGTTAGTGGACGAACGCTGCCGCTGCGCGATCGTCTGCTACATGGTCCGGTTGGCCGTCAGGCGCTGTTTGCGCTGGCGACCCGACAGACCGCAGCCAAAACGCAGGGTAACTATCCGGCAGCAAAACGCATTATTGAGGTGGTGCGCATCGGGCTGGAGCAGGGCAGTCGGGCCGGACATGAGGCTGAAGCACGCGCTTTTGGTGAGCTGGCGATGACGCCAGAATCTGTTGCGCTGCGCGGGATCTTTTTCGCGACTACGGCTATGAAAAAGGAGCGGGGCGGTGAAGCGGAACCCGGCACCGTTAAGCGTGTTGGTATCCTCGGCGGCGGCCTGATGGGCGGCGGCATCGCCAGCGTCACTGCAATCAACGCCGGGTTGCCGGTACGCATTAAAGATATCAGCCTGGAAGGGGTAAACCATGCGCTGAAAACCAGCTGGGAACTGCTGAGCAAAAAGGTTAAACGGCGCCAGCTCACTCCGGCACAGCGTCAGCAGCAGATGGCACGTATTACGGGCGGCATCGATTATCAGGGCTTCTCACTGCGCGACGTGGTAATTGAAGCCGTATTCGAAGATTTAGCCCTGAAGCAGCAGATGGTCAGCGAAGTGGAGGCACACTGTCAGCCGCATACGCTGTTTGCCTCAAATACCTCTTCGCTGCCGATTGAGGCGATCGCCGCCGGCGCCCAGCGTCCTGAGAACGTCATCGGGCTGCACTATTTCAGTCCGGTAGAGAAAATGCCGCTGGTGGAGGTGATTCCTCATCTGAATACTTCTACCGCGACGCTGGTGACGATTGTGGCGCTGGCGCGCAGCCAGGGTAAAACCCCGATTGTGGTGGCGGACAAGCCTGGCTTCTATGTTAACCGCATCCTGACGCCCTATATAAATGAAGCGATGCGCTGCCTGCTGGAGGGCGAACCGATTGACCATATTGATCGGGCGCTGGTGAAGTTTGGTTTCCCGGTCGGCCCGATTCAGCTGCTGGATGAGGTCGGTATCGACGTTGGCAGCAAAATCAGTCCCATCCTGCATCAGGCTTATGGTGAACGCTTTGCCGCGCCAGCCGCTTTTGATGCGGTGCTGAAAGATGGCCGTAAGGGACGTAAAAACAGCAAAGGCTTTTATCGCTATGACCAGCCGCGCTGGCAGCGTAAAAAACCGGACGCTTCGCTGTATACGTTGCTGAAGGTCTCGCCGCAGGCCAGGCAGAGTGACGCGCAGATTGCTGAACGCTGCGTGATGATGATGCTGAACGAAGCCGCACGCTGTCTTGATGAGCAGGTGGTTCGCTGCGCCCGCGATGGGGATATCGGTGCGGTGTTTGGCATCGGTTTTCCGCCTTTCTTAGGCGGCCCGTTCCACTACATGGACAAACTGGGCGCGGCGGAAGTGGTCAACAGATTAACCCGGCTTGCGCAGCAGCATGGCGAACGATTCACACCCTGTGAGGCGCTGATTCAGGCGGCTGCAAAATAGACGAAATTTTACATTTCTGCTGAATATGGAATAACCAATCCGATTCAGCGGCTTAGAAAAGCGCCGCCAGAGTGTGCGGCGCAGCATGATTCTGAGAAGTGCTTATTTAATAAACAACCGGTTGACTATACTAAAGCCATTAGGGTAAAACACAGCGTTCATTCGCAGAGTGAAGAGTCAGGCGCTACGCGTCGGGCGATGTCGACAAACAACAGCGGTGCTTTATGCAAGTTTTTATCATGCGTCACGGCGATGCGGCTCTGGAAGCAGCCAGTGATTCAGTCAGGCCTTTAACCTTATGTGGCTGCAATGAATCACGTCAGATGGCCAACTGGCTTAACAGCCAGACGCCGGACATTGAGCGTGTCCTGGTGAGTCCCTATTTACGCGCGCAGCAAACGCTCGCGACCGTGCGTGAAGCCTTTCCCTTGCCGGAAAGCCAGGACGTTCTGCCGGAATTAACGCCGGGCGGCGATCCGGAGATGGTCGGGTGTTATCTGCAGGCCCTGGCGAATGAAGGCGTGAAATCGGCTCTGGTGATCTCACATTTACCGTTGGTGGGGTATTTAGTCTCTGAACTGTGCCCGCAGGAAGCACCGCCAATGTTTGCCACTTCCGCTATTGCCTGCGTGGAATTCGATCCCGCGGCGAGTGCCGGTAAACTGCTGTGGCAGGTCAGTCCCAAAAAGCTGGCTAAAGCAATCTGACGTCTGTGGGCCGATCATTCCGGCCCCTCTCAGGGCAATTCAGGCGGTTGCCACTCCTCAATCTCAATCAAAACCAGCAGCGCGGCGTCACCGCCAAACATTTTGGGTGCCTGATGAAAAGCCATCACCCACGGATGCTGGGCCAGCCACAGCGGCGTCTGCTGCTTCAGGATATGCTTTCCATGACCGGTCATGACGCTGGCGCAGAACAGATGTTCACGGCGGCAGGCGGCGATCAGTGCCCCCAGTTCCTGCTTGGCCTGCTGCTGCGTTAAGCCGTGCAGATCGAGGAAAATCTCTGGCGTATAGTCGCCACGACGTAATTTTTTCAGCTCAAAATGGCTGACATCGGCGCGCACATAACGGGTGGCACCTTCCGTTGAGAGCAGTGGCTGAAACTCATCCGAAAAGTAATGACTGTTGTCCGCCTGCTCTGAAAGCAGACGCTTTACCGGGATGTGGCGGGTTTTAACCGGCGCTTTGTGGACAAACGTGTCCTGTTTTAACTGGCGTGTACCCGTCATCAACTGGCGAAACAGCGCCTGGTCATCCGGGCTTAGTGGTGTTTTTTTACTCATGGCAGGTCAGTCATATCAGAAAAGGCTGTCACACAGCAGAGCCGATACCTTACCGTTAAGCGTCATTAAATGTCAGCTTTTTCACCTCGCTGCGCTGAATTCTCCCCGGCTTCATGGCACACTACTGGCCGATTTAGCAAAAGGCCTGCGGAGGGCTACGTGGACAAAATTTTCGTCGATGAGGCAGTGAACGAACTGCACACCATTCAGGACATGCTGCGCTGGGCGGTCAGCCGCTTTTCCGCTGCCGGAATCTGGTACGGACATGGCACAGACAATCCCTGGGACGAAGCCGTTCAACTGGTCCTGCCGTCACTCTGGCTGCCGCTGGATATTCCTGAAGATATGCGCAATGCGCGTCTGACCGCCAGCGAACGTCTTCTGATCGTCGAGCGCGTCATTCGTCGCGTTAACGAGCGCATTCCGGTCGCCTATCTGACCAATAAAGCCTGGTTTTGCGGCCACGAATTCTTTGTTGATGAGCGCGTGCTGGTGCCGCGTTCACCGATTGGCGAACTGATTGAGAACCGCTTTGCCGGTCTGGTCAGCACGCCACCCCATCATATTCTGGATATGTGTACCGGCAGCGGCTGTATTGCGATTGCCTGCGCCTATGCCTTCCCGGAAGCGGAAGTGGACGCGGTGGATATCTCCACCGGTGCGCTGGCGGTTGCCGAGCAGAACATTGAAGAACATGGTCTGATTCATCAGGTTACGCCGATTCGCGCTGACCTGTTCCGCGAATTGCCACCGCTGAAATATGATCTGATCGTCACCAATCCGCCGTATGTTGATGCGGAAGATATGGATGATCTGCCGAACGAATATCGCCACGAACCGGAGCTTGGGCTGGCGGCAGGCAGCGACGGCCTGAAGCTGGTGCGTCGCATTCTGGCCTGTGCACCGGATTATCTCAGCGAGCAGGGCGTACTGGTCTGCGAAGTGGGCAACAGCATGGTGCACATGATCGAACAGTATCCCGACGTGCCCTTTACCTGGCTGGAATTCGACAACGGCGGTGACGGCGTCTTTACGCTGACGCGCCAGCAGATTGTCGACGCAAAACACCATTTCTCTTTTTACAAAGACTAAAAGTGGGGCGAAGCATCGCCCGCCGAACCCTGAGAAGGAAACAGCATGGCCGGAAACAGCATCGGGCAATTTTTTCGAGTAACTACCTTTGGCGAGTCCCATGGGCTTGCGCTGGGCTGTATCGTTGATGGTGTGCCGCCAGGTATTCCGCTGACCGAAGCGGATATTCAGCATGACCTCGATCGCCGCCGTCCTGGCACATCGCGCTATACCACGCAGCGCCGCGAGCCGGATCAGGTGAAAATTTTGTCCGGTGTCTTTGAGGGTGTGACTACCGGTACTTCGATTGGCCTGCTGATTGAAAATACCGATCAGCGTTCGCAGGATTACGGCGCTATCAAAGATCTCTTCCGTCCGGGCCATGCTGATTACACCTACGAGCAGAAATATGGTCAGCGCGACTACCGTGGCGGTGGCCGCTCGTCGGCGCGCGAAACCGCGATGCGCGTGGCGGCCGGTGCGATTGCCAAGAAATACCTGCAGATGAAACACGGTGTCGTGGTGCGCGGCTATCTGTCACAGATTGGTGACATCGCCTGTGAGCTGAAAGACTGGAGCATCGTGGAAGAGAATCCGTTCTTCTGCCCGGATGCGGACAAGCTGGAGGCGCTGGATGAACTGATGCGCGGCCTGAAAAAAGAGGGCGACTCCATTGGCGCTAAAGTCACGGTCATGGCAGATCACGTGCCGCCAGGCCTGGGCGAGCCGGTATTTGACCGGCTGGATGCCGATCTGGCGCATGCGCTGATGAGTATTAATGCCGTTAAAGGCGTTGAAATCGGCGACGGCTTTGCGGTGGTTAACCAGCGCGGCAGCCAGCATCGCGACGAGATCCGCCACGATGGTTTCCAGAGCAACCACGCCGGGGGCATTCTGGGCGGCATCAGCAGCGGCCAGACCATCAGCGCCAATCTGGCGATGAAACCAACCTCCAGCATCACCGTGCCGGGTAAAACCATTACCCGCGACGGCGAAGAAGTGGAGATGATCACCAAAGGCCGCCACGATCCCTGCGTCGGGATCCGCGCAGTGCCGATCGCCGAGGCGATGATGGCGATCGTCCTGATGGATCATCTGCTGCGCCAGCGGGCGCAGAACGGTGACGTTAACAGCTCCGTACCGCGCTGGTGATACCATGAAGGCTCTTCTGCTTACCCTGAGTGCGCTGTTGATCAGCGCCTCCAGCCTGGCGGCGACGCCGTGGCAACGCATCCAGCAGCCGATCACCGGCGCACCGCAGTCAATCGGTGGCTTTGCCAACGGCTGTATTGTTGGCGCCGAGGCGCTGCCGCTGAATTCACCGCACTATCAGGTGATGCGTCAGGATCAGCGGCGCTACTTTGGTCATCCCGATCTGATTCAGTTTATTCAGCGGCTCAGTACGCAGGTGCATAACCTGCAACTGGGCAACGTGCTGATTGGTGACATGGGCATGGCAGCAGGCGGACGTTTCAGCAGCGGTCACGCCAGCCATCAGACCGGGCTGGATGTCGATATCTGGCTGCAACTGCCGAAAACCCGCTGGAGCGCCCAGCAACTGCTGAAGCCGCAGCCGCTCGATCTGGTCGGGCCGGGTGACAAAAATGTGATTGCGCGTCACTGGCAGCCAGAAATCGACAGCCTGATTAAACTGGCCGCCAAAGATGATGATGTGACACGGATCTTCGTCAATCCGGCGATTAAAAAGCAGCTTTGTGCCGATGCGGGTAACGATCGTGACTGGCTGCGTAAAGTGCGCCCGTGGTTTGCTCACCGGGCCCATATGCATGTGCGCCTGCGCTGCCCGGCGGGCAGTATCGGCTGTGAAGATCAGCCCGCACCGCCTGCTGGCGATGGCTGCGGCGCAGAGCTGCAGAGCTGGTTCCTGCCGAAACAGCCTGGTTCGGGCGCACCGGTGAAACGTGAGCCGCCGCCATTACCGCCTGCCTGTCAGGCCCTGCTGGATAAACATCTACTGTAAGGGATTCCATGGATTGGTTTGTGGTCAGCCCGCTGCTCGTCGGGCTGCTGTTTTTAATCGCCATGCTCGCCGGTTTTATTGATTCAATCGCGGGTGGCGGGGGATTACTTACGGTACCTTCGTTGCTGGCGGCGGGCCTTTCTCCGGCCCAGGCGCTGGCGACCAATAAACTGCAATCGGTCGGTGGATCGTTTTCCGCCAGTCTCTACTTTATCCGGCGTGGTGCGGTCAATCTGAATGAACAGTGGCTGAACATTGCCATGACGCTGCTGGGTTCCGTGCTGGGCGCGATACTGATTCAGCGCCTGCAGGCGGATTTCCTGCGCCAGATGCTGCCGCTGTTTTTAATCGCTATCGGTTTGTGGTTCCTGCTGATGCCGCGACTCGGCGAAGTGGATCGCGCGCGCCGTCTGCATGGTCTGGCCTTTGCACTGGTCGGCGGCGGAGCTGTGGGATTCTATGACGGATTTTTCGGACCGGGCGCAGGCTCTTTTTATGCGCTGGCTTTCGTCACGCTCTGCGGCTACAACCTTGCCAAAGCGACCGCCCATGCCAAGGTCCTCAATTTCACCTCGAACCTCGGCAGCCTGCTGTTCTTTATGTTCGGCGGCAAAGTGGTGTGGGGAACCGGCCTGATCATGATGCTCGGCGCTTTCTGCGGCGCGCGTCTGGGCGCAAGACTGGTGCTGAGCCGCGGACAGAAGCTGATCCGCCCGATGGTGGTGATTGTGTCTGCCGTCATGAGCATTAAATTACTGTGGGACAGCCATGGCAGCGCCGTTATGGCCTGGCTTGCCACGCTGCAATCGTAACCTAAAACCTGATACCGTCATGAACCCGACACATCATTATGAACAGCTGATCACGCTGTTTGATCGCTGTTTCAGCGATGAATTTCAGACCCGTCTAATTAAAGGCGATGATGAACCGATCTATCTTCCTGCTGATGCCGAATCGCCGTGGAACCGTGTGGTCTTTGCTCACGGCTTCTACGCCAGCGCCCTGCATGAGATCTCTCACTGGTGCATCGCCGGTGAAGCGCGCCGCAAACTGGTCGATTTTGGCTACTGGTACTGTCCGGATGGCCGCGATGCGCTGACCCAGAGTCAGTTTGAAGCGGTGGAAGTGAAGCCACAGGCGCTGGAATGGATGTTTTGTACGGCGGCAGGCTTTCCCTTCAACGTGAGTTGTGACAATCTCGACGGAGATTGTGAGCCGGATCGCATTGCGTTCCAGCGTAAAGTGCATGCTCAGGTCATGAGCTATCTGACGTCGGGCATTCCCGACCGTCCCGCGCGTTTTATTACCGCCCTGGCGGAATTTTATGGCAGGCCTTCATTAACAGCATCGCAGTTTCCCTGGCCGGACGATCTGTGATGCAGAAAGGCATTATTAAAAGAGGAATTGAGATGATCGCAGAATTTGAAGCGCGTATTCTGGCCCTGATTGACGACATGGTCGAGCATGCCAGTGACGATGAGCTGTTCGCCAGCGGTTATCTGCGCGGGCATCTGACACTGGCCGTCGCTGAAGTGGAGCAACTGGGCGAACATACGCCAGAAGCGCTGCAGATTCAGGTGACCCGCAGTCTGCAAAATGCCATTGCTGCCGGAGAACTCTCGCCGCGCGATCAGGCATTAGTGGTCGGGATGTGGGATAACCTGTTTGTTCAGGCACGCCAGCTCTCCGCGTAGTGGTGCAGGGCGGCGTGCCGCCCTTAGCGTCCGCTAAACGGCTTTTCCCTTCAGTAATTTCCTCACCCAGTAACGATTCGGATTGAGTGCTGCCAGGGTACTGGCATCCAGAGGCTGCGGCTCGCCCGCCAGCTGAGCTGCCAGTACTTCGGCCGCCAGCGGCGCACTGCACAGGCCGCGCGATCCCAGCGCCCCAAACAGATACAAGCCCGCAAGATCGGGTGCGTCAGCGATATCGCTGCCTGCCGCCTGCTGTGCCGGTAAATCAGCATACTGCGCCAGCGTAGCAGCATAATCCGGCACGCCGCCCACCATCGGCAGGTGATCCCGGGTGGCGCAGCGCACCCCCATTCTTGCCTCTCCGTCACTGACATCCACCGTTTCGGCCCAGCTGCTGTCAGGCAGGCAATGCAGCAGGCGGCTGCGGTTCTCCTGCTGATCCTCCTCCCGATACGCGGTTGCGGTATCGCCACGGTGATAGCTGGCCCCGATACAGTGCGTACCAAACTGCGGGCTGACAGGCGTCAGATAGCCGTCGTAACAGAGCACCGTTTGCAGCGCGTTGAGGCCCGGCGTGGAGGGAACATGGCTTACCTGACCGGCCACCGGATAGGTCGGCAGCGGGGCGCTTTGCGCAAAGTCAGCAATCGCATGACCGTTTGCCAGTACGACGGTCGGATGACGTACCGCCGGACGATCGCTGAACGTCAGCATCCAGTGATCATCCTCACGGGAAAGCGCGCTCACCCGGTGCAGCCAGTGAATGCGCAATCCCTGGGTTTCGCCATGCGCCAGCATCGCGGTGGTCAGCTCTGCCGGTGAGAGCCAGCCGCCTTGCGGATAGAAAATGCCGCCACAGCCATGTTCAACATTTGCCCGTTTTTCAGCTTCTGCCACATCGACGCCACAGGCGATGATTTCAGGCAGGTCCATCGCCAGCATCTGATCGATCTTCTTACGGCTTTTCTCATCCCAGCCCAGCTGCAGCACACCGCTCCAGTGATGCTCATAGGTGACGGTTAATTGATCATAGAGCCGCCGGGCAAAGCTGAAGGCCGAGGGGAAAAAAGTGGCAAGTGCCGGGTCGTGCTGATTGAGCAGCGGATAGAGCGCTCCCTGACGGTTGCCGGATGCGCCCAGCGCGGGCGCCTCATCGGCGCAATAAAGCGTTACCCGCCAGCCGCGACGCAGCAGCGCCAGCGCCAGGGTGGCACTGGCGACGCCGCCGCCAATAAGAGCCACATCACGCTGCTCCGCACATTGACGATGATACCAGGGCTGCGCGGCGGGCAGCGGAGGCGCATCCTGCAACGGCCCGCATAGCATTTCGCGCTTCGGACCAAATCCTTTGCGGCGGATGACCGCAAAGCCCGCCTGCTGCAGACCGCGCCGGACAATACCTGCAGCCGTAAAAGTCGCGAAGGTCCCCTGCGGCCGCGCCAGTTTTGCCATCATGCCGAACAGCTCCGGCGTCCACATATCCGGGTTCTTTGAGGGCGCGAACCCATCCAAAAACCAGGCATCTACCTGACGATTCAGGCTCTCATCCAGCTGATCCATCAGCAGGTTAATATCGCCCAGCCACAGGTCGAGCGTGATGCGGCCGCCATCAAACAGCAGACGCTGACAGCCGGGCAGGGCAGCGGGCCACTGCGCCTGCAGCGCCTCCGCCCAGGGGGCCAGTTCGGGCCAGTGCTGCTGCGCCGCAGTTAAATCTTCACGGGTTAACGGAAATTTCTCAAAGCTGATGAAATGCAGACGTTTTAAAGTGGCGTCGGGCTGTTCGCGCTGAAACGCATCGAACGCCTGCCACAGCGTCAGGAAATTAAGACCGGTGCCAAAACCGCTCTCCGCCACGATCAGCAGATCGCGCGGATGCTCAGCAAAACGCTGGGGAAAACCGTTGCCGCCAAGGAAGACATAGCGTGTCTCTTCCAGACCGTTGTCATTAGAGAAATAGACATCGCCAAACGCTCGGGAAACAGGTGTACCCTGTTCATTCCAGTTTAGCTTTGCATGTTCAACCGGGGTCAATTTCACGGTAAAGGCTCGTTTTTCAGGCAGTGGCGCGATTCTAGCGACCCGCGTGACATGACGCAAATTTACAAAAGGAAATAGCTGATCGGACTTGTTCGGCGTACAAGTGTACGCTAGAGTGCATGCCAATTAAGAAGAAGTGGATGAGGAAGATTGAATGAAACGTGCTGTGATTACTGGCTTAGGGATCGTTTCCAGTATTGGTAATAACCAGCAGGAGGTGCTGTCATCTCTGCGTGAAGGACGCTCTGGCATCACCTTTTCTGAAGAGATGAAAGATTCCGGCATGCGTAGTCACGTCTGGGGTAACGTTAAATTAGATACCACCGGCCTCATCGATCGCAAAGTTGTGCGCTTTATGAGTGATGCGTCCATCTATGCTTATCTTTCCATGGAAGAAGCGATTAAAGATTCTGGCCTTAGCGCTGAAGCGTATCAGAGCAACCCACGTGTGGGTCTGATTGCGGGTTCAGGCGGCGGCTCCCCACGTTTCCAGGTATTTGGTGCTGACGCAATGCGCAGCCCACGCGGCCTGAAAGCGGTTGGCCCTTATGTGGTCACCAAAGCGATGGCCTCTGGCGTCTCTGCCTGCCTCGCAACGCCATTCAAAATTCATGGCGTAAATTACTCGATTAGCTCCGCCTGTGCCACCTCTGCGCACTGTATCGGTAACGCCGTTGAGCAGATCCAGCTTGGCAAACAGGATATCGTTTTTGCGGGCGGCGGCGAAGAGCTGTGCTGGGAAATGGCCTGTGAGTTCGACGCCATGGGCGCGCTCTCTACCCGTTACAACGACACGCCAGAAAAAGCGTCACGCACTTATGACAATGAGCGCGACGGCTTTGTTATCGCCGGTGGCGGTGGCATGGTCGTCGTTGAAGAGCTGGAGCATGCGCTGGCACGTGGTGCGCATATCTATGCCGAAATCGTCGGTTATGGTGCCACTTCAGACGGTGCAGACATGGTTGCTCCATCAGGTGAAGGCGCAGTGCGCTGCATGAAGATGGCGATGCACGGTGTCGATACCCCGATTGACTATCTGAACAGCCACGGAACCTCTACCCCGGTGGGTGATGTGAAAGAGCTGGGTGCGATTCGTGAAGTGTTTGGCGATAACACGCCATACATCTCAGCAACGAAAGCGATGACCGGCCACTCTCTGGGTGCGGCTGGCGTGCAGGAAGCGATCTACTCGCTGCTGATGCTGGAGCATGGCTTTATCGCGCCAAGCATCAACATCACCTCGCTTGATGCGGCAGCAACCGGTATGAACATCGTCACTGAGCCGATGGAAAAAGAGCTGACTACCGTGATGTCTAACAGCTTTGGTTTTGGCGGTACCAACGCCACATTGACCATGCGTAAATATCAGGCGTAATTATTACGTCAGCACTCTGAAGGGCCGGCTTGCCGGCCCTTTTTGTTTTACAGCCCATCCGCTTTACCTCGTTCAACCCTCCGTTTTAGCCCTCCCGCTGCAGCAGCCGCAGCAATGTATCGCATCCTGCCACAATCTCGTCAGGCGTCAGTGCGGCAAAGCCCAGCATCCAGCCTTGCTGAGACGAAGGCCCGGCATAAAGCGGACTCAGACGCGGCAGCAGCAAACCCTGTTGAGCCGCCAGTGCGCTTAATCGCGCTTCATCCTGTTGCAGTCTGACAGTTACCTGCAATCCGCCGCTGCTGACAATCGGCGTGATCCACGGCGACAGTTGCTGAGCGATTAGCGTCAGCAGCAGATCGCGACGGCTGCGATAGAGCTGACGCATCAGCCGCAGATGGCTGGCGAAATGTCCCTGTTGCAGAAAGGCGGCGGTGACAGCCTGCGGCAGCAGGGCGCTGTGTCCATCCAGCACGCTGCGTGCCTGGCCTATGGGGGTAATCAGCGCGGGCGGGACCACCATCCAGGCCAGCCGCAGGGAGGGAAACAGCGACTTCGAGAAGGTACCCAGCGTAATCACCCGCTGATGGCGATCCAGTCCCTGTAGCGCAGGGATAGGACGTTCGTCGTAGTGAAATTCGCTGTCATAATCGTCTTCGATCAGCCAGCACCGGTTGCGCTGCGCCCAGTCCAGCCACGCCAGGCGTCGCGTCAGGCTCAGCGTCACGCCGGTAGGGTAATGATGCGATGGCGTCAGATACATCAGTTTTGCACTGCCGCTGGCGGGGATGGCACCTTCGGCATCGACCTCAATCCCGCGCACCTGTGCGCCGGCAGCCAGAAAGGCGTTACGCGCACCAGGATAGCCCGGCTCCTCCATCCATACCTCATCACCGGGATCGACGAACATCATTGCCAGTAACTGCAGTGCCTGTTGTGAACTGGTCAGAATGATCACCTGTTCCGGCTGGCATGCCACGCCCCGGGAAAGTGCCAGATAATCCGCGAGTGCGCTGCGTAACGGCAGGTAGCCGCAGGGATCGCCGTATCCCATTGCGGCACTGCCCAGTGAACGCTGCACGCTGCTGCCGAGGCGTCGCCACGTGTCATGGGGAAAAGCGCGTAACTCCGGTGAACCGGCGGCGAATGCATGGGGAAAAGGGGGATCCTGACAGCCACCGGTTGCCAGTACCTGCTGGCCCCGCGCCGAGAAACGGACGGGCTGAGGCCGGGCTGGAAATGATGATGAGTGGGTGGGGATGATGATGGCAACAAAAGTACCGCGACCGGTCTCGCGTCGCAGATAGCCTTCACTTTCCAGCTGTCCGTAGGCCGCTTCCACCGTCACACGTGACAGACGCAGATCCTGCGCCAGCTGACGACTGGACGGCAACTGCTGACCAGCATGCAGATGGTGCCGGTTGATCGCCAGTCGCAGGGTAGAGCAGAGCCGCTCGCGCACGCCGCCACTGGTCTGATGCTGAAAAAGTTGTAATAACGGTGAAGACATATGGGTCTTATACCTGATGGGGAATGGGTATCAGTAAGCAGTCCACTTTGCCGTAAACTGCAGACTCACCACAACAGGAGAATCGCTATGTCATCGGTTTTACGAATTCCGGCCGCCACCCCGCAGCAAAGCCTCGACTATCTGCAGGCAAAACTCGCTTTTTACACCGACGCCTGGGATCTGGCGGAAGATCTGGGGCAGCAAATCCCGGATATCGTGGTAATCGATGCTCGCGCGCCGGAGGCTTATCGCGCAGGGCATATTTGCGGCGCGATCAACTTTCCGCATCGCGAGATGGATGCCACTACCACGGCCCGGCTCGATCGCAGCAAAGTTTATGTCACGTATTGTGACGGCATTGGCTGTAACGGCTCGACGAAAGCGGCCTGGAAACTGGCCTCGCTGGGATTTCAGGTGAAGGAGTTGATTGGCGGGCTGGATTTCTGGAAACGTGACGGTCATCCGCTGACCTGGGGTGATGCACCGGGCGAATGGCCAGTCGCCGCGCCCAAAGCATTCTGTGGTTGTTAACTCAGAGGACCACCCAGAGTAAAAGGGTGATGACGACCAGAGCGACAAAGAAGCCCAGCAGGGGGCGCTCTGCCAGAGGCTGAATCGCGGGCGGCAGCGACGCAACAAAGGGCGACCAGATCGGCTGCGGTTTAATCTCGCTGGCTGCCAGAGGCTGTTCGAGAAGTTTTTCTGCCCGGTCGGCGCGACGGCTGAACAGGAAGTTCAGCAGATCCTGGGTCTGCGTTACGGTGAGCACCGTCTGCGGCGTGGCCTGGAAACGCTGCTGGCTGTAATCCTCCAGTTGCTGCCGCTCCTGCTGATCAAGCGGCTGTTTCAGGGACGCTTCCAGCAATTGCAGCGTCGGTGCGCTGTGCTGACTCAACGTCTGACGTACCTGCAGATACTGTGTCAGCAGTGGGAAGTGGCGCGACGGGATGGGATCACCGCTGGTCAGATTGACCAGTTTCAGCGCAGCCGTCCACAGCTTACCGGTGGATTCGCCAGTGGCAGCGGCCAGGCGTACCACCTGCTGATTCAGCGTATGGTGCTCGGCAGGCAGCAGCGTGCGATCGCTGACGCGGATCTGCTGCGGCTGAGGAATGGTCATCTGCCCGTTCTGCAGCATCGTCAGCACCTGGCGCAGCTGATCCTGGCTCAGCGCGCTCAGTACGGTCTGACCAAATTGCTGACGGATAAAGTCGCTGACGGCCTGACGGTTATTCCCTTTCGGCAGCAGATCGGTGAGCTGGGTCATCAGCTGGCGTGTGGCATGCCCATTTTGCGTCTGCGTAAGGCGGCCATTAAGGTACTGTTCCGCTGCCGGAAAATGACGCGATTGCAACTCCGCTTCACTTTTTACGCCCACTTCATGGCGTACGCCCGCCCACAGTTCAGGCGCTTTAAGATTACTGAGCGATGAGATACGCACGATCAGGCGTTCTAACGTTGTGCGCTGCGCAGGGGAGAGGGGCTGTTCACCGGCCACTGAACCGTGACGCGTTACGCCAGTTTGCGGATTGACAGATGAACGATCGCCGACCGGCACACCGGGGCCGCTGAGTGGTTGCATGGCGGATTCCTTGGGAAAACAGAACAGCGTGGGGTGCGCCGGAAAATGAATAGGCCATGATAGCAAAAGCCCCCGGGAAATCCCACGGGGGACATGCGTTTCGGCGCGAGATTTACGCTTCAGCTGTAGACTCTCTTCACTGCCATCCTCAACAGTACCCTCACTCGCCACAGCCGCTACCCGTAATCTGCCGGCCGCGCTATTCAGGGCAGCGGGTGACTCACCGGTTTACGGCGGGTTAAGGGGGTACGCAGCCGCTGCGCCAGTATCACACCGCCAAGCGTCAGACCGCCGCCAATCCAGTGGTAACTGTGTAGTTGCTCATGCAGAAAAATCACCGCGATCACCGCGGTAAATACCGGGATCAGATTCATAAAGATACTGGTGGTGCTGGCACCCAGACGCTGCACACCGTGGATCCACAGGAACGGCGCGATGATCGAAGCAAACAGACCGGCAAAGGCCACCAGCGGCAGGTTGTGCCGGTTAAGCGCCACCTCGGGGGCCAGCAGAAAACCAGGCAGCAGCAGAACGACGCCAAATAAAATCTGCACATACAGGCTTTGCCAGATCGGCAGCGGCAGTGCCCAGCGTCGTGTCAGCACGCCATACAGCGCATAGGCGGCGGAGGCGGCCAGCATCAGCAGTTCACCTTTGCCCAGACCGTGATTCAGCAGCTGCATCACGTTGCCCTCACTGACCAGCCACACCAGACCGGTAAAGGAGATGATGCTGCCGAGCAGGATGCCCAGCGTCGGCGCAATCCGTAGGATCACCACGCTCAGCAGCACGGTGAGCAGGGGGATGAGGGCGCCGATAATGCCCATAAAGAGTGCGCTGACACTTTGTGCTGCGTAGTAGGCGAGACTCTGATAGAGCACCATGCCGAGCAGGCCAAGGATCGCCAGCCGCCAGAGGTGCGGTTTAATGACCTGACGCGTGCGCCAGACGCCGGGCAGCACAAAGGGCGTCAGCACCAGCAGCGCCAGTAACCAGCGGTAGAATGAGATCGCCGCCGGATCGATCGCATCCGCCGAGAGTTTGCTGACAATTGAGTTGATCGACCAGATTATTACCGCAAAGAGCGGGTACAGGAAAAACATGCTGACTCTCCACACGCCATAATGAGGCGCAGTGTACGCTTGTCCGGATTTATTCAGATAGTTAATATCGGACAAAATTAGTTGTGGAGCGGACAGAATGACCCTGAAAGTGATCTACCAGCCGCCCCTTGACGCGCCGCAACTGCGCTACTTTATGCGTTATGAGCAGGCCAATGCCCGCACCGAATATCTGCCGCATGCGCATGCCTGGGGTCAGCTCATTATGGTGAAAAGCCACGTACTGGAGATGCAGGTCGAGGGTGAGCGATTGCTGACACCGGCAGATATTCCGGTCTGGATCCCACCGGGTCAGCTTCATAGTAGCTATAACCATCGTCAGGCACAGTTCCGTACCTTTAATCTGGCGGCCCCGTTATGCGCCGATCTGCCCCGGCGCGCCTGCCTGCTGCTGGTCGATCCCATTGCACATGCCATTATGGATGAGTTTGCTGAGCAGCAAATCGAGCAACCCGAAACGGATGCGCAGTGGCGGCTGTGCGAGGTGCTGCGCGATCGCCTGCAGCTGGCGCAGGTACAGGAGAGTTATCTGCCCACCTCTGACGATAAATTTCTGGCGCCGGTGTTACATGCGCTGGAAGCGCATCCGGGCGATAACACCACGCTGGCAGGCTGGGCGGCGCGGGTCTTTACCACCGAACGGACGCTGGCGCGGCGCTGCCAGCAGCAGCTTCATATGACCTTTGGCGAGTGGCGGCAGCGGCTGCGGTTTCTGCGCGCCATTGTGCTGCTGGAGCAGGGGGAAAGCGTGCAGAGCATCGCCCATGAGCTGGGGTACAGTTCAGCTTCGGCGCTGATTGTGATGTTCCAGCAACAGGCGGGAACCACGCCCGAACGCTACCGTGCGCGGTTAGGCTAACGCGTCGCTTTGTGCCAGAATAATTGCCTGATATGTAACTGACAGGAAAGCCGTGGTGAAAATTCTGGTCGATGAAAATATGCCTTATGCCCGTGAGCTATTCAGCCGTACCGGCGACGTGGTCGCGGTGCCGGGGCGTCCGCTGCCGGTGGCTGAACTGGCCGATGCCGATGGCCTGATGGTGCGCTCAGTCACCCAGGTTAATGAGGCCCTGCTGGCAGGAAAGCCGGTGAAATTTGTCGGAACCGCCACGGCGGGCACCGATCATATCGACGAGAACTGGCTGCAGCAGGCGGGCATTGCGTTCTCTGCCGCACCCGGCTGTAACGCCATTGCGGTGGTGGAGTATGTTTTTTCTGCGCTGTTGCTGCTGGCGGAACGCGATGGTTTCCAGCTGCGTGACCGCACTGTCGGCATCGTTGGCGTCGGTAACGTCGGTGGGCGACTGCAAAAGCGTCTTGAGGCCTGGGGCATCAAAACCCTGCTGTGCGATCCGCCGCGCGCCGATCGCGGTGATGAGGGGGATTTCCTGTCGCTGGAGGCTGTGACAGAGCAGGCTGATATTCTGACGTTCCATACGCCGCTGTTTAAAGAGGGCCCGTATAAAAGCTGGCATCTGGCGGATGCGGCGCTGCTGATGGCGCTAAAGCCTAATACTATTCTGATCAACGCCTGTCGCGGCCCGGTGGTGGACAACAGCGCGCTGCTGGAGGTGCTGAAAATGCGGCACGATCTTAGCGTCGTGCTGGATGTCTGGGAGCCGGAGCCGGATCTGTCGCTGGCGCTGCTGGATAAGGTCGATATCGCCACGCCGCACATCGCGGGCTACACGCTGGAAGGCAAAGCGCGCGGCACCACCCAGGTGTTTGAAGCCTGGTGCGACTTTATTGGTCAGCCGCAGCAGGTGCCGCTCAGCACCTTACTGCCGGTGCCGGAATTCAGTGAAATCACCCTGAATGGCCCGCTGGATCAGCCAACGCTGAAACGCCTGGCGCATCTGGTGTATGATGTGCGCCGCGATGATGCCCCCCTGCGTAAAGTGGCGGCGAAACCCGGCGAGTTTGATCGCCTGCGCAAGCAGTATCAGGAGCGCCGCGAGTGGTCATCGCTGCAGGTGAACTGCGATGACGCCACAACCGCTGAGCTGCTGAACCAGCTGGGCTTTAACGCAATCATCTCCCCGGAATAGCGGGCGCTGCAGGTCAGGCGCCCTGGCGCGGTTTCCGCACTGAATTAATCAGTGAACGGAAGGCGGGCGCTGCTGGCATGTCTGCATGACGGCGGGTTCTGGGGGGATATACCCAATGGATTTCGGGTTGCATTGAGGCGGCAAGAGAACGAATCCCGATGCGCTTACTCAGGTAAGTGATTCGGGTGAGTGAACGCAGCCAACAAAGATGCAACGTGAAAGACGACGGGGATAAATCTGAATCCCTGGGCGGTGAATATCACCGCCTTCTGTTTTTATGTCATTGTCTGGAGTAAACCAACATGTCTGACGGCTGGAATATTGCGCTACTTGGCGCGACAGGCGCAGTAGGGAACGCTGTACTGGAACTGCTGGCGGAACGCCAGTTCCCGGTTGGTGAATTATATTTGCTGGCCAGCGAAAACAGCGCGGGCGAAATCAAACGTTTCGAAGGCCGCTCGGTGCGGGTCGAAAATGCGGAGACGTTCGACTGGTCACAGGCGCAGCTGGCCTTTTTCGTGGCGGGACGTGACGCCTCGGCGCGCTTTGCCGATGAAGCGGCCAATGCCGGTTGTCTGGTGATCGACAGCAGCGAGCTGTTTGCGCTGGAACCCGATGTGCCGCTGGTGGTGCCAGATGTGAATCCGCAGGTGCTGGCAGATTATCGCAATCGCAACATCATCAGCGTGGCGGACAACCTGGTAAGCCAGCTGCTGACCGCAATTAAACCGCTGGTGGATGCGGCCGGATTGAGTCGTTTACAGGTGACTAACCTGATCTCAGTCTCCAGCTACGGCAAAGTGGCTGTCGATGCGCTGGCCGGGGAAAGTGCCCGCCTGCTGAACGGTATTCCGGCCGATGAACACCATTTTGGTCGTCAGCTGGCGTTTAACCTGATGCCACAACAGGCCGACGCAGAAGGCAGCGTGGAGAGTGAGCGTCGCCTGATTGATCAGGTGCGTAAGGTATTGCAGGACGAAGGCTTACCGATTGCGGTCAGCAGCGTACAGGCTCCGGTGTTCTACGGTAATGCGCAGATTGTGCATATCGAAAACCTGCGCCCGCTCTCTGCGGAAGAAGCGCGTGCCGAACTGGCGCTGGCGTCAGATATTCGTCTGAGCGAAGAGGATGAAGTGCCGACGCCGGTCACGGATGCCTCAGGCAACGGCGAACTGAGCATCGGCGCTGTGCGCAACGACTACGGTATCCCGGAGCTGCTGCAGTTCTGGTCAGTAGCGGACAACATTCGTTTTGGCGGCGCGCTGATGGCGGTGAAAACCGCTGAGAAACTGGTTCAGGAGTATCTGTAACCATGTCCGATGGTCAGACGCAAAAACTGGCGCTCGGCATCGAGTATGACGGTAGCCGTTACTACGGCTGGCAGCGTCAGAATGAAGTCCGCAGCGTGCAGGAGAAGGTAGAACGCGCGCTGTCGAAAGTCGCCGATCATCCGGTCAGCATTTTTTGTGCTGGCCGCACCGATGCAGGCGTACACGGGACGGGGCAGGTGGTCCATTTCGAGACCACCTCGCAGCGGCCTGATGGCGCCTGGACGCTGGGCGTCAACGCTAATCTGCCGCCGGATATTGCGGTGCGCTGGGTGAAAGCGGTGCCGGATGAATTTCATGCCCGCTTCAGCGCCACGGCCCGACGCTATCGCTACCTGATCTACAATCAGCGTCTGCGTCCGGCGGTGCTGGCGCAGGGCGTGACGCACTTTTACCATCCTCTGGATGCAGAGAAAATGCAGCGAGCCGGGCAATGTTTGTTAGGCGAGAATGATTTCACCTCATTCCGCGCGGTGCAGTGCCAGTCGCGTACACCGTGGCGCAACGTGATTCACCTCAACGTGACGCGTCAGGGTCCCTACGTGATTGTGGATATCAAAGCCAATGCCTTTGTGCATCACATGGTGCGCAATATCGTGGGCAGCCTGATGGAGATAGGCTGCGGCAATAAGCCGGAGTCATGGATGGCAACGCTGCTGGCGGCGAAGGATCGGACATTAGCCGCAGCCACAGCCCGGGCAGAGGGGTTGTATCTGGTGGCGGTGGATTACCCATCCCACTTTGCGTTACCACAGCCGTCGATGGGACCGTTGTTCCTCGCGGATTAATTCACTTTCAGGACTTAAAAGGGCGCGCCATGGAGTTTCTCCATTTTCTGGTTGATTTTATTCTGCACATTGATGTGCATCTTGCCGAATTGGTTGCACAGTACGGTATCTGGATTTACGCTATTTTGTTCCTGATTTTGTTCTGCGAAACCGGTCTGGTGGTGACGCCCTTCCTGCCGGGTGACTCGTTGCTGTTTGTGGCGGGCGCACTGGCGGCGTTGCCGGGTAACGATCTTAATGTGCATGTGATGGTGGCATTATTAGTGGTGGCCGCGGTTCTGGGCGACGCAGTGAACTACACCATTGGCCGCCTGTTTGGCGAAAGGTTGTTCAGTAACCCGAACTCGAAGATTTTCCGTCGCAGCCATCTGGATAAAACCCATGCGTTTTATGCCCGTCATGGTGGAAAAACCATTATCCTGGCGCGCTTCGTGCCGATCGTGCGAACCTTTGCGCCGTTTGTTGCCGGTATGGGCCATATGTCCTATCGCCACTTCGCGCTGTTCAACGTAACGGGTGCGCTGCTCTGGGTGCTGCTGTTCTCCTATGCCGGCTACCTGTTTGGCGATCTGCCGGTGGTGCAGGAAAACCTGAAGCTGCTGATTGTGGGCATTATCCTGGTCTCGATTCTGCCAGGTGTGATTGAAGTCTGGCGTCATCGCCGTCAGGCTAAGCAGCAGAAGCAGCCGTAAGGCTGCGCTCAGGGGTAAGACCAGATTTTTATCCACAGTCTGAACAGGTTGTGGTTTAATGAGCGACATTTACCGTCTGCTGAAGCGGTTTTCAGCAGTATCAAGACGACTGGACCAGGTCAGTTTTAAACAGAAAGGTCATCAATGAGCTGGATTGAACGCATTCTTAATAAAAGCACCGGAACGCCTGTGCGCAAAGCCAGTATCCCGGAAGGGGTCTGGACCAAGTGTGACAGCTGTGGTCAGGTGCTCTACCGCGCCGAGCTGGAGCGTAATCTTGAGGTCTGCCCGAAGTGTGACCATCACATGCGGATGCACGCACGTGAGCGCCTCGGCAGTGTCCTCGATCAGGGCACGATGGTTGAGCTGGGTAGTGAACTTGAACCTAAAGATCTGCTCAAGTTCCGTGACTCCAAAAAGTACAAAGATCGTCTGATCGCGGCCCAGAAAGACACCGGTGAGAAAGATGCGCTGGTGGTCATGAAAGGTCAGCTGCACGGCATGCCGGTTGTTGCGGCAGCCTTTGAATTTGCCTTTATGGGCGGTTCAATGGGCTCTGTGGTCGGTGCGCGTTTTGTACGTGCGGTTGAGCAGGCGTTAGAAGATAACTGCCCGCTGATCTGCTTCTCCGCCAGCGGCGGGGCGCGTATGCAGGAAGCGCTGCAGTCGCTGATGCAGATGGCGAAAACCAGTGCGGCACTGGCAAAAATGCGTGAGCGCGGTCTGCCTTATATTTCCGTGCTGACTGACCCGACCATGGGTGGCGTTTCGGCCAGTTTTGCCATGCTGGGCGACCTCAATATCGCGGAACCTAAAGCACTGATCGGCTTTGCCGGCCCACGCGTTATTGAGCAGACCGTGCGTGAAAAACTGCCGCCGGGCTTCCAGCGCAGTGAGTTCCTGATTGAAAAGGGCGCGATTGATATGATCATTCGCCGTCCGGAAATGCGCTACAAACTGGCAAGCCTGCTGGCAAAAATGATGAACCTGCCGGCACCGCTGCATGACGGTGAACAGTCCGCTCCGGCGACGACTGAATCGGAAAGCAACGAGGCCTGACAGGAGATAGAGAGGTGCGTCCAAAGCACCTCTTACCAATGCACCGTATACCGCAGCAGCAGCCTGCCAGGTATAAATAAGCAAAACGGGACATATGGACAATCTTCACCTTCCCCAAGCCACGTCGCCTTTGGCCACGTGGCTTTATTATCTTGAGCACCTGCATACTCAGGCCATTGAACTGGGTCTGGACCGTATTCGTCAGGTAGCGCTTCGTCTCGACCTGCTGAAACCCGCTCCTTTTGTCTTTACCGTGGCCGGTACCAATGGCAAAGGCACCACCTGTCGCACCCTGGAAACGCTGCTGATCGCCGCGGGCTACCGCGTTGGCGTGTACAGCTCACCGCATCTGGTGCGCTATACCGAGCGCGTGCGGGTTCAGGGAGAGGAGCTGAGTGAAGCGCAGCACTGCGCCAGCTTTGCGGAGATTGAAGCCGGACGTGCAGATATTTCGCTGACCTATTTTGAATTTGGCACGCTCTCTGCGTTGAATCTGTTCCGCCAGGCGCAGCTGGATGTCGTGATCCTCGAAGTCGGCCTCGGCGGACGGCTGGATGCGACAAACATCGTGGATGCCGATGTCGCGGTGGTCACCAGCATTGCGCTCGATCACACCGACTGGCTTGGCCCGGATCGCGAAAGCATCGGGCGTGAAAAAGCGGGTGTGTTCCGGGCGGGGAAACCTGCGGTAGTGGGTGAACCGGATATGCCGCAGAGTATTGCCGTGGTCGCACAGGAAAAAGGTGCGCAGCTGTTGCAGCGCAACCGTGACTGGTCGTGGCATGCGCAGGCAGAAAGCTGGTCACTGCGTGATGCGACGGGTGAGCTGAACGATCTGCCGCTGCCGCAGGTGCCGCTGCCTAACGCGGCGACCGCGCTGGTGGCGCTGCGGGTCTCCGGGCTTGAGGTCAGTGAGGCGCAGATTCGCGCCAGCCTGCCGCTGGCGATGCTGCCAGGCCGTTTTCAGACCCTCAGCGAATCACCACGCATTATTCTGGATGTCGCCCATAACCCGCATGCGGCAGCATATCTGGCGTCGCGGCTGTCGTCACTGCCGAAACGCGGCAAAGTGCATGCCGTGGTGGGTATGCTGCATGATAAAGATATCGCCGGTACGCTGGCGGCGCTGGCACCGGTGGTCGATACCTGGTACTGCGCGCCCCTCGAGGGCCCGCGTGGCGCCAGTGCTGAGCAACTGCTGAACAACCTGTCGCAGGGCGAGGCTTTTAGTTCGGTTGAGCTGGCCTGGCAGCAGGCACGCCAGCGGGCAGCGCCGCAGGACATTGTGCTGGTCTGTGGTTCATTCCACACCGTTGCACAGGTCATGGAATCGATTGAAACGGAGAAAGGACGTGGCAAGTAAGTTTCAGAACCGTTTAGTCGGCACCGTTATTCTGGTCGCCGTTGGCGTGATTGTGCTGCCAGGGCTGCTGGATGGTCAGAAAAAGCATTACAAAGAGGAGTTCGCCGCCATTCCGCTGGTGCCGAAACCTGACGATCAGCAGGACAGCGAAATGGTGCCGCCGGTAACCCAGTCGCTGCCGGCACAGCCGCCGGAAGGCGCGGGCAATGCGGTCAGCAGCAGCAATGGCAATGGCAACGGTAAAACCAACGCTACGGCAGAGCAGGGTCGGACTCAACCGGAAGACGAGAGCGATCCGGTAGTGGTCTCGCCGCCGCCGGTCCATCAGTCTGTGCCCGCACAGACGGTGACGAAGCCGAAGGTCGTTGAGCAGCAGAAACCGAAAGTAACAGAACAGCCTAAGCAGAAGCCGGTCGAACAGCAGAAGCCAAAAGCCGTGGAGCAGCCTAAACCTAAACCGGTTGAACAGCCTAAAGTGGTCGAACAGCCGAAGCAGGAAGAGGCGCCAAAATCAGCAGAGACGACAGCGCCGGCAGGGCAGGCTTATGTGGTGCAGTTAGGTGCGCTGAAAAACGCCAGCAAAGTGAATGAGATTGTCGCGCAGCTGCGGCTGTCGGGCTATCGCGCCTTTACCGTGCCTTCAACGCCGGTACAGGGTCAGATCACCCGCATTTACGTTGGGCCTGATGCGTCGAAAGCCAAAATGCAGAGTGCGGTTGGCGAGCTGAAAAGTATCTCAGGACTGGGCGGTGTCGTGAAGCCATACAGCGCCCGCTAAAACGGGCGATTGGCGCTGCCGATAGCAGTAACAGGCAGCGTCTTTTACCCCTCAGACAGCGCGTTTAATGCGCGCTGCCGCGAAAAAAATTGACGATTTTCAACGGCCTGTCCGGTTGAGAATCACCCGGGCGATAGCGTTTTTTTTCATCGCCTTTTTTATGGATGCAGAAAAAGAAAACCGCTACGCAAACGTTTTCTTTTTCTGTTAGAATGCGCCCCGAACTGGATGCAGGGGTGCAATTGCACTGGCGCTGGAAGAGTTCATGATCTGGATTGATTACGTCATTATTGCGGTAGTTGGTTTTTCGGCTCTGGTCAGCCTGGTCCGTGGGTTTGTCCGGGAAGCCTTATCTCTTGTTACCTGGGGATGCGCGTTTTTTGTCGCCAGTCATTACTACGCCTACCTTGCAGTCTGGTTTACAGGTTTTGACGACGAACTGGTTCGTAACGGTATCGCCATCGGTGTGCTGTTTGTGGCAACCCTGATTGTGGGGGCCATTGTGAACTACGTTATCGGCACGCTGGTGGAAAAAACCGGCCTGTCGGGAACCGACCGGGTGTTGGGCGTCTGTTTCGGGGCATTGCGTGGTGTGCTGATCGTAGCCGCTTTGCTGTTCTTCCTCGATACATTCACTGGGTTTTCCAAAAGTCCGGACTGGCAACAGTCTCAACTCATTCCCGAGTTCAGTTATATAATCAGGTGGTTTTTTGATTACCTGAAAAGCACGTCGAGTTTTTTACCCCGGTGATGTGACCGGGAGTGCGGCTTAATGAGGAAATGACAACATGTGCGGTATTGTCGGTATCACCGGTTTCATGCCGGTCAACCAGTCGATCTATGACGCGTTAACGGTGCTCCAGCACCGCGGGCAGGATGCCGCAGGCATTTGTACTATCGATGCGCTGAAATGTTTTCGCCTGCGAAAGGCAAACGGCCTGGTCAGCGACGTTTTCGAAGCACGCCACATGCAGCGTCTGCAGGGCAATATGGGGATCGGTCACGCGCGTTATCCAACCGCGGGAAGCTCCAGTGCCTCTGAAGCGCAGCCATTCTATGTAAACTCCCCGTATGGCATCACCCTGGCGCACAACGGTAACCTGACCAACGCCCATGTGCTGCGTAAGCACCTGTTTGAAAAGGGCCGCCGTCACGTTAATACCACCTCAGATTCTGAAATCCTGCTGAACATCTTTGCGCAGGAGTTAGATCGTTTCCAAAACGATCCGCTGACAGCCGACAACATCTTTGCTGCGGTTGCTGCCGTGCATCAGCAGGTGCGCGGAGCCTATGCGGTAGTGTCGATGATTATCGGCCACGGCATGGTCGCCTTCCGTGATCCTAACGGTATCCGTCCGCTGGTGCTGGGCAAGCGCGTTATCGCTGATGGCCGCACCGAATATATGGTCGCCTCCGAGAGCGTGGCGCTGGATACGCTGGGCTTTGAGTTCATCCGTGACGTTGCACCGGGTGAAGCGGTTTATGTGACTGAGGCGGGCCAGCTGTCTACCCGCCAGTGCGCTGAAAATCCGAAAAGCAATCCGTGCCTGTTCGAGTATGTCTATTTTGCGCGTCCCGACTCCTTCCTCGACAAAATCTCGGTCTACAGCGCCCGTGTTCGTATGGGCACCAAGCTGGGTGAGAAAATTGCGCGCGAGTGGGAAGATCTCGATATCGACGTTGTGATTCCGATTCCTGAAACCTCCACCGATATCGCGCTGGAAATTGCACGTATTCTCGACAAACCCTATCGCCAGGGCTTCGTGAAGAACCGGTACGTTGGCCGTACTTTTATCATGCCGGGCCAGCAGTTACGCCGCAGCGCGGTGCGCCGCAAGCTCAACGCTAACCGCGCCGAATTCCGTGATAAAAACGTGCTGCTGGTGGATGACTCTATTGTTCGCGGTACCACCTCAGAGCAGATTATTGAGATGGCGCGTGAAGCGGGCGCAAAAAGGGTTTATCTGGCGTCAGCGGCGCCGGAAATTCGTTTCCCGAACGTCTACGGTATCGATATGCCTAGCGCCACGGAACTGATTGCGCATGGCCGTGAAGTGGAAGAGATTCGCCAGCTGATTAAAGCCGATGCGCTGATCTTCCAGGATCTGGACGATCTGATCGAAGCGGTTCGCGAAGAGAATCCGGACATTGCACAATTTGAGTGCTCGGTGTTCAACGGCATTTACGTGACGAAAGATGTCGATCAGCAATATCTGGAGTATCTTGAGTCGCTGCGTAATGATGATGCCAAAGCGCTTCAGCGGCAGAACGAAGTCGAAAACCTCGAGCTGCACAACGAAGGCTGATACCTTCAGCAGGCGGGCAGCATAAAACAGGGCGGGAGCAATCCCGCCCTGTTTGTTTTCAGAAACCCGCAGGCCGCGTATGATGGCCCATTGGCTGACATAAGGTTGGAATATGAAACGACTCATCATTGGCATCTCTGGCGCAAGCGGGGTGATCTATGGCGTGCGCATGCTGCAGGTGTTGCAGCAGGTGGAAGAAGTAGAAACGCATCTGGTTATGAGTCAGGCGGCGCGTCAGACGCTGGGGCTGGAGAGCGATTATTCGCTGCGTGACGTGCAGGCGCTGGCCGATGTGGTGCATGACGTGCGCGATATTGCAGCAAATATCTCATCTGGATCGTTTAAAACTCTGGGCATGGCGATTTTACCCTGCTCAATGAAAACGCTCTCTGGCATCGTCCACAGTTACAGTGACTCGTTGCTGACCCGTGCGGCTGACGTGGTGTTAAAAGAGCAGCGTAAGCTGGTGCTGTGCGTGCGCGAAACCCCGCTGCATGTTGGCCATTTGCGAATGATGACCACTGCCGCAGAGCTGGGTGCCATTATTATGCCACCCGTGCCGGCATTCTATCATCGGCCTGAAACGATCGATCAGCTGATCGATCAGACCGTTAACCGGGTGATCGACCAGTTTGATATCGAATTATCGGAAGATCTCTTCACGCGCTGGCAGGGTGCATAAAGTTCCGCTGGCGCACTTATTTAGTGCATAAGCGCGCCTCGGATCACTCTTCGTGCATTTGACGCACCAAAAGTTAACAACGTCGCTTTTTCTCTTTTACTTCACTGCTATATTCCCCTCACAAACACAGCGTTTTCGCCTGTCTGACATCACGCTAACAGCGTGGTTAACTTGCAGAACTGGCATGAAACATGCAAATTACTTTGCGCAAACACATCACGAACCACATAACAAAAAGCACTTCACTTGAGGGTAATCTATGAAAAAGCGTGTTCTGGCTCTTTCCCTGATGCTGGGCTTATCCAGTGCTGCCAGCGTCTTCGCGGCGGTTCCGGGTTCAATCCGTATCGGCACAGATCCAACTTACCCACCGTTTGAGTCGAAAAACGCGCAAGGCAAGTTAGTGGGCTTCGATATCGACCTCGCTAACGAAATCTGTAAACGTATTCATACCCAATGTACCTATGTAGAGAGCGACTTTGATGCGCTGATCCCTTCGCTGAAAGCGAAGAAAATTGATGCCATCATCTCCTCACTTTCCATCACAGCGAAACGTCAGGAAGAGATCGCCTTCTCGGAAAAACTCTACGCCGCTAACGCGCGTTTAGTCGCGCCGAAGGGATCGAAAATTGAGCCGACCATTGAGTCCCTGAAAGGCAAAAATATCGGTCTGCTGCAGGGCACCACGCAGGAAACTTACGCCAATCAGAACTGGCGGCCAAAAGGGGTGAACGTCACGCCTTATGCAAACCAGGATCTGGTCTATCAGGATCTGAATGCCGGTCGTATTGATGCTGCCTTCCAGGATGAAGTGCAGGCCAGCGAAGGATTCCTGAAGCAGCCGGTCGGTAAAAATTACGCCTTCGCCGGTCCGGCCGTGAAAGATGACAAGATTTTTGGCGTCGGTACCGGCATGGGACTGCGTAAAGATGACAGCGAACTGAAAGCCGCCATCGACAAAGCCTTTGCTGACATGCGTAAAGATGGCACCTACGACAAGATTGCGAAGAAATACTTCGATTTCAACGTGTACGGCGACTAACCATCCTGTCGCTTTACCCTCTGTGTCCGTTTTGCCGGGTCTGAGCCGGTTCTGCCAGGTGCAGAATCGGGTTCTTTTCCGCTAATGGCGGATGGCATCTGCAACAGAGAGGTAAAGCTAAACTGCCCGTCTCGCTTGCGGGCAGCGTTTCGTTTTCACCCCACGACAGGACCCTCTCGATGCTGTATGGCTATTCTGATGTAATTCTTCGGGGCACGCTGGTGACGCTGGAACTGGCTCTCACTTCCGTCGTGCTGGCAGTGCTGCTGGGCCTGATTGGCGCAGGCGCGAAACTGTCGCGCAGCCGGCCACTGGCGATGATTTTTGAAGGCTACACCACGCTGATTCGTGGCGTGCCAGACCTTGTACTGATGCTGCTGATCTTCTACGGTCTGCAGATTGTCCTCAACCAGATAACCGATGCGCTGGGCATGGCGCAGTTTGATATCGACCCGATGGTCGCCGGTATCATCACGCTCGGCTTTATCTATGGTGCCTACTTCACCGAAACGTTCCGCGGCGCCTTTATGGCCGTGCCTCAGGGGCAGATTGAAGCAGCAACCGCGTTTGGTTTTACCGGCGCGCAGGTGTTCCGCCGCATTCTGTTTCCGGCCATGATGCGCTACGCGCTGCCAGGCATCGGCAACAACTGGCAGGTGATTCTGAAAGCCACCGCGCTGGTCTCGCTGCTGGGGCTGGAAGATGTGGTGAAGGCGACGCAGCTGGCAGGAAAAAGTACCTGGCAGCCGTTCTACTTCGCCATTGTGGCCGGTGTGATTTATCTGGTATTCACCACGCTGTCAAACGGTGTGCTGTGGTGGCTGAACCGGCGCTATACGGTGGGTGTGAAGAGGGCGAGTTATGATTGATATTATTCAGGAATACTGGAAATCGCTGCTCTGGACTGACGGTTATCGTTTTACCGGTGTAGCTATCACCCTGTGGCTGCTGATCCTCTCGGTCACCATTGGCGGATGTCTGGCAATCCTGCTGGCGATAGCGCGGGTTTCCCCTAACCGGTTTATCAGCTTTCCGGTCTGGCTCTTCACCTACGTTTTTCGCGGCACGCCGCTCTATGTGCAGCTGCTGGTGTTCTACTCCGGCATGTACACGCTGGAGATTGTGAAAGGCACTGAACTGCTGAATGCCTTTTTCCGCAGTGGTCTGAACTGTACGCTGCTCGCCTTCACCCTCAACACCTGCGCCTACACCACGGAAATTTTTACCGGTGCGATTCGCTCGGTGCCACACGGTGAAATTGAGGCGGCACGGGCGTACGGCTTCTCTACTTTTAAACTTTATCGCTGCATTATCCTGCCATCGGCGCTGCGTACGGCACTGCCGGCCTACAGCAACGAAGTGATTCTGATGCTGCACTCCACGGCGCTGGCCTTCACCGCCACCGTGCCGGATCTGCTGAAAATCGCGCGCGATATTAACTCGGCAACCTATCAGCCGTTTACCGCCTTTGGTCTGGCGGCTGTGTTGTACCTGATTATCTCTTACGTGTTGATCAGCCTGTTCCGCCTGGCGGAACGTCGCTGGCTGGCCCACGTGAAACCCTCTTCATCGCATTGAGTAGAACTATGGCTGACAATAAATTAAGCGTCACCGAATTGCATAAGCGTTACGGTGAACATGAAGTGCTGAAAGGGGTCTCGTTAACTGCTAAAGCGGGCGATGTGATCAGTATCATTGGATCGTCCGGCTCAGGGAAAAGTACCTTTTTACGCTGCATCAACTTCCTCGAAAAACCGAGTGAAGGCAGCATCATGGTGAATAACCAACAAATCACCTTAGTCCGTGACAAAGATGGTCAGCTCAAAGTGGCTGACAAAGAGCAGCTGCGCGCGTTACGTACCAGCCTGACCATGGTGTTCCAGCATTTTAATCTGTGGAGTCACATGACCGTGCTGGAAAACGTGATGGAAGCCCCGATTCAGGTGCTGGGGCTGAGTAAAGCGGCGGCGCGTGAGCGTGCCATCAAATACCTCGATAAAGTCGGGATTGATGCGCGGGCACAGGCAAAATATCCGGTTCACCTCTCCGGCGGTCAGCAGCAGCGTGTGTCGATTGCGCGCGCGCTGGCAATGGAGCCAGAAGTATTGCTGTTTGACGAACCCACTTCGGCGCTTGATCCGGAGCTGGTCGGGGAAGTACTGCGCATCATGCAGAAGCTGGCGGAGGAGGGCAAAACCATGGTGGTCGTGACCCACGAGATGGAGTTTGCCCGTCACGTCTCCAGTCATGTCATTTTCCTGCATCAGGGTAAAATCGAAGAGCAGGGACCGCCTGCGGAACTGTTCGGCAGTCCGAAAAGCCCGCGTTTACAGCAGTTCCTCAAGGGATCGCTGAAGTAACGGTTAGATGTTAGTTAAGGCGAGGGAATCAGGGCACCGGCGTAACGTGCCCTGCGCAGAATAAGTGCGAGCCGCGTTTGAGATTTTGCGTCATCTCTGCGTTCTGCCCTCGCACTCTGCATCCATGCTGAGATATCACTTTTGCAGTAGCTTCAGCGCCGTATCCTCATCGGTCACCAGTCCCGATACCCAGCCGCCCTGTAATGCGGCACGGATTGCTGGATACTTGCGCTCGCTACCCGCAAAGCCAATAATTTTACGCTGAGTCCGGCTTTCCAGTCGCACGCTGGTCAGTAGCTCATCCGTTTCGCCCCATACCCGCTCACCCTGCTGATTGAAAAAGTGACCGAGCATTTCGCCCACCACGCCGCGCCCATTTAGCGCCTCGACCTGCGCATCTGTGATGAATCCCTCGGCATTCAAAGGACAGCCCGGCATCACTTCGCCAATACCCACAAAAGCCACGTCCGCCTGTAATGCGCGATCAATGACGCGCTGGTAAACCTTATGCTGCACCCACATCGCTTTATCCTCTGGGGTGTCGGCGTATAAGGGGGCGGGGATAAAGAAATACTTACCTTGCATCTTTTCGGCCATCTTCAACGGTACGTCATAGCGTGTACCGGAATCATCCCGCGCGATGGCACCAATCATGGAAACGCAATGATGCTGCGGGCGATCAACCCAGGGTAGCGCATCGATCATTGAGCGCAGGGTTTTACCGGAACCAATACCGAACACCTGAGGCGTTTCCTCATTGATGAATTGTGTCATCACCGCCGCGCCTTCAACTGCCAGCATTTGTTGAATAGCCTCATCATTCAGACTGGCAGATGGCACAACGCGGCACAAATCCAGACCAAACTTCGCCTGTACCTCACGCGCCAGCTGCAGACAGTGTGTGACGGGATGATCAATTTTTACGTTCACCATGCCCATTTCACGTGCACTGGATACCAGCCGCTGCGCTACCTGTCGTGACAATCCCAATGCCTGCGCAATCTCCTGCTGTGTCACGCCTGCGACGTAATACATCCATGCGGCACGTGCGGCCAGCTCCTGCTTTTTTTCTTCTCTGCTCATCACGATGTTCCGTCGAATGTGAGGGGACATCTTAACGCCGTGCGGGTCGAAAAGCACTAACTGAGCAAAAGCCCAGAATGGGAGCAAAAATATTATTTGTGACACAGCTCGCAGAAGGATCTTCGTAATAGGCACTATGCTACAGGTCATCGGGCAAATGCCCTTAGGTGTGGCAAATGTTTAAATGAGGCGATTATGAACAACCAATCAGTGTGGATGCACATCGGCGCGGGATCTTTTCATCGTGCACATCAGGCGTGGTATCTGCATAAACTGCGTGAGCAGGGTGATGAAAGCTGGAGCATCGCGCTCGGCAATATCCGTAATGACGCAGTGCCGCTGCTCAATCAGCTCGCGGCGCAGCAGGGAGAATATGTGCTGGAAACCGTGACGCCTGAAGGTAAGCGCGACTACGAAACCATCACTTCGCTGCGCAAAATTTTGCCCTGGGACAGTGATATCAGTGCGTTGATCGAGCAGGGGGCCAGTGCGGAAACGCGTGTGATTAGCTTTACCGTGACCGAAGCGGGTTACTACCTGACGCCCGCGTTTACCCTGGATCTCAATCAGGCAGATGTGAAGGCCGATCTGGATGGAGATATCCGCACCCTCTACGGCGCACTCAGCCATATTCTGACACAGCGTGTTGCGCAAGGCGGTCCGCCTGTTACGCTGCTGAACTGCGATAATTTGCGGCACAATGGTGAACGTTTCCGTGACGCCTTCCTGGCGTTTCTTACGGCCAAAGGCGATACCGCGCTGGCCGACTGGGTGCGCACGCAAACCCGTTCACCGAATACCATGGTTGATCGCATTACACCCCGTCCTACTCCGGAGGTGGCAGAACGCGTGCAGGCGGCGACCGGCAAACAGGATGGCGCAGCAGTAATGGCCGAATCTTTTATTCAGTGGGTCATTGAGGATGATTTTATTGCCGGGCGCCCGGCGCTGGAAAAGGTCGGTGTTGAACTAGTGGAATCGGTACTGCCGTGGGAAGAGGCGAAAATTCGCATCCTCAATGCGACACATGCTGCGATTGCCTGGGCGGGCACACTGATTGGTCTGAACTATATCGATGAGAGCACCAGCCATCCGGCGATTTATCAACTGGCTCACGACTATGTGACCCAGGATGTCATTCCTTCTCTGTCTCCCAGCCCGCTTGATTTAGCGGATTATCGTGACGTGGTGCTGGCCCGCTTCAGTAATCCTTACATTAAAGATACCAATCAGCGCGTCGGTGCCGATGGTTTATCCAAAATTCCCGGCATGGTGACGCCAACCCTGCAACAGTGCTACCAGCGCGGTGCGCAGCCCACCGCAACGGCGGTGATTCCGGCACTGTTCTTCCTGTTTATGCAGCGATGGGCCGATGACAATTTACCCTATTGCTATCAGGACGGTGCGCTACAGGTCGATACGCTACGTAAGCAGTTCGCCAGCGCCGATCCGCTCCATGCATACCTGAGTGATAGCGCGCTGTTTGCGGAACTGGCATCTGATAAGGCGTTTCATGAGTTAGTCACCCGCCGTGTTGCGAGTTTGCAGCAGTGGCTGAAACAGCCTGAACTGGCGGCGGTGTAATTATGTATCTCGGCATTGATATTGGTACCTCAGAGCTTAAAGCGCTGATCATCAATACGCACGGTGAGATTGTGGCGGCTCAGCACGCCACGCTGAGCGTGCAGCGTCCCCATCCCCACTGGGCTGAACAGGATCCTGAATGCTGGTGGCAAGCCTGCAGCGAGGTTCTGGCGGGATTACGTCATCAGTTTCCTCTGGCATGGGCCGCGATTCGCGCTATTGGATTATCGGGACAGATGCACGGGGCCGTGTTGCTGGATGCCGGGGGGAAGGTGCTGCGTCCGTGTATCCTCTGGAACGACACGCGCAGTGCACCGCAGTGTGAAAGGCTACGGAAGAGCAATCCCCGGATAATGGAAATTAGCGGCAATATGATTATGCCCGGCTTCACTTTGCCGAAACTGCACTGGGTCGCGGAAAATGAGCCAGAAATTTTCAGCCGCATCGATAAGGTCCTGCTGCCGAAAGATTACCTGCGCTGGCGTCTTACCGGGCGCTTTGTCAGTGAGCCTTCGGATGCTGCCGGAACGCTGTGGCTCGATGTCTCCCGGCGTGACTGGTCGGAAGAACTGCTGGCCATCACCGGACTGAAGCGTGCCCAAATGCCTGAACTGGTAGAAGGCAGTGCCATAAGTGGACGCCTGCAGCCGACGCTGGCGAGCGAGTGGGGTTTATCTACTGCGGTTACTGTCGCGGGTGGCGGCGGTGACAATGCCGCATCGGCAGTCGGTGTGGGGGCGGTGAATCCCGGTGATGCGTTTATCTCATTGGGTACCTCCGGTGTGATTTTTGTCGTAAACGACCGCTTACGGGCTGACCCTCAATGCGGGGTGCACGCCTTTTGCCATGCGTTACCGGGCCGCTGGCACCAGATGAGTGTGATGCTTAGCGCCGCCAGTTGTCTGCGCTGGTTGTGCAATCTGCTGTCGGTCAGTGAAAGCCAGCTGATGGAGGAGATGGTCCAGCTCAGTGATGAGCAAGTGCGTAGCGCCCCGGTTTTCCTGCCCTATCTGTCTGGTGAACGCACACCACATAACGATCCTGACGCATCCGGTTCTTTCTTCAATCTGCGCCATGAAACCCCGCGCGCCTTGCTGGGCTATGCGGTGGTTGAAGGCGTGGCATTTGGGCTGGCTGATGGGTTGAGTGTGCTCGGCGATGCCAGGCATCACATTCAGCAGTGCAGCCTGACCGGTGGTGGCGCACGTAGCACATTGTGGGCTCAATTGATTGCCGATGTGCTGCAACTGCCCATTGTTACCCATCCCGCCAGCGCATCTGGCGCGCTGGGTGCGGCACGTTTAGCGTGGCTGGCTGATGGCGGCCTTGAGCATGAGGTGTGTCTGAAGCCGGCTGTGCAGGCGTGCTACCAACCGGACGAGACGCGCGGTGCCGTGCTGCAAAAGCGGCTATGTCTGTTCCGGGAACTCTACGTCCAGCAACAACAGGTGCGCAGTTTGCTGCCTGCATAACGACTAACCAGACAGAAGGTAATTGTGATGCAATCGAACGAATACTGGTTTGGCTTACCGAAAAAGATGTTCTGGGGTTTCCTCGCTATCGCAATCTTTATGGCGGGTGATGGCTTTGAAATGGCGTTTCTGTCGCGCCATATCACCGATATGGGCTTTACGCCCGCGCAGTCTGCAGTCGTATTCACCTTCTATGGCTTAGCGGCAGCCCTGGCGGCCTGGGCATCTGGCGTGGTAGCCGAGTTGATCACACCGCAGCGCGCGATGATGATTGGCTTTGTGTTATGGATCGTGATGCATACGCTGTTTATGTCGCTGGGGCTTGGCCTGCGCAACTATCCGCTGATGGTGCTGTTCTACGGCATTCGCGGGCTGGCTTATCCGCTGTTTATCTACTCTTTCATGATGATGCTGGTGCAGGTCTTACCGCGCGAAAAACTGGCGGCGGCGACCGGCTGGTTCTGGGCGATGTATTCTGTCGGCATCGGGGTGATTGGCAGCTATCTGCCAAGTCTCACCATTCCGATGCTGGGGGAAACGGGGACGCTGTGGCTGGCTATTATCTGGGTGGCCTGTGGTGGGATCCTCGCATACTTCAGCCTGCGCAAGGTACCGGTGGATCGCTCTCGTGTGAATTTGCCGATGCGTGACAAGATGACAGAGATGGCGCGTGCCGTGACCATCCTGTTCACCAATCAGAATGTGTTTTATGCCTGCCTGATTCGCATCATCAACACGCTGTCGCTGTTTGGTTTCGCCATTATCATGCCACTGCTGTTTGTCGATCGTCTCGGCTTTACCATCTCTGAATGGCTACAAATCTGGGCGGTGTTCTTCTTTGTCACTATATTTACGAATATCTTCTGGGGCCTCACGGGAGAGAAGCTGGGCTGGATCCGTCAGGTGCGCTGGTTTGGTTGCCTGGGGATGGCCATCTCCAGCCTGACCTTTTATTATCTGCCGCTGTATGCGGGTCATAACTTCTGGGTCGCATTAATCCCTGCGGTAATGCTGGGCATTTTTGTCGCCGCGTTTGTACCGATGACCGCTGTATTTCCCACGCTGGAACCGCATCATAAAGGCGCTGCGGTCTCTATTTACAACCTCTCCGCAGGACTCAGTAACTTTGTGGCACCGGCTATCGCCTCAGTCATGCTGCCGTTCTTCGACATTGTCGGTGTGGTATGGGCCTATACCGGGCTATACGTGTTCGCTGGCGTGCTGACCTTTATTATTCGTGTGCCACAACCGGGGCATACGCGTGAAGAGAAGGTAGTGAAGTCGCGTGTAGCAGAGCAGCGTAACTAACGAAACATACGGCGGCCCAGGGCCGCCGTATGTTTATCCTGCGACATCCTGCAGCGCTTCCTGCAAATCGTACCAGCGGAAACCAAAGCCTGAGGCTTCCAGCCGTTTTGGCAGCACATGCTGTCCTCCCAGCACCAGCACCGACGATTCGCCCATCATCAGTTTAATGGCGCTGGCAGGCGTGCGCATAAAGGCCGGACGATGCATCACCCGGCCCAGGGTGGCGGCAAACTGCTCGTTACGCACCGCGTAGGGAGCGACCATATTGAACGGACCCCGCAGATCATCATGCTCCAGCAGCCAGATAATGGCGTTTAGCATGTCATCAATGTGAATCCACGGCATGTACTGTTTACCACTGCCAATCGGCCCGCCGATGCCGAGTTTAAAGGGCAGCTTCATTTTGCTGAGTGCGCCGCCCTCAGACGCCAGCACCACGCCGGTTCGCAGCAGGCAGACGCGGGTGCGTTCGCTTTCAGCCGCGAGCGCCAGCTGCTCCCAGCGGGCGCAGAGCTGATGAGTAAACTCATCCTGACCCTGATCCTCTTCAGTCAGCACCAGATCGCCGGTGTTGCCATAAAAGCCGGTTGCCGAACCTGAGATCAACACGGACGGTGGTGTGGCGCTGGCGTTGATCAGTGAGACGATCTGCTCGGTTATCTGCCAGCGGCTTTCACACAGCTGCTGTTTATGCGGCTCCGTCCAGCGTTTGTCGGCAATAGGTTCTCCCGCCAGATTAATGACCGCATCGATCGTATCCAGGTTCGACTGTTGCGCCAGCCCTGACCAGAGCGCGACCTCTTCGCCCAGTTTTTCACGCGCGCTGACCACGTCACGCGTCACCACACTGATCTGATGCCCCAGCTGTTGCAGGCGCGGAATCAGGTGACGGCCAATCAGTCCCGTGCCACCGGTAATAAGAATGTGCATGTTGCGGCTCCCTTGATGTTTTTGTTATTTGCATCTTTCAGCATAGAAGAGTCGAGCCACTCTATCGTGAGTCGCGTCGCGCTTTCTTATTCCGGAGGCAGAGATCGGATCAGCTCAGCGTTGCCTTCCCAAATAAAAATCGGTAAACATGATGCAACCCTGACAGCCAATTGAGGTAACCGATGAATTATCCGTCCATCACCCTGTGGTCAGATTCATCATTTTTCAGTCCTTACGCCATGTCGGCCTATGTTGCTCTTACCGAAAAAGGGATCCCTTTCCAGCTGAAGCGCGTCGATTTGTCGCAGAATCAGCAATACGCCGCGGCTTACCGCGAGCTGTCGCTGACCTGCCGGGTCCCGACCCTGCAGATTGATGCGTTCCTGTTAAGCGAATCCTCGGCGATTACCGAATATCTTGAAGAGCGCTTTCCGGCGCCCGAATTTGAGCGCCTCTATCCCCGCGACCGCGAGAAGCGTGCCCGCGCCAGAGAGATCCAGGCCTGGCTGCGCAGTGACTTCCTGTGGATACGTCAGGAGCGTCCCACAGAAGTGCTGTTTGCCGGTGAGCGCTTTGCGCCGCTGACCGCATCAGCGCAGCAGGCGGTGGATAAACTGGTTATGGCCGTCGATCGCCTGCTGCCGGACGGGCAACAGAACCTGTTTGGCGAGTGGTCAATTGCGGATACCGATCTGGCGGTGATGCTTAACCGGCTGGTATTGCATGGCGATCCTTTGCCCGCGCGTCTGCGGGATTATGCTGAGTTTCAGTGGCAGCGAGCCTCAGTACAGCTGTGGTTAGCAGAAAGTGGTAAAAATCGGTAACAGCCAGGGCTTGCTCAGGCTGCCGGAAGTGATTACCTTACGCCACATAAAAATAAAGACGTGGCAAACTGCGTACCCAAGTGTACGCCAAACAGGAAAGGGTTACGGATGGTGGATCAAACTGCGGGTGACGGCATCGAGTGGGTCGATATCGTAAACGAAGAGAATGAAGTTGTTGCTCAGGCAACACGTGCGCAGATGCGCGCTGAGTGCCTGCGTCACCGCGCTACCTATATTGTGGTTCATGACGGTATGGGCAAGATTCTGGTGCAGCGTCGCACTGAGATAAAAGATTTTATGCCGGGCAAACTGGACGCAACCGCAGGCGGCGTGGTGCAGAGCGGTGAAGATATGCTGGAGTCTGCGCGACGTGAAGCGGAAGAGGAGTTAGGGATTGCCGCGGTGCCGTTTGCTGAGCATGGCAAATTCTACTTCGAAGATCAGCACTGTCGCGTCTGGGGCGGACTGTTCAGTTGTGTGTCACATGGGCCATTCGCCATGCAGGAATCGGAAGTCGATGAGATTATCTGGATGACGCCCGATGAGATCACCGCACGTTGTGATGAGTTCACTGACGATTCGCTGAAAGCGCTCTCTCTGTGGATGAGCCGCAACGGCGATAACCGGGCCTGAAAACGGGCGCTTTAACGCGTCTCAGCGATTCGCATTAAAGCCTCCGGCTCTGTTACCGGCAAAAAAAAGGCATGCCCTGGGGCATGCCTTTTGCGTTCTTACCTGACGCTTAGCCTTGTTCAGCCTGCTGAGACTGAATGGCGGTTAAGGCGATGGTATAGACGATGTCATCAACCAGCGCACCGCGCGACAGGTCGTTAACCGGCTTACGCATACCCTGCAGCATCGGCCCGATTGAGATCAGATCGGCTGAACGCTGTACCGCTTTATACGTGGTGTTACCGGTGTTCAGATCCGGGAAGATAAAGACGGTGGCGCGACCGGCAACCTGTGAATCTGGCGCTTTCGACTTCGCCACATCTTCCATGATCGCGGCGTCATACTGCAGCGGACCATCAATGACCAGATCAGGACGTTTTTCCTGCGCGATACGCGTTGCTTCACGCACTTTTTCAACGTCGCTGCCTGCACCTGACGTGCCGGTAGAGTAGGAGATCATCGCAACACGTGGATCGATACCGAAGGCTTTAGCAGAGTCGGCTGACTGAATTGCGATCTCAGCCAGCTGCTCAGCGGTGGGATCCGGGTTAATCGCGCAGTCTCCGTAAACCAGCACCTGCTCCGGCAGCAGCATAAAGAACACCGATGAAACCAGTGAGCTGTTAGGCGCAGTTTTGATCAGCTGCAGAGGCGGACGAATGGTGTTGGCGGTGGTGTGAACCGCACCTGAAACCAGGCCATCCACTTCGCCACTTTCCAGCATCATGGTGCCCAGCACCACGTTATCTTCCAGTTGTTCCTGGGCGACCACTTCGGTCATCCCTTTGCTCTTACGTAGCTCAACCAGACGCGGCACGTAGTTTTCACGCACCTGTTCCGGATCAACAATCTCAACCCCTTTGCCCAGTTCGACACCCTGAGCCGCAGCAACACGCTGAATCTCATCCGGGTTGCCTAACAGTACGCAGGTGGCGATACCGCGTTCAGCACAGATAGCGGCCGCTTTAACCGTACGCGGCTCGTCACCCTCTGGCAGCACGACGCGTTTGCCCGCTTTGCGCGCCAGCTCAGTCAGCTGATAGCGGAAGGCCGGTGGCGACAGGCGACGGCTGCGCTCTGACGTAGCGGTCAGTGACTCAATCCAGTCAGCATTAATGTAGCTGGCAACATATTCCTGCACTTTCTCGATGCGCTGCGTATCGTCAGCGGGCACTTCAAGATTAAAGCTCTGCAGGCTCAGAGAGGTCTGCCAGGTATTGGTTTTCACCATAAACACCGGCAGGCCGGTCTGGAAGGCACGGTCACAGAGGCGCGCGATGCGATCGTCAATCTCGTAATTACCGGTCAGCAGGATAGCGCCGATCTCAATGCCGTTCATGGCGGCCAGACAGGCGGCGACCAGTACATCCGGGCGGTCCGCGGAAGTCACCAGCAGTGAGCCTGGACGGAAATGCTCCAGCATGTGCGGGATACTACGGGCGCAGAAGGTGACCGATTTAACCCGGCGGGTCTGAATCTCACCTTCGTTGATGATGCGCGCATCCAGGTGGCGGCACATATCGATTGCGCGGGTGGCGATCAGATCAAAGCTCCACGGCACGCAGCCCAGCACCGGCAGCGGGCTGTCTGAGAACAGCTGCTTAGGATCGATATTGGCGATGCTGGCTTTTGACGAGTCATCAAAAATTTCTGACAGATCAGGGCGGGTACGCCCCTGATCATCGACCGGCGCGTTGAGTTTATTGATGATCACGCCAGTAATATTTTTATTCTTCTGACCGCCGAAGCTGCTCTGCGTCAGTTCAATGCGCTCTTTCAGCTGTGCCGGAGAGTCATTGCCCAGCGCCATCACGAAGACGATTTCCGCATTCAGAGTTTTCGCGATTTCATAGTTCAGCGCGTTGGCGAACTGATGCTTACGGGTAGGGACCAGACCTTCAACCAGCACCACTTCCGCATTCTGCGTGTTGGCATGGTAACGGGAGATGATCTCTTCCATCAGCACATCCTGCTGGTTCGATCCCAGCAGTGATTCAACACGTGACATCTGCAGCGGTTCAGCGGCAGGAATCGAAGAGTTCTTACGGATAATAGTGGTGGTTTGATCCGGCGTATCGCCGCCGGTACGCGGCTGAGCAATCGGCTTAAAGACGCTGAGCCGAACGCCTTTGCGCTCCATGGCGCGGATAACGCCGAGGCTGACGCTGGTCAGGCCGACGCTGGTGCCGGTCGGAATGAGCATAATTGTACGTGACACGTTTGAACCTCTCAGTAATGGCAGGGTGTCAAAAACAACTCCGTCAGCCTGAGCTGACGGAGAGAAGTGTTTACGCAGTCAGACGCGCGGCGTCCTGGGCGATGACCAGCTCTTCGTTGGTCGGGATCACCAGCGCCGGGCGGGTGCCTTCTTTATTGATGTAACCAGACTTGCCGAAACGGGCCGCCAGGTTGCGATCGTGATCGACGTCAAAGCCCAGCAGTGCCAGTTTTTTCAGTGAGAGTTCACGAACCATCGCGGCGTTTTCACCGATGCCGCCAGTAAATACCACGGCGTCCAGGCGGCCATCCATCAGCGCAGTGTAGCTGCCGATATATTTCGCCAGGCGATGACAGAAGACATCCATTGCGCGCTTCGCATCTTCTTTGGTGGTGTAGTTATCTTCCACGTAGCGGCAGTCGCTGGTGACTTCAGTCAGACCTAACAGGCCAGACTCTTTGGTCAGCAGTTTATTGATGGCATCGACGCTCATACCCAGCGTATCGTGCAGGAAGAAGATAATTGCCGGGTCGATGTCGCCACTGCGGGTACCCATCACCAGGCCTTCCAGTGGGGTCAGGCCCATTGAGGTGTCCACACACTCGCCGTTGCGAATGGCAGAGACAGAACCGCCGTTACCGAGGTGGCAGGTAATAATATTCAGTGACTCAAGTGGCTTGTTGAGCATTTTGGCCGCTTCATGGGTCACATAGAAGTGGCTGGTACCATGCGCGCCATAGCGACGAACGCCATGCTCTTTATACAATTTGTACGGCAGCGCATAGAGATAAGACTCTTCCGGCATTGTCTGATGGAAAGCGGTGTCAAATACCGCGACATTCTTATCTGACAGGTGCGGGAAGTTTTTCATCGCTTCATCAATACCGATCAGATGAGCCGGATTGTGCAGCGGTGCAAAAGAAGAGGCGTCTTTGATGCCCTGTACCACTTCTTCAGTGATGATGACTGACTGAGTCAGCTTCTCGCCGCCATGAACGATACGATGGCCGATTGCAGCAATTTGTGCCGAAAGCTCAGGTTTTTGTGCCAGAATGGTTTTAACGATAAAGTTCAGCGCTTCACTATGCGCTGCGCCAGCACCCAGAGGCGCTTCCTGTTTTTCGCCTTCCAGCTTCCATTTGATGCGGGCTTCAGGAAGGTGGAAACATTCCGCCAGGCCAGACAGGAATTCTTCACCGCTGGCAGGGTTGAGGATGGCAAACTTAAGGGAAGAGCTGCCACAGTTCAGAACCAGAACTAACTTACTCGACATGGAATTACCTATTTTTTGAGAGTGGCTAAATAAAACGCAATCAGACTAACAGCGTAGCCCATGAAAGCTGGTAGATTAATGACAAACATCATGCGGTAGACAGAATTCTGCATTTCCGCAAAAAATTTCGGCAATCTTACGCGAAAATTTGAAGATTGCCTCGTCTGAACCTGGCTCAGGCCTCTTCCCAAAAGCGCAATCCGCTTCCGGAAAGGGGATAAAACGGCGTCAGAATAGCTGGAGTCACCTTTAAAGACAAAAATAATTGAAGGATGTCACGTAAAGTTGTGTAGTTATAACTATTTTTTAATTTTTACAGCATTAGTTGAGGTGAGCCATGGCGAATGAATCTGGCAGTACCAATTGGTTTCGGATGTTTCAGCGCGGCCAACACTATATGAAGACCTGGCCGGCTGATAAGCGCCTGGCACCCATGTTCCCGGAAAACCGTGTTTCATCGGCAACGCGTTTTGCTATTCGCTTTATGCCACCTTTGGCGATTTTTACGCTGACCTGGCAGATCGCGATGGGCGGTCAGTTAGGCCCGGCCGTGGCGACCGCGCTGTTTGCCTGTACCCTGCCGATGCAGGGATTATGGTGGCTGGGAAAGCGTTCTGTAACGCCGCTGCCGCCGACGCTGCTTAACTGGTTTCATGAAGTTCGTGCCCGGCTGGAAGAAGCGGGGCAGGCGACAGCGCCAGTAGAAGGCAAGCCGACCTATCAGGCGCTGGCCGATCTGCTAAAGCGGGCGTTCAAACAACTCGACCGCACTTTCCTCGACGATCTCTGACCCATCCCAGGCTGGCGGTAAAATATTTACCGCTAACCTGCGGCCAAATCAAAGAATGGTGATACGGCGATTTCCGTGTCGCTAACGCTGTGCAATGATTTCTCCATTGTCGATTAACTGAGCGGTCTCTGACCGGGAGTAAATGATGGAAATGACCCATGCGCAGCGTTTGATTCTCACTAATCAGTACAAAATGATGGCCATGCTTGAGCCGGAAAATGCGGAACGTTTTCGTCGTTACCAGACCATCATCGAACGCGGTTATGCGCTGCAGATGCGGGAGCTGGACAAAGAGTTTGGCGAACTCAGCGAAGCGATCTGCCGGACGGTGATCGATATTATGGAAATGCATCACGCTCTCCACGTCTCCTGGTCGAACCTTAAAGAGAAAGGTGAGCTTGAAGAGCGGCGTCTGGCCTTTCTGGGCTTCGATGCGGCAACGGAAGCGCGCCTGCTGGGTTATGTCCGTTTTATGGTCAATACAGAAGGGCGTTATACCCACTTCGATTCCGGCACCCATGGTTTTAATGCGCAGACCCCGATGTGGGAAAAGTATCAACGGATGTTAGCTTTGTGGCAGACTTGTCCGCGCCAGTACCATTTAAGTGCAAACGAAATTGCGCAAGTGATTAATGCCTGATGAGGAGGAGCGCGTGACCTACAGAGGTTTTCTATTTGATTTAGACGGCACGCTGGTGGATTCACTGCCAGCAGTTGAACGAGCCTGGAGCCAGTGGGGTGCCCGTCATGGCATCGCGGCTGATGAGATTCTGGATTTCATTCATGGCAAACAGGCGATCACCTCTCTGCGTCATTTCATGGCAGGCCAGTCGGAAGAGGCTATTCAGGCGGAGTTTGTTGCGCTTGAGCAGGCTGAAGCGGCGGACACCGACGGTGTGCAGGCGCTGCCAGGGGCCAACGCGTTGCTGAACCAGCTGAACGAACTGCAGATTCCCTGGGCGATTGTCACTTCCGGTTCAGTCCCGGTCGCACATGCACGTCATAAAGCCGCAGGATTACCGAAGCCCGCCGTGTTTATTACCGCTGAACAGGTGGCTAAAGGTAAACCGGAGCCCGATCCCTACCTGCTTGGCGCGGAGAAGCTGGGATTAGCGGCGACATCGTGCGTGGTTGCAGAAGATGCACCTGCCGGAATCTTATCCGGCCTGAATGCTGGCTGTGCGGTGATTGCCATCAATGCGCCGGCGGAGACACCCCGGCTGGATGAGGTAGCGCTTCAGCTCGACTCACTGGCGTCACTGGTGATAACCCGCGAGTCTGACGGCAGCTTTACCTTCCGTCAGCAGGCTTAAGGGCTGGCCCGGCGGCCAGACCGCCGGGCTTAGAGTGGCGTATCCTGCGAGATTTCATCCAGTGACAGGCTGAAGCTCGGAATAAACACCTCAACGAAGTAATCCATCTCCGGTGAACGCCGAAGTGCCAGGGTCTTTTCCAGCCGCGCTTTGGCCAGTAAAAATTCGTTGTTCCCGGCAGACAACTCCTCAAGACATTTTACATATGCACAGAGCGCATCCGCCTGTTTCACAACCGCCTGCTCCTCTTCGCTGTGCAGATGCTCATCGATCAGCGGGCGATAGATCGCCTGAAACTCTTCAGGCAGCATCTCAATCAGCTTCTGCTGAGCAATCTTCTCGATTTTCTTGTATTCGTGGGCGATCTGCGCGTTGTAATATTTTACCGGAGTCGGTAAATCGCCGGTGAGCACTTCGCTGGCATCGTGGTAAAGCGCCAGCATGGCAATGTGATCGGCATTAAGCGACCCGTTGAATTTAAGGTTTTTGATCACGGCCAGGGCATGCGCCACCATAGCGACCTGCAGACTGTGTTCGGAGACATTTTCGGTGCGCACATTGCGCATCAGCGGCCAGCGATTGATCAGCTTAAGACGGGAGAGATGAGCAAAGAAGTGGCTTTGTGTCATGAGCGTTCCTGTTGGCTGGCGGGGGAGAGACAGGCTCTGGCTCTCCCCAAATAGCGTCAGTATACGCGGGCCCGATTATTGACGATAGCCTTGCAGGAAGCGGCCAAATTTATTGATCGCCATCTCAAGATCATCCACACGTGGCAGCGTAACAATGCGCAGGTGATCGGGCCATGGCCAGTTAAAGGCACTGCCCTGAACCAGTAGCACCTTCTCCTGTAACAGAAAATCCAGCACCATCTTCTGATCGTCGAAAATGTTGAATTTTTTGGCATCGATTTTCGGGAACATATAAAGCGCGCCCTGCGGCTTCACACAGCTGACGCCTGGGATATCATTAATCAACTCCCAGGCGCGCTGCCGCTGCTCGTAGAGACGACCACCCGGCATGATAAATTCGCTAATGCTCTGGTAGCCGCCCAGCGCCGTCTGAATCGCATGCTGCGCCGGTACGTTGGCACACAGGCGCATCGAGGCGAGCATCTCCAGTCCTTCTATATAGCCTTTAGCATGTTTCTTTGGCCCGTTCAGTACCATCCAGCCCTGACGGAAACCGGCAACGCGATAGGTTTTAGAAAGGCCATTAAAGGTAACAGTCAGCAGATCGGGTGCCAGCGCTGCGATGCAGTGATGCTGTGCATCGTCATAGAGGATCTTGTCGTAGATCTCATCGGCGAAAATAATCAGGTTATGCTGACGCGCAATTTCAACCACCTCTAACAGCAGCTCTTTGCTGTAGACCGCGCCAGTGGGGTTATTCGGGTTGATAATCACGATGCCGCGGGTACGAGGCGTTATCTTGCTGCGGATATCATCGAGGTCAGGGAACCAGCCTGCTGATTCGTCACAGAGATAGTGCACTGCTTTACCGCTGGAGAGGGAAACCGCAGCCGTCCATAACGGATAGTCGGGGGCCGGCACCAGCATTTCGTCGCCGCTGTTCAGTAACGCCTGCATCGCCTGCACGATGAGTTCTGAAACACCGTTGCCAATGTAGATATCTTCTACGGTGACATCGCGCATGTCGCGCGCCTGGTAGTGCTGCATGATCGCTTTACGGGCGGAATAGAGACCCTTGGAGTCACAATAGCCCTGAGAGCTGGGAAGGTTACGAATAACATCGACCAGTATCTCATCCGGTGCTTCAAAACCAAACGGCGCCGGGTTGCCAATGTTCAGCTTCAGAACTTTGTTACCTTCTTCTTCGAGGCGCTTAGCCTCTTTCAGTACCGGGCCACGGATGTCATAGCAGACGTTATCGAGTTTTCCGGATTTATCAATTTGAAAAGTCATTGTTACCGCCTTAATGGGCAGAATCCTTTTGGCTGCCACAGAAATCCAACCAGCACAATGTACTCTCCTGACAGTCACAAAAGAAGGGCGCCGCCCCGTTTTGGCGGGTTCAACAACTTTTTGCCCGGTGCGCAGCGTAAAAAATATTTGTTGTCGCGTAAACTGGTTAATAAAACCATAAATTGGCATTAATGCAGGATTTTAACTTGTCCAAAGCGCTGCTGAACCGACATATGGCTTTAGCATCATGAACGCTATCTGGAAGTTATTGAAATGGAACTTTTCTTTGCACCTGAAATATACACTTAGAGAAATAGTTAAAGGATATTTTATAAATGTTCAAATTATGGACGATTTTAGAGCGTGCCTGAAGATTACGCCTTAACGCTGCTTAAGAGTGGCGTGTTTAAGGCCTTGTGTTCGCCGGAAAAGTGCCAAAAGCAGAGCTTCATATGGCACCTTTATTGCAGGATTGTGAGCCGTACTTAACACTTCCTCACTAAATTTCAGAACGCTGAAGGCTTAAAAAGTGATCAATAATGTGGCATAAGGGTCTGGAAATGCCTTTAGCACAAAATTTACAGCGCTTTTCACAAAATCATTTCCATTTTGAAGTCAAAAATGATTAAGTATAATTTATTATTTAGTGCACTTTGCCGCTTCGCTTTGATAGCCCGTAAAGTGCGCTTTCAATCCCACACGATTCTTTCTGGTGGGAATAAGACAACTACGCAGCTTCCTGCATTTGCGCACCCAGCGCCATCGGTTCAGAAGTTGTATCTGTCTTGAATAGCACTATGACCCTTCAGAGGAGTCAACAGTGCAGGATCCACATAAACTTTTTTTGTGTCAGTCTTCACACAGGACTGTCATTGAGCACCATTACTGCTTATCACTTTGATAAGCTTGTGATAACACCAGGGTAGTAGTTCGTAAAAATCTTATAAGTGAAGAAAAAACATGACTAATGCAAATCGTCCGATACTGAATCTCGACCTCGATCTGCTGAGAACCTTCGTTGCCGTTGCGGATTTGAATACCTTTGCAGCTGCTGCTGCAGCGGTCTGCAGAACCCAGTCAGCAGTCAGTCAGCAGATGCAGCGTCTGGAACAATTGGTAGGTAAAGAGCTGTTTGCCAGACATGGACGTAATAAGCTTCTGACAGAGCACGGTATCCAGCTTTTAGGCTATGCGAGAAAAATTCTTCGTTTTAACGACGAAGCCTGCACATCTCTGATGTACAGCAACATTCAGGGCGTGCTGACTATTGGCGCCTCTGATGACACCTCTGACACTATTCTGCCGTTCCTGCTAAACCGGGTGACCTCGGTTTATCCGAAACTGGCAATCGATGTGCGGGTTAAACGTAATCCGTTTATGATGGAAATGCTCAATCAGGGTGAAGTGGACCTGGTTGTGACCACTTCCAGCCCGGGCAATTTTACCTATCAGGTACTGCGTACTTCACCTACCTTGTGGTACTGCGCAGCGGATTATATCTTCCAGCGTGGCGAAGCCATTCCATTGGTGTTGCTGGATGAGCCAAGTCCTTATCGTGATATGGCAATCGATCATCTCAACGAAGCGGGCATCCCGTGGCGTATCTCTTATGTCGCTTCCACACTGGCTGCAGTACGCGCAGCGGTGAAAGCGGGACTGGGCGTGACGGCACGTCCGGTCGAGATGATGAGCCCGGAACTGCGTGTTATGGGTGCAGCTGAAGGACTGCCGGTACTGCCGGATACGCAATATCTGCTGTGCCGTAATCCTGACAGCGATAATGAGCTGGCGCTGGCCATCTTCAATGCCATGCAGTCCACCAATGATCCTTATAACCTGAGCAATAATCCCGACGGTTCACTGTTGCTGGATGACGAAGAGTAATTTCGCTAACGTGTTGTACTCAATACCTGCGTGATTGCCTTAATAAACGCTTATAAATAAGCCTCTCCTTCCCTGAAAAGAACGAGAGGCTTTTTTTATGCCTGACCCCCGCCCGATGTCCCTTACTGACTCATCTGCCTCTTCAGACCCGACTAAAAAAATTTCACCACCTACTGAATTGAAATTTCCAGACCAAAAAACCGAACGCTTTGTTCCGAATCACCGTTTCAGGTGGGGAAAATTAACGCATAAAGGGCAAAAGTGTGTTCTGGATCAAAAAAATAGCCCTGGAAAGGGGAGGGAAAATTCAGTGATACCTGTCAAAATATGTTTGTTAAATGCACGATCCATGCATGTGAATACCCGCTACACTAAAATTAACCCTACAGACTGAAGCGATTTAGCTGGAAAGCGGGGCATCATTTGTTAATAATATGATGCAGGTGTGAAATAATGTTTGGATACTTTTGTCAAAGTTGACAAAAGGTTATAGAAAGGAGTAAAAAACCCCATAAAATAGCTGCTTATTACGTAATAACAGCGACATTTGAAAGGGTTTTATCCTTCCCTTGAATCGATGTGGTCAGTTTGCTGCGGGAAACGCGTGCAGGATGCCAGCGCCACTTTTGATGAGTAAGCAATGAGTATGTCAACTACCACCGAAATCATCGCTCAGCACTGGGCGTTTATCGTATTTATCGTTATTGCCTTTGGCCTGTGTGCTTTCATGCTGACCGGAGGATGGCTGCTTGGCGGCAGAGCGCGCGCCCGCTACAAAGACACGCCATTCGAATCGGGCATTGAATCCGTTGGTGATACCCATATCCGCCTGTCGGCGAAATTTTATCTGGTTGCGATGTTTTTCGTCATCTTCGACGTCGAAGCCCTCTTTTTATACGCATGGGCGACTTCAATCCGTGAAAGCGGTTGGATCGGCTTTGTGGAAGCCGCAATTTTCATTTTGGTGCTCCTGGCGGGTCTGGTCTATCTGGTACGCATTGGCGCACTGGACTGGGCTCCAGCTCGCCGTCGCGTGGTGGTCAAAACCACTACGGTCAGCCACACCAATCCTCATAAGCAGTAAAAGAGAGGCAATAAGATGGACTATACGCTCACCCGCATAGACCCGAACGGTGGTGAGAACGACCGTTATCCTCTGCAAAAGCAGGAAATCGTCAGCGATCCGCTGGAGCAGCACGTTCATCGCAGCGTTTATATGGGCAAACTCGAAAATGCCCTGCATGACATGGTGAACTGGGGGCGTAAAAACTCCCTCTGGCCTTATAACTTTGGCCTGTCCTGTTGTTACGTTGAGATGACAACATCGTTCACCGCGGTCCACGACGTGGCACGTTTTGGCGCCGAAGTTATGCGCGCTTCGCCACGTCAGGCCGATTTCATGGTCATTGCCGGTACGCCGTTCACCAAAATGGCCCCGGTTATTCAGCGTTTGTACGATCAGATGCTGGAACCCAAATGGGTGATTTCCATGGGTGCCTGCGCCAACTCTGGCGGCATGTATGACATCTATTCCGTGGTGCAGGGTGTCGATAAATTCCTGCCGGTCGATGTTTATATTCCTGGCTGTCCGCCACGTCCTGAAGCGTATATGCAGGCACTGCTGCTGTTGCAGGAGTCGATCGGCAAAGAGCGCCGTCCGCTCTCATGGGTGGTTGGCGATCAGGGCGTTTATCGCGCCAACATGCCATCTGAGCGTGAAAGAAAACGCGGCGAGCGCATTGCAGTCACAAACCTGCGCAGCCCGGACGAAGTTTAAAACCGTATGGATGGAAAACAGCGCCTGCAGCAGAACATCACAATTTAATGCATGGCCCCATCCTGACGCCTTCATTTGAGTGCCTGAGACCAGGCCGGAATGGTGAGTAACGTATGACAGATTTGACCACGCAAGATCTCGCTCAGCCTTCATGGCAAACCCGTGATCACCTTGATGACCCGGTGATCGGCGAGTTGCGTAACCGTTTTGGGCCGGATGCCTTCACTGTTCAGCCAACCCGTACCGGTATTCCGGTGGTGTGGGTGAAGCGTGAACAGATACTGGAAATTATCGAGTTCCTGCGTAAATTACCCAAACCTTACGTCATGCTGTATGACCTGCATGGCGTGGATGAGCGTTTACGTACCCACCGTGCAGGCCTGCCTGCGGCGGATTTTTCCGTTTTCTACCACCTGCTGTCGATTGAACGCAACCGCGACATCATGCTCAAGGTGGCACTCTCTGAAAACGATATGCATCTGCCGACCATCACCCGCCTTTTCCCGAATGCCAACTGGTATGAGCGTGAAACCTGGGAGATGTTTGGTATCACCTTTGATGGTCACCCGCATCTGACGCGCATCATGATGCCGTCGACCTGGGAAGGCCATCCGCTGCGTAAAGATTACCCGGCGCGCGCCACCGAATTCGATCCGTTTACGCTGACCAAACAGAAAGAAGATCTGGAGATGGAAGCGCTGACCTTTAAGCCTGAAGACTGGGGCATGAAGCGCAGCACCACCAACGAAGACTTCATGTTCCTGAACCTCGGGCCTAACCACCCGTCGGCGCACGGGGCATTCCGCATCATTCTGCAGCTGGATGGTGAAGAGATTGTCGACTGCGTGCCTGACATCGGCTATCACCATCGTGGTGCCGAAAAGATGGGCGAGCGTCAGTCGTGGCACAGCTACATTCCTTACACTGACCGCATCGAGTACCTCGGCGGCTGCGTAAACGAAATGCCGTACGTACTGGCGGTGGAGAAACTGGCCGGTATCGTGGTGCCCGATCGCGTTAATGTGATCCGCGTGATGCTCTCTGAGCTGTTCCGCATCAACAGCCACCTGCTTTATATCTCCACCTTTATTCAGGACGTCGGGGCCATGACGCCGGTGTTCTTTGCCTTTACCGACCGTCAGAAAATCTATGACGTGGTTGAGGCGATTACCGGTTTCCGTATGCACCCGGCGTGGTTCCGCATCGGTGGTGTCGCGCATGACCTGCCGCGAGGCTGGGAACGTCTGCTGCGTGACTTCCTCGACTGGATGCCAAAACGTCTTAAAGAGTATGACAAAGCGGCACTGCGCAACAGCGTACTGATTGGCCGTTCCAAAGGCGTTGCTGCTTACAACATGGAAGAGGCGCTGGCGTGGGGCACTACCGGTGCTGGTCTGCGTGCTACCGGTCTCGACTTTGACGTACGTAAATGGCGTCCCTACTCCGGCTACGAAAACTTCGATTTTGAAATCCCGGTCGGCGACGGCATCAGCGATGCTTACAGCCGCGTCATGCTGAAAATGGAAGAGATGTGGCAGTCGCTGAGCATTCTTGAGCAGTGCCTCAACAACATGCCAGAGGGTCCGTTTAAAGCGGATCATCCGCTGACCACGCCGCCACCGAAAGAGCGCACGTTGCAGCACATTGAAACGCTGATCACGCACTTCCTGCAGGTTTCGTGGGGGCCGGTGATGCCAGCCAATGAGTCGTTCCAGATGATTGAAGCGACGAAAGGGATCAACAGCTACTACCTGACCAGCGATGGCAGCACCATGAGCTACCGCACCCGCGTGCGTACGCCGAGCTTCCCGCATCTGCAGCAGATTCCTTCAGTAATCCGTGGCAGCCTGGTATCCGACCTGATCGTATATCTGGGTAGTATCGATTTTGTTATGTCAGACGTGGACCGCTAATTATGCACGATCAACACATTGCCATTAAAACGATCGACCCTAACGAGGTCTTCGTGCTGAGCGCGGAAGAGCATCACGCCATTGAGCACGAAAAACACCACTATGAAGATGCGCGTGCAGCCTCGATTGAAGCGCTGAAGATCGTGCAGAAACAGCGCGGATGGGTGCCGGACGGCGCCATCAATGCGATTGCCGAGGTACTGGGTATCCCGGCGAGTGATGTTGAAGGTGTGGCAACATTTTACAGCCAGATCTTCCGTCAGCCGGTTGGCCGTCATGTGATCCGTTACTGTGACAGCGTGGTCTGTCATATCACCGGTTATCAGGGCATCCAGTCAGCACTGGAACAGCAACTGAATATCAAACCGGGTCAGACCACTGCCGATGGCCGCTTTACATTGCTGCCAACCTGCTGTCTGGGTAACTGCGATAAGGGGCCAACGATGATGGTGGATGAAGACACGCATGTGCATCTGACGCCGGAAGGCATCCCTGGTTTGCTGGAGCAGTATCAATGACAATTAAACAGATCATTCGCACTGCAGAAACCCATCCGCTGACCTGGCGGATGCGTGACGACAAGCAACCTGTCTGGCTTGACGAATATCGCAGTAAAAACGGCTATGCCGGTGCGGAAAAAGCGCTGAAAAGCATGTCGCAGGATGAAATCGTTGCGGCAGTCAAAGATTCAGGCCTGAAAGGGCGCGGCGGTGCGGGCTTCTCCACCGGGCTGAAGTGGAGCCTGATGCCGAAAGATGAGTCGATGAACATCCGTTACCTGCTGTGTAACGCCGATGAGATGGAGCCGGGCACCTATAAAGACCGCCTGCTGATGGAGCAGATGCCTCACCAGCTGGTGGAAGGAATGCTGATCAGCGCCTTTGCGCTGAAGGCTTACCGTGGCTATATCTTCTTACGTGGCGAATACATTGAAGCCGCGGTGCATCTGCGTCGTGCGATTGCTGAAGCGACGGAAGCGGGCTATATCGGTAAAAATATTCTCGGTACCGGCTTCGACTTTGAGTTGATCGTCCACACCGGCGCAGGTCGTTATATCTGCGGCGAAGAGACGGCACTGATTAACTCACTGGAAGGCCGTCGTGCTAATCCGCGTTCGAAACCGCCATTCCCGGCGAGTGCGGGCGCGTGGGGCAAACCGACCTGCGTGAACAACGTGGAAACCCTCTCCAACGTTCCGGCGATTCTGGCCAACGGCGTGGAGTGGTACAAAAACATCTCTAAAAGCGAAGATGCCGGTACCAAAATGATGGGCTTCTCCGGACGGGTTAAAAATCCCGGCGTCTGGGAGCTGCCATTTGGTATCACCGCACGTGAAATCCTTGAAGATTATGCGGGCGGTATGCGTGACGGACTGAAGTTCAAAGCCTGGCAGCCCGGCGGGGCAGGGACTGACTTCCTGACCGACCAGCACCTGGATCTGCCCATGGAGTTTGCCAGCATCGGCAAAGCGGGCAGTCGTCTGGGTACGGCGCTGGCGATGGCGGTCGATCACGAGATCAACATGGTCTCGCTGGTGCGTAACCTGGAAGAGTTCTTTGCCCGTGAGTCGTGCGGCTGGTGTACACCGTGTCGCGATGGCCTGCCGTGGAGCGTCAAAATTCTGCGCGCGCTGGAGCAGAAGCAGGGTCAGCCAGGCGATATCGAAACCTTACTGCAACTCTGCCGTCAGCTTGGCCCGGGTAAAACCTTCTGTGCGCATGCGCCGGGTGCGGTTGAGCCCCTGCAGAGTGCGATTAAATATTTCCGTGAAGAGTTTGAAGCCGGCATGGCACCGCAGGTGTTTGGCAATACCCGCGCCATTGGCGGGATCCAGCCAAACCTGCTGAAAGCGCGCTGGTAATTCGCCGAAGAACACGGAACAGGCCTGGTGCCGCCGCCCCGACAATGTCGTGCGTCGGGGCAAGAATATGATTAACGCTCGTCTCTGACGAGCCTTACGGAAGCATGTCACTATGGCTACAATTCATGTAGACGGTAAAGAGTATGATGTGAACGGAGCGGACAACCTGCTACAGGCATGTCTCTCTCTGGGCCTTGATATTCCTTACTTTTGCTGGCATCCGGCGCTGGGAAGCGTTGGGGCCTGCCGCCAGTGTGCGGTAAAGCAATTCCAGAATGCCGAAGATACCCGCGGCCGTCTTGTCATGTCCTGCATGACGCCGGCCTCTGACGGCACATTCATCTCCATCGATGATGGCGAAGCAAAAGAGTTCCGCGAAAGCGTGGTGGAGTGGCTGATGACCAACCACCCGCACGACTGTCCGGTGTGTGAAGAGGGCGGTAACTGTCACCTGCAGGATATGACAGTAATGACCGGCCACAGCTTCCGCCGCTATCGCTTCACCAAACGTACCCACCGTAATCAGGATCTCGGCCCGTTCATCTCCCATGAGATGAACCGCTGTATCGCCTGTTACCGCTGCGTGCGTTACTACAAAGATTATGCCGATGGCAAGGATCTGGGTGTCTACGGCGCACACGACAACGTCTACTTCGGTCGTCCGGAAGATGGCACGCTGGAGAGCGAATTCTCCGGTAACCTGGTTGAAATCTGCCCGACCGGCGTCTTCACCGATAAAACGCACTCCGAACGCTATAACCGTAAATGGGATATGCAGTTTGCGCCGAGCATCTGCCAGCAGTGCAGTGTGGGCTGTAACACCAGCCCGGGTGAGCGTTATGGTGAGTTACGCCGTATCGAAAACCGTTATAACGGCACCGTAAACCACTATTTCCTGTGTGACCGTGGCCGCTTTGGCTATGGCTACGTGAACCGTAAAGATCGCCCACGCCAGCCGATGCTGCTGCGCGGCAACGACTGGGTGACGCTGAACGCAGAGCAGGCGGTCAATGCCGGTGCAGATTTGCTGCGTCAGGCGAAAAAAGTGATCGGTATCGGCTCGCCGCGCGCCAGCATTGAAAGTAACTTCGCGCTGCGTGAACTGGTCGGTGCAGAGAACTTCTCTACCGGCATGCCAGCGGGCGAGCAGGCCCGGCTTGAACTGATGCTGAAAGTTCTGCGTGAGGGCGGTATCTATACGCCATCGCTGCGTGAAATTGAAAGCTACGATGCGGTGCTGGTGCTGGGCGAAGATCTGACCCAGGTGGGCGCACGCGTGGCGCTGTCAGTGCGTCAGGCCGTGAAAGGCAAAGCGCTCGACATGGCTGCGGCTCAGAAAGTGGCAGACTGGCAGATCGCCGCGATCCTGAACATCGGTCAGAATGCGAAACATCCGCTGTTTATCACTAACGTCGATGAAACCCGTCTGGATGATATCGCGGCATGGAGCTATCGCGCACCGGTTGAAGATCAGGCGCGTCTCGGTTTCGCTATCGCCAGTGCGCTGGATGAAACCGCTCCGGCAGTGACCGATTTCGACAGCAAACTGAACGGCAAAATGGATGTCATCGTGCAGGCGCTGGCCGGCGCGAAAAAACCGTTAATTATTTCCGGGACCCATTCCGGCAGCAGCGCGATGATCGAAGCGGCTGCCAACGTGGCCAAAGCGCTGAAAGCGCGCGGTGCCGACGTCGGGATTACGCTGCTGGCGGGACACGCCAACAGCGTGGGTCTTGGCCTGATGGGCGGCAATCCTCTGGAGAGCGCGCTGGATCAGCTGAGCAACGGTGAAGCCGATGCGCTGGTGGTACTGGAAAATGACCTCTATCGCCATGCACCGAAAGCGCTGGTTGATGCGGCGCTGGCCCAGACCACTAACGTGATTGTGGTTGATCATCAGCGCACCGCGACGCTGGAGAAAGCGGGTCTGGTGTTATCAACCGCCAGCTTCGCCGAAAGTGATGGCACCTCGATCAACCATGAAGGCCGCGCACAGCGTTTCTTCCAGGTTTACGATCCTTCCTATTATGACAACAACGTAGTGATGCTGGAGAGCTGGCGCTGGCTGCATTCGCTGCACAGCACGCTGGAAAGCCGTCACGTCGACTGGACGCAGCTGGACCACGTGATCGATGCGGTGGTGAGTCATCTGCCACAGCTGGCCGGAATCAAGGATGCGGCACCGGATGCCAGCTTCCGTATTCGCGGACAGAAACTGTCGCGTTCACCGCACCGTGCCAGTGGCCGTACCGCGGCGCGCGCCAATATCAGCGTGCACGAACCGCGTCAGCCGCAGGATCAGGACACGATGTTCGCCTTCTCAATGGAAGGGAACAACCAGCCAGGCGCACCGCGTTCGCAGATTCCGTTTGCCTGGGCACCGGGCTGGAACTCACCGCAGGCGTGGAACAAGTTCCAGGTTGAAGTGGGCGGCAAACTGCGTAATGGCGATCCGGGTATACGGCTGTTTGAAGCCAGCGCAGCCAGTCTGCCCTGGTTCAGCAACGTTCCGGCGGCATTCGTCAGTGAAGCGCAGTGGCGCGTGGCCCCTCTCTACCAGCTGTTTGGTAGTGAAGAGATGTCACAGCGTTCACCGGTCTTCCAGCAGCGTATGGCACCGCCTGCACTGGTGATTAACCCGGAAGATGCAGCGAAGCTGGGCGTCAACAATGGCGCGGCGGTTGAGTTCATCTGTGCCGGTGAGACAGTGCGTCTGCCGGTCCGTTTCTCGGCGTCACTGCAGGCGGGACAGATTGGTCTGCCGCTGGGCATGCCGGGCGTTCCGCCATTCCTGGCGAACGGTAAAATCGACACTCTGCAGGAGGCGGCGCAATGAGCTGGTTAACACCGGACGTTATCGACATTCTGCTGGCCATTGTTAAAGCCATCGTGATTCTGCTGGTGGTTGTGGCCTGCGGCGCGTTCATGAGCTTCGCCGAGCGTCGTCTGCTCGGCCTGTTCCAGAACCGTTACGGACCAAACCGCGTAGGCTGGGGCGGCTCGCTCCAGCTGGTAGCGGACATGATCAAAATGTTCTTTAAAGAGGACTGGGTTCCGCCGTTTACCGACCGCTTTATCTTTACTCTTGCGCCGGTTATCGCCTTTGTTTCACTGCTGCTGGCCTTTGCTATCGTGCCGGTTTCGCCAACCTGGATGGTGACAGACCTGAATATCGGTCTGCTGTTCTTCCTGATGATGGCGGGCCTTGCGGTCTACGCGGTGCTGTTTGCCGGCTGGTCGAGTAATAACAAATACTCGCTGCTGGGTGCGATGCGCGCCTCGGCGCAGACCCTGAGCTACGAAGTGTTCCTGGGTCTGTCGCTGATGGGCGTGGTAGCGCAGGCGGGCTCGTTCAATATGAACGATATCGTCAACAGCCAGACGCACCTGTGGAACATCATTCCGCAGTTCTTCGGTTTCGTGACCTTCTGTATTGCTGGCGTGGCGGTGTGTCACCGTCATCCGTTTGACCAGCCAGAAGCGGAGCAGGAACTGGCGGACGGTTATCACATCGAATATGCCGGTATGAAGTTCGGCCTGTTCTTTGTCGGCGAATATGTGGCGATCACCACCGTTTCAGCGCTGATTGTGACGCTGTTCTTTGGTGGCTGGCACGGCCCATTCCTGCCGCCGTTCATCTGGTTCGCCCTGAAAACGGCGTTCTTTATGATGATGTTCATCCTGATTCGTGCTGCGCTTCCGCGCCCACGCTACGACCAGGTGCTGTCATTCGGCTGGAAAGTGTGTCTGCCGTTGACGCTGTTGAACCTGCTGGCGACTGCCGCAGTGATTCTCTACACAGCGCCGTAAGGGGTTAACAAATGACTTTGAAAGATATTGTCGTAGGCTTTGGCACGACAGTTCGCAGTATCTGGCTGATCGGGCTGCACGCCTTCGCCAAACGTGAAACTCAGATGTATCCGGAAGAGCCGGTTTATCTGCCACCACGCTATCGTGGCCGTATCGTGTTAACCCGCGATCCGGATGGTCAGGAGCGTTGCGTCGCCTGTAACCTGTGTGCGGTTGCCTGTCCGGTTGGTTGTATCTCGCTGCAGAAAGCTGAAACCAAAGATGGCCGCTGGTATCCGGAGTTCTTCCGCATCAACTTCTCACGCTGCATCTTCTGCGGCATGTGTGAGGAAGCCTGTCCAACCACGGCGATTCAGCTGACCCCCGATTTCGAACTGGGTGAGTTTAAGCGTCAGGATCTGGTGTATGAGAAGGACGATCTGCTGATTTCGGGGCCGGGTAAATATCCGGAGTACAACTTCTACCGCATGGCAGGTATGGCGATTGACGGTAAAGATAAGGGCGAAGCAGAAAACGAAGCGAAGCCTATCGACGTCAAAGGCTTATTACCTTAAGGAGCAAGGCATGGAATTTGCGTTTTATCTTTGCGGGCTGGTGGCGGTGCTGACGACGTTGCGCGTCATTACCCACACTAATCCGGTACATGCGTTGCTGTACCTGATCGTTTCGCTGTTATCGATCGCGGGCGTCTTCTTCTCTATGGGAGCCTATTTTGCCGGTGCGCTGGAGATCATCGTCTACGCCGGTGCCATCATGGTGCTGTTCGTCTTCGTGGTCATGATGCTGAACCTGGGCAAACAGACCGAGAAGCAGGAGCGTGAGTGGCTCAGCCCGTCACTGTGGATTGGTCCGGGTATCGTCTCGTTGCTGCTGCTGGTCGTAATGGTCTACGCCATCCTGACCGCCAACGATCAGGGCATCGATGGCACCATCATCGACGCCAAAGCGGTCGGCATCAGCCTGTTCGGTCCTTACGTACTGGCGGTTGAACTGGCCTCAATGCTGCTGCTGGCGGGTCTGGTCGTGGCGTTCCATATCGGTCGCGAGGAGCGTCAGGGCGAAGTCCTGAGTAACCGTAATGCTGACGCCGCTCAGGTGAAAAAGGAGAACGCATGATCCCGTTACAACATGGATTGATTCTTGCTGCCGTGCTGTTTGTCCTTGGACTGACGTCGCTGGTAATACGCCGCAATCTGCTGTTTATGCTGATCGGCCTTGAAATCATGATCAACGCCGCCGCCTTAGCCCTGGTGGTTGCCGGGAGCTATTGGGGTCAGGCCGATGGACAGGTGATGTATATCCTGGCGATCAGCCTGGCGGCAGCGGAAGCCAGTATTGGTCTGGCACTGCTGCTTCAGCTCTATCGTCGTCGTCAGACGCTGAACATTGATACTGTGAGCGAGATGCGCGGATGAATCTTCTCTATTTAACTGTCTTGTTTCCGCTGATCGGCTTTCTGCTGTTAGCGTTTTCGCGCGGTCGCTGGTCAGAGAACCTGTCGGCCACGATTGGTATGGGATCGGTGGGTCTGGCGGCCCTGACTACAGCGATGGTCGGTTTTGACTTCTTCGCCAACGGCCAGCAAGCCTACACGCAGGCGCTCTGGACCTGGATGCATGTCGGCAACTTCGACATGAAGGTGAACCTGACGCTGGATGGCCTGTCGCTGACCATGCTGTCTGTCGTGACCGGTGTCGGTTTCTTCATTCACATGTTCGCCTCCTGGTACATGCGCGGAGAAGAGGGCTACTCCCGCTTCTTCGCCTATACCAACCTGTTTATCGCCAGCATGGTTGTTCTGGTGCTGGCCGATAACCTGATGCTGATGTATCTGGGCTGGGAAGGGGTAGGCCTCTGCTCTTATCTGCTGATCGGTTTCTACTACAGCAATCCGGAAAACGGCAAAGCGGCGATGAAAGCGTTCATCATTACCCGCGTGGGCGACGTCTTCCTGGCATTTGGTCTGTTCATCCTCTACAACGAGCTGGGCACGCTGAACTTCCGCGAGATGATGGAGCTGGCTCCTGCGCACTTTGCCGCAGATAACCATATGCTGCAGTGGGCAACGCTGATGCTGCTGGGTGGCGCGGTCGGTAAATCGGCTCAGCTGCCGTTACAGACCTGGCTGGCAGATGCGATGGCTGGTCCGACACCGGTTTCGGCACTGATCCACGCCGCGACCATGGTGACAGCAGGTGTCTACCTGATTGCCCGTAGCCACGGTCTCTTCCTGCTGACGCCGGAAGTGCTGCATCTGGTCGGGATTATCGGGGCGATAACCCTGGTGCTGGCAGGCTTTGCCGCGCTGGTACAGACCGACATCAAACGTGTTCTCGCTTACTCCACCATGAGCCAGATTGGCTACATGTTCCTGGCGCTGGGTGTTCAGGCGTGGGATGCGGCGATTTTCCATCTGATGACGCACGCCTTCTTTAAAGCGTTGCTGTTCCTCTCTTCGGGTTCAGTGATTCTGGCCTGCCATCACGAGCAGAACATTTTCAAAATGGGTGGCCTGCGTAAGAGCATTCCGCTGGTCTACACCTGCTTCCTGGTGGGCGGCGCGGCGCTGGCGGCACTGCCGCTGATTACGGCGGGCTTCTACAGTAAAGATGAGATCCTGTTTGGCGCACTGGCTAACGGTCACATCAACCTGATGGTTGCGGGTCTGGTGGGGGCGTTCCTGACCTCTATCTATACCTTCCGTATGATCTTCATCGTGTTCCACGGCGAAGAGAAAATTCATGCGCACGCCGGTAAGGGCATTACCCATCATCTGCCGCTGATTGTGCTGCTGCTGCTCTCCACCTTTATTGGTGCGCTGATCACGCCGCCGCTGGCAGGTGTACTGCCAGCCAATGAGTTCGGTGAAGCGGGCAAAGTGGGACTTGAAATCACCTCGGGCGTTGTAGCGATTGTCGGCATTCTGATCGCTGCCGCGCTGTGGCTGGGCAAACGTGAGCTGGTTACCCGTATCGCAAACAGTGCACCAGGCCGTTTCTTCGGCACCTGGTGGTTTGCGGCCTGGGGCTTCGACTGGCTCTACGATAAAGTGTTCGTCAAACCTTATCTGGGTATTGCGTGGCTGCTGAAGCGCGACCCACTGAATGGCCTGATGAACCTGCCTGCGCTGCTGTCACGTATTGCCAACAAAGGCCTGGTAGTCAGTGAGAATGGCTACCTGCGCTGGTACGTTGCGTCAATGAGCGTGGGCGCCGTGCTGGTGCTGGCTCTGCTGCTGGTGATTTAAAGATTGATGAGCGGGGCAGGTTAGCTAATCTGCCCATTGAGAATGTCAAAAATTGTCCTGAGCAAGGGCGTTATCGTCGCGGCTAGTTTGGTTACCGCCAGCGCACAGCAACCGGAGCATACCGAGGTATGTGAGGATTGCGAGCACTGCCGGGAGCCAAAATGGCAAGTAAGATAGCCCGAACTAAGACAAAGAAAAGGGAAGTGTGCCGTGTTATTACCTTGGCTAATTATCATACCCTTCGTCGGTGGTCTGATCTGCTGGCTCACTGAGCGCCTCGGCGCGAAGGTGCCACGCTGGATCGCACTGATCACTATGGGGCTGACGTTGGCGCTTTCACTGCAACTCTGGTTGCAGGGAGGCTATTCACTGACGCAGGCAGCGGGCATTCCGCAGTGGCAGTCAAGTTTCTCCGTTCCGTGGATCCCACGCTTCGGCATCAGCTTCCATTTAGCCATTGATGGCCTGTCGCTGCTGATGGTGGTGCTGACCGGCCTGCTCGGTCTGATGGCGGTGCTCTGTTCCTGGAATGAGATTTCAAAGTATCAGGGCTTCTTCCACCTGAACCTGATGTGGATCCTGGGCGGCGTAATCGGTGTTTTCCTCTCCATCGACCTGTTCCTGTTCTTCTTCTTCTGGGAAATGATGCTGGTGCCGATGTACTTCCTCATCGCGCTCTGGGGTCATAAAGCATCGGACGGCAAAACCCGTATTTCCGCCGCGACCAAATTCTTCATCTACACCCAGGCTTCAGGTCTGGTGATGCTGATTGCGATTCTGGGCCTGGTGTTTGTCCACTACAACGCGACTGGCGTCTGGACATTCAACTACGAACAGCTGCTGCAGACCCCAATGTCGAGCGGTGTTGAATATCTGCTGATGCTGGGCTTCTTTATCGCCTTTGCGGTGAAGATGCCGGTGGTACCGTTGCACGGCTGGCTGCCGGATGCGCACAGTCAGGCGCCAACGGCTGGTTCTGTCGACCTGGCGGGTATCCTGCTGAAAACCGCAGCTTACGGTTTACTGCGTTTCAGTCTGCCGCTGTTCCCGAATGCGTCAGCCGAGTTTGCGCCAATCGCCATGTGGTTAGGCATCATCGGTATCTTCTACGGTGCCTGGATGGCCTTCTCGCAGACTGATATCAAACGTCTGATTGCTTACACCTCGATTTCGCACATGGGCTTTGTGCTGATTGCCATCTACACCGGCAGCCAGCTGGCGCTGCAGGGCGCGGTGATTCAGATGATTGCGCACGGTCTCTCCGCTGCAGCACTCTTCATTCTGTGTGGTCAGCTGTACGAGCGTCTGCATACTCGTGATATGCGTCAGATGGGTGGCCTGTGGTCGCGCATCAAATGGATTCCGGGTCTGTCGCTGTTCTTTGCGGTTGCCAACCTCGGTATGCCAGGAACCGGTAACTTCGTCGGCGAATTTATGATTCTGACCGGCAGCTTCCAGGTGGTGCCGATGATTATCATCATCGCGACTTTTGGTCTGGTGTTTGCCTCGATTTACTCGCTGGTGATGATGCAGCGCGCTTATTACGGCGAAGCGAAATCGAAAGATCCGCTGCCAGGCATGTCACCGCGTGAGTTTATGACCATCGGTGTTCTGGTGGTGCTGCTGGTGCTGCTGGGCGTCTATCCACAGCCGATTCTGGATACTTCGCACGCTGCCATGAGCAATATTCAGCAGTGGTTTACCGCTTCAATTTCAACTACAAGGCCGTAATTCGCCATGACAATAACTCCTCACCAATTGATTGCGTTGCTACCGCTGTTAATCGTCGGATTGACGGTGGTGGTTGTGATGCTGTCCATTGCCTGGCGACGCAACCACTTCGTTAACGCCACGCTAACGGTAGTTGGCCTGAACCTGGCGCTGCTCTCGCTGTACTTTGTCGGTCAGGTCGGGGCGATGGATGTCACGCCGCTGCTGCGCGTCGATGGCTATTCGATGTTCTATACCGCGCTGGTTATGCTGGCGAGTCTGGCGACCTGTACCTTTGCCTATCCATGGCTGGCAGGCTTCCCGGACAACAAAGATGAGTTCTACCTGCTGGTGCTGATTGCGGCACTTGGTGGCATCGTGCTGGCCAGTGCTAATCATCTGGCCTCGCTGTTCATCGGTATTGAACTGCTGTCACTGCCGCTGTTTGGTCTGATTGGCTACGCCTTCCGCCAGAAACGTTCGCTTGAAGCCGCGCTGAAGTACACCATTCTTTCGGCGGCGGCCTCGTCGTTCCTGCTGTTTGGTATTGCGCTGATCTACGCTGACTCCGGTAACCTGAGCTTTGTGGCGCTGGGCCAGAGCCTGACTGACAGCATGATCCACGAGCCACTGCTGCTGGTGGGTCTGGGCATGATGATCATCGGTCTGGGCTTTAAACTCTCACTGGTTCCGTTCCACCTATGGACCCCCGATGTTTATCAGGGTGCGCCTGCGCCGGTTTCAACCTTCCTGGCCACCGCCAGCAAGATTGCAATCTTCGGTGTCATCATGCGTCTGTTTATGTATGCGCCGGTGACCGACAGCGAAGCGGTGCGCACAGTGCTGGCCATGATCGCCTTTGTGTCGATTCTGTTCGGTAACCTGATGGCGATTTCGCAGAGCAACATCAAGCGTCTGCTGGGTTACTCCTCTATCGCCCACCTCGGTTATCTGCTGGTGGCGCTGATTGCGGTGAAAGATCATCAGCTGTCGCTGGAAACGTCGGGCGTTTACCTGGCCGGTTATCTGTTCAGCAGCTTGGGCGCGTTTGGTGTGGTAAGTCTGATGTCCAGCCCGTATCGTGGCCCGGATGCTGACTCGCTCTACTCCTACCGCGGTCTGTTCTGGCATCGTCCTATCCTGTCAGCGGTAATGACGGTGATGATGCTGTCACTGGCGGGTATCCCGATGACGCTGGGCTTTATCGGTAAATTCTACGTTATCGCTTCAGGCGTCAGTGCGCACCTGTGGTGGCTGACCGGTGCTGTAGTTGCAGGTAGTGCGATTGGCCTCTACTACTATCTGCGCGTGACGGTGAGTCTCTACCTCAGCCCGCCGGAACTGCATACACGTGATACCCCTGCTAACTGGGCATTTACGGCCGGTGGTGTGGTGGTACTGATCTCTGCCATTCTGGTGCTGCTGTTAGGGGTTTACCCGCAGCCGCTGATCAGACTGGTGCAGATGGCTCAGCCGCTGATGTAAGCGCGTTGCTGCGACTGACGAATCAGGCCTCCGGGCCTGATTTTTTTTGCCTGTAACATAGTGTCACCAGCAGGTGCTGGCGACACCGCGCTGATGTAGAGTGTGTGGTTTAAAGGAGAGACCATGGACATTAACTGGCAGGATAAACACCATAGCGAACTGACCCTCTCACAGCTCTATGCACTGCTGGCGTTGCGCAGTGCCGTGTTTGTGGTGGAACAGCAGTGCGCTTACCTTGATGTGGATGGCAAAGATTTGCAGGCGGAAAACCGGCATCTGCTGGGAATGGCGGATGACCAACTAGTGGCCTATGCGCGACTGCTCTCTCCGGAGGATGAGACCAGCCCGGTGAAAATCGGACGGGTGATTGTTTCAGATCGGGTTCGTGGTGCGCGGCTGGGGAATCGTCTGATGGAGCAGGCAATCAACAGTTGTCAGCAGCACTGGCCGGGCCGCGATCTGTTTCTCTCTGCGCAGGCGCATCTGGAAAGTTTCTATGGGCAGCATAGCTTTGTCGCGGTGGGGGAGAACTACCTGGAAGATGGGATCCCTCACGTCGATATGCTGAAGAACGCGCCATAAAAAAGGCGAGGCCTGAGCCTCGCCTTTTTTACATCAACCCACCGTCATCTGGCGGTCATCGACATATTTACGCTGATCCGGCGCAGGCGGGAAATATTGATAGAGCCAGGTTTCACTCAGCGTCTCATCTTTGCTGCGCAGGAACAGACGCATCTCTACCGGCTCGGTGGAATCGCTGTTCGGATACCAGTCAAACAGGATGCGATAGCCCTTAAGCGGATCGACATACAGAATCTCAACCTGCTTCACGCTGCCGGATGAAACGGTAATCACCGGCTCAATACCTTTCGGCGCAGCAGCCTGCAGATCGCCACCAATAAAATCAATGGCGAAGCGGCGGCACCAGGTTTCCGGGAAGTGTTCGCCAGGCGCCCAGCCTTCCGGGAAACCACCGATACCGGTACGGGTTGCATCCACGCGTGCCAGACCGCTACGCACCGGCGGCAGACCACTCCAGTAAAGCTTGTAGGAGAAGTTCAGCTCGCTGCCCGCTTTGACCGGCTCAGCCGGTTGCCAGAAGCAGACCACGTTATCCAGCGTTTCACCCGTGGTCGGGATCTCCATCAGGTTAATCGCGCCTTTGCCCCACTTACCAACCGGCTCAACCCACAGGCTGGGACGTTTGTCATACCAGCCAATCACATCCTGATAATCTTTGAAGTCGTGATTAAGCTGCAGCAGGCCAAATCCACGTGGATTCTCATCTTCATAGGCGTTGAACTGCAGACGCTGAGGATTATTCAGCGGACGGGCAATCCATTCACCTTTACCGGTCCACATCGCCAGGCGATCGGAGTCATGGATCTGCGGATGGTAAGTGTTACACATACGGCGTTCGTTGGTGCCGCAGCTGAACATACTGGTCATTGGCGAGATGCCAATCTGACGGATCTCTTTACGGGCAAACAGGTGGTTTTCCACCTCCATCACCACGCGTTTCTCTTCGCAATGGATGATGAATTTATAAGCACCGGTGACGCTGGCACCATCCAGCAGGGCGTAGCAGGTAAAGGTGGTATCTTCCGCTTTTGGCGTTTCAAACCAGAAGGCGGTGAAATCGGGAAACTCTTCCTGGCCATTGCTGAAGGTGTTGATCGCTACGCCACGCGCCGAGAGGCCGTACTGGAAAGTATCGTCAACGGCACGGAAGTAGCTTGCGCCAAGGAAGGAGACGATGTCGCGACGGGCCAGTTCCGGTTTTTTAAAGGCGCGGAACCCGGCGAAGCCGAGGTCAGTTTTGCCCTCCAGCTGCTTCGTATCGACCCTGGCGTCGTTGTAGTTGAACAATTCGGGACGGAAGTGAATTTCGCGTGCTTCGCGACTCTCACCGTCAACAGAGAACATGCGGATGCGCCGCTTGAAGCCCATACCGACATGGAAGAACTGAACGTCCAGTTGACGATCGGGCAGGTTGTTCCAGAGTGAGTGGTTGGCGTCATACTGAATTTCGTTGTACGCCTGCGGGGTCAATGTGGCCAGCGTCTCCGGCAGCGCGCCCGGTGCTCCGCCCCAGGGTTTTTTCGCCAGTGCAGCCGCGTTTTTCTTCAATACGTCGAAATCGAAGCGTACGGCGGTTCCGTCAGCAATGCCATCTTCTGCCCATGCGGATTGCGCAAACAGCGTTGACAGGCCGGTCATGCCGCTAACGGCGGAGAAGGCCATTGACGCTTTCATAAACATTCTTCGATTCATGCCAGAGATTATTCCTTAGCTGTTCGAGGGTGTCGTGACTGTCGTGCAAAATGCACTTTCATGGCCCGATAATCACAGGCAACAGAGGGGTACGACAGTAGGGTTACTGGAAAATTCAGTCACAACAAAATTTATCAGATTAATCAAAGAAGCGAAGCGAAATTCCGCGGTTGCCGCTGCGTCTTACACTTCTTTGCGTAGCGAAACGGCGCACAGCCTGCACTGAGCAAGATTAACAGATGAAAAATCAGGTGATTCCTGGAGCAGGAAATCAGCAGAGCGCCAGATTATGACTATAGTTAATGAACTGCTTTGCAATTCACACGGAGGAAACGATGGTAAATCAGACAAATCAATTCGAAACGGGCCTCGATGACGATATTGCGTTACTGACTGAAACGCTGGAAGAAGTTCTTAAGGCATCAGGTGATCCGGCCGATCAGAAGTACATTGAGCTTAAGAGCAAAGCCGAACAGGCGCTGAACGATGTGAAATCCCGTGTCAGCCAGGCGTCCGATAGCTACTACTATCGCGCTAAACAAGCGGCTTACCGTGCAGACGATTACGTGCACGAAAAACCGTGGCAGGGTGTCGGTATCGGTGCAACAGCCGGTCTGGTACTTGGTCTGCTGCTGGCGCGTCGCTAATCGCGATTCGCTGACTCAGTTGTAGCAGACAACAGTAGTAAAAAAGCGGCGGGGCAATCCCGCCGTTTTTATTGGTTTTTAACTCCCTGAACACCTTCACCACCCTTGATCCTGCTTCACCCTCGCTATCTTTATGTGCAACGTGCCTGAGACGCAATGGTCACAATCCCTGGTGATGCCGATTGTGTCTGGCGGGAGGAGTTCGTACAGTAAAGCAAACGTGAAAAGGAGAACTCAACGTGATTAGAGTAGAGATGCTGTCGACCGGGGATGAGGTGCTGCATGGCCAAATCGTCGATACCAACGCAGCCTGGCTGGCGGATATGTTGTTCCAGCAAGGGTTGCCTATGACCAGCCGTACCACGGTAGGAGATTCACTCGAATCGCTAATCGCCACGCTACAGGCGCGCAGCCATGAGGCAGATGTGCTGATTGTGAATGGCGGTCTGGGGCCGACCAGTGACGATCTCAGTGCGCTGGCAGCCGCCAGAGCCTGTGGCGTTGAGCTTGAGGTGCAGCAGGAGTGGCTGGAACAGATGGAAGCCTGGTTCGCCAGCCGGGGACGCGTGATGGCGGCCAGCAATCGCAAGCAGGCGGAAATCCCGGCCAATGCGGAACTGATTGATAATCCGGTCGGTACCGCCTGTGGCTTTGCCCTGCAACTCAATCGCTGCTGGATGTTCTTCACGCCTGGTGTGCCGTCTGAATTTAAAGTGATGGTGGAGCAGCAGATCATCCCCCGTCTGAAAGCGAAATTTTCGCCGCCCGAGCCACCGATTTGTCTACGGCTGACCACCTTTGGTCGCGGTGAAAGCGATATTGCCGCCGAACTGGAGCCGCTGGCGCTGCCGGAAGGCGTGGTCATGGGATATCGCTCGTCCATGCCGATCATTGAGATCAAGCTCACCGGCCCGGCCAGTCAGCGGGTGGCGATGGAGCAGGTGTGGCAGCAGGTGCGTCTGCAACTGGCGGAGTGCACCATTTTCGAAGGTACCGAAGGCTTACCGGCGCTGCTGGCACGTGAGCTGGAGCAGCGCGGTGAGCAGCTGGCAATCAGTGAGCAATACACCGCCGGATTGCTCTACTGGCAGTTGGCTGGCGCCAGCGTGCCGCTGCGTGGCGCTGACATCTTTCCACCCCGGCAGGAGACGCTTGAGCAGCAGGTGATCCGCACCCGCGAACTTGCTGCACAGCAGCAGGCCGCGCTGGCGCTCTCTGTTGGCAGCCTGGAGCAGGAAGAGATTTCGGTGGCGCTGCATACGCCGGATGGCAGCTTTGGTCAGCGCGTGAAGTTCAGTACCGGTCGCCATAATCTGGAGACGCGGCAGAAGGTGGTGGCAATGATGGCGATGAACATGCTGCGCCGCTGGTTACACGGCAGCGAAGTGAGCACCGGTCACGGCTGGATTGATGTGGTTGAAACTGTCAGACAGTAATATCAGTGAAAATAAAACGGGCGCCTGAGGCGCCCGTCTTGTATGTGACTGCGAATTAATCCCATACAGCGTCATTCTCGCAGCAATAAATTAGCTCAAAGCGCAGGGAACACGGGCAGAGGAGGAAAGCGTCCCGCGCCTGGGACAAAAACGCCGGGAGCGTTTTTGAACAACGCAACGCGTTGGCCCGGCTACGGGCGCACCTCAGGGATGAGGTGCGTAATCGCGCGGGCCGAGCTGTCAGGGATGACGCTTTTTGCGTCTTTCCGATCTGACCGTGTTCCCTAAGCTGACTCGATCTCACAGCAAATCAAGCCAGACTTATCCCACCTCAGTTATAACTCCAGCTCAATCTCGCCTTTGGCTTTGCAGCAGCAGGGCAGAATCTCATCTTGCTGCACAAAAGCCAGCGGCCGTTGTGGGTAATGCACTTCGCCTTTCAGCAGCCGCATCCGGCAGGAGCCGCAATAACCTTCGCGGCACTGAAACTCCACGCAGAGATTGTTGGCTTCCAGCAGCGTCAGCAGATTGGTATGCTCGTCTGTGCATTCCAGCCGGGTGCCGGAACTGCGCAGAATAACAACGTCGCGGCTCATAATTAAAGCTGGAAGTCGTCGAAGTCGTTAGCGCCTACTTCAGAATCGATCTGACCCACCAGATAGGAGCTCACTTCCACTTCCTGCGGCGCAACCTGAACGTTGTCAGAGACCAGCCAGGAGTTAATCCATGGGATTGGGTTTGAGCGCGTCTGGAACGGCAAATCAAGGCCAACAGCCTGCATACGGATATTGGTGATGTACTCAATGTACTGGCAGAGAATATCTTTGTTCAGGCCGATCATTGAGCCGCCGCTGAACAGATATTCTGCCCACTCTTTCTCCTGCAGCGCTGCTTTCTTAAACAGCTCGAAGCACTCTTCACGGCACTCTGCCGCAATCTCTTTCATCTCCGGATCGTCTTCACCGCTGCGCAGCAGATTCAGCATGTGCTGGGTGCCGGTCAGGTGCAGCGCTTCATCGCGGGCAATCAGCTTGATGATTTTGGCATTGCCTTCCATCAGCTCACGCTCAGCGAACGCGAATGAACAGGCGAAGCTGACATAGAAACGGATCGCTTCCAGCGCATTGACGCTCATCAGGCAGATATAGAGCTGCTTCTTCAGGGCGCGCAGGCTGACGACAACCGGTTTGCCGTTGACCTGATGCGTGCCTTCACCCAGCTGATGCCAGTAGTTGGTCATCTCAATCAGATCGTCGTAATAGCGTGAGATATCCTGAGCACGCGCCAGAATCTGCTCATTGGTGACGATATCGTCAAACACCACTGCCGGATCGTTAACGATATTACGGATGATGTGGGTGTAAGAACGGGAGTGAATCGTCTCTGAGAACGCCCAGGTTTCAATCCAGGTTTCCAGTTCAGGAATCGAGATCAGCGGCAGCAGCGCGACGTTCGGGCTGCGGCCCTGAATAGAATCCAGCAGCGTCTGATATTTCAGGTTGCTGATAAAGATATGTTTTTCGTGGTCCGGCAGCGCCTGGTAATCGATGCGATCGCGTGAAACGTCGACCTCTTCCGGACGCCAGAAGAAGGAGAGCTGCTTTTCGATCAGCTTTTCAAAGATGTCATATTTTTGCTGGTCGAAGCGCGCCACGTTTACGGACTGACCGAAAAACATCGGCTCTTTCAGCTGATCATTTTTGTTCTGTGAGAAAGTGGAGTAAGCCATAAAAGTTGTCCAAAAGTAGACGAAGCCAGGCCTCGTGAAATGAATGAGGCGGGAGATTCTCCCGCCTGACCATTAGATCTTACAGGCGCCGCTCTCGCAGCCATCATCCTGGATAGAAGGTGCCAGGTCATCCTGCGCATCTTCAGCACCGTCACGGGTGTTTTGATAGTAGAGCGTTTTCACGCCGAACTTATACGCCGTCAGCAGATCTTTCAGCAGCTGTTTCATCGGCACTTTACCGTTGGTGAAGCGCGACGGATCGTAGTTGGTGTTGGACGAAATCGCCTGGTCGATGAATTTCTGCATCAGACCCACCAGTTGCAGGTAGCCATCGTTGTTCGGCATTTCCCACAGCAGTTCGTACTGATCTTTCAGACGCTCATACTCCGGCACGACCTGACGCAGGATGCCATCTTTTGACGCTTTGATGCTGATGTGACCGCGCGGAGGCTCAATACCGTTGGTGGCATTGGAGATCTGCGACGAGGTTTCAGACGGCATCAGCGCAGACAGGGTCGAGTTGCGCAGGCCGTGCGTTTTAATCTCTTCACGCAGGCTTTCCCAGTCGAGATGCAGCGGTTCGTTGCTGATCGCATCCAGATCTTTCTTGTAGGTGTCGATAGGCAGAATGCCCTGCGCATAGGTGGTTTCATTGAACCACGGGCAGGCACCTTGCTCTTTCGCCAGCTCGTTTGAGGCTTTCAGCAGGTAATACTGAATCGCTTCAAAGGTCTTGTGCGTCAGGCCATTGGCGCTGCCATCGGAGTAGCGCACACCATGTTTCGCCAGATAGTAGGCGTAGTTGATGACGCCGATACCCAGGGTACGACGACCCATCGCGCCACGCTGGGCAGCCGGAATCGGGTAGTCCTGATAGTCGAGCAGCGCATCAAGCGCACGTACTGCCAGGGTAGCCAGCTCTTCCAGATCGTCGAGGCTTTCGATGGCGCCGAGGTTGAACGCCGAAAGCGTACACAGGGCAATCTCACCGTTTTCGTCGTTAACATCTTCCAGTGGTTTGGTCGGCAGGGCGATTTCCAGGCAGAGGTTAGACTGGCGAACCGGCGCAATGCTCGGGTCAAACGGGCTGTGGGTGTTGCAGTGATCGACGTTCTGAATGTAGATACGGCCGGTAGAGGCGCGTTCCTGCATCATCAGTGAGAAGAGATCGACCGCTTTAACACGCTGCTTGCGGATGCTCTGATCCTGCTCATATTTGGTATAGAGGCGCTCAAACTCATCCTGATTGGCGAAGAATGCGTCATACAGGCCAGGCACGTCAGACGGGCTGAACAGGGTGATATCTTCGCCTTTCAGCAGGCGCTGATACATCAGCTTGTTGAGCTGTACACCATAGTCCATGTGACGCACGCGGTTGCCTTCAACACCACGGTTGTTCTTCAGCACCAGCAGGCTTTCGATTTCCAGATGCCACATCGGGTAGAACAGCGTGGCTGCGCCGCCACGAACGCCGCCCTGAGAACAGGACTTCACCGCGGTCTGGAAATGCTTGTAGAACGGGATACAGCCGGTATGGAACGCTTCACCGCCGCGAATCGGGCTGCCCAGCGCACGGATACGACCGGCGTTGATACCGATGCCGGCACGCTGAGAGACATATTTCACAATCGCGCTGGAGGTGGCGTTGATGGAGTCCAGGCTGTCGCCACACTCGATCAGTACACAGGAGCTGAACTGACGTGTTGGGGTGCGTACGCCAGACATGATTGGCGTCGGCAGGGAGATTTTAAACGTCGAGATCGCATCATAGAAACGCTTGATGTAATCCATACGCGTGTCGCGCGGATAGCCGGAGAAGAGGCAGGCGGCGACCAGAATGTAGAGGAACTGCGCGCTTTCGTAGATTTCACCCGAAACGCGGTTCTGCACCAGATATTTACCTTCCAGCTGCTTCACAGCGGCATAGGAGAAGTTCATGTCACGCCAGTGGTCGAGGAACTCGTCCATCTGCGCAAACTCTTCCTGGCTGTAATCTTCCAGCAGGTGGCGATCATATTTGCCCATGTCGACCATTTTAACGACCTGGTCATAGAGCTTTGGTGGTTCAAACTGACCATACGCTTTTTTGCGCAGGTGGAAGATCGCCAGGCGGGCAGCCAGGTACTGATAGTCAGGGGCATCGCGGGAGATGAGGTCTGCTGCGGCCTTGATGATGGTCTCATGAATGTCAGAGGTTCTGATGCCATCATAGAACTGAATGTGAGAGCGCAGCTCAACCTGTGAAACTGAGACGTTGTTCAGCCCTTCAGCTGCCCAGTCCAGCACACGGTGAATTTTGTCGAGATCAATGCGCTCCTGGCGGCCATCGCGTTTAGTAACGAGCAGACTCTGGTTCATGTCGCGTTTTTACCTTTGCGTGAGTATCCAAAAATTAAAAGAAATCCCGGTTTATACACAGCCTATTCATTGTGAATAATGTGTGGATAAACACTACATCTAGGGGGTGATGGGAAAAGCCATAACTACATGGGGGCATATTTTAGTATTTTACGGCCGCTTAACAAGAGCAAAAAATGATGGCTGGAGGGGTTGTAATTCTTGCGAAATTTCTTAGCCCACGCCTTGTAAGGCCTGGCATCATGTCAACCAGATCACACTTTTTTTTCTTATTATGATCGGGCGCGTGTTTCTTATTCAATCCTCAGGATTCAGCAGGAAAAGGGATGAAAAATGGCTAAAAGCCGCTAGCGGGTTGCTGGTCAGCAGAGAATCGGATGCGGTAACGCTGAAGAGGATGGAACCGGGCTGATGTAACCTATTGGCAGACATCAGAATGCCTCTGGCGCGGTGAGTGCTGTGACCGGCACAGGGAGAACGGACGCAGAAGAGGAGATGCCCGCCCTGATTCAGGCGGGCGGGTCACTCAGACGGCGCGGTGGGTGTGCACCATATAATTCACGTCAGTGCCGGGAGCCAGTTTGAATCGGTTAGTCACCGGGTTGTAATGCAGGCCAATGATGTGGCGTTCACGCAGGGCCGTTTCATCGACCCAGCCCAGCAGTTCGGAAGGACGGATAAATTTCTTCACGTCGTGAGTGCCGCGCGGCAGCATGCGCAACACATATTCCGCACCAAATATCGCCAGCAGCCAGGCTTTTGGATTGCGGTTCAGCGTAGAGAAGAAGACTTCGCCGCCGGGTTTGACCAGCTTCGCACAGGCGTGAACGACTGAGCGCGGATCCGGCACGTGCTCCAGCATCTCCATGCAGGTCACCACATCATATTTTCCGGCGTGCTGCTCCGCATGCTCTTCGACGGTCTGCTGCACGTAGTCCAGCGTCACTCCGCTCTCCAGAGCATGCAGGCGCGCCACGGCCAGCGGTTCCGCGCCCATGTCCAGACCCGTGACCACGGCGCCTTCGCGCGCCATACTTTCGGCTAAGATGCCGCCGCCGCATCCGACGTCGAGCACGGTTTTACCGAATAAGCCGTTGCTGTGCTGCGCGATATAGCCCAGGCGCAGCGGGTTAATGCGGTGCAACGGTTTAAATTCACCCTCCAGATCCCACCAGCGCGAGGCAACGGCCTCAAACTTGGCAATTTCCTGCGCATCGACGTTCTGCTGATGATTCTGCGGTTGTGCATTCATTGAATCGTAACTCCTGACAAAATGTGCCCACAGTATAAACGCTTAACCGCAGATGGCACACCTTTCAGGCACAAGGAAAAGCGGGTGAAATCGGTGGTTAGCGTTCACCAGAGCATTGCAGTGTGATATACTTTCGCACCTTTAAAATCCGGGATTAAGTAGAGGGATAGCGGCTCCATGAGCGACCTTGCGAGAGAAATTACACCGGTCAATATCGAAGAAGAATTAAAAAATTCTTACCTCGGTTACGCCATGTCGGTCATCGTTGGCCGAGCTTTACCCGATGTGCGTGATGGCCTGAAGCCGGTTCATCGTCGCGTACTTTTTGCGATGAGTGTACTGGGTAACGACTGGAACAAACCCTATAAAAAATCTGCCCGCGTCGTCGGTGACGTTATCGGTAAATATCACCCGCATGGTGATTCCGCCGTTTACGACACCATTGTACGTATGGCCCAGCCTTTCTCCCTGCGTTACATGCTGGTGGACGGACAAGGCAACTTCGGTTCCATCGACGGCGACTCCGCCGCGGCGATGCGTTATACCGAAATTCGCATGTCGAAAATCGCCCACGACCTGTTAGCTGACCTGGAAAAAGATACCGTCGATTTCGTACCGAACTACGACGGCACTGAGCAGATCCCTGAAGTTCTGCCGACCAAAATCCCTAACCTGCTGGTGAACGGCTCTTCCGGTATCGCCGTAGGTATGGCAACCAACATTCCGCCGCATAACCTGCGTGAAGTGATTAACGGCTGCCTGGCTTACATTGAAAATGAAGACATCAGCATTGAAGAGCTGATGGAGCACATTCCGGGGCCTGATTTCCCGACCGCCGCTATCATCAATGGTCGCCGTGGCATCGAAGAAGCGTATCGCACCGGACGCGGTAAAATTTATATTCGTGCGCGTGGCGAAGTGGAAGCCGATGCTAAAACGGGCCGCGAGACCATCATCATTCATGAGCTGCCGTATCAGGTTAACAAGGCACGCCTGATTGAGAAGATTGCGGAGCTGGTGAAAGAGAAGCGTGTCGAAGGCATCAGCGCACTGCGCGATGAGTCTGATAAAGACGGCATGCGTATCGTGATTGAGATCAAGCGCGATGCGGTCGGCGAAGTCGTGCTGAATAATCTCTATTCACTGACCCAGTTGCAGACCTCGTTTGGTATCAACATGGTCGCCCTGCATCAGGGTCAGCCGAAGATCATGGCGCTGAAGGAGATTCTGGACGCCTTTGTTCGCCATCGTCGTGAAGTTGTGACGCGTCGTACTATCTTTGAACTGCGTAAAGCACGCGATCGTGCGCATATTCTGGAAGGTCTGGCGATTGCGCTGGCGAATATCGATCCTATCATCGAGCTGATTCGTCGTGCACCAAACCCGGCAGAAGCGAAAGCGGGTCTGATTGCACAGTCGTGGGCTCTCGGTAACGTGTCAGCGATGCTGGAACGTGCTGGTGATGACGCCGCGCGTCCGGAGTGGCTGGATCCACAATATGGCATCCGTGATGGTCAATACTATCTGACCGAGCAGCAGGCTCAGGCAATTCTGGATCTGCGTCTGCAGAAACTGACCGGCCTTGAGCACGAGAAGCTGCTGGATGAGTATAAAGCGCTGCTGGAGCAGATCGCTGAGTTGCTGCGCATTCTGTCGAACGCGGACCGTCTGATGGAAGTGATCCGCGAAGAGCTGGAGCTGATGCGTGATCAGTTCGGTGATGAGCGTCGCACAGAGATTACCGCCAACACGGCTGACATTAATATCGAAGACCTGATCAATCAGGAAGATGTTGTGGTGACATTGTCGCATCAGGGCTATGTGAAGTATCAGCCGCTGACCGACTATGAAGCGCAGCGTCGTGGTGGTAAGGGCAAGTCAGCCGCACGTATCAAAGAAGAGGACTTCATTGATCGTCTGCTGGTCGCCAATACGCATGACACGATTCTTTGCTTCTCCAGCCGTGGCCGTCTCTACTGGATGAAGGTTTACCAGCTGCCGGAAGCAAGCCGTGGCGCACGTGGACGTCCAATCGTCAACCTGCTGCCGCTGGAAGCCAACGAGCGTATTACGGCGATTCTGCCGGTACGTGAGTATACCGAAGGCTTTAATATCTTTATGGCGACCGCGCTCGGTACCGTGAAGAAGACCGCACTGAAAGAGTTCAGCCGTCCACGCAGCGCGGGCATTATTGCCGTGAATCTGCGTGACGACGATGAGCTGATCGGTGTGGCGCTGACCAACGGTAACGATGAAGCGATGCTGTTCTCAGCGGCCGGTAAAGTGGTGCGCTTTGCAGAAACCGCAGTCCGTGCGATGGGTCGTACCGCCTCTGGCGTACGCGGCATCAGGCTGGCTGAAGGCGATCGCGTTGTGTCATTGATTGTGCCGCGTGAAGAGGGTGCAATTATGACCGTGACGCAGAATGGTTACGGCAAGCGTACGGCCAACAGCGAATACCCGACCAAGTCGCGTGCGACTCAGGGTGTTATTTCAATCAAAGTGACCGAACGTAATGGTCCGGTGATTGGCGCCGTTCAGGTCGTTGATGGCGATCAGATTATGATGATCACCGATGCCGGTACGCTGGTGCGTACCCGCGTTTCAGAAGTGAGCGTCGTGGGTCGTAATACCCAGGGTGTGATTCTGATTCGTACCGCAGAGGATGAGAACGTCGTGGGTCTGCAGCGTGTTGCCGAGCCGGTTGAAGAAGAAGAGCTGGATTCAATCGACGGTAGCGTGGCGGAAGGCGAGGAAGATATCGCGCCGGAAGCAGAGAACGACGATGAAGAGATTGCGCCGGAAGCGGATGCAGAAGACGAAGACGACGCGGCTGAAGACGAAGAGTAATTTGTCTGGCGTGAGCTGAAGTTCGTTGCAGAAACGGCAGGTCAGGGGAAACCCGGCCTGCCGTTTTTTTTGTGTGATGGGGAAGGAGCAGGGAGCTTAGGGCTGGTGGCTGGGAGCTGGGAGCTGGTGGCTGTGAGTCGGGAGCTGCCGAAAGGCCTGCTATGCCCGATCGCAAAGGATTCCCGCATCCATGCGGATCGGCCACACCATCGCGGGCCAGACGCTTTGCTCTTCAGGCATAGCGGGCCTTTCTTGTTGGGATTTGGGTGTCGCTTTGAGGGGATAGGCGTGTTGTTTGAGGTGTGAGAGGCGGGTCGGGAAAATGGCTGATGGCTGTGAGTCGGGAGCTGCCGAAAGGCCTGCTATGCCCGATCGCAAAGGATTCCCGCATCCATGCGGATCGGCCACGCCATCGCGGGCCAGACGCTTTGCTCTTCGGGCATAGCAGGCATTTCTTGTTGGGATTTGGGTGTCGCTTTGAGGGGATGGGGCGTGGTGTTGTTTGAGGTGTGAGAGGCGGGTCGGGAAAATGGCGGGTGGCGGGTGGCGGGTGGCTGGTGGCTGGTGGCTGGTGGCTGGTGGCTGATGGCTGTGAGTCGGGAGCCGCCGAAAGACCCGCTATGCCCGATCGCAAAGGATTCCCGCATCCATGCGGATCGGCCACGCCATCCCTGGCGTGGACGCTTTGCTCCTCGGGCATAGCGGGCCTTTCTTGTTGGGATTTTGACGTCGCTTTGAGGGGGATATGTGTGTATTTGTTTAAGCCGTGAGAGGCGGCCATTTTTTGTTGGGATAAAGATGTTGCTTTGGCTGTCTTAAAAGATTCCCAAACCGCCCGCTAAGCCTGCGGCTGGCTGGCTTTTTACGCCCGATAAAGCTAGTGTATGGGCATTAAAAATCGATGATGCGACTAACCTTGCCAACTGCGAGTTACCTTTGAAATATCCTGTCTCTTTCCGCACTACGCTTCGCATCTCGCGCTATCTTTTCCGCGCGCTGGCGCTGCTAATCTGGACGCTGGGCGCCGTTCTTACTGCGTTTTACATTATCAGCGTGCTGCACAATAAAGAGACGCAGGTTCGGCAGGAGTTTGCCAGCAACTACGGCACGATACAGTGGTATGTCCGTCATTCGGCGGACATGATGCGTGAGCTGAAATATATCACCGAGAACCGCTTAACCAACGCCAGCAGCGGTCTGGATGTGCTGACCGGTATGATGCCAGGCAAAACATCCCAGCCGCAGTTTACGCCCCTGTTTTCGGATGGCGACTGTACCTCGATGAGCAATACCTGGCGCAACTCGCTCGATTCACTCAGTTACTACATCAATTACTGGAAAAGTAACTTCGCCTCATCGTATGAGCTGAATCGGGTGTTCTTTATCGGTGGCGAGAGTCAGTGTCTGGCCGACTTCACGATTGGCAGCAGCAATGCTGACCGGGAACGCAGCCTGAAATCGCTGCGTGAGAATGTGCTGCGCTATCGCAATAGCAGCGAAGAAGATCGCCGCAATCCGATGTACTGGATTAACAGCAGTGCTCAGCCAGGCGTCGGAACCTTCTTTATGGTGGTGCCCGTCTACGTTGCTAATAAGTTACAGGCGCTGCTGGGCGTCGAACAGAATATCCGGCTGGATGAGTTTATTCAGCCGGGCAGCCTGCCGATTATCGCGTCCATTACCGATGAAAATTATCGTCCACTGCTAAATTCGCGGCGCGGCGGGCTGGGCTTCTCGCTCGATAGTCTTCCTGATGATAAAACCTGGTTCGGATACCTGAATGGTTATCGTCAGCTGGTTCTGAAAAAGCCGCTGCCGCCTTCCGATCTTAACGTGGTGTGGTCGATATCTACCGACGTGATGGTGGATCAGCTCAAGCTGATGATCATTAATGCGCTGCTGCTCAATATTTTCAGCGCTGTCATTCTGTTTACCCTCGCCTGGCTGTTTGAGCGCCGGATGTTCCTGCCGGCGGAGGAGAACGCGCACCGGCTGGAAGAGCACGAGCAGTTTAACCGTAAGATTGTCGCCTCTGCGCCGGTCGGGATCTGTATTTTACGCACCAGCGACGGCACCAATATTCTGAGTAACGAGCTGGCGCACAATTATCTGACGTTGCTGACGCAGGAAGATCGCCTGCGGCTGAATGAGATTATTGGCGGGCAGCAGGTCAACTTTGTCGATGTGCTCACCGGCAGTAATACCAATTTGCAAATCAGCTTCGTGCATTCGCGCTATCGTAATGAGAACGTGGCGATTTGCGTGCTGGTCGATGTCTCGGCGCGCGTGCGGATGGAGCAGTCGCTGCAGGAGATGGCCCACGCGGCAGAGCAGGCGAGCCAGTCAAAATCGATGTTCCTTGCCACGGTCAGTCACGAACTGCGCACGCCGCTTTATGGCATTATCGGGAATCTCGATCTGCTGCAGACCAAAGAACTGCCCAGCGGTATCGACTCGCTGGTGACGGCGATGAACAACTCCTCCAGCCTGCTGCTGAAAATCATCAGCGATATTCTCGACTTCTCAAAAATCGAATCAGAGCAGCTGAAAATTGAGCCGCGTCCGTTTGCACCTCGTGAAATCGTGACCCACATCGTCGGCAACTATCTGTCGCTGGTGGTGAAGAAGCGGCTTACGCTCTACTGCTTTATTGAACATGACGTTCCGCAGGTGCTGGACGGCGATCCGCTGCGTCTGCAGCAGGTGATCTCTAACCTGCTGAATAACGCGATTAAGTTCACGCATACGGGCTGTATTATCCTCCACGCTTACGTTGCGCAGGGCTATCTGGCATTCCGCGTCCGTGATACTGGCGTCGGCATTCCGGCAAAAGAGCTGCCACGCCTGTTTGATCCCTTCTTCCAGGTGGGAAATGGCGTGCAGCGTAATTTCCAGGGCACCGGGCTGGGACTGGCGATCTGTGAAAAGCTGATCAATATGATGGATGGCGACATTGAGGTCGACTCAGAGCCAGGCATGGGCAGCCAGTTTATTGTGCGTATTCCAATCTACAAAGGGCAGAAGCCGTCACTGATGCTGCTGGAGGATTTACAGGATAAGAAAATCTGGCTGGCGATGCGCAACGAGTACCTCGCGGAATTTATCACGCGTCAGATTCAGCAGCAGGGCATTCAGGTCGCGGAGTATAACGGTAAGCCTGGCCATGACGATGTGGTGATGACCGATTACGAACTGGATATTGATGTTCCGTTGCGGGCACTGGTCACTTTCGATGGATCGCATGTGGATATGCCGCGTGAACGTCAGCCTGGCCGCTGGATCCACTCTACCGCCACGCTGCATGAGGTTCCGGCGCTGCTGGCGCGCATCTATCGGATCGCACTCGGCAACGACGCCGCAGATGCGCTGTTGCTGGCCGCGCCGGTAGAAGAGAAAGTGCATAACGATGACATCATGGTGCTGATTGTCGATGACCATCCGATTAACCGCATGCTGCTGTCGGAACAGCTCGGCACGCTGGGCTATCAGGTGAAGACTGCGCAGGATGGCGTTGATGCACTTAATGTACTGAGTCGTAATGAGATTGATATCGTACTCACCGACGTGAACATGCCGAATATGGATGGTTATCGCCTGACGCAGCGGTTGCGTCAGCTGGGCCATCTCTTCCCGGTGGTTGGCGTGACGGCGAATGCGCTGGCGGAAGAGAAACAGCGTTGCATGGATGCGGGCATGGATAACTGCCTGTCGAAACCGGTGACGTTAGATGTGCTGAAAGTGACGCTGGCAATCTATGCTGATCGGGTACGTAAAACGCGGATGGGATAGGGCAGGAAAGGGCAGAGGCGAGGCGGTGCAGGCTGCACCGCCTCAGGAAGTAACTTAGTCTCTTTCGACCTGAGTCTGGCTGACAGACGACAGGTAGTTCAGCAGTGCGATATCGTTATCCACGCCCAGTTTCATCATCGCTGATTTCTTCTGGCTACTGATGGTTTTGATACTGCGGTTCAGCTTCTTGGCAATCTCGGTGACCAGGAAACCTTCTGCAAACAGACGCAGCACTTCGCTCTCTTTCGGTGACAGGCGTTTGTCGCCATAACCACCCGCGCTGATTTTCTCCAGCAGTTTCGCAACGCTTTCCGGCGTATATTTCTTGCCTTTCTGCAGTGCAGCCAGTGCCTTTGGCAAATCGGTTGGCGCGCCCTGTTTCAGTACAATCCCTTCGATATCGAGATCAAGTACTGAACTCAGAATCGCCGGGTTATTGTTCATGGTCAGAACAATAATCGAGAGATCCGGGTAGTGGCGTTTAATATATTTAATCAGCGTAATACCATCGCCATACTTCTCACCTGGCATAGAGAGGTCGGTGATCAGGACGTTGGCGTCAAGCTTGGACAGATTATTGATCAGTGCTGTTGAGTCTTCGAACTCACCTACAACGTTAACCCATTCAATTTGTTCCAGAGATTTTCGGATACCGAAAAGGACAATTGGATGGTCATCGGCAATAATTACGTTTAAGTTATTCATCTTATTGGTTACCTTGCTGCAGCAGTTGATTGACGTAAGCGTCAATATCACTGGTGGTATTTGTAATGTTTGAATCGTCACACGCTTTAATGTGGTGTTCTAACTCTTCACAAAGCTGTTTGCCGGGAGTCAGATTGAGCATGGCAAACACGCCCTTTAGGCGATGCGCTGTCTGAGCAAGCGAGGCGTAGTCCTTTTCCGCCGACTCAGTATACAGCCTCTTCACATCAACCGGTACTGTCTCCGTAAACAGCTGGAAATAGCCGCCGCTCATCAATGGCGTGGCCGCGTCGTCTTCCGTGTCGTTATCCATCACATCATGCGACAGTTGCTTCTCTATCAGTGCCAGCAATGCATCCAGCAGCGCATTACTGAGATTGAAATTGACCCGATACTGCTGGTCGTTCAGTGCATGGTGCCCCAGTTCATCTTCCGCCAGCAGCAGTGCCCAGCCGCTAAGCTTTGATGGATCGTCGGTCACCAGCACATCGTGATCCTGACCGGAAATGCGCTCGTCGGGTGTCAGACAACGCGCTCCCCAGTTTTCCAGATGGCGGCAGACAATTTTATGCACGTCCTCCACGGTGATCTCCACCAGCGCGGTAACGCCATCCAGAATTTTTTCCTCTTCTTCTTCGCGCTTCTGCTCCAGCACCAGCGGCAACTGCATGTTATAGCGCGTGCCGATATCCGCTTTTGCCACGATATCCAGGCTGCCGCCCATCTGCTTGCAGAGCTGCTTACAGAGGAAGAACGCCATGCCAGAAGCCTGTCCGTAGCGATCCTGACTGGTATCACCCAGGAACGGGAAGTCGACATTGGCCAGTTCATCCACCGTCAGGCCCGCACCGGTGTCCACCAGTTCGATAATCAATCTATCGGCCTGCTTGTCCGCAGCCTTAACTTCCAGGGTGATTTTCCCCCAGCGGGTGGTGGTCAGGGCGTAGTGCATCAGCGTGGTCAGCACTTTACGCAGGGCGCGACGGTCGCCAAAGCGCGTCTCATCATTAGCCAGGTGATTATTCACCACCAGCGACAGCCCTTTGCGGCGCATCAGCGGCAGGCTTTCCAGCGCGATCTCATCCAGCAGTTCCTGCAGGTTAAAGACGGTCGCATCGGGTGACCAGTCGTGCGCCTCAAGCCGGTTCAGCAGCACAATATCATCCACCAGCCGCGCCAGCCCCTGACTCTCATCGAGCAGATCCAGCACGGTCTCATCGGCATCACGCTGGCTGAGCTGTACCAGCTGCGTCACCATCTTCTCCAGGGGCTGATTCAGCGCATGGCCCAGATTGTGCAGCAGCTGCTGTCGCATCTGATGGTTACGATCCAGCACCTGCTGCGCTTTTTGCAGCTTCTTATTCACCAGCAGCTCGCGATCCTGGTCACGCATCATAAACAGCTGGGTATGCGGCGACAGCACGCTGCGGGCGTGGCGAATCTCATACACTTCGTTATTGATGGTGGCCTGCAGCACGCCCTGATGCTGGTCGGACATATTAATGATCTTCTGCAGATTGAGGTGAGGCAAAAGATGTTCAGCAATCTTATTGCTCAGCAGGGTGCGGTTGCTGGCAAAGTCATACACCAGCAGACCGACCGGCAGACTAGCCACTATCTCTTCATTCAATACCCGCAGCGAATCGAGTTCAGCGCTCTGGTTCTCGCTGGGACGCAGCGACTGCTGGCGCAGCAGCACGATACCCGCCAGTGAAAGCAGGAACAGCAGCAGGTTAATCAGCAGCGGCCAGAGCAGATTGTGCAGGGTGTCGATAATCAGACGGCCAATCGGCACCTGATAAACCAGCTGCAGCGAGGTGCTGGGCAGGGTGGCCGTAATCTCGATATTGGGATTAACCAGTGAGATGCGGGTATTTTCCACCTCCTGCTGTTCACTGCTGCTGGCAGGCATTGAGCTGTCCTGACGCAGCTGGAAATTTTCCAGCGGCATGTTCTGCGGAACAATATCGTTAACCGGCAGATCAAAGGCGACCACCGTGGCCAGATGGCCTGGCTGATTAAAGGTGGTACGCAGCGTGAAATAGTGATCGTTCTGGAAGGCGAGGTGGCGCAGCGGTGAGAAACTCTCGCGCTCATCGAGCGCATTCGCCTGCTGCAACATCTCAGCACGACGGCCATCAACCATTGAACTGATGGCGCTCTCTTTATAGCGCGTCGCCATATCTTTCAGCGGCAGGGTCGAGATCATAATCAGGCTATTGTCCTGACCATTTAAAAAGTACATCGACCAGGTGGGATTTTCTGCGCCCCACAGCGTGTCGAGATAGTTCGACATCCGCATGGTCATGTCCAGCGTGCTGCTGTCATGTGAGCCGAAAATCAGCGCTTCCGTTTTACGCCGGGTTTTTTCCAGGTAGTAGACGTCAGGACGCAGTCGCGTCTCCTGCAGGTTACTGCCGGGTGTTGCACCTGCCGCACTGGTAGAAAGGTTTTCATAGATCTGCCAGGTGGCAAAGCGATAGGCATCAATGCGCTTCTGAACGTCACGAGCCAGATCGTCCATGGCATAGCGCTTCCCGGTCAGCCAGGCATTCACCGAGTTATGCACCATAAAGCCCAGCGCCAGCAGGAGCACCAGATTGAAAACCACAAAAAAGCGGGTGACGTTGCCGGAGGTCAGTGGAAACTTATACAACATAGCGTGTCAGGTACCTGAATTATTGCGCAACTTTTCGCGCACTGGCGGCTACCGCTAACAGCAACAGGGCGATCGCTAAAAATGCGCCGCTGAGGCTGATCCATTGCGAAATGAATCCGATTAAAGCCGGACCTGAGAGAATACCCGCATATCCCAGCGTTGTCATGGCAGAAATCGCCAGGTTCGCAGGCATATCCTGTTGATTCCCGGCAGCATTGAACAACATCGGCACCGTGTTAGATAAACCAAAGCCGACCAGCAGGAAAGCCAGCAGGGCGATCTCCGGCCACGGCAGCCAGACGGCCAGACTCATGCCCGCGGCGGCGGTCAGCGCGCCGGTCAGCATCACCGGGTAGCGGCCAAAACGCTGGATGATCTTATCGCCGCTAAAACGGCCCAGCGTCATCGCCACGGAAAAGACCGCATAGCCCAGCCCGGCCCAGGCGGGTGACATCTCCGGGTTCTGCAGCAACAGCAGCGCGCCCCAGTCCAGCACGGCCCCTTCCGCCAGGAACAGGATAAAGCAGAGCAGGCCAAGAAACGCGACCCAGCCGCGTGGGATCACCAGCCAGGGTTGATCGGGCTGATGCAGGCGTTCATTCATTAAGACCGGCAGTCGCCACAGCAACAGCAACAACATCACTGCCATTACCACCAGCGTGGCGGCCAGTGGTGAAAAAGACTGGCTCAGCAACAGGCTGACCGTGCCCGCACCCAGAATCCCGCCAAGACTGAAGAAGCCATGGAAGCCGGACATCATCGGTTTATCCGCCGCCTGCTCAACCTGAACCGCCTGATAATTCATCGCCACATCCAGCATGCCCAGCCCGGCGCCAAACAGCATCAGCGCAGCCGCCATGACCAGATGAGAGTCAGCCGTGGCCAGCAGCGGCATCATCATCAGCACTAACAGGGTAGAGAAGCACATCACCCGACGGCAGCCAAACCGCGCCACCAGTGTGCCGGTCACCGGCATCGCGGCCAGCGAACCAATACCCAGACAGAGCAGTAACGCGCCCAGTGATGCACCGCTGAGCTGCAGACGATCGCGGGCAAACGGCACCAGCGGAGCCCAGGCTGACATTCCTAAGCCATTGATCAAAAAGATGGTGCGCGTGCCCCAGTTAAGGCGGCTCTGATGTTTGTTTTGTTGTGCAGCGTCCAGTGCGGTCATAGGTCAGATTCATCAATGGTAAAGCGGAAAAGTGTAGCACTGGCCGTGAGTCAGTGGTCGTTGCGCCTCTTATCAGGAAGGGGGCAGCAACATGGCATAAATGACAAAACCGGGAGTTTACCGACTTTTGTCGCGCTGCGAATTTTTTCCAGAACTTTCCTGGCATGACCACCGCCCCGCAGAATGACTTAACTCAAATTTCATTGTCGTTTTTCAACGACTTGCTGCTGAAAAATCGGATCAGGGCCACTGATAAATGATGGCTGAATCGCTTAATGAACAAATTTTTTTTACAGCCCTGATGTTCCGGTAGTGGTGGTTTTTTAACCTCTCCTCATCATTTCCGGAAACAGTCAGCAATAAATTGACATGTAAAAACAAAGGCAAAGCGGATTTTATGAAAACCTTTTCTCAAGTGAGGCTTATGTAATGAAGATTAAACCATAATGAAATCTGTACATTGAAATTGTTTTTTAACACGGCTACGCTAAAACTTAATCTGTCAGAAACGTTACATTTTGCGTGAGTCTGTACAAGTAAAACTAACAATAATAGCGTCACTCGCCACTCTGATTAGGGACGTGTGACCAGCTTTGGCTTTGCCGTTTCGACATACACCAGGTTAAGACATCTTCTGATCTTCAGAAGGTGAAACTATGTGTGAACACTGTAAGCATAAAATAATTTTATGTTTATGGATTCAGTATATTAGCTAATCTGGTGGAGTAGAGGTTACAAATGGCAGAACTCACGCAAGGCCGTGTAGACATTATCTCGCGCGAAAACGGCACACTCATCTCGCAGTCCGTCAGCGGTTCGTCACAATCCATTAACCTCACCGAGCCCAGCGTCGTGCGCATCAGCGGCACCCGCGACATGGTGACGCAGTATGAGCGCCAGGGTAACGATCTGGTGCTGCATATGCGCGACGGCAAGACTGTCCGCTATCAGAAATTCTTCCTCGACGACGCCGATGGCCAGCACAGCGAACTGGTGTTCGATGATGGCGTCAACCCACCGGAACACGCGCTCTTTCCGCAGACCGCAGAAGGGGCTGAACTCGCTTCCACGTCGGTCACGCCAACCTATGAATCACTTGACAGCGTAGAGCCGCTGCTGCTGGCAGATAACGCCAACACCTCGATGGGTGTGATAACGGCGGGCGGTCTGGGTGTGCTCGGCTTAGCCGGTCTGGCCGTTGGCGTCGGCGGTGGTGGTGGTGGCGGCGGTGGGGGTAACGGTGGCGGCAATGACGGTGGCACCGATCCTGGAACACCGGTCACGCCGGGGACGCCTGCTATCACGCTCAATGCATTCGCTGGCGATGATGTTCTGGATAACGCGGAAAAAAGCAGCGATCAGGTACTGAGCGGCACCACCAGTAATGTCGAAGCGGGTCAGATTGTCACTGTCACGCTGGGCGGCCAGACCTACAACGCCACCGTCGGTGCTGACGGCAGCTGGAGCGTCACTATTCCTGCTGCCGCGCTGGCGGGACTCGCCGCAGGCACCACCACCATCGACGTCAGCGTCACTAACGCGGCGGGCACGACGACCACCGGCAGCCTGCCCATTACCGTCGCGGCCGCCGATCCCGGCACACCGGCTGCGCCGTCCATTAGCCTGAACCCGTTTGCGGGCGATAACCTGCTGGATAACAGCGAAAAAACCACGCCACAAACGTTGTCCGGCAGCACCAGCAATGTCGAAGCGGGCCAGCAGGTCAGTGTGACATTGGGCGGACAGAGCTATAACGCCACTGTGGGGGCGGATGGCAGCTGGAGCGTCTCAATTCCGGCTGCCGCACTCTCGGCGCTGGCTGCAGGCAGCAGCACCATTTCGGTCAGTGTGACCAGCGCCGCGGGCACGGCGGCTGCCGCCAGCCTGGGTATCCAGGTGCAGGCACCTGACACCACCCCTGGCGTGCCAGCCCTGACGATCGCCCCGTTTACCGGCGACGACGTGCTGAGCAACGCAGAAAAAACCAGCGATCAGATTCTTAGCGGCAGCACCACCAACGTCGAAGCCGGGCAGATCGTCACGGTTACCCTGGGCGGCCAGAGCTACAGCGGCAGCGTGGCAGGCGACGGTAGCTGGAGCATTACCGTGCCTGCTGATGCGCTGACCGCACTGGCATCCGGCACCACCACGGTGACTGCCACCGTTGCTAACCAGGCAGGAACCGCCGCCAGCGGTAGCCTGACCGTAAACGTAGAGCCACCACTGACTCAGCCGGGTACGCCCGTTATCACCATCGATCAGTTTGCCGGTGATGACATTCTCAGCAATGCCGAGAAAAGCAGCGATCAGGTACTTAGCGGCACTACCACCAATGTGGAAGCGGGCCAGATTGTCACCATCACGCTGGGCGATCAGACCTACAGCGCAGTAGTGGATGCGCAGGGCAACTGGAGCGTCACGCTCTCGCCTGCGGCACTGAATGCGCTGGCAGCCGGTTCGGTGGCGATTTCCGCGGTCGTCACCAGCCAGGCTGGCATTGAAGCCAGTGAAAACCGCGCGATCAGCATCGATACGCCGGTCGTTCCGGGCCCGCCATCCGTCACGCTGGATAATTTTGCCGGGGACAACGTGCTGAGTAATGGGGAGAAAGCCACCGATCAGACACTCACCGGCAGCACCAGCAATGTTGAACCCGGTCAGCTGGTAACCGTCACCCTGGGCGGCCAGACTTTCAGCGGCAGCGTTGATGCGCAGGGCAACTGGAGCGTTACTTTGCCATCGGCGGCCCTGAGCGCCCTGGCGGCAGGTGAAACGACGCTGACGGTTTCAGTCAGCAATGTGGCCGGTGATACCGTGACCGGCACGCTGCCCATCACCGTGGAAGCGCCTGTCACATTGCCGGGCGAACCCACAGTCACCATTGGTCAGTTTGCCGGGGATGACATCCTCAGCAACGATGAAAAAGGGACGGCCCAGACGCTCTCCGGCTCCACCACCAACATCGAAGCGGGCCAGACGGTGACAGTCACCTTCGGTGGCCAGACTTACCTCGGCACCGTCGATGGCAGTGGTAACTGGAGTGTAATTGTTCCGGCAGCCGCGCTGGGTAATCTGCCGGCGGGAGCTAATACCATCAGCGTTACCGTCAGCAATGCCGATGGCGTGAGCACTACCGAAATCCGCGATATCGCGGTTGAGACGCCAGTAACGGAACCGGGCGTGCCGTCTCTGACCCTGAATGATTTCGCCGGCGATAACCTTCTGAGCAACGACGAAAAAGCGGTCGATCAGCTTGTCAGCGGTAGCACCAGTAATATCGAAACCGGGCAGATCGTGACGGTCACCCTGGGCGGTCAGACCTACAGTGCCAGCGTGCAGGGTGATGGCAGCTGGAGCGTCGCCGTGCCGTCAGCCGCGCTGAATGCGCTGGCAGCAGGCACCACCACACTGACCGTCTCGGTCAGTAATGCAGCGGGCGACACAGTCACTTCAACGCAGCCAGTCACTGTCGAAGCCCCGGTAACGCAGCCGGGTGAAGCCACCGTAACCATCGACGCCTTTGCCGGGGATGACATCCTCAGCAACAGCGAGAAAGCCAGCGATCAGCTGCTGAGCGGCACCACCACTAATATCGGTGAAGGCCAGCAGGTCACTGTCACTCTGAACGGAGAGACTTTTACCGCCACGGTCGGCGCGGATGGCAGCTGGAGCGTGTCGATTCCTGCCAGTTCGCTGGCGGCGCTGACAGCCGATAGCGCAGCCCTGAATGTGACGGTGACAGATCAGTCTGGTACTCAGATCACTGAAACCCGCGACTTCCTGGTGGAGTCCTCGGGCACCGGGCCAGGCACCCCGACGCTAACCCTCAATGCCTTTGCTGACGACAACATCCTGAGCAACGATGAGAAGCTGGAAGCGCAGGCGGTCTCCGGCAGCACCACCAACGTCGAGGCGGGCCAGATTGTCACGGTGACGCTGGGCGGCCAGAGCTACAGCGGAACGGTTGGCGCCGACGGCAGCTGGAACATTGCCATTCCGGCCGATGCACTCGGTGCGCTGGCAGCCGGTTCTGCCTCGCTGGTGGTCACGGTCAGCAACGCGGCAGGTACTACCGTCAGTGACACGCTGCCGATCACGGTTGAGCCGCCGGTTACCGAGCCGGGCCAGCCCACTATCACGCTCGATCAGTTCGCCGTGGATGACGTGCTGAGCAACGATGAGAAAACCAGCGATCAGCTGCTGAGCGGCAGCTCAACCAATGTCGAGGCGGGTCAGGTCGTGACCGTTACGCTGGGCGACCAGACTTACAGCGCCACGGTCGGCGCGGATGGCAGCTGGAGCCTGAGCGTCCCGGCCAGCGCGCTGGCGGCACTGACGGCGGGCAACGCGACTATCGCGGCCACAGTCACCAATCAGGCGGGCGTAACAGTCAGCGAAGATCGGGTGATTGCGGTGGAAGCGCCAGCGGAACCGGGTACGCCGACGGTGACGATCGCCCTGTTTGCCGGTGACGATCTGCTGGATAACAGCGAAAAAGCGCTGGACCAGACGCTGTCCGGCAGCACCAGCAACGTGGAGGCGGGCCAGACGGTCACCATTACCCTGGGCGGCCAAAATTACACTGCGCTGGTCAACGCGGATGGCAGCTGGAGCACGCAGATCCCCTCTGCGGCGCTCAGCGCACTGGCGGCGGGCAGCAGCACCATCGCGGTCAGCGTCAAAACGGCGGCAGGCGCCCCAGCTACCGACACCCGCGATATTAACGTCGCCCCGGCGGCAGGCGAACCTGGCGTGGTCTCCATTAGTGAACCTGTCAGCCTTGATGGTTTCCTGAATCAGCAGGAGCTGAGCAGCGATCTGATCATCAGCGGTTCTGCGGTAGGCGTTAACCCGGGCCAGGCGGTGCAGGTTAACTTTAACGGCAATAATTACAGCGCGGTGATCGGCGACAATGGCTTCTGGAGCGTCACTGTTCCGGCAGGCGATCTCACCACTATCACCGACGGCGTAAAACTGATTTCGGTCACCACCACCGACGCCACCGGCGCACTGCTGACCGACTCCGCTCAACTGAATGTAGTCGCAGCCACGCTGCCGCAAATCACGCTGGAGGAGAGCGCAATCACCGATGGCCTTCTCAACCGGTTGGAAGCGGGCAGCGATCTGCTGATCGGCGGCAGCACCGGCAAAGCCGTGCCGGGCCAGCAGGTTGAACTGGAACTTAACGGTAAAACCTACAGCACCACGGTCAATGCAGACGGCAGCTGGAGCCTGGCGCTGCCGGCCGCCGATCTCGCCTTACTGCCACAGGGCGCCAACAGCCTGATCATTACCGCGATTGATGAAGCAGGCAACCGCGTGGATGAGACGCTCAACTTCAGCGTCGACACGCTGCCACCGAATCTGATTGTGGCAGAGGTCGCAGGCGGCGATGGCATTCTCAACAGCAGTGAAGTGGCTGCCGGTCTGCCGGTCAGCGGTTCAGGTGCGTTGCCGGGCGAAGTGGTGTCTGTCTCGCTGAATAACGAGAGTTACAGCGCCACCGTAGATGGGCAGGGCAACTGGACGGTGGATCTGCCGCCAGCGGCGCTGCAGGCCCTGTCAGATGGCAGCAGCTATACGCTGGTAGTTACGCTGACTGATGCCAGCGGTAACACCACCACCCAGACGCAGCCCCTGGCGGTCAGCACGCAGCCTCCGGTTGCAACCGTTACCGCACCGGGCGGTGATGGCGTCCTGACCAACAACGAACTCACTACGCCGCTGCAAATCAGCGGAACCGGCACCCCGGGCGACAGCGTGACGGTGGAATTAAACGGTAAGTCCTACACCGCCATTGTTGACGAAAACAGTAACTGGAGTGCATCCGTCCCGGTGGCCGATCTCGGCACGCTGACCAATCAGACCTATCCGGTGACCGTCACCGTGACCGATCCGGCCGGTAACATCAGCACTCAGAATACGGAACTGCGGGTGGCTACCGCGGTGCCCGCTCTGACGCTCAACGATCTCAGCGATGATGGCGTGATCAACGTCAGCGACGCGCAGCAGCCGCTAATCGTCAGCGGAACCGGCGACGAAGGCGACATCATCCGCGTCACGCTGAATAACGTGGCCTACAGCGCCGTGGTGGCGCAGGGTGGCAGCTGGAGTGTCACCGTTCCGGCATCCGACCTGGCAAATGTGCCCAACGGTACCCAACCGGTATCGGTAGTGGCGACAGACGCCGATGGTAATACCACACCAGCCAGCAGTTCACTGATTTTCGCCACCACACCGCCGTTGCTGGAAGTCTCCACGCCGGGCAGTGATGGTTATATCAATATCGCTGAACACACTCAGGATCTCACACTCGACGGACGCGGGGGGGCCCAGGGCGACACCGTCACGGTGAGTTTCAATGGCGAGACCTACACCGCCACCGTGGATACTGATGGCGCGTGGAGTGTTACGGTGCCCGCCGCGATTATCAGCCAGCTGGGTGACGCAACCTATCCGGTGGATGTGGTACTCAGCGATGCTTATGGCAACAGCAGCACCGTACCGACCAGCGTCACTGTGCTGGCGGCAACGTCGCCGGCGCTGACCATTAATCCCGTGACCGGCGATAATCAGGTCGACAGCGCTGAACAGCTCACCGACATTCTGGTCACCGGTAACGTCACCGGCGTACCGGCAGGTCAGCCGGTATTGCTGACCATCAATGGCCAGTCTTACGATGGCGTAGTACAGGCGAACGGTAGCTGGAGTGTGTCGCTGCCAGCCGGATCGCTGGGCGGCGCAGGCGATAAAACCTTCACCGTGGCGATTACCGATGTGGCCGGTAACCCGGCGCTGCCTGCTGAAGGGCAGTTCAGCGTGGTTACTTCACCCGTACCGTCGCTGTCGATTGCCCCAATCAGTGACGACAATGCGCTGAATGCCCTGGAGGCGCAGAGCGATCTTATCCTCAGCGGCGGTTCAGCGAACCTGCCGGCTAACAGCCCGATCAGCGTAACGCTGGTGACTGGCGGCACCGTCTACAGCACGACGACCGATGAAACCGGTGCGTGGACCCTGACCGTTCCGGCTGCCGATCTGGCGACGCTGCCGCAGGGCACGACCACCGTTACCGTCTCTTCGGGTGATGTGCAGAACAGCCTGCCGCTGCTGGTAGCGACCGCGCCGCTGGCAGACCCGCAAATCAATACGCCATTCACTGACGGCATACTCAATACCGATGAAGCCAGCGCAGCGCAGACGCTGACCGGCACAGTCCTGCCAGGCCAGGCCGTCAGCGTGACCCTGGGCGGTACCAGCTATCCGGCCACTGTAGACGCGAATGGTGAATGGAGCGTGACGATACCCGCAGACAGACTGCAGGCACTTGCGCAGGGCAGCAATCCGATTACCGTGACGGTGAGTGATGAAGCGGGTAACAGCACCAGCATCAGCGAGCCGCTGATTGTTGATACCGGCGTACCGGCGCTGACCGTTAACCCGATTGCTACCGATGGCACGATTAATGAGGCTGAAACCGCCACCGATCTGACCCTCAGCGGCACCGTTACGCCGGGCAGCAGCGTCAGCCTTGCGCTGAATGGCCAGACCTATGACGCAGTGGTTGCCGCCGATGGCAGCTGGACCGCCACCGTGCCTGCTGCGAATCTGCAACAGTTGCCAGATGGCCGTTACGATCTCAACGTGACCGTCACCACCGTCAGCGGCAACGTCGCCACTACGCCAGTGTCGGTTACCGTGGATACCACGGCACCAGACTTCAGTATCGCTGCGCCCGCGGGTGATGGCGTGCTGAACATCGCTGAGCAGGCGGCAGGGTTCAGTTTCAGCGGCGCAGGCAGTGAAGGCGATCGCGTCAGTGTGACGCTGAATGGCGTGACCTACACCGGCACCGTTGATGGTGACGGAAACTGGGCGCTGGCTGTTCCGCCAGCGGCGCTTGCCGGTCTGACCAATGGCAGCAGCTATCCGGTGGTGGTCACCGTCACCGACGCAGCCGGTAACAGCAGCAGCCAGAACAGTGCCCTGACGGTTGCGACTACGCCGCCTCCCCTGGTCGTCGCGCCGGTCAGCGGTGATAACGCGCTGAACGTCGGGGAACTGGCAGAGCCGCTGGTGGTAAGTGGCAGTGGTCAGAATGGTGACGTGGTCACAGTCCAGCTCAATGACCAGCTCTACAGCACCACCGTTGGCGTTAACGGCCAGTGGACGCTGCAGATCGCCCCTGAAGCGCTGGCGGCACTGCCTCCAGGCAGTAATCTGGTGACGGTGACGGAAACCAGTGCTAACGGGAATCAGAGCAGCCAGGTGGTTGATCTGAATGTGGCAACCGCGCCGGACGTGCAACCTGTACTGACCATCGACAGCAGCACCTTCGCCGGTGACGGCATCGTCACGGCAGCGGAGCAGCTGCAGCCGATAACGGTGCGCGGCAGCAGCACGAATGTCGAACCGGGCCAGCAGGTGATCATCTCCCTGAATGGCATCGAATACAGCGGTGTGGTTGAGGCCAGCGGCAACTGGAGCATTATTCTGCCTGCGGGCGCCCTGGCTGAACTGGGAGAAGGCAACCAGACACTGAACGTCAGCGTCATCAACGCCGTGGGTAACACCGCCAGCAGCCCGCTTGACTTCAGTGTGGACAACACCCTGCCGTCGATCGCGCTGGCACCCGTCAGTGACGACAACTACCTCAATGCGCAGGAATTGGGTGGCGCCGTTGTAGTCAGCGGCAGCACCAGCGGTCTGCCTGACGGCAGCATTGTCACCGTGCTGGCCAACGGCACCACGGTCAGCACCACCGTGACGGCAGATGGAAGCTGGAGCCTGACCTTACCGGCAGGCACCTTTACCGGAACGGCAGATGGCCCGCAGACCATCACCGCCACCGCCAGCGACGCTAACGGACAGCCGCTGGCGACCAGCGACGCTACCCTGACGGTGATCGCCAGCGCATTGCCGGTGGCGACCCCGGGCGTGGCCTTTGATGATGGCATTCTGAACGGAGAGGAAGCCGCTGCCGGTGGTACGATCACCGGTAACACTGGCGTGACCGGCGACGGCCAGACCGTCGTCGTGACGTTGGGCGGCAACAACTACAGCGGCACGGTCGATGCTGCAGGCAACTGGCAGGTCGCCGTTCCGGCCGATGTCTTGTCTGCATTGCCGCAGGGCAATAGTGGCTACACCGTGGTCGTCAGTGATGTGGCGGGCAACAGCAGCCAGGCTGATGGCAACCTGGTGGTGGATACACTGCCTCCGGTGCTGAACTTCATTACGCCATCCGATGGCATCATTAACGCCGCTGAAAGTCAGCAGCCGCTGACGCTGACCGGCAGCAGCGAAGCTAACGCCCTGATTGTGGCCAGCTTCAACGGCACCACCCTGAGCACCACCGCTGACGTCAACGGCGTCTGGTCGCTGGAGCTGCCCGCCACGGTTTACACCGGGCTGGGCAACGGCAGCTATCCGCTGACCGTGACCGCCAGCGATGCGGCAGGTAATGCCACCACCACCAGCCGCGACCTCGCGCTGAAAGTGGAGCCAGGCACACTGCCGACCCTGACGCTGGATGCCTTTGCCGGTAACAACGTGGTCGATGGCGCGGAGCGCCTCACCGATCAACGTCTCTCCGGCACCACCACCAACGTCGAAGCGGGTCAGCTGGTCACCGTCACCGTTGACGGCACAGTCTACAGCGCCGCCGTGCAGGCGAGCGGAGCATGGAGCCTGATCGTGCCAGCCGGTGCGCTGGCCGCGATTAATGATGGCAGCGCCAGTTTTACCGTGGCAGTCAGCGATGTGGCGGGCAACACCTCCACCAGCAATCTCACCTTTGACGTCAACAGCAACGCCTCTGGCCTGGCGATGGATGCCATCAGCGAAGATAACTACCTGAATGCGCAGGAGCTGGGTCAGGCCCTGGTCGTCACCGGTACGTCGGTGAACGTGACAGAGGGCAGCACAGTCACGTTGCTGTTTAACAACATCAGCTACACCGCGCAGGTCTCGGCCAGCGGCCGCTGGACAGTGATCGTTCCGGCTGAGGCACTGACGGCGCTCGCCGATGGGCCTTACACTCTGACGGTCACCGCAACGGACAGCGGCGGGGCGACCCTGAGCAGCGAGGCAGCGCTCAGCGTGCTGGCGACGCTGCCAGCACCGCAGATCGTCTCGGCCTTTGGCGATGGCCTGCTCAACAGCAGCGAGATCGCCACAGCACAAACCCTGAGCGGCACCACCGGCATAACCGGTGACGGCCAGACGGTGAGCGTGCTGCTGAATGGCGCAACCTACAACGGCACCGTCGATGGCAATGGCAACTGGCAGATCAGCGTGCCGGCTTCCGCGCTGGCCGGCCTGCCGGAAGATCTCCTGAACTATACCGTCACAGTCCAGGATGCAGCGGGTAACACCGGCAGCAGCCAGGGCAGCGTGACGGTGGATCTGACGCCACCGACCCTGACACTGAATACGGTTGCGGGCGATAACAGTATCAATATTGCCGAAAGCACCGCGCCGATTGTTCTCAGCGGTAACAGCAATGCCGAAGCGGGACAGCAGGTCACCATTACGCTGAACAACCAGACCTGGACTACCACGGTTGACCAGAACGGCGAGTGGAATCTGACGCTGCCTGCGGGTTCGCTGGCCGGTATTCCGGCCGGGGCGTACATTCTGACCGTGACGGTCAGCGATGCGGCGGGTAACCCGGTAACCGAAACCCGTGAAATCACCGTGGCAACGGCGTCGCTGGCCGTCAGCATAGACACCCCGTTTGGCGATGGTTATCTGAACCTGGCGGAACAGGGAGTCGGTCAGACGCTGACCGGCAGCACCGGTGTAGCGGGCAACGGCCAGACCGTCAGCGTGACGCTGGGCGGGAACGATTATTCCGCCACGGTGGATGCGCAGGGTAACTGGACGCTGAACTTATCAGCAGATCAGGTGCAGTCGCTGGGCGAGGGGGTTACTACGCTGGTGGTCAATGCCAGCGATGCCGCCGGTAACAGTGGTTCGCTGACCAGCGCCGTTACGGTCGATCTCACGCCGCCTGTGCTGACCGTCAATGCCATCGGCGGCGACAACATTATCAATTCGGTAGAGGTGCTGGAAGCGGTCGCTATCAGCGGCAGTGCGTCGGTAGCGGATGCCGGACAGACGGTCACCGTCAGCTTCCAGAATGTCGATTACACCACTCAGGTGCTCTCTGACGGCACCTGGGAGGTGACACTGCCAGCCAGCGTCGTGCAGGGGCTGGCTGACGGCAGCTACACCGTTGCTGTCTCGATGACCGATGCGGCGGGGAACCCGGCCACGGCCACCCAGACCCTGACGCGTGATGCTGACACTCTGAACCTGCCAACCCTGACCATCGGGACCATCAGTGACGATAATTTCCTTAACCAGGCGGAGTCGCTACAGGATCTGAACATCGGCGGCACCAGTAACAACCTGGCGGAAGGCCAGCTGGTGACGGTGACGCTGAATAACATTCAGTACAGCGGCACGGTGGCAGCCGATGGCAGCTGGACGGTGACCGTTCCGGCCGCCGATCTGGGTAATCTGCCGGATGGCGATCAGCTGCTGGTCGTGCTCTCAGCGGATACGTCTGGCAATCCGGCCAGCGCCAGCACCAGCCTGGTCGTGCTGGCCAGCGAGCAGGTTCAGCCGACGCTGACCATGAACGTGGTAGCCGGCGATGATGTGATTAACGCCACCGAGGCCACAGCGGATGTCGCGGTCAGCGGCAGCAGCACCCTGCTGGCAGCGGGTACGCTGGTGACGGTGTCGTTTAACGGCACTGACTACAGCACCACGCTCGACGCTGACGGCAACTGGACGGTGAATGTGCCGTCTGCTGCCTTTACCAGCGTGGCTCCGGGCAGCACGCAAATCTTTACCGTGACCGCCACTGATGTCGCAGGCAATCCGGCGACCGCCACTCAGGAGGTTAGTTTCATTACCACACCGCCTGCGCTGACGAATATCACGGTCGATGCGGGAGATACCCTTAACCTGGCGGAGTCGCTGCAGGATCTCACCATCAGCGGCAGCACCACGGGCGCATTGCCGGTGACGGTGACGCTGAATAACGTCAGCTATACCACCACGGCCGATGCCGACGGTAACTGGTCACTTACTATTCCGACCGCTGACCTGCAGCAGCTGGCGGACGGCCCCAATGCGATTACCGTTTCGGTCACCGACGCGGCGGGCAATATCACCACGGATAGCACCACGACACTGGACGTAGCGTTTAATACCCTGCCAGCGCTGACGCTGAATACGCCGTTTGGCGATGCGCTGATCAGTGCGGCAGATGCGGAAGGGGCGTTAACGCTGAGTGGTGACAGTACCAATCTGCCGGAAGGCAGTGTGGTGAACATCTCTGTAGGCGGGCAGAACTTCAGCACCACCACGGATGCCAGCGGCAACTGGACGCTGAACCTGGCACCGGGCGCGCTGACGGGCCTGGCCGATGGACTGACACAGGTGGTGGTCAGCGCCGCGGATGGTGCCGGTAATCCGGCGCAGGTTACCGCAGGCGTTGAGATCCTGCAGAGTGATCCTGTTTCAGCCGCCTTCGACACGACACTGTTCGGCGATAACATCATTAATATCAGCGAAGCCGGTTCCGTTCAGCTGGTCACCGGCACCTCCACCGTCGTGCCGGGCCAGACCCTGAGCGTCACGGTAGGCGATGACAATATCCCGCTGTCGGTGACGGTCGATGCCAATGGCAACTGGACTGCCAGCCTGCCCCCAGAGTTCATCGCCAGCCTGGGAACCGGTGAACACACGCTGACCCTGATTACCACCGATCGGGCCGGTAACAGCATTGAAACGACCAAAACGTTCGTCGCTGCGATTACGCCGATTGCTAATCCAACGCTGGATACGCCATTTATTGATGGCCGTATCAATGCTGAGGAGGCCGCCGCAGGCGGATCACTGACCGGTGCGGTAAACATTGATAATGCCACCTCGGTTACGGTAGCCGTTAATGGCACGGTCTATTCCGCTACGCTCAGTGCGGATGGTTCGCGCTGGTCGCTGGATCTGCCGCCTTCTGTATTGCAGTCATTGCCGGATGGCAACTGGCCGGTGAGCGTGACGGTTACCGATGCGAACGGCAACATCGGCAGCACCAGCGGCACGATACTGGTCGCCGTTAACGCGCTGCCGGATGTCACCCTGAACCTGCCGTTTGGAGACGGTGCGCTGAACGCAGCAGAGGCGGCCGGTGAACAGATCCTTAGTGGCACAACCGGCATTACCGGAGCCGGACAGACGGTAACGGTGCTGATCTCTGGCTTTAACAACGGTCAGCCACTGGCAGCCACGGTGCAGACCGATGGCAGCTGGTCTCTGGCCCTGTCGCCAGCGCAGTTAGCCACTTTCACCAGCGGCACCCACACCATTACCGTGACGGCGACCGATATCGCGGGTAACAGCGACGCGACGGCGCAGAACGTGGTGACAGAGGTGGCGCTGCCCGTGCCGACCTTCAACCCAGGCGCATTTGGCGGCGACAACCTGCTGAACATCAGTGAAGCCGCGGCAGGGGTGACCCTGACCGGCACCACCGGCAGTGTCGGGGCGAACCAGGCGGTCAGCATTACCGTGGATGTCAACGGCAGCCTCTATTCTGGCACCGTGGCGAGCAACGGTAACTGGACGGTTAACATTCCTGCCAACGCCCTGAGTTCACTGGGTGACGGTGCGCAATCACTGACGGTTAACGTCGTGGATGCGGCGGGCAACAGCGCGTCGGCGCAGCTGCCGTTCACCGCGGATCTCAGCGCGCCACAGCCTGCGGTCAATCCGGAATTCCTTGGCAGTTATGTGAATGGCGGCGATGTGGCCGCGGGAGTGACGCTGAGCGGAACCACCGGTGAGGCGGGCGCGAATCAGACTGTGCAGCTTACGCTTGGCGGCACAACCTATTCTGCGACAGTGGATGCCAATGGGAACTGGACGGTGCCACTGACAACGGCGGAGCTTTCACTGCTGCCGGATGCCACCTATCCGGTTACCGTGACGGCAACCGATGCGGCGGGCAACAGCACCACCATTAACAGTTCGCTGGTGCTCGACACCACACCACCGGTGCTTAATGTTGCCGCCTTTACCGGTGACAATGCGCTGAACTACGCCGAGAGCATTCAGCCGCAGAGTCTCAGCGGCACCGCAGCGGGAGCCGAGCCGGGATCAGTGGTCTCAATCTCGCTGAATGACACGCTGCTTGGCACCGCGATAGTGACAGCCAACGGCAACTGGAGTGTAACGCTGACGCCAGAACAGATGGCCACCTTTGGTCCATCGACGACCCTGGCGCTGGCAGTGACCGATCTGGCAGGCAATACCGCCAACGGCACGGTTGCGCTGACGGTAGATCTTACCCCACCGCCAGGGCCGCTGGTTACGCTGGGCACGGTGTCGGGCGACAACATCATCAGCACCCAGGATGTGGCGGGTGGTGTGGTAGTGAGTGGCACCTCCGCTAACCTCGGCGCGGGTGGGGTAGTGACGGTGTCGATCAATGGTCAGGAGTACGCGACTACGCTGGATGCGTCGGGCAACTGGTCAACGGCGGCATTGCCGGTCAGTGCCTTTGGCAATGCGGACGGCAGCGTCCCCATCACGGTGAATGCTACCGATGGCACTACCCCTGTGACCACCAGCGGTAACGTGCTGATCGACCTTACGCCACCGGCACTGACTCTCAATCCGTTTACCGGTGACAACCAGGTCAATGGCAATGAAAGTGCCACCAGCCAGGCCATCAGTGGCACCGCCGATCTCAGCGAAGTGGGTCGCACGGTAGTGGTGACCTTCAATAATCAGACCTACAACGCCGTGGTGCAGAGCAACGGCACCTGGTCCACAACGGTTCCTGCCAGCGCGATGCAGGCTCTTCCCGATGGCAGCTCGCCGGTGATCACCGCGCAGCTGGCGGATGCGGCCGGTAACGTGACGACGACCACCCAGACGGTGACGGTGGATACCGCCGCGCCGCTGGTCCAGGTCGACGCGTTCCTCGGCGACAACGTGATCAACGCCGCTGACCTGGTGCTAAGCCAGGTGCTGACCGGCAGCGCGCAGGGAGCAGAAGGCCAGACCATCGGTCTCTATCTGGGCGATGCCGCGCCGATCGCCACCGCGACGGTGGGTGCTGACGGACGCTGGAGCATCGATCTCGCGCCGGATGTCCTGTCGAGTCTCACTGACGGTGCGCTGGTGTTTGGCGTGCGGGTCAATGACGGTGCGGGCAACCAGACCGACGCCACGCTGACGGTCAACAAAGTGGTCAACAGTGCGCTGACGCTGGTGGTCGACTCGGTGTTCGGCGACGGCACGCTCAGCGCGCTGGATACCACGGTGGCGCAGACTATCTCCGGGGTTGCGACCTCGGCGGGTGTGGGTGCCACGGTATCGGTGGTACTGGGCGGCACAACGCTCTCTGCGTCAGTGGGCCAGGATGGTAAATGGGCCATCGTGGTGCCGCCTTCGGTGCTGGGCCTGTTAAGCGATGGCAATCTTGCGCTTGACGTCACCCTGACCGATGCCGCGGGCAACACCCGCACCGTCGGTGAAACCGTCACCGCGATTGTCGATGCGGTGCCGGTGGTTGGCGCGCTCACCGGGCTGTTTGGCGGTGATAACCTGCTGAACATTGCGGAAGCCGCTGCCGGACAGCTCGTCAGTGGCGTGATAGAAAATGCGGCTGTGGGTTCCCAGGTGACGGTCACCTTTGGCAGCAAGAGTTACAGTACGACGGTACAGGCGGGTGGAGTGTGGAGCGTTAGCCTGCCGGGCAGCGATCTGACCTCTCTGCTGGATGGCAATCTGACGCTGGGCGTCAGCGTCAGAGACGTGGCGGGTAATGTCGCCTCCAGCAGCGCATCCATCGGCATCTTTACTCAGACGCCATCAATCTCGCTGACCTCACTGTTTGGTGATGGGGTGCTGAACCTGGCCGATATCGCCACCGGACAGGTGATCAGCGGGGTGGTGAACAACGTCGCGCAGGGCAGTGTGGTGACGCTCTCGGTTGGCAACAGCCAGGTGACCGCCACCGTGGGTGCGGGCGGGGCGTTCAGCGCCACAGTGACGCCAGATATTCTGGGCACGCTGGCGCAGGGCAACCTGACGGTGGGCGCGTCGGTAACGGATGCGGCGGGCAATACCGCCAGCACCAGCGCCGGTATCCGGGTCGATACGCTGCTGCCGACTATCACCGTGAATCCGCTGTTTGGCGACGGTCTGCTGAACGTGGCGGATTCGCTGGTCACCCAGGTGATCGGTGGGGTGATTGGCGGCGCGGAAGCGGGATCGCGCGTGGTGGTGTCGGTAGGTTCACAGCAGTTGGTGACGGCGACCGATGCCAATGGCAACTTTAACGTCTCGCTGACGCCAGCGCTGTTGCAGGGGATTGCAGATGGCAATCTGACCGTGGGCATCAGCGTCACCGACAGCGCGGGTAACACCAACAGCACCACGGCCGGGGCACTGGTCGGTATTCACAACCTGCCGAAAGTCACCCTCAATCCGCTGTTTGGCGACGGCGTGCTGAACCTGGCGGAGTCGCTGGTGACTCAGACCATCAGCGGCACGGTCTCCGGGCTGGCTGCGGGTAGCAGCGTCAGGCTGGCAATTGGCAACACCATCGTCAACGCGCAGGTCAACGCGGATGGCAGTTTCTCAACCGCCGTCTCGCCAGCGATTCTGTCAACGCTGCTGAACGGTAACTTCACCGTCAGCGCGGCCGTCACCGATCCGGTCGGAAACGTCAGCAGCACCAGCGCGGGCGTGTCACTGGGACTGTTCCAGCCGACTCTGTCGGTGAATACGGTGTTTGGCGATGGTGTGCTGAGCGCCGCGGATCTGGCCTCTAACCAGACCCTGAGCGGGACGTCCAGCCTCTCTGCCGGTTCAACCGTCAGCGCCACGCTGAATGGCCTGACTTACACCACCAAAGTGGTCAGCGGCGGCAACTGGAGTATTACCGTCCCGAAAGCGGATCTGGTTGCTATCACTGACGGCAGTAAAACCGTCACGGTCACCGGCACCGATGCCTACGGTAACGTGGCAAACAGCAGCGGAACGCTGAGCGTCATCAGTCAGTCGACGCCGGTGGTCGCCATTACCTCGCTGTTTGGTGACAGTGCGCTGAGCGCGGTGGATGTCAAAACGGCGCAGACCATCAGCGGCACCGCCAGCAACGCCGAGGGATCGGTCGTGCGCGTCACGCTGGGTGGTCAGACTTACAGCACCACGGTGAGCAGCAACGGCAACTGGAGTCTCTCTGTTCCGGCGGCTAACCTTGCTGCCATTACTGACGGCCTGCAGACTGTCACCGCCAGCGTAACCAACGGTGCGGGCAGCATTGGCAACACCTCGGCGTCGCTGGGTGTGGTCAGTCACACCACGCCAACGGTCAGCGTCAACAGCTTCTTTGGCGGCGATGGCTACCTCAATATTGCGGAAGCCAACAGTACTGAAACCATCAGAGGAACCAGCACCAACGCGGCGGGCGGCACGGTGACGGTGAACGTGGCGGGCAATATCCTCACCACTACTATTGGTGCGAATGGCGCATGGAGCATCAGCGTGCCGTCAGCGACGCTGAAAGGGATCGCCGATGGCAGCCATCCTCTCACCGTCACGGTGGCGGATATTGGCGGCAACACCGCAACCAGCACCAGCAGCTTTACCGCGCTGTCGCACAATCAGCCGCTGGTCGGGGTCGATCCGGTGCTGAGCATCGTCGGTTCCTTACTGGCGGGTCTGGTGGTGCAGGGGGGATCGCTGAATGCCGCGCAGGGCTCGAAAGTGAACGTTACGCTGCTGCTCTCCAACGGCAACAACGGCCCGACGCTGAACACCACGACCGATGCGCTGGGGCGTTACGCGGTTAACTTCTCACCTTCACTGCTGTCGGTGGGTGGCCTGCTGCTGTCGCTGGGAACGCTGGCGAAAGTCACGATTACCGACGCGGCCGGTAACAGCTACTCGACCACCAATACCCTGTTACTGGGTGCCGTGCTACCGGTGACGCTGGCGGCAAACGAATCGGTTGCGCTGTTCTCGGTGGCGGATGACAGCGCTACTGTCGCCAGCGCGGAGACGCAGCATAACAGCAGCACCAGCAGCGACGAGAGCAGCGCCCATGTGGCGGTGGCTTCCACGCTGATCACCGAAGCGGATACCGTGACACCCGTCGGCAGCAGTGAAAACGCGGCGGCAAATGACGCCGCGGTGGCAGCGGCACCGGCAGAGGAGGCGGGGTACACCATCGGCGGCGTCGTGATTACGCTGGCCGATGGCAGCACCATTGAGGGGGCGACAGTGACCGGCAGCAGCGGGGCGGATATCGTGACGGTCAGTGACCTTAACTTTACCCATATTGATGGCGGCGCAGGCACCGATACCCTGGTGCTGAATGGTGAGCATCTCAGTCTGGATCTCACCGCGCTGGGCCTGAAGGTCGAACACATTGAGGTGCTCGATTTGGGTAAAACCGGAACCAACTCCGTGAAGCTCGATCTCAATGAAGCACTCAATATCACGGATAAGCAGAGTGACGATTTGCTGATCAAAGGCGCAGATGGCAGCCAGGTGACACTGGCTAACAGCAACGGCGGAATCTGGGAAGTGACGGGCGAGCGTACCGTTGAGGGCAGAGTCTTTGAGATTTACCACAACTCGGCGCTGACCAGTGATAACACCCTGGGCGATGTGCTGGTGCAGCAGAACCTGCAGGTTCATGTTGTGTAGTGACTGAAAGGTCTGTTCAGAAGATGAATAGAGCGGGTGCGAAAGCACCCGCTTTTTTTTGTTTTAGTCACGTGATAATTGCATTTTCCAGATTATCGCCACTATTCATTAGCAGAATGAAAGATTAGGGTAGGCGCAACAAACGGCGTCACGCCGTAAAATCAGCATTCTGACTCTATTTGGCGCTTTTATTAGCGTCCTGTTTATCAATCCTTGTTACCTGCGGGTAACCGGTTCCGACCAGCGGAAACGGGCAGCTTCAGCTGTCCCACTACCATGTTGTCAGACTAAACGATCGGTTTATCCGATGGTTTTTGTCTGCGTTTCTGTTCTGAACTGAGGTTACCTATGTCATCACGCGATACGCTTCGTACTACCCGGCTTGAATCCATTTTTCAGACGGCGGTGAGCGATTTTGCCGTCGCCGATAGCGCTGTGCCCGCCATTGCGCCAGCCGCCACGCAAAGTCTGAGCCTTCCTTTCGCCACGCCGGGCCAGAGCCTGCCGATCACTACGCTCTCCACCGAGTCACTGCATAGCAGCCCGCTCAACGACAGCACACTGGCTGTCAGCGCGGTGAAAAGTTCGCCGCCCGCTATGCTGCGACCCTATGAACCGATCGCCAGTGATGGCGTGATCGCCGGCTGGGAAGCGCAAAAGCCGGTGCATCTGCGCGGCCGTGCGGAAGGAGAAGCGGGATCCACCGTAACGCTGACCTTCAACGATCAAAGCTGGCACAGCACCGTCAATAAGTGGGGCTACTGGAACGCCTCCATGCCGGCTGATACGCTGAAAGGCGTAGCGGATGGCAATCATACGCTGACGCTGACCATTACCGATAAAGCAGGGCAAAGCACGGCAACCACCGTAGATTTTGGTCTCTATACCGACCGCACGATCAAACCTACCCTGACCGTGGACACGGTCAGTGGTGACAACGCGGTGAGTATTGCTGAGAGCATTTATGGCGTCGAGATTAGCGGCAGCGCAACGCACTTGCCGGTGGGGTCGGTGCTGAAACTGACGCTGGGTACGCAAACCACCACCGCCAGCATGGGAAATGACGGTAAGTGGTATGGCACATTTCATGAAAGCGATATGCAGGCGCTGAAAGACGGGGTCTACAGCCTGAAAGTCACGGCGACTGATCCCAATGGAAAAACCGCCACCGAATATCACGATCTGACGCTGATCACCCATCTGAGTAGCCTGCCAAAAATTAGCTTCGATAAGATCACTGCGGACGATGTGATAAACCTGGCAGAAAGCCAGCAGGACCTGCTACTGAGCGGCACGCTCTCCACCGTCATGCCGGGCCATCGCCTGGTGATCACGGGTGCCAACCAGAAAGATTATGCCGCCACCATAGGCGATGATGGACACTGGCAGGTGGTGATCCCGGCAGCGGATGTGCACGCCTTTATCAACGTTGGGGAAATCCGCGCCTGGTCGATCGACGGGGCCAAAAACTACATCGACGTCACGCATGAGCTGAATATCCACACCGGTTTTATTCCGATCTACACCGAAATGGATATCGGCGGTGACATGACGCTCAACTATCAGGAGGCGCAGCACGATCTGAGCTTCTACGTTGAAGGTGCCAACACCCTGGAGATCAACGATAAAACCTACCAGCCCGATGCCAAAGGTATGGTAACACTGACCTCCAGCGAGCTGCTGGCGCTGTCGGATGGCCCGGTCGCCGCCACCTTTCACCGCTGGGATGAATATGGCAACAGCGACACCCAGACCAGCGATAAACTCTTTACCGTAGCCGTGCACCAGCGGCCAACGCTGACCCTGGACACGGCTTTTGGTGATAACCAAATTGATGCTGCCGATGTCAACAGCTGGCATCTGATTCAGGGCAGCTCCAGTCATCTGCAACCGGGCAGCCTGGTGGAATTAACGCTGGGCGATCAGCACTACAGCGCCAGTGTAAAAGCCGATGGCGGCTGGGCGCTGACCATTCTGGCCGGGCAGCTGGCACCGCTGGACGATGGTGAGTACCAGATGACAGTCAGCGGCAAAGACAGCGCCGGTAATTTGGCCAGTGCCAGCCAGGCGGTGCAGGTGGCATCACATACTGAAAGTGCCAACCCGCTGGAGGGTCAGACGGTGGACCAGTTGCTGGAGACGGTCAGCCTGACCCAGCAGGCGGAAACCGCACATGTGGCGCAGGCATCTTCTGCCGCCGCCGCACCGCAGGAAAGTCAACTGTTCTCCGATATTCCTTATACGCTCGCCGACCACCTGCTGCAGCATCCTGCGGCACACCCCCTGGTCTGACGCTGACACATTAGTAAACGCACTGCCTTCCGGACAGGTCTGTTAAGCCTGTCTGGATTGGCGCGAGCTCGCTCAGTGGTTGCTTTTCGTTCGTTCAGCAGAAATATTAACGATTTCATCTGTTTTTAGCAGGAATAAGCGCGGGATCTGATCTAATAATGTTAAAGGTCGTTTAGCGTCTCGCTTGCGAACCATAAATAAAATAACGCAGTAAATCTGTCAGACGCTGAGTTGCACCCCTTTTTGCTCGCTTTGTTCACCAGGAAAAACACCATGATGATAAGAACCCCTGTTGGTATGGATAATGAACAAAGCGCGATTAACTTTTTTGTTGTGCGCCCTGAGTGGCGTTGCAGTGCACGCGGCCTTTGCCGCACCGTTACCTAAAGCCGAATTTAACTGGCGCGCCGCGCCCACCGAAGAGCAGATTGCCAGCTTAACGCTGCGCGACGCCATTCTTCGGGCCTTTGCCCGCAATCCGAAAATCTCGGAAGCGGCGGCACAGATCCACATCGGTGAGGGGGATCTTGATGCCGCCCGCAGCGCCTGGTATCCGCAGATCTCACTGCAGGGCGCGGCGGGACGCTCTCATCAGACCGACTCCGCCGGGAGCCTGAACAACAACGGCTCCGGTGGCATCACGCTCAGCCAGCTGCTCTACGACTTTGGCCGCACCGGCAGCGCCATCGATGAGCAGCACGCGCTGTCGGATGCTTATCGTTACAGCCTGTTCGACTCCATGACCACCGTGGCGGAAGATACGCTGCAGGCCTACCTCGAAGTCAAACGTTACCAGGCGCTGGCAGAAACGGCGCATACCAATATTGCCTCACTGAAGCGCGTGCGGGATATCGCGAAGCTGCGCGCCGATGCCGGCCTCAATTCCCAGTCCGACGTGCTGCAGGCAGAAACCCGCATCGCCGCCATGCAGGCCACGCTGGAGCAATATCGTGCCCAGCATCGTTCCGCCACCGCGCAACTGACCGTGCTGACCGGCGTGGTCCCCGCCACGCTGCCTGAACTGCCACAGGCGCTGCTTAAGCAGCAGATCACCCTCGACAAAATCGCCTATGAAAGCAGCGCGGCAGTGCGCAGCGCGCAGTCGAAGCAGGAAGCCGCTCGTGAACGGGTGCGCCAGGCAGAGTCCGGTCACTGGCCGACGATTAAAGTGCAGGCGGGCCGGACCCGCTATGAAAACGATCGTCAATCTTACTGGGATGATGAAGTGCAGCTGCAGGTGGAAGCGCCGCTTTATCAGGGCGGCCTGGTGAATGCGAAAACCCAGTCAGCGGAGGGCGATCGTGAAGCGGCGCAGGCCGCTATTCAGCAGGCCAAGCTCGCCATCAATCAAAACGCCTCTACCGCCTATGCCGACATGATTGGCGCGCAGCAGCGGCAGGCTGCCGGGGAAGTGCAGCTGGCCAGCGCCGACCATACCCGTAATGTCTACGCCGATGAATATCGCCTGAGTAAGCGCAGCCTGAACGATCTGCTTAGCGTGGAACAGGATGTGTTTCAGGCTGACAGCTCACGTATCACCGCGCTTTACGATGGCTGGGACGCCACCGTGCGTTATGCCGCCGCGGTAGACAATCTGCTCGATATCATGGGTATCGATCGCCAGCAAAGCAGCGGCGATCTCCTTCCTTCGCTGCAATAGCGATAAGGCATTAATAATGAGTACATCAACCCTGAATACCGATAACTGGATTGCCGCCATGCTGCGCGTAGCCGCGCGATTCGGTAAACCTGCCGATGGCAAAACCCTGCGTCAGCAGATGCGCTGGTTTGAACATCTGCCGGTGTCACAGCAGCTGGAACGACTCTCCGGCCTGCTGGGACTGCATCTGACCATGGTGCCGCAGAACAAACTGCGCTGGCGTCAGGAGATCACCCCGGTGGTGCTGGTGCTGGAGAATGCCAGCGTGGCGGTGCTGGAGAGCATCGATTCAGACAACAGCGCGCGCTACTGGCTCAGTGAGGGCGGCGATGTGGTGCGTGAAAGCGCTTTATCAGAACTGCTGGCACGCGCCCAGGGCGATGTCGGCGTGATTGGCGTAGCGGCGCGTGGCCGTGATGCGCGCATCGACGAATTCGTTCAGCCTTATGAACCACACTGGTTCTGGAAAAATTTTCGCGGTATGGGCCGCCGTATCACGGAAATTTCGCTGGCCTCGGTGATCAGTAATGTGCTGGCACTGGCCGGTATTCTCTTTTCGATGCAGGTCTACGATCGGGTCATCCCGGCCCAGTCGCAGTCCACGCTGTGGGTACTGTTTGTCGGCGTGCTGATCGCTGCGGCCATTGAGTATCTGATCCGGCTGATGCGGACCCAGGTGTCAGACTTAATGGGCAAACGCATCGACCTGAAAGTCTCGGCCATGCTGTTTGCCCGGGCGATGAGCATACGTAATGAGGCGCGTCCGAAATCGACCGGTTCGTTTATCTCGCAGCTGCGTGAGATCGACCAGGTGCGTGAGCTGCTCACCTCGACCACGGTAGGCGCAGCGGCCGATCTGCCGTTTGTTATCCTGTTCCTGTTTATTATGTCGTTTGTTGGCGGCTGGCTGGTGCTGATTCCGCTGGCGGCGATCCCGCTGATCGTCATTCCCGGTCTGCTGGTGCAGATCCCGATGGCGCGGCTGGCCAAAGAGGGGCTGCGCGAGGGCGCGCTGCGCAATGCGGTGCTGGTAGAGACCATTGAAGGGATTGAGGATATCAAGGCGCTGCAGGCGGAACCCTATTTTCAGCGTCAGTGGGAGCAGACGCACGAAGTCAGCGCCTCAATCAGTAACCAGCAGCGGTTGTGGGGCGCGCGTCTCACCGGCTGGGCCTCGACTGTGCAGCAGCTCACCTATGCGGGCATGCTGGTATTTGGTGTCTATCTGGTGCTCGATTCGCAAATCACTACCGGTACGCTGGTTGCCTGCAGCCTGCTCTCATCACGCACCATCGCCCCGTTGATGCAGCTGACCATGGTCTTCTCGCGCTGGCAGCACGCCAAAATGGCGATGAAAGGGCTGGATGAGTTGCTGAAAAAGCCGCTTGATCAGCCTGAAGCGACCACGCTGGCACACTGCCCGACGCTCACCGGCCAGTACGATCTGCGCAATGTGCACTACAGCTATGACGAAGAGAATGAAAAGAATGTGCTCAACGTTCAGCAACTACAGATTAAGCCCGGCGAGAAGATTGCCATTCTGGGCAAAGTCGGAGCAGGGAAATCGACGCTGCTGAAGATCCTCGCCGGTCAGGCGCTGGCGACGCAGGGCAAAGTGATTGTCGATGGCGTCGATATTGAGCGTATCGATCCCACCGATTTACGTCGTCAGCTCGGCTGGCTGTCGCACGACTCCCGCCTCTTTTTTGGCACGCTGCGGCAGAATCTGATGCTGGGCAATCCCCATGCCAGCGAACAGGAGATGCTGCAGGCGCTGCGCATCAGCGGCGCGCTGTCGCTGGTCCAGCAGGATGCCGCCAGCCTGGACCGCATTATCAATGAAGGCGGGCGCGGACTTTCGGGCGGCCAGCGTCAGATGGTGATGCTGAGCCGGTTGATCCTGCGTCAGCCGCAGGTGGTGTTGCTGGATGAACCCACCGCGGCGATGGATGAACAGCTGGAGGAGCATGTGATCCGTCAGCTACAGGGCTGGATCAGCGGCCGGACGCTGGTGCTGGTGACGCACCGTCCGGCGCTGCTGAAGATGGTCGATCGTATTGTGGTGATGGATAACGGCCGGATTGTGGCCGACGGCCCGCGCGACGAGATCCTGCGCCGTGCGACGACACCCGCGTCGGCACCGTCGCCAGGTAAAGGAGACACCGCATGAGTCTGGTTATTGTTGATAAAGATCTTGCCCGTCATGAGCGCCGGACATCGGCGATTATCTGGCTCTGCACCGCCGCGCTGGCGATTTTTCTCATCTGGGCGCACTTTGCCATTCTGGATGAGGTCACGGTCGGCACCGGTAAAGTCACCCCTTCCAGCCGCGCGCAGGTGATCGACAGCCTGGATGGCGGCATCGTCAAACAGCTTAACGTGCATGAGGGCGACATTGTCGAAAAAGGGCAGGTGCTGGCGACCCTCGATCCGACACGCTTCCAGTCGAACTTCGGCGAGGCGCAGGCCAAAGTGCGCACCCTGCGCGCCTCGTCCGAGCGGCTGGAGGCGGAGCTGTCGGGCACGCCGCTGACATTCAGCGCCGAAACGCTGAAGGAGCCGAACCTGGTGACGCGCGAACGGCAGCTCTACGAGTCGCGACGCCGTAATCTCACCGAAACCATCAGTAATCTGCAGCAGTCGCTGCGACTGGTGCAGGATGAACTGCGCCTGACGGAACCGCTGGTTGCCAAAGGCGCAGCAGGGCAGGTCGAGGTGATTCGACTGCGTCGTCAGGTCAGCGATCTGCGCGGCAAAATCGATGAGGCGCGCAATGACTATCTGGTGCGCGCCCACGAAGAGCAGGTGAAAAACAATGCCGAACTGGATGCGCAATTGCAGGTTGCTGCAGGCAAAGAGGATCAGCTGACGCGTGCCACGCTCTATTCACCGGTGCGCGGCATTGTTAAAGATATTCAGGTCACCACGGTCGGTGGGGTACTGGAGCCTGGCGGCAAACTGATGGAAATCGTCCCGCTGGAGGATCAGTTGCTGATTGAGACGCGCATCAATCCACGCGATATCGCTTATATCCGGCCCGGTCTGGCGGCTACCGTCAAAGTGACCGCCTATGACTCCTCCATCTATGGCGATCTGCACGGCGAAGTTGAAACGGTGTCGCCAGATACCCTGCAGGATGAGGTAAAACGTGATCAATATTACTATCGTGTTTATGTTCGTACCCAGAAAGCCGAGCTGACTAACCGTGCCGGACGAAAATTCCCGATCGTGCCCGGTATGGTGGCCAATGTAGAGATTAAAACCGGTCAGAAATCGGTTATGGATTATCTGATTAAGCCCCTGAATAAAGTCAAAGAATCGATGCGTGAGCGCTGAAAATCCGCACCAGCTTAAATATCCGCCTGCTTAATTACGGTGATAAATTAACATGGCGGATATTTGGGCAGTCAGGGCGCAAAGTGTGCGTATTTTAACAATATGTGCGGAAACAGGCCGTAGTTAATTTAACCCGGTTAAGAAAGTTTACGAAGATATAACGGAACGGTAAATAGCAGGCAAAAAAATGCCGGACAACTTGTCCGGCGGGAAATAATAAGTTGTACATCTCATTCGGGGAGAATGAAGGTAATAATGGAATAAATGATGATAGCGGGGTCTATTCTATTACCAGATGCCGTATAAGTTTTATCATTCAGTGCTTCGGAATACTCTGATGTAACCTGTTGATAACATAGCTCTCTGAATCGGTTTATCGATTTGTGCGCCATTTTTTATCGATCCGTGCTGGTTATTAGTTCCCCGTTATTTACATTATGAAATAACTGTTTCGACGTATGAAACACTTTTGGAAATTTAGTAGCATTTTCCTGGTGGATTATTGCCCGTTATAAAACAACAATGGCCTGCCGGCTGAATTTTTAATCATTCAGTTAGCAGTGGCAAATAATAAAGGCACATAACAGAGGGTAATAAAATGAAACGTCGCGTTCTCTCCCTGATGATCCCTGCGTTGCTGGTTGCAGCAGGATCAGCAAACGCAGCTGAAATCTATAACAAAGACGGCAACAAATTAGATCTCTTTGGTAAAGTTGACGGTCTGCACTACTTCTCTGATAACGATGGTTCTGATGGCGATCAGTCTTACGTTCGCTTCGGCTTCAAAGGCGAAACCGAAATCAGCAATGAGCTGACCGGTTACGGCCAGTGGGAATACCAGGCCGCGCTGAACAACGCCGAGTCTGAAGGTACGGCTGACAGCTTCACCCGTGTTGGCTTTGCCGGTGTGAAATTTGGTGATGCAGGTTCGTTCGACTACGGTCGTAACTACGGCGTAGCTTACGACATCGGCGCATGGACCGACGTGCTGCCAGAGTTCGGCGGCGACACCTACGGCGCAGATAACTTTATGTATCAGCGCGGTAACGGCATGGCGACCTACCGTAACAATAACTTCTTCGGTCTGGTGGATGGCTGGAACTTTGCAGTCCAGTATCAGGGCAAGAATGGCAACAGCACCGAGTCTCCAAATGGCCGTGACGTACTGGGTCAGAACGGCGACGGCTGGGGTCTGAGCACCACTTATGATCTGGGTTCAGGTTTCGGCATTGGTGCGTCTGCCTTCCAGTCTGATCGTACCAACGACCAGAATGGCGCAGCGCAGGGTATTCTGGGGCGTGGTGATAAAGCGGAAGCTTACACCGGCGGTCTGAAATATGACGCGAACAACATCTATCTGGCGGCTATGTATTCACGCGCCTATAACGCTACTCGCTTCGGCAGCAGCGACTCTGCAGCTTATGGCTATGCGGATAAAGCGGACAACTGGGAACTGGTTGCGCAGTATCAGTTCGACTTTGGCCTGCGTCCATCCCTGGCGTACGTCACCTCACGCGGCACCGATGTTCAGAACTGGGGTAAACAGAATCTGAAAAAATATATCGACGTTGGCGCGACCTACTACTTCAACAAAAACATGTCCACCTACGTTGATTACCAGATCAACCTGCTGGACGACAACGCTTTCACCGACGCAGCCGGTATCAATACCGACGACGTGGTGGCACTGGGTCTGGTTTACCAGTTCTGAGTTGTACGGGAGCGCAGTTACCGCTGCGCTCCTGCGTCACCTTTCGGGCTGAGCGCTTCAGCCTTTCGCCACTTGGTGGCTTCCGGCGCGGTTGTCACTGACGACACCACGCTGCCGAATCGCGCGCCTTCAAATGCCACGCCTGCCAGGGTGAAGGCTGAAAAGCTCAGCCAGTGATGCCATGCTGACTGCCACTTCTGTGAATTTTTCATTCTGCACCTCTCAGAGATAAACACTGTTTCAACAGTGCAGAATTCATGCCAGCTTTACCGCTCTCATAGCCACAGACCTCGCGCGCACTTTGGTACACTTGCCGCGCGCGTCAGGGCGATCTTGCCCCAATCAGGTGCAGTTAAGCCTGTTATTGGCGCGGGCGTGAGGGTGTCATGTGACGATGACGACGCTGATGCAAGACTTTATAGCTACTGAAGATAAACAGCCCCAGGGCAATGACGAGAATCAGATAGATCATCTGCCGCTCCTTACTTTGATTAACGTTAGTCGCCTGATAAAAGGCGCATACAGGGTAGATGACCGGTGAATACTGATAGGTTTCAGAGAAATATTCAACTCTCTTTAAGCGTCTTTACCCGAAGTTTATGCTTTGTAGCAGAGCTGAATAAAGTGTTACAAGTGAGGAAAGATGCGTTCTCAGATTAATCTGCTGTTTATAGCGATGTTAGCATTGATGTTAACGGCCTGTGATAAGTCAGCGACCACATCCGCGCTGGTGCTGGAAGGAAAAACCATGGGAACCGTCTGGCGGGTAAGCCTGGCCGGTGTGGCTAGTGAGCGCAGAGCGGAACTGCAACAGCGGATTCAGCAGCAGCTGGATGCGGACGATGCGGAACTCTCTACCTGGAAGCCAGACTCCGCCTTATCGCGCTTTAACCAAAGCCGTGACCTGTCACCGCAGCCGGTGAGTGAAAACATGGCAGATATTGTCACGACCTCACTGCGGATTGGCCGTAAAACCGGCGGGGCGATGGATATTACCATCGGGCCAATGGTCAACTTATGGGGCTTTGGCCCGACGAAGCAGCCCGGCCATACGCCGGATGCGGCACAAATCGCCGCCGCCCGGGCGCAGACCGGATTGCAGCATCTGCGGGTGGTGCAGGGCGCAGATGGACAGTGGCTGCAGAAAGATCTGCCAGGTCTCTATGTCGATCTCTCGACGGTGGGCGAGGGCTTCGCCACCGATCATCTGGCGCGACTGATGGAGCAGCTTGGCATCAATAACTATCTGGTGTCTGTGGGCGGCGCCGTGCTGAGCCGTGGCCTTAATGCGCAGAAGCAGCCGTGGCGGGTGGCGATTCAGAAACCGACCGATCGTGAGAATGCGGTTCAGGCGCGCGTTAATCTGCAGGGACACGGCATCAGTACCTCCGGCAGCTATCGCAACTATTATGAACTGGACGGCAAGCGCATTTCTCATGTGATCGATCCCGTTACCGGACGGCCAATTGAGCATAAACTGGTTTCCGCCACGGTGATCGCCACCACGGCGCTGGAAGCCGATGGCTGGGATACCGGACTGATGGTACTTGGCACGGAAAAAGCCCAGGCGCTGGCGATCGAACAGCATCTGGCGGTCTATCTGATCAGCAAGCAGGGCGATAAATTTGTCAGCTGGATGTCGCCGCAGTTCGCTGCTTTCCTGATCCCCGCTGAATCCGGAGAACCCTGATGTTAGATCTGTTTAGTGAAGAACAACCCTGGCAGGAGACGCTGGCTGAGGGCGCGGTGATCCTGCGGCGTCGCGCACGTGAGGATGCAGAGGCGCTTTATCAGCAAATAATGGCAATTGCGGAGCAGAATCCGTTTGCCCATCGCATTACGCCCGGTGGCCATCGCATGTCGGTGGCGATGACCAACTGTGGCGATTTCGGCTGGTCGGTGGATTCTCGCGGCTACCAGTATCAGCAGCAGGACAACCTGAACGGGCGTAAATGGCCGGCTATGCCGCCGCTGTTTCGTACTCTGGCGCAGCAGGCGGCGTCTGAGGCGGGGTTCCCTGGCTTTAATCCGGATGCCTGCCTGCTTAATCGCTATGAGCCGGGCGCGAAGCTGACGCTGCATCAGGATAAAGATGAGAAAGATCTGCGTCAGCCTATCGTTTCGGTGTCGCTGGGTTTACCGGCGGTCTTTCAGTTTGGCGGTTTCGAACGGGGTGATAGTACCCAGCGTGTGCTGCTGGAGCATGGCGACATTGTGGTGTGGGGCGGGCCGTCGCGCCTGCGTTACCACGGCATCCTGCCACTTAAGCCAGGCGTTCATCCGCTGGTGGGTGCCTGGCGTTATAACCTGACGTTTCGACGCGCTTTCTGACCCACCACGCCGGTTACGGCGTGGTACGAATAACTATTGCTATCATTTTGCATCCCATTACACTGCAGGCTGTTTTTTGACTGCTGGATTGCCTGCATGACGTTGCTAAGCGTTGTTTTTCGCCAGTTCCGCTGGCCTTTTATCGGGGTGATTGCGCTCACGTTGTTAAGCGCCGTGCTGGGTATCGGCATGATCGCCTTTATCAATCGCGAAATGATTGTCGCCATCAACACCTCATTTGCGGTACTGCCGCAGTTTCTGTTGCAGCTGGTGGTGCTGATGGCGGTGACGCTGGCCTCGCAGCTGGCGCTGACCATGCTTGGCCATCAGTTTGTCTGGCGACTGCGCGGCGAATTTATCAAGCGTATCCTCGATACCCGCATTGAACGCATCGAGCAACTCGGTAGTGCGCAACTGCTGGCGGGACTGACCAGCGACGTGCGGGCCATTACTCTGGCCTTTGTGCGCCTGCCGGAGCTCTTTCAGGGCGTGATTATTACGCTTGGCTCGGCGATCTATCTTGCGTGGCTGTCGCCAAAAATGCTGCTGGTAACCAGTGTCTGGCTGGGTGTCACGCTGGTTGGCGGCTGGCTGCTGGTCTCGCGGGTTTACCAGCACATGGCAAAGCTGCGGGAAATCGAAGATAACCTCTATCGTGATTATCAGACGGTGATTGAAGGGCGCAAAGAGCTACAGCTTAACCGCTCACGCGCTCAGCAGGTTTACGACACGGTTTATCAGGAAGATGCCCGCGCCTGGCGACACCACATTGTCCGCGCCGATACTTATCATCTCAGTGCGGTCAACTGGTCAAATATCATGACGTTAGGCGCTATCGGCATGGTCTTTTTTATGGCCAACAGCCTGGGCTGGGCCAATACCGCCGTCGCCGCTACCTTTTCCCTGACGCTGCTGTTTTTACGCACACCGCTGCTCTCCGCGGTGGGCGCGTTACCGACGTTGCTCAGTGCCCAGGTCGCATTCCGTAAGCTCAATGCCTTTGACCTCGCTCCTTATCAGTCAGGATTCCACTCCGCCTCCACGTCCTCAGACTGGCAAACGCTGGAGTTGCGCGACGTCTCTTTTCACTATGGTGATAACGGCTTCCAGGTCGGGCCGGTTAACCTGACGCTGCGCCGGGGCGAACTGGTCTTTCTGATTGGCGGCAACGGCAGCGGGAAATCGACGCTGGCGATGCTGCTGACCGGTCTTTATCAGCCTCAGTCCGGCACGCTGCTGCTGGATGGCAAGCCGATAACGGCGGATGAGCTTGATGTGTGGCGCAGTCAGTTCTCGGCGGTCTTTACCGACTTACACCTGTTTGACCGGTTAATGGGACGGGAAGGGGTTGCAGCCAATCCGGCGCTGGTTCAGCTCTGGCTGGAGAGACTGAAGATGCAGGATAAGCTGAAGATTGAAGGCAACAAAGTGCTGAATCTGCAGCTTTCTAAAGGACAGAGTAAGCGACTGGCACTGCTGCTGGCGGTGGCAGAAGAGCGCGATGTGCTGCTACTGGATGAGTGGGCGGCGGATCAGGATCCCCATTTTCGCCGTATCTTCTACCGCGAGCTGCTGCCATGGTTACAGCAGGCGGGTAAAACGGTGTTTGCCATCAGCCATGACGATCACTACTTCATTCATGCCGATCGGCTGCTGGAGATGCGTGAAGGCAAGTTGACGGAGCTGACCGGTAATGAGCGCGATCTTGCCACGCTCGACTCGGTAAAACGCACCGACACCGGGCTTTAACGGCAGCTGGCAAAGCTTAGCAAAAAAGCGTAGTGGCGTGTTTCGCCTGAACCAGGCTACGTTAGCGATCAGCAGAAACTCCGGTTTCTGCCATTCTGAACCTTTTCTTTCGTCTGTGTTACCCCCGGCTAAACCGCATTGTTTTAACGCGAATTGTTTAGCCGGTTTTTTTAAGCCGATGTGTGATTAGCGTGATTACCTGAGTATCCCGCCACACAAAGCTCGCCTCCAGTAACGTCCCCATCGCAAAACATCCGCTGAAGTCCTGAGTCAGTCGCAACGTCGCGCGCTGCTGCGCAAAATCTACCGACACCAGTTCCGCATCCGGAAAGTCCATCGGCTGAAGCAGTTGCGGCCAGATGGCTTTATAAACGCTCTCTTTGAGTGAGAAGAGCAGGGTAGCGGCAGCGCGAAAAGAGACGGGCAGCGTCCGTAACAGGTGTTGTTCCTGCTCGTTCATCAGCAACTCAGCCGTTTCATGCGCCGTCGTCTCCGACATGAACTGCTCGACATCCACCCCAACAGCGCAGGGCTGACGGGTTGCCGCTACCACAACGATGCCTGCACTGTGCGATAGTGACGCCTGAATGCCAGTGGGCCAGCAGGGGGATCGATCGGCTGCATTGGTCAGAATGAAATCAGCAATACCCAGTTCTGCCATCACTGACCGGACCAGCAGACGGCTGGCGAGGTATTCAGCACGCCGTTTACTGACAGCCTGCTGCAGTCGGGCGGGCAGCGGAATATCCCATTCGACAGCCAGCCCGTCATGATACTTTTGCGGATCGAAGTGACTCACCGCCAGCAAAGGATCGCTGCGGTTAAGGTGCCGGGAAAGGATAAAGCCGCCTGCAACAGGCGGCAGCGGCAGGTCGGGATAGCGCATGCGGGACCATCATCAAAACCAAAAAGGCATTAAATCAGGCGCGATGGATCAGGGCAAGCAGCCCGCCGGAATCAGTCGTTGGGAGGAATGGCAAAACTCTTCAGAGAAACAACGAAATGGTGGTGACCCCTGCTGATGCGTGCACCTCGGTCGCACCAGTGGCTTGCCAGACGAAAGAAATCGTCGCTGCCAATGTCATACGCCAGTTCCACTTTGCTAATGCCTGAATGCAGCAACGCTTCTGCATCTTTCAGGCTTTTCGCTTTGATCGCCATAAAAATTATCCGTCAATTTCTGGGGATTTCAGGGTAGGCATTTTATGTGACATTTTTGTTTCAGTTTGATGAATAAGCGCAGCCGGTAGCCGATTTTGTGAAGCAGATCAGATTATAATGCAACTGTTAACCTGCTGATTGTAAGAGGAATGTTAACTGCCACACGGGACTATTCTGAATGTTAAACGGAGAGGTAAGCTGAGATAGAAAGGCCGCGTCAGACGCGGCCCCGTGGGTTACTTCTGGTCTGGCGGGGAAGGTTGCTTATCGCCTGACTCGGGTGCTTCTGTTGGATCGTCTTTTTCAATATATGTCATGAACTCTCCTCTTGTTACCCACACGCAGTTAAGTATAGAACGGATTGCGGAAGGTGCGAGGAAAGTGAAGGTTTGATGACAGAAACGAAAAAAGCAGCCTTTAAGGCTGCTTTTCAGGGAATTTGGTCGGCACGAGAGGATTTGAACCTCCGACCCCGGACACCCCATGACCTGTAAAGGCATGGAATAGTTAGCATACTCAATAAGATAGGTCATGATGTACATAGGAAATATTGCACATGGCTACAGTAAGACAGCTCCCCTCTGGTAAGTGGAATGCGCAGGTAAGGATTAAGGGCTATCCCACTAAGACAGCTACACGTTTAACCAGAGAAGAAGTAGAGCAATGGGCTATTGAACAAGAGCGGGACATAAAGAAAGAGGCCAACACTATTGAATCTCTCAAGGCCATCTACCTTGAAGAAGTGATGACCAGAAATGGAAAGCAAAGGGGAGGCTATGAATCTGCTAAGTTCAAGCTGAACACTGTAGGGAGAATCCTTAACGGTAAGACGCTGGAATTCCTCACCAGTGAAGATGCTGTAGCTTACAGACAAGCACGCATTAAAGAGGTGAGTGGTTCAACTGTACGCTTAGAGATGCAACTCCTTTCCCGTTTCCTCAGATGGGCTAATAGTGAGAAGGGCGTAGCATGTAGCGATGTAGTAAAGCCTGTAAAGCTCCCTAATGCTGGTAAGCCCAGAAGCAAGATAGTAGAAGAGAATGAATACAGGATGATTCTGGAGCGTGCTAGTGAGAAGGCTAAAGCTATCATCATGCTTGCATGGGAAACAGCTATGCGCAGGAATGAGCTATTAGCTATCACTCCTTCAATGGTGGATTTTAAGAAGCGTGTTATCCATCTGTCAGATGAACAAACAAAGAACGGAGAAGGGCGTGATGTTCCTCTCTCATCTAACGCTGTAACGCTCTTACAGGAATTATGTGAGGGGAGGGAGGCTAATAGCAGGCTGTTTACGCTCACTCCCTACGCTGTTACACAAGCCTTTAGAAGGGCAGCAAGGCTCAGCTATGTACATGGCGTCTGCTTCCATTCTCTGAGGCATACAGCTATCACTAGATATGCTGAGAAGGGGCTTAATACAATACAGCTTCAATGTATCTCGGGGCATAAGAGCATTAGCATGTTAGCCAGATACAGCCACATTAAGGCAAGCAGTGTGGCTGATTTGATGGGATAAAAATAGATAACCCCGTATTGAGCGGGGTTAAATTATAGAAGGTTATATTAAGATGAGGGCTGTTTTCTAATTACTCTTCTCTTAATCATTTGGTCTCTGCCTTTTGCTGTTAATGACCACCAAGGGCTATCGAATTGAATTAACTCCAATGCAATAAAATGCATCCTTAGTGTTATTATTTCATCAGTATAAATGCTGATGCTAATATCCTCTTCACCAATTAATGACGTAACCATATCAGATATTTCAATTGATATGTTTGATTCAACACATCCCGCCTCTGCTTTTGGTGCTATCCTATCAAATATTCTGCCGAGATTTAACGATATCGACTTATGATGCTCAGTGATAAAGGTATCGTTGGAGAATTCCATGTAATTGACTTTATGGAAGTCATCAAGTCCTGCTAAGTCATCTCCATATTGGTCTTTTGATTCAGCTCCTTTTAGGTCTAGTATTATTTTATTTAGATTTTCAATTTCATTCTTTGCTTTAATAAGTTCATTTAAGTTTTCCTCATTTGTTATCTTGTCAGCTCTCATCCAGCCCACTGCTGGATAGACTGTCATAACATGAATAATACTTAATGCCACCTTGTTAGGCAGGTCGGATGGTTCACTCCAAAACTCTACTAGTCTTTTATGCTTTACTTTTTCTTTAAACTTCTCTAACTTTTCTTTTGATTCTTGAGAGGTCTCTGAGTTTTCTACAGAAAGCTTGCTAGGGTTGTCATGGATAATTGCAACAACTTTAATGCTCTTAGAAACAGCGTAATCAAACTCTTTTTCCGTATAGCTAATTCCATCCTCTGCCAGACTTCCGTATCTTCCTCCAATGATTAGAAGATAATAGTCGCTATCATCAATTATCTTTTTGATGAAATTAAATTGTTCTTCGTCTGAAGCAGGGAAGTGCTCCATCCCGGCGGGTATACAGTTCATCTTCATAAGCGCCATCATTATCTTTTGACGCTCGCTTTTTAAGTCACTGTAAGTTGAGCTAACGAATACCTGATATCTTTTATCCACAAGATTCTCCAGAGGGTGCAGCAAAGGTAAGCTGGCATCATAGGATAAATCCCTATGGAGAGTGAACTACTAAGTTTAGTAAAATTAGAAGGAGAATAGGCATTCATTCTCTAGCGCTCTCAGAAGCATCCTGGCGACCTCTTTATTAAGTAATACATAGACCTATCTTTTATCATATCTCTTCTCCTGATGCGTTACAGGCGTTTAAATAGCATGTATACCTGTTGCCATAGCCTAGCTGAACAGTGGCTAACAATTAAATGCTATCATGAATAGTTAGGGGACTGTTTGTCCTGAACCTTCCCTTCATTAACTATCAACAAGTTAGAGAGTTCAGGGGAAATAATTAAAATAATTTGCAGTATTTTCTCTAAAAAACCGGTATTAGTATTTATAGAGACATTATTTTTTTATTGTCCTTATGAAGAAAGTTTGTCAGGATTTCTGAAAAAACCGGTATTAGTATATACCAGAGTAAATTAATCTATTCTTACTTTTTATCTGTATACCCTTATAGAAATGAATAACATCCTAACGTCCTAGCCGGGCAGGCTAAAAGAAACGCCTGAAGCTATCTCGCACTCTCGTGCTCGCTACGCTCCCAGCAACAGTCTTTGCCCTTTGAAGCTCATGAGAAGCTAGCTCACTAGCTGAACTGAGTTTCCAGCGTAACGCCGTAGGCATTCTGTTGACCTTCCCCACATGGGCAGGCTACGAAGTAAATGCCCATGACAGCTAGTAGATTGGATGATTACTGATTCCCTTAATAACTACCTCCAAAATAAACTACCCTTTCAAGGATAACAATAATAATGAAAATTGAATGGATTAAAGTAGATGGCATGATGGTTGCCATTGATAAAACAACAGGTGAGATTCTGGATGAATCACTAACCCCTCTCCCTGCTGACTATGATGTAAGCAAGGCTGTGATTGATGTTATTGAAGATATGTTTGGAGACTCTGTAATAACTACCTCGCTATTAGATAAGCCTAAGGCCGGGCCTAAGCCTAAGCAGGTTTCTAATCCGTATGCTTCTTTCTTCTCTAACGTTCAATACAGAGAAGATACGGGAAGTAGCAACATGATTGATACGCTGGATGATTTGGTTTATTCAGCAAGCACAGCCAGTACAGGTAATACCCGCATTCCCGTTAAGCAGCTTGTGCATGTAATGCGTGCTGAGGATCTTTCAACGAAAGGGGTACAGGAAACGCTAGGTAAGCGGCGAATCATCAAAGGTGAGAAAGCCCCCGGTAAGCGCTATTGCCAGCAAATTCTTGAGGCCGCTGAACACCTGATTAAACGCATTGATATGCATCAGGAGCGTGGCACTCTCAACCTGAATGATTCTTCAGCCTTTCAGTTTAATGCTGACAGCGTAGCGTATGAACGCTCTCAGGGAGTGGTTAATGCAATGCTCTGTCCTGTTGAGTTTACAGAGGGAGACAAGCGAACTATCCGGGCTTTAGCAAGGGCCGGTAATATTGAGGCTATCAATGATTACCTCCAGCGTGTAACAGAACAATCAGGGCGTATGATGCAACGCATCTTAGGCAAGCCATTAAGCGAAGATTCTAAACAGGCTTATGACCAACTGGACGCTGAGTTTCCTTATGAGCCATACGAAGATGACAATGGCTATGTGATGCGCAGAAAGAAACTAACCTCCCCGATTACTAAGGAACCTTCATCTGTTAGTTGGATGTTTGAAGTTGAAAGACAGATGGAATAAAGAACAGTATTGAAAACTCTCCCGCTATGGATGGCGTTGCTTATCCTCTCATTTGCATTGAAAGCCATTATCTTAATTCTCCATTTATAATAATAACAATATAGGAATGTATATGTACGAAGAAATCCGTAAGAATAAAACAGCCATCTTTGATGAGAAGGTGAAGCCAGTATTTGAAGAGCTAATTCAATATGGCTATGGCTACACAGCGTTAGCTAATGCATTAAATACTCGTGGAGTGTTAAGCCGCTGGGGCACTCAGTGGACTATTGATTCTGTGAAGAAGACGCTGAAGCGTTTAGAAATGAAAACTCTATAAGTATTACGCCCATAAAAATAATAATAAAGAGGCATGGCATGGCTAAATATACTAAAGCAGCCCGTGAAGCGTTTAACGCTGAACGTGCAAGACACGCAGCATACTGGACAGAACATTTAGATGATTCTTTCCGTAATGCATTTACATGGACAGAGCACATTCTTAATCAGAAATATCGCCGCACTCCTTCCCCTGCAAATATTAAAAAACCATAAAAGGAAAAGTATAATGACTTATGAATTATTCCCAACTTCTCCGGCTCCTTCTGAACACCCAGCTACAGACGCTCAGGGGTATGACATTGAGGGCATCATGCATCAGTTGATGCAAGAGACAGGCTGTAGTGCTGATGAAGCTGGGGCTGCTGTAATGCGCCAGATTGAGGCTAAGAAAAAGGCTACCACTCTCCCGGATGTTTCTTATTCGAAGCTAAAGACTGAGGCAGAGCGTTCAGCATATATGAAAACCCTACGTGAAAGCACGATGGCCCAATCAATGGACAAGCGCACTCGTGAAATGTACGTATCAGAGCAAGCTGTAGCTGAAGCACAGGAAGCATTTAAGCAACGCATGAAGCAACGCTCTGTAGCTCAAGGCCCGATGCGCAGCACTCAGGCTGCTATTGAATTCTTCCGTAACCAGAAATAATCAAAGGGGGGAGCATGAACAGGAATTTTAATCTGGCTTCTCGCCAAAGGAGATACAACAGCTCTCATTCTGACAGTAAGCAGAAGCGGGCAGACAGCTTACAGCCCCCTCCTTATTTCTCTACGCAGAACGGATTCTGTAAGTTTTCATACAGAGGCGTAGTAGTGAAGAGAGCACAGGGAGCCTACCAGATAGGGCGCAGGATAGTTATCTCTGGCTTTCCTGTTGCCTCAGTTGAAGGGATTTGGACAGATCCCGCTATGCTAAAGCTGGCTATTGATTTAGGGCTTGAGCTGGCTTGCCCTGAGAGACGTAAGGCTGTCATGGAGCAATACCGTAACTGGAAATGTCCTTCATGCGGCTCAGTAGCATTGGTGGATTCAAAGGGTATCCACGTTAAATGGGACTATGTAGTGGATAGCTGGGGGAAGGAGGAGAGGATAGATACAGGAATCAAACTACTAACGTGCAACTATTGCTCTGAGGAAGTCGATTCTTCTGACATCCCCTATATCTCGTCTGATGTGTTCCTTTGAGACAGCTATTTTTCTTAGAAAAAAATTAGTGGCATTACACCCCCTACGCATTTCCTCCCCACTATCCTCATGTAGCCCCAATACTTCCATGTTTTCCCCTCATTAAACGGGCAGTGATGCCTTGCCTATTGGATGCCCCCTTACCGGGGCCTCTGCTTTCCCCTATGTATATCCCCATATCCATCCCCCCGAAACACCATAATTTTTGCTAGAAATTTAAGAGGTGCAGTTCGTATAGTAGCAACCCCCCGGTAGCCCCCTTTATACCCCCCAGAGCGTAACTTTCCTGAAAAATAGCCAGCTTCCTTTCTTCCCCTCATACAGAGAATTTCTTTCCTGCCTGTTGATGATATGTGTCTTAGATAGACAGGGGTAGGGACATAACAATCAATCAGTTATCCCGATGCGTTCACAATGCGTCATGTGTATTGCGTAATAGCGTGCATGGAATGCGTCAAAAAGAGAGGCACGTAGCGCAGCCTGGGAGCAGCGAAGCGAAAGCAACGTCAGTTGCTGGAGCGTAGGAATAGAGCACAGCGATATTCCCTACTGTCATGGGAAGGAAAAGGGGCAAGAAGAAGGGGAGAGTGTTCACAAAGGGGGATTGCACATGTGCAGAAAAGCCCATAAAGTAAAAGGGCTAACCTTTCGATTAACCCTTTGACCTATTAGAGTAATTTGGTCGGCACGAGAGGATTTGAACCTCCGACCCCGGACACCCCATGACCGTGCGCTACCAGGCTGCGCTACGTGCCGAACACTGGAGGATTAGTCTACTGGTTATCACCATTAATGCAAGATACCTGCAGACTATTTGCCTGATTATTAATCAGTTAGCGATAAACCGCTTCTCTTCAGTTAATACCTGCAACAGCAGCGCCAGTTCTGGCTTGTGATCTTTCAGGGCGTTGCCCTGCGCATCATAAGCGCGATAGCTGCCGTTATTGTTGAGTACCAGCGTCACCTGCGGCGTGGTAATCACCAGCTTATTCTCTTCGCTGCTGACGACCCAGTCATGGCGACGGCGCGCAGCAAACAGATCTTCACCCTGAGAGAAGTTCACCGGATTGGTCCGCACATGCAGCAGTCGCTGCATCAGCGTCGACATCACATCCTGATGATCAGAAAGGCGATCAACGGTCTGCGCGGGCGTATCAGGCCAGTGAATCACTAACGGCACCTGCAGAGTCTGGCGGTTTCCAGCGCTGTCAGGATTGCCATCCAGTGCCAGTCCACGCTGCGCCGTAATCACCACCACCGTGTTCTTCAGTAAATCACGCGCCTGCAGGCTGCTGAGCACCGCGTGGATCTGCTCATCAACGGCAGGAGCCTGGCGCAGATAGCTGCGCTGACGCGCTTTTGCACTGTCGCCGGTGACGTCCGGGCCGTTCAGGGCAATCCATGAGAACCACGGCGCCTGTGAACCGTTCTGTTTCTCCAGCCAGTTCTGCCATTGCGCCACAGTACTGGCGTTGGGCTGGCTGGTCGTTGCAGGCAGTGAATAATCAGTCAGCAACGCCTGCCGGTAGAGCGGCGGATTAAAACCTTCTGAGGAGAAGAGGCCAAACTGGTAACCCTGGGTGCTAAGCGCGCCCAGCAGCGCCGACGGCGTTCGGGATGCCAGAATACCGTTCATGTAGCTGGATGAGATCCCATAGAACAGGCCAAACAACCCTTTCTCTGGCGTATCACCCGCGCTGTAGTGCTGGGTAAAACGCACGTTCTCGCTGGCGAACTGATTAAGCTCCGGCAGCGCTTTGGCCAGCGTGGCGTTGTTCAGACCATCGACCGTCAGCACCAGCAGGTTGTTGCGTGTGCCGGCATCACGGAAAGTAATCTCGCTCAGCGGATATTCCACCGCCACTGCTTCCGGGTCGCCCTGCTGAATTAGCCGACGCTGATACTCCTGCGCATCCAGCAGACCATGACGCTCAAGGAAGCGGCGGGCGGTCATCGGGTAGGAGAGCGGCAGGTTGGCACGCTGCATCGTAATCGGACGATAAAAATTCGCATCGGCCCAGATATACATCAGGTGGCTGGCAAAGAAGGCGCTGATAAACAGGGCGGCGACAGGCTTACCAAACGAACGGCGATTCAGACTGCGAAGCTTCTGCCAGCTCCAGGTCGCAAACAGCATCTCAACCAGGAAAATCAGCGGCACGCTGATAAACATCAGCTGCCAGTCGCGCGCCATCTCGCTCTGATCAGGGTTAATGACCAGCTCCCACACCACCGGATTCAGGTGCAGGTGGAAGCGGCTGAACACTGCACTGTCGACCATCACCAGCGTCAGCCCGGCGGTAGCGACCACCGCGGACAACACCCGCATCAGCCGTTGCGACATCACCACAAAGGTCAGCGGGAAGATAATCAGCAGATAGGCGGCAAAAACAACAAAACTGAAATGGCCAACCCAGCTGGTATAGGCGTAGATGCGCCCCGCCAGCGAAGAAGGCCAGTCGGCGACCAACAGGTAGCGACTGCCTAAAATCAGCGCGAATAAGATGTTAAACAGAGCAAACCAGTGACCCCAACTGATCATCTGGTAAACTTTTTCGCGGTAGCGCTGCCGGTTGGTTACCATATTATGAAGTCAAATCAGCCAATTAATGGGCGTTATCGTCACGCACAGACGCCTGAAGGGCATCGGCGAAAGATCGTGCCAGTGAACGACGTTGCGCCGGAGCGACATCGCTGTTAATTAAGTTGGTCACCATATTTCCCAGAACCATCAGGGAGAGATCGGTGGGGGCCTTGTCCTTGTGCAGGATTTGGGCCATTTCCGCGAGGAGTTGTTCCACGCGTTCGTCACTGTAACGGGATGATTGTGCCATATCGTCGTCTAAGCTCATTTCAAAAGGCGATATATTACCGGAACAGCGCACTTTTTACCGCAATTTTATCGAAAGCAGCGCGTTCGCTATACGCATGGAGTTGAAAGCCGATGCTGGCGGTGTTTGAATACGCGCCTGTGCTAAAAGGAGAGTCTACCATGAGTCTGGATATCGACCAGATTGCCCTGCATCAGTTAATTAAACGCGATGAAAACCAGCTTGAACTGGCGCTGCGCGATTCGCTGCTGCCTGCCACCAACACGGTCAACGCGATGGTGGAGGAGTTACACCGGGTTTATAGCGCAAAAAGCAAAGCCTATGGCCTGTTCAATGCAGAGAGTGAACTGGCAGAAGCGCTGCGTAATTGTCGTAAGGGCAACGATGATTTTCTCGCTTTTAGCCGTGCCGCGACCGGTCGTCTGCGCGATGAGCTTGCAAAATACCCCTTCGCTGAAGGCGGCGTGGTGCTGTTTATTCACTACCGCTATCTGGCGGTGGAATACCTGCTGATTGCGGTGCTGAACAGCCAGTCCAGCATGCGCGTCAACGAGCAGATGGATATCAGCAGCACCCACTATCTTGACATCAATCATGCCGACATCGTGGCACGCATCGATTTAACTGAGTGGGAAACTAACCCGGAATCGACCCGTTATCTGACTTTCCTGCGTGGCCGCGTCGGACGTAAAGTGGCTGACTTCTTTATGGACTTCCTGGGTGCCGAAGTGGGATTAGATACCAAGGCGCAGAACCGCGGTCTGTTGCAGGCGGTAGATGACTACTGCAACGAATCGGAACTGGATAAGCAGGAGCGGCAGAACTATCGCCAGCAGGTCTACAGCTACTGCAACGAGCAGCTGCAGGCGGGCGAGGAGATTGCGCTGGAAGAGTTGTCGAGCGAACTGCCACCACTGGGTGAAAAAACGTTCCAGGCCTTTACCCAGGAGCAGGGGTATGAGCTGGAAGAGAGCTTCCCGGCGGATCGCAGTACTCTGCGCCAGCTGACGAAATTTGCCGGAAGCGGCGGGGGCCTGACCCTGAACTTCGATGCGATGTTGCTGGGCGAACGCATTTTCTGGGATCCGGCAACGGACACCCTGACGATTAAGGGCACACCACCCAATCTTCGCGATCAGCTGCAGCGCCGTACCAGCAGCAAATAAAAAAGCCGGGCTTAGCCCGGCTTTCATTCCCTGCGCGCGGCGATCATTTCACCGGGCAGCGCCAAAAGAAAAGGGCCGGTTTCGCAACCGGCCCTTCTGCTTTCAACGAAGTTCGCGATTAAGCGCGAACGAAGTCGATGTGGAACAGTTTTGGCTTGAACGGGTGACGCTGAACAGCCTGAACTTTCACTTTAGTTTCTTTACCGTCAACTGACAGGGTCAGCACTTCGTCGTAGAAACCTGGCTTAGATTGCAGGTTCATTACGGAGTCGTGATCCAGGTCGATGGCAACAGCCGCTTCAGAACCACCGTAGATGATGGCCGGGAAACGGTTTGCTGTACGCAGGCGGCGGCTCGCACCCTTACCCTGCTCTTTACGTTCTACTGCATTGATAGTGAGCATTAATATATCTCTTTATTTAATTCCTGCTACAGGCGACCCAGTAACAGGCTGGTTATTCAATACCGCTGATGCACATGCAAAAGCGGGCGGCAGTATAGCCGTTATGCTGGATGGTAGCAAACGATATACCCGCCAGCCGGGTTCGGCATCCGGTTAGCCGGACCCGATAGCGCTCATTAGCGCAGCTCATTGGCACGGCGATAGCGACCCTGATAATCGAACATTTTTTCGCGGATCTGCCAGAACTGACCTTTGGCCCGCGCCACCACAAAGTCGGGATGACGCAGCAGCGGCTGCAGCGCCAGCACGTCAGCGGCGCTTTGCCAGCCCAGCGGCACGCCGGGCGCGCGCTGATGCGGGCGCATAAAGAGCTGTTCAAACGCTTTGCGCTGGGCCGGTGTCTGCAGACGAAACCGTTCGCTGACGCTGGTGCCTTCCTCGTCATAATAGGTCGCCTTGAGCCATTCACCTTTGGCGTCACGGCCCTGTTCCAGCGTCATGCCACCACAGCGCAGCACCAGCGCATCTTTAAGCTTCAGCGCCGCTTTGAGCATATCGTCAGGATCGACCAATATTTTGTCGCACTGGTGACAGCGCCGGGCGGCAATATCATTCTCTGCGCCACAGTCGGGGCAGCTTTTAAAGCGGAAGCGGAAGTCACACTGTTCGCGCTCGCCCTCATCATCTTCCAGCACGCCCTGACAGCGTCGGCCAAAATGTTCGATAACCATGCCATCTTCGGTCGCCTTGCCCCAGAAGGTGTTGGCGAAACCGCAGGCGGGACAAAAAACCTGTACCGGCTGATTGTCGCTGGCCCCCTTGGGCGCGCCGACCTCGGGCGTAAAAAGATCGTGCGGATTACCGGCATAATCGAGAATCAGACAGTCGGTTTTACCGGGCGAGAGCCGCAGGCCGCGTCCGACGATTTGCTGATAGAGGCTGACCGACTCGGTCGGGCGCAGAATCGCAATCAGATCAACGTGCGGAGCATCAAACCCGGTAGTCAGCACCGCCACGTTAACCAGGAATTTCAGCTGCTGCGCCTTAAAGGCCAGAATCAGAGCATCGCGCTCTCTGGCAGGCGTTTCGGCTGACACCAGCGCGCTGTTAGCGGGCAGCAGCCGCAAAATTTCATGCGCATGCTCCACCGTTGAAGCAAAAATCATCACCCCCAGCCGATCTTCAGCGAACTCCACGATCTGACGGATAATATGGGGCGTCACGCGCTGCTGCTGTTTCAGTTCACGATTAAGATCGGCTTCGCTGAACAAGCCGCTGCTTTGTGCCGTCAGGCGGCTGAAGTCATACTGCACCACCGGCATATCCAGTCGCTCCGGCGGCACCAGAAACTGATGTTTGATCATGTAGCGCAGCGGCAGTTCATAGATACAGTCGCGAAACAGCGATTTTTCGTCGCCACGCACCATGCCGTGATAGTGGAACTGATAAATCCAGCCCTTACCCAGCCGGAAAGGCGTGGCGGTCAGGCCCAGTAAACGCAGTTGCGGATTATGCTGACGCAGATGATTGAAGATCTGCTGATACTGACTCTCTTTATCATCACCGATACGGTGGCACTCATCGACAATCACCAGTGAAAAGGCGCTGTCGAACTGGTCGAGGTTACGCGCCACTGACTGCACGCTGCCAAACACCACTTTGCGCTGACTCTCTTTACGCTGAAGTCCGGCGGCAAAGATATCCGCCTCCAGCCCGTAAGCCTGATATTTACTGTGGTTCTGCGCTACCAGCTCTTTGACGTGCGCCAGCACCAGCACCCGGCCACGCGCCAGCCGTGCCAGCTCGGCAATGACCAGGCTCTTTCCGGCACCGGTCGGCAGCACAATGACTGCAGGCTGTTGATGACGACGGAAATGCGCCACGGTGGCATTCACCGCATCCTGTTGATAGGGGCGTAAGGTAAAAGACATGATGCTCACTTTTGCAAAACTGGGGGTAATTATGCCATGAAAGTGCGGTAAACGCGCTGTCAGGCTGGCGCGGATCACGTTATACTTCCCGCACATTTTCAACGGTTAACCAGGCCGTTTCAGATTCCCTCCGCAGTAACAGGCAAAACGAATTCATGCGACTCGACAAATTCATCTCTCAGCAACTGGAAATCAGCCGCGCCATCGCCCATCGCGAGATCCGTGGCCAGCGTGTCACCGTTAACGGGGAAATCGTACGCGATACCGCGTTTAAACTGCTGCCCGACCACGAAGTCGTCTATGACGGCAACGTACTGCAGATGCAGACCGGTCCACGCTACTTTATGCTGAACAAACCGCAGGGTTACGTCTGCTCAACCGACGATCCCGATCATCCCACCATCATCTATTTCATTGAAGAACCGATGTCATTCAAACTGCACGCGGCGGGGCGTCTTGATATCGACACCACCGGACTGGTGCTGCTGACAGATGATGGCCAGTGGTCACACCGTATTACCTCGCCACGTCATCACTGCGAGAAAACCTACCGTGTGACCCTGGAATCGCCGGTCAGTGACGATACCGCCGCACAGTTTACGGCGGGCGTGCAGCTGCACAATGAGAAGAGCCTGACTAAACCGGCACAGCTGGAGGTGATCACCCCGACAGACGTCCGGCTGACACTGAGCGAAGGTCGTTATCATCAGGTAAAACGGATGTTTGCGGCAGTCGGCAATCGGGTCCTTGAGCTGCATCGCGAGCGCATCGGTGACATCGTACTGGACGCCGATCTGGAACCGGGCGAATATCGTGCGCTGACCGAAGAAGAGATCGCCAGCATCGGTCTGCCGAAAGAGCTGCAGACAAAATAACCGGACGGGCCCGGCGGCCCGCATTACGACCATAAGGGCAGGAGAGGGTGTGCGTAAGGAAAAGAATTCGCCAACAGGACTGGTGGTCATCCTCGGTCTGTTAGCCATGCTGATGCCGTTGTCGATCGACATGTATCTGCCCGCCATGCCGCAGATTGCACGTGAGTTCGGCGTTTCAGCCGGTAGCGTGCAGATGTCGCTCAACCTCTACATTCTTGGCTTCGCGATTGGGCAGCTGATCTATGGGCCGCTGGCAGACAGCTATGGGCGTAAGCCGGTGATTGCGCTCGGCACCCTGATCTTTGCCTGCGCCGCCGCGGCCTGTGCGCTGTCGCAAACCATCGATCAGCTGATTACGATGCGCTTTCTGCATGGACTGTCGGCTGCCGCAGCCAGTGTGGTGATCAATGCGTTAATGCGTGACAGTTACTCGAAAGAGGACTTCTCCCGCATGATGTCCTTTGTGATGCTGATTACCACCATTGCGCCGCTGCTGGCGCCGATCATCGGCGGCTGGCTGCTGGTGCTCTGGAGCTGGCACGCCATCTTCTGGGCGCTCGCGGGCGCGGCATTAGTGACGACCGTGCTGGTGACCACGCAGATCCGTGAAACCCTGAAGCCGGAGCAGCGACAGCGGTTTCATCTGCGTACTACGCTGGGCAATTTCGTAACGCTGTTTCGCCACAAGCGCGCGTTCAGTTACATGCTGTCGAGCGGTTTTTCCTTTGCCGGGCTGTTTACCTTTCTCAATGCCGGTCCCTTTGTTTACATCGAACTGAACCACGTTTCACCGCAAAACTTTGGCTACTACTTTGGCCTCAATGTGGTGTTTCTGTTTGTCCTGACGCTGATTAACAGCCGCGCCGTGCGCCGCTTTGGCCCGGTGGCGATGTTCCGGATGGGACTGCTGATACAGTTCTGTATGGGGATCTGGCTGCTGCTGGTCAGCGCCTTCAGCCTCGGCTTTTTGCCGCTGGTGATGGGGATCGCGATGTTTATCGGTTGCGTGTCGATGGTCTCATCGAATGCGATGGCGGTGATTCTGGATGAGTTTCCGCATATGGCGGGTACGGCATCGTCCCTGGCGGGCACCCTGCGTTTTGGCGTCGGGGCATTTGTCGGCGCGCTGCTGTCGCTGGTGAGTTTCAACAGCGCCTGGCCAATGGTCGGCACGATTGCACTGTGCGCGACAATCTCTCTGCTGCTCTTTTTCTACGCTTCACGTCCCCGCACTGCGTCCCGGTAATCGGGCGCAGTGGTTTCCCTCTGCAATGACCTGCCGACTTGCACGCCTCCTGACTTTGTTTCGATATTGTGAAAATATTTAGTTAAAAAAGTAATCACAATGCAGCTAAAATGATTGTTAACGGCGTGTGAACGCGGTACATCTAGGCTGAAGTGCGATGTGAGTCGCAAAAAATGCGCTTCTGCAATCCACACGGACGGGCCATTAAACCCTGTCCGGACTCAGCGGTTATCAGGCCGCTTCCAGCTGGGCTGCTTTGTGTTGCGACATAAACTCATCCGGGGAGAGTAAACTATGCTGCAACTTTCGATTGTGCATCGTCTGCCACAGCATTTTCGCTGGGCCAGCGATCACCACAGTGCTATCGAATCCGATGACACCACGCTGGACGAGCAGGATTTCGTTGCGCTGCGATTGATCAGCCATGACGGCATTCCGGCGTGGGAGATCCTTCAGCAGCTAAAAGAGGTTCTGGCGGATATTCAGGTCGATTGTAAAGTGGCCGAGTGCGAAGGACAGCCCTGCCTGTTCATTCAGCGTCGTGACGAAAGCGCCACCAACTGCTGCCTGAAAAATCAGGGCGTAGCGATTGCCGAAACCTTTATCGCAGGTTGAGTTGTGCCGACTGCAGCAGCTCGCGGGTATACCCGGCCGCGGGTGAAGCAAACAACCTTTCACACTCTCCCTGTTCCACCACTTCTCCCTGACGCAGCACAATAAGCTGATGGCACAGGGCGCGCACCACATCCAGATCGTGACTGATAAACAGATAGCTGAGCTGCCGCTGCTGCTGTAAGCGGCGCAACAGCGTCAGAATCTGCTTCTGCACCGTGCGATCCAGCGATGAGGTCGGTTCATCCAGCACCAGCAACTCCGGTTCCAGAATCAGTGCACGCGCAATGGCAATACGCTGTCGCTGACCGCCCGAAAATTCGGCCGGATAACGGTGGCGACTTTCCGCTTCAAGCCCCACCTCCGCCATCACCGCGATGACCCGCTGCTCCTGTTGCGCACGGCTAAGTTCGGGCTGATGCACCGCCAGGCCTTCCGCAATGATCTGCTGCACTGTCATACGCGGATTCAGTGAAGAGTTGGGATCCTGGAACACCACCTGAATGCGCTGACGCAGCGGCAATAACTGACGACGTGACAGCTGATGCAGCGGCTGGCCGTCAAACCAGACTTCGCCGCGTGAGGCAATCAGCCGCAGCAGTGCCAGCCCGGTAGTGCTTTTACCTGATCCGGACTCACCCACCAGCCCCAGACTTTCGCCGCGCCGCAGGCTAAAGCTCAGCCCGGAGAGCACCTGTTTCTCACCGGTCTGCCGGCGGAACAGCCCGCGCCGCAGCGGAAAGCTGACCTGAAGATTATCGACCCGAAGAATGACCGGCGCGTCTGCGGGCAGCGGCAGCGCTTTTCCTTCCGGTTCGGCGGCCAGCAACTGCTGGCTGTAAGGGTGTTGCGGCTGATTCAGCAGGACCTGGCAGCGGTTCTGTTCGACGATGTGACCATTGCGCATCACGCTAACGTTATCCGCCAGCTGACGCACGATATTCAGGTTATGGGTGATAAACAGCATGCCCATATTCAGCTCCCGCTGCAGTTCACGAAGCAGCGTCAGGATCTGCGCCTGCACCGTCACATCCAGCGCGGTGGTTGGCTCATCGGCAATCAGCAGCTGAGGCTCGGTCAGCAATGCCATAGCGATCATCACCCGCTGACGTTCCCCACCCGAGAGCTGGTGGGGGAAATCATTGAGCCGGGTGGCGGGCTGCCGTATCCCGACCCGATCAAGCACGCTGAGAATTTCACCGCGTGCCGCCGGACGACGCAGCCCGCGATGCAGCGACAGTACTTCATACAGCTGCTTCTCCACGGTGTGCAGCGGATTAAGCGATACCATCGGCTCCTGAAAAATCATCGCGATCTGGTTGCCGCGAATCCCGCGCAGGCGCTGCTCACGTGCGCGCAGCAGATCTTCACCGTTAAACAGAATCTCCCCGCTGGGATAAGCCACCGCAGCCTCATGCAGCAGTCGCATCACCGACAGTGCCGTGACGCTCTTACCGGAACCCGACTCGCCCACCAGCGCCAGCGTTTCGCCCGCGTCAATGCGCAGTGAAACGTCATTCACCACCTGGCGAAGCGTCTCGCCCTGACGAAAGGCGACCGAGAGATGATTGATGGCAAGCAATGGCGTGTTCATTCAGGCTCCTTTGCCCGGATCAAAAGCGTCGCGTACCGCTTCGCCAATAAAAATCAGCAGCGAAAGCAGGATCGCCAGGGTGAAAAAGCCCGCCAGGCCTAACCAGGGTGCCTGCAGGTTATTTTTGCCCTGCAGCAGTAACTCGCCCAGCGAGGGCGAACCCAGCGGCAGGCCAAAGCCGAGAAAGTCGAGTGAGGTCAGCGTGGTAATCGATCCGCACAGAATAAACGGCAGAAAGGTCAGGGTGGCGACCATGGCATTTGGCAGCATGTGGCGCAGCATAATCCGGCCGTCGCTGACCCCCAGCGCCTGCGCCGCACGGATGTAATCAAAGTTTCGGGTACGCAGAAACTCGGCCCGGACCACGCTGACCAGGCTCATCCAGCCGAAAGCCACGGTGACCAGCAGCAGCCACCAGAAACCCGGCTGGATCACGCTGGAGAGGAGAATCAGCAGAAACAGCGCAGGCATGCCGGACCAGACTTCAATCAGCCGCTGCCCAATCAGGTCAATCCGGCCGCCGAAATAGCCCTGCACCGCGCCGACCACAATCCCGATGACGCTGGAGAAGAGCGTCAGCATCAGTCCGAACAGCAGAGAAATGCGCGTGCCATAGAGCAGGCGTGCCATCACGTCGCCGCCGTTAGCATCCGTGCCAAGCCAGTTCTGCGCAGAGGGCGGAGAGGGGAAGGGCACCTCGGTGGCAAAGTTGATAGTGCTGTCGCTGAAACGAATCGGTGCCCATATGGCCCAGCCATTCTGCTCAATGCGCTGCCGCAGCCAGGGATCCTGATAATCCGCCGCTGTCGCCAGTGCGCCGCCATAGTCGGTTTCGCTGTAGTCAAACAGCAGCGGCACTGTCCAGCGCTGCTGGTAATGCACCAGCAGTGGCTTGTCATTGGCAATCAGTTCGGCACCCATCGACAGCAGAAAGATGATCAGAAAGATCCACAGCGACCAGTAGCCGCGTCGGTTATGGCGAAAGCGCTGCCAGCGCTGTTGATTCAGCGGAGAGAGCCTCATGAGCGGCTCCCGAAATCGATGCGCGGATCGACCAGCGTATAGGTGAGATCACTGAGAATATTCATCAGCAAACCTATCAGCGTAAAAATATAGAGCGTGCCAAACATCACCGGATAGTCACGTTGCAGAGTCGCATCATAGCCGAGTAGTCCAAGCCCGTTGAGCGAGAACATGACCTCGATCAGCACTGAACTGGTAAAGAACATGCTGATAAAGGTGGCGGGGAAGCTGGCGATCACCAGCAGCATCGCATTGCGAAACACATGGTGATAGAGAATACGGCGCTCCGGCACCCCTTTGGCGCGCGCAGTCACCACATAGAGCTTGCGGATCTCATCCAGAAACGCGTTTTTCGTCAGCATGGTCAGCGTGGCGAAGCCGCCGATCACCGTCGCCAGCACCGGCAGGGCGATATGCCAGAAGTAGTCCAGCACTTTGCCATACCAGGGCAGTGTGTCGTGCTGCGCAGAGGTGAGGCCGCGCAGTGGAAACCAGTCCAGATAGCTGCCACCCGCAAACAGCACGATTAACATGATGCCAAACAGAAAAGCCGGGATGGAGTAGCCAATGATAATAAAAGCGCTGCTCCAGACATCAAAAGCGCTGCCATTGCGCACCGCTTTGCGGATGCCCAGCGGGATCGACACCAGGTAGATAATCAGTGTGCTCCATAATCCCAGACTGATCGAAACCGGCAGGCTCTCTTTGATCAGCCCGATCACCGAGGCACTGCGAAACAGGCTGTCGCCAAAATCCAGACGCAGGTAATTCCACAGCATCTCGCCGTAACGCTGCCAGAGAGGTTTATCGAAACCGTAACGCTGTTTAATCTCAGCAATGACTTCGGGATCCAGCCCGCGTGCGCCCCGGTACTGATTATCGGCAGGATTGAGATGACTGACGCTGGCGCGTGAACCGGCGCTGTCTGCACCACTGCCGGGCAGACCGGTTGTCTGACCAAACTGAATGTTAGCCAGCGCCTGATCGACCGGTCCCCCGGGCGCGATTTGCACGATAAAAAAATTAAGCGTGATGATCGCCCATAACGTCGGGATGATCAGCAGCAATCTGCGCAGAAAGTAAGCGGCCAACGGTGATCTCCTTAGCGTTTGCTGGCCGGCAGGCGTCCGGCTTTGTTTGTGTCGTACCACCAGTTTTCCAGTCCGACGCTGTAGGCTGGCTTGCCGGCAGGGTGAGAAAACTTATCCCAGTACGCCAACCGCTGCTCTGCGTTGTACCACATCGGGATCATATACGCATTCCACAGCAGCACCCGGTCCAGCGCCTGGGCCAGCGGCCGCAGCGCGGCGGGATCACCCTGATGCGCCACAATCTGTTTCACGAAATGATCGACTAAAGGCTCTTTGACCCGCGCGGTATTCCACGACGAGGCGATAAAGTCAGACTGCCACAGGATCTGCAGACTGGAGGTCGGGATCGGCATTGCCCCATAGACCGTGGCAATCATGTCATAGTCGCCTTCGCGCCAGCGCCGCAGATACTGTGAGTTGTCGATCTGCCGCAGGTTTAGCGTAATGCCAAGCCGGGAAAGATTGTGCTGGAATGGTAACGCCCAGTCGGTATTGGTGCCACCGCGCAGCAGGAGTTCTATGGTAAACGGCTGACCGGTTTTATCATTGACCAGACGGCGATTTTTTATCTGCCAGCCCGCCTGTTTCAGCAGGTCGGACGCTTTTAACAGGCTGGCGCGGTCATAGCCGCTGCCGTCGGTTTTATGTGGCTGATAAGGCTGGCTGAACAGCTCAGGTGGCAGTTGCGCGCGCCAGGGTTCAAGCAGGGCCTGCTGCTGTGCATCCGGCACGCCACTGGCCGCATACGCCGTGTTCTGGAAATAGCTGCTGGCGCGCTGCCAGGCACCGTAATAGAGCGCCTTGTTCATCCACTCGAAATCGAACATCAGTGACAGCGCCTGACGCACGCGGCGATCCTGGAACAGCGGTTTTTCATTGTTGAATGCCAGCCAGCGGGTATCGATAGCGGCATCGTTAGGCGTGGTCTCTTTAACGATGCTGCCATCGTCAAAATTGCGGCCACGATACTGAGTGGCCCATTTCTTTGCCGATGTCTCTTCACGCAGATCGTAAGCACCCGCCTTGAAGGCTTCAAATGCCACATTGTCATCCAGATAGTAGTCATAGCGCATTCGATCAAAATTAAAGCGTCCGCGATTGACCGGCAGATCAGCGGCCCAGTAATCTTTTACCCGGCTGAACTCAATAAACTGTCCCAGCTTCCAGCGAGTGATGCGATAGGGTCCGCTCGACAAGGGTGGCTCGCTTAACGGCTCATTAAACTTCTTATCGCGCCAGAACGACTCTGCGATAACCGGCAGCGTCAGTAAGCCAAGCAGCAGATCTTTATCCGGCTTCTGTGCCTCGATGCGTACAGTGAGATCGTTCAGCGCTTTAACGGTCACACCACGGTAGGCGACGCGAAATTGAGGCACGCCCTCGGTCATGAATTTCTGATAGGTGAACGCCACGTCGCGGGCGGTGATGGGTGTGCCATTCTGAAAACGGGCGCGGGGATTAAGGCGGATCTCAATCCATGTAAAATCGCTGGCGTAGCGCGCTGACTCGGCAATCAGCGGATAATAACTGCCAGGTTCATCGTCTGAGCTGGTGTAAAGCCCATCATAAAGCGTGCCGGTGTTAATGCCCGGATTACCGCGAGAAGCGTAGCGGTTGAAGTTGTCGTAAGTGCCCACTACCGCCATGGTGATGCTGCCGCCTTTGGGTGCGCGGGGATCGGCGTAGTCGTAATGGCTGAAGCCGGGCGGATATTTCGCTTCACCGGCCTGGGTGAACGCGTAGCTTTGCTGGACAGAGGCCGCCAGCAGCGGGGCGCTGAGCAGGCTGCACAGCAGCAGAAGTCCGGAACGAAGCAGCATGCACTCTCCTGTCAGATGTCTGGCGCGATTGGGCCAGGTAGTGTCAGGCGTTATGACGCCGGAAATAGTCTATCAGCGTTTCCGGCCGCAGCGGACGGCTAAAGATGTAACCCTGCAGATGGGTCACACCGCGGTTAATCAGCCAGGCAGCCTGCTCGCCGGTTTCTACCCCTTCGGCCACACTTTTCAGGTTCAGCTTCTTCGCCAGCTGCAGCACGGTATCGAGCACCGGCGAGGTCAGGCTATCCGTACCGATGCTCTGAACAAAACCGCGATCGATTTTCAGATAATCAAAGTCATAACGTTCCAGATAGATCAGCGCGCTGTGACCGGTACCGAAATCATCAATGGCGATATGGATCTGCTGCTGATGCAGCCAGTCAAACAGTTCTCCAACGTTTTCGTCGCGCACCATGGCTCGCTCGGTGATCTCAAACACGTAAGTAAAGTGGTCCGCAGGCATAGTATCAAGCCAGCGCAGCACATCCTGACGGAAACCGCTGTCAGCCAGATGCAGGGGCGAAATGTTGAGGCTGAGGCAGGCATGACGGGGAATGGTATGACACAGCAGGTGGGCATCACGGGAAACCAGCTGAAACAGATGTCGGGTCAGGGGAATAATCAGGTTCTGCGCCTCGGCATAGTGAATAAACACATCGGGCGGAATCGGGCCTTTCGTCGGGTGGGTCCAGCGCAGTAACGCTTCCATCCCATACGGCTGACCATCATGGGAGGTGACCAGCGGCTGATATTCGACGTGAAATTCACCGCGCTTCATGCCCCGAATCAGCTCTTTACCAGGGCGCTGATAAACCGACAACAGCAGCCAGCAAGCGCCTGAAACCAGCAGCGACAGTAGCAGGCCGCTCAGCAGGATATTCTGATAATCGCTGAACGCCAGAGTGGAACCGTACAACACAAACTGCAGCGGATAGCCTGTCAGCGCCTGCCGGTGCAGCGGCGTCGGCAGGTTTTTATTCTGCATGACGACGGATTGCCAGCTGGTTAAGGCACTGCGTTGTGCCACCAGTGCCATACCGGTGATTTCCGGATGCCCGGACGCCAGCAGCTGATAGGGTGCCAGGGTAATATTCAGCGTCGCGAAAACGCCTGACTGCAGGCTGCCGGGATTTTTGATCCACAACGCCAGCGCCGGTTTATTGGGCTGCAACGGCGTGCCCGGCATCAGCTGCAGATCGATATCTCGCGAAATATCACTCAGGGGCGCAATTACATTGAGCGGCAGATTAAAACTGCCGGTGGCCGAGGAGCAAAAGGCATTACCTTCTTTAACCAGCAGGATGGCACGAAGATTTCCGGCAAAGGCGGCGCGTGAGGTGAGTTCACGATTGATGGTATTGCAGGCAGTGTGGGTAAACGGAAGCAGGGGACTGAGAGTACTGTTAATCAGGCTGGAGAGCGTTTGCTGCAATGCCGTGCGGCTGCTCTCCAGCAGTTGCTGATGCTGTCGTTCGCGCTTCTGCCAGGTCTGGTGAAGCGAGAGTGCAGCAAATAACAGAAAGAATAAGCCGCCAGCCATCGCACTACTCCATGCGATACGGCGAGGATAGGTGGCATGGCGCCGTAGCGCCCCCGACAGTGGCATGAGGAGCTTCCCCTAATCAAATTATTATTATGTTATTGCGCACGACGGCTTCGGTTTAAGCGACCGAGAATATAACGAGACGGCGGGAAATGTCTTGCTATTAATCTGAGTCAGAATGCTTTTATCTTATATAACTGCTGGTAAAAATGATTAAAGGCGAAAAAAAACGCTGCATAAGCAGCGTTTCATGTTCTCTGGCTGAGAGAAGATCGAAAGTGGTTATCAGGTCGGGTTACGACTTAATACACGGCGTCCTTCACGGTAGCGCTTTTTCCAGTAATCATCATTCAGACTGGAGATCATCACGCCACTGCTGGTCGAGGCATGAACGAAGTTATCGTTGCCAAGATAGATGCCAACGTGACGGCCCGTAGAGCCTGCACGGAACATCACCAGATCGCCGGGACGCAGTTTACTGCGGGTAATCTCTTTACCGGTGTCCTGCTGCTGAGAGGTAGAACGCGGTAATTCTAAGCCAAACTGATCGCGGAAGGTGCGTTGTACAAAGGCGGAACAATCGATCCCGCGTTTAGTATCGCCACCGAGGCGATAGCGCACACCTTTCCAGACGGCGTATTGTTCCATGATGCGCGACTTAACGTCGACATTACGCACCATTTCTTCAAACTCATCCTGAGACGCCTGAAGTAAAAAACCATTGTGGTTGTTAACTTCATGATTCTCGTTATTCGCGTTTTGACTGCTATGGGTACTGCTACAAGCTGAGAGGAGTGTTGCCAGCGCCACTGCGGGCACGATCCGCAAGATATATCTCAGTATTGGTTGAGACTTGACCATTATTCGGGTTTTCCTTCGATTTCCTTACGACAAGATTGTCGCCAGCCAGATGACAAAACAGGGAGATTAATAAGCGAAACAGACTAAGACAAATCCTTAATTACTAAAATGTGTTAATGGACACATTTTAACGGTAAAAAATCCGAATTTTCTGCCGCTTTTGCCTCACTGCGACTGAGGTTAACTGATTACAGACGCCGTGGCGAGTGCTTTTAATCAATTTCATATAGGTTTTTTTGATGTGAAATCAAACCGTAACACACTGACTACTTTAGCTACAATTGTGGTCAAATGATGGTGAGAACAGGGAGTTAAAGGGGGGCTAATTCGGGGCATAGCCGCTATTTTTAGAGTTTTCTTTATTGACAGAGGATATTGGCGACTATTTAACCTGCCAGCAGGGTCATAACCTTTTCTTTTCGTGAATTTAATTAGCAGGCTAATAGTGATGGGGTGTTTTTTATAAGCGCGGGCGGTTCAAACCAGGGGTTTAAATCGCCCGCGCTTAACATTTACGTCACGGGCTTATATTTACCCGGCAATTTGCGATAAAACCAGTTAACCAATACGTCACTGGCTGGCGTTAATAGCCACCAGCTCAGACCCACTAATACCACCGACATTGAACCGACGGCAACATCGGTAAACCAGTGCGCACCGGCCATGATGCGTGGCAGTGAAAATATCACCACAATAGCCGTGGCAATTAAAAAGCGGCTGAAACCAAAGTAACGCCAGATAAAGCAGGCGAAAATGATCAGCATCATACCGTGGTCGCCAGGGAAGCTATCTTTTGAAGCATCTTTAGCGGGAATACCGGTCAGTTCACTGACGCGATGCACGTTTTCGAAGAACAGTGTCGGACTGGAGTGTTTAACCGGCAATAAATGGCCCAGCTGATTGAGAACGACGGCGGTCAGCAGCATGGTGATGCCGATTGCCAGCATCCGGCGCTGCGCCTGTGGCGTTTCGCGCCGCCAGATCGACAGGTAAAGCAGACCCATCGCCAGCAATGACACCGCATCAAAACCACGGTAATTCGTGATAGCGACGATCAGCGCGAACAGCGGATGGGTCACCATCTGGCTATTGAAGCCAAAGAAAATAGATTTATCGACGCCGAACCAGAAGCCATGTTCCGGGGGCAGATACCATGACAGAAATAGCACCACGCCCAGTGCATTAAGCAGCAGGATAGTAATAAGGCGAGTTACGCGCATAGTTAAACTCATTATTATTAAAAATAACCGCCGACAATACCTCTGTCAGCGTAAACGGCACTTCAACAATGCCGATTGTAGTCGATTCCAGTCAGCCTGTTGAGAATGAATGATCTCAATGCGGCTATCGGATGGCGGTGAGGGGAGTGTTTCACTCTGCAGCTCATTTGCCTGGCGATTGATGCGCAGAGCGCCTTCTTTCGTGCGCATCACTCCTTTAACGCGATCTACCGGCGCCTGCCGAACCCATTCCAGCAGCATGCCGCTGTCGAACAGCGTATCACCATCAAACAGCCAGCCGCAGGCGCTATAGCCCTGTCCGTGGTTCAGCGCCCGACGCCAGCGCGCCTCGCCATTCAGTCGCAACGCCGCCAGACCGCTGGTGGGACCCGACGAATGATGGTGCTGCGGCACGGGAAGCTCGCGCGGTTGCCGGGGTGTATCCAGCAGGGAAAGGGGGATCTGACCAAATTCTGTCTCTATCAGAGGGCGCGCAGGCTGCATCTGCTGCTGCCAGTCAGCCAGGCGCTGATGATCCGCCTGATCCCAGCAGTCGCGCTTATTAGCGATAATAAGGTCGGCGGCAGCCAGCTGATCGCGGAAGTTTTCATTGGCAACGATACGAGGATTGGCCAGCTGACGCGCATCCAGCAGCGTTAGTGTGGCATTCAGTTGCAGCCACGACTGATAGACGGGCGCACTCAACATCTCCAGCACCTGACGAGGATGGCCCAGGCCGGTTGGCTCGATCAGCAGCCGATCGGGTTTACTCTTCAGCAGCATATTCAGCCCGACCTGCATCGGCAGGCCATTCACACAGCACAGGCAGCCGCCGGGGATCTCTTTCAGCGTGGCACCGCTATCGGCCAGCAGGGCGCCGTCGATCCCGATCTCACCAAATTCATTAACCAGCACCGCCCAGTTTTCCCCGGACGGCCTGGCAGCCAGCAGATGGCAGAGCAGCGTGGTTTTGCCGCTGCCCAAAAAACCGGTAATCAGATTAACGCGTGTCATGGGAGTGACTCCTGCCGGGGAATAACGTGATAATGTAATAATATAACACTATCACGATCGGCAGCAGGCTTCTGATTTAGTCTGCACGGCCCATATAGCGGCGTTCAGCAATGTGGATGCGGATGCGGTCACCGTTGCTGAGGTATTCCGGTACCTGAATCGAGAGGCCTGTACTCATACCGGCGGGTTTGGTGCGAGCGCTGGCAGAAGCACCTTTAATGCCTGGTGAAGTATCCACAATCTCCATATCCACGGTTTGTGGCAGTTCCAGCGCCAGCACCTGACCTTCCATCGTCAGCACGTGAATGCCAGGGATACCGCCTTCAGGGATAAACAGCAGCTCTTCTTCAATCTGCTCCTGTTTAAAGGAGTAGGGGGTGTAATCCTCATCATCCATAAAAATATATTCGTCACCATCTATATAAGAGAAGGTCACGCTGCGACGGCTGAGCGAAATTGCATCAATAATCTCGTCGCCTTTAAAGCGCTCTTCCACTTTTAAACCGGTGCGGACATCGGTAAAGCGCATTTTATACAGGGTGGCGGCACCGCGTGCGCTGGGGCTCTGGACATCAATATCTTTAACCAGCAGCAGTTTACCGTTGTGCGTGACGGCCATCCCTTTTTTGATTTCATTGGCTTTTGGCATTGCTGTTCTCGCTATCTTGAAAGTGAAGTGCGCGCAACGTTACTCGCGCCGATGAAAACTGGCAATATCACCGGCGTGAAATTTTGTCTCAGGCCGCGGCTTTCATGGCAATTGCCGCCCCGGACTGCTATTGTCGCCGCGACTTTCTCTGCCTGAGCACAGCATGCAATGCCGTAGCCAGGGCGGTGCCTGTGGTACAGCGCCCTCTATCTCTTCACCGATTTCTGACATGGGTGACAGTGAACGATTTAAGCAGGAAGTTAAGAGCTGAAGGGTGTGGTGTCGCTCCCTCTGAGGTTCTGTTACTGTCTGTTGTATCCTGAAGGTCGCGTGAGAGGTGTTAATGCAGTGTCGTATTGATTGTGGAGCCTGCTGCATTGCGCCGTCAATCTCCAGCCCCATCCCCGGAATGCCGCAGGGTAAACCCGCGAATGTCCGATGCATTCAGTTATCGGATGAAAATTTGTGCATGATTTTCGGTTCAGCTTTAAGGCCGAAAGTATGCGGAAGTCTGCAACCTTCAGTTGATATGTGTCTTACAGACCGTACTTCAGCCATGACCTACCTGATTGAGCTTGAAGCCAGCACTCGTGCCTGAGAACCCTCCCACCGCTTAGATTTAATCCCGCGTCAGCGGTTAGCTGACCCACTCTTCCAGCTGCAATCCGGGTACCCGTTCAAACTCGCGTGTGTTATTGGTCACCAGAGTAGCTCTGGCCGCAATGGCATGCCCGGCAATCGCGGTGTCGTTGGGACCAATGGGCGTTCCGGCAGCAGCCAGCGCCGCTTTGATTTCAGTGGTTGCATCTACCGCTGCGCGATCCCATGAAAGTACAGCATCAGGACGTGCGCAGAATGCATCCACCAATTGCAAACGTATCTGCTGTAAACCGAAGCGGATACCGCGCCCTGAGGCGCTGACGCTGCTGAAGTTTTTCGGTCCACCCATTCTCACTTTACAGCAGCAGCGTCAGCCTGTTCGTCCGTTAATCCGCTAAACCTGCCCGAAATGTGCGTAACGTCAAAAATCTGCTACGCCGTTTGCGCATTTTCTTGCCTGGTGAAAGCGGCTGTACCACAATCCCTGAAACGTTTCAGCGGTGACTGCGCCATCTGTTTTCCTCAGCATGGCGTAAAATCTTTCCCACTAGCTGAAACGATTCAATCTCAGCAAGCGAGGAGAATTATGTTCCAGCTCGAATTGCAGGCCATCCATACCGGAGCCAGCGCCCAGAATAAAGAAGAGGCCATTCGTCAGGTTGCTGCCGCGTTAACCGCGGCGGGCAATGTGACCGAAGGGTACGTCAACGGGATGCTGGCGCGCGAACAGCAGACCTCAACCTTTCTTGGCAACGGCATCGCAATCCCTCATGGCACCACCGATACCCGCGATCTGGTGCTGAAAACCGGCGTTCAGGTTTTCCAGTTTCCGCAGGGCATTGCCTGGGGTGACGATCAGACAGCCTATGTTGCCATCGGGATTGCCGCTAAGTCGGATGAACATCTGGCGCTGCTGCGTCAGCTGACCCATGTGCTGAGCGATGACACCATTGCAGAACAGCTAAAAACCGCCTCTGCTGAAGATCTTCGTGCGTTGCTGATGGGCGAGAAACAAGCCGCTGAATTCAGCTTCGACACCTCATTAATCACGCTCAACGTGGCTGCCAGCGATCTGATCACCTTACAGGCGATGAACGCCGGTCGGCTGCAGTCCGCTGGTGTGGTGGATGCCAGCTACGTCGCGGACGTGGTTTCAACGACTCCGCTGAATCTGGGTCAGGGCATCTGGCTCAGCGACAGCAGCCTCGGCAACCTGCGCAGCGGCGTGGCTATCAGCCGCGCTGAACATGCCTTCGACCATCAGGGCGAATCGGCTGCTATGTTAATCAGCGTTTCGGCGACCGATGAACGTCCGCTGGAAGTGTTGGGTTACCTCAGCGCCTTGCTGCAGCAGGGCAAAGCGGATCGTCTGTTGAAAGCGGATGCTGCGGGCGTTTACGCACTGCTCACCAGCGAAGTCGATGAGCAGGCTGACGTGCTGACGGCTGAATTTACCATTCGCAACGAACACGGCCTGCATGCCCGTCCGGGCACGGCGCTGGTTAGCGTGATCAAGCAGTTCAACAGCGACATTACCGTGACCAATCTCGACGGCAGCGGCAAACCCGCTAATGGCCGTAGCCTGATGAAAGTGGTTGCGCTGGGCGTGAAGAAAGGCCATCGCCTGCGCTTCACCGCCAGCGGTGAAGATGCACAGCAGGCGCTGAACGCGATTGAAGAAGCGATCACCAGTGGTCTGGGTGAGGGGGCATCATGAGCAGACGCGTCGCCACCATTACGCTGAATCCGGCGTATGACCTGGTGGGATATACCCCTGAAATTGAACGTGGCGAAGTTAACCTGGTGAAAACCACCGGGCTGCATGCTGCGGGCAAGGGCATCAACGTAGCCAAAGTACTTAAGGATCTGGGTATCGATGTCACCGTCGGTGGCTTCATGGGGAAAGAGAATCAGGACGGTTTCCAGCAGTTGTTCAGTGAGCTGGGCATAGCCAACCGTTTCCATGTCGTGCCAGGCCGTACCCGTATCAACGTCAAACTCACTGAACAGACCGGTGACGTCACCGATCTGAATTTCTCCGGTTTTCAGGTGACGGCGCAGGACTGGGATCGTTTTACTACCGATTCTCTGACCTGGCTGGGCCAGTTCGATATGGTCTGCGTCAGCGGTAGCCTGCCAGAGGGCGTTGACCACGATGCCTTTACCCGCTGGATGACCGAACTTCGCACCCACTGCCCATGCATCATCTTTGACAGCAGCCGCGAGGCGCTGGTGGCAGGACTGAAGGCGGCACCGTGGCTGGTTAAACCTAACCGACGTGAGCTGGAAATCTGGGCCGGTCGCAAACTGCCAACCCTGCAGGATGTGATTGGCGCTGCGCACGAACTGCGCGAGCAGGGTATCGCCCATGTGGTGATTTCGCTGGGCGCAGAAGGCGCTCTGTGGGTCAACGCTTCTGGCGAATGGATCGCTAAACCGCCGGTGTGCGAAGTGGTCAGCACCGTGGGTGCAGGCGACTCAATGGTTGGCGGCCTGATTTATGGCCTGCTGATGCGCGAATCCAGCGAACACACGCTGCGTCTTGCGACTGCCGTGGCGGCGATGGCCGTCAGCCAGAGCAATGTTGGCGTTTCCGATCGTACTCAGTTGGCCGCAATGATGGCGCGCGTCGACTTACAACCCGTTAACTGACAGCAGGAGAGCGATAATGAAAACGCTGCTGATTAAAGACCCTACACTGGGACTGGCTTCCGCATATATGGCACAACAGCGTCTGGCGGCTGCCGCCGCTGCGGCGGGCCTGACCCTGACTGATAATCCTGCCGACGCTGAGCTGGCGATTGTGCTGGGCAAAAACGTGCCGGACGATGCGGCGCTGAACGGCAAAGCGGTCTGGCTGGGCGATATCCAGCTGGCAGTACGTGAGCCAGAAACCTTCCTGAACCGCGCGAAAGCAGAAGCGAAAACCTGGCAGGCACCGGCTGCGGTAGCAACACCTGCAGCAGGCGCACCTGCTGCACCGGCTCAGGCTGACGCGCAGAAACGCGTCGTCGCGGTGACCGCCTGTCCGACCGGCGTGGCGCACACCTTTATGGCTGCCGAGGCCATTCAGGCTGAAGCGACCCGTCGCGGCTGGTGGGTGAAAGTTGAAACCCGTGGTTCAGTGGGCGCCGGTAACGCGATCACTCCGGAAGAAGTCGCTGCCGCCGATCTGGTGATCGTCGCAGCTGATATCGAAGTCGATCTGGCGAAATTTGCCGGTAAGCCGATGTACCGTACCTCAACCGGTCTGGCGCTGAAGAAAACTGCGCAGGAGCTGGATAAAGCGGTAGCAGAAGCGAAGCCGTATAAAGCGGCGGCTGGCGGACAGAACAATAGCAGTGAAGAAGAGAAGAAAGGCGGAGCAGGGGCTTATCGTCACCTGCTGACCGGTGTTTCTTACATGCTGCCGATGGTGGTCGCAGGTGGTCTGAGCATCGCGCTGTCGTTTGCCTTTGGTATCACGGCGTTTAAAGAGCAGGGCACGCTGGCTGCGGCGCTGATGCAAATTGGTGGTGGCAGCGCCTTTGCCCTGATGGTGCCGGTGCTGGCGGGCTTTATCGCCTTCTCCATCGCTGATCGTCCGGGTCTGACGCCGGGTCTGATTGGCGGTATGATCGCCACCAGTATTAACGCAGGTTTCTTAGGCGGAATTATCGCGGGCTTTATTGCCGGTTATGCGGCGAAGCTGATCAGCGGCAAAGTTAAACTGCCGCAGAGTATGGAAGCGCTGAAACCGATACTGATTATTCCCCTGTTCGCCAGTCTGATCACCGGTCTGCTGATGATCTACGTAGTGGGTAAACCGGTTGCTGGCATCATGAACGGCCTGACGCACTGGCTGGCCAACATGGGAACGGCGAATGCGGTCCTGCTGGGTGCCATTCTGGGCGGAATGATGTGTACCGATATGGGCGGTCCGGTAAACAAAGTGGCTTACGCGTTTGGCGTCGGGTTACTGAGTTCGCAGACCTATGCGCCAATGGCTGCCATTATGGCAGCCGGTATGGTGCCACCGCTGGCGATGGGGCTGGCGACGCTGGTTGCCCGTCGTAAATTCAATAAAGGTCAGCAGGAAGGCGGTAAAGCGGCACTGGTTCTGGGTCTCTGCTTTATCTCTGAAGGTGCGATTCCGTTTGCCGCCCGTGACCCGATGCGCGTTCTGCCTTGCTGTATCGTTGGCGGTGCAACCACCGGCGCGATCTCCATGGCGATTGGCGCAAAACTGATGGCTCCGCACGGTGGACTGTTCGTGCTGCTGATCCCTGGCGCGATTACCCCGGTTATCGGCTATCTGATGGCGATTATCATCGGCACCGCGATTGCGGGTCTGAGCTATGCGGTACTGAAACGTCCGGAAGAGCAGCTGGTGAAAGCCTGATTTGCAGAAGTGCATAATCTGCTGAAGTGAAAATAACAGGGAGCCGGATGGCTCCCTGTTTGCTTTTACAGACAGTTCCCGAAGTCAAAGCGAAGGGAGCATACGCCTGGAGTAAAGCATCGCGGGCCATGGACAAAAAGCCGGGAGCGTTTTTGAACAACGCAAAGCGTTGGCCCGGCTGCGGGCGCACCTTAGGGATGAGGTGCGTAATCGCCCGCGCTGCGCCTGCCAGGGATGGCGTTTTTTTGCGTCTTTACGGAAGGCGTATGCTCCCTGAGCCAGCGTTCTCTCTAAACGAAAAGGGAGCATGCCAGCCAGTTAAGCGACAGGTGATAACGCAGTCTGGTGCCGCTCAGGGGCTGGCGGTCCTCGCGCCGCTGCGCGGTTCCTTCACTTCATTCGCCTGCCTGACGGACCGCCGGGGATGGCACATCCTGTGCCGCCCCGCCTTTCGCCCGCGTCCTGCGGGCTCTCCTGGCAGACTCATTCTGTTCAGCGCTGCGGATTGCCTGCTCCTGATCGCCACCGGCCTGCTCTGAAGCTTCTGGTGCGTACTGTTAAAAAGGGCACGAGAGTGGAGGCCTGAGCGCCTCTGCTGCTGAAAGGGCTATCCGCAGCGCTGAGGCGTGACGGTGGGCCAGAAGTCCACGCCGGGAAGCGTGGACAGTTCGGGGCCGGCCAGGGAGGGCCGATCCCCGAACGGTTCGTCGGCACGACGTCAAAGCCGAAGGTACCGCGTGAGCGGCGCGAGGACGGCCCGGCAGCAGCAGAGGTGCACTGGCCCGCACTGCGGCTCGCTCGCACTGACAAAAAAGCTGCCACGTTTGACCGTGACAGCCTTTACAAATCTAATCTTAACTGACCAGCATTAAGCCAGCTGGCTCCCTTTTCTATCCCTGCTGTTCGGCTTTCAGCCAGGCAATCTCATCTTTCCAGATATCGGGATTGATGGTCTCCAGAATCAACGGGATGCCATCAAACCGCGGATCTTTCATCAGCCAGCTAAACGCTGTTTTGCCGATATTGCCTTCACCCAGGCTGTGATGGCGGTCAACGCGACTGTCGAAGGCGCTTTTGGCATCGTTAAGGTGCATGCCGCGCAGATAGTTAAAGCCGACAATGCGCTCAAATTCGGCGAAAGTTGCTTCGCAATCCGCTTCGGTACGCAGATCATAGCCACCGGCAAACGCATGGCAGGTATCAATACAGACGCCGACACGCGATTTATCTTCAACATGCTCAATAATGGTGGCGAGATGCTCGAAGCGGAAACCCAGATTACTGCCCTGACCGGCGGTATTCTCAATGACGGCGGTGACGTTCTGGCTCTGGTCGAGAGCGATGTTGATCGACTCCGCAATCCGCTTCAGACAGGCCTCCTCATCAATCTGATGCAGATGGCTGCCCGGATGGAAGTTCAGCAAAGTCAGGCCGAGCAGGTCGGCACGTCGCAGCTCATCAATAAAAGCGGCGCGGGATTTCTCCAGCGCCTCTTCAACCGGATGACCCAGGTTTATCAGGAAACTGTCGTGCGGCAGGATTTGCTGCGGACCGAATTTGTACGTCTCGCAGGCGGCGCGAAAAGCATCAATCACCTCAGTCGAGAGCGGGGCGGCCTTCCACTGACGTTGATTTTTAGTAAAGAGCGCGAAGGCGGTGGCTTCTATTTCATGGGCGCGGATCACTGCCTGATCCACGCCACCTGCCGCACTCACATGTGCGCCAATATATTTCATGCCTTTCTCCTGGGGCTGTGCACGGATGAGACGGCATGATACCCGATGCCGCTAGCCCATGAAATGTTGCACCAGCAGATTGATTGCACCGCCGCCCGCGATTAACCAGACAAACACCATCGCACCCAGCAGCAGCGGTTTAACGCCTGCCTCACGCAATGCCCCGAAACGGGTGGTCAATCCCAGCGCCGCCATCGCCATCGCCAGCAGCAGACCCGCCAGCTGATTCAGCGACGCCACCACCATGGCAGGCAGCAGCTGCAGCGAGTTAAACAGTGCAACACCGATAAACAGCAGGGCGAACCAGGGAAACGTCACAGCCTGGCGCGCGTTGCTCCCTTGACGTTTACCGCGTATCACGGCGCTCAGGCAGAGCAGAAAGGGAGCCAGCATCATTACCCGCAGCATTTTGGCAATGACCGCGCTGTTCTCGGCTTCCGGGCTGATGCTGTGTCCGGCGGCCACCACCTGCGCCACTTCATGGATGGTTGAGCCGGTAAAAACCCCGAACTGCGCCGAACTCAGTCCCGGGAACAGCTCATGCGCCAGCGGCCACAGCAGCGGATAGATAAAAATCGCCAGCGTGCCGAACAGCACCACGGTCGCGATAGCCACCGCAACTTTCGACGGCGCGGCTTTCACTACCGGCTCGGTCGCCAGTACGGCCGCAGCACCGCAGATACTGCTGCCCGCACCAATCAACCAGACGGTATCGCGATCCAGCTTCAGCAGCCGCATGCCCAGCAGGCAGGTTATCAGGAAGGTACTGGTCAGGGTCAGCGCATCAATCAGGATGCCGCTGAAACCGACGTCAGCGATTTGTTGTAAAGTGATGCGAAAGCCAAACAGGATGATCCCCAGCCGCAGCAGTTTCTGCTTAGCCAGCAGCACGCCGTTGTCGCAGCGTGACGCCAGCGGCGAATAGATGCTGTTACCGACCAGGATGCCCAGCATAATCGCCAGAGTCAGTGAACCCAGCCCCAGCGCGGCAATCATCGGCTGCTGCGCCAGCCAGCTGGCTGCCCCGGCAATCACGGCGGACAGCAGCAGACCCGGGATCCAGAGCGGAACGGGATGATGCGGTTTAGCGATGCTCAGTTCAGTCATGGTGGTCACTCCTCCTGGTTGAGACCCGATCATGACGGCGACTGGCTTAAAAGTGAAATTGATAATATATTTATAATTAACCAGAATAAACGATAAGGCAGCAATCATGATAGTTTCGCGTCTGCGCCGCTGGGCGACGCTGATCAAAAGAGATGTGTTTGTGCTGGGGTTTGCCTTCCGCGATCCCCGCACACCCTGGTGGAACAAGCTGGGGATGCTGGGGCTGGTCGCCTATGGCATCAGCCCGATCGATCTCATTCCTGATGTCATCCCCTTTGTCGGTCTGCTGGATGACGCGGTGATTATTCCGACGGGCGTCATGGTCCTGCTGCGTTTACTGCCGCGAGAGGTGCGCATCAGCAGCAGCGAGCGGGCACAGTCTCAACGTTCGCGCGGCAAAAAAATTGCAGGCTGGCTGGTGGCAATAGGGCTGATCTGGCTGGCATTAATCATTTACCTGGTCAGGCAGTCACTGAGTTAAGAGGCAACGATGCACATTACGCTGCGACAAATTGAAGTTTTCACCGAAGTGCTTAAGAGCGGCTCCACCACTCAGGCTTCGCAACTGCTGGCGCTGTCGCAGTCCGCAGTGAGTGCAGCGCTGGCCGATCTGGAGAGTCAGCTCGGCGTGCAACTGTTTGACCGGGTCGGCAAACGGCTGGTGCTGAATGAGCATGGACGGCTGCTCTATCCCCGTGCAGTAGGGCTGCTGGAGCAGGCGGGCGAAATCGAGCAGCTGTTTAAAGAGGATAACGGCGCGATCCGCATCTTTGCCAGCAGCACCATCGGTAACTATCTGCTGCCAGGCATGATGGCCGCTTATCGTCGCGATTTTCCCCGCCTGCCGCTGGAGCTGAGTGTCGGCAACAGTCAGGATGTGATTCAGGCGGTTTCCGATTTCCGCGTCGATGTCGGATTGATTGAAGGGCCGTGCCATATGACCGAGCTGGTCAGTGAACCCTGGCTCGAAGATGAACTGGTGGTGTTTGCCGCACCAGACGCGGCGATTCTGCAACAGCCGGTGACGCTGCAAACCCTGGCTGACGCCCCGTGGATCCTGCGCGAACGCGGCTCCGGCACCCGTGAAATTGTCGATTATCTGCTGCTGTCGCATCTGCCGAGTTTTCAGCTGGGCATGGAACTGGGCAATTCCGAGGCGATTAAACATGCGGTGCGGCACGGCATGGGCATCAGCTGTCTTTCGCGCCGGGTGATTGCCGATTTGCTGGAGGCGGGCACGCTGGTTGAACTGACGATTCCGCTGCCGCGTCTTATCCGCACGCTCTATCGCATCCACCACCGGCAGAAGCATATTTCCAAAGCACTGACGCGGTTTTTTTCCTATTGTCGCGAGTAATTACTAATAATTCCGGCGCGATCATGAAGTTAACTAATAACAGGTTGGCATTCGCTATACAGAGGCGATCTGGCTGCTACAATCGCGCCTCATTTTTACCCAGCGTAGCGTTAACACATGCATAATGACTCAAATACAACACAACAACCTGCATTACGACGTGCGTTAAAAGCCCGTCACCTGACGATGATCGCCATCGGCGGCTCCATTGGTACCGGCCTGTTTGTCGCCTCCGGTGCCACCATCGCTCAGGCTGGCCCGGGCGGAGCACTGCTCTCCTATATCCTCATCGGCCTGATGGTCTACTTCCTGATGACCAGCCTCGGCGAACTGGCTGCGTTCATGCCGGTATCGGGTTCCTTCGCCACCTACGGCGCGAAATATGTCGAAGAGGGCTTTGGTTTCGCGCTCGGCTGGAACTACTGGTATAACTGGGCGGTGACCATCGCGGTTGACCTGGTAGCGTCCCAGCTGGTGATGAACTACTGGTTCCCCGACACGCCTGGCTGGATCTGGAGCGCGCTGTTCCTGGGGCTGATGTTCCTGCTCAACTACATTTCGGTCAAAGGCTTTGGCGAGGCGGAATACTGGTTCTCGCTGATTAAAGTGGCCACCGTGATTATCTTTATCATCGTTGGCGTGCTGATGATCACCGGCATTATGCGCGGTGCTGAACATGCGGGCTGGCAGAACTGGCAGGTGGGCGACGCGCCGTTTGCGGGCGGCTTTGCGGCGATGATTGGGGTGGCGATGATTGTGGGATTCTCCTTCCAGGGCACCGAACTGATCGGTATCGCGGCGGGCGAATCTGAAGATCCGGCGAAAAATATTCCGCGCGCTGTGCGGCAGATTTTCTGGCGTATCCTGCTGTTCTATGTGTTCGCTATCCTGATTATCAGCCTGATCCTGCCATACACCGATCCGCAGTTGCTGCACAATGATATCGACGATATCAGCGTCAGCCCGTTCACCCTGGTGTTCCAGAATGCCGGTCTGCTCTCTGCCGCCGCCGTCATGAATGCGGTGATCCTGACGGCTGTGCTGTCAGCGGGTAACTCCGGGATGTATGCGTCAACGCGTATGCTTTACAACCTTGCCAGCGAAGGTAAAGCGCCACGGATTTTCGCGAAGCTCTCTAAAGGCGGCGTGCCGCGTAATGCCCTGTGGGCCACCACCGTGGTGGCCGGACTGTGCTTCCTGACCTCAAAATTTGGTAATCAGGAAGTCTATCTGTGGCTGCTGAATACCTCAGGCATGACCGGGTTTATTGCCTGGCTGGGTATTGCCATCAGTCACTATCGCTTTCGTCGGGGCTATGTCGCCCAGGGACGTGACCTGAACGATCTGCCTTACCGTTCCGGCTTCTTCCCGCTGGGTCCGATTTTCGCCTTTGTGCTCTGCCTGATCATCACGCTGGGTCAGAACTACCAGGCATTCCTCAACGACAGCATCGACTGGTACGGCGTGGCGGCAACCTACATCGGCATTCCGCTGTTCCTGATTATCTGGTTCGGCTACAAGCTGACGCGCGGTAGCCGTTTCGTGAAGTACAGCGAGATGGAGTTCCCGGTTCACAAAGATTAACTCTGCGTCATCGCCCACGCTGAGCCCGCCAGGGATGGCGGGTTCTGCGTCTTTGCGAAAGGCGCAGGCTCCCTGAGCTTTTCTCCTGCCTGCAACACCGTTTTTTACTGTTTTTTCACGTCTCGCTTATGTTCTCGAATTGATAATTATTATCACCTGCACTATTGTGGCTGCGTTTTCTGACGTGATAGCCACACAGGGTTCAAACATGACTACCGAAACTTCGCTGCTGGCGGGGGAAGAGACGCTTCACCACACCATGCAGAACTATCATCAGGTGCTGCGCCGCCGCTTAATCTGGATTGGCGTGCTGTTGCTGGCGATACTCGCCTCGCTGATCCTCGACTTCACGCTGGGTCCGGCGGGGCTCTCACTTGAAACGCTGTGGAATACGCTGCTCAGCCCGGAGAGCGTCGATGCCGGCACGCGCGTCATTGTCTGGGACATTCGTCTGCCCTATGCACTGATGGCGCTGGTAGTGGGCCTGTCGCTGGGTCTGGCGGGCGCTGAAATGCAGACCATCCTGAATAACCCGCTGGCCAGTCCGTTTACCCTCGGTGTCTCATCGGCGGCGGCGTTTGGTGCCGCGCTGGCGATCATTCTCGGCGTGGGTATTCCCGGCATTCCCGATCAGTGGTTAATTTCTGCCAACGCCTTTGTCTTTGCTCTGTTTGCCGCGCTGATGCTGGATGCCGTAACCCGCTGGACTCAGGTCTCTTCGGCAGGCGTGGTGCTGTTCGGTATCGCGCTGGTCTTCACCTTTAACGCCCTGGTATCCATGATGCAGTTCATCGCCAGCGAAGATACCCTGCAGGGCCTGGTGTTCTGGACCATGGGTAGCCTGGCGCGCGCCTCCTGGGAGAAGCTGGGCGTGCTGAGCGTGGCGCTGGCCATTCTGGTGCCGTTTTCCATGATGAGCAGCTGGAAGCTGACGGCGCTGCGTCTGGGCGAAGACCGCGCGGTAAGCTTTGGCATTGACGTGCGTCGTCTGCGCCTGACTACGTTACTGCGCATCAGTATCCTCTCTGCCCTGGCGGTCGCGTTTGTCGGCCCGATCGGTTTCATTGGGCTGGTCGCACCCCATATCGCCCGCATGATGTTTGGTGAAGATCACCGTTTCTATCTGCCTGCCAGTGCGCTGGTTGGCGCGCTGGTGCTGTCGCTGGCGTCGGTCGCCTCGAAAAACCTGCTCCCCGGTGTAATCATCCCGGTTGGCATTGTCACCTCACTAATTGGTGTGCCGTTCTTCCTGAGTATTATTCTGCGTCATCGGGGGACGGTATGATGGAACAGGGTCTGACGTTACGCGGCTTCAGTGCCGGGTACCCAAAAAATAAAGTCATTGATAATCTTAATATCGCGCCGCTGCCGCGCGGCGAGATCACTGTGCTGCTGGGGCCGAATGGCTGTGGTAAATCGACGCTGCTGCGTGCACTGGCCGGTCTGAATAAAGGCCAGGGCGAGATGTGGCTCAACGGTGAGGATCTCATGACCCAGCCGTTTGCCCGGCGTGCGAAGAACGTGGTTTATCTGCCGCAGTCGCTGCCTGCGGGCGTACATCTGCATGTGCTGGAGTCGATCATCGTGGCGCAGCGTGCCTCCGGTGGTCTGCACAGCGCCAGCAGCGAAGCGGAAATCATGCATCTGCTGGAACAACTGGGCATTGCCCATCTGGCGATGCGATATCTCGATCAGCTCTCCGGCGGACAGAAACAGCTGGTCGGGCTGGCGCAGTCACTGATCCGTCGCCCTAAGCTGCTGCTGCTGGATGAACCGCTGAGCGCGCTGGATCTCAACTACCAGTTTCACGTGATGGATCTGGTGCGGCGCGAAACCGCTCAGCGTAACATCGTGACGGTGGTAGTGGTGCATGACATCAATATTGCACTGCGTCATGCGCAACATGCGCTGATGCTGAAGCAGGGCGCGCTGGTGGCGGAAGGGCAGCCGGATAAGGTGATCACGCCTGCCACTCTGGCAAAGGTGTATGGCGTCGATGGTCGTATCGAACACTGCTCGCGTGGTATCCCGCAGGTGATGATCGACGGGCTGACCGGCCCGGCACTGGTCTGATATTGAGGAGGCGCCCGGTAGGGCGCTGAGCATCACTGTTCTGAGAAAGGAATTTTTACAGGGCAGGCTGGCAGGACGCTGGCTCTGTGACAGAGCGTTAGCCAGCAGAGCAGGCATAAAAGTTCAGGGCCGCGAATGCGGCCCTGATTGTTTACGCCAGCAGATGCTGCGCATGGAAGCGCAGATGATCTTCCACAAAGCTGGCTATAAAGAAGTAGCTATGGTCATAACCCGGCTGAATGCGCAGCGTCAGCGGGAAACCCACCTCATTCGCGACGTCTTCTAACCGCTCCGGTTGCAGCTGATCGGCCAGGAACTGATCGCTGTCGCCCTGATCGATCAGCATTGGCAGCCGATGTGACACCTCCGCCATCAGCTGGCAGCTGTCATATTCCCGCCACGTTGCACGATCGTCGCCCAGATAGGCCTGAAACGCTTTCTGGCCCCAGGGTACCTGCATCGGATTCACAATCGGTGCAAAAGCGGAAGCCGAGGCAAAGCGGTTACCCAGACGCAGCGCCAGCATCAGTGCGCCATGTCCGCCCATGGAGTGACCCATAATCGACTGACGTTCACTGACCTTGAAGTTATCCGCAATCAGGGCGGGTAACTCGCTGCTCAGATAATCGAACATGCGGAAATGGCTGGCCCAGGGCTGTTGGGTGGCATTGAGATAAAATCCCGCGCCCTGACCCAGATCGTATCCTTCATCATTCGCAACCCCTTCGCCGCGCGGGCTGGTGTCCGGCATAATCAGCACCAGACCCAGTTCCGCTGCAACCCGCTGTGCGCCGGCTTTGCTGGTGAAGTTCTCATCGTTACAGGTCAGCCCGGCCAGAAACCAGACCACCGGCGGCGGCGCATCACCGTGCGGCCCAGGCAGATAGATGCTGAAGGTCATAGGGCAATTCAGCACCGCAGACTGATGACGCCAGCGCTGCTGCCAGCCGCCAAAAATACGGTGTTCTTCCAGTAGCTCCAGAGTGGATGCCATAACGCCTCCTGATTACTTGTTAAAGTGCACGACCGAGCGAATCGATTTTCCTTCGTGCATCAAATCAAAGGCGTCGTTGATCTCTTCCAGCGGCATGGTGTGAGTGATGAAGTCGTTCAGCGCAAATTTACCGTCGAGGTAATCCTGCACAATGCCAGGCAGCTGCGAACGGCCTTTTACGCCGCCAAACGCGGAACCGCGCCAGACGCGGCCGGTCACCAGCTGGAACGGACGGGTGGAGATCTCTTCACCGGCACCGGCGACGCCGATAATCACGGACTCGCCCCAGCCTTTGTGGCAGCACTCGAGCGCGGAACGCATCACGTTGACGTTACCAATACATTCAAACGAGAAATCCACGCCGCCGTCGGTCAGCTCGACGATCACATCCTGAATCGGCTTGTCGTAATCTTTCGGGTTGATCAGATCGGTGGCACCCAGTTTGCGTGCCAGATCGAATTTGCTGGTGTTAAGGTCGATGGCAATGATGCGGCCCGCTTTCGCCATCTTCGCGCCGATGACCGCAGAGAGGCCAATGCCGCCGAGACCGAAAATCGCCACGGTGTCGCCTTCTTTCACTTTGGCAGTGTTCATCACCGCGCCCATGCCAGTGGTCACGCCACAGCCCAGCAGACAAACCTCTTCCAGCGGCGCTTCTTTACTGATTTTCGCCAGCGAGATCTCCGGGATTACCGTGTACTCAGAGAAGGTTGAGGTGCCCATATAGTGGAAAATGGGTTTGCCATCTTTAAAGAAGCGGGTGGTGCCATCCGGCATCAGGCCTTTGCCCTGAGTGGTACGGATCGCCTGGCAGAGGTTAGTTTTGCCTGAAAGACAATATTTACATTTGCCACACTCCGGGGTGTAGAGCGGAATGACGTGGTCACCCACTTCAACGCTGGTCACGCCTTCGCCCACGGCTTCGACGATGCCGCCGCCTTCATGGCCAAGAATCGCTGGGAAAACGCCTTCCGGGTCGGTGCCGGACAGGGTGTAGGCGTCGGTATGACAGACGCCGGTCGCGACGATACGCACCAGCACTTCACCTTTCTGCGGTGGCATTAAATCAACTTCTTCGATTTTCAGCGGTTCGCCAGCAGCCCAGGCAACAGCGGCACGGGTTTTGATCATATTCATGCAATCCCTCTTCCAGTCAGATTGTGACGCGCAGTGGCGCCGGGTGGTCGTGATGATTCAAAGCCTGGTGGGTCAGGCTCTTAAACATAGCGTGGAACGCTTATTCCGCCGCCTGTAATGGGTAAATCAGCTCATCGTTGAGCGGACGATCGTCAAATTGTTCAATAATCAGGTACTTCAGTGCTTCAACATTCGGCGTAAAGGCGTCGCGTCGCCACATCAGCCAGGTGGCGGTGTCGCGATAAGCGGGAGGTAACGTATGCGCCTGCACCCGTGACCGATCCGCCATCTGCTTCAGCACCGAGGCCGGGATCATCGCTACGCCCGCACCGCCTGCCACGCAGGCCAGCATGGCGTGATAGGACTGAATCTCCATCACACTGTTGGGCGCGGTCTGGCTGTCCCGATACCAGCTCTCCAGCTTCACCCGGTAAGAGCAGCTGTTGCGAAAGGCAAACAGGGTATCGTCCTGCACGTCGCGCGCGGTGGCGATTGGCGCATGATCGAGGCCGGTGATCAGTATCATCTCTTCGCGAAAGGCGATGCAGCCATTGAGATCGTCATGGGAGACCGGGCCATCCACCAGCGCGGCCGCCAGGGTGCCTTCACGCACCCGATCGATGATTTCGCCCGAGGTGCCGGTAATCAGCGACAGCGCCACTTTGGGGAAGCGCTGGTGATAGGCGGCGAGCAGGCCGGGCAGACGCGTCGCCGCGGTGCTCTCCATTGAGCCCAGCGCAAAGTTGCCCGCCGGTTCACCGGTGCGGGTCATGCTCATCGCTTCTTCACTTAATGCCAGGATACGCTGCGCATAATTCAGAAAATTATGGCCCATTGGTGACAGGCGAATGCGCTGTTTCTCACGAATAAAGAGATCCACACCTAATTCTTCTTCCAGCTGGCGCAGCCGCGTGGTGAGATTAGAGGGGACGCGATGCAGCTGTTCTGCTGCGCGCGCCAGTGAACCCGTTTCGGCGACGGAACAGAACATACGCAGCTGAACTAAATCCATATCTTCTCTTCCTGTAAGCAAGTTGGTTAAAATTATTCACTTTCCGTGAGTTTAATCATCCTGCATGCTGTTAGCAAGTCAGAAGAGATCTCAGGGCAGAACAACAGGAGTTCAGCAATGGCGTTACGCGTCGCGCTCAGCGCGTTTTTAACCTTATTTGTCGCGATGGGCATTGGGCGGTTTGCCTTTACGCCCCAGGTGCCGCTGATGATTCAGGCACACCAGCTGACACTCACCAGTGCCAGCCTGGTCGCGGCACTTAACTATCTTGGCTATCTGTGTGGCTCATTTGATGCCATGCGCGCACACCGGCGGGTTGAGCTGCGATTGCAGGCGGGCGTATGGGGCGCGGTGATCCTGACCCTGCTCTCAGCATTCGCCAGCGGACCGTGGCTGCACGGCGCAATCCGCTTTCTGATTGGCTGGGCCAGCGGCTGGGCGATGGTGCTGGTGGCGGCCTGGAGCAATGAACAGCTGCATCGCCATGGCCGGGCAGGGCTGTCAGCGGCCGTTTTTGCCGGGCCAGGCTGCGGCATTTTTGTCAGCGGTCTGCTGGGGGTAGCGCTGCACACATTGCAGGTTTCTGCCGGTCTGGCCTGGGCCGCTTACGGTGCGCTGGCGCTGCTGCTGATTGCGCTGATTACCCGTAATCTGCCGCGTCGGGGCGAACTGCATCGCCCGGATCAGGCACCCGAGCCGCTGGTGCTGGATCGCAACCTTAAACGGCTGGTACTGAGTTACAGTCTGGCGGGCTTTGGCTACATTCTGCCCGCCACCTTTTTGTCGCAGATGGCCGCCACGCGGTTTCCTGACGGCATCTTCGCGCAGTTTGTCTGGCCGATTTTTGGCGGCGCGGCGATGATCGGCATCCTGCTGGGGATCCTGACGCGACGCTGGGGGCACAGCCACGTCCGCCTGGCACTGGTGCTGTGGGCGCAGGCGCTGGGCGTATTTGCCGCGGCGCTGCTGCCAGGCTTTAGCGGCCTGCTGGCCGGTGCGCTGCTGGTGGGGGGCGGTTTCCTCAGCGTGGTGCAGCTGTCGCTGCTCTGCGCCCGTGAGCTGGCACCCAATCATCTTCGCTACATGGCTGGCCTGCTGACCACCGGCTATGCTATCGGGCAGCTGGTCGGCCCGCTGCTCTCTTTTCTCTCCACAGCCCTGTTACATCGGCTGGAGCCTGCCCTGTGGGTTGCAGGGATTAGCCTGGTCTGGGCCGGCCTGCTGGTCTGGCGGCGAACCGGGTGAAAAGCTTTCATCACCAATCTGATTGATTGCTGGATTCCCCGCAAAGAAAGTTTCACAATACGCGCCTGATTACAGGGCCCGCTGGCAAAAGCTGGCGGGCGCAACACCAGCCGGAGAAGAGTAAGATGAGCACCCTAAGTCAGGAAGCTGCCCTGGTTCACGAAGCGCTGCTGGCGCGTGGACTGGAAACGCCGTTACGTGCACCGACGCGCGATATAGATGACAACACACGTAAAAGTCTGATTGCCGGGCACATGACCGAGATTATGCAGCTGCTGAATCTGGATCTTGAAGATGACAGCCTGATGGAAACGCCGCATCGCATCGCCAAAATGTATGTGGATGAAGTCTTTTCCGGTCTCGACTACGCCAACTTCCCGAAAATCACCGTCATTGAGAATAAAATGAAGGTTGATGAGATGGTGACCGTGCGTGATATCACGCTGACCAGCACCTGTGAACACCACTTTGTGATCATCGATGGCAAAGCGACCGTCGCCTACATTCCCAAAGAAAAGGTGATTGGCCTGTCGAAAATCAACCGTATCGTGCAGTTCTTCGCCCAGCGCCCGCAGGTGCAGGAGCGTCTGACGCAGCAGGTTCTGGTCGCACTGCAGACGCTGCTGGGCACCAACAATGTGGCTGTTTCTATTGATGCGGTGCATTACTGCGTGAAAGCGCGTGGCGTAAAAGATGCCACCAGTGCCACCACGACGACCTCTCTGGGCGGCCTGTTCAAGTCCAGCCAGAATACCCGCCAGGAATTTTTGCGCGCGGTGCGCCATAGTTGAGTCTACGGCGGGCGCATAACGTTGCCCGCCTCAATGGTGCAGGTGCCGCATGCAACGCTATCACGCGCTGGATTTCATTCGTGGATGTGCCATTCTCGGCATTCTGCTGCTCAATATTGTCGGCTTCGGCCTGCCTTCTGCCGCCTACCTTAATCCGGCATGGCAGGGCAGCGTCAGCCTGTCCGATGTCTGGACATGGGCGATCTCTGACGCCTTTGCCCAGCTCAAATTCCTCACCCTGTTTGCGCTGCTGTTTGGCGCAGGTCTGCAAATGCAGCTGCCACGCGGCAGTCGCTGGTTGACTGCCCGGCTCTCACTGCTGGTGCTGATCGGTTTTCTGCACGGCGTCTTTCTCTGGGAGGGCGATATCCTGCTGGACTACGGCATTATCGGACTGGTGGTCTGGCGGGTAGTGCGCGATGTCCCTTCCACCCGCAGCCTGATGAATACCGGCATTCTGCTCTATCTGGTGGGCTGTGGCGTTCTGCTGGTGTTTGGGTCAATCTCCGATCCTGAACCGACCCGATCCTGGCTGCCAGGTGCTGCCGATCTGCAATATGAACAGTACTGGAAACTGACCGGCGGCTGGGAAGCGATACAGAACCGGCTGGATCATCTCTCGTCAGGACTGATGGCGCTGGCAGCACAGTATGGCTGGCAGCTGGCGGGCCTGATGATGATCGGTGGCGCACTGCTGCGTAGTGGCTGGCTGATCGGCGAGTTTTCAGCGCAACATTACCGTCAGGCGGCGGCGCTGCTGCTGACGATGGGGTTGTTGATTGCGGTGGCCGGTGTGGCAGCGCAATGGCTGTTACATTGGGAATTCCGCTGGACCGCTTTTTATCTGCAAGCCCCGCGCGATCTCGCCAGCCCGCTGATTAGCCTGGGCTATGCCGCGCTCTGTCTGGCTTACTGGCCGCAGATAGCGCGCTGGCGCATCAGCTATGCCATTCAGTGCGTGGGCCGCATGGCGCTGACCAACTATCTGCTGCAGTCGCTGATCTGCACCACGCTGTTCTATCGCTTCGGCTTCTATATGCACTTTACCCGGCTGGAGCTGGTGCTGATGGTGCCTGCGGTCTGGCTTATCAATATCCTCTTTTCACTCATCTGGTTACATTTCTTCGCACAGGGTCCGCTGGAGTGGCTGTGGCGGCGGCTTACGCTGATCTCAGCCGGTAAATCGCGCATCACTGACAACGCCAGATAATGACCGCCATCACAAAGGTTACAGAATTGTATGTAACCGTTTTCATTGATGTGACGCAATTCACGCTGTACGCCTCCTGCCCCTGACAAAATAGCGCCGGTGTTCAACCCGGCGTGATGCCTTATTTTTCCTCTGTGGAACTGCTGCATGATAACAATTCGTGATGTTGCCCGTCAGGCTGGCGTGTCGGTGGCGACCGTGTCGCGCGTCCTCAATCAGAGCAGCGCCGTCACCTCTGACACCCGCGACGCCGTGTTACAGGCGGTGGAAGCGCTGGGCTATCGCCCCAACGCCAATGCGCAGGCGCTGGCGACGCAGGTCAGTGACACCATTGGCGTGGTGGTGATGGATGTTTCGGATCCCTTCTTCGGTGCACTGGTTAAAGCGGTGGATACCGTGGCGCAGCGCGTGCACAAACATGTGTTAATCAGCAACTCCTGGCATCAGGAAGAGAAAGAGCGTCATGCCATTGAAGTGCTGATTCGTCAGCGTTGCAGCGCCCTGGTGGTGCACGCGAAAACACTGCCTGACGCTGAGCTGGCGGATTTTATGCGCCACGTTCCGGGCATGGTGGTGATTAACCGCATCGTGCCCGGATTTGAACACCGCAGTGTCAGTCTGGATAACGTCACGGGTGCGTTGATGGCCTCACGAACCCTACTGCAACAGGGGCATAGCCGCATTGGCTACCTTTGTTCCAGCCATCCCATTGAAGATGTGGCGCAGCGCCGTGAAGGGTGGATTCAGGCGATGGCAGAGCAGGGCATCCGGCCCCAGGAGAGCTGGATAGCCAGCGCAGAGCCCGATATGCAGGGCGGCGAAGCGGCGATGGTGGAGCTGCTGGGACGCAATCTCAACCTCAGTGCGGTGTTTGCCTATAACGACGGCATGGCGGCTGGTGCACTCACTGCGCTGAAAGACAACGGCATCCAGGTGCCACAGCATTTTTCTGTCATTGGCTTTGATGACATCCCCATTTCCCGTTACACCGATCCGCAGTTAACCACTGTGCGCTATCCCATTGTATCTATGGCAAAAATCGCCACTGAACTGGCGCTGCAGGGCGCAGCCGGACTGCTGGATGACACGGCAACGCACATCTTTATGCCAACGCTGGTGCGGCGTCATTCGGTGGCGCAGCGGCAAAATGTGGAGTCCGTCACTAATTCAGGCGATTCAGCCATGTAACCGTTTTCAATCTGTGATTACATTCACAGTTAATTAACATTGCTCTCACTATGATGGCAGCGTCTTACCGGACTGAAACATTATGTAACGCCAGTGTAACGGCATCAGTTGTGGTCTCAGTAGCCGGTTAAAGGGTTTATACCCTCTTCATGGAAGCATTCTGGCACAGGGAAGTCAGGTTTTAGACGGTGTTCAATGGCTTAACATTCTCATTACGTTAACCGACGCGCCGATCTGTTTTACCGATTGCTCTCCCGCCTGTATGGCGCGGTAGCGCTAAAAAGACCCTGCATAATAAAACCGGAGATACCATGAATAAGAAGGTTTTCACGCTTACAGCACTGGTTGCCAGCATGATGTTTGGTGCAACCGCTCACGCAGCTGACACCCGTATCGGCGTGACCATTTACAAATATGATGACAACTTCATGTCAATGGTGCGCAAAGACATCGAGAAAGAAGCGAAAGCGAACGGTGGCGTGCAGTTGCTGATGAATGATTCACAGAATGACCAGTCCAAACAGAACGATCAGATTGACGTGCTGATGGCAAAAGGCGTGAAAGCGCTGGCGATTAACCTGGTTGACCCGGCTGCGGCTGCGGTGGTAGTAGACAAAGCGCGTGCCAACGACGTGCCGGTGGTCTTCTTCAACAAAGAACCTAACGCCAAAGTGCTGGCCGGTTATGACAAAGCTTACTATGTCGGTACCGACTCTAAAGAGTCAGGCATCATTCAGGGTCAGCTGATTGAGAAGCACTGGAAAGCCACACCCGCGTGGGATCTGAACAAAGATGGTCAGATTCAGTTCGTGCTGCTGAAAGGCGAGCCGGGCCATCCTGATGCAGAAGCCCGTACCAAATATGTGATCGATACCCTGAACAAAGATGGTCTGAAAACCCAGCAGTTAGCGATGGATACTGCAATGTGGGATACCGCGCAGGCCAAAGATAAGATGGATGCGTGGCTGTCAGGCCCGAATGCCAAAAAAATCGAAGTGGTGATTGCCAACAACGATGCGATGGCGATGGGTGCGGTTGAAGCGCTGAAAGCGCACAACATGACCTCAATCCCGGTCTTCGGCGTCGATGCACTGCCAGAAGCGCTGGCGCTGGTGAAATCCGGTGCGCTGGCCGGTACCGTGCTGAACGATGCGGAAAACCAGGCGAAAGCAACGCTGGATATTGCCAACAATCTGGCTAACGGCAAAGCTGCCACCGACGGAACAAACTTCAAGATGGTTGATAAGATCGTCCGCGTTCCTTACGTGCCGGTTGATAAAGAAAATCTGTCTCAGTTCGTGAAATAAGATCGATTACGGGCGCGACCGCTGTCGCGCCTTTTTTATGTCACCACCGTTTTTTAGCCAGGTAAAATATGGCCAGTGATAATACGACCGCGCAGCGAGAATATCTGCTGGAAATGACGGATGTCTCAAAATCATTTCCCGGCGTTAAAGCGTTAGATAATGTGAATTTAAAAGTGCGGCCTCACTCTGTTCATGCATTAATGGGCGAGAACGGTGCCGGGAAATCTACCTTATTAAAATGCCTGTTTGGTATTTATAAAAAAGATACCGGCAGTATCCTGTTTCAGGGTAAAGAGATCGACTATAAAAGTTCCAAAGAGGCGCTGGAAAATGGCGTGTCGATGGTGCATCAGGAATTAAACCTGGTCCTGCAGCGTACCGTGATGGACAATATGTGGCTTGGGCGTTATCCGCGCAAAGGCTTCTTTGTCGATCAGGATAAAATGTACCGGGATACCAAAGCGATTTTTGACGAGCTGGATATTGATATCGATCCGCGCGATAAAGTTGCCAATCTTTCTGTATCGCAGATGCAGATGATTGAAATTGCCAAAGCGTTTTCCTACGACGCGAAAATTGTGATTATGGATGAGCCGACCTCCTCGTTAACCGAGAAAGAGGTTAATCACCTGTTCACGATTATTCGTAAGCTGAAAGATCGCGGCTGTGGCATTGTTTATATTTCGCACAAAATGGAAGAGATTTTCCAGCTGTGTGATGAGATCACTATCCTGCGTGATGGTCAGTGGATCACCTCTCAGCCGCTGGAAGGGCTGGATATGGATAAGATCATCTCCATGATGGTTGGCCGTTCACTGAACCAGCGTTTCCCTGACCGTACTAACGTGCCAGGCGAGACGATTCTTGAGGTGCGTCATCTGACGTCACTGCGTCAGCCATCGATTCGCGACATCTCATTTGATTTGCGTAAAGGGGAGATACTCGGCATTGCCGGGCTGGTGGGCGCCAAACGTACCGATATCGTCGAAACGCTGTTTGGCATTCGCGAAAAATCGGGCGGCACCATTAAACTGCATGGTAAACCGATTAATAATCACAGCGCCAATGAAGCCATTAACCACGGTTTTGCGCTGGTGACCGAAGAGCGTCGCTCAACCGGTATTTATGCTTTCCTCGACATTGGTTTTAACTCGCTTATTTCCAATATTAAAAAATATAAAAACAGTATGGGACTGCTGGATAATAAACGCATGAAGAGTGATACCCAATGGGTGATCGATTCTATGCGTGTAAAAACGCCAGGCCACCATACTCAGATTGGTTCGCTTTCGGGCGGTAACCAGCAAAAAGTGATTATTGGCCGCTGGTTATTGACCCAGCCTGAAATCCTGATGCTTGATGAACCCACTCGCGGTATTGATGTTGGTGCAAAATTCGAAATTTACCAGTTAATTGCTGAGCTGGCGAAAAGAGAAAAGGGCATCATTATTATCTCATCCGAAATGCCGGAGCTGTTAGGCATTACCGATCGTATTCTGGTAATGAGTAATGGTCTGGTAGCAGGCATAGTTGATACCAAAACGACCACGCAGAACGAAATATTGCGTTTAGCGTCATTACACCTTTAATGAAGCAAGGGCTGTTAACATGAAAGCGACTACAAAAAAGAATGCGCTAACCTGGTTAAAAGAGGGCGGCATTTATGTCGTGCTGCTGGTATTGCTGGCTATTATTATTTTCCAGGACCCCTCATTTTTAAGTTTAATGAACCTGAGTAATATTCTGACCCAATCTTCGGTGCGCATTATTATTGCACTGGGTGTGGCGGGTCTGATTGTGACGCAGGGTACTGACCTGTCAGCCGGACGTCAGGTCGGTCTGGCGGCGGTGGTTGCCGCGACGCTGCTGCAGGCGATGGATAACGCGAATAAGGTCTTCCCGACGCTGGATACGGTGCCGATTCCACTGGTTATTCTGACCGTGTGCATCATCGGCGGCGTGATTGGTCTGGTCAACGGTGTGATTATTGCTTACCTCAAGGTAACGCCATTTATCACCACGCTGGGCACCATGATCATCGTTTACGGTATCAACTCACTCTATTACGACTTTGTTGGCGCATCACCGATTGCCGGTTTTGATACAGGGTTCTCGAAATTTACCCAAGGCTTCTTACGCTTTGGTGATTTTAAGCTCTCGTTCATCACCTTCTACGCCGTGATTGCCATTATTTTCGTCTGGGTGCTGTGGAATAAAACCCGTTTCGGCAAGAACATTTTTGCTATCGGCGGTAACCCGGAAGCGGCGAAAGTCTCAGGCGTTAACGTCAACCTGAACCTGATCATGATTTATGCCCTGTCAGGTGTGTTCTACGCCTTCGGCGGGATGCTGGAAGCGGGTCGTATCGGTTCGGCCACCAACAACCTCGGCTTTATGTATGAGCTGGATGCGATTGCGGCCTGTGTGGTCGGCGGTGTCTCCTTCGCCGGTGGTGTGGGTAGCGTGGCGGGCGTAGTGACCGGTGTGTTGATCTTTACCGTCATCAACTATGGTCTGACCTATATCGGCGTCAACCCTTACTGGCAGTACATCATTAAAGGCGGCATCATCATCTTCGCCGTGGCGCTGGATTCTCTGAAATATTCCCGTAAGAAGTAAGTCTTCTTCAGTGCTCATAAAGCGACCTTCGGGTCGCTTTTTTATTATTTAAAAGAAGGGATTGTCGCTGGAGTGCAGGCATTGTTGCTGGTGTGCAGGCATTGTTGCTGGAGTGCATGCCTTGTCGCTGTGAGATCGAGTCTGCGAAGGGAACACGGTCAGATCGGAAAGTCGCAAAAGCCGTCATCCATGACACGCTCGGCCCACGCCATCCCTGGCGTGGGACGCTTTCCTCTTCTGACCGTGTTCCCTGCGCGTTGAGCTGATTTATTGCTGTTGGATTCACCCTAATTCAGACTGATAAGCAGTCAGCTTAAAAATCGCTGCGGAATGGTCTTCTGTCAGACGGCGACAAAAACTAAAGCGATAGGAGCATACGCCTGTAGCAAAGCGTTGGCTCGTTTACGGGCGCACCTCAGGGATGAGGTGCGTAATCGCCCGCGCTGAGCCCGCCAGGTATAGAGGTCCTGCGTCTTTGCGGAAGGCGTATGCTCCCTGAGCCCTGCACGTCACTGCCAGACTTCGGTACAGCAGTAACCAGCATAAAGAAGCCGCAGCGCGTGAGCTATTTCCGCAGCTTCTGTTCCAGCTCCAGCAGCTGCTCCGGCGTCACTGCCGGGTAACTCTGCGCATCTTCAGGGACATCGCGTACGGCGGGGATCGGCACCAGTGGGCCCAGGAAGCGCGGTTCGCGCTTAAGCAGGAAGAGATCCACCAGCGCGCCCAGCCGGGCACCTACCTCACGGAAGCGCACGCTAAGCATGTTCTTCGGCGAGGGCACCGCATAACACTGCGCCTGAATACCCAGTTGTAAGGCGATAAACAGGGCACGCTCACAATGGAAACGCTGCGTGATAATAATGAAGTCGTTGGTATCAAACACTTTGCGGGTGCGCACAATCGAATCCAGCGTGCGGAAACCGGCATAGTCCAGCACGATATCAGCCGGATCGACACCGGCTTTGATGAGATCGCGGCGCATCGTCATCGGCTCGTTATAGCTTTGCAGCGCGTTATCACCGCTTAACAGCAGATAATTGACCTTGCCGCTGTTGTAGGCATTCAGCGCGCCCTGCATACGATAGAGGTAATACTGATTGATGACGCCGGTGCGATAATATTTCGCCGTACCCAGTACCACACCGACCTGACGATGTGGCAAAGAGGCGACATTTTCGTAGATAAAGGGCGCAGTTTTCCAGCTGATCCAGCGATCAAGGCCGAGCGCCGTTGCCATCATCAGTAAGATGATGAAAAGCAGACCAATGAAAACGCGTTTCAGCATGCGCCTGGAGACTCGATGTCAGAATAGTGAGATGGGACAAGGCTACTTGAGCTGTCACTGTGAAGCAAGTTACTGCCGGCTGGCTGTGCTCTTTTTGAACACTGCCGGATCGGATGCAATCCGGCAGTCTGAAGATTAAATCGAGGTACGACGATAATGACGGTACTGCGGCAGCCAGAAGTTGTTGGCGATAGCCTGTGACAACACATCTTCAGAGGTCACCACGGCGACACCCGCCAGCTGAGCAGCTTTACCCACTTCCATCGCAATGATTTTCGATACACCCTGGATATCTTTAATCTCAGGCAGCACCGGGCCTTCACCTTCATTCACCAGCTGAGAGCAGTCAGCGAGCGCGCGGCTGGCGGTCATCAGCATGGTATCGGTAACGCGGCTGGCACCCGAAGCAATCACACCCAGACCAATGCCCGGGAAGATGTAGGAGTTGTTGCACTGCGCAATCGGATAGGTTTTACCGTTCCAGCTCACCGGCGAGAACGGACTGCCGGTTGCGACCAGTGCGGCACCGTCAGTCCAGGCGATGATATCGGCTGGCGTCGCTTCCACGCGTGATGTCGGGTTCGACAGTGGCATCACAATAGGGCGCTTACAGTGCTTGTGCATCTCGCGGATGATCTCTTCGGTGAACAGGCCCGGCTGGCCAGAGACACCAATCAGAATATCGGGCTGCGCATTGCGCACCACGTCCAGCAGCGAGATGGAATCATTGGTGACATCCCACTGCTGCAGGTTTTCGCTCTTCTGCACCAGCTTGCTCTGGAAATCGAGCAGGTTAGGCAGCTTGTCAGTGAGCAGACCAAAGCGATCCACCATCATTACGCGGCCACGCGCTTCCTCGTCACTCAGACCTTCGGATTTCATCTGTGCGATGATCTGTTCAGCGATACCACAACCTGCGGAACCGGCGCCCAGGAACACCACTTTCTGCTCGCACAGGCGGCTGCCGGCGGCGCGGCTGGCGGCAATCAGCGTACCCACGGTTACGGCGGCAGTGCCCTGAATATCATCATTAAAGCAGCAGACTTCATCGCGATAGCGGTTCAGCAGCGGCATGGCATTCTTCTGGGCGAAATCTTCAAACTGCAACAGCACTTTCGGCCAGCGGCGTTTAACGGCCTGAATAAAATCGTTCACGAACGCATCATACTCTTCACCGGTGATGCGCGGATGACGCCAGCCCATATAGAGCGGATCGTTCAGCAACTGCTGGTTGTTGGTACCCACATCCAGCACCACCGGCAGGGTGTAAGCCGGACTGATGCCGCCACAGGCGGTATAGAGTGAAAGCTTACCAATCGGGATACCCATACCACCGATGCCCTGATCGCCGAGGCCCAGAATACGCTCGCCATCGGTCACCACGATCACCTTCACATTCTGCTTGGTGGCGTTTTGCAGCATATCTTCGATATGGTCGCGGTTAGGGTAGGAGATGAACACGCCACGCGCACGACGGTAGATTTCAGAGAAGTGTTCGCAGGCTGCGCCGACGGTCGGGGTGTAGATGATGGGCATCATCTCTTCGAGATGGTTATCCAGCAGGCGGTAGAACAGCGTTTCGTTGGTGTCCTGGATGTTACGCAGGTAGACATGCTTATCGTTATTGTTTTTGAAGTCCTGGAACTGACGCCAGGCACGCTGCGCCTGCTCTTCAATCGATTCCACTGCTTCTGGCAGCAGACCGTTGAGGTTGAATTCGTTACGTTCTTCGATGCTAAAGGCGCTGCCTTTGTTCAGCAGGGGAAATTCCAGCAAAATCGGGCCAGCATAAGGGATATACAGCGGGCGTTTACTTTCGTAGTCGAGTTCCATGCGGTAATGCTCCGGTTGCAGTGTTGTCTGGCGTCACGCCGGAAAGGTAGCGCCAGTTTTCTTACCCGTTATAGCTCAGACTGCAGGCCTGGCAGCGGCAGGGGAACCGCTGCTAAAACATTCACGACCGTGCTGCTATCCTGCAACCTGAATTATTCAGAGTAATTTGTAATCACGTGAATTCTGGCGCCAGATCCTATGAAATTTCCCGCAGAAGTACAGCGTTTGTTCATAAAAGCTCACAAAACTGTGGCCTCTCTGACAGCGGGTTATGCTTTGTACAGCGTCACCTGTAGCAGCTCACCGCAACCAAATGTCTTAAGCGTCGCCTGTGTGGCGGCGAACTGGCTTAGCGTGGCATTTTCCACTTCGGCTAATACCGCTTTTTTTATCTGACGAACATCGCCACCCTGCATGTTGAGCAGGACCAGCGCCGCCTGAAGGGGCGGGAAACTCGGGTTAAAGGCGGCATTTTCCGCATAGCGCCCGGTGACAATCGCGCCGGTTGCGGTCAGCAGCGCAACACCGGCGTGTGACTGGCTGTAAGGCGCGTGGCTGGCATTGGCAGCGGCAACCGCGGCCTGCACCAGTTCATCGCCTTCGGCTACATAACCGTGATCCACGCTGTCCATCAGGAAGGTCGTGATGTCCAGATCGCGCGGTCCAAAGGCATCCGGCAGATAATCTGCCAGGGTGCTGATCGCGCGTTGTGGCAGGCTGATGCGAATGTTCGTACCGCTGTTCAGCTCGTTCATAAACTGACGGCAGTGACCGCACGGTGTGTAGTTAACGGTGATCGTCTCAAGCTGACTTTCGCCACGCAGCCACGCATGGGTAATGGCGCTCTGCTCGGCGTGAACCGTCTGCTGCAACGGCGTACCGATAAATTCCATGTTGGCCCCGAAGTACCAGTTGCCGCTGACGCCACGGGCGATAGCCCCGACGTTAAAATGCGACACGGTAGCAACGGCACAGGCCGCCGCCAGGGGCAGCAGCGCCAGCGCCAGAGCATCGGCATCCATCTGTGTCTGTTGCTGCAGTGAGGCGACCTGGTCGGCGCTCAGCACCGCCTGAAAGCCAGGATCGTCCAGCAGGGGAGAGAGTGCGGTTTGCAGCGTTGACGGCAATGCCTCAAAGGCAGAGAGGAAACGGGATTGCATGTGAGCCTCATTAGATTCAGCAGGGCGATGTGCCAGTCACCGGTTTATATGTGATCCACATCGCTCTGACAATGTAACCTGTGTTGCATGTTTCAACTTTGCGAGATCTCTCGCAAACTTTCAGCCAAACCAGTGCAGCAGCAGCGGAAAAATAAACGGCGCCAGCAGTGAGGTGATGATGCCGCAGATCACCAACGCCAGTGAACTGAATGCCCCTTCCTGATAGTCGAGTTCAGCGGCGCGTGCTGTGCCGAGGGCGTGCGACGCGTTACCTATCGCCAGTCCGCGCGCTGCTTTAGATTTCACGCCAAGCAGATTCAGCACGGTATGTCCGAACACCGCACCCAGTACCCCGGCAATCAGCACGCAGATGGCGCTGATGGCGGGAATGCCGTGCAGCGAACCGGAGACGGCCATCGCAATGGGCGTGGTAACGGATTTAGGAATGATGGTAGCGGCGATTTCAGGCGTGGCACCCATCCACAGAGCAATAGCGGTGCCAGAGGTCATGGCGGTCACACTGCCGATAAAGCAGACGCCAATAATCGATTTCCAGCGGGCACGGATCTGATGCATCTGCTCATACAGCGGCAGTGCCAGCGCGACAACAGCCGGTTGCAGCAGCTGATTAAGAATCTGACTGCCCGCGAAATAGCGCGAATAGGGCAGCTGCAACAGCAGCAGAATCGGGATAATAATCGCCATCGCGACCAGCAGCGGATTAAGCAGCGAGATTTTCAGCCGTATCGCCAGTTTGCGCGCCAGAAAAAATGCCGCCAGGGTCAGTGGCAGTGACCACCATATTTCACTCATCGCCTGACTCCCCGGCCGGACGGCGACTATGAAGCTGGTGGGCGCTTACGCCAACAATAGAGAGAACCAGGAAGGTGCTGACGACGCAGGAGATCACGATAGGGCCAAACTGCGCGGTCAGAATATCGGTGTAGCTCATCACCCCGACGCTGATCGGCACAAACAGCAGCGCCATATAGCGAATCAGCAGATGGCAGCCCGGTTTAACCCAGCTGACCGGCAGGATCTGCGAGGCGAGCAGGGCAAACAGAATTAACATCCCAAGGATGCTGCCGGGCAGTTTGATGGGCAGCAGCGAGGCGATGCCGATTCCGGCGTATAAACAGAGATAAATGATGATAAAGGCGCGAAGATAGCGCCCGCAGACAGACAGCACGGTGAGCATGGCAGGCTCCTGTTTTCACTGAGCTTCATCATACGCATTAACCGCTTAGCGTGCTAGCGATCACATTTATGCAGCGGTGTGGCATTAGCAGATACAGATTTTCAGGGGCGGAAGTGGAATGGAAGCGGTGCACATTCAGAGCGAGGAGTGATAGCCCTTCGCGCCCGTGATGAGGCACGAAGGGTTTAAGAACGGCACTGCGCTAAGCGGTTAAAGCCGCAGAATGCAGAGTGTTACTTAACGGGCATTCCCGGTACAGCACCGCTGTCGACGGACAGCACAAACAGATCTTTGCCGCCAGGACCCGCTGACAGCACCATGCCTTCAGAGATACCAAAGCGCATTTTACGCGGCGCGAGGTTGGCCACGATAATGGTCATTTTACCGACCAGCACAGAGGGATCGGGATAGGCGGCGCGGATACCCGAGAAGATCTGACGCTTTTCACCGCCCAGGTCGAGCTGCAGGCGCAGCAGCTTGTCCGAACCCTCAACCAGTTCCGCCTGCTCAATCAGCGCCACGCGCATATCAACTTTGGCGAAATCGTCGATGGTGATGGTGTCACCTACCGGCGAATCTGCCAGCGGGCCGCTTGCGGCCGGTGCACTGGCGGCAGCGGCATCCTCTTTCGAGGCCTCAATCAGTCCTTCAACCTTTGCCATCTCAATGCGGCTGTAAAGCGCTTTGAATGGCGCAACCTGGTGGTCCAGCAGCGGTTGCGCGATAGCATCCCAGCTCAGTTCGCAGTTCAGGAAGCCTTCTGCACGGGCGCTCAGTGACGGCAGCACCGGCTTCAGCCAGGTCATCAGAATGCGGAACAGGTTGATGCCCATTGAGCAGATCGCCTGCAGATCGGCATCACGGCCTTCCTGCTTCGCTACCACCCACGGAGCCTGCTCATCGACATAACGGTTCGCCAGGTCGGCCAGCGCCATGATCTCACGAATAGCCCGGCTGTATTCACGACCGGCCCAGGCGTCACCAATCTTCTCTGACGCGTCCACAAAGGTCTGATAGAGCGCCGGATCGGCCAGCTCAGCCGCCAGTTTGCCGTCAAAGCGTTTAGTGATAAAGCCCGCGTTACGTGACGCCAGGTTAACCACTTTGTTGACGATGTCGGCGTTTACGCGCTGGACGAAATCTTCCAGATTCAGGTCGATATCGTCGATACGTGAAGAGAGTTTCGCCGCGTAGTAGTAACGCAGGCTGTCCGCATCAAGATGCTGCAGCCAGGTGCTGGCTTTAATAAAGGTGCCGCGCGACTTCGACATCTTGGCACCGTTGACGGTGACATAGCCGTGCACAAACAGATTGTTCGGTTTGCGGAAGTTGCTGCCTTCCAGCATCGCTGGCCAGAACAGGCTGTGGAAGTAGACGATATCTTTACCGATGAAGTGATAGAGCTCGGTAGTAGAGTCTTTACGCCAGAATTCGTCGAAGTCGATGTCGCCGCGCTTGTCGCACAGGTTCTTGAACGAGCCCATGTAGCCGATAGGCGCATCCAGCCAGACATAAAAATATTTGCCTGGCGCGTCCGGAATTTCAAAGCCGAAGTAAGGCGCGTCGCGGGAGATATCCCACTGCTGCAGGCCCGATTCGAACCACTCCTGCATTTTGTTCGCCACCTGATCCTGCAGCGCACCCGAGCGGGTCCAGGCCTGCAGCATGGCGCTGAAGGATGGCAGATCAAAGAAGAAGTGTTCAGAGTCGCGCAGAACCGGTGTCGCGCCAGAGACCACCGATTTTGGCTCGATCAACTCGGTCGGGCTGTAGGTCGCGCCACACACTTCGCAGTTATCGCCATACTGATCGGCAGATTTACATTTCGGGCAGGTGCCTTTCACAAAACGGTCCGGCAGGAACATCCCTTTTTCCGGATCGTAAAGCTGGGAGATGGTGCGGTTTTTAATAAAACCGTTCTCTTTCAGACGGCCATAAATCAGCGCAGAAAGCTCACGGTTTTCGTCGCCGTGGGTCGAGTGATAGTTGTCATAGCTGACGTTGAAACCGGCAAAGTCGGCTTCATGCTCGCTTTTCATTTCTGCAATCATCTGCTCCGGTGCAATCCCTAACTGCTGAGCTTTCAGCATGATAGGCGTACCGTGCGCATCATCGGCGCAGATGAAATAAACCTGATTGCCACGCATTCGCTGATAACGCACCCAAATGTCGGCCTGGATATGCTCGAGCATGTGGCCGAGATGGATTGATCCGTTCGCGTAAGGCAGTGCGCACGTTACCAGAATTTTTTTAGCGACTTGAGTCATAGTTTGCGTAGCTTTCTGTTGATTGAAAAAACGGGCTTAGATGGTAACTGAAGGCTTCTCCTGCGTAAACACAAGGGATTCACCCCCTGCGGTCACCGCAGATCCACGAGCATCTGATATCATTGACAATACATCGCTGAAACACAGCGTAAGCACAGCAGAAATAAGGAGTAGGGGATGACAGCACAATCCCGGGAACCGCAGACGCCAGAAGGCCTGCGCGCCATCGTGGCTGGCGTATTGAGAAGCTTTGAGCATCCGACCCTTAAGCAGAATCTCACCGCCCTGAAGGCGTTACATCACGTGGCACAGCTTGACGGTACGCTGCATGTGGAGCTGCTGATGCCGTTTGCCTGGGCCAGCGGGTTCGACGTCCTGAAAGAGCAGGTCAGCGCCGAACTGCTGCGTCAGACCGGTGCAGGTGCCATCGACTGGCGACTCAGCCATGACATTGCCACCCTGAAACGGGTGAAAAACCAGCCGGGCGTCAACGGCGTGAAAAATATTATTGCGGTCAGCTCTGGCAAAGGCGGCGTGGGTAAATCCAGCACCGCCGTGAACATGGCGCTGGCGCTGGCAGCAGAGGGGGCGCGGGTCGGCATTCTTGACGCCGACATTTATGGCCCGTCAGTGCCGAACATGCTTGGCACCCAGGATCAACGGCCTACCTCGCCGGATGGCACCCACATGGCGCCGATCATGGCGCACGGGCTGGCAACCAACTCTATTGGTTATCTGGTCACGGACGATAATGCGATGGTGTGGCGCGGGCCGATGGCCAGCAAAGCGCTGATGCAGTTGCTGAACGAGACGCTGTGGCCTGAGCTGGATTATCTGGTGCTGGATATGCCACCCGGTACCGGTGACATTCAGCTGACGCTGGCGCAGAACGTACCGGTCACGGGCGCGCTGGTGGTGACCACGCCGCAGGATATCGCCCTGATTGATGCCCGCAAAGGGCTGGTGATGTTTGAAAAGGTCAATGTGCCGGTGCTTGGCGTGGTGGAAAACATGAGCCTGCATGTCTGTAGTCAGTGTGGCTTCCATGAGCCGATTTTCGGCACCGGCGGCGCACAGAAACTGGTAGAGGATTACCAGACGCAGCTGCTGGCTCAGCTGCCGCTGCACATTGACCTGCGCGAAGATCTCGATGAAGGTCAGCCGACGGTGATTCGCCGGCCCGATAGCGAGTTTACCGCGCTTTATCGCCAACTGGCCGGACGCGTTGCTGCCCAGCTTTACTGGCAGGGCGAAGTCATCCCCGGCGACATCGCCTTCCGCGCGCTTTAAGCACGACCCGACCCGCTGGCATATTGCGAGGCCAGCGGGTAGTGCATTAACACGTAGCCGCCATGTTCGCCTTCGCCCTGTGAAATCATCTTCCAGCCATGTTTCAGGTAAAAGGCCTGCGCCGCTTTATTCTTCTGCAGGCACTTCAGCGCACCGGTTGAGGTAAAGCGCGCCTCTGCCGCCTTAAGCAAAGCGCTGCCCACGCCGCGCCCCTGCCAGTCAGGATCGACATAGAGGCTGTGCAGGAAGTTATCGTTCTCCAGCAGGCCGGCAAATCCGACCCGCTGTCCATCAGCTTCCGCGACCAGCACGGTTTCACCCAGGATTACCCCATCAAAATCTTCCAGCTGCCACTCGCTGCCGTCCAGCCAGCGCCAGTTATGCCGACGCGCCGCCAGAAACAGCGTACGCAGAAAAGGACGATCGGCTTCAGTAAACGGACGAATCTCCACAAGTCAGCTCCCTTTTAATCCGGTCTTACAAAACTAGCAGCGATTCGCGGAGAGGGGCGGAAAAGATAAAGCGGGTTAAATGTCACGTAAATCGCTGTACACTGCCTGCCGGGCCAGAGAGCATCAGGCTCTTAGCGTTTGATAGCTTTCGTTAATCAAATTGATAACGACTGCATATTAGATGTTGGCCCGGAAATTATGTAACCTGCATCACATATTTTAACGGAGGCCACCAGATGTCTATTATCAATACCAAAATCAAGCCGTTCAAAAACGCAGCATTCAAAAACGGCGAATTCATCGACGTAACCGAGAAAGACGTTGAAGGTAAATGGAGTGTGTTCTTCTTCTATCCAGCTGACTTCACCTTCGTCTGCCCGACCGAGCTGGGCGACGTGGCTGATCACTACGAAGAGTTCCAGAAACTGGGCGTAGATATCTACTCCGTTTCTACCGATACCCACTTTACCCACAAAGCCTGGCACGGTTCTTCTGACACCATCGCGAAAATCCAGTACACGATGATCGGTGACCCGACTGGCGCGCTGACCCGTAACTTCGAAATCATGCGCGAAGACGAAGGTCTGGCTGACCGTGGTACCTTTATCGTTGACCCGGAAGGCGTTATCCAGGCAATCGAAATCACTGCTGAAGGCATTGGCCGTGACGCCTCTGACCTGCTGCGCAAAGTGAAAGCGGCTCAGTACGTGGCTTCTCACCCAGGTGAAGTGTGCCCGGCTAAATGGAAAGAAGGTGATGCAACACTGGCTCCGTCTCTGGACCTGGTTGGCAAAATCTAATTACGCTTCGGCCTTTCGACCATTCTCCAATCGGGTGCTGCGGCACCCGATTTTTTGACCAGGATATCACTATGCTCGACACAAATCTGAAAACCCAGCTCAAGGCTTACCTTGAGAAATTAACCAAACCTGTTGAGTTGATTGCCACGCTGGACGAAGGTGCAAAATCAACCGAGATCCGTGAACTGTTGGTTGATATCGCCGGTTTGTCTGACAAAGTCAGCTTCCGCGAAGAGAACGATCGTCAGGTGCGTAAGCCCTCATTTCTGATCACCAACCCAGGTTCGAACAGCGGCCCGCGTTTTGCCGGTTCACCTCTGGGTCACGAATTTACCTCACTGGTGCTGGCACTGTTACAGACCGGTGGGCATCCGTCGAAAGAAGCACAAAGCCTGCTGGATCAGATTGCCGCGCTGGACAGCGACTTCCATTTCGAAACCTACTATTCACTCTCATGCCATAACTGCCCTGACGTCGTACAGGCGCTGAACCTGATGGCGGTGATTAACCCGCGCATCAGCCACACCGCTATCGACGGTGGCCTGTTCCAGAACGAGATTCAGGAACGTAACGTGATGGGCGTGCCAGCGGTTTACCTCAATGGTAAAGAGTTTGGTCAGGGTCGCATGAGCCTGGCGGAAATCGTCAGCAAAGTGGATACCAATGCCGACAAACGTGCAGCGGAAGAGCTGAACAAGCGTGACGCGTATGAAGTCCTGATTATCGGCAGCGGCCCGGCGGGCGCAGCGGCAGCCATCTACTCAGCACGTAAAGGTATCCGTACCGGCCTGCTGGGTGAGCGTTTTGGCGGCCAGGTGCTGGACACGGTCGATATCGAAAACTATATCTCCGTACCGAAAACCGAAGGGGCAAAACTGGCCGGTTCACTGCGCGCACACGTGGATGATTACAACGTGGACGTCATTGAAAGCCAGAGCGCCATCAAACTGATCCCGGCAGCGAAAGAGGGCGGAATGCACGCCATCGAAACCGCCTCCGGCGCAGTATTGAAATCACGCAGCATCATCCTGGCGACCGGCGCACGCTGGCGTAACATGGGCGTGCCGGGTGAAGAAGAGTATCGCACCAAAGGCGTGACCTACTGCCCACACTGCGATGGCCCGCTGTTTAAAGGCAAACGCACGGCGGTGATCGGCGGCGGTAACTCCGGCGTGGAAGCGGCCATCGATCTGGCCGGTATCGTTGAACACGTTACGCTGCTGGAGTTTGCCGATGAGATGCGCGCCGATCAGGTGCTGCAGGATAAACTGCGCAGCCTGAAGAACGTGGATGTGATTCTGAACGCCCAGACCACCGAAGTGAAAGGCGACGGCACCAAAGTCACCGGCCTGCACTATATCGACCGTACGACGCAGACCACTCATGAGCTGCCGCTCTCCGGTATCTTCGTTCAGATCGGTCTGCTGCCGAATACCCCATGGCTGGAAGGTGCGGTTGAGCGCAACAAAATGGGTGAGATCATCATCGATGGTAAATGCGAAACCAGCCTGAAAGGCGTGTTCGCCGCGGGCGACTGCACCACCGTACCGTACAAGCAGATCATCATCGCCAGCGGCGAAGGTGCTAAAGCCTCACTGAGCGCTTTTGACTATCTGATTCGTACCAAATCGGCTGAGTAACATTTAGTTAGCCAGACAATAGCCCCTCAGCACGCGTGCTGAGGGGCTTTTTTTTAGCCTGTTAATAGCCCGTCAGCGTCATCAGCATCATCCAGATTGGCGTTGTCACCGCCGCAAACACGGTAGAAAAGAGCATGCTCGCCGCCGCCGGGCCGGTAATGACATTAAACTTCTGCGACATCAGATAGACGTTAACCCCGACTGCCATCGATCCCAGCAGCACCACCACTTTACTCTCCAGCGCCGGCAGATCGGTCAGCCACGCGATAGCCCATACCGTCATCGGTTGCAGCACCAGCTTCAGCAGGCAGATGGTATAGCTCTCTTTTAAGCCATCCCGCACCCGATAGTGTGCCAGGCTCATGCCCAGCGTCACCAGCGACAGAGGTGCAGCCAGTGAGGCCAGCATCTTTAGCGGTTCAGCGGCCAGCAGCGGCAAGGGACGTTGCAGAAAGCTCCAGGCTGTACCGCTGAGAATACCGATGATCAGCGGATTCTTCAGCACGCCGAGCAGGGTGCGCCAGAGTCCTTCCAGCGAGAAGCTGCCCTGTTTCGCCCACTCGACCGAAACGGTCAGTAAGGTCCAGAGGATCAGGCTGTTAAACACCAGCACCAGCGCCACCGGGGGCAGGGCTTCTGGCCCCAGCAGTACCGTGGCCACCGGGATCCCCAGCATGACGTTATTGGAAAAGATGCCGCCCAGCGCAAAAACCGACGCCGCTACGCCATCCAGATTAAACAGCCTTGTTGCCAGCAGTCGTCCCACGATAAACACCAGCAGGCAACTGCCGAAAAAGGCCAGCAACAGGCGCGCATCCACCGGCGGACTTTGCGAGAAGGTGCTCATCACCCGAAACAGCATGCAGGGCAGAGCAACGTTAAACACAAAGCGGTTCATCCCTTCACTGATGCTGGCGGGCCATTTCCCCAGGCGCGTCAGGCAGTACCCCAGCAGGATCAGGATAAACAGCGGGGCTGACAGGTAAATTTGATGGCTTAAGCTTTCAAACAGCAGTGGCATAGAGAGAGTCTGGTCAGACGATGATTAGTTACCAGACTAACAAATTGCTAACTAACTGTTAACCTGAACTGTGTCCGGAATGACCGTTGCCGGGACGTTAACCTAACCAGCGGCGCGCCTGCCGATCGCTGATGTCGCGATAATAGACACGGTGAATAATTTCGCCACAGCCTGTGCAACGGGCGGAGATATAGGTGGAGAGGTACTGTCTGCCATTGGGTGCCACGGCACCCTTGCGTTCAATATTAATATCCTGCCATCGATGGCGGTGTGGAATAAGCGCTAAAAATCGCATCATACATCCTGAATAGTATGAAGTTCCGCTTCAGGAGTTTTCTAACTCCATGAAATAAAGTGTTTTTTACGATGATGCTGCGAGCAGGTTAATTATTATGGGGTAACCAGAGTCAATGCGGGAAATATTACCCATCCGGGTAATAAGCGGGGCTACCTATAAAGAGGTATCTCGTTAACCCGCAGCATTAAGCCTTTTTTTGCACCCTCAGGCGTTGATCGGGATCATGTGAATTGTTTCAGCTCTGATTATTTCCCAGGCGGGAGTCGCTTGCTTTCGCTGCGCGGCTTGCCTATGCTGCAAGCCGTAACACGACTCGGGGTGCCGCTTTCCACACGGAAAGGGCTGAGAAAAACCCGCTGACCTGAACTGGATAATGCCAGCGTAGGGAAGTCTGATGCCTGACCGCATTCGCCTTCTTGTTCGCCGGTTGGGAGCTACGATGACACATCAATCTCAACACCTTTCTGCCGCGCACTTCGCGCCCATTCTGCACGCTTTCCGCCGCCAGTCACCGCTGGTGCACTGTATGACCAATGACGTGGTCCAGAACTTCACCGCCAACGTGTTGCTGGCACTCCATGCCTCACCGGCGATGGTGATCGATGCCGCTGAGGCCGCCCAGTTCAGTAGCATGGCCGATGCACTGCTGATTAACGTGGGCACCTTAACCCGCGAGCGCCAGCAGGCGATGCAGGCTGCCGTCACTGCGGCTAATCAGGCGGGCACGCCCTGGACACTCGATCCGGTTGCCGTCGGCGCGCTGACGCTGCGCAGTGACTTCTGCCAGCAATTGTTAAGCCAGCAACCGGCGGTGATTCGGGGTAATGCGTCAGAGATTCTGGCGCTGGCACAACAGGCCAGCGGCGGGCGCGGTGTCGACACGCTGCATCAGGCGCATGCAGCACTCGATGCGGCCCAACAGCTCGCGGAAACCTGGAGCACGCTGGTGGTCGTCACCGGTGAAGTGGACTACGCCACCGATGGTCAGCGACTCCTTGCTGTACACGGTGGAAACCCCTTAATGACACGGGTAGTCGGGACCGGCTGCGCCCTCTCGGCAGTGGTGGCGGGTTTCAGCTCTCTGGCTGGCGATCGGCTGATGAATGTCGCGGCCGCCTGTCAGGTGATGGCGCTGGCGGGTGAAAAGGCGGCGGCGCAGGCTGCCGGACCCGGCAGCTTTGCTACGGCGTTTATCGATGCACTCTGGACGCTGGAGGGTAATCATGAAGCGTATTAACGCTCTGACGATTGCGGGTACCGATCCCAGCGGCGGCGCTGGTATTCAGGCCGATCTGAAAACCTTCTCAGCTCTGGGAGCCTATGGCACCAGCGTCATTACCGCGCTGGTGGCACAGAATACCTGCGGCGTGCAGTCGGTTTATCGCATTACGCCTGAATTTGTGGCCGCCCAGCTTGATTCGGTGCTCAGTGATGTGCGCATCGACAGTGCAAAAATTGGCATGCTGTCAGAAACGGCTATCGTGGAGCAGGTTGCGGAACGGCTGATGCGTGCGGCAATCCCGTTTGTTGTGCTGGACACGGTCATGGTCGCGAAAAGTGGTGATGCGTTGCTCTCGCCAGACGCCGTAGCCAGTGTTCGGGAGCTGTTATTGCCGCAGGTCTCGCTGATCACACCTAATCTTCCGGAAGCGGCGGCGTTGCTGGACTGCGCCATTGCGGCAGATGAAGAGGAGATGCGCGAGCAGGGACGGGCATTGCTGGCACTGGGCTGTCAGGCTGTGCTGATGAAGGGCGGTCACCTTGCGGCGGCGGAGAGCCCGGACTGGCTGATCACGCACTCAGCAGAGCAGCGATTCAGTACGCCGCGGGTAAATACCCGTCATACGCACGGCACAGGCTGTACGCTGTCGGCAGCCTTAGCCGCGTTGCGACCACGTCATGCTGACTGGGCAGAGACGATTGGGGAAGCCAAAAACTGGTTACAGCAGGCGCTGCTGCAGGCGGATTCGCTGGAGGTCGGGAAGGGTATCGGACCGGTTCACCATTTTCATCAATGGTGGTAATGACGAAGGCCCGCATCGACCTGGTAATCAGGTGGTGCGGGCGGTTTCAGGTTCAGGGTGCTTCAAACCAGGCGCTGTTACGCTCGGCAATCGGGGTGATAGAGAAGATCATCTCCTGCAGATGACGACGCATTGCCGCTTCGGCTGCATCGGCGTCATGACGCTTCAGCGCCGCAAAAATCTCTTCATGCTGCTCAATCAGCTTGTCCGGTGGAGAGACTTCACTCAGCGTCAGAAACCGCACCCGGTCCATGGCCGCTTTGATGTTCTCCACCGTTTCCCAGGCCAGCTTACAGTCAATGCTTTCAGCAATCAGGCGATGAAACTCATCGTCCAGAGTGAGAAAAGCCTGGCTGTCATGCCGCTCAGCGGCCATCCGCTGCAGCTGCAGGTTATGCTCCAGCGCCATCAGAGCCGGATCATCAATCTCCAGTGCCGCACGGCGAACCACCGACACCTCAACGGCCTCCCGGATAAAGCGGCCATCCGCCACCCGCTTAGCGGAGATTTTGCGCACGAAAGTGCCACGCTGCGGCAATACCTGTACCAGTCCGGCTTCGGCCAGCTTGATGAACGCTTCGCGCACCGGCTGGCGTGAGACGTTGAAGCGCGCGGATACCTCTTTTTCCGAGAGCAGCGAGCCCGGCTGAATTGCGCAAGTGACGATATCTTTGCGCAGATACCGGTAAATCTGCTGATTTACCGGTTCGCTGGTAGTAATGGTATAGGCGATCGACATGCAGCAATATCCATATTACGGCTGGCAGGGGCCAGCGCGATGGGAAAGTGTCAGTCTAATCAGCGCGCTGCGTCTGCGCCAGCGCTTTGTCACCGGCTGTTATGCCTGGCTCATACACTGTTGCACCGTCGCCCGCGCGCCCTGAGTCGTCAGTTGCTGATAATACGTCGTCAGTCGGGCAACCAGATCGGCGTTCTGCGCTAAATCTTCGCCAAAGATGTCGCGCAGACCCAATAGCGCACGGACACGTGCTTCGCCTTCTTCGCTACCGGCAACCGTCTCTGCCAGCGTGGCTTTCAGCGGATCGCGGATCTCAATCGGCTGACCCTGTTCATCGACGCCGCCGACATAGCGCATCCAGCCCGCCACGCCCAGCAGCAGCAGGTCGCAGCGGCTACCGCGCTGCAGATGCCAGCGCAGACTGTCGAGCATGCGTTGTGGCAATTTTTGCGATCCGTCAGTGGCGATTTGATATGTGCGATGTTTAATGGCACGGTTTTCGTAACGGGCGATCAGCGAATCGGCATAGGCGTTGAGATCCACGCCCTGGGTACGCAGCGTCGGCGCCTGCTCATCAATCATCAGTGAACGGGCGGCGGCGCGGAAATGGGGATCGGCCACGCAGTCGCTGATGTATTCATAACCGGCCAGGAAGCCGAGATAGGCCAGAAAAGAGTGGCTGCCATTGAGCATGCGCAGTTTCATCTCTTCATAGGGCAGAACGTCACTGACCAGTTCTGCGCCCGCTTTTTCCCACGCCGGACGGCCATTGACGAAGTTATCTTCAATCACCCACTGAAAGAAGGGCTCCGCTTCAACCGCAACCGGGTCATCGGAACCCAGACGCTCGCTTAGTGCCGCAAACGCTGCATCGGTCATGGCCGGAACGATACGATCGACCATGGTGGAGGGAAAGGTAATGTGTTGCTGAATATAGTCTGCCAGGGCCGGATCCTGATGCTGTGCCAGTTGCACAACAACGTTGCGGGTCACGTGACCATTTTCCGGCATGTTGTCACAGGACATCACGCTAAAGGCGGGTAAGCCCTGATCCCGTCGGCGGCGAATCGCGGCCAGAATCAGACCGGGCAGCGAACGCGGCGAATGCGGATTCTGCAGGTCATGCACGATGTCAGGGTGATCGGGATTTAAATTGCCACTGGCAGGCTGGTGGCAATAGCCTTTCTCGGTGACGGTCATGGAGATAATCGCCACCTCAGGCTGGCTCATGGCATTGATCACCGCCTCAATACCGTCACTTTTGCCGTGCAGTGCCTGAGTAATGACGCCAATCACCCGGGTATGCAATGAATCATCGGCCATCTCGGTGAGGGTATAAAGCAGCTGCTGCTCTCGCAGGGCCTCAATCAACGCGCCGCTGTTGAGGTTCACTTCACAATAACCCCAGTCGCTGCCCTGTTCAGCCAGCTTATCGCTGCAGAGCGCCTGATGAGCGCGGTGAAATGCACCAAAACCGATATGTACCATGCGGGTTTTTAACTGGCTGCGGTCGTAAGCGGGGCGCTTGACCTCAGCAGGCAGGCGATCAATCTGTAACATAGTCCATCCTTATGGCAAACGGGGCGCAAAGCGCCCCGAAATCATACATCTGTTAGCGAAACAACACTCAGACCGAAACCGGTTTATCCTGGGTTTTCGGACTGCGAATCACAAATAACACCAGGAAGGCACCCAGCGCGGCGACACAGCCCGCCAGGATAAAGGCGCTATCGAATTTACCGGTGTGATGAACAATAAACCCGGTGACGATGGGCCCGATGATGCCGGAGAGGCTACCCACCAGATGGATAAAGCCGCTGATGCTGCCGATACGGCTCTTGTGTACCACATCCTGAATAATCGCCCAGTAGATTGCGCCGGTGATGTAGAGAAAGAAAATCGACACCGACATCATAATTACCGCAGGCACCACATCTTTTATCGTACCCGCCAGCGCCACACAAATTGCGGCGGCCAGCAGTGAGACCACCAGCACAATTTTGCGGGACAACAACAGCTTGCCGGTGATGTTAAAGATCTTATCGGAGATCAAGCCACCCAGCGCCAGGCCAACGAAACCGACGATCCACGGGATCATGGTGGTGATGCTCATCGATTTGATATCCAGGCCGTGCGCCTGCACCAGGTAGGCCGGGAACCAGCTCAGGAAGAAGAACAGAATGTAGTTGTAGCAGAAGAAGGCAAAAGCGGTGACCAGGATAATCGGCTGGCGCAGGTAGTAGCCAAACGGATGTGACGTTTCCGACAAATCAACTTCATCATTCGGGTTCGTTGCTTTCAGGCGATCAATCAGCAGACGTTCCTCTTCGCTGACGCGCTTGCTCTTCGCCGGATTGTCAGCGGCGAAGAAGAGCCAGAACGCCATCCACACCAGACCGATGCAGCAGACAATCACGAACGCCGGACGCCAGCCATAGGCGAGCGCCAGATAACCAATGATCGGGCCAGCGACCGCACCACCTAAAGGTGATCCGGCACTCAGTAAGCCCATGGCCGTCGCGGCCTGTTTTTTCGGGAACCAGCCGTTAATCGCTTTGTTGGCCGAGGAGCAGATCGGGCCTTCAGCCATGCCGAACAGCACACGCAGGATCAGCAGTGACCAGAAGCCGGTGGCCAGTGCGGTCATGCCGCAGAAAATGGACCAGGCACCTACCGCCACGGCCAGCACGATTTTAGGGCCATAGCGGTCAGTGGCAAGGCCGCCAAGGAAGTTAAACAGGGCATAGCCAAAGAAAAAGCTGCCGAAGATCATGCCAAACTGCTCAGCATTGATCGCCAGATCTTTTTCCACCAGCGGCACCGTCAGCGACAGGGCGACACGATCGAGGTAGTTAATCATGTAAACCAGGAACAGCAGCAAAACGAGGGTCCAGCGCAGATTCTTGAACATACAAACTCCGTGATCTGTTTTATCTTTATAGTCATGCCGGCGGGTACGCACCGGCTGAGGAGACCTGGTGTTCAGCGGATAATTAACCCATCTGAAGTATGACTTTGCAGCAGGTGCGCGGATCTTTTTCAAACAGGGTCATCGCACGCTCAATCTCCTGCAGCGGGAAGTAGTGCGTGACCAGTTTCTCTGGCTGGATTAACCCTTTTTCCATCCATTCGATCACCTGGGGGAAACGATTGCTGTTAAGACGTGAGGTAAACAGCGACAGCTCCTTGCTGGTCAGGCTCTGCTGAGTAATGCTGCACGGCTCGCCGGAGAAACCCAGCAGGCCAATGCGCGCGGCCGGTGAGGCGAGGGCAGCTGCTTCAGCCAGAATGGTGGGATGGCAGGCCGCGTCGATAATCAGCGTAGGCTGCACGCCCTCAAGCTGTGCCGCCAGCGGGATTTCGCTGTTATCGAACAGTTGATCCGCACCGCTCTGCTCTGCAAGTGCCAGCCTTTCCGGCAGGCGATCCACCACCATCACCTTTTTAACCTTATAGACGCCCTTCAGCACCTGAATCGCAGTGAGCCCCATCGGACCGGCACCGTAAATCAGCGCCACATCGTCTGGCTGCGGTTTGAGAAACGCGGTGATATTGGCGGCGATAGTGAAAGGCTCAACCAGACTGGCGAGCCGATCGGGGATGCTGTCCGGCAGGGAAAAGGCATTTTTTGCCGGAGCCAGCGCAAACTCGCTGAAGCCGCCGTCGCGATGCACGCCAATCACCTGCAGTGTGGTACAAACATTGGGACGGCCCACCGAGCAGGGATAGCAGCTGCCGCAGCTCACCACCGGATCCACCGCCACGCGGTCGCCCAGCCGGGCCGGATCAACACCGTCGCCCACCGCGTCAATGACGCCGAAAAATTCGTGACCAATTACCCGTGGATATTTCGCGAACGGGTTATGCCCGTGCCAGATATGCACATCAGAGCCGCAGATACTGGCATAAGCCACTTTGACCCGGACTTCGCCCGCCGCAGGTTGTGGCAGCGGACGTTCAGCCACCACCAGTTCACCCGGCTGTTCAATAACAACGCTTTTCATCAGCTTCTCCTTACCAGTTCCACAGGGTGCCATCTTCAAGACGGGCGACCGGGAGATAGGCAGGTTCATAGGGATATTTCGACGCCAGTTTCTCGTTGAATTCAATGCCGAGACCGGGTTTGTCGCCTGGATGCATGTAGCCCTGGTCAAAGGTCCAGTTTGCATCAAACAGCTCCATCATCTGTTCAGAGAAGCCCATGTACTCCTGCACACCGAAGTTCGGCACCCAGAGGTCAAAGTGCAGTGCAGCCGCCATGCAAACAGGGGAGAGATCAGAAGGACCGTGCGAGCCGGTGCGCACCTGATAGAGCGAGGCAAAATCAGCAATACGCCGCATACCGGTGATGCCGCCCGCATGCGTAATGGTGGTGCGGATATAATCGATCAGCTGTTCTTCAATCAGCTGCTTACAATCCCAGATGCTGTTGAACACTTCACCCACGGCAATCGGCGTAACGGTATGCTGGCGGATCAGGCGGAAGCACTCCTGATTCTCAGCAGGCGTCGGATCTTCCATCCAGAACAGGCGATAATCTTCCACGCTCTTGCCAAAACGCGCCGCTTCAATTGGCGTCAGGCGATGATGCATGTCATGCAGCAAGTGCTCATCGAAACCAAACTTGTCACGGATGGCGGCGAACAGTTTCGGGGTGAAATCGAGGTATTTCTCGGTTGACCAGAGCTGCTCTTCCGGCCAGTTGCCTTTGGTTGCAGGCTCATAGGCCAGACCTTTGCCTTTCGCCATGCCGTAGGTGGTTTTCATGCCCGGAACGCCGCACTGCGCGCGAATCGCTTTGAAGCCCAGCTCTTTGTGCTTCGCGTAGTCATCCATCACTTCATCAATGGAGTGGCCGGTGGTGTGGCAATAGACCATCACGCCGGTGCGTGATGCGCCACCCAGCAGCTGATAAACCGGCATATTGGCGGCTTTGCCTTTGATATCCCACAGTGCCATATCGACGGCCGAGATAGCGGACATGGTGACCGGGCCACGACGCCAGTAAGCGCCCTTGTAGAAATATTGCCAGATGTCTTCGATCTGATGCGCATCGCGGCCAATCAGCTGCGGGCAGACGTGATCTTTCAGGTAGGAGGCGACCGGTAATTCACGGCCATTCAGCGTTGCGTCGCCAATGCCGGTCAGACCCTGATCGGTGGTGATCTTTACGGTGACAAAGTTTCTGCCTGCGCAGGTTACAAATACTTCTGCCTTAACAATTTTCATCCTGGTTGCCTTAAGTCAGCGTTCAATGATGAAAAAGTACGCTCTTTAATACTACCATACAAGTTGGGGTGGCAGAGTTGTGAACGGAATCACAGAGTGTTTACATTGCCTGAAAACGCCCGTTAAGGCGTAATAAAGCGAGGCAGCAGGAGGGATGTTACGGAGAAAATGGGAACTAATGGGAGCAGAAGAAAAAGGGGCTTTCGCCCCTGATGTCGGTTCAGGCAAGCAGCGCGCACTGCGGCGGCAGGCGGCAGCTCAGCGCGCCCGCCATCACCTCAATCACGAATTCGCGCCCGGAAAGCGGCTCGCCATCGAGGTTAAAGGTCATCTCATGCGGCGAACGGATCGTCAGTGACTCCAGTTGCGTGGTGACGATGCCGGGATTGTCATCGTCGCCGGTCAGCGAGTGCAGCAGGGTAGGCAGCAACTCCTGCGCGGTGACAACACTGACGTCAAGTCGGCCATCGTTGATCAGGGCAGAAGGGCATAACCGCTGACCGCCGCCTGCCTGACGACCATTACCGATACCGATCACCAGCGCATCACCCTGCCAGGCGAAATCGGGGCCGCTGATCTCGCAGGTATCCGGTTTCAGGGTATCCATGCGCATCAGGCCGTGAATAAAGTAGGAGACGCCACCCAGCGCCGACTTCAGCTTTTCCGGGGTTTCAGTCGTGATACGGGTGCCAAACCCGCCGGTCGCCATATTGATGAAGTAGTGGCTCTGGTTTACCCTGGCCAGATCGATGGCACTGGCTTTGCCCTGAATCGCCAGTCGCAGTGCCGGTTCCATCTCTTCCGGGATGCCGACGCTGGTGGCAAAATCGTTGGCGGTACCCAGCGGCAGGATGCCCAGCACCGGGCGATGATCCGCTTCAGAAGAAGCCAGCGCTGTCGCAATTTCATTGATGGTGCCATCGCCACCACCGGCCACCACGGTCGCGGCCTGCAGCGCAATGGCCTCTTTGACGTACCGATCGCCGTCACCTTTTTCAAATGTGACACGCACCGCAATGTCGAAGCCTTCTTCACGCAGGGTCGTAATAGCTTCGCGCAGATCATCATTACCCGCGCCTTTCCCGTTCAGGATGAGCAGCGTAAGCGGTTTATTATCCATTTTGCGTTCCTTGAAGATCTACAGAGTAAGAAGGGATTTATAACACAGCTGCCAGCAGTAAATTATTGGCGAAAGAGAGAAAAAAGAAAACCCGCACGGGGGAGCCGGGCGGGTAAATGAGGTGGTTCCTGGTAAATCTGCCGTTTATTGTTACTCGTTAGCAGCAGGCGGGACTATAAAGCAGCGCCGCGCAGGGGTCTGTGATCCTGTTCTGATTTCCTCAAAATGTTTCCGTTGGTAAACGATTATGAGGGTCCCGGGTATCTTCACCGTGATCGAAGTTGCGCAGCAGCAGTGCAAAACGCAGATCCACCTCCTCAGGCACCCGCAGCCAGACGCGATGGCCATCGCCCGGGGCAACTTCAGTGGGTTCGCCGCGCGCATTCTGCAGCGCGTCCAGCTGGCAATTCAGGTTCCCCTGAGGCGTCATGATCTCCACGCTGTCGTGCAGCATAAACTTATTCTTCACCGCCACTTCAGCCCATTCGCTCCGGCGTTCGCCGGTGAATTCGCCGACAAACTGCTGGCGGTCGGACACCGAAAAGCCCTGCTGATAATTCTGGTAGCTGTCGTGAGTGTGGCGGCGCAGGAAACCTTCGGTATAGCCACGATGTGCCAGGCCTTCCAGGGTTAACAGCAGTGAGGGATCAAACGGCTTACCGGCAGCGGCATCATCAATAGCCCGGCGATAAACCTGAGCGGTGCGGGCGCAGTAGTAGTAGGACTTGGTGCGTCCCTCGATCTTCAGCGAATGAACGCCCATCTCGCTGAGCCGCTCCACGTGGGCGACCGCGCGCAGATCCCGCGAGTTCATGATGTAGGTGCCGTGCTCATCTTCGAACGCGCTCATCACCTCGCCGGGCTTCATCTTCTCTTCCAGCAGAAACACCTTGTCGGTGGGCTGACCAACGCCCAGCGTTGGCGTCACATCCTGTACGGCGACAGGCTGGTGGATACCGACGATATTCCCCACCTCATCCTGCTGACCCTCCGCCACTTTATACTCCCAGCGGCAGGCGTTGGTGCAGGTTCCCTGATTCGGGTCGCGTTTGTTCATATAGCCGGAGAGCAGGCAGCGACCGGAGTAGGCCATGCAGAGCGCGCCATGGACAAAGACTTCCAGCTCCATCTCCGGGACCTGCTGGCGGATCTCGGCGATCTCCTCCAGCGACAGCTCGCGTGACAGAATCACCCGGCTCAGCCCCATCTGCTGCCAGAATTTTACCGTGGCCCAGTTAACCGCATTGGCCTGCACCGACAGATGAACCGGCATCGTCGGGAAAGCGTCGCGCACCAGCATGATCAGGCCGGGATCGGACATGATCAGCGCGTCGGGCTGCATCGCCACTACCGGCGCTAAGTCACGAATAAAGGTTTTCAGCTTGGCGTTGTGCGGCGCAATGTTCACCACCACGTAGAATTTTTTACCCAGCGCGTGCGCTTCACTGATGCCCAGCGCGAGGTTTTCGTGGGTGAATTCGTTGTTGCGCACCCGCAGGCTGTAGCGCGGCTGGCCGGCATAGACGGCATCGGCACCATAAGCAAACGCGTAACGCATGTTCTTCAGGGTGCCAGCGGGGGAAAGCAGTTCGGGTTTCATGATTTTCTCACTGATGTCAGGTCAGCATGTCGCCTCAGGCGGCAGGTGCAGGGCAGTGAAGCCCTGCAAAAGGTGCGGAATTGTAGGCAGTGAGAAAAGGGAAGTAAATTGATCGGGATCAAACTAGATCAAATGACAGGCATCGGCTTCCCAGCGATAGCCCATGCCGTAGACGGCGCGGATAAAAGGTTGCTCGCTATCGAGAGTCTCCAGCTTGCGCCGCAGGTTCTTTATATGGCTGTCGATGGTGCGGTCCGTGACCACGCGGTAGTCATCATAGAGATGGTTAAGCAGCTGTTCGCGTGAAAAGACCTTGCCCGGCTCCAGCGACAGCGTTTTCAGCAGACGGAACTCCGCCGGCGTGAGATCCAGCGGCTTGTCGCGCCAGCTGGCGAAGAAGCGGCTCTCATCGACGCGAAGTAACGAGGCGCTTTGCGGCTCTTCCGCCGACCGTTTTACCCGGCGCAGAATCGTTTTAACTCGCGCCACTACTTCACGCGGGCTGAAGGGTTTACAGATGTAGTCATCCGCGCCCAGCTCCAGCCCCAGCAGCCGATCGATCTCCTCGGTGCGGGCGGTGACCATAATAATCGGCAGTTCGGAATGACGACGGATTTCACGGCACAGCGTTAAACCGTCGGTGCCTGGCAGCATCAAATCCAGCAGCATCAGGTCGGGTGGCGTCTGGCGCACATACTCCAGCACCGCGTTACCGTCGGCGATGTGATGGGTACGGTAGTTCGAGGCATGCAGATAATCGATCATCAGCTGCGCCAGTTTCGGCTCATCTTCGACCACCAGAATCAGCGGGTCGTGGTTTTCCAGGCTCATAAGCGTCTACACAAGGGGAACATAGCGCAAGTGTAGCGCGATTTTCAGTCCACCTAAATCAGAGTGCGCCGCATGAATATCGCCGCCATGCGCGTCAGCGATATTTTTACAGATGGCCAGGCCCAGGCCCGAGCCACCGCTGGCGCGATTGCGCGAGCCTTCGGTGCGGAAGAAGCGCTCAAAAATCTGGGCCTGATGTTCCCCATCCACGCCCGGCGCGCTGTCATCAAACTCGATGCGCCAGTTGGGTGCCTCATAGTTCAGCGTCACTTCAACCCGGCCCCCGCTGTCGGTGTAGCGCAGGCTGTTCTCCAGCAGATTAGTGAACAACTGCATCAGGCGGTCGGGATCGCCAAAGAAGGGGGCGTTATCGGGCAGATTGAGTTTCAGCGTCAGCCCGTGTGCACGATAGCGTTCGGCAAAGCTGCCTGCCGTCACTTCCAGCAGCTGCACCAGATCGGTTGCCTGTTTGCGGTAGGCAAGGGCGCCCTCATCGGACAGCGACAGCTGATGCAGATCGTCGACCAGCTTGGTCAGCACCACCACTTCGCTTTGTAGCGAGGCGATCGCTTCCGGCGTCAGTTTGCGCACGCCATCCTGCATCGCTTCCAGTTCACCGCGCAGGATCGCCAGTGGTGTGCGTAATTCATGGGAGATATCGGCCATAAAGGCGCGGCGCATGCTCTCATTTTTCTCCAGCGAGCTGGCAAGGAGGTTAAAGTCCCTGGCCAGCTGGCCCAGCTCATCCCGGCTGCTGACCTCAACGCGGGTGGCAAAATTACCGGCCGCCAGATGATGGGTGCCGTCAACCAGTCGTTTGACCGGAGCCAGCAGACCGCGCGCCATCAGCCAGGTTGCCAGCGCCGCCAGCAGCGTGGACAGCCCGACGATAATCCAGCTGGTGCGCCGCTGCTGCTGATCAAAGTTAATGTCGGTGCTGCGCGTCAGCCGCTCCGGCGGCGAGCCGATGACCCAGCCGACCACTTTATTATTGCTGGTGGTGATATTGCGTCGCGTGCCTTCGGGCGGCACCGGCGATTTTGGCCCGGCCAGCACTTTATATTGCTGATCGAGGATCCAGAACTGGGTGCGCCAGCCGTGCGGCGGCAGCTGACTGTTACTGTCGGGATTCTGCTCCAGCGAACGCAGCATGGTGAACACCAGCCGGTCGTTGTGGCGCAAAAAATCCCAGTTGCCGTGCTGCTCATACTGATCGGCCAGGGCATCACTGAGCAGATTTAACCGCTGCTCGTTGCCGCGCTTAATGTAGTCGACAAAGCCATGCTCGAAACTGAGGCGAACCCCCCAGTGCATGGTAATCAGCACCAGCATGCAGGTGGCGAAAATCGCCATAAACAGTTTGGCGCCGATGCCCAGGCGCAGGTTATCTCTCATTTTTTTCTCCGGCGTCGCAAATCAACGTTGGTACTCACCTGTGGCGGCACGCGCCAGAACACTAGCGCGGGCAGGATGATAATCAGCGACATGCAAAGGTAGGTATAAATAAACATCTGATGTTCCGCCGTGCTGTTCGCTGCGCTCTCCTGAGCAAATGCCCCCAGCAGCAGCCCGGCCACGGTCACGCCAATACTCATCGACAGCTGCATAATCATCGACAGCATGCTGTTGCCGCTGGACGCCAGCTCATCGGGCAGCTCCTTCAGCGTCAGGGTATTCATTGAGGAGAAACGAATGGCGTTGACCATGCCCTGCAGAAACAGCACCAGTGGCAGCAGCCAGACCCAGCCCAGAATTGCCACCAGCGGGAACAGCAGGACCACCAGCGCCAGCGCCACGGTCGACATCACCAGCACGTTGCGGTAGCCATAAAGATTGACGATGCGCACCACAATGCGTTTCATCCCCATATTCCCCAGCACCATCGGAATCATCATCAGACCGGCGTGAAACGGGCTGTAACCCATGCCGAGCTGCAGAAAGATAGGCGTCATAAAGGGCAGCATGCCGCTGCCGATGCGGCCGGTAAAACTGCCAAGCAGGCCGATGGAGTAGATGCGATTATCAAACAGCTTCAGGCTGAACAGCGCATTATCATTGCTGCGCGCATGCATCAGGTAGAACAGCAGAGAGAACATACCAATGAGGATCATGGCACCCAGCAGCAGCGGAGAGCCGCCACTGCTGCGCTGACCATCCAGCGCCAGTGTCAGGGTTGCCATTCCGGCGGCCAGCAGGATAAAACCGCCGAAATCAAAGCGACGCGTCTGCATGCTGTAGTTGGGCATCAGCATCAGGGTGGCGATAGCGCCTGCGATGCCGACCGGGATATTGATCAGAAAGATCCAGTGCCAGCTGGCGTACTCCACCAGCACACCACCCAGCGCCGGACCCAGCAGCGGGCCGATCTGGCCGGGCAGGGTGACAAACGTCATGGCGGACATATACTGCTCGCGCGGCACGATTTTCATCACCGTCAGGCGACCCACTGGCACCATCATTGCCCCGCCAATCCCCTGAACCACCCGCGACAGCACCAGCTGATCCAGAGTGCCGGAGAGGGCGCATAGCAGTGATCCCAGGCTGAACAGCACAATCGCGCAGAAGAAAATGTTGCGCACGCCAAAACGGTCGGCCAGCCAGCCGCTGACCGGCAGCATCACCGCCACCGTCAGCACGTAATAGACAATGACCGAGTGCATGTGCAGCGGGCTGACACCCAGATCGTGCGCCATTGACGGGATCGCGGTATTCACGATGGTGGTATCCAGCGTCTGCATAAAGAAGCCGATGGCAACAATCCACAGTTGCCAGCGGACGTTAGTGCTTTGCGTACTCATCGATCCCCCGATAAAGGCGTCACGCCCGATGCCTGCTGCCGCCATGCCTGTTACGGCTGCTGCGCGGCGGCCAGCGGGCGTTTTTTACGGCGCAACTTATCCATCATTAAATAGACCACCGGCGTGGTGTAGAGCGTCAGCAACTGGCTCATCACCAGCCCACCAGCAATGGTAATCCCCAGCGGCTGACGCAGCTCTGCGCCGTCGCCGCTGGTCAGCACCAGCGGCAGCGCGCCAAACAGCGCCGCCAGCGTCGTCATCATAATCGGCCGGAAGCGCAACAGGCACGCCTGGAAAATCGCCTCGCGCGCGCTGAGCTGGCCGTTGCGCTCTGCCTCCAGCGCAAAATCGACCATCATGATGGCGTTCTTTTTCACGATACCGATCAGCAGCAGAATACCGATCAGCGCAATCAGGCTGAAGGGCGTATCGAACAGCTCCAGCGCCAGCAGTGCACCGACACCCGCCGAGGGCAGGGTAGAGAGGATAGTCAGCGGATGGACATAGCTTTCATAGAGGATCCCCAGCACGATATAGACTGCCGCAATCGCCGCCAGCATCAGCCAGAGCTGATTGCTTTGCGACTGCTGAAACACCTGCGCCGTACCGGCAAAGCTGCCGCGCACGCTGGAGGGCACGCCAATCGCGGTCATGGTGCGTTCAATTGCCTCCGACGCCTGCGACAGCGACACCCCTTCCGGCAGGTTAAATGAAATGGTCGAGGCGGCAGACAGCCCTTCATGGTTGACCGAGAGCGGCGCATTTGCGGGCTGCCAGTGGGCAAACCACGACAGCGGAATCGCTTTACCTTCGCTGTTTATCACGAACATCTGCGACAGGGCACTGATATCCTGGGTGTAGCGCGGATCGACCTCCATCACCACTTTGTACTGGTTAAGCGGCTGATAGATGGTGGAGATCTGACGCTGACCAAAGGCGTTATTCAGCAGGGCATTGGCCTGAGAGACATCGATGCCAAGCCGCGCCATACTTTCCCGGTCATAGGTCAGCGCCATTTCGCTGCCTTTATCCTGCTGATCGGAGTTCACATCCGCCAGCTGTGGCAGGGCAGAGAACGCCTGACGGATTTTTGGCTCCCACTCACGCAGGGCGTTAAGGTCGTCCGACAGCAGGGAATATTGATAACCGGCATTCGATTCCCGACCGCCGACGCGCAGATCCTGCACCGCATTCAGATAGAGACTCGCCCCGGGTTCTTTCGCCAGCTTATTGCGCAGGCGGGCGATAATCTCCACTGCGCTCTCTTTCCGCTCCGACAGCGGCTTCAGCGAGATAAACATGGAGCCGCTGTTGGTACGCATCCCGCCGGTGAAGCCCACCACGCTCTCTACCGCCGGATCGGCCCCGACGATCTCCATAAAATCCTGCAGCTTACTGCGCATCGCCTGAAACGAAATGCTCTGGTCGGCAGAGATGAAACCGGAAAGTCGTCCGGTATCCTGCTCCGGCATAAAGGTTTTCGGAATATGGACAAACAGCCAGCCGGTCAGGACGATGGTGGCGAAAAACAGCACCATCACCCAGCGCGCATGGTTCAGTACCACGCTAAGCGAGCGGCCATAGCCCTGCTGGATCGCCATCAGCAACCGGCCCGCGCCGCGCTGACACGGCTGGCTGCGCGGCGCGTGCGGCTTCAGCAGATAGGCACACATCACCGGCGTCAGGGTGACCGAGATAAACAGCGAGATGACGATAGCCACCGACAGCGTAATGGCAAATTCTGAGAAGAAGCGGCCAATCAGTCCGCCGATCATCAGCAGCGGCAGGAACACGGCAATCAGTGACAGGCTCATCGACAACACGGTAAAGCCGACTTCCCGTACCCCTTTCAGCGCGGCGGCCAGCGGCTTCATGCCCGCTTCCACGTGTCGGGCAATGTTCTCCAGCACCACAATCGCATCATCCACCACAAAGCCGGTGGCGATGGTCAGCGCCATCAGCGACAGATTGTTGAGGCTGAAGCCACACAGGTACATCGCGGCGAAGGTGCCGATCAGTGAAACCGGCACCGCGACGGCGGGGATCAGCGTGGCACGGCCCGAGCGCAGGAAAACAAACACCACCAGAATCACCAGCGCCACGGCGATCACCAGCGACTGCTCCACCTCATGCAGCGAGGCGCGAATGGTGGGTGAACGATCCTGAGCGATCTGCAGATCGATGGCGGCCGGGATCACCTCATGCAGCAGCGGCATTTCGGCGCGGATGCGGTCCACCGTATCGATGACGTTGGCTTCAGGCGTTTTGCGGATCAGCAGCAGCACCGCCGGTTTACCGCGCGACATCCCGGCGTTGCGTACGTCCTGCACTGAATCTTCGACTGTCGCCACATCCGACAGCCTGACCGCCGCGCCGTTGTTGTAATGCACTATCAGCGGCTGATACTCACTGGCGGTCTGCAGCGCGTCATTGGTACGCAACTGCCAGCGCTGCTGCGAATCATCCAGTGCGCCCTGCGGCCGTCGCTGATTGGCGTTGGAAATGGCGGTGCGCACCGCATCCAGCGAGACGCCCTGATTAAACAGCGCCTGTGGATTCAGGGCCACGCGGACCGCAGGCAGCGAGCTGCCGCCCACGGTGACGTCGCCCACGCCCTCAATCTGTGACAGTTTCTGCGCCAGCTGGGTCGAGGCGTAATCGTAGAGCTGACCCGGATTATAGGTATCCGAAGTCAGCGTCATGATCATAATCGGCGCATCTGAAGGGTTCACTTTGCGATAGGTCGGGCGCGACGGCATCCCGGTAGGCAGCAGGCTTTGCGCCGCGTTAATCGCGGCCTGCACATCGCGCGCGGCTCCGTTGATGTCGCGATCAAAATCAAACACCAGAATGATGCGGGTGCTTCCCAGCGAACTGGTGGAGGTCATTTCACTGACGCCCGCGATGCGTCCCAGTGAACGCTCCAGCGGCGTGGCTACCGACGACGCCATGATCTCCGGCGCGGCACCCGGCAGCGAAGCCGAGATAACGATCACCGGAAAATCAACCTGCGGCAGCGGCGCCACCGGCAGCAGCCGGAAACCCAGCATCCCCGCCAGTGCGATGGCCAGCGTCAGCAGCGTGGTGGCGACGGGCCGGTTGATGAACAGGGCAAAGAACTTCACTCTGCGGCCTCCGTGCGGGCAAAGCGGCGGCGGGTGGCGTGCGCCAGTCGATCAAACAGCAGGTAGATCACCGGGGTGGTAAACAGGGTCAGCACCTGGCTCAGAATCAGCCCGCCGACCATGGCAATCCCCAGCGGATGACGCAGTTCGGCACCGACGCCGGTGCTGAGCATCAGCGGCAGCGCGCCGAGCAGGGCGGCCAGCGTGGTCATCAGAATCGGGCGGAAGCGAAGCAGGCAGGCCTGATAGATGGCATCAACAGGCTTCATACCCTGTTCACGTTCGGCCGCCAGCGCAAAGTCGATCATCATGATGGCGTTCTTTTTCACGATGCCGATCAGCAGGATGATGCCGATTATCGCTACGATATCCAGCTCATTGCCGCTGAGCATCAGCGCCAGCAGCGCGCCGACACCCGCCGTGGGCAGCGTTGAGAGAATCGTGATGGGGTGAATAAAGCTCTCATAAAGCACGCCCAGCACGATGTACATCGCCACAATAGCCGCCACAATCAGCCAGACGGTGCTGCTCAGCGCCGCTTCAAAGGCAAGCGTGCTGCCCTGGAACTGCGTCATCAGCTCTGCGGGCATGCCAAGCTCGGCTTCAGCCTGCGACACCGCTTTCACCGCATCTTCCAGCGAATAGCCGTCAGCCACGTTGAAGGAGAAGGTCGCCGACGGGAACTGGTCGAGGTGGTTAATGCTGAGCGGCGTGTTGCGCTGTTCAATGCGGGCAATGGCGCTCAGCGGTACGCTGCCGCCGTCGCTGCTGTTAAGGCGAATCGCATTCAGGCTCTCCATGCCTGGAGTGGCACTATTGTCCTGCTCCAGCACCACCCGATACTGGTTCGCCTGGGTATAAATGGTGGAGATGAGCCGCTGACCAAAGGCGTTGTACAGCGCGTTATCGACATCCGCCATGCTGATGCCGAGGCGGCTGGCGCTGTCGCGGTCCACTTTGACATAGGCTTCCAGCCCCTGATCCTGCCAGTCACTGCTGACATCGCGCAGCTGTGGCAGGGTGCTGAGCCGGGTCAGCAGCGCCGGAACCCAGGTGCTGAGCGACGACAGTGAACCCGATTGCAGCGTGAACTGATAGGGCGTGCGGCTCGCCTGGGTATCGATGGTGAGATCCTGCACCGCCTGCAGCCACAGCTGCACGCCCGGTACCTCACTGACCTGCTGTTGCAGGCGCTGCTGAATGGCAGGAATGCGGTCGTCGCGTTGATCCAGCGGTTTGAGGTTGATCTGCAGACGCGCGCTGTTCAGCGAGGCATTGGTGCCATCCACGCCGACAAACGAAGTCATGCTCTCCACTGCCGGATCTTTCATGATGATGGAGGCGACGTCGCGGGTGCGCTGCGCCATGCTGGCATAGGAGACCGACTGCGGTGCCTGCAGCGTGCCCTGAATAATGCTGTTGTCCTGCTGCGGGAAAAAGCCTTTCGGGATGATCATCCACAGCAACAGCGTCAGCACCAGGGTGCCAAGCGCCACCGACAGCGTGAGCCAGGGATGATTAAGTACCCGTTTCAGGCCGCGGCCATAGGCGGCCACGATACGATCAAACATCGCTTCGCTGGCCCGCGAAAAGCGGTTCTGTTTGCGCAGCGACTCCGCGCTCAGCATCCTGGCACACATCATCGGCGTCAGGGTCAGTGAGACCACCGCTGAAATCAGGATCGCCACCGCCAGCGTCACGGCAAATTCGCGGAACAGACGGCCGATCACGTCGCCCATAAACAGCAGCGGGATCAGGACCGCAATCAGCGAGAAGGTGAGGGAGATAATGGTAAAGCCGATCTCGCCGGCACCTTTCAGCGCGGCGGTGAGCGGCTTTTCCCCTTTCTCGATATAGCGTGAGATGTTCTCAATCACCACGATGGCATCATCGACCACAAAGCCGGTGGCGATGGTCAGCGCCATCAGCGTCAGGTTGTTAATGGAAAAGCCGAGGAAGTACATCGCCGCGAAGGTGCCGATCAGTGACAGAGGCACCGCAACCGCCGGGATCAGCGTGGCGGGCACGTTGCGCAGGAACAGATAGATAATCATCACCACCAGCGCCATCGCCAGCATCAGCTCATACTGCGTGTCGTTGACCGAAGCGCGAATATTGGTGGTGCGGTCGGTGAGCAGTTTAACCTCCACCGACTTCGGCAGGGCTGCGGTCAGGGCGGGCAACATGGCACGGATATTGTCTGCTGTGGCGATGATATTGGCACCAGGCTGACGCTGAACGTTGAGCACAATCGCTGCATCGCGGTTGGCCCAGGCGCCAAGCCAGCTATTTTCTGCTCCCTGTTCTATAGTCGCCACGTCGCCAAGACGCACCGGTGCGCCGTTTTTGTAGCTGATAATCAGCTGGCGATAATCTTCCGCTGATTTCATCTGGTCATTGGCTGACAGGGTAACTGAGCGGGTCGGGCCATCCAGGCTGCCTTTGGCGGAGTTAACGTTGGCATTGCTGATGGCGGTCCGCACCGTTTCGCTGGTCAGACCCAGCGCAGCCAGCGCCTGGGCATTCATTTTCACCCGCACCGCCGGACGCTGACCGCCCGATAGCGTGACCAGTCCGACGCCGCTGACCTGAGAGATTTTCTGCGCCACCCGCGTTTCCACCATGTCCTGCACCTGCGTCAGCGGCATGCTGCGCGTGGTGACGGCAAGCGTCATGATCGGTGGATCGGCAGGATTCACTTTGCTGTAGACCGGCGGATTAGGCAGGTCGTTGGGCAGCAGGTTAGTGGCGGAGTTAATAGCAGCCTGAACCTCCTGCTCTGCGACATCCAGCGGTAGCGTCAGCTGGAACTGCAGCGTCACCACCGAGGCACCGCCGGAGCTTTGCGACGCCATCTGTTTCAGGCCAGACATCTGACCAAACTGGCGCTCAAGCGGCGCGGTGATGGAGGAGGTGACCACATCCGGGCTGGCACCCGGATAGAGCGTGACGACCTGGATAGTCGGATAGTCGACTTCCGGCAGCGCCGAGACCGGCAGGAAGCGGTAGCCCAGCACCCCGGCCAGCAGGATCGCAATCATCAACAGCGTGGTGGCGACCGGCCGCAGGATAAACTGGCGTGACGGTCCGCCACTGTGATCGGGAGGCATGACCTGCATTACTCACGCTCTCCTTTTGACGGCAGGGTGGCGCGGGTAGCGCGCGGTGCGTTGCTCTGCGGCGCGACCACCTCGACTTTTGCGCCTTCCGTCAGGCGATCCAGCCCATCGGTCACGACGCGTTCGCCCGCCTCCAGACCGGCGCTGACCACCACTTTCTCGCTATCCTGCAAGCCGGCAATCACGCTTTTCTTGCTGACCTTGTTGTCACTGTTAACCACCCAGACAAAGTTGCCTTCGTTGCCCATCTGCAGCGCGGCAGGTGGGATAACAATTGCATCCTGCAGGGTGTTGACCTTCAGCCTCACATTCACGAACTGATTGGGGAACAGCGTGTCGTCCTGATTATCAAAACGCGCTTTGATTTTGATGGTGCCGGTGGTGACATCAATCTGGTTATCAAGGCTTAGCAGTTTGCCGCTGGCGATCAGATTCTGATTACTGCGATCCCAGGCCTCCACCAGCAGCGATTCACCGCTTTTCTGCGCCTTGAGAATGGAACTGATGCTGTTCTCAGCCAGGGTAAAGACCACATCAATCGGGTGCGTCTGGGTGATCACCACGATACCGGTGGTGTCGCCGCTGGTGACGTAGTTGCCGACGTCCACCTGTTTCAGCCCGACCCGGCCGGCAATCGGCGCGGTGATCCGGCTGTAGGTAAGATTGAGCTGCGCACTGGCGACGCTTCCCTCATCCGCTTTCAGCGTGCCGAGCGTTTCACTGACCAGTGAGCGCTGGGTATCCAGCTCCTGTTGCGATACCAGCGAGGTTTTTGCCAGCTTCTCGAAGCGCGCCAGGTCACGACGGGCGTTGGCCAGCGTCGCCTGATCTTTCGCCAATTGGCCCTGCGCCTGCGTTAACGCCACCTGATAAGGCCGCGGGTCGACTTCTGCCAGTAGCTCGCCCGCTTTCACCTGCTGGCCTTCAGTGAAGTGGATTGCCAGCAGATCGCCATTGACCCGGCTGCGCACCGTGGCCGTGTTAGCCGCGGTCACCGTACCCAGTCCGCTCAGATAGTGCGGCACGCTCTGGCTGGTGGCCGTAGCGGCCTGAACCGGCGCGAGGGGACGACGGGCACCGTCACCGCCGCCTTTGCCGCCACGTGGCGCAGGTGCGTCACTCTGACTGCTGCTCTGCGGCTGGGCATGGCGCTGCCAGGCATAATAGCCGCCAGCGGCCACGGCGATCAGGGCCAGCACGATAAGGGTTTTCTTCATAACAGGATGTCGGGTGCTCATGATTGTTGGTGCTCTCCAGCAGTGACGTAGTCCCAGGCGCAGGCATCAAATGGGTAGCCTGCAAACGACAGAGTGTAGCCGCCTCTGACGGGCAGAAGTTGAAGGAAATAAGGATATCTGTCAGGGCGGGGTAATTATGCCTGTTCTTTCATTAATCGCATCACAATCGTCATAAAGCCGTGAAATCACTTTGCTATGCTGAAAGACAGACGGTTTTTTCAGGCAAATAAGGAGCAGGAAATGAGTCAGAATCAAACCCGGCAGTTGGGTGACAGTGGTATCGCGGTGCCGTTGCTGACGTTTGGCGGCAACGTGTTTGGCTGGACAGTGGATCAAACCACCTCCTTTTCTCTGCTGGATGCGCTGGTGGATCGAGGCCTGTGGTTTATCGATACCGCCGACGTCTATTCCCGCTGGGCACCGGGCAATAAAGGCGGTGAATCGGAAACCATTATGGGTGAATGGCTGAAAAAAAGCGGCAAACGCGACCAGATCGTGCTGGCAACCAAGGTTGGCATGGAATTGTCGCCGGAGAAAACCGGGCTGAAACCGCAATATATCCGTCAGGCAGTTGAAGATTCACTGCGCCGGTTGCAGACCGACTATATCGATCTCTACCAGGCGCACCGCGACGATCAGGATACGCCGCTGGCGGAAACCCTGAGCGCCTTTGACAGCCTGATCAGAGAGGGCAAAGTGCGGGCGATTGGTGCTTCCAATTACAGCGCGGCACGGCTGCAGGAGGCGTTGCAGGTCAGTGAAACGCAGGGGCTGGCGCGCTATGAAACCCTGCAACCTGAATACAATCTTTATGACCGCCAGCCCTATGAATCGGAGCTGGAGCCGGTGGTGATGGCGCAGGGGCTGGGCGTGATCAACTACTATTCACTCGCCAGCGGCTTTCTCAGTGGCAAATATCGCGAGGCGGCGGATGCCGGTAAAAGCGCGCGCGGTCAGGGTGTCGTAGATAAATACCTTAACCCGCGCGGTTTGCGGATCCTGGACGCACTGGATGCTATTAGCGAAGCGCATCAGGTGACGCCGACGCAGGTGGCGCTGGCCTGGCTGATCGCCCGTCCCGGTATCACCGCACCGATTGTCAGTGCCACCTCGCTGAAACAGCTCGACGATCTGACTGGCGCGATGCAGCTGACGCTGACCCCGGCGCAGATTGAACAACTGAATCAGGCAAGCCAGTAAACACAAGGGGCGATAGCGCCCCTTTTTACGCTGCACCTGTCAAAAAATTGGCACCCCGCCCAGAGAATAACCAATCAGCGATCCCGATCACAAATGCGTTAATAAACGGATGTTACGGGTAATTATGCGCACGTATTTACAAAAAACAGAGGTTATCCAGCACTATCCTCTGCGCGTCATTTTCCGTAACTTACATAAGAATAAGCAAGATGAAAAACAGAAAAGCAGAGCAGCGTTTCCCGCTGCGCCGTGTGGCAACCGGCACCCTGATCCTGGCCATGTTTTCCGCGCAGGCGTTGGCCGCTGACGCCCTGAGCCCGGACTCCGAATGGATGTTTGGTGACTGGGGCGGGTACCGAACGCAGCTGCAGGACGACGGCATTAAGTTTGACGTTAACTACACCATGGAAAGCGCCGCGAATTTAGGCGGCGGGGCAGATACCAATACCACCATGCGCTACAGCGATCAGTGGTCGTTTGGGACCAATTTCGATCTGCAGAAGTTGCTGGACTGGCAGGATGCCGAGTTCCAGATGACCGTGACCAGTCGTAACGGACAGAATCTTTCTGAACAGGTCGCGGATCAACGCACCGGTATGCTCTCCTCGGTGCAGGAGGTTTACGGTCGCGGCCAGACCTGGCGTCTGACCCAGTTCTGGTTACGCAAAGGATTGTTTAACGATGTGGTCGATGTGAAAGCCGGGCGGGTGACGGTAGGGGAAGACTTCGATAACTTCGATGGCAATCTGTTCCAGAACCTGGCGCTGGGCAGCGGGCAGGCGGGTAACTGGCGCGGCGATCGCTGGTTTAACTGGCCTGTGTCGCAGTGGGGCGGCCGGGTGAAATTCAATATCACGCCGGACGTTTTCTTCCAGGTCGGTTTCTATAATCAGAACCGCGCTAACTACGATCGCGGTGATGGTTTCCGCCTGGATACCAGCAATTCAGAAGGGAATCTGGTGCCGGTCGAACTGGGCTGGAAACCAACCTTCGGGCCGGAGAAATTACCGGGTAACTACCGCATCGGCTATTACTATTCCTCAGTGGATGGCGATGTTTATGGCAGCTGGCGCAACGGCGGCTATCAGGATCAGGCCCATTCCTATGGCGGCTATCTGCTGTTACAGCAACAGCTGACCGCGCAGGATGGCGATGTGAATCGCGGTCTGGGCGTGCGGGTGCAGGCGGTGATGAACGATCACAAGACCTCAAAGACCGACAACTACCAGTCTATTGCGTTTACCTGGACAGGCCCGTTTGATGCCCGTCCTCAGGATGAGATCGGCGTGGGCGCGTCACGGATTCATGTGAACAGCGACTATACCCGCTCACTGCGTCAGCAGAATCAGGCTAATGGCGAGAGCCGCTTTGACAGCCCGACCTATCTGCCGATTCAGGAAGGTTCAGAGTACAACTATGAGGTTTACTACAACGCCAAAGTAACTAACTGGATGTCACTGCGACCTAACCTGCAGTATGTGGTTGCACCAGGCGCAGTCAGTGAAGTGAAAGATGCGTTTATCGGCGGTATCAGCGCCAATATTGCCTTCTGATTTTCCGGGCGAGCGAGCCGCAGTGCGGGCCTGAGCACCTCAGCGCTGCGGATAGCCCTTTCAGCAGCAGAGGCGCTCAGGCCTCCACTCTCGTGCCCTTTTTAACAATACACACTGAAGTTTCAGAGCAGGCTGATGCCGGGCAGGGGCAGGCAATCCGCAGCGCTGAACAGAATGAGTCTGCCAGGAGAGCCCGCAGGACGCGGGCGAAAGGCGGGGCGGCACAGGATGTGCCATCCCCGGCGGTCCGTCAGGCAGAGGAATGAAGTGAAGGAACCGCGCAGCGGCGCGAGGACCGCCAGCCCCTGCGCGGCACCAGACTGCGTTATCACCTGTCGCTTAACTGACTGGCATTACACCCTCAGGTGCCATTTTTTTATTGCAGCGCAGCGTAAAGCAGAATTAACGGAACATCACTTCCGCCCAGCGTGCCAGCCCAGCGGTGACGGAGGCGAAATCATCGCCGCCCGCAATGGGTGTATCCGGCAGCGTCTGCTGCAGCGCCGCGCGCAGCAACGGCGAACGCGCACTGCCGCCGGTCAGGTAAATCACATCAGGCTTAATCTGGCTGGTGGCTAATGCCAGCTGCACCTGTTCCAGAATTTTCTCCAGCGGCTGACTGATGGCGTCCTGCAGCTGATCCACGCCAATCTCTGTCTCTAATGCGGCGGCAATAAAGTCCAGGGAGGCGGTATGCGCCGGGCTGGCTGACAGCGCAATCTTACTCTCTTCCGCTGCGCGCACCAGGCGATAACTGAGCTTCTGCTGCCACACTTTCAGCAGGCGAGCCACCACGTCACCCTGTTCCGCATCACGCACTAAATCCCGCAGCCACTTTCCGCAGGCGGGACTGTAAAAGTCACTTTGTGCCGGCACATCATTGATGGCGATCGCATTCCACCACGGCAGCGCAGGCAGGGCGGTGCCTTTCTGGGTGTTACCGCCCAGACCGAGTAGCGGCATCAGGGTCTTAAACGTCAGCATGATGTCCAGGTCGTTACCGCCGACACGGCAACCGCTGTGGCCCAGCAGGCTTTCACGGCGGTCAGCTTTATCACGCCACTTCGGCCCCATCAGCAACATTGAGCAGTCGGTAGTACCACCGCCAATATCCACTACCAGTACCCGCGTCTCCTGTTGCAGCGTGGCTTCGAAATCGAGTCCGGCTGCCACCGGTTCGAACTGGAACTCCACGTCGCGGAAACCGGCGCGGTGAGCGGCGCGCAGCAGAATACCTTCAGCCTGCTGGTTAGACTCTTCACTGCCTAAACCCTGGAAGTTGACCGGTCGGCCGATTACCGCCTGATCGATAGCCTGATCAAGCTGGCTTTCACCCTGCTTGCGGATGTGCAGCATCATGGCGCAGACCAGATCTTCAAACAGGGCAATCTGCTGTGGCTTCAGGCCAGTAGCACCGAGGAACGATTTGGGGGATTTAACGAACCAGACATCTTCGGGATCGACCATATAGTGCTGCAGCGCGGTAAGGCCAAACTGCACGCTATTGGGCTGGACGTCGATATCTTCTTCGCGGTTATATCGCAGCGCGCGCTGCAGCAGCGCCGTGGTTTCGCTGTCAGGTGTCGCGACCTGATGATGACGATAGAGCCATTCGCTGATCGACTCGCGGGTCGGCGCACAGATCATCGACGGCAGCAGGCGCTGATCATTTTCCAGCGTTAACAGACGTGGCGTGCCATTTTCGCTGACTGCAATAGAGCAGTTAGCCGTGCCGTAATCGAATCCTATGAACATTTTCGCCCCCATGCCGGAAAAAAGGGGGCGACTTTAGCGCAGCTTCAGCAGGGTGGCAAGCGGGCAGCGCCGGAATTAACGAATAGCGAAGATGTGATCTTCAGCCAGTGAACGCAACGGCTGGCGCTCCGCCACTGCACTGCCCCAGACGCCATTAACATCAAGGTTAGCCAGGGTGCTGAGCAGGGCCGGTACCGAAACCGGACCGGCCAGCACCGAGATATTGCGCTGTGTTGCCTGGCCCTGAATGATGGTCAGCAGCATCTCATCCATCAGATTATTGTGAACGTTGGCAACCAGTTCAGGCGCCAGCACCAGATAATCGACCACCTCGTCACTCAGCAGATTAAAAGCATCCAGATTACGGCCAAAATGCTGCAATACGATGCGGCAGCCGCACTGCCGCAGTTGCAGCAGCGCGGCATAGAGCTGATCGCCCTGGCTCAGCACGCTGGCGGCAGGGAAAGCAAAACCACAGCCGCTGCTGGAGAGTCCGGCGGCGACAAAGCGCTGACAGAGTTGCTGCACAAAGGCGGCATCACTCAGTACCTGGGCATTAAGCGGCAGAATCACCGGAATGCCTTTGTTATTGAGCCGCTGCACGTCGTGGCGGAAAAAAGCCTCAAGAATATTATTATCCAGCCGGCGACGCAGCGTTTCATCAGGCAGGTTATTGCGTAACAGTGTCTCATCCAGCAGCAACCCGTCAGCGGTTAACAGCTGCACCTCAAGCAGCCAGATAAAGGCGGCCTGCGGCGTTTTTGGCGGCGCAACGGCCCAGGCGGGCAGTTCGATCTGCAGCGCATCAATCATCGCCGCATCCATACCCTGATGGTTGCCCGACAGCGGTAAGCGATGCTGTTCGTAGACCACCAGCCGTCCGCGCCCGCTGCGTTTGGCGTTGTAACAGGCGATGTCCGCCTGCGAAAGCACGTCGCTGCTCTGACAGTTTTCTGCTGAAATCTGCGTCACGCCCGCGCTGGCACCGACCTGATAGAGGCGTCCCAGCCACTGGAACCGGTAATCATTTACCGCGGCGACAATGCGCTGCACCACATCATGTGCCTGTGCGATATCGCAATCGGGCATCAGTAGTGCAAACTCATCACCGCCCAGTCGCGCAAGGAAATCGCTGCTGCGCAGAGGGTGCTGCATCAGTTCGGAGAGTTCGCGTAGTAACGCATCGCCTGCAGCATGCCCGGCGCTGTCATTGACCGCTTTAAACTTATCAAGGTCGATAAACACCAGCACGTGCTGATGCTGATGTTCAGCGGCATCAAACAGCAGACGCTTAAGCTGAAGTTCGAAGCTGGCGCGGTTAGGCAGACGGGTCAGGGTGTCATGCAGCGCGCTGTAGCTCAGGCGCTTCATCAGTTTGCGTGACTCACTCACATCCTGAATGACCATCACCGCCCCCTGTTCCAGACCCGCTTCCGAACGCAGCGGCGTGATGCTGTAGTGAATATCGATATGGCCGCCGTCCGGGGTATGCAGCACCAGATCTTCAGCGAGACCGGGGGTGACTTTTTCCGGCGGCAGCTGGCATAACAGCAAACTCTCTACCTCAGGGCCGTTACGTCCCTGCGTGATATGCAGCAGCTCACTCAGCGGCTGACCGGCGGCCTGCTCCTGCGACCAGCCACTCATTTTTTCCGCCACCGGGTTCATAAAGGCAACGCGCATCTCTTTATCGGTGCTGATGACCGCTTCGCCGATCGAATCCAGGGTGATCGCCATGCGCTCTTTCTCCTGAAACAGCGCCTCGTTAAGATTGCGTAGCGGCGTGATGTCCTGACAGATGCCCAGCATGCGCTCAATGCGCCCCTCTTTGCTTAGCAGCCGGTTGGCCTGAGTGCGCACCCAGCGATGTCCCTGGTCATCGACCACGCGGTACTCCATGTGAAACGCGCTGCGAAGCTCAATCGCCTGTTGCACCGTCAGTGCGGCATACTCGCGATCGGCGGGATGCAGCAGATGGATCCAGAGGTCATAGCTGGGTGACTCATGCGGGGCAAGACCAAACAGCGCGTACATGCGCTTGTCCCATAACATCTCGCCGGTCAGCAGGTTCCACTCCCATACGCCAATGCCACCCGCTTCGTTGGCCAGCGTAATACGCTCCATCAGCCGGCGATTCACCTGCTCGCTCTGCTTCAGCTCAGAGATATCGATAATCTGCGCAATAAAGTAGAGCGGTTCCTGGTTACCATCGCGCACCAGCGATACCGTCAGCCGCGCCCAGACAATCTCGCCATCTTTGCGGAAATAGCGCTTCTCAAAGGTGTAGGTATCAATCTCACCCGCCAGCAGTCGGTTCGCATGTTGCAAATCGAGGCTGAGATCGTCGGGATGGGTGATCTGCTGAAAAGTCAGCCGCTTCAGCTCCTCAGCCGGGTAGCCCAGGATCTGGCACAGCGAGCGGTTGACCTGCAACCAGCTGCCGTGGGGCGCCACCAGCGCCATCCCAATGGCGGAGTACTCCATTGCGTGACGGAAGCGGGTTTCACTGTCAGTGATATGGAGCTTTTCGCGCCGGAACGCATCCATCACCAGCGACATAATGTGACTGGGGATTAGCACCAGCAGGAACGGCAGCCAGCTGGAGACCGGGCCCAGCGCGCTGTTGTTGTTCACCACGGTGACCAGATCAAAGGCGAGCAGTATCGAGATAAAACTGGCGTTCAGGAAGAACAGCACGAACGCCTGCAGCTTGGGCAGGCGAACCGCGCACCAGAAGAGGATCACCACGATAAAGGTAAAGGGCCACGGCAAAAAGCGTAGCGCCAGATAACTGGCCCCGAGGGTGAGAAGAAGCGTCAGCAGAGCTTCGGCCAGGCGCAGATTGCTGAACCCCGTGCGACGCAGCGGCCACGGCAGCAGTAACAGCATCGGGCCTAACACCAGCATGCCGATGATTTCGGAGATCACCCAGGTATAAAAGAAGGGAAATGAGGCGTGGCCGGTGACCTGAAGCGTCCAGAGTGCCAGCAGGCCGCCGAGCACCGGCGTCACGATGCCCACCGACAGTACCATCCGAGCCCAGTCATGCAGCGAATCCAGCGGCGCGCGCCGATCCAGCAGGGCGCGCAGCAGCATGCCACCCACACCGGCCTGGATAAGATTGAGCAGGGCGAATTTAATGTTCGAGAGGGCAGGCCCGATGATGATGGCATTAGCCCCGGCGGTGCCAAGCACGCAGGCTGTCAGCAGCAGCGGGAGCTGGCGTGACGGGCAGCGGAAAACCACGACGGTCATTAACGTAGTCGGAAACCAGAGCGGGGAGATTTTGCCGCTGACGACGATCAGTTCCAGACAGAAGAGTGTCAGGACAAACACCACGCAGCCAAGGAGCAGCGCCGAGAGCCAGCGGTTTGGCGTGCTATTTTGCGGGGACAGGATCTCTATCGTCATGCGGACTTCCGGCAGGGTGCAGCGCTCCACAATGGCGTATCAGGCACCAGTCATTCTCTCACTGCATGCTATCACATCCGGCAAAGAAAAAAGGGGTGAAATCAATATTGCCCGTTATTCGGCGAATTGACGGGCACGCTAAGATTGATTGCCAGCACGTTGATTACTGGCGGAAAAGATCGGCGCGGGTATAGGGTTTCTCCATGCCCGCAAGGCTGGCGGCGAAACGCTCCAGGAACTGCTGCGTGGTGGCGACACGACCGTGACTCATCAATACAAACGGCACTAACAGCGCAGCACCGACCTGCGGCCAGCTGAAGCCTTTGAGCGAGGTGCGACGCTGGGATATCAGAAACGCCGTGCTCAGCGTGAAGCCCAGCAGCAGCCCGGTGACCACCTCACTTTTTGAGTGTGCGTGGATGACCAGGCGGGAGAAACCGACCATCAGGGGAATCAGATAGCCAACCCCAATCGCCGCAATGCGCCACATCGCGGACCAGCGCCCGGAAATCAGCCACAGCATGACCGGCCACAGCGTGGCGGACATGGCACTATGACCGCTGAAACCGGTAAAATTAAAGCGGGCGCTGCCGATGCCAAACCCCAGAAACAGAATTTTAGAGATGCTGACGGTCAGGCCAGCCAGGCCAAATGCCACAATCCAGTAAAAGACCGTATGACGATTATCACTCTTCCACGGCAAAATCAGCGCAATAATCACCGCTGTTGGAATCAACAGCATGCTGTCGCCAAAATAGGTCAAAGTCTTCCAGTGCATACCACTCCTGATGCATCTTCGGTCGTCACGTTAGCGACACGCGTTGTCTGAACAGCGTGCCGCGCAGGCCATTTTTTTTATAGTATGGTGTGCCGCTAGTTTATCGGTGAAATGAGTGGCGTCCAAAGGAGAAAGTCTGAAAAGTCGCCGACGCCATTTCTCTGGCATCAAAAGGCCGAAATCCCTATACTTAGCGCGAACACACCCTCTCCATTTCGGCCCGTCCGCTGCCCGCGTAATGTGTGACCAGTGGCAGGCTCCAGTTATCAGGTCTTAAAAAAGTATGACTGACAAGTCTCATCAGTGCGTGATTGTAGGCATTGCCGGCGCTTCCGCATCCGGTAAAAGTTTAATTGCCAGCACGCTCTATCGTGAAATCCGTGATCAGGTAGGTGGCGAGCACATCGGGGTCATCCCGGAAGATGCTTATTACAAAGATCAAAGTCACCTCACCATGGAAGAGAGGGTTAAAACCAATTATGACCATCCGAGCGCGATGGATCATGATTTGCTGTTGCAGCATCTGCAGGCGGTCAAAGCCGGTCAGGATATTGAGCTGCCGGTCTACAGCTACGTTGAGCACACCCGCACCCAGCAAACGCATCATCTGAGCGCAAAAAAGGTCATCATCCTTGAAGGCATTCTGCTGTTAACCGATGCCCGTCTGCGCCAGGAACTCAACTTCTCTATCTTCGTGGACACGCCGCTCGACATCTGTCTGATGCGTCGTATGAAACGTGACGTCAATGAGCGTGGCCGCTCAATGGATTCGGTAATGAGTCAGTATCAGAAGACCGTGCGTCCGATGTTCCTGCAGTTTATCGAGCCATCAAAACAGTACGCCGATATCATTGTGCCGCGCGGCGGAAAAAACCGTATCGCCATCGATATCCTCAAGGCGAAAATCAACCAGTTTTTTGAATAACGCACGTCCGTCCGGACGTGGTGCAGACCGGCGGCAGGCACGCATGCCGGTTTGCTACACTTATGCCATGGAGTTACCGCAATGAGATTATGCGATCGCGATATTGAAGCCTGGCTGGACAATGGCAAACTGGCCATTGAGCCACGCCCGCCGGTCGAGCGCATTAACGGGGCGACCGTCGATGTGCGTCTGGGTAATCAGTTCCGCACCTTCAGCGGTCATACCGCGGCCTTTATCGATCTGAGCGGCCCGAAACAGGAAGTGAGCGCGGCACTGGATCGGGTCATGAGCGATGAGATCGTGTTGCCTGATGGCGAAGCCTTTTTCCTTCATCCGGGAGAGCTGGCGCTGGCGGTGACGCTGGAGTCCGTGACGCTGCCTGACGATCTGGTCGGCTGGCTGGATGGCCGTTCATCGCTGGCGCGACTTGGGTTGATGGTACACGTTACGGCTCACCGCATCGATCCTGGCTGGCAGGGCCGTATCGTGCTGGAGTTCTACAATTCAGGTAAACTGCCGCTGGCTCTGCGTCCCGGCATGTTGATCGGCGCGCTGAGTTTTGAACCGCTTTCAGGCCCGGCTGCGCGTCCCTACAACCGGCGTGAAGATGCGAAATATCGCGGTCAGCAGGGCGCTGATGCCAGCCGTATCGACAAAGACTGATCTGAGGATGTAATGAAAAGAGTGATAACCACGCTGGCCATCCTGTTAGTGGTGGTCGTAACGGGAATGAGCGCGCTGGTGCTGCTGGTCAATCCCAACGACTTTCGTGCCTATATGGTGCAGCAGGTCGAACAACGCAGTGGTTATCGCCTTGAGGTCAGCAGCGATCTGCGCTGGCACGTCTGGCCTCAGCTCAGCATTCTGGCCGGCCGGATGAGTCTTACCGCGCCGGGCGCCAGCCAGCCGATGGTCTCGGCGGAAAACATGCGGCTGGATGTTGATCTCTGGCCACTGTTATCCCATCAGCTCAGCGTCAGCCAGGTGATGCTGAAAAATGCGATAGTGCGGGTGACGCCAGATAGCCGCGCGCAGCGTGCCAGAAATGCGCCCCAGGGTCCGCGTGATGCGGAGCCGGCTTCGCCTTCCAGCGGCTGGTCATTCGATATCGCTAAACTGCGGGTAGCAGACAGTCTGTTGATCTGGCAGCAGCCAGGCGGCGACGAATATAATTTCCGCGACCTCAACATTAATATGGAACAGGACGCGAACAAGCTGGCGACCCTGTCGCTGAGCACTACGCTGATGCGCAACCAGCGCAACGCCACACTGAATCTCAAAGGCCAGCTGGATGCCGCGCAATATCCCCATCGCCTCAGCGGCCAGTTGCAGCAGCTTGATTACACCTTGTCCGGCGCCGATATTCCGGCACAGGGGATCAAAGGCTCGCTGAGCCTGCAGGGCGAGTGGGATGGTGACCGCCAGCAGCTCTCCTTCAGTAATCTGCAGCTCACCGCCAATGACAGCACCCTGACCGGGCAGGGCAGTGGCCATATTGCGCCACCGCAGCAGCTGGCGCTGGATCTGAAAGCCAGCAACCTTAACGTCGATAATTTACTCACCAGTGCGTCCGTCTCTGACGTACCTGGCGTGCAGCACGCCACCGTGGCCCGTTCGCCGGTGATTGCTGCGCCGCGGGAACGCAGCAACGCCGACTCTCCGCTGAATGATCTGGATCTGGCGCTGAAGTTACAGGCTGACAATGCGGTATGGCGCGGACTCTCTCTGACCAGTCTTTCGGTGAACGCCAGCAATCAGCAGGGAGTGATGACGCTGAAGACGCTCAGCGGCAAGCTGGGCAATGGCAGCTTCTCCATTCCCGGCAGTATCGATATCCGTCAGCCAGAGACGCGGGTCAGCCTTAAACCCCAACTCCGTTTAATTGCGATTCAGCCGCTGCTTAAAGCGTTTGAACTGCCGGAAAGTGTGCAGGGGAACCTGAGTCTGGATGGCGACCTGTCGGGTGATACGCTGACGGTCGAAGCAGCCAAACATCGCTGGCAGGGCAGGGCGACCATCAGCGCCAGCAACCTGAAGCTGGCAGAGCTGAATCTGCAGCAGATGGTGCAGCGTGCCGTGGCGCGGGTCAGCGATAAGGTCAGCAGCGATCAGGCGGTGGATGAGGGGATTGAGTCGATTAGCGCACAGGTGGCGCTGAATAAGGGCGTACTCAGCTTCAGCGATATCAATGGCAACGGCCAGAATCTGGGCCTGCAGGGTGCGGGCAAAGTTGACATGGTGCAGCAACAGCTGGATATGACCCTGGGGCTGAAAATCAGCGGCTGGCGTGGCGATGATGCGCTGGTGAAAGCGCTCTCCAGTCAGCCGGTTCCGCTGCGCATGTATGGTCGCTGGGACAGCCTGCAATACTCTCTGCCGGTGGATGACGTTCTGCGTAACCGGCTGCAGAGTGAGGCGAAATCACGGCTGAATCAGTGGATCGATCGCCAGAAAGAGGGCGAGAACAAAGAGAACCTGAAGAAAATCATGCGCCCGTAGCGGGCGCATTTCCTTCTGCCAGCTAACCACTCAGACCTCGTAACTGATATCGGGCTGCAGCAGGATCTCGACTTTCTGCACCCGATGATTTTCGACCTGCAGCGTTCGCAGCAGATAGTCACCCAGTTGCAACACTTCGCCTTCCTGAGGGATGTGTTGCAGCTTATCCATCAGTAATCCCGCCAGCGTATGATAGTCACCCTGCTCATCGAGCGGCAATTTCACATAGAGCGCCAGATCTTCCAGCGGCATATGACCGTTAGCAATCCAGTGACCTTCATCCTGAATCTGAATATCGTAGCGAGCATCGATTTCACCCGCCTCATTCGGCAGATTGCCGGCGATGGTCTCCATTACATCGCTCAGCGTCACCACGCCTTCCACCGAACCAAACTCATCAACCACAAAGGCAAAGTGAGTATGGGCCTGACGAAACTGTTCCAGCGCCTGCAGCACCGTCAGCCGCTCAGGAAAGACCAGCGGCTGTCGAATCAGGGCGCGTAAATCCAGGGAATTGTGGTGCAGTGACTGGTGCAGCAGATCGATAACGTGAACCACGCCCAGCGGTTCGCTGGAGTGATCCGTTATCAGTATTCGCGTGTGCTGATTGCGGTCGAGGCGCGACATAATCTCTGCCGGATCATCACTGAGATCGATATGTTCGACGTCGTGGCGCGAGGTCATGATGCTGTTAATGTGGCGCTGACCCATGCCCAGTACGCGGGCAATCATCACCCGTTCCTGCCGGTTAAACAGCATGCTGTCATCGCTGTCAGCAATCAGTGACGAAGTTTTCGCATCCAGCTCCGCCGGTTCTGCGGCGCCGCGCAGCAGCCGTAACACCGCTTCCGCCGTGCGCTGGCGTAGCGGACGACCGGCCGACAGCACCCGACGACGATTAAAGTGTGCCAGCTGGTTCAGTGCCTCAATGACCACCGAGAAGCCGATTGCCGCATAGAGGTAGCCTTTGGGGATCACAAAGCCAAAGCCTTCCGCCACCAGGCTGAAGCCGATCATCAGCAGAAAGCTTAAGCAGAGGATCACAATCGTAGGATGGTTGTTCACGAAGCGGGTTAACGGCTTGCTGGCGAGCAGCATCAGCAGAATGGCGATGGTGACCGCAATCATCATGACCGGTAAGTCATTAACCATGCCGACGGCAGTAATCACCGCATCCAGCGAGAAGATGGCATCCAGCACCACGATTTGCGCCACCACCGGCCAGAATTTAGCGCCGCCTTTTTGTTGACCGGACGCCTCATCATCCCCTTCAAGACGCTCATTCAACTCTGTGGTGGCTTTAAATAGCAGGAAAATCCCGCCTGTCAGCAGCAGTAAATCGCGCGCACTGAAGGGGTGGCCCATAAGCGTAATCCAGGGTTCTTTCAGCGTAACCAGCCAGGAAAGCGATGCCAGCAGCAATAATCGGCACAATAACGCCAGCAGCAGTCCAATCACGCGCGCGCGGTCGCGAAGCGGCCCTGGAAGCTTCTCAACCAGGATGGCGATGAAGATCAGATTGTCGATGCCTAAAACCAGTTCCAGAACGATTAGCGTTACTAATCCCGCCCATAGCGAGGGATCTGCAATTACCTCCAGCATGCGTTGTTCACCTGAATGTCTTAAATTGAGTTTTCTCTGATGATAGTGGAGTGCGAAGCCACGTACAAATGGCAGGGCAGGGGGCATGTTCTCAGATAACCGCGCTATATCGTGCAAAATATGAACATAATAGTGTGACGCTTTGATTAACTTCACAGGGCGCAGTAGAGATAATTCTTAGTCATTGGCTGACAGGAAAGAGATATTCACCTGTCGGGCTTATGCGATTTATCTCATCGGGAGTATGGCATTAATCCGAATTGTGAAGAAAGGATTGCACTGCCCGTCAGGCCTCAATACTAATTGCTGGTAGTCTTTTTCCTAAAATAGTCCAGGGATGGCGGGACCTGCTTGTAAACAAGCCAGTAATAACTAGTATAGCAACAAGTTAGCAAACTCTGCCCCAGAGTCGTAATCTGCGTACCTATTCGACATTAATCGCAATGTCACGAATGAGTAATTCGCCTGTGAACGTCTGTATGATGCGTTGCGGTAACGCTAACACATTACGGGGAGCATTATGAATGATGACAGCGATATTGGCAGCGACAGCCAAGGGCGGTAGCGTGCCCGAATCGCGTTTTTGTTGATAAAGTGAGCAGCGCTGGCGGTGGTTAAGTCAGAGTAATCTGTTGGTATTCATCACGATATTATTGGTTTCATGGTTAAGATCATTGGCGTAAACGCCGCAGGAGCTCCCCTTAGAAACGGCTCACTCTGGAGAGGTTTCGTCGCTTAATGATTAAACAGGCGATAGCCGTTGCGGGTTTAAGGAAATAAAATAAAGAGTTAAATATGCGCGATACAGAATTTACGTTTAAAAGTCTTATTACCAAATTAATGCTGGCATGTTCAGACTTAATTTGTTTCAACGCAGCGTTCTTTTTGGCGATGATGCTAATTAATTTGCAGTCAGATTCGCCGCTGGCAGATATTTCTGAAAAAGAAATGAATTTAAAAATTGCCACACACATTTGTCTGTCGGTAATTTGTATTGGCTGGTTCTGGGTAAGGCTGCGTCACTACACTTACCGCAAACCTTTCTGGTTCGAATTAAAAGAAGTTTTTCGTACCATTCTTATATTTTCTGTTATCGACCTGTCGATTACCGCCCTGTCGCAGTGGCAGATGTCGCGTTTCGTCTGGTTACTGACCTGGATCCTGGCGCTGATTTTAATTCCGACCTGCCGCGCGCTTTCTAAACGTCTGCTGAATAAAAATGGCTTGTGGAAAAAACAGACCATTATTATCGGCAGCAGCAAAAATGCGCATGAAGCCTGGCAGGCACTGCAAAGCGAAGAGGTCATGGGTTTTGACGTTATCGCCTTCTATGACGTTGATGGAACCTGTCCGCAGGAGATCATGAACGGCGTGCCGGTGCTGCGCGACGAGCAGGAGCTCTGGAGCCTCACCAACAGCGAAACGCAGTTTATCGTTGCGGTTGAGTATGAGCAGAGTCAGTACCGTGATGTCTGGCTTAAATCGCTGGCGATGCACAACTGCCGTTCAGTGTCAGTGATCCCAACCCTGCGTGGTGTTCCGCTCTACGGTACCGACATGGCCTATATCTTCAGCCATGAAGTGATGATCCTGCGGGTTCAGAACAACCTGGCTAAACGCACGTCGCGCTTCCTGAAGCGGGCATTCGATATCGTGGGTGCGCTCTCGATTATCCTGATGCTGATGCCAGCGCTGCTGGTACTGGGCTTCCTGGTGGGTCGTGACGGTGGACCACCGATTTATGGTCACGAGCGTGTGGGAATGAATGGCCGTAAATTCAAATGTCTGAAATTCCGCTCGATGGTCATTAATTCAAAAGAAGTGCTGGAAGAGGTGCTGCGCACTGATCCGATTGCCCGTGCGGAATGGGATAAAGATTTCAAACTCAAAAATGATCCACGTATTACTAAAGTGGGCCACTTCATCCGTAAAACAAGCCTCGATGAGCTCCCTCAGCTCTGGAACGTGGTGCGCGGTGATATGAGTCTGGTCGGACCGCGTCCGGTCATTGAAGATGAACTCTGTCGTTATGCCGGTGATGTTGATTATTACCTGATGGCAAAGCCAGGCATGACGGGATTGTGGCAGGTCAGCGGTCGTAATGATGTTGACTATGAAACCCGCGTCTATTTCGACTCGTGGTACGTGAAAAACTGGTCACTGTGGAACGACATCGCGATTCTGTTTAAAACAGTGGGCGTGGTGTTGAAACGCGATGGTGCCTATTAATCGTGAGTCGGAATGAGCGCGTTAACGCGCGCTCAGAGGTGTTTTGCCGTTGTCAGGCGTGTCGTTGATAGTGGCCATCATCAGGGATATCGCTGTGCATCCATAGTCCGCTATGATGCGTGGCGTTCAGGGTACACCCTGGTAGATGGCCGCTACTTATAACAAGTGGAGCAAGGATAATGAACGACAGGTTCAGTGCTTAAGTCAGGTAGGATTTACTTTTTGTTGGACGCTTACACAGCGGCGGTTTCGCCTCTATCAATAAATAACTGATAGCGAAGATCTAAATGATTACAATCAAAATGAAATTGATACCCTTGCTGGTATCCGCCACATTCCTTAGCGGGTGTACGATCGAACCAGGTTCTCACCTTTCTACATCAGGAAAAGATGTTGTTGAACAGCAGGATAGCAACTTTGACATCGATAAATATGTCAACGTCTTCCCGTTAACGCCTTCACTGGTTGAAAGGATGCGTCCGAAGCCACTGGTGGCTCAGACGAATCCTGCCCTGCAGAACGAAATTCAGAACTACGAATACCGTATCGGTGTGGGCGATGTCCTGACCGTAACGGTCTGGGATCACCCGGAACTGACCACCCCAGCGGGTCAGTACCGTAGCGCCAGCGACACCGGTAACTGGGTGCATTCTGACGGCACCATTTTCTATCCCTACATCGGTCGTGTGCGTGTAGCGGGCCGTACCGTCGGCGAAGTGCGTGACGAAGTGTCACGTCGTCTGGCTCAGTACATTGAAAGCCCGCAGGTTGATGTCAGCATCGCCTCGTTCAAATCACAGAAAACCTATGTGACGGGTTCAGTGACCACTTCTGGTCAGCAGCCCATCACCAACGTTCCGTTGACGGTGCTGGATGCGATCAACGCCGCTGGCGGCCTGGCCGCTGATGCTGACTGGCGCAACGTGGTGCTGACGCACAACGGTCGTGAACAGCGTATCTCTCTGCAGGCACTGATGCAGAATGGTGACCTGAGCCAGAACCACCTCCTCTATCCAGGCGATATTCTTTACGTTCCGCGTAACGATGATCTGAAAATCTTCGTGATGGGTGAAGTGAAGCAGCAGACCACCCTGAAAATGGACCGTAGCGGCATGACGCTGGCGGAAGCACTGGGCAATGCGGCCGGGATGGATCAAACCACCTCTGACGCCACCGGTGTATTCGTTATCCGTCCACTGCACGGCACCGATCGCAACAAGATTGCCAACATCTATCAGTTGAACACCAAAGATGCGGCATCCATGGTGATGGGAACCGATTTCCAGCTCCAGCCTTACGACATTGTTTATGTCACCTCTACGCCGCTGACGCGCTGGAACCGTGTGATTGGGCAGTTGATACCGACCATCGCAGGTATCAACGATGCAACACAGGCCGCATCGCGTATCCGTACCTGGGGTAATTAAGGTCCCATCATGATTAAGTCCGTGTTAGTCGTTTGCGTTGGCAACATCTGCCGCTCTCCTACCGGAGAGCGCCTGTTTAAACGTGCGCTGCCTGATTTAGACGTTCGCTCTGCCGGCCTGGGGGCGCTGGTCGGCCACCCGGCCGACAAGACGGCGTCTGAAGTCGCTGCTGCGCAGGGTCTGTCGCTGGAAGGACATGAGGCGCAACAGTTGACGGCAGAGATGTGCCGCAACGTTGACCTGATTCTGGTGATGGAAAAGCGACATATTGAACAGGTGAATCGCATCGACCCGGCCGCGCGTGGCAAAACCATGCTGCTTGGGCACTGGCTCAATCAGAAAGAAATTGCGGATCCGTACAGAAAAAGCCGTGAGGCCTTTGAAGAGATTTACGGATTACTGGAAAACGCTACCCAGAAGTGGGTGAACGTATTAAGCCGATAGTTGGGATTATCCATGAATATAAAAAATAAGGTCAGAACCGCGCCGGGAGAGGATTCGAATGGATGGGATCTGGCGCATCTTGTGGGACAGCTAATTGATCATCGCTGGATCATTGTTGCCGTTACCGCTTTTTTCATGCTGGCGGGAACACTCTACACACTGTTTGCAACACCCATTTATAGCGCAGATGCGTTAGTTCAGGTTGAGCAGAAGAATGCCAGCACCGTTCTGAACGAAATTGACAGCATTCTGCCACCGACACCAGCCTCTGATACGGAAATCGAGATTCTGGAATCCCGTATGGTCATCGGCAAAACCGTTGACGATCTGGGTCTGGATACCGTCGTTGAGCAGAACTATTTCCCGGTTATCGGTAAAGGTCTGTCGCGCCTGATGGGCAACAAACCCGCCAGTATCGCGATTTCGCGCCTGGAAATCCCACGCACTATCGACAAACGTAACGTTGAACTGGAAGTGACCGGTCCGGATAGCTACACCGTCTCAAAAGATGGCGATGAGCTGTTCAAAGGTAAAGTCGGCCAGCTGGAGTCGCACGGCGACATCAGCATGCTGGTCAGCGAGATTCACGCTGATGAAGGCACCAGCTTCACCGTGACCAAGCTGAATAACCTGCAGGCGATCCGTTCAGTGCTCTCTAACCTGACCGTGGCAGACAAAGGTAAAGATACCGGCGTGCTGGGTCTGGAGTATCTGGGTGAAGATCCAGAGCAGATCAGCAAAGTGCTGAACCAGATTGTGAATAACTATCTGTTACAGAACGTTGAGCGCAAGTCAGCGCAGGCAGAGAAAAGCCTGGAGTTCTTACGCACTCAGCTGCCTGCCGTGCGCAGCAAGCTGGATGAAGCGGAAGACAAGCTGAACACCTTCCGTCGTCAGAACGAATCTGTTGACCTGTCACTGGAAGCGAAATCCGCTCTGGACTCCTCTGTCAGCGTGCAGAGTCAGCTGAACGAACTGACCTTCCGTGAAGCTGAAGTCTCTCAGCTGTTTACCAAAGATCACCCGACGTATCGCGCGCTGCTTGAAAAACGCAAAACGCTGGAAGGTGAGCAGGCTCAGCTGAACAAGAAAATTGCTGGCATGCCACAGACTCAGCAGGAAATCCTGCGTCTGACCCGTGACGTTCAGTCTGGTCAGGAGATCTACATGCAGCTGCTGAACCGTCAGCAGGAGCTGGGTATCAGTAAAGCGAGCACCGTGGGTGATGTCCGCATCATCGATGGCGCGCAGACCGCTAACTCGCCTGTTGCACCGAAGAAGCTGCTGATCATCGCCGCGAGCCTGATTTTCGGTCTGTTCGTGTCAGTGGGTCTGGTTCTGCTGAAAGCGCTGTTGCATCACGGCATCGAGAACCCGGATCAGCTGGAAGAGCTGGGCATGAATGTCTATGCCAGCGTTCCACTGTCAGACTGGCAGCGTAAGAAGGATACCGAAGCCCTGGCGCGTCGTGGCAGCAAGGTGAAAACCGATCCGCACGAAACGCTGCTGGCGCTGGGTAACCCGACTGACCTCTCCATCGAAGCGATTCGTAGCCTGCGTACCAGCCTGCACTTCGCGATGATGGAAGCGAAAAACAACATTCTGATGATCACCGGTGCCAGCCCGGGTATTGGTAAAACCTTTATCTGTGCCAACCTGGCGACCCTGGTCGCGAAAGCGGGTCAGCGTGTTCTGTTTATCGATGGCGACATGCGTCGTGGTTATACCCACGAACTGCTGGGCGCAGATAACAAATCAGGTCTGTCCAACGTCTTGTCCGGTAAAACTGAGTTCAGCCCGGCGCTGATTCAGCAGGGCGTGTACGGTTTCGACTTCCTGCCACGTGGTCAGGTTCCGCCGAACCCGTCTGAGCTGCTGATGCATCGTCGCATGGGTGAGCTGCTGGAGTGGGCGAGCAAGAACTACGACCTGGTGTTAATCGATACGCCGCCAATCCTGGCCGTCACCGATGCCTCCATCATCGGTAAGCTGGCCGGCACCTCACTGATGGTGGCGCGTTTCGAAGCCAACACCACCAAAGAAGTGGACGTCAGCTTCAAACGCTTTGCCCAGAACGGTATTGAGATTAAAGGTGTGATCCTCAACGCCGTGGTGCGTAAAGCCGCTAATGCGTATGGCTATGGGTATGACTACTATGCCTATGACTACGGCAAGACGAACAAAAGCTGATCATTGAGCAATAAAACAGGGGGCGGTCTGACCGCCCCTTTTTATCGTCCCTTTGAATGACGACACGCATCAATTTACACAGGTTATTCTGTCCAAACCCACAAAAGCGATACATCTATAAATCGCATGGCGAGCGTCACTCAACAGAATTCATCACCAGCAGGCATCGCCCGCACGCAATTTGTGACCGTGCAATCAGACTCGCTGTAAAGCCAGTCGGGAAGGCGAAACGTGATTATTGCTGGCATGAGAACTTGTGGAATTAAGGAATCACACCATGGCTCCATATTGGTATGTATCAGGCTTTTTACTGCTGCTTTCGCTGTTTGAAATAGCGCTAAAAAAAGACGAACGCACAAATTATATTCTGACCTGGCTACTCTGTTTTGCCGCCGTGACTTTGATTATTTTCGGGGGAATACGCGGTCTTGGTACCGGCATGGATGACTTTCAGTACCGGAGCTTCTTCGAAGACTTTGTAAGACGTATTGAGATTAATGGCTTCTTTAATACCGTTGCGTTTTTCCGTTACGAACCGCTGATTTTTGCGATGGCCTGGCTCACCAGCCTGTTTTCGCACAATGCCAGCATCTTCCTGTTTGTCTTCTGCGCCATTGCCGTTTCCATCAATACCTGGTTTTTCAGGAAGATGTCTCCGTATCCGGTGCTGGCGCTGGTGCTCTATTCGGCGCACATCTTTATCAACAAAGACATTAACCAGATTCGCTTTGGCCTGAGTTCTGCGCTGTTCCTTGGCGTTCTCTGGTCGATCTATCTCAAGCGCTACTGGTGGGCATTTGCCTTCTTTATTCTGTCGTTCACGAGCCATAACACCGGTGTCATGGTGGTGACGCTTGTGCCGTTCCTGTTTATCCGGGACTGGCGCTGGTGGCCGGTCATTATCATCGTTGCCAGTCTGCCGCTATCGGTTGTGGGTGGCTCGGGCTTTATTGCCCTGATTGCCGGTCATCTGGGATCGCTGGGAGAGAGGGCTTCGGGCTATAACAATGACCCCTCCTATGCAATGGGTGGCAGCATCCTGGCCGTATCGAACCTGAAAAACATCATGCTGGTGTTCGTCTTCTTCTATTTCATGCTGACCGATAAGCTGAAGCGCGAGAATTACGCCCAGTATCGCCTTAACTATCTGCTGATTTTAAGTTTTGCCATCGGCGGGGCGATCAGGATCTTCCTGTACAACTTCCCGTCAGGTTCGCGCCTGTCCAACTATCTGCAGCAGGTTGAGCCGATCATCCTGACCTCGCTGATTTATCAGGCAAGGCGATCCTGGAAGCCAGCGCTGTATGCCATGCTGGTGTTCTTCCTGCTCTATTACCTCTACTACAACACCATTTCAACCAAACAGGCCGTTACCGGTTATGAAGTGGCGCGGGAGTTTTGGCTGATCCACTAATCAATCTGACGACCGCCTCTGGGTGACGAGTTTCACCCAGGGGCGGTCGCCGGTCAGAACACAGGTTTTTCATCGACCGTTGTCGAATGAACTGTTTATTTTTGAACTACTTTAATGAGGTGCTGGCAATGAAGGACATTCGTTTCTCCATCGTAATTCCGGCTTATAACGCGTCAGAATCGATTGTCACGACGCTGGATTGCGTTAAAGCACAAACGTATCGCAATTTCGAAGTCATCATCGTTGATGATAAATCTGCGGATGCCGCCGCGCTGGCGGATGTGGTGCGCAGCGAACGCTACCGGGATCTCGATATCAATCTGGTGCTCTCCGAGGTCAAACTCAACGGAGCCGGTGCACGTAACAAAGGCATTGAGCTGGCGACCGGTGACTATGTCAGCTTCCTTGACGCCGATGATGAGTGGGCGGCGGACAAACTGCAGCAGGTGAGCGAAAAAATTGCTCAGCTGGACGGGCAGGGCAAAAAGAATTTCGTCATTTTCAGCCAGGTGAATATCTATCAGGATGGCACGTTCCTGAAAGTGATGCCGATGCAGCCGCCAGGCAAAAATGAAACGGTCGCGGAGTATCTGTTCGGCTGCTACGGCTTTATCCAGACCAGCACCATTGTGCTGAAGCGGGAAGACGCGGCAAAAATTCAGTTCGATACCCGCTACATCCGTCATCAGGACTATGATTTCTGCATACGTGCCGACCGCATGGGCTATGACTTTGTGATGATCGCCGCACCGCTGGCGAACTACCATCTGGTCACTAAGTTTGGCTCGAAACACAAAGGCGAGTCGGTGAAGTACTCGATGTTCTGGCTCGATACCATGAAGCCGCATCTGACCCCGCGTGACATCCACACCTACAAAGCTTTTAAGCTGCCGCTGCGCTACAAGATGGATGGTAAGTCGCTGATGGCAAGCCTGAGCTTTGCGCGCTACTTCTTCCTCACCAACAAAGACAACCGTGCTTACTTTATGAACCGGGTTAAAGACAAGGTCAAAGCACGTTTCGGCGGTGAGAAAGCGATCTCCTGACGCGCGCCGCGCCTCGCTCTGCTCCTGATCTGATGCCAGGAGCGACTCTTTTTACGATTAATTCAGGGTTGAAGATGAATACTTCTGTTGGAACCGTTGGCATTGTCATGCCTATGTATAATGCACGTCAGACGGTGTTACGCGCGGTGCAATCGGTTATCAATCAGCACTATACCGACTGGCATCTCTATCTGGTCAACGATAAATCGACCGATGACTCGCTGGAATTTGTGCGTGAGCATTGTCAGGATCCGCGCATTACCATTCTGGATAACGCGGTCAACATGGGCGCAGCAGAGACCCGAAATGTCGGGCTGCGCGCGGCCACTGAAGAGATTATCGCCTTTCTCGACAGCGACGATGAGTGGCATGCGGATAAACTGACCCAGCAGGTCGCTGCCATCGCGGCCGGCGATGATTTTGTGATTACCGAATATCACTATAAAACCCGCAAGGCTGAGCACGACATTACCTACGGCAAACCTTACCTGCAGCAGGAAAACTTTGTGAAGAAGCAGTATCGCGTCTGCTTCTCCTCCGTCTGTTTCCGCCGTCCGCCGCAGGGGCTTTTCTTCCAGCGCAAAGGCCACGAAGATTTCCTGTTTTTGTATGAATTATTCACCCGCTATAAGCAGGCGCGCGTAATTCAGACGATTCTGGTCAACTATTACGAATTAGGCGATTCCCTTTCCCGTAATAAGAACAAAGCGGCCCAGTGGCACCTTGAATTATTAAGAATTATCTATAAAAACAATCCTTTAAAAATCTATTACTATTACGCCTGGTATATGGTGAATGGTGTGCTGTTTACCCTTAAGCATCGTTAAGCCTGTCGGCAGGATTGTCTTTAAAATTTGAGGTGGATAGCGTTTCATGAAAAAAATTGTCCTGGTGATCAAAGATGCTTATTCGTATGCGGGCACCGAGAACATCTGTAACTTCATGTCAGAGTGTCTTGGCGAGACCCATGAAGTCACCATCTACTCGCTGGAAGGCAGTGGAAAAACCTTTTACCCGTTTGAGCACGTCAAACAGATCGTCAGCTTTGAAGGGCAGAGCAATCCGATCAAAAGCGCGGTTGCCCGGATTCACGAAGAGGGTTTCGATACCGTCTTCCTGATCAGCATGGGTCGCCTGAGCGTGATGTTCGCTTTCTGGAATCTGCTGGCGATGAAGAAGAAGCGGGGCAAAGCCTACGCCTGCGAACACATCGCCATTAACTCCTTCAGCAAACCGATTAAGTTCCTCAAGTTTCTGCTGCTGCGCTACTACGACCGCGTGATTGTTCTGACCGACAAAGATCATCAGGTGTTCAGCCGCTGGCGCATTCCCAGCAAGCAAATCCCCAACCCGGTGGTTTACAAAGACTATCAGCGCCAGACACGTCATCGCCAGGCGCTGGCAGTTGGCCGACTGGATAACCAGAAGGGCTTTGACCTGATGCTGGATATCTGGCGCGACTTCGCCCGCAGCCATCCTGACTGGACGCTGGTGATTGCCGGTGACGGTGAACTGCGTCAACAGTTGCATGACCAGGCGGCGGTGCTGGGCATCACCGACAGCGTGAAGTTTGTCGGTAAGGTCAGCAATATCAACGACTACTATCGCGACAGCGATATGGCGCTGATGACCTCGCGCTATGAAGGATTGCCACTGGTGCTGCTGGAAGCAAAATCCTGGTCACTGCCGGTAGTGGCATATGACTGCCCGACCGGTCCACAGGAGATCATCAATCACGGTGAAGATGGTTTCCTGGTTCCGATGAACGACAAAGCCACGTTTCTGGCCCGAATGGAGCAGCTCGCCAGCGATGAAGCGCTGTTCTATGCCATGAGCGAAAAAACGAAACAGACCGCGCTGAAATTCGACGGTAATCAGATTAAGCAAAGCTGGCTGTCACTGGTTTAACCGGAGCTGGAAAAGCTCACTTGCGACGTGCCTCAGGGACACCGCCATGGCCAATGGCCTTATTGACTACGGGAATTGATGCATGAAAAGAAGAGAAGTTTTACAGACCGCCGCCTCCGCTCTGGTGGGGGCTCTCTCCGTGAGCACCTTTTCCAGCTACGCTGCAAAAAGTAACGGTATCGCCCTGAAGCCGGTTGATGCCACTGACGTGCCTAAAGGCGACGTGCCAATTCTGACCCCGGAAAATGTCTACGCCATGCCACCGCAGTTCTGGCAGGGTTTTGAAGGCAAACTCTGGATTGGTAAAGCAGGTGCAGATGCCAGCAAACCGGGCAACCAGATCCCGGTCTTCCTGCGTGATGCCAGCGGCAAAGTGTCGGAGATTGCTCAGCCTATCGCGCTGAACAAAGGTAACTTTGCCCAGTTTATTCAGGACAATGCTGCGCTGATTGCCAATCCGTCGCATTCGATGGCAGTTGAAGACAGCAATGGTCAGACGCTGTTCAACATCGCGGATGTCAGCCGTCCGGGCGCTGCAGATTTCAGCCAGCGTCTGGCGCAGCCAGCGGGTTATCAGCTGATTGGTGAGATCCCGTCCGTAGCGGAGTTACGCAAAACCCGTCCGCTGTTTGAAGGGGCCAAGGTTAAGCTGAAAAGCTGGCATGAAGGACGGGAAGTCGGCGGCGGCGAGTTTGTCGGCAGCTTCCAGCCCGCGCAGAATGATGGCGGCGTAAACTTTGCCGGTGAGGGCTTTTCCTGGCGTCGCGTGGTAGACGATTTTAACCGCCTGACCCTGTTTGATTTCGGTGCGATTGCCGATGGCAAAACCGATACGGCACCCGCCATTATGGCGATGTTCCAGTGGTCACAGCAGGCAAACCAGCAGATCTGTGTCCAGTTCCCGGCCGGTACCTTCATGGTCTCAGCCTGTAACCTTGGCGATAAGTATCTCAACTTCTTCCGCATGTCCGGTGCGATGGTAAACTTCGGCTACTTCCCGGCGACCACGATTGTCTCGGATGGTAAGTCAGAGTTCGTCTTTGAGATGAATGCCCGTCGGGTTGAGCTTTCCAACCTGAATTTTAACGGCAACAGCGATAAAAGCCCCAACAAGCAGGGCTTTTTCCATAACAACTGCCCTGGCGGACAATATTTCCGTGGTGCCTGCCTGCGCTTTAACGCAGTCGGCGGCACCGCCATCAGCCTGCAGGATACCCTCGATTGTAAAATCGACCAGTGGTACGCCTCACGCTGCAGCGGCGATGTGATCAAATCGGGCTGGTCAGGTCAGAAGCAGGGCAAATGGGACCACAGCACCGCGATTGAGCTGTCGAACTTCAATGCGCAGTACTGTCGTGGTGGCAAAGTCCTCAACCTGCCGCGCTGCGGCCAGTCGATTATCCATAACGGCTGGATTGAGCATTGTGATAACCCGGGCGATCTCTCCAATGGTCAGTGGATTGTCGATGCGCTGAGCCTGGAAGATTGTAAAAATCCGCTGATCGCGCATAACACGCGCCTGAATATGCGCCAGACCAGCCTGCAGTCGGGCAGCTGGATCGACAACTCCATGCAGGGCGACCGTCTGCTCAGCATCTGGGAGATGGGATCGACCCGTGTGGAGTCCTATGGCGTCGCGCTCGATGGCAGCCTGAAGTACAACTACATCACCTCGCGCTGGCGTTTAGAGAACAACACGAATCAGGAAACCTGGTTTGATCTCGGCAGTCTCTACTCCCCGACCGTGGGTGATTCGTGGGAGATCGAAATTTTTGGTCAGTCGCAGTTCAGTAACGGCAGTGGCGATAAGCCGCTGATGGACCTGATCGGTGACAAGACCACCGGTGGCCGCGCGATGATCCACGTACAGCGCAAAAAAGATCGCTCTGAAGCGAGCTGGTCGGCCGAAGGCAGCAGCCCGATTGTCGATGTGCGCTATGTGGCTGAGCATGACACCGATGTCCGCATCTTCGTCAAACTGGCGGGCTGGACGCCGTCGGTGGCCGTGCTGGTGAAAACCACCGGTAAAGATCGCTTTGTCACCGGTCGCTGTGCGCGCGTTAACGCGAAGATGGAGAAGGGCAATCCTCCGGCGGGCGACGCGACTAAACGCGCGCCGCAGCGCTTCAGCCTGCACAACGGCAAAGCGGGCGTGGGTGCCAACGAGCAGGGCGATCTGCTGATGGCTTCCCGTCCGCTCTCCGCCGATCAGGTCGATACTAGCAAGCCTGAAGGCTTTGTTTCCGTCGTGATCAACGGCAAACAGGTCGCACTGCCTTACTTCGCAATCAAGTCGTAATCCCTTGCATCACGGCCGCCACAATGGAGGCGGCCGGTTTTAACAGGAGCACTACCTTTGGGTGCGTTATCCCGTAAAGCATTACTTTAAACAGAGTTCATTTTGCCCATTGCGGATCTGGGCGGCTTACAGAATTAAAAAAATTCATTCGGAGTTGTTATGAAAATTTTATTGGTGGGTAACCATACGTGTGGAAATCGCGGGGATGGCGCGATTCTTCGTGGACTGATTGATTCAATGAAGTCTGCACGCAGTGATTTAGAAATTGATGTTATAAGCCGTTATCCAACCAGCTCCGGTTATCTGCTTCAGCAGGATATTAAGCAGGATGCGCTGTATCTGCACAACAGCAAATCAGGTAAAGGTCTGGTCGGTTCGTTCAAGCGTAAAGTCGCGAACCGCCTGATGCCTGATATCATGATGGCGCATCTGGGCAAGGGCGGGATCTTTAAGTCGTTCGCTGTACCCCCGCACCTGAAGGCGTTTACTGACAGTCTGGCAAAATATGATGCGATTATTCAGGTTGGCGGATCGTTCTTCGTTGACCTCTATGGTGTGACCCAGTTTGACCATGCCCTCTGTGCACTGATGGCGAAAAAGCCGATCTACCTGATCGGTCACTCGGTGGGGCCGTTCCAGAACCCGCGCGTCAATGCGCTGGCAAACTTTGTCTTTGATCGGGTCGACAGCCTGGTGCTGCGTGAATCGGTCAGTCTTGACCTGATGAAGCGCGATGGCGTGACCAGTTCTAAAGTCGCGTCTGGCGTTGATACCGCTTTCCTGGTGCGTGCACGCGAAGTCGAAAATCCGAGCCATAACCTGCTCTACTGGCAGGGCATTATCGATGGCCGTAAAACCATCGCGATCACCGTGCGTGAACTGGCACCGTTTGATAAACGTCTGGGTGTGACGCAGAAAGAGTATGAAGCGGCATTTGGCCGGGTGATCAACGCCATGATTGCTGAAGGCTATCAGGTTGTGGCGTTCTCAACCTGTACCGGCATCGACAGCTATGCCAAAGATGACCGCATGGTTGCACTGACCCTGCGTGACCACGTGACGCAGCCTGAACATTACCATGTCATTATGGATGAGTTTAATGACCTGGAACTGGGCATCCTGCTGAATCATTGCCATCTGACCATTGGTACCCGCCTGCACTCGGCGATTATCTCCATGAACTTTGGCACCCCGGCTGTGGCGATTAACTACGAGCACAAGTCGATGGGTGTGATGAACCAGCTTGGTCTGCCGCAGATGGCAACCGATGTGAAAAGCCTGATGGATGGCTCGCTAATCGACAAAGTGAAAACTGTGCTTGCCGATTACGACAACATCAAGCTCAAGGTCGACACGGCCGTTGCGAATGAAAGGGAAATTGGCAACCGGATCACTGAAGAGATTCTCAAAGTATTAGGGTAATGTGATGAAACTGACTTTTTTCACCATGCGTTTCCCGGTTGCCTCTGAGACATTCGTATTAAATCAGGTAACCCACTTTATTGATGCCGGTTACGAGGTGGAGATTATTTCAGTCTTTCCCGGCGATTTAGTGAACCGGCATGCCGCTTTTGATGAGTATGGTCTGGCGGCGAAGACGCATTATCTGCTGCCGGAAGAGAAGATCTCGATTGTCGATAAGCTGAACCAGCGCCTCAAGCTGGTGCTGCCAAAAGTGACGAAGCCGTCGCTGCTGCGTTCGCTGAATGTGCTCCGTTATGGCGCACAGTCCAGCAAACTGTTGCTGCCGTCGATTGTGGCGAATGCAAAACAGACCTTCACCGCAGATGTGTTCCTGGTGCATTTCGGCTATGCCGGTGCGCTGGCGAACAAGCTGCGTGAGCTGGGCGTGCTCAAAGGTAAACAGGCGACCGTGTTTCACGGCGCCGATATTTCCCGTCGTCACATTCTGGAAGAGCACAAACTCGACTATGTGAATCTGTTCCGCCAGAGTGAGCTGATGCTGCCTATCAGCAATCTGTGGAAGAACAAGCTGATTGAGATGGGCTGCCCGCCGGAAAAAATTCACGTTACGCGTATGGGCATTGAGCCGGAGAAGTTTAACTTCCAGCCGCGCCAGGCGTTTCAGACGCCGCTGCGTATCGTTTCGGTGGCACGTCTGACCGAGAAGAAAGGGCTGGATGTGGCGGTCAAAGCCAGCGCCATCCTGAAGCAGCGTGGCGGTCAGTTTCAGTACACCATTATCGGTAACGGCGATCAGGATGAGATGATGCGTGATTTCATCGCCCGCGAGGGGATGGAAGATTGCGTCAGCATGCCGGGCTTTAAACCGCAGGAGGAGATCCGTCGCGCGCTGAGTGAGGCTGACATCTTCCTGCTGCCCTCCAAAACCGCCGCAGATGGCGATATGGAAGGTATTCCGGTTGCACTGATGGAGGCGATGGCGGTCGGCCTGCCGGTGGTCTCAACCTTCCACAGCGGCATTCCGGAGCTGATCGAAAACAACGTTTCTGGCTGGCTGGTGGAAGAGGACGATCCTGAGGCGCTGGCGGAGACGCTGCTGAAGCTCTCTCAGGGTGAAGTGGATGTGGCGCCCGTGGTCGCGGCCGCCCGTCACAAAGTTGAGACTGAATTTAATCAGCATATCGCCTACGGCGAACTGGCACAGATTCTGGAGCGACTGGTGTGAGTGGATTTAAGTCACAGGCGATTTGGCTGTTCGGCAGCACCTGCTTCTCGGCAGTGCTGCAGGTTGCACAGCTAAGCTTTCTCGCCCGCAAACTGGAAACCCACGAGCTGGGTCTGTTAGCCATCATCAACGCCATCCTGGCGGTGGCGGGTGTGCTGCAGGATATGGGGATGAGCAGTTATCTGGTGCATCGCCAGAACATTACCCGTCGTGAGCAGAGCACTATCTACTGGGTGAACGTCTCACTCAGCTTGTGTACTGGCCTGATCATGCTGCTGATCGCCTTCCCGGTCTCCTGGTTCTATCATCTGCCGGAGCTGGTGGGTCTGATCATGCTGACCAGCCTCAACTTCCTGGTGCTGGGGCATCTGTCGCAGTATCAGGCGCACTACATCAAAACCAAGCGGATGGTTTCGCTGGCGAAGATTGAGATGGGCACCAAGCTGTTTGCCTTCCTCTGTGTGGTGGCGATGCTGGAGTTCACCTCGCTCACCGTAGCGGCGGCGATTCTCGGTCTGTTTATCAACGCCTTTACCCGCATCCTCTGCATGATTGCGCTGGGTGAGAAGTCGTGGCGTCCGACCTGGGAGTTCGACAAAGCGACCTTTATCGGTGCGATTCGCTACGGCAGCTATCAGCTCGGCTCGCAGACCATTAACCAGCTGCGAACCCAGGCCGATGCACTGGTGGTCGGTAAAGTGATGGGCGCCGAGATGCTGGGTGTCTACTCGCTGGCGAAAGAGCTGGTGCTGCAACCGCTGAAGCTGGTGACGCCGGTGATTAACCGACTGGCACTGCCGCGCTTTGCAGAGAAGCAGCACGATGCCGAGCAGCTGAAGAAGCTGTTCCTCAAAGGCACACTGGGGATCATGCTGTTCAGCAGCGCGATGTACCTGGTGATTGGCATCTTCTCGCCGGTTATCGTTCGTGTGCTCTACGGCGCATCCCACGAGCAGGTCTATCATCTGATTCCGCTGATGCTGCTGTTTGGTATGCTGCGGCCGATGGGCGGACTGACCGGGGCAATTTCCCAGGCCAACGGACGGACCAACGTTGAGTTCTACTGGAACATCGTGGCGAGTATTGTGGTTCTGGCGGTGCTGGCAACCACCTTTATCTGGCCGAACGTGCTCTATGTGGCGCTGACGCTTTCCATCTCGCAGATTCTGATCTCGGCACTGGCTCATCCGTTCTTTATTAAGCCGGTAATTGGCATTCGGTTTATCCCTTATGCCCGGCAGTGGGTGGTGGTATCGGTGGTATTTGTCGGCATAATGCTGCTGGTCAATCACTTTAATCTGTTTGTGATGCCAGAGTGGTTTGAAGGCTGGTTGTAATCATAATTGCGTTATATCAACGGGCGGCCTCAGGGTCGCCCGTTTTCATTTATGGCTGGTCTCAGCCGTGCGGCGACCAGGGGTTGAAATAACAGAGGCGATATTCGATTACTGATTGTCTTTATTCAGTTTATGCCGTTGCTGGCAATGGGCAAAATGCCGAATTTCCAAGTTATGACAGAGAGTTACTGTCCGATTTTCAGATAAAGATTATACTTGCTCTTCCGGCCGATCCTGCATAATCGACCCACATCTTCATTTTATTAAACGGAATAAATATGACCAAGCTTAAAGCAGTAATCCCGGTTGCGGGCCTCGGTATGCATATGCTCCCTGCGACTAAAGCCATTCCGAAAGAGATGCTGCCTGTCGTCGACAAACCGATGATCCAGTACATCATTGACGAGTGTGTTGCCGCGGGTATTAAAGAGATTGTGCTGGTCACGCATGCATCGAAAAATGCCGTAGAAAACCATTTCGACACCACCTATGAACTCGAAGCGCTGCTTGAAGCGCGCGTGAAGCGTCAGCTGCTGAGCGAAGTGCAGTCTATCTGCCCGCCAGGCGTGACTATCATGAACGTGCGCCAGGCGCAGCCACTGGGTCTGGGCCACTCGATTCTCTGTGCCCGTCCGATGATCGGTGATAATCCGTTCGTGGTCGTGCTGCCAGACGTGCTGCTGGATGATTCTACCGCTGACCACATGCGTTACAACCTCGCAGCAATGGTTGCCCGTTTTGAAGAGACCGGCCACAGCCAGGTCCTGGCACAGCATATGCCCGCGTCCAATCTCACTGAGTACTCGGTAATCACCACTGCTGAGCCGATTGATCACCCTGGCGACATCAGCACCATTACCGATTTCGTTGAGAAGCCTGAAGATACCGCCGGACTGAACTCTGACCTGGCTGCGGTAGGCCGCTATGTCCTCTCTGCTGATATCTGGGCCGAACTGGAGCGCACTGAGCCAGGCGCATGGGGCCGTATCCAGCTGACCGATGCGATTGCCAGCCTGAGCAAACATAAAACCGTTGATGTTTCGCTGCTGACCGGTCACAGTTTTGACTGCGGTCGTAAGCTCGGTTACATGCAGGCGTTTGTCTCTTACGGCCTGCGCAGCAACGCGCAGGGTCGCGATTTCCGCGAAGCTATCCAGACCATCCTCGCAAAACAACAGTAATTTATTTGCCGCGTCCTGCGCGGCAGATTGAAAGGAGCTCACATGGCAATTTTAGTCACGGGCGGAGCAGGGTATATCGGCTCCCATACGGTACTGGCGCTGTTGCAGCGCGGTGATGATGTTGTGGTTCTGGATAACCTCTGCAATGCCTCACGCGAAGCGATTAACCGCGTTGAGAAACTGGCAGGCAAAAAAGCGACCTTCGTTGAAGGCGATATCCGTGATCGCGCCTGTCTGCGTGACCTGTTTGCATCCAACAGCATTTCAGCCGTAATCCACTTTGCTGCGCTTAAAGCCGTCGGTGAATCTACGCGTATGCCGCTGGAGTACTACGAGAACAACGTCGCGGGCACCGTGGTGCTGCTGGAAGAGATGCGTGATGCCGGCGTCTGGAACTTTATCTTCAGCTCATCAGCAACCGTTTATGGCGCAGATGCCCCGGTTCCTTACGTTGAGACCACCCCGATTGGCGGCACCACCAGTCCATACGGCACCTCTAAGCTGATGACCGAATTCGTGATGCGCGACTTCGCCAAAGCTGAGCCGAAGTTCAAGGCGATTGCGCTGCGTTACTTCAATCCGGTTGGCGCGCATGAGTCAGGCGAAATCGGTGAAGATCCGGCGGGCATCCCAAACAACCTGCTGCCGTACATTGCACAGGTTGCGATTGGCCGTCTGGAGAAGCTGGGCGTGTTTGGCGGTGATTACGATACGCCAGACGGCACCTGTCTGCGTGACTACATCCATGTCGTTGACCTGGCGGAAGGGCATCTGAAAGCACTGGATTATCTGAGCAAAGTTGAGGGCTACACCGCCTTTAACCTGGGCGGCGGCAAAGGCTTCTCGGTGCTGGAGATGATCAAAGCGTTTGAGAAGGCGTCCGGCAAGGCGATCCCGTTTGAGATCAAGCCACGTCGCGATGGCGACCTGCCTGCGTTCTGGGCCGATGCGTCACTGGCAAACACCACGCTCGACTGGCGCGTGACGCGCGGCATCGATGAGATGATGCGCGATACGTGGAACTGGCAGAGCAAGAACCCGGATGGGTTTCGGTAGTCTGCGATGAAATTCAAAAAACCCGGCTCAGGCCGGGTTTTTTTGTGCCTGCGTTAAGAGAAATTGCATATTCCTGCTCACTCTCCTCACCTCAATGCCAGATTGTGACTGACTGATGACTTAATACGGAATTATCCTGGTCTGGCTTCTGTAGCGTTTAATCACAATAGCGGCTAACCCGACTGTGTGAAGAGGCGCAAAGCGCGATTCTTCATACGCTACTATGCTGTTTTGCCAGTGATTACATTTACTCATGCAGGATGAGATCAATGTTTAGTCACTCTTAAGTTTTGTCAGTGGCAATGAAAGATTAGGCATATTATTTTTGCCGCACAAAATGTACTATTTGGTGTTATCCCGGAACCCGTATGCGATTGAATAAAATATAATCAGCGCATCGACAAGCTAACCTGTGAAGGTAAGATTCCTATCACACAGCGCATTGGTTGCTGCAAGCCAGGGGCGGTAGCGTGGCTGTTTATTCATAATGAATAAAAATTGACCCGCTTATATGCATAGCATGTTTAAATTTGTTAGAGGATGTGGAATGTTACTTCCCGTAATCATGGCCGGAGGAACCGGCAGCCGCTTATGGCCCCTTTCCCGCGAACTTTACCCAAAACAGTTCATCTGTCTGCACGGTGAGCACTCCATGCTGCAGGAGACGGTTAATCGTCTGAGCGGCGTCGAAGCGCGCGCACCGATGGTCATCTGTAACGAGGAGCATCGTTTCCTGGTTGCCGAGCAGTTGCGACAAATTAACAAGCTATCCCATAACATCATTCTCGAACCGGTAGGGCGTAACACTGCTCCGGCCATCGCGCTGGCTGCGCTGAACGCCGTAGAGCAGGGTGATGATCCGGTTCTGCTGGTGCTGGCCGCCGATCACGTAATTGAAGACCGTGCTGCGTTTCATCAGGCTATCAAAGTCGCCACCGCCTATGCCAAACAGGGCAAGCTGGTGACTTTTGGTATCGTGCCAACCGGTCCGGAAACCGGCTATGGCTACATTCAGCGTGGCGAAGCACTGCCAGGCGCAGAAAGCGGCCCTTATCAGGTTCAGCGCTTTGTTGAAAAACCGAATCAGAGCACCGCTGAGCAGTATCTTGAGTCCGGTGAATACTACTGGAACAGTGGCATGTTCATGTTCCGGGCTAAACGCTATCTGCAGGAACTGGAGAAATTCCGTCCGGATATTCTGGAAGCCTGCCGTCGCGCTATGGCTAACGTGAAAGAAGGCAATGATTTCATCAGTATTGATAAAGATGACTTTATCGCCTGTCCTGACGAGTCAGTGGATTACGCAGTAATGGAACAGACCGATGCCGCTGTGGTCGTCCCGCTGGCAGCCGGATGGAGTGATGTCGGTTCATGGTCTGCACTGTGGGAAGTAAACGACAAAGACGCTCACGGCAACTCGCTGAAGGGCGATACCTTCCTGCACAACACCAAAAACTGCTACATCAACAGTGAAGATCAACTGGTTGCCGCCATCGGCGTTGAAAACCTGGTCATTGTGAACACCAAAGATGCTGTGCTGGTTGCACGTAAAGACCAGGTACAGGATGTTAAGCGGGTGGTTGAGTTCCTGAAAAACGAGTGCCGCAGCGAATATCGCCGCCATCGTGAAACTTACTGGCCATGGGGACGTTGCGATCTGGTGGTTAACACTGGCCGCTTTAACGTTAACCGCATCACGGTTAAGCCGGGTGAAGCCTTCGAACTGCAGATGCATTATCACCGCACCGAACACTGGGTGATCCTCTCAGGCACAGCGAAAGTCACTATTCAGGATAAAACCCTGCTGCTGACAGAAAACCAGTCAACCTTTATTCCAATCGGTCACCCGCATACGTTAGAAAATCCAGGCAAAATTCCCCTGGAACTTCTGGAAATCCAGTCGGGTTCTTACCTTGGTGATGACGACCTCATTTTGATTAAACAACAGTTTGCAAGTAAGTAAGGACAGACACGATCATGGCAGCACTGACCTGTTTTAAAGCTTATGACATCCGCGGCGAGTTAGGCACTGAACTGAATGAAGACATCGCTTACCGCATTGGCCGCGCCTATGGTGAATTTATCCGGCCAAAAACGATCGTGGTGGGCGGTGATGTCCGACTGACCAGCGAGTCGTTAAAGCTGGCACTGGCTAATGGACTGCGGGATGCGGGCACCGATGTGCTCGACATTGGTATGAGCGGAACAGAAGAGATCTATTTCGCCACGTTTCATTTAGGGATTGATGGTGGCATTGAAGTGACTGCCAGCCACAACCCGATGAACTACAACGGCATGAAACTGGTACGGGAAGGTGCTCGCCCGGTCAGTGGTGATACCGGTCTGCGTGACGTGCAGCGCCTGGCTGAAGCGAATGACTTTGCTCCGGTAGAAGAGAGTAAGCGCGGCAGCTATAAACAGATTTCTGTGGTGGATGCCTATGTCGATCACCTGATGGGTTACATCGACCTGAGCAACTTCACTAAACCAATGAAGCTGGTGATCAACTCCGGTAACGGTGCAGCAGGTCATATCATTGATGAAATTGAAAAACGCTTTAAGCAGGCGAATGCGCCAGTAACGTTCATCAAAGTACATCATGAAGCTGACGGTAACTTCCCGAATGGTATTCCAAATCCGCTGCTGCCGGAGTGTCGCAAAGACACTTCTGATGCTGTGCGTGAGCATCAGGCCGATATGGGTATCGCCTTCGACGGTGACTTTGATCGCTGCTTCCTGTTTGATGAGAATGCAGAGTTTATTGAGGGTTACTACATCGTTGGGTTGTTAGCCGAAGCGTTCCTCAAGAAAGAGCCAGGAGCGAAAATCATTCACGATCCACGTCTGACCTGGAACACCATTGATGTGGTGACCAAAGCGGGTGGTATTCCGGTGATGTCTAAAACCGGTCATGCGTTTATCAAAGAGCGCATGCGTGAAGAAGACGCGGTTTACGGTGGTGAGATGAGTGCGCACCATTATTTCCGTGACTTCGCTTACTGCGACAGCGGTATGATTCCATGGTTGCTGGTGGCAGAACTGCTGGCAGTGAAAGGAGAGACGCTTTCCGGGCTGGTTTCGGAAAGAATGAAGGCGTTTCCCTGCAGTGGTGAGATTAATTCTAAAGTTGCCAATACAAAAGAAAAGATTGAAATCATTAAAGAGCGCTATGTATCTGAAGAAAGTGTATTAAATCTGACAGATGGAATCAGTGTGGATTTCTCTGACTGGCGTTTCAATTTAAGAACTTCTAATACAGAACCTTTAGTCAGATTGAACGTCGAATCTAAAAACAATTCAGCGTTAATGAATGAGAAAACAGCAGACATTCTAGCTTTACTAAATGGAGTCCAGAAGTGAGAGAGATACTGATAGCGATATTAAAGTATCGTGGCTTTATATGGAGTAGTGTGAAAAGAGACTTTCAGTCTCGCTACCAAATGAGCATATTAGGAGCAGCATGGTTAGTCTTGCAGCCTCTCGCGATGATCACTGTTTATACCGTAATCTTCTCGCAACTTATGCAGGCCAGGTTGCCTCAGGCAACCGGACCTTTTGCATACAGTATATACCTCTGTTCCGGTATTCTTACTTGGGGTTTATTCGCTGAAATACTTTCCAGAATGCAGGTAGTATTTATTGAAAATGCTAATTTGTTGAAAAAGGTTACATTTCCAAGAATCTGTTTGCCGGTCATCATTGTTTTATCATGCATACTTAACTTCTTAATAATATTCTCACTGTTTTTGTTTTTCCTGGCAGTGACGGGGAATTTTCCCGGAGTTGACTTTTTCTATATTATTCCAATATTGATCATTCAGGTATTATTCGCGAGCGGGCTTGGCATTACGCTTGGCGTACTGAATGTTTTTTTCCGTGATGTGGGGCAGTTTGTCACCGTTCTGCTTCAATTCTGGTTTTGGTTCACGCCGGTGGTGTACGTCTATACAACACTTCCTGTCTGGGCTCAGAGATGGTTAAATTACAATCCAATGACAGCCATAATAAACGGATATCATGAGGTTTTTGTACATAACACCGTACCAGACTTTTTTGCTATGAAATGGACTGTTGCTATCGCGGTTATATTTTGTGTGTTGGGTATTTATCTCTTTCGGAAACACGCGGCTGATATGGTGGATGAATTATAATGTACAGCATAAAAGTTGAAAACGTCAGTAAGAGTTATAAACAATACCCGCGAAAAATTGATCGGCTATTAGAGTGGGTTTTACCAGGCAAAAAAAAACGTTTTCATGAAAAACATGTTTTAAACAATGTCTCTTTTGAAATTGAAAAAGGGGAAGCTGTTGGTATTATTGGCGTCAATGGCGCTGGTAAAAGTACCTTATTAAAAATCATCACGGGTACCACAGCAGCGACATCAGGACAGGTGAAATCACAGGGGCGTATTGCTGCACTCCTTGAATTAGGTATGGGATTCCACCCTGATTTTACCGGCAGGCAAAATGCTGTAATAGCGGGCCAACTCCTGGGTATCACTGAAGAAGATATGGATGAAGTCATCCGTGATGTAGAAAATTTTGCTGGTATAGGTGAATACTTCGATTCTCCTGTACGGACATATTCAAGTGGTATGCAAGCCCGTGTAGCATTCTCAGTAGCGACCGCAGTTAAAGCTGATATATTGATTGTCGATGAAGCACTCAGCGTTGGCGACCTGGCTTTTCAGGCTAAATGCATGCAACGCATGAATAAGATGCTTGAAGACAATGTGACTATCCTTTTTGTCAGTCATGCACTTTTCCAGGTTAGGCAGTTTTGTTCTCGTGCAGTCTATATAGCAGACGGGGAAGTAAAAGCTTTTGGTGCCGCGGCAAAAGTTTGCGACCTCTATCAAAACTCTCTGGTGGAAAATAAAATTTCTATTAAAGAGCAGGAAAATACGGGATTAATTGTTAATCACAAACTCGATCCTGATATTACAGTTAATCCTAATCTCCGCCAGAATTCCCTACAGGAGAATGCCGGGAGCCTGGCTCTGGAGTTTCTGGATTTCAAAATGTTGAACGCTGAGGGGGAGGAAATTGCTACCCTTTACGCGAAAGATAAAGTTACCGTTCAGGCTGTTATCAGATGCAACAGAGATGTACCTGCTGAGGCATGTGTTGGCATGCTGATCGGTGACAAAAATGGTTTTCCTGTGTTGAGCATGAATTCCAACTATTATGATACTCGCCTGGAGAGTCTGAAAGCTGGTGAACACGTCATCATCAGCTGGGATTTTGTCATTCCCTTTTATATGGGAGAATATCGCATCGATATTGGCATCAAGCCTGAACCTTATTCGTCTGATTTTTATGATCGGATCTTCTGCGTAAAAGTTTTCACTGTGAATACGCCAGTTGAGCTTCTGAAAGAAAACTTTGGTGGTATGCTCCATATCCCGGCAGAAATGAAAGTCATAAAAAAATAAATCCAGTCTGAAATTTCAGGAAATATGTGTTAATCACATGAGGTGAATGCGAGTAATGTCAAATAAGAAATCCAAATATCTATTTTTTTGGCTTCCCTATGACGTCAAATATTCCTATGAAACATTTCTAACCGCTTTTTACCTGAGTGTTAAGCGTTTCTCTTGTAATGACGCGATACATATCGGACATGAGAAGATTTTTCAGGATGTGCCACCGCATTTACCTGAGAACTGGCTGGCAGATTTTAATACTTCCTTGCCAGACAATGAAGAGTTAAGAAATCTGGATAAAATTATCTGGAGCAGCGATGTTTTTTCTGCTCTGGAAGTTAAGCATAAATCTAAAAACATCGTATGGCAGCATATTCTTACCCAAGAGTACGAGCCATTGATGGAGCTGTTTGAATCTGAAATTGTCAGAATCAAAGAAACGTTTGATATTAAAGCTGTAGTATTATGGTCAAACTGTCCTTCAGTAAAAAAAATTGCACACAAACATCAGATTCCTGTTATTCATAATGAACTAGGACCATTACGAGAACCTGTTTATTTACCGACTTGCTATTTTGATTTTAGTGGTGTTAATGGGAATACTGAGGCTGCCCGTCGGTTTGAAAATTATCACATAAGCAACGATCGATATGCAAATTTTGGACGTGTAGCGCTGCTAAGTCTTTTTCTTAAAGTCGTAAAACCCATTCGTAAATTTGATAATTACGAAATTGGTGTGCCTCTTCAGGTTGAAGATGATTCAAATATTATTGCTTATAATAACGGGTTTGATAATCCCAAAATTATTGACTACGTCAAAAGTAAAACCAGCAGAGTTTTGATCCGCAAACACCCTTACGGACGTGTTAATTATAAAGATATAGAAAATGGAAGTGAGGATTTAACGCCTCAGGAATTTATCGCTTTATGCGAAAAAATAATTACTATTAATTCGAGTGTAGGTTTCGAAGCATTGTTATGGGGAAAACCAAGTGAGATATTAGGCGATTCTCCATTTTCATTCATTAGCCGTGACAGCGCCGGGTTTGTCGATGCGCTAAGATTCGCATTGCTTAACTATCTGGTCCCATTCGATTTCCTTTTCAACAAAGAATATTACGACTGGCGCATCACGATGCCTGATGAAGATAGTATCAGGGATAAGCATCTGTTCTATTATCTGAACTTAAAACACGGCTGGAATAAAACAAATATAAACATCGATACGATTCCTATTGAGCTGGAGAATATTTTTTTCAGAAATCTTAATTTGCAATTCGTTGAAAATGAAAATTATTTTCGTTCTGAGGCCGAAGAATTAACTAAAAAATTAATGAAGTTTAATTCCGACAGGGCGAAAGAAAGGGATTTGCTTAATTCGGAACTGAGTAAAAAGAACCAAGAGCTTGATAGTGCGGTCAATAAAAAGAAACATCTGGCAGATGAATTATGGTGTCACCAGCATCTTATTGAAAACATCTATGCAAGTAAGTCATGGCGACTTACAAAACCATTAAGAGTTATAAATAGTCTAAAATCTGCGAAAAAAACAACATTTCCCTTGAAACGCAAAGTTGTTGCGCTGGCTTTACCAATTGCCAGAAAAGTGCTTGCCAACTATCAGGCTCGAAAATTAGCTATAGCTGTAACAAAAAAGATTGGCCTTTACGGTAAATTAAAAAGCATTTATTTACAAAGTACAGTTCCAGTCGCCTCACCATTAGTCGATGTTTCAAATGAAAGCCAAAAATCCAAAGACACTGTTATCAATATTAAAAAAATCAAGATGCTTAAAAGTCAAAGAGGGAACGATTGATGCGCATAGCAATTGATATGCAGGGTTTGCAGTCAGAGAGTCGGTTCAGAGGTATTGGCCGGTATACTCGTGCGATAGTTAAGTCTCTGGCTAAACTGGCATTTAATAAAAAATATGAAGTTATTTTAATAGGTAATGGTGCTTTCCCAGTAAAAGATTTAGTCAATGAGTTTTCTCCACTGGTTGGCCGTAATGCTATTAAGTTCTGGTACCCGGCAGGGCCCTGTGCATTTGAAAACCCCGCCAATCATCATAATAATTCAAATGCAAAAATTATTCGGGAAGCATTTTTTAAAAGCCATAAGCCTGACATCATCTATATACCGGCTATGTTCGAAGGCTATCAAGATGATAGCGTCTTAAGCGTTAATGAATTCGATACGGATACACCCGTTGTCACAACCCTTTATGATCTGATTCCGCTACACAATCCTGCACAATATCTGGAACCTAACCCCAATTATAAGAAGTTTTATCTTGAGAAGATTTCTTATTTGCAGGCATGTAAAAAGTTACTGGCTATCTCTGCTTTTTCAAGACATGAAGGACAAGAGTATTTTAAAGATAAAGCTGAAGATATTGTTAATGTCTCTACAGCCTGTGACGATATTTTCAGAGTTATAGAATCAGACCAGAATAAAATCAACGAGCTCAAACTTAAATTTAAAATAACTAAACCATTTATTATGTATTCTGGAGGAGCAGATGAACGGAAAAACCTTCCTGCTCTGATAACAGCACTCAGTGAGCTTCCTGTTGAACTACAGAAACAGTATGATTTTGTATTAGCAGGAAAATTATCGCAATTTGACATCGATAAACTCAATCACCATGCTCGTCAGTGTAAGTTAGAACACATGTCGATGATCATGACTGGTTATATTACTGATGAAGAGCTGGTTCAGCTTTATAACACCTGTAAACTCTTTGTCTTTCCCAGTTGGCATGAAGGATTCGGCCTGCCGGCTCTGGAAGCTCTTGCTTGCGGCGCCGTTGTGATTGGTGCAGGCAATACCAGTTTACCTGAAGTAATTGGTATCGAAGAGGCGTTGTTTGATCCGCTAAGCGTGTCAGACATCAGAGAGAAGATTACCAATGTGCTTACGGATGAATCACTTTATTCTTCTTTGAAAGAAAAAGGCTTGTCGCGAGCTCAAGCCTTTTCATGGGATACTTCTGCTGCTATTGCGCTTTCTGCATTTGAAGAAGTCATTGAAAGTAAAGAAACGACTGTCCTGAAGGATGCTGGCAGTCTTAAGAAGACGTTAGCATTTTTTACACCTTTAAGTCCTGCGCGATCAGGTATTTCATTATATAGCGAAGAGTTACTTCCAGCGCTATCAAAATTTTATGATATTGATGTGGTTATTGATGAAAACCAGTCTGATATAAGAGAGAATAGTTATTATTCTTTCATTACAGCGAGCGAATTTTTAAACAGCTCAAAAATTTATGATCGCATCATTTATCAAATGGGTAATTCCATATTTCATGATTATATGCATGAGATTCTGGAAATTTATCCCGGCATTGTTTGTATGCATGATTTTTATCTCAGTAACTATTTCCGCTATAAAGAAACCTTTGCTGGTCATGAACGTTCATGGAGCGAACAGTTATTTGATTCTCATGGTTATAATGCGCTTATTCAAAGAGCGAATATTAATGACGATGAGAAGGTAATGTATCATTACCCGTCAAACTTTAATGTGCTGAGTAATGCTACGGCCGTTATAGTGCATTCCGATTATTCGAGGAAGTTAGCAAAACAATGGTATTCAAACAGTCGCGCGCTTGACTGGGAATGTATTCCATTGTTGCGTGCTGAACCCGTTTCTCAGGATAAGCAACAGGTCAGAAAAGAACTTAATATTTCTGAAGATAAAATATTGATTTGCTCATTTGGTATTCTTGATGCTTCTAAACTCAACCACCTTTTGATTCAGGGGTTAGGAGCTTTAAATAATGAGCTAAAACATAAGATCAAAATGGTTTTTGTTGGAGAGCTTGGTGGTAGCTATAAAGATCGGATTGAGTCATTAATAAAAGAGTATCATCTTGAGTCAGCTGTCGAGATCACCGGGTGGGTTTCTGATGCTCTTTACCGGCAGTATCTGGTTGCCGCTGATATTGGTGTTCAGCTCCGTGCTTTATCCCGGGGGGAAACCTCTGCCGCTGTTTTAGATTGCATGAATTATGGTTTAGCAACAATTATCAACGCTAATGGTTCAATGGCTGAGCTCCCTGATGACAAAGTTATTAAGCTCGCTGACGAGTTCATGCTGAGCGATTTGATCACGGCTATTGATAAATTGTGCGAGGATAAAAAATTCAGAGAAGATCTTGGCGATAGCGCGCATCTTTATATCTCAGCAGAGCATAGCCCCGAAAGATGTGCTGAGTCATGTTTTAATCATATAGAGGCTGCATATAGTAAAAATAATCTTACTGTTAATCAGATTATCAACAAGCTGGATATTCCGGAAAAACAGTATGAACCTTACGCTAATCTTATAGCCAATAACTTTCCCCGCATGAAATCAAACAGAAAGTTATTTTTTGATGTTTCCCTCATTAAAGATTCTGATTTATGGACCGGGATTGAGCGTGTTACCCGAGCCCTGCTGATTGAGCTGACCAAGCTATCAGATAATCGTTTTAGCGTAGTGCCTGTATATCTGAATAAAGAGCAAAGTGGTTATACTTTACGTGAAGCCAATAGTTTCATGGCAAAACTCTATCCTGGTATTGCACCTTATATTGATTACGATAGATGTGTCGATTTTAACTCAGGCGATGTTTACTTTTCATCCGAGTTAGCCTGCGATTTAGTCATAGATGCCCAAAAAAATGGATTTTATGACCATCTCTTAAAAAACAGTGTTAATGTCACATTCATGATTCATGATATTTTACCTGTTACCAAAAATCATTTCTTCCCGCCTGGAAGTAATGAAAGTTTTTCAGCATGGCTTAATATTATAATCGAGTATTCTGATAAAATAATTTGCGTTACTGATGCTGTTGTTAGCGAAGTTAAAAAATATATTTTGTCCAAAAAGCTAGATAATCCACGTTTGCAGCTAGAGTATTCTCATCATGGTGCGGATATTTCCTCAACAATACCTTCAGGTGGCATTAATTCGGGCGATGTTGACAAGGTTAACCTGATTAAACAGAATCTCTCTTTCCTCATGGTTGGTACACTGGAGCCACGTAAGGGGCATTTGCAGACTGTGGCTGCTTTCGAACTGCTTTGGGCAGCAGGTAATGAATCCCACCTGGTTATCGTGGGTAAAGAAGGCTGGAAGGGGTTGCCAGATGATGCGAGGCGTACGATCCCTGAGATTGTCGATACGATTAAAAATCATCCGTTGTTAAACAAAAAACTCTTCTGGTTTGATAACGCCAGCGATGAATTACTTAATGAGCTTTATCAGAACGCTGACTGCTTACTTTATCCATCTGAAGACGAAGGTTTTGGTCTTCCGTTAATTGAAGCCTCACAGCATAACAAACCATTGATATCACGTGATGTTCCGGTGCTTCGTGAAGTTGCTGGTGAGGGCGCTTTTTATTTCCAATCCAATCGGCCTGAGGTATTAGCTCGAGCTATAGAAGAGTGGATCGAACTCTTCAAAAACAATGCACACCCTGATTCAGCTGAGATTAGTTGGTTAAGTTGGGCGCAAAGTGCAGAAAATCTTGTAAAAAAACTCTTTGATTAAAAGGTTATCTATAAATGAAAAGTGCAGTTATTACAGGCATCACTGGTCAGGATGGCGCATATTTAGCTGAATTGTTACTTGATAAAGGTTATAAAGTCTTTGGTACTTATCGCCGTACAAGTTCAGTAAACTTCTGGCGCATCGAAGAGTTAGGAATTAAACAAAATCCTAATCTTCATCTGGTCGAATATGATCTGACTGACCTGTCATCAAGCATTCGTTTACTTCAGGAAAGCAAAGCGACCGAAGTCTACAACCTTGCGGCTCAAAGCTTTGTAGGTGTTTCTTTTGACCAGCCGCTGACCACAGCTGAAATTACAGGTATTGGTCCGGTAAACTTGTTAGAAGCTATTCGCATCGTTAACCCTAAAATTCGTTTCTATCAGGCGTCTACTTCAGAGATGTTTGGTAAAGTGCAGGCTATTCCGCAGAAAGAAGATACACCTTTCTATCCGCGTAGCCCGTATGGCGTTGCAAAGTTGTATGCCCACTGGATGACAATTAACTACCGTGAGAGCTACAACATCTTCGCCTCAAGCGGCATTCTGTTTAACCACGAATCACCACTGCGTGGACAGGAGTTTGTGACCCGTAAGATCACCGATTCTGTAGCCAAAATTAAGCTCGGTAAGCTGGATGTGCTTGAGTTAGGTAACATGGACGCCAAGCGTGACTGGGGCTTTGCTAAGGAATATGTTGAAGGCATGTGGCGTATGCTGCAGGCTGATGAGCCAGATACATTTGTCCTGGCAACCAACCGCACTGAAACAGTCCGTGACTTCGTTTCAATGGCGTTCAAAGCTGCTGGCATTGAATTGCGCTTCGAAGGCAAAGATGACCAGGAAGTTGCCATCGATGTAGCCACTAATAAAGTGGTGGTTAAGGTCAATCCTAAGTTCTATCGTCCTGCTGAAGTAGAATTACTGATTGGTAATCCACAGCGCGCGAAGGACATTCTGGGCTGGGAACCAAAAACCACGCTCGAAGAGTTGTGTGCGATGATGGTAGAAGAAGATCTGCGCCGCAATAAACAAGGGTTCTCCTTCTGATATGACTAATGGCAAAAAAGCATTGATCACTGGGATCAAGGGCTTTACCGGCCAATATATGGCAGCGGATTTATCCGCTGCCGGATATGAAGTTTATGGTTTCGGTTCAACTCCCGCCCAGAATTCCTCACGCTATTTTCAGGTTGATCTTACTAATGCAGCACAGGTAAAAAATGCTGTTGACAGTATTCAGCCTGACGTCGTTGTTCATCTTGCAGCCATCGCTTTTGTTGGTCATACCGACCCGAATGCGTTCTATAGTGTAAACCTTTGCGGTACGCGTAATCTATTACAGGCTCTTAGCGAATCAGCAAAAATGCCGGATGCAGTTTTGATCGCCAGCAGTGCTAATGTTTACGGTAATAACACACCGGGAAAATTAGCAGAGTCAGTTCCTGCCAGACCTGCAAATGACTATGCGGTAAGCAAGCTGGCAATGGAGTATATGACCAGTCTGTTTTATGAAAAATTGCCGATTATTATTACCCGGCCATTCAATTACACCGGCGCCGGTCAGGCAGAAAATTTCCTGATTCCGAAAATCGTCAAACATTTTCGTGAGAGAAAAGATGTCATTGAGCTGGGCAACATAGATGTATGGCGTGATTTTTCCGACGTGCGTGACGTGGTTAAAAGCTATTCCGCATTACTTCATTCCCGCTCATCTGGTCAGACTGTCAATGTCGCTTCAGGTAAAATGCATTCATTGAGGGAAGTCGTTGATCTCTGCCAATCCCTGACAGGCCATGATATTAAGATTGAAGTTAATCCTGATTTTATACGGCCTAATGAAATTAAAGAACTTTGTGGCGATATCACTTTGCTCAGTAGCTTAGTCGGTGAGACTTCGTCTAAAATCCCTCTTAGAGATACCCTGAAATGGATGCTGGAAGCAAAGCAATAAACGTCGTTTATTCTACGGACTGTATTAAATATCCTTTAACCGGTATTGGCCGTTATGCGTTTGAGCTTGCTAAACAGCTTCAGGAAAGAGATAACGTCGCGCTGACGTTTCTTCATGGCACTAAGACTCGCGACTCACTTGCAGTCGCGAGTGAGTCTGCTCAATCGGTTCAATCTCTAAAGCGTAAGTTACAAAGAAGCAAAACAGTAAGTGAAATATACCGTTTGACTTTCCCGGTAATGAAAATGATGGCGCTGAGGCATTTTAAGAATCATATATTTCATAGTCCAAACTATTATCTACCTCCTCGCGTGAAACATTGTGTTGCCACCTTTCATGACCTATCAGTATTCCATTGGCCTCAATTTCATCCGGCTGGACGTGTTCACCTGATGCAAAAAGAGTTAAGGAATACCGTTTCGCGTGCATCGATGTTGATTACTGACTCTTATTACACAAAGAATGAGTTAATTGATTTCTTTGGTATTGAAGATCATAAGATTGCCGTAGCTCCTCTGGCCTGTAATGAACATTTTCATCCCCGGGATGAAGCAGAAACACAACATGTTCTTGAAAAATACAATCTTAAGTGGCGACGTTTCTTTCTGTATACCGGCACGATTGAACCAAGAAAGAATATCCTGACATTGCTTCAGGCGTATGATCGTCTGCCCGCTCAGGAAAAAACTGCTTTCCCGTTAGTCATTAGTGGTTATAAGGGTTGGGAAAATGAGCAACTCTTTAAACTCTTTGACAAGGGCGAGAGAGAAGGGTGGCTAAAATATTTAGGTTTTGTACCCGGTAAAGATCTGCCGTTTTTATTCAGTGCTGCAACGAGCTTTGTTTTCCCTTCAATCTATGAAGGTTTTGGCTTGCCGGTTCTTGAAGCGATGGCATCAGGAACGCCCGTGATCTGCTCAAATGCAACATCACTTCCGGAAGTCGCTGGAGATGCAGCATTAATGCATGAACCTCAGGACGTTCATGCTTTGACAAATTACATCCAGATGATGATTGAAAACGCTGATGAAAAGCGCCGTATGATTGATACGGGATTAGCGCGTGCCCGCGAATTTTCATGGTCACTGTGTGCGGATAAAACCATTGAAGCTTATGAGCAGGTCGCAAGATATATATGATTAAAGTTCTACACTGTTACAAAACCTACTACCCTGATACTTTTGGCGGCATCGAGCAGGTTATTTATCAGCTCGCAGAAGGTGGTTTTAAATCAGGTATTGAGTCTGTTGTTTTTACTCATAGTCCGCAATTTGAAACCAAACAAAACACGCTGGATAATCATCAGATTCATCGGGTAAAAACGCAGTGTGAGTTTGCTTCCACGCCATTCTCTTATTCAGCGATAAAAGAGTTCAGGGAACTGGCTCAGAAGGCGGATATCATCCATTACCACTTCCCGTATCCCTTTATGGACTTTATGCATTTTGCTGCTGGCATCAAAAAGCCATCAGTAGTGAGTTATCATTCTGATATTGTTAAACAGAAGGTGCTGTTAAGGCTCTATACGCCGTTGATGAACCGTTTTCTCTCCAGTGTAGACCGTATCGTTGCCGCGTCGCCAAACTATGTTGAAAGTAGCCCGGTCCTGCAGCAGTTCAAAGATAAAGTTGAAGTTATTCCTTACGGTCTTGATAAACAGTTTTATCAAAATAACGATCCTGCCGTTCTGCAAAAATGGCAGGCAAGATTTCCGGATGGCTTCTTTCTCTTTATTGGAACGTTTCGCTATTACAAAGGCCTGCATATCTTAATCGAGGCGGCAAAGAACAGCCGTTATCCAATCGTCGTGGTTGGTGCAGGACCTATTGAGGCTGAGCTGAAATCGCAGGCGCAGCAGTTAGGCGTGAACAATATTCATTTCCTGGGTGCGCTGGAAGACAGCGAAAAATCTGCCTTGCTACAGTTATGTACCTGTCTGGTTTTCCCGTCTCATTTACGTTCAGAAGCTTTCGGTATCTCTTTACTGGAAGGTGCTCTCTATTCAAAACCACTAATCTCCAGCGAGATCGGAACGGGAACAACCTTTATCAATATTGATCGGGTCACAGGATTAGTCGTCCCTCCATCTGATCCCGCAGCATTACGACGGGCGATGGATGAAATCTGGCAGAACCCCGAGCTGGCAACGACCTATGGTGCGGCTGCGCTGGCACGCTTTGAATCCCTTTTCACAGCAGATAGAATGATTCAAAGCTATACAAAGCTTTATAAATCCTTGTTAAGTGTGTGATTTATTTTCAGATAATTTCATCTGCACGACCGCACCATTCATTACCTTTAATCCGCTATCCTGAGTTAACATACTGATCACTTACAAAGTGGTGTTACGGGTAACACCATGCGAGACCACAGACAGGAGTATGTAATGTCCAAGCAACAGATCGGCGTTGTAGGTATGGCAGTAATGGGCCGCAATTTGGCTCTTAACATTGAGAGCCGCGGTTACACTGTTTCTATCTTTAACCGTTCACGCGAAAAGACTGATGAAGTCATCGCCGAGAACCAGGGCAAGAAACTTGCTCCTTTTTACACCGTTGAAGAGTTTGTCGAATCGCTGGAAAAACCTCGTCGTATCCTGCTGATGGTTCAGGCGGGTGAAGCGACCGATAAGACTATCGCCTCCCTGACTCCACACCTGGATAAAGGCGACATCCTGATCGATGGCGGTAACACCTTCTATAAAGATACTATCCGTCGTAACAAAGAGCTTTCTGACCAGGGCTTCAACTTCATCGGTACCGGTGTTTCCGGTGGTGAAGAGGGCGCACTGAAAGGCCCATCTATCATGCCTGGCGGTCAGAAAGAAGCCTACGAGCTGGTTGCTCCGATTCTGGATAAAATTGCTGCACGTGCAGAAGATGGCGAAGCCTGTGTGGCTTACATCGGTCCGGACGGCGCGGGCCATTATGTGAAGATGGTTCACAATGGCATCGAGTATGGCGACATGCAGCTGATCGCAGAAGCCTACGCTCTGCTGAAAGGCGCGCTGGGTCTGAACAACGAAGAGCTGGCTGAGACCTTCACTGATTGGAACAACGGCGAACTGAGCAGCTACCTGATCGACATCACCAAAGATATCTTCACCAAGAAAGACGAAGAAGGTAAATACCTGGTTGATGTGATTCTGGATGAAGCAGCGAACAAAGGCACCGGTAAATGGACCAGCCAGAGCTCACTGGATCTCGGCGAACCTCTGTCACTGATCACTGAGTCTGTGTTCGCTCGATACCTCTCCTCGCTGAAAACCCAGCGTGTGGCAGCCTCTAAAGTACTGAGCGGTCCACAGGCGAAGGCCTTCACCGGTGATAAAGCGGAATTCATCGAAAAAGTTCGTCGCGCTCTGTATCTGGGTAAAATCGTTTCTTATGCTCAGGGCTTCTCACAGCTGCGTGCCGCGTCTGAAGAGAACAACTGGGATCTGCACTACGGCGAAATCGCGAAGATCTTCCGCGCTGGCTGCATTATCCGTGCCCAGTTCCTGCAGAAGATTACTGATGCATACGCAGAAGATGCAGGCATCGCTAACCTGCTTCTGGCTCCGTACTTCAAAGATATCGCTGATCAGTATCAGCAGGCATTGCGTGATGTAGTTTCCTACGCGATTCAGAACGGTATCCCGACGCCAACCTTCTCTGCGGCGATCGCTTACTACGACAGCTACCGTTCAGAAGTGCTCCCTGCTAACCTGATTCAGGCGCAGCGTGACTACTTCGGTGCGCATACCTACAAGCGCATTGATAAAGACGGTGTGTTCCACACCGAGTGGTTAGAATAGCTGTTACCCAGGTTTAAAAAAAACCCGGCTTGGCCGGGTTTTCTTTTGCCGAAAATGAATTATTGCTTTTATAAATATAAGAATACTTTTTAAATGGTGTTGGCGAATGAATAATAAGTTAGCAGGAAAGCATATTCCATATCATCCTTTCATTGATGGCTTACGTGCTCTGGCAGTTTTAGCAGTGGTGTTTTTTCACCTGAATTCAAATTTATTGCCTGGCGGTTTTGTTGGCGTAGATGTTTTTTTCGTTATTTCAGGTTTCATCGTAAGTGCTTCAGTAGCGGCTTTTAAAGGCGCAACCATCCGACAGTTCTTTGCAATATTTTATAGTCGAAGAATAAAGCGTATATTTCCTGCGTTAATATTTATGCTGCTGGTTGTTTTTTTGTTATCAACAGCCTTTATTCCCGGCTCATGGCTAAGTTGGGTTAATCAGTCTACAGGCTATTATGCATTTTTCGGGTTCAGTAATTTCATCCTCGCTTCAACAGGAAGAGATTACTTTGCTCCAACCACAGATTTTAATCCGTTCACGCATACGTGGTCACTAGGTGTTGAAGAACAGTTCTATTTAATATTTCCATTTCTTTACATCTTCTGGTTGTCATCAAAAAAGCGGTATTTGTCTTCAGTTATATACTTGTGCTTAGGCGTGGCTTCTCTGGTATATTCATTTAAACTATCAGCTACAGAACCTACACAGGCTTATTACTTTACAGCTAGTCGTTTTTGGGAACTGGCTTCAGGTGTATTGTTATACCAGTTCATGTCTGCGTTCAGACAGCAACTTAACTCACAACATCGGGTAATCTGGTTCAGAAGAATTATCAGTGTTATCTCTCTGGCAGGTTTACTGATTTCTTTCATCATCACTGATACCAATCGCTTCCCGATGCCAGGTGCATTACTCGCCACAGTAAGTACACTTGGGCTATTGTTTAGTCTCTATGATGGCGTTGCGCCATCAATCGTCAACAGTCTGCTAAGTAACAGATTCCTTAGATTTATTGGTAAATTGTCTTTTTCGCTTTATTTATGGCACTGGCCGGTATTCGTTCTCTTTCGCTGGACTTACGGCCTCGAAAAGATTTCACAACAATTATTAGCATTGCTGATAGCAGTATTGTTTTCGCTCTTCTCCTATCTGGTTATCGAAAAACCTGTCAGAAACGCGCACTTTATTGCACAAAGAAATAACTGGATCGTACTATTTACAGGTGTTGTGGTTATAGGGATTTCATACTTAGCTGCTGCAAAAATCGATTCCCGCGTAGGGAAAATTTCGCAAAGCGTACTGACTAAATTCCCACAGGATTGGTATCCTGAAGGCAGTGGTGTTGTTGAGGGCTATCCTGGCTGCCAGGCAGAGCCAGAACATGTTGATGTAAACGGTGGGTTGTTACTGATTTATAAGGTGAAAGGTTGTGATAAACCAGCTTCGCCTAATCCACATCAGATTTTCGTTATCGGGGATTCGCATGCCCTGGCATACTCTGGATTATTTAAAAGTTTTGCAATCAAAACGCAGACGACAATTTTTGCATACAATAATGGTGGCTGTCCTTTCCTCAGCTTTACGCCAGAAAGAGATATGGATGTCCCTCAATGTCAGAAATATTCAGATTCGTCACTTCAGGATATTATTAAAAGAGTGAAGCCTGGAGACATTCTCTTCCTGGCTTCATTGAGATTGCCGAGATTCGTTGATCAGTGGGCCTATTTCGGAGACAGGCAACATGCGGATATTCTGTTTAGTGAGCGGGCTGAAAAAGGGCGCGAACGTACAGTAGATTATGCAAAAGAGGCCTTAAAACCCTTTGTTGATAAGGGGGTTCACATCATTTTCGAAGCACCAAAACCTCTGTTTAAGATTCCAGTGTATCGATGTGCTGACTGGTTCAACAAAAGCAATCCTATCTGTAAGGGTGGAGATTCAATCTCACGTGAAGTCATTGAAAACTATCGGGCACCTATTTTAGCTAGCTATTCGGAGTTAGGTAAAACTATCCCATTAGATGTCTGGGATCCGCTCCCGACTTTATGTGGTGAAAGTAAATGTAGTGCTTATAAAAATGGTAAACCACTCTTTTTTGATGGAGATCATCTGAGCGGCTACGGAAATAAAACGCTGTTTCCTTCTTTTACGCGCTTTGTTAACTCAGTGGAAAGCGGGAATCGTCAGCAAATTACGTTATCTGGCAAAAAACTAACTATTGATTTTACTCAGCCAACCTATCCTTCATATGTCGAAGATATTGAAGGGCTTTCACAGCATGAGGCATGGGGAAGATGGTCAGATCAGACTGAAGCCGAAAAAGTATCGATCAGCTTCAAAGCTAATTTACCTAAGCATTTTGTTATTACGCTTAAGGGACATGCTTTTGGGCCTAATATAGGCAAGGATATTAAAATCAGCTATTCAGGTGTATATCGTACAGTGAGGTTGCAACAGGATGATACTATCCAATCGATTGAATTCAATTCAAATGAACAGTCAAATGAAATTGTTATCATGCCTCCTGCACCAACGACACCTCAATCTCTAAATCTCGGAGAAGATAAACGAATGCTGGGTGTGGGTTTTGTCAGTCTGGATATTAATGAAGTGAAATAGTGAATTTAAATTTCAAATAGAAATGGATTGCTAATGATGATTGAACAGAAAGAATATGATATTGCAGTTGTTGTGCCTTGTTATAATGAGGGTGTCTCAATTTCACAAGTGATTAAGGATTTCAAACAACATCTACCTTCAGCATCAATTTATGTGTTTGACAATAATTCAAATGACGATACTGCTGATAGAGCACTTGCGGCAGGTGCTAAAGTTTTTACCGTGAAAGAACAGGGAAAAGGTAATGTCGTCAGGCGCATGTTCGCGGACATCATTGCTGACATTTACATAATGGTAGATGGCGATGCAACCTACGATGCGGCAAGTGCCCCCAAAATGATTGAGAGATTAATCAATGAACGCCTTGATATGGTTGTCGGCGTCAGAAAACATGAAGATAAAGAAGCGTATCGTATGGGGCATACTTTAGGTAATAAGATGCTTACCGGATGCGTGAAAAGTATTTTCGGTGGCAAGTTTTCGGATATGTTATCGGGGTACCGTGTTTTTTCACGTCGCTATGTTAAATCATTCCCGGCAATGGCAAAAGGTTTTGAGACTGAAACAGAACTCACTGTGCATGCTCTCGAACTCCGGATGCCTTACAGTGAAGTGGATACCCCTTACAGTGCAAGGATGGAAGGGTCAGCGAGTAAGTTGAACACTTACAGAGATGGGATTCGCATCGCAAAAATGATCCTTAGGTTATATGCAACTGAACGGCCTCTGATGTTTTATGGCATCTTAGCACTCTTGTTCAGTATTACCGGATTCGTTTTAGCATTTCCTTTGGCCACCTACTATTTCGAAACGGGGCTCGTTCCTCGCTTGCCTACGGCATTACTCTCAACAGGATTGATTCTGTTAGCATCAATTTCGTTTGTGACCGGATTGATTTTAGAAAGTGTGACCGTAGGTCGGCGTGAACTTAAGCGTCTTTCCTATCTTTCAGTTCCTGTAAAGCGTATTTGATTTTAATATGATGAAATTAATATCCAACAGAAATGTCAGAATTCTATTATTCATTCTGGCATTTATCATAACGTTGGGGATTGTTTTCTCCAGACAATTCTCAACAGGCTTTGAATTTGTTATTGGTAGTCGTTTCGATGGAATGATAGAAACCAGTATTTTACAGCACTGGTACAATTTCTTTACGGGGCAGGCTAAATGGAATCAGGTAGCCTATTTCTATCCCTACAAAGATACCTTGGGCTATAATGATGGATATTTAATCTTTGGGATGATTTTTTCAATTTATAAGTTTTTAGGTTTGGATGTGTTTCTGGCATCTGAATTTGTTAACATAACATTGAAAGCGATTGGCTTTATATCTTTTTTCTATCTTGCGCGTCATGTTTTAAAGGTGGGTTTTTACGCAGCAGTCGCTGGGGCCATGATTTTTAGCCTCAGCAACTCTCTGACTGTGCAAATGCATCATGCACAATTGCTAAGTCTTACTTTTGCTCCGCTGTTGACGGCTCTACTTCTCAAATATTTTTCTTCGGTTATCGCAGGTGATAGAAAGAACTCCATCATCTTAGGAAGTTGTTCAGCTGTATTTTTATCGGCATGGCTGATAACCTCTTTTTATATGGCTTGGTTCTATCTGCTTTTTTCACTTATTTTTATAATATGTATTATACCTTCCATTTTATTCAGTATGGCTTTGCGAGAATCTCTCTTTAGTAGAGTTGATATTTATTCTTTTTTTGTGCCTGTTCTCTTTTTCGTTGCTTCTATAATCCCTTTTCTGATGGTTTATTTGCCGAAAGCAAAAGAAACGGGCGGGCAAAATCTTTACTCAGTTACTTATTATGCGCCAAAAATAGGCAACCTGCTGGATCCTGGTTCTTCTAACCTGCTTTTTGGAAAACTTGCCGATTTTGTTTTTGGGAACCACTTTGGGTCTGTACAGCGAGTCGGAGAGTTAAATGTTGGTTTTCCGCCGTTCATTGTACTTGTGTTTGTTTTTTCTTTACTTTCAATTCTTTTTATAAAAAAGAAAGATGTCGGGATTAAGTTAATTGCTGGCTTGATTTTTGCGTTGTTCATCTCTCTGGCAGTAATGATAAAACAGGGCGATTTCTTTCTTTGGGAGTATATCTGGAAGTTTGTTCCCGGCGCTAAAGGAATGAGGGTTACTTCACGCTATGCGCTCTTCCTTATCTTTCCGCTTGCCCTTTTAGCAACATTATTTCTTTCTGGAAGAATCGTTAAGATCGCAAAACCTATTGGGTTTATTCTTGGTGTGTTGCTTATTACTGAGCAGATTAATCTGTCACAAAGTAGTGATTTTAACCGTAAAGCTAGCCTTGCCTTCTTAAATGACGTGCCCGCTCCTCCTAAAGAGTGCAAATCATTCTATGTTTTAGGACAGCGTTTCGGTGAGTTCGATATAAATAACACAAACATTGACTTTGATCTCTATCCACATAATGTCGATGCGATGTTTATTGCTGAGATTTTTCACCTGAGAACAATCAACGGCTTTTCAACTTTCAACCCCAAAGATTGGGATTTTGCTAAAAACCCGTTAAATACCTATATACCCAGAGTTCTTAAATATGTTGATGCTCATGGTATTCGTCAGGGACTATGTGAATTTGATTTAAACCGGCTTAAATGGACTTATTTTTCCTCATCTCAGCAGCCAGGTACCTCTGGAAAAGTTCAAGGGAATTTATCCTTAAAGCTTAGGTCACAAATAAAATCTGCAAGCGATAATTCTGGTCAGACGCTATCGGTCACTGTTATTAACAACAGTGATTTCGCTGTTGGCAAAAATACATTTTATCCTTTGAATTTAGGCGTCAGACTATATAGTCCGGATGGAGCGCTCATTAATCAGGACTTTTTGCGCGTGGCTATGCCTTACGTTGCTGCGCAAGGCGGCCATGCTGATGTAACTCTCAAATTACCAGGGAAGGTTAGTGACAGAAGCCGTGTTCAAATTGTCCCGGTTGAAGAGGGAATCGCTTGGTTAGATAAGCAGGGCGTAGAACCCTTGGTTGTCTCTTTTTAATCAAGATGACCAGCTATTATTCTGTGGCTGGTCATAAAAATAAAATTGGTTCTGATTCTCGTATGAAAAAATTAATATTATTTGCATTTGTCGGTGTTGCTGGTTTTATCGTTGACGCCCTTGTGCTCTATCTTTTAAAAGATTTCTTAGGGCTGTATATTGCCAGGCTGATTTCATTTCTGGCGGCAGTTTTTGCAACCTGGCTGCTTAACCGGAAACTTACTTTCAGAAGCATGTCTTCGTCATTAAATAAGAAAAGAGAGTTCTTAAATTATCTTTTCTTTATGCTTTTTGGCGGGGCTGTGAACTATATCGCCTACAGTATTGCTGTTTACAATTCCTCCTGGATTGCGCAATACCCAGTGGTTGCCGTAGCCATCGGAAGTCTATGCGGGCTGGCGGTCAACTTCACAACATCGTCTCTCTTTGTGTTCAAAAATCGACGCGAGCAAAGCTGATTGCGAAGTGACACGCCAGTTGGTGATGCTGACTACATCACCAGCAAATCCCCGCTCCGAATCTCTCGCTCACCTGCCAGCCTCACCACCAGCATGCCTGCCGTCGCAAACTTAGCCCAGTGTCTCGCATAGAGAATACCGCCATGTTCCGTCACCAGCGGCGTAATCTGGTCAGTTATCGGGTCAACAATCTCCGCCACCACTTCTCCCGGCCGAATCTTTGCGCCCAGCGGTTTACGATGCAGGATCAGACCGGATACCGGCGAATGAATATATTCACAGCCCGCTAACGGCGTAGGTGGATTTTTCAGGGAAGGGGAGGCCGCCGCCGATCCTTCGCTGTGGCGCTCTTTGATGACGCCAGCTTCTCCAGGTGCTTCAGCGATATCTGGCACGTTTAAACCAATCGGGCCGTCATTGATAGCCACGATATCGTCTCCGCCCGCGCTCGCCGGGACCAGTTCGTCGCCACCGATCACGGGCGCAGCCACTTCCACGGAAATCGCTGGCTCGCTGTAGCTGATATAACCGCCTTCCTGTAGCGCTGAAATAATCGCCTCCGCGTCTTTCTCTGCCTGTTCAGGCGACACATCACGCACGCCACGCAACTCCAGCGTCACCGGCAGCAATCCCCGTGGCATCGGATAATCTTTGCCAAACCGTTCCGCCAGCGTCAGCCAGGGTTCGCAACAGGCTTCATCAAACGGTTCACCGCCAGAAATCTGCGCCAGCAGCTGCACCTCGCTGCCTAACCAGCGCGCCAGCGGCTCAATGTCCGGCCAGGCGTGCGGCGTCGTGTAGAGGTGAGGCACGGCTTCCCAGTCACAGTGCAGATCAATCATCAGATCGGCCTGACTGGCCATCCGCATCAGCGTGTGGCGTTGCGCATCCAGCTCGGTTTTTGGCACGGTATCGCGATAGTGACGATCAATCGCCTCGCGGATCAGGCTCTTATTCTGCGTTTCACTCTGGGTCAGACTCTCAGCCAGCCCGGCCGCCAGGGTTGCGCCCAGTGACGGGAAACGGCGGTTGAAGTCCTGGCCAGAGAGCGTATGGAATCGGCCCAGATGGGTGCCATGCCAGTGCTGTCCCAGCGCCAGGGGATTAGCAACCGGCACCAGGGTAAAGGCGGCTTTAAGTTGACCGGCGGACTCAAGCGCCTGTAGTCGCTGCTTTAAAAACCACGCCACTGCCATACCGGGCAGTTCGTCGCCATGCAGCGCAGCCTGAATGTAGACCTGACGCTCGTTGTCTTCTGCGAAATGGAAACTGATGATTTCACGCTGGGTGCCTAAAGAGGCGCTTAACAGTGGATGATGTTGTTGATGCATACCGTGTTAATGTCCTTTAATCGGCAAAGGACGACAGCGCGCCGTCCCGAAATAGTTAGAGTATAGTGCCGGATCGCGGTGAGGATGAAAAAGGGCGACCGCGAGGTTAAGGCTGGATAGAGATATCCGTAGCGAAGTAGCGCTTCTGAATCTGGTCAAAGGTGCCATTATTTTTGATTTCGACGAAGGCGTTATCCAGTGCGGTTTTCAGCTCGGTATCGCCTTTGCGCAAGCCAATCGCCGTGCCGGGGCCGATGATCGGATCCTGAATAATCGGGCCAGCCAGTTCAAAATCTTTGCCCTGCGGATGCTTCAGGAAGCCGATGGCAGCCTGTGCCGCATCGGTGAATACCGCATCCAGTCGTCCTGAAACCAGATCGCTTTCAACCTGTGCCTGATCGCCATAAGGCACTACGGTCACCCCAAAAGGCTGCCATTTTGCCAGCGCATAGCGCTCCTGAACCGTTCCCTGTTCTACGCCGACCGTTTTTCCTTTCAGGGATTCAACGGTGGGCAATATGCCAGCACCTTTACGGGCAATCAGCTGGGTGTGGGTGTCATAGAGCGGCGCGGTGAAATCAATCTGCTTCAGGCGCTCTTCGGTAATGCCCATGTCGGAGAGAATGGCATCAAATTTACGCGCTTTAAGGGCCGGGATCATGCCGTCAAACTGGCTTTCAACCCAGACACATTTTGCCTGCATCTGAGTACAAAGCGCATTGCCCAGATCAATATCAAAGCCGACCAGCTTGCCCTGTGGCGTTTTCGATTCGAATGGCGGATAGGTCGGATCGACCGCGAAACGCACCTGTTCGATTTTTGCCTGCGCGCCAAAAGCGCAGCCTGCCATAACCGCCACAGCCAGCGTCTGACGCAGGCGTTGAGTGAAAATGTTCATGATTTTGCTCTTATTCTGTCGTGATGAGTGATTATGCAGAGTATCGCCGGGCTGCCGGGATGGCAATTACTGCGTAATCTTCACCACGTCAGCCGCGCATAACGCGCGATAATCTTCGGTATTCAGGATCACTGAACGTTCCAGCAGACCAGCGTTAAACGCGATCTCCGGATAACGTTCAAACAGCGCGGGGTCAACAACCAGTCTGAGGTCGGGATGAAAGCTGAACGGCGGAATCGCCCCGAATACGCAGCCGGTCAACAGATCGGTTTCCGCCGGACTGGCGAGTGAGGCGCGTCTTCCCCCGACAGCTACCGCGACTTTGCCCAGATCGGCCTGATGATCGGCAGGTAAAACCGCCAGTACATGCTGTTTAACGCCGTTGCCTTTCACATGACAGACCAGCGCTTTAGCACCCTGGCCGATTTCGGTGCCGCGTATCGCCGCGACCGCTTCACATTTACCGGTCGCCTCATGCTCCATCAGGCGATAGCGTGCCTGGTGCTGGTCGAGCAGGGCGATTAATTTCTCATGGGTGGTCACGGTTCTCTCCCTGAGGTTTGAGTTGCCGTCATTGTGCAGGCTGGACGTGAGGAATGAGCTGAAGACTGCTCAGAATCCGCATAAAAAACGAAATTCTGAGCAGCATATTGCACAGTTACTTATGGCGGTCGCGCAGGTTGTTGATCACGGCGCGGAAGTCGAGATCCTGATCCTGCAACAGCACCATCAGGTGATAGACCAGGTCAGAAGCTTCGTTGGTGAGTTCATCCCGATCGTTGACCGTGGCGGCCAGTGCGGTTTCAACGCCTTCTTCACCCACTTTCTGCGCGATGCGTTTGGTGCCGCTGGCGTAGAGTCGTGCGGTGTAGGAGCTTTCAGGATCGGCGGTTTTACGCGAGGCCAGCAACTGCTCAAGCTGATAGAGGAACGTCCACTCAGGGACCGCCGGTGAGAAGCAACTGGTGGTGCCCAGATGGCAGGTCGTGCCAATAGGATCCGCCAGCACTAACAGGGTGTCATTGTCGCAGTCAGGCGTGATGCTCACGACCTGCAAAAAGTTGCCGGAGGTTTCGCCTTTGGTCCACAAGCGATTTTTGGTGCGGGAGAAAAAGGTGACCTTGCTTTCTGCCAGCGTTTTCTCCAGCGCGGCCGGGTTCATGTAGCCATGCATCAGCACTTCGCCTGAGACGAAGTGCTGGACAATGACCGGCATCATGCCCTGTGTTTTATCCCAGTCGAGAAGGGCCAGTTGTTGTTCAGTTAGCACGCGCGAATCTCCACTCCGTTGTCGATCAGAAAGCTCTTCAGCTCACCAATATTAATAATCTGCTTATGGAATACCGAGGCGGCTAAAGCACCATCCACGTTAGCTTCGGTAAACGCATCCAGGAAGTGCTGCATGGTGCCTGCGCCGCCAGAGGCGATCAGGGGAACTTTGCAGACTTCACGCATTTTCTTCAGCTGCACCAGGTCATAGCCGTTACGCACGCCATCCTGATTCATCATGTTCAGCACGATCTCGCCTGCGCCCAGCTTCTGCACTTCCTGCACCCACTCCAGCGTTTCCCACTGCGTCACGCGGGTGCGCGCTTCGTCACCGGTATACTGATTCACCTGATATTTACCACTGGCTTCATCAAACCAGGTATCGATCCCGACCACAATACACTGCACGCCAAAACGATCTGCGAGGCGGGTAATGAGCGTGGGATCGGCCAGCGCGGGCGAGTTAATCGAAATCTTATCTGCGCCAAACTCCAGAATGCGCGCCGCGTCTTCCGGGGTTTTAATGCCGCCCGCGACGCAGAACGGGATATCGATCACTTCCGCAACCCGCGACACCCAGCTTTTGTCGACGACCCGGCCATCGGATGAGGCGGTGATATCATAGAACACCAGCTCGTCGGCACCTTCGGCGGCATAGCGCTGCGCCAGCGGCACGATGTCGCCGATGATTTCGTGATTGCGAAACTGTACGCCTTTGACCACCTGGCCGTCACGTACGTCCAGGCAGGGAATTATCCGTTTTGCCAGCATGCGATCGCCTCCGAAACAGTGAATTTATCTTCCAGCAGCGCACGTCCAACAATCACGCCCTGAACGCCGCTGCCGCGCAGGGCGGCGATATCATTGAGGTCGCCAATGCCACCCGAGGACTGAAAAGCAATCGTCGGGAAGCGCGCCGTCACTTCCTGATAGAGCGCAACATTGGAGCCGCTCAGGGTGCCGTCGCGAGAAATGTCGGTGCACAGCACGTGCTTCAGGCCCACCTGCTGAAAGTCGGTAATCACCTCTTCCAGCGTGACACCCGCCGCTTCCTGCCAGCCACTGATTGCCACTTCTTTGCGGTTACTGGCATCAATGCGCACATCTAACGCGAGCACAATCGCCTCTGCGCCAAATTCCGCAAACCACCGTTTTACCTCTTCAGGCTGTTTCACCGCGGTGGAACCAACCACCACGCGACTCGCTCCGGCTTCAAGCAGTGCATGAACATCGTCACGGCTGCGAATGCCGCCACCGACCTGCACCGTCACATCAACGCCATCCAGCAGGGTTTTCAGCAGCGCGATCTGGCGTTTCGCCGGATCTTTCGCGCCGGTTAAATCCACCAGATGCAGCACGGTCGCGCCCTGGCGAACGTAATCCTGCAGACGCGGCAGCGGATCACTGCCGTAATCGCGCTGCTGTCCATAATCGCCCTGATGCAGACGAACCACTTTGCCGTCAATTAAATCTAACGCGGGGATAATCATTACATCTCCAGGAAGTTTTTCAGCAGCTGCGCGCCCGCTTTGCCCGAGCGTTCCGGGTGGAACTGGACGCCAAAGAAGTTATCTTTCTGCACCGCGGCGGTGAAAGCTTCACCGTAGTGACACTGGGCGATAGTGCTGGCGTTGACCGGCATGGCATAGCTGTGGACGAAGTAGAAATAGCAGCCTTCGTCGATGCCACGGAACAGATGATTGCCCGCCTGCGCGGTAATCTGATTCCAGCCCATGTGCGGCAGCGGCAGGCCGTGCGTGTCCATTAACGACACCGGCTCATCGATAATTCCCAGCGTCGGCACGCCGCCGTTTTCATCGCTGCCTCGCCCCAGCAGCTGCATACCCAGGCAGATCCCCAGCACCGGCTGGGTACAGGCTTTCACCAGATCGATCAGGTCACGCTCTTCCAGCTGATTCATTGCCGCCTGTGCGGTGCCGACGCCGGGCAGAAACAGTTTGTCGGCACGCAGCACCACATCGGGGTCGCGGCTCACTTCCGGGGAGTAACCCAGACGTTCAATCGCCCATTTCACTGACGACAGGTTGGCGCAACCGGTATCCATGATCACCACGTTCATCACAGCACTCCCTTCGAGCTTGGCAGCGTATTGCCCTCAACGCGGATCGCCTGACGCAGCGTACGACCAAAGGCTTTAAACAGGCTCTCGACGCGGTGATGGTCATTCTTGCCTTTAGTTTTAAGATGCAGGGTGCTCATCATGGCGTAGGAGAGCGAGCTGAAGAAGTGCTCGACCATCTCGGTGCTGAGGTCGCCCACGCGCTGATAGTTGAACTCCGCTTTGAACTCGATGTGCGGACGGCCGGAGATATCCAGCGCGCAGCGCGCCAGACATTCATCCATCGGCAGCACAAAGCCAAAACGGCCAATGCCACGCTTGTCACCCAGCGCTTTCAGCAGCGCTTCGCCCAGTGCCAGACCGGTATCTTCCACCGTGTGGTGATCGTCAATATAGAGATCGCCTTTCACTTCGATATTCATGCGGAACCCGCCGTGCACCGCGATCTGGTCCAGCATGTGGTCGAAGAAACCCACGCCGGTATTAATCTTGCTGCCGCCTTCGCGATCCAGCCACAGTTCTACCCGCACCTGTGTCTCTTTGGTGTTGCGCTGCACCAGCGCATGGCGGTCACGCTGGGTCAGACGCTGCTGGATGGTCTGCCAGTTCTGGCCGTCAGCACCGTAGCGGATAGGCTGGATGCCCATGTTCTCCGCCAGCTGAACATCGGTCAGGCGATCGCCAATCACGTAGCTGTTGGCGGTATCCAGCGCGCCTTCGGCCAGCCAGGCTTCCACCATTCGGGTTTTCGGCTTGCGACAGTCGCAGTGATCGTCCGGCATGTGCGGACAGATCAGCACATCGTCAAACGCAATGCCCTGCGAGGTCAGGATCTGCATCATCAGATTGTGCGGGCCATCGAAATCGGCCTGCGGGAAACCCGGGGTGCCAAGACCATCCTGGTTAGTGATCATGACCAGGCGATAACCGGCGGCCTGCAGCGCCAGCAGCGCCGGGATAACGTCTGGCTCAAACGCCAGCTTATCCATGCGGTCCACCTGATAATCTTCAGGCGGCTCAGAGATTAACGTACCGTCGCGGTCAATAAAAAGGGTCTTCTGGCTCATGCTTGCTCCACAGAAAAGGCTTGCAGCGCGGCGATCACTCGTTCGCACTCTTCACGCGTGCCGATAGAGATGCGCAGGCATCCCGACAGGCCCGGATTTTTGTTCTGATCACGCAGGATAATGCCCTGATCCCATAAGGTTTTGAAGACTTTTGGTGAATTGGTAAAGCGCGCCAGCACATAGTTGGTTTCACTGGAGAAAACCTGCTCAACGCAGGCCAGCTGAGTCAGTTCAGCCTGCAGCCAGCTACGATTCTCATTCAGCTGTGCCACATGCTCACGCATCAGCGCAATTCCCTGGTCGCTCAGTGCCTGACCGGCGACATCGGCAACCGGTGTGGCCAGCGGGTAGGGCGCGATGACCTTCATCAGCAGGTCGATGACCGGCTTATTCGCCAGCGCAAAGCCGCAACGCAGGCCAGCCAGCGCAAAGGCTTTAGAAAGCGTACGCAGGATCACCAGATGCGGATAATCCTTCAGCCAGCCGGTCAGGGTCGCCTGCGGGCAGAACTCAATGTAGGCTTCATCTGCGACGACCAGCGCTTTACCGGCGGTCATTGCCAGCAGCTGACGGATGTCGTCCTGATTGATCAGGTTGCCGGTCGGGTTGTTCGGGCTGCAGAGGTAAACCACTTTGACGCCATCCAGCTGCTCTGCAATAGCAGGCAGGTTCAGCTGCCAGTCGGTCAGGGCCGGGACGGTGCGGTATTCAATGCCGATGGTTTCGGCGCTGACGCTGTACATGCCATAGGTCGGTGGACAGAACAGAATCGCATCCTGACCCGGCTCACAGAAGGCGCGCATGATCAGCTCGATGGCTTCATCCGCGCCACGGCTCACCAGCACCTGCTCCGGCGTTAAGCCTGCATAAGCAGCGTAGCGCTCAATCACCAGTTTAGGCTGACATTCCGGATAGCGGTTCAGCGTCTGCTGCGACAGCTCAAACGGCACCGGCAGCGGAAACTCGTTGGCATTGAGCCAGACATCTCCGTTGCCACCCAGACGACGCGCCGACATATAGGGCGTCAGTGCGCGCACATTGGCGCGCGCCAGCTGCTCAATATCCTGACTCATGCTTGCTCCTTCAGTGCGGCAACGCGCAGGGTGACGGCATTCTTATGGGCATCCAGCTGCTCGGCGGCGGCCAGGGTTTCAATGGTGGCGGCCAGGTTCAGGAAGCCCTGCGGCGTCAGCTCCTGCACCGTCATGCGTTTCTGGAAATCGGCCAGGCCCAGGCTGGAACAGGTCGAGGTGTAACCGTAGGTCGGTAACACGTGATTGGTGCCAGAGGCGTAATCGCCCGCGGACTCCGGCGACCAGTCGCCTAAAAATACCGAGCCGGCGCTGGTGATCGACTCCACCAGATCGCGCGGCTGGCGCGTTTGCAGAATCAGGTGCTCCGGGCCGTAGAGATTAGAGATCGCGACACACTGCTCAAGGTCACGCGCCACGATCAGGCGGCTGCTTTCCAGCGCCTGACGCGCTGTGGCAGCCCGCGGCAACTGCGCCAGCTGCTGCTCAACCGCGACCGCGACCGCCTCGGCCAGCTTTAATGAAGGCGTCAGCAGAATCACCTGCGAGTCGGGACCATGCTCTGCCTGTGAAAGCAAATCAGACGCGACAAACGCGGGCGTGGCGCCTTCATCCGCAATCACCAGCACTTCAGAAGGACCCGCTGGCATATCAATCGCCGCGCCATCGAGTCGCTGACTTACCTGACGTTTCGCTTCTGTCACCCAGGCGTTGCCCGGGCCAAAAATCTTATCCACGCGTGGCACGGTTTCGGTGCCGAAGGCCATCGCGGCGATGGCCTGCGCGCCGCCCACCTGGAACACCTCTTCTACGCCGCACAGCTGGGCGGCATACAGGATCTCATCGGCAATCGGCGGCGGCGAACAGAGCACGACGCGGCCACAGCCAGCGATACGGGCCGGGGTCGCCAGCATCAGCACGGTGGAGAAGAGCGGGGCGGAACCACCAGGAATATAGAGTCCGACCGATTTCACCGGGCGGGTAATCTGCTGGCAGCGTACGCCCGGCTGGGTTTCCACATCCACCGGCGGCAGGATCTGCGCGTTGTGGAAGGTTTCGATATTGCCCACCGCGACGGCCATCGCCTGCTTCAGCTCGTCACTCAGACGTAAGCTGGCTTCTGCGATTTGCTGCGCGGTAACACGCAGGTTATCCACCTGCGCTTTGTCGAAGCGGGCGCTGAACTGGCGCAGGGCGTCATCACCGTTCAGCTTTACCTGCTCCAGCACATCGCGCACCGTCAGCGTCACGTTTTCAGAGGCGGCGATAGCAGGACGTAACAGCAGCGCCTGCTGCTGTTCGGGGGTGCACTGCTGCCACTCAATCGGGGTAGAAAAGGCCATGGCTTACTCCATCATCTTCTCAATAGGCAGCACCAGAATCGAACTGGCACCCAGCGCTTTCAGTTTTTCCATGGTTTCCCAGAACAGGGTTTCGCTGCTGACCATGTGCATCGCCACGCGGCTGACATCGCCTGCCAGCGGCAGCACGGTCGGGCGCTCTGCACCAGGCAGCAGGCTGATCACTTCTTCCAGACGCTCACTCGGCGCGTGCAGCATGATGTACTTCGATTCACGCGCTTTAATCACGCCCTGAATACGGGTCATCATTTTGTCGATCAGCTCCTGCTTCGCGGCAGGCATCTCGCCGTCACGCTGGATCAGCACCGCTTTTGAACGATAGATTACTTCAACTTCGCGCAGGCCATTGGCTTCCAGCGTAGCACCGGTAGAGACCAGGTCGCAGATGGCATCAGCCAGACCGGCACGGGTCGCCACTTCTACGGAACCGTTCAGTAAACAGGTCTTAAAGCTGACGCCTTTTTTGTCGAGGTATTGTTTTAACAGGTGCGGATAGGAGGTGGCGATACGGGATTTATCCAGGCATTCCGGGCCGGTGTACTCGGCATCTGTCGCCATCGCCAGTGACAGACGGCAACCGCCGAAGTCGAGGCGGCGCAGCGTAAAGTAGCGCGGATCTTCACCCTGGGCACGGCGCGACAGCAGCTCTTCTTCCAGCACGTTCTCGCCGATGATGCCTAAATCGACCACACCATCCATTACCAGGCCAGGAATATCGTCATCGCGCACGCGCAGGATGTCGATCGGCATGTTCTCCGCAAACGCAATCAGGCGCTGTTGCTGAAGGTTGATTTTAACGCCGCAGCGCGCCAGCAGTTCGCGTGAATCATCACTTAAACGGCCAGATTTCTGCATAGCTATGCGTAAACGGGTGTTATCTAACATGGTTCCTGTCCTCTTAATTCGGTCCTGAATGTGTGGTTACGTCAGCCCATAAAAAAACCCCCGGAAGACGATCTTCCGGGGGTTCTCTTGCGTTCACACCACTGGAAGATCTTGAAAGTCTTCCAGCACCAATCGCCTGAAAGACTAGTCAGGATGATGGTGGTGATGATGGTTGAACTGAACGCGTGTCATAATAATCTCGTCGATGAATGAGTATTCATTTGTGGGGTTTAACCTAGCGAAGATGGCTGCGCTTGGCAACACTTTTTTAAACGGGCGGTTCGGAAAGCGCTGAAACAGGTTGTTCTGGTTTGCAATCCGGGGGCAAACTACGGTGAAGTCAGGGTTGATGTTTCACGTCAGGAGTCAAAATGAAGAAGGTCGCGATTGTGGGACTGGGCTGGTTAGGCATGCCGCTGGCCACGGCGTTAACTGCGCGAGGCTGGCAGGTCACCGGCAGCAAAACCACGCCAGACGGTGTAGACGCGGCACGCCGCTGCGGCATTGAGGCGTTCCAGCTGGAACTGACGCCGGAACTGCTCTGTGATGCCGCCGATATTGAGCCGCTATTCAACGTCGATGCGCTGATCGTTACACTGCCCGCCAGCCGCACTGCGGAAGGGGGCGAAGCCTATCTGCAGGCGGTGCAGAATGTGGTCGATACGGCGCTGGTTTATAAGGTACCGCGCATTATCTTTACCAGTTCCACCTCAGTCTATGGCAGCAGCGCCGGCGCTAAGCGGGAAAACAGCCCGCTGGACGCAGAAACGGTGGCCGGAAAGACGCTGGTTAAACTGGAGAACTGGCTGCACGATCTACCGGGCACCAGCGTGGATATTGTGCGGCTGGCCGGTCTGGTCGGGCCAAAGCGCCATCCGGGACGCTTCCTCGCCGGCAAGCAGGATGTGGCCAATGGCTCGCAGGGCGTGAATCTGGTGCATCTGGATGATGTGGTGGAGGCGATCACGCTGCTACTGCAGTCGCCCAAAGGGGGACGGGTCTACAATCTGTGTGCCTCGAAACATCCCTCGCGTGACACCTTCTATCCTGCGGTCACGCACCAGCTTGGGCTGCAGCCGCCGCAGTTCGCACCCGAGCCGGAAAAGAATAGCGGCAAGCTGATTGATGGTTCCCGCATCTGTAGCGAACTCGGTTTTGAGTACCGCTATGACGACCCGATTAAAATGCCGCTGGAGTGATACGCGGCTGGCGCTGTTGCGGGGGCTGAGTGCTCCCGCTCTGATAGGTGAAAGTTCTGCTCTTCCTGTAGTTACAACATACTATAACAGTTTAAACAACAGGGCAGAATGTGCCCCGCTGAAAGACCTGTTTTCATCAGGCCAGACAGCCAGGTCTGGCCCTCAGCCTCACACCCCTAACCGATCCCTCAACGCATACCACACCGCGCCCATCGCCGTCAGCGGCACCTTAAACCGTCGCCCACCGGGAAACGGCAGGTGAGGCAGGCGGGCGAAGGCATCAAAACGCTCGGCATCGCCGCGTAACACTTCGCTGATCAGCTTGCCGGAAAGATGCGTACTGGTTACGCCATGACCGCTGTCACCCTGCATAAAATAGACATTCTTCTCCAGCCGGCCAAACTGCGGCATGCGCGACAGCGTCAGGAGGAAATTGCCGCTCCAGCTGAAGTCCAGCTTCACGTTCTGCAACTGCGGGAAAGTGCGGCGCAGCTTGGGCCGGATCAACGCTTCAATATCGGCCGGTTCCCGTGCGCCATAAACCACGCCGCCGCCATAGAGCAGCCGGTTGTCCGCCGTCAGACGGAAGTAATCCAGCAGATAGTTACAATCTTCCACACAGTAGTTGTTCGGCATCAGCGACAACGCCTGGTCGGTTGACAGCGGTTCGGTTGCCACAATCTGCGATCCGCACGGCATGCTCTTCCTGCTCAGTCGCGGTTCCAGCTGCGGGGCCAGATAGGCATTCCCGGCGAAGATCACAAAGGTCGCGCTGACCTCGCCCTGGGCGGTTTTTACCCGGTTTGGTGTGCCATAAACCACACTGGTCGCCGCGGACTGTTCATAGATGCGTCCGCCATGTCGACGGATCGCCTCCGCTTCCCCCAGCGCCAGGTTCAGCGGATGCAGATGGCCGCCGCGCCGATCCAGCAGCCCGCCAACGTAGCGTTCGGTGGCGACTTCACGGCGGATGGCTCGCTCATCCAGTAGTTCCAGATCATGATTCCCATACTGCTGCCATAACGCTTTCTGTTTTCGCAGATGCGCCATCTGGCGCGCATTCAGGGCCGCAAAAACGCCGCCAGGCCGGTAATCGCAGTCGATCGCGTACCGCTTAATGCGATCGCGGATGATTTCAGCGCCTTCAAACATCATGCTGCCCAGCATACGGGCGCTCTCTTTACCGTAGCGCTGCTCAATCACATCCACGTCGCGGCTGTAGGAGTTCACCACCTGACCACCGTTACGCCCGCTGGCACCAAAGCCGACCCGCGCCGCTTCCAGCACAACCACGTCATAGCCTACCTCGGTCAGATGCAGCGCCGCCGAAAGACCGGTGAAACCGCCGCCAATAATGCAGACGTCACACTGAATGCTCTCCTGTAATGTCGGCCAGGGCGCATGCGGATTGGCGGTCGCTGCGTAATAACTCTCCACGTAATTCATAACAACCTCCGGAAGCGCCTAAAAGTTGGCTGGCGTATGGGCACTGACAATGCGGCAGGGGATTTCAGCACGGTTGGTGAAACTGTGTGGTAAGCCCGTATCAATGACGTAGCTCTCTCCGGCGGAGAGATGATAGTGCTCTCCGTTGATGACCAGCGTAATCTCTCCTTCCAGCAGCGTGCCGGTCTCTTCGCCCGGATGACGCAGCTTCTCGCCAGTGCTGGCACCCGGTTGATAAGTTTCCAGCAGCATGCCCAGCGTGCGCTGTGCACGGCCATTGTCGATAAGCTTCAGCGAAACCCCCTGACTGCCAATCTCCAGCAGGTCGCTGGCGCGGACAATGACCTTAGGTTCCGCATCCGGTTTGGGTTCCGAGAAGAACTCTGACAGCGAGAGCCCATAGACTTTCAGCAGCTTCTGCAGGGTGCTGACCGCCGGGCTGACCTTATCCTGTTCAATGGTGCTGATGGCGCTATGGGTCAGTCCGGCCAGTTCGGCGACACGGCGTTGCGACAGCCCCAGTGTCTGCCGGATCTGCGCCAGCCGTCGTCCCGGCGCCAGCGTGGCATCACTCATTTTCTTTTTCCTTGTGATAACGAATGGCGGCCTGAATAAAGCCACTGAAGAGCGCCTGCGATCCCGCCGTGTGTTCCGGCTGCCACTCGGGATGCCACTGCACCGCCAGGGCGAAGGGATGATGGCGCAGACTCACCGCCTCAATCAGGCCATCCGGCGCGCGCGCTTCAACGCGCAACTGCGGGCCCGGTTCGCGTACCCCCTGATGATGCAGTGAATTGACCGCCAGCGGACTGTTGCTGTCCAGCAGCGTCGCCAGCAGGCCGTCGGGTTCAATAGTGATTGGATGCACCTGAGCATACTGCTGCTCCAGCGGCAGCGTCTCATCTTCATGGTGACGCTGAAACGACGGCTGCCCGCTGAGCTCTCGCCACAGCGCGCCACCATTCGCCACCACCAGCTCCTGCAGCCCACGGCAGATCCCGAACATCGGCATCTTGTGGCTGGTGGCCCAGGTGATCAGCTGAAAGGCGAGATGGTCACGGCCCGGATCGGCATGCAGCTCTTCGCCCGCCTCGCCATAATGCCAGGGTTCGATATTGCTGGGGCTGCCAGTCAGCAGCAGGCCATCCAGAACAGCCATAGCGTTTTCTAATAGATGAGGCGCATTCATCAGACTGTGGGGCAGGGCCAGTGGTACGCCACCCGCAAGGACAACCGCATCGGTATACTTATTGTGAACCGTCTGGCTCGGATGGCCTCCCAGATCCTTCTGGCACATCACTACGCCAATCAACGGCTTGTCAAAAATAATGCCCATCTCACGTCCTCGCATCGCTGTTCGAAATATCTACCGAAAGGGCACGTCTGGCGGTTAAGTGTGCAATATTTTTTCAATCTAGCAATCTGCTGTTTGTTCTTCAAACAGATTTGTTACATTTGCACACTTTTTATGTTGGCGCTATGTTAGTGGTGTGGCTGTTATTTTGAGCATTACGCAAACCTAATAGGGGCGGGTGAGATCATGACTAACCTGGTAGAAGTGGAAGATTTCACGCTTCACAGTGAAGAGAAACGAACCAGCGCGTTCCAGCTTGAGGTGAAAACCTGGCTGGAGCGCCATCCTGACACGCAGTATGTCGACATCCTGTTAAATGATTTAAATGGTGTGTTCCGCGGCAAGCGCATTCCGGTCTCTGCGCTGCCTAAGCTGGAAAAAGGGTGTTATTTCCCCGCCTCGGTGTTTGCCATGGATATCCTCGGCAACACAGTAGAAGAAGCGGGACTCGGCCAGTCACTGGGCGAACCCGATAATCTCTGCCTGCCCGTCACCGGTACTTTAGTTCCCTCCGCGTCTGACCCTCAGCACATTGCGCAACTGCTGTTAACCATGTGCAACCAAGATGGCACTCCCTTTGACGTTGAACCCCGAAATGTCCTTAACCGGCTGTGGCAACAGCTGCGTAACCGAGGTCTGTTCCCGGTGGTAGCGGTAGAGCTGGAGTTCTATCTGGTGGACAAAAAGCGCGATGCCGAAGGCTTTATCCAGCCGCCGTGTTCGCCCGGCAGTGATGAGCGCAATATGCAGAGCCAGGTCTACTCGGTAGATAACCTCGATCATTTCGCCGATGTGCTGCGTGACATCGACGATCTGGCCCGTCAGCAGGGCATCCCGGCCGATGGCGCGCTGGCGGAAGCCTCGCCCGGACAGTTTGAAATTAACCTGCATCATACCCGCGACGTGCTGCGGGCCTGTGACCATGCGGTGCAGCTGAAACGCCTGATTCGTCAGGTGGCAGAAAACCACGGTATGACCGCCACGTTTATGGCGAAGCCCTATGAGGAGTACGCGGGCAGCGGCATGCATGTGCATATCAGCATGCTGGATGCCGCCGATCACAACGCCTTCGCCTGCGATGACGGCAGTGATTCGCCGCTGATGAAACGGGCGCTGGCCGGGATGATCGATCTGATGCCCGCCTCAATGGCGCTGCTGGCACCCAATGTGAATGCCTATCGCCGTTTTGTTCCGGACGCCTATGTGCCGTTGCAGGCATCGTGGGGCCATAACAACCGGACCGTTGCGCTGCGGGTGCCGTGCGGGGATATCGACAATCATCGTATTGAGTACCGGGTTGCGGGCGCGGATGCTAATCCCTACCTGGTGGTATCGGCTATTCTTGCCGGGATGCTGCATGGGCTGGATACCCAGTTGCCGTTGCCCCATCCGGTCACCGGCAACGGTCACCATGCCGAGGGTCTGGCACTGCCGATCCGCCAGAGCGATGCGCTGTATGAGTTTGACAACAGCTATCCGCTGCAGAAGCTACTGGGCGAACGCTTTGCCAGTGTCTGGCACAGCTGTAAGCATCATGAACTGATGCAGTTTGAACGGCTGATTACGTCGACCGAGATCGACTGGATGCTGAAAAATGCCTGACAGGTTTTTTTACCTGTCACCTGACGCGCTTTTTTTTGCATAAGATGCCCCGATGGCTTGTATTCCTGCCACGGGTTAGGGCAGAATACGCGGCCTGCAAAATCAGATGATAACCGACGCTAACCGCGCCGGTTATTTTTTTGCATCCAGTTTTATTAGAGCGTTTTTTGCTGACTTAACCGAGGCCGGGCACGCACCCGGATAGATAAACACTGAAAACACGCATAAGCGTGAGATTGAGGATTACAAAGATGGGGATGTTTTACACTCTGCCAGCCAACGCTGGTACGCGTTTTCGTGATGACTACGGCGCCGCGTTAACCGCTAACCTTACTCCCTGTCGCTTAATGCGCAGTTGCCCTGTGACCCAGCCCAGCCAGGTTGTCGCACATGGGGGACTGAAGCATGTCGCTTAATACCTCCGCCGCACCGCAGCGTGCGCAACTCAAAAAAACACTCACGTTACTTCCGGTCGTCATGATGGGCTTAGCCTACATGCAGCCTATGACCCTGTTCGATACCTTTGGCATCGTTTCCGGGCTGACCGAAGGTCACGTCGCCACCGCTTATGCTTTCGCGCTGATTGCGATTCTGTTCACTGCCGTGAGTTACGGTAAGCTGGTACGCCGCTTCCCCTCTGCGGGCTCCGCTTATACCTACGCTCAGAAGGCGATCAGTCCGCACGTCGGCTTTATGGTCGGCTGGTCATCACTGCTGGACTACCTGTTCATGCCGATGATCAACATCCTGCTGGCTAAAAACTATTTCGAATCGCTGGTGCCGGGCATCCCGTCGTGGATTTTTGTGGTGTTGCTGGTCGGGTTTATGACGCTCTCTAACCTCAAGGGCATCAAAACCGTCGCCAACTTCAACAGTGTGATTGTGGTGCTGCAGGTGGTGGTCATGGTCGGGATTACCGCGATGGTAATCTACGGTGTGGCAAGCGGCGTAGGTTCCGGCACGCTGGTGAGCAGCCGTCCATTCTGGTCTGAGAATGCGCATGTGGTGCCGATGATTACCGGTGCGACGATACTCTGTTTCTCGTTCCTCGGCTTTGATGGCATCAGTTCGCTGTCGGAAGAGACCAAAGATGCAGAACGCACCATTCCGCGCGCTATTTTCCTGACCGCGCTGATTGGTGGGGTGATCTTTATCGCGGCATCTTACTTCCTGCAGCTCTACTTCCCGGACATCACACGCTTCCAGCACCCGGACTCATCGCAGCCTGAAATCATGCTGTTCGTGGCCGGTAAAGCGTTGCAGGTCGGCATCCTGATCTTCTCGGTGGTCACGGTGCTGGCATCCGGTATGGCGGCGCACGCTGGCGTCTCGCGTCTGATGTATGTGATGGGCCGTGATGGTGTGTTCCCGGAGCGTTTCTTCGGTTACATCCATCCGAAATGGCGTACCCCGTCGCTCAACGTGCTGCTGGTGGGTGCGATTGCGCTGATGGCGATTAACTTCGACCTGGTGACCGCAACCGCGCTGATTAACTTTGGTGCGCTGGTGGCGTTTACCTTCGTTAACCTGTCGGTGATCGCGCAGTTCTGGGTTCGTGAGAAGCGTAACCGCACGCTGAAAGATCACGTTCAGTATCTGCTGCTGCCGCTGCTTGGCGCGCTGACGGTGGGTGCGCTGTGGGTGAACCTGGAAGAGAGTTCTATGGAGCTGGGCCTGATCTGGGCCGCCATCGGGATTATCTACCTGGCGTTCGTAACCCGCAGCTTCCGTAATCCGGTGCCACAGTTCAGCGAAGAAGTTTAATCACGCTCACGTTGCCGCCTTCCCGGTCTCAGGGAAGGCGGCGACAGCTTAACCAGCCAGTACCAGTTCACAGCTCCCCGCACTTAACAACTCCCGCGCCGACTCACTCAGATGCGTGTCTGTCACTACCCGATCAAAGCTCTCCAGCGGTAAAGCCAGAAACGTCGCAATCCTGTTGTACTTCGAACTGTCACTCAGCAATACCCGCTTACTGCTCACCTCACTCACCGCCTGCTTCACCATCACTTTATCTTCATCCGGCGTAAACAAGCCACGCGGCCCCCAGCAGGAGGCGGAAATAAAGGCAATATCAATGGCCAGATGACGCAGGCTGCGTGCCGCCGACTCGCCGACACAGGAGCGGTTCTCCCGGCATACGGTGCCGCCCGTGTGAATAACCCGGCACTGACTGGCCTCCATCAGCAGATTCGCCACCATAAAATCATTGGTCACCACCAGTAAATCATCGCGATCCACCACTTCTCTTGCCAGGGCTAACGTCGTGGTTCCGGCATCCAGGTAGATGCAGCTGTTACGGGGGATCTGTCGGGCGGCGGTGCGGCCAATGGCGCGCTTCTCCTCGTTGTAGAGGGTACTTTTCGTCAGGTGTGACGGCTCAGCGGCCAGCCGGTCGGCTGAGCGCACGCCGCCGGAGACCGACAGCACGGCCCCTTGCTCCTCCAGTTTCTGCACATCACGGCGTATGGTCATGTGTGACACACCCAGCCGTTCAGTGAGTTCTGCAATGCTCACCACGCCACGATCGGCCACCAGCGCAAGAATCTGTTGATGACGTTCAATCGGAATCATATCGGCTCCCTGATGATTACCATTTTTTCACATTATAAAGTATCTGCCAGTTAACCAGAACAAATAATAACAGCTTTAATCCCGGCAACGGCGGCGCTAACTGCACTGCGGCAGGGCCACTGCTGCCAATCTGGTAATGTTAAAAATTGTTCTGGTTCACATTGGGAATATTTTTTTGTGAGCGACAACACATTTTTGCCGACAGTAAACTGGCAGGATTAACAGTAACAAACAAATAATCACTTAAATTAACAGTGGAGGCGTATCGTGCCAGCTGAAAATATCTGCGTTATCGGGTTAGGTTCCATGGGCATGGGTGCCGCGAAATCCTGCCTGCGTGCCGGTCTCAATACCTGGGGTGTCGATTTGAATCCCGCCGCGCTTGAGAACTTACGCCAGGCAGGCGCGCGTGATGCGCAGGCTTCAGCATCCGCCTTTGCAGACCAGCTTGATGCCGTTTTGCTGCTGGTGGTAAATGCGCAGCAGGTTAACGCCATTCTGTTCGGAGAAGAGGGCCTGGCCGCAAAACTGCGTCCCGGCACCGTGGTCATGGTCTCATCCACATTGTCCGCCCGGGATGCGCAGCAGATTGAACAACAGCTGGCGCAATATCAGCTGCTGATGCTGGATGCACCGGTCTCCGGCGGTACCGCTAAAGCGGCCAGCGGTGAGATGACGGTGATGGCGTCCGGCAGCGACGCGGCCTTTACGCAACTGCAATCTGTACTGGATGCCGTGGCAGCCAAAGTGTATCGCGTGGGCAGTGAGATCGGCCTCGGGTCAACCGTCAAAATTATCCATCAGCTGCTGGCAGGTGTTCACATCGCGGTCGGGGCAGAAGCGATGGCGCTGGCGGCGCGTGCCGGCATCCCGCTGGAAACCATGTATGAAGTGGTCACCAACGCCGCAGGCAATTCATGGATGTTCGAAAACCGCATGCGGCATGTGGTGGACGGCGACTATAGCCCGAAATCGGCGGTCGATATCTTTGTGAAAGATCTCAACCTGGTGGCCGATACCGCGAAATCCCTGCACTTCCCGCTGCCGCTGGCCTCAACCGCCCTCAATATGTTCACCGAAGCCAGCAACGCCGGTTACGGCCGGGAAGATGACAGTGCAGTGATTAAAATCTTCAGCGGCATCACGCTGCCGCAGGCAGAGGAGAAAATCTGATGCGGCTTGGCGTGATAGCGGACGATTTTACCGGTGCGACTGACATCGCCAGTTTTCTGGTGCAGAACGGGCTGACCACTATTCAGTTCAACGGCATTCCTGACAGCGAGGAAATCACAGAGGCGCAGGCGATTGTGGTCAGCCTGAAGAGCCGCTCCTGTCCGGCAGACCAGGCGGTTGCTCAGTCACTGGCTGCGCTGGCATGGCTGCAGAAGCAAGGCTGTGAGCGCTTCTACTTCAAATATTGTTCCACCTTCGACAGCACCGCGCAGGGCAATATCGGTCCGGTAACCGACGCCCTGCTGCAGGCGCTGGGTGAAACGCAGACGGTGATCTGTCCGGCGCTGCCGGTGAATGGCCGCACCGTTTATCAGGGCTACCTGTTTGTCGGCGATCAGCTGCTGTCAGAGTCTGGTATGCGGCATCATCCCGTCACACCGATGCACGACAGCAACCTGCTGCGGCTGATGACATCACAGGCGACGGGCAAAGCCGGGCTGATCGCTGCGGCACAGGTCGATCAGGGCGCTGAGTCAGTACGGCAGGCGCTGGGTCAGCTGGCGGCGCAGGGGATCAACTACGTCGTAACTGACGTCCTGCATCAGGAACATCTGTTGACGCTGGGCGAAGCACTGAGCGATCTGCGGCTGGTCACCGGCGGTTCCGGGCTGGCCATCGGTCTGGCACGGCAGTGGGCGACGGCTGAAAGTGATGCAAAAGCGGAGCAGGCAGGCCGTCCGCAGGGCGATCGCGCCGTGGTGCTTTCCGGTTCCTGTTCACAGATGACCAATCGTCAGGTCGCCGCGTACCGCCAGCTGGCACCGGCCTGCGAAGTTGAGACTGAACGCTGTCTGGACGATGCCGGGGCTTATGCCCGGCAGTTATGCGACTGGGTGGAAGCGAACAGCGATCAGACGCTGGCACCCCTGCTGTTTGCCACCGCTGACGCGCAACACTTGCAGGCGATTCAACAGCGTTATGGTGCTCAGCGCAGCAGCGAAGCCGTTGAGCAGCTGTTTGCCGCGGTGACCCGCGAGCTGAAACGGCGCGGATGGCAGCGCTTTATCGTGGCGGGTGGCGAAACCTCCGGCGTGGTCGCGCAGAGCCTGGGTGTGACGGCCTTTCATATCGGCCCGACGATTTCGCCCGGCGTGCCCTGGGTGCGCGACATTCATCAGCCGCTCTCTCTGGCACTGAAATCGGGCAATTTTGGCGATGAAGATTTCTTCCGCCGCGCGCAAACGGAGTTTACTGATGTCTGAATCTTTCTCTTTAACGGAACAGCAGGCGCGTGACGAGATGGTGCGTCTTGGCGCATCGTTTTTTCAGCGCGGCTATGCCACCGGCTCGGCGGGCAACCTTTCAATGTTGCTGGAGGATGGCAATCTGCTGGCGACACCCACCGGCTCATGCCTGGGTGAATTACAGGGTGACCGGCTGGCAAAAGTCACGCCTGACGGCGAATGGCTCTCCGGTGATAAACCCTCCAAAGAGATTGCGTTTCACCGCGCGCTCTATCTGAATAATCCCGACTGCAGGGCGGTGGTGCATCTGCATAGCCACTACCTGACGGCGCTCTCCTGCTTACAGGGGCTGGACACGGACAACTGCATCCGTCCGTTTACCCCCTATGTGGTGATGCGTGTCGGTGATGTGCCGGTTGTGCCTTACTACAAGCCGGGTGATGGGCGACTGGCCGAGGATCTCGCGGCGCTGGCTCCACGTTACCGTGCCTTCCTGCTGGCGAATCATGGCCCGGTAGTAGTGGGGAAATCGTTGCAGGAAGCGGCAGACAACACTGAAGAGCTGGAGGAGACCGCCCGGCTGATCTTTACCCTGGGCGACCGCCCGATCCGTTATCTCAATGATGCCGAAGTGGCAGAATTAAGGAGCCGATAATGCCGAAGTTTGCTGCTAACCTTTCGACGCAATTTACTGAATTGCCGTTTGCTGAACGCTTCGCTGCAGCGGCAGAAGCCGGTTTCACCGCCGTCGAATTTCTGTTTCCTTATGACTATCCCGCCACGCAGATCAAGCAGTGGCTTGATGATAACCAGCTGGACTTGGTGCTGTTCAATACCGCACCCGGCAACGTCGCAGCGGGTGAGTGGGGCGTTTCGGCCATCCCCGGACGGGAAGCGGAAGCAAAGGCGGATATCGATCGCGCCCTGAGCTATGCGCTGGCGCTGAACTGCCCGCAGGTGCACATCATGGCGGCGACGGTGCCGCCCGACGCTGACCGTCAGCGCTACGTTGAGACCTTTATCAGCAATATGCGTTATGCGGCTGAGCGCTTTGCGCCGCACGGCATCATCCTGCTGATTGAGGCGCTGAATCCCACAACCAAACCCAACTATCTTTATGCCAGCCAGTATCAGACGCTGGAGATGGTCGAACAGATCGATCGACCCAATGTCTTCACTCAGCTCGACCTGTTCCATGCGCAACGGGTGGATGGCAACCTCAGCCATCTGATTCGCCACTACGCCGGACGCTATCGGCACGTGCAGATTGCTTCGGCACCGGATCGTCATGAACCGGATGAGGGTGAAATCAACTACCCCTATCTCTACTCACTGCTGGATGAGGTCGGCTATTCCGGCTGGGTGGGCTGCGAATATATCCCGCGCGGCAACACTACCGCTGGTCTTGGCTGGTTTGCGCCCTGGGCGAGAAAAACCTGATTTAACGGGCTAAAAAAACCGGTGTTTCGGCACCGGTTGAGATTTTTTCGTCCTTTTTCTGACCCTGCACCTGTTTATTCTGTACGGCGATAACCTAAAAAATATAACAATTTCTGAGGTTTACTATGTCCACCGCACTGCTATTAGCCATAGCGACCGCCAGCATCGTGATCCTGCTGCTGCTGGTCATCAAAGCCAAAGTTCATCCCTTTGTCGCCCTGTTAATTGTCAGTCTGCTGGTGGCCATCGCCACCGGCATTCCGGCTGAAAAAATCATGGAGACGATTATCACCGGGATGGGCGGCCTGCTTGGTCACATCACCATCATCATCGTGCTTGGTGCCATGCTCGGGGCGATCATTGAAGCCTCGGGCGGTGCCGAGTCGCTGGCGCAGCGTTTCAGTAAAACGCTGGGGCTGAAGCGTACCGTTGCGGCATTAACCATGGCGGCCTTTATCCTTGGCATCCCGGTATTTTTTGAAGTCGGCTTTATCATTGTTATTCCGCTGATTTATGGCTTTACCAAAGTGGCGCGGGTCTCGCCGCTGAAGTTTGGCCTGCCGATGGCGGGTGTGATGCTGACGGTACATGTGGCATTGCCGACCCATCCGGGCGCAGCGGCGGCAGCCGGGATCCTGCACACCGACATGGGATGGCTGATGATACTGGGGATCGCGATTTCCGTGCCGGTCGGGATCATCGGCTACTACGTAGCGAAATTCATGAACCGTCGCCGCTACCCCCTGTCGGTGGAGGTGCTGGAACAGTTGCAGATGGCGAAGCCGGAAGGGCAGGAAAAGAAGAATGAACCGGCACCACCCGGTGCGCTCACCATCAGCGGCCTGATTGTGGTCCCGATTGTATTGATCGTGCTGGGAACTCTGTCACACACACTGCTGGCTGAAGGGAGCCTGCTGCGTAGCGTGATGACCGTGATCGGCACACCGCCGATTGCCCTGCTGATTGCTTTAGGGCTGGCGGCATGGCTGCTGGGCGTGCGGCGTGGCTGGAGCAAAGATAAGCTGGAAGATCTGACCGGCCGGGCCATTCCCACCTCAGCCAGCGTGATTCTGGTGGCCGGGGCCGGTGGTGCATTCGGCAAAGTGCTGGTGGAGTCGGGCGTGGGTAAAGCGCTGGCGGTCACCCTTGAAACGCTGCATCTGCCGCTGGTGCCCGCGGCATTTATCCTGTCGCTGGCGCTGCGTGCATCACAGGGTTCCGCCACGGTGGCGATCCTGACCACCAGCGGGCTGCTGACGCAGGCGGTGACCGGCGTGACGGATATGCAACGGGTACTGGTCACCCTGGCGGCCTGTTTTGGTGGTCTGGGATTGTCGCATGTCAATGATGCGGGATTCTGGGTGGTGACCCGTTATCTGGGACTTTCGGTGGCCGACGGTTTACGCACCTGGACGGTGCTGACAACACTAATGGGGCTGAGCGGCTTTGCGCTGACCTGGCTGGCGTGGACCTTGCTCTGATTAAGCAGCATCAGAAAGTCTGACCCGGCAGGCGATACCGGGTCAGACTCTTAGTGCTTCAGGAAACCAACTCCTGCGCATAGAGATAGAGCGCTTTAAGCTGCCCAACCTTTTCTGCATCCGCTTCATGCAGATTCGCCAGAGCTTCCAGTTCCTGCATAAACGCCTGCACCCGATCGGCATTAAGCACGTCACGACGGTGCTGCAACCAGCGTTGCTGCTCGGCATCGTCCAGCGTGCCGGGGAAGTTACGCGCCCGGTAGCGGAACAGCAGTTTCGCTACCCGTGCACTCTCAAAGCTCAGGTCCAGCGCAGGCAGATTCGCGGGCGCGGTCTGACGGATAATATTCATCCCCGCCCGGTCGGCATCACTGAAGAAGCCATCATAGAGTTGTGTGTCCACATCATCTGACGGTGTAAACGGCTCCGCTTCGGCAAACAGCGTGACCAGTTTTTCCCGCACGTCGGGCTGCTGACGCAGCAGCGCCAGATTCGCCAGGCAGTGCTGACGATCAATATTCAGCCGGGCCGCATCTTCCGGCCGCAGCGTACTGGCAGGCGCCAGCACCGGACACTTATTGATATGCACCAGTTTGACCGGCACCGCAGGCAGATCGCCGAGATCGTTTTTCGGCGTGTAAAGACGCTCACGCAGCGTGTCGGCATCCAGTTGCAGCAGCGGTGACATATCGCCCGCCAGATCCACCACAATCAGCGCATTGCGGTTATCGGGATGCCAGGCCAGCGGTACGATCCAACTGGTATTACCGCGCGCGGCACCGAACATGCCGGAGACATGAACCAGCGGTTTCATCTGCGGGATATCAATCAGGTTCATCAGCTTGTTTTTGTTACGATGGGTAAACAAAAACTCAAACAGTTTTGGCTGCTTCTCCTTCACCAGCTTCGCCATCGCCAGCGTGGCGTAAACGTCGGACATGGCATCGTGCGCATTTTCATGGGAGACGCCGTTTGCTTTGGTCAGATGCTCCAGCCGGAAGCTGGGAAAACCTTCTTCATTCTCCGGCCAGTTGATCCCTTCTGGCCGTAACGCGTAGCAGGCACGCATCACGTCGAGCAGGTCCCAGCGTGAGTTGCCGTTTTGCCAGGCCCAGCCATAGGGATCGTAAAAGTTGCGATAGAAGATATTGCGCGTCACTTCATCATCGAAACGCACGTTGTTGTAGCCCACCACACAGGTTTGCTCCGTGGTGAACAACGCGTGGATGCGTTCAGCGAACTCAGCTTCGATCACGCCGCGACTCATCGCTATCTGCGGAGTAATGCCGGTGATCATCACCGCTTCGGGCTGTGGCAGATAGTCATCAGGCGGACGGCAGTAAAACACTTCGGGTTCGCCGACCGGATTAAACTCACTGTCGGTGCGCAGGCCGGCAAACTGGGCTGGCCGGTCACGAGAGGGGCTGGTGCCGAAGGTCTCGTAATCGTGGAAGAGGAAAGTGGGCTGTACGCGGTCGTTATTCAAATTTCATATCCGTTCATTGCGTTCACTAAACTGATGAACAGAAAGTCATCAGGCTTCCCGTTCGCTGGATGCCTTTCTTCATCGGCGCCTGGCTGCTGGTGCGAGAGCGGTGCCTTTGCCGGGCAAGGTCATTCATGCTCAGGCTTCACTTACTACATGGTAAACCATAATCCCACTGGCCTGAAGTTTCGGATGGTAGCGGGGGGGCGTAGTATCTGACTGAGCGGTCAGGGGCAAGGAGTAAAGCGGACTTTTTACCTCTCAGGCTGTAGCTCGCTCATTCCATGAGTCACGATAGATAATATTCCCTTCGACATATTTCCAGGTTATTGCTGCATAGCGTAATTCCGGTGTTTCCAGATGCGTGCTGCTCATGCCGCTGGGTGCAAGGCAGGGCGATACCGTAGTGACCTTAACGTTTTCCAGGATGATATTGAAATATTCGGTCTCATTTCCTGCATCAATTAGCCGTTACCACCCCCCTGCAGGCATCAGCCATACTCGTCGCAGTTCATACTTTTTTTCAATTTATTCAAACCTTCACAACGCTTTTGCCGTAAAACGTGCGGCTGTTTCCGTTTCGTTTTAGAAATTTTCTCTCCCGTGCAATTAAGGATGAAGTGTTGAAAAGGCGTCTGCTGTTCACCGTTACCGCTACTGTTTTTTGGGCCTCGCTGGCGCAGGCTGATGCGATTCCCTTTCCTGTGACGCCTCCGGCGATTGATGCGGCTTCCTGGGTGCTGATGGATGCCACCACAGGACAGGTTCTGACTGCTGGCAATCCCGATGAACGCCGTAATCCCGCCAGCCTGACCAAACTGATGACCGGTTACGTGGTCGATCGCGCCATTGACCAGAAGAAAATCAGCCGTGACGACATGGTTACGGTCGGAAAAGATGCCTGGGCGGCGGGTAATCCGGTGTTCAAAGGCTCCTCGCTGATGTTCCTGAAGCCAGGCGATAAGCTGAGCGTCCGGGATTTAAGCCGTGGCGTCATCATCGACTCCGGTAACGACGCCTGCGTTGCCCTGGCTGATTATGTGGCGGGCAGCGAAGCGAACTTCGTCGGCATGATGAATCACTACGTTGAGAAGCTCGGCCTGCAGAATACCCATTTTGAAACGGTTCATGGTCTGGATGCGCCGGGTCAGTTCTCCAGCGCGCTGGATATGGCGAAACTGTCACGCGCCATTATTGATGGTGAGCCTGATTTTTATGCCATGTACAGTGAGAAGACCCTGACCTGGAACGGCATCACCCAGAACAACCGTAATGGCCTGTTGTGGGATAATAATCTCCACGTTGATGGGTTGAAAACCGGTCACACTGAGACCGCGGGCTTTAACATCATCGCCTCGAATGTGGTGGGCAAGCATCGCCTGATCGCCGTCGTCATGGGCGGTAAAAGCCCGAAAGGCCGCGAAGAGCAGGCGCGTAAACTGCTGGTCTGGGGACAGAACACCTTTGATACCGTTCAACTGTTCCATGCCGGTAAGAAGATTGGCAGCGAAAACGTCTGGTACGGCAATCCTCATCAGGTGGATGTGGGTACCGCAGAAGATGTTTATCTGTCACTGCCGCGCAGTGAAGTCCAGAACGTGAAGGCGAAGTATGTTATCGATCGCAAAGATCTGGAAGCCCCGCTGAAAGCCAACGAAGTCATTGGTGAAATTCAGGTGATGGATAAAGATCAGCAGATTGCCCACTATCCGCTGGTGGCGCTGAGTGCGGTTGAACCCGCAGGTGTGATTACCCGCCTGACGGATTATCTCAGGCAGAAGTTCTGATTAGCCGATTGTCAGCACTAAAACGGGTAGCCTGCGGGCTGCCCGTTTTTACTTGCACGCTGGCTGCTCTGAGCGTGTTACTGAGAGCCGATAAAGGTTAAAAAATCGCATTAAGTTGTTTTTAACTACCGGGAAAGTATGTGAGGCGGATGTTGATAATTGTAAGCGAACGTCAAAACTGTTTTAAATATCCGGCCCGCGCTAAGCCTGAGCCGCGTTCAGCGTTAAGATAGCCACACCATGTTCCCGCAACCGGAAAGTCATTTTGCGTCCCGATAAGCCCATATCAAAACTGGAGTTCTGGTTTTATCGCCATTATCGCTCCGTCCACGGTGTGCGTATTGCCATCGCCTTTTTGCTCTGCTTTATCTTTGTGCGGGCGACCGATATCCCTGAAGGCACCTGGCCGCTGATTACGCTGGTGGTGGTGATGGGGCCCATCTCCACCTGGGGGAATGTCTTTCCGCGCGCACTGCAGCGCATCAGCGGCACGGTCGCCGGGTCAATATCCGGTCTGATTGCCCTGAAACTGGAGCTGATTTCGATGCCGATGATGCTGGCCTGGTGCGGCATCATCATGATGATCAGCGGCTACCTGACGCTGGGCAAACATCCCTACATGGCGTTGTTGATCGGGATTACGCTGAGCGTGGTCGTGGGCGCACCAACCGGCGATTTCACGATGGCACTGTGGCGCGGCGGTGATGTGATTCTGGGCTCGCTGATGGCGCTGCTGTTTACCGCTATCTGGGCGCAGCGTGCCTATACACACTGGCGCATTCAGCTCTCCGACGCGCTGGCGGAAATGGCAAAAATCTATCACGCCGGTTTCTCACCCAACCTGGTTGAAAAGCCACGCCTGAACAAGCCGCTGGGCAAATTGCTGAGCAGCGTGATCAAAATGCGGGCGCTGCTGGAGCCGTCAAGCAAAGAGACGCGCATTCCAAAATCGGTGCTTGAAGCGATCCAGACCATCAACCGTAATATGGTTTACACCATTGAGATGCAGATTAATGCCTGGTGGGCATCGCGCGAGAGCCATCTGATTATGCTTAACGCGCCTGCATTGCGCCGCACCCAGCAGATGACTGAGAACACGCTGCGGGCGCTGTCGGTCATGGCGATTGAAGGGGAAACGGAAGAGGTGGTGGCTAACAGTCACGAGCTGACCGAAATCAGTGGCGAACTGCGGCGACTGATCGCGGAAGCGGGCAGCGAAGGTCTGGAGGAGACGCCGATCTACGGCTACGTCTGGCTGACACTGGAACTGGCAAAACAGCTGGAACGGATGACCGACCTGATGCGGATGGCGCTGCGCAAATAATCACCTCAGACAATGACTTAATGTGAAACAGGGTTTCTTTGCGCTAAGATAAGAGCCAGTCTGAATTTAGCTGTGAAAATTGCTTACCTGGCGGGCTAGCCGCTAAGCTGATCGTTTTGACTCTCTCCCTGCGTCAGCAGGCTCAAAGAAAGGTGCCATCATGGAAAATGCCAAGCAATCATTTCAGGACGTACTGGAGTTCGTGCGTATGTTCCGCCGCAAAAACAAACTGCAGCGTGAAATTGTCGACAACGAGAAGAAAATTCGCGACAACCAGAAGCGCGTACTGCTGCTCGACAACCTGAGCGAATATATCAAACCCGGCATGAGCGTTGAGGCTATTCAGGAAATCATCGCCAGCATGCGTGTGGATTATGAAGATCGCGTGGATGAGTACATCATCAAAAACGCCGACCTGTCTAAAGAGCGTCGCGAGCTGTCGAAAAAGATCAAAGCGATGGGCGTGGGCGAACACCCGAAAGCGTAAGGGCAGATAGCAGCGCGCAAGCGCCAGACGTCCTATGCAAACCCGCATCCACTCCGGTGGGGCGGGTTTTTTATTGCCTGCGTCAGCGCAGGGTTATTTTCCCGCCAGCCTGCGGGCGATCACCTGTAACTGCTGTGACAGCGCCACTAAATTGATCCGCTCATCAGCAGGCGGGGCGGTGGTCTCCCGGATCACCAGCGTGGTTTCCAGCGCGTTGTCTGACGCCTCTGCTCCCTGAAGCCGGGCCAGCATCCGCTCGACGCTCTGCGCGCCGAGAAATTGCAAATCCTGCCGCACCGTGGTCAGCGGCGGCTGGTACCACGCACTCTCGGCGGTGTCATCATATCCAATCACCGATATCTCGCCAGGAATGGCTACGCCATACTGATGCAGCGCCCGCATCGCACCCAACGCCATCTGATCGTTCGCCACCAGCAGCGCCTGCGGCAGATCGTCGGGAAGCTGCGCCAGCAGCGCCTGATAACCCGACTGCGCGCTCCAGTCCCCGCGTAAAGAACAGTGCGGTGTCAGCTGATGATCGGCCAGCGCCTGACGCCATGCATTTTCACGCTGACGGGCCGAGACCGAGCGCTGCGGCCCGTTTAACAAACCAATATGACGATGACCCAGCGCCACCAGATGTTCAACGGCGGCACGGGCGCCAGACTCATTCGGGTACTGACACTGCGCTACCGCCGCCTGGGGTTCGACATCCAGAAACAGCACCGGTTTGCTGCCGCAGAGCAACTGGATCTGTTGCGCCTCATCTGCCTCCAGTGGCAGGTTGATCAGCAGTCCATCGACCCGCTGTGCCAGCAGTTCATTCACCGTTGCTGCCGCATCGTTACCACTGTCCATGGCGATCACCAGATGATAACCCGCCCCGGCGGCGCGCTGCTGGATCGCCGAGGCGATCTGCGCAGGAGCCATCAGGGCCAGGTCGCTGGTGGCCAGACCTAGCGTGCGCGTCGCCTTACCGGCCAGCTGCTGCGCCACACGATTGGGCACATAATTGAGCTGCAGCATCGCCGCCTCAACCCTTTCCCGCGTGCGGGCTGACACCTGTTCAGAACGGTTTAAAACACGTGAAACGGTTTGATATGAGACGCCGGCAAGTTGAGCGACATCATCGAGGGTCACGGAGCGGGAAGTCATTGAACTCTCCAAAAGATGAAGCGACGAGTGTAGCAAATTTTCCTGCCGCACTGCTGCTGCACACCACACTTTCACGACCACAAAAACCGGGTCCGTTGCGGCACCCGGTCACGGTATCTGGCAGGGCCATTAACGCTGCTGCAGATAGACCTGAAGGTTCACATCCACCGCGTTAAGCAGTGGCGTGGCGAGACTATGGCGTTTCGCCCGCAGCAGCAGGTCACCTATCACCTGATCGGCTTCGATATCAAAGCCCTGGGTTAAATCGCGGTACATTGAGGAGGTCATCGGGGTGGCCGGATCGCTTAACAGCTCAAGAATGCGGGCAGTGGCCGCCGGACGCGTCTGATAGCCTTCGGCAGTAATGACTGACAGAATCTCCGAGAAAACACCCTGTAACAGCGCTTCGCCGCCGCGCGAGGTGAGTATCTGTTGGGTATTTCCGCGCGCCAGGCAGCAAACCGCGCCGAGCGTGCTCAGCAGCAGCCACTTCTCCCACAGCTCATCCATGATGTTATCGCTGAATCGGGTATCGACCTGACAGTCACGCAGCGCCGCATCAACCCGCTGCAGTCGCGCATCGTTGTTACCGTCCAGCGCGCCATAATAGAGCTGATGCAGCGGCGTCATCTGGATAACTTCGCCATTGTCACCCAGCGTCGCGTTGATTTTGCACAGGCCGCCAATCACCCTATCTTCGCCGAAACGCTGTTGCAGCGTCGCGATGTGCCGCAATCCGTTCAGAATCGGCATGATCAGCGTTTCCGGACCCACTGCAGGTGCAATATCCTCCATCACCTGATCAAGGGCAAAGCTCTTCACCGTCACGATAATCAGATCATAGTGGCCCGTCAGGCTGCTCGCCTGAGCCAGCTGCGGTTTTAGCGTTTCAGTGCCCTGTGGCGTCTGCAACACCAGACCGCTGGCCTGAAGCTGCTGATAACGCCGTTCACGGACCAGAAAAGTCACGTCCTGGCCCGCCTGAGCCAGCCGTGCACCAAAATATCCACCGGTCGCGCCGGCGCCTGCCATCAGAATGCGCATCCCACTCTCCCTCTGCTGAAAACCTCTACCTTAGAACGCCGTGACCGGGCTTACCAGTCTTAGCCGCGGTCAGAGCGCATCGGGGAGCATGAAATGAGAGGCCGGGAAAGCGCGGGCAGGGAGGGGACGATGCAGAGAAATCAGATTTTCCCTGCCCGGTCAGCAGGGCGAAACAGAGGGGTGTGTTACAGCCGGGTGACGCCCAGCGCGGCAGCCTGCTGTTCCCACGCCAGCACGCCCTGATAATCGTCTCGCTGCACCGGGCTGAATCCGCCGATCAGGTTATCGTCGCAGACGGTGCGCCAGGTGGGATCGTTCACCAGCTGATGCAGTGCCGTGCGGAGTCTCTCCAGCCGGTCCACTGACGTCGGGGCTGCCGTGATCAACGGCAATCCGGGTGCGGCTGGCGTCTCACCGATGATATGCAGGCCGCGCAGCGCATCCGGCTCATAGCGCGCCAGCAGCGCCCAGCTGACGCAGTCGATAGCCGCGATATCCGCCTGTGAATCGCGCAGCGCCGCCAGCGACTGACGATGCCCGCCGCTCAGCAGCAGCTGCGAAAACCTCACGCCCTGAAGCGCAGCCACAAACCGTAGCGCGTTATAGCCGGAGTGAGAGTCCAGGCTGTTAGCTACGGCCCGCTGGCCGTTAAAATCGGCCAGCGTCGCCTGTTTGTCCCGCGCCACCAGCCAGCTGCGATAGTCACGGCCGGTGCAGCCTGTGGCCTGATAGTGAAAGGTGCCGACCAGCTGAACCGCAGGAAGCTGGCTGACCAGCGGATAGCCGCAGGTCTGGCTCAGCAACAACCGGTTATCCTGCCAGTGTGTCAGCAGGTCCTCAGGCCAGACCGGCTGCGTAGCGATGCCGTGCTGCGTCAGCAGGGCAACCACAGCCTGCATCAGTGCCCGTGTGGCGGGCGGGTGAATCGCATACATCGGCAAGGCGAGCAGGTTATTCATGCGTTTTCTCCGCTGATCGTCCCGGATGGACATTGACCCCGACCGGTCTGACCCAGAACTGACGCAGCCAGACCCGATAGCCCGCCACGCGAAAGCCGTGATTGCGGTGGTAGTAATGCTCGCGATCGCGCAGATAGAGGCGGCGCAGGCCATACCAGGGGACGCCGGGGAGGTCGTGATGCACTGAATGGTAGTTCAGATTCAGGAATAGCATGCGCCACGGCCACGCCGCTTCATTATTCACCGACCGTGCCAGCGGATCGTCCGCCGCACGATGCTCATAGAAGGATCGCACTTTGGTCAGCGCCAGCGCCGGATAACTCACCGCCAGCAGATACCACAGCGGTGAAAATCCCTGCCGCGCCATCCAGAAAAACAGCAGTGCCAGCAGCGTCCCGTGCAGCAGCCACATCGCTATCGCGGATCGATCGCCACCGCGCAGTGCCTGCCACATCCCGCCGAAGGTCGCCGCCACATCCAGCAGCGGGCCGAGCAGCAACCGTCCCAAAAAAGTGTTACGCAGATGAATCAGCTGCTGCTGCCAGCGCGGTAACTTCGCCCAGCGAGCAGCGGAGAGGTAGTAGGTTTCCGGATCCTCATCCGGCTCGGTCAGGGTGTGATTGCGATGATGGGCCAGATGAGAATCGCGATAGAGTCCGTAGGGATACCAGACCGCCAGCGGCAGAGTGCCAAATAGCTGATTCACCCGCGGCCAGCGCGTGGGATGGACGTGGATCAGCTCATGCTGCAGCGACATATACCAGCCAGTGAAGACGATCAGCAGCAGGGTGGCGGGCAGCCGTCCCAGCGTCTGCGCGTTCAGCATCACCGAAAACCAGCCGCCATAGATCACACCGATTAGCAGCCAGGTCGGCAGTTCGCTGCGCCAGAGCCAGCTGCGTGCGCGCGCTTTAAGCCAGGCGCGCTGCTGTAGAGAGAGATAACCGGTGTGCATGATTCACCTGACAGCGGAAGCGGGAATCTGAACAGTGAAAGAAAGGGCGGGCAAAGGCAAAGTGGATAATCTGCTTAGCTATGTCGAAATTCCTGAATATGGCGCTGAAAGATATTGACTATCAGTGGCGGCTCCGGGGGCGTAACCTTTCTCTATCAGAAATCGCCTTGCATCCACGGGCGTTTACCGCCTGTCAGGAGAAATACAGATGAAAAATATTGGCTTCTTATCCTTTGGTCACTGGACGCCTTCGTCTCAGTCCGCCACCCGTACCGCGCAGGATGTGTTACTGCAATCGATCGACTTAGCGGTCGCCGCCGAAGAGCTGGGCGCAGATGGCGCTTACTTCCGCGTCCATCATTTTGCCCGCCAGCTCAGCTCGCCGTTTCCGCTGCTGGCTGCCGTTGCAGCGCGCACCAAAACGATTGAGATCGGCACCGGTGTCATCGACATGCGCTACGAAAACCCGCTCTACATGGTGGAAGACGCCAGCGCGGCAGACCTGATCTCCAATGGTCGTCTGCAACTGGGTCTGAGCCGCGGTTCACCTGAGCAGGTAATCGATGGCTGGCGTTACTTCGGCTTTGAACCGAAAGCGGGAGAAAGCGATGCGGATATGGGCCGTCGTCACACCGAAGAGTTTCTGGAGGTGCTGCGCGGCGAAGGTTTTGCTAAGCCCAATCCACAGCCCATGTTCCCCAATCCGCCAGGCCTGCTGCGTCCTGAGCCGCTCTCTGAAGGCCTGCGCGACCGCATCTGGTGGGGATCCGGCTCCAACGCCACCGCAGAATGGGCGGCAAAAATGGGCATGAACCTGCAAAGTTCAACCCTGAAAGATGATGAAACCGGCGAGCCGTTCCACATTCAGCAGGCAAAACAGATCCGCGCCTACCGTGAGGCCTGGAAAGCGGCGGGGCATCAGCATGCGCCACGCGTCTCGGTCAGTCGCAGCATCTTTGCGCTGGTGAATGATATGGACCGCGCGTACTTTGGCCGCAGCGGTAACGACCAGGATTCCGTGGGCTTTCTCGATGAGAAAACCCGCGCTATCTTTGGCCGCAGCTATGCCGCAGAGCCAGAGGCGTTAATTAAGCAGCTTGCGCAGGATGAGGCGATTGCCGAAGCCGACACCCTGCTGCTCACCGTGCCTAACCAGCTTGGTGTCGCCTACAACGCCCATGTGATTGAGGCGATCCTGAAGTATGTCGCCCCGGAACTCGGCTGGCGTTAAGTGACAGAGCGCCCTGAAGAGCAGGGCGCTGTGAGATCCACCGCAGGCGCAGATGACATAGCGCCTGCGGTGATTCTGCTGTAAACGCGCGTCATCACTCCCCGTTTTTTCTGCTTTATCCTCTCTGAACTTCTCTCTGGCGAGCCATTCCAGGCCCTGGCAGAGCCTTTTCGTCACTCTGTTTCTAATGTCCGGAATATGCAGGTTTTGTGACTTATGATTTATTTCGTCACTTGTTGCTGAATGGGATGTTTCCTCTGCTCAGGGTAGGCCTGAACCCTTCATCAACGCATTTCCCTGGTTTAACGTGTTTTCATAACCTGTATGAACGGACAATGCCTTTACGCAATTTGTGACTATTGACAGTATTGGTCACATGATAAGAGAATGGCGGCACTCTCCTGCTTACTGTTGAAGGTAATCTATGCTCAGGTTCAATCCTGCCATTCTGGTTGTTTGTCTGCTGCCACTGGCGCTGGCGGGTTGCCGGGATAATTCACCCAAAGACGATCCGCGCACGCAGCCGCCGCTGGTCAGGGTCACAAAGGTCATCAGCGCCACCGATGGCAGCCGTGTGTTTAGTGGCGTCGTGGTTGCCCGGGTTCAGAGCGACCTCGGCTTTCGGGTCTCAGGAAAAATCCTCGAACGGCTGGTGGATAGCGGCCAGCGGGTGAAGCGCGGTCAGCCGCTGATGCGGCTCGACCCGGCAGATCTCCGGCTGCAGGCCCAGGCTCAGCAGCAGGCCGTTGCCGCCGCGCAGGCACGCGTCAGACAGGCCAGCGCCGATCAGGCGCGTTACCGCACTCTGGTGGCAACCGGGGCAGTTTCTGCGTCGGCATACGACCAGATTCGGGCCGCTGCGGCCACCGCTCAGGCTGAGCTGAAAGCCGCCCAGGCGCAGGCCAGCGTGGCAGGTAACGCCAGCGGATATGCGCTGCTCCTGGCTGATGACGATGGCGTGGTGATGGCAACGCTGGCGGAGCCGGGTCAGGTTGTGAGTGCCGGTGAGGCTGTCATCAGACTGGCCAGAGCCGGACAGCGCGAGGCAAGTGTTCAGTTGCCAGAGACCCTGCGCCCGGCAGTGGGAAGTGAGGCAAAGGCAACGCTGTATGGTGCGGGCAGTGCGCCGGTTTCTGCCCGGCTGCGCCAACTGGCTGATGTGGCCGATCCGATGACGCGCACCTTTGAGGCGAGATATGTGCTGGAGGGCGCACTGGCCAGCGCACCGCTGGGAGCCACCGTCACAATCACGCTGCCGAATAAACCGTTGCAACCGCTGCTGCAGGTTCCGCTGGCGGCGATCTACGATGCCGGTAAAGGGCCAGGCGTCTGGGATATTACCGGCCAGCCCGCTACCGTTGCCTGGCGGCCGGTGACGGTGGTGTCGATAAGTGACGAGGCGGCCACCGTCACGGGTCAGCTTAATGCTGGCGATCAGATAGTGGCGCTGGGCGCGCATCTGTTGCAGCAGGGGGAGCGCGTGCGCCCCGATGACGCTGCCGTTGCCGGGAGCCAGCCATGAGCCAGGGACGCTTTAATCTGTCAGCGCTGGCCGTGCGCGAGCGCGCTATTACGCTGTTTCTGATCATCCTGATTACCGTGGCGGGCGTCTTGTCCTTTTTCGAACTGGGACGGGCAGAAGATCCACCGTTCACCGTAAAACAGATGACGATTATCTCCGCCTGGCCGGGTGCGACGGCTCAGGAGATGCAGGATCAGGTGGCCGAGCCGCTGGAAAAGCGTCTGCAGGAGCTGAGGTGGTATGACCGTAGCGAGACGTACACGCGCCCCGGTCTGGCTTTCACTATGTTATCCCTGCAGGACAAAACGCCGCCTTCCCAGGTTCAGGAGGAGTTTTACCAGGCGCGTAAGAAGCTGGGTGATGAGAGCAGAAATCTGCCTGCCGGGGTCATCGGGCCGATGATCAACGACGAGTTCTCCGACGTGACCTTTGCACTGCTGGCGCTGAAGGCAAAAGGGGAGCCGCAGCGCCTGCTGGTTCGTGAAGCGGAATCACTGCGTCAGCGACTGCTGCATCTGCCTGGCGTGAAAAAGGTCAATATCATCGGTGAGCAGAGTGAACGCATCTATGTGTCGTTTTCACACGATCGACTGGCGACACTCGGCATCACCCCGCAGGCAATTTTTGCTGCGCTGAACGATCAGAATGTCCTGACGCCAGCGGGATCGATTGATACGCAGGGGCCACAGGTCTTTATCCGCCTGGATGGCGCGTTCGATAGACTGGAAAAAATCCGTGAGACGCCGATTGTGGCGCAGGGGAGAAGCCTGAAGCTGGCGGACGTGGCTACGGTGACCCGGGGTTACGAAGATCCCGCCACCTTTATGGTGCGCAATCAGGGCGAACCGGCGCTGCTGCTGGGTATCGTAATGCGTGAAGGCTGGAACGGTCTGGAACTCGGCAAGGCACTGGCGGCTGAAACCGCCCGCATTAACCAGGCGATGCCGCTGGGGCTCTCACTGACTCAGGTCACCGATCAGTCCGTCAATATCCGCTCGGCGGTTGATGAATTTATGGTTAAGTTCGTCGTGGCGTTGCTGGTGGTGATGGTGGTCTGCTTTGTCAGCATGGGCTGGCGTGTCGGGGTAGTGGTCGCGGCTGCGGTGCCGCTCACCCTGGCGGTGGTGTTTGTGGTGATGGAGGCTTCCGGCAAAAACTTTGACCGCATCACGCTGGGTTCGCTGATTCTGGCGCTGGGCCTGCTGGTGGACGACGCCATTATCGCCATTGAGATGATGGTAGTGAAAATGGAAGAGGGCTACGACCGCATTAAGGCTTCTGCCTATGCCTGGAGTCATACGGCGGCACCAATGCTGGCAGGCACCCTGGTTACGGCCGTCGGGTTTATGCCCAATGGGTTTGCGCAGTCCACGGCGGGCGAGTACACCAGCAATATGTTCTGGATAGTCGGCATCGCGTTGATCGCCTCCTGGATCGTCGCGGTGGTGTTCACCCCTTATCTCGGCGTAAAGCTGCTGCCAGCCATCAAAACGGTAGAAGGCGGTCACACAGCGATCTACAACACCCGCCACTACAACCGCTTTCGCCGCCTGCTGACCCGCGTGATTGCCCGTAAAGGCTGGGTGGCAGGCGTGGTGATTGCCCTGTTTATCGCCGCTGTGCTCGGTATGGCGCTGGTGAAAAAACAGTTTTTCCCGACCTCAGACCGGCCTGAAGTGCTGGTTGAAGTTCAGCTCCCCTACGGCAGCGCCATAGAACAGACCCGCGCAGCGGCTGAAAAGGTTGAGACATGGCTTAAACAGCAGCAGCAGGCAAAAATCGTCACCACCTATATTGGTCAGGGGCCACCGCGTTTTTATCTGGCGATGGCACCGGAACTGCCCGATCCGGCCTTTGCTAAGCTGGTGGTACTGACCGACAGTCAGGACGCGCGTGAGGCACTGAAAACGCAGCTGCGCGCCGCCATTGCCAGCGGTCTGGTGCCTGAAGCGCAGGTTCGTGTAACGCAGCTGGTGTTTGGCCCATACTCCCCTTATCCGGTGGCGTGGCGGGTGATGGGGCCTGATCCGGCCCATCTGCGCGCGATTGCCGATCGGGTGGAAGCGGTCCTGCGGGCCAGCCCGATGATGAGGACGGTGAATACCGACTGGGGCGCCCCCGTGCCGACGCTGCATTTCTCACTGGATCAGAACCGGCTGCAGGCTGTGGGGCTGACATCCAGTGACGTCGCCCGGCAATTACAGTTTCTGCTGTCGGGCGTGCCTGTCACTACCGTGCGGGAAGATATCCGCTCGGTCCAGGTGGTGGGGCGTGCGGCCGGAGAAGCCCGCCTCGATCCGGCTAAAATCGCCGACTTCACGCTGGTGGGCACCGCGGGTCAGCGTATCCCCTTATCGCAGATTGGTGATGTGCAGGTGAAAATGGAAGATCCCGTGCTGCGGCGGCGCGACCGCACGCCGACCATCACCGTTCGGGGTGATATCGCCGATTCCCTGGAGCCGCCTGACGTCTCGACGGCGCTGAACAAAGCCTTGCAACCGATCATCGCGACGCTGCCCGCGGGCTACCGCATTGAACTGGCCGGTTCAATAGAGGAGTCCGGTAAAGCGACCCAGGCGATGGCCCCGCTGTTCCCGATCATGATTGCGATCACTCTGCTGATCATCATTCTGCAGGTGCGTTCTCTGTCGGCGATGATCATGGTCTTTCTGACTGCGCCTCTCGGGCTGATTGGCGTCGTGCCGACGCTGCTGCTGTTCAGTCAGCCTTTTGGTATCAATGCACTGGTCGGGCTGATTGCCCTGTCGGGCATACTGATGCGTAACACGCTGATTCTGATAGGGCAGATCCACCACAATGAACAGGAGGGTCTGGCACCCTTTGATGCAGTGGTCGAAGCGACAGTGCAGCGTGCCCGTCCGGTGCTGCTGACGGCAATGGCGGCGATTCTGGCGTTTATTCCACTGACCCACTCGGTGTTCTGGGGAACGCTGGCCTATACCCTGATTGGTGGGACGCTGGGCGGCACCCTGATCACGCTGGTTTTCCTGCCCGCAATGTACGCTATCTGGTTCCGCATCCGCCTGCCGGGCAGCAAAACGGCAGTTGTGAAACCGGCGCTGTCGGAATAGTCTCAGGGTGACGGTTGCCGCTTCGCTGCTCTCTGCAGCCTGGCAGTAACCGTCAATTCATTGTTTTAAGCTTTTGAAGAAGGTGTATAAAAAGGTAAAAGCTATCAAACAGATAGGATGAGACAGGTGTGCGATCCTGAAAATCCTCTATAGAGTAGCGATGAAAATACAAAAAAGAGGTGTGACCATGAGCAATTCCATTGATGAAGATGCAAAAGATGCAAAGCCTATTGTCGAAGCCGATCGCGAAGCGCCCGAGGGCAAATGTCCTTTTCATGCCGGTAAGCCTTCTCAGGAAAATCAGGCGCCGGGAGGCGGAACAACCAACCGCGACTGGTGGCCTAATCAACTCCGGGTTGACCTGCTGAACCAGCACTCATCCCGTTCGAACCCGCTTGATGAATCCTTCGATTACCGTAAAGAATTTGCCAAATTAGATTACTCAGCGCTGAAAGCTGACATCAAAGGGTTGCTCACCGAGTCACAAGCCTGGTGGCCCGCTGACTGGGGCAGCTACATCGGCCTGTTTATTCGTATGGCCTGGCACAGCGCCGGAACCTATCGCTCCGTGGACGGACGCGGTGGTTCAGGTCGTGGTCAGCAACGCTTCGCACCCCTAAACTCCTGGCCAGACAACGTCAGTCTGGATAAAGCGCGCCGCTTACTGTGGCCGGTTAAACAGAAATATGGTCAGAAGATCTCCTGGGCCGACCTCTACATTCTGGCGGGCAACGTCGCGCTGGAAAACTCCGGATTCCGTACCTTCGGCTTTGGTGCCGGACGTGAAGATGTCTGGGAACCGGATATGGATGTGAACTGGGGTGAAGAAGCCGCCTGGCTGGAACACCGTCACCCGGAATCCCTGGCGCAGTCGCCACTGGGCGCTACCGAAATGGGTCTGATCTACGTGAACCCGGAAGGTCCGGAACACAGCGGCGATCCTGCCTCTGCGGCCCCGGCTATTCGCGCCACTTTCGGCAACATGGGCATGAACGACGAAGAGATCGTGGCATTGATTGCTGGTGGACATACGCTGGGTAAAACCCACGGTGCCGCACCGGCCAGCCACGTCGGTGTCGATCCGGAAACTGCACCGATTGAGGCGCAGGGCCTGGGCTGGGTCAACAGCCACGGCACGGGCGTTGGCGCAGATGCGATTACCTCCGGTCTGGAAGTAATATGGTCTCAGACGCCAACCCAGTGGAGTAACTACTTCTTCGAGAACCTGTTCAAATATGAGTGGGTTCAGACGCGCAGCCCGGCCGGTGCCATCCAGTTCGTGGCAGCTGATGCCCCGGATATTATCCCGGATGCGTTTGACGCCGCGAAGAAACACAAGCCGACCATGCTGGTGACCGATCTGACGCTGCGATTTGACCCGGAGTTTGAAAAGATTTCGCGTCGTTTCCACAACGATCCGCAGGCGTTCAACGAAGCCTTTGCCCGTGCCTGGTTTAAACTGACTCACCGTGATATGGGGCCAAAAGCGCGCTACATCGGACCTGAAGTCCCGCAGGAAGATCTGATCTGGCAGGATCCGCTGCCTGCACCGGTTTATCATCCAACCGTGGCGGATATCGCGCAGCTGAAAGAGAAAATCGCTGCAACCGGCCTCAGCGTCAGCGAGTTGGTTTCGGTTGCCTGGGCCTCGGCATCAACCTTCCGTGGCGGCGACAAACGTGGTGGTGCCAACGGTGCCCGCCTGGCGTTGCTGCCGCAGCGTGAGTGGGACGTCAATGCCGTCGCGGCACGCGTGCTGCCGACGCTGGAAGCGGTGCAGCGTGAAGCGCACAAGGCTTCACTGGCAGATGTGATTGTGCTGGCGGGTGTGGTCGGCGTTGAGCAGGCGGCGAAAGCAGCTGGCGTTGAAATTGACGTGCCATTTACTCCGGGCCGTGTTGATGCGCGTCAGGATCAGACTGATATCGAGTCATTCGATCTGCTGAAACCGCGTGCAGATGGTTTCCGTAACTACGGTACTGGCTTCGGCAAAACCACCACCGAAAATCTGCTGATCGATAAAGCGCAGCAGCTGACCCTGACCGTGCCGGAGTTAACGGTGCTGGTTGGTGGGATGCGTGCGCTGGGTGCTAACTTTGATGGCAGCCAGCACGGCATCTTCACGCACCACACAGGGACGCTGAACACAGACTTCTTCGTGAATCTGCTGGATATGCGCACCGAGTGGAAAGCCGCTGATTCGACCAATGAGAAATTCATTGGACGGGATCGCGTCACTGGCGAAACCCGTTTCACCGCCACGCGCGCCGATCTGGTGTTTGGCTCCAATGCGGTGTTACGCGCCTCGGCGGAAGTCTACGCCAGCAGCGACGCCCGTGAAAAATTCGTTAAAGACTTTGTTGCCGCCTGGACCAAAGTGATGAATCTGGATCGGTTTGAACTCTGATTGCTGTTGACGTTGTAAAACCTGAAACCCGCTGATATTAGCGGGTTTTTTTATGAGAGCAGGTGAGTTATTCGACCGCTTAACTATCCTTTTACAACCCAGGCACAACAGGTTAATGGCATCATTTAAATTTCGGTCACTGCCAGTAACGTGATTCTTCGGGCCACGTAGTCAAGTACGGCTTCCCGCTGCGATTCAGGCATATGACTTTCATTATAAGTATCGATAATAAGCTGATGATAACTCACCACCTCGGAAAGCCATTTTCGTGCCAGTGTCGGATTAATATCCATACCCTGGGCAAGCAGGATAAAGTCTGCACCCAGATATTCTCCGTACTCTGAATTGATCCCCGGTGCGTTTCCTGCATCATTTTCTTCACGTTCCAGCAGGGGCAAAGATAAATACTCTCCAAACGCTGCAGGGTAGGGCACAACGCTGATAAAGTCATAAACCGGGGCCAGCCAGGGTGAACCCTGCGGAGGCAGGATAATCCCGATATTGCGCAGATGAAAATCATTGTTTCCCAGCACATAGGCATACACGATGCGCAAAAAGAGGTCACGTTTACTCCTTAAACTGCTGTTCACTCTGGTATTCAGGAATTTAGCGGCTTTCTCGTAACTGATGGCCTTATGATTATCAATCCTGCCATATTTATCGCCGAGACCCATCGCGCCATCCAGCTGTTCCTGATGTAATCTCGCGTTATCTGACGCTGTCCGGTCATACCTTTTAATGACAAACGCCAGTTCTTCTGGCCGATTTTCATCGTGTCTGAATGGCATCAGCCCGAACGGGGGGACGTCAAATTTCAGACGCTGCATGACGCACATAGTGGCATGCTCGTTTTCTGCCAGGTGTGGGTATTCTTCCGGAGAGGGTTTCAGGATATAGGTGCCATCATTGCTGACGACCACCAGTTCTCCCTTTGCCAGGCGAAGCGACAGTTTGGGTTGATAGCCTGAAATGCTCATGCCTTTCTGACGTTCAGGGAGTTCCTGAATAAACTGACTGCGCGTAAACGGCAGGCTAAGAGCCACATTCAGACTACCCAGCAGATGCCGGATGCCTTTTGTTGAGTAGCCAGTTTTTAGCTCAGATTCTTTAAGCCGTTTTAATGTGATCAGGCAGCGTTCTGAATTCATGATGTTATCTCTTTAAAGACGACTGCCCCAAGCAAATCGTTGCCATTTTCCATCAGTAAGCCGAACAGATCTTTATCATCAATTTTTTGAATTTCAGAATAGCGTTTTCGCAACCAGCCTTCCGGCGCTAAACCTTTAAAGAAGGGATGTAGCTCTTCACTTAAATAGGGCTCAGGTCTTACCGGCATGCTGAGAGATATCGCACAGCCGACATAAGTAGGCAGGTAGCAGAAAGTATAACCGTTATGCCCTTCACTCAGCGTCCCTGCCAGCGTGTTGTAAAGCCACACCTCTATTTTTCGAGCCATACTTTTATACCCAGTTCTTTAAGTAAGGCGTGAAGATTTATTGCCTTTGCAGAAGATGGTCTGGCAATCAGTCGTTTAAATGTTGAGAGTGATACACCAATCTGAATCGCCATCTCTTCATAGGTGATGTTTTGTCGTTTGAGTTCATTGGCCAGTAGTTGTGGCAGTGTCGGAAACGTCAGATCTCTCAGCTCCGATCGGGTGTCCGGTTTGTCCGCATTTATTGCTTCTGTTGTGGCTTCTCTACTCAAAGCGAACCCCGCCAATACCTTTTGCCGATCTGACTCAGAAAGGCTTAGCAGCGAAGATTTAATCTCATCAAGGTTCATTTTTGACCTTTTCTGCAATTTCAGTACGTTTTTGAAACGATATGGTCCGACTATAGTACTAAAAGGGTCATTTTTGAACCTATTAACGGCAGCATCTTCTCAGCTTACAGCCAGAGTGTGAAATATGCGGATGAAAGGTCATTTATGACACTTTAAGCCACTGTTAATGCATTTGTTAAAGAGAGCATGAGATGTAGGGGTCAGAAATGAACCTTTAAGTGAGGGCGGAACCGAATGTCTAAGTATCAGGCACTAACGAAAAGAACGGGGAATTTGAAGAGGAAACAGACTGAGTAAGACGCAGAAATTTTATAAGAAGTATAAAATGCAAAAAGCCCGCTTAGTTTCCTAAGCAGGCTTTTCAAATTTGGCTCCTCTGACTGGACTCGAACCAGTGACATACGGATTAACAGTCCGCCGTTCTACCGACTGAACTACAGAGGAATCGTTTGAACGGGGCGCATAGTAACGGCCACGCCGGGCCATGTCAAAGCTCTTTTTCATAAATTAGCGCGGCTGCTGAAATAGTCGCCACTATGGCGTTTTAAGCACTGAAAGAGCGGCCTGTGCAGCTGACTCATCCGGCAAAACGGCACGTGTAAAACTGAGGTTTTTATGAGGTGTTATGGCGCTGTATAGCCCTTGTCAGGCGGCCAGGCGCGTGATTTAACCGGATAGTTTTTTACGGGCGTCACAAAGTGTGGATTCTGGCTTTGTCAGCAATAAAAACGAAACGTAGATTCCATTTCAACCCTGAACTGAATCTCTGGAGTTGAAATGAACAAAGTCAGAATCGGCATGATTGGCAGCGGCTATATCGGACGCTGCCACGCGATTGCTTATGCGCAGGCCCCCACCGTATTTGCACTAAAAGGCGAAATCGTGCGGGAGATGCTGGCTGAAGTGAACCCCGAGCTGGCCGCCCGTCAGGCGGCGACCTTTGGTTTCGCGCGCTCGACGGGTGACTGGCGCGCGCTGGTCAGCGACCCGGCGATTGATGTCGTGGATATCTGCGCCCCCAACTTCCTGCATAAAGAGATGGCGCTGGAGGCGATACGCCACGGCAAACACGTCTATTCAGAAAAGCCGCTGTCGTTAAGCGTGGCGGATGCGCAGGAGATGGTGGCGGCAGCCGATGCGGCAGGGGTTAAAACGCTGGTAGGCTTCAACTATATGAAAAACCCCACCAGCCAGCTGGCGAAAGAGATCATTGCCAATGGTGAGATAGGCGACGTGGTGCATTTCTACGGCACCCATAACGAGGATTATCTCGCCAGACCGGAAACGCCGCTCGACTGGCACTGTCAGAAAGCGCTGGCAGGCCTCGGTGCGCTTGGCGATCTGGCGGCGCATATCGTTAATATGGCGCACTACCTGGTTGGTGACATTGCTGAGGTCAGCGGCGACATGATGACGGTGATCGCCTCCCGGCCCGACCCGAAAGAGCCTGCGCGGCAGTTACCGGTCGAAAACGAAGATCAGGCCAGCGCGCTGCTTCGCTTCCATAACGGTGCGCACGGCGTGATTGAAACCTCACGCATCGCCTGTGGTGCAAAGATGGGACTGACTTACGTTGTCACCGGCACCAAAGGCACACTGCGCTACACCCAGGAGCGCATGGCGGAGCTGGAGCTTTATCTGCATGACGAACCGGCCGGGCGTCAGGGATTTAAAACTATCCTGACCGGACCAGCACACCCTGATTACGCGAACTTCTGCGTTTCTGCCGGGCACGGCATCGGTTTTAACGATCAGAAAACGGTGGAGATTCGCGACCTGATCAACGGCATCGCAGCGGGCGACCGCATGTGGCCCGATTTTGCTGAGGGATTGCAGGTTCAGAAGGTGCTGGAAGCGATTGCTCACTCAGCAGTGCAACGCCGCTGGATTGAGGTAAAGGCAGAATCAGAGGGATAGAGGGTATTGCCGATGTGTTGATTAACACTGGCGGGCAGGGCGGGAAACGTTGGCTTCCCGCCCACAGCCAATCAGATCAGACCGCTTTTTTCCCACCACAATTTATCCAGCGCATAAAAGCGATCGCGCTGACTCTCGGGCTGGCTGAGATCGCGTTTCCACGGTTTTGCCAGAATATAGTGCAGGTTCTTCACCTCATCATCGTGCCAGAGACCGCTATGCTGAAACGGCAGCGTTTTCAAGGCATTGTAGATGTAAGAGAGCGGCTTCCAGCGATCGGCAAACACTTCGTTCAGCAGATCCTGCTCGGAGAAGGGATAGTTACTGAGATCATCAATGGCGGCAATACGCTTTTCCAGTGCGTCGAACATCGCATTATCGGGCTTCAACACCAGAAAACCGCCGTTCAGGTAAAGATCCACACTCTCTGGCGCCTTCTCTCCGCGCGCCTGCCAGGTATAGTGGCACTGCTCAGGCTGCCACTCTGCCGGATAAGAGGCAATCTGGTTGGGATTACAGCGGCAGGCGTGACAGGCGGCGAGCGGGTTATCGCCCAGATCCAGGGTAAACAGCTCATCCATGTTTTGAAGGACCAGCATATCGGCATCCAGAAACACGACGCGCTCATAATCGGTTAGCTGCCAGGCGCGCAGCTTGGTCCAGACTTCGCCGAACTGCGCCGATGCGTAGTGCTGATCCAGATCGTCGCGCGGATAGAGGGGCTCGACCGGTTTAATGACACAGCCCTCATCCTGCAAAATCTGACAGTCAGACGCTGAAATCGCCGGCGTGGTCATCACCACCAGCGGCCACTGGCTGTGGCTCTGTTGCAGCGAACGGTGCAGCGCTTTCACGCCCACCAGATAATCGGGTTGAGTTAACAGCGTTACCCAGGCAAACATAACTTTCCTCAATCAGTCAAAAAGTGGCGTGATGTAGTCGTTACCCAGTCGGCCATTTGGGTCGAGCTGGCTGCGCAGGGCGCGGAAGGCGTCCCACTGCGGATAGATCTCACGCCAGTTGTAACGTTCTTCATCGTAATATTTGCCCCAGTGCGGGCGTCCGCCCTCTTCGGCCAGCAGTTTTTCCACTTCCGTCAGGAAGTGCAGGCCTTCCTGTGACAGCGAACCATCGTCGGCGTAATAGACCACGAAGCCGAAAAAGCAGGTTGGCTGGTCAGCGGCCGGACTGAGCCAGGCCGATGATGCACCGGTGCAGCGCAGGATAATCGGGTAGTGCATATGCGGGCGGTTCCCGGCATACCACTGCTTAATGCGGCGAATGATGGCCGGGGTTTTTGCCAGCGGCACGCCGATTTCCACATTGATCTGCGGCACCGCAATGCCGCGGCAGAAGAGCTGGTAAATATCACCGGTAACATCGGTGAAATCACGAAAACGGGTGACGGTGCGAAACTGTTTTCCCCCTTTGCCCTCAATCTGCGTATCGCGGTGCATATGCGCCAGCGTCTGGTCGATGGTGTCGTTGAGGCTTTCGTCAACTTCGCCGTCATGTTCCACCACCTGACGACCCTGCGCTTCGTAGCGCTGACGCTCTTCATCACTCGCCTCATGGGCGTTCCAGACGTGCATCAGGTTGTCATCGACAAACCACCAGGCTTTGCTCAGCGGATAGTCGTTGTTCCAGCACAGCAGATCCTCTTCAAGGGTATCGGCGGAGACGGCATTTTTGTGGCAGGTGAAGATGCTAAACGGCTGGGTACGCAGGGTTACCGCGGTAACAATGCCTAATGCGCCCAGTGAGACCTGCGCTGCCGGGAAATCAGCTTCGCCACGAACAAATTCGCGCACGCTGCCATCAGCCAGCACCATTCTGATTGCCAGCGCTTCGTCGGCAATCGAACTCTGCTGCAATCCCTGGCCGTGCGTTCCGGTCGCCATCGCGCCCGCCAGCGTCTGAATGGCAATCACGCCTGGTGATGAAGCCAGCATGCGGTTCATTTCGGTCAGGCTGCGATAGACCTGCTCAAGCGGGGTCGCGCCACCAAAGGTCACGCTCTGTTCATCACTGGCAAGCTGGCCGCTCAGGGCGCTGAGATCGAGCAGCACATCGTCATCACTGACATGCAGCATACGACCAGGCGACAGCTTGCTGCCGATCACCCGAATCTGGCCGTGTGACTCCCGGATAAGTCTCTGTAATTCCGCTTCACTGGCGGGACGCTGAACCTGGTGACGGCTGCCGATTTGCGCGTTCTGCGCCCAGTTCCACAGCGCATCATCATCGGGTTCAACATGGGTCTGACGAAGCGGATAGAGGCGTGCATCTCTGCTCACAACAGCATTCCTTATTATTGCATTTTAGTGACAAGTATCAGTAAGCGTAGACTATGGCTAAGCGCAGCCCGGCCTGCGGGCAATTATTTGCGGATATAGCGTAACGTTGCGGTTACAGCCAGCTGACGATTGCGGCGGATACTCTCTGCTTCGCTGTTGTCCGGGCTGAAAAGGGCGTTGAAGGTGTAGCGGTTTGAGACGTGATGAACGCAGATACTGCTGATCAGGCGATGGACATCGATGGTCTGCACATCGGCAGTGAACACGCCCTGTTGCTGACCGCGTGCCAGGATGTCATCCAGCAGATCCAGCGCGCTGCGGTTAAGGGCTTTAATCTGCGGCGACTGGGTGATGTAGCGCCCGCGCAACAGGTTCTCACTGCAGACCAGCCGGATAAAATCGGGATGCTCGACATGGTAATCAAAACTGGCTTCCACCAGGCGGGTCATGGCCAGTTCCGGCTCCATCGCCGCCAGGTTCAGGCCGGTTTCATGCTGACGTATCTGCTGATAAACCTGCTCCAGCACGTGGATATAAAGCTGCTCTTTACTGCCAAAGTGATAGACCACCATGCGTTTAGTGGTTTGCGCATGCTCAGCAATCTGCTCCAGCCTGGCACCCTGCATACCAAACTCCGCGAAGGTTTTCAGTGCGCCTGCGATAATGCGTTTTTTCAGCCCTTCAGGGTCATTTTTACGTTTTGTTAGCTCTGACATGGTGCTCAATAAGGTGATTTTGACCGGGGAATGTTAGCACAGTGTTGAGAGGCTGCCCGCAATCGCGGGCGCGGCAGATGCGGCAACCTGGTACAGCCCGGACGATTACAGGTATAATCCCGGACATTATTTCACAGGTTCAGAGACGACAATGACAAAACTCACCTTGCAAGAGCAGATGCTGAAAGCGGGATTAGTATCCAGCAAAAAAATGGACAAGGTTCAGCGGACAGCGAAGAAATCCAGGGTTCAGGCACGTGAAGCCAGAGCGGCGGTGGAAGATAACAAAAAAGCGCAGCTTGAGCGGGATAAGCAGCTGAACGAGCAGCAGAAGCTGGCTGTGCTGTCTAAAGAGTACAAAGCGCAGGTCAAACAGCTGATCGAAATGAACAAAATTGACGTGGCAAGAGGCAACATCAGCTTCAACTTCACCGACAATAACCTGATCAAAAAGATTATGGTGGATAAGCTGACGCAGACTCAGCTGATCAATGGGCGTCTCGCCATTGCCCGCCTGGCGGCTGACAATAATGGCGAGAGCCAGTACGCCATCATCCCGGCCAGCGTAGCGGATAAAATTGCGCAGCGTGATGCCAGTGCCATCGTATTAAACAGTGCATTAAGTGAAGAAGCACAGGACGAAGATGATCCTTATGCTGATTTCAAAGTGCCCGATGATTTGATGTGGTAACAGCGCGCTGACGCATTCAGAACGGGCTGTCGGCAGAGAGTTGCAGCGTGCTGCCGCTGACAGGATGAACAAACGTCAATCCGCTGGCGTGCAGCATCAGTCTCTCTGCCTGATCTGCGCCAGGCAGCAAAAGCCCGCCGTAGAGATCACAGCCCAGAATCGGGTGCCCCAGCTGCTGACAGTGAATGCGCAGCTGATGGGTGCGCCCGGTTTCCGGCATCAGTTCAACCCGCGTGACCGGCAATCCCTTTCCCTTTTTTTCCTGATAATAACCGCGTTCTATGACCCGGTAGCGTGAGCGCGCAGGTTTCCCCTGGATCGGGCAAATCACCATCCGGGGAAACTGCGCCGGATCTTTCGCTATCGCGGCATCAATGACGCCTTCGTCATCGGCAAGGTGCCCGCACAGCAGCGCCTGATAAGCTTTACGCACGCTGCGCTGGCTGAATTGCTGGCAGAGTGCCGCATTAATCGTTTTGCTGCGTGCGACGACCATCAGCCCGGAGGTGCCAAAATCGAGCCGATGAACCAGCGCGCAGCCAGGAAAAAGCTTCACCAGCCGATGATGCACCGAATCGAGGTTTTGCGGATTTTTGCCTGACAGGCTCAGCAAACCGCTGGGTTTATTGATCACCAGCAGATGGTCGTCCTGAAAGAGAAGGGTTATCTCATCAAAGCAGGGCGGGGCGATAAACGTATCGATAATGGCAGACATCGGGCAACCGGCAGGTAAATGGCAACGGATCATAACCGATTGGCCGGTCACTGACGATGCTGCGCGCAGCCATTATTCTTCGCTGATCGTTTCCCCGCTTTGCGTGAAGAGTGACTGGCCAGCCTGCTGCGTTTCAAATTTGCCATGGGCAGCAAAAACGGAGCAGACCGTCGCAGCCAGCAGCGTAAGGAGAATGGAAAGTTTCATGGTGACATCCCATCGTGAATTTAAAAGCAAGTCTGACAGGAAGGGCGGCAGAGACAAACAGAACAATCCGGAAAAAAAACATTAAGTACATTTGTTCAGCAAGTTGCGCGATTTTTAGTGATAAATTCGGGCAGTTCTCTCTTTTACGACTACAGTCTCTGGTGAGGTTGTCATCAATTCGTATCTAATGGAGGATTTTCTGTGTTATTTCAAAACGACGAGAAAGGCCACGTCATTATTGGCGAAGCGGCACTAAGCCTTGCCCTGGGTGAAAAAGAAATCAGTATCGCAACACTCTTTACCCAACTGGGTTATATGGCGAAATCTGAAAGCAACGCGGATCGGCTGACGAAAATCGCCGAAGCCAGAAGCTGGCTGAGTAGTTTTGAGTCATCGGCGATTGCTCAACAGCAGGTGCCGTACCTGCAGACGCTTGCAAGCCTGAACGAAGAGCTGAACTAGCAGTAACGGAACTGATGCCAATGGACGTAGTCCGGCTCCGGCCGGAAAACGACGAAGCGGATGACCTCATCGGTTGCGCGAAAGCGTAGACCGGCCGGAGAAGCTGTCAGGGACGACAACTCTCTCTCCATCGCTTTCTGTACAGACCGATCGCGATTCTTTTCTATCCTCATTTCAAAGCCAGCCGGGATATAAACCGGAATCATCAGGCACGAGCCAGCTTGTTTCAGCTGTCGTGGCCGAAATATGACCTTCCCTCAGTTTCCGGATGCTCGCCTGACCCTGTCATTCCCGCGTTAACCGCTACGGCTTATTATCTTCTGATTAATCAGATCACTTATTTGTCTGAAGAGGGCTGTTATTTCAGCCAGCCTCAATCAATTAAGGCTGGCTCTATTTACGGTCAGACAGAATTAACGCTTCGCTAACCGTTAAAAGCTTTCCCAGCTTGAGTCTGCTGATGCATTAACGGGCACTGCGGGCACTAAACGCGGCGACAGGGCAGGTGCGCCCCGGCTGACGCTGCTTTGTCCGGGAGAGAGACGGAATACGGCCACTGTTTTTTCCAGTTCATCAGCCTGAGATTCCAGTGAGCTGGCTGCGGCGGAGGACTCTTCAACCAGCGCGGCGTTCTGTTGCGTCGTGGTATCCATCTCGGCCATTGCCGTGGCGATCTGAGAAATGCCGCGGTTTTGCTCGTCAGAGGCGGCAGCAATTTCACCCATAATATCTTTAACCTGACTGACAGAGCGGACGATGTCATCCATGGTGGTACCGGCGCGTTCCACAAACTCAGAACCATCATGAACCCGATCAAGTGACTCGCGTATCAGCGTTTCAATCTCTTTGGCGGCCAGTGAACTGCGCTGGGCCAGATTTCTGACTTCACCGGCAACCACCGCAAATCCGCGACCCTGCTCTCCGGCTCGTGCCGCTTCGACGGCGGCGTTAAGGGCCAGAATATTGGTCTGGAAAGAGATGCTGTTGATGACGTGAATGATCTCGCCGATTTTGCCAGAACTCTGGCTGATGTTGTTCATGGTTTCGATAACGTCACGGATAATCTCGCCACCACGTCCGGCATTCACTGACGCGTCTGTCGCCAGCTGACTCGCATGGTGAGCGTTCTCCGCATTCTGTTTCACCGTTGAAGAGAGCTCTTCCATGCTGGCCGCGGTCTGAACCACTGCGGCAGACTGCTGTTCTGTGCGGGATGAAAGATCGGTATTACCTGCCGCGATTTCCGCCGAGGCACGCGCCACGCTGCTGACGCCATCACGCACGTTGGTGATGATATTCTGCAGGCTGATGTTCATTGCATCTACCGCCTGCATCAGCTGACCTAACTCATCACCACGTGTGGTTTTCAGTGAGGTTGTTAAATCACCGCTGGCAATACGTTGCGCTGCGTTCAGCGTCTCTTTCAATGGCAGCGTAATGTTGCGGGTGATCCGCCAGGCAATCAGCAGACTCAGCACCACACAAATCAGCGCGGCAAAAGCAATGCGCCACTCCGCCTGTTTGATAAATTCAGAGGATAGCTGGGACTGATAGGCAAAGGTATCGGAGACCACCGCATTGAGCCGCTCTGCGGTGGTGGTCAGGCCCGCCGATTCGCTCTTTTCTTTCTCTGTCGCATCGACATAGCGCGTTAAAGCCTGGCGTTGCTGCGTCAGAGTGCTGAGCACATTTCGCGTTACGTCATTAATATTCGGCTGGGCGAAAATATCCAGTTGCTCGCTCAGGGTGTTGATAGCGGTGTATTCTTCAAGAATCGCCTCTCTGCTGGCCTCAGACGGCTTATCGAGAAACGCTTTTTCAACATTGGCCGCATCAAACAGCGCTGCGGCCAGGTGCATGACCGGCAGCGCCGCATCGGGTGTCAGAGCCATATCGAGTGATTCAAACTGATGCGCAAGCGCAATCAGGGCACCCGGTTTAATGGCATCAAAGGCGCTGCTTGTCGCCTGCGCAGCCGTCACGAATGTCTGGCGCTGATTCTGATAATCGTTAAGTAACTGCCCCATCAGCGCGACTTTCTGCTGGCCCATCTCATCCCATTTGAATCCATCCAGCCGTTTATAAAGGGCATCTAACTCCTTCAGGGCCTGAACGTTCTGCGTGGCAAATTTGGGATCTTTGGTGTACTGGTAGAGGGTGCGGTTAAGGCGTGCCTTGCTTAACGTGTTTACCATCTCCACGGTAATCGTGCGCCGGGCGGAGTTGTCTTTAATACTGCGAAAACAATCGAAAGCGATAAAAGTAATGGCGAGGGAGGCAGCAATGACGACGATAAAACCGACGCCCAGTTTTTTCCCAATTTTAATATCGGAGATGCGTTGAGCAAGGCCCATAAGGTTCACCTTTAGTGAGATATCAGAAGCAGAGAAGAGGCTGTTAAATAATTCAAAGATAATCTTCTTATCGTCAGCGCCAGACTAATCTTTAATATTATTTATGCTTACTCAATGATCTGATTATTGAGGCTTTCATTATTCTCAAGGGAAACTATCTGCCTGCTAATCTTTGATTTACTTCGTGTAATGTATTGATAATTTTGATTAAAATTATGATTCCCGTGCCTGCTGCAGTCTTTACATTACCTGAATAAATAGTTATTGATTTTGATCAAATAAGTCCCGGATAAAAGAATCGGTCAGGCGCAGAGGGATGATTTTTCAATAAATACTTATCAATGAAATTATATTTTTATTAATCATCAGAGCCTGGCTGTGCCAATTAATTAACCGCAGTATGACGTTTTCTCGCCTCGCCAATCCTTACCAAACTGCTCATCTCTTCGGTCACAGGATGCCAGCGCCTGTTCAACAGCCTCGCAACGCGCGCCATTGCCATATTCCAGCAAAATATTCCCGGTTTTAGCATTTGTGATCGCCGCCGGTCTTCACTGAGAATGACAACAGAACGTTACGAGGATGATAAAAGCTCTGGAGCCCGCCGCTTATCTGGCTTTCTTTCAGCGCTGACAACAGGTCACGATCGCTTTTCCCTCTGGGGGAACATTTTAAATATCAGGAGAAAGGTTCCGGTGAAATTGATAAAAAGAATGACCCTTTTCACACTCGTGCTCAACGCATCCGTCAGCTTTGCGGCAGAACCCTCAGTGCCTGCTGACAGCAGCATACATGTTAAAGCCGATCCGGCGCTGAAAACGCTGATTCCTGCGGATATCCTCAAGCGTGGCTACATTGTGGCAGGAACAAACCCGAATACGCCGCCAACTACCTTTTATAAAGAAGATAATAAGACGCTGGCCGGTCGCGAAATCGACATCATGAATGCGGTGGGTGAACGTCTGGGTATCGCGGTAGAGTGGCGCGACACGGGCGGCTTCGACAACATCATTCCCGGTCTGAAAACCGGACGTTACGATGTGGCGCTGTCGAACATAAATGCCACACCGACCCGCCTGAAACAGATCGACTTTGTCGGCTACTACAACGCCAGCCTGCTGGGAATTATTTCCCGAAAAGACGCCAGTATCGCCCCGTTTAAATCACTCAGTGACGTCTGCGGCAAAGAGGTCGGCGCCGGTTCCGGTACCACCCAGGTTACGCGGCTGGAAGAAGCCAGTAAAGCCTGTGAGGCCGCAGGTAAGCAGCCCATCAAGGTAGCGATATTCCCGGATCGTCCGGCTGGCGTGCAGGCGGTGGTCAGCGGGCGCGTACCGCTGTTCCTGGGTCCCTATGAGGGGCTTCTGTGGCAGGTTAAGGTAATCAAACCGCTGACCATGAGCGGCGAAATCACCGTTAACGATGCACCGGTCTCTGTCGCTTTCCCAAAAGCCTCTCCGCTTGAACCTGCCGTGCAGGCCGCGCTGAACTCATTAATCAAAGATGGCAGCTACCGGAAAATCCTCGATAACTGGGGAATCGGATTTGGTGCTGTGACCGAAGCCCGACGCAACGAAGAGATTTTTAAATGAGTGAGATTCAGAACCACACTGACGATCTGAAAATCGTCAGTAAACGCTACTACGGACGCTGGCTGAGTGCGCTGGTGGTGCTGTTGTGCGTGGTGGCGATGGCACATTCGATGATTAACAATCCGCGCTTTGAGTGGGGGATCATCGCAGAAAACTTCACTGCGCCCTCCATTCTGCAGGGGGTGTTAATGACGCTGCAGCTCACCGCCATTTCAGTGGTGCTGGGCTTTGCCTTCGGCACGGTGCTGGCGCTGATGCGTCTCTCATCAAACCCGGTTCTGGTTGCGGTGAGCTGGGCCTACACCTGGTTTTTCCGTGGTGTGCCGATGCTGGTGCAGCTGTTTCTCTGGTACAACATCGCGGCGCTCTATCCCAGAATAGCGTTGTCGATTCCCGGTTTAGGTGAGATCTGGAGTGCACAATCCAACGCGCTGGTCAGCCCGTTTAGTGCGGCAGTGATCGCGCTGGTCATGCATCAGTCCGCCTATGCCGCAGAAATTGTGCGCGCGGGTATCCAGAGCGTGGGTAATGGGCAGATTGAAGCGGCACGAGCGCTTGGATATCGCCCGGCTCAGATTTTCCGTCATACCGTTTTACCGCAGGCGATGCGCGCCATTATGCCGCCAGCGGGTAACGAGATCATTGGCCAGTTGAAAACCACGGCAGTGGTGTCAGTGATTTCTCTGCAGGATGTGCTGTTTTCGGCGCAGATTATCTATCAGCGCACCTATGAAGTGATCCCGCTGCTGCTGGTCGCCACTCTGTGGTATCTGCTGATGACCTCAGTGCTGTCGGTGGGCCAGTATTACGTGGAGCGTTATTTTGGCCGCGGTGTCACGCGGCGTGAAAAGCGCAGCCTCTGGCCGTCGTTGCCGCGCTTTTCGCTGCCGAAAACGCAAAGGAGTGTGAGCAATGGCTGAAGCAATTGCACTGCGCAGGGTCACCAAGCGCTTCTCTGGCGTAACCATCCTCGACGACGTTAACCTGGATATACCTGCCGGGTCGGTCACGGTGATTCTGGGGCCATCCGGCTCCGGTAAATCCACGCTGCTGCGCTGCATTAATCACCTTGAGAAGCTGGATGGTGGCACCATCCGTATCGGCGGCCAGATGGTGGGATACCGACAAAAAGGCCAGGCGCTGCACGAACTCAACAGCAGTGCCATTGCACGCCAGCGGGCGGAAATCGGCATGGTGTTTCAGCAATTTAACCTGTTCCCGCACCGTACAGTGTTGCAGAACATCACGGATGCGCCGATGCGGGTGAAAAAGCAGAGTCGCCATCAGGCGACCAGCAAAGCACTGGTGCTGCTGAAACAGGTGGGGCTGTCTGGTCGCGAAGATGAGTGGCCGCAAAACCTTTCCGGTGGTCAGCAGCAGCGCGTTGCGATTGCCCGCGCACTGGCGATGGATCCTGGCGTTATGTTGTTTGATGAACCGACCTCGGCGCTTGACCCGGAACTGGTGGGTGAAGTGCTGCAGGTCATTAAACAGCTGGCGCATTCCGGTATCACCATGGTGGTTGTCACCCATGAAATCGGATTTGCCCGCGAGGTCGCCGATAACATCGTCTTTATGGAGAGCGGCAAAATTGTGGCGGCTGGCCCGACGCAGCAGGTACTCGACGATCCGGACAACGGACGCGTCAGAAACTTTATCGCAACGGTGCTCTGAGCACCGTTTCTTTTGTGATAACCAGGAAGCAGGATGACGCAAAAACCGGTAATGCACAGCGCCCACTGGGGCGCTTTTCACGCTGAGCGCAGCGGCGATCAACTGCTTATTGAGCCGTTCGGGGGCGATCCCGACCCCAGTCCGCTGTTGCAAAACTTCCGTCATTCACTTAATCACCCGGCACGCGTCGCACGGCCGATGATACGGCGTGGCTGGCTGGAAAACGGGCCTGGCCCGGATCGGCGTCGTGGGGCAGATGAATATGTCGCGGTTAGCTGGGAGGAAGCCAGTCATCGGGTTGCACTGGAGCTTAAGCGGGTCGGTGAGGCTTACGGCCCGGCGGGGATTTTTGGCGGATCTTACGGATGGTCAAGCGCAGGCCGTTTCCATCACGCCCAAAGTCAGGTGCACCGTTTCCTGAACACCACGCTGGGCGGCTATGTTCGCTCAGTTAACAGCTACAGCTCCGGCGCGGCATCGGTTTTGCTGCCGCATATTGTGGGCGACATGAATGAAGTCGCCCGGCGTGGCGTGAGCTGGGAAGAGATTGCCGGTCACAGCGAGGTGGTGCTGGCGTTTGGCGGGCTGGCGCTGAAAAATGCCCAGGTGGCCAGCGGCGGCCTGAGTGAGCATACCGAGCGCGGTTTTATGCAGCGTGCAGCACAGCGCGGCACCCGTTTTATCTCGGTAAGCCCACTGAAAAGCGATTTGCCAGAGGAAGCACAGGGTGAGTGGCTGGCGCTGCGACCCGGAACGGATGCGGCGTTTATACTCGGCCTGCTGGCGGTATTAATCACCGAAGGGTTAACCGATGAGGCATTTCTGGCGCGCTACTGTGTCGGCTGGCCTCAGATGGTGGCCTACATCCGGGGTGAAGAGGATGGCGTGGTGCGTGACGCGCCGTGGGCGGCCGCGATCTGTGGCGTCAGCAGCGACCTGATCAGGCAGTTCGCCCGACAGCTGCACGGCAAGCGCGTACTGGTTACGGTCGCCCATGCCTTACAACGCGCCGAGCATGGCGAACAACCGGTGTGGCTTGGCCTGGTGCTGGCGGCGGCACTCGGACAGCCCGGGCTGCCCGGCGGCGGCTATACCTATGCACTGGGTGCGCTGGGCCATTATGGCAAACATCACAATCTGGTCAGCTTTCCGTCCCTGCCGCAGGGCAAAAATGGCATCGACCGCTTTATTCCGGTAGCCCGTATTGCCGATATGCTGCTCAATCCTGGCACCAGGTTTGACTACAATGGCCGTCAGCTTACTTATCCTCATATCCGGCTGGCTTACTGGGCGGGCGGCAATCCGTTTCACCACCATCAGGATCTGGCCCGGCTGCGTCAGGCGTTTTGCCAGCTGGATACGTTCATCGTGCATGAGAGCGTCTGGACCGCCAGTGCGCGTCATGCTGATATCGTCCTGCCCGCCACCATGACCCTGGAGCGTGAGGATATCGGCGGTGCGCCGACCGATCGCCATTTAATCGCCATGCAACCAGTGGCACAGCCTTACGCCGAAGCCAGGGACGATTACACGATTTTCCGTGAGCTGGCCCGGCAACTTGGCCGGGAAGAAGCGTTTAGCGAAGGGCGCGATGCGCGAGGCTGGTTGCAGCATCTTTACCATCAGCTACAGGAAAAACTGGCGGCGCATCAGGTGCAGACACCGGATTTCAATCAGTTCTGGCAGCAGGGCATCCTGGCGTTGCCGCAGGTGAAGGATGGTGGACGGATGATCAATGCGTTTCGCGCTGACCCTGACGCCGCACCGCTGCCCACAGCAGGCGGCAAAATTGAGATCTTCTCCGCCACTATCGCCAGCTTTGGTTATGACAACTGTCCCGGCCATCCGGTATGGCGTGAACCCCAGCAAAAACCCAGCGCCGACTACCCATTCTGGCTGATTGCCAATCAGCCCGCGACGCGCCTGCACAGTCAGCTCGATTTTGGTGATTTCAGTCAGAGTGGCAAACGTGGAGGGCGTGAAGTCTGTAGCCTCAACAGCGAGGATGCGGCAGCCCGGGCTATCGCGGATGGCGACATCATTGAGCTTTATAACGATCGGGGCCATGTGCTCGCCAGCGCACGTCTCACCGACACGGTTATGCCTGGCGTGGTACAGCTGCCAACCGGTGCCTGGTACGATCCGGTCGACGCCACTGCCGCCCGTCCGCTTTGTCGTCACGGTAATCCCAATGTGCTGACGCTGGATATCGGGACGTCATCTCTGGCACAGGGATGTAGCGGGCAGATTACGGTGGTGCAGGTGCGTAAATTTGCCGGGGAAGTCACGCCGGTGCAGGCCTTTATTCCCCCGTTATGAGTCGGTTACAGGGCGCTCAGCACTGCGCGGCCCAGCGCCTGCAAATCTGCCGTTGAACGCAGCTCACTGGCTGCCAGCAGATCGGGCGACGACGCCTTCAGCGCCAGCTGCAGTTTCCTGTTTACATCCACACTCTCTGCCAGTGACTGCTGGCGCGTGCGGCGCTGATGCAGCTTTGTGCTATCACTCAGCGTCAGCGTGACGTCATGGAAGCGCAGGGCAGGATTAATCGCATCGGGCGGCGCGCTGTTATCGGGAGTACGACGGACGCGGGCGGCCAGTGGCATAATCTGATGATTGAGATCGCCTTCGGCGAAATCCTGCAAACGCAGATCGCCGTAGATCAGCATCGCAGCAATCACATATTCCAGGCTGAAACGCGCTTCAATGCCGTGCGTCGGAACGGATATGGAAGCGGCGATGTCACCGCCTGGCGGGAAGGCGACGGTGATATCGACAATCTGGCTCAGCAGCGCATCAAGAGGTTTGCCGGCTGCCAGCCACTGCTGGCGCAGCATTTGTGCCGCTTCCGCTGCGCTGTGGGTACCCGCGCAGGTTGGGAAAGGTTTGAACTCCAGTCCGGGCGCGCTAATCCGCCAGGGGCGGCCCCAGTTTTCCAGCAATTTCTCCGGCTGCGCCTGACCCGAACTGCTGGCTGCCAGAAAAGCCTCAATCACACCCGCCTGACGGCCATCTATTCCGGCCAGTGTCAGCAGAGCCGCTGACACCGCACGTTCTGCGGCAAAACCAGCGTGCAGTGGTTTCACCGCCGAACCAAACTGCGCGCGTAGCCCGCTGGCCTGGGTGGCAGCGATCCCCAGCAGGGTCGCGGTTGCATCACTCTCCAGCGCCAGCAAACGCGCCAGTGCCGCCGCCGCTGCCAGGGTGCCCAGCGTTGCCGTGTTGTGATAGCCCAGCGCGTAATGTTGCTGGCTGACAGCCAGTCCCAGGCGACCTGCCATTTCCACACCCGTGACGTAAGCATCCAGAAAACGGTTCAGGCGCTTTGGCTGATATTGCTGCCAGGCGAGCAGGGCGGGCAGGATCACTACGCTGGGGTGACCGCGAAAATCGGCATGAAAATCATCGTAGTCCAGCGCATGTCCGGCATAGCCCAGCAGCAGCGCCTGCGAGCGCACGCTGCCGTCGCGGTAGATTGTGCGCAGTGCCGGTAAGCCGCTATCTGGCACCTTGCCCTGTAACACCGGCCAGCTCACCGCCAGGAAGTCCCGCACACCTTCACGCGCGTGCTGGTGCGCTGACTCATCCGGCTGACCATAAAGGATATGTTCAGCCAGCATTACGCTCAGGTTCATTGCGGTCGCTCCGGAAAACGGTGTAGTTCGTGGCGAAACGCGATCGGCTGTTCGCCCAGTGATGCGGGATTATCGCTGCTCATAGCGGGTTTCCTTCTGCTGCTGTCTGGCGGCTCAGCCAGGCATCATGTGCCGCCGGGTCTAGTACTTTTTTCATATAGAGGGTGATGTGACCTTTACCGAGATCGCGGGTATGCATCGGCTGGAAGCCACGTTTCAGATACATCTCTTTCAGCCAGGGGTGATGGGTGGCGGTGCCCAGCGAGACCGCAGGGGCATGCAACTGATCGATCAGGATTTCCTGCTCTAACCGATCCTGAACCTGGCGACCAAAATGGTGGCCGGGATAGTCGGGATGCGCGCCAAACCAGCCGATATGCGGCAGCCCAAACGGGCCGGGCAGCGGCCCCCAGGGATAGCGAACGGTCACTGATGAAACCATCTGGTTACGCATGTAGAGCGCATACACACCATGATTCTGCAGGTGGCGTAATGCTGTAGCGCGGTCAGCCGTGGCGGCATCAAATTTAATGCCCAGTGCTTTAACGGGTGCATAGGCGGCATGCATCAGTGCCAGATAAACATCTACCTCATCTTCTCTGACCTGACGAAAATCGAGTTGCATAATATTTCCCGGAAAACTGCCAGGCAGGCAGTTAATTCATTCAGCCAGAATGAGAGATTAACAGTAAAAGCCGGGTCGCTATGTGTGAAAAATAACTAACCTAATGCGGATTTGTGAATATGAAATGGCCGGTTTTTGATTGCTTAAATTGTTATTTGTCGTAGTATTCAGAAAAGAAATTAAATTCCATGAAGCGCTATTAACTCACTGTAATAAAAGTCTTTTTATATTTTATATAATCAGGATGCTGCTGTGTTAGCCATTACATCTCCGCGAGCCTATGCGCATGAGGCGGGCCTGCGCATCCGCGCCGGTCAGTTTATTAAACCCTATGCCACCCATATTCGTATTTTTACCTCTCCTCAGGCGTGGCAGGCGGTTAATCCGGAATTAAGCCAGAGTCTTGAAGAGAATGGCATCCGCTGGCAGCTCGACTATTTAGAGGGCGAATGTACCGATCAGGCCATCGCCAGCTTAAAACACCATACCGAACAGCAGGGCGCAGAACTGCTGCTGGCGATTGGGGGCGGACGCGTGCTGGATGCGGCTAAAGCCGCTGCCAGCCAGTTGCCGGCGGTCACACTGGTTAACTTTGCGACCCAGGCGGCAACCTGCGCGGCCTGGTCACCGATTGCCATCATCTATAACGAGCAAGGCGGCCATCTGCACAGCCAGCCGCTGGGGAAAATGCCGGAGCTGGTGCTGGTGGACAGTGAAGTGATCGCCCGGAGCGATGTGCGCTACCTGAAAGCGGGTATTGTGGATGCGCTGGCCAAATATTATGAATTCCGGCCTTATCAGCAGCACAACCCTGATGATCTGGCTTTGGATCTTAAGGTGATGACCGCGCGGCAGGCGCTGGACACTTTTCGGCAGCAGGGAGACGCCGCGATCCTGGCCTGCCAGCAGCAGCGGGTCACGCCTGAACTGGTCAGAGTCATTGATGCCACTATCGTGCTCGCCGGGCTGGCGAATAGTGTGCGCGACCTGCTGCCGACGCCGGGCTTTGCGCACGCCATTCACAATCGACTGACGCACCTGCCGGAGCTGCATCACTGGCTGCACGGTGAGAAAGTCGGCTTCAGCCTGCTGATGCAGTCGCTGATGGAACATGACGGTGTCGCGGATGCAGAACTCCTTGCGCTGCTGCGTCACTACGATATGCCGCTGAAGCTGCCGGTGTTACGCGGCGATCGCCATAGCGCGCTGCGCAACATCGCGCAGCAGGTTAAATTCCCCCAGGCCTGCGCAGAACGGCTGCCGTTTAGCGTCTCCGCCCGCGCGCTGGAGCAGGCGCTGCTGGCGACGGACACCCTTTTTTAAGCGCGCGCTGCGGCGCGCCTTTACACCTTACAGACCAGGAATCGTTCATGAATCATTTCACTCCATCACGTCGCCTGCGGCTCGGCCTGTTTGTTCAACCGGTGGGTCAGCACGTGAGCGGCTGGCGTCTGACGGAACAGCTGGGCGATCCCACTGATATCGACTGGCTGATCACGCTGGCTAAAAAAGCCGAAGCGGGTAAGTTCGACCTGTTTTTTGTGGGTGATGCACTGGCAACCAGCATGTATCGTCTGCCGTCGACCATGGCACGCCTTGAACCGCTGACGATGCTGGCGGCGCTGGCGGTCAACACCAGACGTATTGGCCTGGCCGCAACCGCCTCTACCACCTTCAGCGATCCCTTTACGCTGGCGCGCAGTTTCTCGTCACTGGATCACATCAGCCGTGGCCGGGCCGCGTGGAACGTCGTGACCTCGTTTTCCACTGACGTTGCACGTAACTTCAGCCGCAGCGATATGCCCGACCACGCTTCCCGCTATGCCCGTGCGCGGGAGTTCCTTGAGGTGGCAGACAAATTGTGGCGGGGCTGGGAAGCGGGGGCAGTGCAGCCTGATAAAGCGACCGGGGACTATTTTGTTGATGAGAAGATCAAACCGATCAACCATCAGGGCGAGCATTTTCAGGTACAAGGCCCCCTGAACATCACGCGTTCGCCACAGGGACGTCCGGTGATTATAGAAGCAGGTTCTTCTGCTGATGGTCAGAAACTGGCGGCTGAGACAGCGGAAGTGATCTTTACCGCCTCCGCCAGTCTGGAGGAAGCGCAAGCGTTCTATCGCACTCAAAAGGAGCAGGTCATTGCCGCCGGGCGTAACCCGGATCATGTCGTGATCATGCCCGGTGTCATGCCGATTATTGGCCGCACGCGTGAGGAGGCGAAGGCGCTGTGGAAAAAGCTGAATACGCTGGTGGATATCGAGAACGGGCTTCGTCAGCTCTCACTGCGGTTCAGTATGGATCTCAGCCAATATCCACTGGATGGCCCGGTACCGGAGGTTCCGCTGGGCGAAGGTAATCAGAGCCGCATTAAGCTGATGACCGATATGGCAAAGCGCGAGAATCTGACGCTGCGTGAGCTGGCCGCCGTCGCCGCCGGTTCACGCGGACACCGCGTGATTGTCGGTACCGCTGAAGATATCGCCGACGACTTCCAGCAGTGGCTGGAGCAGGGCGGCGCGGACGGCTTTAACATCATGCCAGCCATTATGCCGGAACAGCTGGATCTGTTTGTGGAGCTGGTGATCCCGGAACTGCGCCGTCGCGGACTGTTTCGCGATGAGTATGAGTTTGCCACGCTGCGGGAGAATCTGGGGCTTAAAGTGATAACCGAAGAGAGTTAACAGCCACGGTCATCACGGGAAATATTACCGCAATACTGCATGCAGTTTGCTGGAAAAGGAGATGCGGTTAACTCAGCAGGGAGGCTGGAGCCTGTATTGTGCCGCACTATTTTCCAAAAGCGTTCTGCAAACCCATTCATACCCGATATAGTGCAAATCTATCCTCTGGGATGTGAGATCGCTGAATGTCAGAATACAGGTTCTATACCAAAGGCAAATACACTGTTGCACTTGAAAGATCGGACGTAACACGAGCTTTCGATCTGACAGAGCAGGGTTATAAAAAACAGTTCGAGGAAGTTCGTGCCTCAGATGAAAAACAGGCACTCGCACGCTTCGCGGATATCCGCAGGGACAAACGCATCGACCAGCACAACTTTCTGGCGGGCGCGGCCACGATGCCCCTGATTGGCGTATTAACAGCGATTGCTTTCTCTCTCTTCTGGCGAAAAAAAACGGGAAAATAACCCTGTGTTGATTCACTTTGCAGGGGTTTAGCTTAGCCTGATATCAGAATAACCAGGGAGCAGGACGCCGTTCCCTTTTCACCTAAAAGGACTTATCCATGAAAAAGATCATTCCCATTTTCTGCTGTGCCCTGTTAGCCGGTTGTGCGCCTCTCACTCCACACGAATGCATTAAAAAAAGCGCACTCGAAACCTGCAGCTATAACCGTTCAGGAAAAGTCGGGGACAACGATATCTATGGTCAGCAGGCATCTGGCATAAAAAAAGCGCTGGATGCTGCACTATCAGAGCCGCACGCCTGGAAGGGGAAACGCTGTAATGCCCATCTGGATTTCAAAATTGATGGCACCCTGGATAATTTTATTATCAAAGGGGGCGATAAAGATTATTGCAACGCGCTCAAAGTGGCGGCAAAACGCGCCAGATTTCCGGCTTTCACCGACCAGCATGTTTTCGATGTGATGGGATCAGCGCGCTGGAATATGGAAGGACAGCCCTGACACGCATCCTGCCCGTTAAATCAGCCCTCAGACAGCCCGCAATCGCGGGCTGTCTGGCCTCCCAGCACCACCATTATCAGAACTGATAAGACACGCTGACATTCAGGTTACGTGGCTCACCGTAAACGTAGCTGTTCATATAGCTGTAATATTCACGGTCGAAGAGATTATCGACGTTGGCCTGTACGGCAACCTGCTTATTCACCTGATAGCGGGCAAACAACGAGGCCAGCGGGTAGCTGCCCTGATATACCCGTACGCTGTCGCCGCTGGCATTGGTCACATCTTTAAACACCCGGTTCTGCCAGTTAATTCCGCCACCAACGGTGAGCTCGGGGATTGCGTCCAGCTGATAACGGGTGAAAAGCTTGAATGAGGTTTGCGGCTGATAGCTGTTGAACCGGCCACTTTTATCGCGTGCCACATAGCGGGTTGCGCCAAAGGTCAGCTGCAGATTATCGGTCAGCGCGCCATTCAGCTCGAACTCGGCACCTTTACTCACTGCACCTTTGGCGGCGTCATAGGCCTGCTCATTGCCGCTCAGATAAACGCCATCAATTGCCTGTCCAACGTTATCCTGCTCGATGCGGAAAATTGCTACGCTGGCGGTCAGCAGGCCATCGTTCCAGGCGGATTTCAGACCGGTCTCGTAACTTTTACCGGTCACTGGTGAGAGGTAACTGCCGTGAGTATCGCGATAAGTCTGCGGCAGGAAAATGGCGGTGTAGCTGCCATAGGCGGACCAGGTGTCATTAATGTCATACACCAGCCCTGCATAAGGCGTGGTGTTATTTTTAGTCATCTCTCCGCTGCTGCCATGGGTGCTCCACTGGGTATAGCGAGCGCCAATAATCAGCGACAGCGGATCGGCCAGCGACAGCCGTGCAGCGCTATAGACCGATTTCTGACGAACAGTGTCATCATCGTTGAGATACCAGCCCTGCCATTCAGGCTCCGCAACGTTACCGCTCCAGCTATTATTGAAAATCCCCATATCGGCGGCAGTGATTTCACCCGCCTCCGCATCGCTGAATCCATCCTGACTGTAGGCGGCATTATGCTGGCGGCTGTAGCTTGCCCCGGCCATCAACAGGTGATGACGACCCAGTAGTTCAAACGGGCCGCTGGCAAAGCCATCGATTGAATCCATTTTACGCTTGCCGCGATCCATACTGCCATAACCGGTAGTGCCTTCACCGCTCTCCTGATCGGGATTGCCCATCACATAGAGCAGCTTATCGCTGAAGGTATTCTCGGCGTGCGTGCCATTAATATGAATATTCCAGCCGTTATCGAAGTTATGGTCGATATCCGCAAAGACTTTGCGCGAATTAGTGTTGTAACGCGCCCAGTTAGCTGATGAATTCAGGCTGCGGTCGTAATGTGTCGTGGCGTTATTACTGTAAAACATCGGCAGGCCACCCCAGGTTGGATTGCCGGTGTTGTCATCTTCATAGTCGTAGCCCAGTGACAGCGTCGTCTTGTCGGTAAGGTCTGCATCAATCACGCCGTAGATGAATTTTTTGGTTTTTTGATAGCGATCCAGCCAGCTCTCCTGATCGGTATAACCGGTCACCACGCGGCCGCGCAGGCTGCCATCGCTGTTAAGCGGGGCAGAAAGATCCGCCACGTAGCGCTGCTTGTTCCAACTGCCATAACTGGCACTCAGCGTGCCGGTCGCGGTTTTGCTGTCAGCATGTTTACGTACCATATTGATCGAGGCCGAAGGGCTGCCCGCTCCGGTCATCAGGCCGGTCGCACCGCGCACGATTTCAATACGGTCATAGATTGCCGTGTCGGACGCCGCATCGCCGTAATTCCATGTATCGTTAACCGAGGTCGGAATGCCATCGAAAGTGAAGTTGCTGACTTTGAAGCCGCGTGAATAGTACTCGGAGCGTTCACTGTCGATAAGATTGGTGGAGATACCGGTGGCGTTGGTCAGCACATCATTAACCGATTGCAGATCCTGATCCTGCATTCGCTGCTGCGTCACCACGCTGAGTGACTGAGGCACATCTCGCGGTGTCAGCATTAATTTGGTGCCCGCGCGGGTGGTCTGCACCGCGTAATTCTGCTTACCGCTGTCACTGGTTTCGTCAGTCGTGGCGCTGACCACCATATCCTGCGATATCTCCGCCGCCGCCAGGGCGGGGTGGAAGAGGGCGTGTATCGCCAGTGTCAGTAATGAGACGCTAAAGCTGTTTCTGAAACCTGATTCCCTGCCACTACGAGCCATAAAATTTTCCATTAAAAATTGGTATTGAGTTAAACCGTTGTGTCTTTGGTTGTTATTTTTTATCCACTCATCTTCTGGAGAAAGACGCTCAGCCAGTCATGAGAACGCCAATGATAATCATTTGCTTTATATATTCTTCAAAGGATTCAATCGAAAGTGTAACCTTATGTTAATTATTTATAATTCAATGTGATAGGAAAATTTAAAGCCTTTTAGTTGCTGGTGTTTATCAGATTTGAAAGCAGAAAAGGGGCATTCAGGTGGAATTTCACGGGGCAGTTAAGCGGTTTAATGCGGGTTAAATGACCGGACAGGCATGGATAGCAGCATCGTCATTTGATTACTGGCTGTTAATGCGTATGATTCTCATTCTTTATTCCCTGACGGAGTTCAGCATGAAATCGTTAAGCCCGCGCAAAGCCGCTGTTGCCATGGCAGTTGCCGCTGCCTTTAGCCTGACAGCGTGTCAGGCACCAGCTAAAAAAGCCGATGCGCCTGCCGCTGAAGCCCCAAAACCGGTTAATACCGCAGTGACACAACGCGCTCTGGGTGATGGTCTGTACGAAATGGCTTACTCCCCTGCGTCAAAAGCGTTGTTTGTCGCCAGCGCGCAGGCGTTTAAGGATGTGAACGGCGGCATGATCTATCGTCTCGATCCGGCCACGCTGACGACCAAAGGCGAAACGCATACCGACATGAAAAACTTCGGTACCGCTATCGATGAAAACGGTCAGGTGTTCTACACCACCAACTCACTGGATGGCGCGATCTCCAAAGTGGATGCCCAGAGTGGCAAAGTGCTGCAGCGTCTGGTGTTCCCGGGCAAGATCAGTAAAGAGGGCTATCCGGCGGGTGCGCGTGAAGTCCTGTGGCACGGCAACGAGCTCTATGTCGGTCGCGTAGCCGAACCGGGCTATATCTCCGTCGTAGATACCCGAACCTTTAAGCTGAAAACCGAGATTAAAAACGCCGGGAAATGGGTCACCGGTATCATCTATTCCCCGCTGACTGAGCGCATTTATGCGGCTAACGGCTCGGGTGAAATTCTGGTGATCAATCCACGCAGCCATAAAATCGAGAAGCGCTGGACCGCAGGCGATGGCAAAGAGTATCTGTTCCTGAACATGGCGGAAGATCCTGCTACCGGTCGCCTGTTTGTTACTGACGACTCCAAAGGCAAAACCACGCTGATCTTTGATGAGCGCACCGGCAAAGTGATCAAGCGTATCGAAGGTGATGCGATGGGCATCAAGTTCAACGCTAAACGCAATGAGCTTTACATCAGCCAGCGCGAATCGAAGAAAGTGCTGCAACTGGATGCCACCACCTACGCGGTGAAAAACAGCTGGTCGTTTGACAAGAACCCAAACAGCCTGCTGATTGGCCCGGACAACAACACGCTCTATGTCACGCTTAAGGCGGAATTCAACAAAGATTCCTCCACCAAAGGCACTGACGAGATTGCCCGTATCGCGCTGCCGTAATCACGCGCTAAAAGCGTCACTCTGCATTGGCAGGGAAGCGATGCGAACAAAGTGAAAGCCCGCTCCGGGAAGCCTGAGCGGGCTTTCTTATTGAGAACAACGCCTCACATCATCTCACCCCATAACCAATCCGGTACAGCTCGCAAAACGATGAAGGTTGTGTGGATTCATCACTGACCCGACTGAACGCTTCTCTCACTTTGCACTAAAAGCACAGGCATCTGAAATCCCCCTGTATCACACTCGATTATCGCTTTACACCTATATAGTATTTGACCTATATTAATAAGGAGATCCCGTGTGGATGATTAAAACGACGGAGAGGTTTGATCGCTGGTTTACCTTGCTTAATGAGAGCGATCGCGCCTGCGTACTGGCAGCATTAATGGTGTTGCGCGAAAAGGGGCCGGGGTTGTCCAGGCCATACGCGGATACGCTAAAAGGCTCTGTTTATATCAACATGAAAGAGCTGCGTATTCAGAGTCGCGGCGATCCGATAAGGGCTTTCTTTGCTTTTGACCCAAACCGAACGGCGATTGTGCTTTGTGCCGGAAATAAGGTGGGCAATGAAAAGCGTTTTTATCAGGAGATGCTTCCGGTTGCCGATCGGGAATTTACACACTGGCTGAATAGTTTTAAAGATGAGGAGTAACCAGATGGGCAGAACGCTTGAACAGCTTATTGCGGATGAAAAACCGGAAGTCGTTGCCGATGCACAGGCGATGGCGACGGATATCCTGCTCAACATTCACCTTGCCGAGCTGCGCGAGAAAGTGCAGAAAACACAGGTCGAAATGGCAAAGGCGCTGGGCATTACACAGCCTACCGTGGCGGGTATGGAGAAGCCGGGCCGCGATCTGAAGCTCTCCACGCTCAAGCGCTATATCGATGCGGCAGGGGGTAAGCTGCGGCTGGTGGTGGAACTGCCGGACGGCTCGCACTACGGGTTTGAGGTGTAAGCCATTCAGGCGGGGATGTCATGCCGCCTTGACCGAAAACATAAAAGCAAAAAGCCCGCTCAGGTTTCCCTGAGCGGGCTTTTCTAATTCTGGCTCCTCTGACTGGACTCGAACCAGTGACATACGGATTAACAGTCCGCCGTTCTACCGACTGAACTACAGAGGAATCGCTTGAACGGGGCGAATATTAGCGGCGCAGATCCCGCTTGTCAAAGCCCTGTTTACCGAATTGCGTTCAGATGCTCGTAAAAGCAGCGGATTGGCGATTTTTACCCGATTCTGCTGGATTTTCAAACTGCCAACAGGATCTCACTTTGCGGGCATTTCTCCGCAGATGTTAGAGGCATGTCAAAGTTTTGTTGTTTGCCGATGTTAAAACAACCGTTTCAGTGCTTTTATGATAAAAATTTCAAAACGTGATTATATGGAATAAATAAACTGCTTATCATCACGGTCGTCATTATCGTCTGAAAGTGAAACGCTATTTTGAAGTTAACTGTTTGCAGATCAAGTGATTGTGAAAAGGAGTGGTCGATCACAAAAATAGTCAGAACCTGAAGTCTTACCTCAAATTTCCCGAAACAGACGCCAGACAGGCTGGGTGAATGTAAAAGATATTTTTCATTCGCGGTCACAGCCGCTGAGCAAGTTAACAAATAAGAAGGGTCCCTATGAACATTAAAAAAACGATTGTCGCCTCACTGTTAGCCTGCATGTTACCTGCCGCGGTTATGGCAAAAGATATCTCAGTTGGCGTCTCCATGGCGCTGTTTGATGACAACTTCCTCACCATTCTGCGTACCTCTATGCAGAAAGAGATGCAGAAAGATGGCGTTAAAGGGCAGGTTGAGGATGCAAAAGGCGACGTTTCACAGCAGCTGCAGCAGGTTCAGAACTTTATCGGTCAGGGTGTTGATGCGCTGATCGTCAACCCGGTCGATACCAATGCGGTGAAACCGATTATGGACCAGGCGAGCAAAGCGGGTATCCCGCTGATCTTTGTCAACCGCCGTCCACAGGCTGAGCTGACCGGCAAAATGGCCTATGTCGGGTCAGATTCTGAACTGGCCGGACGCTTACAGATGGAAGCGCTGGCTAAAGCGATGAACGGCAAAGGCAACGTTGCCATCCTGATGGGTGACCTGGCGAATGAAGCGACCCGTGACCGTACCAAAGGTGTGGAAGAGGTTGCGGCTAAATTCCCTGGCATCAAAATTGTTCAGAAACAGACCGCCAAATTTACCCGTAACGATGCGGTAGACGTAGTCAGTAACTGGATGACCGCCGGTGATGAGATCAATGCCATCGCTTCTAACAACGATGAAATGGCAATCGGTGCGCTGCAGGCACTGGGTAAAAACCCGGACAAAATCCTGATCGCTGGCGTCGATGGCACACCCGATGCGCTGCAGATGCTGAAGCAGGGCAAGATGGTCGCCACGGTATTCCAGGATGCGCAGGGCCAGGGTGAAGGTGCGGTGCAGACGGCAATCAAACTGGTGAATGGCGAGAAAGTCCAGAAAGTCATCAATATCCCCTACCAGCTGATTACCAAAGAAAACATGGAACAGTTTACCAAGCGTAACCTGAAATAGTCGTTCCCGACCCAGCTGTACGGAGGTGATGTATGAACGCTTTTGCGCTTGAAGCCGAAGGCATCAGCAAGTTCTTCCCCGGCGTTAAAGCCCTCGACAACGTCTCGTTGCGGGTGCGTCCGGGAACGGTACATGCCTTGATGGGCGAAAATGGCGCGGGCAAATCCACTTTAATGAAGTGTCTGATCGGGATGTATCGTCCCGATCAGGGCACCATCAAAATTAAAGGGGAGCCGGTGCAGTTTCAGGACACCATGGACGCGTTGCGTTCCGGCATTTCAATGATCCACCAGGAACTCAACCTGGTGCCTTACATGACCGTCGCCGAGAATATCTGGCTGGGTCGCGAGCCGATGAGATTTGGCTTTGTCGATCACGCCCGACTTAATCAGATGACGCAGGAACTGCTCAACCGCCTGAATATCCGCCTGAAAGCCGATCGGATGGTGGGCGAGCTGAGCATCGCGTCGCAGCAGATGGTTGAGATTGCCAAAGCAGTTTCATGGGATTCAGACATCGTGATCATGGATGAGCCCACCTCCGCGCTGACAGAAACCGAAGTAGCGCATCTGTTTACCATCATTCGTGACCTGCGGGAGCAGGGCAAAGCGATCATCTACATCAGCCATAAGATGGATGAAATTTTCACCATCACCGATGAAGTCAGTATCTTCCGTGACGGCAACTGGATCGCCAGCGATCAGACGTCGAAATATACCCGCCAGTCGCTGATTACCCAGATGGTGGGACGCGAACTGACCCAGCTGTTCCCGAAATTCAACAGCGCAATTGGTGAAGAGGTGCTGACGGTGCGCAATCTCACCTGCAAAGATCGTTTCACCGACGTCAGTTTCAGTGTGCGCCGGGGGGAGATCCTCGGCGTCGCCGGACTGGTGGGTGCGGGTCGCAGCGAGGTGATGGAGAGCCTGTTCGGCATGGAGAGCTTCGACAGCGGCGAGATCTTAATTGATGGCGTGCCGGTGACGATCGACTCACCCTCAACCGCGATTGAAAAGGGCATGGCGTTCCTCACCGAAGACCGTAAAAAGTCCGGCCTGTTTCTGGTGCTATCGGTGATGGAGAACATGAGCATCGTTAACATGCCGGAGTACAGCGGCAAAAGCGGGTTTGTCAGCCATGTGAAGATGGCGCAGGACTGCATGGATCAAATCCGTCGTCTCAACATTAAAACGCCAACCATGGATCAAATCATCAATAACCTCAGCGGCGGTAATCAGCAGAAAGTCCTGATTGCCCGCTGGCTGCTGGCGCAACCGAAGATTCTGATTCTGGACGAACCGACGCGCGGCATTGACGTCGGCGCGAAAGCGGAGATTTACCGCTTAATCAGTGAACTTGCCAACCGTGGCGTGGCTATCATCATGGTCTCCTCTGAACTGCCGGAAATTCTTGGCATGAGCGACCGGGTAATGGTCATGCACGGCGGGCGTATAACCGGCATCCTCGATAAAGAAGAAGCCGATCAGGAAACCATTCTGTCGTTGGCATCCGAGTGAGGCGCGAGACCACTATGAGCAATATGAAAGCTACTGCCACCCCGGCAGCCCCGCAGCAACCCTCTTTTTTTGCCAGCCTGCGTCATAAATTGCCGAAAGATACCGGCATTTTCGTGGTGATGGTGGGGATTGCGTTAATTTTTGAAATGTTCGGCTGGTACGTGCGTGACCAGTCTTTCCTGCTCAACACCAACCGTCTGATCCTGATTGTATTGCAGGTGGCGATTATCGGGATTATCGCCGTCGGCGTGACCCAGGTCATCATCACCACCGGTATCGATCTCTCCTCCGGGTCCGTTATCGCCCTGGCGGCGGTGGTGGCCGCGAGCCTGGCGCAGACCTCTGACAGCCTGTCGCCAATGTATCCGTCGCTGGTGAATATGCCTGCGGTGATCCCTATTGCGGCCGGTATCGGCGTAGGTTTGCTGGCGGGTGTGGTCAATGGTGTGCTGATCACCCGCACCGGTATTCCGCCCTTCATTGCTACGCTGGGCATGATGGTGTCGGCACGCGGTCTGGCGCAGTATTACACCCAGGGCAATCCGATCAGCTTCCTTTCCGATGGCTTCACCTCAATCGGACAGGGTGCCATGCCGGTAGTGATTTTCCTGGTGGTGGCGCTGCTGTTCCATATCGCCCTGAAGCATACCCGCTACGGTAAATATGTTTACGCCATCGGCGGCAACATGACCTCGGCGAAAGTCTCCGGTATCAACGTTAATAAGTATCTGATTATCGTCTACACCATTGCAGGCGCGCTCTCTGGCCTGGCGGGTGTAGTACTGGCGGCGCGCGTCAGCAGCGGTCAGTCGAGCATGGGGATGTCGTACGAGCTGGATGCGATTGCCGCAGCCGTTATCGGTGGCAGCAGCCTGATGGGTGGCGTAGGCCGTATCACCGGTACATTAATTGGCGCAGTGATCCTTGGCCTGATTAAAAGCGGATTCACCTTCGTTGGTGTCGATGCGTACATTCAGGACATCATCAAAGGGATGATTATTGTGGCTGCGGTCTCTATCGACATGCACCGTAACCGCAAAAAACGTTAATCAGCAGGCGTTGCCTTCTTCCGGATGCGGGAGAGGGCAACGGTTGCTTTTTATCACCCGGCATTCGCCAGCGATAAGAAATCCCGCTGATAGCGGTTACATTTTCTTCCTGTTTTTCACTCCTCTGTTCAGGCCCTGCAAGCCTTCAACAGGTGCAAGGCGTTTCCACTGCACTCAAACTGTACAGCCTGTCATCACTTTTCTGCACGTCTGACTCGCAGCGTCTGCACTGTCACAGTGCGCCTGACGGCTTTACTCTCTCTTCTCAGCCATTCCTGATCCTTATTAACCCATAAGAGGTAATCAGAAACGCTTGTTTTCCGGGCCGTTAGGAAAAATCTGGCTGCCTGATGGCCTGAATTTTTTAAACCTGGCCTGCATCTTGCAAAATCTCTGTTATCAGGGCGATGGGATCAGACCCATTTCGCTATTCGGGGTGAGTGACGGAGGCAAGATGAATTTAAGACGACTGAAGTACTTTGTGAAAATCGTCGATATCGGCAGTCTGACGCAGGCAGCAGAAGTGTTGCACATCGCCCAGCCTGCACTCAGTCAGCAGGTCGCGACGCTGGAAAATGAACTGGATCAGCAGTTGCTGATTCGTACCAAGCGCGGCGTTACGCCAACTGAGGCGGGTAAGATTCTCTATGGTCATGCGCGCACCATTCTGCGCCAGTGTGAGCAGGCCCAGACTGCGGTAATTAACGCCGGTCAGGTGCTGAGTGGACAGGTATCGATTGGGCTTGCCCCAGGCACGGCGGCTTCATCGCTGACCATGCCGCTGTTGCAGACCGTGCGCGATCAATTTCCGGAAGTGCTGGTTTACCTGCACGAAAATAGCGGCAGCGTGCTGAATGAGAAAGTGATGAACGGTCAGCTGGATATGGCGGTGCTGTACGATCGCGCGCCCACTGCCGGGATCACCAGCATGCCGCTGATGAAAGAGGATCTCTTTCTGGTAGGCGCCACCGATTACCCGGGAGCCAGCGTCGATCTGGCCGATGTGGCGCAGATGAGTCTGTTCTTACCGCGTGATTACAGCGCAGTACGCAAGCGGGTCGATGAGGCCTTTTCGCTGCGTCGTCTGAGTGCACGCATCATCGGTGAGATCGAATCGATTTCAACCCTGACCGCAGCCATTTCCAGCGGCATGGGCGTGACCGTATTACCTGAGTCCGCCGCCCGTTCGCTGGTGGGCTCCACCGATGCCTGGATGTCACGCATCAACAGCCCGTCATTGAGTCTGCCGCTGTCACTGAACGTCTCCGCCCGGTTGCCACTGTCACCTTCAGCGCAGGCAGTGAAGAACATTCTGCTGTCGCTGCTGAATAAGCCGCTGAGTGAGGAGCGGGAGTTGATGTTAGTGAGTTAAGAGGGCGCTTGCAGCGGGCTGGCAACCAGCCGGTTTCGCTTTGCAGTGAGTTTCGCTTTGCAGCGGGCTGCACTGAGCGGGTTTCGCCCGCCAGGCGTTCGGGAGTTTCAGGTCACTTAGCCGCGCGTTAGCACTGAGCGGTTTACGCCCGCCAGGCGATGGAGGCTGTGAGCCTTTAGCAGCGGGTATGCACTGAGGAAGTTTCGCCCGCCAGGCGATGAGGAGTTTCAGGTTGCCCGAGCAGGCGGACGCGTCAAGGGCCGGACGCCAGCCCCTTAACAATCCCGGCGTCCGGCTGCCTGCGCGCCCCGCGTAGCGGGGTGCCTTCGTCACGCCCTGCGGCCGACGGACCGTCCGGACTCGCCATCCCTGGCTCGTGCCGTCCTTTCGCCGACGTCCTGTCGGCTCATCCTTGCCTGCGGTTGTTCCTCAGCGCTCCGGACGCCTCTGGTAAACCCCCGCCTTTTATTTCTTTATGTTTTCTGTGGTGCTGAGTTGTCTGGTGGCCTGAAAGCCAGTCTCAATTCCTGAAGTTCACCGCAACAATCTCAGTGACCTAAAAATGAGATAACAGTGGGTGGGGTCGAAGGCTATTCTATCTGCTGAGCCGAAAGTCAGAGGCAATCCCAAAAACCATAGCGATAAAGCACTCAACATAAAAAGCAGAGCTAACAGAGGGAGGGGTACGAATGCCACTCTGTCTGCCGACCTGATAGCAAAGACAATCCTAAAAACCCACAGCGATAAAGTATCCGACATAAAAAGCAGAGATAACAGCGAGGGGGTGGGGAGGCCGTCAGAACCGCTGAGCGGATGAGGGATTTCAGGACGAGCGACAGGGATGTCGCGAAGAGGCGGGTTCGCGCCATGGATGGCGCGTCCCGCCGGTCCGTGAGAAATCCTGAAGAGGCGAAGGGACCGCGAAGCGGCGGTGAAGCAGGCCGGAGCCCGGGGTCAAGGGGGCGCGGCGACTGGTGCCCCCTTGTCGGTCGCCTGCAGAGGCGAATCTGAAACTGCCCGGCTTACCAGGCGAACGAAAATCTCTCATAGCCGGTTCGCGCAGCAAACAAAACCTTCTCAGCGCCCGTTCGCGCACCGAACAAAACCTCTTCAGCGCCAGCCCGCCCCCCCAAAACCCACCCCGTTATTCCCTAAAGTCATAAATCCGAATTTTTTAGTATTTCCGGTTATCAATAATAGTTCTTACCATCAGATAATCAGATTATGTAAAGGGAGGTAAATACCGTGAATTTCCAGCAGCTTAAAATCATCCGCGAGGCGGCCCGCTGTGAGTTTAACTTAACGGAAGTCGCTAACACGCTGTTTACCTCCCAGTCGGGAGTAAGTCGGCACATTCGTGACCTGGAAGATGAACTCGGGGTTGAGATCTTTATCCGTCGCGGCAAGCGCCTGCTGGGGATGACCGAGCCGGGCAAAGCGCTGCTGACCATCGCTGAGCGTATCCTGGATGAAGCGGGCAAAGTGCGACGTCTGGCCGATGTCTTTACCAATGAAACCAGCGGCATCCTGACCATAGCCACTACCCATACTCAGGCGCGCTACAGCCTGCCGAAAGTGATCAAAGCGTTTCGTCAGCTCTATCCTAACGTCCGGCTTGAACTTAATCAGGGTTCGCCGCAGGAAATTGTCACCATGCTGCTGGCGGGTGAGGCGGACATTGGCATCGCCAGTGAATTACTGGTCAACAACAGCAGCCTGGCGGCGTTCCCCTGGTTCAGCTGGCATCACGCCTTACTGGTGCCGAAAGGGCATGAACTGGTGCAGAACCAGCCGGTTTCACTGAGCACGCTCAGCCGCTATCCGCTGATCACCTACCGGCAGGGTATCACCGGACGTTCGCGGGTTGACCGTGCGTTTCAGACGGCCGGTTTAAAACCAGATATCGTGCTCAGCGCTCAGGACTCCGATGTGGTGAAAACCTACGTCAAACTCGGTTTAGGCGTGGGGATACTGGCCGATCAGGCGTGTGAAACTGAAGAGAGTGAAGAGCTGGTGCGCCTCGATGCCACGCATCTGTTCGATGCCAGCACCGTATGGCTCGGCCTCAAGCGCGGCCAGCTGCAACGCAACTACGTCTGGCAGTTCCTGGAACTCTGCAACGCCAACCTGTCGCTGGAAGAGATCAAGCGTCAGGCGCTCTCCTACAGCAATGACGACGAACCGGTTATCGACTTCCAGATTTAAGCACACGGCGCATCCACCCGGATGCGCGCCTGTTTCCGCACGGCATAAAATTTCAAATCATTGCGAAAATCTCCCCTATCGACCTCTCTCACCCCGCACAACAACATCCTGCGCTGACCCGGCGCGATAAAGTGGAATCAGCTGACCACAAGGGGATGATATGTCGCGACTACAACTTAACGATAGCGATCTGCTGCGCCAGCAGGCGCTGTTTAATGGACGCTGGCAGGATGCGCATCAGGGCGCCACGCTGCCGGTTACCGATCCCGCCACGGGCGAAACCCTGGCGACGATTCCGGCACTGGGTCGGGCAGAAACCGGGCAGGCGATAGCTTATGCGGAAACTGTGCGCATCAGCTGGGGCAAAACTACCAATGCCAGCCGTGCCGCGCTGCTGGAAAAGTGGCATCAACTGATTATTGAACACGCTGACGACCTGGCGATTATCATGACCGCCGAGCAGGGCAAACCGCTGGCGGAAGCCAGAGGCGAAGTGCTCTATGGAGCCAGCTTCGTGAAATGGTTCGCGGAAGAGGCACGCCGCATCTATGGCGACACCATTCCCGCGCCCAGCGAGGACCGGCGCATCCTGGTGCTGAAACAGCCGGTAGGCGTTGCCGCCGCAATCACGCCGTGGAACTTCCCGATTGCGATGATCACCCGCAAGGTGGCGCCCGCGCTGGCCGCCGGATGCCCGATTATTGTTAAACCTTCCGAGTTAACACCGCTGTCGGCGCTGGCACTGGCGGTACTGGCAGAGCGCGCGGGCTTCCCGTCCGGCGTGCTGCAGGTGCTGACCGGCCTGCCCACGGAGATTGGCGCGACGCTGACTGAAAGCCGCACGGTACGTAAAATCTCCTTTACTGGTTCAACCCGCATCGGGCAGTTGCTGATGCAACAGAGCGCCGACAGCATCAAGCGCCTGAGTCTGGAGCTGGGTGGCAACGCGCCCCTGATCGTGTTTGATGATGCCGATATTGAGATTGCCGTCGCGGGGGTCATGCTCAGCAAGTTCCGCAACGCCGGGCAGACCTGCGTCTGCGCTAACCGCATCCTGGTGCAGCGAAGTATCTATCCGCGTTTCACCGCCCGGTTGCTGGAGGCGGTCGCCACCCTGAAAGTGGGCGATGGTTTTGCGCCCGACAGCACTATTGGTCCTTTGATCAACAGCCGCGCGGTGGAGAAAGTGAACGGTCATATCGATGATGCGCTCAGTCAGGGTGCAACGCTGCTGACCGGCGGCATCAGCCAGGGCAACGGGACCTTTGTGCAGCCCACGGTGCTCGGTGAGGTCACCGCCACCATGCGCATCGCCCATGAAGAGACGTTTGGTCCGGTCGCGCCGCTGTTTATCTTCGATGATGAAGAGGAGGCAATCGCGATGGCAAATGACACGCCTTACGGCCTGGGTGCCTATTTCTTTACCGAGAACATCCGGCGCGCATGGCGGGTAGCGGAGGCGCTGGAGTTTGGCATGGTCGGCTTTAATACCGGCGCTATTTCCCTGGAGGTCGCGCCGTTTGGCGGCGTGAAACTCTCCGGTATTGGCCGGGAAGGTTCCCTCTACGGAATTGATGAATATCTGGAACAGAAAACATTTCACATTGGCAGTCTGTAACTAAAAATGAAAAAAGCCAGCCGGATAATCCGGCTGGCTTTTTTTTGCCTGAGGCTCCGTAAAAACTTACCGGCGTCAAATAATTGTTCTGAAAAATTAAAGAATTTATCAGGGATGTGAAGCGGGTCGTTAAATCGGCGGATCATGTGAACCGGAATGAGCCGCCTGACCCGAAATATCCGCTTTGGTGCAATTTCCGTGCAGGTTGCACCAGCAGGGCGCATAAATTTTGTGAAGTAAATCATCTGTTTAATTGTTCGGCAATTCCACAAAAAATCTACCGCCAATACGGCAGAAAATTTTTTTGCGCTGTTTTAAACGCATTTTTATTTTTTGCCCGGCTGGCATACTTTCTGCATTAGCTTATTAACAGCGCAGAAACCGGCAGTTTTAAACGCTAATAAACCAGCAACTGATGGGTGTAACAAATAAGGAATTCTTCCATGTTAAGTTTCGACCCGGAAAAAGTTTCTCTTCCAGCTGGCCATTATATTGGCGGCCAGCACTGCCAGAGCCAGGGCGCATCCTTTGAGGTTAAACGTCCCTCCGATGGCAGGGTCTATGCCACGCTGCAGGACGCCACGCCGCAGGATGTCGATCGTGCCGTGACTGTGGCGCATCAGGCGCTGAAAAGCAGCGGCTGGTCCGGTTGTCCGCCGCGCGAACGCGGACGGGTACTGCGCCGCTGGGCCGATCTGATTGAGCAGGACGCGCTGCTGGCACAGCTGGAAGCGCTGGGCTCGACCCGGCCGATCAATGACGTGGTGCTGCACGAAATTCCTTTTACCGCCGAAGCGATTCGCTTCTATGCCGAATGCGCTGACAAATACAGCGGGGATCTCTTTCCCACCCGCGACAGCAGCCTGGGCATGCTGATTGCCGAACCTTATGGCGTTATCGCCGCGATTACCCCGTGGAATTTCCCGCTGTCGATGGCGTCGTGGAAATGCGGACCGGCGCTGGCGGCGGGCAATGCGGTGGTGCTTAAACCCTCTGAACTGACCCCGTTTTCTACCGTACGCATGGCCGAACTGGCCATTCATGCGGGCTTGCCTGCGGGCGTGCTGAACATTGTCCAGGGCAGTGGCGCGGTGACCGGCAGTGCACTGGTAAAACATCCGCTGGTGCGCAAAGTCTCGTTTACCGGCTCGACCCTGACTGGCGCGCGCATCATGAGCGATGCCGCGGAAAACGGCATGAAGCCAGTGACGCTGGAGCTGGGCGGCAAAAGTCCGCAACTGGTGTTTGATGACGCGGGTGACCTTGAGGTGCTGGCCCAGCGTATTCTGCGCGGCTTCACCGCCAACGGCGGTCAGGCCTGCGTGGCGGGCACCCGACTTATTGTGCAGCGCAACATAGCCGATCCGCTGGTTGAGCGGCTGGCTCAACTTTGCCGGGAGGTTAAACCGGGCGTCACCTGGCAGGAGGGCAGCCGCTACGCGCCGCTGATCGACGAACGACAGGGCAACAAAGTCTGCTCGGTTATTGAAGCGGCAAAAGCGCAGGGCGCAGAAGTACTGGTGGGCGGTGAGCGTTTTGCCGACACCGACGACGGCTGGTTCTGGCAGCCCACGCTGCTGAGTCACGTGGCGCAGGATAACCCGGCAGTCCAGCAGGAGATTTTTGGTCCGGTGCTGACGGTGCAGACGTTTGATGATGAAGAGCAGGGACTGGCGATGGCCGCCCATGACACCTATGGCCTCTGCGCCGGTGTTCACACCCTGAGTCTGCCGCGCGCGCTGCGGGCAATGCGCGCCATCGACGCGGGCACCGTCTGGATCAACCGCTATGGCCGCTCCGGCGACTTCATCATTCCGACCGGTGGCTTTCTCGGCTCCGGCATTGGTAAAGATTTAGGCCGCCAGGCGTTTCAGGCCTGCCAGCGCCAGAAGAGTGTACTCATCGATTTCTAAGCGCAACTGACAATGACGAGGGTGTTACATGGCACTGTTTAAACCGAAATTCATCACGTTTGACTGTTACGGCACGCTGATTCGCTTCGATATGGCGGGTGCCGCACAGCGCTGTTTCAGCGACCGCGTCGACCCTGACGCAATGCTCGCCTTTACCACCGACTTTTCCAGCTACCGGCTGGATGAGGTGCTCGGCGCGTGGAAACCCTATTACGACGTGGTGAGTAATGCCCTGCAGCGCACCTGCAAAAAGTGGGGCGTCCGCTGGGACAAAGCCGACAGCGACTTTATCTACACCGACTGCGCCAGCTGGGGTCCGCATCCCGACGTGCCCGCCGGGCTGGCAAAGGTGGCTAAGGAGTTTCCGCTGGTGCTGCTGACCAACTCAATGAAAGACCTGATCCCGCATCACGAACCGCGTCTGGGTGCACCAATCTATATGGCTATCACGGCAGAAGAGACGGGAGCCTACAAACCACAGATGAAGGGCTTCGAGTACATGCTGGACAAGCTCGGCTGCGGCCCGGAGGAGATCCTGCACGTCTCCTCCAGCTTCCGCTATGACCTGATGACTGCCCACGATCTCGGCATCAAAAACAAAGTCTGGGTCAATCGCGGTCATGAACCGGCGAATCCGTATTACCAGTACACCGAAATCAACGATATCGGCGGCCTGCCTGGCGTCGTCGGACTCTGAGGAACACCCCATGAAACTGGAATCGTTCTGGCAGGCTACCGCTCCGGCCTTTACCGGTGCCGCACGCGAACCGCTGCCGGCACAGGCGGACGTGGTGGTGATTGGCGGTGGCTTCACCGGCATCTCGGCGGCCCTGAACCTGGCGCGCAGCGGCATCAGCGTGGTGCTGCTGGAGAGTGGCGACGTGATGAGCCAGGCCTCGGCGCGCAACGGCGGCCACTGCAACACCGGTGTGGCGCAGAACTTCGCCTCGCTGGTGGCGAGCCAGGGTCTGGAGCAGGCCAGCCGCTTCTACCGGGCATTTGATGAGGCGGTGAGCTATGTCCAGCAACTGATCCAGGATGAAGCGATCGACTGCGATTTCCGGCTGTGCGGCAAACTTAAGCTCGCCAGCAAAGCGTCGCATGTGGCCGGGCTGCAGGAAGCGTATGAACTGATGCGCCGCACCGTTGACCCGGAGATCGAACTGCTCGACAAAACGGCAGTGCGTGACGAGATCGCCAGCGATGATTTCTACGGCGGCCTGCTGCAGAAGCGTGGCGGTCAGATGCACATGGGCAAGTTCGGCGTCGGGCTGGCTGAGGCCGCCGCCCGCAGCGGCGCGAAGATTTTCCCGCACCACGCCGTGACGAAGTTAGAACGCCTGAAGGGTTATCAGCATCGGGTAGAGACCGCGCAGGGCACCATTCTGGCGGACAAAGTGCTGATGGCGACCGGCTGCTCCAACGACGGCCCTTTTCCCTGGTTTCAGCGCCGCATTGTGCCGGTTGGCAGCTTTATCGTGGTGACTGAGGCGCTCGACCCGGCGCTGCTGCGCCAGGTGCTGCCAAACGATCGCACCTATGTTACCTCACTGAATATCGGCAACTACTTCCGTACCACGGCCGATCGCCGTTTGGTGTTTGGCGGGCGGGCCCGGTTTGCCGTCAGCAACCCGACGTCAGATTCACGTAGCGGCGAGATCCTGCGCCGGGCGATGACGCAGATGCTGCCACAGCTTGGCCAGTCGCAGGTGGATTACTGCTGGGGCGGTATGGTCGACATGACCGCCGACCGTCTGCCGCACGCGGGTGAACAGGATGGCCTCTTCTATTCGCTGGGCTACAGCGGTCACGGCACCCAGATGTCGGTGTGGATGGGACGCGTCATGGCCAGTCTGCTGGCTGAAAAGCGCACTGAAAATCCCTGGCAGCGCGACACATGGCCCGCGCTGCCCGGTTATCACGGCAAACCATGGTTTTTACCGCTCGCAGGACTCTATTACAAAGCAAAGGATCGCCTTTCATAACGTCCCGTCGGGTGCTGACCGCCAGGTTATCAGCACCACCAGAACATGATCCCCGGTTCGCCTGACTATTGAGGGTACAGAGATGAGTAAATTTGATAATAACGACGCTGATGCGGTAAATCCGGCACTGACGCGCATGATCACCGAAGGCTCATTGTCACGCCGCAGCCTGATGAAAATGCTCTCAGCCGGTGCGGTGATGAGCAGCGGCCTGATCACTTTTTCAGGGGCGGCACTGGCGGATGACAAGCCGGTCAGGGGCGGTAAACTGCGGGCAGCGATGTCGAATGCCTCGGCCACCGATACACTTGATCCGGCCAAAAGTAACAACAGTGCGGATTACACCCGCCAGTTCATGTTCTACAGCGGCCTGACCGAGCTGGATAAAAACCTGATGGCGCAACCGGCGCTGGCCGAATCGCTGGAATCCAGCGATGGCATTACCTGGCATATCAAACTGCGTAAGGGGGTCACTTTCCATGATGGCAAACCGCTGACCGCCAAAGATGTCATCTACTCGCTCAGCCGTCACAAAGATCCGGCCATCGCCTCTATCGCTTTTAAGCTGGCCGATCAGTTCAAAACCTTCAGCGCGGTCAATGATAACGAGGTGCAGCTGGAGCTGAGCAGCGCTAACTTCGACGTCCCTTATATGCTGGCAACACCGCCGTTTCTGATCGTACCGGATGGCACCAAAGATTTCAGCAAAGGCATCGGCACCGGTCCGTTTGTCTGCAAAACATTTATGCCGGGTACGCGCACCATCGGCACCAAAAACCCCAACTACTACAAACCTGGTCTGCCACATCTGGATGAGGTAGAACTCATCGGCGTCACCGACGGCGCAGCGCGCGTTAATGCCCTGATGTCAGGCGATCTGCAGATGGTCTCCACGCTGACCGCTGCCGACTGCAAACGCATCAAAGCCAGCAGCGAATTTGGCGTGCTGGAGAGTAAATCGGGCATGTACACCAACCTGATTATCCGCACCGATGTGAAGCCGGGTAACAATGAAGATTTCGTGCTGGCGATGAAATATCTGCAGCCACGTGAAATGCTGGTGAAAACGGTGCTGCAGGGTTACGGCGACGTCAGTAATGACACCCCGGTGCCGCCGTGGCATCCGCTCTATAACGCCGATCTCAAACCGCGTGCGCTGGACATTGAAAAAGCGAAGTTCCACATCAAAAAAGCGGGCATGGCCGGCTCCACGGTGGAGATTATCACCACGCCGAATATCGAAGGGGCAAATGAAGGCGGTCAGATGATCCAGCAGATGGCGCGCGGGGCAGGGCTGAACATCAAAGTGCGACGTGTGCCGTATGACGGTTACTGGTCTTCGCACTGGATGAAAGATCCGGTGGGATATGGCTCGATAAACCCGCGTCCGACGCTCGACATGCTCTTCTCACAGTTTTATCTCTCTACCGCACCGAATAACGAATCGGGCTGGAAAAATCCTCAGTTTGATCAACTGGTGGTCGCGGCACGCGGTGAGCGCGATCAGGCGAAACGCAAGCAGATGTATGGCGATATGCAGACGCTGATTTATGACCACTGCGGCACCCTTATCCCGACCTTTATCAGCTCCACGGATGGCTACAACAAAAAGGTCAAAGGGGTGGAGGCCTGGCCGTCGGGCATGATGATGGGCTATCGCTTCCATGAATTTGCGTGGCTGAGCGCCTGATACGTTATTTGAGGAAGGAGTACGCCGATGAACCGATACATGCTGTTCCTGATTGCCCGGCGAATTGGTGCCGGCATCCTGACTTTGCTTATCGTCTCGGCGGTGGTGTTTTTCATCACCAGCCTGCTGCCGGGCGACGCAGCGCAGATGATCCTCGGCCAGAACGCCACGCCGGAAACGGTGGCGGCGTTACGGCAGCAGCTGGGTCTCGATCAGCCTTTGCTGATGCGCTACTTCCACTGGCTGACAGGCATGGTGCAGGGCGACTTTGGCACCTCGTTTGCCAGCCATTTGCCGGTCTCGCAGCTGGTGGCGCAGCGCATTCCCGCCACCTTTGAACTGGCGGGTATCACCACGCTGATCTGCGTGCCGCTGGCGCTGATTATCGGCATTATTGCGGCGATGAATCGCGGTTCCCGACTCGATCGGGCGCTGGTCATCGGCACCATGGCGACGGTTGCCGTGCCGGAGTTTCTGGTGGCGACGGTGGCGGTGCTGATTTTTGCCGTCAAGCTGCACTGGGTCTCGGCGATGTCGTTCGGCAGCCCGGATAGCGACCTGCTGAGTTACCTCAAAGCCTATGCGCTGCCGGTGCTGACACTCTGCTGCGTGCTGGTGGCGCAGATGGCACGTATGACGCGGGCAGCCATTATCAACCAGCTCGACAGCCCTTATCTGGAGATGGCGCTGCTGAAAGGGGTTTCACCGCTGAGAGCGGTGCTGCGTCACGCACTGCCTAACGCGGTCGGCCCCATCGCCAATGCCATTTCACTCAGCCTCTCCTATCTGTTTGGCGGGGTGATCATCATCGAAACCATCTTCAGCTATCCCGGTCTCGCCAGCCAGCTGGTGGATGCGGTCAGTAACCGCGACCTGCCGGTGGTGCAGCTCTGCGTGATGCTGTTCGCCGCCTGCTATCTGGTCCTGCTGCTGGCGGCAGACATTCTGACTATCGCCTTTAACCCGAAATGGAGAAGCGCATGAATATTCTCTCGTTGCCCTGGCGTTTCTTACAGTCGCTCTCCTGGTCGGGACGGCTGGGTCTGATAATGTCGCTGTTCTGGCTGCTGATGGCAGTATTCGGCACCCCGCTGGCCCCGCACAGCATTGATGACATCGGCGGCGGCCCGCTGATGGGCGGCCTGACGTCTGATAACCTGCTGGGCACCGACTACCTTGGGCGCGACATGCTGAGCCGCATTCTCTACGGCGCGAAGTTCTCTATCGGTCTGGCGCTAAGTGCGGCGCTGCTGGCCAGCCTGATCGGCACGCTGCTGGCGCTGCTGGCAGCGGTGGCGGGGCGCTGGCTGGAGGAGGTACTGGGCCGCGTCAACGACGCGCTGCTGGTACTGCCGGGCAAAGTGCTGTCGCTGATGATAGTTGCGGTATTTGGCTCCTCACTGCCGATGCTGATCCTCACGGCGGTCTTCACCTACTGGCCGGGCGCATTTCGTATCGCGTTTGCCATGGCCAGCTCGCTGCGCAGCATGGATTACGTCCGGGCGTCACGGCTGCGGGGCGAAAGCCGCTGGTATATCGCCATTCACGATATCCTGCCCAATATGGTGCACCCGATGCTGACTGACTTTGGTCTGCGCTTTGTCTACATCGTGCTGCTGCTGAGCGGCCTGAGCTTCCTCGGTCTGGGTGTTCAGCCGCCCTACGCCGACTGGGGCACGCTGGTGCGTGAAAATATGCAGGGGCTGTTTGACGGCTCGCCTGCGGTGCTGATGCCCGCGCTGGCGATTGCCAGCCTGACCATTGGCGCCAACCTGTTTATTGACAGCCTGCAGGCGATGCGTCCGATGACGCTGGCGAAGGAGGGAGCATGAACGTGACACCACATACCGCCCTGCCGGTGATTTCGGTGGATAAACTGCGCGTCACTGCGCAGACCGATCGCGGCGAAGAGATCGACCTGGTTTCCGACATTCACTTTACCGTGCAGAAGGGCGAAGTGCTGGCGCTGATTGGCGAATCCGGCTCAGGTAAAACCACTATCGCGATGGCGCTGATGGGTTACGCCCGCAGCGGCTGCCGCATCGCCGACGGCAACATTCACGTTGCCGGCACCGACGTTAACAGCCTGACGCCGGGGCAGTTGCGCGCTTTCCGTGGCAACAAAGTCGCCTATATCGCCCAGAGCGCGGCAGCGTCGTTTAATCCGGGCATGAAGATCCTCGACCAGGTGATTGAGCCGGTGGTTATCCACGGCACCCTGACCCGCAAAGCGGCAAAAGCCAAAGCGATTGAGCTGTTCCGCGAACTGGCGCTGCCCAACCCCGAGACCATTGGCGACCGCTTCCCGCACCAGGTGTCGGGTGGTCAGTTACAGCGTCTGATGACGGCGATGGCGCTGATTGGCGATCCTGACGTGGTAATCCTTGATGAACCTACTACCGCGCTGGATGTGACCACGCAGGTGGAAGTGCTGAAGGCGTTTCGCCGCGTGGTGGTGCAGCGCGGCGTCACCGCCATCTACGTCAGTCACGATTTAGCCGTGGTGGCGCAGATGGCAGACCGGATACTGGTGCTGCTGCGCGGCAAAATGGCGGAGTATGGCAGCACCGCGCATCTGATCGGCGCACCGCAGGCGGAGTACACCCGCTTACTGATGGAGGCGGCGCGGCAGAAAGAGCGGCCCAGCAACTGGTGCCCGGTTGCCGCCGATATTCAGCCGCTGCTTGAGGTGCGCGACCTCAGCGCAGGTTATGGTCCGCGCGGCAGCGATGGCTACCCGAAAATACGCATTCTGGAGGATATCAATCTCAGGCTGTGGAAAGGGCAGGCGATTGGCATCATCGGTGAGTCAGGCTCAGGCAAAACCACTCTGGCGCATGCCATAGCCGGACTCAACGCTCCAAGCCACGGCCATATTCTGTTTAACGGCCACTACATCTCGGGCGATATGCAAAAACGGCCTGACAATGAGCTGCGCCGCATTCAGTATGTGTTCCAGATGGCAGACACCGCGCTGAACCCGGCCCACAGCGTTGAACGCATCCTGTCGCGTCCGTTGACGCTGTTTCACGGTCTGAGCGGTGCGGCCCGACAGCAGCGGCTTTATCAGCTGCTGGATCTGGTGCAGCTCCCGCGCAGCGTGCTGTGGCGGCGTCCCTGGGCGCTCTCCGGCGGGCAGAAGCAGCGCGTCAATCTGGCGCGCGCACTGGCGGCTGAGCCGGATCTGATTCTGTGTGATGAAGTGACCTCGGCACTGGATACGGTGGTTGCCGCCGCCGTCCTCGACTTAATCAGCGAACTGCGCCGCGAACTGGGACTCTCGGTGATCTTCATCAGCCATGACATGCATGCGGTACGCGCGGTGTGTGATGAAATCGTGGTGATGAAGAGCGGTCGCATCGTCACCCAGCTGGCGCGCAGCGACTACGACAAGCCGACCAGCGAGTTGTACTTCGAGCGGCTGAAACGCGCGGTGCCGGAGCTGCGTCAGGGCTGGCTGGATGAGCATGAAGAGATTTTAAAAGCAGAGTGAGTTGCCTGAAGCAACGGGCACCCTGATTAATCCGCCTGCACAGCACTGATGTAATGCGCGGGCGGCACGGGTCAAGGCACAGCGGTGATATCGCCCTGTGCCAGACCAGATACTGACAACAGAGGTAGTCTTGTTATGCCTGCACCGATTCGTTATGTACAGGATAGTGCGAATTTTCCCGATTCCGCCGATGTAGTGGTGATTGGCGCCGGTATCGCCGGAGCCGCCGCCACCTGGGAGCTGGCGAAGCAGGGACTGAAGGTCGTCTTAATCGAAAAAGGCCTGGTAGGGGCGGAGCAGTCGAGCCGTAACTGGGGCTGGTGTCGCCAGCAGAACCGTGATGAACGTGAATTGCCGCTGATTATTTATGCGCTGCAACGCTGGGGTGAGCTTAACGATGAAACCGGCGAAGAGCTGGGTTTCCGCCGCAGCGGGCTGGTTTACGCCACGCAGGAAGAGTCGGACATCGCGGCCTGGGATAAGTGGATCCAGATGGCAAAAGGCTATGGCGTGCGCAGTTCGATCCTCACGGCGGAGCAGGCCAAAGCGATGACGCCCGGCAGCACCACAAGCTGGCGGGGCGGTCTCTCAGCGCCTACCGACGGTCACGCCGAACCACGGCTGGCCGCGCCCGGGCTGGTGGCGGGCGCGCTGAAAAAAGGGGCGCTGCTGTTTCAGCAATGCGCGGTGCGCGGGCTGGATATCGCCGCCGGACGGGTCAGCGGCGTCTGGACCGAGCGCGGCCTGATCAAAACCAGCCGGGTGATCTGTGCCGCCGGGGCCTGGACCTCCATGTTCTGCCGTCGTCACGGTATCGATCTGCCGCTGGGCAACGTGATTGGCACCGCCTTCCGCACGCAGCCCATTGAGCAGGCGATTGCCATGCCACTCTACACACCGGGATTTGCCTGTCGGCCACAGATGGACGGCAGCTACACCGTGTCCGTCTCGGGTCGCGGGCGTCTGGAACCTGGCGCGCAGGGGCTGCGCTATGCCCGCCAGTTCTATCCGACCTTTAAAAGTCGCCGCAAGAATCTCACCCTGAATCTTGGCCTGTCGCCGTTCTTCAATGGCCCGGAAGCGATGGGTGGCTGGGCATTTGACCGCGAGTCGCCGTTTGAGCGCATGCGCATACTCGATCCGGCAGCCGATGCAATGATCGTGGAAGAGGGGCTGGCGGCGATGCGGCGTGAATATCCGGCGCTGGCGAACCTGCGGCTGGCGCAGTCCTGGGGCGGCATGATTGACAGCACCCCGGACGCGATTCCGGTGATCTCCACCGTGGCGAAATTGCCGGGGCTGGTGCTCTCGGCGGGCTACAGCGCCCACGGCTTCGGTATCGGACCGGGTGCCGGACGACTGGCAGCCGATCTGGCGACCGAAGCCACGCCAGTTGTTGATCCCACTCCTTATCGCTACAGCCGTCTGGTTGACGGCAGCGGACTTGAAACACCAGGCATGATGTAAGGAGACCTGCAATGAGCCTGAAAATACGCGCAATGACGCCGGACGATATCGACCACTGTTTCACCTTAACGCAGGCACTGAAATGGCCCCACCGACGTGAAGACTGGGCGCTGGCGCTGCAGCTGGGCGAGGGTACGGTGATTGAAGAGCAGGGCAAGCTGATAGCGAGCGCGGTGCTCTGGCGCTGGGGCGAGCGCGCCGCCACGCTGGGGCTGGTGATCGTCGATAACCAGCAGCAGGGGCGTGGCCTGGGCAAACAGCTGATGCTGGCGCAACTGGAAAAATTACCCGACTGTAACGTGCGTCTGCACGCCACCGAGATGGGCAAAGGTTTGTATGAAAAACTCGGGTTTGTCAGTTGCGGTGAGATTCGCCAGCACCAGACCCGCGCAGTGACCACCCTTCCAGACGTCGTGATCCCGGCGGGACTGCAGCTGCGTCCGGCAACACTGGCCGATCACGCCACACTGGTGACGCTGGATCAGCAGGCGCACGGCATGCATCGTCCGGCACTGTTCGACCACCTGCTGCGCGACTGCCAGACGGTGCTGTTGCAGGATGATCATCAGCAAATTCAGGGCTTCGCCAGCCTGCGTCGCTTTGGTCACGGCTGGGCGATTGGCCCGGTGATCGCGGCAGATTTTTCAGTCGCGCAAGCGCTGGTCGCCACGCTGATGCAGTCGCTGCAGGGGGAATTCCTGCGCATCGACACCGATGCCGCGCTGCCGATGGCCGCCTGGCTACAGAGCCTCGGCATCCCTCAGGTCGATGCGCCTGCGACTATGGTGCGCGGCACGCCCTGGACACCGCAGGGTATGCAGGCGTTTGGACTGATGACGCAGGCGATGGCCTGATGCATATCGTCTATAAATCGGAGCCGGAACGTGGCCGGATCTGGCAGCGCTGGCTGGCAGCGCATGCGCCTGACATTCAGCTGCATATCTGGCCTGAGACCGGCGATCCAGAGCAGGTTGAGGCGCTGGTCGCCTGGCAGCCACCGGCTGACATCACAGTGCTTTTCCCCCGGCTGAAACTGCTGTTCTCCGTGGGTGCCGGGGCCGATCAGTTTGACCTTGGCGCGCTGCCGCCCGACCTGCCGGTGATCAGGATGATCGAGCCAGGCCTGACCCAGGGCATGGTGGAGTATGTCACCTTCGCGGTACTCGGCCTGCATCGCGACATGCCGCGCTATTTTCATCAGCAACGCCAGCAGCAGTGGCTGGCACACGCGGCATTACCTGCCGCGCAGCGTCGGGTAGGCGTCATGGGGCTGGGCGAACTGGGCCAGGCCGCATTGCAACAGCTGGTGGCGCTGGGCTTTGACTGCGCTGGCTGGAGCCGCACACCGCGCCAGATTCCCGGCGTCCGCTGCTGGCACGGTGACGATCAGCTCGGGGCGTTTCTGGCGCACAGCGAGATTCTGGTCTGCCTGCTGCCGCTGACTGACACCACACAGGGTTTGCTTAACCGCACCCTGTTTAATCAGCTACCACAGGGCGCGGCGCTGGTGCAGGCCGGGCGCGGCCCCCAGCTGAATCAGGACAATCTGCTGCAGGCGCTGGAGAGCGGTCAGCTCCGTGCCGCCGTGATCGATGTGACCGACCCGGAGCCGTTACCGGCGGGTCATCCCTTCTGGCACCATCCCGCCATCTGGCTCACACCCCACATCGCCAGCCAGACGCAGAATGAGAGCGCCATTGCGGCACTGCTGGAAAACCTGCGGCGCCATCAGCGTGGCGAGCCGCTGCACGGTGAGATTGATCGTTCGCGAGGATATTAAGATGGAACATCTGGTGGCACTGCGCCGCGACCTGCATGCGCACCCGGAACTGGGCTTTCAGGAGCAGCGCACCAGCGACATCGTGGCGAACTTTCTGCAACAGCTGGGCATTGAGGTGCATCGCGGCATCGGTAAAACCGGCGTGGTCGGGATACTGAAAAAGGGCAGCAGTGAACGCATGATCGGCCTGCGGGCTGATATGGATGCGCTGCCAATGCAGGATCAGAGCGGTACCGAGTGGCAAAGCCGCGCGGAGCAGGTGAGCCACGCCTGCGGCCACGACGGTCACACCGTGATGCTGCTGGGAGCCGCAGAAAAACTGGCGCGCGACGTCAGCTTTGATGGCAGCGTCTGCTTTATCTTCCAGCCCGCCGAAGAGGGGCTGGCGGGCGCAAAGGCGATGATTGACGATGGCCTCTTCAGCCGTTTTCCCTGTGAGGCGGTCTACGCCATCCACAACTGGCCGGAACTGCCGCTCGGCCAGGTACAGACCCGCCCTGGCGCGATCATGGCAGCGGCTGACCGTTTTGATATCCGGGTACTGGGCGGAGGCGGTCATGCCGCGCAGCCGCATCTGACGCGCGATACTCTGCTGGCGACCAGCGAGCTGGTGGTGCAGCTGAATACTCTGGTCTCACGCGCCCTGGATCCGTGCGAAACGGCGCTGCTCACCGTCACCCGGATGCAGGGCGGCTTTTCGCACAACATGATCCCGGCGGAGGCGAACATCACCGGCACGGTGCGCACTTTCAGCCCTGCAGCGCAGGCGACGATTGAAGCACGACTGCGTCAGATGGCGGAGCACATCACCGCCGCCCACGGTTTGCACGCAGAGGTCAGCTATCTGCGCTACTACCCGGCGACCCTGAACAGTAATGCTGAAGCGCAGTTTTGCCTGCAGGCGCTGACGCAGGCGGGCATTAAGGCTGAGGCCGCGCCCCAGCCCGCACTTACCTCAGAAGATTTTGCTTTTATGCTGCAGGCGCGGCCCGGTGCCTATCTGTGGCTGGGATCGGCACCCTGCAAGCCGCTGCATCATGCTGCATACGACTTCAACGATGCGCTGATCCCGCATGGCGTTAACGTTTTTGTCACGCTGATTCGTCAGGCGCTGGCAGAGAAATTTCCCTGCTGAATGCCGCAGGATTTTGACAGGAAATGCCGCTGTCTGGGGAATTACGGCAGCGTGACAAACCAGCGGGTTGCGATACTTGAGCCAACCGAACGTTACGTGGATGAGGGTTTAAAATGCAGAATGTCATGGCAGAGCAGCAAGCATACTCCGATAACAGCCTGTTACTGGATGCACGCGAGCAGAATGTGCCGCGCGGCGTAGTTACCGCCCATCCGCTGGTGATCGAACGCGCCAGAGGCAGTGAAGTGTGGGACGTGGAGGGCAATCGCTATCTCGACTTTGTCGGCGGCATCGGGGTGCTGAATGTCGGCCACAATCACCCGGCGGTGGTCAATGCGGTGACCCGCCAGCTCGGCCTGGTGTCTCACGCCTGTTTTCAGGTGGTGGCCTATCCGGGCTACATCGAGCTGGCGCAGCGGCTGAACAAACTGGTGGGCGGCGATGAGGCGTACAAAAGCGTCTTCTTTACCAGCGGCGCCGAAGCGGTGGAAAATGCGGTGAAGATTGCCCGCTCACACACCCAGCGCTCTGGCATTATCGCTTTTGATGGTGCGTTTCATGGCCGCACCCTGCTGGGTATCACTCTGACCGGCATGTCCGCGCCTTACAAACAGAATTTTGGCCCGTTCCCCGGCGATATTTACCGTCTTCCCTTCCCGAACCCGCTGCACGGTATTACTGAAGCGGACTGCCTGAAAGCGCTGGATCAGCTGTTTGCGGTGCAGATCCTGCCGGAGCGGGTCGCGGCGATTATCATTGAGCCGGTTCAGGGTGACGGCGGCTTCCTGCCCGCTGGCCCGGCATTTATGCAGGCGCTGCGTCGCATCACCAGCCAGCACGGTATTCTGCTGATTTGTGATGAAATCCAGTCCGGCTTCGGGCGTACCGGCACGATGTTCGCCTTCCAGCAACTGGGTATCAAACCCGATTTAGTCACGCTGGCGAAAAGCCTGGGCGGCGGTCTGCCGATTTCCGGTGTGGTGGGGCGTGCGGAGATCATGGATGCACCGACGCCTGGCGGGTTAGGCGGTACTTATGGCGGCAACGCACTGGCCTGTGCGGCGGCGCTGGCGGTACTGGATCTGTTTGAGCAGGAAAACCTGTTGCAGCGCTCCTGCCAGCTTGGTGAGCAACTCAATGCACGACTGCGGCAACTGGCGGATAAATATGCCTGCATCGGTGACGTCCGCGGCGTGGGCTTTATGCAGGCGGTGGAGATCCTCGATTTCGAAACCGGCCGCCCGGATGCGGCCTTAACCCAGAAGATCCTCGACAGCGCCTGTCAGGAAGGATTGCTGCTGATCAAATGCGGCCTGCATCGCAACACCATCCGTTTCCTGGCGCCGCTGGTCACTACCGACTCACAGCTGGAAGAGGCGCTACATATCTTCGATATTGCGCTGGCCCGCGCCACAGGCCGGTTGGGGTAAAGTGCGATTCCTCATTGATATTGTTAAAGTAATTTGAAAATCTCCCGCTGGTATAACCACTGCGAAGCGCTGGCGCGTTTACGGTAAAGCGTGATATACCTTCGGGAGGTTCTGCACATTTAATTAAGCGTCTATCCCATCAGGCTATTTCATTTGTCAGTCTGAAACTGGTCAGTGCTTACAATCCTCACGTACGCCATGTACGCGCCGGTTGTTCCGCGCTGTCCGTCTCCAGACTGCCTGCAACAATGACGCCTGGCGGGACAGGCTCTGACAATGAGGGGGGTGCTATGAACGGCTTAATGAAACTCGACCGCATCGACATCAACATCCTGGTGCAACTCCAGAAAGATGGCCGTATCAGCAACGTTAACCTCGCCGACGCCGTAGGCCTTTCGCCCAGTCCCTGTCTGCAACGGGTCAAACGTCTGGAACAGGCCGGTTTTATCACCGGTTATGAAGCGCACATTAATCTCACCCGCATTACCGATTCGGTGACGGTCTTTACCGAAGTCACCCTGTCAGGCCATCGCCGCGAAGACTTTATGAAATTTGAAAGTGCGATGCGCGACGTCGATGAGCTGATGGAGTGCCATCTGATTACCGGCGGCTATGACTATTTGCTGCGCTTTATTACCCGCAGCATTGAACATTACCAGGAAGTGATTGAGAAGATGCTCGACGCTCAGATCGGCATCGATAAGTACTTCAGCTATATCGTGATCAAATCCCCGATCCTGAAAAGCAGCGTGCCGTTGCGATCGCTGATCGGCAAGCACAATTCGGTGGAGTTCGGCGTGTAACGGGCGGCCAGGCGTCGCCCTCGCCATGTTTACCGGTGGAGAGAGGGCCGTCACCTGTCTTGTATCTGTCTGCTCTTTCGCGATTCACACCAGCCGCACTTATGTTCGCCCATCCGCTTCATTTCTCCCGTTAATCTGCAAGGCGCCCCCTCAGCATAAAATTTCTTCATGACGCAAAATTCAGTCGCAACAGCCGGTTCTGTGGCGCGCTACAGCCTCAACCGTTGGGCGAACCCTTTTACACTGTTTTCAACCGATACAAGGAGTTGTCATGGACTCATTGCAGATTGCTGACCAGCAGTGGCAGCGCGAGGCGTTCACTGTCTCCACCAGCCGCCAGCGGCTCGACCTGGCGTGGATCCACATCCAGCTGGCGGAGAAATCCTACTGGGCCAAAGGCCAGCCGCTGGCCAAAACCGTGCGGGCGATTGCCGGTTCGCTGCCGTTTGGCCTCTATCACCAGCAGAGCCAGATTGGCTTTGCCCGACTGATTACTGACTACACCCGGTTTGGCTGGCTGTGTGACGTAATGATTGATGAAAACTGGCGCGGTCACGGGCTGGGCAGCTGGCTGGCAACCTGCGTCCGTGAACACCCGGAGCTGCAAACGGTGCATCGCTGGATGCTCTCAACCCAGGATGCCCATCAGGTCTATCAGCGGCTCGGCTGGCGTGTGGTGCAACATCCCGAGGCGCTGATGGAATTTCCCCCTTCCTGACACTGGAGTTACCCCGATATGCGATACCGCGTTGGCGTGGATATTGGTGGATCCTTTACCGATTTCGCCGTGCTCGATCAGCAAACGAACCAGATTCACACCCTGAAAGTCCTGTCGCGACCGGATCAGCCAGGCAGCGAAATCGTTACCGGACTGGCGCAGTTTCAGCAGCATCAGGGCATTGATCCCGCTGAGATTGGCTACTTCACCCACGGCACCACGGTAGGGATAAACGCGGTGATCCAGCGGCGCGGCGTGCGGCTGGCGCTGTTCGCCACGGAGGGCTTCTGCGATGTCCTGGAGCTGGCCCGGCTTAAAATCCCGCATATCCACGATCTTTTCTCCCGGCGTCCTGCTCCGCTGATCACCCGCGATCGGGTGTTTGCCATCCGTGAACGCAGTGACGCGCACGGCAACGTGCTGCACGCGCCTGATCGCCAGAGCGTGCTCGACGCAATCGCTCAGGCACGCGCGGCAGGCTGTCAGGGCATTGTGGTGTCGCTGCTGCACAGCTATCGCAACCGGCACAATGAAGCGGCGGTGAAGGCGATTATCGACGAGGTGGCACCCGAGCTGCTGACCTCCTGTTCCGCTGACATCTGGCCGATCATCCGTGAATATGAACGCACCATTACCGCCACCATTAATGCCTACGTGCAGCCGATGGTGATCCACTACCTGGAATCCTTTGAGCAGGCGCTGCAACGGCTCGGCGTCAGGCCGCCGCCGCGCATCACCAAATCCAACGGCGGGGTGATGGGCGTCGATCAGGCGAAACGCGAATGCGTGCAGATGGTGCTCTCCGGCACCGCATCCGGGGTGATTGGTGCCAGCTATCTCGCCAGCGCCTGTGGTTTTGACAAAATCCTCAGCCTGGATATCGGTGGCACCAGCGCCGACGTGGCGGTGATCATCGACGGCAAAGTGGCGCAGGGCAACGGCGAAATCATCGGGGATTTCCCGATCTTTATTCCTTCTGTCGCCGTCACTTCGGTGGGGCAGGGCGGCGGCTCGCTGGCGTGGATCGATGGTCAGGGCGTGCTGCAGATGGGCCCGGACAGTGCCGGATCGCTGCCTGGCCCGGTCTGCTTCCAGCGCGGCGGCACGCAGCCCACCGCCACCGATGCGTTTGCCGCCTGCGGCATGATGGGCCATGGCGCGCTGGGTTATAACGCCGTCACTGTTAATGTGGACGCCGCCTGTGCGGCCTGGCAGCCGCTGGCCGATGCGCTTGGCGTCACGGTGCAGGAAACGGCGGAAACCGCCATCCAGCTGGCTATCTCCAGCATGTACAGCGACACCAGCGGGCTGCTGTCGCGCTTTGGTCTCGATCCGCGTGAATTCTGGTTCCTCGCCTTTGGCGGAGCGGGTCCGATGATGGGCTGCTTTCTGGCCCGCGAACTGAATATGAAAGGGGTGATTGTGCCGCCGACGCCGGGCGTGCTGTCCGCGCTGGGCGGGCTGGTAGCAGATATCCGCAACGATTTTATCCGCACGCTCTACGGCGATCTGACACCCGCCCTGGCCGACACCCTGGCCAGTGAAGCCGAAGCATTACAGCAGCGCGCCTGTGGCTGGCTGGCCCAGGAGCACGGCAGCGATATGCCTTACAGCCTGCAGTTCAGCGCGGATATGCGCTATCGCGGTCAGTCGTTTGAGATCGATGTACCGCTGGAGACGAACTGGCTGGCGCAGGCGGATTTCACTGCGCTGCATGACGCCTTTGATCGCCAGCACCAGCAGCTGTTTGGTCACTGTGACCCGCAGGCGCCGGTGCAGTTGATCAACCTGCGGCTGGTGATTGCATCACCGACGCCGAAACCGGTGATTAACCCACTGGCTCCGGCCACGGAACAAGTGCCGGTACTGAAACAGACCAGGGCGTGGATCGACGGCGGCTGGCATCAGGTTGATTTAGTGCTGCGTTCAGTGCTGCGTGCCGGCCATCAGCTCAGTGGCCCGGTCATCATCGCCCAGGATGACTGCACCACCTGCGTGCCGCCCGGCATGGGCGTCACGGTCGATTCATTCGGTAATCTGCTGATCACGGCGAACGAGGCATAACATGGCGATTGATGGACGTAACTTACAGATCCTGGCGAACTACTGCGCCGCCGCTGCCGATGCGATGGCCTTTACGCTGATGCGCACAGCGCACTCCACCTTTGTTAAAGAGACGGAAGATTTCTCCTGCCAGATTGTCAGCCGCAGCGGCCTGGCGTTTGCCTCGCCGCGCAGCTTCGGCGCCCCCTGGTACAGCGGCATCGACTATGCGCCGGTGCTGGCACTGATTGAAGAGTACGCTGACGGCGACATCTGCATTACCAACGACGCTTACGCCGGCAACGTGGCGACCCACTCGCCCGATATCCATATCTGGAAACCGGTGTTCCACCAGGGTGAAATTGTCTGCTTCGTGGTGGGCCACATTCATAACACCGACGTCGGCGGCGCGGTGCCTGCCTCGCTGTCGCGCTCGCTGACCGATATCGTGCAGGAGGGGATTCGCATCCCGCCGCTGAAGATCATGCGGCAGGGTCAGCTCAACGAAGAGGTCGCCAGCATCATGCGGCTCAATGTGCGGGTGCCGGATCAGAACTGGGGCGATTTCAAAGCCCAGCTGGCGTCGGTGAACGTCGGCGAGCGTAAAATCCACGACATTATTGCCCGCTTTGGCATCGCCGATTTTTTGCAGGGCATTGAGGGCATTCTCGATTACGCCGAAGCGCAGGCGCGCAGCATTATCAAAACCATTCCCGACGGGGAATACTTCTATGCCGACTACGCCGATGAAGATGGCGAGGGCGGTTATCCCTGCCGTATCGCCATTACTCTGCGGGTGCAGGGCGATCAACTGGAGCTGGACTACACTGGCAGCGATCCGCAGCTGGCCTCGTCGCTGAATATGCCGACTGGCGGACGTGAGCGACATCCGCTGGCGCTGGTGGGTGTTACCTATGTGCTCTCTACGCTGGACCGCTCACTGCTGCTTAACGCCGGTACGCTGCGACCCACCCGGGCAATCCTGCCGCCTGGCACGGTAATGAACTGTGAAGCGCCCGCAGCGGTAGGGATGCGCTCGCTGACCTGTGCACTGTCGCAGATTGCCACTATCGGCGTCTTCTCGCTGGCGATGCCGGAGCGTTTGCCCGCGAATTCACCGGGCGGCAACTCAATCATGAACATCCGTACCCAGACGCAGAATCGCAGCGTGGTCGCCTCGCTGGGTCCGGTGGGCGGCGGCGCGGGTGGCACGCCGCGTCACGACGGGCCTGACGGCTCCGGCGGTCTTTCAGCCTTTCTGAAAAATACCCCGATTGAGATCAACGAAGCGGAAGTACCGATCCGCTTTCATCGCTACGGACTGGCTCAGGACAGCGCCGGAGCCGGTCGCTATCGCGGCGGTTTAGCCACCGAAATGGCGTTTGAGATTTTCTCGCCCAATACCACCATTACCGCGCGCAACCGTAACCGATCGGTGTTTGCCTCGGCGGGCGTAGTCGGCGGCCAGAGTGGGGCGCTCTCTTACTTCCGTACCCGGCGTGACGGTGAGGTCATCAATCACGGTAACACTGATGTGATCCACTGCCTGCCGGGTGACGTGGTCGAAGTGCGCGGACCCGGCGCGGGCGGTTATGGCCTGCCAACACAGCGCGATGCCGACGCGGTGATGCAGGATGTGCGCTGCGGTTATCTCAGCGTCGCGGCAGCCAGGACGCAGTATGGCGTGGTAGTGGTTGATCACCACGTGGATCGGGCAGCAACGGAGCACCTGCGCGCCACGATGCCGCAGCAGGCTGCGCACCATTTTGAGCACGGCGAAGCACGGAGTCGCTTCGAAATGCTCTGGACGCCACAGCGTTATCAGTTACTGACCGCCTTTCTGGCAAGCGCGCCGGTGAGCTGGCGTCACTTCCTGAAAACCCAGGTATTCCGGGCGGTGGCAGAGATAGGCGAAACGGCGGATATGGCACAAATATTCAGTGATTTGCGTCAGCGATACCCGGCAATGGCGAACAATTAACGGCGATTGCCCATCGTCTACTACGCTTTAAGTCTGCATGGACTACAAGGGGAAACGCGACGATGAGCATGAAAACCAGTGATTTTTTTGTCCAGCGCCTGAAAGAGTGGGGCGTCACACGCATCTATGGCTATCCGGGAGATGGCATCAATGGGGTGCTGGGCGCCATTCAGCGTGCTAACGCCAAAGGCGACGGCATCGAATTTATTCAGGTACGCCACGAAGAGATGGCGGCCTTTATGGCGGCAGGACACGCCAAATTCACCGGTGAGCTGGGCGTCTGCCTCTCTACCGGCGGGCCGGGCGCGACCCATCTGCTGACCGGACTCTATGATGCCAAAATGGATCATGCTCCGGTGCTGGCGATTGCGGGACAGGCGGAAGCGACCGCGCGCGGCTCCAGTTATCAGCAGGAGATGAACCTGGATCGCATCTTCTCGGACGTTGCCAACTTCGTTCAGGAAGCTTCGAGTTCAACCCAGGTTCGCCATCTGCTCGACCGGGGCGTGCGCATCGCCAAAGCGCAAAACGGCGTGGCGGTGATCATCATCCCTAAAGATATTCAGGATGAAGAGTGGCAGCCGCCGCAGCATCTGCACGGTTTTACCCATTCCGGCAGCGGCTATCAGCGTCCCAAAGTGATCCCTTATGAAGCGGATCTGCAACGCGCCGCTGAGGTGCTTAACGCCGGCAAAAAAGTGGGGATTCTGATTGGCGCAGGCGCACGTAACGCCGCCGTCGAGGTGGTACAGGTCGCCAATGTGATGGGTGCGGGCGTGGCAAAAGCGCTGCTGGGCAAAGATGTGCTGCCGGACGATGCGCCGTTTGTGACCGGTTCGATTGGCCTGCTGGGCACGAAGCCCTCATCCGATTTAATGCAGAACTGCGACACCCTGCTGATGATCGGCAGCGGCTTCCCGTGGACAGAGTTCCTGCCGGAAGAGGGCAAGGCGCGTGCGGTGCAGATCGACATCGATCCCGCCATGCTCGGCCTGCGCTATCCCAGCGAAGTGAATCTGCATGGCGATGCGGCTGAAACCCTGCGCGCCCTGCTGCCGCTGCTGGAGCACAAAGAGGATCGCAGCTGGCAGGAAGATATTGCGCTTCAGGTGCGCGACTGGTGGACGCTGATGGAAGAGCGCGCCATGGCACCGGCTAATCCGGTCAACCCGCAGCGGGTGGTGTGGGAGATGTCGCCACAACTGCCGGATAACGCCATTGTCACCTCGGACTCCGGTTCCTGTGCCAACTGGTTCGCCCGCGACTATCGGGTTAAGCAGGGTCAGCGCGCCTCGCTCTCCGGCGGCCTGGCCTGTATGGGCGCGGCGGTGCCTTATGCGATTGCCGCAAAATTTGCCCATCCCGATAAACCGGTGGTGGCGCTGGTGGGTGACGGCGCCATGCAGATGAACAATATGGCGGAGCTGATCACCATCCAGAAATACTGGCAGCAGTGGGCCGATCCGCGCCTGATCGTCTGCGTGTTCAACAACCAGGATCTCAATCAGGTTACCTGGGAGCAGCGGGTCATGGAGGGCAATCCCCGCTTTGACGCCTCGCAGCAACTGCCGGACGTGAAGTATGCCGAGTTTGCGCAGTCGCTGGGGATGGTCGGTATTTTTGTCGATAATCCTGACGATCTGGCGGCGGCCTGGCAGCGTGCGCTCAGCGCCGATCGCCCGGTATTGCTGGAGGTGAAAACCGATCCGGAAGTTGCCCCGTTACCGCCGCACATCACCTTTAAACAGGCGAAAGCTTTTATGGCGTCGATGGTGAAAGGCGATCGCGGTGCGGCACAGATCATCAGCGACACCGCCAGCCAGCTGTTCAATAAAAAGCATTAAGGGCTAAGTGGGGCGGTCGCGCCTCGCTAACCTTAAATCCCGGATGCACTCGCGTCCGGGTCTCCAGTCACTTCATCATCATCAACGGGAGTCTTACCATGACTGCTCACTCCAGCCCTGTCTGGTTAATATCGGGATGTTCGACCGGATTTGGTCGTGAACTGGCGCAGCAGACCATCGCGCGTGGTTTTAAGGTCGTCGTGACGGCACGTGATACCTCTTCCATTGCCGATCTGGTTGAGGGACACGACAACGCGCTGGCAGTAGCGCTGGATGTGACCCACCAGGCGAGCATCGACCAGGCCGTCAAAGCGGCACTGGACAGGTTCGGCACCATTGATGTGCTGGTAAACAACGCCGGTTACGGCTATCAGAGCTCGGTGGAAGAGGGTGTGGAAAGCGAAATCCGCGCGCAGTTTGACGCCAACGTCTTTGGCCTGTTTGCCCTGACCCGCGCCGTGCTGCCCGCGATGAGAAAGGCGCGCAGCGGCCACGTCATCAACATTACCTCGGTGGCAGGCTTAATTGGTTTTGCCAGCTCAGGCTACTACTCTGCCAGTAAACATGCGGTGGAAGGCTGGTCAGATTCGCTGGCGCTGGAAGCGGGACCGCTGGGCATTCGCGTCACCTGTGTTGAGCCAGGTCCGTTCCGCACCGACTGGGCGGGACGCTCCCTGCATCAGACGCCGAGCACGCTGCCGGACTATGCAGAGACCGCAGCCGCACGGATGAAAGCCACCGCCGAATACAGCGGCACGCAGAAGGGCGATCCGGCGCGGGCCGCCACGGCGATGATTGCCATCACTGAGCATGACAACCCGCCACGCCATCTGGTGATGGGCGCCTGGGGCCATGATGCCGTAACCAGTAAGCTTAAAGAGCGGCTGGCTGAGATCGAAGCGTGGAAACAGACGTCGGTGGAGACGGATTTTCCGGAGTAGAGGTGACAGGGCATGAATGCTATTTCTGCAGGCGAACTGAAAAACCGATTGAGCACGGCCGATCCTTTAATGCCAACTACGCGTGTTTTGCCTGGTTGAGAGAGTATTAAAATTCCGGACATAGCATTTCAGGGCATTACGCTAAAATCCAGTGAGCAGAATCAGCGCCATCTCATTCGCCAGTGCGCTGAGTTCATGTTCGACATCTGCTGACTCCGAAGCAGGTTGAGCGTTAAGCGTAATGTCCAAATCTTCAGCACAGATACGATCGCCAAAAAGCATTAACGCCTTATCGCCATGCTGCCTGGAAGACCACTGAATCCCCTGTGCATCCGGATTAGAATGATGTATTTGCTCTGCCCATTGCTGGGTTTCAGGGTAGTGATCAGCAGTTGAACCCAGCAGCTCACCTTGCGTAATGCCATGTCTTTTCATAAAGCGTGGATTGAGGTCCACCAGCTTAATCTCTACTTTAGGGGTGAGCTGACTGTGGGACAGCTTATTCAGAACTGTGAGGTCAACGGGCGCATTTTCACAAGGCGTAGGGAGATCGTGTAATACCGTCTCCATTAGAGCAACCGACAGCGTTTTACCGCCATAAAGCGTCGGGATGATGCGACCCGCATGGTCAGTAATTGGGCTGAAACGTCCCACGCCTTTTCCTAGATTGAACTCCGCGGCGCCATACTGCGACCAGTGAATGCGGTCAATAGTTTTACCTTTCGGCCAGGTGACCAGAGAGGCCGATAAATCATCATCTTTGCAGGGTGTTTTGATCTTTTTAGCCATGAACCGGACCTTCCTTTGCCCGCTGTGCCGCCTCCAGTACTTTTTCCGGTTCGAACGTCATGAGATTTTTAGGCTTTTCATTACCAAGCCAGCTATTTGGCGTGCCAAACCAGACGGCCAGGGTCCATGGCGTTTTTGATTCTCCAAACAGCGCGATGATTTTTTTCATCAGCGGCAATGGCTGCCCGCCAACGTCCAGCCCATAGGCCGGATAGAGATCCCTGCCTTCAAAGGAAAGGGCAAAAATCTTTCCGGTTCGCTTCCACCGGTTAGGTAATCCGCTTGGATTTTTCACAGTGGCGCTGCTCCCGGCACGGCGTGAAACTTCCTGCGCAGGCAACCACTCGCTGTCGTCCAGAATATGCTTCCTGAGTTGTTCCAGCTTTGCGGTGTTATTAATCGTGACAGGCTGTCTGGTCTGTTCTGCTGTCGCCATGTCGACAGCGCTGAAAGGCGACTTACCGTGACTGGCGAGCTGACTTACGCCCGATACGGCCCGGAATGCGGCATCCAGTGCGATTTTAAAGGCGGCTTCATCCACAGAGACTGGCCGTTTTACCACATAGTATTGCGCTGGCTCATCATGGCAGTGCGGGACTGAGACTGTGATCTCTGCTTGCCCACCCTGAGACCGGGAAGAGGAAATGCTGCCTGCCGGCACTGGAATAACGTCGAAGCCAGTGGTTTTATCAGACCTGATCATGATTTTACTCCTGCTGGCAAAATACAAATATCGAATATCGCCAATATATCGCATGTAGCGAGAATTCTCTACATTTACTGATCAAAAACCATCCAGCGATTGACTGAGCTTTGGCATGAAACGAGCTCAGGAACCACACGCCCCCTTATCGCGCAGCCCTGCGCCATCATCGTGCTGGAAAAATAAACAGTCGCCTCCACCTGGCATCATAAGAATTCGATCTTGTATCCCAGCCCGTATTCCATCTGGCATCCCCGTTTCAGACCGGATGAATCACCGCTAACTGGCACGCTTCATGCACTAGCCGACAGGTACACTTTTGGCGAGGTAACCCATGCTTGACTCCTTATTAGACGAAGATGCCACCACGATGGCCGCTCTGATTCGCAGCGGGGACGTGTCGGCTTATGAGCTGACCGGGGCGGCGCTGGCACGGATGGAACAGCGGGAACCGGCGATACAGGCTTTTTGTACTCCGACGCCTGAACTGGCGCTGGCACAGGCCAGAGCCGTGGATGCCCGACGGGCACGCGGAGAAACACTGGGCGCGCTGGCGGGGGTACCGCTGGCGGTGAAGGATTTAATCTGCACCGCAAACGTCAGAACCACCTCCGGTTCGGCGGCGTACAAAGATTTCGTGCCGGAAGATGATGACATCACGGTGGAACGGTTGCTGGCCGCCGACGCCATTTTGCTTGGCAAAACCACCGCACCGGAGTTTGGCTACAGCGGGGTCGGGCACAATCCGCTGTTTCCGTCGCCACGGAATCCCTGGGATTTGAGCATGACGCCAGGAGGGTCCAGCGCTGGTTCGGGTGCGGCGGTGGCGGCGCGGCTCTGCCCGATTGCACTGGGCAGCGACGGCGGCGGGTCGGTACGCATTCCGGCGGCGCACTGCGGTATTTTCGGCTTCAAGGCGTCGATGGGCCGGGTGCCGCTGTGGCCCGGCTGTCGTGATGAACGCTACCCCGGCGTGTCGAGCTGGGAGTCACTGGAGCACATCGGTCCGATGACGCGCAGCGTGCGCGATGCCGCGCTGATGATGTCGCTGATGGCGGGACCGGATATGCGCGATCGCCACTCGATTCCCTGCAGCGATGTCGACTGGCTGGGTGCGCCACACCATCTGCCAGGCAAACTGCGCATCGCCTTCAGCGCGGATTTTGGCTATGTGGCCGTTGACCCGGAAGTGCGGGCAGTGGTCAGCGCGGCGGTGCAGCGTTTTGCCGCTGAAATCGGTGCTGAACTGGAACTGGCCGATCCCGGCTTCAGTGATCAGTCGGCGGCCTTTGGCGCGCTGGTGGCGATGGAGAGCGATCTCACCGGTATGCGCCGGATGCTGGCGGAGCAGGGCAGCGAGATGTCGCCGCATCTGGTCGCCATGCTGCAGCGCGAATGGCGGGCGGAAAACTTCACCGATGCCATCACCACCCGAAAAGCGGTCAGCAACTGCCTGTGGCGCTTTATGCAGCGCTTTGACCTGCTGATTACCCCGACGCTGGCGGTACCGCCGTTTCCGCTGGGGATGCAGGGACCGGAGATCATTGATGGCCGCATGGTCCGCAGCGATCACTGGCTCTCGTTCTGCTACCCGTTCAACTTCACCGGTCAGCCCGCCGCGTCCGTGCCCGCCGGTTTTACCGCCAGCGGCTTGCCCGTCGGTCTGCAGATTGTCGGACGTCATCTTGATGATGCCTTAGTGCTGGCTGCCAGTGCCGCTTTCGAGCGCATTCAGCCGTGGAATCACCTTCAACCCGGAATCACCCTATGAAAACGTCTACTACGCCTGCGCTGGAGCAGGAGTTTGAACATGAGCCGGTACCGCTGTCGCACCGTCATTCTACCCGCTCCGTCTCGGCCGTCTGGTTTGGATTTCCGATGATCCTCACCAATGCGCTGTTTGGCGGCATCATCACCTGGCATCTGGGGTTCTGGCCCGCGCTGATCGCCATTCTGCTGGGAAACCTGGTGCTGTTCGCCTATGTCGGCGCGCTGAGCTGGTACGCCGGTAACAGCGGAATGAACTTTGCTTTACAGGCCAGACGCACCTTTGGCAGCAAAGGCTACATCCTGGTCTCGGGTTTTCTCTCGACGGTGGTGATCGGCTGGTACGCCTTCCAGACCGGCCTTACCGGCACGGTCATTAATCAGACCTTTGGCTGGAATGCGCTGGCGGTGACGGCCTTCGCCATGATCCTCTATACCGGCATTACTTTCCTGGGCGTGCGGGCGCTGTCGGTGCTGGGGATGATCGCCGCGCCGCTGTTTGTGGTGCTGGGAATGGTAGCGCTGTGGCTGATTAGCAAACAGCACGACTTCTCCGTGGTGACGCAGTGGAAGGGCAGCGCCAGCGCAGCCGGTGCAATGAGCATGGGCACCGCCGTCACCATGGTGGTGGCCGGTTTTGCTGACTCCGGCACTATGACCGCTGACTTTACCCGCTGGTCGAAGAATGGTCGTTCGGCGGTGATCGCCGCGTTCTCTGCCTTCCCCGTCGCCAACGTCATCTCCTATCTGTTCGGTGTGGTGATTGTGGCCGTGGGCGCCGCGGTTGATCCGCTGACCAATGGCGGTAACTTCCTGCCGATGCTAATGGGGCACAGCGCCTTTTTGTCGGTAGTGGCCTGCCTGTTTGTCTTTATCAATCTCGGATCGGTCTGCACGCACTGCCTCTACAACGGGGCGGTGGGCTTCAGTCATCTGTTCAGCAGCAAAATGCGGCTCTGGACGCTGATCCTGGGTGCCATTGGCGGCGTGCTTGCGCTGGCGGGTGTCTGGTCTTACTTCCTGGAGTGGCTCAGTCTGCTTGGCATTGTGGTGCCACCGTTTGGTGCCGTGATGATCGTGGATTTAATTTTTATGGCGCGCATCAGCGAGCAGCGTCCGGCGCAGCGTTTTCGTGGTACTGCGTTTGCCGCCTGGGCGATTGGCAGCCTGTGTGCGGTGATCGCCCACGTCGCTTTCCCTCAATTCGGTGAAGCGGTTATTGGTCTGGTGACTGCCGCCATCAGCTACAGCGTGATCAGCAGAATGCGCATGCCGCGCCCGGTAATGGAGAACAGCAATGCCCGACTACAGCGTTAATTCAACCCCCTACGCCTGGCCGTTTGACGGCACTTTTACGCCGGCTGACACCGCGCTGATCGTGATTGATATGCAGACCGACTTCTGCGGCGTGGGCGGCTATGTCGACAGCATGGGCTATGACGTGAGTCTGACCCGCGCGCCCATCGCGCCGTTGCAACAGGTGCTGGCGGCGATGCGCGCCCGGCAGTTTCCGGTTATTCATACCCGCGAAGGGCACCGGCCCGATCTCAGTGATTTGCCCGCCAACAAACGCTGGCGCTCGCGGCGAATGAACGCCGGGATCGGGGATGAGGGACCGTGCGGCCGTATTCTGGTGCGCGGTGAACCGGGCTGGGAGATAATCCCGGAGCTGGCACCGCTGCCGGGTGAAGTGGTGATTGATAAGCCGGGTAAGGGATCGTTTTATGCCACCGATCTGGAGCTGATATTGCGCAGTCGCGGCATCCGTAATCTGATCCTCACCGGCATTACCACGGACGTCTGCGTCCACACCACGCTGCGCGAAGCTAACGATCGCGGCTTTGAGTGCCTGGTGCTGTCCGATTGCTGTGCTGCGACCGAGCAGCGTCATCATGAAGCGGCGCTGAGCATGATCCATATGCAGGGCGGCATCTTTGGTGCGGTCGCCCATTCTGCCGCGCTGCTGGATAGCCTGGGGGTTTAATTTCCCGCAACAACGGGTGAAGGGTGATGTTGATCTTCTGATCTCAGGTGCATCACGCAGCCGGAAAGCCTGAGCGCAGCTCTGTGCTCAGGCTTTCCACATCAGCGATCACTCGTGCTGCGCGTTATCTGGCGCAATAGTTTTCATCAGCGCCGCGAGCTGATCTGCGGGCACCGCCTGACTGAACAGATAGCCCTGCAACTGATTACAGCCCGCATCTGCCAGCGCAGACATCTGCCCTGGCGTCTCGACGCCTTCTGCTGTCACCATCAGACCCATGGCATGACCCAGTTTCACCACCGATTCAACAATCGCCACTGAATTTTCCGCCACGCCCAGCGACTGGGTGAATGAGCGATCGATTTTGATTTTATCCACCGGAAAGTTGCTGAGATAGTTCAGGCTGGAGTAACCGGTGCCAAAGTCATCCAGCGCAATCCGGAAGCCCGCGTCACGCAGCTCCACAATAATGGCGCGTGCTTCACGTTCATCTTCGATTAACACCCCTTCGGTGATCTCCAGTTCCAGGCGTTTCGGATCGCCGCCGTTCTGGCTGACAATCGCCATCACCCGCTCAACAAAGCCGGTAGAGCGGAACTGCACCGGCGAGACGTTGACCGCCACCAGCAGCTCGGGAAAACGCTGCTGAGTGATACAGGCTTCAGCAAGCACCCATTCGCCCAGCGGAATAATCAGGCCGGTCTCTTCGGCAATCGCGATAAATTCAGCGGGCGCAATCAGGCCGCGGGTCGGATGGTGCCAGCGCAGCAGCGCTTCGATACCTACCATCTGCTGGCCGCTAATATCCATAAGGGGCTGATACCACACCTCCAGCCCCTGATGGGTATGCAGCGCCGTACGCAGGTCGGCAGCGATGGTCTGTCGGGTCCGCACCGACTCATCCATCGCCCGTTCAAACTGACGATACGTGCCGCGCCCGCCGCTTTTGGCTTCATACAGCGCAATATCCGCTTTGCGCATCAACTCCAGCCGATCGACCCCATCTTTGGGTGCCAGCGCCAGTCCGATGCTGGCGCCACTCCAGACATCGCTGCCAAACAGTGTAAAAGGCTCACTCAGTTCATCAATAATGCGCTGCGCCAGGCTCTGCACCTGGCCGATATTATCGACGTCCGGCATTACCACAATAAATTCATCGCCGCCGATGCGTCCTACCGTATCGCTGGCCCGCACGATACGGCTCAGGCGCTGTGCGACCGCGATGATCAGTTCATCTCCGGCGTGATGACCGTGGGTATCGTTGATGGTTTTAAAGCGGTCGAGGTCAATGAGCAGCAGCGCCACACGCTGATCGTGGCGCGTCGCCAGAGCCAGCGCCTGGGTTAAGCGGTCTTCGACCAGTGCGCGGTTCGGCAGGCCGGTCAGCACATCATGAAACGCCAGGTGCTGTGCCTGAGCCTCCGACGCGCCGAGCCTGAGCATGGATTGCGAGAGGTTCACCGACGAGTTCCAGAGTCGCCGCACCATATAAAGGCACAGCAGGGATATCGCCAGTACCGCCAGCCCGGTAGATGGCCCGATGGTGCGCAGCATCTGCGCACCGGGACGGGAGGGGATCCAGTTCAGATAGCCAACCGCCTCACCCGCCTGGGCGATCAGCAGATAGCGCGCGCCGGTTCCCGGCTGTGGCGTGCCGTCGGAGAAGTGCAGTCCCTGCAGCTGATTGCGTTCCGCCAGACCCGCCAGATAGCCGTCATCAAGAAATTTCAGGCTCACCAGCCGGAAACGCGGCAGGGCATTATCATCCCGCTGGATGTTACCCACTGCCAGCGCGGCGGCACGGTTTGTCACACGGGCATAATCCGCGTTATCGTGGCGCGCCGGATCGTTGACCAGCGGGCTTTGCAGCACCTCACCAATCAGCGGGTCATCTTCAGGGGCAGAGACCGGCTGGCCTTCGCGCCAGACTCTGACGATTTGATTTTGCTGGTCCAGCACCAGAATCAGCTGATGGCCGAACATCTCATACAGCCACAGCCCAATGTTCTCATCCAGCCACCTGCTGCTGTTGCCCTCTGCCAGATGCTGCTCAAAGGGTCCCCAGCGCGACAGGCTACGCAGCTGGCGCAGATGCTCATTCAGACTCTGTGAAAAAGAGGCTTCAATCATCCGTTGCTGCTGATGGCGGGCCTCCGTATTGGTGAGTGAGGTACCAACAAAGAGCGCAGCGCCTGCACCTACAAACGTCAGCAATAAGATAGCGACCAGCGGCACCAGGACTTCACGCAGGAAACTGCGACGAAAATCAGAGGAAAGTTTAAGGGTGTTAATCATATTGTTGTTTTTCTCAGCAGCAGGGGAACAGCTTAAAAATTAGCAGATTGCACAAGATCGTCCACGCAAAGCGTTACGCTTAGTGATTCTGGCAATTTTTTGTTGCCGGATGGCCAGGGCAGGCTAAATAATGGGGAGTGAAAAAGTGGCCGTGTTGTATCAGATATTTTAATGGGGTTAGCTGGCTGGACGGTGACATGAGGGCCAACATTCGGCCTCTGTAGCAGTAGCCATAAGGCTGGCGCGCGACAGCCTCTCTGGACGCATCACCGTGCATTTCCTGTTAACTTCGCCGCGATGGTTCATACTCATGTGCGCTGATTGTGTTACGAACGGATAGCCGTGAAGACAACGGTTACTGAGTTTGTCACTTATCTGACAGCCTGAGGTTGTCAGCTTACTATAAGGGAAAATAATGCCATTGTTATTCGGTGAGTTATCTGGTTTCCCGTCATGGGTGCCTGTTGTATTACTCGTCTCGCTCTCTTTTGTGCTGGGATTTCTGGCCCGCCTTATCCTGCTCCGGTTCATCCGCTACTGGCAGATTCGTGACAGAAAGCTGTTCAAATCTCTTGAGAAGCATCTTAGCGGCTCGATGTTCTTTTTTATTCCGTTATTAATGATTAATGTCGGCGTTAATTACATCGATTTTCAACCGGAATCTCTCTCTTTAATTACCAATATCATCAATGTCTTTATTATTATGTCATTTTGCTCGGTCTTAATCCGGCTGACCAACGTGGCGCAGGATATGCTTTATATCCGCTATGACATTAATATTTCCAATAACCTTCGTGCGCGTAAAATCCGCACGCAGATTATCTATGTCAAAAAAGTGGTTATTGTTATCCTGGTTCTGTTCTGTGTTTCGCTGATTCTGCTCAGCTTCCCTGGCGTCCGGAAATTCGGCACCACCATCCTGGCGGGTGCCGGTGTCGCCGGTATCATTATTGGTTTTGCGCTGCAAAAGTCGCTGGTCAATCTGTTCGCCGGTATTCAGATCGCCTTTACCCAGCCTATTAAAATTGATGATGCGGTAGTGGTAGAAAAAGAGTGGGGCTGGATTGAAGAGATCAACCTGACCTATGTGGTGGTGCGCATCTGGGATTTGCGTCGGCTGGTGTTGCCGATCACCTACTTTACCGAAAATCCGTTCCAGAACTGGACGCGTAATAACGCCCAGATCTTAGGCTCGGTGTTTCTTTACGTGGATTACTCCATGCCGCTGGAGCCGCTGCGCAAGCATTTTGAAAAGGTGCTGAGCGAAACCAAGCTTTGGGATCAGGAAACCTCTGTGCTGCAGGTGACCGACACCACCGAGAAAACCATGACCATCAGGATGCTGATGACCGCGCAGAACTCGCCGATCGCCTTTGATTTACGCTGTTACGTGCGTGAGAAGATGATTGAGTTTATTCAGCATAATTACCCGGAAAGCCTGCCGCAGGTGAGAGCATCACTGACGGATACCGGGCGTGAGAAGGTGGGAATAGGGACGGCAGAATAGGGGCAAGCTGGGAGCGGCAGTCTGCGTGGGTGTGTGCATCCTGATGGCTGTTGCTCCGTTGTTCTTTCAGGGCAGGCGATGGCGTGTTTGTCCGCCTGGTGTCTGAAGCGGACATAATTGTTTTGGCCATCTTCTGGTAGGCCCGATGTCTGCAGAAGAAGCTGCAGACATCAGCCTGACTCAGTTAAAAGCTCACCCACGGATCGCTTGAAACTTTTTCTTTTACCTGAACAGACGGTATGGCCGGGGAGCGTAAGTCTGTCACGACCGCACCAGTCTGCAACCTGAACCGGCTGGTAATCGCACTTAACGATTTAACCTGTTCCTCCAGTACACCCGTAGCAGCAGCAGAAGCCTGAACCAGCGTGGCGTTCTGTTGAGTCACACTGTCCATTTCGGTTACAGCCGTGCCGATCTGATTTATTCCCTTACTCTGTTCAGAAGACGCCGCCGCAATCTCTCCCAGCAGCGAGGTCACGCCGGTCACATCGCTGATAATTTTTTCTGTTGTCAGCGAAACCTGAGCCACTTTCTGCTCACCCAGACCGACGTTCAGATTGGATTCAGCAATCAGCTTTTCAATTTCCCGCGCAGACTGTGTGCTGCGTTGTGCAAGCGTGCGAACTTCGTTAGCAACCACAGCAAAACCGCGACCCTGGTCGCCTGCACGTGCTGCTTCTACCGCTGCGTTCAGTGCCAGAATGTTTGTCTGAAAGGCAATGCTGTTTATTACGGAGGTAATTTCACTGATGGCCATTGCGCTGGTTTTGATGTCTGCCATCGTGCGCACCACTTCCCGCATTGCCGCGCCGCATTCCGAAGCGGTTCCGGAAGCCGCAGAGGCCGCGTCGCTGGCGACTGAGGCATTACCGGCGTTGAGTGAGACAGTAGACGAGAGCTCCTCCATGCTCGCCGCGGTCTCTTCGAGCGCTGCCGCCTGTTGCTCCGTGCGGCTGGAAAGACTGTGGTTGCCGTCGCTTATCTGCGTGGTAACGCGGGCCACTTCGCTTACGCCATTGACGATTTCACTCACCATCGTTTTCAGGCCAAGCTGCATATTTTCAAGCCCCTGCAGAAGCCTGCCCATTTCATCGTTGCGGAGATTGTGGAACTCCGATGTCAGATCGCCGGCGCCAATGGCTGCCGTTACTTCGCCAGCACGGCGCAGGGGCTTGATCAGCACATTTTTCAGCACCACCGCCACAGTGACTGAAGCCAGGATAAAGAGTATGACCGACACACCCGCAGCAGCATAAGCAATGTGCGTATCGGTATCGGCCTGTTGGGTGATATTTACGGCTGACTGCTTATGTATGGCAATGACCTTGTCCAGCGGAACGCGGTAAGCCTCATCAAGTGCCACGACTTTTGTGCCGGCAAGCATCAGAAAAGCGGGTACATCCCTTTTCTGCAGCGCGGTGAAAAGGGCACCAACGCCTTGCTGAGTGTAATCGTTGTAGCGTGCGGCCAGCTCCCGTGACAGTTCCGCTTCACCGGCCATTTTTGGTGCAGCCTGATAGGCCTGCATAAAGCGCAAGCCGCCATCATAGTAAAATCTGGCCTGGGCCAGCGCGGTATTAAACGCCTCTGGATTGCTGCCGTCAGCATAAGGAACAGCGGCCAGCAGTGTGGTGCGAGCGGCACGTATCCAGTTCGTCGTGTCAGCGACGCCAAGGGTTGCAGAAACTTCATGGTTGAGATTTTTGAGAGATTCCGCACTGCGATTCAGATAGATCACACTCAGCAATGAAGAAGCAAGAAAGACAAAAAACAGAAACAGTCCGGATAACGTCAGGATCGTGGTGAGACGTGTATTTTTCAGCATGGCAGTAAAGCTCCAGGTAAGATGTCTTACGATTATCGGCCTGGAGCAGCCAGAGATTACTCACGGTTATTAACCAACGGCAGTGCAAAAATCGCGCATAAATTTAAGAAGGCAGGCTTCAGTAAAAATAAAATGACAATTTAAAATTATGATGTTGAATCAGATGGTTTATTTATTTTTTAAGGTTTTGAATATTCAGATTAACTTAAAAAATAGTGGGAAATTACAATGTTAATTTGAGAGGGAATGATGGAATACCATCAAAAGGGCATCAGAATTTTGCCAGCCGGGATGCTTTTTGATTCAATTATCTGCGACTTCTACTCTTTTTCAGTTTTTGAAAAAGCCTTTGGGACATGATCAACTGTTCAGGAATTACGTCCGTTTTCTCTCATTGAGTACCTGACCCTGGTTACCTCATTAATCCTCTCCAGAACGTGCTGATATTGCCGCTTAAGCTGAGGGAATAGCGTGGCTACTTCTGTTTTACCGGTTTTAATCCCTGAGGGTAGGCAGCCTCAGGGATTAAAACATTTTGCCGTTAAGGGTGCGGGCCAAACGCGATCAGGGCTAAATGCTCGTCTGGAGGATGATATCAACGCACTCAGCAGGCGATAATTCCGCGGTATCTAATTGCAGATGCTCTCTGCTCCACGGTTCATAAACACGATCCACAACGGCCTGCCAGTCAGGCACTTTTAAACCAGGAATATCTGAGATTCTGTTCTCTACACGGGCACGATGCTGTTCTGGATCAGAACAGAGGATTTCTATCTCCAGAAAGGGAACACCTGATGATAGTGCGATATCACGAAAACTATCGCGCACCAGGTTAAGATCATTCACCGAGTCAGTGACAACAGGTGATCCCAGTCTGAGATTGTCCCGCGCAAGCTCATAAAGGATGAAGTAGCCTTCAGGGCCAATATCCCTGAAAGTTACTGAACTATTACGCAGAGCCTGTTCAACTGTGTCGACGCGTAAATACACCGCTTTTAATTTTTCAGATAACATTTTAGCGATAGTGCTTTTTCCGCAACCCGGAAGGCCACTAAAGATGTAGAGCATAACAACTCCTGTTTTAACCTGCGCTCCAGTGCTAAAGCAGACACATTGATACATCAATCTGCGCGAAATTATGCGAACCCGTGTCGGATGATCGCCGCCCTATGTCAGCAGCGGACAGCGTTTATTCCACTTCTGCCCGGCTATTCATCTGGCAGTGCTTCAAGGTCTGCGGAGATAATTGCCGGTAGGTTTTGAGTAATCTTTTCTACCGGCCAGTCCCACCAGGCCAGCTTCTCTAGTCGGGATATGGTTTCATCGGTAAAACGCTGCCTGATCACTCTGGCCGGGTTGCCACCCACAATCGAATAGGCCGGGACATCCGACGTCACAACAGAACGTGACGAGATTATTGCGCCGTTGCCGATTTTAACGCCTGGCATAATCAGCGCCTGATAACCCACCCATACATCATTACCAATCACCGTATCGCCTTTATAGGGCAGATCGCCGGCCTGAGGCTGGGCTGTTTCCCATCCATTTCCGAAAATGTAAAACGGAAAAGTGGAGAAACCTGCCATGTTATGGTTTGCCCCGTTCATGATGAACTGAACGCCCCTGGCTATCGCGCAGAATTTACCCATGATCAGTTTGTCACCAATAAAGGGGAAGTGATAAAGGACATTGCGCTCGAAGTTTTCTGAGTCTTCAGGATCATCATAATAAGTAAAATCCCCGATTATGATGTTGGGGTTATTCACCGTATTTTTGATAAAACAAACCTGTGGGAAGCCTTCCATTGGATGGGGATTGGCGGGATCCGGTCCGTACATATTCTCTCCTTATGCGCAACGTTAGTTCGTTCCAGTGTACACCATCAAGCCCGTCGTTCCTTACGTGCAAGCCCGGTCTTCATTATCTGCTCATCGCGTGCCGGCCCCGGCAGTATTGCCCACTCCAGTTTCCTCTTTCCGGGATGGGCCCGGCAGAGATTCAGCAGATATATAAACGGTTGTTAATTCTGTTTGTGTGCAAAGAAATCTGATTCCTGTAAATTAAATTCTTCTGCATTCTGATAAAGAGTTTTACATGCTGACCGGACTCAATCACCTCACACTCGCAGTTAGCAACCTGGCCAGAAGCCTGAATTTTTATACGGAGACCCTTGGATTCATCCCCAAAGCGGCATGGGATCACGGCGCTTATCTTTCGCTGGGTGAACTCTGGCTCTGTCTCTCTGTTGATACCGTCTCTGCTGGAAATGATTACACACACTATGCATTCACTATTGCTGGTGACGAATTTGATGCGTTCGTTGAGCGATTGAGAGCAGCGGGTGTGACAGAGTGGAAGCGCAATAAAAGCGAGGGGAACTCCTTCTACTTTCTGGACCCCGATGGCCACAGGCTTGAGATCCATGATGGCGATCTTGAGAGCCGTATCAGAGCCTGCCTTGCTCAGCCTTATCAGGGAATGACGTTCTTCTGATTGATTGACTCCCGGCCCGGCAGAGGGAATGACCGCTGAAGCGGGGGCTATCACCCCATGCCCGGCGGTTTCCTGCCAGCCACTCACCCTGACAAATACTCCTCATTTTCCAGCCACCACATTCACCTCTCCTTCACCCCCGCGTCACGGTTCTGTCATCTGATCCCCTCAAGCTAACACCATCCCGCAGCGTCTTTTCACTGCGTTCCCACTCTGTAACCCGTGAGGATTTCATCGTGATGGAGTTATCCAGACATCCGACCACTGTCTATCAGGCTGTTGCCGCACAACTGGAGCAGGCGCTGAAAGAGCGCTACCGCTGCGGCGACTATCTTCCTTCCGAGCAACAGCTGGCCGATCACTATGAGGTGAATCGCCACACGCTGCGTCGGGCGGTGGATGAGCTGGTGCACAAAGGGCTGCTGCAGCGCCGTCACGGCGTCGGCATCCTGGTTTTGATGCGCCCTTATGACTATCCGCTGCATGCTCAGGCGCGATTCAGCCAGAACCTGCTTGAGCAGGGCAGTCATCCCACCAGCGAACGGCTGCTGGCGGTGCTGCGTCCGGCCAGCAACGACGTTGCCAATGCGCTGGGCGTGAAAGAGGGCGACAACGTCATTCATCTGCGCACCCTGCGTCGCGCCAACGGCGTGCCGCTCTGCCTGATTAACCATTTCCTCGCCGACCTCAGCTGGTGGCCACAGCTTCAGCAATTTAACAGCGGGTCGCTACACGACTTCTTAGTGGAGCACACCGGCAAGCAACTGGTACGCACCCAGACCCGCATCAGCACCCGCCGGGCGCAGGCCAAAGAGTGTCGGCAGCTCGACATCGCGCTGCATTCGCCGCTGCTCTGCGTGCGGACCCTGAACAAAACCAGTGATGGCGCGGTGGCGGAATACTCCGTCAGCCTGACGCGCGGCGACATGATTGAACTGACTCTGGAGCACTAATGGAACAGCAAACGGATCGCCAGCGCTGGCTGTCGGTGCTGGCGCACAGCAGCGCCGCCTTGCTTGAGACGCACTGGCAGGCGCTTAACCTCCAGCCCGCCTTTACCCTGATCCGTCCGGCAGAGATCGGGCTGACGCGGTTGCAGGCGCGGATGGGTGCCACCGGCAAACGCTTTGTGATGGGTGATGCCACGGTGACGCGCGCGGTGGTGCAGCTCAGCGACGGCACTCTGGGTTACAGCTACCTGTTAGGGCGCGACAAAGCCCATGCCGAACGCTGTGCCCTGCTGGATGCGCTTTTACAGCAGCCGGAAACCCGGCAACTGCTGGAAGAGAAGATTATTACCCCGCTGGCGGCGTGGCGCGATGAGCAGCGACAGCTGCGCGCCCGCGAGATCGCCAGCAGCAAAGTGGATTTCTTTACGCTGGTTCGCGGAGATAACTGATGACTTTACTGGCAAGTTTTAACCATCCGGTGGCGGATGCGCAGCGCGCGTTTCGCCGCATTCTGAAAGCGATGAGCGAACCGGGCGTGATGGTCTCGCTGCCGCTGCAACAGGGCTGGGGCGCACTGTCACCGGCGGCCACGGCGCTGCTGCTGACGCTGGTCGATCAGGAAAGCCCGGTCTGGCTGGATGCGGAAATCGACAACGAACAGCTGCGCAACAATCTGCGCTTCCATACCGGTGCGCCGATCACCACGCAGCAGGATGCGCCTTTTGCCCTGAGCCATGCGGCGGCGCAGCCCGACCCGACGCAGTTCGCGGCCGGTGACAACATTTCACCAGAAAAAAGCACCACGCTGATTATCGAAGTGCCGTCGCTGAATGGCGGCCTGACGCTGCGCCTCTCCGGCCCTGGCCTGCGGGAAACCCGCGCCATCGCGCCACAGCTGCCCGAAAGCGTGCTGGAATATCTGCGCACTCGTCCGCATCCGTTTCCACAGGGCGTGGACCTGATCTTCACCTGTGGCGAAGCGATCATGGCCGTGCCGCGCACCACCGTTGTGGAGGTGTGCTGATGTATGTCGCGGTGAAAGGGGGCGAAAAAGCCATTTCAAATGCCCACCAGTTGCAGGCCGATCTGCGGCGCGGCGATAGAGCGGTAGCCGAACTCGGCTGCGATCAGGTGGCGCAGCAGCTGGGACTGGCGGTGGATCGGGTGATGACCGAAGGCGGAATTTACGATCCTGAACTGGCGGCGCTGGCGATTAAACAGGCCAGCGGCGATCTGGTGGAGGCGATCTTTCTGCTGCGTGCCTATCGCACCACGCTGCCACGCCTGGCGGAGAGCACGCCGCTGGCGACCGGTGCGATGCGCATCGAACGCCGCATCTCGGCGGTCTATAAAGATCTGCCGGGCGGCCAGGTATTGGGGCCAACTTACGACTACAGCCACCGTCTGCTCGACTTCACCCTGCTGGCCAATGGCGAAACGCCCGCCGCGCCGCGTGACGATCGTTCGGTGCCTGATCGGTGCCCGCACATGTTCAGCATGATGAGCGATGAAGGGCTGGCCGCCGCCGAGATGGATGACGGCAGCGAGCCTGTCGATATCACTCGCGAGCCGATGAGTTTTCCCGCCTCACGCGCCGCCCGCCTGCAACAGCTGGTGCGTGGCGACGAAGGCTTTCTGCTGGCGCTGGGTTATTCGACCCAGCGCGGCTATGGCCGCACCCATCCGTTTGCCGGCGAGATCCGCACCGGCACTCTCAGCGTCAGTATCTGTCCCGAAGAGCTGGGTTTTGAGCTGGAGATCGGTGAGCTGCTACTGACAGAGTGTGAAATGGTCAACGGCGTTGCCCACAGCGACGACACGGCGCCGCACTTTACCCGGGGCTATGGGCTGGTGTTTGGCCGCGCCGAACGTAAAGCGATGGCGATGGCGCTGGTGGACCGGGCGCTGCAAAGCCGCGAACAGCATGAGCGTGTTACCAGCCCGGCGCAGGATGAGGAGTTTGTGCTGTCGCACGCCGACAACGTGGAAGCCGCAGGCTTTGTCTCGCATCTCAAGCTGCCGCATTACGTCGATTTCCAGGCGGAACTGGAACTGCTGAAACAGCTGCAGCACGATTATCAGGAGCGCAACCATGGCTGAACTCACCGGCTATAACAACGGCTATCTTGATGAGCAGACCAAACGCACCATCCGCCGCGCCATCCTGAAAGCGGTGGCGATCCCCGGCTATCAGGTGCCGTTCGCCGGACGTGAGATGCCGATGCCCTACGGCTGGGGCACCGGCGGCATCCAGATCACCGCCAGCGTGATTGGCGATCAGGATGTGCTGAAAGTGATCGATCAGGGCGCAGATGACACTACCAATGCGGTGTCGATCCGCCAGTTCTTTAAGCGGGTCAGCAATGCTGCCACCACCGAGCGCACCGCCGATGCCACCCTGATCCAGACCCGGCACCGCATCCCGGAAACGCCGCTGGAAGAGGATCAGATCCTGATTTTCCAGGTGCCGATTCCGGAGCCGCTGCGCTTTATCGAGCCGCGCGAAACCGAAACCCGCACCATGCATGCGCTGGAGGAGTACGGCATCATGCAGGTGAAGCTGTATGAAGATATCGCCCGCTACGGCCACATCGCGACGACTTACGCCTATCCGGTCCGGGTCAACGATCGCTATGTGATGGATCCATCGCCCATTCCCAAATTCGACAACCCGAAGATGCACATGATGCCCGCGCTGCAGCTGTTTGGTGCCGGGCGTGAAAAACGCATCTACGCCTTGCCGCCTTACACCCGCGTGGAAAGCCTGGACTTCGACGATCATCCGTTCACCGTGCAGCAGTGGGATGAACCCTGCGCGCTGTGCGGCTCGCGCCATAGCTATCTCGATGAGGTGGTAATGGACGATCAGGGAACGCGGATGTTTGTCTGCTCCGACACCGACTTTTGCCATCAGCAGCAGGAACAGCAACATGCACAGTGAACAGCCGCTGCTTGCGGTGAACCAGCTCACCCACCTTTATGCGCCGGGCAAAGGGTTTGAGCAGGTCAGTTTTGATCTCTGGCCCGGTGAAGTGCTGGGCATTGTCGGCGAGTCCGGCTCCGGTAAAACCACGCTGCTGCAGAGCCTGTCGGCGCGTCTGACGCCGCAGCAGGGCAGCATCCTCTATCAGAATCGCGACCTCTATCAGATGAGTGAAAGCGATCGCCGTCGCCTGCTGCGCACCGAATGGGGCGTGGTGCATCAGCATCCGATGGACGGTCTGCGTTCACAGGTCAGCGCGGGCGGCAACATCGGCGAACGTCTGATGGCGACCGGACAGCGCCACTATGGCGACATCCGCGCCGAGGCGAGCCGCTGGCTGCAGGCGGTGGAGATCGATGCCGGTCGCATCGACGATCTGCCCACCACCTTTTCCGGCGGTATGCAGCAGCGGCTGCAGATCGCCCGGAACCTGGTGACGCAGCCGCAGCTGATGTTTATGGATGAGCCGACCGGCGGACTGGATGTGTCGGTGCAGGCGCGACTGCTGGATCTGCTGCGGACGCTGGTGCGCGAACTGAATCTGGCGGTGGTGATTGTCACCCACGATCTCGGCGTGGCGCGACTGCTGGCGCATCGCCTGCTGGTGATGAAGCAGGGGCGGGTGGTGGAGAGCGGTCTGACTGACCGCGTGCTGGACGATCCTCATCATCCTTACACTCAACTGCTGGTCTCTTCGGTGCTCAATTAAATGACAACTATCACTCCGCGCCTGCGGGTAGAGAATTTGTGTAAAACCTTTGTGCTGCATAACCAGAACGGCGCGGCGCTGCCGGTGCTGCACAACGCCAGCCTGACGGCAGGCGAGGGCGAATGCGTCGTGCTGCACGGTCACTCCGGCAGCGGTAAATCCACACTGCTGCGCGCGCTTTACGGCAACTATCAGCCCGACAGCGGCCATATCCGGGTCGCGCATCAGGGCGAGTGGATCGACATGGCGCAGGCATCGGCGCGCCAGATTATCGCCCTGCGCCGCGACACGCTGGGCTGGGTCAGCCAGTTTCTGCGGGTGATCCCGCGCGTGCCGACGCTGGAGATTGTGATGCAGCCGCTGCTGGAGCGCGGCGTCGAGCGCGCCTTCTGTGAGGCGCGTGCCGCCGAACTGCTGACCCGGCTCAACGTGCCGCAGCGTCTCTGGTCGCTGGCCCCGTCCACTTTCTCTGGCGGAGAGCAGCAGCGCGTGAATATCGCCCGCGGCTTTATCGCCGACTATCCAGTGCTGCTGCTGGATGAACCCACCGCCTCGCTCGACAGTGTCAACAGCGAGGCGGTAGTGAGCTTAATTGAACAGGCGCGCGCCCGTGGTGCCGCCATCGTCGGTATTTTTCACGATCGGGCGGTGCGCGAGCGGGTAGCGGACCGGCTGCACCTGATGCACCCAATCGAGACAGGAGCGCAGGCATGATCATCAATAACGTCAGACTGGTGCTGGAAAACGAAGTGGTAACCGGATCGCTGGAGTTTCGCGACGAGCGCATCAGCAGCTTCAGCGAAACCACCAGCCAGCAGCCGGGCGCGCTGGATGGCGAGGGCGCCTGGCTGCTGCCGGGTCTGGTGGAGCTGCACACCGATAACCTCGATAAGTTTTTCACGCCGCGTCCGAAAGTGGACTGGCCGGCACACTCGGCGATGAGCAGCCACGATGCGCTGATGGTCTCCAGCGGCATTACCACGGTGCTGGATGCGATTGGCGTCGGGGATGTGCGCGACGGCGGGCACCGGCTGGATAACCTCAGCAAGATGATCGACGCCATCCGCGACAGCAACCGCAAAGGACTGAACCGGGCCGAGCATCTGTTGCATCTGCGCTGTGAACTGCCGCATCCCACCACTGCGCCGCTGTTTGAAGCGCTGATGGGCACGCCGGAGCTGGCGCTGGTGTCGCTGATGGACCATTCACCGGGCCAGCGTCAGTACGCGTCCCTGACGAAGTATCGCGAATATTATCAGGGCAAATATCAGCTCAACGACGCGGAGATGGATCAGTTCGAGCATGACCAGCTCACCCTGGCAGCAGCATGGTCACAGCCCAATCGTCAGGCGATTGCCGGACTCTGCCGGGAACATGGCATCGCCATTGCCAGCCACGATGATGCCACCGCGGCGCACGTTGAAGAGTCTCATGCCGCGGGCAGCCGCATCGCGGAGTTTCCTACCACGCTGGAGGCGGCACGCGCCTCGCGTTATCGCAATATGCAGGTGCTGATGGGCGCGCCTAACATCGTGCGCGGCGGCTCGCACTCCGGCAACGTCGCTGCCTGGGAGCTGGCGTCACACGGCCTGCTGAATATTCTCTCGTCTGATTACTACCCGGCGAGCCTGCTGGATGCGGCGTTCCGGCTGGCAGATGATGAGCGCAACAGCCTCGGCATGGCGCAGGCGATCTCACTGGTCACCTGTAACCCGGCGCGCGCCTTAGGGCTCGAAGATCGCGGGGTAATCGCCGAAGGCTGCCGCGCCGATCTGGTGCTGGCGCATACCGCACACGGCTACCCACACGTGCGGCACGTCTGGAGCAAAGGCCGGCAGGTGTACTGATGGCGCGGCTGATCTGGCTCACTGGTCCTTCGGGTTCGGGTAAGGACAGCCTGCTGGATGCGCTGCGGGCAGCACCTCCGCCACGGCTCCTGATCGCCCATCGCTACATTACCCGCGCCGCCGATGCGGGCGGTGAAAACCATGTGGCGCTGACCGAGGCGGAGTTTGCCCGCCGCGCCGCGCTGGGACTGTTCGCGGTGAGCTGGCAGGCGCACGGTTTCAGCTATGGCATTGGCTGTGAGACGGAGCAGTGGCTGCTGCGCGGGCAGAATGTGGTGGTGAATGGTTCGCGGCTGCATCTGGCGCAGGCGCAGGCCCGTTTCGGCTCGCAGCTGCTCCCGGTCTGTCTGCAGGTCACACCCGCCGTGCTGGCAGCGCGGCTGCGCCAGCGCGGACGGGAAGATGAGGCGGAGATCGCCCGGCGGCTGGCGCGCGCCGCACAGCCACAGCCCGATGGCTGCCTTATCCTCAACAACGACGGCGCGCTGGCGGATACCGTGTGCCTGCTGCGTCAGATACTGGAGGCGCATCAATGACACTCTCTTATCCTGGCACCGGCGGTGACAGTCCGGCATCGACATCCGCTACCAAAGGCGCATCAATGAAACTCACTTTTCTGGGTACTGGCGGGGTCACTGCCGCACCGCTGCCGGGCTGCGACTGTCGCGCCTGTCAGCGTGCGCAGCTCAACAGCGGCTACGCGCGTGCACCCTGCAGCGCGCTGATTGAGTTTGGTCGCGAGCGCATCCTGCTGGATGCCGGCTTGCCGCTGCTGGCGTCGCGCTTCCCGCCCGGCACGCTGACGCGCATTCTGCTGACCCACTACCACATGGATCATGTGCAGGGGCTGTTTGCACTGCGCTGGGGAGTGGGTGCGCCGATTCCGGTCTGGGGTCCACCCGATCCGCGAGGCTGTGACGATCTCTATAAACATCCTGGCCTGCTCGATTTCCGTCCCGCCTTAACGCCGTTTGTAGCGCACGCCTTTGGAGAACTGCAGGTCACGCCGTTGCCGTTGCAACACTCGAAGCTGACGCATGGCTATCTGTTCGACTGGCACGGCACCCGGCTCGCCTGGCTGTGTGATACCTGCGGGTTGCCACCCGACACCGCCGACTTCCTGCGCGGCCAGCCGCTGGATCAACTGGTGATTGACTGCAACGATCCGCCGCGCCCAGAGCCGCGTAACCATAATGATGTGACCCAGGCGCTGGCGATAGCAGAGATGCTCCAGCCGCGTCAGACCTGGCTCACCCATCTCAGTCATGAGATGGATAACTGGTTAGCTGAGAACCCGTTGCCGGACGGCGTGCTGGCTGCCCGTGACGGCCAGACATTGCTGTGCGGCGCGCACTGGCCTGTCACGGTTTGATCATCTGACTGTCATCTCGTGTTCATCGCGTCACGCCTTAATAACCCGCAGAACGCAATCAGCGATGACGGAGAAACCATGGCACAGGCACTTCTGAAAACGGTGGTCGACAACGACCTGCCACCGGCCAGCCTTAGCGGACAAAAAGTGTTGTCGGTGCAGAAACTGAGAAAAGCCTACGGCGACACTCAGGTGCTGGATCAGGTCAGCTTCGACCTGCACGCCGGTGAGCTGGTGGCGGTGATTGGCCGCTCTGGCGCAGGTAAATCGACCCTGCTGCACATGCTCAATGGCACGATTGAAGCGACTTCCGGCGCGATTATCAGTCTGCATCATGGCGAAGCGGATCGTAACGTGGTTACGCTCAACAGCCGCCAGCTGCGCGAATGGCGCAGCCAGTGCGGCATGATCTTTCAGGATTTCTGTCTGGTGCCACGCCTCGACGTGCTGACCAACGTGCTGCTGGGCCGTCTGAGCCAGACCGGCACGCTGAAATCCTTCTTCAAAATTTTTTCCGACAACGACCGGGCGCACGCTATCGAACTGCTGCAGTGGATGAACATGCTGCCGCAGGCGCTGCAGCGGGCGGAAAACCTCTCTGGCGGGCAGATGCAGCGTGTGGCGATCTGCCGTGCCCTGATGCAGAACCCCAAAATCCTGCTGGCCGATGAGCCGGTGGCGTCACTCGATCCCAAAAATACCAAGCGCATCATGGATGTGCTGCGTCAGGTCAGCGAGCAGGGCATCAGCGTGATGGTCAACCTGCACTCGATTGAGCTGGTGAAAAGCTACTGCACCAGGGTGATCGGCATTCAGCGCGGCGTGGTGCTGTTTGACGGCCATCCTTCAGGACTGACCGACAGCCTGCTGCACCAGCTGTACGGCGATGAACTTAACCAAATCCATTAACTTCCACAGCAAGAGAACAACCCCGAATGAAACTGACTTCTTTAGCACTCCTGACCAGTGTAATGGCGTTTGGTGTCAGCGCAGCGGATGCGCCGAAACAGCTTAATCTGGGGATTCTGGGCGGTCAGAACGCCACCCAGCAGATTGGCGATAATCAGTGTGTGAAGACCTTCTTTGATAAAGAGCTGGGTGTGGATACCCAGATGCGCAACGCCTCCGACTACTCTGGCGTGATTCAGGGTCTGCTGGGTGGCAAGATTGATATGGTGCTGAGCATGTCGCCAGCCTCGTTTGCGTCGGTCTACATTCAGGACCCGAAAGCGGTGGATGTGGTTGGCATTGTGGTGGATGACAAAGATCAGTCACGCGGCTACCACTCGGTGGTGATCGTCAAAGCGGACAGCCCGTACAAAAAACTGGAAGACCTGAAAGGGAAATCTTTCGGTATGGCCGATCCCGACTCGACGTCCGGCTTCCTGATGCCGAACCAGGCATTTAAGAAGATGTTCGGCGGCTCAGTGGATGACAAATATAACAACACCTTCTCCAGCGTCACCTTCTCCGGCGGCCATGAGCAGGACATTCTGGGCGTGCTGAACAACCAGTTTGATGGCGCAGTGACCTGGACCTCACTGGTCGGTGACTACAACAGCGGCTATACCTCTGGCGCGTTTGGCCGTCTGATCCGCATGGACCATCCTGATCTGATGAAGCAGATCCGCATTATCTGGCAGTCACCGCTGATCCCCAACGGTCCGGTGCTGGTCAGCAACAAGCTGCCCGCTGACTTTAAAGCGAAAGTGGTGTCGGCAATTAAAAAGCTGGATAAGGAAGATCACGCCTGCTTCGTGAAAGCGGTGGGCGGCGAGCAGCATATCGGTCAGGCGACGGTCGCCGATTATCAGAACATCATCGATATGAAGCGCGACCTGATGAAAGGCAGCCGCGGCTAAATCCAGCCACTCCTTACCTTCTCCGCTCAGGCGGGGAAAGCGGGACGCGGCAAACTCGCCTGCGTCCCGCTGCTTTAGCGCCGGAGATCCCCTTTGACCGAATTCGAACACTACTACCAACGCATCCGCCGCCAGCAGAAACGAGACACGCTGCTCTGGTCACTGCTGCTGGTGGCACTCTACCTGGCGGCGGGCAGGGTGGCAGAATTTAATCTGCTTACCGTCTGGCAGTCGCTGCCGCACTTCTTTGACTACCTGCACGAAATCCTGCCGGTGCTGCATCTGCCGCTGCTGTTTGCCGACGGCAAAACCGAAGGCTCGCTGGCTTACTGGGGCTATCGCCTGCCGATCCAGCTGCCGCTGATCTGGGAAACACTACAACTGGCGCTGGCTTCGACGCTGGTGGCGGTGGCACTGGCCGCGGTGCTGGCCTTTTTCGCCGCCGACAATACCCAGACGCCGGTCAGCGTGCGGATGACGATTCGCGCCTTTGTCGCCTTCCTGCGCACCATGCCGGAGCTGGCGTGGGCGGTGATGTTTGTGATGGCCTTTGGCATCGGGGCGATCCCCGGTTTTCTGGCGCTGGCGCTGCACACCGTGGGCAGCCTGACCAAGCTGTTTTACGAGGCGATTGAGTCGGCGTCGGATAAGCCGGTACGCGGCCTGGCCGCCTGCGGAGCCAGCAAGCTGCAGCGGATGCGTTTCGCTTTCTGGCCACAGGTTAAGCCGGTCTTTCTCTCCTACAGCTTTATGCGGCTGGAGATTAACTTCCGCTCCTCAACCATCCTTGGGCTGGTCGGCGCGGGCGGCATCGGCCAGGAGCTGATGACCAACATCAAACTGGACCGCTACGATCAGGTCAGTATTACGCTGCTGCTGATCCTGATTGTGGTGTCGCTGCTGGATACGCTCTCCGGCCAGCTTCGTCGCCGTGTGACAGGAGACAGGACATGATAAGCACCGTTCCCGATATCGCGCTAATGAAGCAGCAGCATCGTGAACTCTTCGCCGCACAGCCGCGCTATCTGCGTCGCCTGGCGCTGATGACACTGGCGGTGCTGCTCTATTACCTCTTTTTCTTTTCGGTGTTTGGTCTGGAGTGGTCGCGTTTGCTGATGGGCTGCCAGCAGCTGGGGCGCTATTTCCTGCGGATGTTTGTCTGGCACGACTTCCTGAACTGGCCGTTTGGCTACTATCTGTCGCAGGTCGGCATCACCTTAGGGATTGTCTTTGCCGGCACGCTGACTGCCTCGCTGCTGGCGCTGCCGCTGTCGTTTCTGGCGGCGCGCAACGTGATGCACAGCCGAACCGCGAAACCGCTGGCGTTTCTGATGCGCCGTCTGTTTGACGTGTTGCGCGGCATCGACATGGCGATCTGGGGGCTGATCTTCGTCCGGGCGGTCGGCATGGGGCCGCTGGCCGGGGTGCTGGCGATTATCCTGCAGGATGTCGGTCTGCTCGGCAAACTCTACGCCGAAGGGCACGAAGCGGTGGAGCGTTCACCGGGTCGCGGACTGGGCGCCGTCGGCGCCAACAGCCTGCAGAAACACCGCTTCGGCATCTTCACCCAGTCATTCCCGCAGTTTCTGGCGCTGAGCCTTTACCAGATAGAGTCCAATACCCGCTCAGCGGCGGTGCTGGGCTTTGTCGGTGCCGGGGGCGTCGGCCTGGTTTACGCTGAGAATATGCGCCTGTGGAACTGGGATGTGGTGATGTTCCTGACGCTGATTCTGGTGGTGGTAGTGATGGTGATGGATGTGATCTCCAGCCGCCTGCGCAAGCGCTACATCAGTGGGAAGCCGGTGCCGTTGTGGCAGCCTGCTGCGCGCGATTAAGCCGTTCGCTGCGCTGCCAGGCGCGCTGTAACGCCTGCACCAGCTGTGCCTGCTGCCAGGGTTTCGCCAGCCGTTCGCACAGCGGCAGCGTCACCGGCTGGTGGCGCAGGTCCTGACCGCTGATGAGCAGCGTCGCCAGCTGCGGCCAGTTCTGCTGCGCCTGGCGGATCACCTCCGCGCCGTTAATCTCGCCGGGCAGCATCAGGTCGCTGATCAGCAGGTCGATATCGGGTGTCTGGCGCAGCAGCGCCAGCGCCTCTTCACCGTCACCACACTCCAGCGTCAGATAACCCAGCTGATGCAGATGCTCACAGAGTGTCTGGCGCACCGCCGGTTCATCATCCAGCACCAGCACCAGCCGGTTACTGGCCGCCGCAATGTCCGTCTCAATGTGCACAGGCGATGGCGGGGCGATCACTGCGGCGACGGCGGCTTCCGGCGCGCGTGGCAACAGCAGCCGCACCGTGGTGCCCTGGCCTGGCGCGGTTTCCAGCTCGATCTGGCCGCCAGACTGCCGTACAAAACCATAAACCATCGACAGGCCCAGCCCGCTGCCGCTGCCGGTAGCCTTGGTAGTAAAAAAAGGCTCAAACACCTGCTCACGAACCCCGGCCGACATGCCGCAGCCGTGGTCTATCACCTCGATTGTGACCCTGTCACGCTTTTCATCCCCCTCCAGACGACGCTGATTCCAGATGCGCAGCCGGATTTCACCGCTTTGCTGATGCATCGCATCGCGGGCATTCACCACCAGATTCATCAGCGCATTCTCCAGCTGGCTGGCATCAATCCAGGCGGGCCAGCCGGGACGCTGCGCATCAATAATCAGCTGCTGGCCGGGCAGCAGCGAGTGCTGCAGCAGCCCCTGCAGATTATCCACCAGCGTCACCACCGACACCGCACGGGGATAGAGAGCCTGCTTGCGTGAGAACGCCAGCAGGCGCTGGGTCAGCTGGGCAGCGCGATCGGCCGCCTGTCGCGCCCGATCAATCCGGCTGGCCAGCGGGCCGGGCGTCAGCTGGCCTTCGGTCAGCGCCAGACTGCCGATAATCACCGCCAGCAGATTGTTGAAGTCATGCGCCAGTCCGCCGGTCAGCTGGCCGACCGCCTTCATTTTCTGGCTGTGCTGCAGTGCCTCCTCCAGCGTTTTACGCGAGGTCCGGTCCAGCACGGTATTGACCATACCGCGCCGCGGGATTGGGCTGAAGCGCAGCTCCAGCGTACGACCATCGGCCAGCCGGATCTCCTGCGGTTCACCGGGATCGTGCAGATCCACCGCCAGCGGCGCCAGCAGTTGCTGCCAGGGAACGCCGCGATGCAGTTCATGCGGCGCGATGCCGAGCAGCTCCGCATACTGGGCGTTCCACACCACCAGCTGACCGTTGTTATCAAACAGCGCAAAGCCGTCGCGCATCGCCAGAAAGGTGGATTCCAGCTGATTACTCTTCTCTTTCAGCAGCCGTGAGGTGTGAGCCAGCGAGGCGGTATTACGCGCAAAGACGTTAAATGCCCGCGCCAGCTCGCCCAGCTCGTCGCGGCGTTGCAGCCCTGGCACGCTGACGTTCTGCTCGCCCTGCGCCAGCCGAGTCATGGCCCCGGCAATCGCCGTCAGGCTCGACCCGAGATTGCGGTAGATGTAGATACCGGCATAGCCGGTGATCGCCAGCGCCAGCAGCGCAAACAGCGCGATAAAGCCGATGATGGAATCCAGCTCACGGTGGGTCGCCAGGGTGCGCGCCTCACTCTGTAACGCCACCTGCTGCACCGAGGCGCTGATATCTTCATTCAGCATTGCCACCAGCGCTTTAATCCGGTAGGTGGCATAGGCGATCGCCAGGTCGCTCTGCTCCAGCGCCTCTGCCAGCGGCAGCAGGCGCTGCTGGGTGGCCAGCAGTCGCTGCACGTTTTCGCCGGTCACGCCCGTCAGCGGCACGTTGCGCCACTGCGCCATCACCTGCTGGAGCTGTTCGATGACGGCGATGGGCGAGGGTGTGCGGATCGCGATGGTGATCAGCCGTTCGGTTTGCTCCCGCAGCGCGGCATCCGGCAGCGTCCGCTGTTCCCGCTGCACCAGCTGGTCGATATGGCTGAGCAGAATCTGTGTCTGCCACAGGTCGCTCAGCATGTTGTTGCGCTGCAGATGACGCTGGTGGCCGGTCAGCAGCAGGCTGTTAATCGTCTGTTCCAGCATCAGGCTGCGGGCGCGGATCCGGGCGATGCGCTCCGGCTGACGTGCCGCCAGCGGCGCACTGGCCAGCAGGCTCAGCGACTGCTGCAACGCCTGCTGATTCTGCTGCAGCCGCTGTGATTCGCTCTGATACTCCAGCGCGCCCACCACCTGTGACAGCCGCACTGCCGCTGTCGCCACGTTGGCGGTATCCCGCGCCAGCGCCAGGCTGCCGTTCATGTCGGCCAGGGTCTGCGCCTGCGCCTGCTCCTGAATCGCCCCGGCATGACGAAAGCCCAAGATCGCCACCACGCTGACCATCAGCGTGACCGACACCACCAGCAGATTGAACATCAACAGGCGTCCACGCGCCCCGGCCTGCCACGGATAAGTGCGCTGCATCCCACGACCTCTTATTCACTGCAACGATGGGCCGAGTATAGGAGCGTGCAGGCGGGCGTTTATGACAAATATGAACGGCCGCTGACATTTTCCGTTTATCTGGCGTTGCTTTACTGACGGCTATCCACAGTCCGCAGGAGCGAGGCGATGACAGCCACACCGATACTGGAAATGCGGGGAATTACCCGGCGCTTCGGCAGTTTTTATGCCCTGAAGGGCGTCGATCTCACGGTTTATCCCGGTGAGGTCCACGCGCTGATGGGGGAGAACGGCGCGGGTAAAAGCACACTGATGAAAATTCTGGCCGGTGCCTATACCGCCAGCAGCGGGGAAATTTTAATTGAAGGCAAGCCCTGGGCGCTGAAAGGGCCGAAAGAGGCACTGGCCGCCGGGATCACCCTGATTTATCAGGAGATCAACCTGGCACCTAACCTGACGGTGGCGGAGAACATTTTTCTCGGCAGCGAAATCGCGCCCGGCGGGCTGGTCAGGCGGCGGCAGATGGCCGAAGAGGCGCAGCGGGTCATTGACCGGCTCGGCGCGCAGTTCAGCGCCTGGGATCTGGTCAGCCGTCTGAGCATCGCCGAGCAGCAGCAGGTGGAGATCGCCCGCGCGCTGCAGCGCAACAGCCGCATTCTGGTGATGGATGAGCCGACCGCCGCGCTCTCCAACCGCGAAACCGAACAGCTGTTCGCGCTGATCAAACGGCTGCGCAGCGAAGGCATGGCGATCATCTATATCAGCCACCGCATGGCGGAGGTATATGAGCTGTCCGACCGCGTCAGCGTGCTGCGCGACGGGGAGTATGTGGGCAGCCTGACCCGTGACCAGCTTAACGCCAGCGAACTGGTGCGGATGATGGTCGGACGGCCGCTCAGCGACCTGTTTAACAAAGACCGTGCTATCCCGCTGGGCGATATCCGGCTGGCGGTCAATCACCTTACCGACGGCGGCAAAGTGCATCCCAGCAGTCTTGAAGTGCGGGCCGGAGAGATTGTCGGCCTGGCCGGGCTGGTGGGCGCAGGCCGCAGCGAACTGGCACAGCTGATTTTTGGCGTGCACAAGCCGAAAGAGGGCGAGATCTGGATCGATGGCGAGAAGGTCACCATCCATTCACCGCGCGATGCGATTGCACGCGGCATCGGTTTCCTCACCGAAAACCGCAAAGAGCAGGGACTGTTTCTGGAGATGGCGGCGCAGGAGAACATCGTGATGGCGACGCTGGAACGTGACGCCAGTTACGGGATGCTGAACCGCCGCAAAGGGCAGACCATCGCCAATGAGGCGATCGCTTCACTCAATATTCGCGTTCCTCACGCTCAGGTCCGGGCGGGCGGTCTGTCGGGCGGTAACCAGCAGAAGCTGCTGATTTCACGCTGGGTGGCGATTGGCCCGCGCATCCTAATCCTCGATGAGCCGACGCGCGGCGTCGATGTCGGGGCGAAAAGTGAGATCTACCGGATGATGCAGGAGATGGCGCGGCAGGGTGTGGCGATTCTGATGATCTCCAGCGAACTGCCGGAAGTGGTCGGGATGAGCGACCGCGTTTACGTGATGCACGAAGGCACCATCGTCGGTGAGCTGGAGGGCAGCCACATCAGTCAGGAAAATATTATGACGCTGGCAACCGGTGCGCATAGCGCGTCAGCAGGCGAAATTTAAGGAGACCACCATGACACAACTGGCCCGCACCAAAGCACCGACGCTGAAACGCGCCCTGATGGGCGATCTGCTGCAAACGGTGGGTATCCTGCCGATTCTGATCCTGATCGTGGCGATATTTGGTTTCGTCACGCCGAACTTCTTTACCGAAGCAAACCTGCTCAACATTACCCGTCAGGCGTCGATTAACATCGTGCTGGCGGCGGGCATGACCTTTGTGATCCTCACCGGCGGCATCGACCTGTCGGTGGGGTCAATGCTGGGGACCACCGCGGTGGTAGCGCTGGTAGCGTCGCTGGATCCGATGCTGGCTTCCATGACCATTCCGATGGCGCTGGGCGCAGGCCTGGTGATGGGGCTGTTCAACGGCATCCTGGTCGCCTGGGCCGGGTTGCCGCCCTTTATCGTCACGCTTGGCACCTACACCGCGCTGCGCGGAGCCGCTTACCTGCTGGCGGATGGCACCACGGTAATCAACTCCGATATTAACTTTGAGTGGATCGGCAACGGCTATCTCGGACCGGTGCCGTGGCTGATTGTGATTGCCTTTGCAGTGATCGCCATCTGCTGGTTCATCCTGCGCCGCACCACGCTGGGCGTCCATATCTACGCGGTCGGCGGCAATATCCAGGCGGCGCGTCTCACCGGGATCAAGGTCGGAATGGTGCTGCTGTTTGTCTACGGCATGAGCGGCCTGCTGTCGGGGCTGGGCGGTCTGATGAGCGCCTCGCGGCTATACAGCGCCAACGGCAACCTTGGGGTGGGCTATGAGCTGGATGCGATTGCGGCGGTGATCCTCGGCGGTACCAGCTTTGTCGGCGGCATCGGTACCATCACCGGCACCCTGATTGGTGCACTGATTATCGCCACGCTGAATAACGGCATGACGCTGATGGGGGTCTCCTATTTCTGGCAGCTGGTGATCAAGGGCGCGGTCATCATCATCGCGGTTCTGATCGACAAATACCGTACCCGTCATCATGTGAGTTGAGTCTTAAAAGGGCGGCTGTGCCATTTCACCTCCGCCACCTAAAAAACGCCATTAAGTGGTTGGCACCTTGAAAACAGCAGGAGAAGGTCTATGCGTTTTAATCCGATTGTAACCGGGCTGCTGGCGGCGACGCTGTTCAGTACCGGCCTGGCTCAGGCAAAAGAACTCAAATCTATCGGCGTAACGGTCGGCGATCTGGCAAACCCCTTCTTCGTGCAGATCACCAAAGGCGCAGAGATGAAGGCGCGTCAGCTGGCGGGCGATAAGGTGAATGTGACGCTGGTCTCCAGCGGCTACGATCTCGGTCAGCAGGTGGGCCAGATTGATAACTTTATTGCGGCCAAAGTCGACATGATTATTCTCAACGCCGCCGACTCCAAAGGGATCGCCCCGGCGGTGAAGCGGGCGCGTGATGCCGGTATTGTAGTGGTGGCGGTCGACGTGGCGGCCGATGGCGCGAATGCGACCATCACCTCCGATAACACCGAGGCGGGCGCGATGGCCTGTAAATATATTGCTGACCGCCTGAAGAACAAAGGCAACGTGGTGATCATCAACGGACCACCGGTCTCTGCGGTGCAGAACCGCGTTGAAGGCTGTATGACCGAACTGAAAACCCATCCGGACATCAAGCTGCTCTCTTACAACCAGAACGCCAAAGGCAGTCGTGAAGGCGGACTGGAAGTCATGACCGGTCTGCTTTCTGCCAATCCAAAAATTGATGCGGTGTTTGCCATCAACGACCCCACAGCGATTGGTGCAGACTTAGCGGCGAAACAGGCGCAGCGCAGTGAGTTCTTTATCGTTGGCGTCGATGGCTCGCCGGACGGTGAAGAGGCGCTGAAGCGCAAGAATTCACTGTTCGTCGCGACGCCTGCGCAGGACCCGCAGGTCATGGCCGCCAAAGCGGTCGAGATTGGTTATGACATCCTGCAGGGCAAACCGGCACCGGACAAACCGGTGCTAATCCCGGTGAAACTGATCGATCGTAATAATATCGGCAGCTACCAGGGCTGGACGGTGAAATAAGCTTTAGTGCGGCACCTTTAGGGTGCCGCTCTCAGGAGGCCACCATGCAACGTTCAGAGGTTAATTATTACCTGCAACATACGCGCGAGTTTTTCCGACAGCAGGATGTGCATCTGCCGCCGTGGGCCGATTTCGATGTGAGCCAGTGGCGGGCTCAGGATCGTGAGGTAGCGCAGGAGATTCTGGCGTTGCGGCTGGGCTGGGATCTCACCAGTTTTGGCGCAGCTGATTTTCTGCAGACCGGGCTGACGCTGTTTACTCTGCGCAACGGTTCACCAGGCGGGCAGCCGTGGCATAAACCCTACGCCGAGAAAATAATGCATGTGCGGGAAGGGCAGCAGACGCCGATGCACTACCATCCGCGCAAGATGGAAGACATCATTAATCGCGGCGGCGGGAATCTGATTGTCGAACTGCATAACCGCAACGGTGACGGGCTGGCTGACTCGCTGGTGGCGGTGTCGCTGGATGGCCTGCGCCAGACCCATGCCGCCGGTTCACAGCTACGGCTCTCACCGGGTGAAAGCGTGACGCTGGAGGCGGGCATCTGGCACAGTTTCTGGGGTGAAAGTGGCTTCGGCGACGTGCTGGTGGGCGAGGTGTCGATGACCAACGATGACGAAAACGACAATGTGTTTCTGACGCCGCTGGCTCGTTTCAACCCACTGGAGGAGGATGAAGCGCCGCGCTGGCTGCTGTGCAACGATTACGCGCACTGGCTATCCTGCGCGCGGCAGGCGTAATCAGGCAATCTGACTGGCACGCGTTGTCGAATCGGGTTTCACCACATCGGCTGAAAAGACATAACCCAGCCCGCGAATGGTGCGGATCAGGTCGGGCTGGTGCGGGTTGATTTCGATTTTACGGCGCAGCCGCATGATCAGCACGTCGATGGTGCGATCAAACACGTCGAGACTTTCGCTATGGGTCAGCTCCAGCAACTGATCGCGGGTCAGCACTTTTCGGGCGTGGCGAACCAGCGCGCGTAACAGGCTATATTCCCCCTGGGTCAGCGGCACCAGCTCGCGCTGCGGATTAAACAGCTGGCAGCGGCCATCGTCCAGTTGCCAGCCGCCAAAACGCCAGCCCTCCTGTTCAGGGTCGGCCTGGGCAATGCGTCCGCTGCGACGCAGGGCCGCCCGGGTTCGCGCCACCACCACGCGTGGATTAAAGGGTTTGGCGATGTAATCATCTGCGCCCATCTCAAGGCCCACCACCATCTCCGCTTCAGAACCCATACCGGTCAGCATAATCACCAGCACTTCGGGTCGCTCACGCTGAAGCTGCTGCAACACCAGTAGCCCGTTGGTATCGGGCAGCATCATATCCAGCATCACCAGCGAGATCTCAGGGTGCTCGCTGAGCATCGATAGCGCCTCGCGTCCCTGATGACAGCGGTAGACCGTTAACAGATGTTCACTTAACGCATCCTGCAAGACGTCGCAGACTGCAGGATCATCATCCACCACCAAAATTGCTGGCTTCATTGCGCGGCCTCAATGTTACGAAAGAGTTAATTCAGGAGTCTACACAGGCCAGAAAAGGTTGCTGAGGCAGCGTGCTGAAACGTGACCAGCTTCGCCTGTGAGAGTGCGGAAGCGTGCGCTGGCGCAGAGTTTTTCGGGGCTGCCTGTTTGCCGCAGGAAAACGATTGCGCGGCATCGGTGCATTGCACCATAATCGCGCCTCGTTTTGGTTCGGAATTCTCTTAGGCGTACCCGGCTCTGCCAGGTAATCGATTGCGTCGGTAGATGGCATGGCAATTGCTTTGGGCAGTGGGTAAGTCAGGGATTTCAGGCGATTCTGGCACGCAAGGATGCAGCGGCCGGCATCAGTGTCCCGGAAACAGAATAATCAGCATGCAAACCCCTTTGGCAAGTGAGACTGATGTCTCCTGTATCGAGAGATGATGATGTTAGAAAAACTATTCAAACTCAAAGCGCATAACACGACGGTTCGTACTGAGATTATCGCCGGGATCACCACCTTCCTGGCGATGGCTTATATTCTGTTTGTGAACCCAAGCATTCTGGGCGCGACCGGCATGGACAAGGGCGCGGTATTTGTCGCCACCTGTCTGGCGGCGGCGATTGGCTGCGTGCTGATGGGGCTGATCGCCAACTATCCGATTGCGCTGGCTCCGGGTATGGGACTGAACGCCTTTTTCACCTACACCGTTGTGCTGCACATGGGCTATACGTGGCAGATTGCGCTGGGCGCGGTGTTTCTCTCGGCGGTGATTTTCTTCGCGATGTCGCTATTTAAGATTCGTGAATGGATTATTGCCAGTATTCCGCTGCCGCTGCGCGCCGGGATTGGTGCCGGTATCGGGCTTTTTCTGGCGCTGATTGCGCTGGAAGGGGCGGGCATTGTGGTCGATAACCCGGCGACGCTGGTGGGCATTGGCGATCTGACTAAACCGGGTCCGCTGCTGGCGATGCTCGGCTTTGTGGTTATTGTGGTACTGGAAGCACGTCGGGTTACGGGCGCAGTGCTGATCGGTATTCTGCTGGTGACCTTTATCTCCATGGGCATTGGTCTGTCGCCCTTTGCCGGGGTCTTCTCTGCACCGCCGTCGATTGCACCGACCTTTATGCAGCTGGATATTGCCGGCGCGTTTAACGTCGGCCTGATCAGCGTGATTTTTGCCTTCCTGTTTGTTGACGTGTTTGATAACACGGGCACGCTGCTGGGTGTGACCAAACGCGCCGGTCTGGCGGATGAGCAGGGTAACGTGCCGAAGATGGGCCGTGCGCTGATTGCTGACAGTGCGGCTGCGCTGTTTGGTTCGCTGCTCGGCACCTCGACCACTACCAGTTATGTGGAATCGGCGGCGGGCGTGAGTGCCGGTGGCCGTACCGGCCTGACCGCGATTGTGGTCGCCGTGCTGTTCCTGCTGGCCCTGTTTTTCTCGCCGCTGGCCTCCAGTGTTCCGGTTTATGCCACCGCGCCTGCGTTGCTCTTTGTGGCGGTGCTGATGGCATCGGGTCTGGCAGAGATTGACTGGAAAGATATCACCACCGCCGCGCCGGTCACCGTCACCGCGCTGACCATGCCGCTGACCTATTCGATCGCCAACGGCATCGCGTTTGGTTTTATTACCTGGACGCTGGTGAAGTTGCTGAGCGGACGCGCGAAAGAGGTGAATGCGGCGCTGGTGATCCTGTCGATTCTGTTTGTGATTAAGCTGGGATGGTTGAGTGCTTAGTTGTTGCCTGGCGGCAGGGAAGGTCGCTTAGCAGCGGGCGGATTTCGCTGTGCAGCGGGCTGGCTATGAGCAGGTTACGCCTGCCAGGCGATGGAACGTTTTAGATCACTTAGCCGCGCGTTAGCGCTGAGAGGGTTACGCCCGCCAGGCGATGAGGAGTTTCAGGTTGCCCGTGCAGGCGGACGCGTCAAGGGGCGGACGCCCGCCCCTTAACAATCCCGGCGTCCGGCTGCCTGCGCGCCCCGCTGTGCGGGGTGCCTTCGTCACGCCCTGCGGCCGACGGACCGTCCGGACTCGCCATCCCTGGCTCGTGCCGTCCTTTCGCCGACGTCCTGTCGGCTCATCCTGGCCTCCGGTTGTTCCTCAGCGCTCCGGACGCCTCTGGCAAACCCCCTGCCGGTGATTTCTTTGTGTTTTCTTTGGTGCACAGTTGTCTGGTGACCCGAAAGCCAGTCTCAATTCCGAAAGCTCACCGCAACACTCTTAGTGACCTGAAAACGAGATAACAGCGGGTAGGTTTGAATGCCATTCCGTGTGCTGAGCCGAAAGTCAGAGGCAATCCCAAAAAACCACAGCGATAAAGCACTCAACATAAAAAGCAGAGATAACAGCGGGAGGGGGGTTAATGCCACTCTGTATGCCGACCCGATAGCAAAGACAATCCTGGAGACTCACAGCGATGGCGAACCCAACATAAAAAGAAAAGATAACAGCGAGGGGGTGGGGAGGCCGTCAGAGCCGCTGAGCGGATGAGGGATTTCAGGACGAGCGACAGGGATGTCGCGAAGAGGCGGGTTCGCGCCAGGGATGGCGCGTCCCGCTGGTCCGTGAGAAATCCTGAAGAGGCGAAGGGACCGCGAAGCGGCGGTGAAGCAGGCCGGAGCCCGGGGTCAAGGGGGCGCGGCGACTGGCGCCCCCTTGTCGGTCGCCTGCAGAGGCGAATCTGAAACTGCCCGGCTTACCAGGCGAACGAAACCTTCTCATAGCCTGTTCGCGCAGCGAACAACCCTCGCATCAGGCGGTTAAACGCTTACCTGAAAGGCGGCTCATTAAAGGTACGCAACTTACGCGAATGCAGCTTATCGCCCTCGGCGCGCAGCAACTCAACCGCGTGAATACCAATCTGCAGATGCTCCGAAATCGCCCCTTCATAGAAACGGTTCGCCTGACCGGGCAGCTTAATCTCACCGTGCAGCGGCTTGTCTGAAACGCACAGCAGCGTGCCGTATGGCACCCGGAAACGATAACCCTGTGCGGCAATAGTGGCGCTTTCCATATCGACCGCCACCGCACGGCTCAGGTTAAAGCGCAGTGCCGAAGCGGAGTAGCGCAGTTCCCAGTTGCGATCGTCCGTGGTCACCACGGTGCCGGTACGCAACCGCTGCTTCACCTCTTCGCCTGGCATGCCGCTCACTGATTTGGTGGCGTCATACAGCGCGCGCTGCACTTCGGCAATGCTGGGTACCGGGATATCAGGCGGCAGCACGCTGTCCAGCACGTGATCGTCGCGCAGATAGGCATGGGCCAGCACATAATCACCGATCCGCTGGCTCTCGCGCAGCCCGCCACAGTGACCAATCATCAGCCACGCATGTGGACGCATCACCGCCAGATGATCGCAGATGGTTTTGGCATTCGACGGGCCAACACCAATATTAATCAGCGTAATACCGCGACGATTTGGGGAGGTGAGATGCCAGGCAGGCATCTGGTGCTTCTTCCACGCCAGATCCGAGAGCATCGACTCACTGTCAGCGGTGTCGGCGGTCAGCACCACATCGCCCGCGCAGGCCAGGCTGTCGTAAGGGGTACTGGGATCGCGCACCTGCTCGATCGCCCAGCGCACAAACTCATCAACATAACGGGTGTAGTTGGTGAACAGCACAAACGGCTGGAAGTGCTCTACGCTGGTGCCGGTGTAGTGGCGCAGGCGGGCCAGCGAGAAGTCGGTTCGCAGCGCGTCGAAGTGCGACAGAGGGGATTTTGCATCGGCGTGGAACAGGCCATCGGCGGTCTCATCGCCAATCTGTGACAGCTCGGTGGTCGGGAAGTGGCGCGCAATACCGGCGCTCATGGTGCGATCCAGTGACAGGTCGGAACCGTCGATCACGTAAGGGTAGGGGATCTCCTGGCTGGAGGGCCCCACGTCGATCTCCAGCTGATACTCCTTCTCCAGCATCTGAAGCTGTTCCGAAATATAGTGGCGCAGCAATGCCGGGCGGGTGATGGTGGTGCTGTAACTGCCGGTGTGGGTGAAGCGTCCCCAGGCACGCGTGCGGTTCTGCTGCGGACCGTCGCCGCGCCAGGTGATGCGCAGCTCCGGGTAAACAAATAGTCCCTGCGCCCGTGCGGTGGCATCGGGCAGCGTGCCGTTTTCGGTAAAGGCTTTAATCGCCTCGCGCAGCGCATCAACGGCGCCATCGTACAGGCGTTCGAGTTCATCCAGCGCCTGCTGGCTGGTCAGGTTTTTCCGTAGTGTCGGCATGGTTTCTCCTTCCATTTTTTTCCGCAATTTGCCCCAAGCTTAGCGGGTTTGTTGCGGAGATTGTTGAAGAATCTGTGATCGCCGTTTTTTTGCGCCAGCGAAGCGGGAATTCTGAGCAGTGCTGTTTTAAGTGAAGATCTGCTGCTCTGAAAAACAGTAAGAAAATCTTTACTATCAGAAGGGGTGGTTCGCCACGTTTGAATGCGTTACCGATGAGGAGATGGCGGAAAAACCGCCAGCAGCAAAGCATGGCCAACCGATCATAACGTCAGGGAAATAATCAGGTTTGCTACAGCGGGCGGGGCAGTGAGGCAGATTGTGCCGTGGCGGCATTAAAAAGTTTGTAACCATGATTAATTTGCACCGGAAAGACTTTGCATATTTCCCTGCCCACTATCATCATTAGAACTCCTGTCCAGTCTCTTCTGATTTGGTAATCCTTTGCAAAATCCCGGCGTAGCAGTGATGCAGGCGATCAAGCGCACGGCGTGGTACCCGAAACGCCGTTCGTATCGCACGCTCTACTGGCGTGAGATATCGCCATTAGCAGTGCCTATCTTTTTCGAGAACGCCTGTGTGCTATTGATGGGCGTACTGAGCACCTTCCTGGTCAGCTGGCTGGGTAAAGAGGCGATGGCGGGCGTCGGCCTGGCAGACAGCTTCAACATGGTGATCATCTCGTTCTTTGCTGCCATCGATCTTGGTACCACGGTGGTGGTGGCGTTCAGTCTGGCAAAACGCAACGGCAAGCGCGCCCGTGCCGCCACGCGTCAGTCGCTGGCCATGATGACGATACTCGCCTTTGTGCTGGTGATCGCCATTGAGTTCTGGGGCCATCTGATCGTCGATGCGATTGCCGGTGCCGCCGATCCAAAAGTCAAAGCGCTGGCGCTGAGCTATCTGCAGACTTCCGCCTGGAGCTATCCGGCCGCCGCCATCACCCTGATTGGCAGCGGGGCGCTGCGCGGTGCAGGTAATACCAAAATTCCGATGCTGATTAACGGCGGCATGAACATCCTCAACATTATCATCAGTAGCGTGCTGATTTATGGCTGCTTCTCGTGGGACGGTTTAGGGTTTATCGGTGCCGGGCTCGGATTGACCATCACCCGCTATATCGGGGCGATCGCGGTGATTTACGTGCTGATGATCGGCTTCAACGCCTCACTGAAAATCACGCTGTCGAGCTATTTCCGGCGCTGGAATAGCAGCATTCTGATGGAAGTTTTAGGTATAGGCGTGCCTGCCAGTATCGAGTCGGTGCTGTTCAACGGCGGTAAACTGCTGACACAGGTGTTTGTTGCCGGAATGGGCACCAGCGAGATTGCCGGGAATTTTATCGCTTTTTCTATCGCCTCACTGATCAACCTGCCAGGCAATGCGCTGGGTTCGGCTTCAACGATTATCACCGGTACCCGTCTGGGCAGGAATCAGGTGTTTCAGGCGGAACGCCAGGTGCGGCATGTATTCTGGCTGGCGACGGTCTGCCTGACCGCGATGGCCCTGCTGACGGTGCCGCTGGCCGGATTACTGGCGCGGTTTTATACCAGCGATCCGGAAGTGATTAACGTGACGAAGCAGCTGATCTGGCTTAACGCGCTGTTTATGCCGTTATGGGCCGCTTCCTGGGTACTGCCTGCCGGACTCAAGGGCGCACGCGATGCACGTTACACCATGTATGTGTCGATGTTCAGCATGTGGGGCGCCCGCGTGGTGGTCGGCTACCTGCTCGGGATTGAACTGGGGATGGGCGTGACCGGCGTCTGGCTGGGGATGTTCCTCGACTGGACGGTGCGTGGCATCTTCTTCTGGTGGCGACTTAACAGCGGCAAGTGGCTCAACCGCTATCGAAAAATGATCGAGAAAACCGGTTAGCGCGTTGTTAACGCCTTTCCCCCGCCGTGGGGAAAGGCGTCATACCTCTTTCAGCACCATTAAAAATAACATCTCCGTCACATCTCCAGACTTTCGAACCGAATTTCAGACAGTTGCACAAAGCCAGTCTTCTCAGACAGGGTTAGCGTAATGCCTGCTGCGCAATGATGCAGACACTACTTATCAAGGTGACCCTATGATCCGTCTGAAAACGGCGCTGGCACTCCTGCCGCTGCTGTGTAGCGCCCCGTTATGGGCGACAACCTTTGTCTATGTCTCCAATGCCGAATCCGGCACCGTTTCCCGCTATCAGCTCAGCGAGGCGAATGGCAGCCTGCAATGGCGTGGCGATACGCCTGCCGGTAAAAAGATTATGCCGCTGGCGGCCAGCCCGGATGGTAAACGGCTCTATGGTGCGCTGCGGAGTCTGCCTTACTCGATCATCAGCTGGCGCGTCTCGGGTTCGCACGGTGACTTGCAGAAACTGGCGGTGACACCGGTTGCAGCCAGCTTTCCGTGGATCACCACCGACAGAAGTGGGCGCTATCTGCTGGCTGCCTCCTATGACAGCGATATCGTCACCAGTAACCGAATCGATGAGAAAGGCATTGTGACACCACAGGTCACGGGCGAGGTGAAAACCGGGCCGCATGCCCATTCGGTGATCACCGACGTCAGCAATCATTCCCTCTACGTCGGCAACCTTGGCGCAGATCGCGTGCTGCAATATGCGTTTGCCGATAACGGCGCGATAACGCCGCTGGGAACCGGATTTGTTCAGGGCGAGAAGAACAGCGGCGCACGACATTCGGTGATTTCGCCCGACAATCGCTTCCTCTATAACCTCGCGGAGATGAGCGGCACCATTACGCAGTTCCGGCGCGCGGCGGATGGGTCGCTGACGGAGCTGAAAACCTGGCCGAATGCGGTGGCGAAGAAATATAACCTGCAGCATGGCGAGCAGCGACCGGCGGGCTACAGCGATCCCACGCCGCGCATCTGGGCGGCAGACATTAAAATCACCCCGGACGGACATTTTATCTATGTCACCGAGCGCACCTCCAGCACCGTCAGCGGCTACCGGGTTGATAAACAGTCGGGTGAGTTAACACTTATCGGCAGCTGGCCGGTGGAAAAACAGCCGCGCAGTATTGCGATTGATGTGCAGGGTAAATGGCTGATCGCCAGCGGGGAGAAGAGCGCGGTGATTGGCAGTTACGCTATCGATCCCGCCAGCGGCGAACTCAAACGGGTTGCTGAAGCCCCGGCTGGTAAAGGCGCGAACTGGGTGACGCTGATAACGCAGTAACCGTTTTGAGCAGCCGGTGTCTGGCACTGGCTAAACAGATGGGGGCTGCTTATGCCATTTCCGGCATAAGCAGCGCAGAAATTTTTGGTTCTGATCGGGCGTGTAAGCGGGTTTACTCAGGGCATCAACTGATGCGGAGAGCCTGAGATGAAACAGAAACTTATAGCCTGGTTTGAACAGCTGCTGAGCGGCCCTGTGGCGAGTGAACGTGTGCATGATATTAACGTAGAACTGCTGCTGCCGCTGAGCCAGCTGTATGGACTGGAATATTATCCGGCAGTGCATCGCTACCATGAAAAATAATGGTTGTTGTGTGTTGTCTGGTTAAAGGCCCGCTACGTTGGACTGCACCCCAAAAGTTGGACACCCAACTCAGTAAGGTGCAGTCCAACGTTGCGGGCCTTTTTGTGTTTGGGCCAGGATAGAGTGTGGACTTCATTTCTCCGATTAATACAGGGTAGAGATCTCTGATAGGCATCTCAGGAAACTTCGTTTAATATCTGCGAGTTGTGTTCCAGTTCTGCCTGTTGTCGTCCAGCGTTAATCGACGTATTCTTTTTCTGCGCCTGCAAAATCAGGCGACGGAATTGGAACTCCGGTTAATCATACTGGCGACAATGTATTATTGTCGTACGTCTCGCTACACCTCAATGGTGGGCTGGGCGAGGGCACCTTAGGGTGCGCCGGTTCAGTATGCCCGGTAGTTCCAACCTCGTTCAGTCTGCCACCCATGAGATTGGAACCTCAGGTGGCGGTTTAAAAGCATACTGGAGACATCCCCATGACCACGAACCGCGATCAATGCCACTTCTCATCTGAAGTCGCCCCATCTAAAACACAACGTCGCTATACCATCGGCTATCAGCCTAAACGCGGTGATTGCAGTACACCTGCAATACATCTGAGCGGAAAATGGCTGCGTGAGGCAGGATTTGATACCGGAACCATTATTACGGTGAAAATTGAGCAGGGTTGTCTTGTGCTGGTTCCGGAAAATGATTAAATATAATTTCCTGATATAGGGAAATGATTCAGATAATGTTAATCACTTTAATTCAATCGCGTGGTGACGCTTGTTTTTAGAGTTTATCAGTCAGGGTATATAAGAGAAGTTGTAAAATCTATTTTTGATATTTTCTACAGGAACATCTGAAGGGTTTCTATCAACGTTTAAAAGAGCTTTCCAGCATTCGTATTAATTCATCCTGACTAATCTAAAAGATAAAAGCCCAATACTTAAGTAGCAGGCTTTTATCTTTAAATGGCATCACGCTTAGTGCATTAACTGACTCACCAGACCGGTAAGATCGGCTTTTTTATCCACGACGCCCGCCGTTGACGCTTTATCCACCAGCTGCGGCAGATATTTCGCCAGCAGATTCAGTGCATCGCTGGTGTTGATGCCCATCCGCGCAGCCAGCTGCTCAATCGCCTCAGAGTTAATCATCTTCTGCACCAGGTCGCTGCTCAGCGCCACGTTCTGCTCATCACCCAGCCAGGAGTTAACCACCTCACTGTACTCGCCGCTCTGCAGATGACTCACGATAGTATGTAAACCGCCTTGCTGCTCAACCCACTCCAGCACACCTTTCACTTCCTGACTGGTCTGATTATTCAGGCCGCACATGGCCAGTACTGTTTCCAGTAAACTCATTCTGTTATCCCCTATAACGTAATCTATTAAGACTGTTTACACGCTCTGATTTTATGAATGACAAACAGCACAATAATTGAACCTACGGTGGCAATGCCAATGCTGTAAATATTGAAGCCATCGACCTTGCCAAAACCCAGAGCGGTACTGACTACACCGCCAATCAGCGCACCAATAATACCCAGAATAATGGTCATGAAAATGCCCATGTGTTCTTTGCCTGGCATAATACATCTGGCGATAATGCCGGCAAGTAATCCAAATACAACCCATGACAATATACCCATCATTAATATCCTCTGTTTTTATATTAATTACAGCAACGTTTAGCAGTGGTTTAACCCATGAATTAGAAGCAGGTGTATCGTACGCCGCGTAGTGTTTGTCTGGCAATCCTGTTTTCTTTATTAAACTAAACGTATCAGAAACGATAGGGGAGTAAATATGAGCATTCTGGATAGTATTAAAAATATAGGCGATGAGTTGTTACATGCTGTGGATAAAAATGTTGAAGATAAGTCTGTCACCGGCGCAGGGAGTAATCGTACATATACGGTTAAATCAGGCGACACGCTCAGCGCCATCGCAAAGCAGTTTTACAATGATGCGTCCCAGTATATGAAAATCTTTGAGGCGAATAAAAACCTTCTCAGCAGCCCGGATAAAATTGCGCCGGGACAGGTACTGACCATTCCTGAGTAATAATTCGTCATTAGTATGAGCCAGCTGGCGCAAATATTGCCCGGCTGGTTTTTCATTTAAAGTCATCTCGTCACAACACCATGACAGGGTTGCGCCAGACAGCCTGCGTTGATCCAGACTTAACGGTGGTCTCTGTAATAGCAGCCGCAGACGAGTTGAGATAAACAGTCAGACAGGAAGAGAAAACGGGGATCGCTGAAAAGCAAAAAACCCGCTCAGGTTTCCATGAGCGGGTTTTTCTAATCTGGCTCCTCTGACTGGACTCGAACCAGTGACATACGGATTAACAGTCCGCCGTTCTACCGACTGAACTACAGAGGAATCGTGTGAACGAGGCGAATATTAACGGCGTCGCTCTAAGGTGTCAACAGCAAAAAATACATTATCATTCAACTGGCTAGCTTTAACGCAAAGCGATCGTGATTTAAGCAGTTTGCGCAGTGTCAGCGGCGATTCTGGCCAGGGGATCCTGCTGGTAAAACTGGCGCAGATGCTGGTACATGGCGGGAAAGCGTTCGGCCAGCAGAACCGGAGCCGTAAAGAAATATTCAGAGAGCACGGCGAAGCACTCAGCGGGATCGCTGGCGGCGTAGGGATCGATCGTGGCGGCCTGTTCACCCACCAGTTCAACTTCACTCTCAATCTCCGCCATCGCGGCACGCAAATCCTTCTCCCAAAGGGCGACGTCACGCAGCGACATCACCGGAATACCGCTGGTGTAACCGCTGCCGCGGGCATCCAGCTTGTGCGCAACTTCGTGGATCACCAGATTAAAGCCGGAGAGATCGAACGAGTCCTGAATATCGAGCCAGTTGAGTACGACCGGCCCCTGCGTCCAGCTCTGTCCGGCGTGAACCGCAGGCGCGCTGTGAACCAGCCCATCGTCATCCTGCCACTGATCGTTGACCTCGAACGGCTCGGGATAGATCAACACATCGTGGAAACCGTCCAGCCACTCCAGGCCCAGTTTCAGCACCGGCAGACAGAACAGCAGGGCGATCCGCACACTGCGCAATTCATCCAGCTGAACACCGTCGAGCGGCACCAGTTTTTTCTGTTGCAGAAAGCGCTGCGCCAGCTCAACCAGCGCCTGCTGTTCAGCCTCATCCAGCTGGCTGAATATCGGCTGCGCCAGCCCATGCTGCCATGGCAGCGCGGCCAGGGTGGCGTCGTTATGCGTTTTCCAGGGCCATTTAAACATCGCAACTCCCGCACAGAACCGGACTATTTCGCTATCCTGACGCGCCAGACATAAAAATGCCAGCATCGAAACACCATGCTGGCACTGTTCATCTGGCGACAGGGCTAAGGGCCGTCTATTCAACCCGTTAGCACGGTCGTTGTCTGTGATTCAGCCCGCAAAGCGTGGGGCCGGGGCGTCAGTTGCGCTCAATACGATGAAACTCAATCACCCACACCCAGGGATTCACTTCCCAGCTGGTCGCACCATACTGTTTTTCCCAGGCTTTACGGTACGCCTCTTTGGGCGATTCAGAATTGACGTTCATGGTGAAGAAGTTGTTGAGGAAGTGCGAATCGGTCTGCACACCTTCCGCCATAATGTCATCTTCACTGATGTCCTGAATTTTCTCGGCGCGCACGCCGGTAATCTCCAGTTTGATGCGGCTGGCCCAGCGCGGCATATGAATGGCGGTTTGCCAGCCAAACTGTTCTGCTTCCGGCGTGCTCAGTGCATGCTGGCCCAGCTCGTTGCTGTCTGCACGATACTGGCAATATTCTGGCTGGCGGAAGGGCGTCGGGTCGCGTTCATAATCGGCCAGATACTGCTCGGGTACCATCGGGCCACGCCAGGTTTCACGCACCCAGAGCACGTCACCCGGTTTACCGTAAGGACACTGATAGCTGATGTCCGTCATCGACATCATTTTATAACCATGCAGATGATTAGCACTCACATCGAAAGCGTGTACGCCCTCGTGATGATCCTGTCCCGGACCGAAAGCCTGAGTTTTCATAATGCGCCGGGTTTGCGTTTGCTGGCCAACCAACAGGGCACGAACACGCTGTTCGAAAAAAAGAATCGGCCGTTCTTTCATGGATTACCTCTTTTTATTAGTAGAACCCGGTTACTGCTGTAAAAGTCCATTTGCTTCACATCTGAGAGTTATCATAAAAGCTTTAAATCATTTTGCTTAATAATTTGTAGGCTGACTGTCACTGTATAATTGTCACTTTAGTAGTTAAAAACCAGCAAAATGCAAAAAGCGCACCAAAGCTTATCACGCAACTGGCAAAAAGCGACGAATAGCCCGGATACAGTACGTTATAACCGTAAAAATAGGAACCTTTTCAGACTTTTTCACCTGTCATAACGTGCAGTTTTACACTTAATCGCGTGACAAAAAAACGCTGAGCATGAGGCAGGAAGTTGGTTAAGATCGAACCAAACATTACGCCTGTTAAACTAATTTTCTTAGCAGCAATTCACTGAGGAAAGACTGAAAACAGCCGAAATTGCGGTTATTGTGTAACAGAGATGCTATACAGATGATCCAGATCTCATTTTTCTGCCCGGAATTGCTGGCAGCGCTGCTCTTTTCAACTGCACTGTAAAAAAAGTGTCATTAGCCAGTCGCTATGATGGCTTGCCGTTTGCGCACTGATCGCGACAGAAAAACTGCTGTCGATCACTACAGGGAGATAGATTATGTCACTCACACTCTGGCAATCTCGCTATGAAAGCTGGTTTCAGGCGAACTGGATCCACGACGACGGCGCGCACGATATCGCCCATCTGCGGCGTGTCTGGATGAGCGCGCAGCGAATCATGAATGGCACGCCCGCTGATCCGCTGGTAGTGCTGACCGCCTGCTATTTTCACGATGTGGTGAACCTGCCGAAGAATCATCCGGAACGCCATCTCGCCTCTACCTATGCCGCGACGGAAACCCGGCGCATTCTGCAGCAGGATTTTCTCGATTTCCCGGCTGAAAAGATTGATGCCGTGATGCATGCCGTTAAAACACACAGTTTCAGCGCCGGCATACCGCCTCAGACGCTGGAAGCTAAAATTGTACAGGATGCTGACCGGCTGGAGTCGCTGGGCGCGATCGGGCTGGCGCGGGTCTTCTATACCGCCGGTGCGCTGAATCGGCCGTTGTTCGATAGCCAGGACCCGCTGGGTAAAGATCGCGAACTGAATGATGTTAAGTGGACGCTGGATCATTTCCAGAAGAAGCTGCTGCGTCTGCCGGAAACCATGCACACCGAAACCGGCCGCATGCTGGCTGAGCATAACGCCGATTTCCTGGTGCGCTATATGGCGAAGCTTTATGCCGAGCTGCAGGGCAATCTGGTGGGAATGGATGAGGGTGTGCTGCGGGACTTCACACCTTTGCAAACTGAATATTAAATTTTTATGACAGTATGTTAATCGAAACGGTCATCCGGTAGCTTGTAGCAATAACAAAAAGGAGCTGCCCGATGACTGAAACTGTTAATTTAACAATTAAAATTGATCCTGAGCTGAAAGAAACGATTAAACAGCTGGCGCTGGAAAATCAGATTTCGATGAGCCAGGAGATTGTGCAACGTTTGCAGGCCAGTCTGGAAACGCATCCACATCCGGCGATTGATAATCAGGACATCACAGAAGAAGGGACTGAGGGATCCAGTGCCGCTGACGTGAAGACCGATGCACTAAGTGCAACAGAGCTGAAGCAGATTCGGCTGCTGCTGAAGAAGCAGAGCAAGAAGAAGAAATAAAACAGAAACCCGTCGCCAGACGGGTTTTTACTTTGGAGAAAGGCTGGACCTTTTCGCTGTGAGACTGTGCCTGCGAAGGGAACACGGTCAGATCGGAAAGACGCAAAAGCCGTCATCCATGACATGCTCGGCCCGCGCCATCCCTGGCGCGGGACGCTTTCCTATTCTGACCGTGTTCCCTGCGAGTTGAGCTTATTTGTTGCTGTGAGACTCGCCTGATGTGAGTTCTTCATCAGCCTGAAACCCGTCGCCAGACGGGTTTTTTTATTTCAGGATGCTTACGACTTCAGCTGACGAATATGTGGCAGTAACAGCTGAGCCACCGCTGCAAACACAGGCACTACCACCGAGTTACCAAACTGCTTATAAGCCTGGGTATCCGAAACCGGAATGCGGAACGGCTCGCGTCCTGGCACATCAAAGCCCATCAAACGGGCGCACTCTCGCGGGGAAAGGCGGCGTGGCCGACGCGCCATGTTATCGGCATCCTGAAACTCCGCTTCGCCCAGCGCACTGTCCCAGCCGCGATCGATCAGGATCTCTGAGCCATCTTTGTAGTAACGTGCTGACAGCGTACGCACGCAGCAGTCAGGATTACGCGGATCGTTGAGGCCAAAGCCAAAGCCATTGCCTTTGGCTTTATGTTTTTTCGCATACTGATAGAGGTAGCGCCACAGCACCGGTGACAGGATATATTTGTCGTCCGGCGCACTCTCCAGCAGGCTCTGCAGGCTGGGTACCTGCGCCGGGTAGAAACGGCGGATATCGCGCAGTGTAAAATCCTGCTTTTTCAGATCACGGCGAATACCCACCAGCACAATGCGTTCGCGATGCTGCGGCAGGAAGTGACGCGCATCGATCACTTTGGCATCCGGGCTGCTGGCTCCCGCATCCGCAACGTCATACCCCAGCTCATCCAGCGTCTCCATGATAATGGCGAAGGTGCGGCCCTTGTCGTGACTCTTGAGGTTTTTCACATTCTCCAACACAAAGAACGGCGGCTTCTTGGCAGCCAGGATACGGGCCACATCGAAAAACAGCGTGCCCTGTACCTGACACTCAAAGCCATGTGCACGACCCAGCGCATTTTTCTTGCTGACGCCCGCCAGCGAAAAGGGCTGGCAGGGAAAACCGGCCAGCAGCACCTGATGATCGGGGATTGCCGCATCAATCGCGCGGTATATCGCTTCATCGTCAGTCAGACCTTCCGGCTGGGTGACCTGACGGATATCGGTATTGAAGTGATGCTCCAGCGGATCGCTGTAGTGGTTGGCTTTGTAAGTGCGGACCGCCTCTTTATTCCATTCACTGGTAAACACGCACTTGCCGCCGATCGCCTCGAATCCCTTACGAATGCCGCCAATACCGGCAAAGAGATCGATAAAACGAAATTCAGGATTATCATAATGGGCGGGGCGGGCCGGCAGCAGCCCCTGTAACAGCGACAGTTCCGCCTCACACAGCGGTGGCAGGGCGGTTTTACCCTGACGAATCCGGTTCAGGAGTGCCGGCGTCCAGCAGGAAAATCCTGCCTGCTGCAGGCGGGACGTGAGATCACGAACCGAATAGATTGCCAGCACCTGCTGAAAGAGTTCAGACGCATCAGCAGATGAAAGTGCAGCAGAGAGTGGTTCAGCGAGGGCGGCGGGATGCATGCGTTTTTCCTTAACAGTAAGGCGCCTATGCTATCACTCCAGACGCTGTGAGGAAATTGCCTGGATGTGCCCTGTGCCAGCCCCCCGGAATGTTCTGTTTTTGCGGCGCACTGTGTGAAGTCGTCGTGCGGCGGCTTTCGCTTTTCGTGACGCAGACTAAAGTTGAAGTACCAGCAAAAAAGGAGAGGTTATGGCTGATGTTCACTCCAGCGAAATACGCAGTAAAAATATGCGTGCCATTCGCGCTCAGGATACGGCCATCGAGCAACGTATTGCGCTGCTGCTGAAAGATCGGGGATTCAGCTTTCGAGTGCAGGATAAAAACCTGCCGGGACGGCCCGATTTCGTTCTGACAGAACATCAGGCAATTATTTTTGTTCATGGCTGCTTCTGGCATCGTCATCACTGCTATCTGTTTAAACTGCCGGCGACACGCACAGAATTCTGGACCGGCAAAATCAACAGCAACGTTGAACGTGATCGGCGTTATGTGCGCCAGCTGCAGGAGAGCGGCTGGAAAGTGCTGATCATCTGGGAGTGTGCGCTACGTGGCAAACTGCGCCTGACGGATCAGGACCTGCTGGAACGGCTGGAGGAGTGGCTGCTGGCGATGCCGGAGAGTGCCGAAGTCGACCATCAGGGCATTCATCATTACAACGCCGATTGCTAATCACAGACATAATTGGTTAGATCTGCGCTTTCTCCGTGGCCAGGAGCCTGAAATGAGCAGCATAAAACTGACGGTAAAACGCCTTTACCAGATTCGTGACGAGCGGATGGTGAATACCAAAGCGACCGCGCGGGTTTACTGCGGTGACAGGCTTGTCGCCACGGAGGAGATCACCGGCATGACCGAAAGCCCGGTCAGCAAATATCTGCATGCTGAAGGAGCAGCAGGCGAGACGGTGCGGGTAGAGTGGGATTGTGAGGGCATCGCCGAGATGACCGTTACGGAAATTGAGCGCTGCCCATGTTGTCAACATAACGAACCAGACTAAGGATAAGATTTTGGCGGGAACCAGTTTACTGACTTTACTTGATGATATTGCAACACTTCTGGACGATATTTCCGTCATGGGGAAAGTGGCGGCGAAAAAAACCGCTGGCGTACTGGGCGATGATCTGTCGCTGAATGCTCAGCAGGTCAGCGGCGTGAAAGCCAACCGTGAGCTGCCGGTAGTATGGGGCGTTGCCAAAGGATCGTTTCTTAACAAACTGATCCTGGTGCCACTGGCGCTGATTATCTCCGCGTTTGCGCCCTGGCTGATTACGCCGCTGCTGATGATTGGCGGTGCCTATCTCTGCTACGAAGGCGTGGAGAAGGTGATGCACAGTTTGCAGCATGACAAGCAGAGCAAATCACCGGAAGCGCGTCAGCAGCGACTCGATTCGCTGGCGAATCAGAATGCGGCAGAGTTTGAGAAGAAGAAGATCAAAGGCGCGGTGCGCACCGATTTCATTCTGTCAGCCGAAATTGTCGCGATTACCTTAGGCATCGTGTCGGAATCGCCGCTGCTCAACCAGGTAATTATCCTGGCGGGCATCGCTATTCTGGTTACGGTGGGCGTTTACGGCATCGTGGCGGCCATCGTCAAAATTGATGACTTCGGATTCTGGCTGCGTGAAAAACCGTCACGCCTTGCCCAGGGGTTGGGTAGCGTGCTGCTGACTGCCGCGCCCTGGCTGATGAAGATCCTCTCGGTGGTCGGCACCATCGCCATGTTCCTGGTCGGCGGCGGTATTGTGGTGCACGGTATCGCACCGCTGCATCATCTGATCGAGGAAGTCAGCAGTGGCTTCAGCGGCTGGATCGCTATGCTGCTCAGCAACGGCGCAAACCTGGTGCTCGGCTTTATCATTGGGTCGATCGTGCTGTTAGTGGTCAACCTTATTGCCAGAGTGCGCGGAAAATCGGTATAAAGCGCACTGTGATTTACGGTCAGGAGAATGACGATGAACGACGACATGTTTGAATTTGATATCGACGCACAACTGGAGCAGGCTGAAGCGAAAGCAGAGAAAAAAGCCAGCGAAGTGCCGGATGATCTCGGCGACGAAGCCGATTGCGAAGGCTGTAAAATCTGACGTCAGCGTCACTACTTCATCAAAGCGGATAAGTTTTTTTATCCGCTTTTTTTATTTTCCGCATATCCAGCTGATTAATTCCGAATTTGCCCTTTTTTTGCGTGCCTTAACAGGCAGGAACGTTATTCGCCTGCTATAAAGAAAATAATCACTCAGGTTAATAACACTCAGGTTAATAAAAGGAGCGCATCATGGTTTTCGCAATCAGTGAAGAAGTACAGCATAAGGAAGAGGGGCAGACGATGGTGGTGACCGGCTACGCGAGTGGCATGGTGGAGTGCCGCTGGTATGATGGCTATGCCGTGCGCAGCGAAGCCTTTCGCAGCGATGAACTCTGCGCTTTGAATCCCGCGCAGCAACTGGCGGGCTGACAGCATCAGGCCTGTGGGCTCTGCGACCCGCCAGGCCCGGTTTCTGCTTTTTCTGGCCCGGCACACTCCCTGTGCCGCCCTGTTTTCAGACGTTACCGTCGTTATCTTCTTCAACCGCCTGATAGATCCGCTGCAGCACATCCGGGAAGGCTGACTGGACGCGACTCCAGCTCGGTATAAACGGCTTATCGTTAGGACGCTCAATAAACGCCTGACCCGCTTCCAGAATCGACTGGGTAAACATCTCTACCGCTGCCTCTTCCACATGCTGATCAAACTTCAGCCCGTTCATCGCCGCCTCGTGGTTATAGGTCTCCATCATATCCAGCGCATTACGATAATAGGTTGCTTTCAGCACCCGGAACGAGTCGCTGGTCAGCGGCACACCCATGGTGGCGAGCTTACGCAGCAGTGACTGGACGATATCGCTGCTCATGCGCTTCAGGCCGCCGGTGCCATCATCTTCAGCCAGCGGCTGATGCTTGTGATCGTAGTTATCGGCGATCTCAACCTGGCACGACTGGCGGGTGGTGTAGTTACGATAAATCTCTGACAGCACGCCAATCTCCAGCCCCCAGTCGCCGGGGATTTTAATCCCGTTCAGCACATGCGTCCGCATGGCGAACTCCCCGGAGAGCGGATAGCGGAAGCTCGACAGATATTCCAGATATTCTGAATGGCCATAAACTTTCTGCAGCGATCGCAGCAGCGGCCCGACCAGCAGACGTCCCACGCGGCCATTAAGCTTGCCATCCGCGACGCGCGCGTAGAACCCCTTACAGAATTCATACTGAAATGCCGGGTTCGCCACCGGGTAGAGCAGGCGTGCCAGCATTCCGCGCTCATAGGTGACGATATCGCAGTCATGCAGCGCGACACAGCTGGTACGGTCTGACGCGAGCGTATAGCCGGTGCAGAACCAGACGTTGCGACCTTTGCCGGGATTAGTGGGTGACAGACCCTCTTTATCCAGCTCGGCATCAATCGCCTTCAGACGCGGGCCATCGTTCCAAAGAATGCGATGCCGTTGCGGCAGACGGGAGAAAAACTCGCGGGCAAACAGGAACTGGTCACGGTCGGCACGATCCAGACCAATCACAATTTCATCCAGATAGGGCACTTTAGCCAGTTCATCGACGATTTTCGTCAGCGCCGGGCCTTCAAGTTCGGAAAACAGCGATGGCAGGATCAGCCCCATTTTGCGTTTGCGGGCAAAGCGTACCATCTCTTTTTCCAGCGACTCCACGCTACGGTGGGTGAGGTTGTGAAAGTTGGTGATTACGCCATTCTGATAAAAGTCACTCATCGCATCATCCTTTTAATGCCCGTGGGCAGCTCATTGAGGTTGAGTCAAAAAATAGTCCAGCCCTTCACGCCAGCCCTCAGGGCCATGGTGAGCGGTGTGATAGATCTGCTGCTGATCGGACCGGCTGAGTGTCACCGGTGTTTTACTGTATCCCTTAATTACGACCGCATAATCAACCGCATCCAGCATCGGCGCATCGTTAGGGCCGTCACCCAGTCCAATGGTCACGCGTGCCTCACCGGGTGAATGCGCCAGCAGCCAGCGCAGGGCTTCACCTTTGCCACTGCCCGCAGGCATCACATGCCAGAAACGCCCGCCCTGGGTCAGCGCCAGGCCCTCTGCATGCAACGCATCATGGAACTGGTCAAACGCCTCGTCACTGTCGCGCCAGACAATCACTTCTGACGCATCGCGCTGACGCGACAGTTCTGCATCCGCCTCACTCAGGCCGGTCATTGCGGCCACTTCCGGATCAGAGAAGTCACGAAAGCCGGTAAAACGGTACGCTGTTTTCAAGGCAGCCAGCCGCTGGCAGATAGCGTCATAGGTCAGGGTGTTATCGGGCAGGCGGATACGCTGCTGATCGTGTGTTTGCACCACGGCTCCGTTTTCAGCAATAAACGGTGAACCGCTGATGCCAAGCCTTTTTTGCAGCGGAATAATCTCGGCTGCCGTTTTACTGGAACAGATCACCAGCGGAACAGCGTACTGCCTGAGCGTGGTGAGCCATTCGGTGGCCGCATCCCAGCGATAGGTATGATGGTCGAGTAACGAACCATCCAGATCGGTAATTATCATTAACGGCTGGTGGAGATCGGGCATTTACAGGCTCCTTTCATCACATTCGCGGCTAAAGCGGCGATTTTTCAATATTATAGTTGAATATGGCTCACACTTTTTTTCCTGCCACGCTGGCTGGAAATCCAGGATAATTCTTAAAACGAAACCGCAGTAAAAGTGAGTATGCAAGAAGTGTGCAGGGCTAAGTGACTGGCGGGCGCGGTGTTTTTGGTAACAGCCGCTCCATAATTACCCGATCGGTTGCAGAAACGTGCATATCTGATGCTTGTTTCGGAGTCGGGAAAGGGTAATCTGCAGAGGTGTTAAGAATTCCCTGGTGTAACGAATTGAATTTTTACCCGGCCTTCCCGCCGGGTTTTTTTTGAAATCGATTTCAGCGGTTCGCTTCATAGGCGCGATAATCACAAATATCAATTTCAAACGCCTCCGCCAGTTCGCTATAGGAGTGGAAAACCCGGCCTTCTACTTCCAGCCGTGGCGTCTGATCCTGCTCCATATACTCCCGTACCTCTCCCGACGTTCTGGCCTGAATCGCCGCCAGTAAACCTTCGACATCAATCTGCAGATCGGATGGCTGAGCATCGCCGTGCTGTTTTTCGTCTGTCATTTTCTGACTCCTGAGAGCAAACAGAGTAATCAGTATAGAACGCAGGGCAGAAAGGCGGGAGCGAAGAGATCGCAGGCAAAAAAAAAGCCCGCGCTGCGCGGGCAAAATCCTTGTTACTTTCAGGTTGGCTGCACCTATGGGGTGGCGCAGTGAGAAGAGTTTAAAGGCCTGACGCGTAAGAAGTCTTGCGGTGAAATGTTAAGGAATTGCAAAATTTTCTCCTTACTCAGATTTACCTGACTTTTCGACTAAACAGAGCAGATTCAGCTATAGTTAACGATAAAGCTGATTTTTATCAATACCTAAAGGAATGGTTATGGACATCTTACGAATTATTATCGCTATTCTGCTGCCACCACTGGGCGTGTTTATGCAGGTTGGTTTTGGCGGCGCCTTCTGGCTGAATATCCTGCTGACACTCTGTGGTTATATCCCCGGTATCATCCATGCCGTCTGGGTCATTGCCCGCCGCTAACGCGCTGCATCGCCACGGTTCTTCGTTTAGACTGTACTCAGTCAATAATCTGGAGAACCGAAATGAAGGTAAATGACCGCGTCAGCGTCAAAACCGATGGCGGCCCGCGTCGTGTTGGCACCATTCTGGCTATGGAGCCGTTTAATGAAGGCACCATGTTCCTGGTGGCGCTGGAAGATTATCCGCTGGGCATCTGGTTTTTTAACGAGACGCACCAGCCGGATGGCATTTTCGTTGAGCCTTACCACGAAGCCTGAATCTGACGCGCAATAAAAAAGCCGCCTTTCCGTTTGCCGGAAAGGCGGCTTTTTGCTGTCGGAGATTACGCGGCTGACATCAGCCGCTGACGGTTAACCGCTATAACCTCAGAAGGTTTCCCAGTTATCGCTGCCGCCTGCCAGCGCCGGACGGGGGGCCAGAGCCGGTGTCTTTAATGGTGAAGAGACACGTGCAGCCACACCTGTGGTTGCAGGCGTGTCCTGCAGGCGGAATGCCGCGACCGCCTGCGTCAGTTTACCCGCCTGATCTTCCAGCGAGGCCGCTGCAGCGGAGGCTTCTTCCACCAGCGAGGCGTTCTGCTGGGTGACGTTATCCATTTCGGTGACCGCCTGGCTCACCTGCTGAATACCGCGGCTCTGCTCGTCTGACGCCGCCGCAATCTCCGACATAATATCGGTAACGCGACGTACGGCTTCGACAATCTCACCCATGGTGCTACCGGCTGCGCCAACCTGATGCGAACCGTCATTGATCAGCGTGACGGACTCAGCAATCAGCGATTCAATCTCTTTCGCCGCCTGTGCACTGCGCTGGGCCAGATTACGCACTTCGCTGGCCACCACCGCAAAGCCACGACCCTGCTCACCGGCACGCGCCGCTTCTACCGCCGCATTCAGCGCCAGGATGTTGGTCTGAAACGCAATACTGTTAATGACGTTGGTGATCTCAGCGATTTTTTTCGAGCTGCCGGAAATATTGGTCATGGTTTTCACGACGCTGTTCACCAGCTCGCCACCGCTGCGCGCTTTGCCCGAGGCATCCGCGGCCAGCTGGCTGGCGTGATGCGCATTCTCGGCGTTCTGCTTCACCGTAGCGGTAAGCTGTTCCATGCTGGCTGCGGTCTGCTCCAGTGCCGCAGCCTGCTGCTCGGTGCGTGAAGAGAGATCGGTGTTGCCGGCTGAAATTTCGCTGGAGCCCTGATAAATCGCGACGGCGCCTTCACGCACCGTACCAACGGTGGTTACCAGCGCCTGCTGCATCAGTTGCAGGTTATGGATGAGCGTACCAATCTCGCTGCGGCCATGGGGCAGGGGAGCGGAGGTCAGATCACCCTGCGCAATGCGTTCGATACGCAGCACCGACTGACGCAGCGGACTAATCACCACGCGGCGCAGGAAGACGAAGGTCAACAGCACCAGCACCAGGGCGGCACTGAATGCCACGGCCATGGAGATAAAGCCGATGCGCGACTGTTGATCGGCCTGGGCGGTAATGGCATTGGCGCGATCAGTTCGGATCTTGATCGCCTTCAGCAACACCGCGTTATAGTCGTCATCCAGCTTGCGGGTTACATCGGTCTCCTGAGCGATGATGCCCTCAAAGCTGCCCTGTTTACCGGATTCAATCATCGGTATCAGGCCTTTGGTAATGTAATCGTTGAAGCGAGCCTGCAGCGTGGCATCCAGTTCCATATCCGCGGGCGTCTTAACTTCACGTGCCTGATAAATCGCGAAGCCATCTTTTGCCTGCTGGATCCGTTTTTCGGCGGCGGCAATATTGGCGCGAAACTCGTCCATTTCACCAATACGCGCGGCGGCACCGGCCTGAATAATGGTCAGGCGCGCAGTACGCAGGTGGTTTGAACTGTTAGAGAGGCCCATACGAACCTGAATTTCGTCCGTGGCATCATCGAGGGAGTGATTGCCGGAAATCAGAAAGTAACTGGCGACACCAATACAGAGTGCGAACAGCAGCAAAATGCCGCCGAAGATCAGGCTAAACAGCGGCACCAGGCGGAGATTCTGCCAGATGCCTGCGCTTTTTTGTCCATTATTATCTCGTGCAGTGTTCATATCCTTGCTCTCTTGAGGCTGTTGTTATAAGGCATAACATCGGCAAAAGAGCGTAAAGGCTTAGCGGTAAGAGTGAGACCTGGATCGCAATTCCGGGCAAAAAAAAACCGGCCAGAGAGGCCGGTTCTTCAGATGTTATGATCAGCGAATATTAACGTAAATACCTGAAGTCACATTATCCGTTAAACGCACCACATGATAAATAACCTGCTTATTATGGGTTTTGATTTTGCGTTTAATATTACCTTTGTGTGACGATACCGTTTTGGCCTTAATTTGCATTTTATCTGAGATCTGGATGGTATCATGACCTGACATCCACATCTTCAGCATGTTTGACTCAGTCTGGCTCAGCGTTAATGGATGTACATCCATGCCCGAAGAGATACGCGCAGACTGGTTAAGCTTCTTCTGCAAATAGGTGCTGAGTAAGGAATCCAGGGTCGATGTCTTCATCGATTTTGATGTAATAATCAGGTTCTTACGAACGTAGAGATATTCCTCAAAATGGATATTGCTAATCGCCATGAATATAAAGAACAGCGTATCAGGATGCTGCGTAATAATGCTGCGGATACGTTCACTGGAATCGGATTCATGAATGAAGCAATCTTCATTAATAAAGACGACACCAGGGTTTAATTGCTCACATTTTTGCTGTAGTTGCTCAATATCGGAGACAGAAGAGATATTCTTCTTCTTAACTCCTTTTAAAGACATGTAGTCTGATAATCCCAGGCGTGTGTAGTTGCAGGAATCCATAATAATAGTTGGCATAATAGCGACCCTCACCAATTTGTTATCCGTTTAAATCAACGATGAATACGCGTTGCGGTACGAGAGAGATTTCTTAGGTACTTTTTTATTCTGCTCGTGCAGTTTGGCAACAGGCAAACGCCCGTAAAAGTCTTCATCCCTGACCCGTTCTGCAAAAAATTTGTGCTGCCATGACGTCACACATTCTCCGGCCATGGCGGGGAATGCCAGTGAAATGTCGGAGGTTAAGTAAGACTCATTTTTTTGGGAGCCAGGTCACTATCCTTGAAAACGAGGAGTTTTCTGATAGGACAATTCTCAAAAACATTTGTTTTACGAAAGTGTGATGTCTCAGCGTGCGTTGACAATGCCGGAAAAAACATTTTTTAACAAGAAAAATCACTTAAAGATTTTTTTCTTGTAAATTCAGTGTCTTGTCGATTTTGCCTGCACATTCACAGTCTGACCGCTCCTGTGAACCACCCCACTAAAATACGCGAAGCCCGGTTTAATAAGAATTATTTTCAGACTCTCCGCACGTTTATCAGAATTTCCTTAGTTGCATTCTGGAAAACATGGTTCGGAAAATGCACGGATGGTTTTGCGATACTTAAGTATCGTTATGCAAAGATAGTTAGAAACTTAATGTTCAGGGACGGGATAGTTCTGTCAGGAACACGGCGAGTAAATCAAATACTTCACCGAACAAATGCTCACAGAACGGGGCTAGCAGAGGCATCAGCAAGCTGATGGTTAAAATTCCGACTGATAAGGTAATCGGGAAGCCAATTGCGAAGATTGATAACTGTGGTGAAACACGGTTTAACAAACCCAGTACCAGATTTACCATGAGTAACAAAACGATTAAGGGCAGCGCTAACATCATGCCATTAAGGAAAATTAATCCGCCAGATTTCACCAGCGCCATAAACGCATTGGCATTTAGCGGCTGACCGCCAATCGGCAGCGTATGAAAACTGTCCGCCAGCAGCGAGATCAGCCACAGGTGTCCGTTAAAGGTCAGGAACAGTAACATCGCCAGCATGTCGAGAAAACGGGCCAGAACCGGCATGTTAAGACGGCTGCCAGGATCAAAAAAGGTGGCGAACGAGATGCCCATCTGTAAACCAATCACTTCCCCGGCAAGGCGCACGGCAGCAAAAGCGAACTGCATGGTGAAGCCGAGTGCAATACCAATCAGCATCTGCTGAATCAGTAGCAGGAAGCCTTCAGGGGAAAACAGGGTGACATTGACCGCAGGTAACAGCGGCATCAGCAGCCAGGTGATCATTACCGCCAGACCGATTTTGACACGTTTGCTGACGGATCGTTCATTGAGGATCGGTGCGGTGGCGAATAGCGCCATGATGCGCACCAGAGGCCAGAAGAACTGGCTGACCCATTGAACCAGCTGGCTGCTGTCGAGAGTAATCATCAGCCGATGATGTAAGGCAGGTTGGTAAAGACGGTGCGGATATAGTCCAGCAGCAGATTCAGCATCCACGGGCCGGCAATGATACCGGTGGTGGCAACCGCCAGAATCTTAGGAATAAAGGATAAGGTCTGTTCGTTGACCTGGGTCGCGGCCTGGATCAGGCTGATCAGCAAACCACTGACCAGTGCGGCCAGCAGCAGCGGGGCGGCCAGCATCAGGGCGACACGCATCGCTTCCTGTCCCATTACCATTACTGATTCGGGTGTCATGTGTTGCTCCGGTAAGAAAAGGGGGATCAGGAGTAGAAGCTTTGCGCCAGTGAACCGACCAGCAGTTGCCAGCCATCGACCAGAACAAACAGCATCAGTTTAAACGGCAGCGCGATGGACGCTGGCGGGACCATCATCATCCCCAGCGCCATCAGCACGCTGGCAACCACCAGATCGATGATCAGGAACGGGATAAAGACGGTAAAGCCAATCTGGAAAGCCGTCTTCAGCTCGCTGGTAACATAGGCGGGCAGCAGAATACGCATTGGCACCGCTTCAGGACCGGCAATCGGGGCGGTATTCGCCAGACGGGCAAACAGGGCTAAATCCGCTTCACGGGTCTGACGCAGCATAAACTCGCGCAGCGGCTGGGCACCTTTATCAATCGCCACTTCCATGCTGATCTTGTCCTGGCTGAACGGCAGATAAGCATCCTGATAAATCTTGTCGAAGGTCGGCGCCATAATAAAGAAGGTCAGAAACAGCGACAGTCCGAGCAGCACCTGGTTAGGCGGCGCAGAGGGCGTGCCCAGGGCGTTACGCAGCAAACCAAACACAATGATGATACGGGTGAAGCTGGTCATCATCAGCAGCACGGCCGGAATAAAGGTCAGCGCAGTGATAAAGACCAGCGTCTGTACCGGCAGTGACCAGCTCTGACCGCCATTCGGCAGCGAGTGACTCACCAGACCCGGCAACTGGGCATGGGCAACCGGTGCCAGTAACAACAGTGGCAATAAAGGAAGCAGTCGACGCATCATTGTGGTTTTCCGGGACGTTTAACCAGGTTCTGTAACAGCTGACGAAAATCCTGTGGCGCACTGTTAACCGGCGTCACAGAGACCGGTTCACCCGGCGGCAAAGTATGCAGATGGGTAATCTGCTGTGCGGTGACGCCCAGCACCAGACGCGCATCAGCGGTATCGACAATCACCACCCGCTCGCGCTGGCCCACTGAGACGCTGGCTGTAAGTTTAAGCTCCTGGCCGCTGACCTTTTTCGGCGCGAAGCCGACACGGCGTGCCAGCCAGGCGCAGGCCAGAATCAATAAGATAATCACTGCTAACACGCTGCTGACCTGGGCCAGCATGGAGCCGGTCGAGATCGCCTGAGCGTGCGGTGCAGCCGGTTGCAGCGTTTGATTCTGGCTATTCATAATGTAACTCTTTAGCGACTCAGACGACGCATACGTTCAGATGGGGTGATGATGTCAGTGATGCGCACGCCATATTTGTCGTTCACCACCACCACTTCACCCTGAGCAATCAGATAACCGTTGATCAGGATATCCAGCGGCTCACCCGCCAGGCCATCCAGTGCCACCACTGAACCCTGCGCCAGACGCAGCAGCTCTTTGATGGTCATTTTGGTGCGACCCAGTTCCACGGTGAGTTTCACCGGGATATCCATAATCAGATCGATATCCTGCAGCGATCCAGCGACGTTGCCGCTGTCGAATGATTTAAAGACTTCGTCGGTCTGCGGCGCACTGCCGCTGCCGACCTGCTCATTCATCGCTTCAGCCCACAGATCGTCCGCAGAGATATCGTCAGACGGTTTATTACTGTCAGTCATGGGGCTGTTCCTCGTTCAGCGAATTCAAAATCGGGTTAATCAGGTGTTCGACACGGAGCGCGTACTGACCATTCATCGTGCCATATTGGCTGGTTAAGACCGGGACGCTATCGACATGGGCGATAATGCGTTCCGGCTTCTCAATCGGCAGCACATCACCGGGTTTCAACTGCAAAATCCGTGACAGACGCAGTGAGGTTTCGGCAAAGTGCGCGATCAGTTCCAGCTCAGAGTGCTGCACCTGTTTGACCAGGTTATCGCGCCAGTGGTTATCTTCCTGACGTGAGTTTTCGAGCGGTGGATTCACCAGCAGCTCGCGCAGCGGTTCAATCATTGAAAACGGGATACAGATATTAAACTCACCCACCAGGTTACCAATCTCCACCTGGAACGGCGTGTTAACCACGATGTCGTTCGGTGAAGTGGTGATGTTGGTGAACTTTACCTGCATCTCTGAACGTACATACTCGACGTCCAGTGGATAAATGGCCTTCCATGCGTCGCTGTAACCATCAAGCGCCAGCTTCAGCATGCGGCGAATAACGCGCTGCTCGGTATGGGTAAACTCACGGCCTTCGACTTTGGTCGGAAAACGTCCGTCGCCACCAAACAGGTTGTCGACAGCGATAAACACCAGGCTCGGTGAGAACACCACCAGCGCGGTGCCGCGCAGCGGCTTCAGGTGGATCAGGTTCAGGTTGGTTGGCACCGGCAGATTGCGGGCAAACTCGTGATACGGCTGAATCTTGATCGCCCCGACGCTGATATCCGGGCTACGGCGCAGCAGGTTAAACAGCGCCATACGGAAACTACGGGCAAAACGCTCATTAATAATCTCCAGCGCCTGCAAACGCTCGCGAACCACACGGCGCTGGGTGTTCGGATCGTAAGGACGAATATCGCCTTCCGGTCCGTTTTGTTTCTTTTCTTCTTCCGCACTGCCGCTGTCGCCGTTTAAAAGGGCGTCAATTTCAGCCTGGGAGAGAATGCTATCGCCCATTGATTCACCTCAAAATGAAGGCAGTAAACAGCACATCGTTTACAGCCTGCGGAGGTTGACCTTTTACCAGCGGGGGTGTCAGCGCCTGTTTGACTTGTTCAACAAGCGCCTGCTTTCCTTGCTCTGTCGCCAGCGCCGCAGCGCTCTGACGCGAGAGCAGCAGCAGCAAACGGCTGCGCACCTCAGGCAGATAGTCGTTCATCCGACGCCGGGTATCCTCATCGGCCAGACGCAGGGTAAAGCCTACGTAAAGCACGCGGTCGGGATCGTTGTCGGGATTGACCAGGTTAACCGTAAATGTATCAAGTGCAAAAAAGACCGGAGCGGGAGGCGGTTCAACTTTCGCCACCTCAGGCTTATCGCCCTCATGTTTATTCATCATTCGCCAGACTGCATAGCCTGCCACGCTGCAAGCGGCCAGCGTCAAAATGAGCAACACTGGTATTAAGAGTTTACGTTTGCTGCCTTTTTTGGCTTTCGCGTTATCAGACATGGTGCAGTTACTTCCTGTGAATTATGGGCAAGCCTCTCGGCTCACGAGACAGATTATCCGCGTCTTAAGTCAAACCAATGGGTAGAAAAGACGCGGGTTTTACGCTTACCTTCAGCGTTTGCCGCTGTCAGGCGAAAGTGTCGACGGCGCTGCTGCCGTTAACGCGAGCCTGAAGGGCGGCGGGAACGGCGATCGGCGTAATGTCGGTGTCACTGTCCTGGGTGAGGGAGAAGCGGCCATGCTGTCCATCGCGGCGCGCCTCCTGCTGCTGCTGGAATTGCTGGCTCTGCGCGGAACTGTCACTGCTCACCTGACTCTCGCCCAGGTTGATACCGCTCTCTGCCAGCGCGCTGCGCAGCTGCGGTATCGCGGCTTCCAGTGCTGCTCTGACGTGGCTATGGCTGGAAACCAGATTAATTTGTGCCTGGTCGTTATCCAGTTTCAGGCTGATCTGGATAGCGCCAAGGTCTTCCGGATGTAAACGCAATTCCGCGTTCTGCTGGCCGTTGCGGCTGAACATCACAATCTGCTGACTCAGCGCCTGCTGCCACTCGTCGCTGCCCAGCTGTGAGTTCAGCATCGGCGTTGACGGCGTGCTGGTGGTCGCGGAGGCGGTCACCGGCGCAGGCAGGCTGCTGGCGGTGGCGATTGGCGTAGCATTGATCGCGTTATCGCTGGCGCTGGCTTTAATCGCAGCCTGATCATCCTGCTTAACCATGTTGCTCAGCGCCTGCTGGAAACTGCTGTCGAGCGTCAGGCCGCTGCTGGTCGCACCCTGCGCGGCGTTGTTACTCTGGCTGGCGGCAGTGGTGACGGCAGGTTTGCTCTGTACGTCGCTTCTGGCATCAGACTTCTCATCTTCGCCCGGTGCGTGGCTCTGCTGCGCGCTGTTCAGCAGTTGCGTCAGCGAGCTCTGGCTTTTCCGGCCGGTATCGGTCTGGGCGATCATCTCGCCCGCTTCACTGCTGACCGGGGTCGACGTGGTGGCTGTAACAGCCGCTACACCCGGTAACATGGCGAACAGCGCCTGCATATTCTGCATATCGCTGGCGCTTAAGGGTGCAACGTCCGGCTTGTCTTTATCATCGGCTGATTTTGACCCACCTTTAATATTTTCCGGCTTAAACAGAGCGGTCAGCGCAGCAGGATTTTCCAGTGCTGCCATCAGGGCATTCAGCGGGGCTTTCGGGCGGGCGTCATCGGCAATTTCTGCTTTGACGTCAGCGGATTGCGCCGCTTTTCCGTGCTGTTTAGCCAGGCCGAGTAACTGGTTTCCCAGTGCGGTCAGAAAGTCCTGCGGCAGGGCATCGGCACCCGCAGCAAGGTCAGTTGAGACTGAGGGTTCTGCGTCGGTTTTTACCGTCGCTTTCATAGCAATGTTTGGCAGCGTAATCATTCACCTCTCCTCGATGCGGCCCGTTGGGCAAATTCGTCCATCCGTTTCTGATCGAGACGGTTTTCCTGTCGTAATGCATTTTCCGCTGCGCGCGTAATCAGCGTCTGATAGGCGTTCAGCCGTTGCTGTTTGTCACGCCAGTTGATCAGCGCCTGTTCCAGCCGCTGATTCCAGTTATTAAGCTGGTTGCGGTGCTGCTCAATCGCTTTTTCCAGCGTCTGAATAAACTGGTGGTAGTTGGTCCAGCGGGTGCTGGCGATGCCCGACGACATGTCATCGTTGAGCTTGTTGCGATATTCGTCCTGATAGTCGAGCAGCATCGTCAGCTGCTCGTTCGCGGCGTGCTGGCCGCGACGCATATCGCCTAAATAGATGGCAGCGCGTTCGAGATCCTGCTCCGCTAAGTCGCGCAGCGTATCGATGGCATTTGCAGTTTTCATTGCCGTTACCTCGCGTTAATTCGTGTGACTAGCCAAACAGCGCATGCAGATGCAGGCTGGCGTCGTCGTAATCACTGCGCTCAAAGATGCCCTGTTGCAGGAAGGCTTCCATCTGCGGATAGAGCGTAATCGCTTTATCAAGCATTGGATCACTGCCCGCGGCATAAGCACCGACGCTGACCAGATCGCGGTTACGCTGGAAGCTGGAGAGCAACTGCTTAAACTGGCGCACCCGCGCATAGTGGTTCTCATCGATCAGCGAGGTCATCGCACGGCTGATCGAGGCTTCTATATCAATGGCCGGATAGTGACCCGCTTCGCCCAGCCGACGCGACAGCACAATGTGGCCGTCGAGAATGGCACGCGCGGAGTCGGCGATCGGGTCCTGCTGATCGTCGCCTTCGGTCAGGACGGTATAGAAGGCGGTGATTGAGCCGCCGCCGTCGATGCCGTTACCGGCACGCTCAACCAGCGCAGGCAGTTTGGCGAATACGGAAGGCGGATAGCCTTTGGTGGCCGGCGGCTCACCAATCGCCAGCGCGATCTCACGCTGCGCCATGGCGTAGCGGGTCAGGGAATCCATAATCAGCAACACATGCTGGCCGCGGTCGCGAAAATCTTCTGCGATACGCGTGGCGTAAGCGGCACCCTGCATACGCAGCAGAGGCGAAACATCGGCCGGGGCGGCGATCACGACTGAACGGGCGCGGCCTTCAGCGCCGAGAATGTTCTCGATAAAATCTTTGACTTCGCGGCCACGTTCGCCAATCAGACCGACCACAATGACGTCCGCTTTGGTGTAGCGCGCCATCATGCCAAGCAGCACGCTTTTACCCACGCCCGAACCGGCGAACAGGCCCATACGCTGTCCGCGACCGACCGTCAGCAGGGCGTTGATCGCCCGCACGCCGGTATCCAGTACGTCGGTGATCGGCGTACGCTGCAGCGGGTTAAACGGCGGAGTGTTCAGCGGCGCGCGATAGCCGGTATCCGGAGACGGCAGGCCGTCCAGCGGACGCCCGCTGCCATCGAGTACGCGGCCCAGCAGTTCCGGGCCCAGCATCATCTGTTTGCCCGCCTGCGGGTTCTCTCCGTTCTGGCGCGCATAGACCCGCGCACCCGGTAAAATGCCGTCCACTTCTTCCAGTGGCATCATCAGCAGCTTCTGACCGTTGAATCCCACCACTTCGCTTTCGATTTCACTGATGGTTTTGCCATCGTTGCGTTCGATTACGCAGGTTGCACCCAGCGGCAGCTGTAAGCCGGTCGCTTCCAGCACCAGGCCGGTGGCGCGGGTCAGACGGCCATAACGGCGCACCGGCTGCACCTGGGCGATGCGTTTCTCAAAGGCATCGAGCGAGCCGAGCCAGCGATTCAGACGAGTGGTCATTACAATTCTCCCGGTGCGGCAAGACGGCAGAGTTCCTGCCAGCGCGTCGCGACGCTGGCATCCAGGTCACCATCTTCTGCGCTGAGTTTACAGCCGCCAGGATGCAGGGTGCTGTCAGCGATCAGCCGCCAGCCGTGCAGATCCAGCGTCGGACCCAGGGTCTGCTCAATGCGTTGTAAGTCATCCGGGTGAACGCGCAGTTGCGGTTTGCCGCTGAACATCGGTTCCTGCTGCAGTAAACCCTGAATCTGGCGCAGCAGGGCGGTGCCATCCACCGTGGTCGCCTGACCAATCACCGAACGTGCCGCTTCCAACGCCAGCTGCATCAGACGGGCCGCAATCACGCTGTCCAGCGATTCCAGCGTGTTCTGGAACTCCGTTACCAGTTGCTGCATACGCGCCTGAAGTGGCGCCTGCTGCTGCTGGGCATCGGCGAGACCCTGCTGAAAACCGGCGTCGTAACCGGCTTTCTGGCCTTCGGTCACACCCTGCTGATAGCCTTCGTTGTAACCCTGGCCCTGTGCCTCTTTACGCATCTGCTGCTGCAGGCGTTCGAGCTGCTGTTGCTGCTCATCAACGCCATCTTCAGCTTCGTAAATTTCTGGCTGCAGCTCCGGTTCAGCAGGCTCATCGAAACGGCCTAAATCAGTGGGCTGCCACAGCTGCCAGGGGCGCGCAGAAAATGCATCAGACATAAGTTTCCTCGCCACCACCAATCACCATCTCGCCTGACTCGGCCAGGCGGCGTACCACCAGCAGGATCGCTTTCTGTTCGTTTTCCACTGCGGACATACGCACCGGACCACGGTTGGCCAGATCGTCGCGCAGGATATCCGCCGCACGGGCTGACATGTTTTTGAGGAACTTCTCGCGCAGTGGCTGTTCGGCACCTTTCAGTGCAACCAGCAGCTGCTCGGACTCCACTTCCTGCAACAGACGCTGGATGCTGCGGTCGTCCACTGCCACCAGGTTTTCGAACAGGAACATCTCGTCGATAATTTTCTGCGCCAGTTCGCCATCGAAGTCGCGTACGGCTTCGATAACCGCCTCTTCCTGCTGCGTTTTCATCAGGTTGATGATCTCGGCTGCGGTTCTCACGCCGCCCATCTTCGCACGCTTGAGGTTGGTGCCATCCAGCAGGCCGTTCAGCACTTCGGTCAGTTCGGCCAGCGCGGCTGGCTGGACACCACCGAACGTGGCGATACGCAGCATCACGTCGTGACGCAGACGTTCGTCGAACAGCGCCACAATATCGGCGGCCTGGGCACGCTTGAGGTGGACCAGGATGGTGGCGATGATCTGTGGATGCTCGTCGCGAATAAGGTCGGCAGCGGCCTGCGGCTCCATAAAGTTGAGCGTTTCCATGCCGCTGGTGGTTTCGCGCGTTTCGAGAATGTCCTCCAGCAGGCTGGAGGCGCGCTCTTCGCCCAGCGCACGGGTCAGCACCGAACGCAGGTATTCGTTGGAGTTCAGGCTCAGCGCCGCGAACTGCTCAGCATCCGCTTCGAACTCACGCAGCACTTCAGTCAGTTGCTTATGTGACACCTGACGCATGTTGGCCATCGCGCCGCTCAGGTGCTGGACCTCACGCTGGTTCAGGTGTTTGAAAACTTCCGCGGCGCGCTCTTCGCCAATAGTCATCATCAGGATGGCGCTTTTTTCGGTTCCGGTCAGACTCATAGCTCTTTACTCATCCATTCGCGAATTACCAGCGCTACAACGCGCGGATCGTTTTCTGACATGTCGCGGATGCGTTGACTCAGCACTTCTGCGCTCATGCGGTTGTTAGACTTACGTTCCTGATCCAGCTCATCTTTGCTGAGCTGCACATTAAAGGCTTCTTCTTCCGGCTGCTCAGTCGCTCGGGCGGCAACGGCTTCCGCGGCGGCTTTCTCTGCGGCCTGCTTGCGAACCAGATGCGGACGAACCAGTTTGCGGTAGAGGATGAAAGCGACCAGGGCAATCAACAGCCACTTACCGGCATTCATCAGCTGATCAAAGAACGACTGCTGTTGCCAGAAGGGCAGATCGGTGGTCACCGGTTCAGTGGTGTTGAACTGCGAGTTCACCACGTTGATGCTGTCGCCACGGTTCTGGGAGTAGCCCATCGCTTCGCGGGTCAGATCTTCAATCTGCTTCAGCTGCTGTTCATTCAGCGCAACCGCTTTGCCTTTATCATCTGCACGGAAGTTCACCACGACCGCAACCGACAGACGCTGTACGTCGCCAACGTTGACCTTGGTATGACGAATGGTGCGATCCAGCTCGTAGTTCACCGTGTCGTCACGACGCGAGTTGGTCGGTCCGGCACTGGCCGCTGCGGTGCTGGTGGTCTGGTTAGCGTTATTCGCCGCGTTGTTCTGACCGTTAGCATTCTGACCGTTGGCGTTCTGGCCATTGGCTCCATTGTTGTTCGGCGTCGTCACCGGCGCAGTGTTAGCTGGCGCAGGCTGGTTAGAGAGCGCGCCCGGCACGCCGCCCGGATAAGGGCTGCCTGACTGGTCGCTGGTGCTGGTCTGACGCGAACGAATCGCTGAGTTCGACGGGTTAGCGTTAGGCTGATATTTCTCGTCGGTCTGCTCGGCGGTATCGAAGTTAATCTGCGCGGTAACCTGCGCATGCACATTGCCCTGACCGAGAATCGGATTCAGGATCGCTTCGATACGTTGCTGGTAGCGTGCTTCAACTTCAGAGGCATACTTGAGCTGTGCATCATTCAGGTCGCGACCGGCGGAATCAGAGCGGGTCAGCAGGCGACCGGTTTGATCGACCACGGTGACGTTGCCCGGCGGTAAACCGGCGACGCTGCTTGAGACCATGTGGGCGATGGCCTGAATCTGGCCTTCATCCAGTGCACGGCCAGGCTGCAGGGTTAAGGTGACAGAAGCGGATGGCGCTTTCTGCTCACGCACAAATAAGGTGGGTTTTGGCATCGCCAGATGAACACGGGCGCTTTTAACCGGGCCGAGTGATTCGATGGTACGAGCCAGTTCGCCTTCCAGCGCGCGCTGGTAGTTAACCTGCTCGCTGAACTGGCTGATACCGAACTTCTCTTTATCCAGCAGCTCAAAACCCACCGAGCCGCCTTTCGGCAGACCCTGCTGAGCCAGACGCAGACGCAGCTCATGCACGTTCGCTTCCGGCACCATCAGCGCGCCGCCATTTTCGGCGAAGCGATAAGGGATGTTCATCTGCGTCAGCTGCGTGACGATGGCACCGCCATCTTCATCTGTAAGGTTGTTATAAAGGACGCTATAGCTGGGCTGCTTCGCCCAGAGCACCATCGCGATCACTATCGCCACAACGGCGGCGGCAGCGACGATTAAAGGAATACGCGGATTTGCGCGCAGGCGAGCGAGCAGGTCACCGAAGCCTTTCTTTTCTTGTTCTGTTGTGGCGGCTGTACTCGCATTCATGACCGATTCCTGCCTGACGTAATTGACCGGGTAAGTTGAGATGGCAAAACAGACTCCCTGACCTGCGTAGATAAAATTTCCACTTCAATGCCAGGCATTATTAGGTGATAAGGAAAATTCGATGGCTGGATAAGGTAGGTTTTTTGCTGTCATTTAGCGGCTTTGTCTCATTGACAACGTGCTAACTTTTCCCCACAGAAAAAATATCATCCTCCTTTATAAGGTATCGTTCATGTCCATTCAGGCAATTGACGGCGTACTGCAGCAGCTTCAGGCGACCTCACTGCAGGCCAGCAACCGCAGCAGTGAAGCCCCTAATCAGATCGATTTCGGTGCAACTATGAAAGCGGCGCTGGATAAGATCAGCGAGACGCAGACCACCGCCCGCACCCAGGCGCAGGATTTTGAGATGGGTAAACCCGGTATCGCGCTTAATGATGTGATGGTCGATCTGCAGAAATCATCAATCTCAATGCAGATGGGTATTCAGGTCAGGAACAAGCTGGTGTCGGCGTATAGCGAAATTATGAATATGCAGGTTTAGTGAGCTGATTCCGCTGAACAAGGCACGCCTGCGTGGCAGTGGATTAGGGTAGTGCGTTGCCAGCATCAAGGCCGATCCCTTTGCTGAGTCTATGACCCTGTGCTGGCGATAATGCAGGTGTCATTGACTATACTGCTCTTTATTACGAGCCGTGCAGCAGGGAACTCACTCTTCGGTGCAGACGACCCGACCCCTCATCACCTATCAGCAGGACGCCAGCCCAATGCTAAAAAAACTTATCCTTATCGCATCGTTAATCAGCTTATCTCTCCCAGCCTTTGCTGCCACGCAGTGCGGGCCGTTCTCTCTTAAACCTGATAAGAGCGGCTGGTTCTCGGTGAATGGAGAACGCGCTAAAACGCAGAAAGTCACCTTTGCGAAAGAGAAGGGCGATTACGACAACGCGACGGTCAAACTGCTGGTGAAAAACAGCAAAGCGCCGGGGATGGTGGATATGGAGCTGACGAACCGTGAGGGTAAAGGGCTGTTAAGAGCTGAAATCGTCCGCACCAGCCAGAGTCAGATCCGCATACGAGGCGCCTATGATTGCGAACCGGCTAAATAGGCTGAGCTTCGACTGCCCACTTCTGAACATGGCATAGCCCGGAAGCGGGCCTGATAAAAGCCTTTGAGTAGAAGAGTGCGAAAGGTTGTCAGGCAAGCGCTTGTGCTCTGGCTGGCCTGACAACGTATGCCAACTCCTGATCATCCATTCTGCATCACGCACATGGCGACGATGCCTCTAACTCGATGTTTTGCACCGCGCGATCATCCCTGAAACTGCTGTGCTGATATCTGATGCTTTTGGATCATAGTAAAATGTCGCACTAGTCTGATGATGGCTGAACTTTGCAATTTCAACCCAGGCCACGGTTTCATCATCCTGTTCAAGGTTATATCGCTTCGTGCCATCCGGCAGGGGGTCATCCTGCTCCAGATAGAGTTTTTGATCCTGTGCCGCTACGTTAAGGCAGGATTCAACCTGAAAAGGATGACCGTTGAAATAAGCGGTTTTTGTTGTCGGGTGTAATCCAACCCGTCCCATATCTACGCATCCGCCCATCAGACTTATGCTCAGGGCAATAATGATCTTCTTCATGAACTAAACCATCATAGTTATTTTGTTGACCAATAATATCCGGATATTGATCGTATCGCTCATTTTAATCAAAAATCTGCGCTTAATATTGCTGGCGTTACGGACTATATGTAACATTCTGCGCAACGCATTATGATGTAAGCAACGGACAGGAACTCAGTAGCCCGCATCAGGTGACTCATGCTGTCTGCTGGTGTTAACCGTTGTCAGGTGAATGTCAGGTAAATATCACTCTGAATGGTTGCTCATAATATCGTTAGTCTGCTTTGAGGTGGATGCCCGAAAATCATTGCCTGCAGCCTTTGTTAGCCAGTTTATTATAAACATGGATAGTTTTACGCAGTACATTACACACACATCAGGTTCATTAAAAATCGGCCTCAACAAAAGGCGTTATACCTCTGTTGTGTTACGCATGTTGAGGTGTCCTGATGAAAATCCTTACTACTTAAGTGCCTCTGAATATTATGATTTATGACTGTTTTTTGTACTACGATGAAGATATCTTGCTTGAGATGCGTCTGAACACGCTTGAGCATGTTGTTGATCGGTTTGTCATTGTGGAATCGCGCTATACCTTTACCGGAAAACGCCGGGAAAAGCTTCATTTTGATATTGAGAAGTTCGATCGTTTCCGCGATAAAATTATTTATATTGTTAACGATATTGCGCCCAGATTTTATCAGGAAGCCTTTAAATCGAATAGTTCTCTGGTTAATGCGGGTGAGACTGATCCCTGGGAAAATGAAGCCACTGCACGTAATCAGATTATGCAGGGGCTGGCCGGCGCGCAGGATGATGATATTGTTATTGTGTCAGACGTCGATGAAATTCCCCGACCCGAGGCGATAAAAGCATTCAGTCATCAACATCTTTGCACGACGCTGCATCAGCAATATTTCAATTTTAAATTTAATGTCCGGGTTTTAAATGACGACGGCACACCGCGCTGTGCCACCCTGGCAAAAATGGTGACCTGTAAAACGCTGCGAGACTTTTTTATGGGGCAACCGGAATTGCTTCGCAATGTTAAGCGTCGTGGTACACCGATACGCGAGAACTGGTTGCGCTGGAACTGGCTAAATTTCCGGACAAAAACCATTAAGAACGCAGGGTGGCATTTTTCCTGGGTAATGAGCGATGAGCGCATCAGTGAAAAAATGTCTTCGATTTCTCATACCGAACGTAACTGTCCCGAATTTAATAATCCGGATCACATACGGCGCTGCGTTGAGAACAATATTGATATCTGGAATCGTCCGCGAAGGATGGAGATAGTGCCGGTAACATCCGAACATTTTCCAGCCTGGCTGGTTGAAAATCAGTACCAGCTTGCCGATCTCATTAAATCTTAACGCTGACCAGCGCGCCCAGCGGGCGCGCCTCTCGCACATCAGCTTGCCTTGTAAGGATCTTTTTTGTCATCCTGGCTGTCATCATTTTTGCGCGGCACTTCGCCATGATCTTTCGGCGCATCAGTGGCGGGATGATCATCTTCCTCGTAAGCATTACCAGCGTTTGGCGCGGCTTCGGGCAGGCTTTTGCTGACATCACCTTCTTTCTTACGTTCTTCATTCGTATTGTGTTTAAACATAACTCTCTCCTTTTATTCCAGTCTCTTAAGTTTAGACCAGCACTGACATCCCGCATGCGCAGCGGATTAAAGAAGAAAAAAAAGCCCGCCAGCGGCGGGCTAATCGGAGTTTCTCTCATACTGAACACGTCATTTTTTCGATGTTTGGGTGTGTACAGCAGGTTCATGCTAACCGGGAATCCCTGATGCAGTAATGGACAAACCTGCCATGTCGCTTGCGGCAGGTCACATTCCCGTCGATAAACAGATCGATAAATAAATTCGATTGAACGGATTAGCAAAAGGCATATAGTGGCCTGCGTTACCAGGAGATAGAAATTATGTTAAGAGACTATTTAAAGATTGAAGCTGAAGATCAGTTAATCGAACAACGCTCGCTGAGCCTGAAAAATCGTGGTCAGGAAGAGGTCACCGAATGGATTATTGTAAATAGCCAGGGAGTTAAAAAAGGCGGCGTAACCCTGTTCGATAAACTCAGTACCCGCCGCTCATGGCCCGTCAATTACCGCATTATGCAGACCGATCTGCAGGGCAAAGTGGTGGTAGATCAACTGACCGATGCCCTGTAACTGTCCGGTTATAAACTCAGCCACTGTTGTACGATGAAAAGTGAACCCGCGCACGGCGGGTTTTTTTATGGCTGGCGGTATCGTCGCAGTTCCACCAGCGTACCAATCAGCTTCAGGCTGTCCCGGCTGGATTGCAGCTCAGGGAAATTGATATTGACCGGTGCCAGTTCAAACTGCATGACGCCATTTTCACTGCCGCGCTGACGCCAGGTGCGTAGCAGCACGACCTGTTGCTGCAATGCCAGCACGCAGTCGCCGGGCTGAGGTGACTGCGTGGGATCGATGATCACCACATCATTCCGCAGAATCGCGGGCGTCATCGCCTGTTCTTCCACCCGGATGGCAAAGCTCTGCTGTGAAAGCGCCATGTCGTTGTGCATCAGCAGTTCATGCCGGACGGAACCGGCCTCGCTCAGCCATCGCGGCACGTCGCGCTGTGCAAGCAGTGGGATCTGGTGCAGACCACTCCAGGCGCTTTCGCTGAAAACAGGACCATCCCCATCTATCAGAAAAGCCGGTGCGCAGCCCAGCGCTTCGGCGAGCCGCAGCAGGTTCTCACCGCGCGGCAGCGTCTCTTCTTTTTCCCATTGCGAAATCGCCACATGGGACACTTTTACCTGTTGCGCCAATTGCTTCTGCGTTAACTGCAGCGATTTACGTCGGAGTCGGATGCGGTCACCCAGCGTTTCGTTTTTCATAAGCTTGACTTTTTGGTTGAGAGTGACTTAAGTATACTTAAGCCTGGTATTTAAGCAATCTTAAATTTCATGCGCGGGACGTGGCTAAGCAGCACGCAGTAAGTTCCAGAGACCTTACCGTACAAAGGGGTGTGGCATGGAAAGTAGTCTGATTACCAGTATGGGTGCGTTAGTTCTGGGTGGGGGGGCAGCAGCACTGTTCTGGAAACCGTTATTGGCGGGAATTGCGTCAATCGTTACCAGTAATCGAGCCGGCGGCGAAATTATTACCAGCTACAAAGAGCAGGTGGTGTTGCTGAAAGAGAGCAACGTGCTGATACGGGAGGAGAACGATGAATTACGCGAACGGCACGACAGGAATCTGCGGCGTATCTCGACACTCGAAACGGATCTTCGGTTAATCAAGAATGCGGTAGGGATTTTACTGGCAATGACCGAAACCGATCAGAACGATAAATTTCGTAATGAGATTGATCGGCTTATCTCAACTCTGGAGGATCGCAGTGATGGCCACGATTAATAGCACTAAGGCACCTATGTCTTACCGGCGCAAAGTTATCCTCGGCTGCGTATTACTGAGCTGTTCGATGATTTGCATCCTGATGACGATCATTTTTCTCTACGTCAGTAACACCGCAAACAAGCGGGTCGAGGAGATTCGGGCGGATTACCGCTTAATTGCGGCGCGGCGTGATGACAGAGTGGAGCTGCTGACCGATCAGGTTGCAGCAATACAGCACAAGCTGGATGCAATACCGGATCGCATAGCCGACAAAACGGTCATAAAAGTCAAAGAGGTCGTCACTGAGAGTGAGGTGCCAGCCGTGAAATCCGGTCATAAACCATAACTTCCGATTATTCTTAATGCGGCTTCGCTATTATCGACTAGTTTTAAATATCCGGGCAACATTTTGTACCTGAATGCAGGCCCGCTGATTGGCCGGTTGATGAACCGCTAAGCCTACTCACTTTGGATAGATGACCAGAAGGAAATTTAGCATGAGCGATTCAACAGAAACCAAGACCAAAACTGAATATCTGCGTGACGTGACTTCTCAGCTAAAAGAGATGCGTCACTATGCTCAGACCAACACCGAAACCCTTTCCAGCCAATGGTTAGCGTTTGATGCGGGTGAGTATAAAGACAAGACCAACGCCGACCGAATCGATGCGTTGCTGAATAAGCAGGGTAAACTGCTGGAAGATCTGGATGCCGCGATTCAGGACATCGAGATTGAAGTTAATCACAGCGAGCAGGAGAGCTAAGTCATCTCCTGCTAACTGATGTGGTGGCCGTTAAGGGATTAATCGGCCACCAGCCACATTTCCGCTTCGTCGAACATCTCTTCAACAATCCGCGCAACCGTCGCTTTATCGTTCTTACTCAAATCAGTATCAATCGCGTTACGTTCCATCGGCTTGACCTTAACTTCAATGTCAGGGAACACCCGATGCACCCGCTTTTCCAGCTCCTCACGAATCATCTCGCGAGCACCCGGTAAACCGGCAACGTTGCGCTTGTCATAAATCAACTCAACAAACATGATGGCAATCCATTCAGGGCAAAATCGCTGACATATAATACTGTAAATAAAAACAGTAGCAAGGCAGCGCGCCTGATTTCGTGTAAATTTTTATCTCGCATAAACCTCAATCTTCGACTAGCAAAATGCGCACGCATCGCGACATAATGGCGGCTTACTTTTAGGAGGTCCGCGATGCGACAACTGGTAATTGATATTCTGCTAAAACTGGCAAAGATGGACGTCGATGCAAAAGAGTTGACGGCGCAGCTTGAAGCGCAGTCCCTGCTGGTTGCGGCGCTGCTGGTGCAGGCGAAACAGGACAACTCGCTGACTATTTCAGAAACGGTGCAGGATGCCATTGTTACCGCTTCGCAATCTTCGACCGAGTTTCTGCAGTCTGATGTGGATCTGCTGCTGACGCATATTAATCGTCTGCTGGCGGTAGCGAGTTATGTTGAAGTAAAGGGTAAAGCGACGGAAGGTGAAGGGTAGGGGCGGATAAAAAAATTCGCCTCTGGAGGTGGAATTGAGACAACACCTGCAGAGGCAGTGCATCAGCACTATTCGTTAAAGGACAATCACGACCTGAGTCGCACGCCGAAGTTATACACTTTCCCCCGGTTAGTACAATTTTATCTGCAGTGCCGGAACTGGTTGGAGGTGTTTGCAATATACAACTTCAGCGCGGCCCTGATTAAAGCTCGTTTTTGATGCAAAACTCTTCCCAGCTCATCCCCAGCGACTCAGCATGAGATTTGAGATAAGTCTCGATAGCTTCAGCCGCCACCGCTTTATCCGGCTCAGCGAGCTGAATAGAAAAGATCATTCCATCCAGATTCTTCTGCCGCAAAAAGGCCGCATAGATGCGTTCGGCATGCCATTCGCGCAGCTGTCGCAGTGACAGGTTAGCTGCACGGGCGTCGCTCTCCGTTAATTCATCAAGTGCAGACTGAAAGTCGGGATGCGCGGTAAAAAACATCTCGCGCGCCTGGGCATAGTAGGCTTCTGGCGTTTTCATATTCATATTCCTGAAAGTCTGTTGCAGCGCGTCAGTGTAGCGGGTTGTCTTCCGCTTGTCAGGCGTGACAAAAGACGGAGTTTGCATCAGTTCAGCCTCTGAACTTCCGGTCAAAAACCTGACCGTGGAGCTCACTGCGGGATAAATTCTGGCGCAATCAGGGTCTGCGTGGTGTTTGAACACCCAGATACCTTGCGCAACGCGGTGGAAAAATTATAACGTAGCCGCCATTGATGGGATCTTAGGGATTAAACATGAAAAAGTGGATGCTGATTGCCGCGCTGGCACTGAGTGGCTGTGCACAAATCAACGATTATGAAAATGCGGTGCAAACGCCGGCGCCCGCTGATCTGCAGGGAACCTGGCAAACCGTCGGTCCACAGAGCAGCCTGATCAGCGACAAGGCGATAGCCAGTGTGATCATCAATGCGGATGGCAGCACGCTGGACTGCCGTCAGTGGATGCGGGTGATTGCGAAGCCGGGCAAACTGACCCGGTTAAGCGGCGATTATGTCAACGTAACGCGTCAGGTGCGGGTGATGCCGCTGGTCGTGGAGAATGGCGAGCTTAGCTATGACAGGATGACTCTGCGTAAAGTGGCGCGTCCGACCGTTGAGTGTCAGCAGGCGCTGGAAGAGGTGGCGAAACAGCCGAAAGCCGCCGTGATTCAGAACATCGAACCGCAACTGCTGCGCACACCGATTACAGAAAACAACGCGAAGTCATAACAGCCGGACCATAACAAAACCGCCCCGACGGGCAGAGCGCACTTCACGCTTCTGCCTGCCGGGGCGGGTTTAGTTTTGAGTCATTTCTTCGGCAACGACCTTATTCTGCAACCACCCAGACGCTGACACTGCCACCGTTACAGACAAAGACCGCCGTGCCGTGCTCGTCGGCAGTAATGGTCTCTTCCCGATTCCCCAGATGATCGCGCCAGACCTTACCGGCAAAACCTTCACCCATCGGCACGCTTTTCTCACCGGCATCGCCGTTCGACATGATCACCACACAGCCTGGCTGTGTTTCGGTGCCGCTGCGGCTGAAGGCCACGCAGTTTGGGTGATCAAAATAGTCGGTCTGCACACCCCAGCCATACTGCTGGCGCGCCCGGATTAATCCTTCCAGTTCAGGGATCACCGGCATCTCAATTTTGTACTTCTCGCCGTCGCCGCCTTCATCTTCATAGGTCGCGCCGAACAGGTCGGGATAGAAGATGGTAGGCACACCCTGCTCACGCAACAGGATCAGCGCATAGGCCAGCGGTTTAAACCAGGCTTCTACCGGTGCTTCCAGCGACTGCAGCGGCTGGGTGTCGTGGTTAGCCACGATCGTCACGGCATGCCACGGATCAGCGACCACCAGCGAGTTAGCAAAGATCTGGCTCATGTCGTAGGCGCTGCCCGCGGTTGAGGCCTGGTGGAAGTTCATGTGCAGTGGCGCATCAAACAGCATGGTTTTGCCTTCTACCTGATGCACATACTCCTGCAGCTTCTCCGTTTCAAACGACCAGTATTCCGCGACGATAAACATCGGCTCCTCAGCAACCTCCTGAATATGGTCGATCCACTCTTTGTAGAACCAGGCCGGGATATGTTTTACCGCATCGAGACGAAAGCCGGTGCAGGGCACCTGTTCCATCACCCAGCGCGCCCAGTATTTAAGCTCTTCCCTGACCGCGTTGTTGCGAAAATCGATGTTGGCACCCATCAGATAGTCGAAATTACCCAGTTCGTTATCAACCTGGTCATTCCAGCCTTCGGCGGTGTAGTCATTGATGATTTTGAATACGCCGTTTTCGTCCGGATTTTCGATGTGGTCTACGCCGCTAAAGCATTTGTGGTCCCAGACAAATTTCGAAAACTCCCCGGCGCGTGCCGGAAACGTAAATTTCGTCCAGGCCTCGCACCCGACCACCTCGTCGTAGATTTCATCGCGGTTATCGGGATTAACGCGGTTAACGCTGATCGTCTCTTTTTCGTCGGCACCCATTTTGTGGTTCAGCACCACATCCAGCAGCACCCCAACGTTGTGACTACGCAGGGCTTCTGTTGCCGCCAGTAACTGCTGTTTGTCGCCATATTTGGTGGCAACGCTGCCTTTCTGATCAAATTCACCCAGGTCAAACAGATCGTAGCTGTCGTAACCGACAGAATAGCCCCCCGAATCCCCTTTGTAGCACGGTGGCAACCACGCCATGGTGATACCTATTTCGCTGAGCCAGGCCGCACGATCGGCGACTTCCGGCCACAGTTTGCTGCCATCCGGGTAATACCAATGGAAAAACTGTAATAACGTTGGGTTTTGCATGTACCACACTCCAGGGGATGATGAAAATCAAGTATGGAGTAAGCGGCAAAAAAGAGACGCCGCGCAGAAAAATAAATCTGGCGGCGTGAAAGAGCAGGGGATCAGGAGAGGGTTTCGTGCGGCACCATAACAACGCCGCCTTGATTGCTATAAGCGGACATCACCGATTTCTGGCGGCTGTTCTGACCCACCAGTGAGGCCAGCTCATCCATCCGCGCCTGCAGCAGACGTTTCACTTCACATTCGTTATCGAGAATACGGCGCAGCACCGGACGTAATTGCTCCTGAGTCTGTGCCGACGGCGACACGGCTTCTGTCGATTGGGCTAAGTTCTGCACCGCACTGACATACTCCATCTCCCTGCTGATCAATTCATCCCATTCGCCTTGTGCTGCATGACGCAGCATTCCCTGGCTGAGATCGAGTAACTGTTGGTAAACGGTAATCAGATGCGGTGCAGTAGTCATTAAACGGCGTCCTGAATCAGGTTAGGTTGAACCACTTCTTTCCACGCGTCAGCAATGTTGCGCAGCAGGCCTTCGACCTCCTCGACCGCTGCAACATCATTGTTCAGGTTGGCATGCAACAGGCGACGCGTCATGTAGTTGTAAAGATCCAGCAGATTATCGGCCAGCTCATCACCACGGTTTTCAGTCAGGCCCTCTTTCAGGCCCGCTTCGATAATATTGATCGCTTTGGAGATCGAGTTGCCTTTGCCTGCAATATTGCCATCCTGCATAAACAGGCGGGCGCGGATTAACGCGCTCAGTGCACCGTCGAACAGCATCACAACCAGCTGCTGCTGGCTGGCGCTCATCACGGCGCTTTCTACGCCAATTTTTGCATAGGCTTTGGTGCCTGTAGCGCTGTACATGGTCACTCCTGTTATTTTTTAGACGAATCGGACGTGTCGAACTGCTGCGTCAGATAGGTGCTGGTCGAGTTGAGTTTACTGATGGCCATATCCAGCTGAGTAAATTGCGTTTTATAGCGTGCGATATCGGCATCAATACGATCGCTGGTGGTGTTATAGAGGGTGGTTAACCTATTCAGTGTTTTACTCACGCCATCGGTGGCGGACTGAATAATCCCTTTAGTAGCCAGCCAGTCAGTCAGCTTGCTGTCGATTTTAGCGGCGATACCGGTTTTACCGTCACCTACGATCATCGCTTTCACACCTGCAGCATCTTTATCCAGTGCGCTGTTCAGCTTGGTCGAATCCAGTTTTAATGAACCGGTGGTGGGATCGGTGGTGACACCAATCTGACTCAGTGATTTAAAGGTAGATGTGCTCTGCGAATTAGTGAGCATGCTTTTCAGCTGCGTCTCAATCGTCCGTAACGTACTGTCACCCAGCAGGGCACCATTACTGGAGTCCTGTGCATCGCTGTTGGTATCGACTTTGGTGAATTTGGTCAGGGTATTGAACTGATCCAGCAACGTATTGTAGGCATCCACCCAGGCACTGATGGCGCTGGAGGATTTTGAGGTGTCTTTGGTAATCGTCAGCGTCTGATCGCCAACCGTCTGCGCGGTCAGATTTAAGGTAATCCCTTCCAGCGCATCGCTAATCTGATTGCTGCTGTTTTCAATCGCAACATTGTTGACCGTCAGTTTGGCATTCTGCGCAGCGACGCTCTGGGTCATCACGTTGCTGCTGGCGCTGGCGTCAAAGCCCACAATCCCCTGTAGCGTGCTGTCACCAGTGACGGCGATGGTTGCCACCGCATTGTCGCTGCCGGTTTTATTGGCGCTCATTGAGAGGCGGAAGCTGCCGTCTGATACCTTAATGATGCTGGCGGTGACGCCGGCATTGGCGCCGTTGATGGCGTCACGCATGCCGGTCAGCGAAGTCTGATCGCTGGAGAGCGTTACGCTTTTGCTGGTGCCATCTTTTAAGGTAATTGCGATGCTGCGGCTGGCCACGGAGCTGTCGCCCAGCGCGGCGGTGTTGCTACTCTGTACTCCTGAGGTCAGAACCTGCGCCTGTGCCAGCTGCGTGACGTTAATGGCATATTTACCGGCCACGGTGCTGCCAGAAGTGGTGGCGCTAAACGCTGTGGAGCTACTGGCCGCAGTCGTAGCGGTAAACAGGTCAGCACTGTTCAGCTTGGTATTAGCAGCCTGGAAAGTTGTCAGTGAACTTTTCAGGGTGGCGTAAGCACTGAGCTTGGCCGTATAAGCTGTCTGCTGAGTAGAAATAGGTTTGAGTGAAGCTTTTTCAGCGGTGGTCAAACTGTCAAGCATGGTACTGAGTGGCAGGCCGGAACCCACACCGAGGTTGCTTATACTAGCCATATTAATTCCTTTATAAGGTCGACAGAAAATTGATACCTGGGTTATCGGCCTTGAATAAGGAAAGTTTAAGGTTATTTGCCTTAGGGTAATGAGGTAAATAAGCACTATAGAGAAGGGTAATTCAGCGGCTAGAAAATTAATGAATTAAGCCTAAAGAAGTTCGGGCGGGTGGCGATAACTTAAAACGTGACAGGTTGAAGCAGAAAAATTCGCCTGGTACTAAAAAAATTCTAAAGGTTGTTAAACGGCAGACGATAACAACTTTGACGGCGCTGAAGCCGGCGGGTTGAAGCCCACACCTTAACCGAAAGACTTGATTAACAGGAAAATTCATCATGGCCCAAGTCATTAATACCAACAGCCTCTCGCTGATCACTCAGAACAACATCAACAAGAACCAGTCAGCTCTGTCTACTTCAATGGAGCGTCTGTCTTCTGGTTTACGTATCAACAGCGCGAAAGATGACGCTGCTGGTCAGGCAATTGCCAACCGTTTCACCTCTAACATCAAGGGCCTGACTCAGGCTGCTCGTAACGCTAACGACGGTATCTCTGCTGCGCAGACTACTGAAGGCGCACTGTCAGAAATCAACAACAACTTACAGCGTGTTCGTGAACTGACTGTACAGGCTTCAAGCGGTACCAACTCAGCTTCTGACAAATCTTCAATCCAGGACGAAATCAAATCCCGTCTGAGCGAAATCGACCGCGTATCTGGTCAGACTCAGTTCAACGGCGTGAACGTGCTGGCTAAAGATGGCTCAATGAAAATTCAGGTTGGCGCTAACGATGGCGAAACTATCACCATCGACCTGAAGAAAATCGACTCTTCTACGCTGAAACTGAACACTTTCAACGTGAATGGTCCACAGGGTACACCTACTGCTGCTGCAGCGGCTGACTTCCAGAGCGTTTACGGTTCTACCAGTAACGTATCTAAAGCCACTGTTGCTGAAGGCACAGCTGATAGCCTGGCAACTCGCCTGGGTGTTGCAGCCGCTAACGTCACTGTTACTGCAGATAAAGTGTATAAAGATGACAACGGCAACCTGTTCGCTAAAGTTAACGTGAAATCAGCCAGCGATGCAGAAACCAACAGCCTGAAAGCGAACGGTTTTGACATTGCTAACGGTGCAAACCAGGACTTCTACGTTGCAGTTGATGCGAAGGCTGCAGTAACGACTGCTGGTGGCGATACCGCTGCGTTCACACTGGATACGGCTAACATGAGCCTGTCTAACGTGACCTCGGGTTCAACTTCTGATCCACTGAAAAAGCTGGACGAAGCGATTGCCAGCGTTGATAAGTTCCGTTCTTCACTGGGTGCGATTCAGAACCGTCTGAACTCAGCCGTGACTAACCTGAACAACACCACCACTAACCTGTCTGCAGCACAGTCTCGTATTCAGGATGCTGACTACGCAACTGAAGTTTCAAACATGTCTAAAGCGCAGATCGTACAGCAGGCTGGTAACTCAGTGTTGGCTAAAGCTAACCAGGTTCCACAGCAGGTTCTGTCTCTGCTGCAGGGCTAATCACCCAACTTATAAAAGACAAACCCCGCTTCGGCGGGGTTTTTTTTATGCCTGCGATTAGCCTGTTTTTGCCCTGTTTCTCTGCCAATCAATCTCCCCGCGTTACTTTATCCTCACAGTAAGACTCTTTTTTAAATGCCTTTGTTGAGCAGGTAAATAATGAAAAATATTACTGTCGTGGAACCGCTCTTTGTCAGCGCCTTCAAATGTATTGGCAGTGAGTGTCGCGATCACTGCTGTAAGGGCTGGGATATCCACCTGGATAAGCCCACGGTCAATCGCTATTTAAAATCCTCGCTGATTGAAATCAAAACGCTGGCAGTTGAAAACATCACCACCACCCGCAAAAGCTTTGCCAGTTGGGGAACTATGAAGCTTAATGCTTCTGGCAACTGTGCATTTATGGATGAAAATCGCCTGTGCAAAGTGCATTCCCGGCTGGGTGCTGCCGCACTGAGCAACACCTGTGCGACCTATCCCCGAGCGGCGAACACCTTTAAATATGAACAGCAAAAAACGTTGGCGCTCTCCTGTCCGGAGGCGACCCGGCAATTATTAGCCTCACCTGACGCGATGCTGTTCGGGGAGAGCATCAGGCAACAACCTTACGGCAATAAAGCTAAAGATCTCGATCAACAAAAGAAATTGCTGAATCTGATGTGTCTTAACATCATTAAATTCAGCGGCATTCATCTTGATGAAGGGTTTTACGCGCTTGCCAGCTTTCTGCTGGGTGCGGAAAGAGTAAGCCCTGAAGAAGACTGGCTGGTCCAGATGGAGCATCATTTTTCTGATGTCCTCAACAACCTGACACAGGGTGAAATCAGGCGGCAGCTTGATCAGGTTAAACCTGACTATAACCTGCAATGGTCTTTACTGTTGAGATTGCAAAGCTGGTTCAGCACCATGGCCGATAAGCGCGCCTTTCCTACCCTGAATCACTACGTTAATAAGCTGATTTACATTCAGGCCGAAGGGGCCAAAACCGATGACGTCAGTCAGCCAATGATCCGGCTGGACAACGTCTGGCAGAAGCAGGTTATGCCCTGGCTTGCTGAACGGCCGTGGATAATGAATAACTATATTCAGTACCGCATTTATGATGATTTCTTCCCTAATAACGAAAATCGCAGCCCGTTACTGAGCTTATATCTTCTGACGGCAGAATGGTTCCTGCTTAAATCACTGATTGCGGCCAATGTTGAGTTGGTCGGAACCGTCAGTGAAGAGGATATTATTAATATCATCTACAGCTACCACTCAATAACAAAACATACGCCACAATCGGTGATGGCGTTTCTGGCCGAGATTGATAAGGTCAAGGTCAATGACGATTTGTCGCTGATTTACCTGCTTAAATAATCTGAGGCGATGCAGCTTCGCATCATCGGCATCGCCCATTTGTCCCTGATAGCTACGGGCGGGCATTAGCTAATTGCTGAAAGAATTGCAGCTGGTGTGCTGGCTTATTTTTATGCCAGCAGCTCCAGGCAATGCAACGTAATTTAACACCCGCTTCCTTCAAACTGGTTTCCTGACCACAACCTTGCAGGCTAAATGTCTCTCAATCCCAGGCAATCCCCCCAGCCCGTTACAGTTCCCCTCCAGACTGCCGATAACTCCTCACAGAACAACATCATTTTTGATTTTAACTTTGTGGAGTGTCTATGCGCTTCAATTATGACCTGTTACCGGGTGAGCGGTTGACCTTTGAAGAGATCGCCCGGCGTTATGCTCTGCAATACCCTGATGATAAAGAGCTGACGGCGCGCGCCTTGCTGAGTCCGTCAACCGGCCTGCGCACGCTGAAAATCCGCGCGGTGTTCGCGCAGGAAGAGAGCAACAGCCCGCTGGAGGACCTGCTGTTCATCTCCCATGACAACGAACGTAAAAATTACCTGCGCCGCTTTGAGCACTACCTTAAGCAGAATCTCTCCTTCCTCTATTTCCGTCGCAGCGATAGCGAAAAGCGCGACAACCTGTGGAAGGTGATGGGCAGCAGCCAGGTCTTCGCGATGATCGATCCGCAATCCGCCACGGCACAGAATCTGCTGAACAGTCGCGGCTACAAACTGGTGCTGATGCATCAGGATGATGAAGACGCTTACTGGCAGCTTTTCAATCCACAGGCGGATCCCTGTTTTCCGCAGTCGCAGCGCATTCAGTTCATCGTGGTGCTGAGTACGCCGCAGCACAAAGTCCCGGCGGCGGTGATGCCCGGAACTGAGGTCGGGCGTCGTGTCAAAGCCCGGGTGCTGCAGCGCGCCAGCCAGGCGGAATTCAGCGCCGGTGTCAAAGCCCGCTACGGCGCCTGTGTGATGACCGGCACCGAGCTGACCGAACGGCATAAGTGGCCGTGGGTGGAAGCCTGCCATATCGACACGCAGGAAGGGGATGACGGTGTACTGGCAGATAACAGCATCGATAACGGCCTGTTTTTACGCAGTGATTTGCAGCGGCTGTTTATTAACCGACTGATTAGCATTGATGGTGAATCGGGCGAGATTCTGGTGCATCCTGGCGAGGAGGCGCAGCAGCATCTTGCGCCCTGGTATCAGGAACTGGAAGGTCGCGTCTGCAGCCTGTGGGCGGCAGTGCCGCCCGCCACCCGGCAACGGCTGCGTGCCCGTCGTTAATCTTCACTGAAGAGTGCAGAAGGATCTGCACTCTGAGGTAACAAAAATGAAATAGCCTCGTTTTACCCCGCCTATTCAGCCAATCGAAAACGCTACAGAATTGGATAATCATGCCGATAACTTCATTAACGCAGGGTAGTCAACGTGAACGATTTCTATACCGCCGAAGGCGTGATGGACAAGCATTCGCTCTGGCAGCGCTACGTGCCGCTGGTGCGCCATGAAGCGTTGCGTCTGCAGGTTCGCCTGCCGGCCAGTGTTGAGCTTGACGACTTGCTGCAGGCGGGTGGGATAGGGCTGTTAAATGCCGTAGAGCGTTATGACGCGCTCCAGGGTACAGCCTTTACCACCTATGCCGTGCAGCGTATTCGTGGCGCCATGCTCGACGAGCTTCGTAGTCGGGACTGGGCACCGCGCAGTGTGCGTCGTAATGCACGCGAGGTGGCCGGAGCAATGCACAGAGTGGAGCAGTCGCTGGGGCGTTCTGCCTCTGAGCAGGAAGTGGCGCAGCAGCTGAATGTTTCCATGGAGGAGTACCGGCAGATCCTGCTGGACACCAACAACAGTCAACTTTTCTCCTACGACGAGTATCGGGAAGAGCACGGCGACAGCGCGGAGCTGGTAACGGAAGGCCATGAAGAGGCTAATCCGCTTCATCAGTTGCTTGAAGGGAGTCTGCGTGAGCGCGTCATTGAAGCGATCGAAGCATTACCCGATCGTGAAAAGATGGTGCTGACACTGTACTACCAGGAAGAACTGAACCTGAAAGAGATTGGGGCGGTGCTTGATGTGGGTGAATCCCGTGTCAGCCAGCTGCACAGTCAGGCGATTAAACGCCTGCGTGCCCGACTTGCGGGAGCGCGCTAGCAGTATCAGTTCCTGGCGATTCAAAATTATAAAAAACCGGGGACTCAGTAATGGGAGCCAAGACCAAGGCCAGACCGTTAAGTCGTTATCTTAAAGACTATAAACACAGCCAGAGCAACTGTTCACACTGTGGCAAGGTATTAGATCGAATGGCGCTCGTTTTTCGTGGCCAGATCATCAATAAAGAGGCCATCGCTCGGATGGACCAGATGATTGATGAGCAGCTGTGGCTGAAACTTCAGCCCGAACTGACCGCGCTTTGTCGTTTTTGCAGTGATATTTTTTGTAATACCCATCCTAATTACTTCGACATAATGGCGTTTAAACAGTATCTGTTTGAACAGACAGAGATGAGCCCCAGCACGATTCGTGAATATGTGGTGCGGCTGCGTCGTCTGGATGAGATGCTGAAAGCCAGAAATTTCCCGGCCGACAGGCTTCAGGGAAATAGCTGGCATCAGTGTCTGGAAAGCGATCTGCCCGATGCCGGTAATAACAATTACCGCATCGCGCTGCGCAAGTACGATCAGTTCTTAGGCTGGCAGCAGGGTTAACCCTGATCTGCACCGATTGCTCCCCCGCGTGCCTGCGGCACGTTCCCCTTTTGCCCGCCAGCCGGGTAGAAGGGAAGGGGGAGCACGGCGCTTCTTTCTCCTGCAACTTTCACTACACATCTGTCTCACCGCATCTGCTGACACCTGAATCAGGGTGATCCTTTTCGCATCTTCTGCAACACTGTAAGGATAAATTGAATGCCCGAACGGAGGCAGCATTGTCTTTACATCTGTTACACCAATTCCCACGTCTTGAACTGCTGGGTGCACCCACGCCGTTAGAACATCTGCCTCGGCTCTCTGACTATCTGGGCCGCGATATTTTCATCAAACGCGATGATTTCACGCCGGTGGCGATGGGCGGCAATAAGCTGCGCAAGCTGGAATTTCTGGCGGCGGACGCGCTGCGTGAAGGCGCCGATGTGCTGCTGACCGCGGGCGCTATCCAGTCCAATCATGTGCGTCAGACGGCGGCAGTCGCGGCCCGGCTTGGCCTGAAGTGCGTGGCATTGCTGGAAAACCCGATTGGCACCCACGCTGAAAATTACCTGAGCAACGGCAACCGTCTGTTGCTGGATCTGATGGACGCTGAAGTGATCATGGTGGATGCGCTGAATAACCCTGCGGAACAGCTGGCTGAACAGGCCACGCGTCTGGAAGCCCAGGGTTATCGTCCTTACATCGTGCCGGTCGGCGGCTCAAATGCGCTGGGTGCACTAGGCTATGTAGAGTGCGCGCAGGAGATTGCTCATCAGAGCGAAGGCGTGGTCGATTTCGCCGCCGTGGTCGTGGCCTCGGGCAGTGCCGGTACCCATGCCGGACTGGCGGTGGGTCTGGAGCATCTGCTGCCGGAGACCGAGCTGGTGGGCGTCACCGTTTCACGCCAGGTTGAGGCGCAGTTGCCGCTGGTGGAGCGGCTGCGTCAGTCGCTGGCGGAGACGCTGGAAGTGCAGGCTAAGGCACCGATTACCCTGTGGGATGACTACTTTGCGCCGCGCTACGGCGAACCCAATGATGAAGGCATGGCTGCGGTGAAACTGCTGGCGCGGCTGGAAGGGATCCTGCTGGACCCGGTCTACACCGGCAAGGCGATGGCCGGACTGCTGGATGGCGTGAGCCAGAATCGTTTCCGCCGTGAAGGTCCTTTGCTGTTTATTCATACGGGCGGCGCACCGGCGTTATTTGCTTATCATCCTTCGGTCTGAGACAAGCGAATAAAACAGTTTATACTCCGTGGGTTATCCTACTGGACTGGCAGCGACAAGCCGTGCTGCCCTTATAAGAACACACACACAATACTGTCAATAATGGGGTGAATATGTCCTTTTCTCGTGCAGGTCGTCAGATGATGATGGGCGTCATGGCCGTGGCGCTGATTGCTGGCGTCAACGTTAAAACCTTTGCAGCGGAAAATCTGCTGAACAAAATTAAAGAGCGCGGCACGCTGCTGGTGGGTCTGGAAGGCACCTATCCGCCATTCAGCTTCCAGGATGAAAAGGGCAAGCTGACCGGCTTTGAAGTGGAATTCGCGGAACAGCTGGCACAGCACATGGGCGTCAAGGCGAGCCTGAAACCGACCAAGTGGGACGGCATGCTGGCCTCACTCGACGCGAAGCGCATCGATGTGGTCATTAACCAGGTCACCATCTCTGATGAGCGTAAGAAGAAGTATGACTTCTCCACGCCATACACGGTCTCCGGCATTCAGGCGCTGACCATGAAAGCCAATGCGAACACCATCACCAAACCTGCGGACCTGGCCGGTAAAAAAGTGGGCGTCGGTCTGGGCACCAACTACGAGCAGTGGCTGCGTGAGAATGTGAAGGGCGTGGACATCCGTACCTATGATGATGACCCGACGAAATATCAGGATCTGCGTTCTGGCCGTCTGAATGCCATTCTGGTTGACCGTCTGGCTGCGCTGGATCTGGTGAAGAAAACGGGCGATACCATGGCGGTCGCGGGTGATGCGTTCTCCCGTCAGGAATCGGGCGTGGCTGTACGTAAAGGCAACGAAGACCTGCTGAAAGCGATCGATCAGGCCATTGCTGACATGCAGAAAGATGGCTCGCTGAGCAAGCTGTCTCAGAAATGGTTTGGCGCGGACGTGACGAAATAATGCAGGAAAGTCTTCAACTGGTGCTGGATTCAGCACCTTTTTTATTAAAAGGCGCGCTGTTTACGCTGCAGCTCAGCATCGGCGGCATGTTCTTTGGCCTGCTGCTGGGCTTTATTCTGGCGCTGATGCGTCTGTCGCGCTTCTGGCCGGTTCGCTGGCTGGCACGAATCTATGTCTCGATCTTTCGTGGCACGCCGCTGATCGCCCAGCTGTTTATGATCTATTACGGCCTGCCGCAGTTTGGCATTGAACTGGATCCGATCCCCTCTGCGATGATTGGTCTTTCCCTGAATACCGCAGCCTATGCCTCAGAGTCACTGCGTGGCGCGATTTCATCGATTGAGCGCGGGCAGTGGGAAGCGGCGGCAAGTATCGGCATGACGCGCTGGCAAACCCTGCGCCGGGTGATCCTGCCACAGGCAGCCCGCACCGCGCTGCCCCCGCTGGGCAACAGCTTTATCAGCCTGGTAAAAGATACCTCGCTGGCGGCGACCATTCAGGTGCCGGAGCTGTTCCGTCAGGCGCAGTTGATTACCTCACGCACGCTGGAAGTCTTTACCATGTATCTGGCAGCCTCGCTGATCTACTGGGTGATGGCAACGGTGTTATCTGCGTTGCAGAACCGGCTGGAACAGCATGTTAATCGTCAGGATTCGGAGTCGAAATGAGCGCCATCGAAGTCAGAAAGCTGGTGAAGTCTTTTAACGGCCAGACGGTGCTGCACGACATCGACCTTGATGTGGCCGCCGGTGAAGTGGTGGCCATTATCGGCCCCAGCGGATCAGGTAAAACCACGCTGCTGCGCAGTATCAATCTGCTGGAAGTGCCGGATAGCGGCACCATCCGCGTTGGAGAGATTACCGTTGATGCGGCGCTGGCACAGAGCAAGCAAAAAGAGCAGGTGCGTCGTCTGCGGCAGCAGGTCGGATTTGTCTTCCAGAACTTCAATCTGTTTCCGCATCGTTCAGTGATGGAGAACATTATTGAAGGGCCGGTTATCGTCAAAGGCGAAGCGAAAGCGGATGCGGTAGCCCGCGCCCGCACGCTGCTGGAGAAGGTCGGGCTGCACGGCAAAGAAGAGAGCTATCCGCGCCGTCTGTCGGGCGGGCAGCAACAGCGCGTGGCGATTGCGCGTGCGCTGGCGATGCGGCCGGAGGTGATCCTGTTCGATGAACCGACCTCGGCGCTGGATCCGGAGCTGGTGGGTGAGGTGCTCAGCACCATTCGCGCGCTGGCCGAAGAGAAACGCACCATGGTCATCGTCACGCATGAGATGAGCTTTGCCCGCGATGTGGCTGACCGCGCCATTTTTATGGATCAGGGGCGCATTGTGGAGCAGGGCGAAGCGAAAGCGTTGTTCAGTAACCCTCAGCAGCCGCGCACCCGTCAGTTCCTTGATAAATTTCTGAATCAGTAATCCACACTGCCTTCCCAGGAAGGCAGTTTTAACCTCTTTAAAACCCTCATTTTTTAAGCTGCAAATGGCTATGGTCACGCTATTAGCAGGCGCAGTATCATAAATAACTCTGCCGCTGTTAAACCTTTTGGCACATCTGACAAATCTTTTCTTTTCATCGGGAATATATTGGCTTTTCCCGTTGCCACTTTCTCTTAATTATATTTTCTGAATTATGAAGCAATATTATCCTTTAAACAGGCTGCGGCACTGCTAATTAGTGTGTTGCGTCGATATTAATAAGTGTAAGGAAACGTTCTGCTAAGTAAATAACTGTGGTAACAGGGCCACTCAGCGGCTTTTAAGAGTTTCGCTACATTCATCACCGGTTCAATGGCGAATAATTGCCGGATAATCATAAAAGCAATACTGATTTCCTCGCTTTTACTTTCCAGCATTCTGACCTACACAGCAGGAGTCATTGAATGAACCAGACTAAGTCAGATCAGATATTGTGGGTAGATACCCTGAAGGGCGCCTGCATATTACTGGTGGTCCTGTACCACACAGTTTTACCCGGCTTTGAAGGGACGATGAAATATCTCTCTGCCGGATGGATCCCCGCCGAAATATGGATACAGTTTAATACGGTACTGTCGCCGCTGCGCATGCCCGCCTTCTTCTTTGTCTCGGGATTACTGGCGACCAATGGCATTCTGAACCGGCCCTGGAAGCAGGTATTTACCAGTCGCATCACCAATCTTTTTTATCTCTATATTCTGTGGGGGTTTATTCAGTGGTGGTCAATTATCGGTATCTCTACTGAAATTACCGGCCAGCGTATTTCGCAGAACCTTAATGCCGCCTATGCGGGTTCGCTATTCGAGTTTCTCAAGCTGACCTTTATGGCTATGAGCACCTCGTGGTATCTGTATGGGCTGGGACTCTATTTCCTCTGTGCTAAAGTTTTCCGTCAATATAAGCTGGCCCTGGTGGCGGTGGCGATCCTGCTGAATTATCTGGCGGCAGAAAAAGTGATCCCGTTCTGGGGACCACAGAGCCTGGCCCAATATTTTGTGTTCTTCCTGTTAGGGGCATTCTGGAGCCAGACGATGCTGCGCCTGAGTGAATGGCGGCGGGAGAATCTGATGCCCTGGGCGCTACTGGCGGCAGCCGCCGGGATTCATGTGCTATTCGGTCTGGATAAGAGTCTGTTCCTGTGTGTACTGGCGGTGTTATTCAGTATCGCGGCCTGTCGCTGGCTGAATCAGCACTTCAGCATGCGCTATCTCAACTGGGTTGGCCGCAATACGCTGCAGATTTACGTCATCCACCGTATTTTTATCGAGTTCTTTGGTATGTCTGCGATTCTGTTCGCGCAGCGGCATCATCTGTTCGAGCAGGCGTGGTTTTCGTTTCTCTGGGCCTGTTTCTATCCGGTGGCCATTGTGGGGCTTTGCTCGCTCTGTTCAGTGGCAATCTGGTCGCTGACCAATCGCGGAGTCGGGCAGTCGCTGTTTGTGTTCCCGACGTTAATGAAAAGGGCGCCTGGCGGCGCGAGCGGTGGGTAAGTTACGCTTAGCAGCATTAGCAGCGGGCTGGCAATGAGTAGGTTTCGCTTGGCAGCGGGCTGACATTCAGCGGGTTACGCCCGCCAGCCGAGGGGGGGTTTGAGATCCCTTAGCAGCAGGTATGCTCTGAGTAAGTTTCGCCCGCCAGGCGATGGGGAGTTTCAGGTTGCCTGTGCAGGCGGACGCGTCAAGGGGCTGACGCCCGCCCCTTAACAATCCCGGCGTCCGGCTGCCTGCGCGCCCCGCTGTGCGGGGTGCCTTCGTCACGCCCTGCGGCCGACGGACCGTCCGGACTCGCCATCCCTGGCTCGTACCGTCCTTTCGCCGACGTCCTGTCGGCTCATCCTGGCCTCCGATTGTTCCTCAGCGCTCCGGACGCCTCTGGTAAACCCCTGCCGGTGATTTCTTTGTGTTTTCTTTAGTGCAGCGTTGTCTGGTGATCCGAAAGCCAGTCTCAATTCCGGAATCTCACCGCAACACTCTTAGTGACCTGAAAACGAGATAACAGCGGTTAGGGTTGAATGCCATTCTGTATGCTGAGCCGAAAGTCAGAGGCAATCCCAGAAAACCACAGCGATAAAGCACTCAACATAAAAAGCAGAGATAACAGCGGGTGGGTTGAATAACATTCGGTCTGCTGAGCAAAAATTCAGAGGCAATCCCAAAAAACCACAGCGATAAAGCACTCAACATAAAAAGAAAAGATAACAGCGGGCGGGTGGAATGCCATTCTGTGTGCTGAGCCGAAAGTCAGAGGCAATTCCCAAACTCACAGCGACAGCGAACTCAACATAAAAAGAAAAGATAACAGCGAGGGGGTGGGGAGGCCGTCAGAACCGCTGAGCGGATGAGGGATTTCAGGACGAGCGACAGGGATGTCGCGAAGAGGCGGGCTCGCGCCAGGGATGGCGCGTCCCGCTGGTCCGTGAGAAATCCTGAAGTAGCGAAGGAACCGCGAAGCGGCGGTGAAGCAGGCCGGAGCCCGGGGTCAAGGGGGCGCGGCGACTGGCGCCCCCTTGTCGGTCGCCTGCAGAGGCGAATCTGAAACTGCCTGGCTTACCAGGCGAACGAAACCTTCTCATAGCCCGTTCGCGCAGCGAACAACCCCAGCCTTAGCACAGCACCCCAGCCCGTTCGCGCAGCGAACAACCCCAGCCTTAGCACAGCACCCCAGCCCGTTCGCGCACCGAACAATCCCAGCCTCAGCGCCGCACCTCAGCCAGTTCGCGCAGCGAACAACCCTCTTAAGCTTCAGCGCTACCCTATGGTCATCAGGCTCGCATTACCGCCTGCCGCAGCGGTATTCACACTCAGCGAACGCTCAATCAGCAGACGCTCCAGCAGCAGATTGGTCTCGCCGCGGGCAAAGCCCTGCACCGACACAATCGCACCTTCACGTGCGGCAATCTGTTCACACAGGGTACGCAGCTGATCGGCATCGCCGTGATAGATCACTGCATCAAACTCTGCTGCTAACGGGTCACGCGCCAGCGTGATGCGCGCTTTCACTGCATCCGGCAGCGAGGCCAGCAGGGCGCGATGCAGCTCATCATCCTGCCACAATGCTTTACTGCCGACGCTGGTCACCGCGGCCAGCTGGATTAACGCATCCTGCTCGTTATCAGCCAGACAGAGCACCTGATCACGCGGCAACAGTGAGAAAGTATTGCGTTCGCCTGTCGGGCCAGGCAGCAGACGGACCACGCCCGCCTGCGCCAGATCGCCATAGTGCTGGCAGAGTTCAGCCAGTTCAGGCTTATCCTTAGCCCAGTTGCTGAGTGCCAGATGCGGTGCCAGCAGTGACTGACGCAGCGTGCTGTCCGCCGGGCGTTCTGCATCCTGACGATCAAAAGTCAGACGCAGCGCACTATCCGGACGATGCGCCAGCAAGCGGTAAAGATAGAGCGGACCGCCCGCTTTCGGACCGGTACCGGATAAGCCCTCGCCACCAAACGGCTGTACGCCGACCACCGCGCCCACCATATTGCGGTTGACGTAGAGATTGCCGACTCGGGCGTTCGCCGTGACCTGTGCAATCGTTTCGTCGATGCGGGTATGTACGCCCAGCGTCAGGCCATAGCCGGACGCATTGATCTGCTCAACCAGCTGCGGCAGGTTATTGCGGGTGAAACGCACCACGTGCAGCACCGGGCCAAAAATCTCTTTATCCAGATCGCTGACCTGACCCAGCTCAATTAGTGTCGGTTTAACAAAGGTACCGCTATTCCACTCTTTGCTGTCCTGCGGGTTATCCTGCACCGCCTGATAGACCGTGAAGCCTTTATTACGCATCGCCTGAATATGGCGATCGATATTGGCTTTCGCTTCGGCATCAATGACCGGACCGATGTCGGTCGAAAAGCGCTCCGGATTGCCCATGCGGCACTCGGCCATCGCGCCGCGCAGCATCTTCAGGGTATGGTCGGCGACATCTTCCTGAATGCAGAGCAGGCGCAGGGCAGAACAGCGCTGTCCGGCACTGTCGAAGGCAGAGGCGACGATATCGATCACCACCTGCTCAGTCAGCGCGGAAGAGTCGACGATCATCGCATTCATCCCGCCGGTCTCAGCAATCAGCGGCACAGGACGACCGTGCTGGTCAAGGCGACCCGCCAGATTACGCTGCAGCAGTGTCGCCACCGCAGTTGAACCGGTAAACATCACGCCACGTACCCGAACGTCACCGGTCAACTGTGCACCAACGGTTTCACCCTGGCCAGGCAGCAGTTGCAGCACGCCTGGCGGCACACCCGCATCCAGCAGGATCTGAACCGCCTGTGCGGCAATTAGCGGTGTCTGCTCGGCCGGTTTGGCCAGCACGCTGTTGCCCGCTGCCAGTGCAGCCGCAATCTGACCGGTAAAGATCGCCAGCGGGAAGTTCCATGGACTGATGCAGACCACCGGGCCCAGCGGACGATGGGTTTCGTTGTCGAAATCGTCACGCACCATTCCGGCGTAGTAATAGAGGAAATCAACCGCTTCGCGCACTTCCGCGATGGCGTTGTTGTAGGTTTTGCCCGCTTCACGCACCAGGATGCCAAGCAGCTGCTGCATCTGGCCTTCCATGATCTGTGCGGCGCGTTCCAGAATGGCGGCACGCTCCTGCGGTGGTGTGGCAAACCAGATTGGCCCGCTGTTCACCGCGGCATCCAGCGCCACAGAAACTTCCTGCTCTGTGGCTTCACGGACCTGACCTACACGGTCGCCAGGCGCTGCCGGGTTCAGAATGTCGCGCAACTCGCCGGCACCCGCTTCACCGTCGATCATCGGCTCGGCCAGGCAGGGCTGTGCGGCGCTGCTCAGCAGGGCGCTGGAGAGTGAGGCAAGACGGTGTTCGTTGGCCATATCCAGACCCGCAGAGTTAACGCGGTTATCGCCATACAGATCGCGCGGCAGGGGGATTTTCGGATGCGGCAGACCAATGGCACCTTCGCTGGCACCCAGCTTCTCCACCGCGCTCACCGGATCGGCCACCAGTTCATCAATCGGCAGCGAGGTATCGGCAATGCGGTTTACAAAGGAGGTGTTGGCCCCGTTTTCTAACAGGCGGCGCACCAGATAGGCCAGCAGGGTTTCATGGGTACCGACCGGCGCATAGATACGGCAGGGGCGGTTAAGTTTGCCGTCCGCCACTTTGCCGACCACCTGCTCATAGAGCGGTTCGCCCATGCCGTGCAGGCACTGGAACTCATACTGACCGGGATAGTAGTTGTTGCCCGCCAGCTGATAAATCGCCGCCAGGGTGTGGGCATTATGGGTAGCGAACTGCGGATAGATCAGGCTTGGCACGGCCAGCAGTTTGCGGGCACAGGCCAGATAAGAGATATCGGTGTAAACCTTGCGGGTGTAGACCGGATAGCCTTCCAGGCCTTCCATCTGGGCGCGCTTGATTTCGCTGTCCCAGTACGCGCCTTTCACCAGACGAATCATCAGGCGACGGCGGCTGCGCTGCGCCAGATCGATCAGCTCATCAATCACAAACGGACAGCGTTTCATGTAGGCCTGAATCACGAAACCGATGCCGTTCCAGCCTTCCAGCTCTGGCTCGAAACAGAGTTTCTCCAGTAAATCCAGCGACAGTTCCAGCCGGTCCGCCTCTTCTGCATCGATGTTGATGCCGATGTCATAGGAGCGGGCCAGCAGCGTCAGCGATTTCAGAATAGGGTAGAGCTCTTCCATCACGCGCTCATACTGCGCGCGGCTGTAGCGGGGATGCAGTGCTGAGAGCTTGATAGAGATGCCGGGACCTTCATAGATGCCACGACCATTCGACGCTTTACCAATGGCATGGATCGCCTGCTGATAAGAGAGCAGATAGGCTTTGGCATCGCCTGCCGTCAGGGCCGCTTCGCCCAGCATGTCATAGGAGTAGCGGAAGCCTTTCTCTTCCAGCTTGCGGGCGTTAGCCAGCGCTTCGGCAATGGTTTCACCGGTGACGAACTGCTCGCCCATCAGACGCATCGCCATATCCACGCCTTTGCGGATCAGCGGTTCGCCACCCTTACCAATAATGCGGTTAAGCGAGCTTGAGAGATTCGACTCGTTGTGGGTCGAGACCAGGCGGCCGGTAAACAGCAGGCCCCAGGTCGCCGCGTTGACAAACAGTGACGGGCTGCGTCCCAGATGTGACTGCCAGTTGCCGTTGCTGATCTTGTCGCGGATCAGCGCATCGCGCGTTGGCTTGTCGGGAATACGCAGTAGCGCTTCAGCCAGACACATCAGCGCCACACCTTCATGGGAGGAGAGAGAGAACTCCTGCAGCAGGCTCTGCACCATGCCAGCGCGTCCGGTTGCCCCTTTCTGGTGCCGCAGCTTGTCGGCGAGCTGGTAAGCCAGCTGATGGGTTTTCTCTGCCAGCGCCGCCGGTAAACGTGCCTGTTCCAGCATCATTGGCACCGCATCGGTCTCCGGACGACGCCATGCGGCGGTCACCGCTGAACGAGTCACGGACTGAGGTAAAATCTGCTCTGCAAAATCAAGGAACGGCTGGTGCGTCTCCTCTGGCTGGGTGTCGTCGGACTCCGCGGCCGCCTGAGCAGAAAGCGGGATCTCCGGCACGGTATCGCCGGTTTCCAGCTGGCCCAGGTAGTTAAAGATCGCCTGTTTAATCAGCCAGTGCGGCGTGCGATCGATGCGCTGCGCAGCCAGTTTGATGCGCTCGCGTGTTGCGTCATCCAGTTTTACACCCATGGTGGTTGTAGCCATGACTCCAGAGCTCCTTGATAGTGGTTCGATACGGCGTTGGCTGCACTATCACTTAAGTTGCAACTTTGTGCAACCGTGTTAAATGTGAGCCAGTTAACACCCTTTTAACGTCGACGATTGTTAAATCCCGCAATGCGGCACGGATATTGCTGCAAGATCCTCGCCAGTCTGGCAGACCCGATGAAAAGCGGGTTTCAGGCAGGTAATACGATGGTGCAACCGGATAACTGTGAGCGAGTGCAACCTATGAGCACGTTTTCACAAACGGTTAGTGAAATCACTGTAACGCCTGTGTTAAATCCATTGTGCGCACAACGCCTTTCCGGCAGGATACCGCGCCGCTGGGAAATGAGTGACGCCCTGACGAAGAAAATCGGCCCGCTTTGCCCCGTTCCGGCAGGCGGGTAGCTGGCGATTTCTCTGGGATATCAAATAATAAGTGGAGAGACAGATGAGTGTAAGTACACCTTTGCTGGTGACCTTTTTGGTTTATATTCTTGGGATGGTATTAATCGGGTTTGTGGCTTATCGCTCAACCAAAAACTTTGATGATTACATCCTCGGTGGCCGCAGTCTGGGTAGCGTGGTTACGGCACTCTCTGCTGGTGCATCCGATATGAGCGGCTGGCTGCTGATGGGCTTACCGGGTGCGATCTTCATCTCCGGTATCTCTGAAAGCTGGATTGCGATTGGCCTGACGATCGGTGCCTGGCTGAACTGGAAAATCGTGGCCGGTCGCCTGCGGGTTCAGACTGAACATCACAACAACGCCCTGACGCTGCCGGACTTCTTTACCAGCCGCTTTGAGGACCACAGTAAAATTTTGCGCGTGATCTCCGCCATTGTGATCCTGGTGTTCTTCACCATCTATTGCGCCTCAGGCGTGGTAGCCGGTGCGCGTCTGTTTGAAAGCACCTTTGGTATGAGTTACCAGACCGCTCTGTGGGCGGGGGCAGCGGCGACCATTCTCTATACGCTGGTGGGCGGTTTCCTGGCGGTGAGCTGGACCGATACCGTTCAGGCGAGCCTGATGATTTTTGCGCTGATCCTGACGCCGGTGTTTGTGATTATCGCGGTCGGCGGCTGGTCTGATTCGCTGGCGGTGATTGAAGCGAAGAGCCTGGAAAACCTCGACATGCTGAAGGGACTGAACTTCGTCGCGGTGATCTCCCTGCTCGGCTGGGGCCTGGGCTACTTCGGGCAGCCTCATATTCTGGCGCGCTTTATGGCGGCGGATTCGCATCGTTCAATCCGTACCGCTCGCCGTATCGGTATGACCTGGATGGTGCTCTGTCTGGCCGGTGCCGTGGCGGTGGGCTTCTTCGGTATTGCCTACTTCCAGAACAACCCGACGCTGGCGGTTGGCGTTAACGCCAATGCGGAGCGGGTCTTTATCGAGCTGGCGCGTATCCTGTTCAACCCGTGGATTGCCGGTATTCTGCTGTCAGCGATCCTGGCAGCCGTGATGTCAACGCTGAGCTGTCAGCTGCTGGTCTGCTCCAGCGCCCTGACCGAAGATCTCTATAAAGGCTTACTGCGTAAAAATGCCAGCCAGAAAGAGCTGGTATGGGTAGGGCGTCTGATGGTGCTGCTGGTGGCGCTGATTGCGATCGCGCTGGCGGCTAACCCGGAAAACCGCGTGCTGGGCCTGGTGAGCTACGCCTGGGCGGGCTTCGGTGCGGCGTTTGGTCCGGTAGTACTGTTTGGTGTCTGCTGGAAGCGGATGAACCGCAACGGTGCGCTGGCGGGCATGATCGTCGGTGCGCTGACCGTGCTGGTGTGGAAACAATATGGCTGGCTGGGACTGTATGAAATCATCCCGGGCTTCATTTTCGCCAGCATCGCCATTGTAGTGTTCACGCTGATGGGCCGTGAGCCATCAGCAGAAGCGCAGCAGCGCTTTGCCGCTGCAGAGGCGGAGTTCCAGACAAAATAAGCGAGGCGTTAATCGGCTGGCCCGTCCCGAAAGGGGCGGGCTTTTTTGTTACAAAGATAAACCACTCAAAGATGAAATTATCTCCACCGGCAACTTGTTTTTTTCTCAGCGATAATGATAATCGGTATCGTTTACACTTTACCTTATTTTACTGTTTATTGACGCTGCTTAACATTCAAGAGGTTGGCGATGTTTGTTCCTTTTCTCATCATGCTGCGCGAAGGGCTTGAAGCCGCGCTGATAGTCAGCCTGATAGCCAGCTATCTCAAACGCACCCAGCGCACCCAATGGTTTCCCGCGATGTGGGCCGGTGTGTTTATTGCCGCCGGGCTCTGTCTGGGCCTGGGTCTGTTCATCAATGCCACCACCGGTGAGTTCCCGCAGAAAGAGCAGGAGCTGTTTGAGGGCATCGTGGCGCTGATTGCGGTGGTGATCCTCACCTCAATGGTTTTCTGGATGCGCAAAGTCGCCCGCAACATCAGGGTCGAGCTTGAACAGGCGGTCGATCAGGCGCTGCAACGCTCAGGTCGTGGCGGTCTGGCACTGGTGCTGATGGTGTTTCTTGCCGTGGCGCGCGAAGGGCTGGAGTCGGTGTTCTTCCTGCTGGCGGCGTTTACCCAGGATGTCGGTTATGCGCCGCCGATTGGCGCGGTGCTGGGTCTGGCAACCGCGGTCGTGCTGGGCATGCTGCTCTACTGGGGCGGTATCCGTCTTAACATGGCCCATTTCTTCCGCTGGACCAGCGTATTCATCCTGTTTGTCGCCGCGGGTCTGGCAGCGGGTGCCATCCGCGCCTTCCACGAAGCGGGTTTATGGAATCGCTTTCAGGATGTCGCCTTCGATCTCAGCAATACCTTATCGACCCATTCGCTGTTCGGCACCCTGCTGGAAGGGGTGCTGGGTTATCAGGAGTCCCCAAGCGTCAGTGAAGTGACCGTTTACTTCGCTTACCTGATTCCGGCGCTGATTCTGTTCTTTATGCCTGCGCGTTCTGCTGCGTCGGCCACTGTGTAATTTGACATTTAACGGGCGCATCTTACGCCTGCAACATGATAGGGAAAGAGAGATGACAATGCGTTTCCGCCGCAAGGCACTGCTGCTTCCTCTGCTGGCAATCTCCGCAACGGCGGCCGCGGCGGTTCCTCAGGTTACCGTAAGCGTCACCGACAAGCAGTGCGAGCCGATGAGCTTAACGGTCAAGGCCGGTAAGACCCAGTTCCTGATTAAAAACAACAGCCAGAAAGCGCTGGAGTGGGAGATCCTCAAAGGCGTGATGGTGGTTGAAGAGCGTGAGAATATCGCGCCGGGCTTCAGTCAGAAACTGACCGCCAATCTGGAGGCGGGCGAATATGAGATGACCTGTGGGCTGCTGAGCAATCCAAAAGGCAAGCTGATTGTGCAAGCCGGTGAGGGTGCGGCAAAAAGTGGCACCTCAGCACGTATGCAGCTGGAAGGCCCGATCACCGAATATAAAGCCTATGTGACCGACCAGGTGAACCAGCTGGTGAGCAACACCCAGGCCTTTACTGACGCCGTTAAAGCGGGTGATGTTGAAAAAGCCAAAGCGCTGTTTGCTCCGACCCGTCAGTATTATGAGCGCATTGAGCCGATTGCTGAGCTCTTCTCCGATCTCGACGGCAGCATTGACGCCCGTGAAGATGACTATGAGAAAAAAGCGGCCGATCCTAAGTTCACCGGTTTCCACCGTCTGGAGAAAGCGCTGTTTGCTGATAACAGCACGAAAGGCATGGCGGACTACGCTGAGCAGCTGAATAAAGATGTGAAAGATTTGCAGGTGCGCATCAGCGAACTGGCTTTCCCGCCAGCCAAAGTGGTCGGCGGCGCAGCCGGCCTGATTGAAGAGGTCGCTTCCAGCAAAATTTCCGGTGAAGAAGATCGCTACAGCCGGACTGACCTGTGGGACTTCCAGGCGAACATTGATGGCGCGCAGAAAATCGTTGAGCTGCTGCGACCCATGGTAAGCAAAGCCAATCCTCAGTTGCTGGCCAAGGTTGACGCCAACTTCAAAAAAGTGGATGCGATCCTGAGTAAGTACCGCACCCAAACCGGTTTTGAATCCTATGAGAAACTGACCAGCGCCGACCGTAACGCGCTGAAAGGACCGATCACCGCACTGGCGGAAGATCTTTCATTACTTCGTGGCACCCTGGGTCTGGATTAATCATGAGTCGCAAGGAAGATGACGCGCAGCCTGCGCGTCGTCGGTTACTAAAAGGGCTGGGGCTGCTGGGCAGCGCGGCAGCGCTGGGCGGCGGCTGTCCGTTCCATGCAGCCGCCGCCGACAGCTTTTCGCCGGGGACGGTTACGCCGCAGGCCCGACAGCAGATGCAGCCGTTTTATGGTCAGCATCAGGCAGGTATCACGACGCCACAGCAGGCATCGATGATGCTGGTGGCGTTTGATCTGCTCAGCAGCGATAAAACGGAGCTGGTGCGTCTGTTCCGGTTGCTGACCCAGCGTATTGCCTTTCTGACCACGGGCGGTCCGGCACCGGTAGTCACCAATCCGCGGTTGCCGCCAATGGATTCCGGCATTCTTGGGGCGACTATCGCGCCTGATAATCTGACGATTACCGTGTCGGTCGGCAATTCACTGTTTGATGAACGCTTTGGTCTGGCGCCGCACAAACCGAAAAAATTGCAGCCGATGACTCGCTTTCCCAATGATTCGCTGGATGCCAGTCAGTGTCATGGCGATCTGCTGTTGCAGCTCTGTGCCAACACTCAGGATACGGTGATTCATGCCCTGCGGGATATCATCAAGCATACGCCTGACCTGCTTGGCGTACGCTGGCGGCGTGAAGGCTTTATCTCCGATCACGCCGCGCGCAGTCAGGGGCAGGAGACCCCGATCAACCTGCTGGGGTTCAAAGATGGCACCGCCAATCCGGATACCCACAACCCTGCTCTGATGAATCAACTGCTGTGGGTGACAGACGATCAGGACGAACCGGTCTGGGCGCGCAATGGCAGCTATCAGGCTGTACGGTTAATCCGCTTTCACGTCGAAATGTGGGATCGCACGCCGCTGGGCGAGCAACAGACTATCTTTGGTCGTGAGAAATTAAGTGGCGCGCCGCTGGGGATGCAGCATGAGCGCGACGTTCCGGATTACGCCCGTGATCCGGACGGTGAGGTAATTGCGCTGGATGCGCACATCCGTCTTGCCAATCCCCGCACGCCAGAGACGGCAAGCAGCCTGATGCTGCGGCGCGGCTACAGTTACTCCGCGGGTATCTCTGCATCGGGACAACTGGAGATGGGGTTACTATTCGTCTGCTATCAGCACGATCTGGAACGCGGCTTTCTCACGGTGCAGCGGCGCCTGAACGGCGAAGCGCTGGAAGAATATATCCGGCCTTTTGGCGGCGGTTACTTTTTTGTTTTGCCCGGTGTACCAGACGCCAGCCATTATTTAGCGCAGTCGTTGCTGGAAGCCTGATTAAAATTCAACCACTGTGGGCGTCCCTGTTCTGGTCGCCCACGTTTTACGGTTTTCGTGCTTTGCTGACTGAGGTTAAACTGAGTTTTAGCGGTTGTCTGGCATATATAAAATAAGCTAATTCACTGTAATAAAACGCTTTTACATTTTGCCTTAAAAGAAATACATACACGTGATTAGCAATTCTTTTCCCAGCAGGTAAAATTACTATTGCAAAGGCCCAACAAAATGGTGCACTTTATTAAACAGGCGTAATCGGATGTGTTGATGTATCACACTGGAGTTCGCGCATGGGTCGAGTCTTTAATGGAAAGTCACTGTCAGTAAATAGATTGCGCCTGACCGCGAGGGCAATTCTGCCTCGTTATTTCTTCCTTCCTTCAACCATCTCTTTTGTCTTATCGCATCCTGTTTTATCCGGTGTTCAGCTACGCTATTGCGCTGCTGCATACCCACTATCCTGTCCTGTCATGGCTCAAAAGGAAGCCAACTGAAACCTCTAAAGCGTTCACGTTATCGCAACGGGCCACCGGCCTGACGCAGGAAATGAAACCAACTGAAAGGTGCCACTATGGGAAGACAGAAAGCAGTGATCAAAGCGCGTCGTGAAGCAAGAAGAGTGCTTCGTAGTGACTCAAGAAGTCATCGTCAGCGTGAAGAAGAGTCGGTCACTTCGCTGGTGCATATGAGTGGACTGGATGCCATTGGCATGGCGCGCGATACGCGTGACCGGTTGCCGATTGAAGCCCGTAATGAAGCTCAGGCGCACTATCTTAACGCCATAGAGAGAAAACAGCTGATCTTCGCAACCGGTGAAGCCGGCTGCGGTAAAACCTGGATCAGTGCCGCAAAAGCGGCTGAGGCCCTGATTAATAAGGATATCGACAGGATTATCGTTACGCGCCCGGTACTGCAGGCAGATGAGGATCTGGGATTCCTTCCCGGCGATATTTCTGAGAAATTCGCGCCTTATTTCCGCCCGGTTTATGACATTCTGGTTAAACGTCTTGGCGCATCCTTTATGCAATATTGTCTGCGTCCGGAAATTGCCAAGGTAGAGATTGCACCGTTCGCCTATATGCGTGGTCGCACCTTCGAAAATGCTGTGGTAATTCTGGACGAGGCGCAGAACGTCACCGCCGCGCAGATGAAAATGTTCCTGACCCGACTGGGCGAAAATGTCACGGTCATTGTTAACGGCGATATTACCCAGTGCGACTTGCCCGCTGGGGTGCCTTCCGGTCTCGCAGACGCGCTGGCGCGTTTCGAAGAGGACGAGATGGTTGGCATTGTACGCTTCGGCAAAGAAGATTGTGTGCGTTCTGCGCTGTGTCAGCGCACCCTGCACGCGTATAGCTAGCGTTTGATTGAGTAGAAGTGTAGCGCCCAAACCCGGCTCCGGCCGGGTTTTCTTATTGTGGGACAGGGCTGCGCCCGTGGTCGTTCCCCGGCGGGAGTTATCACACTCTCTCAGAGTGAAATATGCAAAAAAAAGAGCCTGAACAAAAGTTCAGGCTCTTTTTTGAAGATGGCGGTGAGAGAGGGGTTCGAACCCTCGATACGTTGCCGTATACACACTTTCCAGGCGTGCTCCTTCAGCCACTCGGACACCTCACCAGATTTACTTCGCTGACCGCGATGGGTCAACGGGGCGGTACTATAGGGAGTCGACTGAAAACGGTCAAGCACTATTTTTCTCTTTTGATCTATTCGCTTAAGCTCTGAACGAATCGATTTACTGCGGCATAAAACCCGCCGTTTTACCGGCCACATCCCGTCATCCTGATGAGCCCGGTCAGGTGAGTTTTATGGCAGCAAATAAACCGGGGCGGCGTTCTCACCCTCGTTACTGGTCAGACGCTGCCCCGACTGATGCCGGAATCAGCTCTTTACTCTGTTAGCGAAACTTTTCCGCAGCTTCTGCAATTTCGGTGGAATGACCGCCATGCAGTAGCCGTTGCGCTGGCCCGCGCCTTCCCAGTAATCCTGATGATAAGCTTCAGCGGGATACCACTCTTTCAGCGGCTCAATGGTGGTCACCACCGGCACATCATGGTCAGCCTGAGCGCGGGCAATGGCGGCGCGTGCTTCCGCTTCCTGCTCTGCATTGGCCGGGAAAATGGCGGAACGATACTGGGTGCCAATATCATTACCCTGACGGTTAAGCTGGGTCGGATCATGCGTCACAAAGCTGATATCCAGCAGATCGCCAAAGCTGACTTTATCCGGGTCGAAGCCAATGCGGATCGCTTCCGCATGACCGGTCGCACCGCTGCAGACCTGCTCATAAGTCGGATTCGGCCGGGCACCGCCGGTATAACCGCTTTCTACCGACTCTACGCCGATCACATCCTTAAATACCGCTTCGGTACACCAGAAACAGCCGCCAGCGATAACTGCGTATTCGATTGCCATAATAATTTACTCCTGTCAGGTCGAAAGAGGTGAATGGGGGCGCGGCAGACCGCTTTCAACTAAATCAGCATCTCCGGTTTAAAATCGCCGCTCTTATCCAGAATTTTGTCGCTCATCACGCTGAACCGGCCTTCGCCAGTGTAGTGCAGGGTAGTGGGATATTCCGGCTGCTCGGCAACGTGCGCTTTAACAATCTCAAAAATAAACAGGTTGTAGTTAGCGACCATCGAATCGTCATAAAGCTGACACTCAAAGCTGGCAAAACATTCGGCAATCATCGGCGCGCCAACCACCTGAGCGGGTTCCGGCGTCAGGCCAAATGCCTCAAACTTATCAATGCTGTCGCCGTGGCTGTTGCCGATTGCCACAACTTCATCAATCAGCGAGGCAGAAGGAATGTTCAGCACGCACTGACCGCTGTTGCGGATCAGCTCATGGCTGTGGTTCATACCGGCAATCATGCAGCCGACCAGTGACGGAGAAAACTCCAGCACCGTGTGCCAGCCGAGCGTCATGATGTCATGTTGATCTTTGTACTGCGAACTGAGCAGCAGCACCGGTCCGGGCTCAAGGTATTTGCGGGCTTTGCTGACCGGAAAAGCATATTTGTGCATGCGTTGGCTCATGGCGTAACTCCTGTAACGGAACGTAGCCATTAAGTGTAGAGCACCGGGCGGATGCAGCAGGCGTGTCAGCGGGCAGAAATGCGAGGTTGATGGCGGCGTCTGGCAGCGCAGACATTTTTAGCGGCAGTATCGCGAGCTTAAGGTTTCCTTAATATGCAATCGCGATACTGCCTGCTTTAACTGAGGATGATGCTATGAAAACTGCTCCTGTTGCCCTGTCTGTGACTGCTCCGCGTCCGATGAGTGAATATGCTGCACTGCTGATTGCCGCAGCCACGGTCGTTCTGTTCCTCTCCGCCTGGTTCAGCGCTTAAAACTTCACCACGGCACGACAACCGCTTCGGTCGCGGCGGTTCTCTAAGAAAAACTGAAACCGGTGTAACTGGACGATACGGCTGACGATGCTCAGCCCGAGTCCGATACCGCCGTAGCGGCTGTCCATCCGGATAAACGCTTTACTCAGCTCGCCACTTTTACTCTCATCAATTCCCGGACCCTGATCTTCCACCACCAGCATCGGCTGAGGAGTTAACACCAGCTGCACACTGATGGTGCTGTTATCCGGGCTGTAGCGATGGGCGTTCTCCACCAGGTTACGCAGCAACATCTTCAGCAGCGTGGCATCACCGCGCACAAACTGCTCCTGTGGCAGATCGAGCACCAGCGTCTGCTGATGCGCCTCCAGCATGATACTCAGCTCTGCCTCCATTGGCAGGATCACATCTTCAATCAGCCCCACGTTCTGATAGGTGCCAGAGGTAAAGGACTGTCCTGCACGCGCCAGATTCAGCAGTTGCGACACACTGTGCGTCATCTGATCCAGGCGCTGCACCAGCGGCTGAACTTTGACATCGCTGTTACGTTCGATTAACTCCAGATGCAGCCGCAATCCCGCCAGCGGCGTGCGCAGCTCATGTGCCACGTCGGCGGTGAACAACCGTTCGCGCTCCAGACTGCTGTTCAGACGCGCGACCAGCTGGTTTATCGCCTGCGTCACCGCATCGATCTCCTGAACCTGACTGTGGCAGGCGACGGGATCAAGATTCTCTTCGCTGCGACTCTCCAGTTCACGCTGCAGCTGATAAAGCGGCCGGGTAATCCATTTCACCGCCTGATAGCAGAGCAGCAGCGTCAGGGTAATCATCACCAGACTTGGCACCGCCAGGCTGGCTACCGCTTCATGCACTTCACGCTTAACGTGACTGTCCATGTTGCGCTTCTGCAGCTGCGCTTCCACCAGAAACTGAATCTGCTCTTTGCTCTCATGCCATAGCCAGACCACGCTGATCACCTGGAAAACCAGCAGGATCAGACCGATGGTCAGGATGAGACGAAAGCGCATACTGCGATGATCGAAACGTCTTATCATGTTGCCTCACGAACGCCATCCTGCGTCACCAGCGCATAGCCAAAACCGCGCACGGTGCGGATAGCGCTTTTGCCAATTTTGTCGCGCAGATTATGGATATGCACTTCCAGGGTATTAGTAGAAGGCTCGGTCTCCCAGTTATAGATATCCTGGTAGAGAATTTCACGGTGAACCGGATTCCCGGCCTTGAGCATCAGCCGTGACAGAATGGCAAACTCTTTGGGTGTCAGATCCAGCAGTACGTCGCTGAGCGTAATCTGGCGATGGGTCATATCCAGCGCCAGCGCACCCACTCTGACATGACTGTCGCCCTGATTGACGTGGCGGCGAATCAGGGCGCGGATCCGCGCCAGCAACTCATCCAGCGAGAACGGTTTGATCAGATAGTCGTCCGCGCCAGCGTCGAGTCCGGCAATGCGTTCGCTGATGGTGTCGCGTGCGGTCAGGATCAGCACCGGCGTCATCTTCTTCTGCCGCCGCAGGCGTATCAGAAAATGCAGTCCATCTTCATCCGGCAGGCCAAGATCCAGCACCACCAGACTATACAGGCCGCTGGCGAAATGCGCTTCAGCATCCCGCACCCGCGTGACGCCATCACAGACATAGCCTTCACCTTCCAGCGCCAGCATCAGACCCTGCAGCAGCAGGGCATCATCTTCAACAATCAGTATCTTCATTAAGGTTGGCTCCGACACGACGTCAAAATATCATCCGCAGGCACATATTCGTGGGTCGCGGTGCCGGTTAATCCCAGCATGGTTGAAAACAGATTATCCTGTGAAAAATCGTCTGTCGCCGCCAGTTTATTCAGGCAACTGCGATTAACCGCATAACGTTTCTGATAATCATCGGAAAGCCAGATCAGCAACGGCACATGTTTCTGGGTATCCGGCGCGATAGCATAGGGCAGGCCATGCAGGTAAGCACCATTTTCACCCAGGGATTCACCATGGTCAGACAGATAGACCAGGCTGGTGGTGAAGCGGTCCTGATGTGCACGCAGTACGTTAATGGCTTTATCGACGATGTGATCCACATTGACCAGCGTATTGTCATAGGTGTTGATCAACTGTTGTTGCGAACAGTCCTGAATCTGGTTGGTGTCGCAGGTCGGTTCAAACTGACGAAACTGTGGCGGATAGCGATGGCTGTAAGTCGGGCCATGACTGCCAATGGTGTGCAGCACAATCACCGCGTTGCCTTTTAACTGACTGATATACTCATCCAGACCGTGGAACAGCACGTCGTCGTAACACTCACCATCAATACACATGCCGGGCAGGTTCAGGCTGGTCATGTCCTGATGCGGAACGCGATCGCAGGCCCCTTTACAGCCCCCATCGTTCTCATTCCACAACACGCTGATCCCGGCGCGCTGAATAATATCCAGCAATCCCTCCTGATGGGCGGCCAGCACATCATCATAGTGGGCGCGCGGCATGTTGGAGAACATGCAGGGCACGGAAACCGCCGTCGCCGTTCCGCACGAGGTGGTGTGCGGGAAATAGATCACATCATCTTTCGCCAGCAAGGGATTGGTCAGACGACCGTAACCGCCCAGCGAGAAATTTTGCGCACGCGAGGTCTCACCCAGCACCAGAATAGTCAGGTTAGGTTTGCCACTGCTGCGGCTGGGCTGCAGGTGCGCATCTTCACCGATACGCATCAGCGGCGCGTTCTGTAACTGCTCATGCTTATACCAGGAGAGCGTCGCCGCGATGCTGTTAGAGGGGCTCAGCGCTTTTACCAGCTCGCGGTTGTTACGGAACAGCGAAGCGTAATCTTTATAGAAGAGCAGGGCGATCAGCACAATCAGCGCCGCTGACAGCAATACGCTGAGCAGTCGCGCCAGCACGCCGCGCCACTGCTGCTTTTTGATTCGCGGCCAGAACAGCAGCAACGTCATCAGCACGCCCGAGGTGAGCAGGGTTACAAGCAGCTGTGGCGTAATCAGCGCAAAGGATTCCGAGGCGGTGGTATCCATCATGTTGGTGATCATCGAGCGATCGACCACGATGTTATAGGTGTGAATAAAGAACTGTGCCGAGGCGGAGAGCAGAATAAACAGCGCGGCCAGCAGCCGATCCAGCCAGATAAACGAGGCCAGCGTAATCACGATATTGATCACGCTAAAGGCGACCAGCGGCATCGATAAAAAGACCAGCGTGGTGTGCAGGTCGTTCAGCGGCATCACCGCCAGCACCTGACGGTAATAGGCAACGTTAAGGAAAACCGCGATGTAAACCGCAGCCAGAATCAGCAACGTAAGGCGGCTAATCAGCGGCCTCTTCAGGGTAAACGCCATGTGAGCAGGAACCAGAGTAATAAAAGTGTCACGAGAATGCGCTTTCAATATTAGGAATACCTTAAGAGCCTTAAGCTTTGGGGGGGCCGACTCTGCCGGGTGCGATACGTGCGTGACTCCAGTCAGCAGCGGATCGTGTCTGGCCTGATCATCGGAAGCGAAGCAGAATTGAATGGTGCTTTTATGCTGACTTAACCGCAGCGGCTGGCATGAAACCTGCATCTTTCTGGCATAACCCCTGTTAATGACTACACTTACTGTGAAGATGTTCTCAGTTAGCCAGTATTGTCAGCAATGCGCTTGCAAGTTTGAGGAGAGTGACCTATCCCGTTACCGCGTTTTATCCCTCAATCACCGCTTTATCAGAATTTCCCGCTTGCTGACCTGACTGCGTCAGGACATTCTTGTTTTAACTCAATGTTCTATTAAAATTCGATTTTCAGGAGAAGTAACGTGACCCAAGCGGCAGACACCCATGCCAGGTACCCGACATTAAGCGGCGGGCAGTACGCCTTCTTTTTTGATGTCGACGGCACGCTGGCAGCGATTCAGTCCCGTCCCGAAGCGGTATTTATTCCTGAGCAGGTCATCGCGCAACTGCAGCAGCTCTCTGCACTCTCGCAGGGCGCGCTTGCGCTGGTCTCCGGCAGACCCATAGAACAACTCGATGCGCTGGCCGCTCCCTGGTACGGCCCGGCTGCGGGCGTACATGGTGCTGAGCGCCGTGATGCAGAGGGTAATCTGCAACGCATCAGCCTGCCGGTCGAGGTGGAGCAATCGCTCAGGGCGGAATTGCAGGATGCCATGGCATCCTGGCCTGGCACCCAGCTGGAGGTAAAAGGCATGGCTTTCGCACTTCACTACCGCCAGGCGATGCAGCATGAGCAGGATGTGATGCGACTGGCTGAACAGTCAGTAAAACGTTTTCCCGGACTGGCGCTTCAGCCGGGGAAATGTGTGGTAGAGATTAAACCGGCAGGTATCGATAAAGGCGCCGCAATCAGCGACTTTATGCAGCAGCCCCCTTTTGCCGGACGTACGCCGGTCTTTATTGGCGACGATCTGACGGATGAAAAGGGCTTTCTGGCCGTGAACGCACGGCAGGGCGTCTCGATCAAAGTCGGAGAAGGTTCCACCCAGGCCCATTATCGGCTTCATGATGTCGATGCGGTTTACGGCTGGCTGGAAAGAACATTATTACTATCAGATCAAGACAACGTCGGTAAGGAGTTTAGGTTATGAGTCGTTTAGTGGTTGTATCTAACCGTGTCGCCATGCCCGATGGGTCAAAAACCAGCGCTGGCGGTTTGGCCGTCGGTATTCTCGATGCACTGAAAAGCACCGGTGGACTGTGGTTTGGCTGGAACGGTGAAATCAGCGAGTACACAGGCGAAGAGGTAGAAGAAGTCACGGTTCAGGAACATGAGGGTATTGAGTATGCCTCGTTCCCGCTGAGCCAGAACGATTACGATCTCTACTATTGCCAGTTCTCAAACACTGTCATCTGGCCCGCATTCCATTATCGCCTTGACCTGGTGCAGTTCCAGCGGGAAGCCTGGGAAGGGTATTGCGACGTTAACGATGCGGTGGCACAGCGTTTAAAACCGCTGATCAAGCCGGATGATATTGTCTGGATCCACGATTATCACTTTTTACCGTTTGCAGCTGCGCTGCGTCGGGCGGGCATTAATAACCGTATCGGCTTCTTCCTGCATATTCCTTTCCCGACGCCTGAAATATTTAATGCGCTGCCGCCGCACAAAGAGCTTCTGGAAATGTTGTGCGAATATGACCTGCTGGGTTTCCAGACCGAATCGGATCGGGTGGCCTTCCTCGACAGCGTCAGCCAGCTCACTCAGCTGCAGAATAAGGGCGACAAAAAACATCGCGCCTTTGGCAACACCTTTATGACTGAGGTTTATCCCATCGGGATTGAGCCAGACAGTATTAAAGAGATGGCCGAAGGGCCGCTGCCACCGAAAATGGCCGCCATGAAGAAAGAGCTGGGCGATGCACGCAATATTATTGCCTGCGAACGTCTCGACTATTCCAAAGGTCTGCCTGAGCGTTTTCTTGCCTATGAAGCGCTGCTGGAGAACTTCCCGCAGCATCGCGGCAAAATTCGCTACTCGCAGATTGCACCGACCTCGCGCGGCGATGTGCAGGCGTATCAGGATATCCGTCATCAGCTGGAGACCGAAGCAGGGCGCATCAACGGTAAATACGGTACGCTGGGCTGGACCCCGCTCTACTACCTTAACCAGCATTTTGACCGTCGACTGCTGATGAAAATCTTCCGTCTGACCGATGTCGGTCTGGTTACGCCGCTGCGTGACGGTATGAACCTGGTGGCGAAAGAGTACGTGGCTGCGCAGGACCCTGATGATCCCGGTGTACTGGTGCTGTCGCGCTTTGCGGGTGCGGCTAACGAGCTCACCTCCGCGCTGATTGTGAATCCGTATGACCGTGATGAAGTGGCCGCCGCGCTGGATAAGGCGATTACTATGCCGCGTACCGAAAGGATTTCACGCTACAACGACATGATGGCGGTATTGCGTAAAAATGATATTACCGCCTGGCGTGAAGGCTTCCTGAAAGACCTGGAACGCATTGAACCGCGCAGCGTTGACCACAACACGGTTAACAAGGTCGCGACCTTCCCAAAACTCGCCTGATATCTGTTCTGACTCAGGTTATGAAAGCAGCGGCGCCTCTACGGCGTCGCTGCTTTTTTTTCGGCCCAGGTCACAGAAAACTCGCCTGCTATCTGTTAATGACCGTTTGTTACGATTCTACGCTGATAACGTCAGTGGCTGCCCGGAGTGGCCCGATAAATGCAGGTAAGCCCGGAAATCCCCGTCCTGTCAGCCCCTGCCGCTTTCTTTACCTTCTTTACTCAAGTTTCTCTTCAGGCTGCCGATAGTGATAGTGCCAACGCATAACCCTTCGTTAATTCATTCGACTTTCTTATATAACCCCTTGTTACAGTGGGAATCAGAGTCTGTACAACCCGCCACCACTGTTAACGTCAGGTTGCCAGAAATCTGACCTGCTGCCGTATAAACCTTAACGATTTCATTACTCACCCTCTGCGATACTCCCCTTAAGTAACTAATTTAAAAGCAAATACCTGTACGACTCGGTAGCATAATATGCTGATAACCTTTCTTTGGGTGGTTCTAAATAGGGTGTTAAAACGATTAACACCCGATATTCATTCCGGACTGCGCAAAGCGTCGAATAGCGATGCTTTTACCCCCTATTAAACCTTTCTCAGGACCAATTGGACTTAAAATCGGGCTTTTTTGCTCAAAAAATGACCAGTCGGTAAGTAATGGTAAAGGGTTGCTGAAGAAATTTGCGTTAAAAGTGTGATCTGCGTCACACTTTATCTAAAATTTCACATCACTGTCGTTGTATGTCGAAATCAGACGATATAGATTTGCGTTGTTTTCGGAATAGTCCTAAAAAATGTAAGAAGACGTCACGGAAGATGTCCAGAACTCGAAAATAAAATGGCATGGATTTTCGACCTTCGGTGGGTCTGAAACCCACACAAAAATGGAAGGCGAAAACGGTGACATTAACGTTACATAAAGTTTTTTTTGCCATCTTTTGATTTAACAAACAGCAGCTCGAACCGCAGATTTATTCTGCGATACAGTTACGTCGCATCTCTCAGGATGGAAAAATAATGGGCACCTCTGAAGTACTGAAACATATTTACGATCTCAACTTGTCTTATTTACTGCTTGCGCAGCGTTTAATTAACCAGGATAAAGCTTCTGCAATGTTTCGCCTCGGAATTGACGAGAAAATGGCGAATGCATTATCTGAATTAACATTGCCTGAGATGGTAAAAATGGCGGAAACCAATCAACTGGTTTGCCAGTTTCGTTTTACCGATAGCAGCACCATTAATCGCCTGACGCAGGAATCACGCGTGGATGATTTACAACAAATCCACACCGGCATTTTATTATCGAGCCGTTTACTGCGTAATGCGTCTAAAGATGATGCACCTGCTAAAAAGAGAGCAATGTCATGAGTGAGAAAAGTATTGTTCAGGAAGCACGTGATATTCATCTCGCGATGGAGCTCATTACATTAGGTGCCCGCTTGCAGATGCTTGAGAGCGAAACCCAGCTGAGCCGCGGTCGTCTCATCAAGCTCTATAAAGAATTACGTGGCAGTCCGCCACCGAAAGGTATGCTGCCGTTCTCTACGGACTGGTTTATGACGTGGGAGCAGAACATTCATGCTTCTATGTTCTGTAACGCCTGGAAGTTTTTACTGAAAACCGGGTTGTGCAGCGGCGTCGATGCCGTGATTAAAGCTTACCGCCTGTATCTTGAACAGTGTCCTCAATCGGACGAGGGCCCGCTGTTGGCGCTGACTCGTGCCTGGACCCTGGTCCGATTCGTTGATAGCGGTATGCTGGAACTGGCAGATTGTAAAAGCTGCAACGGCAGCTTTATTAATCATGCGCATCAGCCGGTTGGCAGCTTTACCTGCAGCCTGTGCCAGCCACCATCACGGGCAGTAAAAAGACGTAAACTTTCTGCAGAACCTGCCGATATGTTTCCACAACTGCTGGATGAACAGGTTAAACACGCCGTTTAAGTTTGTTCGCACTGTGGAAGCCATCCAGCAGCGGTTAATACCGCTGCTTTTTTTTTGCTTGCGGTTCAGGAATAACATCTGCGGCTCTCTGGCTTAACTTCCACCAACACGTTACGGACGTAAGGATTTTTTTGTGCTGATAATTATAGGTTACCTGATTGTTTTAGGCTCCGTGTTGGGCGGATATGCGCTGGTAGGTGGCCATCTGGGCGCGCTTTATCAGCCAGCCGAATTATTAATGATCGGCGGTGCCGGTGCCGGTGCTTTTTTAGTCGGCAACAACGGTAAGTCGATTAAAAAAACGCTGAAGGCGCTGCCTAAGTTATTTCGCGGCTCCAAGTACAACAAAGCGGTTTACATGGATTTGATGGCGCTGCTTTATCGCCTGATGGCGAAGTCGCGTCAGCAGGGTATGTTATCGCTGGAACGCGATATTGAAGATCCCAGCCAGAGTGAAATTTTTGCTAATTATCCCCGCATTCTTGCCGATAAACAGTTAGTGGATTTTATTACTGACTATTTACGCCTGATGGTGAGCGGCAACATGAACGCTTTTGAAATCGAAGCGTTGATGGATGAAGAGATTGAGACCTACGAACACGAGTGTGACGTACCAGCGCAAAGTATTGCTGCAGTGGGTGATGGTCTTCCGGCATTCGGTATCGTCGCCGCGGTAATGGGCGTGGTCCATGCACTGGCTTCGGCCGATCGTCCAGCCGCTGAACTCGGTGCGCTGGTCGCGCATGCGATGGTGGGCACCTTCCTGGGCATCCTGCTGGCCTACGGGTTTGTCTCTCCACTCTCGTCAGTGCTGCGTCAGAAGTGTGCGGAAACCACCAAGATGATGCAGTGCATTAAGGTGACATTGCTGTCGAGCCTGAATGGTTACGCGCCGCAGATTGCGGTGGAATTTGGTCGTAAGACGCTCTATTCCGCCGAGCGTCCGTCGTTCAGCGAACTGGAAGAGCACGTACGTAACGCCAAGAACCCGGCTAAACAGACTTCAGACGAGGCTTCATGAAACACGGCAATCGCCCAATTGTGCTGATCAAAAAGCGCAAACATAAAGGCCATGAAGGCAGCCACGGATCGTGGAAGATTGCCTACGCCGACTTTATGACGGCGATGATGGCCTTTTTTATGGTGATGTGGCTGCTCTCAATTGCCAACCCGCAGGAGCTGGTGCAGATAGCAGACTACTTCAAAACACCGCTGAAGGTAGCGATTACCGGCGGGGCGCGCAGCAGCGACAGCGAGAGCCCGATCCCCGGCGGCGGTGATGATCCGACCAAAAAGATTGGCGAAGTGAACAAAGTCGTCGATATGGACGCCCAGAAACGCAAGCTGGATGAGATTCGTCTTAACCGGCTGCGTGAAAAGCTCGACCAGCTGATTGAAGCGGATCCGCGTCTGAAAGCGCTGCGCCCGCATCTGATCATCAACATGGTGGAAGAGGGGCTACGTATTCAGATTATCGACAGCCAGAATCGCCCGATGTTTAAGACCGGTCGGGCCGAGGTTGAGCCCTATATGCGCGATATTCTGCGTGCGATAGCGCCAGTCCTTAACGACATTCCGAACCGCATCAGCCTGGCCGGACATACCGATGATTTTCAGTATGCCAGCGGTGACAAAGGCTACAGCAACTGGGAACTGTCGACAGACCGTGCTAACGCCTCACGCCGTGAACTGGTGATGGGCGGCTTAGACAGCGGAAAAATTTTACGGGTGTTGGGTATGGCCGACACCATGCGCCTGAAAAATCGTGGCGGTAATGACGCCGTTAACCGCCGCATCAGCCTGCTGGTGTTGAACCACGACACCGAAGCGGCAATAGAAAAAGAGAACGCAGAAAGTGATGCCGTCCAGATCAGCGATCCGGCGGCCATTGAACAGATTACCGCACCTGCAACACCAGGCGGCGCGGTGAATACAGCAGCCCCCTCACAGCCGAGGTGATTCCCGTGAGTATGGACATCAGCGATTTTTACCAGACGTTTTTTGATGAAGCCGATGAGCTATTAGCGGATATGGAACAACACCTGTTGGGCTTAGACCCGCAGGAGCCAGATTCGGAACAGCTTAACGCCATCTTCCGTGCCGCTCACTCCATTAAGGGTGGGGCCGGAACCTTTGGTTTTACGGTATTACAGGAAACGACTCATATCCTGGAAAACATTCTGGATGGTGCTCGTCGCGGCGAGATGCAGCTCAGCACCGACATCATCAACCTGTTTTTGGAAACCAAAGATATTATGCAGGAACAGCTCGATGCTTATAAAACCGCGCAGGAGCCTAACGCGGAGAGCTTCAAATATATCTGTGAAGCGCTGCGCCAGCTGGCGCTAGAGGCCAAAGGTCTGCCGGTTGATGTTCCGGCCAGTGTTGCCACTGCCAGCGCAGAACCGGCCAGCACCAGCGGCCTGCGTGTACAGCTGATCGATCTCAAAGAGAAAGAGGTCGATCTGATGCTGGAAGAGATGAGTAATCTCGGCACCCTGACAAACGTACAGAAAGGCAGCACCACGCTGGATGTCTGCATTGATGGCGTCGGTAAAGATGACATCGTGGCGGTGCTCTGCTTCGTCATCGACGAAGCACAGATCCGCTTCCCGGCAGCAGACGAAGCCGTTGCCGCGCCAGCTGCTGTTGCAGCCGAGGCCGAACCGGTGGTGGAAGACGTTCACACCGCCACCGTCACCGAACTGCCGGTGGCCGCAGTGAAGCGTGAAAGTAAGCGCGTCGCGGCCCCTGCCAAATCGAGCGAATCCACCAGCATCCGTGTTGCGGTGGAGAAGGTCGATCAGCTGATCAACCTGGTGGGCGAACTGGTGATTACCCAGTCAATGCTCGCTCAGCGTTCCGGCGAACTCGATCCGGTCGCGCACGGTGACCTGCTGAACAGCATGGGTCAGCTGGAGCGTAACGCCCGCGATCTGCAGGAATCGGTGATGTCGATTCGTATGATGCCAATGGAATATGTCTTCAGCCGCTTCCCGCGTCTGGTGCGTGACCTGGCCAGCAAACTCGGCAAAGAGGTCGAACTGACGCTGCTGGGCAGCTCAACCGAACTCGATAAGAGCCTGATTGAACGCATCATCGATCCATTAACGCACCTGGTGCGTAACAGTCTTGACCACGGTATCGAAACGCCAGAAAAACGCCTGGTGGCCGGTAAAGTGGCAACCGGTAACCTGACGCTTTCAGCGGAACATCAGGGCGGCAACATCTGCATTGAAGTGTCTGATGATGGTGCCGGTCTGAACCGTGAACGTATTCTGGCTAAAGCCCTCTCATCGGGCCTGCCGGTTCACGAGAACATGAGCGACGAAGAGGTCGGCATGCTGATCTTCGCACCGGGCTTCTCCACCGCAGAGCAGGTGACAGATGTTTCAGGACGCGGCGTCGGTATGGACGTGGTGAAACGAAATATTCAGGAGATGGGCGGTCACGTCGAGATCGCCTCGAAGCAGGGCAAAGGCACCACCATTCGTATCCTGCTGCCGCTGACCCTGGCCATCCTTGATGGGATGTCCGTTCGTGTGGCCGATGAAGTCTTTATTCTGCCGCTGAATGCGGTGATGGAGTCGCTGCAACCGCGCGCCGAAGAGCTGAAACCGCTGGCCGGTGGCGAGTGCGTGCTGGAAGTGCGTGGCGAATATCTGCCACTGGTCGAGCTGTGGAACGTCTTTGATGTGCAGGATGCCAAAACCGAGGCCACTCAGGGCATCGTGGTAATCCTGCAAAGCGCGGGCAAACGTTACGCGCTACTGGTCGATCAGCTGATTGGCCAGCATCAGGTGGTGGTGAAGAACCTGGAAAGTAACTATCGCAAAGTGCCGGGCATCTCCGCCGCCACCATTCTTGGCGATGGTAGCGTGGCGCTGATTGTTGATGTTTCAGCACTGCAATCACTTAACCGTGAAAAACGTGTGGCTGGCGCTGCCGCCTGATTGATAACGAAAGGGTAAATAACATGAATGGAATGGCAACCGTGACAAAAATCGCTGGCGAAACCGTGGGTCAGGAGTTTCTGGTCTTCACGCTGGGCGACGAAGAGTACGGCATCGATATCCTCAAAGTTCAGGAAATTCGCGGTTACGATCAGGTAACGCGTATCGCAAATACCCCTGAATTTATCCGCGGCGTCACTAACCTGCGCGGCGTTATCGTGCCGATTATCGATCTGCGCGTGAAGTTTGCGCAGCCCGATGTTGAGTACAATGAAAACACCGTGGTTATCGTGCTGAATCTGGAAAATCGCGTGGTCGGTATCGTGGTTGACGGCGTCTCTGATGTGCTGTCGCTGACCCAGGATCAGATCCGTCCTTCACCAGAGTTCGCTGTGACCATGTCCACCGAGTACCTGACCGGTCTGGGTGCGCTGGGCGATCGCATGCTGATTCTGGTCGACATTGAGAAGCTGCTGAGCAGCGACGAGATGGCGCTGGTGGATAACCTGCGTAGCGCGTAATTGAATCATCACGGGCCGGTTATGGCTGGCCCGTGATAGTTTCACTGAGCGATAATTCCTTTCTATTCATAGAATAAAGCCGCATTGCACTCTAATTTCCCGCTGTCACCTGCCGATAATCCCTCAGTCACTTTAATTACCTACTTTCTTCAGGGTTACTCATGTTAACGAAAATCCGTGTTGTCACCAGCCTGTTACTGGTGTTGCTGGTGTTTGGGCTGTTACAGGCCTTCTCCGGTTCTGTTTTCTACTCCGCATTAAGCCACGACAAGCAAAGCTTCGCCGTGTCGCAGCTGGCGATGCAAAATACGCAGTCGCTCAACGACGCCTATATGAGTCTTAACCAGAGCCGGGTGCTGCTGACCCGTATTCAGCTGCGTTTCGCCACCAGTAAGCTGGAAGGCAAAACGGCCGATGTCGCCACGCTGTTTGACGACAGCAAAAACTTTCAGCAGGCGGCCGCCGGTTTTTTCAAAGTCTTTAAAGAGACACCCGATACGCCGGGACAGAATAGTGAGTTAAACAACCAGCTGGAGCAGCGCTACAGCGACTATGGCGCTGCGCTGGATCAGTTGCAGACGGCGCTACAGGCAAACGATCTGATTGCGGCCGGTAAAGCCCCGGTGGCGCCAAGCCAGAGTGCGTTTCTGACGGTTTACCGTGAATGGCGAGCCGATCAGAATCGCCTGACTACGCTTGGTGTTGAAGAGAACAGTTCTGCTTACAGCCGTATGATGTGGATCCTCTCCACCATCATGGCCGTCGTGGTCGCCGTGATCGTGCTCTGCTGGTTTGGACTGCGCAAAATCGTGATGACACCCCTCAACAGCAGCATTAATCACATCCAGCATATCGCCCAGGGCGATTTAACCCAGCCGATTGTGGTGGAAGGGCGCAATGAGATGACTCAGCTCGCGGCCAGTCTGCATGACATGCAGCAGTCACTGGTGCGCACGGTGACCAATGTGCGTGACGGCTCGGATGCGATTTTCACCGGTGCCAGCGAGATCTCTGCCGGAAACAATGATCTTTCTGCCCGCACAGAACAGCAGGCTGCGTCACTGGAGCAGACGGCGGCCAGCATGGAGCAGCTCACAGCCACGGTGAAACAGAACGCCGAAAACGCCCGCCAGGCGTCACAGCTGGCACTCAGCGCCTCAGAAACCGCAGAAAAAGGCGGCAACGTGGTGGCGGGTGTCGTGAAAACCATGAGCGAAATCGCCGGCAGCTCGAAGAAGATTGCCGATATCACCAGCGTGATTGATGGCATTGCTTTCCAGACCAATATTCTGGCGCTTAACGCCGCCGTTGAAGCGGCGCGTGCCGGAGAGCAGGGTCGCGGTTTTGCCGTGGTCGCGGGCGAGGTGCGTAATCTGGCGCAGCGCAGCGCCCAGGCGGCAAAAGAGATCAAAGGGTTGATCGACGACTCAGTGAACCGGGTCAATGTCGGTTCGCAACTGGTCGGCACCGCCGGGGAAACCATGAGCGATATCGTCAGTGCGGTTACGCGCGTCACCGACATCATGGGTGAAATCGCCTCGGCGTCGGACGAGCAGAGTCGCGGTATCGATCAGGTCGGGCAGGCGGTCACTGAGATGGATCGCGTTACCCAGCAGAACGCCTCGCTGGTGGAAGAGTCCGCTGCCGCAGCCGCCTCGCTGGAAGATCAGGCCAGCCGGTTAAGTCAGTCAGTGTCGGTCTTCAAAATTAAACGCGGCGCGTTGCAGCAGACGCTGACAAAGCATCTGCCGATTGCCGCACCCGCTACGGCGGCGCTGCCACCACGCAAAGCCCTGACGGCGCCGGTCAGTGATACTCACTGGGAAACCTTCTGATGTCACGCTGCGCATCCTGCGGGATGCGCAGCAACCCCTCGCGATTCCTCTGCGTAAAGCCAAACTCAGCAGCTCATGCTGATAAAAATAATTACAAAAGCCACTTCTCTCCTGAAAGCGCTGAATAGCGTTAATTAATCCTGTTACATCGCCGATATAGCCGCTGCACCTAAATTAACCTGCAGGGGAACAAGATGTTAAAAAAAATAAAAGTGGTGACCAGTTTAATCGCAGTACTGGTCATCTTCGGCGCGCTCCAGCTAGTCGCTGGCAGCCTTTTCTGGTCAGCCCTCAATAAAGACAAAGAGTCCTTTGCGCTGTCACAGGTCTCTAATCGCAATGTCACCGAGATGACTGACGCCTATATTTCACTGAACAACAGCCGTACCACGCTGAACCGCGGCATGCTGCGCTTACAGACCAGCATGGCCTCGCAGATGAACGGCGGTCAGCTTGATGAGCTGATCAACAAAGCCAATACCCAGTTAGCGGAAGCCGATCGCCACTTTAAAATTTATTACCATCTGCCAACCACGTCAGGTCTTGACGAAACCATGGGCGACACGCTTGAAGCGGATTACGCTAACTACGAAAACGGCCTGAAGGCGATGGTAAAAAGTCTGCAGGCGCGCGACCTGGAAGGGATGTTTAAACAGAACATTGAGCAGAAACAGGTCGCGATGCAGGAGAGTTACAACAAATGGCGTGCGCGTCAGACTGAGCTTTCCGATCAGGGAATGGCGCAGAACCATAAAGCCTTTAAACAGATGATGTGGCTGCTGGCCGCGATTGGTGTTGCGGTGCTTGCGGTGATTATTACCTGCTGGTTTGGCCTGCGTCAGGTGCTGATTCAGCCGCTGCAACAGCTGCTGGCACAGATTCGCGCTATTGCCTCCGGCGATTTGACCCAGCCGATTGTGGTTGAGGGGCGTAATGAGATGAGCCAGCTGGCAGCAGGCATCCATGAGATGCAGCAGTCGCTGGTGATGACGGTGGGGAATGTGCGTGACGGCTCTGATGCCATCTTTACCGGTGCCAGCGAAATCGCCGCCGGTAACAACGACCTGTCGGCCCGCACCGAAGAGCAGGCCGCTTCGCTGGAGCAGACCGCCGCCAGCATGGAGCAGCTCACTGCCACAGTGAAGCAGAATGCTGACAACGCCCGTCAGGCATCCCAGCTGGCGCTGACCGCCTCCGAAACCGCGCAGCAGGGCGGTAAAGTGGTGAATGGCGTGGTCACAACCATGAAAGAGATTGCCGGCAGCTCGAAGAAAATCGCGGACATTATCAGCGTGATCGACGGCATCGCCTTCCAGACCAACATCCTGGCGCTGAATGCGGCGGTTGAAGCGGCACGCGCCGGTGAACAGGGTCGCGGTTTTGCGGTAGTGGCCGGAGAAGTGCGCAGTCTGGCCCAGCGCAGCGCCCAGGCCGCGAAAGAGATTAAAGGCCTGATTGAAGACTCGGTGTCACGCGTCAACAGCGGTTCACTGCAGGTTGAAAGCGCCGGCAGCACCATGAATGAGATTGTGGGTGCCGTGACCCGCGTTACCGACATCATGGGTGAGATCGCCTCGGCTTCCGATGAGCAGAGCCGCGGTATCGAGCAGGTCGGTCTGGCCGTTACCGAAATGGATCGCGTGACCCAGCAGAACGCCTCGCTGGTTGAGGAGTCTGCCGCCGCTGCGGCCGCACTGGAGCAGCAGGCCAGCGTCCTGACCCAGGCCGTCTCCGTTTTCAAAATTTCCCGCGCCTGATTTTTTCCTCTTTCAACATGGCGGCGGCGTAAAGCCGTCGCCATGCATAAAGTTCCCCCCGTCTCCGCCGATAAATACACACGAATCGCCAACCAATGAGGTGTTTATGTTTAGTCGAGTACGAGTCGTCTCCGGCCTGCTGTGTGTGCTGGCGCTGTTTGCGCTGCTGCAGCTGTTTTCCGGCGGAATGTTTTTCAAAACTGTCAGTTCAGATAAAGAGAATTTTGCCTACAACCAACGCCTGAATACTCTGCAACAGGCGATGGGCACCTCATGGGTTTCGCTGGTTCAGGCGCGCAACACCCTTAACCGCGCCGGTATCCGTTTTCTGCAGGATGCACAGATGTCGGGCTCGGGTGCCAGCGTGAAAGAGCTGGTCGCCCTGGCGGGCGAGGAGCTGAAGCAGGCTGAAGTCAGCTATCAGATATTCAACGATAACCTGTCAGAAGAAGGCAAAACGGCCGAAAACGTCCGGGCGTTACAGGCGAACTACAAGGCCTATCACGATGCGCTGGCGGAGCTGATGGTCTTCTTCACCGCCGGCAATTTCAAAGGTTTTGTGGATCAGCCGACCCAGAGCTACCAGGACAAGTTCCAGAAAGATTACAGCGAGTGGCTTGAGCACAATAAAGCGCTGTCTCAGCAGGGTGTGGAAGCTAACCAGCACGCGTATACCCGCTCCATCACTATCGTTATCGCCACGCTGGCAGTGACCTTGCTGATGATTATCCTGGTGTGGAACGTGATGCGCTCGGTGCTGATCCGTCCGCTGCGTCAGAGTATTGAGCATATCCAGCACATCGCACGGGGCGACTTGACCCAGCCGGTTGAGATTAGCGTACGTAACGAAATCGGTGAGTTACTGACTTCGCTGCAGCACATGCAGCAGGAGCTGGTCCGTACCGTGCGAACCGTACGAGACGGCTCTGATGCCATCTATACCGGTGCCAGCGAAATCTCCATCGGCAATAACGATCTCTCTTCGCGTACCGAACAGCAGGCCGCTTCGCTGGAGCAGACCGCTGCCAGCATGGAGCAGCTCACCGCGACCGTGAAGCAGAATGCCGAAAACGCCCGTCAGGCGTCCAAGCTGGCGCTGACTGCCTCTGAAACCGCGCAGCAGGGCGGCAAAGTGGTGGATGGCGTGGTCACCACCATGAAAGAAATTGCCGGCAGTTCCAAAAAGATTGCCGATATCACCAGTGTGATTGATGGCATCGCCTTCCAGACCAACATTCTGGCGCTGAATGCGGCGGTTGAAGCGGCACGTGCCGGTGAACAGGGTCGCGGTTTTGCGGTCGTTGCCGGTGAAGTGCGCAGCCTGGCGCAGCGCAGCGCCCAGGCCGCCAAAGAGATTAAAGGTCTGATTGAAGATTCGGTTAGCCGCGTTAATACCGGCTCGGTGCTGGTAGAGAGCGCCGGTGACACCATGAGCAACATCGTCAGCGCAGTCACCCGCGTCACCGACATCATGGGTGAGATCGCCTCAGCGTCAGACGAGCAGAGCCGTGGCATTGACCAGGTGGGGCTTGCCGTGACCGAGATGGATCGCGTCACCCAGCAGAACGCCTCACTGGTCGAAGAGTCAGCGGCAGCGGCTGCAGCGCTCGAAGATCAGGCAAGTCACTTAAAACAAGCGGTATCAGTGTTCAATATTGGTAAAGAATTTGTCGCTCAGGCCGTTAACAAGACAACGGCGATGAAAACTCTCCAGTCAGATGCACCGTTAGCCGTTGGTCGTTCGCCTGCTACCCGCAGCGACGACAACTGGGAAACCTTTTAATCGCCCGTGGCCCGGCCGCCATTGAGCCGCCGGGCATCGCAGCAGACAAATAATGTATTGAGTTCGGGCCAGGTGCAGAGATGAAAAAATCGACAATTTTAGATCAAAATGAGACGACAACGCTGCTGTCGCAAATGGTGCAGCGTTTACCGCTCTCCGATACGCATTTTCGTCGTATCAGCCAGCTGATCTATCAGCGTGCCGGTATCGTACTGGCCGATCACAAGCGTGAGATGGTTTACAACCGTCTGGTTCGTCGCCTGCGTACGCTGAATATCGATGATTTCGGTCGCTACCTGGCGCTGCTGGAGTCCGATCCGAACAGTGCCGAGTGGCAGGCGTTTATCAATGCCCTGACCACTAACCTGACCGCGTTCTTCCGCGAAGCGCATCACTTCCCGATTCTGGCGGAGCATGCACGTAAGCGACAGGGCAACTTCAGCGTCTGGAGTACCGCAGCGTCAACCGGCGAAGAGCCTTACTCCATCGCCATGACGCTGGCGGAAGCACTGGGCACCGGACCGGGCAAGTTCCAGGTTCATGCCAGCGATATCGACACCCAGGTGCTGGAAAAAGCGGTGGCGGGTGTTTATCGCCAGGAGGAGCTGCGCACGCTGTCACCCGCACAAATGCAGCGCTACTTCCTGCGCGGCACCGGTCCTCATGCCGGTATGGTGCGGGCGCGTCCCGAGCTGACCAATATGGTCACTTACGCGCAGCTTAACCTGCTGGCCAATGACTGGGCGCTGCCGGGTCAGTTCGACGCTATTTTCTGTCGCAACGTGATGATCTATTTCGATAAAGAGACGCAGGAGAAGATTCTGCGTCGGTTTGTCCCGCTCCTGAAGCCGGGCGGCATTCTGTTCGCCGGGCACTCAGAAAACTTCAGTCAGATCAGTAAAGAGTTCTGGCTGCGCGGGCAAACCGTCTATGGACTGACGAAGGAAAGATGATGAGCAAAATCACCGTGATGTGCGTAGATGACTCTGCGCTGATGCGGCAGTTGATGACTGAAATCATCAACAGCCATCCGGATATGGAGATGGTCGCTACGGCGCCCGATCCGCTGGTCGCCCGCGATTTGATTAAGCAGTTCAATCCGCAGGTGCTGACGCTGGATGTGGAAATGCCGCGCATGGATGGCCTCGATTTCCTGGAAAAACTGATGCGGTTACGGCCAATGCCGGTGGTGATGGTTTCATCGCTGACCGGGAAAGGCTCTGAAATTACCCTGCGCGCGCTGGAGCTGGGAGCGGTGGATTTCGTCACCAAGCCACAGCTCGGTATCCGCGAAGGGATGCTGTCTTACAGCCAGATGATTGGCGACAAAATTCGTGCCGCTTCCCGTGCCCGACTGCACAACCGTGCAGCGATGCCGGTGCCGGCGACGCTGAAAGCGGGCCCGCTGCTGAGTAGTGAGAAGCTGATTGCGATTGGCTCCTCAACCGGGGGTACCGAGGCGATTCGCCATGTGCTGCAGCCGTTACCGGCGACCAGCCCGGCACTGCTGATTACCCAGCATATGCCGCCAGGCTTTACCCGCTCTTTTGCCGAGCGTCTGAACAAGTTGTGTCAGATCACGGTGAAGGAAGCTGAAGATGGTGAGCGTATTCTGCCAGGCCATGCCTACATCGCGCCAGGCGCAATGCACATGGAGCTGGCCCGAAGTGGCGCCAACTATGTGGTGAAACTGAATGAAGGACCACCGGTTAACCGGCACAAACCCTCTGTGGATGTGCTGTTTAAATCGGTGGCAACTTACGCCGGACGAAATGCGGTGGGGGTCATCCTCACCGGCATGGGCAACGACGGTGCCGCCGGGATGCTGGAAATGCATCGGGCAGGCGCCTGGACTATTGCCCAGAACGAAGCCAGCTGTGTGGTATTTGGCATGCCGCGTGAGGCCATTGCCACAGGCGGCGTGAGCGAAGTCGTGGATTTAAGCAACATCAGCCAGCATATGCTGGCGAAAATTAGCGCCGGACAGGCATTGCGTATTTAACAGGCCCGTCCCGCCGGGCGAGACAACTCAGGAGTAGATATGGCTGATAAAAACATGCGCTTTTTGGTAGTAGACGACTTCAATACGATGCGTCGTATTGTGCGTAACCTGCTGAAAGAGCTGGGCTTCAATAACGTAGAAGAAGCGGAAGATGGTGTGGACGCCCTCGGCAAACTGAAAGCGGGTGGTTTCGACTTCGTGATTTCCGACTGGAACATGCCAAACATGGATGGCCTGCAGCTGCTGCAGACCATTCGTGCCGACGCGGCAATGAGTTCGCTGCCGGTGTTGATGGTGACCGCGGAAGCGAAGAAAGAGAACATTATCGCCGCCGCCCAGGCCGGTGCCAGCGGATATGTCGTGAAGCCATTCACTGCGGCAACCCTGGAAGAAAAGCTGGGTAAAATTTTCGAAAAACTGGGCATGTAAGGGGATGTGATGAGCGACTTTCCGAAACCAACTGAGGATGCCGCGGCACACGACATCATTTCACGTATTGGCTCTCTGACGCGCATGCTGCGCGACAGCCTGCGCGAGCTGGGGCTGGATAAAGCCATAGCCGATGCGGCTGAAGCCATTCCTGATGCCCGCGACCGTCTGGATTATGTTGTGCAGATGACGGCGCAGGCCGCCGACCGTGCGTTGAACTGTGTTGAAGCAGCACAACCCCATCAGGATAAGATGGAAGCCGGGGCAACCCAGCTGAAAGGGCGTTGGGATGAGTGGTTTGAGAACCCGATTGAACTGGGTGATGCGCGGGAGTTGGTGACGGATACGCGCGCATTCCTCACCGCCGTGCCAGAGCATACCGCCTTTACCAACAAGCAGCTGCTTGAAATCATGATGGCGCAGGATTTCCAGGACCTGACCGGTCAGGTGATCAAGCGCATGATGGATGTGATCCAGGAAATTGAGCGCCAGCTGTTAATGGTGCTGCTGGAGAATATGCCAGAAGTCAGCGCTGAGAAGCGTCAGGAAGGCACCAGCCTGCTGAACGGTCCGCAGATTCACGCCGATGCACCGGGCGTGGTGGCGAACCAGGATCAGGTTGATGACCTGCTGGACAGCTTAGGGTTCTAGGTTTCGTCCGCCTGCGGGCGGGTGAAACAGCTGCAGGTTATAATAAACAGGGTCACCTTCGGGTGGCCCCGTTCCGCATTGTCAGACCCATCCCCGAAAGAACGCCTGTTTTCTTCATCTTATCTCCGCTTTAACTTAAGCCAGATTTGGCATCCTATGCTCAGAATTCCTGCCAACCGAGGTTTGTCGTGGCTGAAGATAGCGACGAAGACAAAACAGAATCGCCCACGGCCCACCGACTTGAGAAAGCGCGTGAAGAGGGCCAGATTCCGCGTTCGCGCGAACTCACATCCGTACTGATGCTGCTGGCCGGCATCATGATCCTGTGGATGGGCGGCAACATGATGGCGCACCGGCTGGCGGCGATGGTCGCCACCGGACTCCGTTTTGATCACGGCATGGTCAGAGATGACAAAATTATCGTCAGCCACATCGGCAGCCTGATCACGCAGGCACTGATGGCGCTGCTGCCATTGATGGGCGGTCTGGTGCTGGTGGCAATCGCCGCGCCCATGCTGCTGGGCGGTATCGTTTTCAGCGGTAAATCGATCAAGTTCGACTCGAAGAAGATGAGCCCGATGGCTGGGTTCAAGCGAATGTTTGCGGCGCAGGCCTGGACCGAACTGTTTAAAGGCATCCTTAAGACTATTCTGGTCGGCTCGGTGGGCTGGTGGTACATCTGGAGCCACTGGCCCGAGATGCTGCGGCTGATCAGCGAAGCGCCCGTCACCGCGCTGATTCACGGCATGGAGATGATCGCAGTCTGCTGTTCGCTGGTGATGCTGGGGCTGATCCCGATGGTCGGATATGACGTCTTCTGGCAGCTGCACAGCCACTTTAAAAAGCTGAAAATGTCGATGCAGGAGATCCGCGACGAGCATAAGCAGCAGGAAGGTGACCCGCACGTTAAAGGGCGCATCCGGCAGCAGATGCGCGCCGCAGCGCGACGCCGAATGATGGCGGATGTGCCGAAAGCCGATGTCATCGTCACCAACCCGACGCACTACTCGGTGGCACTGCAGTACAACGAGAAGAAGATGAGTGCGCCGAAAGTGGTGGCGAAAGGCGCAGGTGAGATCGCCCTGAGAATTCGTGAACTGGCTGCCGAACACCGCATCCCGGTTCTGGAAGCACCGCCGCTGGCGCGTGCGTTATACCGACATACTGAAATTGGTCAGCACATTCCCGGCGCGCTCTATGCCGCCGTGGCCGAGGTGCTGGCGTGGGTCTGGCAGTCGCGTCGCTGGAAGCGCGAAGGCGGCCTGATCCCAACCAAACCAAAAAACCTGCCGGTTCCGGCAGAGATGGACTTTGCAGGAGAGAGCAAAAACGATGGCTAATAACCTGGCCGCAAAACTACGTTTACCGGGCAACTTTAAAGATATGCAGTGGCAGGTGCTGGCCGGGCCAGTACTGATCCTGATGATCCTGTCGATGATGGTTCTGCCATTACCGCCGTTCATCCTCGATCTGCTGTTCACCTTTAACATTGCGCTGTCGATCATGATCCTGCTGGTGGCGATGTTCACCCAGCGGACCCTGGAGTTTGCGGCGTTCCCGACCATTCTGCTGTTCTCTACCTTGCTGCGTCTGGCGCTGAACGTGGCTTCAACCCGTATCATCCTGATGGAAGGGCATACGGGTGCCGCCGCGGCAGGACAGGTGGTTGAAGCGTTCGGCCACTTCCTGGTGGGCGGTAACTTCGCCATCGGTATCGTGGTGTTTATCATCCTCGTCATCATCAACTTTATGGTTATCACCAAAGGTGCCGGCCGTATCGCCGAAGTGGGCGCGCGCTTTGTGCTGGACGGGATGCCCGGTAAGCAGATGGCGATCGATGCCGACCTCAACGCCGGTCTGATCGGTGAAGATGACGCCAAACGCCGCCGTGCCGAAGTGACCCAGGAAGCGGACTTCTACGGTTCGATGGACGGTGCCAGTAAGTTCGTTCGTGGTGATGCCGTCGCCGGTATTATGATCATGGTGATCAACGTCATCGGCGGCCTGCTGGTGGGCGTGGTGCAGCACGGTATGGATGTGGGTCATGCCGCAGAGACCTATACGCTGCTGACCATCGGTGATGGTCTGGTCGCGCAGATCCCGGCGCTGGTTATCTCTACCGCAGCCGGTGTTATCGTGACGCGCGTTGCCACCGATCAGGATGTCGGCGAACAGATGGTCACCCAGCTGTTCAAAGATCCGCGCGTGCTGATGCTGAGCGCCGGCGTGATTGGTCTGCTCGGTCTGGTGCCGGGCATGCCGAACTTCGTCTTCCTGCTGTTCACCGCCGCCTTACTGGGTCTGGCCTGGTGGCTGCGTGGCCGCGAAATGCAGCCGAAGAAGAAAGTAGAAGTCACGGGCGGCATCGCCAAAACGGCGGACACGCCAGCCGCCACTGAAGCGTCGTGGACCGATGTGCAGCTGGAAGATACGCTGGGCATGGAAGTGGGCTATCGCCTGATTCCGATGGTCGATCATCAGCAAAACGGTGAGCTGCTGGGACGTATCCGCAGTATCCGTAAGAAAGTCGCTCAGGATGTCGGTTTCCTGCCGCCGGTAGTGCATATCCGCGACAACATGGAGCTGCCACCGGCGCGCTATCGCATCCTGATGAAAGGGGTGGAGATTGGCAGCGGTGATGCCTATCCTGGCCGCTGGATGGCGATTAACCCGGGTACGGCTGCCGGAAGTCTGCCAGGCGAAGCGACCGTTGATCCCGCCTTTGGACTGGCGGCGGTCTGGATTGATAGCGCGCTGAAAGAGCAGGCACAGATTCAGGGCTTTACCGTGGTTGAAGCCAGTACCGTGGTGGCAACCCACCTTAACCATCTGATTGGCCAGTTCGCCAGCGAGCTGTTTGGCCGTCAGGAAGCGCAGCAGTTGCTGGATCGTGTGACTCAGGAGATGCCGAAGCTGACCGAAGATCTGGTGCCGGGTGTGATCTCGCTGACCACCCTGCACAAGGTGCTGCAGAACCTGCTGGTGGAGCGGGTGTCGATTCGCGATATGCGCACCATTATCGAAACGCTGGCGGAACATGCGCCGGTGCAGAGCGATCCGCAGGAGCTGACCAGCGTGGTGCGTGTGGCGCTGGGCCGTGCGATTACTCAGCAGTGGTTCCCGGGTAATGACGAAGTGCAGGTTATCGGGCTCGATTCCACGCTGGAGCGCCTGCTGTTACAGGCGTTGCAGGGCGGTGGCGGACTGGAGCCGGGTCTGGCCGATCGGCTGTTAAGTCAGGCACAGGCGGCATTACAGCGTCAGGAGATGCTGGGCGCGCCGCCGGTGCTGCTGGTCAATCATCCGCTGCGTGCGCTGCTGGCGCGTTTCCTGCGCCGCAATCTGCCACAGCTGGTGGTGCTCTCTAATCTGGAGCTGAGCGACAACCGCCAGATCCGTATGACTGCCACCATCGGAGGCAAATAATGCGCTGGCTGGTGATGGCATTCGTGATGCTGCCACTGATGGCGCAGGCGGCCGGTGGTGCCTGGAGCGCCACGGCCAATGGGCCGCTGCTGGCGAACCGCGGCAGCTGGCAACGGGCGCAGCCGCTGACGCCGCCTGCCGACATTGGCGGGGAGGTCAGCGTCGTTAACTGGCGTTATCAGCTGAGCAGACCGGCCCCGTCTGGCCTGCAGGTGCGCTTGTGCGGCGAACAGCGCTGCACTTCCCTGGAGGGGGCCAGCGGCACCACGCGCGGGCTGGCACATCTGAGCGCCAGTGAGACCCTGCATATGGTGTTTGGTTTCGCCGGAAGCGGGGCGCTGCCACCCGGATTACGGGTGGTGAGCAGTGAAGTGATGGTCAATTACGAGTAAGGATATCGTTGCTGAATTGACTGAAGGCGAGCCAGAGATCGCCTCCTGGCTCCCTTGTTACGTGATGACCCTGGCTGTAAACCGATGCTAACCCTGACCCAGCGGCTGACAGATAATTGACCCGTTTCAAATCCCGTCATGACCAGTGCGTTATAAAGCTTTTCACGCCAGCTGATTCTCTTTCTGCACCAGAAAATCCTTCAACGGTGTTACGCGACTGATCTCCTCCTGTGCCCTGGCATCATGCATCACTTCCCAGATATCGACACTGTTTTGCAGATTAAGCCAGAACTCAACGCTGGTTTCGAAGGCTGCAGCCAGCCTGAAAGCCATATCCGGCGTCAGCTTCCGGTTATTGTTGACCAGGGCGCTGACGGTGTTGCGGTGCACTTTTAGCATCTCCGCTAAGTCGAGAATCTTCAGGCCGGTTGGCTCCAGATATTCGTAAAGTAATACGTCACCGACAGTGGTCGGTTTGCGGGTCGCCTGGTTCATAGTCTTGCTCTCTTTATTACTGACAGAGGTTGATGTGTTACATGCTGTCTTACAGCGCCTGATGCAGCCAGGCTCAGTTTTCATCGCTTGTGCGTTTTATAGCTATGAGCATCCAGATAAAGGTCAACGGCCTTACCTTCTATCCATTTAAAGATCAGCCGATATTGCTCATTGACCCTGATTGAAGCATATCCCTTGAGAGGCGGGTTTAGTTCCTCATAACGATTGCCTGGCGGCGACTTTAAATCCTTATAGCTAATCGCCGCATTGATGATGTCGAGCTTTCGCGCCAGCGCTGATGAGAGGCTTGACGGTATTCTTTTGGAAAATTTGCCATATAAAAAATAATCCTTAAGCCAGTCATCCCTGAAACTTTCAATATTCCTTAACGTTGCCACCTCATTACCTCCCTGTATCACACTGAAGACAATTTAACGCACCGATGCACAGTGCGCAAGTGCGTAGTTTGTATTCAGGCGTTCACCCCCTTCATTCCCTCCTCAGAGTAGCGACCGCCTTTAACTTCAATCTGCTGATGAACAGCGTTCAGCATCGCGATATCTTCCTCTTCTAGCTCGATATCTGCGGCCTGCGCGTTTTCAGTAAGGTAAGCGATCTGTTTGGTGCCTGGTATCGGCACAATTTTTTCATACTGTGCCAGTAGCCAGGCCAGCGCAATCTGCCCGGTGGTGGCGTGATATTTCTCAGCAAGTGGCGTCACCGCGTTAAGAAGCTGGAGATTGTGATCGATATTTTCCTGCCGGAAACGGTCATTATTTTTGCGGAAATCACCCTCGGCAAAATCGCTGTTTTTACGGTATTTACCCGTCAGGAATCCTCTGCCCAGCGGCGAATAGGGCACCAGTCCGATACTGAGCTTTTTCACCATAGGGAGAATCTCTTCTTCGATGTCACGCGTCCAGAGTGAATACTCCGTCTGCAGCGCGGCCAGCGGATGGATCGCCTGCGCCCGATTCAACGTTGAAGCCGACGCTTCACACAGCCCGATCCGGGCAATCTTTCCCTCCTGCACCAGACGGCTGAGACACTGCATGCTCTCCTCAATCGGTGTCGCCGGACTGATCCGGTGCAGATAAAAGAGATCGATACGCTCAACGCCCAGCCGTTTCAGTGATGCATGGCAGCAGCGGGTAATGTAGTCCGGCTGGTTGTTGATGGTGCGGGCATAGGCCTCGTCAGCAGGACGTTCAATGCCACATTTGGTGGCCACGGTGAACTTCAGCCGTTCGGCCCGATTGAGCCCGGCAAGAAACTGACCTATCAACTGCTCGTTGTGACCGCGACCGTAAAGATCGGCGGTATCGATAAAGGTGATATCCAGATCGCGCAGCTTATTGAGCAGTTGCAGGGAATGACGGTCATCGGTCTGACCATAAAATTCGCTGAGCCCCATCGCGCCATAGCCGATTGCGCTGACGTCCAGACCCTGAGTTAACGTTCGCTTTTTCATTGTCGCTCCTCGTAAGTGAGACGCGATTGTTTCACTCCGCGTGAATGCAATGAATTGCTCTTTCCGTCATGCAAAAAAGGTATCAGGCGGATGAAAGGGCTTCAGAGATATATCCGGCATGCCGATACACTAAGCTCGCAGCAACAGGCTGAGCGGGGATTAACAAGTAAGAAGAGGGGGATGCTTCGCTCTGTTTCAGCGGCGCGGCATCATGCGGACTTTATCGCATCCCCGGGATAGAGAGTTCTCTCAGCGCATTGAGAACGGCCTCATTTTTTTCATCGGCGCGAATCGCCGCGTAAACATCAATCGCCAGCTGCTGTGCCGCATCTTCTGTCAGCGGGCGGTAACAGAGACCTGCCTGATTAAAAGTGCATTTTGACTGCGGCATCAGGGCGAATCCTTTTCCTCTGGCGATATGCGACAGCATCAGCAGGGAATCGTCCGGCTCTCTCACCCGTTTCAGCGTGACGCTGAGCGTGGCGAAGTAGCGCTCGCATTTATCGTAAAACAGCGGATTGGCGCTGCGGGCAAACCAGAACAGCGGCAGATCGGCCAGCGCTTCCAGCGAGACCCGTTCCGCCACACTGGCAGGATGCGCCGACGGTATGGCAATCAGCAGCGGCTCACGGTAAACCCAGGTGTACTGAACGGTCTCTTCCGTATCCGACCCCTTTTCTCCGGTGAGTATTAAATCCAGACTGTTTTTGGCCAGGCTTTGCAAAAGCTGAGGGGAGGTCAGGCGGGGCATCTCCATCTCTTCGCTGGCATGAAAAGCGGCGAGCAGCCGGTTAAGTGGCGCAATCAGTTCAAAGTTCAGCGTGCGGGTCAGCCCGATGCGTAGCCGTGCCGCTGCGGGCTGCGCATCCTGCTTCAGGGCATTCAGCGCAGTCAGGATCGCTTCCGCCTTCGCGACCAGCGCACGGCCAGAATCGGTGAGCGTTACCTCATGGGTCGTGCGGCTGAACAGCGAGTGGCCCAGCAGATCTTCCAGACTCTGAATCTGACGGGTCAGCGGCGGTTGCGTCATGCTGAGACGTTCTGCGGCCCGGCGAAAATTCAGCTCGTGCGCAACAGCCAGAAAGCACTGTAACTGTTTTATGGTGGGAAGGTGGCTGCTGATGAGGTGCGCGGCTACAGACATAACACCATCCTGCTGCGAAGATTTGGGGGATCAGAGCGGATATACGAATTCAGCAACGGAGAGGGAAACCCCTCTCCGTTTCAGAGATTACATGCGCTCGACGGTGTCGATGCCCAGCGTATCCAGACCCTGCTTCAGCGTCTTCGCGGTCAGTGCGGCCAGCTGCAGTCGGCTCAGACGGGTTGTGTCTGATTCTGCGGTGAGAATCGGGCAGTGCTCGTAGAATCCGGAGAACAGACCAGCCAGATCGTAGAGATAGGCACACATCACGTGTGGCGTGCCGTCACGAGCGACCTGCGTAATAACCTCTTCGAACTGCAGCAGACGGGTGGCCAGCTGCGCTTCACGCTCTTCGCTGATCACAATCTCCGCATCCAGCGAATCGGCATCAATGCCCGCCTTGCGGAACACGGAGAGAACGCGGGTATAGGCATACTGCATGTAAGGCGCGGTGTTGCCTTCGAACGCCAGCATGTTGTCCCAGTCGAAAATGTAATCGGTAGTACGGCTTTTTGACAGATCGGCGTATTTCACCGCGCTGATGCCAGCCACTTCCGCCAGCGTTTTCACTTCCGCTTCGCTCATCTCCGGGTTCTTCTCACGCACCAGCGTGTAGGCACGCTGATAGGCTTCATCCAGCAGATCGGAGAGCTTGATGGTGCCGCCGCTGCGGGTTTTGAACGGACGGCCATCTTTGCCCAGCATCATGCCGAACGCATGGTGCTCCAGCGGAACAGATTCCGGCACATAACCCGCTTTACGGACGATAGTCCAGGCCTGAACCAGATGCTGATGCTGACGTGAGTCGATGTAATAGAGTACACGATCGGCTTTCAGCGTTTCGTAACGATATTTCGCACAGGCGATATCGGTGGTGGTGTAGAGGTAGCCGCCATCCTTTTTCTGGATGATGACGCCCATCGGTTCACCCTCTTTGTTCTGGAATTCATCCAGGAACACCACGGTCGCACCTTCACTCTCTACCGCTAAGCCTTTCTGTTTCAGATCGGAGACGATGCCAGGCAGCATATCGTTATAGAGACTTTCACCCATAACATCGTTGCGCGTCAGCGTGACGTTCATGCGGTCATAGATTTTCTGGTTCTGACTCATGGTGATGTCGACCAGCTTCTTCCACATCTGGCGGCAATAGTCATCGCCGCCCTGTAATTTCACCACATAACTGCGCGCGCGCTCGGCAAACTCAGGATCTTCATCATAGGTGCGCTTGGCTTCACGGTAGAAGCCTTCGAGATCGGCCAGCGCCATCTCTGCATGATCTTCATTCTGCTGTTTTTCCAGGAACGCGATCAGCATACCGAACTGTGTTCCCCAGTCGCCAACGTGGTTCGCACGGATCACTTTATGGCCGAGAAACTCCAGCGTACGCACCGCCGCGTCACCAATGATGGTGGAGCGGACGTGGCCCACATGCATCTCTTTCGCAACGTTAGGCGCAGAGTAGTCGACGACGATAGTCTGGGGCTCGGCCAGTTGCACGCCAAGGCGCGGCAGACGCAGCGCTTCCCGGGCATGACTGGCCAGCCAGTTGTGGTCAAGGAAGATATTGATGAAGCCCGGCCCGGCAATTTCGACTTTGCTGGCGATGCCGGTCAGGTCGAGGTGCTGAATCACCGTTTCCGCTAATTGTCGCGGTGCCTGTCCCAGCTTTTTCGCCACGGCCATAATGCCGTTGGCCTGATAGTCTCCAAACTGAACCCGGGCGGATTGACGAACCTGGGGTTCGCAATCGGCGGGTGCGCCGGCTAAAACCATTGCCTGACTGACTTTTGCGGAAAGAAGTGCCTGAATATTCACCGAGTTACCTTCATGTGCTGAGCAACGCCCGGACCAGAAAGCCGGGCTGTCATCATCTTGCCTGAGCGCATCGCGTCACGGAGAGGCAGAAACGGATGGGGCAGACAAAACGGAAAAAAATGAGGGGAAAAGTATACGTGAAATGTCAGTGGGCGTCAGCAGTTGGATGAAGCGGGGAAACAGAGCTTAATAGATGTTTCCCTGAAGCATTAACGACGTCGCAGATGACGGCGTGGGTTCTTTACGCTTTTATCTTCACGCACCTTCCAATGGCGGGAGATTGCAAATCCCATCAGTGCGATCAGGACAGCGACAACGATGAGCATAGACATAGAGCCATTCCTTTTGGTTGTGTTAGGTCAAATTTATAGGAAGGCGGGGTGGGCTGCAATTGTTTGCCAGGTAAATGAGAGTTATCTTATTGTATTAAAGAAGTTGATATAAATCATATATTTAACATGCTTTCATCAAGGAACTCATGGTCCTAAACAGGAGATAAATCCGAAATGAAAGATGTTATTATAAGGATTAGCGTTAAATTTCGGGCCAAATAAGATGAATCTTATCATTATGTGATGCTCAGCACGCGGCGCGCCAAAAGCCAGGCGGGTTATAAATGCTAAACAAATTGAGAGGAACTGGGGTAGTGACGAGAACTTTTCCGGCAGAATTGGATGATTTAAAGACAGATTTAGGACGTTTTGAAGAATCGTTGCAAAGTTTTGCGCAGCGGCTCGGTTTGCGTCTTACCGATCTGGAAGTGGACCATATCGCGGTGCGTTGCCATCAGGACACGACGGCGATGCGCTGGCAGCAAGGTTTGCAGCAGATTGGCACGCAGTTTTCGGCGGCGATGATCAACGGCAGACAGATTTGTCTGTTTAAACTCTATGACCCGCTGATTGTCGCAGGCAGGCAGATTGATGTGGTTGAACTGCCATGGCCGGGTGAAAAGCGTTATCGCCATGAAGGCTGGGAGCATATTGAGGTGGTGTTACGGGGCGATCATCAGACGCTGGGCGTGCGCGCGATGGCCTTGCTGTCAGATGAGGCGCTGACGCAGCCGGGTATTTCATTTAAAACCAGTTCACCGCAGGGCGAGAATGAGCGCCTGCCCAATCCGACCCTGGCGGTTACGGATGGGCAGACGACAATCAAGTTCCATCCGTGGCGACTGGAGGAGATTGTCGCCAGCGAACAGAACTAAAGGCGGGCAGCTAACGCACGCTTCAGGCGCGCAACGGCTTCGTCGAGCAGCGCGCGGGTACAGCCGAAATTGAGCCGGACAAACTGGTCATTGCCAAACTCACGTCCGGCGGTTAAGCCCAGCCCGTGCTTTTCAAAATAGAGCGCCGGGCTGGCCACACCCAGCGCGCTGGCGTCGATCCAGGCCAGGTAGGTCGCTTCCGGCGAGGCGAGTGACAGGCCGGTCATCTTATTGACCTGCGACACCAGCCAGTCACGGTTACTGCGCAGATAGGCATTCTGCGCATTCAGCCAGGGCTCACCCTCGCGCCATGCCGCTGCTGCTGCCGTGAGTGCCAGAATATCAACATCTGGCACAATGCCGCGTCGTACCCGGTTAAAGCGCGCGCGCAGCCCGGCATTGGGAATGATGGCGATGGAAGCCCCCAGACCGGCAATATTAAAGGACTTTGAGGGCGACATCAGCGTCACGCTACGCTGGGCTGCATCTTCGCTCAGTGAAGCAAAGGGTATGTGCTTAACGCCGGGTTCCAGCAGCAGATCGCTGTGGATCTCGTCGGAACAGACAATCAAATTGTGCTTCTGCGCAAATTCCAGCTGCGCCTGCAGTTCCTCGCGGCGATAGACGGTGCCGCCCGGATTCTGCGGGTTGCACAGCATTAACAGCCGCGCTTTATCGTCCAGCTGACCTTCCGGCGCATCCAGATCCAGCAGCCAGCGTCCCTCTTGCAGCGTCAGTGGCAGCGTGATCTGACCGCGCTCTGCCAGTTTTGCTGCACCGCGAAACGGCGGATAGATGGGTGTTGGCGCAATCGTCAGCTCATCAGGCGCGGTGAAAGCGCGCACTGCCAGATTGAGCCCGCTTACGACACCCGGCAAAACCACAATCCATTCCGGATTAACGTGCCACTGATAGCGCGAGGCGAGCCAGGCTATCGCACTATCGATAAATTCAACTGGCGTGTCGCCATAGCCAAAAATCCCATGTTCGGCACGGGTTTTAATCGCATCGATGACGCAGTCAGGCGATCGGAAATCGGTGTCTGCCACCCACAACGGCAGAATGTCCTGGTCCGCATATTTGTTCCATTTAAGGCTATCGCTGTGACGACGGTCTATCCGTTGGTCGAAATTGAATGCCATAGTTAACTTTCCCGGTAAACTCATTCCAGCAGCCAGACTAACTGATGAATCTGCCTTGAACCAGAGTCATGTAAAGGAGAAGAGAATGACCACACTGGAAATTTGCTGCTATGGCGTGGATTGCGCTGTGACCGCACAACAGGCGGGCGCCGATCGGGTTGAACTCTGTGCCGCACCGCGTGAAGGCGGCCTGACCCCATCAGCGGGGATGCTGAATGCCGCCAGGCAAGAAGTTTCGATTCCGGTTCATCCTATTGTCCGGCCACGTGGTGGCGATTTTTGTTACACCGCACGCGAATTTGAAGCGATGAAATCGGATGTGGCGTTAATCCGTGACCTCGGTTTTCCTGGTCTGGTGATTGGGATGCTGGATGAAGATGCTCACATTCATCATGGTCAGATGCGGCAGATTATGGCGCTGTGTGACGGCCTGGCCGTGACCTTTCATCGCGCCTTCGATCTCTGTCACAGCCCTAAGCGTGCGCTGGAAGAACTAACCGATTTGGGTGTGGCGCGTATTCTGACATCCGGTCAGCAGCAGAGCGCTGAAAACGGAATTGCATTACTCAGGGAACTAAATGAGGCCAGCACCGGTCCTATTATTATGGCGGGTGCCGGGGTACGTCTCAGCAACCTGCAAAAGTTTCTCGACATGGGGATTGATGAAGTTCACAGCTCGGCCAGCCGCCTTGTCGCGTCGCCGATGCGCTACCGCAAAGCGGGGGTCTCCATGTGTTCAGAAGCCGAGACTGACGAGTTCAGCCGCTACTGTGTAGACGGCGATGTGGTTGAGGCGATGAAAAGCGTGATGCAGATGAGCACCGTTCGGGTCGCCTGAACTACAACAGATTTTGCCGCGCAGCACGCCGATCATTGACGTGGTGTTTGCAAGTACCAAACCCCAGTATCCTTGCTGGGGTTCTTTTTGTGTAAAACACACTCCGTCCCGGTTAAATTGTTTTGCGCTTCTCTGGCATGTTATTGATGTCAGAGGGATCTAAATCTGGCTGCAGCGAAATTATCACTCTTTCGCCTGGCTCGATAAAAATCACCTGCCCCTTATTAATCATTACATGTCATCCAGGACTTTCAGGCCCGGCAGCAACGTAATCACCCGCTTTATTCGTTATGCTGATGCCATGTTGCCTCTCCGGTCCTTAAAACCTTAAAAGGCGATGCAGGCTGAAATCTTCACAGATTGCCGCTGTTCATCACCGCAGCGTTTACACTGAAAGCAACGTCGCCTGGAAAAGTATCCTATGAAACCCAATCCGATTGCTGTCCTGACTCTGATCCTGACTGCTCTCTGCAGTGGCAGCGCTGCGGCCAGCGCATGCAGCCCGAACAACGCTGCTGTGGCTAACAGCAATAACCTGATTTTGCTGGGCGGGAATGCGAAAGGCGCGGTCAAGCAGGTGGTTGCGGGCGAGTTTGGTAAAGATGTGAACTCGCAAAAGCGGGTGTTGGGGCAGTTTGACGCCTGTGGCGATCTGACGGTTGCCGACGTCAGCTATGACAAAAGTGAGCGCAACGTTATTCTCAGCATGGAGCAACACATTGCCCGCGTGCAGGGCGGCTGGGTGGCGGAATATGCGTATCTGGTAAAAGTGCTGAAAGAGGGCAAAGAGGTGGTGGTCGATAACCGACAGGGGACGATTAACTGGCAGAAAGGTCAGCATGGCAACATTACCAGCGCCTCAGACAGGTTTACCAGCATGGGTAAAAGCGGCTTTACCGACACGACTTACCGTTATGATCGGCAGTTCCGGCTGGAGAAGAGCGTGGCACGCGGCAGCGATCCCCTGACCAACGGTGAAAATCATTACCACTGGAATCCGCAGGGTCTGGTGACCCGCACCACATCGGCCCGCAGCACCGACAGTTATACCTACGATCCCCAATGGCGTGAAGTGCGGCTGAACGGCACGGCGACCACACCGCTGAGCACCATCCGGTCAGTAGATGAGTGTCAGTCCTGGGATCAGGTGGGTAACTGTACCCTGAGCTATCTGCATGAGACCGAAATCTTCACGCGCGGCACTATTGAGCGCCATCTCAGTTCCGCCTACAAATATGAGTACTGGGACCAGCCGGCGGCGGCGGAGTAAAAGGCGATCGGATGATCGCCTGTCGTGTGACTATTTAACCGTCTGACTAAAGGCATCCAGCGCCAGCAGTGCGTTTGCAATATCTTCCGGTGAAAGGTTTGGATTAAGGTTTTTCAGCGTGTCGCCCTCACTGTTCGCCAGTGCACCCACTTTGACCAGATTCTCCCAGCTCTCATTTTCCAGATGCAGTTCCCGGAGCGTGGTCGGCATGTTGATCGAGCGATAGAAGCGGATATAGCGCGCAATGTCCTCATCCGGACGCTTCTCAAGCACCATCTGCGTCAGTGTGCCGTAGGCGACTTTCTCGCCATGGGTCAGATGGTGGATATCACCATCAATCGCAGTGAAACCATTATGAATAGCGTGCGCAGCTGCCAGCCCTCCATTTTCAAAGCCCAGCCCTGACAGCAGCGTATTCGCCTCAACCACCGCTTCCACGGCGGGCGTCACTCGTTTTTGGGTGACGGCAACATAGGCGCTGTAACCCCAGGTAAGCAGCGTTTCTTCACAGGCACGGGCAATCGCCAGTCCGGCAATTGTCGGATCACCATTGACCATCGATTTTGAATGCGAACGCGCCACCGCCTGCGCTTCAACCCAGGTCGCCAGTCCATCGGCAATGCCGGAGGCAAAGAGTCGTGCTGGTGCACTGGCGCAGACTGCGGTGTCCACCAGCACCAAATCAGGATTTTTACTGTAGAAGCGATAGCTCTCAAATACGCCGCTATCAGAATAGATGACCGACAGCGCGCTACAAGGGGCATCAGTGGAGGCGATAGTAGGCACGATGGCTACCGGCTGCTTCAGCTCATCCGCCACCGCCTTAACGGTGTCCAGCGTTTTGCCGCCGCCCAGTCCGACAACCACATTACAGCCCTGACTTTTTGCCAGCTGGCTCAGGCGGGTGATCTCATTGCTCGACGCCTCGCCGTTGAACTGGTGCCAGTTGAAGGTAACGCCCGCCTTTTGCAGCGCCTGTTGGGCGCGTTCGCCAATCAATTTCCAGACGACATCATCCGCGACCAGGAAAGCGTTATCACCCAGTTCGGCCACGTAGGGGCCCAGCTCGTCCAGCACGCCCGCGCCCTGCACATATTTACGGGGTGAAGAGAAGATAAATTTACTCATAATCACAGCTCCTTAATATGAAGTTAAACCGCCCTTAGCCTGGCACACGCTGACGAACAGGGAGAGTGACAAGGGTGAGATAATTCGACGGGCCTGTTACGCTGGCAGGACACCCATACGCTGCTGACCGGCTGTTACCTCCAGGGAGAACGCCATGACCACCACGCTGTTTTCATTTCTGTTTGCCATCACCATACTGACGCTGACGCCGGGCTTTGATACCGCGCTGGTGCTGCGCTCTGCAGTCGCTCAGGGCGCAAAGTGCGCCAGCGTGACGGCACTGGGTATCACGCTCGGCTGTCTGGTCTGGGGTGTCGCGGTGGGATTCGGTTTAGGCGCGCTGCTGCTGGCCTCCGAAATGGCCTATAACCTGCTTAAGTGGCTGGGTGCCGCCTGGTTACTTTATCTGGGGCTGAAATTGTTGCTGAAACCCCGCCAGACAGCAATCGACACGCAACAACCGGCGCTGCAGCAGGGCTATCTTGCCTGCTTCAGCCGCGGGCTGCTGGGCAATCTGCTAAACCCCAAAGTGGGGATCTTCTATGTGAGTTTTTTGCCACAGTTTATCCCGGCGGGGGCGTCGGTGGCGCTCTGGTGTAGTCTGATGGCGCTGGCACACATGCTGCTGGGGCTGATCTGGAATGCGGTACTGATTGGCGGCAGCCACTATTTCGCCGGTCATTTGCGAAAACCGCGGGTGCTGAAGGTGATGGATCGCCTGACCGGCTGCGTGTTTATAGGATTTGCGGCGAAACTGGCGTTGTCTCGCCGCTAGGGCATTACGGTTTGGTGGCGACCAGCACGGCGCGCAGAGGCGCCGGATAGCCCTCGACCGTTTTGCTGGGGTCATCGGGATCGAGGAATTCAGCCAGAGACTCGCTGGTCATCCAGTCAGTACGGCGTTGCTCTTCAGTGGTAGTGAGGGCGAAATCGACAATCCGGACATCCACAAAGCCGCTTTTTTCCAGCCAGCTTTTCAGCGCTTCAGCTGAGGGAATGAAGAAGACATTGCGCATCTGCGCATATCGCTCACCGGGCACCAGCACCTGATTCACATCGCCCTCAATCACCAGCGTCTCCAGCACCAGTTCACCACCGCTGACCAGCTGATTCTTAAGCTGTAACAGGTGATCCAGTGGCGAACGGCGGTGATAGAGCACGCCCATCGAGAACACGGTATCGAACGCCTGCAACACCGGTAACTGCTCAATGCCCAGCGGCAGCATATGCGCCCGGCGATCGTCGTTCAGCAGCTTACGCACCGCTTCGAACTGCACCAGGAACAGCTGCATTGGATCGATGCCAACCACCAGATGTGCACCCGCGCCAATCATCCGCCACATGTGATAGCCACTGCCGCAGCCCACATCGAGCACTGTGCGGCCGGCCAGCGGAGAGATGTGCGGTAGCACGCGCTCCCACTTCCAGTCCGAACGCCATTCGGTGTTGATGTGGGTGCCATAAAGGAAATAGGGCCCCTTACGCCACGGCATCAGGTTGCGCAGTAATTTCTCAATACCCTGACGATGGCGATCGCTGATGTCATCGCGGTCGGCAGTAACACTGTGCAGCAGGTCAAGCTTTTGAGGCTCCAGCAGCGGGAGATACTCCAGCGACTTGTACCAGTCGCGGAAGTGCCCATGCAGGTTTTCACGCTGCCACTCGCTGATTTGCGCCGGTAACACTTCCAGCCACTTCGCCAGCGGTCCCACCGCAATTTGCTGATAAAAACGGCCAAAGTCGATCATTTCAACGCCACCAGAGATCCAAAATTAAAGCACTGGAACCAGAGTTCGGCGTGCGAGAAACCGGCCTGTTTCAGACGGGCTTTATGAGCTTCAACGCTGTCAGTCAGCATCACATTTTCCAGCATGCTGCGTTTCTGGCTGATTTCCAGTTCGCTGTAGCCGTTGGCGCGCTTGAAGTCGTGATGCATGTTAAACAGCAGCTCACCGACTTCGGCATCTTCAAAACTGAATTTTTCTGACAGCACCAGCGCGCCGCCCGGTTTCAGTCCCTGCCAGATCTTTTCCAGCAGCGCCAGACGCGCAGGCGGTTCCAGAAACTGCAGCGTAAAGTTGAGTACCACCAGAGAGGCGTTCTCAATCTCAATGTCGCGGATATCCGCTTCCAGCACCGTTACCGGCGTGTCCGCGCGAAACGCATCAAGATGCCGACGACAGCGCTCCACCATCGCCGGGGAGTTATCCACTGCGATGATCTGGCAACCCGGCACCTGAATATTGCGGCGCACCGACAGGGTGGCCGCGCCCAGCGAGCAGCCCAGGTCATAAACCTTGCTGTCCGGGGTAACAAAACGTTCTGCCAGCATGCCAATCATCGAAATGATGTTGGAGTAGCCCGGCACCGAGCGCTGAATCATGTCTGGAAAGACTTCAGCTACACGCTCGTCAAAAGTCCAGTCGCCCAGTTTTGCAATGGGCGCTGAGAAGAGTTGATCGCGGTCAGACATATCGAAAATCCGAAGAGACGACGGAAAGGGCGCTATTCTCGCAGAAAGTGGGGCGGGCTGCACCCCTTAACCCAGGCCAGCTTAATGCAGCGTCAGCACCAGTTCCCACGGCATATAGATCAGGTTAAAAATCACCATGCCGCATAGGGAAAACAGCGTCAGCAGCATGCCATATTTGCGGCCTGCCATTGCGCTGCTGTGCAAACCCCAGGCGTGCAGCAGACGACTGATAAAGAACAGCAGACCCGTGAGATGCACCATCCAGATATCGGCGCCGTTCATCTCCATCATCACCAGCAGAAACAGCGCCAGCGGAATGGTTTCGATGGCGTTGCCGTGAATGCGAATCGCCATTTTCAGGTCGTGGTAGCCGCCATCGCCATACGCCACACGGTAGAATCGGCGATAGCGGACCACGTCCAGCGTGAATTTCATCACCAGTAATGCACCCATCACCACATATAACGCGCTAACCATAGCCACCCCTGCGACTGTCCATAATGCTTCTATTCTAACGGGCGTGCAGCCCGCTGTCCTGGGCAGGAATCAAAACAGTGACGTCTGCTGCGGCCAGTCCGGTCCGCTACCTATGCCGGGATCGATCTGCTGCAGCTGCGGCCAGAGTGCCTGCACCAGCGGAAAGACCTGGCCCATATCGGGCGTGTGCAGAAACAGCATGGCGTCGCCCTGTTGCTGCCATTCTGTCAGCTTGTCACGCCAGATCTGAAACAGCGGCACGCTCTCTTTCACGCTATCGCTGCCGATAAACCGCACCATCGGCTGTGAGCCGGTTCGCAATGCATGAGGCGGCACCCGGGGCTTCTGCGCGCGGGCCACCAGCGCGGCCGGACTTTGCGAGGTAGAGGCGTGAACCGGACGGCTGTCGAGCATCACGCGATTGATGCCGCGCGCCAGCAGGCCGCGATTCAGCGCCCGTTCAGCATCCCCTTTAGCGAAGAAAGCAGGATGGCGGACTTCGACGCCATAGTGAAAACGGCGCGGCAGGCTGTCGAGAAAGCGCCACAGGTCGTCGAGCTGCGTCGGAGAGAAGCTGGCAGGCAGTTGCAGCCAGTACTGACCGATGCGATCGGCCAGCGGCTCCATCAGGCGCAGGAAATCGGTCAGCAGGTCGTCGCTGTGCTGCAGCGCCGCCTGATGGCTGATGGTATTGGGAAACTTAAAGCAGAAGCGAAACGCATCGTGCGTCATATCGCGCCAGCGCATCACCGTTTCCGGATTCGGCAGCGCATAGAGCGTGGTATTTCCCTCTACACAATGGAAATAGCGGGCATAGTCCGCCAGGCTTTCGATGCCCCAGCGTTTCCAGTGTGAATGCTGCCACTGGGGCAGGCCAATACGAAGTGTCACGCGCGCTCCTGGCTGCAGATTAAGATACCCCATTATCCGCTATGGTCAGGCTGGGGGGCAAATGCACACAGGAAATCGGCGCTTTGGCGCGGATCTGCTTATCCTGTCTGGCTTTTTCCATTATAATGACCGCCATTTTTGCGACAGCATCGCAACAGGTAACGCGGCCGGATGCTGTCAGATGCAGCGGCGAAGTTAAAAGGATAGTGTTATGCGTACAGAATATTGCGGACAGCTCAATCTGTCTCATGTGGGTCAGCAAGTCACGCTTTGCGGCTGGGTAAACCGCCGTCGCGATCTGGGCAGTTTGATTTTTATCGATATGCGCGACCGTGAAGGCATCGTGCAGGTGTTTTTTGATCCCGATCGCCAGGACGCATTTAAGCTGGCTTCTGAACTGCGTAACGAATTCTGTATCCAGATCACCGGTACCGTGCGTGCGCGTGATGAGAAGAACAAAAACAGCGACATGGCGACCGGTGAAGTGGAAGTGTTTGCCCAGGCACTGACTATTATTAACCGCTCTGAGCCACTGCCGCTGGACTCGAATCAGACCAACAGCGAAGAAGCGCGCCTGAAGTACCGCTATCTGGATCTGCGCCGCCCTGAGATGGTGACGCGTCTGAAAACCCGCGCAAAAATCACCAGCTTCGTTCGTCGCTTTATGGATGACGAAGGTTTCCTGGATATCGAAACCCCAATGCTGACCAAAGCGACGCCGGAAGGCGCGCGTGACTATCTGGTGCCAAGCCGGGTACATAAAGGCAAATTCTATGCGCTGCCGCAGTCACCTCAGCTGTTTAAACAGCTGCTGATGATGTCCGGTTTTGACCGCTACTATCAGATCGTTAAATGCTTCCGCGACGAAGATTTACGCGCCGATCGTCAGCCAGAATTTACCCAGATCGACGTGGAAACCTCCTTTATGACCGCGCCACAGGTGCGTGAAATCATGGAGCGTTTAATCCGCAATCTGTGGCAGGACGTGCAGGGCGTTGATCTCGGTGAGTTCCCGCAAATGACCTTTGCGGAAGCAATGCATCGCTACGGTTCAGATAAACCGGATCTGCGTAACCCGATGGAGCTGGTGGACGTCGGCGACCTGCTGAAAAACGTGGAGTTCCAGGTCTTCTCTGGCCCGGCTAACGATGAAAAGGGCCGTGTTGCCGCGCTGCGCGTACCGACCGGCGCACAGCTGAGCCGTAAGCAGATTGATGAATATGGCAAGTTCGTGGAGATTTACGGCGCCAAAGGTCTGGCGTGGATGAAGGTTAACGTCCGTGCTGACGGCCTGGAAGGCGTGCAGAGCCCGGTTGCCAAATTCCTGAATGCGGAGATTGTAGAAGGCATTCTGAGCCGCACCGGCGCTCAGGATGGCGACATTATCTTCTTTGGTGCCGATCGCGCCAAAGTAGTCGCGGATGCACTGGGTGCGCTGCGTCTGAAAGTGGGCCGCGAGCTGAACATCACTGATGAGAAAGCCTGGGCACCGCTGTGGGTAATCGACTTCCCGATGTTCGAAGAGGACGAAGAGGGCGGTCTGGCTGCGATGCACCATCCGTTCACGGCGCCAAAAGAGATGAGCGCAGAAGAGCTGGCCGCCGATCCAACCCGTGCCGTGGCGAATGCCTACGACATGGTGATCAACGGTTATGAAGTAGGCGGTGGTTCAGTGCGTATCCACAACGGCAAAATGCAGCAGACGGTGTTCAGCATTCTGGGTATCGAAGAGCATGAGCAGCGTGAGAAGTTTGGCTTCCTGCTGGATGCGCTGAAGTTCGGTACGCCACCGCATGCGGGCCTGGCCTTTGGTCTGGATCGCCTGACCATGCTGCTGACCGGCACCGATAATATTCGTGACGTCATTGCGTTCCCGAAAACCACGGCGGCCGCCTGCATGATGACCGAAGCGCCAAGCGAAGCTAATCCGGCTTCCCTGCTGGAGCTCGGCATTCAGGTCGTTAAAAAAGAAAAGCCTGAGAATAAATAATGGGCTATAAACACCCGGTTTCAGTGCTGGTCGTCATTTCGGCGCGCGATACTGGCCGGGTGTTGATGCTGCAGCGGCGTGACGATCCCACGTTCTGGCAGTCGGTCACCGGCAGCCTGGAGGCAGGAGAGTCACCGCTGGCGACCGCGTGTCGTGAAGTGAATGAGGAAATCGGCATCGACGTGCTGGCCGAGCGGCTGGAGGTGGAGGATTGTCAGCGTCAGATCGACTTTGAAATCTTTCCCCATTTCCGCCATCGCTATGCCCCTGATGTCACCCATAATCACGAGCACTGGTTTCGCCTGCAACTGCCAACGGAGCGCAATGTGATGCTCACCGAGCATCTGGCGTTTCGCTGGCTGGCACCCGCTGACGCTGCAGCATTAACCCGATCATGGAGTAACCGCCAGGCAATTGAAGAATTTATCTGAATGCTCGCCATCGCCCGGTATTCCGGCGGCGGATAGATTAAATTTTATGAATCTGGTGAGTTTTAACAGGACTTCACCAACATATTGAACAGTCAGGCGTAATCGGCACCGTGAGGTTGTTCACCGCCCGCGCGACGTCGTCAGCGTACGCTTGTACGTGAGGATGCTTCGCGACGCTCGCCCTCGGGGTATTCAGGTTGTCAGTCACCTGTATGCGTACGGACGGTAAACAGGCTCGCAAGCAGGATAGCCTGCACCCTGTAAAAGATCGGAGAAAATTTAAAATGGCAGGACACAGTAAGTGGGCAAATACCAAACACCGTAAGGCGGCGCAGGATGCCAAGCGCGGCAAAATCTTCACCAAAATCATTCGTGAACTGGTGACAGCGGCCAAGCTGGGCGGCGGCGATCCGGGCTCAAACCCGCGCCTGCGTGCAGCGATGGATAAAGCGCTGGCGAACAATATGACGCGTGACACCATGGATCGCGCTATTGCGCGCGGTGTAGGCGGCGATGACAATGCCAACATGGAAACCATCATCTATGAAGGCTACGGTCCTGGCGGCTCGGCCATCATGATTGAATGCCTGAGTGACAACCGTAACCGTACCGTGGGCGAAGTGCGTCACGCCTTCACCAAAACCGGCGGGAATCTGGGCACCGACGGCTCCGTGGCTTACCTGTTCAACAAAAAAGGCGTGATCTCCTATGCGCCGGGTCAGGATGAAGATGCGGTGATGGAAGCGGCTCTGGAAGCGGGCGCAGAAGATGTGGTCAGCTATGACGACGGCGCGATTGATGTCTTCACCGCATGGGAAGAGATGGGCACGGTGCGTGATGCACTGGAAGCGCTCGGCCTGAAAGCGGACACTGCAGAAGTGGCAATGATCCCGACCACCAAAGCAGAGATGGATGCGGAAACCGCACCTAAACTGCTGCGTCTGATCGACATGCTGGAAGATTGCGACGATGTGCAGGAGGTCTATCACAACGGTGAAATCTCCGACGAGGTAGCGGAAACGCTGTAATGGCGTCTACCGTAATCACTTTAACCAAAGAGGCGTAATGTCGATTATCCTGGGTATCGATCCCGGCTCACGCATCACCGGTTATGGTGTTATTCGTCAGACTGGCCGTCAGCTCACTTATCTGGGCAGCGGCTGTATCCGCACTAATACCACCGAGTTGCCCGCCCGTCTGAAGCTGATTTATGCGGGCGTCTGTGAAATCATTACGCAGTTTTCACCCGACTTCTTCGCCATTGAACAGGTGTTTATGGCGAAGAATGCAGACTCCGCACTGAAGCTCGGCCAGGCGCGCGGGGCCGCGATTGTTGCCGCGGTTAACCACGATCTGCCGGTGTTTGAGTATGCCGCCCGTCAGGTAAAACAGACCGTCGTTGGCATCGGCAGCGCCGAGAAAAGTCAGGTGCAGCACATGGTGCGAACCCTGCTGAAGCTGCCGGCGAACCCACAGGCAGATGCCGCCGATGCGCTGGCGATTGCCATTACGCACTGTCATGTGGCTCAGAATGCGGCTCGCATGAGTGACAGCAAGCTGGTGCTGACGCGCGGACGGTTACGCTCAGGTTAGCCGTCATCGCTCAGGTCGCACTCACAGGCTGGATATTCATCCAGCCTTTTTTATGTTATAAAATCCGCCACATTCGTTAGTTAAGGAAGCGTTCAGGTGATAGGTCGTTTACGGGGCAATATTCTGGAAAAGCAGCCGCCACTGGTACTGCTTGAGGCACACGGCGTCGGCTATGAAATTTATATGCCCATGACCTGTTTTTATGAGTTGCCTGAACTTCAGCACGAAGCGGTGATTTTTACCCACTTTGTGGTGCGTGAAGATGCGCAGCTGCTGTTTGGTTTTAACAGCAAGCAGGAGCGCGCGCTGTTTCGCGAACTGATTAAAGTGAATGGCGTCGGACCTAAGCTGGCGCTGGCGATCCTCTCCGGCATGTCGGCGCAGCAGTTTGTGACCGCTGTTGAGAAAGAGGAGATCGCGTCACTGGTGAAACTGCCAGGCGTGGGCAAAAAGACGGCTGAGCGTCTGGTGGTCGAAATGAAGGACCGCTTCAAAGGAATGCACGGCGACCTGTTTGGCGGCGATTCTGCCTTTACGCTGACCACGCCGAGCGCCGAGCCGGAAACCAATGATGCGGAAGCCGAAGCGGTTGCAGCGCTGGTATCACTGGGTTATAAACCGCAGGAAGCGAGCCGTATGATCAGTAAAGTCGGTCGACCGGATGCGGATTGCGAAACCCTGATCCGCGAAGCGCTACGCGCCGCCATTTGAGGTAAGTCATGATAGAAGCCGACCGCCTGATCTCCGCTGCCAGTATCAGCGAAGAAGAGGTTATTGACCGCGCTATTCGCCCGAAGATGCTGACCGAGTATGTCGGTCAGCCGCAGGTGCGTGAGCAGATGGAGATTTTCATCAAGGCAGCGCAACTGCGCGGCGATGCGCTCGATCATCTGCTGATCTTCGGTCCGCCGGGACTGGGTAAAACCACCCTGGCGAACATCGTGGCCAACGAGATGGGTGTCAATCTTCGCACTACTTCAGGTCCGGTGCTGGAAAAGGCGGGCGACCTGGCGGCGATGCTGACCAACCTTGAACCGCATGACGTCCTGTTTATCGATGAAATCCATCGCCTCTCACCGGTGGTGGAAGAGATACTCTACCCGGCGATGGAAGATTATCAGCTGGATATCATGATTGGCGAAGGCCCGGCTGCGCGCTCAATCAAGCTCGATCTGCCGCCGTTTACCCTGATTGGCGCCACTACGCGTGCTGGCTCGCTGACCTCGCCGCTGCGCGATCGTTTCGGCATTGTGCAGCGGCTTGAGTTCTACCAGGTTAAAGATTTGCAGCACATCGTGGGCCGCAGCGCCGCCTGTCTGGGTCTGGCGCTGAGTGACGAAGGGGCGTTAGAGATCGCCCGTCGCGCCCGCGGCACACCGCGTATCGCCAACCGCCTGCTGCGCCGCGTTCGTGACTTCGCAGAGGTGCGGGCAAACGGTGACCTGAGCGGTGAAGTCTCCTGCAGCGCGCTGGATATGCTTAACGTAGATAGCGAAGGGTTCGATTATATGGACCGTAAACTGCTGCTGGCGATCATCGACAAATTTATGGGTGGGCCGGTGGGGCTGGATAACCTGGCTGCGGCCATTGGTGAAGAGCGGGAAACCATCGAAGATGTGATTGAACCCTTCCTGATTCAGCAGGGCTTCATTCAGCGCACACCGCGTGGCCGGATGGCCACGCAGCACGCTTATCGTCACTTCGGCATTACGCGCGAAGAGTAATTAGACTGCTGGTTTCCGGACCATGCTGAAAATAAACAGGATGGCGGCGCAGAGCACCACTGACGGCCCGGCAGGGGTGTCGTAGAAGGCGGAGAAGGTCAGGCCGCCGGTGACGGCAATCACCCCGATGACTACGGCGACGGCCGCCATGCCTTCCGGTGAACGCACAAAGCGACGAGCGGTCGCAGCGGGGATAATCAGCAGTGAGGTGATAATCAGCGCACCCACGAACTTCATTGCCACTCCGATAGTCAGTGCCGTTACCAGCATCAGGATCAGACGGGTACGCTGGATATTGACGCCGTCCACCTGGGCCAGTTCCGGGCTGATGGTCATCGACAGCAGCGACCGCCACTGCCACGCCATCACCAGCAGCACGATCACCACGCCGCCACCCATCATCCAGAGATCGTCTGGCGTCACCGCCAGCAGGTCGCCAAACAGATAAGCCATCAGATCGACGCGAACGTTCTTCATCAGGCTGACCACCACCAGGCCCAGCGACAGCGCGCTGTGTGCCATAATCCCCAGCAGGGTATCGATAGCCAGATGTGGACGACGCTCCAGCCAGACCAGTCCCAGCGCCAGGCAGACCGTAACCAGAATCACCGCGTAGTAAGGATTCACGTTAAACAGCAGGCCAAATGCCACGCCAAGCAGAGAGGCATGCGCCAGGGTATCGCCGAAATAGGACATCTTGCGCCAGACAACAAACGATCCCAGCGGACCGGCAGCCAGCGCTAACATCACACCGCCTATCCAGCCCGGTAATAACAACTCAATCATGATGGACCCTGTCCTTTGCGTAAAACGATACGTCCCTGAAGGTCGTGACGGTGATTATGATGATGACGATAAATCGCCAGCTCCTCCGCGCCGCGCGGACCAAACATGGCGATAAATTCCGGATGCTGCGATACCGCTTCCGGGGTGCCGGAACAACAGATGTGATGGTTAAGGCAGAGCACTTCGTCGGTTTTGGCCATCACCAGATGCAGATCGTGGGAGACCATCAGTACGCCGCAGTTCAGTTCAACGCGTAACTGATTGATAAGGTCATAGAGTGACACCTGACCATTCACATCCACACCCTGGGTAGGCTCATCGAGTACCAGTAACTGAGGCTGATTCAGCAGGGCGCGCGCCAGCAGCACACGCTGGGTTTCACCACCGGAAAGCTTTTGCAGCGGGGCGTTGAGCAGGTGACCCGCCTGCACGCGTTTCAGTGCCGGCAGGATCTCGGCGTTTTTGCTGCCACGGGTCAGACGCATAAAGCGCTCAACCGTCACCGGCAGGGTCGGGTCGATGTGCAGCTTCTGTGGCACATAGCCAATTCGCAGGCCGGGATCACGCTGAACGCTACCGGTGGTGGGAGCGAGCAGTCCCAGCACCACACGCACCAGCGTTGATTTTCCGGCACCGTTAGGACCCAGCAGGGTGAGGATGCGGCCAGGCTGCAGTGCCAGGCTGACACCGGATAACACATTGCGCTGGTTAAACTTTATCGAAACATTATCGAGTGTGACAAGTGAGGTCATAGTATTTACAGGTTGCACAGAATTTCGAATGTTATAATATCACATTCCACCTCATGGTCACGATGGAATGACGCAATATGTTACATAATAAAAAGGGCGCAATTTTCGCCTTAACTGCTTTCTCCGTTACAGCTTCGTTAACCCTTCCAGCTCAGGCGAATGTCGTGGCTTCACTCAAACCGGTAGGGTTTATCGCTGCGGCCATTGCCGATGGTGTCACACCGGTTGATGTTCTGCTACCGGACGGTGCCTCTGAACACGATTATTCCCTGCGGCCCTCAGATGCAAAACGCTTAAAAAACGCGGACTTAGTTGTATGGGTCGGGCCTGAAATGGAAGCCTTTATGGCGAAGTCTGCGGCTGAACTTCCGGCCCAAAAAAACCTCGCGATGGTGAACATCGACGGGGTAAAACCGTTATTGATTAGCGGTGGTGAAGATGAAGATGAACACACAGCGGAAAAATCCGAAGAACAGGAGGCCGATGCCCATCACCATCATCACGGCGAGTTTAATATGCACCTGTGGTTGTCGCCAGAGATTGCGCGCAAGACCGCGGTTGCAATCCATGGAAAATTATTGGAACTTATGCCGCAAGATAAAGCCAAACTTGACGCCAACCTCCAGCAGTTTGAGGTAGCTTTGGCGGACACGGACAAACGCGTTAGCGCACAACTCGCTCCGGTCAGAAATAAAGGATATTTCGTTTTTCACGACGCTTACACGTACTTTGAAAAACAATACGGTCTCTCGCCCACCGGGCACTTTACCGTCAATCCTGAAATTCAACCGGGCGCTCAGCGTTTACATCAGATACGAACACAGTTGGTTGAGCAAAAGGCGGTCTGCGTCTTTGCTGAGCCACAATTCAGGCCAGCAGTCATCGATGCTGTCGCCCGCGGAACGCAGGTGCGTAAAGGCACGCTCGATCCTCTGGGAACAGACATCAGCTTAGCCAAAGACAGCTATGTGAAATTCCTCTCACAACTGTCGAGCCAGTATGAAAGCTGCCTGAATGGAGCATGAGGAATAGGTAAAAGTGCAGCAGATAGCCCGCTCTGTCGCCCTCGCATTTAATAATTTGCCGCGCCCCCACCGCGTAATGCTGGGTTCTTTAACTGTAGTCACTCTGGCCGTCGCTGTCTGGCGGCCTTACGTTTATCATCCTTCGGATGATGTGACGCCCATCGTCAAAAACATTGAACTGGATAAGAACACGTTCCGCACGCTGTTGCCGGAAGCCAGTGAGCCTATCGATCAGAGCACACCGGAACCGGAAGAAGAATTGCCTGCGGACGATGTGGACACCGACGTGCCCGAAACGGCCGGTGTTCACGACTACACCGTTTCATCCGGCGATACTCTGAGCAGTGCCCTGAATCAGTATGGCATCGACATCAGTGACATTAATGCGCTGGTGATGAGCGACCGCGATCTGCGTAATCTGCAGGTTGGTCAGCAGCTGAGCTGGACGCTGGATGATGATGGCGGCCTGAAAACCCTGAGCTGGGAAATTTCCCGCCGTGAAACCCGCACCTATGAGCGCACCCCTAAAGGTGGCTTTAAGATGGATGCGGAGATGCAGAAGGGCGAATGGCGCAACAGCGTGATGCAGGGCGAAGTACGCGGCAGTTTTGCCGCCAGCGCCCAGCGTGCCGGACTGAGCAGTGCCGAAGCCAGCGCCGTGATCAAAGCGCTGCAGTGGCAGATGGACTTCCGTAAGCTGCGTGCGGGTGACCAGTTCAGCGTACTGATGTCACGCGAAATGCTGGATGGCAAGAGTGCGCAAAGCCAGTTGCTGGGTGTGCGCCTGCGCAGCGGGGGTAAAGACTATTACGCTTTCCGCGCCGAAGATGGCAAGTTCTACGATCGCAGCGGCTCCGGTCTGGCGCGCGGCTTTATGCGCTTCCCGACGGTTAAGCAGTATCGTGTCTCCTCTAACTTTAATCCGCGTCGTCTCAACCCGGTTACCGGCCGCATAGCGCCTCATAAAGGCGTCGACTTTGCGCTGCCGATCGGTACGCCGGTGCTGGCAGTGGGTGATGGTGAAATAGTGGTGGCGAAGAACGGCGGTGCCGCGGGTAACTATGTCGCGATTCGTCATGGCCGTCAGTATATGACGCGCTATATGCACATGAAGAAAGTGCTGGTGAAGCCAGGTCAGAAAGTGAAGCGTGGCGACCGTATTGGACTGTCAGGCAACACCGGACGATCTACCGGGCCGCATCTGCATTTTGAAATCTGGATCAATAATCAGGCGGTCAACCCATTAACGGCGAAACTGCCGCGCATGGAAGGCCTGACCGGTAAAGATCGCAGCGATTACATGGCACAGGTTAAATCCTGGTTGCCTCAGCTGGGTCTGAAGTAAGCGAATTTCGTCATATCGCGCAAAAACCGACGGGTTTCCCGTCGGTTTTTTGCTATATGGCGCAGGATGATTGCAAATTTTCAGGTCGTCACTATCATTAGCCGGTCATTGCTTGAGGCGAGTGCATGGAAACCCGTAAAAAAAATAACACTGAATTTATTCCCGTTTTTGAACGTTCTTTTCTCAAACCTAAATACTGGGGCAGCTGGCTGGCGATTGGTGGTCTGGCCGCGATGGCGATGCTACCGCCGAAAGTGCGCGATCCTCTGCTGGGTCGGTTAGGCAAATTCGCCGGTAAGCTGGCAAAGGGTGCACGGCGCCGTGCGCTGATTAACCTCTATTACTGTCTGCCGGAACTCAGCGAGGCGCAGCGTGCGACGCTGGTCGATGAGATGTTTGCGACGGCACCGCAGGCGATGGCAATGATGACCGAGCTGGTGCTGCGCGATCCGGCACGTATCCGTGAACGTGTAGAGTGGCATGGTCGTGAAATTATCGACCAGATGAAAGCGGAGCAGCAGAATGTGATTTTCCTGGTGCCGCACGGCTGGGCGGTGGATATCCCCGCCATGCTGCTGGCGTCAGAAGGTCAAAAGATGGCGGCGATGTTCCATAACCAGAGCGATCCGCTGATGGACTATGCGTGGAACACCGCACGCCGCGGTTATGGCGGACGGCTGCATGCGCGCAACGACGGAATCAAACCCTTTATCAGTTCAATCCGCCAGGGCTACTGGGGCTACTACCTGCCCGATCAGGATCATGGCCCGGAGCAGAGTGAGTTCGTCGATTTCTTTGCTACTTATAAAGCGACGCTGCCTGCGGTAGGGCGACTGATGAAAGTCTGCCGCGCGCGTGTGGTGCCGCTGTTCCCGGTTTATAACAGCAAAACGCATAAGCTTGAGATTTATGTGCGTCCGCCGATGGACGATCTGCTGGAAGCCGACGATCACCAGCTGGCTCGCCAGATGAATGCAGAAGTGGAAGTGTTTGTCCGCCCGCATCCCGAGCAGTACACCTGGATCCTCAAGCTGCTGAAGACCCGTAAAGAGGGTGACATCGAGCCCTATTCGCGCAAAGATCTCTATCCGCGCAAATAGCAAAAAGGCCGCGAAAGCGGCCTTTTCTTATCTCTTAATCATTGGCTACAGGCTTATGCTACCGTCGCTTTGAGCTTCTGAGCGGCCTGCTCAGGGCAAACCTGTGGCTGGGCTGCCTGTTTATAACGCTTCCAGCCTGCTGCGACGTTTGCGCTCGCGCATAAACAGGATCACCAGGCCAAACCAGAGCACGCCGCTGATAAAGTTGACCAGGCAGAACCACAGCGTGCCGCCGCTGAAGTAGCCACTTTTCGCCAGCTCAATTCCCACCGCCAGCGTCATAATACTGATCATTCCCAGCATCGCTGCCACGCTGCCTTTGCCTTCGTTGCTGGCGTAGAGCGTCAGGCGATACAGTCCGGCATTGACCATGCCAGCACCAAAGGCGTAGAGACTCAGGCCAGCGGTTATCAGCAGATAACCGTGGCTGTTCATCAGGCTCGCCACCAGCGCCAGGCTCAGACCAATCAGAATCGGCCAGGCGGCGAACTTCACCGGCTGCTCAATCGGCACGCGTCCCGCCAGCTTACTCAGCGTCAGGTTACCGGCGATCATCGCCAGAAATACCGGCAGCTGCAACAGGGCGTACTGCATGCGTGACAGACCTTCGTCGTGCATCAGGATCACCGGCGAAAGAGCAACCCAGGTGAGGATCGGGATAAACACCAGCCCGATAGCGAAGGAACCAAACATCACCAGCCGGTCTTTCATCAGCCGGCCATAGTTGCGTGCAAGATTGGGCAGGGCGATGGAATGACTGCGGTCACCTGCGGTTTCGGGCATCACACGCCACAGCACCACAAAGGCGACCAGGCTGCAGGCGGCAAACAGCCAGAACATGCTGCGCCAGCTGCCAATGGTGAGCCAGGCTGCACCAGCAAGCGGACCCGCCAGCGGAGCCAGCAGCGCCACGTTGGCCATCAGCGCCATCATGCGCACCGCCAGCGCCTCATCGAAGGCTTCCTGAATTGCGGCATAGCCGACCGCGCCGATAAAGCAGAGGCTGATGCCCTGAATAAAGCGCAGGCTGACAAATTCCTCAATCGAGCTGACCCAGTGCATCAGCATGCAGGCGACGGCAAAAAACAGGATGCCGAAGAGCATCACCGGTCGCCGGCCAAACTTATCAGAGAGAGGACCCAGCAGCCATTGCAGCACCACGCCGCCAATCAGGTAAGCGGTCAGGGAGGTGGAGACCCATTCAGGGCCGACGGAAAATTCGCTGGTGACGATCAGCATGCCAGGCTGGATCATGTCATGAGCAATATAGGTGGCAAACTCGAACAGCACTAACGCCAGAGGAAAGAGTAAAATTCGGCCGGTAAGCTGGCTGATGGGGTGGAAACGGGCCATCTGGCCTCCTTGTCAGAAAAGAAAACGCGACTGCCAGGCAGTCGCGTCGTTTATTCTACACCGACAATGTAAACCCGGGCTCAATTAATCCACGCGCAGCACACGTGTGGTATTGGTGGTGCCGGTGGCGCCCATCACATCGCCCTGCGTCACAATGACCAGATCGCCAGAGACCAGGAAGCCTTTGTCGCGCAGCAGGTTAACCGCATCGTGTGCGGCAGCCACACCGTCGTTATTGCTGTCGAAGAACACCGGCGTTACGCCGCGATAGAGCGCGGTGAGATTCAGTGTGCGTTCATGGCGTGACATGGCAAAAATCGGCAGGCCTGAGGTGATACGTGAGGTCATCAGCGGGGTACGGCCCGACTCGGTCATGGTGATGATCGCGGTGACGCCCTGCAGGTGGTTCGCGGCGTACATGGATGACATAGCAATCGCTTCTTCGACATTGTCGAACTGCACGTCCAGACGATGCTTGGAGACGTTGACGCTCGGGATCTTCTCCGCGCCCAGGCAGACCTTCGCCATCGCGGAGACAGTTTCAGCCGGATACTGACCCGCTGCGGTTTCCGCAGAGAGCATCACGGCATCGGTGCCATCCAGTACTGCGTTCGCCACGTCCATCACTTCTGCGCGGGTCGGCATCGGGTTAGTGATCATCGACTCCATCATCTGGGTCGCGGTAATGATGGTGCGGTTAAGCTGGCGGGCACGACGAATCAATGCTTTCTGAATGCCGACCAGTTCCGGATCGCCAATCTCAACGCCCAGATCGCCACGCGCCACCATCACCACATCAGAGGCCAGAATGATGTCATCCATCGCTTCCTGGCTGGCGACCGCTTCAGCACGTTCCACTTTTGCGACCAGTTTGGCGTCACAACCTGCTTCGCGCGCCAGACGCCGTGCCAGATTCATATCTTCACCACAGCGTGGGAAAGAGACGGCCAGATAGTCGACGCGGATTTTGGCGGCAGTGATGATATCCGCTTTATCTTTTTCGGTCAGCGCTTCAGCTGAGAGTCCGCCGCCCAGTTTGTTGATGCCTTTGTTGTTCGACAGCGGGCCACCCACGGTGACTTCGGTAAACACTTTCATGTCCTGAACTTCCAGCACTTTCAGCTGCACGCGGCCATCATCCAGCAGCAGGATATCGCCCGGCACCACATCTGCAGGCAGGCCTTTGTAGTCGATACCGACGCGCTCTTTATCGCCTTCGCCTTTACCGAGATTGGCATCCAGCAGGAAACGGTCGCCGATATTCAGGAAAACTTTGCCTTCTTTGAAGGTTGAAACACGAATTTTTGGACCCTGGAGGTCACCGAGGATGGCCACGTGGCGACCCAGTTTTGCGGCAATCTCACGCACTTTATCGGCGCGGATCTGGTGATCTTCTGGCGTGCCGTGAGAGAAGTTGAGTCGTACAACGTTCGCGCCGGCAGCGATGATTTTTTCTAAATTATTATCACGATCGGTGGCCGGGCCGAGGGTTGTAACGATTTTGGTTCTTCTGAGACGTCTTGACATCGAGGACTCCGTAAACATTTAAGCGTGCCCTGGTCTGTGGACACAGCATGGTTATCTATTCTATATGATCGACGGGTTGTGATACGACTCACATTGTAAATGTGATGTTAATTTTTTTGCTGATCATCCTTTTCCCGAATGGAGTGCTTTTCGTAACGCGACGCTTTCAACGCCTCTTTCACGCGTTTCAGGTTTTCCCGGAAGGGCGCACCCCGTTCCAGGGTGAAACCGGTCGCCAACACATCGATCACGGTCAACTGCGCCAGGCGCGATACCATCGGCAAATAGATATCCGTATCTTCCGGTACATCAAGCACTAAAGCTATCGCTGCTTCATGGGCAAGGGGAGAATCGGCAGAGGTGATGGCTATAACGGTGGAACCGTTTACACGGGCCAGGCGAGCCAGTTCTACCATATTTTTTGTGCGTCCAGTATGCGAAATGAGAACAAAAACGTCACCGGCTCGACTATTTATGCAACTCATGCGCTGGATCACAATATCGTCTGACCAGATGACCGGCAGATTAAAGCGCAGAAATTTGGTAAAGGCGTCATGCGCCACCACAGCGGAAGCCCCCAGCCCGAAAAAGGCAAGTTTGTCAGCCTGAGTAAGCAGGGTGACGGCCTGCTGCAGTTGGGCGCTATCCAGTTGATCCCGCACCCGCTGCAGCCCTGCCAGCGCCGAGTCAAAGATTTTGTGGCTGTAGTTCTCCACACTGTCATCGTCCTCCACGCCCCGGCTGACCCAGTTGCTGCTTTTCACCAGGCTCTGCGCCAGTTGCAGCTTAAAGTCGGGAAAGCCGCGTGCGCCCAGTCGATGACAGAAGCGATTCACCGTGGGTTCGCTGACGCACGCTTCGCGCGCCAGGGTCGCAATGCTGGAGTGCATCGCCGCCTGCGGCGCAGCCAGAATTTGCCGGGCGACTTTCTGTTCCGCATTGCTGAGCGCGGCGAACTGCGCGTCAATTTTTTCCAGCATATTCATAAGCCGATGACCATAATCACTTTTACCAATTTCAATTATCCCTGTCGTCAGAGTCGATTAACAGAGACTATATCGTGTCAGCACCTGCCAGGCGCAACGGCGGACAAGTCGATTGCCCTTTTTTTTGGGATACTTTGACCGGTGCCTGATTTTCCTGACACCAACAGACACAGAAAAAACCGGCAATCCGCACGTGTCATCACACGCGCTTAGCACATCCGGTACAGAGTTAATGCGGTTGACCCGGCGAGTCGGTTTACCTGGCGCGGGGAAAAAAGTACATTGTGCTCAAAGAAAATAATAACCTGGACCCGGTGGCAGAGGATGCATCACCACCGGACTATCCTGCAACGAGGAGAGGAAAATGGCGGTAACACAAACAGCCCAGGCATGCGATCTGGTGATTTTCGGTGCCAAAGGCGATCTTGCACGCCGTAAACTGTTGCCTTCACTGTACCAGTTAGAGAAAGCGGGGCAGATCCACGAGGAAACCCGCATTATTGGTGTCGGCCGTGCCGAGTGGGATAAAGCGGAATACACCAAAGTGGTACGTGAAGCGCTGGAAACCTTCATGAAGGAGAAGATTGACGAAGCGCTGTGGGACAAACTCAGCAATCGTCTCGACTTCTGCAACCTCGATGTCAACGACACCACGCACTTCCCGAAACTGGGCAAGATGCTGGACCAGAAAAATCGCACCACCATCAACTACTTCGCCATGCCACCCAGCACCTTTGGCGCCATCTGCCAGGGTCTGGGCACCGCGAAGCTGAATGCTAAACCGGCGCGCGTAGTGATGGAGAAGCCGCTGGGCACCTCACTGGAAACCTCGCAGGAGATCAACGACAGCGTTGGTGAGTACTTTGATGAGAGCCAGGTGTTCCGTATTGACCACTATCTCGGCAAAGAGACCGTGCTTAACCTGCTGGCGCTGCGCTTTGCTAACTCTATCTTCGTGAATAACTGGGATAACCGCACCATCGACCACGTCCAGATTACCGTGGCCGAAGAAGTGGGTATCGAAGGCCGCTGGGGTTACTTCGATAAAGCGGGCCAGATGCGCGACATGATCCAGAACCACCTGCTGCAGATTCTGACCATGATCGCCATGTCGCCGCCGTCCGATCTCAGCGCCGACAGCATCCGTGACGAAAAAGTTAAAGTGCTGCGCTCGCTGCGCCGCATCGATCAGACCAACGTGCGTGAGAAAACCGTTCGCGGCCAGTACACCGCTGGCTTTGTGCAGGGCAAAAAAGTGCCGGGCTACCTGGAAGAAGAGGGTGCCAATAAGTCGAGCGCCACAGAGACCTTCGTGGCAATACGTGTCGATATCGACAACTGGCGCTGGGCGGGCGTGCCGTTCTACCTGCGCACCGGTAAGCGTTTGCCGACCAAGTGTTCAGAAGTCGTGGTCTACTTCAAAAACCCGGAAATGAACCTGTTTAAAGACTCCTACTCAGAGCTGCCGCAGAACAAGCTGACGATTCGTCTGCAGCCGGACGAAGGGGTTGATATCGAGATCCTGAACAAAGTGCCAGGCCTTGATCACAAGCACAAACTGCAGACCACCAAGCTGGATCTGAGCTACTCCGAGACCTTTAACCAGTCGCACCTTGCCGATGCTTACGAGCGTCTGCTGCTGGAGAGCATGCGTGGTATCCAGGCGCTGTTTGTGCGCCGCGATGAAGTGGAAGCCGCATGGACCTATGTCGATTCCATTATCGACGCCTGGGCTGCGGATGGTGACTCTTCCAAGCCGTATCAGGCGGGCACCTGGGGCCCGGTGGCCTCAGTGGCGATGATTACCCGCGATGGCCGTTCGTGGAACGAGTTCGAATAACGGAAGTGATGATGAAGCCCGCAACGCGGGCTTTTTTTTCGCCCTTAAACCGGGCCAACCGACACGAATAAAATTGAACTGCCGTTTCAAAATGGTCGCAGGATGATAGACGCTCAGGAAGTTGATCATGTATGGTAGTGACGCAATTTACAGGGCAGGAGCCGATGCTCCATGACCGGGTCGCAATCCCGGTGTTATCAAGCAAGGGGAACTGATGAAAAACTGGAAAACGAGTGCAGAACAGATTCTGACCACCGGACCTGTGGTGCCGGTCATCGTTGTGAACAAACTGGAACACGCCGTGCCGATGGCAAAAGCGCTGGTGGCAGGCGGTGTCAGAGTGCTGGAAGTGACGCTGCGCACGCCAGTGGCGATGGATGCCTTACGTGCGATGATTAAAGAAGTGCCGGATGCGATCGTCGGTGCGGGAACGGTGATTAATCCGCAGCAGTTACAGGAAGTGACCGATGCAGGTGCGCAGTTTGTGATCAGCCCTGGCGTCACCGAGTCGCTGCTGAAAGCGGCCGTTGAAGGGCCGGTGCCATTGATTCCCGGCATCAGCACCGTTTCTGAGTTAATGACCGGTATGGACTACGGTCTGCGCGAGTTCAAGTTTTTCCCGGCAGAAGCAAACGGCGGCGTTAAAGCGCTGCAGGCGATTGGCGGACCCTTCCCGCAGGTGCGATTCTGCCCGACCGGCGGCATCTCTCCGGCGAACTACCGTGACTATCTGGCGCTGAAAAGCGTGCTGTGCATCGGCGGTTCGTGGCTGGTGCCCAACGACGCACTGGAAGCAGGCGAATGGGATCGCATCACCCGCCTGGCACGCGAAGCTGTTGAAGGCGCAAAGTAAGTTATGCGGTGAGCGTCTGCTCACCGCACACCTTTACCCCTGAACCGTGACCGCTGCTGCGCTGGCAACGGCACGCGCAATCGCCTGATCGGTGCTGTCACCGCTTGCCAGTGCCACGCCCAGACGACGCTGACCGCTGATTTCCGGCTTGCCGAACAGACGCAGTTGCAGACCGGCACCCAGCGCCTCTTCGACATTCACAAACTGCACATTCTGGCTGGTCAGTTGCGGCAGAATAACGGCGGACGCTGACGGACCATACTGGCGAATCGCGCCAATCGGCAGACCGAGAAACGCCCGCACGTGCAGCGCAAACTCTGACAGATCCTGCGAGATCAGCGTCACCATGCCGGTGTCGTGTGGACGCGGCGAAACTTCGCTGAATATCACCTCATCACCGCAGACAAACAGCTCAACGCCAAACAAACCATAGCCTCCCAGCGCCTTAACCACCTGCGCGGCAACCTCCTGCGCCCGCTGCAGCGCCACATCACTCATCTGCTGCGGCTGCCAGGATTCACGATAATCGCCATCCTCCTGACGGTGACCAATCGGCGCACAGAAATGAATGCCATCGACTGCGCTGATGGTGAGCAGGGTGATCTCGAAATCGAAGTCGACAACGCCTTCGACGATGACGCGTCCGGCACCCGCGCGGCCACCCTGTTGCGCATAGTCCCAGGCGTTATCGAGCTGGCTGGCGTCGCGGATAAAGCTCTGACCTTTGCCGGATGAACTCATTACCGGCTTCACAATGCAGGGAAAGCCGATTTCGGTAGCCGCTTCATCAAAGCGCGCCTTGCTGTCGGCAAAGCGATAGCGGGAGGTCGGCAGAGAGAGCTCTTCAGCCGCCAGTCGACGAATGCCTTCGCGGTTCATGGTCAGCCGCGCGGCACGGGCAGTCGGCACCACGCGCTGGCCTTGCTGCTCCAGCTCAACCAGGGTCTCCGTGGCGATGGCTTCGATTTCCGGTACGACAAAATCAGGCTTCTCTTCAGCGATTAGCGCTGCCAGCGCCGCGCCATCCAGCATGTTAATCACATGGCTGCGATGGGCGACGTGCATCGCCGGGGCATCGGCGTAACGATCAACCGCGATCACTTCCACACCCAGACGCTGACACTCCAGCGCCACCTCTTTACCCAGTTCACCTGAACCCAATAGCATCACACGCGTTGCTGCCGGACGCAGCGCTGTTCCGAGAGTCGTCATTTCTTCACCTAAGCAGTCAAAATTCGCGCGCAAGTATAAACGAAAACGTTTGCGTTCTCATCTTTCGTCCATCTGGCACGACCTTTTGCCTTACTTTTCCCGCTCTGACGTTTCCTGACATCCTTTTCGTCAGGATAGCGGACTGACATCTTAAAAGGAGTGGATGATGAATAACTGGTTGCAACAAATTCAGTCGGTACTGACGAAGAAGGGCGGTGAGGGCAAATCGGGCGGCGGCTTAAGCGACATGCTGGCGCCGGGTGCGCTGGGCGGCCTGGCCGGTATGCTGATTGCCAATAAATCGTCGCGCAAACTGCTGACTAAATATGGCGGCAAGGCGCTGATTATCGGCGGTGGTGCGGCTGCGGGCGCGGTGCTATGGAACAAATACAAGCAGCGGGTCAGCGAAGCACACCAGAATGAACCTGACTTTGGCGTGGCGCAAACGCCGGTTAACCTGCGGGCCGAACGTCTGGTGACGGCGCTGGTGTTTGCCGCCAAAAGCGACGGGCACATTGACGATCAGGAACGGGCAGCGATTGAGCAGAATATTCATCAGTCTGGCTACGGTCAGGAAGCTGAACAGCTGATCCAGAAAGCGATGAACCGCCCGCTGGATCCGCAGTGGCTGGCCGCCGATGTGAAAAACGAGGAGGAGGCGCTGGAGCTCTACTTCCTGAGCTGTGCCGCCATCGACGTTGATCACTTCATGGAGCGCAGTTATCTCTCCGCGCTGGGCGACGCGCTGAAAATCCCCCAGGATGTTCGCGACGGTATCCAGCAGGATCTTGAGGCTGAGAAAGCCCGTTTACCCGCCAGTTAATCCCTCTGATATTCCGCTGGTGGGTCACAGGATGTGATCCGCCAGCGGCTGCTTCTCAACCTATACCTGGCTTCCCGCTGCTGAAGTGTTACGCTTACAGATCATTACGTTCACGGAGACGGATGGATGAAAGCACCCATCGCAAAAAAAATACCCCATGAGATGACGCTGCACGGCGAGACGCGCGTTGACGACTACTACTGGCTGCGCGACGACAAGCGCGAAAACAGCGAGGTCCTTGATTACCTGCGTGCCGAAAACAACTACGGCAAAAAAATCATGTCGTCACAGCAGCCACTGCAGGACCGGGTATTAAAAGAGATTATCGATCGGCTGCCGCCTGAAGATCACTCAGTGCCCTATGTGAAAAATGGCTACCGTTATCAGAGCCGTTATCAGAGCGGTAACGAATACCCGGCCTATTACCGCCAGCCCGCCGCGAGCGATGAGTCTGGCGAGTGGAGCCTGCTGCTGGATGCCAACCAGCGCGCCTCGCACAGTGATTTCTATACCATGGGCGCGCTGCATATCAGTCCGGATAACCGGGTCATGGCGCTGGCTGAAGATTTCCTGTCTCGCCGGCAATATGGCATCCGCTTCCGTAACCTGAAGAGTGGCAGCTGGTACCCTGAAGTGCTGAGCAACGCCTCTTCCAGCTTCGCGTGGGGTAATGATTCGCGCACCCTCTACTATGTGCGAAAACACCCGCAGACGCTGCTTTCTTATCAGGTGTGGCGACACGAACTGGGTACGCCGCAGTTCGACGATCAGCTGGTCTATGAAGAGCAGGATGACACATATCATCTCAGCGTACATAAGACCACCTCCAAGCAGTTCATCATGATTGCGCTCTACAGCACCAACACCAGCGAAATTCAGCTGATTGATGCGAACTTCCCCGATGCGCAGCCGCATGTGTTTCTGCCGCGCCGCCGCGATCATGAGTACAGCATCGACCACTACGATCATCAGTTCTTCATTCGATCCAACCGGGAAGGCGAGAACTTCGGGCTGTACCGCAGCCGCTATCTGGACGAGTCACGCTGGGAAACCCTGATCCCGGCACGGGAACAGGTGGTGATGGAAGATTTTCAGCTGTTTCAGGACTGGCTGGTGGTCGAGGAGCGCCAGCGCGGCTTAACCAGCCTGCGGCAGATCAACTGGGCCAGCGGTGAAACCAGCGGCATCGCCTTCGACGACCCGACCTATGTGACCTGGCTGGCCTACAATCCGACGCCGCGCACCAGCAAACTGCGCTACGGCTATTCATCGATGACCACGCCGACCACGCTGTTTGAACTGGATATGGATACCGGCGAACGCCGCATCCTCAAGCAGAGCGCGGTGAAAGGCTTTAACGCGGAAGATTACAAAAGCGAGCACCACTGGATCAAAGTCAGCGATGGCACCGAAGTGCCGGTATCGCTGGTCTATCAGCGCAAACACTATCAGCCCGGTCAGAATCCGATGCTGGTGTATGGCTACGGTGCCTACGGCAGCAGTATGGATGCCGATTTCAGCGTCAGCCGCCTGAGCCTGCTGGATCGCGGCTTTGTCTATGCGCTGATACAGGTGCGCGGCGGCGGTGAGCTGGGGCAGCAATGGTATGACGGCGGTCGCCTGCTGAACAAAATGAACAGCTTCACCGATTTTATCGATGTCACTAACGCGCTGGTGGCGCGTGGCATCGGACACCCGGAACGACTCTATGCCATGGGCGGCAGCGCGGGTGGCTTGCTCATGGGCGGAGTAATTAACCTGGCACCGCAGCGGTTCCACGGCGTGGTTGCCCAGGTGCCGTTTGTGGATGTGGTCACCACGATGCTGGATGAGTCGATTCCGCTGACCACCGGCGAGTATGACGAGTGGGGCAACCCCAACGATCCGGAGTACTATCGCTATATCCGCCAGTACAGCCCTTATGACAACATCGAGGCGAAAGCCTATCCCCACCTGCTGGTCACCACCGGCCTGCATGATTCGCAGGTGCAGTACTGGGAACCAGCCAAGTGGGTGGCGAAGCTGAGATCGATGAAAACCGACAATAACCTGCTGCTGCTCTGCACCGACATGGATGCGGGTCACGGCGGCAAGTCGGGGCGCTACAAAGCCTATGAAGGGATCGCGATGGAATACACCTTCCTGCTGGGACTGGCGCAGGGCACCTTACCGCCAGCCCAGGATTACTGAGATTCGGTCAGGTACTTACGCAGCGCCTGCCGCAATGGCGGGCGCAGATCGCTGACGTTATCCAGCATCCACTTCAGATAGCCCGGATCCTTGCGCGCAACGACCGCGATCGCCTGGCCGCGGTATTTGCCAAAGGGCAGAACGTCGTCGCGCTGGGCTGCCGGTTGTGACCGCACAATCATCTCGGAGGCACTCCAGCCGGAGGTCTCCATAATACGAATCAGCAGCGCCGCCGTAACATAGCAATCATAGAGCGCGCGGTGGGCATGCAGGTCGGCGGGCGGCGTGACATCCAGCTTCAGCGAATGACGCAGTGCCTGATTGCCATATTTAATGCCCGGCCAGAGCTGACGCGCCAGCTGCATGGTGCAGATCCACTCTCCGTACATTTCCGGCAGCATCCGGCGATCAAAACTGGCGTTATGCGCCACGTAAAAAGCACTGCCGTGATAGCGTGGGATCGCCTCTTCAATGGTCGGCTTACCGGCGACCATCGCTTCGGTGATGCGATGCACGGCCATCGCCTGACGGCTGATAGGGCGGTCGGGCAGGGTGAGATCGCTCATCGGATTCACAATCTGGCCGTTGACCACATCCACGGACGCCACTTCGACCACGCCACCCTGCAGACCGCAGGTTTCGGTATCAATAACGCGAAATATCATTGCTTCATCTTCGGTTCATAAGGAAGGCGCGACAGGCTGAGCGACGCCTGGCGGTAGTGCATCAGACGCTGACGAAACCAGTCACGCAGCGCTTCGGGCTGCTCCTGCGCCACCATTTCGGCGACGATCGGCATGTTATAGCGCTCTTTAAACGCCACACCCGCTGCCGCCAAATCGACATTAATTTTGTCTTTCTCTTCCTGGGACAGCAGGGCAAGGTTATGGCTCATAATATTCTCCTGACGATAGCGGGCAAAAGTAATGTTTTCGGCGGTCTGAATCAAGGATAAAGGATCGCATCGCTGGCCTCGACAGTGCAAATACAGCAGCGTATCCTTTTGCCACGTTTATCGCCCTGGCGGCGGTTAAAAGGATGATCTTATGCATAAAAAACTGATTTCCCGCATGGTTATTGCGCTGGCGGCAGCCGGACTGATGACATTCAGTTCGCTGGCAGCGGCGCATGCGCATCTCCAGTCTTCTATCCCGGCGGCCAAAGCGCAGGTAATGACATCCACCGATGCGCTGACGCTGAACTTCAGTGAAGATATTGAAGCGGCATTCAGCGGCGTCACGCTGCTGGATAGTGCACAGAAGCCCGTCGCCACCGCTAAAGCCCGCGTTGAATCTGGCCAGAAAAACCGGCTGATTGTGGGCCTGTCTCAGCCGCTGCAAGCGGGCAGCTATCAGGTTAACTGGCATGTGCTGTCGGTGGATGGACATAAAACCGCAGGAAGCTATCGCTTTAGCGTGAAGTAACTCCGGTGACCACCCTCTGGATCCTGTTGCGCGCGCTGCATTTTGCCGCCGTGATGCTGCTGACCGGCAGCGCCTGTTACAGTGCGCTGCTGGCACCCGGACGCTATCGACCCCTGCTGGCGCGACGATTAAACCCGCTGGTGAAAGGGAGCGCCTGGCTGGCGCTGCTGAGTGCGCTGGCGATGCTGGCCTGCCAGAATGTGTTGATGAGCGGCGACAGCGCCAATCTGGCCGATGTCGATATCTGGCTGGCGGTGATTGGCACGCACTTCGGTGGCGTGTGGCTGTGGGAAATCCTGTTTAGCCTGCTGGCCGTTGCCGGGTTGCTACTGACCGGGCGGCTGCGTCAGCAGGTGTTACTGCTGGCGGGCGTGCTGCAACTGGCCTGCATGGCTCTGATTGGTCATGCCGCGATGCGCGATGGCTGGCCGGGATTGTTTCAGCAGCTCAATCATGCACTGCATCTGATTGCCGCGGCGTTCTGGACGGGCGGATTAGTGCCTCTGTTGCTGTTGATGCGGGAGGCGCGCCAGATCGATCGCCGCACCGACGCTATCCGCACCATGATGCGCTTTTCGCGCTATGGTCATCTGGCGGTGGCGTTAACGCTGCTGAGCGGCCTGATAAACAGCGTGATGATCGCGGGCTGGCCGCTGACGTGGCACGATTCACGCTACATTGTATTGTTGCTGTTTAAAGTGCTGCTGGTTGCCCTGATGGTGCTGGTGGCGCTGATTAACCGATACTGGCTGGTGCCGCGATTCCGCCTGGTTGGCAGCGGGACGCAGCAAAAATTTATTCGCATGACGCAGCTTGAACTGCTGCTGGCGTGTGGAGTGGTTGGGCTGGTCAGCGTATTTGCCACGCTGTCGCCAGCCTGAATGTGGTTTAAGAGAGAAAAGGGTAGTTATGTTGCTGAAGAAAGTGATCCCCGCAATCCTGTTGTTATCCGTATGCGGCCAGGCGCTGGCGGCACAAATCATTACCGTCAGCCGCTTTGAGATCGGTAAAGAGAAGTGGCCGTTTAACCGTGAAGAGGTGATGCTGACCTGTGAGAAAGATGGTGCGATGTTTGCCATCAACCCGAGCACGCTGATGACATACCCCCTGAACGATATCGCCGACACACTGTTCAAAAACAAACAGGTGAAAGCGCAGCCGATCAGCGTGATTCAGGTTGAAGATAAAGCGCATCCGGGCCAGATGATGAGTCTGCAGCCGATTGTTGAGCGCACCCAGGCGCTGTGCGGTAAATAAACCTGTCGGGTGCAGCACCGCGCTGCGCCCAACCCCTCTTTTTTGCCGTTGCGATCACAAACTGATCCGGTTTATGGTCCTGCGCCTCCCGTTTGCTGGCAATTCCACCGTGCTGTTCTAATGTTAAATGGCAAGGCGACATCGCCTTCATAAATGCCAACTTTTAGCGCACGGCTCCTTGAGAGCCATTTCCCTGGACCGAATATAGGAATCGTATTCGGTCTTTTTTTGGTTGGCATTTAAAAACAACATCTTAGATTAAAATCAAAGAGTTAAATGCCACCCTGTTGCCTTCTGTTCTACTCTGCTGGACTCTGTGCCGCCACTTTGTCGCCATTTTTCTTCGCCATCAACGCCAGCGGATTGCAGTGAATTGCATCCTCAAGGTGGTCAGGCGCGAAGTGCGCATAACGCATCGTCACCCTGATATCGGAATGCCCGAGAATACGCTGCAGCACAATGATATTTCCACCGGCCATCATAAAGTGACTGGCAAAGCTATGGCGTAGTACATGGCTCATCTGGCCTTCGGGTAATTCAATACCGGCCAGGCGAATGACCCGATAAAACTGGCGATAGCACTCTGCAAAAAAACGGCCCTCTTTGTCTTTTAATTCGTTATACAGGGCGTTGTCTATGGGTACCGAGCGGTTCTTTTTGCCTTTAGTATTGATGAAGGTGATTTTGTTTGGAGACAATTGTGAGGCTTTAAGATTCGCGGCTTCACTCCAACGGCATCCGGTTGAAAGGCATATTTTAATAATCAGCGTCAGATCAGGGTTATCGTGAACTTTGCAGGCAGCAAACAGCTTTTGTATCTGGGCTTCAGTCAACCATGCCATTTCTTTCTCTGGCTGATCAAACTCGCGTATATTTTTAAGTGGGTTGGGGTAGCTGATTTCGCCAAGCCGTTCCAGCTCATTGAAAAGAGCGCGAAGGAATGCATGTTCACAGTTAATGGTACCCGGTGAGACCTTTAAAGATTTATCACTGGTTTTGTATCCGTTTTGTATGAGGCCTTGTAAACGCCGCTCCCGATAATGTGCCCAATCCTTTGAAGTGATAGAGGCAGCAACGGGGTTTCCCATGCCATTGCAAATAATATTGAGTTTGCCGAGTCGGCCTTTTCTGTCACTTAGCGAGCAACCGTGCAGTTTGTACCATAGCTCGATAAGCTCGCTAAGCTTGCGGTTATCCTCTTTCTCAGCCAGCCAGGGTTTAGCCTTCATTTCGTCCTGAGTGTATTGCTCAAAGGCAATGGCTTCGGCACGGGTCCTGAACTGTCTTCTCACTCGTTTACCATCCCTTCCATTGAGATAGCACTCGCAGAGCCACTTACCTGTATTTAATTTCCTTATTGCCATGCAGCCCCCTTGATAAAAGGGGATTAAATTACTGTATATAAAAACAGTATTCAATGTTTGATTATGGATTTTCAAACATGAAAAAGCCCGCTTAGCGGGCTAAATTAATGCAGAAGGGAAGGTTGCTGTTGGTTGGTGTAGAGTGGCACCTTATTGATTTGCCCAGGCGAGACAATCATTCCAGTCACGGTCTCGTGCGTTTTGAATGTGCAGCTGCAATTAATATTCTGGCACTGGTGATAACGTTCTTTTGTTTCTTTTGAAACATAGCGGCTGCTTTTTGCGTGGGCTGCTGTCTGGCATAAAGGGCAGTGCATCATGATTAATATCCTCAAAAAGGGCAGGGGAGAGCCACTTAGTTTGAATATGCAAATTACAATTTGCAAATTACACCCGAATTAAGCTGTTTCCGTTTCACCCTCTGTTTCTGACTGATATTCAATATCTGAAAGCAGCACTTCAAACTCAAGCGTGGTTGTGTATCCGCTGCCGCTCAGACTATGCGTCACCTTACTGATAATCCACGGCTGTGCATCGATCACCGATTTAAAGCCGCTCACCCTGACCGGTGTTTCCGGGTACAGGTCGGCGCGGCCCATTGCGAGCGTGAGCGAGAACTCAGCGACGCCGCGCTGCAGCTTATCCCATTTCGCTTTAGCCGCCCGCATCGCTGCCGCTTTCGATGCATACACGGTCGTCAGCGTGAATATGTTGTCTTCCGTGCCTGCCAGATAATCACCCTCTCTGGCCTCCGGCGTTTTAACCGTAGCCGCCTTTTTCTTTTTAGCCTCCGGGTGCTCCAGCGCGCGCAGGTGCTTTTCTTTCGGCTTGCGCTTTACCTTAACTTTCTTAGGCTTAGGGTCTTTGGTATGCAGCCAGCTCGCCGAGACGCCGGTGTATGCGCCACGGTCGGCAATGCTGAAGCTGTGCCGGTCGCCATCCTGCCGCGTGATCGTCATCTGCGGAATTGGCTTGCCGCTGGCGGTGACTCCATTACCGGGCTTTATAAACAGAAGCCGCCCGGCCTTCACTGCAGCAACCGCGCCGTACAGCGTGGCGAGCCGCGTCAGAAATTTGGCGTCAGTCTCCTGCGTCTGGTCGATGTGAGCCACGGCAATTCCGGCGAATCCATCGGCTAGCATGGGCTTTAAGTTATTGCGTCCGGCAATCTGCGTCACGACTTCCCCCAGGGTTGTGTCGTGATAGGACACCTCCCGGCGGGAATTGAGTGAGCCACGGAAATCAGCACTGCGGGCGCGAATGGTCATGATGTCCGGCGCGCCGTGGTGCTCAACCTCATCAACGGTGAAATTACCTTTACCGAAAAGCGTCTGGCCTTTCCAGCCGAGAAACAGCGTTATCACTGCGCCGCGCACCGGCATAGCCAGCTGCCCGTCGGCGTCGTCCAGCTCAATATCCAGCTGGTCAGCCTCAAAGCCGCGATTATCGGTCAGCGTCATCGAGATAAGGCGATCCCGGATATTGGTTGTGACGTCTTTGGAGTTAACCTTGAGCATGAAATCCGGCGTCAGCTGCGCCCCGGCCTGCACCGGCAGGCTGCTTATCCCGATCATCCGAGCAGCTCCCCTGCAGTTGAAATCAGGCTACCTGCCGCCGACTTCACGCCGTCAATTGCTGACGTGAGCTGCCCTGGCAGATTGCTTGAGCCGCTGATAAGCCCGTCAGCCTGTTTCTTCAGATCGCCAAACATAGAGGTAAGCGACTCATCCACGCGCTTAAGGCTCAGGGTAAACATGATTTTGCTGGCCGTTCCGTTGGGGTAGAACTCGCTGAAGGTGTTAGAAATACTCTCGATCACGTACATGCCGTAAATCATGCCACTGCCGCCAATCAGCGGCCATGCCATCCCCTCGTCGGCCATCAGGCGGACGGTCATCAGCGACACCGAGCCGCCTGTGATTTCCGGGCGCAGCTCACCGGAAAGCGTAATTTTTTCATCGCCCGGACCGATAAACTGCGCCGACGGACGCTGCCCGAACCGGCTGTTAGTGGGCCAGCGGTAATCGATATTCTGCTGCATATCCCCGTAAGGCAGGGTCTGCCGCATAAACGGCATCATGCCGTAAATCATCATCATCGGTTAATCCTCCCAGCCCATTTTGCTGCGGTTCTGTGCCTGGCGGTTGCGCTGCTCTTTAGCCTGGTGCTGCGCCATCAGCGCCATTGCGTCGTCTTTGGTCATACCCTCATGCATGTTGATTTCATACTGATAAGTATTCTGGCTGCGGTCGGTGAATCCGCCCCCGGCTGACGGGGCTGAAACCGGGCGGTAAGGTGCGCCACCATAGGCGATGTTGTATTGCAGCCCGCCGGTATCTGCGCCCGCGCCACCGGTTGCTACCGGATCCGGGGACGGGACTTTGTCTTTGAGGCTATCGGATTTCGTGTCGATAATGCCGAGCTTATCCAGCACCCAGTTGATGCCGCCCATAAGCTGATCGAGCGCGTGGCTCGGGATTTTCAGCGCCTCGGCCAGCATGTTGCCGAACTTCTTACCCATGTCTCCGGCGGCGGCAAGTTCGGTCTGCGTGGATTTCACCGGCTCCAGCAGTTTGCCGAACCAGTCCCACAGCTCTTTGACCTTGCCACCTACCCACTCAAAAACCGGCTTCAGCGAACCGAAGGAATCACTGATCGGCCCCATCGCTGCGGTAAACCCTTCGGCCATGCCTGCTATAAAGGCGCTGATAGGCTCCCAGTATTTGCGCACCAGTAGCGCCCCGGCCACGATTGCCGCCGCGACGGCCACCGCCGGCAGCGTAATAGCGCTGAGCGCGGCCGCAATAGCTCCGCCCGCGATGCTGAATGCCGTGCCGAGAAAGCCCGCCCCGGCAATCAGGGTATTCACGCCCGCAATCACCGGCCAGGCTACCAGCCCGATGACCGGTTTTTATCGTGGCGTGATAGCGCGCCGGGGCGGTCAGCGTGTAGAACTCGCCTATAAAGCCCATTTCATTGCAGATGTTTTCAAAGCCACGAATGCGGGTCATCAGCTCGCAGCGGCGGATCGCCGGGTTAGCCACGCTGCCGTCGTATTTCTCAATCAGGCTGATGCGATTGCCTTCTTCGTCTTCCAGCTCCATTCCCTTTAAAAACTCACGGGTACGGCGCTTCTGCTCACGCCACTCAGAAACAGTCATGCTGCTGGCATAGGGGGTATGCTTTTTGCTGACGTTAGCCAGTGCGATTTGGAGATGTTCACGCCATGATGCGGCGACGCGACGCAGCCGGCCTTTCCACCATTTTTCCGTCTGCATACGCAGGATTGCCGGAGTAACTTCCTCCGGGTCAAAAAGGCGCGACGTTACCTTTTCCCACAGTGGAGGCGTCTGGCTTATCTCGCGGGTGATGGTGGCGGCGGTCATGTAAATGCGGTGCGTGTATTTGTAATCTGATTCGTCACTGGCCTGCGCGTGTGCCTGTACCAGCTCGGCCAGGATGAAATTAGCAACATCCCCGGCAAGCAGATCAACGTCGGCGCGAGCCATATCCGGCAGGCGGTTAAAGCGGCGCATTAGGTTGTAAAGCTGACCACCTGCTACAGCCGTATTGTCACGCTCAGTTGCGTTACCGCCGAGTAACTTTAATGTGCTCCCCTTCATTACGCCTACACGATATTGAGCGTTAACGGTTTCAACGCGTGGCAATGTGCTCTCAACAAATGTTTTGGTTAAGTACGCATTGGCGCGGGCTGTTCCCTGTGTCTTTTCCAGATCACTAACGCGGCGTTTAACGTCGAGCTGAATCACAGTCGGCTGCTTTTCAAGTAGCTCCTGCGCACGCACTAAAGCCGCAATCGTCTGACTGCGGCTTTGCATTTCCTCATAGGTGGGGTACGGGCTGGCGATGGCTTCCCGTGGAGCATTCCACGGGTAAGCAAATTCCTCATGCATCAGGAATTACCCTGCCGGTGTTTATTGCGCTGTTCCTCAATTTCCTGGCAGAAAAGGCAGCGAGTTACACCCAGATATGCGCGGCGGCGCTTTTCAGAAATTGGGGTATCACAGTCTTCACAAAATGAGGCGCTTATAGCAGGCGCGCGATTGACGATATTGGCGATATTGCGAGCCAGCATTTCATCGGTGCGCTGCTGCACGATGTCCATTGAGTCAGCCATTATTGCGCCTCCTCAATCTGAGCCTGAATTTTTTCCGCTTCCTGATTAAGTAGCTCGGCTGCTTCGATGTGTGTCATTCCATCACTACGGATCTTCCATGCCAATACATTGAGGCGTGAGGCCATAAGTTCTGCACGAGCAAGACGCTCTTCCTTGCGCGCATCATTCAGCATCATATCGAGTTCAATATATGAAGCAGGTTTACTGGTACCAGGTAATTTATTCAGCATCTAATTTTCCTTTCTTCAGGCAAAGCGAATCCCGGCGGGTCTACGCCAATTAATTGCTTTGGATTATTTAGTTCGTAATAGTCATTCGTTTGGGGAACAAACTCACAACGGCTTTCAGGTGGTTCATTGCGCGAATCAACGCGTTTCTTTCATCAGTAGTGAGATCAGTAAAATCGGCTGAGTGCCGGTCTTTACCTATGTGCGCCAGGAAAAAGATAGCGCTTAACGCTCGTTTGTTATCCTGATAATTGCTGTCAGTAACATCGCGCATTTCAGCAATAAAACGGGCTACATCTTTTTCGCAATTTCCGCCCATCAGTTGAGCCCGAAGTAGAGCAACATGATTCAGCGCGGCAACACGTTGACCGGCTGTCAGTTCAACCAACATGGAATCGCCTTCGATAGCCATGATTTGTTCCTCTTAGGTAATGCTTGTGCTTTTACTTCTGAAGCTGACGGCGTTGCCGGATTCCAGCGCTTACCGTTTTCTCCCATGATCCAGCCGTGTCCGTATGACATGGATGGGCTTTGGCGTGTGAGTCTTGCTGCCAATGAGATCATGATTACACCTCAACTCATACCGAATGATGCACCGATGCCGCTGATAGCATCGACAGTTGAGGACAAGGCCGGATTAGCCTGAATACGCGCCTGTACAGCCATTGCGGCCAGTGTTAAGCAGCGAATACCGCTATTAACGTTTTGCAGAAGGCCACGTTTACAGTTGGCTGTCATAGGCTCTTTAGAGGTTGCGCCTGCTGCTAATTGGCCCACTTCTGCAGTAGCTTTCATGACATACAGGGGAAATTTTTCATCAGCGACTTCGTTTACCGGCACACAGGGGAGGCACTGGATTTGCGCCAGCAAGCCATCAACTAACGTTGCATCCTCAGTGACATCGGTAAGAGCTAAAACCTCTAAGACGGTAAGCTGATGCGGCTGGTCTGGATTCAGCTTATTACGCAGAGTTTGCGCACGCATTCCGGACTGCTTCGCGACGTCTTCCATGTTGTGAACTAACGCGAATTTGCGACATGCATCGTCGTAATGGGTATGGGTAGAAACCTTGAAATCAAACATGCTCAGATCCTTCTTAACTTGCAAAATCAAGTTAGGGTTTGATGTAGCGGCATTTGATTGCCTGCTGGCGGTTCTTTTCACGCCATGCAGCAACATTGATAAGCGGATTGCCATGTTTCGTCATGGTGGTTTCTACTACTTCGCCTGTCTTACGATTAGTGCGGTTCTGCGTGTAGGTGAAAGATGGGGTAGGGGCGAGCAGAACAACCCCGTTAGCAATCCATTTCTCTAGCACTGACAGGCTAATGCGGTTGGCTGCAGCAAAGTCCTGCTTAGACATTGTTGGGGATGTTGCCAGCGTGACAGCTTTGTTTACAGCGTCGTTTACTGCTTCGCTGATAGCTGGCATCAAAATCGCTGCGACATTGGCAATAAAATCTTGAGATTGCACTAAGTCAAATGCGATTTGACTGTTTGCATTTTCAGTGTGCATAAAGCAGTATCTCCAGTTAGTAAGTATGTTCTATGGTGTTACATGTGGTGTGTTAACACTCTAGATCCGTTTTTCTTATCTGTAAACAAGAAAATCAAATTCAGGGTGTGCAATGCGTATCGAAAAGGCTGTTGGTGCGGATGTTTTGGAGCGGATGCTTTCAGCTTACGGGTTTAGCATGCAGAAAGAGCTGGCGGAGCATCTTGGTATTGCTAAAAGCAACGTTGCTGGCTGGATGCAGCGGGGGCAAGTGCCTGGCAATGCGATAGTGCAATGCGCATTAGACACTGGTGCTGAAATTAGTTGGTTAGTTACCGGTGAGCTTGAAAAAGCAAGCTCAGCAGTGAAAGCTGAAAACCTCAAGGGTAAAGCACTTTACGAAGAAGTTATATCTAATGGCGGAAAAGCGGTGCTTCGTAGGATTCTAGATGCCTATGGATTTACGATGCAGAAACAGCTTTGCGAATTGCTTGATATCTCTTCTGGCACAGTAAGCACTTGGATAAGACGCAATTATTTCCCCGGCGACGTAGTTGTGGCCTGTGCGCTAGATACAGGAGTGAGTTTAAAGTGGCTTGCTACTGGCAAGGGAAGTGATAAGCGCGAAACTACTCCTGAAAATCAATCAGAATCAATACCTAAAAAAAATCTAAACTCAGGAATTCTTGAGGACGATGGATCTTGGTATGTAGATTTTTCATTTTTGAGTCAGCAACCGACCACGCCTATATTTATCAACAGTAATCATGCTGCTTGGATAGTAGATACCGGAATTCGTAGCGTTAGCAATGGCCGATGGTTACTAGCGATTGACGGTAAATATGATATTTATGATGTCGTAATTTTGCCGGGTAAAAAAATTAATGTTACTAAAAGCAACTCGAGTTTCGCATGTTCTGTGGATGAAGTCGAACCTGCAGGGAAAGTTATTGCAACGCTTGAGTTAGACAATTAATTAATTGCAATATTATTCATTTTTATGAGAAGGATTTTATTATGTATGCTTTAGCTCCATACTTTATTCGTTGTTTCAATCCTCATTCAGAAAGTGCCAACCCTGAAAATAGATACGATTTCATTGATCGAATTGGTCAATATGATATGTATGATTTATTGGTGAGGTTCATAGATGAACATAAAACCTTTAAGAAAGTGGAAGAGAAACAGCAGACTTATAAATTCTTAAATATTAAGTCAGACGCTGAAAAAAGAATCATAAGTGGCTGGATGTGTGTGGGGGATTATGGGTTTAAAAACGACATTATTAACACTGTTGATAGCCAGGTTGCTTTTGAAAAAGAAACTATACATGCAGATGTCAGAAACTATTACTTTAATTTTTATCTTCCTAAGGAATCTAGGAAGGGTATTGCCCTAATGTATACGTTCAAAAGTGACGGTGTTAAATCTCTATTCTTATCTGAATTTTCGACTTACTTTAGAAATGCAACTACTAAAAACGTACAAATGCAGATTCTTTCGTACGAAAAGGCTATGGTCAGATGGTTAGAAGCTGATATGAAAGAAATAAAAGTATTTGGTTTCAGACCACCTCAAAATATAGAAGATCAAATTGCCGAGTTAGGTGATATCGAACATGAATATGTTATAAAAGCAAAAAGAAACAAGACGTTAGGTAAGCTCGGTGCGTTTATGCGAAGAAATACCGACGAATATAATTTGATCGGGCTATTGGAAGAGCAAGCAAGTCATGTCAAAGCTACCGTAACTATGAATGGAAGTAAAAAAACCTTTGTTGTCGGTCATAATGGGAAGCAGGCATTTTGCCAAATTGAGATAGACCTCGAAGAAGTAGACATTGTCGCAGGTAATCCTGACTTTGATTCGATTGATAAATGGTCGCGTGGTATAATGTCTGACATAATACGGACGATTAATTTGTAGGAGATTTGTTTATGAGCGGAAAGATAAATATTGCATGTATCATCGAAGCACATTTCAAGTCTTTAAAAGGAGTGCAGGATAATAAGATATCAAAGATGGATGTTTTGACATTCATTATTCTTCCTGTGGGAGTTGCATTGTTATGTGCATATTTTTCTTTTAACTTAAATAAAGACTTAGATTCATTATTAGTTAATTTTGGAGCCATTTTTACAGCGCTCCTGCTATCAGTTATAGTATTAATTTATGATCAAGAAAATCGAATATTAGAAAAAATTGCGTCTCATCCAAATCAGATCGGGGCACCGACTTACGCAAAGCTGAAATTGTTGAAAGAACTTTATCATAATATTTCATATGCCATCTTGTGCTCCCTGATGCTTGTTGTTACCACATTCATTCACTCCATCCTTCCACAAACTCCAAGTTTTACAAGCATTGACATTCCTGGTATTACTGCCACCTTGAAATTGTCTTGGGCAACCACACTTGTTACACCTCTAATTGTAGTCGTCACAATAAACATTATTCTAACAATTGTCATGATAGTTAAAAGATTGTATCTCATCCTGATCAACAACAATCCGTGCCATTAAATCCAATGTAGCCAATCTATCGCCAATGCAATACTTAAGGTGTTGATTAATATGATATTTAATAGTATTCGGTCTTTTTTTGCTTTATGATTTATAAAGATTTTATGTGATTGTTACGAAAAATCCCGAAATCACAATATTCAATCTATGCCATCACATATTCCTGATCGCTTGAATCACGATTGTTTTTTCTTCATAGAAAAGTTTTTTATGGTCGAATGGCCTTTACAAAAAACCTCTTCGCTTCTCACATCAAATAGTCGACTTTCAGCGCGTCTCATCTCATGAAAATTCGGCAGGTCTGGCCCAATCTTAATACCTCTCATTTCGCGCGCTTCGACTAATACTCTCATTAATGCATCTGGGGCGTTACGTTGGATCAGGTCTTCATGGTAAGTATGGCGTTATTGATATCGATAACGCAGAAACAGTGACGTTAATCATTCATCTGATGTCCATTGATTGAAGGTATGTTAGGGGACACAGCTCGTGCCGAGGGATTCACGTATTTATAGTTCTCTGACGGACGGATGGGTAAATTTCGGAGAGTGATCGTTTTATCTTAGTGTGGCACTATAATACAGCCATTATCATGAACGAGGGATTGAGAATGATATCAGGAACAGCAGCAAAACAGGAGCCTGGACGTTACTACACATTTGAGTCGAGATTGCCTCAGGGCGTTTTTTTTGAGATTCGCCCCAGCCATTTGCCAGGAAATGCAAAGCCCGTAACAGATGAAACCAGCGGTATGTGTATCGGTTACTCGGTCGCACAGGCTCCGGGTTTGTGGCAGATTTATGATGTTCAGGGGCATTTTCTTCACCTTGAAGAAGCACCGCTTGAAACACCGCTAATTGATCCAACTGATATTGCATTATTGGCGTTAGGTGTTTTTCGTATTCTTCGTACCGGACGGGTACTATTTGAAGCTGGCTCACGTGCGGCAATCTCAGCAAAAATTAGTCAGGGTACGGTATCTATTTTGCGTGGGCGGCTGAAATTCGGGCTACATGCGCGCAAACTTAAAATGACGCAAACAGCCGCAAGCCATATGTACGAACCCGCTCGATATGTTCCTTTGCAAATTCAGGAAAGGGCTATTCGTTATGGCAAGCGAATGCCAGATCCTCGTGAAGGTAAGGGAATGTTCCGATACGAAACGGAAATTTATAAGCTGCGCTTCGATAAGCAGCTTCAAGAGTATGTCTATCAGAAGTACAAATTTGAGGTGATTGTCAGAGAATCGGACTGGACAATATCTCATTTTCAATATTTTCATTAATTAACAGGAACATTTCCATGTTTGATATCAGGAGTGAAGAATTTACTTTCGCAATCGCACCTTTTGAACGCATAGTGGATAACGAAGCCGATCCTGTTAACCATCACTGGGATTGGATACAGTCTTGGATAGAATTCTCTGTAAGCGGCCTGAAGGTGGCATTTAAGACTGAGTTCACTGTTGGAGAGTTGAAAATGTTGAAAAAAGAATTTTCAGCTTTTCATCAGGCGATAATTGCTCAGAAAAAGTTAAAGTCGTTTAAATATCAGAGCGATATTCATCAGCTTGATATGATACTGACAAATGAAAATACTATTGATAGCGTAACTATTGATTTTATCCTTCGACCGGAGCCTCATGCCGACAGCGTTCAGGTTAAAGGCAGCTTTGGCCTTGATGAAAGCTATTTCCCCGACATTCTGAAGAGGCTGGATGAAATGATTCAATGGCAGAATTAAACATTTAGCCATTGAAAAGTTTTAACTGAAAGCTTTGGGCATAAAATGGGTCTTTATTCAGGTTTTTCCGTCCATGCAATATTCGATGCGGCAGTATCAGCACCTGTACTGCCAAACAGGGGGAAATTGCTGACGCTCTTTATGAGATTATGAATAAATGAAGCGTGCTATTTTATGGCTGATTCAGTCATTTTTATATTTAGTTCCTGCTGCAGTTATTGTGGCTGGCGTGTATATCTTCATCTGCTTTGTTCCGCAGTATGCAGCACTTCTTAGTTTTGCATGGGTTATCGTAGTTTCTTATGTGTATATTAAATTTAACCGATGGTATTGATAAAATCCTGACATATTAGTGAGCTTAAAATTTGAGTGGAAAAGCGAACGCAAAATAACCCTACTAGCTTAAGGTGCCCGGTCTGCATCCCAAAAACCCACTCCACTCTGCAAAAGCAGAAACAACCCTGCCAGCCTCGCACCCAAAGCTTACCTGTCATCTTGTCATCACCGCGGTTTGGCTTATCCTTAAAGCTTCAATCAAAAGGAGCATCGTTTATGAAAGCGGCAATTGCTAACAGTGAACACAAGGTTGAAGTGGTTGAGAAGACGCTGCGTCCTCTCAAAACGGGCGAAGCACGGCTCAGGATGGAATGCTGTGGCGTATGCCATACCGATCTGCATGTGAAGAACGGGGATTTCGGTGATAAAACCGGCGTGACGCTGGGTCATGAAGGTATCGGTATTGTTGAGGAAGTCGCGCCAGATGTGACCTCACTTAAGCCAGGCGATCGTGCCAGCGTGGCATGGTTCTTTAAGGGCTGCGGGCACTGCCAATACTGCAACTCCGGTAACGAAACGCTCTGCAGAGAGGTCGTTAATGCCGGTTATACCGTCGATGGCGGTATGGCTGAAGAGTGTATCGTCGTTGCAGACTATTCGGTCAAAGTCCCCGACGGGCTTGATCCTTACGCCGCCAGTAGTGTCACCTGCGCCGGTGTCACCACCTATAAAGCGGTGAAAGTGTCCGAGGTAAAACCGGGTCAGTGGCTGGCGATTTACGGTCTTGGCGGGCTGGGAAACCTCGCTCTGCAATATGCGAAAAACGTCTTTAACGCCAAAGTGATCGCGGTTGATGTGAGTGATGGGCAACTGGCACTGGCGAAAGAGATGGGCGCCGACCTGGTCGTAAACTCGGCCAGCGAAGATGCGGCTCGCTTTATTCAGGAGCAAACCGGTGGGGCGCATGCGGCTGTGGTAACGGCGGTTGCCAAAGCAGCGTTTAACTCTGCTGTCGATGCGGTCAGGGCCGGTGGTCGGGTGGTGGCTGTCGGACTGCCGCCGGAAGCGATGAGCCTGAATATTCCGCGTCTGGTGCTCGATGGCATTCAGGTGGTGGGATCGCTGGTCGGGACGCGTAACGATCTGGCGGAAGCTTTCCAGTTTGCGGCAGAAGGGAAGGTGGTGCCGAAGGTGACCAAAAGGAAGATTGGTGAGGTCAATGCCATCTTCGATGAGATGATTCAGGGCAAGATCCGCGGCAGGATGGTAATCGACTTTAGCGGTCAGTCTGCTGAATAATCCGTGCTGATAATCGCAGAAGCCCGCGCCGTGCGGGCTTTTTTATGCCTGTAAGGCCAGTTCCCTCCCTCTGAATGCGTAAGAGCACATTCCGTTAAAGCATTAATAAGCGCGGCTTTATGTTTCATGATGTGATTTTCACTTGAACTTTACCGGTAACATTATAGTTTATGGGGTGAAGTCTGATTACACACATCTGAAGGAGGGTTATTTATGGCTAAGCATCACTTACTCAAATCCATTGAAATTGCAGCGATTGTGCTGTTTGTCCTGATACTGGCGTATCTGGCGGTTACCGGTCTGCTGTCATCAACTGGCGTTGATCACGCCTGGCCGTATCCCAGTAAGTAATTGAGTGCCGCACCAGGGAAATTATAAATAATATAAATAGATAACTGATCCTGATACAGGACATAAAAAACCCCGCAATCGCGAGGTTAATCAGAGTCTACACAAGGCTCACCGAAAGCAGAGTCAGCTCTTCGGTTTCGAGCGACAGGCTTTTTTTGGTTTCGAACATAAATGCTTCCAGCGCCTCCTCGACATCGTCGCCCTCGATAAAGGCGTGAGTCGTGACATGATTTTCACCTTTGGGCTTAATCACGTAAGAAACAAACCACTTCTTCTTTTGCATATTGCTTATCCTCTTCTGAATAGGTAAATGCCGCGCACCGGCAATACTGAGTTTTTCCGCCAGGGAATCAGCTGAACATAACTGGTTCTGTCCGACAAAGACTAATCAAGCGGGGTCGGATGCAGCAGGTCGATTACGTCATCAATTTCATTGCTGGCCGCATGGCGATCAAGGGCAACCGCATAGTAGCGTCCCTTGCAGTAGTGCTTTGTTACCGCCACCCGATGGCCGGTATCGCTGTCAGCTTCACCGCCGGTCAGGGTCTGCAGGTGGGGCGGGATAACCAGCTCACTTTCGAGTTGTTCTGCTTCAATGATCACTGCGCCACCGTCGGTGGATAGCAGCAGATGCTGAATGCTCATGTTCTCTCCTCTGAGTCAGATTGCTAACCGGCAAAGTGTAGTTCACCTCAGCGGGTGTGCTGGCGACGGGCTTAATCAATGCCTGAGCAGGCTCGTTATCACAGCCAATTGCGCTTTTCCTGGCAAAAAAAAAGCCCCGAAGTCGGGGGCTTTTAAGAAAGGGATGGCCTGCGTTAAAAACTCAGCTGGTCTGATCGGCCAGCTTCGGCTTCAGCACGCGCTTACCAATCTGAATGCCGGGCTTCTCAACATACTTATAGAGTAAAGAGGCCAGCGCATAGGTCACCGGGATGGCAGAGACGCAGACAATCAGGAAACGCATCATGTCGCTCTTAAACTCGATGTCGGTGTGATTGAGCAGCAGTGCGATCAGCGGGATTACAATCAGCAGATGCAGCAGGTAGACCGAAAACGACACGTCGCCCAGCCAGGTGCTGAGACGGTTGTTCAGCAGCTTACGCGGCAGAGCAATCAGCGTTGCCATCAGGCTGCCCTGCGGGTATTGCCACAGAATCGCCGTCATACCGACGATCATCAGCGCTTCCATAATCACCTGCAGCTTAATCGCACCCAGGCCCATCGCCACGCTGGCGACCGGGCCGAGCAGCGCAAAGGCAACGTAGAGCAGGGATTTACGGCGGATCGCCTCGGCCAGCAGCATGCCCGACAGGAACATATTCAGCTTTATCAGGATCATTGAAGGCATCTCAAACGCCTCATAATAATCTGCCAGCACATACCGGCCAGCGCAGCAGAGCGCCATGATGCCAATCAGCGATGCGGCATAACCAAAGCGCAGCGTCACCAACATGATGAACGGGAACAGCAGATAGAACTGCATCTCCAGTCCGATGCTCCAGTCAGGCAGCACAGTATTAAAACCATATTCGGGCAGCAGGCCGAACAGGAAACTGAAGTGGGTCAGGATGTTTGCCAGCGACTGGTCGTTGTAACGCGACGACTCTGTGGCGGTGCCGGAATAGAAATGAGCAATGGTGTCACGCATCTCGCCAAACCACGGGCCATAAATCAGGGCGATGATTAACAGCAGATAGTAGAGCGGGGCGATGCGGAAGAAGCGCCGGATCCAGAACTTCTTGATGGTCTCTGTGCTCTGCCACGGCTCTTTCTGCTGACGCTCGACGTAGTTTTTCGCCATCAGATAACCCGATAACAGAATAAACAGATCGACCCCGATGCCAGGGGATGAAATAAGCGTGATATGGCAATGAACCAGTAAGCTGATATGGCCAACTAATACCCAGAGAGAAGCGATGCCGCGTAATCCCTCCAGCTCCGTAGACCAACCTCGTGTTGCAGACATAACTATTCCTCGTTTTTATCCGACCTTCGGCGCTCACTAAGCCTCAAGGCAACAGATATGTAAACGGGCCTTTACAAAAGTAAGAAGATTCCGAGCACAGGTAAGTGGGGGAAATCAACCCAAACAGGGTGGGAAAGCACAGGAAGTTAAGGGCGTGCAGTGGCAAACCCTTAATCAATATCACTGATTGAAATGGTGGATCAGGCCAGTTTTAACAGGATCATACCGGCCAGCAACAGGGTCAGGCCGGCCCAGCCTTTGCGGTTCAGCCGCTGGCCAAACAACACCCATCCGGCCGCGACAGTGGCGATAATCCCAAAACCGCCCCAGACCGCATAGGCGATCGAGAGATCGATACCTTTGACCGCCTGAGCGAGTGCGCTGAACGCGAGCAGGACACAGCAAAGTGAAAGCAGACCGTAAAGCGGTTTCTTAAACCCATCAGAATATTTAAGGAATATGTTGGCGGCAATCTCCAGCACGATAGCCAGCGCCAGCCAGGACGCATGAACAAGATCAGCGATGAGCATGATTAATCTCCGCTGATGATTGGGTGCCGGTTTTGATCAATACAATTCCGACGATCAGCGTCACCAGACCACAAATTTTCAGCGCTGACAGCGTTTCACCAAACAGCTGCACGCTGAATAACGTAATCAGCATGATGCCGATACCTTCCCACAGCGCATAAGCCACGCCCAGGGCGATACGTTTAATGGCGAAACTCAGCAGAATATAAGAACAGGCAATCATGCCCAGCATCATCAGGTAGCCGGAATGGCTGCCATTGAGGCTGGACCATTTCATAAAAAGGGTACCAATAATTTCAGTAACAATAGCGAGTGATAATAAAACCCAGGCGCGCATGGGTGCTCTCCAGCAACGATAAATGACGACCTGCAACAACGCACAACGTGCGGGCAGACTCAGAACAGTTCGAAGTGGTGAGGGGACTACAGGGCGTTACGCCAGTGCTGATCGGCGGCGTTCCAGCCAGAAAGGCAAGAGGGGGAATGCAGGGGGTTTGACATGAACATTCTGCTCATAAAATTTACAACACATCCACATTGTTGCTTCTCATCAGTGGACGGATAGTGCCTCCGGTTAAATAGACGCTGGATTTATAGCATTCTGCACATCACCAAATCAACAGCAGATGCTGCTTTGTTTGATGTCTGTTAAGGTTTGATGGTTTGAGAATGATGAAGTGTGGAAAAGGATGTGTGGTAAACCGTAATAAAAAAAATAGCCGGGCAATAAAAGTGCCCGGCTATTATTAAGTGACGCTGTCACGTATTATTCAGCGCGCTGCGGAACCGTGCGAACGGGCGCATCACCCGCGACATAGTAAGCGGCGGTGCTGCGTGGCAACGGATCGCGTCCACGAATCTTATCGGCAATTTTCTCGCCAATCATGATAGTGGTGGCGTTCAGGTTACCGGTGATGATCAGCGGCATAATCGACGCATCCACAACGCGTAAGCCTTCCAGTCCATGCACACGACCTTCGCCATCAACGACGGACATCGGGTCGTTACCCATCTTACAGGTGCCGCACGGGTGATAGGCGGTTTCGCCGTGGTTACGCACGAACTCATCCAGTTGCTCATCTGTCTGGCAATCCAGTCCCGGACTGATTTCACGGCCACGGTACTTATCCAGCGCCGGCTGATTGATGATCTGGCGCGTGATGCGAATTGCATCGCGGAACTCATGCCAGTCCTGCTCATGCGACATGTAGTTGAACAGAATGGCCGGATGACGACGCGGATCGCGTGACTTCAGGCGTACATGACCGCGGCTTGGAGAACGCATCGAGCCAACGTGACACTGGAAGCCGTGGGCATCAACCGCGTTGGAACCGTTGTAGTTAATCGCCACCGGCAGGAAGTGATACTGAATGTTCGGCCAGCTGAACTCTTCGCGGCTGCGGATAAAGCCACCCGCTTCAAACTGGTTGCTGGCGCCAATACCGGTGCCGTTAAACATCCACTCCGCACCAATTTTCGGCTGATTCCACCACTTCAGAGCCGGATAGATTGAGACCGGTTCTTTACACTCATACTGAAGATACATCTCCAGATGGTCCTGCAGGTTTTCACCCACGCCCGGCAGGTCGTGAACCAGCGGGATGTCGAACTGCTTCAGCAGCTCAGGAGAACCCACGCCAGAACGCTGCAGGATCTGCGGCGAGGCGATAGCGCCGGCACACAGCAGCACTTCACGGCGTGCGGTCACTTTATTGATGGTGTTGCTGTCGCCCTGCAGATACTCCACGCCGACCGCACGCTTGCCATCGAAGATGATGCGATCGGTGGTGGCATGCGTGATGATCTTCAGGTTGGCGCGGCCTTTGGCCATATCGAGATAGCCACGCGCGGTGCTGGAGCGACGACCATTTGGTGTGACGGTACGATCCATCGGACCGAAACCTTCCTGCTGATAGCCATTAAGGTCGTCAGTGCGCGGATAACCTGCCTGCACGCCCGCCTCAATCATCGCTTCAAACAGCACGTTATTGCCCGCTTTAGGCGTCGCAACACACACCGGGCCGTCGCCGCCGTGGAAATCGTTCGGGCCGATATCGCGGGTTTCCGCTTTACGGTAGTAGGGCAGGCAGTCCAGATAGCTCCAGTTCTCCAGCCCAGGTTCGCTGGCCCAGTTATCGAGATCCATCGCGTTGCCGCGGATATAACACATGCCGTTAATAAGTGATGAACCGCCCAGACCTTTGCCGCGACCACACTCCATGCGGCGATTGTTCATGTAAGGCTCTGGCTCGGTTTCATAAGCCCAGTTATAGCGTTTGCCCTGTAACGGGAAGGCGAGGGCCGCAGGCATCTGAGTGCGAAAATCAAAGCGGTAATCCGGGCCGCCCGCTTCCAGCAACAGGACGCTCACGTTGCTCTCTTCGGTCAGACGGGTAGCCAGAACGTTTCCTGCGGATCCGGCTCCAATAATAATGTAATCAAATTCCATTCATCGTTCCTCAGGTTAAGTGATTAAAAGACTGACTGAAAACGCGTCAGCTCAACCTGCACGGACTTCACCTGGGTGTAGCTCTGCAGCGTCATCAGGCCATTCTCACGGCCAATGCCGGAGTGCTTGTAACCCCCCACTGGCATCTCTGCGGCTGATTCGCCCCAGGTATTAATCCAGCAGATTCCTGCTTCGATCTGATGAATCACGCGGTGCGCCTTATTGAGATCCTGCGTCACCAGTCCGGCGGCCAGACCAAATTCGGTGTCATTGGCGCGGCGGATCACTTCATCTTCACTTTCGTAGCTCAGGATCGACATGACCGGTCCGAAGATCTCTTCACGCACAATCTTCATCTCATCACGGCAGTCGGTGAACACGGTTGGTGCAACCCAGGCACCCTGGTCGAAATCGCCACCGGTCAGACGTTTGCCGCCGCACAGTACGCGAGCGCCTTCAGCGATGCCGGATTCGATATAACGCATCACATTATCGCGATGGCTGAAGCTGACCAGCGGACCAAAGTTGGTCGCCGGGTCACGCAGATCGCCTGCCTGAATGCGGGCAACGCGTTCGCTGATTTTCGCCTCGAATGCGGCCTGCAGTTTTGCAGGAATAAAGACGCGGGTGCCGTTGGTGCAGACCTGACCGGAGCTGTAGAAGTTCGCCATCATGGCGATGTCGGCGGCCAGATCGAGATCGGCATCATCAAAGATGATCAGCGGTGATTTACCACCCAGTTCCATGGTGACCTCTTTCAGCGTTGAACCTGCTGCATTGGCCATCACTTTTTTGCCGCTGACGACGCCACCGGTAAAGGAGACTTTGTCGATGCCAGGATGCTCAGTGAGCAACTGACCGGTGACCGAACCGATGCCCGGCAGCACGTTGAATACGCCATCCGGCAGGCCCGCCTCGGTGTAAATTTCCGCCAGCTTCAGGGCAGTGAGCGGGGTCATTTCACTCGGTTTGAAAATCATCGCGTTACCCGCTGCCAGCGCAGGCGCGGATTTCCACAGGGCGATCTGAATCGGGTAGTTCCAGGCACCGATACCAGCTACCACGCCCAGCGGTTCGCGACGGGTGTAAACAAAGGAGGTTTCACGCAGTGGGATCTGCTGACCTTCCAGCGCCGGAACCAGACCGGCGTAATACTCCAGTACGTCTGCGCCGGTGACAATATCGACCGCTGAGGTTTCGCTGTAAGGCTTACCGGTATCGAGCATTTCCAGCTCTGCCAGCTCATCATTACGCTCACGCAGAATATCGACGGCGCGACGCAGGATGCGCGAGCGCTCCATGGCGGTCATCGCGGCCCAGACTTTCTGGCCTTTTCTGGCGGCAGCAACGGCGCGATTGACATCTTCCTGGCCGGCGGCATGAACCTCTGCCAGCACTTCGCCGTTGACCGGGTTAATCGTCTGGAACGTTTCGCCAGACGTTGCGGCAACATAAGCGCCATCGATGTAGAGTTTCTGCTCGGTGAATCGGGACATGTTTTCTCCTTCAGTTATTCGTGCTCGCCAGCCAGTTGCTGACGGATGAATTGGGTGGTCAGTGTGAGGGCGATGACCGGGTTAAATGGCTTACCGCTCAGCGCGGCGCGCAGCCACAGACCATCTATCAGGGCAGCCAGCCCGTGTGCGGCCAGACGTGCCTTCTCCAGCGGCAGTTCACGCCGGAATTCGACCACCAGCGTTGAGTAGAGCCGCCGGCTGCTGACCCGCTCCAGGCGATTAAGCTGGGGCTGATGCATGCTGCTCGACCAGAAGTCGAGCCAGGCTTTCATCACTGCCGTGTGCACCTGGGTATCATCAAAATTCCCCTCAACGATGGCACACAACCGCTGTTCTGCAGAGGCACCGGCCAGCGGTTCTAACCGCGACAGTACCGCCTCCCGCAGTTGACGCGTCACATCACGCATCGTGGCTTCCAGTAAGCCGTTCTTATCCTTGAAATAGTGACTGATGATGCCGGTGGATACCCCCGCCCGACGGGCGATCTGGGCGATAGTGGCATCATTAATGCCCACTTCATTAATCGTGCTCAGGGTCGCATCAATCAGTTGCCGACGACGTATCGGCTGCATCCCTACCTTTGGCATAGCTCCAGCTCCACCCTCAAATCGAGCCCCTATTTAAACTTTTTTTGATTGCACGTTCAATATAAAAAGAAACTTTGTTAGGATGCTGTTCTTTAAATGTAGCGAAAGCGAAACGGCAATGAGTGCTAAAATAGGCTGGTTTGCCTGAGCGATTAACAGGAAGTGACAGAACGAAACAGGGCCGCAAGGCCGGAAAGCCGTGGACGGCAAGACTTATCCATTGCGTATTTTCAGGACATTAACCAGAGGTAACCGATGAATAATCCACCTGCCGGTGAAAAAGACAGACTCAATCCCGTTGTATTTTATACCTCTGCCGGATTGATTCTGACGTTTTCACTTGTGACGATTCTCTACAGTGAACTGGCCGCGAGCTGGATCCTCAAGGCGGTAAACTGGGTTTCCGCCACCTTCGGCTGGTACTACATGCTGGCTGCCACGCTCTATATTGTTTTTGTGTTGTATATGGCCTGCTCACGCTTTGGTTCGATCAAGCTCGGGCCAGAGCACTCCAAACCCGAGTTCAGCGTCCTTAGCTGGTCTGCCATGCTGTTCGCCGCCGGGATCGGCATCGACCTGATGTTCTTCTCGGTCGCCGAGCCGGTGACGCAGTATATGCAGCCGCCGGAGGGGGCAGGGCAGACGATGGAAGCGGCCCGCCAGGCGATGGTCTGGACGCTGTTCCACTACGGACTGACCGGCTGGTCAATGTATGCGTTGATGGGCATCGCGCTGGGCTACTTCAGCTATCGCTATAACCTGCCGCTCACCATCCGTTCCGCGCTCTATCCTATCTTTGGTAAACGCATCTATGGCCCGATTGGCCACACCGTAGATATCGCCGCCGTGGTCGGCACCATCTTTGGTATCGCCACCACGCTCGGCATCGGGGTCGTGCAGCTTAACTATGGCCTCAAAGTGCTGTTTGATATCCCGGAAGGCCTGACCGCGCAGGCCGCGCTGATTGTCCTCTCCGTGGTGATCGCCACCATTTCTGTCACGTCGGGCGTCGATAAAGGGATCCGTATTCTCTCTGAGCTGAACGTGGTGATGGCGCTGGGCCTGATTCTGTTTGTGCTGTTCTTCGGCAACACCGAGTTCCTGCTGAATGCGCTGGTGCTGAACGTCGGGGATTACATCAATCGCTTCATGGGCATGACGCTCAATACCTTTGCCTTTGATCGTCCGACCCAGTGGATGAACAGCTGGACGCTCTTCTTCTGGGCGTGGTGGGTGGCCTGGTCGCCATTTGTCGGCCTGTTCCTGGCGCGTATTTCGCGCGGTCGTACCATCCGCGAGTTCGTGCTGGGCACGCTGATTATTCCGTTCACCTTTACGCTGTTGTGGCTGTCAGTGTTCGGTAATGCCGCGCTGTATCAGATCATCCACGGCAATACGGAGTTTGCGCAGGAAGTGATGAACCATGCGGAGCGCGGCTTCTACAGCCTGCTGGCGCAGTATCCGGCGTTTAAACTCAGCGCCTCGGTCGCGACGATCACCGGTATGCTGTTCTACGTCACCTCGGCGGATTCCGGCTCGCTGGTGCTGGGTAACTTCACCTCGCGACTGAAAGACATCAACAGTGATGCACCGAACTGGCTGCGTATCTTCTGGTCTGTGGCGATTGGGGTACTGACCCTGAGCATGCTGATGACCAACGGTATCACTGCCTTGCAGAACACCACGGTGATCATGGGGCTGCCGTTCAGCTTTGTTATCTTCTTTGTCATGGCGGGGCTGTTTAAATCCCTGAAGATTGAAGATCACCGTCGGGCCAGCGCCACGCGCGACACCGCGCCCTATCTGGCTCATGCGACCGATCGCCTGACCTGGAAGAAGCGTCTGTCGCGCCTGATGAACTACCCTGGCTCGCGTTATACCCAGCAGATGATGGAAAAAACCATCTATCCGGCGATGCAGGAAGTGGCGAAAGAGCTGGAGCTGCGGGATGGCCGGGTCACGCTGGAGAGCGTTGAGGCGGATGAAAGCAATCCGATTGGCTATCTGGATCTGCGCGTCCATCTGGGCGAGGAGCAGGACTTTATCTATCAGGTCTGGCCGCAGCAATATTCGATTCCGGGCTTTACCTATCGCGCTCGCAGCGGTAAGTCGACCTACTACCGGCTGGAAACCTTCCTGATGGAAGGCAGCCAGGGTAACGACTTAATGGATTACAGCAAAGAGCAGGTGATCATCGACATACTGGATCAGTATGAGCGACACCTGAACTTCATCCATCTCAACCGTGAAGCGCCGGGCAGCAACATCAGCTTCCCAAGCGCTTAAATCAGGGCCCGTCAGTAAGCAATTGCTGGCGGGCTTTTTTTTCGCTACCGTCGTCATGAACAATACCGCTTCACCTGCCGAAATCGACTATCTTTAGGGCTTTGCTGGCCTGATGCCTGAAAAGCGTAGACAGGGAGTCATATGGGAAAAATATTCAGTACGTTTCTGCCGCTCTATACCACTACGCTTCTGATGCTCCTGGGTTCCGGTTTACTGACTACCTACGTCTCGTTACGGCTGGCCAGTGAGCAGGTTAATGGTGCGCTGATCGGCGCGATTATTGCGGCCAACTACATCGGGCTGGTGATTGGCGGCAAGGTGGGGCACAACCTGATTGCCCGCGTCGGCCATATCCGTGCCTACGTGGCCTGTGCCGGGATCATTACCGCCTCGGTTGTAGGTCACGGGCTGACAGACTTTATTCCGCTGTGGGTCTTTCTGCGTCTGATTATCGGGCTCTGCATGATGTGCCAGTACATGGTGCTGGAGAGCTGGCTCAACGATCAGGCGGAATCTTCCCAGCGCGGCATGATTTTCGGCCTCTATATGGTCGCCACCTACCTTGGACTCAGTGGCGGACAGGTGATACTGAGCCTGCAATCGGGGTTTGGGGTGAGCACGCTGCTGATTGTGGCGCTCTGTTTCGCGCTCTGTCTGGTGCCGATTGCACTGACCACCCGCACTCACGTCCGGCCCATGACACCGGCGCCGATGGAGCTGGGCTATTTTATCCGCACTATTCCCAAACTGCTCGGCACCACCCTGGTGACCGGCATGGCCATTGGCGCGTTCTATGGCCTGGCACCGGTTTATGGCAGCAGCAAAGGCTTCACCACCAGCCAGACCGGTTATTTTATGAGTCTCACGATTTTTGCCGGGCTGGTGTCGCAGTTTCCGCTAAGCTGGCTCTCTGACCGCTACGACCGCCAGCGGCTGTTATTCATTATTGCCATGCTCTTTGCCGTGGCCTGCGTGCCGCTGGTGGTGCTGCCGCATCTGACCTTCCACTGGATGATTGGTATCGCCTTTGCCGCCAGCATGATGCAGTTTGCGCTCTATCCATTGCAGGTGGCGCTGGCCAACGATCAGGTCGCCGCCGATCGCCGTGTCTCGTTAACCGCCTGTCTGCTGATGGCGTTTGGTATTGGCGCCAGTATCGGCCCGCTAGTGGTCGGTGCGCTGATGCAGCCGCTGGGCAGCAATATGCTCTATCTCTTCTTTATGCTCTGTGCGCTGGTGATTGGCGGACTGAGTTATGTGCGTGCGCCGGGTCCGCTTCCGACGACCGAAGTACCGTTGCCGCATGTGGTGATGCCTGACAGTCTGGCGACCTCGCCATTGGGTGCCGCGCTGATCCCGACGCTGGAAGAGGAGGTGATTCATGCGTCGATGGGCGGTCAGGAGCCGGAAGAGGAGAGTGCTGAGTTCGATGACACAGCTGACGAAGAGGATTTGCCCGATGACCTTCCTGAGGATCAGCGGGACAAATAGCAGCGGCAAAGCACCGCTGACTGCACCGTTAAAGCAGGATGTCCGTATCTGACACACTCTTGTCCGGTTGCTGGCTCGACATTCGGGTCAGCAACCTCGAAGCTGGCGCATACCGCTTTTTTGAGGAGTCACACCATGCTGGAACTTCGCCCCAATTGTGAACGCTGCGACGTTGATCTGCCGCCATCTTCTCTGGCGGCACGCATCTGCTCGTTTGAATGCACGTTCTGCGCTGACTGTGCTGAACATCTCACTCATCTTTGCCCCAACTGCGGCGGTGAGCTGGTGCGCCGCCCGGTGCGTCCGGCAGAGAAACTGCAGAAATATCCGGCTAAAATGCGTAGCTGATCCCAAATTACTACAGATATGGTGGGGGCAGAATAGCCTGGCGCGCCTGATCGCATTATGATGTATTTCGTCCCTGACAGAGCTACCACCTTTACTGAGTGCCGGAGATAAGCGCCGGGAGGGACGCACCTTTCACCTCTCTTTAATCGCCTGGCCCGACCTCATTGTTCCCTTGTTCCCTTGTTCCCTTGTTCCCTTTCAGCCAGCCTCCTTTGCATTCTGCTTTCCAGCGCGTCACGCCAGTACAGGGTCAGCACTGACTATACTCTGAAGATGTTTTCAGCAGACAAAGGCCGGGTGCAGCGATGTATTACCAATCCCTGAATGGCGCAGCGTGGCGACGGATCTGGGTGGTCGGCGATCTGCATGGCTGCCGCTGCGAACTGGATGCGCTGTTGCAGCAGCATCAGTTTGACCCGCAGCTGGACTTACTGATTTCGGTGGGTGACATCATCGATCGCGGTCCCGACAGCCTGGGTTGTCTGGCGCTGCTGGAGGAGCCCTGGTTTCGCTGCGTGCGGGGGAATCATGAGGAGATGGCGCTATCAGCATTACAGGGGCAGGAAATGGCGCTCTGGCAGATGAACGGTGGCGACTGGTTCTTTCGGCTGCGTGGTGCAGCGTTGATTGCGGCGCGTCACGCGTTGCAGCGTTGCCGTGAGCTGCCGCTGATTCTCCATCTGCAACTCGATGAGCGAATTATTGTGATTGCTCATGCTGATTATCCGGCCCGGGAATATGCGTTGAATAAGCCACTCGACTGGCAGCAGGTGGTCTGGAGCCGTCAGCGGCTGGAGGCGATGGAGTCAGGCGAACGGGCGGGCATCCGTGGCGCAGACGCCTTTTACTTCGGACATACGCCGCTGAAACAGTCGCTGACGATTGCCAATCTGCATTACATCGATACCGGCGCAGTGTTTGGCAATCATCTGACGATGCTGCAAATAAAGTGACTCAGCGAAACAGGCGTCCGTCGCGCACCAGCTCCCGCGGATAGCTGTTCTTGATACGGCTGCCGACTTTTTTAGCCAGCCCCAGCGGCTGCTGCTGATAAGTGACAATCATCTCATTACGGGTAGGTTCCGTTTCCGGGTAGATATCCCGGCCGCGATACCACTCTTCCGCCTCTGCTGCGGTGAGCTCAAAAGTCTGCGCCGCATCCGGTTTTGCCAGCGCAATCACCGCTTCATGCTGCCAGCGATAGCCTTTAGCAAAGGTTTCTGCCAGCTTCAGGCCGATGCGCGAGAACCGCACTTTGCCCAGCAGCGGAGTAACGGCCTTCGGGAACAGCCAGATCTCTTTATCACGCTGCCACAGTTCCAGCGACGCATCCCATTTAAGAGAGACAGCGGCGGCGGCCTGGGCTATCTCACTTTCCAGCTTGCGGCTGAGGTGGGAGAAGGGCAGTTTACCCACTTTGTAGCCCGGCAGCGGTAAGGGTTCGACCGACGCGGTTTTACGCAGCCGGGCAACGAAAAAGCCTTCGCTGTCGAACATCTGCGGGAAGACATGCAGATAGCCCTCGGGCGTCGCGGCCTGTCGGGCACCCTCAAACAGCCCATCGAGCGCTACAACCTCAACAGCGTCCGGATAGCGCTCCAGCAGCCAGACAATGACCTGCTGATTCTCAATCTGATTCAGGGTGCAGGTGGAGTAAACCAGCGTGCCGCCGGGTTTGAGGGCGTGGAAGGCACTGTCGAGCAGATCGCGCTGGGTCGCGGCGATCTTATGCGTACTTGCCAGCGACCAGTTTTTCAGCGCATCAGCATCTTTGCGAATCACCCCTTCGCCGGAGCAGGGAGCGTCGAGCAGGATGGCGTCGAACTGTTCCGGCAGGGCTGGCCCGAAGACCCGCGCGTCAAAGTGCGTTAAGGCACTGTTGCTGACGCCGCAGCGGCTGATATTGGCGTGCAATACTTTTACCCGGCTGGAGGAGAATTCGTTAGCCAGGATAACGCCCTGATTGCCCATCCGCGCAGCAATCTGGGTCGTTTTAGAACCCGGTGCCGCCGCCATATCCATCACGGCGCTGACCTCTGGCTGAGCATCAAACAGGGCAGTGACCGGCAGCATGGAGCTGGCCTCCTGAATGTAGAACAGGCCACTGAGATGCTCAGCCACGCTGCCCAGCGGCAGGCTCTCATCTTCCCGACTGATCCAGAATCCCTCTTCGCACCACGGCACCGGCGTCAGCTGCCAGTCATAACGCGCGGTCTGACTCAGAAAGTCAGCCACGCTGATCTTCAGGGTATTGACGCGAATACTGCGGCGCAGGGGTTGCTGACTATACGCAATAAATTGCGCGAGGCTCGCCTCATCGGGCAGGCTCTGGCGCATTAACGAGAGAAAATCGGCGGGGAAAAGCGAAGAAGCATCTGACACGGGCACATTCCAGTTAAGGCAAAGGCGGCAGTGTATCATGAGGAAAGGAAACGGGCAGCCAGGCTGCCCGTTTGAGATAGCCTTTAGCGCGGAGACGGGATCGCCGTTCCCCAGTTACGCCAATCTTTCGGCGCTTCATCCTGCAGCAGGAAGTGTTTATCCGGATTCGCCTGTGGCGCCAGCGGCACCGTCGGCGGCGTCGCAAACTGAATGCCACCGCGAATAAACTGCTGGAAGGTCCCGGTTTTCACTACGCCACCCACCAGACCGAAGTCCAGGTTATAGCCGGATGCCAGCCAGAACACCGAGTTATTACGCACCAGATGCTGGTACTTCTTACTGATGCGCAGGGCGATCTGCACACGATCCGCCATATTACCCAGTGAAGTGCCGGTCACGGTACCCACTTCCACACCACGGAACAGCACCGGCGTACCCAGCGACAGTGAACCGGCCTCAGTGGCATCAACATAAATGTTCAGGCCATTAAGGTAGCGGGAGTCGGTAATGGTGCTCTCCTGCAGCTCAAACGTGCGCGCGGCGCCACCTTTACCGGGATCCACGTTGACGTAAGGCTGCAACAGGGTTTCCAGATGATTCACGCCGGTAGCGGAAATCTCCGGTGAAACCACCGAGAAACGGCTGCCGAGACGGGCGAAATCGTTGACATACTCCGGATAGAGTACCGCTTTCGCTACCACCTGATTGTTATCTTTGCTTAACGACAGTGACTCCACCTGGCCGACATTAATACCCAGGTAACGAATCGGCATCCCGGCAGAGAGCTTGCTGGCGTCATAGGTGTGCAGCGTAATCTGGCTACCCACCGCGCGGGCGGCGGTTTCAGACGGATAGAGGACGCGTTTGGCCCCTTTGGCCGACTGTGCTCCACTCATATTGTCGAAACTGATCGCGCCTTTCAGTGCGCGGTTAAGCGGCGATGCCTGCACCGTCAGGCCGCTGCCGTTAAGGCTGACGCGTGCGCCACCCTCCGCCCAGAACACGCTTTCGCTGGTCAGCAGCTTGCGATATTCCGGCTGAATATGTACCGCAATATCAAACGCGTCAGCGCGCGGCGTGACTTTGACGATCTCACCCACCTGAAATTTGCGGTAAAGCACGACAGAGCCGGCCTGCACGTCAGGCAGACTGTTGGCGGTCAGCATCAGCGTGGTAGAAGGGCCATCGCCGGTAATGCCTTCTTCCGCTTTTTCAGCATCGGCAAACAGCGGATAGGCACTTTTTGGCTCACCCTTTTTGCCCGGATCCAGCCGGATACCGCCATCCACCCATTCACGGGCGCTGGCACCTAATACCTGCATGCCATCAAGGCCGAACTTCACATCCAGTCGACTGTTGACGATAAATTTGCTGTCGCCATGCACCAGATTGCGATTTTCAGGATTGACCGCTACCACGAAATTCACGCCATTTTCATCCAGCGTACGCGACATCACCTGACCAATCTGCATGCCGTGCAGCATCAGCGGCTGGCCCTGATCGATACCATAGCTCTCTGGCGCGCTGAGTTTTACCGTCAGTACATTGGGCTTCTGCAGCAGAGTCTCATTGGACGCCAGCACGGTGTAGTGCTGCTGCGGCTCGCCTTCGCCCGGCACCAGTTCCAGCGTGTTGCCGGTCAGCAGCGCGCTAAGGCTTGTATCCGTCAGGCTGATTTTCGGACTGTGCATCTCAATGCGGGTGCCGCTGCGCATCAGACCGACAACAGAGGGATCGATCGTCAGCTCGCCGGTGACCTTGCCGCCATCCTGCAGGTTCAGTTTGGTCAGCGTGCCGACCTCCAGTCCCTGATACATCAGCGGGGTGCTGCCCGCCTTGAGATTGTTGCCGTTAGGCAGATCCAGTGTGATCTGCACGCCGCGCTGACTATGTGCCAGATCGGGATAGAGCCGGTAATTCTGCTCAGCTTTGGCCGTTTCCGCACCCTGTGGCGAGTCAAACGCGATCGCGCCATTGACCAGCGCCGCCAGACTCTCCAGCTGCACTTTAGCCCCGCTCAGGCTGACGTCAGCATTCATGCCTGACACATTCCAGAAACGGCTGTTGGTTTTCACCAGATTGATAAAGCGACGGTCAATCAGCACATCAATCGACACGCCATCGGATTTGCTGTTAATGCTGTAGTCATAGACCCGGCCAACCGGAATTTTGCGGTAATAGACCAGCGAGCCGGTGTTGAGCGAGCCGAGATCGGGCGCATGCAGATGGATCATCAATTCGCCGGTATTCACCCGATACTTGGGCTGCGTATCCAGCGCGGTGAACGACTCGCTGGGTTTACCTTTACCCGGCATCATCCCGATGTAGTTACCACCGACCAGCGCATCCAGCCCCGACACACCCGCCAGCGAGGCTTTAGGCGTCACCAGCCAGAACTGCGTATCTTCACGCAGCGCATCGCGCATGTCGCTCTTGATGCTGGCTTTAATCTGAATGCTGCGATAATCATCACTGAGATTAATGCCCTGCACGGTGCCCACTTCCACGCCCTGATAGCGGATCGGGGTGCGACCCGGCACGATACCATCCGCCGTCTGGAAATTGATGGTGATGGTGGTGCCGCGCTCCTGATAATTGGTCCAGAGCAGCCAGCAGGCGATCAGCATCGCAATAATCGGCAGCAGCCAGAAGGGCGAAATTTTGCGCTTATTGCGCAGCGTTGCGTTAGTCGGTGTAGTCGGCGTTTCCTGTTGCATGTGCATCCCAGAGCAGGCGGCTGTCCAGCCACTCAACAGACATAATGGTCAGGATGACGGCCGCGCCAAAAAACAGCGCCGCCGGTCCCATGGTAAAAGCCAGCAGCTGATCACGGTTGACCAGCGACATGGTTAACGAAATGACAAACAGATCGAGCATTGACCAGCGGCCAACCCAGGTGACAAACCGCAGCAAGCGGATGCGGGTTCTCAGCCCCTGTTCACAGCGAAAATGAATGCTGAGCAGCAGAGTCAGCATCACCAGCACCTTGATAAACGGCACCAGAATACTGGCGATAAAAACAATCGCCGCCACCGGAATATTGCCTTCGCCCAGCCCCAGGATACCGGAGAAGATGGTGTCCTCACGCCGTGAGCCATTAAGATAGACCACGGAGATCGGCATCAGATTTGCGGGGATCAACAGCACAATCGATGCGATGAGCGCGGCCCAGGATTTCTGCAGGCTGTGGCGGCGTCGGAAGTCGAGCGGCGTGTGGCAGCGCGGGCAGCGGCCCCGTTCATCGGGTATGCTGGTGTTGTGACAGTTCAGGCAGACCTGCATATCGTCACGGGCCATATTGCCAGGCGTCTGTGGGTAGAAATGCTCCCACAGCTGCTCCATATTCAGATGGATCAGTGTCAGCACGCTCAGCACTGTCAGGGCGATGTAAGCCGCCAGCCCGTAGCCAATCTCCAGCGAAGCATAGTCCTGCACTTTAATTGACGCCACGGCGATGCCGATCAGATAGATATCGAGCATCACCCACTCTTTCAGCTTCTCCAGCATCAGCAGCACGGGACGCAGGTTCATGCCCAGCCGGTGGCCGATACCGAGATAACAGATACCCGCCACCAGCGTCACCGGCGCGCCGATGGTGCAGAACGCCACCATTGAGGCCGTCAGTACATCACCCTGCTGGGTCATCTGGATGATGCCTTCCAGTACGCTGGCATTGATGCGCATGCCAAGCAGCCGGATATCTACCAGCGGCAGGGAAAAAGCAAAGGGCATTAACACAATCATGGTGGCGGCCATCGCCATAAGACGGGTCATCGGCCAGTCGCGACCACTGAGAATTTCGGCGTTACAGCGTGGGCAATGTGCCGACTGATGCGATTTCACATCCGGTAAGGAAAAAAGGGTATCGCATTGCGGGCAACGCTGATAACGTGCGTGAGGCAATGTCTGGCTGATAGCGTGAATTTTCATAGGGTGATGCAATCTTCGCTCTTCAGAAGTAACAGATATCGGTCATAAAGACATTGTCTGTGTGCCTGTCTCGGGCATCACGCTTCGATCCACAGAATGCTAAGGGTATAGCAACTAACGCTATGATTCACCTTGTGGCTCTGGATATTTAAAACTTATTTTTAACGAACGGTCTTTAATGCCCCGTTCAGATGTCATTGGTAACGGTTAAATAATGAACAAAACTGCCTTTTACGCCGATTTGAATCGCGATATGCGCGCCTTACTGGCGGGAGAAACGGCGTTCCTCGCCGCGATGGGAAACTTTAGCGCGCTGCTGTACGAACGTCTCGATGGCGTGAACTGGGCTGGTTTCTACCTGCTGACGGAAGCGGATACGCTGGTGCTGGGCCCGTTCCAGGGCAAAATCGCCTGTGTGCGCATTCCGGTCGGTAAAGGTGTGTGTGGCACGGCGCTGGCAGAAGAAAAAGTGCAACGCGTAGATGATGTGCATGCCTTCCCGGGCCACATCGCCTGTGACGCTGCCAGCAATGCTGAGATTGTGATTCCTCTGAAAGTGAATGGCACTGTGGTTGGGGTGCTGGACATCGACAGCGTGGCGTACAATCGCTTTGACAGCGACGACGAATCGGGGCTGGTCACACTGACTGATGGGCTTTGTGAAGTGCTTGCGAACAGCGACTTAGAAAAATATCTGCAGCTGACGCGCAGCTAATCGACTGGATCACATGGCATTTAGCGATGTTGTCATTATAATGTCGCCTGTTCATGCCTGCGCTGGTCGGCAAACCCGTTGTAATCAGGAAATTTCATGGAAAATCAACCTAAGTTGAATAGCAGTAAAGAAGTCATCACTTTTCTGGCGGAGCGCTTTCCGAACTGCTTTAGCGCTGAAGGTGAAGCGCGTCCGCTCAAAATCGGTATCTTTCAGGATCTGGTCGAGCGTGTTCAGGGCGAAATGGGTCTGAGCAAAACACAGCTGCGTTCCGCGCTGCGTCTCTATACGTCAAGCTGGCGTTATCTGTACGGCATCAAAGCCGGTGCTATCCGTGTCGATCTCGACGGTAACGCCTGTGGCGTGCTGGATGAGCAACACGTTGAGCATGCACGTAAGCAGCTGGAAGAAGCGAAAGCACGCGTCCAGGCGCAGCGTGACCAGCAGCGCGCCGCGCGTCGTGAAGCAGGCGAAAGCGAAGAGGGCGCGGCACCGCGTCGTCCACGCAAGCCCGCGGCACGTAAGCCTGCAGAAGGCGAAGCCGCGCGTAAACCGCGTCCGCAGACCACTGCACCGCGTGCGACCGCCTCACAGCATCGCAAGCCAGCCCCACGTCCGGAGCAGGAAGCCCGACCCATCACTGATACCTCAACTTTGCAACCCGGCCAGAGTATTAAAGTTAAAGCAGGCAAAAGTGCGATGGACGCTACCGTTCTTGAAGTATCAAAAGACGGCGTTCGGGTCCAGCTCGCTTCCGGCATGGCAATGATTGTGCGCGCAGAACACTTGCAGTTCTGAAACGGAGGCTAACCCCGGCATGAACACCCTTTTTAAAGTTGGACTTATTGCGGGCCTGCTATTAGCAGGCCCAACCTTCGGCGCGGAGAACATTACCCGCGCCGATCAGATTCCCCAGCTTCACGAAGATCCGCAGGATCCGACGGTCAGTGAGCGCGTAACCTCGCGCTTTACCCGTTCCCACTATCGCCAGTTCGACCTGGATCAGAACTTTTCAGCGAAAATTTTTGATCGCTATCTGAACATGCTCGACTACAGCCACAACGTGCTGCTGGCGTCAGATGTGGCGCAGTTTGCCAGCAAAAAAACCACCGTCGGCGATGAGCTGCGCAGTGGCAAGCTGGATCTCTTTTACGATATTTATAATCTGGCGCAGAAACGCCGTTTTGAGCGCTATCAATATGCGCTGACGGTGCTGGCTCGTCCGATGAATTTCAGCGGCAATGACACTATCGACATTGACCGCGCGAAAGCACCCTGGCCGAAAGATCAGTCTGAACTGAATGCGCTGTGGGATGCCAAGGTCAAATATGATCAGTTGAGTCTGAAGCTGGCGGGCAAAGATGATAACGAGATCCGCGACGTTCTGACCAAGCGTTACAACTTCGCTATTCGTCGTCTGGCCCAGAGCAACGGTGAAGATGTTTTCCAACTGGTGATGAACGCTTTTGCCCGCGAAATCGATCCGCACACCAGCTATCTGTCGCCGCGTAACACCGAGCAGTTCAACACCGAAATGAGCCTGTCACTGGAAGGCATCGGTGCGGTTCTGCAGATGGATGACGACTATACGGTGATCAACTCGATGGTCGCAGGCGGCCCGGCCGCGAAAAGCAAAGCCATTACCGTTGGCGATCGCATCGTCGGTGTGGGTCAGCCAGGCAAGCCGATGGAAGATGTGATCGGCTGGCGTCTGGATGATGTCGTGGCAAAAATTAAAGGACCTAAGGGCAGCAAAGTGCGCCTGGAAGTTCTGCCAGCCGGTAAGGGCACCAAAACCCGTACTGTGACGCTGACGCGTGAGAAAATCCGTCTGGAAGATCGCGCGGTTAAATTGACCATCAAAAATGTCGGCAAGCAGAAAGTGGGCGTGCTCGATATTCCTGGTTTCTATGTCGGCCTCACCGACGACGTGAAAGTACAGCTGCAGAAACTGCAGAAACAGAACGTCGACAGTGTGGTAATCGATCTGCGTACTAACGGCGGCGGCGCGCTGACCGAAGCAGTCTCGCTTTCCGGTCTGTTTATTCCGAGTGGTCCGGTGGTTCAGGTACGCGACAACAATGGTCGGATTCGTGAAGACAGCGATAACGACGGCGTTGTCTACTACAAAGGACCGCTTGTGGTGCTGGTCGATCGCTTCAGCGCCTCAGCTTCTGAGATCTTTGCTGCCGCGATGCAGGATTACGGTCGCGCGGTGATTGTTGGCGAGCCAACCTTTGGTAAAGGCACCGTTCAGCAGTATCGCTCCCTGAACCGCATCTACGATCAGATGCTGCGTCCGGAGTGGCCTGCGTTAGGCTCCGTTTCTTACACTATTCAGAAGTTCTATCGCATTAACGGCGGCAGTACACAGCGTAAAGGCGTTACGCCGGATCTGCTGATGCCAACCGGCGTTGAAGCGGCTGAAACCGGTGAGAAATTTGAAGATAACGCACTGCCGTGGGACAGCATCAAAGCGGCGACCTATGTCAAAACTGGTGATGTGAAACCGCTGGTAGTGCAACTGACTAAGCAGCATGCTGACCGCATCGCTCAGGATCGCGAGTTCCAGTACATCATGAAGGACATTGCCCGTTACAATGCCCTGAAAGATAAGCGCAACATCGTGTCGCTTAATCTTGCCCAGCGCGAGAAAGAGAATCACGAAGATGATGCGTCTCGTCTGGAGCGGATCAATGCGCGCTATCAGGCCGAAGGCAAAAAACCGCTGAAAAACCTGGATGAGTTGCCGAAAGATTATAAAGAGCCGGATCCCTATCTTGATGAGACGGTGAAGATCGCTAACGATCTTGCGCAGCTGGAGAAATCCCAGCCAGAGGCGCCAGCGGCTAAATAATCCGCTGTTGCCAGAAAAAGCACCGCTCAGCGGTGCTTTTTTTTGTACTCAGAAAAGTTTCCAGTAAGCAATGATTAGCGCTGGTGAAGGTGCCTGAAGGCTGGGCTCCTCATCAGGCGTGTCAGAATGTAAAGTTATGTCTTTTTAGGCACTTAAACGTTAAGGTTGCTTGAAAAGCAGCCCAATGCCCATAGGATATGGATCCGCGTATAGGCGCGTGAACTACTGAGGAAGATTAACAAAAATGATGCGTATTGCTCTTTTCCTGATGACCAACCTGGCTGTGATGTTGGTATTCGGGCTGATTCTCAGCCTGACAGGGATCCAGTCAAGCAGTGTTCAGGGCCTGATGATCATGGCAGGCCTGTTTGGCTTCGGCGGTGCGTTTGTTTCACTGCTGATGTCGAAGTGGATGGCACTGCGATCGGTTGGCGGTGAAGTGATTGAACAGCCACGCAACGAAACCGAGCGCTGGCTGGTGGATACAATTGGCCGTCAGGCACAGCAGGCGGGTATTGCGATGCCACAGGTGGCGATCTATCACGCACCTGACATCAACGCCTTTGCGACTGGCGCACGGCGTAACGCCTCACTGGTTGCTGTCTCAACCGGTCTGCTGCAGAACATGAGCCGTGATGAAGCGGAAGCGGTGCTGGCACACGAAGTGTCACACATCGCCAACGGCGACATGATCACCATGACGCTGATCCAGGGTGTGGTGAACACCTTTGTGATTTTCGTTTCACGTATTCTGGCGCAGATCGCGGCGGGCTTTATGTCCGGCAACCGCGATGGTGAGGAGAGCAGCAACGGCAACCCGCTGGTCTACTTTGCGGTGTCGATGGTGCTGGAACTGGTGTTTGGTATTCTCGCCAGCATCATCACCATGTGGTTCTCGCGTCACCGTGAGTTCCATGCCGATGCCGGTTCAGCGAAGCTGGTAGGTCGTGAGAAGATGATTGCGGCGTTACAGCGCCTGAAAACCAGCTACGAACCGCAGGAGCCGAGCAGCATGATGGCGTTCTGTATCAACGGTAAGGGCAAATCGTTCAGCGAGCTGTTTATGTCGCATCCGCCGTTAGATAAGCGTATTGAAGCACTGCGCAGCGGTCAGTATCTGAAGTAGCGTTAAGCAGAGCAAAAAAGGCGACCCTGGGTCGCCTTTTCTGTTTAGAAACCATAATCAGACTGAATCTGACAGCAATATCTTAGCTCAACATGCAGGGAACCCGGGCAGAGGAGGAAAGCGTCCCGCGCCATGGATGGTGCGGGCCGACCGTCATGGATGACAGAAGTCTTTCCGATCTGACCGGGTTCCCTGTGAAGGCTCGGCCTTACAGCGAATCGGGTCACACTCTGTCAGGTGGTCGCCTTTTCTGTTTCTGCCATCAGGCGCGGGTCTGCGTCATCCGTGACACACTGACCAGCGCGGCCACGGCGGCAAAGCTGCCCGCCAGCAGCAGCGAAGCGTGCGTCCCGCGTTCATCAAACAGATTAAACATCAGCGCGACCAGCGCGGCACCCATACTCTGGCCCAGCAGGCGCGCGGTGCCCAGCATGCCGCTGGCGCCGCCGCTGCGATGACGCGGAGCGGAAGTGACAATAGTGTGGTTGTTGGGTGACTGAAACAGCCCAAAACCGGCACCGCAGAGCATCATGCGCCAGATTATATCGCCATCACCCGGGTTAGCCGGAAGCCAGGCGAGCAGAAACAACCCCAGGGCGAACATAGCCAGCCCGATGCCGCCCAGCAGCCCGGCATGCACCCGTTCAATCAGCCGGCCGGCAATCGGCGCAAACACCATGGTTGCCAGCGGCCAGGGCGTCAGCAGTAACCCGGTTGCCACCTCATCACGCTGCAGGACGTTTTGCAGAAAGAAGGGCAGCGACACCATCGCCAGCATCTGCGCACAGAACGAACAGACAGACGTTCCCATCGACAGGCTGAAAATCGGGATACGCAGCAGATCAACCGGCAGCAGCGGCACCGCCATGTTTAACTGACGACGAATAAAGAACCAGCCCACAACCAGCAGAGCAATGACCTCCGACAGCACCAGCAGATGACTCTGTCCCTGTGCAAACCCGCTCAGCGCAGAGATGATCAGACCAAAGAACAGGGCGTTCATGATCGCGCTGGGAACATCAAATTTCTGCGCCGTCGCTTTCTGCGGATTATCAGGCAGCGTGCGCAGCGCCAGCCAGAGCGCAATGGCACCCAGCGGGACGTTAATCAGAAACAGCCACTTCCAGCTTGCCACCGAAAGAATCGCTGCGGCAACCGTCGGGCCTGCCGCGGTTGAAACCGCCACGACCAGCGAGTTGATCGCCATGCCGCGTCCCAGATGACGCTGCGGATAGATAATGCGTATCAGCGCGGTATTCACACTCATCAGCGCTGCACCCCCTAACCCCTGCAGCACGCGGGCGAAAGTCAGCATGGTCAGGGTGGTGGAGAAGGCGCAGAACAGCGAAGTGGCAATAAACAGCGCCAGGCCCGCCTGATAGACGCGGCGATAACCCAGCATGTCGCCCAGAAAGGAGAGCGACAGCAGCGAGACGATAATCGCAATCTGATAGGCGTTCACTATCCAGATCGACTGCGCCGGGCTGGCATTCAGTTCGCGTGAGATAGTGGGCAGGGCGACATTGGCTATCGCGCCATCCAGCACCGCCATGGTCAGACCCAGCGCGATGGTGACGATTGCCATATAGCGCTGACGCGCGGGTAATCCATCCTGAGGAGGGGAGAGTGTCATAAGTTAATTACTAAAGAGGGTGAATATCATCATGCTAATGAAATTAACGCTGAAATACAGCGATCGGACGGAGAAAAAACTGTCTTTAAATATGACGTAATGGTTAAAGCATTGCTGCCTTCGTATGCCTCACTCTATACTGACAGTCCGTTCCATTTTTTTTGAAACAGGTTTAACAAGGTGCGCGATGTCCTCTGCTGAAAATGATAAACAGCCCGATTCCGTCTCTTCGGTACTTAAAGTGTTCGGCATTCTGCAGGCGCTGGGTGAAGAGCGCGATCACGGTATTACTGAGCTCGCGCAGCGCGTGATGATGTCAAAAAGCACCGTTTACCGTTTCCTGCAGACCATGAAGTCGCTGGGTTATGTCACGCAGGAAGGTGAGAGCGAGAAGTACTCACTGACACTGAAGCTGTTTGAACTGGGCGCTAAAGCGCTGCAGAACGTCGATTTAATCCGCAGTGCGGATGTGCAGATGCGTGAGCTTTCGCGTCTGACCAAAGAAACCATTCATCTGGGGGCGCTGGAAGAGGACAGTATTGTCTACATCCATAAAATCGACTCCCTCTACAACCTGCGTATGTATTCGCGCATTGGCCGTCGTAATCCGCTGCATACCACCGCAATTGGGAAAGTTCTGCTCGCCTGGCGCGATCGCAGCGAGGTTGAGGAGATCCTGCGGGATGTCGAATTCAAACGGAGCACGGCCAATACGCTGTTAAGCGCGGAGGCGTTGATTACGGCGCTGGATCAGGTAAGAACGCAGGGCTATGGTGAAGATAACGAAGAGCAGGAAGAGGGTTTACGCTGCCTCGCTGTGCCGGTCTTTGACCGTTTTGGTGTGGTGATTGCGGGACTGAGTATCTCTTTTCCCACCATTCGCTTTTCAGAAGATGCCCGCCAGGATTACGTGGCCATGCTGCATCGGGCGGCGCGCACGCTCTCCTCAGAGATGGGCTATCACGACTATCCGTTCTGAAAACAGCGGGCCATGTGGCCCGCTGTTTTGTTAATTATCGATCACTTCTCCGCTTTTCTTCAGCAACGGACAATCAGTCACGCCCACCACGCCACTGTCAGTATGCAGATACTGCGCACTGATCACACCGCGAGCGGTCAGATAGCTGCACTGCAGGCCAAGGCCGGCGGCATTTTTAGTACTGCCGGTTAATACGCCATAGCCGGTAAACAGCATCGCCAGCCAGATCACCGCCAGCAAGCCTACCGTACGAATAAACAGTTTCATTATGTCTCCTTGTGAAAGATAACTCAGCGCTCCACCTGGTGCCGCCGGTTATGATGATATCAGCATGCCTCGCTTTTCTGGTGGGATCGATCAGAGATAACTGAAACGGCAAATTCTGCATTGATGTTAACCCCATTATCTTTTGCGATGGCGACAGGTAGAATGGGCGGTTGCCATGTTCTGGCGTTTCCACTGAGTTTTACGAGGCAGTTATGAATGAGTTAGCCGCAAATTCGGGCCCACTGGTCAGCTATGGCCTGCTGGTCATTATTTTGATTGTGGCGTTTATCGCCTGGTTCTTTGTCAACCGCGCCAGCGTGCGCGCCGGTGAGCAAATCCGCTTACTGGAATCTTTGCTGGAAGAGCAGAAGAAACAGAATCAGCTGCTGCGCCGTCTGATTGAGATGCAGCCAGGGGCAGAGAGTAAAAAAACCGATGACGATCGCGAGAAACGCGACTTTATCCGGTTGATTCCGGAACGATAATCACAGCAGAGAGGCGGGATGGTCTGGAAAAATCCGTGGTATGACAGCAGCAAAGCGCATCACACGCCCGAGGGATTCTGCAATCCTGAACCGGAACGGCGCAAGCCGGGCGATCTGCAGCGCTGGCGCAGGGAGCGCAAAGCACAGGGACTGCCGCTGCCACCGCAGCAGGGCTACAGGGCTTTCACCGAACAGTGGTGGCAGCCCGCTGATATCAGCGGCAGTGACGATCGCATCTGGTGGCTGGGACATGCCGCCGTGCTGCTGCGACTGAACCAGCAATATATCCTGATCGATCCCGCACTCTCGTCACGCGCCTCGCCACTCTCTTTTGCCGGGCCGCAGCGAAAAACGCCAGCACCGCTTAGCATCGCTGATCTGCCGCGTCTGGATGTCGTGCTTATTTCACATAACCATTACGATCATCTTGATCGGCCAACGGTTAAAGCGATCGTCCGGCGTTTTCCGCAGGCGACCTTCATTGTGCCGCTGGGCCTGGAAAAATGGTGCAGGGCGCGGGGCGTGAAACAGGTCCATCAGCTCGACTGGTGGCAACAGTTTACTGTCGGCGACCTCTGTTTTGATGCGGTGCCGGCACGTCACTGGAGTATGCGAACGCCGCGCGATCGAAACCGTTCGCTCTGGTGCGGCTGGGTCGTGCGTTCTGCCTCCGTGCGCTTCTGGTTCTCGGGCGACAGCGGCTACAGCGATAGCCTGCCGGAGATTGCTGCCCGACTCGGCCCGTTCAGCCTGGCGGCTTTGCCGATTGGCGCTTATGCACCTGAATGGTTCATGGCTGGCCAACATATGAATCCCGATCAGGCGGTGGCGCTGTGGCAGGCAGCAGGCAGGCCGCTGACGCTGCCCATCCACTGGGGCGTGTTCGAACTGGCCGATGAGTCGCTGGATGCGCCACCCAAAGAACTGGCGGATGCGCTGCTGCGGGCAAACGAGCAAAAGGGCGGTTTCGCACCGTGGCGAATAGGCGAAAGCCGCGGGCTGAATAAGGATGCCCAGGAATTATCCTAAAACCTCAGAGTTAAAACAAAAGCCCGTTTTTATTATCTGATATCAATTTTTCAAATCAAAAGTTAAATTCTTAATAAGTAAAATCGTGCTCAATGCTTTTATTTGGAGCAGGACGACTGTCTGGCTCCTGCTTTTGGTGCAAAAAAAGTGTTATCTGTACGAAATAAAAGGCGCTGTACAGGATTGACGCCGGATTATTGATATTTTCAACTTTTCGCGCTTCGCTTATTCATTCTGTTATTGCCATATTTGTGAAATATTAATTTCTTATGGTATCCATTGGGTTAGACCCGGCAACAGAGGCCGGAGAGGGGTCTGGCCGGAGAGCGTGCTTAATTTGCATCGGCATTTGTAAACGCCACAGAACAGGCAATGTGAGCCTTCTGGCAATTATGTGCGCAGGCTGGCTGAGGCCCTTAAAAATGGCTTGCCATTGTTTTTAGGATATGTGATAACAAATCCTGAGTTAAACGAGGTACAGTTCTGTTTATGCATGGCATCTTCTGTAAAGAAGTCTGTAAAGAAGAACGAGTAAAGACGTTGACGTTGAATACCGCTTCCTTGCCGAACCTTAATTAGTGCCTCATGCAGTAATGTCTCTGGTTTTTCTGTACGACAGCCTTCGGGCTAAATAAACATCTAAAGGAATTTGCAAAATGGCAAAGATTAAAGGTCAGGTTAAGTGGTTCAACGAGTCTAAAGGTTTTGGTTTTATCACCCCTGCTGACGGTAGCAAAGATGTGTTCGTACACTTCTCCGCTATTCAGGGCAATGGTTTCAAAACCCTGGCTGAAGGCCAGAGCGTTGAGTTCGAAATTCAGGACGGCCAGAAAGGCCCGGCAGCCGTTAACGTTACGGCTATCTGATTCAACTCCGCCTCGGTGCATTGCACCCTGACATGAAATCTCAAAGCCCTGGCTTCTCAGCCGGGGCTTTCTTTATGCTTCCGATGCGTAAACGTTAAGGTTACACTGCGCCGCGTTATCTGATGCCGGAGCACCCTATGTCCCTGATTTGCCCTCTTTGTCACTCTCCTCTCGCCTTTACTGCGCGCAGCTGGTGCTGCGAGAATCGCCATCAGTTTGATCAGGCGAAAGAAGGGTATGTCAATCTGCTGCCCGTTCAGCATAAACGGTCGCGTGAACCGGGTGACAGTGCAGAGATGATGCAGGCACGACGCGAATTTCTTGAGGCAGGCTACTACCAGCCGCTGCGTGATCGGGTCGTCAGCCTGCTTGCGCCCGCGCTGAGCCAGCCGGAGTGCAAAATCCTGGATATCGGCTGTGGCGAAGGTTACTACACCGCCGCACTGGCTGACGCAGCAGGCGAGGCCGGGCAGGTCTATGGACTGGATGTCGCCAGAATGGCGATCCGGCTGGCAGCAAAGCGCTATCCGGCGGTGCGCTTCTGCGTCGCCTCCAGCCAGCGCTTACCCTTTGCCGATCACGCCCTGGATGCGGTTGTCCGAATCTACGCACCCTGCAATGAAGCGGAACTGGCGCGCGTGCTGAAGCCGGGTGGCCTGGTACTGACCGTGACACCGGGCCCGCATCATCTGCAGCAGTTCAAGGCACTGATTTACCGCGAAGTGCAGTTGCATGTGCCCGAGCAGAAAGCGTATCCCGGATTCCGCCAGGTGGCGCAGCATGCGCTGCGTTACCCGATGGCATTAACCGGCGCAGCCGCGACGACCCTGCTTCAGATGACGCCGTTCGCCTGGCGGGCGCGTGAAGAGGTCTGGCAGACCCTGCAGCAGAGCGAGCAGTTCAGCTGCGACGCAGACTTTACCCTGACTGTGTGGCAGCGCGACTAGCGCGCCTCGACCAGGGTGTTATAGATGCGCTCCAGATCGTCGAGTTGCTGTACCGCGATCAGCAGCCGACGCTGTTCCAGCTGAATCACCAGAATGCCATCCTCAGAGAGATTCATGCCCTGAATTCGCCGGTAATCGATCCAGACACCGGCGTAAAACAACCCCTCACTTTTCATCAGCAGCGTTGGCTTTCGCAGCCAGAATAGCCAGAACGCCAGAAAACTCAGCACCATCAGCAGTGAGGTGGTGAGCTGCGGGCCGTGATGGCTGACGTTGTTCCACAGCAGGATCAGCAGCAGGCCGATGAAAATCAGGCTATCCAGCTTATGCTGCCTGCGCAGCGCAACCCGTAAGCGGGTCGGACCGTGGCGACGCGGCAGAATCGCCTCGTGATAAATGGCAAACCCCATCAGGGCGGCAATACAACACGCAATCAGCGCGTCGGTTAATGACATCACATCTACCTCAAACAGGGTGAGCTCAGCCGGTTGTGGCTCAGCTCACCACGCTTAAAAGCCGGGAGCGCAGGCTCCCGGCCGGGTGAAATTACAGACCGAGCAGGCCGATCCAGTAACCAAAGATACCGATAGCAAAGAAGCCGACGATAATCCACAGCGCGTTCACTTTACGGCGTAACAGCCACATACAGCCAAAGGTCAGCAGCAGCGGCACCACGCCCGGCATCAGCTGATCGAGGATCGACTGTACGGTGGTGACGGTGGTTTTACCGGTCGAGTCGGTAATACGTGACACCACCAGCGGGATGTTAACGTGTGTCCACTTGTTGACCAGCGCCCCCATGACAAACAGGCCGAGAATCGACGCCCCCTCCGTGAGTTTCTGCAGGAAACCGCCGCCCATATCACTGACGATATCGATCCCTTTGCGATAGCCATAGGCCACGCCGTAGTAGCGGGTCAGCAGGCGTGCCAGGTTAAACAGCACAAAGAAGAGCAGCGGACCCAGCAGACTGCCACTCATGGCGATACCGGCTCCCAGCGCGGCAAACACCGGGCGCACCGTACCCCAGAAGATCGGGTCGCCAACACCGGCCAGCGGTCCCATCAGGCCGACTTTAAGGCCGTTAATCGCGCCATCGTCGATCGGGGCGCCGTTAGCGCGCTGCTCTTCCATCGCCATAGTCACGCCCAGAACCGGCGCGGCCACATAAGGATGGGTATTAAAGAACTCCAGATGACGCTTGATCGCCTGCTTACGATCATCATTGTTCTCAGGATAGAGACGGCGGATCACCGGCACCATTGAGAAGCAGAAGCCCAGCGCCTGCATGCGTTCAAAGTTCCATGAACCCTGGAACAGATTAGAGCGCAGAAAGACGGCGCGAACATCACCGGGTGTCAGTTTCTTTTCGACTTTCGTAATATCAACCATGTGCTCACCTGTTCCTTAATCGAGTTCGTTATCAAGATCGTTTGCGGTCGCAGCACCTGTTGGTGCTCCCGCCACACGGTTGTATTTCGGGCTGAGCTGAATGTAGAGCACCGCCATGACCACGCCAATGACGCCCAGCGCCACCAGGTTAAAGTTGGTGAAGGCCGCGGTGACGAAGCCCAGGTAAAAGAACGGCATCAGGTAGCCTGCGCGCATCATGTTGATGACCATCGCATAACCGACCACCACAATCATGCCACCGGCGATATTCAGGCCGTTGGTCACCACGTCCGGAATAGAGCTGAGTAAGGCGTGAACCGCACTGGTGCCGACCGAAATCGCCACAATCAGCGCCGGGATGGCGATACGCATCGCCTGTAACAGCAGGGCAGAGACGTGGATCCAGGAGATGGCCGTGAGGTTACCTTTCTCTGCGGCTTTGTCAGCCGCATGCTGGAAGGCGACGGTCAGCGTACGCACGATAATGGTCAGTACCTGTCCGGCGGCGGCCAGCGGAATCGCCAGCGCAATACCGGCACCCACACTTTGACCGCCAGCGATAACCAGGATGGTCGAGATAATGGAGGCGAGGGCGGCATCAGGCGCAACGGCGGCACCGATGTTCATCCAGCCCAGCGCAATCATCTCCAGCGTACCGCCGATAATAATGCCGGTTTTCATATCACCCAGCACCATACCAATCAGGGTACAGGCCACCAGGGGACGGTGAAACTGGAACTCATCCAGAATCGACCCCATACCGGCAATACAGGCGACAATAAAAATCAAAATAATTTGTAGCGAGGTTATTTCCATCATACTTCTTGTCCTCAGCAGGATAACCAGGAGCCCGGAAACGCAGGCGCATAAGTGCTTCTGTTACGCGTTAACTTTCGCGATCAGATCCATCATTTTCAGTTTCTGGTCACTGGAAACTTTACGCACTTCCAGTTCAATATTGCGTTCATTGAGTTTGCGGAATGCGGCAATATCTTTTTCATCGACCGAGACCGCATTATTGACCTGAGTTTTCCCCTGGCGGAACGCCATACCGCCGATGTTGACGGTTTTAATATCGACACCCTGTTCCACCACGCGCAGTACATCGGTGGGGTTGGTAAACAGCAGCATCACGCGATCCTGACCATACTTCGGGTTATTCCACACCCGCACCATCTTATCGACATCCACCACATGGGCCGTGACGCCGGGCGGAGCGACCTGCGTCAGCAGAGTCTTGCGCACATGATCGTTGGCCACTTCATCGCTGACTACGATAATGCGCTGAACGTTGGTCTCTTTGGTCCAGCGCGTTGCCACCTGCCCATGAATCAGACGGTCATCAATGCGTGTCAGCCCGATTTTCATGTGGTCACCGGGCGCCATCGGCTTAGCCGGTTGCGCCGCAGCGGCCGGTTTTGCCGCGGCTGGCGCCGGCGCTTCTTCTTTGGCTTTCAGGGCTTTGACGCCTTCACGGCCGGTCTCCACCGCCACTGCGACCAGCTCGTCAAAACCGGGATTGTCATCGCGCGCCATCAGCGTTTCGACCAGCATCGGGATATTGACCCCGGCGATGACCTCATACTGCGGTTTGTCGACCACGATGCGACTGGCCGCATTAAACGGACTGCCACCCCAGGTATCAACTAAAAACAGGACTCCCTGCGTCGTATCAAGTTCTGCCAGTCGTGCCTGATATTTTTCAATCAGCGTTTCTGCATTTTCACCGGGGACAAAATCTATCCAGCCGACATTGTCCTGCTCGCCCAACAGCATTTCTGCTGTTTTCAGCAGTTGTTCCGCTGCCCAGCCGTGTGTACCAATTACTATCGCAATGGTCACGTGCTACCTCCGTTCGCTAGAGATGCTCATCTGAGTCAATGAACTGTATTGAAGTGCTTTGATGATCTGTTTAACCGGATGATTCGAATTATCGGTATAGCGTCGAAAAAACATGGGTTAACTACGTCAAGGCGGTAAAGTCGCGATTTATTTTAGTGATCGAAAAAATAAATTATGTGATGTCTGTCAGCTATTCATCCTGTGAAGCGGCCAGTAACCCTTTTTATGCGCCTGATCATCCGTCAGGCAGATTGTAAAAATAAGAAAATTTTTTGACGCAATTCGCCGACCTGATACATTAACGTTCTGTTTATTACTCAGGAGTAACGGGCTTCAGCCCACCTTTATGGATCGTCACCGACGTCGCTTAATCTGTTCTTTGCGCCTGCTGGCGCGTCACCCTTCGCCTCACGGCGTTTTCACCGCTTTCCCGACTACCTGCATGTCACGCATTGCTGCGCTGATAAGCGGCACCGCGATCTGTTCCCTGTTCTGGAGTCATAAATAATGGAATTTTTATTCGACCCCTCAATCTGGGCGGGTTTACTGACGCTCGTGGTGCTGGAAATCGTACTCGGCATTGATAACCTGGTCTTTATTGCCATCCTGGCCGACAAACTGCCGCCGAAGCAGCGTGATAAAGCACGCCTGATTGGCCTGTCACTGGCGCTGGTCATGCGTCTGGGTCTGCTGTCGCTGATCTCCTGGATGGTGACGCTGACGACGCCTCTCTTTAGCGTAGGCGGTTTCAGCTTTGCCGGTCGTGATTTAATTCTGCTGGCGGGTGGTCTGTTCCTGTTGTTTAAGGCGACCATGGAGCTGCACGAGCGGCTGGAGAACCGGCAGCTCGACGGATCCGGTAATCGGGGATATGCCAGTTTCTGGGCTGTCGTGACGCAGATTGTGGTACTGGACGCCGTCTTCTCGCTGGATGCTGTGATTACCGCCGTAGGTATGGTGAACCACCTGCCGGTGATGATGACCGCCGTGGTGATTGCGATGGGTGTGATGCTGCTGGCATCTAAGCCGTTAACCAATTTTGTTAACGCGCATCCGACTGTAGTGGTGCTCTGTCTGAGCTTCCTGCTGATGATCGGTCTGTCGCTGGTGGCAGAAGGCTTTGGTTTCCATATTCCTAAAGGCTACCTCTATGCGGCGATTGGCTTCTCGATTCTGATTGAGCTGTTCAACCAGGTTGCACGTCGTAACTTTATCCGCCATCAGTCAAATCGCCCGATGCGTGAACGCACCGCCGAAGCGATTTTACGCCTGATGGGGGGCCGCAACCGTGCCCAGACCGCCAGCAATGGCAACACCAGCAGCAGCGAAGAGGCTGCACTGGCGGAAGCGATGCCGCAGGAAGCGTTTAAAGATGAAGAGCGCTATATGATTAATGGCGTGCTGACGCTGGCTTCCCGCTCGATTCGCAGCATCATGACGCCACGCGGTGAAATCTCCTGGGTCGATGCGAATCGTCCGGTAGATGAGATTCGCGGTCAGCTGCTTGATACGCCACACAGCCTGTTCCCGGTCTGTCGGGGTGAACTGGATGAAATTGTCGGCGTAGTGCGAGCCAAAGAGCTGCTGGTGGCGCTGGAGCACGGTGTGGATGTGGCGACTTTTGCGGCCAATACACCCACCATCGTGGTGCCGGAGACGCTGGATCCAATAAACCTGCTTGGCGTGCTGCGTCGTGCCAAGGGCAGCTTCGTGATTGTCACCAATGAGTTTGGTGTGGTTCAGGGTCTGATTACGCCGCTGGACGTGCTGGAAGCGATTGCGGGTGAATTCCCGGATGAAGATGAAACGCCCGATATCATTGCGGATGGTGATGGCTGGTTAGTGAAAGGGGGGACCGATCTGCACTCGCTGCAGCAGTTGCTCGACTTCCATGAGCTGGTCGACCCGACAGAAGACCACGCCTCGCTGGCGGGCCTGCTGATTGAGCAGAAAGGGCAGTTACCGCTTCCTGGCGATGTGATTGATATCACTCCGCTGCACTTCCAGATTATCGAAGCGACCGACTACCGTATCGATCTGGTGCGGGTCACTAAAGATAAACCGCATGACGAGGATGAAGAGGGCTAATCGTTCTCGTTGATGCACAGGCACTGCCGGGTTTACCGGCCGCGCTGAATTTCTCTGACAGCCGCTGGCTCATTGCCGCGGCTGTTTTTTTGTCTGTGGCGTAAGGTCATCAGGCAGGGCGAAACGGGGCTCAGGCGATTGTCACCTGCGGGCATCAGCCTGATGCTGCGCCAGCCACGCCGGGAAATCCTGCAGCGGCATCGGGCGGGCAAAATAGTAGCCCTGCAGATGATCCACGCCGCGTTCGCGCAGATAGGCCGCCTGCTCAGCCGTCTCCACGCCTTCGGCCACCAGACTGATATTCAGGCGCTGGGCCAGCGAAATCACCATATCCGTCACCGTGGCATTAATCGCGTCAGTGCCGATGGCTGCGGTGAAAATCTTGTCGATTTTCAGCACATCTGGCTGCAGATCTTTCAGGTAGGAGAGCGAGCTGTGACCGGTGCCAAAATCATCAATCGCCAGCCGGACACCGATGTCATGCAGTTGCGCAATCACCGACTGGTCCACGACCGGCAGGGCATCGCGCTCGGTGAGCTCCACCACCAGTTTCGGCACCGGATTGGCAGGCCACCACAGGTTGTGCAGATCTTCCAGAATGGCGTGGTCGCGGAAGTGGCTGGCGGCAACGTTAATGGCGATATGGAACGCGGGATCGTCGGGCAACTGCGGTAACTGTCTCACCACCTCATTCAGTACAAAGCGCGTCAGCGGTTTGATCAGGTTCTGTCGCTCGGCCAGGGGAATAAAGACATCCGGTGCAATCCAGCCCTGACGGGGATTATGCCAGCGCAGCAGTAACTCAATACCGTCGCACTCACCACTTTTGGTGTTGATCAGCGGCTGGCAATAAACCATAAACTCACGGGCCGTAATGCCATAACTGATTTGCCAGCTCAGGCTCATACGATTTGCGGTCGCCAGCCAGACGATGTAACCCATAAGCAGACTCAGCAGCAGCGCCAGCGGGAGCTGTGAGGGAAGCGTCGCCAGCGCCAGGCGGGTCGGAGAGGGGCCATAGAGGGTCAGCGTAAACGGATAGCGCAGCGAGCCCTGCTCATAGCTTACTTCGTCTTCTGACGGCACCGTGGGCTCGATCAGCGGATTGCCATACTCCAGGCTCTCCCCGTTGACGTTAAAGACAGCGCGTTCCACCCAGGGCAACTGCGGCTCCAGCAGATAATTGCTCATCATTTCGATGTTGATCACCTGCAAAATCCCGGAGCGGTTATCCAGGCTCTTTGGCGTCCACAGCAGTAAAATGGGCGAGCCTTTCAGCAGGTACTCATCGGTTGCCAGCGTCATGCGCTGACTGTTAAAGGCTAAGTCAGGGTAAGTCTGGCTAAAGGGGATGGTGCGTGGCCCGTAGATACTGGAGCAGTAGAGCACGTCGTTATCCACCAGCAGAATCGCCCGGACCGTCTGCAGGGAAGAGATTTTTTCGATGAGTGGAAAGCGAACATCCTGACAGGGAACGCCGACCAGACCCAGCGTATTATTGGCTGAAACCTCCAGCGGTGAAAACATCCGGTCAAACCGCATAATCGCTTTATCGGCGAAATCCATCGCCTGCTGCTCGATACGTGACTTCTCTTCGATATAGCGAAAGGCCAGGGTTAATATCAGCACCACGGTGGCGATCGACAGCGCTATCAGCACACGCTTGCGTCTGAATTGTCCAACAGATTGCTGGGCCATAAACATCTGTATTCACCTTCCCAAAAAGCCAGTAAAAAGCAAAACACAACGGGGTGAGTATCGGCACGGTCAGATCAACATTGAGGCCGGAATGCAGAAAAGCGGGTCTGGAAAGTTGCGTAAGCCGGACGGCTGCGCGGAAATCACTCTACCGGTTAAACCTGCGCTGAGATAGCGCAGGATGCGGATTTTATTACGTTTGCACGTTTTTTAGTCAGTTAATCGTTTCGCTTAATCACACTGAACTTTAATCGCCAGACCGCCACGCGAAGTTTCACGGTATTTGGCGTTCATATCTTTGCCGGTTTCATACATTGTCTCGATAACCTTATCCAGCGAGACGCGGGGTTCGCTGGTGCGCCTAAGTGCCATGCGCGCCGCATTAATCGCTTTAACCGAGGCGATAGCATTGCGCTCAATGCAGGGCACCTGAACCTGACCGGCTACCGGGTCACAGGTCAGACCAAGGTTATGTTCCATGCCGATTTCAGCCGCCACGCAGACCTGCTCCGGACTGCCGCCCAGCAGTTCAGCCAGACCGGCCGCCGCCATAGAACAGGCGACACCCACTTCACCCTGACAGCCCACTTCCGCGCCTGAAATAGAGGCGTTCATTTTGTACAGCACGCCGATGGCGCCAGAGGCGAGGAAATAGCGCAGGAAAATGTCGGGTGTCACCGGCTCAATGAAGTGATCGTAGTAAGCCAGCACCGCAGGCACGATACCGCAGGCACCGTTAGTGGGCGCGGTCACCACGCGGCCTCCCGCGGCGTTCTCTTCGTTGACGGCCAGCGCATACATATTGATCCAGTCGATAACTATCATTGGATCGCTGGAGTGCTTGTCAGAGGAGGTCAGCAGGCGACGCAGGGAGGCAGCACGGCGCGGCACGCGCAGTGGCCCTGGCAACACGCCTTCGGTATTCAGACCGCGATCGATACAGGCCTGCATCGTCTGCCAGATGTTAGTGAAATAGGCATGGATCTCATCGCGGCTGTGCAGCGCCAGCTCATTTTTCATCACCAGACCTGAGAGTGACAGGCCGGTTTCACGACAGTGAGCCAGCAGATCTTTAGCGGAGTGGAACGGCCAGGGCACAGAGACTTCATCCAGTGCCGACTGCCCGAAGTGCTCTTCATCAACAATGAAACCGCCGCCAACGGAGTAATAGGTTTTTGACAGGATCAGCAGGTCGCCCGCAAACGCGAGCAGGCGCAGGCCATTTTCATGCAGCGAAAGGTTCTCACTGCGAAATACCATGCCGCCTTCGCGCGGGAAATCCACTTCGTGTGCGCCTTTCGCCAGCAGCAGTCGCTCACGCTGCTCAACATCTTTAATAAAGGCGGGGATCGCATCGATATCCACCGTATCCGGCGATTCACCCGCCAGACCCATAATAATGGCGATATCAGTGTGATGGCCTTTGCCGGTCAGAGAGAGAGAACCGTAAACATCCACGGCGATCCGGGTGACCTCCTGCAGCTTTTCCTGTTCGCACAGCAAATCCACAAACTGTTTACCTGCTTTCATCGGGCCGACAGTATGCGAACTTGAGGGGCCGATGCCCACTTTGAACATGTCAAAAACACTAATCACAGGTGACACTCCTCACAATTATTCTCAGTCTGCCGGGGCAGTTTATGGCGCCCATAGTAATGGTCATGCACCAGGAAAGAGCAGCTTTTCGCATGAAATAAACTTATCAAAACTCATAGAAAAAATTATAGTGCAGCGCGCCAGTAACCTGACGGGCTGGAGAGAGAAAAACGAGAAAGGTCTCAGAATGCGATCTGAGCACTCAGTGAGCGGATAATACCCGCGGTCATGCCCCACACCAGATAATCCTGATAGCGCGACAGCCAGACCGGATGGCGAACGCCAGCCCGATGCACCTCCAGCGCGCTGTAGCGGCTGAGCTGCAAAGCCTCGGCCAGCGGCATCTCAAAGGCGCTGCTCACCTCATCCGGATTAATCGTTAATTGCAGATCGGCCGGAATGATCCCCAGTACCGGCGTCACCTGAAAGCCGGTGCTGCTGGTCACGGCGGGCAGTGCGCCTAATACCTCGACCTGATGCGGCTCAATGCCAACCTCTTCCTGTGCTTCACGCAGTGCTGTGGCGATGAGCGATGCGTCAGTGTCATCCTGCATCCCGCCGGGAAAAGCGACCTGTCCGGCATGTTTGCGCAGGGCGTGTGAGCGCTGCGTCAGCAACAGACCGGGTTCAGGCCGTGCCACAATCGGCACCAGCACCGCCGCATGGCGCCCGGATAGCAATTGTGTGCTGCGGGCTGGCTGCTGCAACAGAAAACGGCTGCGAAAATCATCAAGCGTCAGGGCCAACTGAACCTCCGGTTTGTTCCAGTGCCGGTAAGATCCGGCTGACTTTATCGAGTGTTTCCTGATACTCCGCTTCGGGATCGCTGTCTGCAACAAGCCCGCCGCCCGCCGCACAGTAGAGCTGCTGACCTTCAGCGATCAGCGTGCGAATGGTGATGCTGGTATCCATCCGGCCACACAGGCTGAGATAACCGATGCTGCCGCACCAGGCATTGCGCCGCTGCGGCTCCAGTTCATCAATAATCTCCATCGCCCGAATCTTGGGCGCACCGGTAATCGAGCCGCCCGGAAAACAGGCGCGCAGCAGATCGGTGGCCTGCAGGGTGTCAGGCAGCTGCGCCCGCACCGTGCTGACCAGGTGGTGCACGGCGGGGAAGGGTTCAACCACAAACAGTTCCGGCACCGTGACCGAGCCGGGTAGCGCCACGCGGCCAATATCGTTGCGCAGCAAATCGACAATCATCAGGTTTTCGGCCCGATCTTTTTCCGCATGGCGCAGCGACTCAGCCTGTTGCGCATCAGCAATCGGATCGTCACAGCGTGGCCGGGTACCTTTGATCGGTCGGGTTTCGATCTGCTTATTATTCAGCGACAGAAAGCGCTCCGGCGACAGGCTGAGGATCGCGCTCTCGGGCAGACGCAGAAAAGCGCTGAACGGCGCGCGGTTAGCCGCATTGAGTATACTGAACGCCTGCCACTCATCACCCTGGTAACCGGCCTGAAAACGCTGCGCCAGATTAACCTGATAACAGTCACCCGCCTGAATATAGGCCTGAACCGCCGCAAAACGCGCAGCGTAATCTTCATAGCTCAGGTTGGAGCGCCAGCGGCTGGTCAGTGAAAAGGGTACGGCCTCACGCGCGGGCCATTGCGCCAGCCAGGCGGCGCGTTCTTCTGCGTTCTTTAACGCCACCAGCGTCAGGGTCTGCTGATGATGATCGGCAATCAGTGCCCAGTCATAGATACCCACCGCCATGTCAGGCGTGGTGAGATCGGCTGCGGCCTGCTGAGGCAGGGACTCAAACCGGCGGCCCAGATCATAACCAAACAGGCCCAGCGCACCGCCCTGAAACGGCAGGGCATCGCTGGCAGCCGGCGTCACGCCCAGCGCATCACACTGCTGCTGCACCAGCAGCAGGGGATCGGCGGTTGATTCGGTCGTGCCGGTCGGGTCGCTGAGCGTAGTCATCGCACCGCGGGTCACCAGAGTAGCGCGGGGATCGGCGGTCAGAATATCAAAGCGGTTGTCGCTGTGGTTCGCCTGCGCGGAGGAGAGCAGCATCGCCCAGGGCAGATGGGCAATCGGGGCAAAACGCTGAGTCAGCGCATCCGGGGTATAATCAAGACTGAGGGTTTCAACAATCATCGGGCAGAGAAATCAGAGAGCAAAGAGGCGGTCAGACTGCCATATTTTTTCCTGACTGGCACCTGTTAGTTCCGCGTGGGATACTGTCTGCCCCAACGCAGGAGTGAAACATGTTTATAGGAATACCGGCTCTCTCTCATGAGCAGCAGCAGCAGGCCGTCGAACGTATTCAGGAATTGATGGCGGGAGGTTTGTCGAGCGGTGAAGCGATCACCCAGGTGGCGCAGGAGATCCGACAAAATTTCAAGGGCGAACGGATTCGGGCGCTATTCGAAGACGAAGATGAAGAAAACGAAGAGGAATAACGCCCGGCGTTTTAACGTGCAGCGATAATTTTAATTTCGATTTTGTACTTCGGATTCAACAGCCCGACCTGTACCGTGCAGCGCACCGGCGCATTACCTGGAGAGACCCATGCGTCCCATGCGCGGTTCATCGCAGGGAAATCGGCCTTATCCACCAGAAACAGCGTCGCATCAAGGATTTTGCTTTTATCGCTACCGAGCCGTGTCAGAATCGCATCAATCACTGCCAGCGCATTGGCTGTCTGCGCTTCTGCGTCGGCATCCAGATTCTCAGGCACACTGGTGTAATAGATCGTGTCGTTGTGGATCACGGCTTCGGACATACGGTGTTCCGGGTCAATGCGGGTAATACTCATCGGTTTCTCCCTGGTTAATTGCGCATTAGCCTGGCACACTCCCGACATCGCTGTCACCCCTTACGCTTTACAGGCAGCGCTCAACAATCGCCTGTCTGTCCGCCATCACCTGAGGCGCCATCCGGAAAGTCGTGAAATATTTCACCTCAGCCCCTTTTCGGCGGGGCGACACATCCGCAAAAATCGAATCTTCCCAGGTAAAAACGCTGATCTCGCTGCCGTTGGGCTGGGTGTGGGTGGTGTTATCTCTGGCAATGACGCTGGTGGTGGACCAGCCGCGATAAATACAGTCGCTGAGCTGAGGGACGGTGCGGGTGCTTTGACCCTGAAAAACAGGCTGCTGCAGACGAGCCTGATCAGGCGTGGGTGCCTGGCAGCCGCAGAGCAGCAGCACGCCAGCCAGAGAGGCGATGCGGAAACAGTTCATACATTCCTCCGCCTGAGTCAGGCAGTCGGGTTAAGGCCATCTGTTTTACACCGCCTGAACGGCAATGTTAAACCAGTCTCAGCACGTCAGCCTACGGGTGCCACATCCCAACGGTAAGCTGATTTAATCATTATAATCCGCGCGTTTGTTTACTCGCTGCGTTCCTCTGCATTTGCTAACTGCATCACACTGTCTGCATTATGATAATGAGCCGCGGACGTTGTCACTGTTGCAGCCCTGCTGCACTAAAGCAGCATAAAGCGTCGAAAGAGCGGGAGAAGTGAGGGCACGCGCGGCATAAAAATGTTATAAAACAGCAGATAAATCGCGCTACGGATGAGGATTCAGGCATGGCGAATACGCAGTATCTTTTTTGGGTGATGGTCGGCGCACTGACGCTGCTGTTTATTGTGGTTTCGGTATTTGTTGGATTGTCCCGTGGCAGTAAGCAGGGCTTTATTACCTTCGCTATTCTGTTCATCGTTATGCTGGCGGGCGCGTTGTACGTCCGCTTATAAGCAGGTCGCAACAGCAGCGTCACCAATGATCGTGATATCAGGTCACCAGCCAGAAACAGATAAACGCCCTGTACCAGAATAAGCCGTATCTGGCTGAGCGGCCTGCTTTATTTGCCGCTTTTTATCTGGCCAGTGTTGAATCAACCCTGCTATTGCTGCTCAAAAAACTCACCATGCAAGGGTAGCGCTTACTGCGAAAATCCGCCGTGATATTGATGGTGAGATCCTGCGGCGCCTCATCTGAACGTCGTCTGCATTATGTTCTGCTCTGGATTACCCGCTAACGGCTCGATATGTCTCCCCGCCAGCACGCCCATCTGTCCAGGCGGCGCATATCTGATAAAAAGTATTCGTCCAGCAGGCATAAATAACGTTATTTTTGCTAGCCGCTGGCCTCTGAAGTGAAAATGTAATAAGCGATATCAGCGGGGGCGATTCCTTCAACACGTTTTTGTGCAATACCCTGTTTTACAGATTCTGGAAAACGCAGGTAAATACGGTTGTCTTCACTGAATAAGGCTTTATCTATCTCTTTCCCGTCATCTTTGAAACAGGATGCATAGGTGTCCCTGAATAGTTTACTGACATTATCGATATCTCTGCTGAGTAAAATGACTTCATTTTTTTTCAGATAGTTGCTCTGAATGTTTTGACTCGCTGCAGGATGGATTAAAAATGTTGCGCTGGGTAATGCTTCCCTTTGCGCCCCTGAGCAATAAATCAGGGTAGCCGCCGAACCCGTCATTGCGGCATTGATGGTTTTTATCGGAATCCTTGACCCCCTGACGGCCTGGCCGCCCATATAGCCAGCTTCCATGTCGCCGCCAAAGCTGTTTATATAAAGCGATATTTCTTTTACAGCAGGGTAACTTGCATTAATATCATCGATGCCTGCCATCAATTCTGCCACTTTAGTGCCATTAACCTCGCCAATGTAAACAATTTTTGCCGATTTTATCTCTTGCGCTTTCAGGGTGTTATTCACCACCACTGACGTTTTTGCTATGCAGCAAGCGGAAGTGACGCCCAATAATAGAAAAGTGAAATAACGCACCATAAAAACTCCATTTAAGGGTGTGACGCTGTCAGTTTAAGGATCAGTAATGTTTAAAAAGAAAATAGCCCGTTGTAACTTCCAGGGTGATGATATAGAAGATAAGTACGATGAATATCAATAATAAACTCGCTCTGGCGTAGTTTTTCTTTGAACGTTTAGTCCTTCGGTTTAAGGACCAGTAAAGCAGCATGAAAAGATTTAATACGGGTATGCCAGTTAAAATTAATGTGACAATCCAATCCCATAGGGAGACATCATCGACGTGTTGATTATTTTCCACAGTGTTTTTTACGCTATGTGAGTGGTGGAGTAACGACGTTAACCGCTACGACGTGCAGATCATTTCCTGACAGCTGACGAGTTTTTATTGATTCGCTGAGGATAAACGTCAGACCAGTCTGGTTGTTCGCCGGACATAATCGCGCGCCGCTGTGCAGGGCTGATTCCCTGGTTTTTATGCGGCATGACAGGTTCACTATGTTGACCAACTGGGTTAAGTTTGACCTCATCGTTGGTAACGCAACCGCTCAGCGTCAGAATCACTAAGCTATACCGGGGTAATTTAGGGAACAATGATATTTCTCCTTGTTGAGGTAATGGTGTCCATTTTGACGGATAGATGCAACAGGGTAGCAACAGCCAGATTACATCCCATTTAACTTATAATATAAAACCCCACTTCATTTACATTAACGGATATCTTTAGCGAGATAGTCTTAAACGGCCTTTTAAAGAGGACGGATGCCGTGGGGCATGGTTTCTATTGTGATGTGACTCATCCAGCGACAATTTTTTATTGCCTGTGAGAGATAACATAATTTCTGAATTTTTAATTCCCTCTCTACCATATGTTAAGTCAGCCTGACTGCATCAGAGGAAATATTCAATCCGCTAATGCTCACAGGTTACGTTTAAATTCTGTCTCTTTTATATCAGGGATTTTTTCTTATAACAACATAACGATGTTTAATGCTACTCCTGTTGAGTTTTTATTTAATGTTACCTTTCTTTGTGCATAATTGTGCTTTGAATCGCATCATTAACTTTTCGTGTCCCTGTATTATAGCAGTTAAGTTCCGGCCTTTTATTCATTAAACGAGTAAGAGGTTTTTTTGAAAACACAGTTTTTTCAGCGGCGAATTATTAAACCCGCTATCCGACTGACGTCAATGATAACGCGGCTGGAGGAGGCGAATGGGCATCCGATTAACCGGTACGCTATCAGCACCGGCTGTGACGCAAGGCTGTTTCACGCAGTGGCGAAGCAGAGTCTGCGGCAGCGCCCGCATTTCTGATATCTTTTGCGAGCCTTGCAAAACAGATGGCAGGAGTAAGCTACACTCAAAGGGCATAGCAAAATTGCTATCTGACACTGGAGGAAATTATGTCTGAACGCCCTGATTACGATGAACCGCTGCCCGATGACGCTGAGATTTATCCTGAAGATGAGGAAGAAGATGAAGAAGAGGAGCCATTAGAAAAGGATGTCTAGCGTCACCTGTATAGTCTTTTATGACGCTTTATCGCGTTGCACCGCAAAACCGCCTGCGTGCAGTTTTGCGGTTTCTTACGTCGCCTGAATTTAGTGCAAAATTTCCCTCCCGGCTCGTTTCGACGATCAAAATGATAAATACAGAAAAATGAAACTCTTTTATTCAGAGAGATTGATATCAACCCTTTCCTGAAGTGCTTAAAAACGTCATATCGTGATGTTTGTTAATTAAATTAACATTGATTGTAATTATAAACTCTTTATTCGTTCTGATTTTGATTTAACGCATTTTGTCACCTTGCTGATTCAGTAGTCAGCGGAATAGTATCCCTGCCGCAAATAAGCTTATAAAGCAGGGATAAAAATGAAATTACCAAAAATGTTAAGTCTGGTTGTGGCGCTTTCTACCCTCAACGTAGCCGGTGCGGCGGAACCGCACTGGACGTACGAAGGCAAAGCTGGCCCGGAACACTGGAGCGAACTGACCAGCGACTTCCACATCTGCCACGAAGGTAAGTCCCAGTCGCCTATCAATATTAAAGATCCGATTGAGGGACATTTACAGGCACTCGATCTGGCCTACCATACGTCGGCTGAGAAGGTGATCAACAACGGCCACACGATTCAGGTGACCGTTGATGAAGAAGATGATTTTGTACTGGATCGGGAAAAGTTCACGCTGCGTCAGTATCACTTCCATACGCCGAGTGAGAACCAGATCAATGGGCACACCTTTCCCCTTGAAGCCCACTTTGTACACAGCAAAGAGGATGGCGATCTGGCCGTGGTCGCGGTGATGTTTAAGGTCGGTGAAGAGAATCCGGCGCTGGCACCGTTGATCGACGCTATGCCGAAACAGGAAAACCAGCAGGTAACCATTAATCGCCAGGTAAATTTACGCGATCTCTTCCCGGAAGATCTGCACTATTATCGTTTCAGCGGCTCCCTGACGACGCCACCCTGCAGCGAAGGGATTCGCTGGCTGGTGCTGAAACAGCCGGTTTCGCTCTCTCAGGCGCAGCTCGACGCCTTTAAACAGGCGCTGAAAACCACCAATAATCGTCCGTTGCAGCATCTCAATGGGCGCATGATTGTAGAGTAGTCACAGCGATTTCTGCTGCCTTTCGCGGTGCAACTTTTCCATCAGGAATCCCGGTGCTGCGAGCGCTTCTCTTCAGGCGGCCACGTGCCGCCTTTTTCCCCATCTTGCAGACGCGATCCAGAGTCTTTAGCTGCCACGCCCCCAACGGCCGGAAATAGATAAGCTATTGATAGTTATCAATTTTGCTTTGTTGATCCAATACTGACATAATTACAGTGTTTTTGCCGTTCTTAGTGAGGGTATGTGGCAGACGATTTTGCAGTGGATGGCGCGCTGGCGCTGGCGATCGCAGGCTTTAAGCCGCGTGAAGCACAGCGTGAGATGGCGCAGGCGGTATCTGAAGCCGTAAAACAGCAGGGTGAACTGGTGGTCGAGGCCGGTACCGGCACCGGAAAAACCTATGCCTACCTGGCTCCCGCTCTGCGGGCCGGTAAAAAAGTAATTGTCTCCACCGGATCCAAGGCGCTGCAGGATCAGCTCTATGGCCGCGATCTGCCTACGATGATCAAGGCGCTGGATTTCAAAGGTAAAACGGCCTTGCTGAAAGGACGCTCCAACTACCTTTGCCTGGAACGCATGGAACAGCAATCGATGGCGGGCGGCGATCTCACCGCGCAGGGGCTGACCGATCTGGTGACGCTGCGCAGCTGGTCATCGCAGACGGAAGATGGCGACATCAGCAGCTGTGCGGGCGTGACCGAAGACAGCCCGGTCTGGCCGCTGGTCACCAGCACCAACGATAACTGCCTCGGCACTGACTGCCCGCGCTATAAAGAGTGCTTTGTGGTCAAAGCGCGTAAGCGCGCTATGGACGCCGATGTAGTGGTCGTGAACCACCATCTCTTTCTTGCCGATCTGGTGGTGAAAGAGGGCGGCTTTGGCGAACTCATTCCCGAAGCTGATGTGATGATCTTCGACGAAGCCCATCAGCTGCCCGATATCGCCAGTCAGTATTTTGGTCAGCAGCTCTCCAGCCGCCAGTTACTCGATCTCGCCAAAGATATTATTACCGCCTACCGCACCGAGGTGCGTGATGCTCAGCAGCTGCAGAAATCCGCTGACCGCCTGGCGCAGTGCGCGCAGGATTTTCGCCTGTCATTAGGCGATCCCGGCTATCGCGGTAACCTGCGTGAACTGCTGAGCGATAACAACATCCTGCGGATGTTTACGCTGCTGGATGATGCGCTTGAGCTCTGTTACGACGTTATCAAACTCTCACTGGGCCGTTCAGCCCTGCTGGATGCCGCCTTCGAGCGGGCCGCGCTCTACCGTGGCCGGTTAAAACGGCTGCGGGCGATTAACGAGCCGGGCTACAGCTACTGGTATGAATGTACCTCACGTCACTTTATCCTGGCGCTGACGCCGCTCTCGGTGGCAGAACGCTTCCGTGAAGTAATGGATAATCGTAAGGCTGCATGGATCTTCACCTCAGCCACCCTGGCGGTGGATGAGAAAATGGCACACTTCGCCGAACGGCTGGGTGTGAATGCAGCAAAAAGCCTGATTCTGAACAGCCCGTTCGATTTTGCGAAGCAGGCGCTGCTCTGCGTTCCGCGCAATCTGCCTGAGCCTAACCGTCCGGGTGGTGCACGCCAGCTGGCCGCAATGATGAAGCCGCTGATTGATGCTAATAAAGGCCGCTGTTTCTTTCTGTGCACGTCGCACCTGATGATGCGTGAGCTGGCCGCAGAATTTCGCGCCTCAATGACGCTGCCCGTGCTGGTGCAGGGTGAAACCAGCAAGGGTCAGTTGCTGAAACAGTTCATCGATAAGGGCAATGCCCTGCTGGTGGCGACCAGCAGCTTCTGGGAAGGCGTGGATGTGCGGGGTGATGCGCTGTCGCTGGTGATCATCGATAAACTGCCGTTCACCTCACCGGAAGATCCGCTGTTGAAAGCCAGAATGGAAGATTGCCGGATTCGTGGCGGCGATCCCTTTACGGATGTGCAGCTGCCGGATGCGGTGATCACCCTGAAGCAGGGCGTGGGACGTTTAATCCGCGATACCGACGATCGTGGCGTACTGGTCATTTGCGATCAGCGTCTGGTTTCTCGTCCTTATGGCGCGCTGTTTCTCAATAGCCTGCCACCGACGCCGCGCACCCGGGACATTGCCCGCGCCATCGCCTTTATCCGCCAGCAACCCGAACCAGACGCGTAATTTTATGCTAAGATGCGCGCCGTTTTCTTTCTTCTGAGGTAGTCATGTCAGCCCGAATTTTAGCGCTGGATACGGCGACAGAAGCCTGTTCAGCCGCCTTGCTGAATCAGCAACAGATTGATGCCCGATTCGAAATTGCCCCGCGCGATCACACCCAGCGTATTTTACCGCTGATCGAAGAGCTACTGCTGGCACAGCAGCTGGAACTGACCGACCTGGACGCGCTCGCCTTTGGTCGCGGCCCTGGCAGTTTTACCGGCGTGCGGATTGGCATTGGTATTGCGCAGGGACTGGCACTGGGCGCTTCTCTGCCAATGATCGCGGTTTCCACGCTGGCAACGCTGGCGGAAGGCGCATGGCGTCTGCACGGTGCTACCCGCGTATTAACCGCTATTGATGCGCGGATGGGCGAGGTCTACTGGGCCGAATATCAGCGTGATGAACAGGGTGCCTGGCAGGGTGAGGCCAGCGAAAGCGTGCTGTCGCCCGAAGCGGCACTGGCCCGGATGCAGGCGCTCTCTGGCGAATGGATGACCGCAGGCACCGGCTGGCAGGCTTATCCTGCCCTGCAGCAGGGACACGAACTTACCCTGAACGCCAGTGACGTTACGCTGCCCGCTGCAGAAGATATGCTGCCGCTGGCAACCCTTGCGCTGGCACAGGGGAAGACGCTGCTGCCGGAAACGGCGGAGCCCACTTATCTGCGTAATGAAGTCGCCTGGAAAAAATTACCTGGCCGGTAAAATGCTCGCAACTTATTGTTATGCGTCCAGTCTAACTCTTTACCTAACGGGAGAACGTCTATGTCGTCAATGTGTGGTAAAGGGCTTTCAGGTCTGCTGCTGACCTGTGTGCTGGCGTTAACCGGTTGTGTCTCAATTCCTGACACGCTGCAGGGCAGCTCACCTCAGCCGCAGCAGGATCTGTTGCGGGTCATGAGCAATCCTTCGCTCTTTGTCGGGCAGGAATCGCGCTTTGGCGGCAAGGTAGTGAATGTCACTAACCTGAACGGCAAAACCCGGCTTGAGATTGCTGCGCAGCCGCTGGATGAAAGCGCCAGACCACGTCTGGGTGCGGCCTCGGTCGGTCGGATTTATGCCGATATCCGCGGTTTTGTTGATCCGGTGGATGTCAGAAATCAGTATGTGACGGTGCTGGGTACCCTGAAAGGGACAGAGCAGGGCAAAATTGGCGAAGCAGATTACAAATTTGCGGTCATCGATGTGCGCGGTTATCAGCGCTGGCGACTTACCCAGCAGGTGACAGCACCACCCCAGCCGATGGATCCCTGGATCTGGTATGGTCCGACCCGCCATCGCGGCGGATACTGGGGCCCGAATCCCTACTGGGGAATGATGAACAGTGGGCCGACAGAGGTGCAGACCATTCTGACTGAGTAAGTGCAAAAAACATTTAAGTATCAGCCCGGTCGCGGTGCTCGCTGCCGGGCTTTTTATTTGCCTGTTTTATCAGCACGAAATTTAGTGATGCACTTCGCAACCTCAACATGCCAAAACAGGCAAACTGGTACAATCAGTTAAAATATTGTTAACAAACCAGATTGGCTGAGGCAGCGATGGAAATACAACATAATTATCGGGGTGGATCCTTGAATAAGGTTTGGCTGAAACGCTACCCGGCAGATGTGCCTGCCGAAATAAGTGCAGATCGTTACACCTCGCTGGTGGATCTGTTTGAGCAGGCCGCAAAACGCTACGCCGATCAACCCGCGTTCCTGAACATGGGTCAGAAGATGAGTTATCGTCAGCTGGAAGAGAAGAGCCGCGCTTTTGCCGCCTATCTTCAGCAACAGCTGGGCCTGAAAGCGGGTGACCGGGTGGCACTGATGATGCCGAATTTACTGCAGTATCCGGTGGCCCTGTTTGGTGTGCTGCGTGCAGGTATGGTCGTGGTCAATGTGAATCCGCTCTATACGCCGCGCGAACTGCAGCATCAGCTCAATGACAGTGGGGCCAGTGCGATTGTCATTGTCTCGAATTTTGCGCATACGCTGGAAAAAGTGGTGGCGAAAACCGCTGTGCGGCACGTCATCCTGACCCGGATGGGCGATCAGCTGGCGCCGATAAAAGCGACACTGGTTAACTTTGTCGTTAAGTATGTGAAGAAGCTGGTGCCCAAATACCATCTGCCGGGGGCAATCTCATTTCGTCACGTACTGGAAGTCGGCGAAACGCTCAATTATCAACGCCCGACGGTCTCCAATGACGATCTCGCCTTCCTGCAATATACCGGTGGCACCACTGGCGTGGCCAAAGGGGCGATGCTGACCCATCGCAACATGCAGGCGAATCTTGAGCAGACCCGCGCGACCTACGGCAAAGTGCTGCGCGACGGTAAAGAGTGTGTCGTCACCGCGCTGCCGCTTTATCACATCTTCGCCTTAACGGTGAATGGCCTGCTGTTCCTGGAGCTGGGCGGTCAGAATCTGTTGATCACCAATCCGCGCGATATTCCCGGCTTTGTTAAAGAGCTGGGGAAATTTCCGTTTACCGCCATTACCGGCGTGAACACGCTGTTTAATGCGCTACTCAACGATGAGCAGTTTAATAAACTCGATTTTTCAACGCTGCGTCTTTCCGCCGGTGGCGGAATGGCGGTGCAGAAAGTGGTGGCCGAGCGCTGGGAAAAACTGACCGGACACTATCTGCTGGAAGGCTATGGCCTGACAGAGTGTTCTCCGCTGGTGTCGGTCAATCCCTATGACATCAGCTGTCATACCGGCAGTATCGGTCTGCCGGTGCCCTCGACCGATGTGCTGATTCTGGATGACGACGGCAATGAAGTTCCTCCGGGTGAACCGGGCGAACTTTGCATCAGCGGCCCGCAGGTGATGCTGGGCTACTGGCAGCATCCGGAAGCGACAGCGGAAGTGCTGAAAAATGGCTGGCTCCACAGCGGTGATATTGTTACCGTTGACCAGGAAGGCTTTATTCGCATAGTTGACCGCAAAAAAGATATGATTCTGGTATCAGGTTTTAATGTCTATCCGAATGAAATCGAAGACGTGCTGATGCAGCATCCTAAAGTGCGTGAAGCCGCGGCTATCGGTGTCCCCAGCGATCTTTCTGGCGAAGCGGTAAAAGTCTGCATCGTGAAAAAAGATGCATCGCTCACCAAAGAAGAGGTGCTCGATCACTGTCGCCGTCAGCTGACCGGTTACAAGGTGCCGAAAATCATTGAGTTTCGTGATGAGTTGCCTAAAACCAACGTCGGCAAGATCCTGCGGCGTGAGCTGCGCGACGAGGCGAAACCCGGCGCGAGCTGAATCCGGGCAGAAATTGAGGTTGAACGCCGGCATGTCCGGCGTTTTTATTGTTTTTAACATGGAGCGCCGCGCGTTGTTGGCTGCGGTGGAAATCAGACGTGAACTATTCCCTTATCGACCAGGATGATCAACTGGCAGACGTGTGTCAGAAAGCGCGCCAGCACGCGGCGGTGGCCCTGGATACCGAATTTGTCCGCACCCGCACTTACTACCCTCAGCTTGGCCTGATCCAGCTGTTCGACGATCGGCAACTGGTGCTGATTGACCCGCTGAATATCCGTGACTGGTCACCCTTTATTGCCTTGCTGACCGACACCAGCGTCACCAAATTCCTGCATGCCGGGGGTGAAGATCTGGAAGTCTTCCTGCACCGTTTCGGCGTGCTGCCGACACCCATGATCGATACCCAGATTCTGGCGGCATTCTCAGGCCAGCCGCTCTCCTGGGGTTTTGCCTCAATGGTGGCGCATTTCACTCAGGTCGAACTCGATAAAAGTGAATCACGCACGGACTGGCTGGCACGCCCTCTGACCCAGCGTCAGTGCGAGTATGCGGCGGCGGACGTTCACTATCTGTTGCCAATTGCGCGTCAGCTGATGATCAATACGGAAGAGGCCGGCAATATGGCGGCGGCCCTCAGTGAGTGCGATAACCTGTGTCAGCGTCGTCTGGATAGCCTGTCGCCGGAAGAAGCCTGGCGGGATATTACCAATGCCTGGCAGTTGCGCCCGCGTCAGCTGGCGGCGTTGCAGCGACTGGCGGCCTGGCGTCTGAAGCTGGCGCGTGAAAAAGATATGGCCGTTAACTTTGTGGTGCGCGAAGAGCATCTGTGGAAAGTAGCGCGCTTTATGCCCGGCTCACTGGGCGAGCTGGATCATCTGGGGCTGTCAGGCCACGAAATTCGTTTCCACGGCAAAGCGCTGGTGGCGCTGGTGGCAGAAGCTGAGGCGCTGGATGAGAGCGAACTGCCGGCTCCGCTGGGCAATCTGATTGACCATCCGCACTACAAGCCGGTGTTTAAAGCGATGAAAGCGCTGGTGCAGCAGGTGAGCGAGCAGAGTGGATTCAGTCAGGAGCTGCTGGCGTCACGACGTCAGATTAATCAGGTATTAAGTCAGCACTGGGGCCTGAAGCCACAGGGCCGTCAGCCGGAGTTACTCACCGGATGGCGGGGAGAACTGCTGAAACCCGGCATTGAGGAGATTCTGGCGGGTTGTTAACCGGTTAAATTTCCCCTGCCAGAGCGCAGGGGAAATTCAGCAAACGGTCAGCGTCATTTAGTCACTTCATCCGTTTCCGGCAGCGTCACGTTCAGCTCCAGAATCGAGATATCATCACCTTTCTGGTCGAGCTGAACCGTTACCATTTCTGGATCGATCTTCACATATCTGCAAATCACTTCCAGAATGTCGCGCTTAAGTTGCGGAAGATAGTGGGGCTCACTGTCGCCCCTTCTCCGTTCTGCCACGATAATCTGCAGCCTTTCCTTGGCTATGTTGGCAGTGTTCTTCTTCCGGGATAAAAAGAAATCAAGTAATGCCATGGTTTATCCCCCGAACAGGCGTTTCAGGAAACCCTTCTTCTCTTCTTCGATAAAGCGGAAGGGGCGTACTTCACCGAGCAACCGTTCAACGGTATCGGCATAGGCTTTGCCAGCATCAGATTCGCCGTCAAGAATCACCGGTTCGCCCTGGTTAGAGGCACGTAACACCGATTGATCTTCAGGGATCACGCCGACCAGAGGAATGCGCAGGATCTCCAGCACATCTTCCATGCTCAGCATATCGCCACGGTTCACCCGGCCAGGGTTATAGCGGGTCAGCAGCAGATGCTCCTTCACCGGGTCCTGACTGTTTTCAGCGCGACGGGATTTGGATGAGATGATGCCGAGGATGCGGTCGGAGTCGCGGACAGAAGAGACTTCCGGGTTGGTGGTAATAATGGCTTCATCGGCAAAGTAGAGCGCCATCAGTGCGCCCGTTTCAATCCCTGCCGGTGAGTCACAGACGATGAAATCGAACTCCATCTTAGCCAAATCGTTCAGAACTTTTTCAACACCCTCACGGGTCAGCGCATCTTTATCACGGGTCTGCGACGCAGGCAGAATGTAGAGCTGCTCCGTGCGTTTGTCGCGAATCAGCGCCTGGTTCAGTGTGGCATCGCCCTGGATTACATTAACAAAGTCGTAGACCACACGGCGCTCACAGCCCATGATCAAATCCAGGTTACGCAGACCGATATCAAAATCGATCACAACTGTCTTTTTGCCTTTCTGCGCTAAACCGGTGGCGATGGCCGCGCTTGACGTGGTCTTACCAACGCCCCCTTTACCGGATGTAACTACAATAATGCGTGCCATAAATGTTGATTTCCTTAACAAAAGAAAAGGGGCCTAATTAAGTGTCTGGATAGTCAGCGCGCCATCCTGCAGGCACAGGCGCGCAGCTTTACCAAAAAATTCTTGCGGGATCTGATCCATGATCCAGTACTCTCCGGCAATCGAGACCAGCTCGGCAGCCAGGTTGGTACAAAAAATCTGGCAGTTGCGGTCACCGCTGGCACCCGCCAGGGCGCGACCGCGCATCATGCCATAAATGTGAATATTGCCATCGGCGACCAGTTCGGCGCCGGCGCTGACGCTGCTGGTGATGATCAAATCGGCATCACGCGCATAAATCTGCTGGCCCGAGCGCACCGGGGTGTTCACGATGCGGGTTTTCGTTGCTACCGTTTCGGTTACAGCCGGCAGAGGTTCAGGTATCGGCTGCGGCGCGGCGGCTTGCGGTCTGGCCTCTTTACCTTCTGCCAGCACGGGCAGGCCGGCACGGGCGATCATACGTTTCAGCGCTTCGTCTTTGCAGCCGCTTACGCCGACAATGCGTAAACCGGTGGCGAGAACCGCCTGTTGCAACAGTTTCCAGTTAACATCGGCACTTAATGTCGAGACGTTAAGTACCACCGGCGCGTTTTTCAGGAAATCTGGAGCCTGGTCAATCTTGTCCTGGAGTGCCTTGCGAATCACCGCAGGGTCATGGTGATGCAAATGGACGACAGACAGGGTGAAACTGCTACCTTTGAATTCGATTGGCGTTTGCGACATCTGTCCCGACTCAGTCCTGTTTTCACTACCGAAAGCCTGGCGATGATAAAATCATCGTTGAAGCGCTAACGGTGAATATTCGAAGTTCTGCAAGCATGTTATAGTTACAGCTATATTCAGACAAGCCTCAACGCCGGTTAATTCGAGTAAAAAATATGTTTTGTGTGATCTACAGAAGCCCGTTACGTGACCAGACTTATCTCTATGTTGAAAAAAAGGACGATTTCTCGCGCGTTCCGGAAGAATTGCTGAAAGGCTTTGGCAAGCCGCAGCTGGCGATGGTGCTTAAGCTGGCGGGGCGGGACAGGCTGGCTAATGCGGATATCAATAAAGTTAAGCAGGGATTGAGCGAGCAGGGCTATTATTTACAGCTCCCTCCGCCGATTGAAAGTCTCCTCAACATTCATTTACAGACCGATAAAAAACTTTAACTCGGATTCTTCTGTAAATATAAATCCTGTCGGTGCGATCCTGGCAGGATAATATTGCCCTGATGCTGCGCAAAATTAACGGCGCAGCTTATCTGTTTCACCCCTTTTTAAATTCCCTGCTCAATTTTTTCTCCTGATTTGTACGATTATTCAGCACTTCAACGCCTGCATTTACGCTTTCTGACAAATTACGCACCCCGGACCGTTAAAAGGATCTTATTATCACGCTATGAGGTTGGCATTTCGATCAACGCATGAGCAAACATCAACCCGCCAGCAGCGCTGGCATCACACCTAACCTGAACAGGGGATGAGCATGTATCAGCATCGTAACTGGCAAGGCGCTCTGTTAGATTTTCCGGTCAGCAAAGTGGTTTGCGTCGGGAGTAATTATGCAAAGCACATTAAAGAGATGGGCAGCGCAACCCCTACCGAGCCGGTGATCTTTATCAAGCCGGAAACGGCGCTGTGTGATTTACGTCAGCCGCTCTCTATTCCCGACGCGTTCGGCGAGGTCCATCATGAAGTTGAACTGGCGGTGCTGATCGGCGCGACACTGAAGCAGGCGACCGATGCGCATGTGGCTAAGGCGATTGCAGGTTATGGTGTGGCGCTGGATCTGACACTGCGTGACCTGCAGGCCGGGCTGAAAAAAGCGGGCCAGCCGTGGGAAAAATCCAAAGGCTTTGATAACGCCTGTCCTGTCTCTGGTTTTATCCCGGTGACGGAATTCAGTGGCGATCCGCAGAACGTCGAGCTTAAATTGCTGGTGAACGGTGAAGTGCGTCAGCACGGCAACACCGAAGACATGATTCATAAAATCCTGCCGCTGATTGCCCATATGAGCCACTACTTTACCCTGCGTGCAGGCGATGTGATTCTGACCGGTACGCCAGAAGGGGTAGGCCCGATGCGCTCGGGTGATCAGCTGGAAGTTTCACTGGCGGGTCACGGCATCAGCACGCGCGTACTCTAAAAACTTGCATCACCGTCGCATAGGCTTTATAAGGTGCGGTTTAGGCACAATCCGGACAAATCATCATGACTGACACCCCTTTCTGGCAACAAAAACGCCTGGCACAAATGAGCGATGAGGAATGGGAATCCTTGTGTGATGGTTGTGGACAGTGTTGCCTGAACAAATTGCAGGACGCCGACACCGATGAGATCTACTTCACCAATGTTGCCTGTGATCAGCTCAATATTAAAACCTGCCAGTGCCGCAACTATGAGCGCCGCTTCGAGCTTGAAGAGGATTGCATCAAGTTAACGCGCGAAAATCTGACGACCTTCAACTGGCTGCCGCGCACCTGCGCCTACCGGCTGCTGGGTGAGGGCAAAGATTTACCCGTATGGCATCCGCTGCGGGCCGGTTCGAAAACAGCGATGCATGCGCAGCGTATTTCGGTGCGTTATATTGCGGTGCGTGAGAGTGAAGTGCGGGACTGGGAAGATCACATCATTGATCGCCCCGATCGCAACGGCTGAGTGCCGCGCTATCAATCGGAACAGAAAAAAGGCTGCCAGTGGCATAATGCTGGTCAGTTAAGCGACAGGTGATAACGCAGTCTGGTCCCGGGCAGGGGCTGGCGGTCCTCGCGCCGCTTCGCGGTTCCTTCACGTCATTCCTCTGCCTGACGGACCGCCGGGGATGGCACATCCTGTGCCGCCCCGCCTTTCGCCCGCGTCCTGCGGGCTCTCCTGGCAGACTCATTCTGTTCAGCGCTGCGGATTGCCTGCTCCTGCCCGGCCCCGGCCTGCTCTGAAACTTCAGTGTGAATTGTTAAAAAGGGCACGAGAGTGGAGGCCTGAGCGCCTCTGCTGCTGAAAGGGCTATCCGCAGCGCTGAGGCGTGACGGTGGGCCAGAAGTCCACGCCGGGAAGCGTGGACAGTTCGGGGCCGGCCAGGGAGGGCCGATCCCCGAACGGTTCGTCGGCGCGCCGTCAAAGCCGAAGGTACCGCGTGAGCGGCGCGAGGACGGCCCGGCAGCAGCAGAGGTGCGCTGGCCCGCACTGCGGCTCGCTCGCACAGAAAAAAAGCTGCCACGTCTGACCGTGACAGCCTTTACAACTCTAATCTTAACTGACCAGCATTATGCCAGTGGCAGCCTTTTTTGATCTCAGCGACCAAAGAGATCGCGGCGTTTAGGTTTCAGCGGCTGGGCTATCAGCACCAGCGCCGCGACCAGCAGATAACCGGCGAACACCACAATCATCCACTGCGGCATGCTGAGCGTCAGGAAAGTCCAGCTGCGTTCTGCACAGTCACCGCTGGCAAGAAACACCGACGGCAGCCACTTATCCAGCGGTAAGCCGCTGGGGAAGCGGGCAGCAAAATCACAGGTGGTGAAGGGGTTAGGGTGCAGCTGAATCATGGTATGTTCATAAGAGAGACGCAGACCTTCCCAGGCACTGTAGATCCACAACGCCAGCGCCGCCAGACGCAACGGCGATTTCGGCGCAATCGCACCGACCAGACCCGCGCCCAGCACACCAAACAGCGCATTGCGCTCATAAATACACATCACGCAGGGCTTCAGGCCCATTACGTGCTGAAAAAAGAGTGCTGTTAATTCCAGTGCAAGTGCAGTCAGTGCCAGTAGTAACCAGGCTCCGCGACCACGTGAGCATTGATTCAGATATCGCAACATATTGCATTCCCTGTAAACGTTAATGCCACGCAGTGTAAACCAAAAGCGTTTGCAAACCAGCCAGGGGCAGGGAAAAATCGTGTGCAAACATGACCTGATTCTGATCCAGAGCAGGTTAAATGAGGATAAGCCGGACCTTATCTGCAGAACGAACGTCAGTGAAGAGCGGGGAGATCCGCAGCGGCGACAGAGGCGATCGCATGCGGCAGGAGGCGAAACGGCAGGCGCGGGTTATATGCTGCCAACGTCCTGCGCTTTCAGGGCGGCTGAACGCTGACACTCAGCGATGCTGTGGCACGCGCCATTTCAGCGCAGAAAATCGTTCAGCCCACCCGTGATCCCGAAGCCGCTGATACTGCGGTCAGCCATGCTGAAATATGCGCCTGCGCCCGGTTTTAATGGTTACGCAGGCTATATCCGCTATAGGGCGTCTGGTATGATGAGTGCCCATCATGATTAGAAAAGCAACGAGAACACATTGCTATGGTTATAAAGGCTCAGAGTCCAGCGGGATTTGCTGAAGAGTATATTATTGAAAGCATCTGGAACAGTCGCTTTCCGCCAGGGTCGATTCTTCCTGCTGAGCGTGAGCTTTCTGAATTGATTGGGGTGACGCGCACCACCTTGCGTGAAGTGCTGCAGCGCCTGGCGCGCGATGGCTGGCTGACTATTCAGCACGGTAAACCAACGCGGGTGAACGATTTCTGGGAGACGTCCGGCCTGAATATTCTGGAAACGCTGGCCCGTCTCGATCACGACAGCGTTCCGGTGCTGATCGACAACCTGCTGTCGGTACGCAGCAACATTTCATCGATCTTTATCAGCCGGGCGCTGCGCCATCATCCGGACAAAGCACGCGAAGTGCTGGAAACGGTCAGCGCGGCTGCCGATCAGGCTGATGCCTATACCGAGCTCGACTACCGGGTGTTCCGCGGTCTGGCGTTTGCGTCAGGTAACCCGATTTACGGTCTGATCCTGAATGGCCTGAAAGGGCTCTATACCCGCGTTGGCCGCCACTACTTCTCTAATCCGGAAGCCCGTCAGGTCGCGCGCGATTTCTATCTTAAACTGCTGGAACTGTGCGACAAAGAGCCCGGACAGGATGAGATTGTGGACGTGGTGCGCAACTACGGCCGCCGCAGCGGTGAAATCTGGCACAGTATGCAGAAGAATCTGCCCGACGATCTCGGCAGTAAGCGTTAAAAAAAACCGGACATCGCGTCCGGTTTTTTGTTTTTATTCCATCAGAGTGATGAACCGCGTGGTGGATTACGATCCAGCAGCTCTACGCTGCCATCCTCGTTCTGCTGTTCCAGAATCACATCAAATCCCCACAGACGATGCACATGCTTCAGCACCTCGCGACGGCTCTTATCCAGTGGCGTGCGGCTCTGCGGCACATAACGCAGGGTCAGCGAACGGTCACCGCGCAGATCGACGTTATAGACCTGAATATTCGGTTCGAGATTACTCAGGTTGTACTGCGCAGAGAGCTGCTGGCGAATTGCCCGGTAGCCCGCCTCATCGTGGATCGCGGCGATTTCGAGATAATTGTTGCGGTCATCATCCAGTACGGTAAACAGACGGAAATCACGCATGACTTTCGGCGACAGGAACTGGCTGATAAAACTCTCATCCTTGAACTCGCGCATCGCAAAATGCAGCGTTTCCAGCCAGTCGGAACCGGCGATATCCGGGAACCAGTAGCGATCCTCCTCGGTCGGCAACTGACAGATACGCTTGATATCCTGCATCATCGCGAACCCTAAAGCATAGGGGTTGATGCCGTTATACCACTGACTGTTATAGGGCGGCTGAAACACGACGTTGGTGTGGCTGTGCAGGAACTCCATCATAAAGCGTTCCGACACTTTGCCTTCATCATAGAGGTGATTGAGGATGGTGTAGTGCCAGAATGTTGCCCAGCCTTCATTCATTACCTGGGTCTGTTTCTGCGGATAGAAATACTGGCTCACCTTGCGCACAATGCGCAGGATCTCACGCTGCCATGACTCCAGCAGCGGGGCGTTTTTCTCCATAAAATAGAGCAGGTTTTCCTGCGGCTCAGAGGGGTAGCGCGCGGCTTCAAAGGTCACGGCCTCTTTCTCACGCCGTGGCAGCGTTCGCCAAAGCGTGTTCACCTGACTTTGCAGATACTCTTCACGGCTTTTCTGCCGCGCTTTCTCCTCCTGCAGAGAGATCTTCTGCGGGCGTTTATAGCGGTCGACGCCATAATTCATTAAGGCATGGCAGGAGTCTAGCAGCCGCTCTACCTCTTCGACGCCATAGCGCTCTTCGCAGTCACTGATATAGTTTTTGGCGAACAACAGGTAATCGACAATCGATCCAGCATCCGTCCAGCTGCGGAACAGATAGTTATTTTTAAAGAAAGAGTTGTGGCCATAGCAGGCATGCGCCATCACCAGCGCCTGCATGGTCATGGTGTTCTCTTCCATCAGGTAGGCGATGCAGGGATTAGAGTTGATGACAATCTCATAGGCCAGACCCTGCTGACCATGCTTATAGCGCTGCTCGGTCTCGATAAACTTTTTGCCGAATGACCAGTGTGAATAGTTGATTGGCATGCCGACGCTGGAGTAGGCATCCATCATCTGTTCAGAGGTAATCACTTCGATTTGGTGCGGGTAGGTATCAAGCCGGTAGAGTTTAGCCACCCGGTCGATCTCGGCTAAGTAGACATCAAGCAGTTCGAATGTCCAGTCTGGTCCGTCATTGAGTCGTTTGCTGTCTCTGATGGCTTCGTCAAAGATTGTCGTCATAGCGCACCTCTTTTTTGCAAACCGGCTGACCCGAAAGACAACCCGTTCTGGTTATTTAAGGCTTCATCCTGAAAAAGGGAACCCGAAAAAAACTGAGCGAACACAACAATGATAGCCCACTGTCGCTTATCCGAAATGCGAACTCAAACGAATTCTTTGGCACAAAATCATTAAGAGTGGTGCGGCAGAGAATTTAACAGCCTTTAATACTGGTCTTATTATAAATTGCGGAATCTAATCCTGTTTATAAGCGGAATGTATGGGGTTGAATGAATCTCCTGCAACAGGCAGATTTAACTGCCTTCGTTGTCATTTATTTCTGTGTTTAAGGATTAAGACGCATAAAGCGCTGAAATTGGCCGTGCGACAAGATTTTAGTTACCTGAAAAGTAAAAAAGATGTGAAATGGATGGTGAAATTCTGTGGTGGTGTCTGCTGTGTAAATCCGCTGACTATCATCAGTTGAACAGTGAATTATGCTTTTACAGGTCGGGTGGGGGAGCTATGCACGTTGTAATTCTTGGAAGTGGTGTGGTCGGGGTGGCAAGTGCCTGGTATCTGGCGCGTGCCGGACATCAGGTGACGGTCATTGATCGTCAGCCCGCCGCAGCGATGGAGACCAGTGCGGGGAATGCCGGTCAGATTTCACCGGGTTATGCCGCACCCTGGGCAGCGCCCGGCGTGCCATTGAAAGCGGTGAAGTGGATGTTTCAGCGTCACGCGCCGCTGGCTATCCGCCTGGATGGCAGTAGTTTTCAGCTGGAGTGGATGTGGCACATGCTGCGCAACTGCGACATCAATCACTATCAGCAGAACAAAAGCCGCATGGTGCGGATTGCCGAATATAGCCGTGACTGTCTGAAAGCGCTGCGCAGTGAAACCGGCATCGCCTATGAGGGCCGTCAGGGCGGGACGCTGCAACTGTTCCGTACCCAGCAGCAGTTCGACAGCGCCAGCAAAGATATTGCGGTGCTGCGCGACGCGGGCGTGCCCTATGAGCTGCTGCAGGCGCATGAACTGTCTCGCGTTGAACCGGCACTGGCGGCAACCCAGCATAAACTCACCGGCGGATTACGCCTGCCCAATGATGAAACCGGCGACTGTCAGCTCTTTACTCAGCGGCTGGCAAAAATGGCCGAAGAGGCGGGCGTGGTCTTCCGCTTTAATACTCCGGTCGACCACCTGCTGCGCGATGGCAATCGCATCTATGGCGTGAAGTGCGGTGATGAGATCATCAAGGCGGACAGCTATGTGGTGGCGTTTGGTTCCTACTCGACCGCGCTGTTAAAAAATGTCATCGATATTCCGGTCTATCCGCTGAAAGGCTATTCACTCACTATTCCGATTAAAAATCCTGATGCCGCACCGGTTTCAACTATCCTGGATGAGACCTACAAAGTGGCGGTGACGCGGTTTGACGATCGTATTCGTGTCGGCGGCATGGCGGAAATTGTTGGTTTTAACACCAAACTCACCGAAGCGCGGCGGGAAACGCTGGAGATGGTGGTCAGTGATCTCTATCCTGAAGGCGGTCATCTCGCGCAGGCGAGTTTCTGGACCGGTCTGCGTCCGATGACGCCAGACGGTACGCCGATTGTGGGCGCCACACCGATCTCTAATCTCTGGCTCAATACCGGTCACGGTACGCTGGGCTGGACGATGGCGTGTGGTTCTGGTCAGTTGCTGGCCGATCTCATCTCCGGTAAAAAGCCGGCCATTGCGGCGGATGACTTAGCGGTGTTCCGCTACTTACCCGGTTTCGCGGCGACCTCATCGCCGCTGCGTAACGCCAACGCAACTCGTTAAGTATTCAGGGAGAGAGAGGATGTCACGTCCGATTGTCGCTACCATCAACCAGCAGGCGTTACGTCATAACCTGACTGTTGTTCGCCAGGCGGCACCCGCCTCCCGCGTCTGGTCAGTGGTGAAAGCTAATGCTTATGGCCATAGCATTGATCGCGTGCGCGAGGCGTTATCTGCCACTGACGGCTTCGCGCTTCTTAATATGGAAGAGGCGATCCAGCTGCGCGAACAGGGCTGGAAAAAGCCGATTCTGCTGCTGGAAGGTTTCTTCCAGCCAGAGGATCTGCAGCTGATTGACCGTTATCGTCTCACCACCAGCGTACACAGTAACTGGCAAATCAACGCGCTGGCCAGTGCCAGACTTGCAGCACCGGTTGATATCTATCTCAAAATGAACAGCGGGATGAACCGGCTGGGTTTTCGCCCGGAACAGGTCAACGGTGCATGGCAAAAGCTGCGGGCGCTAAGCACGGTAGGTGAGATGACGCTGATGGCCCATTTTGCCGATGCGGAAAATCCGCAGGGTCTGATTGCGCCACTGCAGCGCGTAGAGCAGGCGGCTGAGGGGCTGAACTGCCCGCGATCGCTCTCCAACTCCGCCTGCACCCTGTGGCATCCTGAAGCGCACTTTGACTGGGTCCGTCCCGGCATCATTCTGTATGGTGCGTCGCCCAGCGGTGACTGGCAGGACATTGCAGGCAGTGGCCTGAAGCCAGTGATGACCTTAAGCAGTGAGATTATTGCGGTCCAGCAGCTACAGGCGGGCGATGGCGTGGGTTACGGCTACCGCTATCACGCCAGTGCAGCGCAGCGAATTGGTGTGGTGGCCTGTGGCTACGCGGATGGCTATCCACGGCATGCCCCGACGGGTACGCCCGTCTGTGTCGATGGTGTGATGACTCAGGTGGTTGGTGCGGTTTCGATGGATATGATCACCGTCGACTTGACCCCCTGTCCCCAGGCCGGTATTGGCTCAGCCGTGGAGCTGTGGGGTGAGCAGGTGAAAATCGATCAGGTGGCAAAAGCGGCCGGAACGGTAGGGTACGAGCTGATGTGTGCGCTGGCACCCCGCGTTCCGGTCACGGTTATTTAAGCGCGGTCAGGCTGCCGCGCATCTTTCTGCTGCAGCGCCAGGCGATAAAGGCCAGCGCTGCACCCAGCAGCATCATCAGACTCAACGACAGCTTCTCCGCCACCGGCAGCGCCACAATGACCAGGCTGCCTGACGCGCCACCGGCCATCTGAATGAATCCCTGCAAGGCGGACGCCACGCCCGCCTGTTGCTGATAGGGCTCCAGCGCATAGCTGGTGGCCGGTCCCACCGTAAAGGCCAGCCCGGCAACTGAAACGGCCACCGGGAACATGTAAAGCGCCCAGTGCGTCTGCATCTCCGCCGGGAAGATCTGCATCCCCGCTACCAGCAGCACCGCGCCCAGCAGCATAGTGAAAAACCCCATCGCCAGGCAGAAAGGGCGACCTGCTTTGCGAATCGCTTTATTGACGAACATGCTGACAAACATGATCCAGAAACCGTTGGCGCCAAAAGCAAAAGAGAACTGGATTGGCGTCAGCCCGCCTTCGGTCATTAATACCTGCGGTGCCAGCGACACGTAGGTCAGCACCATGCCCAGCGCACCGGCATTGGCGAACGCGAACGCCAGAAAGCGCGGCTGACGCAGGATCGCGGCATACTGTTTAATCGGTAATCCTTTCACCCGCAGGGTATCCGCCGGGCGCGTCTCTGGCAGCCAGATAATCACCAGCAGCGTAATCAGCACGCCGTAGGCGCAGAGAAACCAGAAGGGTGCGCGCCAGTCAAAGGCGCTGGCCAGTAAACCGCCCAGCAGCGGAGCCAGGGCCGGGACGATGTTTAATGCGCCATTCAGAAAGCCATATGCACGGGCGGCATCATCACCGCTCAGGCGGTCACGCACGCCGCTAAAGGCCACGACCGCGCTGCAGCAGACGCCACAGCCCTGCACGAGGCGGGCAAGGACGAACAGCGGGAATGAGGTGGCGGTGGCGGCGATGGCACTCCCCGTGATGTAAAGCGCCAGGCCCAGCAGGGCAATCGGCTTACGGCCATAGTTGTCCACCAGCGGGCCGGTCACCAGTTGTCCCAGCCCCATGACCAGCAGAAACAGGGGAATGGTGGTCTGCACCAGATTAACCGGCGTATCCAGCCCTTCTGCGATTTGTGGCAGCGTGGGCAAATAGAGATCGATGCCTAAGGGTGCCAGCAGCACCAGGCTTAATAACAGCAGAGTAAATTTTTGCATAACAACCAGAGGGTAAGCGTTCTGTTTAAAAACGATCGCAGAGGGTAATGATTCAGCGGCAAAAAAGATAGAGGAAGTCGTGCGGAAAGTGCGATGCCTGCTGTAAACAGGCATCGCAGAGGTCTGATTAGTAAGCGCCGTCGCGGCGTAACACCACGCCTGCGGTTTTGAACAGGATCGCAATATCGGTCCAGAGCGCCCAGTTTTTGACATACCAGGAGTCAAAATAGACGCGGGTATCATAGTCGATATCGTTACGTCCGCTGACCTGCCACAGACCGGTCATACCCGGCTTGGCCATCAGGTAGTAGTCGACATCACCGGCATAACGCTCCAGCTCAGCTTCAATCACCGGACGCGGGCCAACCAGGCTCATCTCGCCACGAATCACGTTCCACAGCTGCGGCAACTCGTCCAGGCTGGTTTTACGCAGGAAACTACCAATCCGGGTCACGCGCGGGTCATTCTTCAGTTTGAAATCTTTGTCCCACTCAATCCGCGCCTCTTCGCTGGTCGCCAGTAATTTCTCCAGCACCTCTTTGGAATTGGTCACCATGGAACGGAATTTCAGACATTTGAATTTTTTGCCATTCTGGCCCACACGCTCGTGACCATAAATGGCATTACCGCCATCACGTTTCACCATATAGCAGAGCAGGGCGAAGATTGGGCCGAGGAATAGCAGCAGCATCGACGCCACCACGATATCAAAGGCGCGCTTCATGAAGCGGGAGGAGTGTTTCGCCAGGTTGTTGCTGACACGCAGAATCATCACTTCATGGCTGAAGATAAAGGACATGTCGGTGCCGTAAAGCGGCACGCCGCGCAGCGTTGGGATCACTGAAACTGAACGGCAGTTCATCTTCGACAGGAATTTCAGCCAGCGATCGCGCATCGGCTGCTGCTCATACTCCATCGCCACAATAAACTGCACGTTGTCACGGTCAATAGTCTGCCAGTTGATATCTTTCCAGGTGATCACCGGCACGCCATTCACGCTCTGCTGAGCCGGGACATCATCGACCGAGATAAAGGCCTGTACGTTGTAGCCCAGGATCTCTTCACTCTGCAGCGCCGCGTAAGCTTCGGTGGCGTTTCTGCCGGAGCCGATAATGATGGTCTCTTTCTGCCACTGACCCGCCTTGTGAATGGCACGTTTAACCAGAGCACGCATCAGCGGCAGCAGCAGCAGGGCATAAGTCCAGCTGAAGACCCACACCATGCGGGAGAAATCCCATTTAGAGAAGGCAATCAACGCGAGGTCGAGCAGCGAGAAAACAAATAATGTTTTAATGATCTCTTTCAGCTCAAACCAGAAGGGTTTGCGATAGGTATAGTGACGCAGGCGTACCCAGAACCAGCCGGTACACATGACTGACATAATAAACTGTGCCACAAAACGATATTCAATTTGATGAGGTGGAATAAAGGTATCCAGCTCGCCCCAAATACCCTGTATCGTCGCGGCAGATAAAAACAGTGCGAGGTTAAGTGCAATCAGATCGGAAAAGCTCAGGGCGAATTTCACGATGATATTTTTACGCGTGCCGCTCCACGAGCGGCTCGGGCTATTCATTATCAATGTACTTGCCATAAAACCTGCTCTCTTTCTCAAGTAAAAGATGGCCTGACCAGAATCATGTACACGCTCAGGGGTGGGCTTCTGAAAAATTAAAAAATAATTTTCAGTCTGTTGCAGTCAGTAAAGCCAGTGCAGCTGCAAAAAAGATAACGGCTAAAGCGTGATAGTACTCACGAAATGTTGCAGCATTGAGAATGAGTATGCAGGAGTTATTTGACAGAGTTAATACGGAAAAAATCTGAAAACATCAAAAGTGATTAAAGTTTTAAATGGCTAAGTTTTGGTTTTTACTGGATAAAATAAGGCGGGAGTTGGTTATAACCAAACTGTTTAAGACGCTTTTTAGGAATTACCGCCACATCTTACGACTGGCGGTCGTGATAACGGACTCAGGCAGGTTTTTTTAAAATCCAGCGGTCCTGCTGTTTATCGTAATGACCAATCTGCAGATCCACCGGTTCTCCGTCAATCCATGCCGGAACGCTGGTATCGCGATCCCAGCCATCAAGTTGGGTAATTAAGCCGGGATTGGTGTGACAGGGGATGCTGACGGTGTCGAGGTTCTCACTGTCAAGATCGGCATCAACAATCTCATAACGACCAATTTTAACCACGTGTCCCATTCATTTCTCCCGTTTTTGCTGGCATAGACTTTTAAGCTTAGCGTATCGACAGAAAATAACGTGGCTGAATGATTAGGATTATTCCTTCTCTTTAGCCGGACGGACACCAATCTTCACAATACGGTTATCCTCTTTCTCCGCGACGGTCCACGTCAGCTGATTCCACTCAACCTGATCGCCAACCACCGGCGCGCCGCCCAGCATACTCAGCACCAGTTGTCCCAGCGACTGCTGATCGTTGGTGTTCTCATCCAGTTCCAGTCCGTAAATCTGCGCAATATCGCGCAGGCGAGCTTCAGCATCCAGAATAAAGTCACCAAAGAAACGCTGGTCGAGGGAAACCGGCGGCGACTGGCTGAACATCTTACCCAGCGCCGGCAGATCGCGCTCACGGCCAATCACGCAGATGACGTCGTTCTCCCTGAGCCGCGTTCCATCATTTGGATGCATCAGCACATTGTCACGGAACAGGGCGGCGATGCGGGTCTCACGCGGCATCTGCAGGTCACGCAGTGCGGCACCGATGCACCACTTGTCAGCGCTGAGCTGGTAGACAAACTGCTCCCACGGATTTTCGGGGTGGATATCCAGACCGATACGGCTGATAGGCGATGCGGTAGGAGGCACCACCACTTTGGCTTTTTTCGCTGCAAAGCCCAGCGAGGTGCCCTGCAACATCAGGGAGACCAGCACCACAAAGAAGGCGATATTAAAATAGAGCGACGCGTTTTCTAATCCGGCCATCATCGGGAAGACCGCAAGGATAATCGGCACCGCGCCGCGTAAACCGACCCAGCTGATAAAGACGCGTTCGCGGGTGGTAAAACTGCGAAACGGCAGCAGACCAATAAACACCGACAGTGGGCGCGCCACCAGAATCAGCCACAGTGAGAGGATCATCGCCGGAACCGCGATATGCCACAAATCAGACGGGGTTACCAGCAGTCCCAGCACGATGAACATGCCAATCTGACTCAGCCACGCCATGCCGTCAAATGTCTGCAGAATGCCGTGACGGTTCCGAATCGGCCTGTTGCCCAGTAAAAAGCCGCACAGATAGACCGCCAGGATGCCGCTGCCCTCTAATACCGTGGTCAGGGCGAACACCAGAATGCCGCCACTCAACGCCAGCAGCGGATAGAGCCCACCGGCCAGACTGATACGGTTAATCAGCTGCTGCAGCGCCCAGCCGCCGCCCAGGCCCAGCACGATACCCAGACCAAACTGCTGCACCAGATGTACCAGGAACATCCAGTCAAGGCCGCTGCGGCCCTGTTCGATCATCTCAATCAGCGTAATGGTCAGGAACACCGCCATCGGATCGTTACTGCCCGATTCAATCTCCAGCGTGGAGCTGACGCGCTCATTCAGACCTTTGTCACCCAGCAGGGAGAAGACGGCGGCGGCATCTGTGGAGCCGATGATCGCGCCAATCAGGAAGCCCTGCATCATATCCAGGTTAAACAACCAGGCGGCGACCACACCGGTTAAGCCTGCGGTAATCATGACCCCGACGGTCGCCAGCGACAGCGCTGGCCCCAGGGCGACTTTAAATGAACTGGCTTTGGTCCGCATGCCGCCATCCAGCAGGATAATCGCCAGCGCCAGGTTCGAGATTAAGTAAGCCGCCGGATAGTTATCAAAGGCGATGCCGCCGATACCATCAACCCCGGTCAGCATGCCGAGAGCGAGGAAGATCACCAGAATGGGGATACCCAGTCTGGATGAGAAAGAGCTGAGCAGAATGCTCGATGCGACCAGCACGGAACCGATGATAAACAGACTGTAGACAATAGTGTGGTTCAAACCCGATCTCCTGAGATATGACAGTGCGGTGCAGCGACTGGTGACAAATATCCATGCTATCTCTGAAAGATAATGTTTTATCAAGGAGTTGTCATTGTGAAAATGATCATTATACGAATTGCTTAACAGCGTATGGAATCAGATTAATGTGAAGAATGAGGGGGTTGGCAGGCAAGCGGCAGAAAACAGACTGTTTTAGCAGGTTATTCGGAAGATAAAAAAAGCCGGCGATGAGCCGGCTTAGTGCATCAGGCTTCCGTTGCCTGTTTATGGAACAGCGATCGGAACACCGGGTAGATATCTTCCGGCTCACGAATGTGTTCGATAGCAAAGTTATCGAACGTCGACTGCAGATGCTCATACTCGCGCCACAGCGTCTGATGTGCACGGCGGGTAATCTCGATATAACTGTAATAACGCACCACCGGCAGAATATGCTTCGCCAGAATCTCGTGACAGAGCGGTGAATCGTCGGCCCAGTTATCGCCATCCGACGCCTGTGCAGCATAGATGTTCCACTGCGCCGGGTCATAGCGCTCTTTCACCACCTCATCCATGAGTTTCAGCGCACTCGAAACGATGGTGCCACCGGTCTCCTGAGAATAGAAGAACTCCTGTTCATCCACCTCTTTGGCCTGCGTGTGATGACGAATATAAACCACATCGACATTCTTGTAGGTGCGGCTCAGGAACAGGTAGAGCAGGATATAGAAGCGTTTCGCCATATCCTTGGTGGCCTGATCCATGGATCCGGATACATCCATCAGACAGAACATCACCGCCTGGCTGGAAGGCTCCGGCCGTTTCTCAAAGTTTTTGTAGCGCAGGTCGAAGGTGTCGATAAAAGGCACCCGTTCGATACGCGCCCGCAACTCGGCGATCTCTTTGCGCAGCCGCTCCTCCTCCAGAAGCTGAGCCGGTTCAGAGTTCTCAATCTCCAGCAGCGTTTCTTCCAGTTCGTGCAGCATCCGGCGTTTACCCGCCGTCATCGCCGTACGACGCGCCAGCGAGTTCTGCAGCGAACGTACGACGCTGATATTGGCAGGCACACCGTTAGAGGTGAAACCGGCACGGTGGGTCTTATACTCATTCAACTGGCGATGCTGGTTCCGGCGCAGGTTAGGCAGGGCGAGATCTTCAAACAGCAGGTCCAGATACTCATCTTTCGATATCTGAAAGACAAACTCATCCTGACCTTCACCATCCTGACTGGCATTGCCCTGGCCACTGCCGCCACCGCCGCCACCCTGCGGTCGCTCGACCCGGTCATTCTGCACAAAATGGTCGTTGCCCGGATGGACCCGATGGCGGTTGCCGCCGCGTCCCTGATGGAAAATCGGCTCATTGATGTCGTCAATCGGGATAGAGACAGACTCACCGCTGCTTACATCGGTCACCGAGCGTTTATTGATGGCCTCGGAGATCGACTGCTTAATTTGCGACTTATAACGGCGCAAGAAGCGCTGGCGGTTTACCGCGCTCTTGTTTTTGCCGTTGAGTCGGCGATCGATGAAATAGGCCATGGTATTCCCCCAAACTACATTGTAAGCAGGCCGGGCGAACCCGACCTCGTCAGACCGGTATCACTTACCGGCAAGCTTACAGACTCTTATCAGGACGATTTACGCACACGCAAATACCATTCACACAGCAGGCGAACCTGTTTGCGGGTATAGCCTTTTTCCATCATGCGATCGACAAAGTCATCATGTTTTTTCTGCTCATCGGTGGAGGTCTTGGTATTAAACGAAATCACCGGCAGCAGCTCTTCCGTGTTCGAGAACATTTTCTTCTCGATCACGGTGCGTAATTTCTCGTAACTGGTCCAGTTCGGGTTGCGACCGTTATTGTGTGCCCTGGCGCGCAGCACGAAATTGACGATCTCGTTACGGAAATCTTTCGGGTTACTGATGCCAGCGGGCTTCTCGATTTTCTCCAGTTCCGCGTTGAGCGATTCACGATCAAACAGCTGTCCGGTATCCGGATCGCGATACTCCTGATCCTGAATCCAGAAGTCGGCATAGGTCACATAGCGGTCAAAGATGTTCTGACCATATTCAGAGTAAGATTCCAGATAGGCGGTCTGAATCTCTTTGCCGATAAATTCAGCATATTTGGGGATCAGATAGCCTTTGAGGTGCTCAAGGTATTTCTCGGCCTGATCCTGTGGGAACTGTTCGCGCTCAATCTGCTGCTCCAGCACGTAGAACAGATGCACCGGGTTGGCCGCCACTTCGGCGTGGTCAAAGTTAAACACCCGCGACAGAATCTTAAAGGCAAAGCGGGTTGAAAGGCCGTTCATCCCCTCATCCACACCGGCGTAATCATGATACTCCTGCCATGACTTCGCCTTAGGGTCGGTATCTTTCAGGCTTTCACCATCGTAGACCCGCATTTTGGAATAGATGCTGGAGTTATCCGGATCTTTGAGTCGTGACAGGATAGAGAAGCGTGCCAGGGTTTCCAGCGTACCCGGTGCGCAGGGCGAGGTCGCCAGCTCACTGTGATCAAGTAACTTGTCGTAGATTTTGATCTCTTCAGAGACCCGCAGGCAGTAGGGCACCTTGACGATATAGACACGGTCAAGGAACGCCTCATTATTCTTGTTATTACGGAACGTCACCCACTCTGATTCGTTGGAGTGCGCCAGAATAATGCCGTTAAACGGCAGCGCCGAAATCCCCTCGGTGCCGTTGTAGTTCCCTTCCTGCGTCGCCGTCAGTAAGGGGTGCAGCACCTTGATAGGCGCTTTGAACATCTCAACGAATTCCATGATCCCCTGGTTGGCACGGCAAAGTGCGCCGGAGTAACCGTAGGCATCAGGATCGTTTTGCGCGTGGTTTTCCAGTTTACGGATATCCACTTTACCGACCAGCGCGGAGATATCCTGGTTGTTCTCATCACCCGGTTCAGTTTTGGCAATCGCCAGCTGTTCCAGGATTGACGGCCAGACTTTCACCACTTTGAAACGCGAGATATCGCCGCCAAAGTCGTGCAGTCGCTTAGCGGCCCACGGCGACATGATCGTGCCGAGATAACGGCGCGGCACGCCATACTCTTTTTCGAGAATATGCGCATCTTCCTGCGGGTTAAACAGGCAGAGAGGGTGGTCATTAACCGGGCTGCGTTCCCCGTCGGCGCTCAGTACATAGATAGGTACCCGCTGCATCAGCGACTTAAGCCGTTCCGCCAGTGAGGATTTACCGCCACCTACCGGCCCCAGTAAATAGAGGATCTGTTTCTTCTCTTCCAGTCCCTGAGCGGCATGTTTCAGGTAGGAGACGATCTGTTCAATCGCTTCCTCCATGCCGTAAAACTCCTCGAACGCCGGATAGCGTCCCATCACACGGTTGGAGAATATTCTGGAAAGGCGTGGCTCCTGAGCAGTATCGACCATTACCGGCTCTCCGATAGCCATTAACAGTCGCTCTGCAGCGTTGGCGTATGCACTGCGATCCTGCTTACAGATAGCAAGAAATTCCTGCAGTGTGAACTCTTCGTCCTTGGCAGCTTCATAACGCTGACGATAGTGATCGAATATATTCATAGCGATGCCCGTCCTTTCGTTTTTAGCACAGGTAAGGAGCGTAATTAGAGGCTTATAGCAGCTCCCGGAAGATATTCTCTGTTGAGTACAGCAACCCTTATGCCAACCTGATCTTTCTTATCGGGATACACAACTTTTGTGGTTACTCTGCTCGTACAAAATGTCTGCTGTTACTTCTAACTGTAGATGGCTTCTAGGAAATTTCCTCCACGGGTTTGGGTTAATGAGGGGAAGATCAACTGTACAGCGGGTCTGTTGTGAGATGCGTTCATATGGGTGATGCTTTAACTTAACGTGTTTTTAACCTTTAATGCCACTTTCATCGATCAGTCACTTAAAGGATTTCGATATAAGTTAATCCAGCCGTGAAAAAACGTTAGACTTCCTGTTTGATTGTTATATTTATGGAATGAATAAATTGTGAACCAATTCAAATTTAAGACGCTTGTTGCACTTCTGCCCTGTTATTTACTGGCCACGCACGTGAATGCCGCACCGCTTTCCATTGGCGCATCGGTCATCTATGCCGAATCACCTTATCGCGGCGGCCAGGAGCGGTATATCCCCGTTCCGGTTATCAATTATGAGGGTGAAGACTTCTGGTTCCGCAGCCTGCAGGGCGGCTACTACCTGTGGAAAGATCCCCAGAACCAGCTGTCACTGACGCTGCTGGGGTCACCGCAGGAGTACAAACCCAGCGACAACGACCTGGGCGACATGAAAGGGCTGGATAAACGCCGCATGACGCTGATGGGTGGTGCAACCTATCGTCACACCGCTGACTGGGGGATTGTCCGTACCTCATTGCTGGGGGATGTGCTCAATAACAGCAACGGGATGATCTGGGACCTGACGTACCTCTATCGCTTCCAGATGGGTGACTTCAGCCTGACGCCGGGCATCGGGGCCACGTGGAACAGCGCCAATCAAAACCGTTATTACTATGGGGTTTCCGGGCATGAAAGCGCCCGTACCGGCATCAGCCGTTACAACCCGGATGACAGCTGGTCACCTTATGTGGAACTGAGCGCCAGCTATCAGATTGCGCCGCAGTGGAATGCCAGCGTTATGGGACGTTACGTCCGCTTCGACAGCGAAATCAAAGACAGCCCGATGATTGATAAAAGCGGGCAGGCGTTAATCTGGACGGGTGTCAGCTATACCTTCTGATAACGCACCAAAAGAGGGCATTTAATGCCCTCTGTTCTTTTACAGGGCCTCAGAATGGGGCGGGAGAGCAGAATGCGTAACACGATTAACTTTGCCGGTTTTAGCGATCTGCCTGTGATCGGTCAGGGCACCTGGTATATGGGTGAAAACCCGGCGCAGCGGGCTGATGAAGTCGCTGCATTGCAGGCGGGTCTTGAGTGCGGATTACAGCTTATTGATACCGCCGAAATGTATGCAGATGGCGGAGCTGAAGAGGTGGTCGGACAGGCACTGCTGGGCCGTCGCGACCGGGCGCTGCTGGTCTCCAAAGTTTATCCGTGGAATGCGGGCGAAGTGGATGCCATTGCAGCCTGTGAGCGCAGCCTGCGCCGTCTGCAAACCGATTATCTCGATCTCTACCTGTTGCACTGGCGCGGCAATATTCCGCTGGAAGAGACACTGCGCGCCATGGAACGCCTGCAGCAGCAGGGCAAAATTCGTCACTGGGGCGTATCGAATTTTGACACCGATGATATGGCCGAACTGTGGGATGAAGAGAAGGGCGAGGCCTGCGCGACCAATCAGGTGCTCTATCATCTGGCTTCACGCGGCATTGAATTTGATCTGCTGCCGGCATGTCAGCAGCGTGGCGTACCGGTCATGGCCTACTGTCCGCTGGCCCAGGCCGGACGGCTACGTGACTCACTCTTTACCGATCCTCAGCTGACTCAGATTGCACAGCAGAAGGGCATCAGCGTGGCGCAATTACTGCTGGCCTGGGTGATTCGTCAGCCAGGGGTGATTGCCATTCCTAAAGCCAGTTCCGTGGCCCACGTTCAGGAAAATGCGGCGGCGCTGGAGGTGGAACTGACCGATGAGGATTTGCAGCTCATCGATCGCGCCTGGCCAGCGCCACAGCATAAATTGCCGCTGGATATTGTTTAGCCGTTAACGTTGTCGCTGGCTGCGGCTTTCTTTTTGAGGCGGAACGTCGTGGCCAGTCGTGCCGGTTTCTCTCCCGCGCTGCGTAACGGTTTGCTGATACGCGCCGTCTCCACACAGACCATGGTCTTATAGCCCTCATTCGCCATATCCGTCATGCTGCAGGAGAGTTCCACACCCGGATTCCACGTGACAACGTCACTATGATGATGGTGGTACACCTCGATCTGCCGCTCACCCGCGGTATCATTAATCACTGAGCAATCTTCTGCTGCGGTAAAGATACGGTCGATGCGTCCAGGATAACGCTGTTTGCCGTCGCTGCTGGCCACCTCGCCGTTGTTGACTTTGTCGATATAGCTATTGCCCAGACCCGAGACTTCCACACCGTTGATGTCGCTGACGGTAAAGTAGCTGTGCAGAGCCGCCGTCGCTTCAAAGTCACCATAGGCTTCCAGCTCAATCTCACAATGCTGGCCCAGCCGGAAGCGGGCAATCAGGGTGAATTCATGCGGCCAGAGCTTCAGCGTCTGAGGGTTGCTCTCCAGCACCAGCGTCAGCATGACGCCCTCTTCATTTTCATCATGCGCCGTGAGCTTCCACGGCTGAACCCGCGCAAAGCCGTGTGCCGGTTCGCCCGCCGGGCCGAACCACGGCCAGCAGATCGGAACGCCGCCACGAATCGCCTTACCCGGTGCAAAGAGACTCTTATCACTCAGCCAGAGTACCGGCTTTTCGCCGCTGGGTTGCCAGGCGATGAGGTGCGCGCCCTGAAGCGTAATGGCTGCCCGCACTTTAGGGTGACTCACAACAATGGCGGGGAGTTCACCTATCTGGCGCTGGGTGAGGTAAGGGGAGATCTGCGTGACCACCGGCAGAGAAAACAGTTTATCTTGCATGTTCGATTCCTTCCTGAGCGGATCAAAAAAAGGGCGACCGAAGTCGCCCTTATTCTCAATGATGTCTGGCTGCCTTATTTAGCAGAAACCAGTGCAATCAGGTCGAGAACTTTGTTTGAGTAGCCAGTTTCGTTGTCGTACCAGGAAACCAGTTTCACAAAGTTGTCGTTCAGCGCGATACCGGCTTTAGCGTCAAACACTGAAGTCAGGATTTCGCCGTTGAAGTCGGTAGAAACCACGTCATCTTCAACGTAGCCCAGAACGTCTTTCATCTCACCTTCTGCAGCCGCTTTAATTGCAGCACAGATTTCTTTGTAAGAAGCCGCTTTTTCCAGACGCACGGTCAGGTCAACAACGGAAACGTTAGGGGTTGGTACGCGGAATGCCATACCGGTCAGTTTGCCGTTCAGCTCTGGCAGAACTTTACCAACGGCTTTAGCTGCGCCAGTTGATGAAGGAATGATGTTCTGCGATGCGCCGCGGCCGCCGCGCCAATCTTTATGAGACGGGCCATCAACGGTTTTCTGGGTAGCAGTGGTGGCGTGAACGGTCGTCATCAGACCTTCAACGATGCCAAACTTGTCGTTGATCACTTTTGCCAGCGGTGCCAGGCAGTTAGTGGTACAGGATGCGTTAGACACGATATCCTGGCCATCATATTTGTCGAAGTTTGCACCACGAACAAACATTGGGGTGTCATCTTTAGATGGACCGGTCAGAACGACTTTCTTAGCACCTGCGGTGATGTGTTTACGCGCGGTTTCGTCGGTCAGGAAGATACCGGTTGCTTCAGCAACAACGTCAACGCCCACTTCATCCCACTTCAGGTTGGCCGGATCACGTTCAGCGGTAACACGGATTTTTTTACCGTTAACCACCAGTGCGCCATCCTGAACTTCTACGGTACCGTCGAAACGACCGTGAGTAGAGTCATACTTCAACATGTACGCCATGTAATCCGCGTCCAGCAGGTCGTTGATAGCAACGATTTCGATGTCAGAACGCTTTTGAGCAGCACGGAAAACGATGCGACCGATACGGCCGAAACCGTTGATACCTACTTTGATAGTCATATATTCCACCAGCTATTGGTTAGTGAATAAAAGGTTGCCTGTAAAATTACAAAAACCTTACCAGGCGTCAAGCGGAATCGTGTCAATTGTTGCGACAAATCAATTCGCCTGAGAGGAATTATTCGATGCGCAACCGCTTGCGCGCCGCCAATGATATCGCGCTTCGTTGAATCAATCGCCGAATATATAGGGATGCTCCGGATAAAAGGTGATCGATGTCACAAATCCGCTTAGCAGAGAGCAGGCTGAAAGGGTGAGCACAAAAAAAGACCCGGGTTATGTTGATCATTTGTTAGAATAATAGTCGAATTTTTCAGAATGGCACTGCCCGGAATCCTAAAATGGCTAAAGACACCGCACCCGAAGCAAAAATTGCACAGTTGACCGAAATGCAACGCTACGTCACTCAGCAACGCGGAACGGAACCGCCTTACAGCGGCGCACTGCTGCACAACAAGCAGGAAGGGATCTACCACTGTCTGATCTGTGAGGCGCCACTTTTTCTCTCTGAGACGAAGTATGACTCTGGCTGTGGCTGGCCCAGTTTCTACCAGCCGGTCAGTGATGATGCGATTCGCTATATTGAAGATGATTCACACGGCATGCAGCGTATTGAGATCCGCTGTGGCAGCTGCGATGCGCACCTGGGACATGTCTTCCCTGACGGCCCGCAGCCGACCGGCGAACGCTATTGTGTTAACTCCGCCTCGCTGAATTTCACCGACGAGCAGGGCGAACAGACCAAAGGGTAATGGCGATGAAGGAACAGCTTGAAGCAATGCTTGCATCGATGACGCCTGAAGTCTATCAGCGTCTTGCCACGGCGGTTGAGATTGGCAAATGGCCGGATGGCGTGGCACTGACCCAGGAGCAGCGCGACAATTGCCTGCAGCTGGTCATGATGTGGCAGGCGCGGCACAACGACGCGCCGCAGCACATGACCATTGGCAAAGGTGGCGAAATGGTGATGAAGTCGAAAAAAGAGCTCAAAGAAGAGTTTGGAATTGACCCTGACGTGACCCGCATCCATCTGCATTAAAAAAAAGCTGGCGTCATGCCAGCTCCATTTTAAATCAGAATCGCGCCCTGAGCGGTCATCTGGGCAAAGGCAATTTCGCTGTCCTCGGGATTCAGATTGACGCCCCGGCAGCCCTCTTTAACCACCTCAACGTGATAACCCAGCTCCAGCGCATCCAGCACGCTATATTTTACGCAGTAATCCGTCGCCAGTCCCAGCATCACCAGATGGGTGATCCCACGCTCACGCAGCCAGCTGTCCAGCTCGGTCTTACGGCGATGGCCATTGTCAAAAAAGGCGCTATAGCTGTCGACATCCTGATCCTGGCCCTTATGGAACGTCGCATCGAACAGTGAGCGATCGAGACCCGGATGAAAATCAGCGCCAGTTGAGCCCTGAATGCCGTGATCGGGCCACCAGATCTGGGCCAGACCATTTAACTCGCCCAGCGTGTAGACCGGCTCGCCGGAAACCGAGGCAAAGCTGCCGTGATTCGCCGGATGCCAGTCCTGCAGTGCCAGTACGCATTCACCGTTTTCACGGAACAGTCGCGCATAACGATTTGCCACCTCGACCGTATGGTCGCCCTCATGGACTGCCATCGGGCCGCCGGGGCAAAAATCGTTCTGAATATCAATAATGATGAGTGCCCGCTTCATTACATATCGCTCCGTTTCAGTCTTCAGTCAGTTCGCCGCGCAAATTCTGCTGCATTCTGGCTCGGATTTGATCGGCCGAAAGATCCTGGCTGAGTAAAAAGTGTAGCTTTGTCAGCGCCGCTTCCACGGTGAGGTCAAATCCGCTGATGACACCAGCATGTTCCAGCGCATTGCCGGTAGCGTATCCGCCCATATTCACTTTGCCGGAAATACACTGGGTGAGATTTACCACCACGATGCCACGCTCGCTGGCCTGCTGCAATTCTGCCAGAAATTCCTTGTTCTGCGGTGCATTACCCACACCATAGGAGCGCAGGATCAATGCTTTGACTGGCTGACGCAGAAAGTTACGCACAACGTCGGCTGAAATGCCGGGATAGATGGTGACCACGCCAATGGGCTGAGGCGTAATGGTGTGAACCTTCAGTTCGCCCTGACCGGCTGGGGCTTGCGGTGTATTGAGGCGACGAATATGAATGCCCGCTTCCAGCAGCGCAGAGAGGTTGGGCGAAGCAAAGGCGTTGAAGCCGTCTGCATGTGCCTTGGTGGTCCGGTTACCGCGATAGAGCGTGTTATTGAAAAACAGCGACACTTCGCTGATCGGATAGTTGGCCGCCACATAGAGCGAATTTAAGAGATTCTGCTGACCATCTGAACGTAATTCCGCTAACGGAATCTGCGAGCCCGTGACGATAACCGGCTTGGCCAGATTTTCCAGCATAAAGGAGAGTGCTGAGGCGGTAAATGCCATGGTGTCGGTGCCATGCAGGATCACAAAACCATCATAGCGATCGTAGTTCTGACGGATATCTTCTGCGATAGACTGCCAGTCCTGCGGGGTCATGTCGGAAGAGTCGATCAGCGGCTGATACTCATGAATAGTGAAATCAGGCATCTCAGGGCGGTGGAACTCCGGCATGTTAGCCAGCTGTTGCTGCAGGTGTCCGGAGACGGGAATATAACCCTGCGCCGAACGCTGCATACCGATCGTCCCGCCAGTGTAGGCTACGTAGATGTTTTTCTTTTGCATTAGAGAACTCAGACTCGCCATAAAACGCGCAGTATAAGGGGAATAGCGGGGAAAAGCAGCCCGACCAGCGGCCGGGCTGCGAGGTTTATCGCACTTCGCCGCAGTTCAGGCAGAATGCATAACGGTTCTGAGGATCGTTCTGCTTGTCGAACAGACCAGGCTGGGCTTTCATAGCACTCATCACATCCAGCATCGGTGCTGGTAGCCAGGCTTTCAGCGTATCAGGCAGGACAGCCTGCACCGACGCGTTCATCTGGCTCAGCATCATATCCAGGAAGCTTGGGTCATCCTGATACCAGCTCAGCTGCGGATTACTGACTTTCGCCAGCTCGCCCGCCTTCTTCACGGCATCATCGAAGTCACCCAGTGCATCAACCAGACCATTGGCTTTCGCATCGCTGCCGGTCCAGACGTGGCCCTGTGCAATGGCATCAATCTGCTCTGGCGTTTTATGACGTGACTTCGCCACCAGACCGACAAAGTTGCGGTAGCCATTTTCGATGGTCAGCTGCATCAGCTGCTGAACTTCTGTTGGCAGCGCTTTGGTGGTTGAGATATCCGCCAGCGGTGAGGTCGCAACACCGTCGGTGTGCACGCCAATACTGTCCAGGCTGTTCTCCAGCGTATTGATCACGCCGAAGATGCCAATCGAGCCAGTCAGCGTGCTGGGGTTCGCCACAATGTAGCTGGCAGGCGTTGAGATCCAGTAACCGCCGGACGCCGCCATGCCTCCCATCGAGACCACAATCGGCTTACCGGCCGCCTGCGCTGCCGCCAGCTCTTCACGAATCGCTTCCGAGGCGGTGACGCTGCCACCCGGGCTGTTCACCCGCAGAATAATCGCTTTGATTTTCGGATCGAGACGCGCATCGCGGATCTGCGCCGCCGTCGTGTCGCCACCGACGTTGCCCGGCGTCTCTTCACCATCCATGATGGCACCGCTAGCCATGACTACCGCGATGTTGCCATCCTGCTGCGTGGAGGTGGTTTTCACGCTGTAGTCATAGATGCTGACGCTACGGTAATCGTTGCTCTGCTTATCCAGACCAAAGGTTTTTACCAGCTCCTGATCGGCTGCCGCACGTGAACCCAGGGCATCGACCAGCTTGTTATCCAGCGCATATTGCGCGGTATCGCCTTTCACGGCGTTTAATCCGGCAATAATCGCAGCAGCACCGGGGAAGAGTTGCTCCGGCGTAATCTGGCGGTTCGCTGCCACGGTGTTCAGGTAGTTCTGCCACAGCTGACCGACCCAGCGGCTGTCTGCATCCCGTGCGGCAGGGGACATGTCGTCACGCAGGAACGGCTCAACCGCTGATTTGTAAGTCCCGACACGGAAGACGTGTGAGGTGACTTTCAGCTTCTCCAGCAAGGTTTTGTAATAGAGTCCGTTGGTGGCGAAACCATGCAGATCTACGGTGCCCTGTGGCGACAGATAGATTTTGGTGGCGTAGCTGGCAAGGTAATACTGCGCCTGGCTGTAGCTGTCGCCGAGTGCATAAATCGGCTTGCCGCTGTCGCGGAATTCGCGCAGCGCTTTACCCACATATTGCAGTGAAGGCTGATCGCCACCGGCAAATTCGCGTAAATCGAGCACCATGCCTTTAATGTTGCTGTCATCTTTTGCCTGACGAATAGCGTCGACCACATCAAACAGCGAATTTTCCTGTAAACGGTCACTGCTGGCACCCAGCAGCTGGCGGCCAATTTTGCTCAGACGGTTGCTTACCGACGGTTTATCCACCAGCACGCCGCTGAGATCCACTTTCAGTGCGCCTTGCTGAATCGGCGCTGAACTGCCGCCCGACCCGCTGACCTGCAGCCAGATCCCTACACCCACCACAATCAACAAAATCAGGAAAATATTCAGAATAAATTCCCTGATAAAATTCAGTACCCGCCAGCTCCAGCGGAACAGACCTGCAATTATTCGCCACAATGTGCGCATCAGACTCTCCATAAATATGTAGCAGGAAGTGGCCGCCGCGCGGACCAGACTTCCCCGACGAGCTCATCCTAAAGAGCGGCGTGTTAAAAGTCAGCAGGAAATCACTGCGCACTGTTACAAAAAATCTGCCTGTGCCAGGATAACTGCAACATTACAGAGATCGGGAGAGAAACATGGACGCACTGGAGTTACTGGTCAACCGACGTTCGGCCTCACGCCTGACTGAGCCGGCACCTGCGGGTGACGCACTGGAAAATATCCTGCGGGCTGGTATGCGCGCCCCGGATCACGGCACGCTGCAACCCTGGCGCTTTATCATTGTGGAAAATGAGGGTCGCGACCGGCTGAGCCAGCTGCTGGAGCAGGCAGCACGCGATAAACAGCTGGATGAAAAAGCGATTAACAAAGCGAGCCAGTCACCGTTTCGCGCACCGATGATCATTACGGTGGTGGCACATTGTGAAGCGCACCACAAAGTGCCGCGCTGGGAGCAGATCGCCTCGGCAAGCTGTGCAGTGATGGCCATGCAGATGGCGGCCGTCGCTCAGGGTTACAACGGTATCTGGCGCAGTGGTCCCTGGACCGATGACGAGCAGGTACGCCAGGGGTTTGGCTGCCGCGAACAGGATGCCATCGTCGGCTTTCTCTATCTGGGCACCCCGCAACTGAAATCCAGCACTACGGTGCTCCCACCTGACACGGCGCCTTTCGTCCGTTACTTCTGACTACAATGCTTGTCCGGTTCCGGCAGGGTGCATTTCAGCCCTGCTTTTTGCACGGTTCCTGTGCGAACGATCGCTAACGCCGCGCATCACACTTACGCCAGCGGGCCTGCCAGGCTAACATAGCCCCAGTATTCAAACCGACAGCGGACAACCGGTTATCACTGCGTTCCCCCTGATGTTAAGGATTACCTGATTCAATGCGTTTGTTTATTGCGGAAAAACCGAGCCTGGGGCGTGCTATCGCAGATGTGCTGCCGAAACCGCATCGACGCGGTGATGGATTCATTGCCTGCGGCAACGATCAGATCGTCACCTGGTGTGTAGGCCATCTTCTGGAGCAGGCGCAACCCGACAGTTATGACAGCCGTTATGCGCGCTGGTCGCTGGCGGATTTACCCATCATTCCGGAAAAATGGCAGCTAAAACCGCGTCCCTCGGTCGCTAAGCAGCTGAAAGTGGTTGAAGGCTTGCTGGCGCAGGCGAATGAAGTGGTGCATGCCGGTGACCCGGATCGGGAAGGGCAGTTGCTGGTGGATGAGGTGCTCGACTACCTGAACCTGCCGGCTGAAAAACGCAGCAAGGTGCAGCGCTGTCTGATTAACGATCTCAATCCTCAGGCGGTGGACCGGGCAGTAAACCGCCTGCGTGAAAATCGCGAGTTTATTCCGTTGTGCGTCTCGGCGCTGGCCCGCGCCCGGGCGGACTGGCTCTATGGCATTAACATGACCCGCGCCTGGACGCTGCTGGGACGCAATGCAGGCTATGATGGCGTACTGTCGGTGGGCCGGGTGCAGACGCCGGTGCTTGGGCTGGTGGTCCGGCGCGATGAAGAGATCGAGAACTTCGTGCCGAAAGATTACTTCGAAGTGAAAGCGCACATCCTCACGCCTGACGGTACCCGATTTATCGCCAGCTGGATCCCCAGTGAGGCCTGTGAACCGTGGCAGGATGAAGAGGGCCGCCTGCTCAAACGCGCGCTGGCCGAGCATGTGGTGGCGCGTATCACGGGCCAGCCGGCGATCGTCACCGCTTACAGCGACAAACGCGAAAATGAGGTGGCGCCGCTGCCCTTTTCCTTATCCAGCCTGCAGATTGAGGCCGCTAAACGTTATGGGCTGAGTGCGCAGACGGTGCTGGATACCTGCCAGCGGCTTTACGAAACCCACAAACTGATTACCTATCCCCGTTCGGACAGCCGCTATCTGCCTGAAGAGCATTTTGCCGGTCGTCATGCGGTGTTAAAGGCGATACAGGCGCATCAGTCACAGCTGACCCCACCGGCAGATTTCGATGCCGATCGCAGAAATCGCTGCTGGGATGATAAAAAAGTGGATGCCCACCACGCCATTATTCCAACGGCCCGTGCCAGCGCGGTGAAACTCAGTGAAAACGAGCAGCATATCTATGAACTGGTGGCGCGCCAGTATCTGATGCAGTTCTGCCCGGATGCGGTATTCCGCAAATGTGTCATCGATCTCGATATTGCCGGCGGAAAATTCGTGGCGAAAGCGCGCTTCCTGGCGGAAGCGGGGTGGCGTGCGCTGCTGGGCAACAAAGAGCGTGATGAAGAGAACGACGGCATGCCGTTGCCGGTGGTAGCGAAAGGGGATGAGCTGCTGTGTGAGCACGGAGAGGTGCTGGCGAAGCAAACCCAGCCGCCACGCCCGTTTACCGATGCCACCATTCTTTCTGCAATGACCGGCATTGCCCGTTTCGTTCAGGATAAAGAATTAAAGAAAGTACTGCGTGCGACCGATGGTTTAGGAACGGAAGCCACACGCGCCGGCATTATCGAATTACTGTTTCGTCGTGGCTTCCTGGTGAAGAAGGGCCGCTATATCAATTCTACAGATGCCGGACGCGCCCTGATCCACTCCCTGCCCGATCTGGCAGCACGCCCGGATATGACGGCGCAGTGGGAATCGACACTGACGCGTATCAGCGAAAAGGCCTGCCGCTATGATGAATTCATGCAGCCGCTGGTGCAGACCTTAACCGGTCTGATCCAGCAGGCGCGACAGCAGCCTGCGGCGCATGCATTTCGGGGATTACCGTCCACCGGACAGAAACGTCCGGTGCGCAAAACCAGGCGTAAAGTGAAGGAGACGGAATGAGGCGTTATTCAGTATTACTGGTCGTGGCCCTGTCGCTGGCGACCAGCGTGGCGCAGGCCAACAGTCGTTATCAGTCGATGCCACAGCAGGGCAGCAACGGTGGCAACACCGATGTCGTGGTGGATATGCCACCCGAGGCATGGACACAGGCAGAGAGACGTCAGCCAGACTGTCTCCGCTGCTGTATCTTTGAGAACCGTAACTACACAGAAGGCGCGGTGGTGAAATCAGAGGGGGTGTTGCTGCAATGTGCCCGTGATGAACACTCCATCGGCACCAATAACCTGATCTGGAAAATAGTGAAATAGCCGTCGCGTGGCGCTCTGCCACGCGACCGTCAGTTAAAAGCGGAAGGTTGACCAGATGGGTGCGTGGTCAGACGGTTTTTCCATGCCCCGGATCTCATAATCAATGCCGGTCTCAACGCAGTGCGACGCCAGGGTTTTGCTCGCCAGCACCAGATCGATGCGTAACCCGCGATTATCATCAAACCCTTTCGAACGGTAATCGAACCAGGAGAAGCGATCCGCAACCTCCGGATTGTGCTCACGCCAGGTATCAACCAGTCCCCAGCCCAGCAGGCGGTCCATCCACTCGCGTTCTTCCGGCAGGAAGGAGCATTTGCCGGTGCGCAGCCAGCGCTTGCGGCTCTCCTCACCAATACCAATATCCCGATCGGTGCTGCTGATATTCATGTCGCCCATAATCAGAACCGGCTTATCAGCAGGCAGATCCTCGGTCAGCAGACGTTGCAGATCGCGATAGAATTTCTCTTTAGCCGGAAACTTGGTGGGATGGTCGCGGCTTTCGCCCTGCGGAAAATAGCCGTTAATTACCGTGATGTCGCCAATCGGGCTGGGAAGCTCCGCGATGATCAGGCGGCGCTGGGATTCTTCGTCATCACCCGGGAAACCCCGGCTTACTGACACTGGCTCAGCTTTGGTTAACAGGGCAACACCGTAGTGACCTTTCTGTCCATGATAGAAGACGTGATAGCCGAGCTTTGACACCTCTTCCAGCGGGAACATGTCGTCATGGACCTTGGTTTCCTGCAGACCGATAACATCGGGCTGATGCTGTTCGACAAGTGCCTGAAGCTGATGCGGGCGGGCACGCAACCCATTGATGTTAAATGAAACAAATTTCATGAGATCGACCGTTGTTCAGAAATGTCAGGCGGAGATGGTAGCGATTTTTGCTGAAAAAGTCATGGCGGAACAGGCTGAGATTGTGTGAAAGCGGGCAGGAGTGTGGGGGCGAACAGGAAGCTTAGGTATTATTTTGGGGATGATGTGCAACATACGAGATGGTGGTGGGAGAAGGATTATTCGGCGCGTTGCGCCTCACCCTGCGGGCCGCGCTGAAGCGCGTTGTCTCGCGATGCTCGACCCGAACCTTAATCGAAGGTTCTCATCCCTCTCCCCGCAGAACAGGAAGCTTAGGTATTATTTTGGGGATGATGTGCAACATGCGAGATGGTGGTGGGAGAAGGATTCGAACCTTCGAAGTCTGTGACGGCAGATTTACAGTCTGCTCCCTTTGGCCGCTCGGGAATCCCACCTGGGATAGTGATGTGGCTTAAGATGATTCAGATTCAGATGGTGGTGGGAGAAGGATTCGAACCTTCGAAGTCTGTGACGGCAGATTTACAGTCTGCTCCCTTTGGCCGCTCGGGAATCCCACCATGGCCTGAATCTTTCTCTCTTAAAGCGGGGCGCATCATACCAAATGCGATAAGGGTGTAAAGCGCCCACTGGCAAAACCGCAACTGTTTGCCCACTTTTTACGCGTAGCGCTGAATCTGCAGACAATTCAGCGCACTGGCTGATTAAAGAATAATCGTGCGGTTGCCGTAAACAAACACGCGTTGCCCCAGCACTTTATACAGTGCGTTGCTCAGGACATTCTTTTCTACGTCGCGACCGGCGCGCATCATCTCATCGGCGGTGTAGCTGTGATCAACGTTTATCACATCCTGCATGATGATTGGGCCTTCATCGAGATTGTCGTTCACATAGTGCGCGGTGGCACCGATGATCTTCACGCCACGTTCATAAGCCTGATGATAGGGACGGGCACCGATAAAGGCGGGCAGGAAGGAGTGGTGAATATTGATAATCTGGTTCGGATAACGCTGCACAAAAGCAGGCGTCAGGACGCGCATATATTTTGCCAGCACCACGTAATCGGGCTGATAGCGGTCAATCTCTTCCACCATGCGGTTATCGTGCTCTTCCCGCGTCAGTCCCTCATGGCTCACCAGCACAAAGGGAATGTCAAAACGCTCAACCAGCGAACGCAGGGTGTCGTGGTTACCCACTACCGCCGCAATTTCCATATCCAGGCCGCCAAACGCGCTCTTCATTAACAGATCGCCCAGGCAATGCGCCTCTTTAGTGACCAGAATCACCACGCGGCGACGACCGGCGCTGTGCAGTTCCCGGACTGAACCCTGGGGCAGGGCGCTGTCGAGGTCGGCGAGCAGGGTGTTGTCGTTGAAGATCCCTTCCAGTTCGGTACGCATGAAAAAACGCCCGGTGCGATGATCAACAAACTCATTGTTCTGCACGATATTAAGTTCGTGCTTGTAACAAATATTGGTGATTTTGGCGATCAGACCTTTTGCATCGGGACAAATGGTTCGTAAAACTTTTCTTTGCATGGTTTGCGCTTGCATCTCAATCAGAGTCCTGTCAAAGCATTAGGGGTAAAACCGCTGGGGTAGCCGTCAGCTTAACCACAACATTTTTTGTATTTTTTTTCACTGCCGCACGGGCAGCGATCGTTACGCCCCACGGGCGGTGCTGTACCGTCAACATAGTACCAGCGTTGATCCTCGCGAAGAAAGCGTGAACATTCATGAATGGCCTGAATGTTGGTTTTCTCGCGGTATCGCGCAAAAAAGGTAACGAAAGCTTCGTTCTCATGGCTTCCATGATTACAACGGGTTACATTCAGACTGAGCCAGTCGGTTCCTGGAAAACTTTCAGATAAAAGCCCTGACAGCGCCGGATCACGCTTCTCAGGATGCCAGGTCGCAACCAGATAGTCCGCATTATGCTGCACATAAGCGCAATAACGGGATCGCATAAGTTGTTCAGCTGTAACAGGAATCTGGTTACCCTGAAGAAAGGGCTCGCAACATACGCTATACTGCTCTCCGCTACAACATGGGCAGGTTTCTGACACATTATCTCCCGGGAATGATGGGTCGGTTTTACAAGCGCGCTATGTTAGCTGACCCCGTGTTGTGATGCTACGTATTGACGGCAGGACCAGACAGAAATGAGAAAGGTAAAAATTGGATTGGCTCTGGGTTCTGGAGCGGCCAAAGGATGGGCGCACATCGGCGTGATCAACGCGCTTGAGCGTGCAGGTATTGAGATCGACGTCGTTGCGGGCTGCTCTGTTGGGGCATTAGTCGGATCTGCCTATGTGAATAACCGCCTGCCGCTGATGGAAAAATGGGTCAGTGCATTTCGCTACTGGGATGTTATTCGCCTGATGGATGTCTCCTGGCAGCGTGGCGGACTGCTGCGCGGTGAGCGGGTCTTTAGCCATGTTCGTCAGCTGATCCCCAATGACACGATAGAGCACTGTCATAAACCCTTTGGCGTGGTGGCGACCAACCTCAGTACCGGTCGTGAACTCTGGCTGACAGAGGGCGATCTGCATCAGGCAGTACGCGCTTCATGCAGTATGCCAGGTTTATTACCGCCGGTGGGCTACAATGGGTATTGGCTGGTGGATGGTGCCGTGGTCAACCCGGTGCCGATTTCACTTACCCGTGCCCTGGGGGCAGACATTGTTATCGCCGTTGACTTACAGCATGACGCGCATTTAATGCAGCAGGATCTCTTTTCCGTGACACCACAGAATAGCGAAGAAGAAGCCGCCGCAGCGGCATTGAGTTGGGGTGGGAAGCTGCGTCAGCGTCTGGTGAATTTCAGCCAGCGCCGTGCGTCTCAGTCACCTGGCGCGATGGAGATTATGTCCACCTCTATCCAGGTGCTGGAAAATCGCCTGAAGCGGAATCGCATGGCAGGCGATCCGCCCGATGTTTTGATTCAGCCGGTCTGTCCGCAAATTTCGACGCTGGACTTTCATCGTGCTGAGGAAGCCATTGAAGCAGGCAAGGCCGCCGTAGAGAAGAAAATGGATGAACTATTACCACTGGTCCGTGGCAGATAATCAGGTTGTTCATTCAAAGCGGTGACTTCAGCCAATTCTTAAAGGCGCAACTGCGTTTTATGAACCACTATTGAAATATCTGGTACGCAGGGGGAAAGAATGGAAAAACCACTACTCGGCAAAAAGATACTCATTGTCGAAGATGAGGCTGTTTTCCGTTCGTTGCTGGACCAATTTTTGTTATCGATGGGTGCTGTGACGTTACAAGCGGAAGATGGTCTGGAAGCAATTGCACAACTACAACAGCATACTGTCGACCTGATTATCTGCGATCTGGAAATGCCCCGCATGAGCGGCATCCAGTTCGTTGAGCACATTCGTACCCGCGGCAACATCGTGCCGATTTTAATCATCTCAGCTACCGAGAACATGTCGGATATTGCGCATGTATTGCGTCTTGGGGTGCAGGATGTGCTGCTTAAACCACTTAAAAACTTTGAGCGCTTCCGTGAAGCGGTCTATGAGTGTCTCTATCCCTCTATGTTCACTTCGAAAGTGGAAGAGGATGAACAACTGTTCCAGGACTGGGATGCGCTGGTTCGTGATCCTAAAGCGGCTGCCAAGCTGCTCAAGCAACTCCAGCCACCAGTGCAACAGACTATTGCCAACTGCCGGGTTAACTATCGTCAGCTGACGATGGCCGAGCAGCCTGGGCTGGTGCTTGATATCGCGGCGCTCTCCGATAAAGATCTGGCGTTCTACTGTCTGGACGTGACCCGTGCCGGTGATAATGGCGTGCTGGCAGCGTTGCTGCTGCGGGCGCTGTTCAATGGCCTGCTGCAGGAGCAACTGACCGGGCAGAAACAGCGTCTGCCCGAGCTCAATGGGCTGCTCAGACAGGTCAATCTGTTACTGCGCCAGGCGAACCTGAGCGGCCAGTTCCCGTTACTGGTTGGGTACTATCATCGCGGATTAAAGAACTTAATTCTGGTTTCGGCCGGATTGAACGCCACACTTCATGTTCATGCCCATCAGATTCAGCTCAGCAATGGTGTCCCCCTTGGCACTATGGGCAGCACCCATCTTAACCAGATCAGTCAGCGCGCAGAAAACTGGCAATGCCACGTCTGGGGCGCGGGCGGGCGCATTCGGCTGATGCTATCGACGGAAGAATAAGCCGTAAAAACAGAGGAATTCTGGCGCTGAGGACAGGGCCAGAGTTTAGCTTTACAGTTGGGTAATAGTCTTAATTTCGACGGTTTGGTGCCTTCCAGGATAAATCCGTTCGATACTAACTGATATACTCATTTCCGATTTTAAACCGACATATCAAGTATTAACTTGAACGGCCTATAAGAGAGGTATCTTAATGTCTGCCAATAATACCAAAGTAAAAAAAGCGGTAATCCCGGTAGCGGGTTTGGGTACGCGTATGCTCCCGGCTACCAAAGCGATTCCTAAAGAAATGTTACCGCTGGTTGATAAGCCGTTAATCCAGTATGTCGTTAACGAGTGTATCGCTGCTGGCATCAACGAAATTGTGCTGGTAACGCATTCATCAAAAAATGCCATCGAAAACCACTTTGATACCAGCTTCGAACTGGAATCAATGCTGGAAAAACGCGTTAAGCGTCAGCTGCTGGATGAAATCCAGTCAATCTGCCCGCCACACGTCACCATCATGCAGGTTCGTCAGGGCATCGCTAAAGGTCTGGGTCACGCTGTAATGTGTGCACACCCACTGATCGGTGATGAGCCGTTTGCGGTTATCCTGCCAGACGTCATCATCGACGAATATGAATCTAACCCAACCAAAGATAACCTGGCAGAGATGCTGAGCCGTTATGAAGAGTCTGGCCGCAGCCAGATCATGGTTGAGCCGGTTGCCGATGTGACTGCATACGGTGTTGTCGATTGCCAGGGCGCAGAACTGAACCCAGGCGACAGCGCACCGATGGTCGGTGTGGTTGAGAAGCCTAAAGCGTCAGAATCCCCATCAAACCTGGCCGTTGTAGGTCGTTATGTTCTCTCTTCAGAGATCTGGCCACTGCTGGCTAAAACGCCTCCAGGTGCAGGCGGCGAAGTTCAGCTGACTGACTCCATTGCAATGCTGATGGAAAAAGAGACAGTTGAAGCATATCACCTGAAAGGCGTCAGCCATGACTGTGGTAACAAACTGGGCTACATGCAGGCTTTCGTTGAGTACGGTGTTCGTCATCCGGTATTGGGCAAAGATTTTTCTGAATGGCTCGATGGCGCAGTTGGCAACAAAAAGTAATTCATAAACACAGGATAACTCGATGAAAGTCACTGTATTTGGTATCGGCTATGTCGGTCTGGTTCAGGCTGCGGTGTTAGCCGAAGTCGGACATGACGTTCTCTGCATTGATGTCGACGAAAACAAAGTCGAAAATCTGAAAAAAGGCATCATTCCTATTTTCGAACCAGGTTTAACGCCGCTGGTAATGTCCAATTACGAAGCGGGTCGTCTGAAGTTCAGCACTGATGCTGAGCTGGGCGTAAACCATGGTGTTATGCAGTTTATTGCAGTTGGTACTCCACCAGATGAAGACGGCTCTGCCGATCTGAAATATGTGACCGCCGTAGCGCGCACCATTGCGCAGCATATGAACGATCACAAAGTGGTTATCGACAAATCAACCGTTCCGGTTGGCACAGCAGACAAAGTTCGTGCGGTAATGACGGAAGCGCTGAAAGCGCGTGACGCCAACATCACCTTTGATGTGGTATCTAACCCGGAATTCCTCAAAGAAGGTGCTGCAGTTAATGACTGTATGCGTCCAGAACGTATCGTTGTCGGTACTGACAACGACGACGTGGTAGAACTGTTACGCGAGCTCTATGAGCCGTTTAACCGTAACCACGATCGTATGATCATGATGGATATCCGCAGCGCAGAGCTGACCAAGTATGCAGCAAACTGCATGCTGGCCACCAAAATCAGCTTTATGAATGAGATGTCTAACCTGGCTGAACGTTTAGGCGCGGATATTGAAAAAGTACGCCAGGGCATCGGTTCCGACCCTCGCATTGGCTACCACTTTATCTATCCTGGCTGTGGTTACGGCGGCTCCTGCTTCCCGAAAGATGTGCAGGCGTTAATCCGTACCGCTGAGTCAATTGGCTATCAGCCACGTCTGTTGCAGGCCGTGGAAGATGTGAATGACAACCAGAAAAACAAACTGCCAACCTTTATCAAACGTCATTTTGGTGACGATCTGAAAGGTAAAACGTTTGCGCTCTGGGGCCTGTCATTTAAGCCGAACACTGACGACATGCGTGAAGCCTCCAGCCGTGTGCTGATGGAAACGCTGTGGGAAGCCGGCGCATCTGTTCAGGCGTTTGACCCTGAAGCGATGGATGAAGCACAGCGTATCTACGGTCACCGCAGCGATCTTAAGCTGATGGGTACCAAAGAAGCCGCACTGCAGGGCGCTGACGGTCTGGTCATCTGTACGGAGTGGCAAAACTTCCGTGCACCTGACTTCGACATCATCAAAAATGCACTGAAAGAAGCCGTGATTTTTGATGGTCGTAACCTGTATGATCCAGAGCGTATCAGCAAACGCGGTTTCGTTTATTATGCAATCGGCCGCGGAGCGTCTATTCAAACTGCATAATTAACGAGGGATTTATGAACTTTCTGGTCACCGGCGCCGCAGGTTTTATTGGTTTTCATGTCAGCCAGCGTCTGCTGGCCGCCGGTCACCAGGTTGTCGGTATCGACAACCTGAATGATTATTACGACGTAAATCTCAAGCATGCCCGTCTCAATTTAATTAAGGCCGATCCTGGTTTTACTTTTATTGAGATGGACCTGGCGGACCGTGACGCAATGGCGTCACTGTTCGATCAGCAAAAATTCCAGCGCGTTATCCATCTTGGCGCTCAGGCTGGTGTCCGGTATTCCATTGAAAATCCCCATGCCTACGCAGACTCCAATCTGACGGGTCACCTCAATATCCTTGAAGGTTGCCGTCATCATAAAATTGAACATCTGCTCTACGCCTCATCCAGTTCAGTCTATGGTCTGAATCGCAAGATGCCGTTCTCAACCGAAGATAGCGTTGATCATCCGGTTTCTTTATATGCAGCGACCAAAAAAGCCAACGAGTTAATGTCACACACTTACTCGCATCTCTATCAGCTGCCGACCACTGGATTGCGCTTCTTTACGGTCTATGGCCCGTGGGGCCGTCCGGATATGGCGTTATTCAAATTCACCCGTGCAATGATTGCCGGTGAGGCGATTGACGTTTATAACCAGGGCCAGATGAAACGCGACTTTACCTATATTGACGATATTGCTGAAGCCATTGTTCGCCTGCAGGATGTTATTCCACAACAGGACGACAACTGGACAGTTGAAACCGGATCGCCGGCAACCAGTTCAGCGCCTTATCGTGTTTATAATATTGGAAACAGTCAGCCTGTCACGTTGATGAGCTATATCGAAGCGATTGAAAAAGCCCTGGGCATTACTGCGAAGAAAAATCTGATGCCAATGCAGCCTGGAGATGTACTGGAAACCAGTGCGGATACCGAAGCCTTGTTTAAGGCAATTGGATTCAAACCGCAGACCGGGGTCGAAGAGGGCGTTAAAAACTTTGTGGACTGGTACCGCGACTTTTACCGCGTCTGAGTATCTGATTAAAAGAAAAAAAGGAAGCTCCGGCTTCCTTTTTTATTGCGCATCAGGCTGCCAGGAAGGCAGTGACACTGCGGGTTTTTACAGTAAAAAATCGTCCAGCTTTTTACCCTGTTCTTCCAGCGCTTTTTTAATCACGGCCGGTGTGCGGCCCTGACCGGTCCAGGTTCTGGACTCGCCTTTTTCATCGGTGTAACCATATTTAGCCGGACGTACTGAGCGTTTACCTTTTGCCGCAGTCCGTGTGTCGGTCAGCGTGTTAATCAGTTCATTCGGGTCAATACCATCAGCCAGTAGCATTTCACGATACTGATTAAGTTTACGTGTGCGTTCTTCATTTTCTGCCTGAAAATGAGACTCTTCTTCGCGGCGCTCTTTTACTACTACGTCCAGCTTTTCCAGCATCTCTTCCAGTATTTCAACGGAATACTCTCTGGCCTGGGCGCGCAGCGTACGGATATTATTAAGAACTTTTAGTGCTTCGCTCATTGTCCTGGTCTCTTAATAAGGGAAAAGTTGTGTTGCCCGCTAATAGTAGTGGCGACATAAAATAACTGCAATCATAAAAATATGCATATCACTAATTACCCAGGTGACTAAAAATAATTTTCACCAGAAAATTGCACAGTTGTGCAGAATAAAAATATTTTCCTTTAGTCCGATATCAAATAAATTTAATGTATTCAGGTCAGCAACAAAAACGTCATTGCTTTTGTTGCGGGTAAAATAAGCAAAACTTATCCCGTTCGGCACTGCACATAACAGGCGCTGGAAACGGCATGCAGAGGAATAAACGGCCAGCCGTTACACTTTATTCACTCATCAACCGCAACGTATTGCCGCCGCTTTGTGGTAATATGCGCGCCATTCCATTCAGTCCTGATGAAGATACGCGCCGATGGCTCAACTCTATTTCTATTACTCTGCCATGAATGCAGGGAAATCAACCGCACTGCTACAATCCTCATATAACTATCATGAGCGCGGCATGCGTTCACTGGTTTACACCGCTGAAATCGATAATCGCTTTGGTGCCGGGCAGGTGAGTTCCCGTATCGGACTATCGTCACCGGCGTTGCTATACAACGCAGAGACATCACTCTACAGCGACATCGCTGCTGAACATGCCGTTCAGCCTGTCCACTGCGTGCTGGTTGATGAGAGTCAGTTCCTGACCCGTGAGCAGGTTAAAGCGCTGTCAGATGTCGTAGACGACCTTGATATTCCGGTGCTCTGTTATGGTCTGCGAACGGATTTTCGCGGTGAACTGTTTGTTGGCAGTCAGTATCTGCTGGCGTGGGCAGATAAGCTGGTTGAACTCAAAACTATTTGTCACTGTGGGCGCAAGGCCAGTATGGTTCTGCGACTGGATAGCGAGGGCAAACCTTTCAGTGAGGGTGAGCAGGTGGTGATTGGCGGTAACGAACGTTATATCTCAGTCTGCCGTAAGCATTATAAACAGGCGATAGAGCGGGGATCGTTGCAGGCGATCCACGGCGCTCAGACTCCGCTGAATTAACCCTATTGTTCAGGCAATAAAAAACCCGCCGGGGCGGGTTTTTTTATCAGACAGTCAGAACGGCACTATCAGACTTTTTTGGCTTTCTTCTCAAGCTTAATACCTTTTACCGGCTGCTCAGCAATGGCTTCGGCTACGCTTGAGAACGGTTCGACAAATTCACGACCGTAGTAGGTATCGAGCATAATCTGTTTCAGTTCAGCAATCAGCGGATAACGTGGGTTAGCGCCGGTACACTGGTCATCAAACGCATCATCGGCCAGTTTATCGACTTTCGCCAGGAAGTCCGCTTCCTGCACACCCGCCTCACGGATAGAGGTTGGAATACCAAGTTCAGTTTTAATCTCATCCAGCCAGGCGAGCAGCTTCTCAATTTTCTGCGCGGTGCGGTCGCCTGGTGCGCTCAGACCCAGATGGTCAGCAATCTCGGCGTAGCGACGGCGCGCCTGAGGGCGATCGTACTGGCTGAAAGCGGTCTGTTTAGTCGGGTTGTCATTCGCGTTGTAGCGAATAACGTTAGAGATTAACAGGGCGTTGGCCAGGCCGTGTGGGATATGGAACTCTGAACCCAGCTTATGCGCCATTGAGTGACAAACCCCGAGGAAGGCGTTGGCAAACGCAATACCGGCGATAGTGGCGGCATTGTGTACGCGCTCACGCGCCACCGGATTTTTGGCGCCTTCGGCATAGCTGGCTGGCAGATTCTCTTTCAGCAGTTTCAGTGCCTGCAGTGCCTGTCCGTCAGAGTATTCATTCGCCAGCACTGAAACATAAGCTTCCAGCGCGTGGGTCACGGCATCCAGACCGCCGAAGGCGCAGAGTGAACGCGGCATATCCATCACCAGGTTGGCATCGACAATCGCCATATCAGGCGTCAGTGCGTAGTCAGCGAGCGGATATTTCTGACCCGTCGCATCATCGGTCACTACAGCAAACGGCGTGACTTCAGAACCGGTACCGGATGTGGTGGTGATGGCAATCATGCGCGCTTTGACACCCATTTTCGGGAACTTGTAGATACGTTTACGGATATCCATGAAACGTAACGCCAGCTCCTCGAAGTGAGTTTCCGGATGTTCGTACATCACCCACATGATTTTCGCGGCATCCATCGGTGAGCCACCGCCCAGCGCGATGATGACATCCGGTTTGAAGCTGTTCATCTGCTCAGCACCTTTACGCACGATGCTCAGCGTCGGGTCAGCTTCAACTTCGAAGAACACTTCCGTTTCAATGCCGTGTGATTTCAGTACGCGGGTCACCTGGTCGGCATAGCCGTTATTGAACAGGAAGCGGTCAGTGACGATAAAGGCACGTTTCGCGCCATCCGTTGCCACTTCTTCCAGCGCAATTGGCAGTGAACCCCGACGGAAGTAGATGGATTTTGGAAGTTTATGCCACAACATATTCTCAGCTCGCTTGGCGACAGTTTTGGTATTGATCAGATGTTTTGGACCGACGTTCTCTGAAATAGAGTTTCCGCCCCACGAACCACAACCCAGCGTCAGAGACGGCGCCAGTTTAAAGTTGTAGAGGTCGCCGATACCACCCTGCGAGGCGGGGGTGTTGATCAGAATACGCGCGGTTTTCATTTTGTCGCCGAAGTAGTGAACGCGTTCGGTCTGATTGTCCTGATCGGTATAGAGACAGGAGGTGTGGCCGATACCGCCCATGGCGACCAGTTTTTCTGCTTTCGCGACCGCATCCTGGAAATCTTTCGCCCGATACATCGCAAGGGTTGGTGAGAGTTTTTCATGAGCGAACGGCTCAGACTCATCCACCAGCTTCACTTCGCCAATCAGAATCTTAGTGCTCGGTGGCACGCTGATACCGGCCATCTCCGCAATTTTGAACGCTGGCTGGCCTACGATAGCCGCATTCAGGCCGCCGTTTTTCAGAATGATATTCTGCACCGCACTCAGTTCGGCACCCTGCAGCATATAACCGCCGTGGCTGGCGAAACGTTCACGCACCGCGTCATAGACTGAATCGACCACAATCACCGATTGTTCAGAGGCGCAGATAACCCCGTTATCAAAGGTTTTCGACATCAGAATCGACGCAACCGCACGTTTCAGATCGGCGGTTTCATCAATCACGACCGGCGTATTACCCGCACCGACACCAATCGCAGGTTTACCGGAGCTGTAGGCCGCTTTCACCATGCCCGGACCGCCAGTGGCGAGAATCAGGTTGATGTCAGGGTGGTGCATCAGTTGATTTGACAGCTCAACGGAAGGTGCGTCGATCCAGCCGATAATATCTTTTGGCGCACCGGCAGCCACCGCCGCCTGCAGCACGATATCTGCCGCTCTGTTGGTCGCATCTTTGGCGCGTGGGTGAGGAGAGAAGATGATGCCGTTACGGGTTTTAAGGCTGATTAATGCTTTGAAGATGGCGGTTGAAGTGGGGTTGGTCGTCGGGACGATACCGCAAATCAGGCCAATAGGTTCGGCGATGGTAATGGTGCCGAAAGTATCATCCGTGGCTAACACACCACAGGTTTTTTCATCTTTATAAGCGTTGTAGATATATTCTGAAGCAAAATGGTTTTTGATCACTTTGTCTTCGACGATGCCCATACCGGATTCGGCAACGGCCATCTTGGCAAGCGGGATTCGGGCGTCTGCGGCGGCGAGGGCGGCGGCACGGAAGATAGCGTCGACCTGTTGTTGAGAAAAGTTGGCATATTCACGCTGGGCTTTTTTTACACGTTCAACCAGTGCATTAAGTTCGGCGACATTGGTTACGGCCATGGTGTTCTCCTGAAGGAAGTTAAACTTTTTTAGTAAACAATCCTGCGCCCTGAGTATAGTCACGTTGCCATAAGGCGCTGGACTGGATTAGAACGCCCGGATTTTCAACTGTTTACTGAACTAGTCTTCTGTTGCAGTCAGTGAGATTTTCTTCGCTGCCGCTAATACTTCCGTTGCGAAAAGATTACCTGGTTTGGGGTAGGGCAATTTTGATGCAGATCAATTTAACCGCAAGCTGACACCTTTCAGCTCCCCTTTACGCCCTTTGTTTATCAAATTGGTTACCTCTTCACGTCACCAGCCTGGTAGCGGCTAAATCCAGTCACTTTTTAATCTCTGGGGTAAAGCGCTGGATGCTCCGTCATTCAACAGTATAAATAGCTGAGTCAGCATCTGGCGTCCGTGCCTGTTTTCACATACATTAGGCGCGTTTTCCCCCCCTGTGGTACGGAGTAAAGTCGTGAACCCTGCGCTGTTAGATTTATCAGGCTATATAAAATTTTTTGTCGGGCTCTTTGCGCTGGTCAATCCGGTGGGAATTATTCCGGTCTTCATCAGCATGACCCGTTATCAGGGGGTGGCTGAGCGTAACAAAACCAACCTCACTGCCAATCTGGCGGTTGCTATTATTCTCTGGACGTCACTGTTCCTTGGGGATGCGATTCTGCATGTGTTTGGCATCTCGATTGACTCCTTCCGCATCGCGGGTGGGATCCTGGTCGTCACCATTGCGATGTCGATGATCAGCGGCAAGCTGGGCGAAGATAAGCAGAATAAGCAGGAGAAGTCAGAAACGGCGATTCGTGAAAGTGTGGGGGTTGTGCCGCTGGCGTTGCCGCTGATGGCGGGGCCGGGTGCTATCAGCTCGACCATTGTCTGGAGCACCCGCTACCACAGCTGGATAAATCTGCTGGGGTTCACCCTGGCGATTGCCATTTTTGCATTCTGCTGCTGGTTACTCTTTCGGGCCGCGCCGTTAATGGTGCGTATTCTTGGCCAGACCGGTATCAACGTCATTACGCGTATTATGGGTCTGTTACTGATGGCACTGGGCATCGAATTTGTTGTCACCGGCATGAAGTCCATTTTTCCCGGCTTACTCAATTAAACGCTCACTTATTTCAGAGAGTGAAGTGAAATAATGATCCGTAATGGTGCAGGAGGGGCATTTTATGCACCATTACGATGCAATTATTCGTTGCGCTTAACAGAATCAGGCAATTATAAATTTCATTACTGCGCGCTGGCTCACAGACTTTTTTCTGCAAAATAATGTCACTATTTTCACACGATATTCTGCTCTCTATTTTCGTGTAAGCCTCACAAACTGCCAGAATAATCACGCTATCTTAAATTTCATCACGCTGAAGCCAGATTACCCAATATAAGTGCCAAAAAAGAGGCTGTTTGTCGCTGCTTTCCGCTCTTAAGAGGGGTTTCCAGCTAAATAGTCTATTTTTCATATCGATATGATATTTTCAGGACGAAAATTAACACTTCCGCTGCCTGACTTCTCATGATAAAAGAGAATTAGTTAACATTTTAGCTATTTTGCTTTGGCGCGCCTTCGCGGCTTCTGATAATTTTTGGCCCAACGTAAAATTTTTTCTCCGAAAGCCCAAAGTGAGAACGCTTTTTGCTTAAGCCTGTCGGGATACTTAATTTAAGGTTGGCGTTTCGCATGATTGGGATGAAGAATTTGCAGCAGCAGCGGTCAAAACTCGCAGTCGTTTTGTTAATGGCATTTTCTCCGGCCTATGCCGCCACGGTGCCGCCGGGTACAACACTGACCGCGCAGCAACAGATTGTGATCAATAACGGCAGTGAAGTCTCCTCGCTGGATCCGCATAAAACCGAAGGCGTGCCGGAATCCAACATTATTCACAACCTGCTGGACGGCCTGGTCAATACCGATAACAGCGGGCAGGTCGTTCCTGGCGTCGCTAAAAGCTGGGAAAACCCGCAACCCACCGTCTGGATTTTTAATCTGCGGGAGGATGCGAAGTGGAGCAACGGTGAGCCGGTTACCGCCGCTGATTTCGTCTACAGCTGGCGCCGTCTGGTGGACCCGACAACCGCGTCGCCTTACTCCAGCTATCTGCAGGCAGCCCATTTTGCCAATATCGATGCCATCCTTGCCGGCAAAGCGTCACCCGATCAACTGGGCGTGAAGGCGCTGGATGCCCATCGGCTGCAAATTACCCTGAGTGAGCCGGTGCCTTACCTGGTGGCGATGTTAGCGCATACGGCGATGAAGCCGGTTTATGCGCCAGCCATTAAGCAGTGGGGCGAAGCCTGGACCCGCCCAGGTCACTACATCGGCAACGGCGCCTACACGCTAAGCGACTGGGTAGTGAATGAAAAAATTGTCGTGAAGCGCAATCCTCGCTACTGGGATAATGGGCACACCGTGATTGAACAGGGGACATTCCTGCCGATCGCCTCTGAAAACAGCGATATTAATCGCTACCGCAGTGGCGGCACGGATATTACCAACAGTGCGGTGCCACCAGAGATGTTTGGCAAGCTGCGCAAAGAGCTGGGCGATGAAGTGAAGGTCAGCCCGCTGCTCTGCACCTTCTACTACGAGATTAATAACAAAAAGCCGCCGTTTACCGATGCGCGGGTGCGTGCCGCACTGAAGATGACCCTCGATCGCGAGGTCATTGCCAATAAGATCATGGCCCAGGGGCAGATTCCGGCTTACAGCCTGACGCCGCCTTTCACCGCCGGTATCAAACTCACGCCACCTGCCTGGTTCACCTGGACGCAGGCGCAGCGTAATGAAGCCGCGAAGAAGCTGCTGGCAGAGGCCGGCTTTGATGCTGCCCATCCGCTGACCTTTACGCTGCTCTACAACACTTCCGATCAGAACAAACGGCAGGCGATTGCGGCCGCGTCGATGTGGCAGAAAAACCTGGGTGCTAAGGTGACGCTGCAGAATCAGGAGTGGAAAACCATGCTGGAGACCCGTCATCAGGCGCAGTATGACGTGGTGCGCGCCACCTGGTGTGCTGACTACAATGAACCCTCAACCTTCCTGAACATGCTGATCAGCAACGCCTCGATCAACACCGCGTTTTACAGCAGCGCGACCTTTGATCGTCTGATGGCGGAGACGCTGACGGCGGGCAGCGAGGCGCAGCGCGCCGGCCTGTATCAGCAGGCTGAAACACAACTCGACAAAGACTCACCAATTGTGCCAGTTTACTACCGCGTAAGTGTGCGCCTGGTGAAGCCCTGGGTTGGCGGCTTCACGGGCAAAGACCCGCAGGACATGACAGACCTGAAGTACTATTTCATCAAAAAACACTGATCTGATCGCCCGTTCGGCGAGACAGTCGGAAAACGCATCAGCAAACAGACCTTTTTTTGTGGTCAATCTCCCTGGTAACAGGCCAGGGAGCCCGCAGACGGGGGACGCCGGGGCAGAGCATCGCCACGGTGACGATAATAAAACTGGAGTGTAATAATGAACAACATCACGAAAAAAAGCCTGATTGCAGCGGGCGTTTTCGCCGCAGTGAGTGCGCTGGCAGGGAATGCGGCTTTCGCAGCAACAGTGCCTGCGGGCGTTGAGCTGGCCGCAAAACAGGAGCTGGTTCGCGGCAATGGCGATGAAGTGCAGTCGCTCGATCCACACAAAATTGAAGGTGTGCCGGAAGACAACGTAGCGCGTGATCTTTACGAAGGTCTGCTGGTCAATGACAGCAACGGTAAACCGATCCCGGCCGTAGCGGAAAGCTATGAAAATAAAGATTTCAAAGTGTGGACTTTCCACTTACGTAAAAATGCCAAATGGTCCAATGGCGAGCCGGTCACCGCGCAGGACTTCGTCTACAGCTGGGAGCGTCTGGTCGATCCTAAAACCGCCTCACCGTATGCCAGCTATCCGCAGTATGGTCATATCCTGAACGTCGATGACATCATCGCCGGTAAAAAACCAGTTACCGATCTGGGCGTAAAAGCTATTGATGACCACACGCTGGAAGTCACCCTGAGCGAGCCGGTTCCCTATTTTGATAAGCTGCTGATTAACTCCGTCATGTCACCGGTTTACAAACCGGCGATTGAGAAATTTGGCGATCAGTGGACGCAGCCGCAGAACTGGGTCGGCAACGGTGCCTTTAAGCTTGAAGCGCACGTGATTAACGAACGTATCACCCTGGTGCGTAACCCGAACTACTGGGACAATGAGCATACGGTGCTGAACAAAGTCACCTTCCTGCCGATCAGTTCAGAAGTCAGTGACGTTAACCGCTACTTCTCCGAGAACGGCAGCGACATGACCTATAACAACCTGCCGATTGAGCTGTTTAAAAAGCTGCAACGTGACAACGGTAAAGAGCTGCACGTCGATCCATATCTCTGCACCTATTATTACGAAATCAACAACCAGAAAGCGCCATTCACCGATCCGCGCGTGCGCGCTGCCCTGAAGCTGGGCCTGGATCGTGACATCATGGTGAATAAAGTGCTGGCGCAGGGCCAGAAACCTGCCTATAGCTACACGCCACCAGCGACCGACGGCATGGACATTCTGCCGCCAGACTGGTTCAAATGGTCACAGGACAAGCGTAATGCCGAGGCGAAAAAGCTGCTGGCAGAAGCGGGCTACACCGCCGACAAACCGCTGACCTTTAACCTGCTCTATAACACCTCCGATCTGCACAAGAAGCTGGCAATTGCCGCCTCGTCGATCTGGAAGAAAAATATCGGCGTGAACATCAAGCTGGAAAACCAGGAGTGGAAAACCTTCCTGGATACCCGTCATCAGGGTAACTACGATGTTTCCCGTGCGGCATGGTGTGCGGACTACAATGAACCGACTTCCTTCCTGAACACCATGCTGTCCAACAGCAGCAGTAACACCTCGCACTATAAGAGCGATGCGTTTGACAAAGTGATTCGCGACGCGATTAAGGCCCCGGATGCTAAAGCCCGTGCAGCTGACTATCAGCAGGCCGAGCAGATCATGGATAAAGACAGCACCATCGTCCCGGTTTACTACTACGTGAATACCCGTCTGGTGAAACCTTATGTCGGCGGTTATACCGGTAAAGATCCACTGGATAAAACCCTGGATAAAAACTTCTACATCATCAAACACTAATAGCATTCAGGCTATCAGCAGTGGCGGCGCCTCTGGCGCCGCCTTTTACTTTTTTCATATGTTGTGAAGCAACAGCCTGGTAGGTACGGCAATGTTAAAATTCATCCTGCGTCGCTTGCTTGAAGCGCTACCGACGCTGTTCGTCCTGATTACCATCTCCTTCTTTATGATGCGACTGGCGCCCGGCAGCCCGTTTACCGGCGAGCGCACCCTGGCACCGGAAGTGATGGCCAACATTGAGGCGAAATATCACCTCAACGATCCTATCGGTAAGCAGTATGTCGATTACCTGGTGCAGCTGGCGCACGGCGACTTCGGCCCATCCTTTAAATACAAAGATTATTCGGTCAACTACCTGGTCGCGCATGCGTTCCCGGTCTCGGCCAAACTTGGCCTGGCCGCGTTTCTGCTGGCGGTGGTACTTGGCGTCACGGCCGGAGTTATCGCTGCGCTCAAACAGAACAGCTTGTGGGATTTTGCGGTGATGGGGGTGGCAATGACCGGCGTGGTGATACCCAGCTTCGTGGTCGCGCCGTTGCTGGTTCTGCTGTTCGCCATCACCCTGAAGTGGCTGCCGGGCGGCGGCTGGAACGGCGGGCAGTGGAACTACATGCTGCTGCCGATGGTGGCGCTGTCGCTGGCTTACATCGCCAGTATCGCGCGTATCACCCGTGGATCGATGATTGAAGTGATGCACTCCAACTTTATCCGCACCGCGCGCGCCAAAGGCTTACCGCTGCGCCGCATTGTAATGCGTCATGCGCTGAAACCGGCGCTGCTGCCGGTGATCTCCTATATGGGACCGGCATTTGTGGGCATCATCACCGGGTCGATGGTGATTGAGTCGATCTACGGTCTGCCGGGCATCGGTCAGCTGTTTGTGAACGGCGCGCTGAACCGTGACTACTCACTGGTGATGAGCCTGACCATTCTGGTGGGTTTGCTGACCATCGTATTTAACGCGATTGTTGACGTGCTCTATGCCGTTATCGATCCCAAAATTCGTTACTGATTGCGGAGTTCGCCATGATGTTAAGTAAGAAAAACAGCGAAGCTCTTGATGCGTTCAGTGAGAAGCTGGAAGTAGAAGGGCGTAGTCTCTGGCAGGACGCGCGTCGTCGTTTTATTCATAACCGCGCTGCCTCCATCAGCCTGCTGGTGCTGTTCCTGATCACCCTGTTCGTGATCTTTGCGCCGATGCTGGCGCAGTTCACTTACGACGATACCGACTGGGCTATGATGTCCTCGCCGCCCGATACCACCTCTGGTCACTGGTTCGGCACTGATTCTTCGGGTCGTGACCTGCTGGTACGTGTGGCTATCGGTGGCCGGATCTCGCTGATGGTGGGCGTGGCTTCTGCGCTGATCGCGGTGATTGTCGGGACGCTCTATGGCTCGATTGCTGGCTATCTCGGCGGCAAAACAGACTCGGTGATGATGCGTATTCTGGAAATCCTTAACTCCTTCCCGTTTATGTTCTTCGTGATCCTGCTGGTGACCTTCTTTGGTCGCAATATCCTGCTGATTTTTGCCGCCATCGGCATGGTTTCGTGGCTCGATATGGCGCGTATTGTGCGCGGCCAGACGCTGAGCCTGAAGCGCAAAGAGTTTATCGAAGCGGCCCATGTGGGCGGGGTATCGACCTGGAAAATCGTGGTGCGCCACATCGTGCCGAACGTGCTGGGCGTGGTAGTGGTTTACGCCTCGCTGCTGGTGCCGAGCATGATCCTGTTTGAATCCTTCCTGAGCTTCCTGGGACTGGGTACGCAGGAGCCGCTGAGCAGCTGGGGCGCACTCCTCAGCGACGGGGCAAACTCGATGGAAGTGTCGCCGTGGCTGCTGCTCTATCCGGCAGGCTTCCTGGTGGTCACGCTGTTCTGTTTCAACTTTATCGGCGATGGCCTGCGTGATGCCCTCGACCCGAAAGATCGTTAAGGAGTTTCCCGATGACTATTCATGAATTCCAGCCAGCAATGGCGGCCCGCGCGGGAAGCGAACAGCTACTTACGGTCAAAGATTTACGCGTTACCTTTGGCACGCACGATGGTGATGTTACCGCCGTTAACGACCTGAACTTCTCGCTACGCGCCGGTGAGACGCTGGGCATTGTCGGTGAGTCCGGTTCCGGCAAATCACAAACCGCCTTTGCCCTGATGGGGCTGCTGGCGAAAAATGGCCGCATTGGCGGTTCGGCGATGTTCAATGGCAAAGAGATCCTGAATCTGCCCGAGAACAAGCTCAATAAACTGCGCGCCGAACAGATTGCGATGATTTTCCAGGACCCGATGACCTCGCTGAACCCCTATATGCGGGTGGGCGAGCAGCTGATGGAAGTGCTTAAGCTGCATAAAGGGATGAACAACGCGCAGGCGTTTGAAGAGTCGGTGAGAATGCTGGATGCGGTGAAAATGCCGGAAGCGCGCAAGCGGATGAAGATGTATCCGCATGAGTTCTCCGGCGGCATGCGTCAGCGCGTCATGATCGCCATGGCGCTGCTGTGCCGTCCCAAACTGCTGATTGCCGACGAGCCGACCACTGCGCTGGATGTTACCGTCCAGGCGCAGATTATGACGCTGCTCAACGACCTCAAGCGCGAGTTCAACACCGCCATTATCATGATCACCCACGATCTGGGTGTGGTGGCGGGGATCTGCGACAAAGTGCTGGTGATGTATGCCGGACGCACCATGGAGTATGGCCGTGCCCGCGATGTCTTTTATCAGCCGTCACATCCTTACTCGATTGGTCTGCTTAATGCGGTGCCGCGTCTGGATGCGGAAGGGGAAAGTCTGACGACGATTCCGGGTAATCCACCCAACCTGCTGCGTCTGCCGCAGGGCTGCCCGTTCCAGCCGCGTTGTCCGCACGCTATGGATATCTGCACCCAGGCACCACCGCTGGAACCCTTTGGCGAAGGCCGTCTGCGCGCCTGCTTTAAGCCGGTGGAGGAGTTAGTATGAGCACCGTAGCTGAAAAAAGAGTGTTGCTGGAAATCGCCGACCTCAAGGTGCATTTCGACATCAAAGATGGCAGGCAGTGGTTCTGGCAGCCATCAAAAACCCTGAAAGCAGTCGATGGGGTCAGCCTGCGTCTGTATGAGGGGGAAACCCTGGGCGTGGTAGGCGAGTCTGGCTGTGGTAAATCGACCCTGGCGCGCGCCATTATCGGGCTGGTGAAGGCGACCGAAGGTCGGGTCGCCTGGTTAGGCCGTGATCTGCTGGGGCAAAGTGAAGAGGAGTGGCGCAAGGCGCGAAGCGATATCCAGATGATATTCCAGGATCCGCTGGCGTCGCTGAATCCGCGTATGACCATCGGCGATATCATCGCAGAGCCACTGCGTACCTATCATCCAAAAATGGCGCGTCAGGAAGTGAAAGACCGCGTCAAAAATATGATGATGAAAGTGGGGCTGCTGCCTAACCTGATTAACCGCTATCCGCACGAGTTCTCGGGCGGTCAGTGTCAGCGTATCGGTATCGCCCGCGCGCTGATTCTGGAGCCAAAGCTGATTATCTGTGATGAGCCGGTCTCCGCACTGGACGTCTCAATTCAGGCCCAGGTGGTTAACCTGCTGCAGCAGCTGCAGCGCGAAATGGGCTTATCACTGATCTTCATTGCGCACGATCTGGCGGTGGTGAAACATATCTCTGACCGGGTGCTGGTAATGTATCTGGGGCATGCGGTGGAGCTGGGTACCTACAAAGAGGTCTACAGCAATCCTCAGCATCCTTATACCCGTGCGCTGATGTCCGCGGTGCCGATTCCCGATCCGGACAAGGAGAAGAACAAGCAGATTCAGCTACTGGAAGGGGAGCTGCCGTCGCCGATCAATCCGCCATCAGGCTGCGTGTTCCGCACCCGTTGTCCGATTGCCGGTCCGGAGTGTGCGAAAACCCGGCCGCTGCTGGAAGGCAGCTTCAATCACGCGGTCTCCTGTCTGAAAGTCGACCCGCTATAATGCAAAACGCCGGGCAATCGCCCGGCGTTTTCTTAACAAATCTGACGCTTACTCACGCCACAGGATATGACAGAGTTTGTGGTCTTTCTCGCGGCACAGCAGCACGCGAGCAAAGACGTCGGTGATCGGTTCACCGTCCGCTTCACCCAGCCCAATCACCACCTCGGCGAAGAAGTCCGGGTTCAGATCGAAATCGACATGATCTTTCCAGTCTTCAGAGGGATCGAACAGCTCTGCGCCACCGCGCTCTTCGAACTGCAGATTGAAGAGAATGACGTCTGCCGGATCAAGATTGTCGACTGCCAGTTCGAGAAAAATATCGTAGGCTTGTTCCAGCGTTTCATCTTCGGTAAGGCGATTATTTAAATCCATAGTCTGTCCTGTCGGCCTGCGGCCATTTACACAATCTGGCTCGTTTTACAGTAAAGGACTGAAGAAGTAAAACAGTCGTTCGACGATGCGTTGCCACCAGGCACGTTTTGCCCAGCGCTTGCCATCCAGCAGGCGGGAACGGGCGATATAGTCATCCTGCACACAGGCGAGATCGCTGCCAAAACCCGCATCATCAACCACCAGCGTCACTTCAAAATTCAGCCATAAACTGCGCATATCGAGATTCACGGTTCCCACCAGGCTCAGTTGTCCGTCGACCAGCACGCTTTTGGTATGCAGCAGGCCATCTTCAAACTGATAAATTTTCACGCCCGCTTCCAGCAACTCACTGAAGAAGGAGCGGCTGGCCCAGCCAACCAGCAGCGAGTCATTGTGACGAGGCACAATCACGCTGACATTGACGCCACGCTGCGCCGCCGTACAGATAGCATGCAGCAGATCGTCGCTCGGCACTAAGTAGGGCGTGGTCATGATCAACTGTTCACGCGCCGAATAGACCGCAGTCAGCAGCGCCTGATGGATCATATCTTCCGGGAAGCCGGGGCCGGAGGCGATCACCTGCACGGTGTGGCCGCTCTCCTGTTCAAACGGCATAATGTTGCGATCGGGCGGCGGCGGTAAAATGCGTTTGCCGGTCTCTATCTCCCAGTCGCAGCTGAAAACAATCCCCATCGCCGTCGCCACCGGGCCTTCCATTCGCGCCATCAGGTCAATCCACTGACCGACACCCGCGCTCTGTTTAAAGAAGCGCGGATCGACCAGGTTCATGCTACCGGTATAAGCGATGTAGTTATCAATGAGTACGATTTTGCGGTGCTGACGCAGATCCATCCGTCGCAGGAAGACGCGCAGCAGGCTGACCTGCAACGCTTCCACCACATCGATTCCGGCATTGCGCATCATGCCGACCCAGGGACTGCGGAAAAAGGTAACACTGCCCGCAGAGTCGAGCAGCAGACGGCAATGAACGCCACGGCGTGATGCCGCCATCAGCGATTCCGCCACTTCATCCGCCAGACCGCCGGGATGCCATATATAGAACACCATCTCAATGTTGTGGCGAGCCAGCTGGATATCACGAATCAACGCCTGCATCACGTCGTCGGCGCTGGTGAGCAGCTGCAGCTGGTTGCCCTTAACCCCGGCGATGCCCTGACGATGGTAGCAAAGCTCAAACAGCGAACGCGCAACGTCGCTGTGTTCGGTGGCAAAAATTTCACGGCACTGCTTAAGGTCAGTAAGCCAGCGGGCAGTGGATGGCCACATGGTGCGGGCGCGCTCTGCACGACGTTTACCCAGATGGAGTTCGCCAAAAGAGAGATAAGCGATAATCCCGACCAGCGGCAGAATATAGATAACCAGTAGCCAGGCCATCGCGGATGTCACTGCCCGTCGCTTCATCAACACGCGCAGCGTAACCCCGGCGATCAGCAGCCAGTAACCAAACACCAGCAACCAGCTGATCAGGGTATAAAAAGTGGTCATAAAGTGGACATCCCGTTCGCGCTTTCGTCCGGCAAGTTTACGTGCAGATGACGGCTAACGGAACCCTTTATCCCGGACATCCTCGATGAAGGATCCGATTTGGCATTACCGCAGAGATCTCTATAATGCCCTCGCGTATATCTCGTGTGTATGACGTCAGAGAGGAAGTGATGAAACGAAGCAGAAATGAAGTGGCGCGCTGGAGAATGTTACGGCAGGTGCATCGCCGCCGCTCACGCTGGCTGGAAGGGCAGTCGCGGCGGTATAAGCGTATCCACTGCATTCGCCATCAGCTGGCACAACAGCAGCGTCGTTCGATTATGTTTATTACGCAGATAATATAGCGAAAGCCCGGTGAATTCAGCCTGTCGGACAAAGCAGGCTATTCAGACTTCAAATCAGGCTTCAAAAAAAACCGATTCTGCCATCGCCCGTCGCGCTATCAGGTGCTCCTGATGCGACGCGCCACGATCGCTGACTTCGCGCATCAGACATTCCATTGAGCTGCCCAGCTCAGTCGGCCTGTGGTAACCCACACGATCGTACCATTCGTAAGACCACTGACGCGATTTACGCTGATAATAGACAGTGAGCCACACTGAGCAATTAGCAGGGTAACCACTCATTACTTCTATTTTGGGGTCAACAATAGAAAGGAGCCGGGATAACAGCGGGTCGAGCAATGTAAGGGACTGGCCAGAATAAGTTTTATGCATAATGTGCCCGCGACTGTGCTGTGCATCCATTCAGAGGTTCAACTCACAAGGGGTAAATGTAGACAGCTCTGCGAGATAATTCCTCTTTAATACTAAAAAAAGGACGGAAAGATCATTTTTTAATAGTAAAACAGGTCATGCAGGCGCGGACTAAAGAGGGAATATTAACAGGATAAAAACAGCAGGCTAAAAAGTTGTACAACTTTACAGTGTTGTAATGTGCTGTTATTTATGGGTTTGTTCTCATTAAAACAAGACGATCTGATTTTTTAACCTAAATATCTGTACAGATAGCTCGTTGTTGTATAACTTTATCGCATCGGTTATTAATCTTAAATGAATCCTATGAGGGTCAACCATGCAGACTAACGTTCGTATTCCCGCTTCAGTCTCTGACATCTCCGCGTATTTACACAGCGCCGCGCAGCCCTCACAACAGGCCATTCTTGGCTCCGTCGTGACGGAAATTATCAGTTCGGGTCGTAGTCTGAATCGTAAAGCGATCTGCTCAAAACTGATCGGCCGTTTACAGCATGTCACCAGTCCGGAAGAAGAACAGCACTATCATGCGCTGATTGGCCTGATTCTGGATCGCGGTTAACTCATCGCTGAAAATAGCCAGTGGCGGGATAATAAAGAGAGCGTGTATTACTGAAAGACCAGGCCGGTGTACTGCCGGTTTATTATCAATGTCGTTCAGAACAACGCTTTAATTTATTAAGATCAATTGGTCGCTGCGTTTATTCGCGAGGCAGAATATTCAGACCGGCCGGTTGCTGCGACAGAGAGTGATGTGCTGCTCTGTCGCAATGAAACCTCAGGTCTGATTAACCAGCGAGACGTTGTGTCGTTATCATCAGCGTTACGTTCACCAGCTGCAGTGCCGCCGCCAGCACGATCAGCATGACAATCCACTGCTTTTTATTACGCCAGCCCTGAGTTCGCCAGAGATAAACCGCGCTGCCGATCAGTAAAGCGATAATGGCCAGTAGCCCCAGAATGATTATCTGCATCTTTCCTCTCTTGAACGATCAAAATAAAAATGGCTTCTGTGCCAGGCACAGAAGCCATTTTCAATGCTGAGTCACGATCAGAAGACGCGTTTAAACGGCTTAACCGAAACCTGCTTATAGACGCCCGCGGCGAAGTAGGGATCATCCTGTGCCCAAGATTGTGCTTCTTCTAATGACGGGAATTCAGCAATCACGGTTGAGCCGGTAAAGCCCGCTACACCAGGATCGTTGCTGTCGACAGCAGGCATCGGGCCTGCAATGATCAGGCGTCCCTCTTCCTGCAGCAGTTTGAGCCGTGCCAGATGGGCAGGGCGCACGGCGTTACGTTTTTCCAGTGAATCTGCAGTATCTTCTGCATAAATGACGTAAAGCACTAAGGAACTCCCATTAACCAGAATTTCGCAACACGTTAAGGGATTGCCCCTCAGAGTGCAAACGAAACCTCAGAGTGGTTAATGGCTCAGCATAAAGGGCTAAAAAGCGCTTTTCTTCAGGCGGGATGGCGGGAGTTATTGAAACTGATTGCTATTTGCATTTAAAATCGCTGCTTCATTCAATCACTGCGACTGTTATGACCACGCTGACTATGCCATTACCTAAACGCACGCCTGTCTCCATGTTGTTGTCTGTTGCTTTGCATGGGGCCGTGATAGCCGGAATTCTGTATGCTTCATTCCAGCAGGTGATTGAGGTGCCCAAAGCGTCGCAGCCCATCAGCGTTACCATGGTTGCCCCTGAAGTTCAGCCTGAGCCTGCACCGGCCATCGTGGAGCCGCCTGCGCCACAGCCAGAACCTCAGCCTGAACCTGAACCGGTGCCGGAACCTCAGCCCGTGCCCGAACCGCCGAAAGCGGAGCCGGTGCCGATTCCCAAACCTGAGCCTAAGCCAAAGCCCAAACCGAAACCAGAGCACAAGCGGGAGCAGCCTAAACGCGAGGTGAAGCCGCGTCAGGAGAGCAAACCGCAGGCCGATCCGTTTAAGCAGGAAGCCCCGGCGACGCAGAACAAACCGACCACGGCGCCAAAATCTACGCCGTCACCCACCTCATCGGCCTCAACCGGCCCAAAAGCTCTTACCGTGAGTAAACCTGGTTATCCTCAGCGCGCGCTGGCATTGCGGATAGAAGGACGGGTGCGGGTGAAGTTTGATGTGGATAGTGACGGACGAGTGGATAACATCCAGATCCTCTCTGCTCAGCCGAGCAATATGTTTGAGCGGGGCGTTAAGCAGGCGATGAAAACCTGGCGCTATGAGAAAGGAAAGCCTGGGCAGGGTCTGACCATGAATATCGTGTTTAAGCTTAATGGTGGGGCCAGCATAGAATAAAGCGTCAGGTCAGGCTGAAACAGCCTGACCTGTTTTTCATTCGCCGGGTTGCTGGTTAGCGCGACCGGCTGGCAGAGGACGGGAATTACCCTCATTGTCGACCGCCACATAAATAAACACCGCTTCCGTCGCAATGTAAGTTTGTCCAATCGGCTCAGACGACACTTTTTTGATCCACACTTCCACATTAATCGTCATGGAACTGTTGCCGGTACGAAGACAGCTCGCATGGCAGCTCACCACATCGCCCACCGCGACGGGCTTCATAAATGACATGCCGTCGACGCGAACCGTCACCACGCGTCCTTCAGCGATCTCTTTCGCCAGGATAGCGCCACCCATATCCATCTGTGACATCAGCCAGCCACCAAAAATATCGCCGTTGGCGTTGGTATCTGCTGGCATGGCGAGCGTACGCAGCACCATTTCGCCTTTCGGCAATTTATGTTTTTCGCCCATTGCTTCCACTTCTATGCAGGTGAATGCTAAAAAAATGCCCGGCGGACCGGGCAGATGATTATTTTTGTTCCTGCTGCGGCATCTGTCGCCAGATGTAAAGCCCGCTGAGCAGGGTAAACAGTAAGGTCAGACCGGAGAGACCGAACACTTTAAAGTTAACCCAAAACGCCTGAGATAACCAAAAGGCGACATAGATGTTTACCAGGCCGCAGATAAAGAAGAACAGCGCCCAGGCAACGTTGAGCCTGCGCCAGACCGCGTCGGGCAGCTGCAGCTCTTTGCCCAGCATGCGCTGAATCAGCGTCTGCTCCATAAACCACTGGCTGTAGAGCAGAGCGGCGGCAAACAGGCTGTAGATAACCGTGACTTTCCACTTAATGAACTCATCGTTGTGGAACACCAGCGTCAGGGTGCCAAAAACCGCCACCAGCACAAAGGTGAAAATCGTCATCTTTTCCAGCTTGCGATAGAGCACCCAGCTGACAACCAGCGCCAGACCGGTCGCGACAATCAGCGCGCCCGAGGCGACAAAAATGTCATACAGCTTGTAGAAGATGAAAAAGACCACCAGGGGAAGAAAGTCGAGTAGCTGCTTCATAGTTTTTCCATTCAGAGTTGGCTGCAAATGTGCCCGAAGGCACATCGTCAATCAACGTAACAGCATATAGAGCCGATAAAGATAGATAATCAACATCGCCGAAACCACATTGCCTGCCGCGGTGAAAATCACCGACGAGACATTCAGCGGTAAAACCGTCAGCGAAGAGAAGAACAGCATCACCACCACTTTGGCCAGCAGCCAGAGCAGAATAGCGGGGGCAATCAGCTTCACATTCTTCCACGCCATCCGCATGCTGGCCCGCATGGCGGCAAAGACACCCATCTTCTCACTGGCCACCATCACCGGAGCCAGCGACAGCAGAATCGTCAGCAGAATGCCTGGCACCACCAGCACCATAAAGCCCAGTTGCGCCACCAGCGTCATCAGGAAGGTGAGCAGCAGCAGCTTTGGCAGCAGCGGCGCTGAAGCACCAATCGCCCGCAACGCACTGACACGCTGGCCGGAAGAGACCATCGGGATCAGATAGAGCATTCCGCCAAGCAGCAGCGTGTTCCCCATCAGCGCAGCGAAGGTGCTGGCCGCCGAGGCGCGCAGCAGCACCTGCTGCTGTTCCGGTGACATATTCTGCACCATCTCAAACAGCGAACCGGCGCTATCGTCACCCTGTTGCAGGAGGGCCATCTGATCGGCACCTGGCGTCAGCACATGCACCAGCATGACGGTGATAAAAGCGGCCAGCAGCGACATCAACAGCACCGTAGCCAGTTGATGGCGCGCGAAATTTCCTGTGTCACGGTATAACGAGCTTGCCGTGATAGACATGTACACTCCTTTGAGGAACCGGGTTAATTAACCCGGCGATTGTACATGTTCTGGCAGCTCGCGGGCACCCGCTGTGGCATAACTTTCTGTCATGACAGGTAAAGATGGGGAAAAAAGGGCGGGAAGACCATACCGGGCGCGGGCGCGATCGCAGGCTTCATTGTGGATACCCGCTTCGCCCGACATCGAAAATTCCCGACAGGGCGTCGGACGTTGTTCGTAAATTCCGCAGGAGACACAGCCGCCAATGTCGCCTTCAAGGGCAACGCAGCGCGGCGCGCGATCGTTCGTTCCACGCATATTGCGCATTAACAGGCTGAGCGGTTCGGTTAATGCGGTCGGCACCGGGCCGCCGGCATCATCGGCTTCGGCCCAGTAAAATGAGACGCGGAAATGGGCGCAGCAGGCGCCACAGCTGACACAAGGGTTAGTTATTTCACTCATTTGATCACCCGCCCCTCCCAGGGCATCGAACCAAAATCACCAGAGAAGATAAGCAAAATAGGCCTGGCGAAATTATTCAGCAAGGGGAATTTTGCTGCGCCAGCCCGAGCCGAAATTGATCTAAATCAATTCATTGTTTTTTAAGTAATTTATGTGAAGGGTACAGAGTGCAATTTTCTGTAAATCACGTTAAATATTTGCCAGCAAAAAGCGATGACGTTCGCGACATTAACATTAAGCAAAGGAGTGATGATGAAACTGGCAAAATGCGCGATGCTGCTGGCTCTGGCTTTCCCTCAGCTGTCGATGGCCCACGAAGCAGGCGACTTCTTTATGCGTGCCGGTAGTGCCACCGTCCGGCCCACCGAAGGTTCCGATAATGTGTTAGGGATGGGCGAGTTCAGCGCATCCAACGACACGCAGCTGGGCCTGACCTTTACTTACATGGCAACGGACAACATTGGTGTCGAATTACTGGCCGCCACACCGTTCCGTCACAAGGTGGGCCTGGGCCCGACCGGAACACTGGCAACGGTACGCCAGTTACCGCCTACGCTGATGGCGCAGTACTACTTCTTTGACAGCAAGAGCAAAGCGCGTCCTTACGTTGGCGTAGGTATCAACTACACCACCTTTTACGATGCCGATTTCAACCAGACGGGCCGCGATGCGGGCCTGACCGATCTCAGCGTGAAGGATTCCTGGGGTGTGGCGGGTCAGGTCGGTCTGGATTATCAGATTAACCGTGACTGGATGCTGAATGCGTCGGTGTGGTACATGGATATTGATACGGAAGTGAAGTTTAAAGCGGGTGGCGAGCAGCAGAATATCAATATGCGCATCGATCCCTGGGTCTTCTTCTTCGGAGCGGGTTACCGTTTCTGAGGATAAAGATAATAAAAAAGCCGCTGAATCAGCGGCCTTTTTTTGTCTGTTAAGACGTTATTTGATCTGCATATTGTTAACAACGGACTTCACGCCCGCCACGCTGCGCGTAACCTGAACGGCACGGTTAGCCATCTGTGGTGATGAAACAAAACCGCTCAGCTGAACTTTACCTTTGAAGGTTTCTACGTTGATTTCAGTTGATTTCAGCGAGTCATCTTTCAGCAGTTCACCTTTAACTTTTGTGGTCACCACGGTGTCATCAATATAGCCACCGGTTCCCTCTTTGGTTGCGGTTGGCGCACAGGCGCTCAGTGTCAGCGCAACCACGCCCGCCAGTACAGCACCTGTCAGCAGTTTAACGAATTTCATTGCTTTCTCTCCCTGTCACAAAATGGATGCGACGTTACCGTAACGGCGCATTGTCATTGTGGTGCAGATTTTGCAAAAAGGGCAAATGGGGGAATGAAAAAAAAGGAAACAAATCATGCCTTATCGCGCGATAAGGCATGCTGGCAGGATTAACGGCTGGCGGCTTTAAGACGGCTGACAAAGTTCTTCAGCTCGCTCAGCATCACCTCAGGCTCTGAATGATGTTTTTCGATGATTCTGACAATCGCAGAGCCGGAGATCGCGCCCGCAGCGCCCGCGGCGATCGCTTCCTTAACCTGTTCAGGCTCAGAGATACCAAAGCCCTGCAGCGGCGGGGCTGCATGGTATTCACGCAGCTTGTCGATCAGATGCTGCAACGGCAGGCTGGCGCGGTTTTCAGCACCGGTCACGCCCGCGCGCGACAGCAGGTAGGTGTAACCCCGTCCGTGTGAAGCGATCTCGCGCAGCAGCTCATCGCTGGCGTTAGGCGGACAGATGAAGATGGGTGCTATGCCATGACGCAGCGCCGCCTGACGGAAGGGCGCGGACTCTTCAACGGGCACATCCGCCACCAGCACCGAATCCACACCCGCCTCTGCACAACGGGCATAGAACTCATCCACACCGTTGGTGAAGACCAGATTGGCGTACATCAGCAATCCAATCGGCAGATCCGGATACTTACGGCGGATAGTGGCCAGCATTTCAAAGCATTGGCTGGTGTTGGTGCCCGCCGCAAAGGCGCGTAACGTCGCATTCTGGATGGTCGGGCCATCTGCAAGGGGATCGGAAAAGGGAATACCCAGCTCCAGTGCATCCGCGCCTCCTTCAACCAGGGCATCAATCACACGCAGTGAAAGCTCCGGTGACGGATCGCCCAGCGTAACAAAAGGAACGAAAGCCCCTTCGTTATTCGCTGACAGACGCGTAAACAGTTGATTGTAACGTTCCATCAGATTTCTCCCTGCGCTGTCAAAATGTCATGAACGGTGAAAATATCTTTGTCGCCGCGGCCAGAGAGGTTGACCACAATCAACTGCTCTTTTTCCGGCTCGGCCTGAATCATCTTCATGGCGTGCGCCAGGGCGTGGGATGACTCCAGCGCCGGAATGATACCTTCATCGCGACAGAGCTGTTTAAAGGCGGCCAGCGCTTCGTTATCGGTGATGGAGACATATTCCGCACGACCAATGCTGTTCAGGTGCGCATGCTGCGGGCCTACAGACGGGAAGTCGAGGCCGGCAGAGATCGAGTAAGACTCCTCAATCTGGCCATCATGGGTCTGCATCATCGGCGATTTCATACCGAAGTAGATGCCGACGCGACCGTGCTTGAGCGGCGCGCCATGCTCGCCGGTCTCAATGCCGTGGCCCGCAGGCTCTACGCCGATCAGCTTCACGCTGGTCTCATCGATAAAGTCGGCAAACATGCCGATGGCGTTGGAGCCGCCGCCCACACAGGCGAGGATCGCATCGGGCAGACGACCCTCTCTTTCCAGAATCTGCTTTTTAGTCTCTTCGCCAATCATGCGCTGGAACTCACGCACAATCGTCGGGAAGGGATGCGGACCCGCTGCGGTGCCGAGCATATAGTGTGATGTCTCGTAGCTGCCAGACCAGTCGCGCAGTGCTTCATTACAGGCATCTTTCAGCGTGGCGGAGCCGCTGTGCACCGGGATCACTTCTGCGCCCATCAGACGCATACGGAAGACGTTGGGTGACTGACGCTCCACATCTTTTGCGCCCATATAGATGCGGCATTTCATGCCCAGCAGCGCACAGGCCAGCGCTGAAGCTACGCCGTGCTGACCCGCACCGGTTTCGGCAATAATTTCGTTTTTGCCCATGCGTTTGGCTAACAACGCCTGACCCAGCACCTGGTTGGTCTTGTGCGCGCCACCGTGCAGCAGATCTTCACGCTTAAGATAGAGGCGGGTTTTGGTGCCTTTAGTCAGGTTTTTGCACAGCGTCAGGGCGGTAGGCCGACCCGCATAGTTCTTCAGCAGGTCGGTAAACTCGGCCTGAAACTCAGGATCTTTCTGGGCGTCGACAAACGCCTGTTCCAGCTGGCGCAGGGCTGGCATCAGGATTTGCGGAACATACATTCCGCCAAATTCGCCAAAGTAGGGATTAAGTAACGTCATTTTTTATCTTCCTTTCTCGGGCCCGCCGTTGAGCAGGCCAGGCAAATCAGTAGGCTCGCAGTGTCTGAAACACAGCGGCAATTTTACGGGCATCTTTGATGCCAGGCGCGCTTTCCACGCCAGAGTTGAAGTCCAGTCCGGCACAGCCGAGCTGCGCGGCTTCAACACAGTTATCCGCGCTCAGGCCACCGGCCAGCAGCACGTTGTTGAGCGTCTGCCCCTGCAACAGCGACCAGTCGAAACGCTGTCCGGTTCCGCCGTCGCCATTATCAAACACATAACGGTCAATATGAGGCCAGTCGCGCGCCGGTAAGGTGCCTTCAATGCGCAGCGCCTTCCAGATTTGAATCTCAGCTGGCAGAGCCGCACGCAGTTCAGCCACAAACGCCGGCGTCTCGTTACCATGCAGCTGCACCGCAGAGAGTGAAAGCGCACCGGCTTGCGTGACAATGTCACTCATAGCGGCATTGCGGAACACGCCGACGTAGCGCAGCGGCGCCGCAGCGATCACGGTCTGCGCCGTAGCGGTGTCAATCTGGCGTGGGGAACCTTCCGCGAAGATCAGACCACCATAGATTGCCCCGGCTTCATAGGCGGCGCGCGCATCTTCGGCACGGGTCAGGCCGCACACTTTATTGCTGCCCAGCGTGACCCGACGCACCGCTGCGGTCAGGTCGGCTTCTTCCATCAGTGCAGAACCAATCAGGAAGCCGTTGGCAAAATGGCTCAGCTCGCGAATATCGGCATAGCTGTTAATGCCTGATTCGCTGATTACTGTGACGCCGTGTGACAGACGCGGTGCCAGCTGCCGGGTGCGGTTAAGATCGATAGAGAGGTCACGCAGATCGCGGTTGTTGATACCCACAACTTTGGCCTGCAGCGCGATAGCCCGCTCCAGTTCCTCTTCATTACTCACTTCAGTCAGAATGCCCATCTTCAGGCTGTGCGCCACGGCGGCCAGCTGACGATACTGCTCATCATCCAGCACTGACAGCATCAGCAGAATCGCATCCGCCTGGTAGTAACGGGCCAGATAGATCTGATAAGGGTCGATGATAAAATCTTTGCACAGCACCGGCTGGGTGATGGCCGCGCTGACAATCGGCAGAAAGGCGAAGTCGCCCTGAAAATATTTCTCATCGGTCAGTACTGACACCGCGGAAGCGTAGTGGCGGTAGACCCCGGCAATGGCGGCTGGATCGAAATCCTCGCGAATAATGCCTTTCGAAGGAGAGGCCTTTTTACACTCCAGGATAAACGCGGTTCTTGCACCCTGCAGCGCGTCGTAGAAATGACGGCTGGCAGGTTCAATGCTGTTCTGAAAGGTTGAGAGAGGCTGCTGCTGCTGACGGGCTTCAACCCAAATCGCTTTGTCCTGAACAATTTTTTCTAACACGGTGCCTTTCATGATTATCCTCTTGCTGCCAGTGCGACAACACGCTCATAAGCCTGTCCGCTGCGGATGGCGTTAAGCGCCTGCTGTGCGTTTTCACGCAGATCTTCCTGACCGAATACTTTAAGCAACATCGCCACGTTGACGGCGACGGCCTCCTCATGGGCCTGCTGGCCATTACCCTGGAGTAAAGAGGTCAGAATGTCACGATTTTCTTCCGGCGTGCCGCCCGCCAGCGCCTCTTTGGGATGGAAGCCAAAACCAAAGTCCTCTGGCGAGAGCTGATAGCGCGTAATTTCACCTTCACGCAGTTCGGCCACATGGGTTACATCGTGCAGCGCCACCTCATCCATTCCGCCACCGTGAACCACCGCCGCGCGCTGATAACCCAGCACTTTCAGCGTCTGAGCAATCGGCATCACCAGTTCCGGGCTGTAAACACCAATCACTGCCAGTGGCGGGCGTGCCGGGTTGATCAGCGGGCCCAGCACGTTAAACAGCGTACGGGTCTTAAGCTGCTGGCGGACCGGCATCGCGTGGCGAAAACCGGTGTGATACTGCGGCGCAAACAGGAAGCAGACATTCAGATCGTCCAGCGCCTGGCGCGCCCGGTCAGCGGGCATATCGAGATTGATGCCAAAGGCGGCCAGCAGATCGGAGGAGCCCGATTTGCTGGAGACGCTGCGGTTGCCGTGCTTCGCCACTTTCAGACCGCAGGTCGCGGCGACAAAGGCGCTGGCAGTCGAAATATTAATGCTGTTACTGCCGTCGCCGCCGGTGCCCACAATGTCGGCAAACGCATAATCAGGGCGGGGAAAAGGTTTGGCATCTTCCAACAGTGCGGTGGCGGCTCCGGCGATCTCTTCCGGCGTTTCACCGCGCACCTTCATGGCGATCAGCGCGGCAGCGAGCTGCGTTGGCTCCAGCTGTCCGGTAATGATGGCGCTGAACAGCTGGTGACTCTCAGCCTGATTCAGCGTCTGCGCCTGGTAAAGTTTTTCCAGTGTCTGTTGCATGTTTATTCTCCCTGTTACTTTGCCAGCGCCCAGGCCAGCGTCTGCTCAAGCAGGCGCGCGCCCTGAGAAGTCAAAATCGATTCAGGATGGAACTGAAACCCGCATACGCGATCGGTTTCATGGCGAACGGCCATCACCATCCCGTTGTAACTGGCGTTCACCGTCAGCTCTTCCGGCGTGTTGCTGCCCACCAGCGAGTGATAGCGCGCCACCGGCAGCGGATTGCTCAGACCGGCAAACATCGCCTCGCCGTCATGGTCGATTGAAGAGGCTTTGCCGTGCAGGATCTCGCCTGCCTGGCCCACATGGCCGCCATAGGCTTCGACAATCGCCTGGTGACCCAGACAGATACCGATAATTGGCAGACGACCACGCAGCACCCGCAGCAGCTCCGGCATACAGCCAGCATCTTTTGGCGCGCCGGGACCGGGAGAGAGCATCAGCACCGGGTTCTCCATCCGCTGCAGCTGTTCAATAAGCAGTTCGGCAGGTAGATTGTTGCGGTAAATCACCACGTTGTGACCAAAGGTCCGCAGCTGATCAACCAGGTTATAGGTAAAAGAGTCGATGTTATCGAGCAGCAGAATATCGGCCATCAGAAGATCTCCTTGCAGTGATGGGCAGTCGCGATAGCGCGCAGTACGGCGCGCGCTTTGTTGCGGCTTTCATCAGCTTCAGCCTGCGGATTAGAATCCAGCACCACACCGGCGCCCGCCTGAACGGTGGCGACGCCATCTTCTACATAGGCGGAGCGGATAACGATACAGGTATCGAGATCGCCCTGGGCGGTGAAGTAGCCCACCGCGCCGCCGTAGCTGCCGCGACGGGTGCGTTCAGCCCCGGCAATCAACTGCATGGCGCGAACTTTTGGTGCTCCGCTCAGCGTGCCCATGTTCATACAGGCACGATACGCGTGCAGCACATCGAGATCCGCGCGCAGCGTACCCACCACGCGGGAAACCAGATGCATCACAAACGAGTAGCGGTCGACTTTGGTCAGGTCAGCCACGTAACGGCTGCCGGGCACGCAGATACGTGCCAGATCGTTACGCGCCAGATCCACCAGCATCAGATGCTCAGCCAGCTCTTTATGGTCGGTACGCATCTCCAGCTCAATGCGGCTGTCGAGATCGCGGTCCAGTGAGCCATCAGCATGGCGGCCACGCGGGCGGGTACCGGCAATCGGGTAGATCTCAATCTGACGGGAGGTGGCGTCATACTTCAGCGAACTCTCCGGCGACGCGCCAAACAGGGAGAAATCCTGATCCTGCATGAAAAACATATAGGGGCTGGGATTGCTGTTTTTCAGTGTCTCATAAGCAGCCAGCGGCGACGGGCACGGCAGCGAGAAGCGACGTGACGGCACGACCTGGAAAATTTCGCCGATGCGAACCGCCTGTTGAAGTGTGCGTACTACGTCGCAATACTCTTCATCACTCTGGCTGGTGGTCAGCGTCATCTGTTCTACCGGCTGGACCGGCAGAGCCGGTGCCGGTTGCAGCATCTGGCCGTGCAACTGCTCGATGCGGCGCTGCAGGCGCTGGAACTCGCTGGTGGACGGGCAGAACAGGCTGGCCTGCAGACGCGCACTGGGGGTCTGGTGATCGATCACCAGTAAGGTTTCTGCCAGGTAAAAACAGTAGTCGGGGCAGCGTTGCTGATTATCCAGCTCCGGCAGGGTTTCAAAACCGGCAACCAGATCATAAGCAAACAGGCCACCCAGCAGCACGGCTTCGCGCTCATCGGCAGGGGAGTTGACCAGTTGTGGAATCAGACGCAAAGCATCAAACACCGACAGGGCCTTGAGGCGGGAATCTTCATCCTGCTGATGGTCGGTGCTTTGCGGAAAAGTCAGCTCGCGTCCATCGGGACGAACCTGATTGCTGACCGACGCAGGCAGGGCCTCATCCAGCAGCGGCAGCAGGGCGCGGCCATTTTCTGACAACGCCTGAACGGTGACATTGTTGCCCATTGCGCTGACGCGCAGCGCGCTGTCGACAATCAGCAGGCTTTTTAAGTTGCGCTTGCTGTCGATGTCAGCGGATTCAAGCAGCAGGGTTGCCGGACGTGCGCCGCACAGCTGGTGAAACACTGCGGCCGGATCTTCGCGGTAGGGTGCGGTGCCGGTAATCAACTTCACTGTAGGTTTCGCATTTGGCATGATGATTTCTCTGAATTTCGCTCAAAAAAAAGCCCGCTCGGTGGCGGGCTCAGGTATTAGCACAGCGTTTACGCAAAGTGTGCACGACCCTGTCGCCCGTTTTCGGGAACATTGCGCCAACCGTTTAAATGCGTGATTACAACAGCCATGATTGAATACCCGTTACGTGTGAACTTGTGTACTAGTTAACGGGTTCAGAGCGGAAATGTCAATACACTTTTTCACTGACCGTGAAAATCGTTATCATGCTGGCCGGTTTAGTTTTTGCAGGAGTTCTCTTGAGCGATATCGCCCGTTTCCCGGTTTATGATTTACACAGCCACACGCGTGCCTCCGATGGCTTACTGACGCCAGCCGCCCTGGTGCAGCGAGCGGTTGAGATGCGCGTCGGCGTACTGGCGATCACCGATCACGACAGCGTTGCAGGGGTTGATGAAGCGCAGCAAACGGCAATCGATTACGATTTACCGATAAAAGTGCTGGCGGGCGCAGAAATCTCCACCCTGTGGGAAAACCATGAGATTCACATCGTGGGACTGAACATTGATATCCGCCATCCGGCGATGGTGGCGTTTCTGGCCGGACAACATGCCTGTCGGCAAGCACGTGCAGAAGAGATTGGTGAGCGACTGGCGAAGGCACGTATCCCGGATGCGCTGGCGGGAGCCACGCGACTGGCTGATGGCGGCATCATTACCCGCGGTCACTTTGCCCGCTTCCTGATTGAGCAGGGTAAAGCAGAGAATATGGCGCAGGTGTTCAAAAATTATCTGGCGCGTGGCAAAACCGGTTACGTGCCGCCACAATGGTGTACAATTAAACAAGCTATTGATGCTATTCATCATTCTGGTGGCTGCGCCGTGCTGGCGCATCCTGGCCGTTACGGTTTATCGGCAAAGTGGCTCAAACGGCTGGTCGCCCATTTCCGCGAAGCGGGCGGTGATGCGATGGAAGTCGCGCAGTGCCAGCAGCCGCCTAATGAGCGCACGACGCTGGCGCAATACGCCAGAGATAATGAACTGGCCGCATCACAAGGTTCTGATTTTCATCAACCCTGTCCGTGGATTGAACTGGGCCGCAAACTCTGGCTGCCCGCGGCGGTTGAGCCGGTCTGGGAACGCTTCCCGGATCTGGCTCCCAGCCTGGCAATCACGGAAAGGTGACACGAGGTTTCTATGAGTCAATTGTTTCATATTCATCCGGACAACCCGCAGCCCCGCCTGATTAATCAGGCGGTTGACTACCTGAACAAAGGCAGCGTCATTGTTTATCCAACCGATTCCGGCTATGCGCTGGGCTGTCGGCTGGAGGAGAAGGGCGCGATGGAGCGTATCTGTCGTATCCGTCAGCTCGACGGGCACCACAACTTTACCCTGATGTGCCGGGATCTCTCTGAGCTGTCGGTCTATTCGCAGGTGGGCAACTCAGCGTTTCGCCTGCTGAAAAACAACACGCCAGGCAACTACACCTTTATTCTCAAGGCGACCAAAGAGGTGCCGCGCCGCCTGATGAATGAAAAACGTAAGACCATTGGTCTGCGCGTGCCCTCTAATCCCGTGGCGCTGGCGCTGCTGGAAGCACTGAATCAGCCGATGATGTCGACCTCATTAATTCTGCCGGGCAACGATTTCACCGAGTCCGATCCGGAAGAGATCCAGCACAGCATCGGCAAGCTGGTCGATCTGATTATCGACGGCGGCACGCTGGGCCAGCAGCCGACCACGGTGGTCGATCTGACCACCGATGCGCCGGAAATTGTGCGTGAAGGGGTGGGCGATACCCGCCCGTTCCTGTAAGCCCTCAGGCTCAGGCACCGCGTGTCGGTGTCTGGGCCAGATTCGACTCTAACCAGCTTTTGAACTGGCCGTAAGGAATATAAAGTGACACATCTTTCAGGATCACTTTGTTATTACGCCCATTTTTAATCGAGTCAGAATAGCCAACAATCACGCCGCCCAGCGTATCATCACGGTTATAAACGCCGCCGCCCGACATTCCCTGAACAACACCTGCATTGGAGGCCATGGCTATACAGGGACTTTTATTCCAGTTATTCCGAATAGCCGTACGGGCTAAATTAACTCCGGTCGATTCAACCGGCATCGCTGAAATAAAACTGTAGCCATACATTTTAACCGGATCGCCGATGTCGCTGCTGCGGAACTTAGTCAGCGTGCTGGCGTCATTCTTGTGATAAATAATCGCAAGGTCGCAATAAGGGTGATAAGACTTGACGCGCTGCACGGCAGTTTTGGCAACGTGCGCAGCTGTCAGGCTATATTCAGGCGTCAATGGAATGCTGGTGCCCAGTGTGCCGAGACCGAGGATCGTCGGAATGCCAGTCACGCTCATATCTACGTGCTGCATCGCCGTACGACTGTACTCAGTGTGGCCCACAGAACACCCGCTCAGCACCAGTGCAGCAAGCACCGGGCACAGCAACAGGTTTTTCATGATGGGTTTCTTTATTCAGGCATGTCGGGAAATCCCTGGTGAAGATTTTTGACATGCAAGCAAGGTTCATCACTGAACCGTATTAACGCAACAACTCCGGATGCGCCGGTTTATTGGATTAATCTAAAAAGACTATTTTTATAAACGAATAACAAAAGCCGGACTTCATTGTTGCAAGACCCCTCTGTCGTGAGTCCTGCTTTTTATTGTGCTACAGGAATAAAGTATATCAGCTTAATAGTGTCGTACAATTTATTAAAGCTAATAAGAATCAAATGTCCTTGAAAATAAGGCCTTAAATAAATCTGCGTTAGAAAAAATCTGGGTTTTTTGTATTTACCGAGCGGTTATAATGGATTAAGTCATTAAAACAGTTGTTTGTGCTAACTTTAATGTTTTTTTAAGAAGAATAAAAGCAAGGGAAAACCAGCGAAAGTGTAAGATAGTGTTAAGGTTTTTATCACCAGAACATTACGTTGATGAAACTAAAGTGGTTAGAAAATTTAATTGTCATCAGCTATAAAGTTTTTAATACATGCATTTTATTAATCTTATTCCTGTCAGATGCACGGGGATTATTTAAATCAGCGTCAGATATTATCAGATCTAAAACTATCAGAGGCTGACCCTTCTTAATTCGCTTCAGACCCACTCATAAAGCGCGTTACTTCAGGGGTAAATGCCTGTATAATGGGGCCGAATTAATAGGTTAACCTGTTGATTCAGAAAGAATTATCACCCTACCGTGACGCCTGGGAAGGCGACAAAGAGGAAGCTCAATGAGCGAAAAGTTACAGAAAGTCTTAGCGCGTGCCGGTCATGGCTCGCGTCGTGAAATCGAATCAATGATTGCCGCTGGCCGTGTCAGCGTCGACGGCAAGATCGCCACCCTGGGCGACCGCGTTGAAAGCAGCAAATCTCTGAAAATCCGTATTGATGGCCATCTGGTCTCGATTGCTGAATCAGCAACCGAAGTTTGCCGCGTGCTGGCTTACTACAAACCAGAAGGTGAACTCTGTACCCGCAGCGATCCTGAAGGGCGCCCAACGGTATTTGACCGTCTGCCTCGTCTGCGCGGTTCACGCTGGATTGCCGTTGGCCGTCTGGATGTGAACACCTGTGGTCTGATGCTCTTCACCACTGACGGTGAACTGGCGAACCGCCTGATGCATCCGAGCCGTGAAGTGGAACGTGAATATGCGGTGCGCGTCTTTGGTCAGGTCGACGATGATAAAATTCGTCAGCTGAGCAAGGGCGTTCAGCTGGAAGATGGCCCGGCTGCCTTTAAAACCCTGAAATTTGGCGGTGGAGAAGGGATCAACCAGTGGTACAACGTGACCCTGACCGAAGGACGTAACCGTGAAGTGCGTCGTTTATGGGAAGCGGTCGGCGTGCAGGTCAGTCGTCTGATGCGTGTTCGCTACGGCGATATCACCTTACCAAAAGGCCTGCCACGCGGTGGCTGGACCGAACTGGATCTGCCTGCGGTTAACTACCTGCGTAACCTGGTGGAGATGGATGATGAAACGGTTACCAAACTGGTGGTCGAAAAAGATCGTCGTCGCACCAAAGCGAACCAGATTCGTCGTGCCGTGAAACGTCACAGTAAAGTGAGCAGCACCCCACGTGCACCACGCCGCAATCCGGGCAGCAAACGTAACTCCGGTTAATCACGTTGCCCGATCGCTAAAAACGCAGCCCCAGGGCTGCGTTTTCTTTTTCTGTTACCAGTCAATTCCCTGCTGAGCCTGTATCCCGGCATCAAAAGCGTGCTTAACCGGCCGCATCTCAGTCACCGTATCCGCCATCTCAGTCAGGCTGCGATGACAGCCACGTCCGGTAATGATGACGCTCTGATGCGCCGGGCGCTGTTGCAGGGCCGCTATCAGCTCTTCCAGTGGCAGATAATCCATGCTGACCATATAGGTGATTTCGTCGAGCACCACCAGATCCAGCTGCTCATCGGCCAGCATCCGTTTTGCATGCTGCCACACCGCCAGACAGGCGGCGGTATCCGTTTCGCGGTTCTGCGTATCCCAGGTAAAGCCGGTTGCCATCACCTGAAATTCAACACCATGCTGTTCCAGCAGGTTTCGCTCGCCATTCGGCCAGTCACCTTTAATGAACTGGATAGCCGCCACGCGTTTGCCATGACCGGTGGCGCGGAGTGCCGTGCCAAAGGCCGCAGTCGTTTTGCCTTTGCCATTGCCGGTAAAGACCATCAGGATGCCACGAACCTCCGTGGCTGCAGCAATACGCGCATCTACCTGTTCTTTTAACCGCTGCTGACGCTGTTGATGACGATCGTCAGCCATTATTCAGCGGCTCCCGGTTTTCTGCCTGGCTGGGCATCAAAGCTGATCCCGGTTTTACGACGGCTGTCATCACCCATCAGATAAAGGTAGAGCGGCATCAAATCGGCAGGGGTTTTCAGCTTATTGGCATCTTCCTGCGGGAACGCGCTGGCACGCATTTTGGTTCGCGTCCCGCCCGGATTAATACAGTTCACCCGCAGCGACTGGTTCTTATACTCATCAGCCAGTACCTGCATCATGCCTTCGGTAGCAAATTTAGAGACGGCGTAAGCCCCCCAGCCCGCGCGACCGGTACGGCCCACGCTGGAGGTGGTAAACACCAGTGAACCGGCATCTGATTTTAACAGCAGCGGCAACAGCGCCTGCGTCAGGAAGAAGGTGGCGTCCAGGTTGATGTTCATCACCTGCTGCCAGACCTGTGGGTCGAGTTCAGCCAGCGGCACAATCTCACCGAGGATACCGGCGTTATGCAGCACGCCGTCAAGACGCGGAAACTGCTGTGCCAGCTGTTCTGCCACCTGCTGGCAACGTTCCGGTGTCGCTTCGGCCAGATCGAACACCACAGTGTGAGCCGGGCAGAGATTGAGTTGATTGATCGCCTGTTCGACCTGCTGAAGCTTCTCAGGGTTACGGCCCATCAGGATAACTTCCGCGCCATAGCGGGCATAAGTCAGCGCCGCTTCCCGGCCAATGCCATCTGAAGCGCCAGTGACCAGGATAATGCGATGATTGAGCAGGTCGCTTTTCGGTTGATAATGCACAGCGGGGTCCTCCAGCGAAAACAGCATGATTCCGCTTTATGCCTGAATTTACGAATGGGCGCAATCGCCAACCCACCCATTCTGTGCCAGCTGCTGGCATTTCAGGCGACGAAGCGGGGCAAAACGGCTAAACTGGCGAACTGTTTTTGATTCTCTGTTTACTAAGGCGACCTATGGATTTTATTTCAACGTATGGACTGTTTTTAGCGAAAGTGGTGACACTGGTGGTTGCCGTCGCTGTGATTGTCATGATTGTGATGAATGCCGCGTTACGCAAACGGGCACAAAACGGTCAGCTTCGACTGACTCATCTGGATGATGACTATCAACAGATGAAAGAGGATTTGCAGCTGGCAAAAATGAAGCCTCAGGCACAAAAAGTCTGGCTGAAAAATCATAAGAAAAGTGAAAAGCTGAAAGCCAAAGCGGAAAAGCAGGCGGCGAAACAGGGGCAGACAGACAGTGCTAAGCCCACGCTCTATGTACTTGATTTCAAAGGCAGCATGGACGCCCATGAGGTGACTTCACTGCGCGAAGAGATTTCAGCCGTGCTGGCCGTCAAGCAGCCTGGCGATGAAGTGCTGCTGCGTCTTGAAAGCCCTGGCGGCGTGGTTCATGGCTATGGCCTGGCAGCCTCGCAGCTGCAGCGTCTGCGCGATCAGGGTCTGCGCATCACGGCGGCCGTGGATAAAGTGGCGGCCAGCGGCGGTTACATGATGGCCTGCGTAGCCGATCGTATTGTTGCGGCACCTTTCTCGATTATTGGCTCCATCGGCGTGGTCGCGCAGATCCCCAATTTCAACCGCCTGCTGAAACGGAACGATATTGATATTGAGCTGCATACCGCCGGACAGTACAAGCGCACGCTGACGCTGTTTGGTGAAAACACCGAAGAGGGACGTGAGAAATTCCAGGAAGATCTCGACGAAACGCACCTGCTATTCAAGCAGTTTGTCCACCAGATGCGCCCGTCACTCGACATCGATCAGGTGGCAACCGGTGAACACTGGTATGGCCGCCAGGCGCTGGACCTCGGCCTGGTTGACGAAATCGGCACCAGCGATGATCTGATCATCCGTCAGATGGATAAGTTCAGCGTGCTCGGCGTGCATTATGCCCGCCGCCGTAAGGTGATGGATCGCTTTACGCAGAGCGCCGGCTCGGTGGCAGAGCGCCTGCTGCTGAAACTCTGGCAGCGCGGCGAAAAGCCCCTGCTCTGATGATGCGAAACCCGGCCTGCGCCGGGTTTTTTCATTCCAGGTGGTAGAGCGGCGACAGCACTACGGCAAGGTGTTTGAACACGTTAAACACCGCCGTGGTTTTAGCCGTCGGCACTCCATCGGCATCGAGAAAAAACGGTCCGCGAAATACCAGCACTTCTCCCTGCTGAATCACCTCATCCGCCTGCATTCCCGCTAAATAATCATCATGTTCTTTGATCAGCGCATTGGCCTTTTCCAGCAACGCCTGGCGGGAAATAGCCTGAGTTGAACTCTGCATTTATTGACTCCTGTTTGACAGTACTCCAATCCTTTCTATATTACTGGCGAGTCACACGCTGTGACAAATCGGTGTAATCGATGAAAACCTGGCGTAAGTCCGGGCTGAGTGCTAATTAAGTTGCGTAACAGATTTTATCAGGTAGAGTGTGGGCGATTCCGATTTCAGGGATTTTGCACCAGGATGTGCGATGAGTTCAGATAGAAAAAGCACTCTTTATCATGCAGTTGCATAACGCCACATCATCTGATCTGAGATTGACCCCTCCGCCTTGAAATGTTAAACAGGCGCAGCAATATTGAACCCATTGGGTTTTTGGGCATCCAATCCTCTCCCGTTAAGCAGGATGTTTTCATTAGGTAAAGGTAAATATGGGTAAAGCACTCGTTATTGTTGAGTCCCCGGCAAAGGCTAAAACAATCAATAAATACCTGGGTAGTGATTACGTGGTTAAATCCAGCGTGGGTCATATCCGGGATCTGCCGACCAGTGGTTCTACCGCGAAGAAAAGTGCTGACGCCTCGACAGATAAGAAAGTCAAAGACACTTCGACTGACAAGAAAGTCAAAAAAGTTAAAAAAGATGAGAAGGCCGCACTCGTCAGCCGCATGGGTGTTGACCCCTATCACGGCTGGGAAGCGGACTATCAGATTCTGCCCGGCAAAGAGAAAGTGGTCGCCGAACTGAAGGCGTTAGCCGCCAATGCTGACCACATCTATCTCGCAACCGACCTTGACCGCGAAGGGGAAGCCATTGCCTGGCACCTGCGGGAAGTGATTGGTGGTGATGACTCGCGCTTCAGCCGCGTCGTGTTTAACGAAATAACCAAGAATGCGATTCGTCAGGCGTTTGAAAAGCCGGGCGAACTGAATATTGATCGGGTTAATGCTCAGCAGGCGCGTCGCTTTATGGACCGCGTGGTGGGCTACATGGTCTCGCCACTGCTGTGGAAAAAGATCGCTCGTGGTCTCTCTGCCGGACGTGTGCAATCCGTTGCCGTTCGCCTGGTGGTGGAACGTGAACGTGAGATTAAAGCTTTTGTTCCCGAAGAGTACTGGGAAGTTAATGCCGCGCTGACCACGCCGAAAGGCGATGAGCTGTCGATGGACGTGACGCACAAAGGCGATAAAGCCTTCCGTCCGGTCAACCGCGACGAGACGTATGCCGCCGTCGCGCTGCTGGAAAAAGCGCGCTATGAGATCGTGGATCGTGAAGATAAGCCGACCAGCAGCAAGCCGGGCGCGCCTTATATCACCTCGACACTGCAGCAGGCTGCCAGCACCCGTCTCGGCTTTGGCGTCAAGAAGACCATGATGATGGCCCAGCGGCTGTATGAAGCGGGCTACATTACTTATATGCGTACCGATTCGACTAACCTGAGTCAGGATGCGGTCGCCATGGCGCGTGGCTATATCGAAAGCAATTTCGGTAAAAAGTATCTGCCTGAAAACGCCATAACTTACGCCAGCAAAGAGAACTCCCAGGAAGCGCACGAAGCGATTCGTCCTTCTGATGTGGAAGTGGTGGCGGAAAAGCTGAAAGATATGGAAGCGGATGCGCAGAAACTCTATCAGCTGATCTGGCGTCAGTTTGTTGCCTGTCAGATGACACCAGCAAAATATGACTCCAGCACCATTACTGCTGCCGCCGGTGATTTCCGGCTCAAAGCGAAAGGCCGTATTCTGCGTTTCGACGGCTGGACCAAAGTGATGCCTGCGCTGCGTAAGAATGATGAAGATCGTACGCTGCCTGCGGTAAGCGTGGGTGATGTTCTGGACCTGCAACAACTGCTGCCCGGTCAGCACTTCACTAAACCACCGGCGCGCTTCAGCGAAGCGTCACTGGTGCGTGAGCTGGAGAAGCGCGGAATTGGTCGTCCATCCACCTACGCCGCCATTACCTCGACGATTCAGGATCGTGGCTACGTACGGGTTGAAAACCGCCGTTTTTATGCGGAAAAAATGGGTGAAATCGTCACCGATCGTCTGGAAGAGAACTTCCGCGAACTGATGAATTATGATTTCACCGCCCGCATGGAGAGCAACCTTGACCAGGTTGCCAATAACCAGGCGCAATGGAAAGCGGTACTCGACCACTTCTTCACCGATTTTACCCAGCAGCTTGAACTGGCTGAGAAAGATCCTGAAGAGGGCGGGATGCAGCCGAACCAGATGGTGCTGACCTCGATTGACTGCCCGACCTGTAGCCGTCCGATGGGGATTCGAACTGCCAGTACCGGCGTCTTCCTGGGCTGTTCCGGCTATGCGCTGCCGCCTAAAGAGCGCTGCAAACAGACCATCAACCTGATCCCGGAAAATGAAGTTCTCAATATTCTGGAAGGGGATGATGCTGAAACCAACGCCCTGCGTGCCCGTCGTCGCTGCCAGAAGTGTGGCACGGCCATGGACAGCTACCTGATCGATAACGAACGTAAATTACATGTCTGTGGTAATAACCCGGAGTGTGATGGTTACGAGATTGAGAAGGGCGAATTCCGCATCAAAGGCTATGACGGCCCGGTGGTGGAGTGCGAGAAATGTGGTTCGGAGATGCACCTGAAGATGGGACGCTTTGGTAAGTACATGGCGTGTACCAATGAAGAGTGCAAAAACACCCGCAAGATCCTGCGTAGTGGTGAAGTTGCTCCGCCGAAAGAGGATCCGGTTCCGCTGCCAGAGCTGGCGTGTGAGAAGTCAGATGCTTACTTCGTGTTGCGTGACGGTGCGGCGGGCGTTTTCCTCGCGGCCAACACCTTCCCGAAATCACGCGAGACGCGTGCGCCGCTGGTGGAAGAGCTTCAGCGCTTCAAAGATCGTCTGCCTGAGAAGCTGAAATATCTGGCCGACGCGCCAGCAGCCGATCCGGAAGGCAACAAAACGCTGGTGCGTTTCAGCCGCAAGACCAAACAGCAGTATGTCTCCTCAGAAAAAGAGGGCAAGGCAACCGGCTGGTCCGCCTTCTATATAGATGGCAAATGGCAGGAAGCGAAAAAGTAATCCCTGAAGGCCAGCGCTCGCTGGCCTTTTTCTGAGCCTTATATCAATCCGTTCTACTCTCTCACTTAAACTGATATAGTTGTTATAGCATTTCCGACCTTTCCTGATGCATAGCATCTCTTTACCCTCGCGACTATACGTCAACCGGGGATGCGACTCTGTAACTTACCGGGATGGAATAGATATGAAATTACAGCAGTTGCGCTATATCGTTGAAGTGGTGAATCACAATCTCAACGTCTCTTCGACGGCGGAAGGTCTCTACACCTCTCAACCCGGCATCAGTAAACAGGTGCGAATGCTGGAAGATGAACTGGGCGTGCAAATCTTTGCCCGCAGCGGTAAACATCTCACCCAGGTCACGCCTGCAGGGGAAGAGATCATCCGTATAGCGCGTGAAGTTCTCTCCAAAGTGGATGCGATTAAATCGGTAGCCGGTGAACACACCTGGCCTGATAAAGGCTCGCTCTATGTCGCAACCACGCACACTCAGGCTCGCTACGCGCTGCCTGGTGTGATCAAAGGATTTATTGAGCGCTATCCTCGCGTCTCTTTGCACATGCATCAGGGTTCTCCAACCCAGATCGCCGAAGCCGTCTCCAAAGGTAATGCGGATTTTGCCATCGCCACCGAAGCCCTGCATCTCTATGACGATTTAATCATGCTGCCGTGCTACCACTGGAATCGGGCGATTGTGGTGACTGCCGATCATCCGCTGGCAGGAAAAGGGCAGGTCACCATTGAGGAGCTGGCCGAATATCCGCTGGTGACCTACACCTTTGGCTTTACCGGGCGTTCAGAACTGGATACGGCTTTCAATCGTGCAGGTTTAACGCCACGCATCGTCTTTACCGCGACCGACGCCGACGTAATCAAAACTTATGTCCGCTTAGGTCTGGGGGTTGGCGTTATCGCCAGCATGGCAGTAGATCCGGTGGCCGATCCTGACCTGATTCGCATTGAAGCCGCCGATATTTTTACCAACAGCACCACTAAGATTGGATTCCGCCGCAGCACCTTCCTGCGCAGCTATATGTATGATTTTATCCAACGTTTTGCACCGCACCTGACGCGCGATGTGGTAGATACTGCGGTTGCGTTGCGCTCCAATGAAGACATTGAAGCGATGTTTAAAGATATCAAACTGCCGTTTAAATAGAATTTAACCTCCCCGCGTAAACATAAGGCTGCCTGGTGCAGCCTTTTTTGTCTCCAGGCTTTAGCGCCAAATGAGACTCAAAAGTTTTTATGATTTTTTTGTAAATGAAACATTGATCACATGTTTCCTCATCGGGCTTTCTTAAATGCGAATTACAACACATTTTTAACTATGTCACTTTGCGGCTTGCCAGGAATATTCCCATACTCCAGTTAAGAGCTAACGTGGGAAGCCACTAAACATAAGGTTCTTAAGTGTTATCTATAGTTTTGAGTGGATCTGTTTTTAAATTAACTCAAATTTTTTAGCGGGTTTTTTAATTAAATATTAGTTCCGGTATTAATGATTTCTTACGTTACCTGGGCTCATTGATTAATACCGTTAATCGTTGTACTCAATAAAAATAACTGGATTTTTGGCCTTAACGCGTTTAGGATTCCTCCTAAATCTTAATCGATGTTATCAATCATTTTGTTGAGAGTGATTATCAAAAACTATGAATACACGACTGACTGTACAACCGGGTTTCCCGGCAAAAAGCACCAAGGTTGAGCGTACCGGCAACACTCGTCGCAAAGCCTGGTTAACCGTATTCGCTGCCTCTGCGCTGTTTTGGGTAGTTGTCGCGTTAATGATTTGGCGTATCTGGGGCTAAAGCCATGTGGGCAAATACACTCAGCCATAAACGTTCCCTGACCTCGGGTCAGCACAAGACGGTCTCCTGTAAAGGAAAAGAACCCCTTGCAAAGGACGAAAAAGTGTCTATCCCCGATTCATGGGATTTGAGTGATAATCAGAGACTTTTTATTGAGTCGTTTCTGGACCCTAAAAACAAATAACGTTGTCAGACCATTTCTTCGTCACTGTTCTTTTAAAACCGGAATTTCCGGTGGGCCTATAAATGCCCTTACCACATCCTGTACGACCAAAGGGTGTCGCCTCTTTCTATAAGGTGACCGCAAAAACTTTTACGCCCGATTCCGGCGAAGGAGTGAACCAAATGAATATTATTAAAATGTCCTGGCTCAGCGCGTATGCATTCTCCTTTGCGTTCTGGTCTGCGGCGGTGTGGATAACCCTGTAATTTGAATTAAAATCACCTTTTCATGATGCCTCGTGACTTCACGGGGCATTTTCGTTTGCGATCGATTGTAGCAATTTGTGTTGTAATCAAAACGTTAACGAAATTGTGGTCTATCTTTAACATAAACCTTTGTCTCTCTGAGGTTTAAAGACCATGAATGAAAGGAGGAGCTATGTCGTCTACCCTACGCGAGCAGAGTCAGGAAGTACTGCAGGTCGACACCAAAAAATATCACATCTTCAGTCTTCCCCATGCTGCTCAACACCTTGGCAATATCGATCGCCTGCCAAAATCCCTCAAGGTCCTGCTGGAAAATTTACTGCGCTATCAAGATGGTGACTCTGTTACGACGGAGGACATCCAGGCGCTGGTTGACTGGCAAAAAGATGCCCACGCCGATCGTGAAATTGCCTACCGGCCAGCCCGTGTATTAATGCAGGACTTTACTGGGGTGCCTGCGGTAGTCGACCTTGCTGCGATGCGAGAAGCAGTGAATCGGCTAGGCGGCGATGTGGCGAAAGTTAATCCGCTGTCACCGGTTGATCTGGTTATCGACCACTCGGTGACTGTCGACCATTTTGGCAATGATGATGCGTTTGAAGAGAATGTCCGGCTGGAGATGGAGCGAAACCATGAGCGCTACGTCTTTCTCCGCTGGGGCCAGAAGGCGTTTGATAAATTCCGCGTGGTGCCGCCGGGCACCGGTATTTGCCATCAGGTGAACCTGGAATATCTCGGCAAGGCGATCTGGCATGAAACCGTGAATGGTGAAGAGTACGCCTGGCCCGATACCCTGGTCGGTACGGACTCTCACACCACCATGATCAACGCGCTTGGCGTGCTGGGATGGGGAGTAGGGGGAATCGAAGCCGAAGCCGCCATGCTCGGTCAGCCTGTCTCAATGCTTATCCCGGATGTGGTGGGTTTCAAACTCACCGGCAAACTGCGGGCCGGCATTACGGCAACCGACCTCGTGTTGACCGTTACCCAGATGCTGCGTAAGCACGGCGTTGTCGGTAAATTCGTTGAATTTTACGGTGATGGCCTGGCCGATCTGCCGCTGGCAGACCGCGCGACCATCGCCAACATGGCACCGGAATATGGCGCAACCTGCGGATTCTTCCCGGTTGATGACGTCACGCTGAGCTACATGACCCTGACCGGACGCGATGCCGAACAGGTAGCGTTAGTGGAAGCCTATGCCAAAGCGCAGGGTCTGTGGCGCAACCCTGGCGATGAGCCGCGTTTTACCAGCACTCTGGCGCTGGATATGAATGAGGTGGAATCGAGTCTCGCAGGACCAAAACGTCCGCAGGATCGGGTGTCGCTGGGCGATGTGCCCGCCGCGTTTGATGCCAGCAATGAGCTGGAAGTGAATCAGGCGCAGAAACCCCATAAAATCGTTGAGTATACCGACAGTGATACCGGGCTGACGCATAAGCTGACCGATGGAGCGGTGGTGATCAGTGCGATTACCTCCTGTACTAACACCTCCAACCCCAGCGTCTTAATGGCGGCCGGTTTACTGGCGAAGAAAGCGGTCGAGCGGGGGCTGAAACGTCAGCCGTGGGTCAAAGCCTCGCTGGCACCCGGTTCTAAAGTGGTTTCAGACTACCTGGCCGTCGCGCAACTGACCTCTTATCTCGACGAGCTGGGCTTTAATCTGGTTGGTTATGGCTGCACCACCTGTATCGGTAACTCCGGCCCGCTGAAAGATGAGATCGAGTCTGCGATCAAAGCAGGCGACCTTACGGTGGGTGCTGTGCTGTCCGGCAACCGCAACTTTGAAGGCCGTATTCATCCGCTGATTAAAACCAACTGGCTGGCGTCGCCGCCGCTGGTGGTGGCCTATGCGCTGGCGGGTAACATGAAGATCAACCTGCAGACCGAGCCGCTGGGCCACGATCGTCAGGGCCAGCCGGTCTACCTGAAAGATATCTGGCCTTCACCGGAAGAGATCGCTACGGCCGTGCAGCAGGTCACCAGCGACATGTTCCACAAAGAGTACGCTGAAGTCTTCGACGGTACGCCAGAGTGGCAGGAGATTAAGGTGAGTGAAGCCGCGACTTACGACTGGGATGAGGGATCGACTTATATTCGTCTGTCGCCTTTCTTTGACGATATGGAGAAAGAGCCTAAGCCGGTGCAGGATATTCGCGGTGCGCGAGTGCTGGCCATGCTGGGCGACTCGGTCACCACTGACCATATCTCACCGGCGGGCAGCATCAAAGCGGAAAGTCCGGCCGGACGGTATCTGCTGTCACACGGCGTGGAGCGTACAGACTTTAACTCCTATGGTTCGCGTCGCGGTAACCATGAAGTGATGATGCGCGGTACGTTCGCCAACATCCGTATCCGCAATGAGATGGTACCCGGCGTGGAGGGCGGTTATACCCGACACTACCCAAGTGGCGAACAGCTGGCCATCTATGATGCGGCAATGAAATATCAGGCGGAAGGCGTGCCGCTGGCGGTCATCGCGGGTCTTGAGTATGGCTCTGGTTCAAGTCGCGACTGGGCGGCGAAAGGACCACGTCTGCAGGGGGTCAGGGTAGTAATTGCGGAATCTTTTGAGCGTATTCACCGCTCAAACCTGATTGGGATGGGCATCCTGCCACTGGAGTTTCCGCAGGGTGTGACCCGCAAAAGTCTGGGGCTGACCGGTGAGGAGCGCATTGACGTGGAAAACCTTCAGGCACTGACGCCTGGCTGCAGCGTTAAAGTGACGCTGACCCGTGCCGACGGCAGTAAGGAAGAGCTGGACACTCGCTGTCGCATCGATACCGGTAATGAGCTGACCTATTACCGCAATGACGGCATCCTGCACTACGTTATCCGCAATATGCTGGACTGATAAAAAAAGCCGGGAAAACCCGGCTTTTTTATGTGGCTTACAACGTCTGTAATAAGAAGCTGTGAGACCGTGGCTGCACACGGAACACGGTCAGATCGGAAAGACGCAAAAGCCGTGATCCATGACATGCCCGGCCCGCGCAATTACGCACCTCATCCCTGAGGTGCGCCCGTACCGGGCCAACGCTTTGCGTTGTTCAAAAACGCTCCCGGCGTTTTTATCCGGGCGGCGGGACGCTTTCTTCTTCTGACCGTGCCCCCTGCGCGTTGAGCTAATCCGTTGCTTGAGGATTCTCTCAGATTGGGCTTCTTCAAGGGTCAGATGCCAGTGAATCCCAGCTTATTTATGACTTCGGCAGCAGATGCCCCATCTTTTCCGCTTTCGTATCCAGGTAGTGCGCATTCTTCGGATTACGTCCCACGACCAGCGGCACGCGTTCAACAATGTTGATACCGGCTTCGCTGAGGATCTCCACTTTACGCGGGTTATTGGTCAGCAGTCGCACTTCATTGACGCCCAGCAGTTTGAACATATCGGCGCACAGCGTGAAGTCGCGCTCATCGGCGGCAAAGCCCAGCTGATGGTTCGCTTCTACCGTGTCATACCCTTTGTCCTGCAACGCATAGGCGCGGATCTTATTCAGCAGACCGATGTTACGGCCTTCCTGACGGTGATAGAGCAGTGCGCCGCGACCCTCTTCTGCGATGGCATTGAGAGCGGCTTCCAGCTGAAAACCACAGTCGCAACGCAGGCTGAAGAGTGCATCGCCGGTCAGGCATTCAGAGTGAACGCGCGCCAGTACCGGCTCGTTATCATTAATATCGCCAAAAACCAGTGCAACGTGGTCATGTCCGGTTGCCAGTTCTTCAAAACCAACCATCAGGAAATCTCCCCATGGCGTGGGCAGTTTGGCTTCTGCCACCCGTTTAAGCTGCATGTGACTCTCCAGAACCTTCAGAGGATGCACTATCATCATGATAGTGCACAGGCCAGTGTGGCCCGACAAACGTGCAATATTGTGCCACAACCCGCAAGCGGGCTGGTAATCTCTGATACCAATTGCAGTGATAAAGCACAATTATCCAATCGGCAACGGTTATGTTATTCTTTTTTAAGCTAAAGTTATGCAATTGCTCTCTTTTGACGCCGGGATAAGGGAAGAGGATGTTTAAGATTTCACGTCGTACCACCTTTGGAATGCTGCTGCTGCTGATCATGCCGGTTGCAGTCTGGCTGAGCGGCTGGCGCTGGCAACCAGGCGAAAGCAATGCGCTGCTGAAAGGTCTCTTCTGGATGACCGAGACCGTCACCAACCCCTGGGGCATTGTTACCAGCGTCGTGCTGAGTGCCTGGATGCTCTGGTGCCTGCGCTTTCGGCTGAAGCCAGCTATCTTACTGCTGCTGATCATGAACGCCACCATTCTGGCCGGGCAATACACCAAATCCTATATCAAAGAGCAGATTCAGGAGCCGCGTCCCTATGTGATCTGGCTGGAACAGCATCACGGGCTGGATGAAAAGACCTTCTACGAGCTGAAGCGCAAACAGCGTGGCGAGATGGTAACCTCACTGATTGCCGATGAGACACAGCTCCCAGGCTGGCTGAAACGGCACTGGGCGTTTGAAACCGGTTTCGCGTTCCCGTCGGGACATACTATGTTTGCCGCCAGCTGGGCGCTGCTGGCATTGGGTCTGCTCTGGCCGCGTCGGCACTATAAAACCGTGGTGGTGATCTTTCTGTGGGCCACCGGCGTAATGGCGAGTCGTCTGCTGCTGGGCATGCACTGGCCACGGGATCTGGCGATGGCAACCATACTCTCCTGGCTACTGGTCACCATTGCCACCTGGCTGGCGCAGCGATTCTGTGGCCCGCTGACGCTGCCGCCGGAAGAGCAAAAAGAGGTGGCGCAGCGGGAGCCCTGATTGTAATTCACCCGTAAGACCCCATATTATTAGACGGGCCTGCGTAAAAGCGACCCGCCCGATGCTGCTGGGAGCAGCATTTTTGCTGGAGTTTTGGCATAATTCTACCCGACAACCTCACAACAGGATGCACTGTGAAATATTTGCTGATTTTTTTAGTGGTACTGGTCATTTTCATTATTTCCGTCACCCTGGGTGCGCATAACGATCAGGTCATTACATTTAACTATCTGCTGGCGCAGGGTGAGTTCAGCATCTCGACCTTACTGGCATCCCTGTTTGGCGCAGGTTTCGTGCTTGGCTGGATCATCTGCGGTCTGTTCTGGTTACGGACCCGCGTCTCCCTGGCGAATGCCAACCGGAAAATTAAGCGTATGCAGACCCAAATCGAGCAGAGTACTACCCTGGCGACCACGCCATCTTCTCCGGCTGGCCGGGAATAATCCCTGATGCATGAATTGCTGTTTCTGTTACTGCCGGTGGCGGCAGCGTATGGCTGGTATATGGGCCGTCGCAGCGCGCATCAGGATAAGCAACAGGAAGCCAACCGACTGTCACGTGAATATGTCGCTGGCGTAAACTTCCTGCTCTCCAATCAGCAGGACAAAGCGGTCGACCTCTTCCTTGAGATGCTGAAAGAGGACAGCGGCACGGTTGAAGCACACCTGACGCTGGGCAATCTGTTCCGTTCGCGCGGGGAAGTCGACCGCGCCATCCGCATCCATCAGGCTTTAATGGAAAGCGCCTCCCTGAGCTATGAGCAGCGTCTGCTCGCCGTACAGCAACTGGGCCGCGACTATATGGCGGCGGGCTTATATGACCGCGCGGAAGACATGTTTAAGCAACTCACTGATGAAACTGACTTTCGGGTGGGTGCGCTGCAGCAGCTGCTGCTGATCCATCAGGCAACCAGCGACTGGCAGCAGGCGATTGAGGTTGCGGAACGGCTGGTTAAGCTTGGCAAAGAGAAGCAGAAAGGCGAAATAGCCCACTTCTACTGCGAGCTGGCTCTGCAGGCGATGAGCAGCGACGATCTCGATCGTGCCATGAGCCTGCTTAAGAAAGGGGAGTCGGCCGATCGCAACAGCGCACGTATCTCGATCATGATGGGCCGTATCCTGATGGAAAAAGGCGATTACGCTAAAGCGGTGGGCCATCTGCAGCGGGTGCTGGACCAGGATAAAGAGCTGGTGAGTGAAACGCTGGGGATGCTGGAGACCTGTTTCCAGCAGCTCAATCAGCCCGACGCCTGGTCAGAGTTTCTTCATCGCTGTGTTGAAGAGAACACCGGCGCAGCTGCGGAGCTCTATCTGTCTGACATCCTTGAGCAGCAGCAGGGGCCCGAAGCGGCCCAGAATTACATCAGCCGTCAGCTGCAGCGTCATCCTACCATGCGGGTGTTCCACCGCCTGATGGATTTAAACCTGCATGAGGCGGAAGATGGCCGCGCGAAAGAGAGCCTGATGGTGTTGCGTGACATGGTCGGCGAACAGATCCGCACCAAGCCGCGCTATCGCTGCCAGAAGTGTGGCTTCACCGCCCACGCACTCTACTGGCACTGCCCATCCTGCCGCACCTGGTCTTCAGTAAAGCCCATCCGTGGCCTCGACGGCCAGTAAACCGGCCGTTACAGCTGCACTGTTAATAGCCCATTATAGTTACAACATACTAGAGAGCAGGTTAGCTTACAGACCTCAGCGACAGTGCATAATTTGCCAGGCAGGAGGGCAATGGCGATTGTGATGGTCAGACACCGCAGGTAGAATGCTTGCCGTTTGTCTATTGCGCCTGCGGGCGCCTGTTGCAGAGGAAATGCCATGCCTTCACCCCACAACGTGACCGCTTCGCCGATTCTGGTAGCGCTGGATTATCATGACCTCGACAGCGCACTGCGTTTCGTCGACCAGATCGATCCCCGCAGTTGCCGCCTTAAAGTAGGCAAAGAGATGTTTACGCTATTTGGCCCCTCGCTGGTTAACACTCTGCAGCAGCGCGGCTTTGAAATCTTCCTCGATCTTAAATTCCACGATATTCCCAACACCACCGCTCATGCCGTGGCGGCCGCTGCCGATCTCGGGGTCTGGATGGTCAACGTCCATGCCAGTGGTGGGGCTCGGATGATGAACGCGGCGCGTGAAGCGCTGCTTCCCTTTGGTAAAGAGGCGCCCCTGCTTATTGCGGTGACTGTACTGACCAGTATGGATGCAGAGGATCTCAAAGGGCTGGGCATTACGCTTTCTCCTGCCGAACAGGCAGAGCGACTGGCGAAGCTGACACTGTCGTGCGGGCTGGATGGTGTGGTCTGTTCCGCCCATGAGGCTGTCCGCTTCAAACAGGTTTTAGGTCAGGAGTTTGCGCTGGTCACGCCGGGGATTCGCCCGGCAGGCAGTGATGCTGGCGATCAGCGTCGCATCATGACACCTGAGCAGGCGAAGCAGGCGGGTGTGGACTATATGGTTATCGGGCGTCCGATCACCCAATCCGCTGATCCTGCCGCCACTCTGCAGGCGATCCTGCACAGTCTGGAGACACAATAATGGCGAAGGATAATCCACTGGTTTACTCAACCGACAGCGGTCGCATTACCCAGCCGGAGCCGGCGAAGGAGCGGCCAAAAGGGGATGGCATTGTGCGCATCCAGCGCCAGACCAGTGGTCGCAAGGGAAAAGGCGTCTGCCTGATTACCGGTATCGACCTGGACGACGCGGCATTGACGCTGCTGGCGGCCGAACTCAAAAAGAAGTGCGGCTGCGGGGGTTCGGTGAAAGAGGGTGTTATCGAGATTCAGGGGGATAAGCGCGATTTACTGAAAAGCCTGCTGGAAGCCAAAGGCATGAAGGTCAAACTGGCGGGTGGCTGAAAAAAAATCGGGCTACCGAAGTAGCCCGATTGTTGTGTAGATGCTTAGCGTAGCCGATTATTCTTTTAATAAGGTCTTTAGTGGACCTGATGACCGATAATACCACCGACAGCGGCGCCACCGACTGTGCCGAGTGCGCTACCATTAGTCAATACTGAACCCCCAATCGCACCCGCGCCCGCGCCAATAGCGGTGTTGCGGTCACGTTTAGACCAGTTAGAACAGCCGCTCAGTGCAACAGCTAACGTAGTCGCCAGTACAACGGCAGTGATTCGTTTCATTGTTGTTGTCATACACTTCTCCTTTGATGTGCTCACAGAGGCAACACTCTTAGTATAGCTCCGATATTTCCTCAGCCCGCTTGTGTCGCATCATTGCCGCATCCGTGTCGGCATGGAAATGTGATCACCATGGACAAACCGTTTGTAGCGGGAGAGTCGCAATGCAAACCCGACAGGGCCACGCATTGCCTGAGAGGATTCTAAGCGTTCTGGTTAAATTCCGAAGATAGAAAATTCTGAAATCACGACACATTTTTGCATTCACAGCCATTCCTTCTGCGTTTATAGCCATTTGCTCCATAACCCTTTCGCGTCCGACTCCGCAAAATTCAGGGACGATTGTCAGCAGGAGAAAATAGATGCTGGAACACCTGAAACAACAGGTTCTGGAAGCGAATCTGGATCTACCCAAATACAACCTGGTGACCTTCACCTGGGGCAATGTCAGCGCTGTTGATCGCGAACAGGGTTTGCTGGTGATTAAACCTTCCGGCGTGCGCTATGAAGTGATGAAGCGCGACGATATGGTCGTGGTCGATCTGGCGAGTGGCGACGTGGTGGAAGGGGATAAACGCCCCTCCTCGGACACGGCGACGCACCGCGCGCTTTACCTCGCCTGGCCGGAGGTGGGTGGCATTGTCCATACCCATTCGCGGCATGCGACCATCTGGGCCCAGGCAGGACGACCGATTCCTGCCTGGGGAACCACCCACGCCGATGACTTCTATGGTGAGATCCCCTGTACCCGGTCGATGCGCAATGAAGAGATTCAGCACGACTACGAGTGGAACACCGGTGAGGTGATTATCGAGACTTTTGCGCAACGTGGGTTGTCTCCTTCTGCGATCCCGGCGGTACTGGTCAACTCTCATGGCCCGTTTGCCTGGGGGAAAGACGCTCATGCTGCGGTACACAGCGCGGTTGTGCTGGAGGAGGTGGCGTATATGGGCCTGTTCAGCCAGCAGCTGACCGCTAATCTGCCGCCGATTAACCAGACGCTGCTTGACCTGCACTACCTGCGAAAGCATGGCGAGAATGCCTGGTACGGGCAAAAATAGCGAGCGGGACGCGATGGCGTCCCGTTTTTTTTAGTCTCATCTGAGACTGGTATGGCGATCTCCATCATAGTTATCAAAACAACAGGTCATTAAAAATAAAACAGCGTTTCATTTTATCGAATCGATCACTGTTTTGATTACCCCAAGTCACTACTTTGCTTGCATCGCCTTCGGGCACTTCCTGCTCCACCCTCTGGCATAGCAAAGGTGACATCCATATGCATATCAAACGTGCTATAGACAAAATTCCGGGCGGTATGATGCTCATTCCGCTCTTTATCGGCGCACTCTGTCATACGTTTTCTCCAGGCGCCGGGAAATATTTCGGTTCTTTCACCAACGGCCTGATGACCGGCACGGTACCCATTCTGGCCGTCTGGTTTTTCTGTATGGGCGCGTCGATTAAACTCAGCGCCACCGGGACGGTACTGCGTAAATCGGGCACGCTGGTGCTTACCAAGATTGGCGTCGCCTGGGTTGTGGCTGCCATCGCCTCACGGGTGATGCCGGAGAATGGCGTAGAAGTAGGGATGTTTGCCGGCTTATCGACGCTGGCGCTGGTGGCTGCCATGGATATGACCAATGGCGGCCTTTATGCCTCGATCATGCAGCAATATGGTTCCAAAGAGGAGGCCGGTGCGTTTGTGCTGATGTCTCTGGAGTCCGGGCCATTAATGACCATGGTTATCCTGGGCACCGCCGGCATCGCCTCATTCGAGCCGCACGTGTTTGTGGGGGCGGTCCTGCCGTTTATTGTGGGGTTTGCATTAGGGAATCTTGATCCGGAGCTGCGCGACTTCTTCGGAAAAGCGGTCCATACGCTGATTCCTTTCTTCGCCTTTGCTCTGGGTAACACCATTAACCTGGGTGTCATTGCGGAAACCGGACTGCTGGGCATCATGCTGGGCGTGTCGGTGATCATTATTACCGGCATCCCACTCATTCTGACCGATCGGCTGATTGGGGGCGGGGATGGCACGGCTGGCATAGCTGCATCCAGTACGGCAGGCGCAGCGGTGGCGACACCGGTGCTGATTGCCGAGATGCTGCCGCAGTTTAAACCGATTGCCCCTGCTGCCACGGCGCTGGTGGCGACGTCCGTGATTGTGACCTCCGTGCTGGTGCCGATCATCACGGCCATCTATTCAAAACGTGTTAAGCGTCTTCATGTTGCCGTGGAGCAGCGTGCCGCTATTAAGTAACCCGCCTAATCAATCCCCGACGCGCGAGTCGGGGATCTCTCTGGATTTTGTGTTGTAAATCAATCTCTCATTTGGTCTGGCCTCACTCTGCATTACGCTGATGTGGCGTATTTAACGCATCAAATATAAACAGAGGATGAGACAATGACAGTTATTAACCAAGCAACGTGCAGATTATTTACCGAAGTCGGCAACACCACGCAGTTAGTCGCCTATTACGAAGAAGGGCGTCGTACTATGTGGATGATGTTGCGTGCACAGCCCCGTCCGAGCTTCAACCATGAACTGATTGAGGAGATCATGAATCTGAGCTACGCCGCTCAGCGTTCCGGTCTGCCGATCGACTTCTGGGTTACCGGCTCTCTGGTGCCACAGATGTTCAACGCTGGTGGCGATCTGCGCTTCTTTGTCGAGTGCATTCGCAATAACCGCCGTGAGGCGCTGCGGGCCTATGCCCGTGCCTGCGTTGACTGCATCCATTCGGCAGCACGGGGATTTGATACCGGCGCGGTGACGCTGGCGATGATTGAGGGCAGTGCGTTAGGCGGCGGATTCGAAGCGGCGCTGGCGCATCACTTCATTCTGGCGCAGAACAACGCGCGGATGGGCTTTCCGGAAATTGCTTTTAACCTCTTTCCCGGCATGGGCGGCTACTCACTGGTCGCGCGTCGTTCCGGCATGAAACTGGCAGAGGAGTTAATTTGTGAAGGGGAGTCCCACAGCGCAGAGTGGTATGAAACGCGCGGACTGGTGGATAAAGTCTTCCAGCCTGGCGACAGCTACCGCGCCACCCGCACCTTTATCGATACGTTACGTCCTAAACTCAACGGCGTGCGTGCAATGCTGAAAGCGCGTCAGCGCGTGCTGCAATTGTCACGCGCTGAGCTGATGGATATTACCGAAGATTGGGTCGATTACGCCTTTACCATCGAACCTAAAGACATTGCTTACATGGAACGCCTGGTTCAGTTACAAAACCGCCACAGCGCATCACTGCGTAAAGCGGGTTAATTGAATTAGAGTTAAACGCGGGCAGGATGCTTAGCCAGCCAATGCCCAAACTGTTCCGCGGGCATTGGTTTTGCGTAGTAGTAGCCCTGACGCCCATCGACACCACTGTTAAGGACAAACTTCTCTTCATCCGGGGTCTCAATACCCTCTGCAATCACCTGCAAATCGAGCGCCTTGGCGACGGCGACGATAGCTCGTACCAGCGATTGTGAGACGGGCTGTTTATTAATATCGCGGATAAAGCTTTGGTCGAGCTTGATGGCATTGATCGGCACACGTGCGAGCTGAGAAAGCGATGAGTAACCCGTGCCGAAGTCATCCAGATGAACCTGTGCGCCCAGCTCCTGAAACTGCTTCATCAGCCGCAGGGCTTCAGCTTCATTCTCTATCAGGCAGCTTTCTGTGAGCTCAATATCGATAGGACAGTCGGTGATATTCGCCTCATGCAGCGCCTGTTTCAGGTCAGTATAGATGCTTTGATCAATCAGCTGACGTGCCGACACGTTGACGGCGACGCGCAGAAAAATGCCCTGCTGGCGCCAGACGATAATCTGTTTCAGCACATTGAGCATGACCCAGCGTCCCAGCGGCACAATCAGCCCCGACTCTTCGGCGTAGGGAATGAAATCAGCAGGGGAGACCAGGCCGCGCTCGGGTGAGTTCCAGCGTACCAGCGCTTCGGCGCTGCGGACTTCACCATCACTGTCGATTTTCGGCTGGTAATGCACCAGCAGGTGATCCAGCTCCAGCGCTTTACGCAGATTGGTATCCAGCCACAGGTACTCAAAGACCCGCTGGTTCATCTCTGCCGCGAAGACACAGAACTTGCCACGACCGTTCTCTTTGGCGTGATACATCGCGGTGTCAGCATTGCGAATAAGGCTCTCGCGATCTTCACCATGCAGCGGCGCGAAAGCGATCCCGATAGAGCAGCCGCTGTACACTTCGATTAGTCCGATACGGAAAGGCTGACGCAGGCGCTCAAGAATGCGGGAGGACATCGCCTCCAGCGCAGCCTGGCTGGTGTGCTCAGCCAGCACCACAAACTCATCGCCACCCAGCCGGCCCAGAGTCTGGTCTTTACCCAGACAGCTAAGAATCGCCAGTGAAACCGCCTGCAGTAACTGATCGCCGAACATATGACCGTAGGCGTCGTTCACTTTTTTGAAATTATCGAGATCGAGGTAGACCACGCCGGTCTCATCGCGCTCAGATCGCTCCAGCGCCAGGCTAATCTGTTGATGAATTGCGTTGCGATTAGGCAAACCGGTCACCGTATCGGTGTTTGCCAGCACCCGGAGGCGTTCCTGGGCGCGTCGCTCCTCGGTTATGTCGGTGCCAGAACAGATGAGGAAAATTTCATTTTTGCCACTGCCGCTGTGAACAAACTTATTACGAAACAGAAACAGTCGCTGACCTTTTTTGGTTTTAACCCAGCGCTCCACCTCATAGGAGTTACCGTCACGGAAGAAGCCCGCGATGTTACGTCGTGACTGAGAGGCCTCCTGTTTGGTCATAAAGAGCTGAAAGACGTTACGGCCGATAACCTCATGCTCATTCAGACCGGTGTATTCTTCACTAAGACGGTTAAAACGCTGAATATTACCGCGCTGATCGAGGATCACAATCACCGAGTTAGCTTCAGAAACCACCTGTTCGGCGAATGAAAGACCCAGAGTTAAGTCGCGGGCGACCGCTGAGGTATCGCCCCAGGCAGAAGCGGTTCCTGCCCAGGTCGCCTGATTCACTTTGCGTCCGACAAAATGCATCGGAACATCAATGCCCTGCAGCGTCATGGTCAGATTGATGCTTGATGTGATGACCGGCATCGCGCGTATCATGGCTGCCTGGCCGGGGGTTAACGGCAGGGCGATATTAGTTTGTGACGACTCATCTTCGGCAAAATGCAACGCATCGCTGTCCGCGGTCAGACGCCAATGAGGGCTGGTTGTACCGAAAAGGGTGTACAACAACGTTTGCCCTTGTTCATCGGTCATGGAAACTTCCTCCGGGAAGTGCTCTGCAGGCGTTATCTCATTATTTTAGCAACAGTATTCATCATCTGACGCCAGCACAAGATGCAAACCGAATATATTTTCCCATCCAGATAAGAATGGCACAAAAAAGCCCCGACAGTGCGGGGCTGTTTAGTGCGGTCAGCAGGGACATTTACCCAGTTTGCCTGCCTGGCTGGGGAAGCGTGCATCCAGACAGTAACGGTGGAAATCGCGCTCATTCATCGGCGGCTGATCGGGATGATGGAGTCGCATATGCTGCAGATATTTTTGATAATCCTGCACCCCGACCATTAAGCGAAAACACTGTTGCAGGCCGCGCCAGAATCCCCGCCAGCTGAATGTCTGTGGCAGTGGGGAGGCGGCAGGCTGGCAGCGGATAATCTGCCACTCTCCCTGCGGACGCCGGGACTGATGAATAGCATCAGACATGACGCACCTCCTTGTTGCGCAGCGTCACAATGGACTCATGCGTAGTAGGAAGATCGCTGCGCAGCGCCCGGCGAATGACAAAGAACGCAGAGATGAGCATCGTGACCGCCACCAGCATAAAGAAGGCGCACAGGGCCGCGTTAATCTGATTGCTGAAAACGATGGTCTGCATATCCGCCACGCTTTTTGCCGGGGCGATGATCACGCCTTCATCCAGCCCTTTGCGGAACTTATTCGCCTGCGCCAGGAAGCCAATCGACGGTTTTTCATGGAAGATTTTCTGCCAGCCGGCAGTCATCGAGGTGATAAACAGCCAGACAGTTGGCAGGATAGTCACCCAGGCGTAACGCTGCTTTTTCATTTTAAACAGCACCACGGTGCCGAGGATCAGCGCCATGGACGCCAGCATCTGATTGCCGATACCAAACAGCGGCCACAGAGTGTTAATGCCGCCGAGCGGATCGACCACGCCCTGATAGACAAAGAAGCCCCAGCCCGCGACCGCCACGGTCGTGCCGGCCATATTGCCCAGCCAGGAGCGGTTATTCGCCATAGAAGGCACCACGGTGCCTGCCAGATCCTGCACCATAAAGCGGCAGGCGCGGGTACCGGCATCGACCGCCGTCAGAATAAACAGCGCTTCAAACAGAATGGCGAAGTGATACCAGAACGCCATCATCGCCCGGCTGTTAAAGATCTCGGTAATGATGTGGGCCATCCCCACCGCGAAGGTTGGCGCGCCGCCTGCGCGGGACAGGATCGAGCCTTCACCCACGTCACGGGCGATGCCGCTCAGCATTTCCGGCGTGACGACAAAGCCCCAGCCGTTGATCACCTGAGAGGCGCTTTCAACGGTGGTACCAATCAGCGCAGCCGGGGAGTTCATGGCAAAGTAGACGCCCGGATCGAGCACCGAGGCACAAATCAGCGCCATGATCGCCACAAAGGATTCCATCAGCATCGCGCCATAGCCAATAAAGCGGATATGACTTTCCCGCTCCACCAGTTTTGGCGTGGTGCCGCTGGAGACCAGCGCATGGAAGCCGGAGATGGCGCCGCAGGCAATAGTAATAAACAGGAACGGGAACATCGCGCCGGAGAAGACCGGGCCGGTGCCGTCGATAAATTTGGTGACCGCCGGCATTTTCATCTCTGGCATGGCAAAAACAATCCCCACCGCCAGCCCGACAATCACGCCGATTTTAAGAAAGGTCGAAAGGTAGTCACGCGGAGCCAGCAGCAGCCAGACCGGCAGCACGGAGGCAATAAAGCCGTAGATCACCAGCACCCAGGTCAGTGAGGTGCCTTTCAGGGTAAAGAAGGGCCCCCAGTAAGGATGCTGGGCTACGTCACCACCATAGATAATCGCCGCCATCATCAGCACAAAGCCAATCAGTGAAACTTCGGCGATTTTACCGGGCCGGATAAAGCGCATGTAGACGCCCATAAACAGCGCAATCGGAATGGTGGCCGCGATGGTAAACAGTCCCCACGGACTGTTCGCCAGCGCCTTGACCACCACCAGCGCCAGCGCCGACAGGATAATGATCATGACGCCCAGCGCGCCGAGCATGGTCACCACACCGGCAAACGCACCCAGCTCCTGCCGCGCCATCTCGCCCAGTGAACGGCCATCACGACGGGTTGAGATAAACAGGATCAGGAAATCCTGTACCGCACCCGCCAGCATCACCCCGACCAGGATCCAGATGGTGCCAGGCAGAAAGCCCATCTGCGCCGCCAGAATCGGACCCACCAGCGGGCCGGCACCGGCAATAGCCGCAAAGTGGTGACCAAACAGCACCCATTTATTGGTCGGGACATAATCGAGCCCGTCGCTCAGCCGCTCGGCAGGCGTCATCCGGCGGTCGTCCAGTTCGAAAATATTGCGGGCGATAAACAGGCTGTAGAAGCGATAAGCGATGCTGTAACAGGCGACAGCGGCTATCACCAGCCAGACTGCGTTGACGTGTTCGCCGCGGCTGAGGGCCAGCATGGCGAAAGCGCCCGCGCCGATTAACGCCACCACTAACCAGATCGCACTGGTTTTGACGTTTTTCATGACTAACTCCTTGTGAGGACCGAGAGGAAAGCGATCGAAAACAACGAGTCAAACTTAATGTAATGGAATGTAAGTGAAAGTTAATCAGTGGAGAAGTGTGAAGCGGGGTACAAATTTAACTTTTTTGCAATGCGGGCGGGGTGGAAACAGACGGGATAACCGGAGTTATCCCGCCCGATTGACTGCTCAGTACGTCACTACTCAGACGGCGGGACGCGCCACGACGCTGCGGGTTTCCATGCGGACTTCGGCGATGGTGACATCAATCACATCGGTCACACGGTAAACCACTTCGCCTTTAATCTGAACGCTGCCATTTTCCTGGCTGCAGACCAGCTCATCACGCACCGAGTGAATGAACGGAGCCGGGATAAAGGCGACCGCGCCAAACTCCAGCAGGCGAACACGCATGCCACCACGTGACACATCGATAATCTCGGCGCTGAAGCGACGGTCGGTTGCTGCAAACGGCGCCAGATAACGGGCGTAGAGCCAGTCGCCAACATCACGTTCCGCCATGCGGTTCAGGCGGCGGCGCTCACTCATCGTCACCGTCAGCGCATCATCCGGACGAGCGATCTGCTCACCGCGAATAATCGCTTTCAGCAGACGATGGTTGACCATGTCGCCGAACTTACGAATCGGTGAGGTCCATGTGGCGTAAGCCTCAAGTCCCAGGCCAAAGTGCGGGCCAGGCTCGGTGCTGATCTCAGCGAAGGTCTGGAAGCGACGGATCCGGCTGTCGAGGAACTGGGTCGGCTGGGCATCAAGCTCACGACGCAGCACGCGGAAACCTTCCAGCGTGGTGATCGCCTGCGCATCCACGGTAATACCATGGTTGGCCAGCACGGCCGCGGCCTGTTCAGCATTGGTGGCATCGAAACCGGCATGGACGTTGTAGATACCAAAACCGAGACGGTCACGCAGCACTTTCGCCGCGCAGACGTTGGCCAGAATCATAGACTCTTCGACAATGCGGTTAGCGATGCGGCGCGGTTCAGCCACAATCTCCAGCACTTCACCTTTTTCACCCAGCAGGAAGCGGTAATCCGGGCGATCTTTAAACACCAGCGCGTGAGTCTGACGCCACTCGCTGCGCGCCAGGCAGAGGCGATGCAGCAGGCGAATCTGTTCAGCAATCGCCTCACTTTCCGGCTGCCATGAGCCGCTGTTTTCCAGCCAGTCAGAGACGTCGTCATACGCCAGCTTGGCCTTGGATTCGATCCAGGCGGCAAAGAACTCAACGTCATCACCTAAACTGCCATCGGCTGCCACGGTAACGCGGCAGGCCAGGGCCGGACGGCGCACATTCGGACGCAGCGAGCAGACATCATCAGAGAGTTCGCGCGGCAGCATCGGGATGTTAAAGCCCGGCAGGTAGTTAGTAAACGCACGCTGCGCCGCCAGCTTATCGAGCTGACTGCCTTCCGGCACATAGGCGGTAGGGTCGGCGATAGCGATGGTCAGACGCAGGGCGCCATCGTCCAGTGCTTCCGCAAAGAGCGCATCATCCATATCCTGGGTGCTGGCGCTGTCGATGGTAACGAAATCCAGCGCGGTCAGATCTTCACGCGTCAGATTTTCATCCAGCATCTCGCCAAAACTGACATCGGGCGCTTCACGCTCAAGGTTATGACGCGACAGCGTCACCCACCACGGCGCCAGATGGTCATCAGCTTTGACAATAAAATCGGTGAGTTCGGCATAAAAGCCGCGATCGCCTTTCAGCGGATGGCGACGCATCTCCGCCACGGCCCAGTCACCATTTTCAAACTCATGGCTGACATCGCGCGCAGGGCGACACTGGATCGCATCCTTCAGCAGGGGATGATCCGGCACAATAGACAGGCGATCGTCTTTCTTCTGTACCCGGCCAACAAAGCGGCTCAGGAACGGCTCAACCAGGGTTTCCGGCTCAGCGCTTTCGCGATCTTTATCGCTGTGGATCACGGCGGTGATGCGATCGCCGTGCATCACTTTCTTCATCTGCGGTGGCGGAATGAAGTAACTTTTTTGCGCATCGACTTCCAGAAAGCCGAAGCCTTTTTCAGTGCCTTTTACGACGCCTTCAGCACGAGGCGTTTGCGAATGGAGCTTCTCTTTCAGCTGCGCGAGCAGCGGGTTATCCTGGAACATAATTTTTACGTTTCGTTGGCTGATTGCGGCTGACAGTTTTACGCGAATCGACGTCGCGCGGCAAGGCAAAAAGCCGGACGAGCCGGCTTTTTAGGGGGGAGTGAAAGGGCTGTCAGGCGATGCGCTGATCGGCCAGTGCCTCAGAGAGTTCCAGCTTCACCGGCACCGATTTTGAGGTCGGTGTACCACTGTCATCACCAAAGCTGTTCAGTGGCACCAGCGGGTTGGTTTCCGGATAATAGGCCGCCAGGTTACCGCGCGGAATATTGTAGGGAACCAGTTTGAATCCGCTGACGCGACGGGTAATGCCATCATTCCACAGCGTTTCGATATCGACATTCTGGCCTTCGGTAAAGCCCAGGTCTGCCATATCGTCCGGGTTGATGAACACCACTTCACGCTGACCAAACACGCCACGGTAACGGTCATCGAGGCCGTAAATGGTAGTGTTGTACTGGTCGTGCGAACGCAGTGTCTGCAGGGTAAAAGGCACGTCCTGATCAAGATTCGGGAACAGTGAGGTCGGCAGCGCTGAGGCGTTAAATTCCGCTTTCTGGCTCGGGGTATTGAAGCGCAACTCGGCTGCTGCGTTGCCCAGATAGAAACCGCCCGGGATATCGCATTTGGCGTTAAAGTCGGCAAAGCCCGGGATCGTCGCGGCGATATGCTCACGGATCAGGTTGTAATCACCCGCCAGCTCGCGCCATTTCACTTTTTCATCACCCAGCACCGCCTCGGCGATACCGGCAACAATCCAGGTCTCAGAACGCTGTGTTTCCGCCAGCGGAATACCGATCCCTTCAGAGGCGTGCACCATGCTGAAAGAGTCTTCCACGGTAATAAACTGATTGCCGGTGGCCTGCAGATCGCGCTCGGTGCGGCCCAGCGTCGGCAGGATCAGCCCATCGTGACCCGGCACCAGATGGCTGCGGTTCAGTTTGGTGCTGATATGCACGGTCAGACCACAGCGTGACATCGCCTCTTCGGTGCGCGGTGAGTCGGGTGCAGCGGCTGCCAGGTTGCCACCCAGCGCGATCAGCACTTTCACTTCATCACGCAGCATGGCGTTCAGCGCTTCCACGGTGTTGTGGCCTGCCGCACGCGGGGGCTCGAAATTGAAATGATTCCCCAGCGCATCCAGGAAGGCTTTCGCCGGTTTCTCATCGATGCCCATGGTGCGGTTGCCCTGCACATTACTGTGACCACGAACCGGGCAGAGGCCTGCGCCTTTTTTACCCAGCTGGCCAAACAGCAACTGCAGGTTGGTGATCTCGCGCACCGTGTCGACAGAGTGTTTGTGCTGGGTGATACCCATCGCCCAGGTACAGATCACCCGGTCAGCGCTCTGGTAGATCGCCGCGGCTTCACGGATCTGCGCCTGCGTCAGGCCCGACTGCGCCACAATCTGCATCCAGCTGGTGTTATCCACGGCGTCGAGATACGCCTCAATGCCGTTGGTTTTAGCATTGATAAAGGTCTGATCGAACAGGCCGCTTTCGTCAGCCGCCAGACGCGCGCGGTGGGTTTCCAGCAGGGATTTCACCATGCCGCGCACCGCCGCCATATCACCGCCCAGGTTCGGCTGGTAATAGGAGGAGCTGATGTTGCCCGCTTTCGAAGTCACCACTTCCAGCGGTTTCTGCGGATCGGCAAAACGTTCCAGACCGCGTTCACGCAGAGTATTAAAGGTGACGATTTTCGCACCGTGATCGGCAGCGTGACGCAGGCTGTGCAGCATACGCGGATGGTTAGTGCCTGGATTCTGACCGAAGACAAAAATGGCATCTGCGTGGTCGAAATCATCCAGACGAATGGTGCCTTTACCGACGCCAATGCTGCGCTTCAGGCCGGTGCCGCTGGCTTCGTGGCACATATTGGAGCAGTCAGGGAAGTTATTGGTCCCCATCAGGCGACCAAACAGCTGATAGAGCCAGGAGGCTTCATTGCTGGCGCGACCGGAGGTGTAAAGCTCCATCTGATCCGGATGATCCATCGCCTTGATGTGCTGCGCGATCAGCGCAAACGCATCATCCCAGCTGATGGGCTCGTAGTGATCGGTTTCCGCGTTGTAGCGCAGCGGATGGGTCAGACGTCCCTGATACTCCAGGAAGTAGTCACTCTGGGTATAGAGCGTGGTTACGCTGTGTTTAGCGAAAAAGTCGGTGTCGACCATCCGGCGTGTCGCTTCCCAGGTCACCGCTTTGGCGCCGTTCTCGCAGAAGCTGAAGGTACTTTTATTGTCATCACCCCAGGCGCAGCCCGGACAGTCAAAACCGCGCGCTTTGTTCATGCGCATCAGGTTGCGCATATTTTTCAGGGCCGCTTTGCTGTCAAGAACGAAACGCGTGGTGGCTTCCAGTGAACCCCAGCCGCCCGCTGCCGCGCGATAGGGTTTGATTTTGCGTTTAAATTTCATATTGAGTGCAGGCTTTTTATAGTAGGAATTATTGTTTGGTGTTTGTTATCAGGTTATATCCTGATGGTGAAAGGAAGTCTGCAGCTATCCTCATACCTTGTCTAATTGATTGACTTAATGGTGCGATAGCTGGCGTTTATCGTGCATAAGCCAGAAATGTGATGATGGTCAGATTTTACCCGCCTTTAACCTGCTGATAACGGGAGTTCTCCCGACAACAGGCTAATACTTGCTGTTCACAATCAGAGAGGGCACGACTCCATGAAACAGCTGACCAGCCAGATTCATGCATTTGGCAAAGCGTTGATGATGCCAATCTCGGTCATCGCTGCCGCAGGTATCTTCCTTGGACTGGCGGCGGCCATGCAGAACCCGGCGGTCACCGGCGATGCCTTTGCGCAGATGCAGGTGCCGCAGTTAATTATCGGCTTTATTCGCAAGGTTGCCGGAGCGCTATTCGCTAATCTGCCGGTCTTCTTTGCGGTAGCGAGTGCCATCGGACTGGCGAAAGCGGAAAAACCTACCGCCGCCTTTGCCGCGGTGATTGGCTATATCGTGATGAACGTTGGTATCAGCGCGACGCTGGCGGCCAAGGGGATCACCGCCGCCACCACCACACCTGCAGCCCTGCAGCAGGCGGGGATGGATCAGACCTCCGCCATGATGACCTCGGCGGAATATATCAACATGCTGGGCGTCTTTACCTACAACATGAGCGTACTGGGCGGGGTGATTGCCGGACTGGTAACGGTGGCGCTGCACAATCGCTTTTATACCCAGCAATTGCCTACCGCGATCAGCTTCTTTGGCGGACGGCGTTTTGTGCCGATTGTGACCGTGATCTGTCTGCCACTGATTGGGGTCTTGCTGGCGTTGATCTGGCCGACCATTGGCGACGGTATTGCCTGGATTGGACAGATGATTGGCAAAAGCGGGCAGTATGGCGCTTTTCTGCTGGGAGCCTTTGAGCGCATCCTGATCCCCACCGGCCTGCATCATATCCTTAACGAAACCGTGCGTTTCACGCCTATTGGCGGCATGGCGGTGGTCGATGGTCAGACCGTGGTTGGCGCACTGAACATCTTCAACGCGTCGCTGACTCATCCGGGATCGATCCCCGATGAGACGCTGCGCACCGCCACGCAGTTTCTGGCGCAGGGCAAGATTCCGGTGATGATGTTCGGCCTGCCCGCCGCGGCGCTGGCGATCTATCACACCGCCCGACCCGAGCATAAACAGCGGGTGAAAGCACTGGTCATGGCGGGGGCGCTGACCTCCTTCACCACCGGCATCACCGAACCGCTGGAGTTCTGCTTTATCTTTGTCTCGCCGGTGCTCTATCTGCTGCACGCTTTCCTGACCGGCCTGTCGTTTATGCTGATGTCGATGCTGCATCTGATGATTGGCAACGTGCAGGGCGGTGTTATCGACCTGGTGGTGTTCGGCATGCTGGGCGGGGCAAAAACCCACTGGTGGTGGACGCTGGCGCTGGGCGTGATCTATGCGCCGATCTACTACTACGCTTTCCGGCTGGTGATCACCCGGATGAATGTTGAAACGCCGGGCCGTGAATCGGAGGATGAGAAACCGCAACAGGTCGCCGCGGATGAACGGACTCAGGTCATTATCAGCGGGCTGGGCGGGCAGGCCAATATCGAGGATGTCGATTGCTGCTTTACCCGGCTGCGCGTGCGGGTCAAAGAGATGAATCAGGTGGTCGATCAGACGCTGATGAGCACCGGTGCCAACGGAGTCAATCGCGTCAGCGAGCACGACATTCAGGTGATCTACGGCCCGCAGGTCGAGAAGATCGCCAACGAGGTAAAAATGGCACTGGGCGTCGCTTAACGGCAGCCTGTTTCACTCTTCGTCACAACGCTAACCGCCCGACGCCCGTGGGCGGTTAGCGCCTGTTCCAGGGCACGCTCCGCCCGCTGCCGTCCCGCTTATTGTAACTAAAAAAAGCCCAGCCCTAATGGGCCGTACCTTTCTGCCGATATAGCGACTAATCCTCTTACTTTTCGGAACACCGCGATGTCGTTAAAAAAATCCTCCCTGATTATCTTCTCCTTCCTGCTGGCGCTTTTTCTTACCAGCGTGGCAATCAGCACCTGGCTGCTGATCCAGAGCAATCACTCGCTGAATGCGGTTAACAAAGAGATCCGTGTGGTGCTCTCGGTGATTGACCCCATCAACCACAGCCGCACGCTGCGTGTGCGTCTGATGGAGTACATGAAGGAGATTGAGGGCAGTGACTCAAACAATCCCGCCACGCTGGACAGCGTTCGGACCGTGGCCAGCAAAGCGGATGCTGCATTTCAGGCCTATATGAACGCGCCGCGTCTGCCGGGCGAAGAGGCGGAAGCCGACGCCTATAGCCAGGCTTATCAGGCCTATCGTCAGCAGGGTTTACAGCCGTTGATTGAGGCGGCAGAGGCACACGATCAGGTGCGCTTTAAAAATCAGATCGCCACCGTGGTTCGCCTTGATCGTCAGTATGAAATCATTCTGGACCGGGTGCTGGCTCAGCATGAAACCTATGCCAAAAAGCTTAACAGCGATGCACAGAGTCACTTTACCTCCGGCATTACCCTGCTGGGGCTGTTTGGGGTGCTGTTTTTCGCCATCATCGTCGCCATTTACATCTTCATGAAGCGCTATGTGCTTTCGCCGATCAATGATGCGCAGGAACACTGCAAGCTGATTGCGGCGGGCGTCCTGGATACCACGGTGCCGGTCAAAGCCGGTTCGCGCAGTGAGATTCAGTTGCTGATGGGCTCGCTGGAGCAGATGCGCAGCGCGCTGACCGCCATTATTCTCCAGGTGCGCGATTCAACCCGCTCAGTCTCCACCGCCTCTCAGGAGATTGCGGCGGGCAACATCGATCTCGCCTCGCGAACCGAACAGCAGGCCGCCGCGCTGACGGAAACCGCTGCCAGCATGGAGCAGCTGGGCGCAACGGTGAAACAGAACACTGAAAACGTCTTTGAAGCCTGCCGCCTGACCAGTGAAGCGGTGAAAAACGCGGAAAGCGGCGAAAAGGTCTCGCAGGAAGTGGTGACATCGATGGCGCTGATTAATGCCAGCTCGAAGAAGATCGAGGAGATCACCACCGTGATCGACAGCATCGCCTTCCAGACCAATATTCTGGCGCTGAACGCGGCAGTCGAAGCCGCCAGGGCGGGTGAACAGGGTCGCGGTTTTGCGGTGGTGGCAGGGGAAGTCCGTAATCTGGCCCAGCGCAGCGCTACCGCAGCCAAAGAGATTGAGGGGCTGATTGCGGAATCTGTTTCGATCATCCACGCCGGTTCCGATCAGGTCAGCCGGACCGGTGAGGCGATGAGCGCCATTATCTCCTCTGTCAGCCGCGTGAATCTGCTGATGGAGCACATCTCAACCGCTTCTGATGAACAGAGTCGCGGTATCGGTCAGATTGAGCAGGCGGTTACCGAGATGGACAGCGTCACACAGCAGAACTCGGCGCTGGTGCAGGAGTCTGCCGCGGCATCTGCCTCGCTGGAAGAGCAGGTGCAGTATCTGACGCAGTCGGTCTCCACCTTCCGTCTGGCAAACAGTTAATCAGGGCTCTCCGCGCTGAGTTTATACAGCGCGGAGTCCGGAGCCCCGATGCTGAGTAATGCCCGACAGAGAAGGGAGAGTTTGATTCAGTGCCTTGTGGCGCAGGGCTAATCGGCGGATTATAAGGCTTTCCAGTAAATATGGGGTGGTCATGCTAATCAGCACGGAAAGTGCCCGCAGCAACAGCGCGGATACCCGACTGGCCTGCACGCTTGCCGCTGCCGCAGGCGCACTGAATACCGCAGCCTTTGAGATCGTCGGTTTTTTTTCAGCCAACATGACCGGGAATGTCTCGCTGCTGTCCGATCACCTGGCAAAAGCGAATCTGGGGCCTGGCCTGTTTTTTCTGTCGATCGTGCTTCTGTTTATTGCGGGTTCCCTGTTTTCAACGCTGATCATTAATGCCGGGCACCGCAGAAATATCCGCACCATCTATGCCTTTGTCATCCTGATTGAGGGCAGCGCGCTGATTGCACTGGGGGTGATTGAAAATCACTTTCCGCCGCAGTCGCCCGGTGTGGTGTTAATTATGAGCCTGAGCTTTTTAATGGGGTTGCAGAATGCGGTGGTGACGCGTATCTCCAATGCCCGCGTTCGCACTACCCATATCTCCGGCACGGCGACCGATATCGGGATTGAGCTGGCAATGCTGTTTGAGGTGCTGCGGCGCACAGCGTCACCGAAAGAGGCACCGCTCTATCTGAGTCGGCTGCGACTGCACTGTCTGACCCTGCTTTCTTTCCTTGCAGGAGGGATAGCCGGAATCGGGCTTTACCGGCTGCTTAGCTACGATTTCCTGCTGCCAGTAGGGTTCGGGTTAATCTGTCTGGCGCTGAATGCCATCTTTACTAAGCCAGCAAAACAACAGGGCGCGATGATTTAAGTGCGCTACCCTCACTGATGCGTAAACCAGGGCGGCGCGGAGTCCTGATTTCATCGCTCCGCCTGCGCAAATGAACCGTGCGGTTAAAACATCCTAGCCTGCGCGGGGTAACATTCAGCCTTATACTCTGGTTGATCCTGCGAACGAGACAGTAATGCGAACAGCCTTCAACCTGCTGATGGATAATTAACATCGACATTAAACAACTCATTTATTTGTGTAACCTGGAGCGTGAACGCCATTTTGGGCGGGCCGCGGAAGCCAGTTTTGTAACACAGCCAACCCTCTCTATGCGCCTGAAGAATCTTGAGCGCGAGCTGGGCCTGCCGCTGATTAACCGCAGCAATAACTTTGCCGGATTTACCCCAGAGGGCGACCGTGTGCTGGCGTGGGCGCGGGAAATTGTTTCGGTCTATCAGGGGCTGAAGCTGGAAGTGGAATCGCTGAAGCATGGGGTGAACGGTACGCTGCGGGTTGGCGTGGTGCCGCAGTGCAGCATGGCACTGCCGCTGCTGCTGAAAGCGGTGCAGGCGCGTTATCCTCAGCTCGACTATCGCATTGCGGTACTCAGTGCTGACCAGTTGCTGGAAGCACTCAACAGCCACACCGTGGATGTCGGGATCGGTTTTTTCGAGATGGCAACCCTGCGTGAACTCCATTTTCAGACCGAGATGCTGGCAGATCGGGGCGTTGAAGCCATATTCCATCCCGACCATTTCCCTGAGCTGGTGGGGGAAACCGCGCTGACGCTTGATGAAGTGGCACAACAGCCGCTCTGCCTGGCGGAGCCGACGCGTTATTTCCGGCGTTATCTTGATATGGCTTTTCGCGAGGCGGCGCTGGTACCCCGGGTGATCGTCGAGAGCGCCTCTGTCATGCAACTGATGCAATGCGCGCAGGTCGGTCTCGGGCTGCTGGTGTCGCCGGTCGGTCATCTCCTATCCGCTTCATTACAGGGGCTGCAGCAGCGCGCTATTACGCTGCCGCCGATGGCGCGCCAGGCGGCGCTGGTAATTGCCGAACCGGGCCGAGCCACACCGCTGGCGCAGCACTTTTTCGATGAAGCACGGGGCCTGCTGCCGGTGTAATTCCAGTTACTGCGCCTCGCCCAGCGCATAAAACAGGCGGCTGTTCCAGTTGCCTATCGCCACGCTCTGTATCAGCGCGAACAGCGCATCAGCTTCCCAGCCCGCCTCCATTAGCGGCTGCAGATGGGCCGCGCTGAAACGCTCTGGCGAACGGGTCAGCTGCGCCGCCAGCGCAATAATCTGCTGCTCTTCCTCTTTTGCCGCCGCGTCATCCACGCCCTCAATTAAGATCTCATTTCCGGCCAGCAGCCGGAACGCCCAGCGACTGCCCAGAATACGGGCGGCCGTCGCTTCTGCCAGAGTATTGTCCTGAGTGAGATGCTGACGCAGTTGCGCCCAGCCATAGAGCACTGAGGGATCGTGTGCCAGCAGCCATACCGCGTCCTGCATTCCCGGCAGCGATTGACAGCGGGTAATGGCAGCGAGCTGCTCAGCACTGGCATACCGCAACTCCAGCGGTTTCAGCACGGGCTGCCAGCGGGCAGCCTGATCAAAACCTGCGGCCTCAGCATCCGGTGGTGCAGTGCTGCCGGGCAGCCAGCGTACCGGCTGGGCCTGCAGCGCCTGTAAACCGGCGACCACCCGCGCCTGATAACTGACAAAGCCGATCACCTGATTCAGCGTCACAATATCGGGCTCTGTCAGGCCGACCGCATCCAGAGCGGTGATTGCGCTGGCGCTGATCAGCTCAGGCTGCATCGCCAGCTGGCGTGCATACTGCGTAATCTGGGTCAGGCGATTATTACTTTCACGTGAGGAGTCGGGCCCGGGCAACGGATTGAGGCGGGCAGAGTAGTGATTACACAGCCGCTGTACACCCGCCACCTGCGCCACCGTCAGCGCCGTGCTGAGGCGATCGTAAAGCGTTAAGGTGTGCGTGAGCGTGGTGACGACGCGGTCGGGAAACAGCAGCTGTGCCAGATCGCGCGCCGCCAGCAGGGCGGGCTGATTAGTGCGTAGCAGTGACTGCACCACGTTGTCATCGGCGTAACATCCCAGCAAAAAACGGTCATCGATATGGGCGGCCTCTGGCACCAGCGGTGCGGCCTGTGAGGTACGTGGACTGGTCTGGCTCTCGTAAAACCAGTGGTTATGGCCCGGATAGCGGCGTTGTTCCATGATCAATCCTTTTGCAAATTCGGGTTCGGTATGCAGGCGGCAGAATCTGAAAATGTGCATAAACCGAAGGGCAGGCTTATCGTCGCTGATGGCCAGTCCGGGGCAAAAGATTGATCGGTGATAATTAATAGCGTTACGGTATAACGGCAGCGAAATCAGGCAGGAAGGGCGAGGCGGGAGCAAAGAGAAGGGCGAGCCAGGCTCGCCCTTGCAGAACTTATTTCAGTTCCAGTTCGTTCATTGCGGCGATGCTGAAGCCGCCATCAACGTGTACCACTTCACCGGTGATGCCGCCAGCCAGGTCAGAGCAGAGGAATGCTGCTGAGTTGCCGACATCTTCGATGGTAACGGTACGGCGAATCGGGGTGACCGCTTCGCAGTGTGCCAGCATCTTACGGAAATCTTTGATGCCTGATGCTGCCAGGGTGCGGATTGGACCGGCAGAAACGGCGTTAACACGCACGCCTTCCGGGCCCATGGCGTTTGCCATGTAGCGCACGTTGGCTTCCAGCGACGCTTTCGCCAGACCCATCACGTTGTAGTTCGGGATCGCGCGCTCAGCACCCAGGTAAGAGAGGGTCAGCAGCGCAGAGTGTGGATTCAGCATCTCGCGGCACTCTTTGGCCATCGCGACGAAGCTGTAAGCACTGATGTCATGCGCGATTTTAAAGCCTTCGCGGGTAACGGCGTTCACGTAGTCGCCAACCAGCTGCTCGCCAGGGGCGAAACCGATAGAGTGAACGAAACCGTCAAATTTCGGCCAGGTTTTTGCCAGTTCAGTGAACAGAGATTTGATGCTCTCATCTTCGGCTACGTCACATGGCAGCACGATGTCTGAACCCAAATCTTTGGCAAACTCTTCCACACGACCTTTTAATTTGTCGTTCTGGTAGGTGAAAGCCAGTTCTGCGCCCTGTTTGTGCATCGCCTGTGCAATACCGTAGGCGATGGAAAGTTTACTGGCAACGCCAGTAATCAGAATGCGCTTACCGGAAAGAAAACCCATAGCTGTAATCCTTATGGTCATTGTAGTTGGCGGCCGCATGGTTAAAAAGTAAGCGACCGACGTTAATCGACGTGCGGATTCTAGCACGTCTCTCATAAATCAGGTAAATCGGCCCGCAATTTCCGCGATATGCAGCAAAAATCAACGCTCTCGCCGCCAGGCTTCGGCACTCAATGCTTCGCCAAAGTGGCTGCTGATCAGTCGTCGGGTCAGATCGTGCAGCGGGGAGGCCAGTACATCAGCGGTGCCGCCGCGCTCGACCACTTCGCCCTGATGCATCACCAGCACCTTATCGCTGATGTGCTTCATCATCCCCAGATGCTGGGTAACATAAATGTATGCGATACCATGCTTCTCCTGCAGTTCCAGCATCAGATTCACCAGCTGGGAACGCATGGTCATATCCAGCGAGGCCAGCGCTTCATCGGCCACAATCACTTTGGGTTGCAAAATCAACGCGCGGGCCAGCCCCAGACGCTGCTTCTGACCGGGTGCCAGCATGTGCGGATAATAGCCGGCGTGATCGCGCAGTAATCCCACCTGACGCAGGGTAGCGATAATGCGTTTCTCTCGATCCTCCGCGCTGAGATCGGTATTGAGCCGCAGCGGGAACTCCAGAATCTGGCTGATACGCTGACGCGGATTCAGTGAGGTTGAGGGATCCTGGAAAATCATGCGGATGCGCTGACTGCGATAGCCATAATCGCCGAAGGTCAGCGGATGATCGTCTATCAGAATCTCACCTTCGGTAGGGGCGACCATGCCGCTGAGCATCTTCGCCAGCGTGGACTTGCCGGAGCCATTTTCGCCGATTATCGCCAGCGTCTGCCTCTCGCGTAGGGTAAAACTGACCGACTTCACCGCCTCAACGTGCTGACGGCGGAACAGGCCCGTGCGATAGCGAAAGGTTTTACTCAGGTTGCGCACTTCCAGCAGGGTCTCCATGCTACTGGCCCTCCATATTCAGCGGGAAATGACAGGCATAAAGATGCGTTTTGCTGCCGGTTAGCCGTGGCGTTTCAATACATTTGCGCTGCGCATAAGGGCAACGTGGCCCCAGACGACAACCAATCGGCAGGCTCTCCAGCGACGGGATCGCTCCTGACAAAGTATTGAGACGGCTTTTGTGCGGCAGGGATCGTCCAAAATCGGGCATCGCCCGAATCAGCGCCTGAGTATAAGGATGGTGCGGCGTACTCATTAAATCTTCGCTCTGGGCGGTTTCTACCGTCTGACCACAGTACATCACGTTGATACGGTCCGCCCACTGGCTCATGGTGCGCAGGTCATGACTGATCAACAGAATGGTGGTGTTGTTATTCTGGTTCAGACGGCTCAGCAGGCGGAAAATCTGCGCCTGCGTAGTGGGTTCCATGGCATTCGTCGGCTCATCGGCAATCAGCAGACGCGGCTGATTAGCCAGCGCAATCGCGATCATGACTTTCTGGCATTCGCCTTCGGTCAGCTCATAGGGGAAGCTGCGCATTATATCTTTGTGATCTTTAATGCCGACGCGATGCAGCAGTTCGATGGCGCGGGTTTTGCGCCAGAACCAGAAGCGTTTCAGCCACGGACCTTTATAAGTCCAGCGCGGGATCACCTGCATCAGCTGACGACCGATGCTTTCAGAGGGATCCAGACAGGATTGCGGCTCCTGAAAAATCATCGAGACGTTATGTCCGATAATGCGGCGGCGCTCGCGCGACGACAGGCGCAGCAGGTCAACATCATCAAACACCAGGCGATCGGCGGTGACACGCCAGTTATCGTTAGTCACGCCGCAGATCGCCTTGGCAACCAGACTCTTACCGGAGCCGGACTCACCGACCAGGCCACGGATTTCACCTTCGCCCAGCGTCAGATTGACGCGATCGACCGCTTTGACCGGTCCGTCAGCGGTCATAAATTCAATGGTCAGATTACGGATATCGAGTAACGGCATTTATTCCACTCCCGCTTCGACGGCGCGACGGATGCCGTCACCGAGCAGGTTAACAATTAATACGCTGACCATCAGCGCCACACCCGGCAGCATAACGGTCCAGGGGGCGACGTAGATCAGCTCCAGCGAATCACCCAGCATCGCTCCCCATTCGGGCGAAGGTAGCTGCGCGCCCAGGTCGAGAAACCCGAGTGCGGCAATATCCAGAATCGCCATCGACAGCGCGCGGGTAATTTCGGTGATCAGCAACGGTAAAATGTTAGGCAAAATGGCGTAGCGCAGGATGTTGCGGCCTCTGGCACCATCCAGACGTGCCGCCACCACATACTCTTTTTCCAGCTCATCATGCACGGCACTGTAAATCTCGCGCACCAGACGTGGAATCAGCGCCAGCCAGACGGCCAGCAATGCATGCTCGAGTCGCGGTCCGAGAAACGCCACCACGATAATCGCCAGTAACAGCGACGGAATAGAGAGCAGGGTGTCCAGCACGTGGTTCATCACCGCCGAGCGTATGCCATGCGTCATGCCCGCCAGTACGCCCAGCACCAGCGCGCCAAGCGTGGCGAACAGCGTCACCAGAATCGCCGAACCCACCGTTGGGCCCGCACCGCTCAGCAGGCGGCTCAGCACATCCCGACCCAGATCGTCAGTGCCGAGAAAGAAGGAGACATCGCCGTAGTGTGACCAGGACGGCGGCAGCAACTGATAACCCAGGAACTGCTGATCGATATCGTATGGCGCTATCAGCCCGCCAAACAGACAGAGCAGCAGCAGTGCGCCAAAGCCATACAGCCCGACCATCGAAATCGGGTTGCCATAAAAATGGTGCCAGCTCTGACGAAACGCGCTGGGCAGGCGTTTTTCGGCGTAGATATTATCGGAGGGCATACGCTTTCACTTTATTGTGCTTGAGTTCGGACAACGTTTCTTTATAAAAATCACTCATATCAGAGGGTTATCCTGAGGACATGCTTTATGTTTCTTTATCATGGCTGACTCTGAGTAGCGTTAATTTATGTGTTTTGTGTACGCCTCTGCGTAGACGCAAAGAAGCAAAGAAGATGTACACATTGCAGACAGACACTAAGCTCAGGAAAGCGCTGGGTAAGCGCCGCGACAAAGCAGAGGTTATCTTCAACTCGTCCGGACTGAATGTCAGGCTCTCCATTCGAGGCGGCGTGACATTTTTCTACCGTAATCGCTGGGAGGCTTAGCCCGTCAGCTAACTACAGGGGATTATCCGTCGATATCCCTGTTACAGGCAAGGAAACGGCGTCAGCAATTTCGGCTCTGGATTGCAAAGGGTTATGATCCGCGTCGGCATATCATCCTGAACAGCCTGAAAAAAGTTATATTCACCTCCGGATAACAGGCAATAAAAACCGCCCTGTTGGGCGGCGGATTAGATCTTAGCGGAGGCTACGCTGGCCGGACCCTGGCCTTTGTCGGGTGTCCATCAGGCCCATCGTCATGGGTGTGATCAGGATCCGGTTCAATGATCACGATATAATCTTTACCTATCCCATCGCGCGTTAACGTTACTAAATCTCCGGCAACAGGTTTGGTGTCAAACTCATGTTCCTCTTCAACGCCGGTATCTTCAAAAATTACAGCGAATTTCATTTTTCGTCCTCTTTCTGATAAACCGCGTCGTTACCGCGAGGTTTGTTGCTGACGCTTACATAAAGAATTTTAGCCTATCCTGAAAATATCATGCATCTCAGTGAATTACCTGATTCCGATATTACGCGCGATTACCGGCTGGCTTCAGGTGTCCCGGTGTTCAGACCGCTGTGGAAGCATGCCCGCCTGGCGATTTCAGGTGCAGATGCTATGCGCGAATGGCCCACTACTGAAACCCTGCCGGAACCCGCACAGGAAATCGTTCATGATGCTGCATGAGTAATACACCGTAAATCTTCCACGGAAGACGGATCATCCAATACCTAAGACGTTCGCCTCAACAGAGATCACTTTTTGTGCAGCATTGACAGATTCTTCATCATTTCCTGATTGTTCATTGATGACTTTAGGGGATAGTCTCGTGCTGAGATAGAGCCTTTTACTAAAGGAGATAAATCGGTGGCGAGAATAAAATGAAAGGAGCTTAGACAAGGGAATTGCAAACGATCAATATAGAATTAAATTTTGTGTGATAATGGATTTGAATTAAAAGAGACCGCAAAAAACGCAAAAGGGGGATGGCATGACAGATAAAAACTTCTTTAATGCATTAATAAAATGGATTGATGATCATGCGGATGAAAAAATAAGCCTGGATAAAGTTGCTAAAAAAAGTGGATATTCAAAATGGCACCTTAACAGAATGTTCACAAAACATTGCGGAGTCAGCCTCGGGAAATATATTAATAACACCAGAATGCAGGCGGCCTCGCTGAGTTTAAGGTTTACTGAAGCCACTATTGCAGAGGTAGCTGATCAGTTCAACTACGACTCACAGCAAACGTTCACGCGCGCCTTCTCGCGACATTTTGGTATGCCTCCTGGCATCTGGCGAATCACTGATGCTGCAAAAAATCAGATAAAAACTCTCTCTGCTTCCCCAGCGATGACACCATTTTCAGGCAGAGGTTAATAGCTTACGTAATGCCGTAGGTTTACCGGATTGTATCCGCAGAAAATTATTATCTACAGGACGGCGGGGAAGGACAGTGATGCATAAAAATTAAAACCGGCCCTGAGATTAAACGTTTTATCTTTAAACACCCTTCATTGGTGCCTGGCAATTCAGGAACGCGCGGTTTTGTGCTAATTTTTAGCCGCTTTATTGCAGAAAATAAGCCTGATTCCTAAGAAAGATTAAAAAATTGTTTTCCCCGTGGAGTGCGCATCCGCCCAGCGAAGCTTATACGTCCATTCTTTATCAAGTGAACCGATTGAAAGCCTCATCTCCTTGCCCGTCTGCTTACAGTAGTCCCGTGCCGCACCAATGTTTTTCCACATAAGTAAACTACCCGGACTAAGGTCCGAATATTTCATGTTAACGCCGCCGTTTGGCACATCAAAATAGATAATGTGTTCACTCTCAGCCATGAAGAGCAGATCCATCGCGCACGGCTCGTCCCCTACAAAAAGAATATAGCCGAAGAGCATCCTTTTCATGGCAATGATAAGCGTGATCAGGTTCTCCCTGGAATAACAGGTTATGCTGTCAGAAAAACGGGATTTAAAAAGGAAGATATAATAGTCTGCCAGCTCTTCAGGGCTGAATTGATTCATGTCACAGCAGCGGCCACCCGCACGTATGAACCGGTTGTATTCGTTGCGGCGATTCTTTTCTGTTTTAACTGAATAGCTCTCTTTTACAAAGCACACTTTATTTTTTCGGGCAAAAGAAAAGTTAAAATTTATGAAATTGTGCTTGTTGAAATGTGACATTTTATTGGTTCTTTCAGGGAAAAGCATCGAGGCATTTTTAGCCGCCGGCACCATGATCTCATCATAAGATAGCGGGAATTTTTTCCATTGATCGACACCTATCCGTGAGTGATCCAGCAGGGCATATGCGGCAATATAGCCACCTTGCTTTACTTTATGAAAATACGTTGCCTCATGACCTGTGCGAGATGAGAAAAACCTGATCACGTCAGGATGCATATTAACACTCCCGCCAAAACGGTTAAAACAGTGCTCATAAATGCCAGCGTCGGATTTTTCCCAGCCGTAAAGCATTCTTTTGAAGTGGCTCATATAAATGTTAAACCTGATAGTCGCTCTGATAAATCGAGTTAAAAGATGGTTCCTGAATGTCAGCCGCCCTATATTATTTTGTTTCCTGTCACTAACTCCGGACAGATGGTCTCTGCTGTGACATTTTAATCAGGGCATTATGCATTTATTTTATCAACGTAAAGACAAGGAAATATCAAGAATCTATCAAGCGATGTCGTTTTTATTGCTTTATATTTGTGAGGGCTGCCTGACATTTACATCAAGTTTATCTGAGTCACCCGCGTAATAGCCTGACCGGGTGACTTCATTCTCTTTCAAACAATCCGCTGGCTCTGCTCCCGGCGATGCTTGTGATAATCCTCATCACACTCGCTTGAACAGAAAGCAGTTTCAGCCACTACGGGCTCATCTTTGCACCAGATGCATAAGCCGTTTGAGCTTTTAAGTTTGGCCTTACGAGCTGTCAGAGAGGCAGCGAGATGCGCTTCTTCACGCTCCTGTGCCAGATCAACTTCATCCATAAATGTTCATCTCCTCATCAATTTTTACGCTTCGAACTTAACTCGGTTTCTGCAGGAACAATATTCGTGTACATCAATGCCTGCTTGCAGCACGACTTCTGAAAGACAAAATTCATATATTTATTTTGTGTTTTCCTTAGCGCCCTGAGCGTTAGCGGAGGGCATACCATTCCTTATGTTTCAGCGGATTCATGGCCGCACCAATCACGTCAGAAATCACATTGACCAGAATCACCAGCCCGCCAATCACCATCACACCAGCGGAGATCGCCGCGTAATCCTGCTGGCGAATCGCGTTAATCAGCCAGCGTCCCAGACCCGGCCAGTTAAAGACCATCTCGGTGATCATCGCCAGCGTCAGCATGGTGGAAAATTGCAGACCCAGACGCGGGATCACCGGCGGCAGCGCATTATGCAGCACGTGGCGGCGGATTACGGTAAACGGCGAAAGACCCCGCGTGGCCGCCGCTTTGACATAATTTTTGTCCATCACGTCGCTGGTGCTGTTGCGTAGCAGGCGGATCACTTCCGTCGTCGGCGCCATCGCCAGCACCAGCACCGGTAAAATCAGGTGGTTCAGGACGCTGATTATCATCTCATGCCGCCAGGGCGAAGGACTCATCCAGGCATCAATCAGCGCAAAGCCAGTGACGCTCTGCACCGGATAGAGCAGGTCGTGACGACCGGACACCGGCAGCCAGCCCAGCGTCAGCGAGAAGAACAACGTCAGCAGCAGCGCCAGCCAGAAAATTGGCGCAGAAAAGCCAATCAGCGCCAGTGCACTGATGGTTTTGTCCTGCCATTTATTGCGCATCACGCCGGCACAGATCCCCAGCGGGATCCCGACCAGCAGCGCGAACAGAAACGCCAGGATGCACAACTCCATGGTGGCCGGGAAAACCTCACGCAGTTGCAGGCCAATCTCCTGACCGTTGGTGCTGGAGACGCCGAAATCAAACTGCAGCATCCCTTTAAACCAGAACCACCAGGCGTCCGAGAGCGCCGCGCCTTCCAGCGGGGCGTCAGGCGTAAAGTAGCTCAGGCTGAAGCTCACCAGCGACAGCAGAAACAGGGTAATGATCAGTAGCAGCAGGCGCCGCAAAATATAGATAATCACTTACTTTTCCTTATCGCTTTCACGATAAACCCCGGCAAACGAGGCGTTGCCAAACGGACTCAGGACCAGCCCTTTAATATCATGACGAAACGCCTGCAGTCGCAGAGAGGATGCCAGCGGCAGCACCGGCAACTCCTGCGCCAGAATCTGCTGCGCTTTGTCATAACTGTCGATGCGGCCAGAGAGTTGTTGTGATAACAGCGCATTCTGCAGCGTTTCGTCAAAGGCCGGCGAGCACCAGTGCGCGTAATTGGTCTGCGAGCGAATCGCCGCACAACTGAGCAGCGGCCGGAAGAAACTGTCTGGATCGTTACTGTCGGTGGCCCAGCCTGACAGTGTCAGATCATGATTCATCGCCATCAGCTGCGCCTCCTGAAAACGCCCCTCTACCGGCACAATGGTCAGCCGGACGCCAACCTGCGCCAGATCCGCCTGCAACAGTTCGGCGGTTTTCAGCGGGCTGGGATTCCACGACTGCGACGCGGCAGGCACCACCAGCCGCAGATGCAGATCGCTGATGCCCAGAGCCGCCAGCGCGGCACGGGACTTCTCCGGATCATAGCTGGTGATGCGCGCATCATTATCATATGCCCATGAGGCGCGAGGTAATATCGAGGCGGCGGTTTCGGCGGTGCCGTAATAGATTGACTCCATCAACCGCTCATTGTTGATCGCCAGCGCCAGCGCGTGACGCACCTCAGGGCGGTCGAGCGGCGGCTTGCGGGTATTAAAGGCCAGATAGGCGATGTTCATGCCGGGACGCAGCGTCATCCGCAGGCGCGGGTCATCGCGCAGGATGGTGAGCTGGCTGGCCGCGGGATAGGCAAGCACGTCACATTCACCGGTCAGAAGCTTGGAAAGCCGCCCGGTGCCGCCCGAGCCGAGATCGATCACCGCCTGTTGCAGACGCGGCACCCCTTTCCAGTAGTGAGGATTGCGCGCCAGGCGGATGTACTGACCGGTACGGTATTCACTGAGCTGATAAGGACCGGTGCCAACCGGTTGTCTGTCCATCTCTTCCTGCCGGCCCTGCGCGGTGAGCTGGTCGGCATACTCTTTCGACAGCACTGGCGCATAATGGGTCGCCATGTGCCACAGGAACGACGCATCCGGGCTGTTTAACCTGAACTCAACCGTTCTGTTATCGATTTTCTTCACGCTCTGCACGGAGTCGGAGAATTGCAGACTGTCAAAGTACGGGTAGTTGCCGCCGTTGACGTTGTGCCAGGGGTGATTGCGGTCAAACATCCGGGCGAAGCTGAACACGACATCGTCGGCGTTCAGCGCCCGGGTGGGGCGGAACTGATTCGTCTGCTGAAACTGCACGCCGCTGCGCAGATGAAAGCGATACGTTGCGCCGTTATCGCGCACTTCCCAGCTGGACGCCAGATCGGGCTTGAGACGATAGGTGTAAGGATCGACATCCAGCAGGCGGTCATAGAGTTGTGCCGCCAGCGTATCGACAGTCAGCCCGCTGCTGGCCATCTGCGGATTAAAGGTGTTCAGCGTGCCACTGACGCAATAGACGAAGCCGGTCTGGCGGATATCACCCGCAGGCGCTGACCACGCAGGGGCACTCAACACGCTGAGACTTAGCAACAGCGAACATATTAGTTTTGACATAGAACTCAACGATTTTGAGGCATTAAACAGAGTGTATCGCAAAGCGGGCATTGTCCCAAAACCTGCAACCGCTGCCAGACTGATTTTCATCATCGCGGCGGTAAAAAGAGCGTACAGAAGGTGTGGTAATGAGAAAAATTCTCAATAACTTGTTTACAGATGATAATAAGAATGATTATTATTCATCTGCGCTTCGACGGTGGCTCTGCCGTAGAAGAGCACGACATTGCTCACATTGCTTCCAGTATCGTTGCCCGCCTGTTGGCGGGCTTTTTTTTGGCTTATGCAGAGTGGCATGCCAGCCTGGACGGGGAAGGGATTGCAAGCAAAGGGGATCAAAGTGGTGAAGCGGTGAGGAAGACCGGGACGGAATAGGGCTCCTCGTTGATGCGAATACCAGGCAAATTGTGGAAAGCGAAAATCTCGCCTTTTATCGTCAAATATACCGCCTTATCACGAACCCGAGGAAAGACGTCACCATCTGAGGTGATCAGGAAAGGCTTTAGGTCGTCGTTCAGACTTTCTTTAAAAGATTCATCGCTTCGGGATGCATCATAAAGATAAAAACGGTATGAGAAGGCAGTTGTGGCACCCGCACTGGCTTCGGTGATGTAAAGGTTAATCCGGCTGCTGACGTTAACTTTCCTGATGATCGACTGTTCAAGCGGTGATATCTGCGAAAGTCGCCAGCCTGCAAAGACAATAGTCATCAGCATCAGCATCAGAACCAGTGTGCGCTTTTTAAAAACCGGAACGTTTTGCATAATCTATCCCTGCTCTTATCCAGTATTGATCGTCAGGGTCATCTCCAAAAGGCGCTGCGCCATACCAGACATCAAATTCCTCTCTGCAGGTTCCGGCCCGGTTTTGCGCCCAACCGGCTGCGCGAAGAAGAACAGCGTCTTTTATTCCAGCGGCATGCCCCACAGCACCATAATGAAAATTACCAAAATGTTCATATTGGCTCCCATGTTGAAATTTATAATCCCATGGGTCATGTCCTTTAACCTGGGTATAAAACCAGACATATGTCAGGGCTGAGGGTCCCCTGTGAAAACGTGCAACCATCATATTGTTTATCAACGAAACTCCAGCTGGAGTAAATGATAGAATATCATAAGGAGGAGAGGGAGATGCCGCTAAGGCAGGATATCTCATGATTTATGCCTTTTCATTCCAGCTATCTGAAAAAATAATGTTACCATCACAATGCTTCCAGGTTATTTTCTCGTAAGCAAACTCAACGCATTCAAGATGATTATGTTTTTCTTTTTCAGGGTCTTTAGTGTCATGCATAATAGGCGAAATACCGACAATTCTGACATTTTCAAGTAGTATGTTGAAGTATTCTTCTTCCTGACCTGCGTAGTTGATATTGTACCATCTGAACTCGGCTGACCTTAATGTTTGTCCAGTTGCCACTGCTTTATAAAGGTAGGGCGAAGATGAATCGAATTCTTTTTGAACGATGATGGGTGCATGTTTTCTTGTCCCTGTGGGTTTGCCTGTCATAGAATCAGTCGGCAGTCTTAAGTTATGAGAAAAACCCGTAACTTCAATACTTCCCTCTCGGTCTTTAACATCTACTGAACCATTGATGCTCGCACCACCATCATCTTTCAGCCAAAGATATGCTGGAATAGCCATATTAAAAATCCTTTAATGGGTTAAGTTATATTCCTTTTGGAGGATAGTTAATGCTGGCTTCGCATAAACCTCAAGTGCATATTAAAAAAATCGAAGGCATAATGATAAAGATCAATATTTAATAATTTCATATGTAATGGCTGGGGTCTTTCCACACCATGGTTATGTAGTGCGAAATGGATTATTCAATTAATTGCTGTAAATCTGATTAAAAAGCCACTTCAACTATTAATGGGTATTGGTATCATTAATTTAGTTAAGATTCAAACTCAGAAGAGTAAATCATGTAATCCCTTGAATTATAGATTGTGTTTATATCCGCATGCATTCGATGTATCTGACGCTGGAAAGTGTAATATCGCGCTTAACTTTTACAAAAACGCAGGTACTATAAGCTCATCTTCTGGTTACCCACTTCCTGGCAATGAATAAATTCCAAAAAAACGTTCAGGCTTTTCAGCATACATCCTTTCGCTATCTCTTTTTTGGACGCCTGTTCACCGTGCTGGGCAATGGGATTGCACCCATTGCGCTAGCTTTTGCGGTACTGGATATTGGCGGGTCTGCTTCTGATTTAGGGATAGTGGTTGCGTCCCGTTCACTGTGTAACGTGCTTTTCCTGCTGGTGGGCGGTGTTGTCGCCGATCGCTACTCACGCAGTCGGGTATTAGTTTCATCGGCAGTAGTTGCCGCTGTTTCTCAGGCTATCGTCGCCTGGTCTGTACTCGATGGCTCAGCAACTGTCATTAGCCTGACTTTGCTGGGTGCCCTGAATGGTGCGGCGGCAGGCATCGCACTGCCTGCATCGTCTGCGCTGGTTCCGCAGGTAGTTCCTGCAACGGATTTGCGTCAGGCTAACGCGTTAATTCAGCTGAGTATTTATGGCGGTACGGTAATGGGGGCATCGATGGGGGGAATTATCACCAGCGCTGTCGGGCCGGGCTGGGGGCTGGCAATTGATGCGCTGGGTTTTGCTGTTTCCGCGCCGCTCTATTTCCTGATCCGTGTGAAATCGAATAAAGCCGCGGCTTCGCAAGGCAATATCCTGCTCGATATCAAAGAAGGCTGGGCAGAGTTCGCCGGACGAAGCTGGATTTGGTCGATAGTCCTTCAGTTCGCCATTATCAACGTCGCGTTCAATGGAATTGTAGAGGTATTTGGCCCGATGATTGCCGACGCCTCTTTCGGGCGGGCGCGATGGGGAATTATTGTGGCTGCTCATAGCGTAGGTTTAATTGCAGGTTCATTTCTGGCCATGAAATGGCATCCACGTCGTGACCTTCTGATTGGCGCGATGCTGGCGGGTCTTTGCGCACTTCCAATATTTATGCTGAGCCAGGATGCGTCAGCAGCACTGCTGATAGTGGGATTCTTCATTGCTGGCATGTCATTGGGCCTGTTCGGCGTAACCTGGGCGCACTCATTACAGACTCATATCCCACCGGATAAGCTGGCTCGCGTGTACGCTTATGATGCGATGGGTTCCTTTATCGCCATTCCCTTTGGACAACTGGTCGCGGGGCCGCTGGCAACACACTTTGGTATGAGTGCTGTATTGCTGATGTCAGCGCTGGCCGTGGTGATGGCTACCGCTGGCGTCGGTCTGGTTCCTGCCATCAGGCAACCTGAAAAAATGGGGACTAAGTCGCACAACACATAATGGATAGGTGGCTCAACGTGAAAAAAAGCCCGGTTTATACCGGGTTGTTAATTCACAAAGCAGAGAAAAATCATAGGTTGGGGCGGCGTTAATTAACTCTCTGCTTTTATATCGTGCTTCTTCATCATTGCGCGCAACTGATGATAGGTGACGCCTAATAAGCCAGCCGCACGGCGTTGGTTATAACGTGCCTGTTGCAGGCTGGCTTCCACCAGATCCCGCTCCTGCTGATTCTGCCATTGACGCAGATCCAGCGGCAGGGCAGGCAGCGCGCTGCTATCCGCCTCCTGACTGGTCCGGATGACAGCAATCGGTTCAGGGCGTGAAGCAAACGGGTTGATAATCACATTATCCAGCGGCTGCTCGCTGCTGTTATGACGATAGACCGAGCGCTCCACCACATTTTTAAGTTCGCGAACATTGCCGGGCCAGTGGTAATCAAGCAGAGCCTGCTGTGCCCGTGGGGTAAAGCCGGGAAAAAGTAACAGGCCGAGCTCGCGACACATCTGGATAGCGAAATGATCGGCCATCACCAGTATATCGCTGCGTCGTTCGCGCAGTGGCGGTAACTGCACCACATCAAAGGCCAGACGATCCAGCAAATCGGCGCGGAATTTTCCCGCCGCCGCCAGCGCGGGCAGGTCTTCGTTTGTCGCACAGACCAGTCGCACATTTACCTGCAGGGAGTGATTGCCGCCGACTCGCTCCAGCTGTCCATATTCAATTACCCTGAGCAGCTTTTCCTGAACCAGCATCGGTGCCGTTGCCAGCTCATCGAGAAACAGCGTGCCGCCGTCAGCACGTTCAAAACGGCCAAGATGGCGCTTCTGCGCGCCGGTGAAGGCGCCAGCCTCATGACCAAACAGTTCAGAATCGAGCAGGTTTTCATTCAGCGCGGCACAGTTCAGCGAGATAAACGGCCCCTGCCAGCGGTCAGAGAGATAGTGCAGTCGGCTGGCGATCAGCTCTTTGCCCGTTCCACGCTCACCAATCACCAGTACCGGTTTCTCAAGAGGAGCCAGTTTGGAAACCTGCTCCAGCACCTCAAGAAAATTGTTTGACTCCCCCAGGAGATTATCGCTAGTGCCTGTCATGATGAATTTCGCCACCCCTTAATCATTTTGACTATCTTAAAACAAGCGGGAAAGGCTGTAAAATTTAAAATATGATAAAAATCAATAAATTATAAAATTGGCACGCATTTTGTATTAACTCAGCAGGACTTCACGTTTTAAAACATTAAAAGAGGAACATCATTATGGGTATTTTTTCTCGTTTCGCCGACATCGTTAATGCCAACATTAATTCTCTGCTGGAGCGTGCGGAAGATCCGCAGAAACTGGTCCGGCTGATGATTCAGGAAATGGAAGACACCTTAGTTGAAGTGCGCTCCACCTCTGCACGCGCACTGGCTGAAAAGAAACAGTTGTCACGCCGTATTGATCAGGCGGAGATTCAGCAGGCTGAGTGGCAGGAAAAAGCGGAGCTGGCGCTGCGCAAAGATAAAGATGATCTGGCCCGTTCGGCGCTGATTGAAAAACAGAAACTGACCGATCTTATCGCCTCCCTGAAACAGGAAGTGGGTCATGTTGAAGAGACGCTGGAGCGCATGAAAGGCGAAATCAGCGAGCTGGAGAAAAAACTGAGTGAGACACGTGCCCGCCAGCAGGCGTTGACGCTGCGTCATCAGGCGGCCTCTTCATCACGCGATGTTCGTCGTCAGCTGGACAGCGGTAAGATCGATGAAGCAATGGCACGGTTTGAATCTTTTGAACGTCGCATCGACCATATGGAAGCGGAAGCAGAAAGCCACGGTTTTGGTAAACCAAAGACGCTGAACCAGGAGTTTACTGACCTGAAAGCGGACGATGAAATCAGCGAGCAGCTTAATGCGCTGAAAGCCAAAATGAACCGCAGTGAGTAATCATCGACGTTGCGATAAGTGATTAAGGAGAGTCAATGAGCGCACTTTTTTTCGCCATACCGTTAACGATCTTCGTGTTGTTTGTCGCACCGATCTGGTTATGGCTGCATTACAACAACAAACGCAACGGCGGTTCGGAACTGTCGCAAAGCGAAATCCAGCGCCTGCAGCGCGTGACCCAGGACGCGCAGCGGATGCGCGAACGTATTGACGCGCTGGAAGCGATTCTGGACGCTGAACATCCAAACTGGAGGCAGCCATGATTAAAGGACGCAAGTTGTGGCGCAAGCCAAATGAAGGGAAATTTATGGGTGTCTGCGCAGGTCTGGCAGAGTATCTCGATATTCCGGTTCGTCTGCTGCGTGTCATCGTGGTGTTATCACTGTTCTTTGGCCTGTTTCTCTTTACGGTGATCGCCTACTTTGTGCTGGGTTTTGTACTGGATGTGAAACCCGCCTCTGCCTCCCAGACTGAGCGCCAGCCCAGCGCCAGTGAACTGCTGGATCAGCTGGAGAGCACCCTGCAACGGGATGAGCGCAGCGTGCGCGACCTGGAACGCTATGTGACGTCTGAAACCTTCAGCGTGCGCAGCCGCTTCCGCCAGATTTGATTCTGCTACTGTTATTGCCGGGCCTGTTTCAGGCCCGTTCGCTCACTCAATGGAGGTGTTGATGTCTTTTTCGCGATCCACTGCTTTTCGTCACCGCGCGGCACCTGCATTGAAGTCGGCCGCTAAATTCATCATTATTAATGCTGTTACCTACGGTCCCGCCGGTGTCACTGGCTGGGCAGTGAAATCGGTAGCGCGACGCCCGTTACGTCTGCTGCTGGCTGTGGCGCTTGAGCCATTGCTGAAACGCGTGATGAACCGGGTGGCATCGCGCTTCATCAGGGAGAAAGATGAAAAGACTGCAAACTGAATTGATGGCGTTGATGAACCGTGGCGTTGATCGCCACCTGCGGCTGGCGGTAACCGGATTAAGCCGCAGCGGCAAAACCGCCTTCATCACCTCACTGGTTAATCAGCTTTTAACCGTTCACAGCGGCGCGCGTTTGCCGCTATTTTCCGTGGTGCGGGATGAGCGCCTGTTAGGCGTAAAGCGGGTACCCCAGCGTGACATGGGCACGGCCCGTTTCACCTATGACGAAGGGCTGGCACAGCTCTACAGCACGCCGCCTGCCTGGCCCACACCCACACGCGGCGTCAGCGAAATGCGCCTGGCGCTGCGTTATCGTCCCAATGATTCGCTGCTGCGTCACCTGAAAGAGACTGCGACACTCTATCTGGAGATTGTCGACTATCCCGGCGAATGGCTGCTGGATCTGCCGATGCTGGCGCAGGATTATCTCGCCTGGTCCCGGCAGATGAACGGTCTGCTGCAGGGCGATCGGGCTGAGTGGGCAAAGCCCTGGCGTATCCTCTGCGAAAAACTCGACCCGCTTGCACCCGCCGATGAAACCCAGCTGGCAGAGATTGCCGCTGCCTGGACCGACTATCTGCATCGCTGTAAATCTGAAGGCTTACACTTTATTCAGCCCGGTCGCTTCGTGCTGCCTGGCGATATGGCAGGCGCCCCCGCGCTGCAGTTCTTCCCCTGGCCGACGGCTGATGAAGCGCAACTCACTAAGCTGGCGCAGGCGGACAAGGGCAGTAACTTCAGCATGCTGCAGCAGCGGTTTAACTACTACTGTCAGCATGTGGTGAAAGGTTTCTATAAAAATCACTTCCTGCGTTTTGACCGTCAGATTGTGCTGGTTGACTGCCTGCAACCGCTTAACAGCGGACCCCAGGCGTTTAACGACATGCGGCTGGCACTGACGCAGCTGATGCAGAGTTTTCATTACGGTCAGCGAACCCTGTTTCGTCGGCTCTTTTCACCGGTAATCGACAAATTGCTGTTTGCTGCAACCAAGGCGGATCACATCACCAGCGATCAGCACGGCAATATGGTGTCACTGTTGCAGCAGCTGGTGCAGGATGCCTGGCAGAACGCGGCGTTTGAGGGGATTAGCATGGATTGCATCGGGCTGGCGTCGGTGCAGGCGACGCAGAGCGGGCTGGTCGATCACCGCGGCGAGAAGATCCCGGCCCTGCGCGGAAACCGGCTGGATGATGGTGAGCCGCTCACCGTCTATCCGGGTGAAGTCCCGCCGCGTCTGCCCGGTAATGCCTTCTGGCAGCAGCAGGGGTTTCAGTTTGAACAGTTCCGGCCGCAGCAGCTTGACGTCGATCGCCCGCTGCCACATATCCGCATGGATGCCGCGCTGGAATTTTTATTGGGAGATAAATTGCGATGAGTGATCCGCTAAAGCCGCGTATCGATTTTGCCCGTCCGCTGGACGAGAGCAGCACCACGCCGCTGCGCCCGGCGCAGACTTTTGAAGCGGAAGCGCAGGCGGCGTTTCTGGCGGTGCAGGATGAAGAAGTCGCTGTCGAAGAGGAGGGCGCTGGTGAACGGGCGGTGGAAGCTGCGCTGAAACCTAAGCGCAGCCTGTGGCGCAAACTGGTGACCGCTGGCGTGCTGCTGTTTGGCGTCAGCGTGATTGTGCAGGGTGTCCAGTGGACACATGACGCCTGGCTGGCCCGCGACTGGTTTTCACTGGGCAGCGGCGTGGCGGGTGGTCTGATCGTCCTGGCGGGTGTGGGCGCGCTGACCACCGAGTGGCGTCGTCTCTATCAGCTGCGTCAGCGCGCCGAGGAGCGGGATGTGGGCCGTGAGTTGCTGCACAGTCATGGCATCGGCAAAGGTCGGGCATTCTGCGAAAAACTGGCGCAGCAGGCAGAGCTGGATCAGGCGCATCCGGCCCTGCAGCGCTGGCATGCCTCGCTGCACGAAACCCACAATGACAGTGAAATTGTCCGCTTATATGCGCAACTGGTGCAGCCGGTGCTGGATCGGCAGGCGCGGCGCGAAATCAGCCGTCATGCTGCTGAAGCCACGCTGATGATTGCGGTCAGCCCGCTGGCGCTCGTGGATATGGCGTTTATCGCCTGGCGTAATCTGCGGCTGGTCAATCGCATTGCGGCTATTTACGGCATTGAGCTGGGCTACTTCAGCCGCATCCGGCTGTTCCGTCTGGTGCTGCTCAACATGGCCTTTGCCGGGGCTTCCGAACTGGTGCGGGAAGTGGGTATGGACTGGATGTCGCAGGATATCGCCGCCCGGCTTTCCACGCGCGCCGCGCAGGGTATTGGCGCGGGTTTGCTGACTGCAAGGCTGGGCATCAAAGCGATGGAGCTGTGCCGTCCACTGCCGTGGCTGGAGCAGGATAAACCACGGCTCGGCGATTTCCGTCGTGAGCTGCTGGGCCAGTTGAAAGAGGCGTTGCAGAAGGGCGGCAATAAGTCAGCCTGACGCTCTCGTGACAAATTAAAGGCGGCATTGCCGCCTTTATTCTTTAGTGTGGCTGGCGCAGCACTTGTCGGGAGTCGATGACCAGACACTCACCCGGACAGCCCGACTCATCAGTGATCACCGGATCCGCTGGCAGCGTGTAGGCCATTCCATTTTTCTCCCTGATAAAATGCGCCATCCCGGCAAACATTTGTGACCACTCATCAGGATTTTCTCGGGCAGTACAAAAGTCCGCCATACGCGCCGGAGCTGTCAACTTTTCCTGACAGATCCCTTTCTGCAGGTGCGCGACTTAGCGTATTATTGTCTTATCTGAACCTGATTAAGGCGAACGCAATGCGTCTGGAAGTGTTCTGTCAGGACCGACTCGGTCTGACGCGTGAACTGCTCGATCTGCTGGTGGCACGCAACATTGATTTACGCGGTATCGAAATCACGGCGCTGGGCCGCATCTACCTGAACTTTTCTGCACTGGAATTTGACGCCTTCAGCAATCTGATGGCGGAAATCCGGCGTACACCGGGCGTAACAGATGTGCGCACGGTAGCGTACATGCCCTCTGAACGCGAGCATCGTGCGCTGAGCGCCCTGCTGGTGGCGATGCCGGATCCGGTTTTCTCCATCGATCTGAAAAGCAAGGTTGAACTGGCTAATCCGGCCGCACAGAACCTGTTTAATCTCGATGAAGAGAAGATGCGCAACTTTAGCGCCGGTAATCTGATTAACGGCTTCAACTTCATGCGCTGGCTGGAGAGCGATCGGGTTGAAGCGCAGGCGCAGCATGTGGTCATTGAGGGCCGCGATTTTCTGATGGAAGCGCGTCCTATTTATCTGCCGGGCGAAGAGGGCCAGATCAACAGGCCGGTGGGGGCGATGGTGATGCTGAAGTCGACAGCCCGCATGGGTCGTCAGTTGCAGAATCTGGTGGTCACCGATGAATCGGAGTTTGACCATATCATTGCTGTCACGCCGAAGATGCGTCAGGTGGTGGATCAGGCGCGGAAACTGGCGATGCTCGATGCGCCTTTATTGATTGTTGGCGACACCGGCACCGGGAAAGATATGCTGGCACGCGCCTGCCATCTGCGCAGTGCCCGCGGTAAGAATCCCTTTTTGGCGCTCAACTGTGCCTCACTTCCAGATGACGTCGCTGAAAGCGAGCTGTTTGGTCATGCCGCCGGAGCCTATCCGAATGCGCTGGAAGGTAAGAAGGGCTTTTTTGAGCAGGCTAACGGCGGCTCTGTGCTGCTGGATGAGATTGGTGAGATGTCGCCGAGAATGCAGACCAAGCTGCTGCGTTTTCTCAATGATGGCACCTTCCGCCGCGTCGGTGAAGAGCATGAAGTGCATGTCAATGTGCGGGTAATCTGCGCTACGCAGAAAAACCTGATTGAGCTGGTGCAGCGCGGGGAGTTCCGCGAGGATCTCTTTTACCGGCTCAATGTGCTGACGCTGCAACTGCCGCCTCTGCGCGATCGTCCGCAGGATATTCTGCCGCTGACCGAGATGTTTGTTGCCCGCTTTGCGGATGAGCAGGGGATGGCGCGTCCGCGACTCTCGCCGCAACTTAACGCTTTTCTGACCCGCTACGCCTGGCCTGGCAACGTGCGTCAGCTGAAAAATGCGCTTTATCGGGCGTTAACCCAACTGGAAGGTTACGAACTGCGTCCGCAGGATATCGTGTTGCCTGAACAGGCACTGGATGTGTCACTGGGCGATGAGGCGCTGGAAGGGACGCTGGATCAGATCACCAGTCGTTTCGAACGGTCGATTCTGACGCGGCTCTATCTCTCCTATCCCAGCACCCGAAAACTGGCAAAACGGCTTGGTGTGTCGCATACGGCGATTGCGAATAAATTGCGGGAGTATGGTCTGGGGCAGAAGCGCACCGAAAGCGAATAAACGGCAAACAGAAGAGATGGGAAGCGGATAACCAGGTTATCCGCTTTTTTTATTATTTCAGCGCGGTCAGCGCAGCATCATAATCTGGCTCAGTGGTGATTTCATCAACCAGCTGGCTGTAGATCACTTTATCGTTCTCATCCAGCACAATTACGGCACGTGCGGTCAGACCTTCCAGCGCACCATCGGCAATTTCCACGCCATAATCATATTTAAACTCTGAGCCGCGCAGGGTCGACAACGTCACCACGTTGTTCAGGTTTTCTGCGCCACAGAAGCGCGACTGGGCAAACGGCAGATCGGCAGAGATGCATAACACCACGGTGTTATTCAGTTCGCTTGCAGCCTGATTGAATTTGCGCACTGATGAAGCACAGACACCGGTATCAACACTCGGGAAAATGTTCAGAATTTTGCGTTTTCCTGCATACTCAGAGAGCGCGACGTTGACCAGGTTTTTCGCTACCAGCGTGAAAGCTTTGGCTTTATCGCCAGCCTGAGGAAACTGACCAGCAACCGGTACGGCGTTACCCTGAAAATGAACAGTCTGAGACATAGTGATTCCTTTTAATGATAAAAAAGATCTGACACAAAACGGCTAAAGATAGCCGTTGTTTATGACATAAATGTTAAGGGTTTACGAGTTCAATTGTGGAATTTAACGTGGCGGTCTGCCACTGCATCACACATTGTGGAGTGGAAATGAGAACGGTAAAAAGTTATCCCGAAGCCTGGCCGTTGCATACGCCGTTTGTCATTGCCCGTGGAACCCGGACTGAAGTCAAAGTGGTGGTGGTTGAAATTGAGGAAGACGGAGTAAAAGGCGTTGGCGAAGCGACGCCTTATGCGCGCTATGGTGAAAGCGAGGCGTCGGTACTGGCGCAAATCGCCGCGCTGCTGCCCGCGCTGCAACAGGGCATGACGCGCGAGGCGTTACAACAGGCGCTGCCAGCCGGGGCGGCGCGCAACGCCATTGACAGCGCACTATGGGATCTCGCCTCACACCAGCAGCAGAGCAGCCTCTGGCAGCTTAGTGGCGTGACTGCACCGGAGGATGTGGTGACCGCGCAGACCGTCAGCATTGATACTCCCGAGGCGATGGCCAGCAGCGCGCTGGCGCAGTGGCAGCATGGGGCAACACTACTGAAGATTAAGCTGGATAATAATTTCATTACCGAACGGCTGATGGCGATTCGCGCCGCCGTGCCGGACGCGACCCTGATTGTGGATGCCAATGAATCCTGGCACGCCGAAGGTCTGGCGGCGCGCTGTCAGCTGCTGGCGGACATCAATGTGGCGATGCTGGAACAGCCCCTGCCAGCGGGTGAGGATGCGGCGCTGGAGAACTTTATCCATCCATTACCGATCTGCGCCGATGAGAGCTGTCACACCCGTGACAGCCTGGCGGCACTGCGAGGTCGTTATGAGATGGTCAACATTAAGCTGGATAAAGCGGGCGGGCTGACCGAGGCGCTGGCGCTGGCCAATGCGGCTCTGCAGCAGGGTTTTGCGGTAATGCTCGGCTGCATGCTCTGCACCTCGCGGGCGATACGCGCCGCACTGCCGCTGGTGCCGCAGACCCGCTTTGCCGATCTCGACGGGCCGACCTGGCTGGCGGTGGATGCAGAACCGGCGATTAAAGTGCGCAACGGTCAGTTGATCATTGCTGCCAGCGCAGCAGATTAACCATCATCTCCAGGTAGGTTTCAGTGGCTTCATCCACTGAAATCACCGGCATTTCAGCAGTGACGCAGGGCAGGCTGAGATCTTTACACCAGCTGCCGAATGAGCCTGGCGTGTCATAACCAACGCTGCTGACCCGCGGAAGGCCGGTGTGGCTGGCCAGCCAGCCACCAATCTCTGCCTGATGCGGGTCGTCAATACAGCCCAGCGGTTCATGCCATGAGACAATCCAGCGTGGTTTCAGCTGATGAATCAGCGCACAGAGCGCCTGGGTTTCCGGTTCAGAAGCCGGATGAGTGCCGGTCGAGAGCGCCACATCACGCTCATCGGTAGCGCTGTTCCAGCGATACACCGTCTCGCCTGACTGCCAGTTCGCCGCCGGAAAGTTGCGGTTGAGATCGACGCCGTTTGCGTTCGCGCGCAGTCCGAGCTGACAGCCATCAGGATTGACTGCTAACACCACGTGGTGCCGTCGCATTCCATCAGGCAGCGTCCGTAATGCGGCGGAGAGGGTGGCGATGGCCGCATTCTCATCACCGTGAGTGCCTGCCAGAATCAACCCGCTCTCGGGATCGCCCAGCGGCGCCGGAAACCAGAGCAGCGGCGCGCCCAGCACTGAGCGGCCATACTGCTGATAGGGGACGTCCAGTTTGCCGCGCAGGGGACGTGGATGGAGTGGCGACATAGTTATTTCCTCAAAGGGTTTTACTAAAAGTAGCGGAAAAGCCGTGCGCGGAAAATAGCTATTTATCTGTCAGCCATTTGCGCTAAAGTGCCCTGCACAAGTTGCATCGGCAACAGACTGATGCAGCGCTTCTTTGGGGTAAAGGAGTGATAATGGTCAAGACCTTTCGCATGACGCTGGCAGCAATCAGCCTGAGCAGCATCATCACACCCGCCATCGCGGCGAATCCACCCGCTGGCGCACAGCTGGCTGAACAGCAGCAGATCGTTCGCCATATTAAAGATGAACCCGCTTCGCTCGATCCGCTTAAAGCGGTAGGACTGCCTGAAATTCAGGTGATACGCGATCTGTTTGAAGGGCTGACCAATCAGGATGCGCAGGGCAAAATCGTGCCGGGCGTGGCGCAGAGCTGGAGCAGCAGTGATAACAAAACCTGGGTCTTTACGCTGCGTAATAACGCGCGCTGGTCGAACGGTGATCCGGTTACGGCTCAGGATTTTGTCTACAGCTGGCAGCGCCTGGTCGATCCGAAAAACAGTTCAGCCTTTGCCTGGTTCGCGGGCTTAAGCGGTATTCAAAATGCGGCAGCGATAACCAAAGGCGAAATGACGCCCGACAAGCTGGGTGTGGTCGCCCAGAGTAAAAACCAGCTTAAGGTGACGCTGGATCGTCCGGTGCCGTGGTTCCCGGCGCTGGTGGCTAACGTGGCGCTTTTCCCGGTGCCGCAGAAAATTATTGCGCAACAGGGTGACAGCTGGACGTCACCCGGCAAACTGGTGGGCAACGGGGCCTATCAGCTTAGCGAACGCGTAGTGAACGAAAAAATCGTACTGACACGTAATCCTCACTACTGGGATGATGCCCATTCGGTGCTGACGAAAGTGACTTTCGTGCCGATTAATGAAGAGTCGAGCGCCACTAAACGTTATCGATCCAACGATATTGATATCACCGAATCCTTCCCGAAAAACATGTATGCACTACTGAAGAAAACCCTGCCCGGAGAGGTCTACACACCTGACCAGTTAGGCACCTATTACTACGCGTTTAACACGCAGAAAGGGCCAACGGCCGATGTGCGGGTTCGCAAAGCGCTCTCCTGGTCTATCGACCGGAAAGTGATTGCTGAAAAAGTGCTGGGAACCGGTGAGAAACCGGCGTGGCACTTTACGCCAGATGTGACAGCAGGCTTTAAGCCACTGCCCACGTTCATGCAACAGCACGATCAGAACAGCCTGAATGCACAGGCCAAATCGCTGCTCGCTGCTGCCGGTTACGGTCCCGGCAAGCCGCTGAAACTCAAACTGCTCTACAACACCTCTGAGAGCCACCAGAAGATTGCGATTGCTGTGGCCTCGATGTGGAAAAAGAACCTCGGTGTGGATGTCACGCTGGAGAACCAGGAGTGGAAAACCTATATCGACAGCCGTAACAGCGGAAACTTCGATGTGATCCGCGCCTCGTGGGTCGGTGACTACAATGAACCCTCCACCTTCCTGAATCTGCTGACGTCGGGCAACAGCAGCAACATCGCGCGCTTTAACAACGCGGATTATGATGCGGTTATCGCCAAAGCCAGCCGGGAGACCAGCGATCAGGTACGTAACAGCGATTACAACCGTGCCGAGCAGATCCTGGCTGAGCAGGCTCCGATCGCCCCCATCTATCAGTACACCAATGGCCGCCTGATTAAACCCTGGGTCAAAGGCTATCCCATCACTAACCCTGAAGATGTCGCCTACAGTCGTGAACTGTGGATTGAAAAGCACTGAGTGCAGGTGGCCGGTCAACCGGCCACCGTCTGACATCTTTCTACACAGCCCGGAGATTGCAACTCAACACCGTCACGCTAGACTGTATCGTATTGATTTTAGTAGTGAGGCGACGGTGTGGACGTAATTGAAGGAAAAGCGTTACAGGTTTCAGATGCCATAATTTCCTGCCAGCTGGATGGCAAGGGCGGGATGATCCCGATTGCTGAAGATGAAGTCATCCAGTGTGAGCAGCCCTGCTGGCTCCATCTGAACTATACCCACCGTAAGAGCGCGGAATGGCTGCAGTCGACGACACAAATTCCTGATGCCGTGCGTGACGCCTTAGCGGGCGACAGTATGCGTCCACGCGTCAGCCGGCTGGGCGACGGCTTTATGATCGTGCTGCGCAGCGTCAACCACAACAGCGATGCGCGTCGCGACCAGCTGGTGGTGATGCGGGTGTTTATCAACGATAAGCTCATCGTCTCGACCCGGCGGCGTAAAGTTTCTGCCGTCGATGAAGTCCTCACGGATTTGCAGAATGGTAACGGCCCGATTGACTGCGGCAGCTGGCTGGTCGATATCTGTGATGCCCTGACCGATCACACCAGCGAGTTTATCGAAGATTTACATGACAAAATCATTGAGCTGGAAGATGCGCTGCTTGACCAGCGGATGCCGGCACGAGGCGAACTCGGCCTGCTGCGCAAACAGCTGATTGTGATGCGGCGGTATATGGCACCGCAGCGGGATGTCTATGCGCGGCTGGCCAGTGAAAAACTGGCCTGGATGGATGACACCGAACGCCGCCGGATGCAGGAAATCGCCGATCGGCTGGGACGCGGGCTGGATGATCTGGATGCGGGGGTGGCGCGTACCGCGATTCTGGCTGATGAGGTTGCTTCTGCGATGGCGGAGTCGATGAACCGCCGTACCTATACCATGTCACTGATGGCGATGATTTTTCTGCCAGCCACCTTCCTGACCGGCCTGTTTGGCGTCAACCTGGGCGGTATTCCGGGTGGCGAATGGCGATACGGTTTCTCTATCTTCTGTCTGCTGCTGGTGGCGCTGGCCGTGGGGGTAGCGGGGTACCTGCGCAAACGGCGCTGGCTCTAGCGTTATGCGTAGCGTATCGGTTATCTGCGCTGAAAATCCCGTAAAGGACGCAAAAGCTGATCGACATCAAGAACCCATTGTCGCTGCTGACGCAAACTCTCTCCCGCAGGTGAATGCAACGTCAAGCGATGGGCGTTGCGCTCCATATTGTCTTACTTCCTAATTTAGAATTAATGCATAGCACATTTAATTCGAAACATGCCGGCCCGTGTGCCGGCTTTTTTTTTGCCCGCCTGGCTGTAACGCCGTTCCTTACCTAAGCTTAAAATCCATTCGCAACAAAAGGAGTACGGCATGAGCGCGATTTTTAACAGCGAGCCTATCCCCACGGATCCGATCCCGATTCCTGAGCCTATTCCTCAGCCACAACCCCAGCCTGATCCGCCGACTGATCCGGAATTTCCGCCGATAATGGATCCACCACCGCACCGCAACATATAAAAAAAGGGCGTGCTGCCAGCAGCACGCCCTTAACCTTTTCAGCACTCATTTAATCTGAATCACATCCAGACGGGCGCTGGTATCCGGGGTATCCTCTTCATCAGCCCGCCAGCCAACAGGCTGTAGCGGCAGGGTTTCCCGGTCAAAAGCGAGATCTCCGCCATCAACCACCGCATCGCCGTGCTTAATGCCTTTAAAATCGAACAGGTTGATATCCGCCATATGTGACGGCACCACATTCTGCATCGCGCTGAACATGGTTTCGATACGGCCAGGATAGCGCTTATCCCAGTCTCGCAGCATATCAGCCACCACCTGACGCTGCAGGTTCGGCTGAGAACCGCAGAGGTTACACGGAATAATCGGGAACTGACGCGCTTCTGAGAAGCGGATGATATCTTTCTCGCGGCAGTAAGCCAGCGGACGGATCACAATCTGCTTGCCATCGTCGCTCATCAGCTTTGGCGGCATGCCTTTCATTTTTCCGCCGTAAAACATGTTCAGGAACAGCGTCTGCAGAATGTCATCGCGATGGTGGCCCAGCGCAATTTTAGTACAGCCCAGCTCAGTCGCGACGCGATAGAGAATGCCACGGCGCAGGCGCGAGCAGAGTGAGCAGGTGGTTTTGCCTTCCGGGATCTTATCTTTGACGATGGAGTAGGTATCTTCTTCGATAATCCGATACTCAACGCCCTGCGACTCAAGATATTCCGGCAGGATATGCTCAGGGAAGCCCGGCTGTTTCTGGTCGAGATTAACGGCAATCAGACTGAAGTTGACCGGCGCGCTTTTTTGCAGACTGCGCAAAATTTCCAGCATGGTGTAGCTGTCTTTGCCGCCCGACAGGCAGACCATGATGCGGTCGCCTTCTTCAATCATATTAAAATCTGCAATGGCTTCGCCAACGTTACGACGCAGACGTTTTTGCAGTTTATTAAGGTTGTACTGTTCTTTCTTGTCAACCGTTTGATTTTCTTGCATTTTTACCTATCTCAAAATCCAGAAAGCGTAGCTAAAGGGCAAATTGCCGTGCGCGTTCAGCCAGACACTTCACTGCGGTGTCACGAATATGCAGCGTATGGTACGGATTGTTGCCGCGAATGCCAGTACTGGAGTGAAGTAATCAGCGGATAGCCGCCCGGGGAATCCGGCAGAGACTACTCGTTAAGGGAGCAGCGACATAAATCGATGCGGCGGTACTCAGTGAAAAAAGAGGGCAGGCCTTAACAGGTCATTACCCAAAAATTGCGGGCTGAGACAACACGAACAGAGTTCAACTATGCGATGTCAGCTGGCTGGGACATCTTTCCACTGGCAATCGATTTCATCATTGTGCGCAGAACAGGATGGCAATGATGCCTGGTAAGCATCAGCCCGCGCATTCTCTTTTTTTGCCGCACAACCCGCAGTCATAAAAATGATTGAGATAATTAACAGATATTTCATCAGAGCGACCAGTTAATAAAAAAAAGAGCATGCACCGCTATTAATCAATCATGCATAAACGGCGTTCTTTTTATGCTTATCTGATTTGAGAATTTCCTTCGAATTGTTGCTATAAATTCGCAGGGAGTTAAATATCCTGATGCACTGTTAATTTCATTAACGCCTGAATCTGAAAAACGCTGCTGTTGAATATGCGTTGACACTGCCGGGTTATAATTGGGAATACGTAAGATGCACAGGCATCAGTGTTTTTTGTATCCTATTAAATCTGAATCGATTTTACTGGCAGATATCGCCACGTCCAAAGCTGTTGCTTTTCAAAGCAGACGGGTGAAATTAAAGCCATTAAAGTGAATGTGAAAGTTAAAAAGGGCGGCTTTAATTTTTACACTCATAACTGTTTTTCCTGAGATACTTGCTGTGACTTCATCGTTCCGCACATCATGGTAATGCGGGCAGCGTAACAAATCGTTAAATTGCTGGCTATATATGTGAATAAGGACGGAGCAAACTTTAAATTCGATGAGACATCCGGTAAACACTCACGATATAAAAAATTATGGTGTCCGATTTATATTGACGCTGATACTCTTTTTACTCTGCTATGTTGCAGTCATGTATTGCGGCGTTTTGTTGCTGGTAAACCGACACGGATTGCTGCATTTCCTGCTGCACTGAATTTATTATTGCTAGCCACAGGCTTTAAAAATCCAGCGATAAGCATGATGTAAAAAATGTCTGAGCATTTCCAGCAAACTTTCAGCGCCTTCCCCCACCAGACACTGTCCGGTCTCAAGCGCATTATTTACGGAATTACGATGATCCAGGATCATCATGATGGCCATAGCGCCCGCAATCAGCGTAAAGATAAGCATGCTTAGTACCGGCCAGCTACTTTTACGTACAGAAGCGGACAGGGTTTCGTCACGATGGTCAGAGTTCTGGCGCATTTTTCACCGGATAAATGGTTACCTTAATAAACAATCACGGATTATGACATTAATTCCCGGCGGGCTCTATATCTCAGGTCAGGCTGCATGATTATGATAATAGATGAATCTGATGCAAAGGGCAGAAGGCAGTGCGTACCGATAACTCCCTTCTGCAACGTCCTGGCGCTGACCGGCCTGTGTTCAGCAGGAATGATCTTTATGGAAAGGAATTTACATCATCTCCAGCGACTGAACTCCTTTGATCTCCATGACCTTATCGTAGAGGTGAGCATCGTTTGACTTGCGGGACAGCGTCACCTGAACACTGAGCTCACACAGACCACTCTCCTCATCCCGATTAATCACCGTCACATTGCCATAGCGAATGCCTTCCCGCTGCATGACCAGCAGCACCAGTGGCACACTTTTGGGCTTAAGAAAAACCAGCAGCGTATGATGTTTACCGATGAGAAAATGGCTCAGGCGGCGGAAGACTTCCAGCACCACCAGTGCCAGCACTGTGCCATAAATGCCTATCTCATACATGCCGCTACCAATCACCAGACCAATCGCCGCAGTCACCCATAATCCCGCCGCCGTGGTTAAGCCTTTCACCACCTGCTTCTGAATCATAATGGTGCCTGCGCCAAGGAAACCCATGCCGCTGACTACCTGGGCAGCAATACGGCTGGGATCCAGTGCCACATGGTCACTATTGAGCATATCGGCGAAGCCATATTTCGATACCAGCATAAACATCGCACTGCCGATACCGACCAGAATATGGGTACGCAGTCCCGCTTCTTTGGCCCGCATCTGGCGCTCCATGCCGATCAGGCCGCCGAGAATACCGGCCAGCGCTATGCGAATTAACATATCCATTAACATGGCTTTACTCCGAATTAATAAGGGCCGAAAAAGGGTGACAGTTCAGCGATAACAGGTAAACAAGATAATTCTGCTTGCAAATGACGCCGGAGAATTTTGTAAAAAGCTGTTTCACCTCTCGACCCGTTGTGCTGCCTGACATATGCTGAGCCAGCCTTTTCCCCCACTTCCCGGAGTCCGACTGATGAAAGCAGCCACTTTTTTGCTGGCCGGTGCCGCATTATTACTCTCTGCCTGCAGCAGCAACAGTGATGATAACGAGCCACCGCAACAAGCCACCGCCGCCCACATCCAGCCACGGGTGGTGATGTCTTCCCTGGCAGAAAGCACCTGTTCGAATGCGGGCGGAACGCTGGCATTTTCGCATCAGCTGGATGGCTCAAGAGTGGGGATGTGTCAGTTAGTCAATGGACGTCGGTGTGATGAGCAGGCGTTAATTGGCGGGAATTGCGCGCGCTGATGATCAGGCCGGATTGCTCCGGCCCGCACAGTCAGGCAGAGAGTCGGTTCGGGCAGTTTTCACCCCGGTCGAGCTGGCTGAGATTATTCAGTGTCGTTTCAGAAATGGCGGTCAGCGCTTCGGCGGTTAAAAACGCCTGATGGCCGGTGAACAACACGTTATGGCACGCCGACAGACGGCGGAACACATCGTCCTGAATCACATCATTCGACTTATCTTCAAAGAACAGATCACGTTCATTCTCATAAACATCCATGCCGAGCGCGCCGATTTTCTGCTGTTTCAGCGCGTCAATCGCCGCCTGTGAATCAATCAGACCACCCCGACTGGTGTTGATAACCATCACCCCATCACGCATCTGTTTAAACGCATCGGCGTTGAGCAGATGATGATTCTCCGGCGTCAGCGGACAGTGCAGGGTAATGACGTGGGATTCAGCAAACAGCGTCTTCAGATCAACATATTCCGCGCCCAGTTCCAGCGCCTGCTCACTCGGGTAGGGATCATACGCCAGCAGCCGCATACCAAAACCTTTCAGAATCCGCATCGTCGCGATCCCGATTTTACCGGTACCGATAACACCCGCGGTTTTGTTATGCATGTTAAAACCGGTCAGGCCGTCGAGCGAAAAGTTTGCGTCACGGGTACGCTGATAAGCGCGATGAATACGGCGATTCAGGGTCATCATCAGGCCGATAGTATGTTCAGCGACCGCTTCCGGTGAGTAGGCCGGCACGCGCACCACTTCCAGACCCAGCTCTTTTGCAGCAGCCAGATCAACATTATTGAAACCGGCGCAGCGCAACGCGATGTATTTCACACCCAGCCCGGTCAGCTCTTCCAGCACCGGGCGGCTGCCGTCATCGTTTACAAAGATACAGACAGCATCGCAACCCACAGCGGTTTTGGCGGTGCTTTCAGAGAGTAAAAAGTCAAAAAACACCAGTTCAAAGCCGAACTGCTGATTGACCTGCTCAAGGTATTTCTGATCGTAATGTTTGGTGCTGTAAACCGCGATTTTCATCGTTGTGCTCCTGCAGAGGTGATAGAGCAAGGATAACGTTTTCTGACTGACTTTGCTGAAACAGCTGACTTGTGTCCGGCGCAGACCTTCACCTCTGGCAGATTACATGCCATCATCGTTGTCAGGATACTGTAGGGAAAAGGATTATGGCTTTTATGCCACGGATGTTCCGGCGACGGCTGGCCGCCATTCTGGCGCTGATTCTGCTGCTGCTCGGCCTGATCTTGACTGTCACGCAATGGCTGCCGCGGCTGGTCGGCATCTGGCTACCTGAAGATACCCGCATTGAGCTGTCGGGCGCACCGCGCTGGCGGGAGGGTGGCCTGTGGTTGCCACAACTTCGTTATCTCGCAGGGGATTGCTCCCTGGCAACGGTAAAGGGAGTGTCACTGGGCTGGCATCAGTCGCGCTGGAAACTGAATGCGTCAGAGCTGACGCTGGATAGCACCTGCCTGCAAAAATTACCGGCCAGTGATGGCAGCAAGGCAGCCCCCAAAACGCTGGCCGAATGGCAGGCAATGCTGCCTGGCGCCGACGTTCATCTGGGCAAATTAATTGTTACGCCGTGGCAGACGTATGCGGGCGCGCTGGATCTGACGCTGGAAAAAGATCGTCAGCAACTCAGTTATCAGGGCGATAATCTGCAGCTGGCGGCAACGCTGACCGGTCAGCAGCTCGCTATCAGTCGCCTGACGCTCACCCATCCTGCACTTCCTGAACCCGTCACGCTGAGTGGTCATCTGGCGTTACCCACCTTTGCCACTGATCTGCCGGTGAACGGCGAGGTGACCGGACAGCTGGCGCTGGACGCGCTGCCGCATCCCCTGAAGCTGACGCTTAACTGGCAGCAGCAGCAGGGCGAGCTACGCGTGGCAATGGCCGAAGTGACCAGGCCGCTTCTCAGACTGCCGTGGCAGATCAGCCGCGATCAGATTCGGATTGAAAAGGGCGAATACTTCTGGCCGCTGGAGGCTCAGCCGCTATCAGGGTTTGTTAACCTGACGCTGGATAACTGGCAGTCTGGCCTTGAAAGTAGCCAGATTAGCGGTCGCGTTAACCTGCTGACCCAGGGACGCGGCGGCAAGGGCAACGTGGTGCTCGGCGTCGGTCCCGGCAACCTCAGCCTGACCAACAGCAACCTGCCGTTTCAGCTAACGGGCGAAAGCAAGCTGGCCGACCTGCAACTTTACGGCTCCATTCCGGGCGTGCTCAGCGGCTCGATCCTCGATCCTCAACTGGTGCTGCAACCTAAATCGCTGCTGCGCCTGCGGGGCCGGTTGCTGTCAACGCTGGAAGTGGACGAAGCGCGCTGGCCGCTGGCGGGCGTACGACTCTCCTCGCAGGGTATTGATGGACGCCTGCAGGCCATTCTGAATGCGCACGATGCCAGTTTTGGCCGCTTCCGGTTGCATCTCGATGGCCGCGCCAATGATTTCTGGCCCGATAAGGGCGAATGGAACTGGCGCTACTGGGGAGGTGGCGAGATGCTGCCGCTGCAGGCGCGCTGGGATGTTAAAGGCACGGGCGGCTGGCACGACACCCTGATCCATCTGGATACCTTGTCCACCGGTTTTAATCAGCTGGCGTATGGCAGTGTCAACGTTGCAAAACCGCGTCTGACACTGACTAAACCGGTAAACTGGCAGCGCGATGCGGCGCATCCGGCGTTCAATGGGCATTTCCGCCTGCAGGCAGGAGAGACCCGCTTCAGCTATGGCGGACATCTGGCAGACTCCACGCTCGACTTTGAGGCTGAAGGTCGTGATCCCGGCTATTTTATCTGGCGAGGCAGTTTACAGGCGGGCAAGGTTGGCCCGCTGCGGGTTAACGGCCGCTGGGATGGCGAACGGCTGCGCGGCCAGGCCTGGTGGCCGGCACAGTCGCTGACGGTGTTTCAGCCGTTGCTCAGCCCCGACATGAAAATGCAGATCCAGGGCGGCCGTTTGCAGGCACAGGTCGCTTTTTCCGCCGCAAGTGAACAGGGTTTCCAGGCGGGAGGCCACTGGACGGTAAAACAGGGCAGCATCTGGACGCCTGACAGCCAGGTTAACGGTATCGACTTCTCGCTGCCGTTCAGATTCCATGAGCAGCAATGGCAATTTGGTCAGCATGGCCCGGTATCACTGCGCATTGCCGAGGTTAAGAACCAGTTTGCGATGCAGAATATTCGCGCTGACCTGCAGGGTAACTGGCCGTGGTCCGAACAGGCGCCGCTGACGTTGCAGGATGTCAGCCTTGATCTGCTGGGCGGACAAATTACGCTGCCCGCTTTGCGCATGCCGCAGCATGAGCCAGCCCGGGTGTCGCTGCGCAATATCAGCCTCAGCGAGCTGGTGACGGCGCTGAAACCTAAACAGTTTGCCATGTCGGGCAAGGTCAACGGTGAGCTGCCGCTGTGGCTCAATAATCCACACTGGCTGGTGGAGAAAGGGTGGATTGCCAACAGCGGTCCGCTGACCTTCCGGCTGGATAAAGATATGGCGGATGCGATTACCCGCAATAACGTGGCGACGGGCGCCGCGCTGGACTGGTTACGCTATATGGAAGTCTCCCGCAGCTGGGCCACGATCAATCTGGATAATCTTGGCGACCTCACCATGGAGGCGCAGGTGCAGGGCGTCAGCCAGTTCAGTAACCGTCGTCAGACGGTTAATCTCAACTATCATCATCAGGAAAACCTGTTTCAGCTCTGGCGCAGCCTGCGCTTTGGCGATAATTTGCAATCCTGGTTAGAGCAACATGCGAATTTGCCATCCAACAAGGACACTTCACCATGAGCCTGAGGGCACTACTGGTTCTGGCGGCCGGACTGCTGAGCATCGGCTGCGTGCCGCGCATTGAAGTCACGGCACCTAAAGATCCCATCACCATCAACATGAACGTGAAAATCGAACATGAGATCCACATCAAAGTCGATAAAGACGTGGAAGCGCTATTGAAAAACCAGAGCGGTCTGTTCTGAGGAGAGCAACGATGAAACGCATAAGCGCGGTGCTGTTCCTCGCCCTGACGATGGCGCAGCCTGCCTGGGCACTGACGCTGGATCAGGCGCGGCAATCGGGGCGGGCAGGTGAAACGCTCTCCGGCTATCTGGCGGCACGTGCGCAGGATAGTGAAACGCTGGCACTGGTGCAGCGTATTAATGCCGGACGTCAGCAGGAGTATCAGCGACTGGCAGAACAGAATAATCTCTCCACGGCCGATGTCGCCAGTATTGCCGGACAGAAGCTGGTGAGCCGTGCGGCAGCGGGGGAATATGTGCGCGGCATTAACGGTCAGTGGCTGAGAAAAGCGGCAGAAAGCAGTCAGTAACCGGCGAAAAAAAACCGGGCGCATGGCCCGGTCTTTTAAAGCGTCATCCTGAGATGAGTGAGACTTATGCCGTCACGATCTGCTTGATAGCGTCTTTCGCTTCAGCGGTCGCTTTGCTGGCCACTTCCGGACCGTAAGCGATGCCTTCAGCAAACACGAACTCAACGTCAGTGATGCCGATGAAGCCCAGGAACAGCTTGACGTAAGGGGTCAGCAGGTCAGTAGGGGTATCTTTATGAATGCCGCCACGGCTGGAGATAACGACTGCCGTTTTGCCTTTAACCAGACCTTCCGGGCCTGCTTCGGTGTAGCGGAACGTCACGCCAGCACGGGCAATCAGGTCGAAATAGTTTTTCAGTTGCGTCGGGATGTTGAAGTTGTACATTGGCGCGGCAATCACCACTTCATCATGAGCCTGCAGTTCTGCAATCAGTTCATCAGACAGGTCCAGAGCCTCCTGCTGACGAGGTGACAGCGGGGTATCAGAGGGACGCATTGCACCCACTAACTCGCCATCCAGTACCGGGATCGGGTTAGCCGCCAGGTCACGTACGGTAACCTCTTTACCCTGGGCCTTTGCCTGTTCGATGTAGAAGTCAGCGAGCTGGCTTGATTGTGAGTAGCCTGCAAGAATGCTTGATTTCAGAACTAAAACTTTGCTCATGGTGGTTTCCTGTCTGTTACGCGGAAGACTTTCCGCTCAATGGTTTACACTCTACGGTTATCGATGGCGCGGTGAAAGCGCAATATTTCGAGACCCATGTTCGAATTTATTGAATGAGCGTAACCAGGGCCAGCCGCCGGAACAGTTCAGAATGTGCTATGATGCGCGCAATTATTTTTATTGAATCAGCTGGTTATCCCGGCTTGCAGGGCGCTGCTTCAGGCAGCGACACCGTCTGAGTAAGGTACGTCACTATTATGTCATCTCCCGATACTTCCCCACTGGCAGCGCTCTGGTCACGCCTCGAGGGTGTAATGCTGCGCGATCGCCAGCGGTTACAGCGCCGTTTACAGGGTGCCAGAAAAGCTAAAAATCCCGAGGCACAGCAGGGCATTGCCAGCGAGCTTGAGCAGGACTTTATCGCTGCCGAGCAGCGCGTGGCCCAGCGCCGTGCGGCCACGCCAGCCATTACCTTCCCGGACAATCTGCCGGTCAGTCAGAAGCAGCAGGATATTGCTGAGGCGATTCGCGATCACCAGGTAGTGATTGTCGCCGGTGAAACCGGCTCGGGTAAAACCACGCAGCTGCCGAAAATCTGTCTGGCGCTGGGACGTGGTGTGACGGGTCTGATTGGTCATACGCAGCCGCGCCGTCTGGCCGCACGTACCGTGGCGAATCGCATTGCCGATGAGCTCAGCACTTCGCTGGGCGGCTGCGTGGGCTATAAAGTACGGTTTAACGACCAGGTCAGTGACCTGACGCAGATTAAACTGATGACCGACGGAATTCTGCTGGCGGAGATCCAGCAGGATCGTCTGCTGATGCAATATGACACCATCATTATTGATGAAGCGCACGAACGCAGCCTGAATATCGATTTCCTGCTCGGTTATCTGCGTGAGCTGCTGCCGCGTCGCCCCGATCTGAAAGTGATTATCACTTCCGCCACCATCGATCCACAGCGTTTCTCGCGTCATTTCAATAATGCGCCGGTGATTGAAGTCTCAGGCCGGACCTATCCGGTTGAAGTGCGCTATCGGCCGGTGATCGAAGAGGCGGATGATGGCGATCGTGACCAGCTGCAGGCGATTTTTGATGCCGTAGATGAGCTGGGCCGGGAAAGTCGGGGCGATATCCTGATCTTCATGAGTGGTGAGCGTGAAATACGTGATACCGCCGACGCGCTGAACAAACGCGATCTGCCACACACCGAAGTGCTGCCGCTCTATGCACGGCTGTCGAACGCTGAACAGAACCGGGTGTTTCAGTCGCACAGTGGCCGTCGTATCGTGCTGGCGACCAACGTCGCGGAAACCTCGCTGACGGTGCCTGGGATTAAATATGTGATCGATCCCGGTACGGCGCGTATCAGTCGTTACAGTTTCCGTACCAAAGTGCAGCGCCTGCCGATTGAACCGATATCACAGGCGTCTGCCAACCAGCGTAAAGGGCGTTGCGGCCGTGTTTCAGACGGTATCTGTATCCGTCTCTACGCAGAAGATGACTTCCTGAGTCGTCCGGCCTTTACCGATCCTGAAATCCTGCGCACCAACCTGGCGTCAGTCATCCTGCAGATGACCTCGCTGGGCCTCGGCGATATCGCCGCCTTCCCGTTTGTGGAAGCGCCCGATAAGCGCAATATCCAGGATGGCGTCCGCCTGCTGGAAGAGCTGGGCGCGCTGACCCTGAACGAAGAGACCGGTCACTATAAGCTTACCGGTTCCGGGCGTCAGCTGGCGCAGCTGCCGGTGGATCCCCGCTTGGCGCGGATGGTGCTGGAAGCGCAGAAATTTGGCTGCGTGCGCGAAGTGATGATTATCACCGCAGGCCTGTCGATTCAGGACCCGCGTGAGCGTCCGGCAGATAAAAAGCAGGCGTCCGATGAGAAGCACCGGCGCTTTGCCGACAAAGACTCCGACTTCCTCGCCTATGTGAATCTCTGGAACTACCTGGCAGAGCAGCAGAAAGCGCTGTCCGGTAATGTTTTCCGCCGCCAGTGCAAAAGCGATTTCCTTAACTATCTGCGCGTGCGGGAATGGCAGGATATCTACACCCAGCTGCGGCAGGTGGTGCGTGAACTGGGCATTCCGGTTAACAGTGAACCGGCTGAGCTGCAGCCTGTCCACTGCGCGCTGTTAAGTGGTCTGCTGTCGCATATCGGGCAGAAAGACACCGATAAGCAGGAGTATACCGGCGCGCGCAATACCCGCTTCGCGATCTTCCCTGGCTCCGGGCTGTTTAAAAAGCCGCCGAAGTGGACCATGGTGGCGGAACTGGTCGAGACCAGCCGCCTGTGGGGCCGCACGGCGGGCCGTATTGAACCGGAGTGGATTGAGCCGCTGGCACAGCATCTGATCAAGCGCAGCTACAGTGAACCGCACTGGGAGAAATCGCAGGGCGCGGTGATGGCCACCGAAAAAGTCACGCTCTATGGCCTGCCGATTGTCGCCGCCCGTAAAGTTAACTATGGCAGCATCGATCCCACCCTGAGCCGTGAACTGTTTATTCGTCACGCGCTGGTGGAGGGCGACTGGCAGACCCGGCACGCCTTCTTCCGCGCAAACCAGAAGCTGCGCAGCGAAGTGGAAGATCTGGAACACAAATCCCGTCGTCGCGACATTCTGGTCGATGACGAAACACTGTTTGCTTTTTATGACCAGCGCATTGGCAAAGAGGTGGTCTCAGCGAAGCATTTCGACAGCTGGTGGAAACAGGCCAGTCGCGAAAACGCAGAACTGCTGAATTTCGACAAACAGATGCTGATCAAAGAGGGTGCGGATAAAGTCAGTCAGCTCGACTACCCCAACTTCTGGCATCAGGGCAACCTCAAACTTAAGCTGAGTTATCAGTTTGAGCCTGGCGCAGATGCGGATGGCGTGACGGTACATATTCCGCTGCCGCTGCTGAACCAGGTAGAGGATAGCGGTTTTGAGTGGCAGATCCCCGGTGTACGCCGTGAACTGATCATCGCACTGATTAAGTCGCTGCCTAAGCCGCTGCGCCGTAACCTGGTGCCTGCGCCCAACTATGCCGAGGCGTTCTTGGGAAGGGTGAAAGCGATGGAGATGCCGCTGCCTGATGCGCTGGCGCGGGAATTTCGCCGCATGACCGGCGTCACGCTGGAGCGGGAAAGCTGGCAGTGGGAACAGGTGCCCGATCATCTGAAAATGACGTTCCGGGTAGTCGACGAGCACAACCGTAAACTGCTGGAAGGCAAAGATCTCACTGCGCTTAAGGCACAGCTGAAAGACAAAGTGCAGGAAACGCTGTCGAAAGTGGCGGATGACGGGCTGGAGCAGAGCGGGCTGCATATCTGGAGTTTTGGCGATCTGCCACGCAGTTATGAACAGAAACGCGGCAGCTACCAGGTTAAAGCCTGGCCTGCGCTGGTGGACGAGAAAGAGAGCGTCGCCATTCGCCTGTTTGACAGCGAGCAGGAGCAGCAAAAAATGATGTGGCGCGGTCAGCGTCGCCTGCTGCTGCTGAATGTGCCGTCACCGGTTAAGTATCTGCACGAGAAGTTGCCGAACAAAGCCAAGCTCGGACTCTACTTTAACCCTTATGGCAAAGTGCTGGAGCTGATTGACGACTGCATCGCCTGTGGCATCGACAAGCTGATGGGGGAAGCGGGCGGTCCGGCCTGGGATCAAACCTCGTTTGAGCAGTTGCGTGACAAAGTGCGCGGCGAACTCAATGAAACCGTGGTGACCATCGCGAAGCAGGTCGAGCAGATCCTGACGGCAGTCTTCAACATCAATAAGCGTCTGAAGGGTCGGGTCGATATGACCATGGCGCTGGCGTTATCTGACATCAAAGCGCAGTTAAGTGGCCTGGTTTATCGCGGCTTTGTCACAGGCAACGGCTGGCAGCGACTGGCCGATACGCTGCGTTATCTGCATGGGATTGAGCGCCGACTGGAAAAACTGCCTGCCGATCCGCACAGCGATCGTGCGCGGATGTTAAAAGTGCAGGCAGTGGAGCAGGCTTATCAGGCGTGGCGCAACAAGTTGCCGCCGCAGCGTCAGGATGATGAAGAGGTGCAGAGCATCCGCTGGATGATCGAAGAGCTGCGAATCAGCTATTTTGCTCAGCAGCTGGGTACGCCTTATCCCATCTCAGATAAGCGTATTCTGCAGATGATGGAGCAGATAGCGGGTTAAACGCCGGGATGCGCGCCGTAACAGGCGCGCATCCGATGATGGGGAGTGAGAGTGCGGACTACTGCGCGAGGGATTCCAGCTTATCTTTAAACGAGGTGACCGAAATCGCACGGTTATCAGCCAGGTAGCGATCTTTCGCAGCCGGTGCTGAGCTTTGTACCGCGATTAACTGCCAGCCTTTATCGCTGTTGAGCAGCAGTGGCGAACCACTGTCACCTGGCAGGGTGTCACACTGATGCGACAGCACGGCGCGCTGCGCCCAGCCGGTAATCAGGCAATCGCTGTGGGAGTAAAGCGTGTCCAGATGATCAGCCGGATAGCCCGCCTGCGTCACTTTGCGTCCGGTCAGCTTCAGCGCCGCAGTGAGATCGCTGCGTGAGCCATCGAACAGCGGAATAGGCGTAATCGCTGAGGGCGGATTGCGTAAAATCACGATGCCGTAATCATAGGGGGCTGCACTGCTCGGCACGATCCAGCCTTCACCATCCGCTTTTAACTTTGACGCCAGCGAGGGTTCAACCCGCGCATCAATATCATGAAGCTCGTAGCGCCAGCCTTTATCGCTGGCCATAAATCGCAGCGCAACCGGCTTATCGAAATTACCCGGCGGGGCAAGGAGGCAGTGTCCGGCGGTCAGCGCCAGATGCGGAGAGATGAGTGTGGCAGTACAGAGGTTGCCGCTTTCGGTTTCCAACTGACCAATGGCATCCCAGGGGGCAGCGGTAATATCGGTGATTGCCTGGCGATGATCCTTACCGAAAAACAGCATCTTAATTTCAGCAGGAGTAGGCGAGTCATCGTCATCATCGGCATGAACCGTGGTGGCAAAGCTGAAGAGTCCAACCATTAACAGGGTAGCCAGGCGCATAGAAATCTCAATGGCGAGAAAAAATTAACGTTATTGTTATTACGTAAGTACGGTAACTATAGTCGGTGAGCGTTGAAAAAGGGAGTTTTATTGGTTAATCAGTACGCTACAGCGGTTAAACAAAAAAGCTTGCTGCAACAATGCCACACAGGATCATCACCAGCAGAATAATTTCGAAGCGATAGCGACGCACCATATCATCCACTCCAGTAAAGAAACACCCGGCAGAACCGGGTGTTTTTAATCATCATCTCGTGGCCGTGCGCTGAAGGCGACCTTAGTTTTTAGCTGCTGGTTTCACAACTTTTTTGTGGTGAACTTTTTTAGCAGCCTGAGCTTTCTGTGCAGCTGGTTTAGCTACTTTTTTGTGGTGAACTTTTTTAGCAGCCTGGGCTTTCTGAGCGGCTGGCTGAGTGGCTTTTTTGTGGTGAACTTTTTTAGCGGCCTGGGCTTTCTGAGCAGCTGGTTTAGTGGCTTTTTTGTGGTGAACTTTTTTAGCGGCCTGGGCTTTCTGTGCAGCAGGTTTAGCTACTTTTTTGTGGTGAACTTTTTTAGCAGCCTGCGCTTTCTGCGCGGCATCTTTTTTCACAGCTTTTTTGTGGTGTTTCTTAGCAGCCTGCGCTTTCTGAGCCGCTTTATGGTGTTTCTTGTGCGCAGTTTTGTGAACGGTTTTAGCCGGTGCTGCAGCGGTAGTAGTGGTTGTTGCGGCTGGCGCAGCAGCTGGAGCAGCTGTGGTGTCAGCAGCGAAAGCAACAGAAGACATACCCATAGCAGCGGCGACAACCAGTGCAAATAATTTTTTCATTGCAAATCCCTCGAAGACTATTTTTTCATGTGTAGCCCACTGCGGGGCCGGTGAAGAGACTATAGGGATATCAATGAACGGTGTCCGTGGGTGTTTGGTATCGGCGTGTAACCGATTGTACAAAGGCGGGAAAGGGCGGTCAGCAGACCGCCCGAGAGCTTAGCTATTCAGGTAACGTTGTTCAAGGTGCTGGCGGAAGAAAGCCGGATTCAGCGCTTCGCCGGTGGCGTTGATCAGTAGCTGGTCGGTGGAGAAACGGCTGCCGTGCTGCCAGATGTTCTGTTGCAGCCAGTCGAATACCGGCTGCAGCTCACCGTGCTGAATCAGCTCGCTGAGCTGAGGAATCGCAAGATGTACCGAGCGGAATAGCTGTGCGGCGTACATCGCGCCCAGCGTATAGGTCGGGAAGTAGCCAAAGGCGCCGTCGGTCCAGTGGATATCCTGCATACAGCCATCGCGGTAGTTACCCCGGGTATCCAGACCCAGCGACTGCATCATTTTCTCATCCCACAGCGCCGGAATATCCTCAACCTCAATCTCACCTTCAATCAGGGCCTGCTCGATTTCATAACGCAGAATGACATGCGCCGGATAGCTGAGCTCATCGGCGTCAACCCGGATCAGGCCAGGCTTGACCTGCTGGGTCAGGCGTACAAAATTATCCGCCTGCAGGGCAGGCTGGTCGCCAAAGGTGGCGATGACCTGCGGCAGAATGTGCTGCAGGAATTCGCGGCTGCGACCAAGCTGCATCTCCATAAACAGGCTTTGTGATTCGTGGATAGCGGTGGAGCGCGCCAGCGCCACCGGCTGCCCGCGCCACTGCTGCGGCAGATTTTGCTCATAGCGGGCGTGGCCGGTTTCGTGGATCACGCCCATCAGGGCGCTGAGAAACTCATTCTCGTTGTAACGGGTGGTAATGCGCACATCTTCCGGCACGCCACCGCAGAAGGGATGCGCACTGATATCCAGCCGGCCATGGTTAAAGTCGAAACCCAGCGTTTCCATGATGCTCAGGCCGAGCTGACGCTGAGCAGGCAGGGCGAACGGTCCCTGCGGCGTGACAACAGTCTGTTGCGCCTGTTTTTCCACGACCTGCTGTAACAGATCGGGCAGCCAGGTTTTCAGTTCGCCAAAGGTTTCATCCAGCCGGGCGCGGGTCATCCCCGGTTCATAAAGATCCAGCAGCGCATCGTAACGCGAGCAGCCAGTGGCGTCGGCGCGGCGCTGGGCCTCTTCGCGGCTCAGACGCACCACCTCTTTGAGATTGGCGGCGAAGCCCTGCCAGTCGTTGGCGGGACGCTGAGTGCGCCATGCATGTTCACATACCGAACCGGCGATTGATTTGGCTTCAACAAAATCATCAGGCAGCAGGGTGGCCTGCTGGTAAGCGCGCTGCATCTCGTTGAGATTGGCCCGCTCAACATCGTTGAGTGACTGCTGCTCTGCGGCCCTGAGCCACTCACCAACCTGAGGGGCAGTGAGGATCTGGTGCTGCAACACGCTCATTTCGGCCAGCGCTTCACCACGCGCCTGACTGCCGCCCGGCGGCATGGTGGTTTGCATGTCACATCCGGCGATGGCCGTGACGTGGCTGAAACGGGAAAGGCGCTGGAACGTCTTGGTAAGTTGTTGATACGCTGAGGTCACGTAAGACTCCTTGTGGTTTTTAACGCAGCGGAATTTCCCGCAAGGTTAGATCAACCGGCCAGCAAAAGCGAACGCTGGCGCCGCCCAGCGGACTGGATTCAATAGTCACATTGCCGCTCAGCGCCTGGGCAATAGAGTGCACAATCGCAAGTCCCAGTCCGCAGCCGCCTGTAGCGCGATCGCGGCTGGGGTCCAGCCGGACAAAGGGTTCGAAAACCCGCTCACGCTCTTCAGGCGGAATGCCGGGACCGTCATCTTCCACCTGCAGACATCCTATCGGACCGTCGAACCACAAACTGACGCGCAGCCGCTGTTGCGCATAACGCAGTGCATTGTTGACCAGGTTATCCAGTACCCGCTCCATCAGGCGGGTATCAGAAATGCCGATGTTTTCACGCTGCGGCAGCTCAAGGTCGAGCCGCACGTCGGGATTGATAGTGCGGAAATCGTCAAGCCGTTCGCGCAGCCAGTTGGCCAAATCCAGTGTTTTCAGATTGAGATCGACGCGCGGCCGATCAAGACGCGCATAGGTCAGCAGCTCCTCAATCAGGCTTTCGAGCTGGCCGATATCGCGATTCAGCGCCACCCGTTCGCCATCCGTGAGGTTGTCGCTCATCTCCAGCCGGTAACGCAGGCGCACCAGCGGAGTGCGTAACTCATGCGCAATACCGTCAATCAACTGCTTCTTACTGGCGACCAGCGTATTGATATTCTCAGCCATCTGGTTAAAGGCGATGCCGAGCCGGAACAGGCTGGAGGTGCTGTCGAAATGGGTGCGCACGTCCAGCTCGCCACGGCCAAAGCGCTGAGCCGCTTTTTCCAGTCGCTGCATCTCCTGCCAGTGGGGGCGCAGCCAGATAAACACCGGCAGCGCCAGTGACATCCCTATAAAGATCAGCAGGGCAATATCCAGCAGTCGCATCTGATGCAGATAGAAGAGATAGGGAATCGGCCCGACTGACAACACGTAGTGGCTGCGCGGAATGTGCTGCAAAAAGGTGTATTGATCGTCGAGCGCCACGATCTCTCCGGCGCGCAACCGACGCATGTTGCCTTCATCAAGCTGATATTTATTCATCGGCTCGATGTGCAGGTCGAACGACAGGCCGAGATCGAGACTCTTGATGGTTTTATTCCAGTCACGCGGCGGGATCTCGCGCAGTTCGCTGCGGATCAGGTAGAGCGAACTGGCCATCAGGTCATTCATTGACTGGCGGCCCGCACGTTCAGCGGTGAACTTGTAGACCAGCCCCACCAGCAGCGCCATCACCAGAAAGCAGACAAACAGCAGCAGATAAAACTGAATAAAAAGCTTTCTCATAGTCCGCGGGTATCCCAGGCCTGGGGCGCAAACAGATAGCCTTTGTTACGAATGGTTTTAATGCGGAACGGCTCGGTGGCGCTGTCGTGCAGCTTTTTGCGCAACCGGGAGATGGCCACGTCGATGCTGCGGTCAAGGCCGTCATAGCTGACCCCGCGCAACGTTTTCAGCAGCGCATCACGGTTAAGCGTCTGGCCTGCATGGCTGGCGAGTACCCACAGCAGATCGAAATCTGCGGTGGAAAGGGCAATCTGCTCGTCAAACAGCGTGACCTGGCGGTTCAGCGCATCGATGGTCAGCGAGCCAAAACGCAGCATACGGTTGGCGGCGGGTGCGCTGGGCGCATCGTCCGGCTGTCCCTGCTGCGACTGACGCAGATGAAGGCGCAGGCGGGCCAGCAGTACCGCCGGCGGCGTGGTTTTCAGAATGTAATCCTGCGCACCCATCTCCAGGGCCAGAATATGGTTCATGTCGCTGTCCAGTGAGGTGAGCAGCACGATCGGCCCCTGCCAGTTGGCCCGCAGGTCACGGCAGATAGTCATGCCATCTTTGCCTGGCAACATGATATCCAGCATCACCAGATCGGGCTGCTGTTCGGCAATGACCGCTTCAGCACGGTCGCCGCGCATCTCGACAATCACCTCAATATCATGACGACCCAGATAGGCCGCAATCAGTGAGCCCACTTCGGGTTCATCTTCTACATAAACAATTTTGTTCATAGTTCACAAAGCAGAGACAGGGATGGACGGAAGCATATCTTTTCCTGGTCCTGAGCTCTACGTTACCGCACGAAATATCCGTGGCTTGCTGGTATATAACCGGCAAAATGTGCAATCATTAGCGCGGCCTTTTTGCGCCAGGTTTGGGATATTGATGATTATCATGAGGAGCGTTAGTGTGTCTGATAAAGAGCTGGCATCAGCCATATACCCCGACCGCATCTGCTTCAATTACAGTGACTTTCTCTCCGCTTCCTGCAAAAAGCGCTGGAGCTTCGTCGATGCTATTTATGGTGTGATGCCGATATTTGGCATGGTGACACGTAAATCGGCACACCGCTTACAGGGCAGTGACGACCCGTTAAAAGAATTAGCATTACAAATCATTTCTACTCAGGTCAGCGACGAAATTAATATCGCACGCCTGATTACCCTTGCGGAACAACAGCAGATTAGTCGCTTCGATATTCAGCTTCCTTATCCGCTTTCGGCGGAGCAGCTGGACGCGATCCATCATGAATATTCCAGGCCGCTGAATCTGACACAGCAGGATGACCTGCTGTGTGTCTCAATACCTGTGCAGTCGCACTGATAGCCTCTCCCATCAGGCTATCTGATTTCTCAGTCTGAACCTGGGCAGTGCTCACCATCCTCACGTACTATCTGTACGCCTGGTTGCTTCGCGCTGGCCGGGTTCGCACTGCCTGCAACCATTACGCCTGCCGGGCCAGGCGCTAAGTCGTCAGCTGCCACACGGCGGGCAGCGTCGCGGCAATCAGCAACCCCATTGCAATCCGCTCCAGCGAAGTCAGCGCAAACTCTGCGCGGCCACCGCGTCGTGCAAACAGAAACAGCAGCAGGCCCGGTGTATAAAGCACCACTGACATCATCAGGTGCAATGGCCCCGAGGCGTAAAGCAGCCAGATGCCATAGAGGCTGGCACCGATACCGGTCGCCATCGCCAGCGGCTTATGCTGTCCGCGGACCACTTTGATCAGATATAACCCCACCAGCAGATAGGGCACCAGAATCATCTCAGAGGCGATGGTCAGCAGGTTGTTGTAGTTCGCACCAGTCAGGGCAATCAGGATCAGGCAGAGCTGAATACTGCCGTTGGTCAGCCACAGTGAGGCGGCTGGCGCGTTATGGCGGTTTTGCCGGGCGATACTGCGTGGAAATGCACCCTGTTGCGCGGCAATCAGCGGCACTTCAGCGGCCATAATCGTCCAGCTCAGATAGGCACCGCACACCGAGATAACCAGACCCACCGCAATCACCGCATCGCCCCAGTTGCCCATCAGTCGTGTCATCAACCCCGCCATGGAAGGGTTACGCATCTCAGCCAGTTCAGCGCGTGGAACCACGCCAAGCGACAGCAGTGTCACCAGCAGATAGACCAGCAACGCTGCCAGCACGGCGAATAATGTAGCCCGGCCCACATCCTTTTTCTGGCGCGCGCGTGCAGAGACCACCACCGCCCCCTCGACGCCGATAAAGACCCACAGGGTAATCAGCATGGTCTGCTTGACCTGCTCCCAAAGCGGTTGTCCCAGCGTGACGCCGGAAAAGTCAAAGCGGAAACGATCATAGTTGAATGCCATCACCGCCAGCACAATAAACAGCAGCAGCGGCACCAGCTTGCCGAGCGTCGCCATCAGATTAATGCTGGCAGCGGTCTGCACGCCGCGCAGCACCAGCCAGTGAACCAGCCACAGCAGCACGGATGCACCCAGCATCGCCTGCCAGGTGTTGCCATCGCCAAAGATAATCCGGTCCGGCGTATCGGTGAAGAAGCTCAGGGCAGAGAAGACAATCACCAGATAGGAGACGTTGGCGATCACGGCGCACAGCCAGTAGCCCCAGGCGGAGCAGAAGCCCATCAGCTCGCCGAAACCGGCACGGGCATAGGTAAAGATGCCACCATCCAGCTCGGGTTTAAGGCGGGTCAGCAGCAGCATCGCCAGCGACAGAAAGATGATGCCGACGCCGGTAATCAGCCAGCCCAGCAGCAGCGCCGCCGGACCAGCCACTGCAGCCATATTTTGCGGCAGACTAAACACGCCTGCGCCCAGCATTGAGCTTAGCACCAGCGCCGTCAGCGCACCGAGACCTAATTTTTTCTCCAAAACAACCTTCCCGCTAGCATATATGGCTGGGTAAATCGGATTCTGTCGCTGGGTTATGTCACACCAAAGGCACAATACAGGGACAATATCCGGTAAAACAGGCGGAGGATTTTACGGAGTGTGGCAGGGGATGGCAATGCGTGACTATGCAAAACAGCGCAGGAATTATGCAAACAGCAGGGCGGCAGGCGCCGCCCTGAGAAGGATTACTTAAACAGGTCAGCCGTGACGGTCAGGTTACCGCCACTCTGGTTCTGCCACTGACGGGTAACGTGGTAGAACTTGGCACCTTTGTCCGCCGCACGCTTCGCCACTTCTTCTGAAATCTCAGTTGGCGTACCGAAGTGACCGGTGAAGGTTACGGTGTCGAACGGCTGCATCTGCGCAGCAGTAATGGCGTTGACTTCCTGCACCGATTTGCCGTTTGGCAGATTAACGGTATAGCGCTTGCCGGTAGAGCTTTGGGTTTCGAAGAAACGACCCACTTTGTTGCTTGGCGTTTCAGACGAGGCCACGCCTGGAATCTCTACGTTAGCCGCCGCAGCGCCACCGGTTGCCAGTGCGGCTTTACCCGCTTCTGAATCGGCAGGAATCGCATTTGGTGTCTGCACCGCGCGCTCTTTAGCATCCGCTTTATAGACATAGGCGGTGACATACTGATTGCCGCCGCTGTTGGCATCGATCTGGCGAACGATAAAGAAGGAGGCTGCGCCTTTCTGTTTTGCGGCTTTCGAAATTGCGTCGTTTACATCCGGCTGGCTGGCAAAGAAGCCGCTGACCGAAACGGTATCGAAGGGTTCGAGTTTATACGCTTCTGCTTTTGGCAGTTCGTTTACGCCGTTGAAACGACGGTAAGTCGTTGACTCTGTGGCTGCCGGGGCATCGGCTTTATAGAGGTCAGCCGTAACGCGCCAGTTACCGCTGTTACCGTTGCTGTCGTTGATCGCCTGGATGTAATAAGAGGCCGCGCCCATCTGATCTGCACGCTTAGATACCGCATCGGCAGCGTCGCCAATTGCGTTGAAACGGCCGGTGATATTAATACGTTCGAATGGCTTCAACGCGGCCGCTTTTTCTGGCGTAAGTTCCTGCGCAGCGAATGCGTTGGCTGCCAGCAGGGACAACAGAGTGGTCGCCAGAATAGTGTTCTTCAGCTTCATAAAAATAATCCTTCGCCTTACGCAAAAATGAGTACGAAAACGTGCTGGACTCTTGATGTATAACAGAATAGCCGCTGATTATTGCATGTTATAAACAGACTGTCGCAGCGATTTTTTGTGTCAGATCGCGTTATTCAACCATGATTTTTTCATTTGTTTGTCATCAAACGCAGTTATGGCCAGTTTTAGTGATAGTTACCACTAAAAGCGGTAACTGTTAGCGATAAAATAGTTAATGCATTGTTAAATAAAGGTTTTTGTTGTTGATTAATTCGTCCGGGTACAATTATCTCTGGCAGATTATCTGCCTGTGAGACTATTTTGCAGTGGGATAACGCAGGTTTCTTAACAGAACACTGCATAATTGGGTGAATGTCATCACTCTGCGTAGTCGCTGTAGATCGCTCGTCACATTTTCAGTAGGTTATAAACACTTTGAAATACCTGCGTTTCGTCTAAAAGCGGCTGAAATCGCGTTTCAGTCGCGCTCTCGTGGTGCAGGTTCGGGCCATCATCCTTTAACCGATGAAAGGAAACACTATGTTAATTGGAATACCCAAGGAAAGGTTGCCAAACGAGTCGCGCGTGGCCGCCACGCCTAAGACCGTGGAACAACTCATCAAGCTGGGTTTCAGCGTCACCCTTGAGCATGACGCCGGTAAACGCGCCAGCTTCGATGATGAAAGCTATATCGCAGCCGGTGCCACACTCAGCGACAGAGAGCAGGTCTGGCAGTCCGATATCGTGCTGAAGGTGAATGCGCCGGATGACGAAGAGATTGCGCTGACGCGTGCGGGCAGCACGCTGGTCAGTTTTATCTGGCCCGCACAGAATCCCGAACTGCTGTCAAAACTGGCCGCACGTCAGGTCACGGTAATGGCAATGGATTCAGTGCCGCGTATCTCACGGGCGCAGTCGCTGGATGCCCTGAGCTCTATGGCGAACATTGCCGGTTATCGCGCCATTGTCGAAGCCGCCCATGAATTTGGTCGCTTCTTTACCGGTCAGATCACCGCAGCCGGTAAAGTGCCACCGGCAAAAGTGATGGTGATTGGGGCCGGTGTTGCCGGGCTGGCCGCGATTGGCGCAGCGGGCAGCCTGGGCGCGATTGTCCGGGCGTTTGATACCCGTCCCGAAGTCAAAGAGCAGGTGCAGAGTATGGGCGCCGAATTCCTCGAGCTCGACTTTGAAGAGGAAGCGGGCAGCGGCGACGGCTATGCCAAGGTCATGTCCGAGGCTTTCATCAAAGCTGAGATGGCGCTGTTTGCCAGTCAGGCCAGAGACGTGGACATCATTGTCACCACGGCGCTGATCCCAGGCAAACCGGCTCCGAAACTGATCACCGAAGAGATGGTCGCCAGCATGAAGCCGGGCAGCGTCATTGTTGATCTGGCGGCGCAGACCGGCGGCAACTGTGCGCTGACCGTCGCTGATAAGGTTACCGTCACGCCGAATGGTGTGAAAATCATCGGTTACACCGATCTGCCCAGCCGTCTGGCGACACAATCCTCCCAGCTCTACGGCACCAATCTGGTCAATCTGATCAAGCTGCTGTGTAAAGAGAAAAATGGCGAAATCCAGGTCGATTTCGAAGATGTGGTGGTGCGTGGCGTCACCGTGGTACGCGATGGCGAAGTGACCTGGCCAGCCCCGCCGATTCAGGTCTCCGCCACGCCACAGGCTGCCGCTGCCGCCGCGAAGCCGTCAGAAAAGATTGAGGCGAAGCCCGTTTCACCGTGGCGTAAATATCTGCTGATCGCCCTGGCTATCGTGCTGTTTGGCAGCCTGGCAAACGTGGCACCGGCCGACTTCCTCTCACATTTTACCGTGTTCGCGCTCGCCTGCGTGGTGGGGTATTACGTGGTCTGGAACGTCAGTCATGCGCTGCATACACCGCTGATGTCCGTAACCAATGCCATTTCCGGCATCATTGTTATCGGTGCGGTCTTGCAGATGGGCCACGGTGGCTGGGTCACCTTTATCTCCTTTATTGCCGTGCTGATTGCCAGCATCAATATCTTTGGTGGCTTCACCGTCACCCAGCGCATGCTGAAAATGTTTCGTAAGGGGTAACACATGTCTGGCGGATTAGTCACTGCAGCCTATATTGTGGCTGCGATTCTGTTCATCTGTAGCCTTGCTGGTCTTTCGCGTCATGAGACCTCTAAGCGGGGTAATATTTTCGGTATCAGCGGTATGGCGATTGCGCTGATTGCCACCATATTTGGCCCGGACAGCGGTAATGTGGTCTGGATCCTGCTGGCGATGGTCATCGGCGGCGCTATCGGCATTCGTCTGGCGAAGAAAGTCGAAATGACGGAAATGCCAGAGCTGGTGGCGATTCTGCACAGCTTTGTTGGCCTGGCCGCAGTGCTGGTGGGCATCAACAGCTATATCGACCATGCGCCTGGCCTGCCAGCGGTGATGGAGAATATCCATCTCAGCGAAGTGTTTATCGGTATCTTTATCGGTGCCGTCACCTTCACCGGCTCGCTGGTGGCGTTTGGCAAACTGTGCGGCAAAATCTCTTCACGGCCGTTAGCGTTACCGCATCGTCACAAGCTGAATCTGCTGGCGCTGGTGGTTTCGTTCCTGCTGCTGCTGTGGTTTGTTAACACCAGCAGCACGGCTGTGCAGGTGTTTGCACTCTTGCTGATGACGGTCATTGCGCTGGCGTTTGGCTGGCATCTCGTCGCGTCGATTGGCGGCGCGGATATGCCGGTCGTGGTCTCGATGCTTAACTCCTATTCAGGCTGGGCCGCCGCCGCTGCTGGTTTCATGTTGAGCAACGATCTGCTGATTGTGACCGGTGCGCTGGTGGGGTCATCGGGTGCGATCCTCTCCTACATCATGTGCAAAGCGATGAACCGTTCGTTTATCAGCGTGATCGCGGGCGGCTTTGGTACTGAAGCCAGCAGTGGCGATGAAAGTCAGGAAGCGGGGGAGCATCGTGAGATTACGGCTGAAGAGACCGCTGAAATGCTCAAGGCTTCCAGCTCGGTGATTATCACCCCAGGCTACGGCATGGCGGTAGCGCAGGCGCAGTATCCGGTCGCGGAAATGACTGCCCGACTGCGTGCGCTTGGCATCAAAGTGCGCTTCGGTATCCATCCGGTGGCGGGGCGTCTGCCGGGTCACATGAATGTGCTGCTGGCAGAGGCGAAAGTGCCTTATGACGTGGTGCTGGAGATGGATGAGATCAACGACGATTTCAGCGACACCGACACGGTGCTGGTCATTGGTGCTAACGACACGGTCAACCCGGCGGCGCAGGATGATCCCCGGAGTCCGATTGCGGGCATGCCGGTGCTGGAAGTGTGGAAGGCGCACAACGTGATAGTGTTCAAACGCTCAATGAACACCGGCTATGCCGGGGTGCAGAATCCGCTGTTCTTCAAAGAGAATAGCCAGATGCTGTTTGGCGATGCCAAAGCCAGCGTGGAAGCGATTCTTAAAGCGCTGTAATAAAAAAGGGCGGCTAATCAGCCGCCCTCTCTGTTTCTGAGGAGGATTAATCCTCCTCATCCTCTTCATCATCCAGGTCAATCGGCGATTTGAAATCGTCCGGCTTAAGCGCCAGCAGATCGCAACGCAGATGATCAATCACCTGTTCCGCCGTATTACCGAGGAATGCCGCCGACAGGCCGGTGCGTCCAATCGTTCCCAGCACCACCACACCGGCTCCCAGATGCGCCGCCAGATCGGGGATGACCTCTTCCGGCAGGCCTTTAGCCACATGGGTGAACTCTTCACCAATCGAGAACTTCTGCCGTAGCGCTTTCATTGCCACCAGATGCTGACCACGGATCGCGTCGTTATAGACGCTGGGATCAAAATCGGGCAGTTCGATAGCAATATTGATAGGGGTAATCGGGTAGGCGCCGACCAGATGCACTTCGGTCTGATTCACCTTTTCCGCCAGGATCACCGTTTCACGAATCAGCTTCTGATTCAGGCCATCGTGATGCGGCTCTTCGCTGGCTAGATTGACCGCGACAATCGCTTTACCGCCTTCCGGCCACGGCTGATCTTTGACCATCCACACCGGACACGGGCATTTCCGCAGCAGGTGCCAGTCGGTTGGAGTGAAAATCACTGACTCAAGGCGATCGTGCTGATGCGCCATCTTCAGCACCAGGTCATGCTGATGGGCGAGCACTTCCTGAATAATGGCTTCGTAGGGACGGTTGTGCCAGATCACTTTGATGTCAATTTCGACACCGGCATCAAGATAAGCGCGGGCCTGCTCGCGGATCCATTCGGTACGCTGGCTGATCACGCCCTGGCGCATCGACGCGCGCTCATCCGGCGAAAGCAGGGTGGTCATCTCATATGAGAAGTCATAGATAGGCAGGAAGGCTTTAATTCTTCCGCCAAGACGTTGATTCAGATAGACCGCACGTCGCAGCGCGGGCTGATCGTCTTGCTGGGCATCAATGGCGACCAGAACATTTTGGTACTGGGACATGAGGCGTTCTCCTTAAACCAGAGCGACTGGAATAAAGATAGCTTATGTTGCACAGCGGAAGAAGTGAAAAAGTTACTGCCGGATCAACAAAATAAGATTTATTGATCCGGCTGAGGATCAGGCGGCTTGGTGGCTCTGACCGGCGAGCTCTTCCAGCAGGGCATGGTTTTCAATCGTGATGTACTTGCCTTTCACCGCCAGCATACCGGACTTCTGAAAACGCCCCAGCAGGCGGCTGATGGTTTCAACCGTCAGGCCCAGGTAATTACCGATATCGCCACGCGTCATAGTGAGGCGGAATTCGCGCTGTGAAAAGCCGCGCTGGCCAAAACGACGGGAAAGGTTCCAGATAAACGCCGCCAGGCGCTCTTCAGCATTTTTCTTCGACAGCAGCAGGATCATGTCCTGATCGCCTTTGATTTCACCGCTCATCAGACGCATCATCTGCTGACGCAGGGCCGGCATTTTGCCGGACAAATCATCAAGCGTTTCAAAAGGGATTTCACACACCATGGCCGTTTCCAGCGCCTGCGCAAAGCTGGGATGGCTGGAGCCCATAATCGCGTCAAAGCCGACTAAATCGCCCGCCAGATGGAAACCGGTGATCTGCTCATCACCCTGTTCAGTAATGGTGTAGCTTTTAATGGTGCCGGAGCGAATCGCATACAGAGACTTGAGTTCATCGCCTGCTTTGAAAAGCGTTTGCCCTTTCTGAATGGGTTTTTTACGCTCAATGATATTGTCGAGCTGATCCAGCTCATGTTCATTTAGCGTAAAGGGGATGCAGAGCTGACTGATGCTGCAATCCTGGCAGTGAATGGCACAACCGCCCGACTGAATACGACGAATGCTGCGTTTTTCAGGGATCATAATGGTTTGCTCGACGATTATTGACTGGGGTCAATTTTAACATTTTTTGTGCTGAAGGGAACTCATCCGAGCAGTTTTACACTTACAAATATTATGGACTAAGCACACAACGACAAACGCTGATGTGACGGGCTTCTCAGAATCCCGACAGGGCCGACTGTCAAGAAAACTTTCCGCTTATGTGATCTGTCACACGCTTCTGCACTGGCAGTGACTTTCGAAAAAGTGGGGTGGGCCGGTGATTCCAGCTTTTGCTACGCTAACGGGTAAAGCGTGATTTGCACATTCCATCAATTTTAACCAGGTGTGAGAAAACCATGAACCTTGATGATAATGATCTCTTTCGGGATGCCATGGGCGATGTCACGCCGTTAAAAGACACCACCACAACCTTGTGGCTTAAAGCACCCTCAACGAAGGCGCCACGAAAACCGCCAGGTGAATCTGAGCTGGAGAATTTCCTGACCCGGGGCGATCTGGAGATCGTTCCACTCAATACCCCGCTGGAATATAGAGCCGACGGCATTCAGCAGGGGATTCTGGATAAACTGCGCAGAGGAGAGTATCAGCTGGATGCCAGCCTCAATCTGTTGCGGCAACCGGTCGAAACCTGTCGTCAGGCGCTCTTTAACTTTATGATGCAGGCGCACAAACAGGGATTGCGCAATCTGCTGATCATCCACGGTAAAGGTCGTGATGATGAATCTCATGCCAACATTGTGCGCAGCTATCTGGCGCGCTGGCTAAAGCAGTTTGATGACGTACAGACCTTTTGCGTGGCCCAGACCCGGCATGGCGGGGCCGGGGCGCTTTATGTCGGATTGCGCAAAACCGATAAAGCCCGGCTTGAAAACCGCGAGCGGCATGCGAAACGCAGCCGCTAACTGTGAAACTTACGGATGGTGGACATCAGCACTTCAGCACTCAGGCTCAGCTCTGCGCCGGTGCGGGTAATGATGCCCACCGGTTCGCCCGGCCCGGAAGAGGCGATCGGCAGCGCACAAACAGCGTTGTGGCTCAGATCCTCTTTAATCGCCCCGGAAGGGACGAACCAGATGTAGTCGTAGCGAAGAGCCAGCTGGCGTGCCAGTGAAGTCGAAGAGGTCTCAATGCAGTGAGGCGGAAGGGTGCAGCCCTGTTCATCCAGCATCTGCTGGGCAATCCGGCGCGGAGCTGTGCCCTCGGGCGATATCACCACCGGCCACTGCATCGCACGCGAAAGCGTGACGTTGTCACTTAAAAGCGGGTGTTCCGGCCTGACCACCAGCTTGAGCGACTCCAGAAACAGCAATTCATAGGTCAGCCCGGTCATCATGGCGCTGTCCGCCATCCGGCCAATGCCGATGTCGAACTCACCGCCGCGCAAGCCCGCCAGCAGCACATTATTGTGAAGTGTCGCCACCTGAATGGTGGTGTTGGGTTGCAGCTGATGAAAACGATCCAGAATGCGTGGCAGCATTCCCATTGCGGCAGTGGTCAATGCCCCCAGCCGGATAATCACCGGCGCATCGCCCGGCTGCTCATTAAAACTCTGTCCTGCATGGTTTAGCGCGTCGAGTACCCGCACCGCATGGGTCAGAAACTGCTCTCCCATGGTGGTCAGCTGCGCGCCCAGCCGGCCACGTTCAAACAGACGAACGCCAGTCAGCTCCTCCAGCTCATTCAGGGTCTTGGAGAGGGCAGGCTGGCTGAGGCTAAGCGTCTCTGCCGCCCGGCCCAGTGTGCCTTGCTGCGCAACCGCAACAAAGGTATGTAGATGGCGCAAGCGAATGCGCTGATTGAAAAGGATATTTTTTTCCATATCCTAAACTTAATGAGAATGACCGGCTTCAGGCAACTGTTTAAAATGAATTCTGTTAACTTTGCTGCAAATTTATTTTAACAAACGATTTGAAATGACCGCGCTACCCTTTAACTCTCTGATTAAAAAGCGCTCAGCCGGGTATGCCTCTGAAAAACGCCATCCTCTGACTACGGTATATCAATAACTTAACGGCTTAAAGTTGAATAATTCTCAATATCATATAAAAATCTGACCGCTTAAGGTTAACGATCGGCTATCATTAGCGCCGTTTTTTTTACTTAAACTGATGTTAGATTTCGTTACTCCAGAGGAGTGTTCATTGACCAGCGTCGAGGCGGTAGATGTCCGCCAGCTTATCAACCAGCAGGGGCTGAGCCACTGGCAAAAGCGGCTCATTGCGCTCTGTTTTATCGTGGTGGCACTCGATGGCATGGACATTGCGATCATGGGATTTATTGCGCCGACACTGAAAGCCGCGTGGGGGGTGAGTAATCATCAGCTCGGGGTCGTCATCAGCGCAGCGTTAATCGGGCTGGCGCTGGGTGCCATGGTGGCAGGGCCGCTGGCTGACCGCTATGGCCGTCGCATGATGATTATCCTCAGCGTCTTCTTTTTCGGTCTCTGGACGCTGGCAACGGCGCTGTCACAAAACATTGAGCAGATGATGCTGTTCCGTTTCCTGACCGGGCTGGGACTGGGTGCGGCGATGCCCAACGTCGGCACGCTGGTGGCGGAATATGCACCTGAGCGGCGGCGGGCTTTTATCATCACGGTGGTGTTCTGCGGCTTTACCTTTGGTGCCGCCAGCGGGGGATTTGCTGCCTCCTGGCTGCTACCGCGCTATGACTGGCACTCCGTGCTGCTGCTGGGCGGTATTCTGCCGCTGCTGGTGTTGCCATTACTGATCCGCGGCCTGCCGGAGTCGGTGCGATTTCTTATCAGCCGTGGCGCACCGGCTGCCCGCATTCACGCCATCCTCGACCGGATGATGCCGGGCAAAACCGCGCCCGACTGTGCGTTTCACGCGCCTGAGGCCACCATGCCGGTGAGCGGCGCGATAGGCACCGTACTTTCACGCCGCTATCTGTTTGGCAGCACCATGCTGTGGGGCGGCTACTTTATGGGGCTGTTCATGGTTTACCTGATTGGCAGCTGGCTGCCGTCGCTGGTCAACACCCTGGGCATGTCAGTGACCGAAGCGGCGATTATCACCGCGATGTATCAGGCGGGCGGGACGCTGGGCTCCCTGTTTGCGGGCTGGATGATGGATCGCTTCAACGCTAACCTGGCCCTGGCGGCGATCTACGGCTGCGGCGGTCTGTTTATTGTGGCACTGGGCTTTTCACCCGCGGAAGTGGGCATGATGAGTGCGATCGCCTTTTGCAGTGGCTTCTGTTTCAACGGGGCCAATACCGGTATGAATGCCTTATCCGCCAGCTATTATCCTACCCACGCCCGCGCTACCGGTTCCAGCTGGATGCATGGAGTGGGCCGCATCGGCGCGATTTTAAGCGCCTTCGTTGGCGCAGAGATGATGTCTCTTGGATGGTCTTTCAGCGTTATCTTTCTGCTGCTGGCAATACCGGCTGTGATCACCACCCTGATGCTGCTGTTAAAAAACCGCTACGGCTTTAAGCCGATCACAGATTCGTGATTTTTTCCGCTGAGGCCAGCGTGTTGCATTACATTAGCAGCAACGCTAACGGTGTCAGGTGGATAAGATGGACAACTTTCTCAGTGCGGATCTCATCCGCACCCGTTTCTCTCAGGCGATGTCAGCTATGTATCAGCAGGAAGTGCCACAATATGGCACGCTGATGCAGCTGGTGGCGACCGTCAACGACCGCGCGCTGGAAGCGGATATCGCGCTGAAAGATCGTCTCACCGCAGCCGATGAGATCGACCGACTCAACCTGGAACGTCACGGTGCGATCCGTGTGGGCACGGCAGACGAATTAGCCACACTGCGGCAGCTGTTTGCGGTGATGGGAATGCACCCGGTTGGCTATTACGATCTCTCTCAGGCTGGTGTGCCGGTGCACTCCACGGCGTTCCGGCCGATCACCGATGCGGCGCTGCGGCGCAATCCCTTTCGGGTCTTTACCTCGCTGTTACGCCCTGAACTGATCGACGACCGCGCGCTGCGTGAAAAGGCGGCGGAGATTCTTGCCGCGCGCGACATTTTCACCCCCCGTTGCCGGGCGCTTCTGGAACTGCATCAGCAGCAGGGCGGATTAACCGACGAGCAGGCCACTGAGTTTGTTACCGAAGCACTGGAAACCTTCCGCTGGCATGCCCATAGCAGCGTGGACAGTCAGACCTATCAGGCGCTGAACCAGCAGCATCGGCTGATCGCTGACGTGGTCTGCTTTCCCGGCTGCCACATCAACCATCTCACGCCGCGCACGCTCGATATTGACCGCGTACAGCAACTGATGCCGTCGCGCGGTATCGATCCGAAAACCCTGATCGAGGGACCGCCGCGTCGTCAGGTACCGATCCTGTTACGTCAGACCAGCTTTAAAGCGCTGGAAGAGCCGATCATCTTTAAGGATGGGCATCAGGGAACCCATACTGCACGCTTCGGTGAAATTGAGCAGCGCGGCGTGGCGCTGACGCCTCAGGGCCGTGCGCTCTACGATCGGCTACTCAGCGAGGCGGGCAGCGGTCAGGATAATCAGCAGCATCAGCAACATCTGGCGGCGATTTTCCGTGACTTCCCCGACGACGAAACCACGCTGCGCCAGCAGGAGCTGGCCTGGTTCCATTATCGCCTGAGTGAAAAGGGCATCGCGACGCCGCCGGCTCAGGGTGAATCGCTGGAGACCCTCATCGAAGAAGGTCGTGTGCTGGCAGACCCTATCATCTACGAAGATTTTCTGCCCGTCAGCGCGGCGGGCATTTTCCAGTCCAACCTCGGCGATCGGGCGCAGGTTCGTTCGGCGGGACAGGCGAGCCGCCAGGCATTTGAAGCCGCGCTGGGCGCTGTCGTGCTGGATGAGATGGCGTTATACGAAGAGCGCCAGCAGCGCTCGCTGGCGCAGTGCGGCTTACGGCCAGACTGACGCCTCTGCGGGCAACAGGCGCGCTGCCCGCAAGGCTTTCTCCGCACCCGCCCTGCTAAGGCCAGTGGACCTGAAGTGGGGCAACGCGGGTAATATGCTGACAGGACTGGGGAAAAACAACGCTTTACCGCTCAGCGCAGGTTTACCCGCGTGAGTATCTTAATCTATTAGCAGACTAACTGATTAACAGCCACACAACCGCACGTGATAACAGAGCAACGACGCGCCACTCCGGCGCTGGCAGCGTCATTGACCAATCGCGAAAAGATAAACAACGTTGAATCATAACCGTAACTGACTCTCTGAACCTGTTGATGAGCATGTTCACGCCTGCCCCTCACGCTTCGGCATATTCTGCAAATCCCTTCCGTACCTGGACAATGCTGGCGGGCCTGCAAATAATGGAGGGACGTTTGAACAGGGAAACAGGAATGAAAAACGAAACAGGTCTGAGGATCATGACTGCTGAGGGGGAGTTGCGTGGATGCATGGACGATGACCTTTTCGTATTCAAAGGCATACCTTATGCGGCGGCACCGCTTGGCGCACTGCGCTGGCGTCCGCCACAGCCGGTTACGCCCTGGCAGCAGGTGCGCGACGCCACCGCGTTTGGGGCTTCCGGCTGGCAAAATCGCACTTACTGCCAGGCCGTGGGCGGTGGCGATCCGGGTGAGTTCAGTGAAGATTGCCTCTACCTTAATGTCTGGACGCCGGATGTCGCGCCCGGGACACCCCTGCCGGTAATGGTATGGCTGCACGGTGGTGGCTACACCATTGGTGCTGGCGGGCTGGCACCTTACAACGGCAAGCCGATGGCTTCACGCGGCGCGGTGGTGGTGACGCTCAACTACCGGCTCGGCCATCTCGGTTTCTTCTCTCATCCGGCCCTGGATGCGGAATACCCTGTTGCCAGCACGGTGAACAATTTTGGCCTGCTGGATCAGATTACCGCACTGCAGTGGGTGCAGCGCAACATTCCTGCCTTTGGCGGCGACCGCCGCAATGTGACACTTTTCGGTGAGTCCTCAGGCGCACGCAGCGTGCTGTCACTCTGCTGTTCGCCGCTGGCCGAAGGGCTGTTTCATAAAGGGATCGTGCAGAGCGCCTACAGCTTGCCTGATACGCCGCTGAAAAAAGCGCGTCAGCAGGGAATGGCGGTGGCCCGCCATTTCGGTCTGCCGCCCGATGCCAGCGCTGATGACCTGCGCGCACTGCCTGCCGATGCCTTCTGGTCGCTGGAAGGGCCGCTGGCGATCCCGCCGGTGCCGATTGCGGGTGATGCTGTCCTGCCTGAGCCGATGCTGAAAACCTTTATGGCTGCAAAACAGCACCGTCTGCCGCTGATGGCGGGCAGCAACAGCGATGAAGCCAGCGTGCTGGAATATTTTGGCGTGGATGCCACCGCGGTGCTGCATCAGTTACGCGATAAAAATCGTCTCACTTACCGGACGCTGAAATGGATGTATGACATTCATGACGATCAGCGGCTGGGACGTGCCGTGGCGCGCGATATGGCCTTCAGCCTGGTGCCGTGGCTGGTGATGCGGGCGCAGCACAATGCCGGAATGCCAGGCTGGCGCTACTGGTTTGATTATGTCTCTGAACATGCCCGTGACCTCTATCCACACGGCACCTGGCACGGCAACGAAGTGCCTTATGTGCTGAACACGCTGAGTCAGATGCCGGATCCCAACGAAGAACGACCCTTCAGTGAGGCCGATCGGGCGTTTGCGGCACGGGTCAGCGAATACTGGTTTACCTTTGCCCGTGATGCTACGGAATATAAGCATCAGCTGGAGGGGGAAGTCGTGTGGCCAGCCTGGCACCCAGGCTCTGACGTGACAATGTCACTCGGTGATAATCGGAAGAGCGGGCTGGTTCTGAAGCGGAACTTTATGCGCGCCCGTATGCGGCTTTTCCGGCTATTAATGACTCGTATGGTCAGGCTTTAAGCGGCGGCTCATGGTTAGCCTGCTAACCATCAAATTGCGCGAATGGAATTAATCTGCTTTTTAAAGGTTAACCTGCTGAATAAAAGGGCTATAAAGTGAAATTTGCCTTAGGGACGCTGTAAAATATTAGGTAACAAAACAGTTACATCTTCACAATTGCATGCCGATAAACCTCCTATGCCCGACGCTTGCGGGTCAACGTGTATAGGATTTTGGTATGGGAATGCTCAAAAATTTTACCATTCGCGCAGTGATGCTCTCTATTCTGGGACTGTTTTGTTTACTGTGGAGCGGCGTCGGGCTGTATAGCATTCACTCTCTTGGCGCGCTCAGCGAAGGGAATGATGTGGACCGTCATCTGGTTGAGCAAATGACGGTGCTGAGCAAAGGCAACGATCAATATTTTCGTGTCATCACGCGCTTATCCCGCGTGATGGAAGGCAAAGCCGCAGGTCAGACCCTGAACGATGAGGCTTATGCTCCGGTGCAGCAGGCGCTGGACAGCATGACCCAGCAACTGGCGCGCTTTAAACAACTGGCACCCGGCCCGATGAACCCGGATGTCGTGGATGGGGTGATTCAGAGCTGGCAAAAGCTGCTGGATGCGGGCGTTACGCCACAATTGCAGCTGGCCCGCCAGGCCTCGCCTGATGCTTATCGTCAGCAGGCAAATAACGTCACGCCGCCACTCAGTCGTGCCTTTGGCATCAGCGCAGAGAAATTCAGCCAGGGCGCAGCTGAAAAGCTGGATGCAACCCGGGTTGAAGTGGATCACCTCACCGCGATGACCAAAACGATTATTACCATCACGGTAATTATCGGCCTGTTTATTCTGCTGTTTACCGACCGCTATCTGGTGGCGATGCTGGTCCGTCCGCTGGAAAGTATTCGTACCCACTTCGCGGTCATTGCCACGGGCGACCTGAGTCAGCCGGTATCCGATTTCGGACGCAACTGCGTCGGTAAACTGGTGCCGCTGCTGAGCGCCATGCAGGATAGCCTGCGTGAAGCGGTCAGCGCCATTCGCAGCGGCACTGAGAATATCTCGCGCGGTGCCGCAGAGATTTCTGCCGGTAACAACGACCTCTCTTCACGTACCGAAGAGCAGGCCGCTGCGCTCGAACAGACTGCGGCCAGCATGGAGCAGTTGACGGCCACGGTAAAATTCAACGCCGATAATGCCCGCCAGGCCAGCCTGCTGGCAGAAACCGCCACCACCACGGCACAACGTGGCGGTCAGCTGGTCAGTGAAGTCGTCAGCACTATGGATGGCATCTCAGGCAGCTCGAAGAAAATCGCTGAAATCACTAACGTGATCAACGGCATCGCTTTCCAGACCAATATTCTGGCGCTGAACGCCGCCGTCGAAGCGGCACGTGCTGGCGAACAGGGGCGGGGTTTTGCGGTCGTTGCCTCTGAAGTGCGTAACCTTGCACAGCGCAGCGCCAATGCCGCGAAAGAGATTGCGACGCTGATTGAAGATTCGGTTCAGCGTGTAGGTAAAGGCGCCGAGCTGGTCAGCACCACCGGCGGCACCATGAACAATATTCTGAAATCGGTGCAGGATGTTGATGCGATCATGAAACAGATTGCTTCCGCCTCAGAAGAGCAGAGCAAAGGCATCTCTCAGGTGGGTGCTGCGGTAACCGAAATGGATAGCGTGACCCAGCAGAACGCCTCACTGGTTGAAGAGGTTTCTGCCGCGGCGAGCGCACTGGCATTGCAGACGGAAGCGCTGCAGGCTTCTGTGTCGAAGTTCCGTCTCTCCAGCAACCGCCAGACCGCACCGGTCATCACGAATAAACCTGCCGCGCCGAAAGCAACCGTGCTGAATGCGCCTCAGGCTAAACCGGCGGATAACGGCGACTGGGTCACCTTCTGATCCCTGCACAGCCACGCCACCAGCTCCGCCAGGAACGGTGGCGCATCCTGCGCGGGCCGTTTCAGTAAACTGTAAACCGCACCGGTTTTTGCCTCGCCAGCGAACGGCTTAATCAGCCTGCCGCTGGCTATATCACTCTCCACCAGATTGCTGTCGGCCATCGCCACACCAAACCCCTGAATCGCTGCACTGATCGCTAAGTCCATGGTGGCAAAATGCTGGTTCCGCTTCATGTTCAGTGTCACCTGCTGCGCCTGCAGCCAGCACTGCCAGTCACGCGTATCTGCCGTCGGATGCAAAAAGGTCATTGTGGCCAGTGCCGCCGGGGAGTCCGGGCGGGGTTGATCGGCTGCCATCACTGGCGTCAGCGACTCACTGAACAGGCAAATTCCGTCAGGGTGCGGCTTACCATAGACAATCGCCACATCGAAGTTCTCCAGCTGCGCGGCATGATCCAGCGTGGTGGTCAGGGCCACATGCAGTTCAGGACGATGATGCTCCAGCGCCATCAGCCGGGGCACCAGCCAGCGCATCGCACAGGTTGGCGCTTTCAGGCGAATGCTGACCTGACTACGGCGGACCTTCTCGCTGGCCTGAACCATCAGCTCAAAACCCTGCTGTAAGTCGGGCAGCAGCGCCGCGCCCTGAGGGGTCAGGCGCAGACCGCGCGCGTGGCGGTCAAACAGCGTAACGCCCAGCCACTGCTCCAGCGCGGCAATTTTACGACTGACGGCGCCCTGCGTCAGGCAAAGTTCGCGGGCAGCGTGAGTCAGATTGAGATGTCGGGCGGTCACCAGAAAGGCGTGAATGGCATTAAGCGGCAGCGATAAGCGTGACACGGTGAACCTCAGCTATGCATTTTTTTCATGGCTATTATGACGACATTTCGCTTGCCGACTCAAGTCGCAGCCCGTTGAATAGCTATTTACCGCATCTGAGCGGTTAAGCCCCTGACGGAGAGAGTATGTCCCTGAAAACGCCTGTCGCTATCCACTCAAAATTGCCGGACGTCGGCACCACTATTTTCAGCGTGATTGGCCAGCTTTCGGCGCAGCATCAGGCGATTAACCTGTCGCAGGGCGCGCCCAATTTCCCCTGTGATCCGGCGCTGGTCGACTCAGTCAGCCGCGCGATGCAGGAAGGACATAATCAGTATGCCGCCATGATGGGCTTGCCCGCCTTACGCGACGCGCTTGCCAGCAAAGTGCAGGCGCTCTATGGACAACAATATGATGCCGCCAGTGAAGTGCTGATCACCGGCAGCGCCAGCCAGGGGCTCTATATGGCGATCACCGCGCTGGTTCATCAGGGCGATGAGGTGATCTTCTTTGAACCGGCGTTTGACAGCTACGCGCCGGTGGTGCGGTTGCAGGGCGGTAAACCGATTGGCCTGAAGTTGCAGGTGCCGTCATTTGCTATCGACTGGGATCAGTTGCGGGCAGCAATCACGCCGCGCACCCGGATGATCATTATTAATACGCCGCACAACCCCAGCGCGCAGGTGCTGACCCCCGACGACCTGAATCAGCTGGCAGCCTTAATCCGCAACACCGATATCGTGGTGCTCTCCGATGAGGTTTACGAACATATTCTGTTTGATGGGCGACCGCATTGTGGGATGGCGACGCATCCGGAGCTGGCAGCCCGCAGCGTCATTGTCTCTTCGTTTGGCAAAACCTTCCACGTCACCGGCTGGCGGGTAGGCTACTGTCTGGCACCGGCAGAGCTGATGACTGAGCTGGTGAAAGTACATCAGTTTATGATGTACGCCGCCGATACGCCGATGCAGGTCGGTTTCGCACACTATCTGCAGACGCCAGAGAACTATCTGTCGCTCAGTGCCTTCTATCAGCAGAAGCGCGATCGGCTGATCGCCCTGATGCAGAACTCCCCGTTCCGGCTGCTGCCGAGTGCTGGTTCATTCTTTATGCTCGCCAGCTATGGACATTTCAGTGACGAACCGGACAGTGAAATGGTAAAACGTCTTATCGTCGATCACGGTGTGGCGACCATACCGCTGTCGGCGTTTTATATGGATGGCACAGATAACAAACTGATTCGGCTCTCTTTTGCCAAAGACGAGACGACACTTGAGGCTGGCGCGGCTGCGCTATGTGCTTTTTCTCGCTGATTCACGCCACCGCGTGAGGCAGCTCGGGGAACAGGTAACCAGGACTTTTCGGGGTAAATGACATAATGAAGAAACTGAACGCGCTTTTTCTCGCTCTGGGCATGATGACATCGGTACAGGCACTGGCACAGGATTTACGCTACGGCGTGGAGTCACAATATCCGCCTTTTGAAAGCCGCAATGCTAAAGGGGAACTGGAAGGCTTTGATATCGAGCTGGGCAATGCCATCTGTAAGGCGGGCAACTTCAGCTGCCACTGGGTTGAGAGCAGCTTTGATGCGCTGATCCCGGCACTGCAGGCGAAAAAGTTCGACGCCATTAACTCGGCGATGAACATCACCGAAGCGCGCGCCAGAAGCATTGCGTTTACGCAGCCGATCTACCGTATTCCGACCATGTTAGTGGCGAAGACCGGTGAAAATCTGGCACCGACTGCCGAAGGTCTGAAGGGCAAGAACATCGGTGTATTACAGGGATCCATCCAGGAAACCTATGCGAAGAAGCACTGGGAGCCGCAGGGTGTGACCGTGACCTCGTATCAGGATCAAAACCAGGTTTACAACGACATGGTCGCGGGCCGTCTGGATGGCACACTGGTGATGTCCGCTGCCGGTCAGTCTGGCTTCCTCGATAAACCGCAGGGCAAAGGCTTTGGGTTTGTTGGCAAGCCAGTCGAAGATGACGCGATTCTTGGTTCAGGCATCGGCTACGGCCTGCGCAAAGATGACGCGCAGCTGAAGCAGTCACTGGATGCGGCGATTGCTAAAGTGCAGGGCGATGGCACCATCAAAAAGCTGGCTGAAAAATATTTCCCAGGCATTGATGTCAGCGCGAAGCCATAATCGCAATCGGGCGCGTTCTGCGCCCGATTCCTCCGCTTATTCCGCCGCCAGATAACAGAGTTTTTCCGCCACCTGATAGGACTTCACAAACGACGTTACCGGCAGAAATTCGAAGCGTGAATGGAAGTTGTGCGCGCCGGTAAAGAAGTTCGGCGTCAGCAGACCTTTGGCTGACAGCGCGGCACCGTCTGTACCGCCACGCATCGGAATCACCTTCGGCTCAATCTCCAGCGCGGCAAAGGCACTGAAGATCAGGTCAATCGCCCGACGATCTTCACCCAGGGCATTGCTGATATTGCTGTAAGTATCGCTGATACCCACGCTCACCTTGCCGGTGGGGTAACGCGCCGCCAGATCCTCTGCTGCCTGCTGCAACTGCTGCTTACGTGCCGCAAAGCTGGTCAGATCAAAATCACGGATTGAGGCCTTAAGCGTCGCCTTGCTGGCGTTGGCCTGAATCTCATTGAACCAGATATAGCCTTCACGGCCTTCAGTGTGCTCCGGGGTCTGCTGCCGATCAAACAGGCTGATATAGTCATGGGCCATCAGCAGCGGATTGACCAGCACCCCTTTGCCCGACATCGGATGGGCCGGTACGCCGGTAAACACAATTTCTGCAGCGGCAGCATTGAAGTTTTCATAGACCACTTCGCCCAGTTCGCAGCAGTCGATGGTCCAGGCGAAATCAACATTAAAGCGCGTTTCCAGATCCAGCGCTTTCGCGCCGCGCAGCCCAATCTCTTCGTCCGGCACAAAGGCCACCACGATGTCGCCGTGGTCGCCGTTAAGGTTCTGCATCAGCGTCATCACCACGGTGACCGCCGCTTTGTTGTCCGCGCCCAGCACGCTGGTGCCGTCGCTGAAGATCACCTGCTGACCGACGTAGGGCGCGATCTCCGGATGTTCATCGCGGCGCAGCCAGATATCCTGCTCTGCATTCAGACAGAGATCTTCGCCCTGCCAGGTGAGGATCTGCGGGTGGATATCGGGCGACAAACCGACATCAACGGTATCGATATGCGTAATAAACCCGATGCGCGGCGCGTCAGGCCGGTTGCCGCGTTTCACCGCCGTCACCGTGGCATGCTCATCAATCACTACCTCATCCAGCCCTGACGCGCGCAGCTCATCCGCCAGCAGTTCCGCCATGGCGTGCTGGCTCGGCGTGCTGGGCAGGGTGGTGGATTTGGCATCGCTCTGACTGCTGATGGCGAGGTAACGGAAAAAACGTTCTGTGAGCTGCGACTCAAGTTTGTCTGTCATCACTATTCCTTATTAGTCAGCCACCGGCGGGGTTCGTTATGGTGCCGAATCGTGCTATCAATGAAGCATCTGAATGATTCATTTAGATATTGTGATCACCGGAAGTCAATACAAAGCGAGGATAATAATGAAAATCAAGATAGCCACCTTAGCGCTTGTTACGGCTGGGATAGCGCTGGCTGGCAGCGTTAACGCCAAAACGCTGGTCTTCTGTTCTGAGGGATCGCCAGAGAACTTTAACCCGCAGCTCTATACCTCCGGGACCAGCGTTGACGCCAGTGCGGTGCCGGTTTTCAACCGGCTGGTGGACTTTACGCCTGGCACCACCAACCTGGTGCCCAGCCTGGCGGAACGCTGGGAAATCAGCCCGGATGGCACGGTTTACACCTTCCATCTGCGCAAGAATGTGAAGTTTCAGAGCAATAAAGCCTTCAAACCCAGCCGCGACTTCAACGCCGACGATGTGATCTTCTCGTTTATGCGCCAGATGGACCCTAAAAATGCTTACCACAATGTCTCTGGCGGCACCTATTCCAACTTCGAAAGCCTGGAGCTCTCCACGCTGATTAAAAGTATCGACCGGGTCGATGACCACACCGTACGTTTTACGCTGTCCCATCCGGAAGCGCCGTTCCTTGCCGATCTAGCCTGGTATTTCGCCTCGATCCACTCGGCGGAATATGCAGACGCGATGCTGAAAGCGGGGACGCCGGAGAAGGTCGATATGAACCCGATCGGCACCGGACCGTTTGAGCTGGTGCAGTATCAGAAAGATTCCCGCATTCTCTACAAAGCGTTCCCGGACTACTGGCAGGGTAAGGCGAAGCTCGATCGGCTGGTGTTCAGCATCACGCCGGATGCCTCCGTGCGTTATGCCAAGCTGGAGAAGAACGAGTGTCAGGTGATGCCTTTCCCTAATCCCGCCGATCTTGAAAAGATGCGCGCTAACCCGGATATCACCCTGGAACAAAAGGCGGGTCTCAATACCGGCTTCCTGGCGTTTAACACCACCAAAGCGCCAACCGATAACGTCAAAGTGCGCCAGGCGCTGGCGATGGCGATCAACAAACCGGCAATAATCGAGGCGATTTTTAAAGGCACCGGCACGGTTGCGAAAAATATCCTGCCACCGGGCGTCTGGAGCGCCGACAAAGATCTGAAAGATTACGACTACGATCCAGAGAAGGCCAAAGCCATGTTGCAACAGGCGGGTGTGAAACCGGGTACCGAAATTGCGCTCTGGGCGATGCCGGTTCAGCGGCCTTACAACCCGAATGCGCGCCGCATGGCGGAGATGATTCAGTCGGACTGGGCTAAAGTGGGCATCAAAGCCAATATCGTCAGCTATGAGTGGGGCGAATACCTGAAACGCGTGCGCAGCGGCGAGCATCAGGCGGCGCTGATGGGCTGGACCACCGCCACCGGCGATCCGGACAACTTCTTTGGCCCGCTTTACAGCTGTACTTCTGCACAGGGCGGTTCCAACTCCTCAAAATGGTGCTATCAGCCGTTCGAGAAGTTAATCACCGAAGCCCGCGCCGAGCCGGATCAGGGCAAACGCACCGCGCTCTATCTGCAGGCACAGCAGATGATGCATGACCAGATGCCTGCGGTGATGATTGCGCACTCCACCATCTTTGAGCCGGTGCGCAAATCGGTCAGCGGCTATCAGGTCGATCCGTTCGGCAAACACATCTTCTATCAGGTTGATATTAAGCAGTAAGTGATTGCCGCTAAAAACTTAGCCCCACTTCCAAGTGGGGCTCTGTTTATGCACTAAAGTCAGGGTTTATATGACCGCAATGATAAAGCTCAACGCGAAGGGAACACGAGCAGGGAGGAAAGCGTCCCGCCGCCCGGATAAAAACGCCGGGAGCGTTTTTGAACAACGCAACGCGTTGGCCCGGCTACGGGCGCACCTCAGGGATGAGGTGCGTAATCGCGTGGGCCGGGCATGCCATGGATGGCGACTGTTGCGACTTTCCGATCGGGTCGTGTTTCCTAAGCCAGCACTATCTGACAGCCATCCAGCGCAGACTTTAACAACCAAACTCCTTTAAGCCTGTACCCCTCATCCCATCCTCACCTGCTGATCCATCTCCGTCAGCCGCTGCTGCAAAAACTGCAGAAACAGCGTCAGCGCCGCATTCCGCTGGCGGCCGGACACCGTCTGAAGCTGCAACGTACGCTGACTCAGCTGATCCACCCCCATCGAACGCAACACCAGATTTTGCGTGTCGCGCTCAAACAGCAGGGTAAACGCACTGCAAATGGTTACTGCCTGCGGGGTATGCAGCAAAAAGTGGTAGAGCGTAGCGAAATAGTCGCAGGTCAGCACCGGCTCGAACACGCAGTCGTTCATCTGACAGGAGAGGTCAAACAACTGCCGCACGGTAGTATGCTGACCTGGCAACGCCAGCGGCCAGCCATGCAGATCGGCCAGCGTCACCTGACGCGACGCTAGCGGATGCGACTGATGCATCGCCAGTAACACCGGCGCCGGCCACGAGCCGAGCACCTCAACGCTGCGCTCCGGCTGCAGACTGAACTGCAGCGCAACATCGCATTCCCCAGCTCTGACGCATGCCGCCACGCCCTGCGAGTGCGTCACGTTAAGCGCAAACAGCACGCCGGGATTGGCCTGACGAAACTCCGCCAGCAGACCCGGCAGCAGACTGAACGCCATTCCGTCGGTGCAGGCGATGCGGATCAGGCTGCGCCGTATTGCTTTCAGCCCCTTAATCTCCGCCAGCGCATATTCCATATCGAGCTGGCTCTTGCGCACATGATGCGCGAATATTTCACCCGCTTCGTTCAATACCATGCCGCGTGCATGCCGCTCAAACAGCGGCACACCCACCTGTGTCTCCAGACGCTGAATCTGGCGACTAATCGCCGACACCGCCACAAAGAGCTGCTCGCTGGCGGCGCTGAGCGATCCGCACTGTACGACCGCCAGGAAATAGCGGATCTCACTGCTTAACATGGTGACTCCAACAAAACGCATCATAAAAGGGCAGGCGTGGCTTGCTTTAAAAGCAAGGCTCACTCGATAAATTAATAATTGTGGCAAAGAGAGAAGTTTGTCAAAGATAAAGCACGATAAAAAGAACAGACAGGGCAAACATGACAGAGCAACAGACCGTTGACCAGGCGATGCACTATTTCGACAGTGGCGAGTTTCAGCAGCTGCTGGCACGACGAATTTCCTGCGTGACCGAAAGCCAGCACGCCAGCAGGCAGGTGGAGCTGGAGAACTATCTGCAGCAGGAGATCGGCCCGCAGCTGGCGACGATGGGATTTACGCTGCACCCGTTTGAGAATCCGCAGCCCGGCAGCCCGCCGTTTCTGATCGCCACGCTCATTGAAGATCCCTCCAGACCGACGCTGCTCTGCTATGGCCACGGCGATGTGGTGTTCGGCGACGATGAGAACTGGCGCGACGGTTTATCACCGTGGCGACTCACGGCTGAAGATGACCGCCTGTACGGGCGCGGCAGTGCGGACAACAAAGGCCAGCACTGCATCAATCTCGCGGCGCTGGAGCAGGTGTGGCAGGCACGCGGTGGCGCACTGGGCTTCAACTGCAAAATCCTGTTTGAAATGGGTGAAGAGATCAGCTCGCCAGGGCTGGCGGAGATTTGCCAGCAGCAGCGGGCGCTGTTACAGGCCGACCTCTTTATCGCCTCTGATGGCCCGCGACTGAACGCGGTGCGGCCGACACTGTTCCTGGGTTCGCGTGGCGCGGCGAACTTTCGTCTGACTATCAGGGCGCGCGACAACGCCTATCACTCCGGCAACTGGGGCGGATTGCTGAGCAATCCCGGCACCCAGCTGGCGAATGCGCTCGCCTGCCTGGTGAATGCAAAGGGTGTATTGCAGGTCGCCGCGCTGAAACCGGACTCCCTGACCGATGCGGTGCGCGCCATCCTCAGTGATATCGAGGTGGGCGGAATGCCGGGCGATCCGGCGCTGGCCGACGGCTGGGGAGAACCTGGCCTGACGCCTGCGGAGCGTCTTTATGGCTGGAACACGCTGGAGGTGCTGGCGTTTGAAACCGGTAACCCGGCGCGCCCGATGAACGCCATCCCCGGCAGCGCCACGGCGGTGTGTCAGCTGCGATTTGTGGTCGGCACCGACTGGGAAAATCTGGTCCGGCATGTCGAAAGTCACCTGCATCAGCACGGCTTCGATAACGTCAGCGTGGAGTTTATGCGCGGTTCACCTGCAACGCGACTCGATCCGCAGGATCCGCTGGTGACCTGGGCGCTGGACACGCTGGCCCGCAGCAGCGGTAAAAAACCGGCGCTGTTGCCCAATCTCGGCGGTTCACTGCCCAATGAGGTATTTGCCGATATCCTCGGCCTCCCGACGCTGTGGGTGCCCCATTCCTATCCGGCCTGCGGCCAGCATGGCGTTAACGAACACATGCTCACCTCTGTTGCACGTGAAGGGCTGGCGATCATGACCCGCCTTTTCTGGCAACTGGGTGAAGAGGGCGAACAACTGATGTCGCGCCACCATCAGTGGCGGAGAGGTGAACAATGAGCAGCATCGCGCAGAGTACTCCGCAGGTGAAACCGAGCCTGCACAAAACGCTGTTCGCTACCTGCATTGGTAACGCGCTGGAGTGGTTCGACATCGCGGTGTATGGCTTCTTCGCCAGCTACATCGCGCACGTCTTCTTTCCGGTCAGCGATCCGTCAGTGTCGCTGCTGCTGACCTTCGGCAGCTTCGGCATCTCATTCCTGATCCGTCCGCTGGGTGCCATCGTGCTGGGCAACTATGCCGACCGTCATGGCCGTAAAAAAGCGCTGCTGCTCTCAATCAATCTGATGATGCTGGGCGGGGCGATCATTACCTTTATGCCGGGTTACGCCACTATTGGTCTGGCGGCGCCGCTGCTGATTATCCTGGCGCGTCTGATTCAGGGCTTCTCTGCCGGAGGCGAATTTGGCAGTTCCACCGCTTTCCTGGTAGAGCACTTTCCGGAGCGCAAAGCCTTTATCGCCAGCTGGCAGTTCGCCACACAGGGCGCCAGTACTCTGATGGCATCGGCGTTCGGCCTGGGGCTGACACACTGGCTGAGCGAAAGCGAGATTCAGGCGTGGGGCTGGCGTATCCCGTTTGCCTTCGGCTTACTCATTGGGCCGCTGGGGATCTACATTCGCCGTCACGTGCAGGAGCCCGCCAGCTTTGCGACGCAGGAGAAGGAAGCCGCACCGCTGAAAACGCTGTTCGGGCGGCAGAAAGCGCTGATCACCCTGGCGATTGGGGTGATGGTGATCTCGACCGCCGTCAACTACATGCTCAATTACATTCCGACCTACGCCACCAAAACGCTGCATCTGCCGGGGTCAGTGGCCTTTACCGCCACGCTGGTCGCAGGGATTATCCTGACGGTGGTGACGCCCATAATGGGATTGTGGGCGGAGCGGATAGGCCGATTGCCGCTGATGTGGGGATCGCTGCTGCTGTTGATGGTCACGATCTATCCCGCCTTCAAATGGATGGTCGATCACACTACGCCCACCACGCTGATCCTGCTGGTGGCGTGGATGGCGCTACTCAAGTCGGTCTATTTCTCCACGGTGCCGTCGGTGATGGCCGATCTCTTCCCGGCGACCACGCGCGCCAGCGGCATGGCGATTAGCTACAACGTGGCCGTGACGGTATTTGGCGGGTTTGCACCGTTGATTTGCAGCATGCTGATAGCCGCCACCGGCAGCAGTCTGGCGCCTGGATACTACCTGATGGCCGTAGCCGTGCTGAGTGGCATCGCGCTGCTGCGCTGCAGTAAGCGGGTGGCATAAAAGAGTGGGCCAATTACTGGCCCACTCTGGTACTGACAACGTCAGGTACGGGAGGAGGTAAGATCGAGCCAGTGATTAACTGAACTGTAAATAGGCAACATGGGTCTGCAGATACTCCTCCAGACCATGTTTTCCATCGGCACCGCCGACACCCGATTTACGCCACCCGGCATGAAATCCCTGCATCGCTTCGAAGTTTTCACGGTTAACATAGGTTTCGCCGAACTTCAGCTTTCGCAGCGCGGTCATGGTGGTATTCAGATTCTGCGTATAAATCGAAGAGGTCAGCCCATACTCGCAGTCGTTGGCCAGCGTAATCGCCTCGTCAAGCGTTTTAAAACTCATCACCGGCAGAACCGGGCCAAAAATCTCCTCCTGCATAATCGTCATCTCCTGGCGCACCTCAGTCAGCAAGGTGGGCTGGAAAAAGAAGCCTCTGTCTCCGGCGCGCTTGCCGCCCAGAACCACTTTCGCCCCTGCGGCGACGGCCTCTGCCACCTTCTGCTCCACCCGATCCCGTGCTGCGGCATTAATCAGCGGACCCATATCGATATCGCTGCGTTCGGCCGGGTCGCCAAATGTCACCTGCTGAAACGCGGCGGTCAGTGCGCTGATAAAACGATCGTAAATGCCTTCCTGCACATAGAGCCGCTCTACGCAATTGCAGACCTGGCCGCTGTTAATGATCCGCGAGCTGACGACCGCCCGCACAGCCAGCTCGAGGTCGGCATCATCCATCACGATGGCGGGGGCTTTGCCACCCAGTTCCAGCGACACTTTGGTGACATTTTTAGCCGCGGCTTCCATGGTGGCAATGCCCGCACCGACGCTTCCGGTCAGACTCACCAGACCGACCTTAGGATTTGCTGCCAGCTCCTGTCCCACTTCCGGTCCCAGACCATAAACAAAGTTAATGACGCCAGCAGGCAGACCCAGCTTTTGTATGATGTCGGCAAAAAGTGCCGCATTATTCGGTGTCAGCTCACTGGGTTTGATCACGATGGTGTTTCCGGTGATCAGGGCCGGCGCCGCTTTGCGGGCAATGAGGAAGAAGGGGAAATTCCACGGCAGTATTCCGGTAGTGACGCCGATCGCTTTTTTGAACAGGAAGATGTTTTCGTTGGGGCGGTCACTGTTGATGATCTCACCTTCATAGCGCCGCGCCCACTCCGCCATGTAGTCGAGGTAGTCGGCGGTGAACATCACTTCGGTCTTCGCCAGTCCCTGGGTTTTTCCACCCTCAGCCACAATGGTTGACGTCAGTTCAGGCTCACGCTGGCGGATGGCGGTGGCAATTTTGTGCAGCCAGACGCCACGCTCTACTGCAGGCAGCGCTTCCCATCCAGGCTGAGCCACTTCTGCGGCGCTGATAGCAAGGCTGGCATCCTGACGACTGCCCTGGGGAATACGGGACAGCAACGCCTCCGTGGACGGATTGATCACTTCAATCCACCGGTCACCCTGATGGGCAACAAATTCGCCATTAATGTAATGTTGATGATGTGTTGTCATTAGCTTAGCTCTCCGCTATCGATACGTTGCAGTAATGTGATAGCAGGGTGAAACAGATTGCTCAGGGCTACCTTTAGCTGATTGCCAGCTGCCGGTTGCGCTTGGCAGCCAATCACAGATATCGGTGAGTTCTGCGGCAAAAACGTCAATATGTTGTAGATTTAAAGGAGTGAAGTGGTAATAAAGGGGTTAAATCATGGCAAATGGATGGGCGTCAGAAGGCGCAGTACAGGAACAGATCGATAGCACCGTCAATGACGGCATTGAGCGGGTAAGACAGTCGATCGGACAGGGCGAAAGCGCCACCGAATGTGAGCTCTGCGGCGAGCCGATTCCCGAAGCGCGTCGTCAGGCGCTTAAAGGCGTGCACTATTGTGTGGCGTGTCAGGAAAAAATCGACAAGCAGCAGCAGACCAGCAGTTTATATAACCGTCGGGGCAGTAAAGACAGTCAGTTGCGCTGACCTTCAGGAGCCTGGCATCGCCAGGCCACTGCCAATAAACCACGCCAGAAAGCCCACGCCCGCCACAATGATGGCGATCGGAAACAGAATTCCAATTCTCATAATTTACCTGCTGCAAACAGCGATTTCAGGGGCTGCGATCTTATCATGAGATCTGCAATACGGCGCGGTGGGTTTTCAGCAGAGTGAACAGCTGGAACTGCGTTGCATCATTTTCCTCCCGCAACACCTCACCTTTTTTATAGAGAATATGGTGAACATGTCCGAGCTGACGCCAGACCACTATCGCTGAGGCGATCAGGGCGCAATGCTGATCCGCCTGCACACACTCAAGGGTGGCATAGTGGGTTTCATCCAGGCCATTCACAAACACCTTTATCGCATCTGCAGGTAATATCGCGCGCAGATCATCCAGCATGACCTGGCTGACTGACTGCGAAAGAAACAGCGTTAACCACTTTGTCGTCATCCCATTCCCTGATCCGATCAATTTTCCCCAGTTTATACGACCTTGCCCGCGTTAATGAAAGGCTTCTTTGCACATTTGCCAACCTTCCCTTGTGAATGGCAGTCAGATCAGAATTGTGCTGCGCCACACAGCAAAAATGAAAAAAACATTGAATAATAAGTTACTTACTTAACTAATCATCCGGTTTTCTGACAACGGTGAAATTGTGATCCCTGATGGGCACAACGGGTAAATATTGCCACTTCACTGTGGCTTCCGGCATTTATCCAAAGGCTGAGGAATTCCTGCTGAACGTAGACTGCCTGCTGAGCGGAAGCAGACAGGTTTCCGACAGGCCTCAACCTAACCGGGGAATAACAATGAACAGTGCCATTATTGCGGGTATCTTCTGGCATTTTGTCGGAGCTGCCAGCGCCGCGTGTTTCTACGCGCCTTTTAAACAGGTGAAAAGATGGTCATGGGAAACCATGTGGTCGATCGGTGGCCTGATGTCGTGGCTGATCCTGCCGTGGGCGGTAAGTGCCATTTTACTGCCAGATTTTATGGCCTATTACAGCAGCTTCTCGCTGTCCCAGCTGACACCGGTATTTCTGTTTGGCGCGATGTGGGGCATAGGCAATATCAACTACGGCCTGACTATGCGTTATCTCGGCATGTCGATGGGGATCGGTATCGCGATTGGCATTACCCTGGTGGTCGGCACGCTGATGACACCGCTTCTGCAGGGGCGCTTTGGTGAGCTCTTCGCGTCGGCGGGTGGCCGGTTAACCCTGCTGGGCGTACTGGTGGCACTGATTGGCGTCGGGATTGTATCGCGTGCCGGGCTGTTAAAGGAGCGGGCGCTGGGGATTAACGCAGAAGAGTTTAATCTCAGAAAAGGACTGGTGCTGGCGGTGATGTGCGGCATCTTCTCGGCGGGTATGTCCTTTGCCATGGATGCGGCTAAACCCATGCATCAGGCCGCCGCTAATCTGGGCATCGATCCGCTGTATGTAGCTCTGCCCAGCTACGTAATCATTATGGGCGGCGGCGCTCTGGTTAATCTGGCCTTCTGTTTCTGGCGGCTGGCCACCCGGCCAGAGCTGTCGGTGCGTAAAGACTTCTCGGTCGGGAAGTCGCTGCTGATTGCTAATACCGCGTTTGCGGTGCTCGGCGGCACCATGTGGTATCTGCAGTTCTTCTTCTATGCCTGGGGCCATGCCAGAATCCCGGCGCAGTATGACTATGTCAGCTGGATGCTGCACATGAGTCTATACGTCCTGTGTGGTGGTCTTGTGGGGCTGCTGATGAAGGAGTGGAAGTCTGCGGGACGCCGCCCGGTCAGCGTGTTATCAATCGGCTGTGTGGTGATTATCATTGCCGCCAATATTGTGGGACTTGGCATGGCGGCCTGATCGCGAATAGTGACTCTGTCTTTATGCAGGCGGGGCCTGCCAGACTGATGGCTCACTCCGTCGGGGTTTTACTTACAACAACACATTAGTTTAATTCGCAGGCACTGTTTCCCGGCAATGTGGAACAGCTTTTCTCTGTTACCTCAACGGGCCTGCTATGCAGGCCCGTTTTATTAAGACTCGGCACTTTTCAGTGCCTGGCGTGGCGCGATAAATTGCTGTCGCCAGGCGCTGGGAGGTAAACCGGTGTCACGGGTGAAAACCACCGAAAAATAGTTACTGTCATCAAAGCCGCAGCGGGCGGCAACCTCACTAATCAGACAATCCTGGGTGCGCAGCAGATATTTTGCCTGACAGAGCTGCAGCTGACGCAGGTAATGACCGATGGTCATCCCGGTCTGCTGACGGAAAAGCTGCCTCAGCGCCCGTTCGCTGAGCTGGTTCTGCTGACAAAACTCCGCGAGATCAAAGGGGCGGGCAATCGCACCCTGTAACGCTGACATCAGCAGATCGAGCTGTTCCCCCTCCGGCAACGCCCAGGGGCGGTCGGCCGCGTAGCCGTGGCGGCGCAGAATCAGCGCCAGCTGTAAAAACAGCGCCTCCGAGAGCTGAACTGACAGGGGGTCGCTTTTGCGGCTTTCACGCTCCAGCTGGCTGATCACTCCCCGGGCCAGCGCCATCCCTCGCGTGGTCAGCCGCCAGCCGCCTGGCGCATCCGGTCCCTGTTGCGGCAGCAGCTGATTCCAGTCAAGGGCAAGACCAAAGCGATCCCGACAGTAGAGGATGTTATCCAGCACCAGATCGTTAACGCTGTCGTAGCTGTGGCAGTCACTGTCGCGGATATAAAAAACGTCGCCACAGGTAATCAGCCAGGGCCGATCGTTGAGGACGTGCAGGCCATTGCCGCGCCAGACAATCACGATTTCACTGAACTCGTGTCGATGCGGCGGGAAAGAGGGTTGTGGCATCCTTTCGGCGACCGCCACCGGTAGAGTAGTGGCGGGAAAATAGTCATCCCGACTGAGTATCAATGCCATGATTGGCTCCTTTACATCATCTGCTGGCGCTCCGCTCGCGGTGCGCAGCCAAATTCGCGCCTGAACAGGGTTGAGAAATGGTTGCTGTCCCCAAATCCACACTGGAAGGCGATATCGGTAATTCGCATATCACTGTGACGCAGCAGATGACGGGCCTGCAACAGCCGCACACGGTTCAGGTAGCGCTGCGGCGTGCTACCGGTTTGCTGCTTCATTTGCCGATGCAGGGTACGCAGCGACAGGGAGAAGCGATCCGCCAGTTCATCCCAGATAATCTCATCACTGTAATGCTCACCCAGCCAGTCGAGCAGACGATGCAGCCGCGCCTCCTGATCCTGACTCTGTCCGTCAATGCACGCCTCACGCAACAGCACCAGCAACTGTAAAAAGAGCTGTTCCTGACGCGCCTGTTTTTCCATCGACCAGGTATCATCCGGCTGCATCTGCGCCGCCACACTCAGCGCCTGCGTCATCACCTTTTGATTGATGCGCCAGTGGGAAGCATATTGCCCGTCCTGATCGCAGGGCAGTAAAGCCTGTAACCCGGAGAGAAAGCGAAACGCGCCGGGGCTGCGATAAAGCACGTTGGTCAGACAAAGGTTGTCGGTCTGCTCATAAAGATGACGATCGTGATCGCGCACAAAACAGACGCAACCGGCGCACAGCGTTTGTGGCTGACCATTAAACACATGAATGCCAGAGCCTTGCTCAACCAGCACAATTTCATGGAAATCATGATGATGTTCCGGGAAGGCGGCCTGGGGTACGCGGGGTTCAATCGCAATGGCGTAATCGCCTTCGGGGAAAAAATCCGCACTGTGCAATATGGTCATGGTCATCTCTCGCTGCTTAACAAAACCGTAACGCAGTCTAATCAGCACGCTCTAACCTTACCTTGAATTTTCAGCCTGACTCAGCAGGAATCATGCTGATTTTTCAAGAAATCCTCAGCAGTTAACAGATTTGCGGCAGGGGTCACATCCTCCTGCCTTTCGCCTCTGTGATCTCTCTCACGAAGTTCTTTGCAAGTCTGCCAGGGCTTATCAGCCGCTGGCACTCCGGGGAAGGTCTTTAACCGGCCAGGTTTTTACTCTGTGACCACTCAATCACAGGGAAAAGTCGCCATGACCAGGAGAAACATTGTTGCTATTGATCTCGGGGCATCCAGCGGGCGGGTCATGCTCGCAAGCTGGGATGCTGCGCAGCGCCAGCTCGCGCTTCGTGAGGTCCGGCGCTTTAAAAATAAGCGCCAGCGTCGTGCCGGTTATGACTGCTGGGATCTGACGATGCTTGAGCAGGAGATACGCGCCGGGCTGGCTCAGTTAGATGAAGAGAAGATCGTGCCAGACAGTATCGGTATCGACACCTGGGGCGTTGATATGGTGCTGCTGGATGCAGAGGGCGAGCCGGTGGGTGAGGCGGTCAGCTACCGCGATGCGCGCACCCACGGCCTGATGGAGCAGGCGCAGCACGAACTGAGCCGCAGTGCCATCTACGCCCGAACCGGCATTCAGTTTCTGCCATTCAATACGCTCTATCAGATGCGTGCCCTGCATCAGCAGCAGCCCGACTGGCAGGCCCGCGTGGCGCATGCGCTGATGATGCCGGACTACCTGCATTATCGCCTGACCGGTAATCTCAACTGGGAATACACCAACGCCACCACCACGCAAATGCTCAATATTCACAGCGGCGAATGGGATCGTGAGCTGCTCGCCTGGGCGGGCGTTGCTCCTGAATGGTTCGGTCAGCCGCAGGCATCGGGCAACACCGTCGGCCACTGGGTCAATAGCGCGGGTGTCCCGGTCCCGGTGATTGCCGTCGCCACCCACGACACCGCCAGCGCGGTTCTGGCAACGCCGCTGATGCAGGACGATGCGGCCTATCTCAGTTCCGGAACCTGGTCGCTGATGGGCTTTGAAAGTTTGCAGCCTTATGCCTGCGATGCCGCTTTACGCGCCAATATCACCAATGAGGGCGGCGCAGAAGGCTATCGCGTACTGAAAAACATCATGGGCTTATGGCTGTTGCAGCGCATCTGCGGCGAACTGCAGATTGACGATCTCAGCGCACTGATTGATCAGACGGCCCGCCAGCCCGCCTGTGTTTCACTGATTAGTCCCAACGATGCGCGCTTCATCAATCCCGACAGCATGGTTAACGAGATTCAGAACGCCTGCGCAGAGCAGGGAATGCCGGTGCCACAATCTGCCGCCGCGCTGGCACGCTGCATATTTGACAGCCTGGCACTGCTCTATCGTGAGGTGATCCAGGAGCTGGCAGAGCTGCGAGGCAAACCTTTCAGCCAGCTGCACGTGGTAGGGGGCGGCAGCCAGAACCGTTTTCTTAACCAGCTCTGTGCCGATGCCTGCCAGATTCCGGTGCTGGCAGGTCCGGTTGAAGCCTCCACGCTGGGTAACGTCGGTTGCCAGCTGATTGCGCTTGGCGAACTGATCGATGTGGCTAATTTCCGCTGCAGCGTCATCAACAACTTCCCACTGGAAAAATTCGAACCGCAAACTCACAGCGTCTTCAGTGCCAGTCAGGCACGCTTCGCGACGCTGAGTCAACCCGCTAAGGAACCCGCTTATGACTAAGCAGATTGAACAGGCTTTTGAACTGGCTAAACAACGCTACGCTGACAATGGAGTTGATGTTGAACAGGCCATTCGCCAGCTGGACAGCATTCCTGTCTCGATGCACTGCTGGCAGGGGGACGATGTCCGGGGCTTTGAGAACCCACAGGGCGCATTGACTGGCGGCATCCAGGCGACCGGCAACTATCCGGGGCGGGCACGCAATGCCAGTGAATTACGCAGCGATATCGACAAGGCGATGTCTCTGATCCCAGGCGCAAAACGTCTGAACCTGCACGCTATCTATCTGGAAAGTGACAAGCCAGTCGATCGGGATGCGATTGAACCTGCCCATTTCACCAACTGGGTCGCCTGGGCGAAAGAGCACAACTTAGGGCTGGATTTTAACCCCAGCTGCTTCTCGCATCCGATGAGTGCCGACGGTTTTACGCTGTCGCACAGTGATAAAACCGTGCGTCAGTTCTGGATCGATCACTGCAAAGCGAGTCGCCGCATCTCCGCTTCGTTTGGTGAGCAGCTTGGCACGCCGTCAGTGATGAATATCTGGGTGCCGGACGGCATGAAAGATATTACCGTGGATCGACTGGCCCCGCGTCAGCGTCTGATGAGCGCACTGGATGAGGTCATCTCAGAAAAACTGAATCCGCAGCACCATATCGACGCGGTTGAGAGCAAGCTGTTTGGCATTGGCGCAGAGAGCTACACCGTGGGCTCCAATGAGTTTTATCTTGGTTACGCCGCCAGCCGCCAGACGGCACTATGCCTGGATGCGGGACATTTTCATCCCACCGAAGTGATCTCCGACAAAATTTCTGCCGCGATGCTCTATGTGCCGCGTCTGCTGCTGCACGTCAGCCGCCCGGTGCGCTGGGACAGCGACCATGTGGTGCTGCTGGATGATGAAACTCAGGCGATCGCCAGTGAGATCGTCCGCCATCAGCTGTTCGACAAAGTGCATATCGGACTCGATTTCTTCGACGCCTCTATCAACCGGATTGCCGCCTGGGTTATCGGCACCCGTAACACTAAAAAAGCGCTGCTGCGTGCTCTGCTGGAGCCAACCGATCGTCTGCGCCAGGCCGAGAACGAGGGTGATTACACCGCGCGGCTGACGCTGCTGGAAGAGCAAAAATCATTGCCGTGGCAGGCGGTATGGGAAGCCTGGTGCCTGCGCCATGACGTCCCGGCTGATGCCAGCTGGTTAGGCGACGTCCGCCATTATGAACAACAGATTTTGAGCCAACGTTAAGGATTTCACTATGCAAAGCATTCTTTCTTCCGGGTTTGTTAAGGGAATGGTCAAAGCAACCAGCGATATGTGGCTGAAGGGCTGGGACGAACGTAACGGCGGCAACGTCAGCCTGCGTCTGCGGGAAGAGGAGGTTAAACCTTTTGCCGCTGATTTCTGCCTGCAACCGCGCTGTATTGAGCTGACACAACCCGCGCCGGCGCTGGCGAACGACTGGTTTTTGGTGACCGGGTCAGGAAAATTCATGCGTAATGTCCAGCTTGATCCGGCGGATTGTCTGGCACTGCTGCAGGTCGATGACAAAGGGCTCTCTTATAAAATTCACTGGGGCCTGTCGAATGGCGGTTTGCCGACCTCTGAACTGGCGTCACACTTTCAGTCTCATGCGGTGCGTAAAGCGGTCAGCAAGGGTGCAGACCGGGTGATCATGCACTGTCACGCCACCAACTTTATGGCCTTAAGCTATGTGGTTGAGATGGATTCCGCCCGCTTTACCCGCCTGCTGTGGGAAGGGAGTACCGAATGTCTGGTGGTGTTCCCGGACGGTGTGGGTGTTTTACCCTGGATGGTACCCGGCACCGATGAAATCGGCACCGCGACCGCCGGACAGATGCAGTCACATACCCTTGTGATGTGGCCATTCCACGGTGTCTTTGGCACGGGCCCGACACTCGATGAGACTTTTGGTCTGATTGATACGGCGGAGAAATCGTCAGAAGTGATCGTCAAAGTGCTGTCGATGGGCGGTATTCGTCAGAGTATCACCACAGAACAGCTGGTTGCATTGGGTGAGCGCTTTGGTGTGAAGCCGTGGCAACCGGCGCTGGATGCAGGGCCTGCTAATGCTGCGTAAAGCCTTTGTGATGCAGGTGAATCCTTATTGCCATGCAGAGTATGAGCGTCGGCACTCACCGATCTGGCCAGAACTGGCCGAAACCCTGAAAGCGCACGGCGCGCACAACTATGCCATCTGGCTGGACGCCGAGCGGCATCTGCTGTTCGCCAGTGTTGAGATTGAATCTGAGGAGCGCTGGAACGCGGTGGCAGAAACGGAGGTCTGTCAGCGCTGGTGGGCATCAATGAAAGATCTGATGCCGTCGAATGCAGATAACAGCCCGATCAGTGAGCCGTTAAAACCGGTTTTCTTTCTGGAATAAAATCGGGAATAAAAGATGAAAAGGGCGGCATCGCCGCCCTGATATTTTCAACGCTTAGCCTGACACAGGCCGGTGAGTGTCGGCCACATCGCCATCAGCGTATCAATAATGCTCTCCAGATCGTCACGCTCAACGCCTTCACGCGCCCGCACCGACATGCCCTGCAGCATACAACTCAGATAACGTGACAGCGCGGGAATGTTTACTGACGCACTCAGTTCACCACGCTGCTGACGCGCCAGCAGAAAATCCTTTAACACATGCTCCTGCGACTGATGCTGCTGTTGCAGCATGGTGGCAATCTCTGCTGAAGCCGCAGACAGGGCGGTTGAGGTGCAGATAAAGAAACAGCCGCCGGGAGAGTCGCGTTCGGTAAAACAGGCCGCGGTGGCGCGGAAATAGGCTTCAATAGCCCGATCCACCGGTAACTGGTCATCGCCCAATGCCGCTTCACGCCATGCACTGAACTTCTCCACATAGCGCTCCATCGCCGCGCGAAACAGTCCCTCTTTATTAACAAACTCGGCGTAGAGGGTTGGCGCTTTCGCGCCGGTTGCGGCCACCAGATCGGCCAGAGAAGTTCCCTCGTAACCGTGCGTCCAGAACAGGGTCAGAGCTTTATCGAGCGCTGCTTCGCGATCGAACACTTTTGGTCGGCCGCGGCATTTCTTTACATCGCAATCCTGAACCTGACTCATACACCCTCACTGACAGTAAAACACCCTATTAAATTACCGATCATTATAAAAATGTGCAAGGCCTGGCGTGGATACCGCCGGCAGGGGTTGCCATTTTGTGCGCCAGCGCATTATTACAGCCCCTTAGGTTAAGTCAGAAAAGAGGCTGAAGCCCATAATCACGCCACTTCGCGAATAAAATAACGCTCATTAAATAAATGTTGACGACAAACCGTATCGGGGTCTATCATTTGTTTAACGGTCATTAATTAAATAGTGACAACCCATTCAGACCAACCGAATTTCAATATTGAATAGAGAGATTATTATGAAAAACATCAAAATCACCCTGGCAGCGCTGGCACTGACGACTCTGACTTTTGGCGCATCTGCCGCTGACCTGGTGACCAGCGAACCTGTTAATCAGCAGCCAGTTGGCACCATCTCTGTACTGGGCGGCACCAATCTGTCTTCTGTTGAAGCGCAGCTAAGTGCTAAAGCGGATGAAGCGGGTGCGAAATCGTTCCGCATCACCTCAACCAGCGGCCAGAACAAACTGCACGGCACGGCTGTGATTTATCAGTAATTTTGGTTTTCAACAGAATAAGTGAGAAGGGGTTCGTTATGAAAAATATCAATATGATGGTCGTGGCGGCGGTGCTAAGCGGTCTGTCATTTGCCAGCGTAGCGGCCCAGCAGGTCAGCAGCACACCGCTGGATCAGCAAAAAATCGGTGTCATCAGCGCAACGGGCAGTACTAATCTGCTTTCGCTGGAGCAGCAACTGTCAGAAAAGGCCAGCGATGCAGGAGCAAAGTCTTTCCGCATCACTTCGACCTCTGGCAGCAACAACCTGCATGGCACAGCCGTTCTTTATAGATAAAATGAGCAGTAAATAACCCTGAACAGGCTTCAGATAACCCGCTTATCTGAAGCATTTTTTTATTATCCGTTACTGCGTAACTGTGGATAACGACGGAAGATATAAACACACCAGAGTAACGCCACCAGGCCAATCATCCCGCCGACATTGCCGACTTCCGCCATGCTCAGATGCAGGCTGACCTGATTACCCAGCAGCGCACCCGCGCCGATACCGATATTGTAGATACCGGACATCAGCGACATCGCCACATCCGTGGCATCCGGTGCCAGCGACAACACCCGCACCTGCATACCCAGTCCGATCATCATCATCGCCATTCCCCAGACAACGCATAGCGTTGAAATAGCCGCAGGGCGAACGGCAGCAAAAATCAGCAGGCCCATGCACAGGGTGATCAGCGCGATGGCCGCAATCAGCAGTCCGGAGGGAAACTTATTACCGAGTGTGCTGAACAGTACGCTACCCACAATGCCCGCAGAGCCAAACAGCAGCAGTAGCAGGGTGGTGAAGTTGCCACTGGAATGGGCCACGGTTTGCATAAAGGGCTCGATATAGCTGTAAGCGGTGTAATGCGCGGTAACGACCAGCGTCACCAGCAGATACATGCTGACCAGCGCCGGACGGCGAAACAGCATCGGCACACTGCTCAGCGAGCCGGTATGTTCACTCGGCAGACGCGGCAGGATGCGCACCAGCATAATCATCAGCACCAGTGCCGAAAGGCCAATCGCGCCGAAGGTCGTACGCCAGCCAAGATACTGACCGACCACGCGGCCAATCGGCACGCCCAGCACCATCGCCAGCGCGGTACCGGTTGCCAGCATACTTAGCGCCTGAGTTTTCTTACCGGCCGGAGCGACGCGAATCGCCAGCGAGGCGGTGATCGACCAGAACACCGCGTGAGACAGGGCGATACCCACGCGTGACACCATCAGCGAACGGAAATCCCAGGCAACGGTAGAAAGAACGTGGCTGACGATAAAGATCAGGAACAGCACACCCAGCAGCAGTCGTCGCTCAATATTGCGGGTCAGCAGCATCAGCGGCAGTGAGAGCAGTGCAACCACCCAGGCATAGATGGTCAGCATGATCCCGACGTCAGCCGTCTGCATTGAAAAGTCAGCAGCGATGTCAGATAACAGGCCAACCGGCACAAATTCGGTGGTATTAAATACAAAGGCGGCGATGGCCAGCAATACCACGCGTAGCCAGGCAGTTTTACGTGAAACAGTAGTTGGTTGCATGAGGAGTCAAGTCAGTCAGTACAGCGAATCGGATGTGGCAGAAACATCCAGCGAAAGTGACCTGCGTCACAAATTACTGACCATTGTAGTGAATAAAGCGGGAAGAGAAACCTTATAAACGCCTTTTAATGCTGAAATTTTTTTATCGCCCCATCACAGGGCGATAGCCTGAGGTTATTGACCGCGACGCCGGGCGGGCATCATTCGCAGCAGAGTATTGTCTTTAAGCAGATAGTGATGGAACAGTGCGGCAGCAGCATGCAGTCCGATCAGCCAGTAACCCAGCGGTGCCAGGGTTTCATGCCAGCCAATCAGCATATCCGCCATATCAAAGTCAGGTTCAGGCGCGACCGGCATGCTGATGCCAAACAGCCACCATTCCCGACCTTTAAGATAACGCGATGTCAGGCCGAGGATCGGCAGAGTGATAAACAGAGCATAGAGCAGGGTATGAGTCAGATGTGCCAGCCCGGTTTGCCAGCGCGGCGGAGCGGGAGTAATGGGCGGTGTGCGATGCCGGGTGCGTAAAAAGAGGCGGGCAAGCATCAATACCAGGATGGTCGCGCCGGCGCTGAAATGGGTAATGATCATGGCATAACCCTGCCAGGATCCGCGCTGTGCAAAACCGCGCAGTTCAATGGTGGCGTAGGCCGTCACCACCAGTAAAAAGGTGAGCCAGTGAAGGGCTATCTGAGCGCGCGCAAACTTATCCCGCATTGTGCATTCCATTAAAGAGAATCAGAAAGATTAACATAACGGAAAACAGCGGTAATTCTTAACAAATTAGCGCAGCGGGAAAAATTTTTTCCCCCTTACCATGTGGATCAGATTAACGCGAAGCCGGGGTGTGCTTCAGGGCCACGCTGAGCTGGGTGGCCTGCTGGTCAACATTTTTGAGTGGACAACAATTTTCACAGCCGATTGCGCCAGCATAATATTTTTTAGCCTGCAGGATGGCGGCATTCACATGGTAAAAACTGCCCAGAAACATACGGTTATCGATGTCGGGAAGATGGGGGCAGCCTGCGGCATGAACCACATGATTATTGTTATATCCTGACTGTTTATTGACGTAGTAGTAGAGAGCCACAGGCGTTCCTTGTTGCCGTGTTAAAAGGCAAAGCAGATGAATTATTACAATAAAAACGATTATAGCGGGAAACCTGCGTTTTGTTTGCTGTGGCTCTGAATAGCGCGTTTATTGTGATAAACCGCCAGGCCCGCAGGAGAAGCCAGGCCTGGCATGAGAAGACGTTCTCAGAGTTTTTTACTGTGCAGACGCCAGGCAACCAGTAACGCCAGGATCAGCAGGACGCTGATAAACAGCGTAATCCCGCTCCAGCCAAAGTTATGCCAGAACACGCCACCCAGCGTACCCGCGACGCTGGAACCCACGTAGTAGCTGAACAGATAGAGCGAAGAAGCCTGGCCTCGTGCCCGGCGTGCCCGGGGGCCAATCCAGCCGCTGGCAACCGCATGGGCGGCAAAAAAACCGGCGGTGAACAGCATCATCCCTGGCAGGATCAGCCAGAGGGAGTTGAAGGCGGTAATCAGCAAACCCAGCAGCATGATGGCGGTAGCACCCAGCATCACAGGACCCCGACCCAACCGGTTGGTCAGCGCGCCCGCCTTAGGCGAACTCCAGGAGCCGGTGAGGTAGACCACTGATAACAGCCCGACCACAGCCTGGCTGAGATGCCAGGGCGCATCCAGTAAACGGTAGCCAATATAGTTAAACAGGGTGACAAAGGCTCCCATCAGCAGGAATCCTTCGGCAAACAGCCAGGGAAGGCCCGGATCGCGCCAGTGCAGCCGGAAGTTAATCAGCAGATTACGCGGACGCAGCGTAATGGGCCGGAAATGGCGCGACGCAGGCAGGATTTTCCAGAACATCAGCGCCGAGGCCAGCGAAAAACAGCCGATTACCGCCACGGCGAGTCGCCATGAGAAGAGGTCAGTCAGTACACCGCTCAGCAGTCGACCGCTCATCCCGCCTATCGAGTTACCGCTGATATATAACCCCATGGAAAAGGCGACGACGCGTGCATCCATCTCCTCGCTGAGGTAGGTCATGCCGACCGCCGCCACGCCACTCAGCGACAATCCCATCAACGCCCGCATAATCAGAATGCCGTGCCAGCTGGTCATGGTGGCCGAGATCAGCGTGCAGATGGCGGCCAGCATCAGGGCTGTGACCATCACCGATTTACGACCGATAGCATCAGAGAGCGGCCCGGTGACCAGCAGGCCCAGCGCCATCAGACCGGTCGAGATGGAGAGCGACAGGCTGCTGGTTGCCGGAGAGATACCAAACTGCTGTGACAGCACCGGCAGAATCGGCTGCACACAGTAGAGCAGGGCAAAGGTCGCCAGCCCGGCGGAGAAAAGCGCCAGCGTCACGCGCATAAACTGTGGGGAATCCCGGCGGATATGACCTGAAGCGGCAACAGACTCTGGCGGCGCAGAGACCGCATTCTCATCCACTGTGACAGCATGTGTTGAGCGACTCACACATCTTCCTCAAATTTAGAAAACCTGTCGTCAGCTTAGGAAAGCGGCATTATGATGTCTAATATATTAATAATCTCAAATGAGACGTTTAAGATATGAATATCGAACTGCGTCATCTGCGCTACTTTGTTGCGGTGGCGGAAGAATTACATTTCGGGCGGGCGGCCCAGCGTCTGAACATTTCTCAGCCGCCGCTCAGCCAGCAGATTATTCAGCTGGAAACAGAAACGGGCGCAAGGCTGTTCAATCGCACTAACCGCAGCGTGCAGCTTACCGCTGCCGGACAGCAACTGCTGAGTGACGCCCGCGCGATTCTGTTACAGGTTGAACAGGCGGCCGATCGCGCCGCCCGGCTGCATCGTGGTGAAGAGGGGGAGCTGCGGATTGGCTTTACCTCCTCGGCCCCGTTTACCGCCGTGGTCTCTGACGCGCTATTCCGGTTTCGTCAGCGCTGGCCGCAGGTACATATTCAGATGCAGGAGATTAATACCCGCCAGCAGCTGGCACCGCTTCATGATGGACGGCTCGATCTTGGCGTGATGCGCAACACGCCGCTGCCCGCCGATCTGCGTCATCAGCTGCTGCTGAGTGAGCCGCTTTATGCCGTGGTGCATAAGGCGCATCCGCTGGCTGACGCCGATAAAATCTCTGTCACTGCCCTGGCGGCGGAACCCTTTGTCTTCTTTGATCCTCAGGGCGGAACCGCGCTCTATAGCGACATTCTGGCGCTGCTGCACCGCTATCATATCAAGCCCTTTATTACCCAGGAAGTGGGTGAGGCGATGACCATCCTTGGGCTGGTGGCAACCGGGTTAGGCGTCTCCATTCTGCCTGCCTCATTTCGTCGGGCGCGGCTGGCCGATTTGGTCTGGTTGCCCTTAACGGAAGAGGATGCCATTTCAGAGCTGTGGCTGGTCTGGTCAGCCGGACGCGAAATAAATGCGCAGATGGAAAACATGATGGCGTTGCTGCGGCGAAACCGGCACTGATGCGCGGGCAACACCGCATCAATCTGTGCGATAAATCACATTTCTAATCAAATATTTGACGCTGTCGCCGGATCTGGCTCACCATGGCGCATGTTTATTTAGAAGCGCGAAAATAACCGGGAGCAGGGTTGTGAATCCGGACAGTCAACCTGGCCACATTGACCAGATCAAGCAGACTAATGCAGGTGTCGTATATCGATTAATTGACCGTTATGGTCCCATTTCGCGTATCGAACTTTCCCGCCGTGCCCAGCTTGCTCCGGCCAGCATTACCAAAATTGTGCGTGAAATGCTGGACGCACATTTAGTGCAGGAGACCGAGTTTCAGGATCCCGGCAGTCGTGGTCGTCCGGCGATAGGCCTGATACTGGATACCGACGCCTGGCACTATCTGGCTATTCGCCTGCATCGCGGCGCCATGACGTTTACGCTGCGCGATCTCAGCAGCAAGGAACTGGTGGAAGAGAGCCTGCCGCTGCCTGATGAGTCTGCTCAGCCGTTACTTACCGCGCTGATTGAACAGGTTGATGCCTTCTTTATTCGTCATCAGAAGAAACTGGAACGTCTTACGGCCATTGCCATTACATTGCCAGGGCTGATCAACGCCGCGTCAGGTGTGGTGCATCGGCTACCGGGTTATGAGGTGCGCGATATGCCGCTGGGCGATGCGCTGGCGGCGCGAACCGGCTTACCGGTGTTTGTGCAGCACGATATTTCAGCCTGGACGCTGGCGGAGTCGCTGTTTGGTGCCTCACGTGGGGCGCAGGATGTGATTCAGATTGTGATTGATGAAACCGTGGGAGCCGGGGTGATCAGTGGCGGTCAGCTGCTGCATAAAAGTGGCAGGGCGCTGGTCGAGATCGGGCATACTCAGATCGACCCGTATGGACAGCAGTGCTACTGCGGTAATCATGGCTGTCTGGAGACCGTGGCCAGTACCGGCAGTCTGCTGGCGCTGGCGGCGCAGCGTCTGCCTGCCCAGCCCGACAGCCTGCTCAATAATCAGCCGCTGACGCTGGAGTCGCTGTGCGCGGCGGCGCAGTCTGGCGACCGTCTGGCGCGCGACACCATCGCCAGCGTGGGTCATCATGTTGGCCGGATTCTGGCGATGATGGTCAACATCTTCAATCCTCAACATATTCTTATCGGTTCCCCCCTTAATGCCGCCGCGGATGTGCTGTTTCCGGCCGTGAGCAACACCATTCTGCAGCAATCACTCCCGGCCTACAGTGCGAGTATCCAGCTGGCACCTACCGAATTTAGCGAGCCGGGAACGTTAGGCGGCGCAGCGCTGATCAAAGACGCGCTCTATAACGGACACCTGTTAGTGAAACTGTTGCAAGGTTAAGCGGGCCTAATCTTGCGCTAACGCAATCTGTTCTCATCCTCCATTCCTTAAAATGCCGGTTCGCAGCAAGGTTAATCACCGATTAACCACAACGGTTCGAGAGGAGAAGTTGAGTGAACAGACTATTTGTTACCGGCACTGACACCGCAGTGGGCAAAACGGTGGTGTCACGCGCCCTGTTACAAAGTTTTATCCAGGCCAGGCTCAGTGCCGTCGGGTACAAGCCCGTCGCGCGCTGCGCGGTCAAAACCGCTGACGGCCTGCGTAACAAAGATGCACAGGTTCTGCAAAGCGCTTCATCCATCGATTTACCCTATCAGGCGATCAATCCGCTGGCCTTTCAGGAAGAGGAGATCTGCACCCATCCGAGCCAGATCATTGATTACGCATTGCTGACACAGGGCTTAAGCAGCCTGACGGAGCAGGCCGATCGCGTAGTTGTGGAAGGCACTGGCGGCTGGCGCAGCCTGATGAACGACGGACGTCCGCTCTCCTGCTGGGTCGTTGAGCAGCAGCTGCCGGTGGTGCTGGTGGTCGGTATCCAGTCGGGCTGTATCAGCCATGCCCTGTTAACAGCAGAAGCGATAGCGCAGGATGGACTGCCACTGGTGGGCTGGGTGGCCAATCGCATCAATCCGGGACTGGCGCAGTACAGCGATATTATTGAGATTCTGCGTGAAAAAATTAGTGCGCCGCTGCTGGGCGAGCTGCCATATCTGCCGCGTGCAGAACAGCGTGATCTGACGTCTTACATCGATATTTCTCTGCTGGAGCAGAACAATCTGCACGCTGTGAGTGCAAAGATCGCCTGATTATGAAACAAACCAAGTCATCTGAGTCGGCAGTGAGCCTAAAGTTTCAGGCTCGTTGTCGGCTGTCTTTAACTATTTCCATTTAGAATTGAAAGACCTGGCTCGGATATCGCGAAATCGTGGCGTCATGGCGCAGAAAATGCATTAACTCCGCTTATCACACTGAGCTGGAGCCCCATCATGTCGCACTCGCACGAGAAAGGTTTGTTATATGGGCTTGAAGCCCGCATCGGCCCCGCCCCGGCGTTTTTCGCCGCACTGCAACATCTGCTGGCCAGCGTGGTGGGAATCATCACGCCGCCGCTGATTATTGGCTCCGTTCTGGGGTTGCAGGCCTATATTCCTTATCTGATCAGCATGTCATTGTTCGTTTCCGGCTTAGGCACGTTTATGCAGGCCAGACGCTTTTATGGCATCGGGGCGGGCATGATCTGTCTGCAGGGCACCAGCTTCGCGTTTCTGGGGGTGATCCTCTCGGGTGGTCTGATGGTGAAAGGGCGCGGTGGTTCGCCGGAAGAGATTATGGCGATGCTGTTTGGCTGTAACCTGGTGGCGGCGTTGATTCCGATTCTGATCAGCCGCTGCGTTGGCTCGCTGCGCAAAGTGCTGACGCCGGTGGTGACCGGCACGGTGATCACCCTGATTGGCATCAGCCTGATAAAAGTCAGCATTACCGACTGGGCGGGCGGGCACAACGCCACAGATTTTGGATCGCCGGGAAATCTGGCGCTGGGGGCGCTGACGTTGCTGGTGATCGTGGCGCTGAACCGCTCGCGAAATCGCTGGGCGCGGCTGGTGGCGGTGGTGGCCGGAATCGCGGTGGGATGCGTTGCCGCGGCCTTGACCGGTCATCTGCAACTTAATGTTGCGCCGGAGAGCAACTGGCTGGTGCTGCCCGCGTTCTTCCGGTTTGGTTTTGCCTTTGACTGGACCATTTTCCTGCCGATCGCGCTAGTGTCAGTGATCGCGGTAATTGAAGCCGTCGGTGACCTTACCGCTAACTGCCTGATTTCACAGCAGCCGATCACCGGCAAACCTTTTCAGCAGCGGTTGCAGGGTGGCATTGTCGCCGACGGCCTGAGCTGTGTGCTGGCAGCGGTCTTCTCCGCCTTTCCCAACACCACGTTTGCGCAGAACAATGGCGTTATCCAGATGACCGGCGTCGCCAGCCGTTACGTCGGTATGCTGCTGGGAATCATGCTGGCGCTGCTGGGGCTGTTTCCCTTTATTGGCTCCCTGTTGCAGCAGATCCCGCCGCCGGTGCTGGGCGGGGCGACAATCGTGATGTTTGGCAGCGTGGTTGCTGCGGGCATCCGTGTGATGACCCAGACGCCGCTGGGTCGCCGCGAGATGCTGATTGTGGCGATCGCTTTTGGTATTGGTCTGGGCGTGGAGGCGGTGCCGGATGTGCTGAAGCAGTTCCCGCCGCTGATTAACAGTCTGTTTGGTCATGCGGTGACGACCGGCGGTATTCTGGCGATTGTGCTGAACATGGTGCTGCCGGACGAGGCGCCTGTGGTGGAAGAGGTGGAGGCGGAAACGCTGACGGAGAGCTAAAAAGCAGAAGAGCCGATGTATCTCTCACATACGGCTCAAAAATCCAAAGCGATGGGAGCATATGCCTGTATCAAAGCATCGCGGACCAGGGATGGGCCGCGCTGAGCATGCCATGGATGGCATCTTTTGCGTCTTTGCTACAGGCGTATGCTCCCTGAGCTACTACCTGAATTGACAGACAGGACAGGCCGTGACTTAACTGGCTTTAAGATGGAGTCTGCGAAGGGAACAGGGTCAGATCGGAAAGTCGCAAAAGCCGCCATCCGTGGCACGCTCGGCCCGCGCCGTCCTGGCGCGGGACGCTTTCCTCCTCTGACCCGGTTCCCTGCGCGTTAAGCTTGTTTGTTGCTGTCTGATTTACCCAGGCTTGGGTATATCTGCTTATATGTGCTGTTTTAATGGGCCGGTAAGACCCATTTAGGTGACGAAATTATGGATTCAGACGACGGCGGGTACGACCAGAACTGAGGTAATCCGCAATATAATCCTGCGAAATCTCACCGCTGTAGCGACCCTCTTCATCGACAATCGGCATCCAGACCGTGTTGTGCTCATAGAGTTTTGACAGCACCACGCGCAGGTTCTCTTCCGCTTTACCGGTGACCTTAAAGGTGTGCAGTCGCTCTTCACAGCGGCCACTGACGTTACGCGCCTCGCGACGCTTCACGAAGCCCAGCGGTTTGCCATCCTCATCGACCACGGTAATCGACCGCATATCGTTCTCATCCATGGTGCCAAAGGCTTCTTCCAGCGGTGTAGAGCGGCGGACGGTGATGGTCGGCTGCTGGTCGGTCACGTCGCCCGCCTGCACCAGTAACAGGCGCTTAAGCGTACGGTCCTGACCCACAAACGAGCCGACGAACTCATTGGCAGGGGTCGCCAGCAGTTCATCCGGGCTGGCGCACTGCACGATTTTACCCTGACCAAATACCGCAATGCGATCGCCGAGTTTCAGTGCCTCGTCAATATCGTGGCTCACCAGCATTACGGTTTTTTTCAGCTGACGCTGCATGTCGAGAAACTCATTCTGGATCACTTCGCGGTTAATCGGGTCAACGGCGCCAAACGGCTCATCCATCAGCAGCACCGGTGGATCCGCCGCCAGGGCACGAATCACCCCGATACGCTGCTGCTGACCGCCGGACATCTCTCGCGGATAGCGATGCAGGAATTTGGTGGGATCCAGCGCTACCATGCTCATCAGCTCGGTAGCCCGCTCGTGGCACTGCTTTTTGTTCCAGCCCAGCATGCGTGGCACCACGGTAATGTTCTCCTCGATGGTCATGTTGGGAAACAGACCAATCTGCTGGATAACATAGCCAATGTTGCGGCGCAGGGTGGTGGTGTCCTGTGTACTGGTATCTTCACCATTAATCAGGATCCGGCCACTGGTGGCGGGAATCAGGCGGTTAATCATCTTCAGCGTGGTGGTTTTCCCGCAGCCCGAGGGTCCCAGCAGCACGCACATCTCACCGGCTGGCACGTGCAGGCTGACGTTATCGACGGCTTTATTGGTCGTGCCGTTTTTCTGTGTAAAGGTTTTCGTCAGGTTTTCCAGCGTAATCATTATCGAATCCCCTTTGGAGTCAGCGCCTGCTGCAAACGGTGCAGCAGCCAGTCAAGAAAAATAGCCAGCAGACAGATCATCAATGCCCCGGCAATTAACATACGAATATCACTGCCGCTGATACCATCCAGCAGCAGCTGGCCCAGACCGCCCGCGCCAATCACAGCGGCAATCGCCATGACGCCAACGTTCATCACCACGGCGGTACGGATGCCACCGAAGATCACCGGCAGCGCCATCGGGATTTCAACCCAGCGCAGGCGCTGCCAGAACGTCATGCCGATACCACGGCCCGCCTCACGCAGGCCGTCCGGCAGATTCTCCAGTGCGGTGTGGGTGTTTCGGACAATCGGCAGCAGCGAGTAGAGGAATACGGCGGTAATCGCCGGCAGCGCGCCAATGCCCTGACCGATGAGTGAAAACAGCGGGATCATCAGACCAAACAGCGCAATGGTGGGAATAGTCAGCACTACGGTGGCGATACCGAGAATCGGCGTTGCCAGCCATCTTACACGCACGATCAGAATGCCAAGCGGCACGCCAATCACAATTGCCAGTCCGACCGCGACCAGCACCAGCCAGCTGTGCTGCCAGCTCAGGGTGAGCAGGGTGCTCCAGTTATCCATGATGTAGTGAAGGGTATCCACAGTGCCTCCTTACAGCATGTTTTTGGATTTAAGGAAATCACGCGCCACGGTTTCCGGTGACTGATGATCGATATCGACCCGCTTGTTCAGCTCTGTTATCGCCTCATCGGTGATCTGCGCAGAAAGCTGATTAAGCGCGGTATCCAGCCCCGGATGACTCGCCAGCACATCCTGACGCACAACCGGCGTCACGTTGTAGCTCGGGAAGAAGTGCTTATCATCCTCCAGTACTTTCATGTTGAAGCCCTTAACCCGGCCATCGGTGGTGTAGATCAGACCGGCATCCACGAATCCGTCGCGAATCGCGTTATAGACCAGACCGGGGTCCATCTGGCGGATCTGCGGGCGATCCAGCGTCAGGTTGTAGGTTTTCTGCAGCGGCTTCATGCCGTCTGAACGACCCGAGAACTCCAGGTCCAGACCCAGTCGCCAGTTATGATCCGGGTCGGTTTTACGCACCTGCTCAATCTTCGCAACCAGCTGCGACATGGTGCTGATGCCCTCTTTTTCGGCCCGTTCACGGGTCATGGCAAAGGCATAGGTGTTGTTCATTGGTGCCGGGTTAAGCCAGACCAGCCCCAGTCTGGCATCCAGCTTTTTCACCGTCTCATACGCCTGCTGTGAAGACATCGGCTGGTTGATATGGTTAAAGATGATCAGCGAGGTGCCGGTATATTCCCAGACCATATCAATCTGCTTATTCAGCAGCGCATTACGGCCAATGGTGGTGGCGATATTGCGTTTAGGCACCACCTCGAAGCCTTTCTTCTGCAGCCAGAGCACCGTCATTGCTGACAGGATATGCTGCTCGGTAAAACTTTTGGTCGCCATCACCAGCGGTGCAGCAGCCTGTGCCGTCTGGCTTAACAGCAGTGTCGCGGTCAGCGCGACAACGCTTTTCTTAATCCAACGCGTTAGCATTGCAAAGCTCCTTGTGGTCAGGCCGCAGCGTGCGGACTCAGAAAGCGGCCCAGCGCGGCCAGCATCATATCCAGTACCAGTGCCACCAGTGCAGTGGCGACGGCGCCGAGTATCAGCGTCGGAAAGTCATTCAGATAGATGCCCGGGAAGATCAGCTCGCCAAAGCTGCTGGCGCCAATCAGGAACGCCAGTGGGGCGGTGCCGACATTGATGGCGGTGGCGATGCGCACGCCAGAGAGGATGACCGGCAAGGCATTCGGCAGCTCTACCTGACGCAGACGCTGCCATTTGGTCATGCCGATGCCGTTGGCCGCCTCAATCAGCGACGGGGGAACTGCGCTCAGACCAGAGAAGGTGTTGCGGACGATAGGCAGCAGCGAAGCCAGAAACAGCGCAATCAGCGCCGGACGGTCGCCAATCCCGATAATAACCATCGCCAGAGCCAGTACCGCCAGTGGTGGCAGGGTGTTACCGACATTGAAAATCTGCATCACGTACTCTGCCCAGCGACGTGCAAACGGGCGACTTAGCAGGATGCCGCTGGGGATACCGACCAGCAAAGCGAACAGCATTGACCAGAAGACTAAGAAGAGGTGTTGTTGCCCGAGATAAAGCAGATCGACTTTACGTGCGACCAGCTGATCCCAGCCAAGGCCCCAGATCAGCACCGCGATCACCGCGACCACTGCAAGCAGTGCCAGACCGGCGCGTCGGGCCAGTGAAGCATTTTGCATAGGAGAATCTCCCTGATTACGATCTCAATTGTTATAACAACCATAAACAGCCCGACAGGTACGGCAAAAAATGCCGCCGCGCCCAATACCGAAACTGCGATAAAATGTAGATAAAATGACTGTTTACCCACTCTTTTTCAGTGAATACTGAATAAGATGGTTTAATGCTATAGCAGCCCTTTATTGCACAAGCCAGCTTTTAAGCCACAAATCAGAGAGATAGAAACAGGTTAAAATGGTGTTAAAGCCGCGTAGCCGCTGGGCTAATGCGACAATAAAAAATTTTCATCGATTTCTGGTGACACTGTCACAGAGGGCGCAGAAAATGCGCACGCGCGGGAAACTGCATTGTCTGTTTTTCAGCTAGCCTTGCAGATTAAAAAAGGAACCCTATGACTGAAAGCGCACAACTCCAGACCGGACATCGCCACTGGATCTTAATCGCCTGCATGCTGGCGATGTTTATGGCGGCCATTGAAGTCACTATTGTGGCCACCGCGATGCCCACCATCATTGCTGACCTCGGCGGTTTTTCGCAGTTTGGCTGGGTCTTCTCGATCTATCTGCTGACCCAGGCGGTCAGCGTGCCGCTCTATGGGCGGCTGGCGGATATGGTGGGTCGCAAAACGATGTTTTTTGTCGGCACGTCGATTTTCCTGGTGGGGTCGGTGCTGTGTGGCTTTGCCCATACCATGACCTGGCTGATCCTGTTCCGGGCGTTTCAGGGCCTGGGGGCGGGGGCGATCATGCCCCTCAGCTCCACCATCGTGGCGGATATCTATTCGCCGCGTGAACGCGCCAGCGTGCAGGGCTGGCTCTCCAGCGTCTGGGGTGTAGCGGCGATAGTGGGGCCGCTGACCGGCGCGTGGCTGGTACAGCACTTTAGCTGGTCGGTGATTTTCTGGGTCAATCTGCCCATCGGCCTGATCAGCATGCTGATGCTGTGGCGCTGGCTACCGTCGCACCAGAAGGAGGAGAAATCGCAGCCGCTGAACCTGGCGGGCAGCGGCTGGCTGATGCTCTGCGTGACGGCCTTGCTGATTGCGCTGTTGCAGGCGGAACAGCTGGGCGTCTGGCTGGTGCCGTTTCTGCTCTTCTCACTGTTCGCTGGCTGGCAGCTCAGACGCCACGAGCTGCATTCAGCGGCACCGCTGTTTCCGCTGATAATCTGGCGCAGCCGGCTTATCGTGGCGGGCAATGCGGGCAACCTCATCATCGGGGCGGCCATGATGGGCATCAGCGCTTTTCTGCCCACCTGGATTCAGGGGATCAGCGGCGGTTCACCGTTACAGGCGGGCAGTGTGCTGGCGATGATGTCGATTGGCTGGCCGCTGGCCAGCACCCTCAGCGGCAGACTGATGCTGCACACCTCCTACCGCTTCACCGCCCAGCTTGGGGCGCTGTTGCTGGTGACCGGCAGTGCCTTGCTGCTGTTTTTACAGCCCGCAAGCTCACTCTATCAGGCGGGCTTTACGGCGTTTCTGATCGGTACCGGAATGGGAATGACCAGCACCACGTTCCTGGTATCAGTGCAAAATCAGGCGGATTACCAGATTCGCGGCATCTGTACCGCTTCAATTATGTTCAGCCGGATGATCGGGTCGGCGGTAGGGACGGCGATCATGGGCGCGGTGCTGAATCTCAATCTGCAGTGGCGTTTGCCGCAGGTCGAGGATCCGGTGCAGAAGATTATGTCCGAACCCAGCCGTCAGCAGTTACAGCCGGAAACCCTGCAGCAGATGACAGCAGCCATTGCCGCCTCACTGCACTGGGTGTTCGTGGTGGCACTGGTGATTGCGCTGTTTGCGGTGGGTGTGGCATGGATGATGCCGCGTCAGCGGCCGGAACAGGCGGACTAACAGGCAGGGCGACAGGATGTCGCCCTGATTTGAACAGAACTACTGGGCAGATGAGTCCTGCGAACTGCCGACACTGGCAGGTACGCTGGCTTCGTTGTCACTGCCTGAGCGCTTATAAACAATTTTTTGTGTGTCGTTCTCACAATGTCCGACGACCTGGCCACCCGCCTGATCAACCTGATCGTTGGCGACGATGTCGAGACTAAAACCCGACTCAGGTACACCGTTCTGAATAATTTTCTGGCTGATTTCGGTTTTTACCGATTCACAGGATGCCTGCGCCATCAGCGGCAGAGCAAATAACGCCGCGCTTAACAAAACCCTCTGTAGCTTCATCACGTCTTCCTTATGTTAGTCGTCGTCATTACTATAGCTCAAATTTACGGCGCTACCGGGCGACCGGAACGACGATCCAGACAACGCAGGGTGTTGGGCTCCCAGTAGGCGTTGAGATTGAGGCTCTGCTCGCACTTGTCGCGGGTATCAAACGCGCGATCGGTTTTATCAAACTCTTTTTCGACCCGGGTGTTCACTTTATTGCGCAGCATGCGCGTGTCATTCCATTGCTCTTTATCCTGGCGCGCTGCTTCATTGCTCAGCGCGGAACTGCCATCTTCGATAATCAGACGATTAGTATTCGCAGTGGCAGTGAATGCCGCAGTGGAGAGGAGAACCATCAGCACGGCAGGGATCATTTTTTTCATCACACTATCCTTTAGTTAACGCAAACATCGCCATCCACGACAGCGGTTGCAGCGGGCATGCTTAGAGCCTGGCTCATCAGGGGGCATTGAGGCAGAAGTCTGAACACCGACAGCGCATAACAACCGGTGCGTACAGGGTGTACGTGAGGAGGGTAAGCACTGCCCGGGTTCAGACGGACAAATAAAACAGCCTGATGGGCCTGGCTATTAGTATATCATCGCCGTTTCTTTGCTCACCAGCAGTGAGTCGTTTGTTTACGTTAAGGAGAGGTAAGGATGCTGATTAAAACCGCCTTGCTGTTTTTTATTACCGCACTGGCGGAGATCACCGGCTGCTTTCTGCCGTGGTTATGGCTGAAAAAAGGCGGCTCAGCCTGGTTGCTACTCCCTGCGGCAGCAAGTCTGGCGCTGTTTGTCTGGCTGCTGACGCTGCATCCCGCGGCCAGCGGACGGGTTTATGCCGCCTACGGTGGCGTCTATGTGCTTACCGCGCTGCTCTGGTTGCGGGTGGTGGATGGCGTGAAGCTAAGTGTGTGGGACTGGAGCGGGGCTCTGATCGCATTCAGCGGCATGCTGATTATCGTGATGGGCTGGGGACGCGGGTAACGCCAGCCGTGAGGGCTGGCGCTGCAGGGAGTTAAGGTTTATGCACTTTCAGCCCCGCCAGCGTCTGGCTGACCGGCATCATCTCAAGGCTATTGATGTTGACATGTTTAGGCAGTGTGGCCACCCAGTATACGGCTTCTGTCACATCTTCCGGCGTTAAGGCGGTAGCCCCTTCGTAGACCTGACCCGCTTTGTCATCATCGCCCTTAAAGCGCACGTTGGAAAACTCTGTGCCACCGACCAGACCCGGTTCAATGTCGGTCACACGCAGCGCGGTGCCGTGTAAATCGGTTCGCAGATTCAGGCTGAACTGGCGCACAAAGGCTTTGGTGGCGCCGTAGACGTTGCCGCCGGCATAGGGCCAGCTGCCGGCAATTGAACCGATATTGATGATATGACCGACATCACGCTCCACCATCTGTGGCAGCAGGGCGCGGGTCATATAGACCAGGCCTTTGGTGTTGGTGTCAATCATGTTTTCCCAGTCTTCGACGTTGGCCTTGTGCGCCGGTTCGACGCCCAGCGCCAGACCGGCGTTGTTGACCAGCACGTCGATATTGCGCCATTCCGCCGGTAACTGCGCCACCGCCTCTTCAATGGCGGCACGGTTACGCACATCGAGCTGTACCGTATAAATATTCTCGCCCAGTTCATCCTTCAGCGCTTTTAAACGTTCAGCCCGTCGTCCAGTGGCAATCACTTTATGACCATTCTCAATAAAGCGACGGGTGATGCTTTGACCAAAACCGGCGGTCGCACCGGTGACAAAAATAATCATCTCACTGTTCCTTATGCCATTTTCAGAGTCGATGGCTTCACCATAGCATTTCATTTCCGCTTCTGCGCGTGGAAAAACTGCCTGACCTGTAAACGGATTTTAACGGGTAGCCAGCTGCGCCTTTTCAGGGCAGATTGCACCGTTAAAGGGCAGGTTTGCGGGTAACCCGCCATACTCAAAATGTTCAGGGCGCGCAATATTGAGTAGCAACCGTTTGCATCCGTTCCGCAAACGGTTGCTACGCCATCTCAGTCCTTATTTGTTGCGCAACTTTCCTCTTTTACTTATTTGACTGATATTTAAAGAATTTATTCTATTTCAATTCTGGCACGCAGGTTGCACAAGATTATTCAGATAATCATCTGCAGATATAACATCGCGCTTTCAGAAAGGACTACCCATGCTTTCAGCAACCGACACGGCGATACGCGCCAGCTTCTTTGACTTTACCGGCGTGGTGGATCGTCCCGACGACCTGGCCGGCCAGGCCCGCTATCTTGAGGATGCGGTGCTGCTGCTGCGTGATGGATGCGTAGTGGGGCTGGATAGCTGGGAGAATAGCGAGGCGATGCTGGCGGGGCATCCGGTCATCGACCTGCGCGGCAGACTGATCGTGCCGGGCTTTGTCGATACCCACATTCACTATCCGCAGACAGAGATGATTGGCGCATTTGGCGAACAGCTGCTGGAGTGGCTGAATCACTACACCTTCCCGGTTGAAGCGCAGTATCACTGTCCCGATCATGCTGCGCGGATGTCCGCCTTCTTCCTGCATCAGCTGCTTTCCAACGGCACCACCAGCGCGCTGGTGTTTGGCACCGTCCATCCGCAATCGGTGGAGGCGCTGTTCAGCGCCGCCGAAGCGCTGAACATGCGGCTGATTGCCGGGAAAGTGATGATGGATCGCAATGCGCCCGACAACCTGATCGAAACCCCTGAACAGAGCTACCAGCAGACCCGGGCGCTGATTGAGCGCTGGCACCAGCGCGGACGCCTGAGCTACGCCCTGACGCCGCGCTTTGCGCCGACCTCATCCCCACAGCTGCTGGAAAAAGTGCAGCAGCTGCGTCAGGAGTTCCCGGATACCTGGCTGCATACCCATCTCAGCGAAAACCCGCAGGAGGTCGCCTGGGTCAAAGAACTGTTCCCGGAGCGTGAAGGCTATCTGGATGTTTATCATCATCACCAGCTGACCGGCCGCCGCAGCGTCTTTGCTCACTGTCTGCATCTGGAAGAGAACGAATGGCAGTGTCTGCACGATACCGATTCATCCATTGCTTTCTGTCCCACCTCAAACCTGTTTCTCGGCAGTGGCCTGTTTAACCTGAAACGCAGCTGGCAGCAGGGGGTGAAAGTGGGGATCGGCACCGATGTCGGCGCGGGCACCACCTTTAATATGCTGCAGACCCTGGGCGAAGCCTACAAGGTGGGCCAGCTGCAGCACTACCGGCTCAGCGCGGCCGAAGCCTTTTATCACGCCACGCTGGGCGGGGCACGTGCGCTGGATCTCGACCACGTCATCGGAAATTTCAACATCGGTAAAGAAGCAGACTTTGTGGTGCTGGACCCGGCGGTTTCTGCCCTGCAGCAACTGCGCATCGGCAACAGCAAAGATATCTGGGAAAAACTGTTTGTATTAATGACGCTCGGCGACGACCGCAATATTGCCCAGACCTGGGTAGCCGGTCGTCCGGTCTGGCAGCGCGACGCACAGGAGCAAGCCGCATGATCCAGTTTCTGTTAAATAACCAGCTGGTCAGCGAGAATGCGCTCGACCCCAACCTCACGGTACTCAACTACCTGCGCACCCGTCAGCAACGCCCTGGCACCAAAGAGGGCTGTGCATCTGGCGACTGTGGCGCCTGCAGCGTGACTCTGGGCAAAGCCGTCGGGGGAACAATGCAGTATGAAACGATCAACAGCTGCCTGACGCTGGTCTCCGCGTTACAGGGCAAGCAGCTGATTACGGTTGAGGATCTGCGTCACGGCCGCGCACTGCATCCGGCGCAGCAGGCGATGGTCGACTGTCACGGCTCGCAATGCGGATTCTGCACGCCAGGCTTTGTGATGTCGCTGTTCAGCCTGCAAAAAACCGCTTCGGGCTGGGATCGCCATCAGGCGGAAACTGCGCTGGCAGGCAACCTCTGCCGCTGTACCGGTTACCGGCCGATTATGGCCGCCGCCGAACAGCTCTGCTCGCAGCCGGTGACAGACCAGTTCGATCAAGGTGCCGCCGCAACCGTGCAGCGGCTTGAGGCGCTGGCAACCCCGGAGATGCAGGAATTAGGGGGTGAGGGCCGCCGTTGCTTCCTGCCCAAAACCCCGGCTCAGCTGGCGGCGATCTATCTGGCACATCCCGAGGCGAGGCTGATTGCCGGTGGCACCGATCTCAGCCTGCAGATTACCCAGCAGCATAAAAGAATACCGTTGCTGATTGCGCTGGAGCAGGTTGCCGCGCTCAAAGTCTGCAGCGAATTTGATGACCACTACCTGCTGGGCGCAGGAGCTTCGCTGCAGCAGGTCAGCGAATTTCTTGCCAGCCGCATTCCCGGCGTCAGCGAGATGCTGCAACGCTTTGCCTCGCTGCAAATCCGTCTGCAGGGCACATTAGGCGGCAACATCGGCAACGCTTCCCCCATTGGCGACGCCTCGCCGGTGCTGCTGGCCCTGAACGCCAGCCTGTTGTTACAGCGCGGTGAGCAGCAGCGCAGCCTGCCGCTGGATCAGTTCTTTACCGGCTATCGTCAGACCCGGCTCGAAAAAGGGGAGTTTATTCGCGCCATTCGCGTCGATAAAGTGACGGTGTCACCTGATTTTGTGGCCTGGAAAGTGTCCAAACGGCTGGACGATGATATCTCCGCCGTGTTCGCCGCTTTTAATCTGCAGATTGAACAGGGCGTAGTCAGCAGTGCCCGCATCGCCTTTGGCGGCATGGCGGCAACACCGCAGCGTGCCCGTCACTGTGAACAGGCATTCATCGGTCAGCCGCTGAATTCCGTGACAGTGTCACGCGCAGCCGCGGCGCTGGCAGAGGATTTCCAGCCGCTCTCCGATTTCCGCGCCAGCAGTGACTATCGTCTGCAGGTCGCACGCAACCTGCTGCGCCGCTACTGGCATCGCCACAACGGCGAAATAACCTGTATCGAGGTGGCCCGCTATGTCTCATAACCGTCCTGAACTCAACGAAGAGGTCATTAAGGCGCAGTATGCCGCTGATTTACAGAGCGGCGTCGGTCGCAGTAACCGCCATGAGAGCGCGGAAAAACATGTCTCCGGCGAGGCGCGTTTTATCGACGATAAGCCGGAGCTGCCGGGTCTGCTGCATCTCTGTCCGCGCCTGAGTGAGTATGCTCATGCGCGCATCCTGCATATTGATGTGCAGCCCTGTTATGCCGTTCCCGGCGTCGTCAGCGTCCTGACCTTGCAGGATGTGCCGGGCATCAATGATGTCGGGCCGCTGGAGCCGGGCGACCCGCTGCTGGCCCATGACAAAGTAGAGTATCTGGGACAGATCGTGATCGCGGTGGCGGCGGAATCCCCCGAAGCTGCACGTCTTGGCGCGGCCGCTGCGGTAATTGAATATGAGGTGCTGGAACCGCTGCTGGATGTGGAACAGGCGCTGGCACAGGGCAGCTTTGTGCAGGAACCTCACATTCACCAGCGCGGTGATGTGGAAGCGGCCCTGGCGCGTGCGCCGCATCGGGTCAGTGGGGCGTTTCACATTGGCGGCCAGGAGCATTTCTATCTGGAAACCCAGACGGCAATGGTTATTCCCGGTGAAGATCAGCAGTTGCAGGTCTTCTCCTCAACCCAGAACCCCACCGAAGTGCAGAAACTGGTGGCGGAAGTGATGGGCATCAGCCTGAATCAGGTGACGATAGATATGCGCCGGATGGGCGGTGGCTTTGGTGGTAAAGAGACGCAGGCGGCCGGTGTCGCCTGTCTCTGTGCCATCGTGGCGCGCCAGACCGGCCGGGCGGCGAAGATGCGGCTTTCACGTCGCGACGATATGCGCGTCACCGGCAAACGCCATCCGTTCTTTGTGCGCTACGAAGCGGGTGTTGAAGAGGATGGGCGTCTGTGCGGCATCAAAATCGATCTGGCCGGAAACTGCGGTTATTCGCTGGATCTTAGCGGATCGATTGTCGATCGCGCCATGTTCCACGCCGATAACGCCTATTACCTCGGGGATGCACGGGTAACCGGCTATCGCTGCCGCACGAACACCGCCTCGAACACCGCCTATCGGGGTTTTGGCGGGCCACAGGGCATGGTGGCGATTGAACAGATCATGGATCATATCGCCCGTGAGCGCGGGCTGGATCCGCTGGCGCTGCGCAAGCGTAACTACTATGGCAAGCAGGATCGCAACATCACCCATTACCACCAGCAGGTAGAGGATAATCTGCTGGATGAGATTACCGAACAGCTGGAGCAGAGCAGCGACTATCAGGCTCGCCGCGCGGAGATTAAGGCGTTTAATGCCCGCAGTCCGCTGCTGAAACGCGGTCTGGCGCTGACGCCGGTAAAATTCGGCATCTCCTTTACCTCCAGCTTTCTCAATCAGGCGGGGGCGCTGATTCTGATCTACACCGACGGCACGGTGCAGCTTAACCACGGCGGCACCGAGATGGGCCAGGGCCTGAACACCAAGGTGATTCAGATTGTCGCCGAAGTGCTGCAGATTGAGATCGATAAAATTCAGATCACCGCCACCGACACCGGCAAAGTGCCCAACACCTCACCAACCGCGGCCTCCAGCGGGGCTGACCTCAATGGCAAAGCGGCGCAGAATGGTGCAGAGATCCTGCGCGACCGCATGACCGCCATGCTCTGCGAGCTACACCAGTGCGACGCGGCGGCGGTGAGCTTCCGCAACGGGGTGGTGCGCGCCGGGGATAAACATTACACCTTCGCCGAGGTGGCGAAGCTGGCGTGGCTGAATCAGGTTCCGCTCTCCGCCACCGGCTACTACCGCGTGCCGGGGATTCATTACGACCGGGTCGCGGGTCGCGGGACGCCGTTCTATTACTACGCTTACGGTGCAGCCTGCTGTGAAGTGGTGATTGATACTCTGACCGGCGAATCCCGCCTGCTGCGTGCCGACATTCTGCATGACGTCGGCGCCTCGCTGAATCCGGCCATCGACATCGGCCAGGTTGAAGGAGGCTTTGTACAGGGCGTCGGCTGGCTCACCTGCGAAGAGCTGGTGTGGAGTGATAAAGGCCAGCTGCTGACCGATGGCCCGGCGAGCTACAAAATTCCTGCCATCAGCGACGTTCCGGCGGACCTGCGGGTCACGCTGGTGGAGAACCGTAAAAACCCTAAAGACACGGTGTTCCACTCCAAGGCCGTAGGTGAACCGCCGTTTATGCTGGGCATCGCCGCCTGGTGTGCCCTGCAGGATGCGGTCGCCAGCGTCTCCGATTACCGGCAGCACCCACTGCTGGACGCGCCCGCGACGCCGGAGCGCATCTTCTGGGGCGTGCAGCGCCTGACGGGAGGGGTTGATGATTTATCATGACTGGATTGGCGTGCTGCATCAGTTGCGTGAAAAACGTCAGAGCTGCGTATTAATCACCGTGCTCAGTGAGCACGGTTCGGTGCCGCGCGACAGCGGCAGCAAAATGGTGGTGACGCAGCAGGAGAGTTATCTCACCATCGGTGGCGGTCATCTGGAGTTTGAGTGCATCGCCCAGGCCAGGGCGATGCTGCAGAGTGGGGCGACTGCGCCACACACCGAGGATTTCAGCCTGGGCGCTCGGCTTGGCCAGTGCTGTGGCGGCAAAACCACGCTGCTGTTTGAGCCGCTGCTGCAGGCGCAGCCGGAGATCTACCTTTTTGGCGCAGGCCATGTGGGACAGGCCCTGGTCAATCTGCTGTCAACGTTACCCTGTCACATAAACTGGATCGATAGCCGTCCGGCGCAGTTCAGCCACGTTCCCGCTGGCGTGGTGACGCTGCAGCCGGACGATCCGCTCGACTGCGTAGCACAGGCACCCGCAGGCAGCTACTTCATCATCATGACCCATCATCATCCCCTCGACTTTGAACTGTGCGAGGCGGTGCTGAAGCGCGGCGATTTCCGCTATGCCGGGGTGATCGGTTCTGAAACGAAAAACCAGCGTTTCCGCTACAGGCTGGCGGGCAAGGGTGTGGCGAACGAACCGCTGGCGCGCCTGCGCTGTCCGATTGGCCTGCCGGACGTCAAAGGCAAGCTGCCCGCCGAGATTGCGGTGGCGATTGCCGGTGAAATCATCAGCATTTATCAGCAGCACGTCGCCTGAGTTGTCGCTTTCGCGGCAACCTGTCAGGATAAGACTTTGCGATGCCCACCAGGAGCGAACCATGAACGCCCGTCAGAATCCCTTCTTTAGCGTCAGCACACTGCCTTACCAGACTCCTCCTTTTGACCAGATTGAGGAGCAGGATTTCCTGCCCGCGCTGCAGGCGGGCATTGAGGAGAAGCGTCAGGAGATCGAGGCGATCGCACTGAACAGCGACGCGCCCAGCTTTTTCAACACTTATGAGGCGCTGGAGAGGAGCGGACAACTGCTCAACCGGGTGAATCTGGTGTTCAGTGCCATGACCTCGGCGCATACCAGCCCGTATCTGCAGCAGGTGGATGAGGAAATTGCGCCTCAGCTCACCGCGCTCAACGATGACATCATGCTTAACCGCCCGCTGTTTTCGCGGCTCGATGCGGTCTATCTGCAGCGCGCTAAACTGGATGCTGAATCAAAACGGCTGGTTGAGGTGATCTGGAAGCGCTTTCAACTGGCGGGGGCTAATCTGCCGGAAGCGCAGAAACAGCAGCTCAAGACACTGAATCAGGAAGCGGCCCGCCTCGGTACCCGCTTCACCAACAAATTGCTGGCCGCCACTAAAGCGGGCGGGCTGGTCGTCGATGATCTGCAGAAGCTGGCGGGACTCTCACCGGCCGATCTGGCGGTGGCGCAGGCGGAAGCGCAGGCACGCGGACTGGAAAAGCGCTGGCTGCTGGTGCTGCAAAACACCACCCAGCAACCCGCACTACAGAGCCTGGCCGATCGCGCAACCCGTGAAGCGCTGTTTAAGGCGGGCGTCACGCGCACTGAAAAAGGCGATGAGAACGACACCCGCGAGCTGGTATTACGTCTGGCGCAGGTCAGGGCGGAGCAGGCGCGGCTGCTGGGATTTGCCAGCTATGCCGAGTGGAAGTTACAGGATCAGATGGCCAAAACGCCTAAGGCGGCGCTGGCGTTTATGCATAACATCGTGCCTGCCGCGCGCGGTCGTGCGGAGCGTGAAGCGGCGGCTATCCAGCAGACCATCGATCAGCAGCAGGGCGATTTTACCCTGCAGGCCTGGGACTGGCGTTTTTATGCCGAACAGGTGCGGCGTGCCCGTTACGATCTGGATGAGAGCCAGATTAAGCCCTACTTTGAACTGAATTCGGTGCTGCAGAATGGCGTGTTCTGGGCGGCGACGCAGCTCTATGGCATCCGTTTCACGCCGCGACAGGATCTGCCGGTTTACCATCCCGACGTCCAGGTCTATGAGATTTTTGACGCCGATGAGACCCCGCTGGCGCTGTTTTACACCGACTTCTTTAAGCGCGACAGCAAAGGCGGCGGCGCCTGGATGAGCAACTTCGTCAACCAGTCCACGCTGCTCGACAGCAAACCGGTGATCTACAACGTCTGTAACTACACCAAACCGCCAGCCGGTGAACCGGCGCTGCTGAGCTGGGACGACGTCATCACGATGTTTCACGAGTTCGGCCACACGCTGCACGGTCTGTTTGCCAGCCAGCGCTATCCGAGCCTGTCGGGAACGGAAACCCCGCGCGATTTCGTTGAGTTTCCTTCGCAGATCAACGAGCACTGGGCCAGCGAGCCAGCGGTGTTCCGCAACTACGCTCGCCACTATCAGACTCAGGCGCTGATGCCCGCTGAGCTGCATGAAAAAATCGTCCGGGCCGCCACGTTCAACAAAGGCTACGAGATGAGCGAGCTGCTGGCTGCTGCGCTGCTGGATCTGCACTGGCACAGCCTTAACCGTGATTCCGCGCCGCAAAGCGTGGAGGGATTCGAGCAGCAGGCGTTACAGAGCGATAATCTGGCGCTGACGGCGGTGCCGCCGCGCTATCGTTCCAGCTATTTCCAGCACATCTGGGGCGGTGGCTATGCTGCAGGTTATTACGCCTATATCTGGACGCAGATGCTCGCCGACGATGGCTATCAGTGGTTTGCGGAACAGGGCGGACTGACGCGTGAGAACGGCGACCTCTTCCGACAGAAAATTCTGTCGCGGGGGAACAGCAGCGATCTCAAAACACTGTATGAAAGCTGGCGGGGCGGGCCTCCGCAGCTTGAGCCCATGCTGAAAAATCGTGGTCTGGCGGATTCATAGCAGAACGGGCTGTCACGCGCTGGTCGCGCTGGCAGCCCGGTTTTATTCGTGTTAGCCCAGCGGGCCACCTTCAATGGTTTCGCACATTCCGGCCAGCACCCGTTCACCGGTTTCGCTTTTCAGAGAGTCATACCATTCTGCCGTGATTGCCGGATCGCGCGCATGCGTGACGTCACAGCGTTTGCGCGCTTTCAGCACCAGATCTTTTACCCGTTCAACCCGTCGCGCCTGATAGCGCAGCAGTGCATCTTCAATACCCAGTGAATGAGAAGCCAGCGTCGAGGCCAGTACCACGGCATCTTCCATCGCCGCGCAGCCGCCCTGGCCGATATCGGGCGTGGTGCTGTGGGCAGCATCGCCCAGCAGGGCCACGCGTCCTTTAACGAAGCGGCTGAAAGGTTCGATGTCGTGGATCTCAACCCGATTGGTGGTGTCAGGATTGATTGCCGCGATCAGCTGCTGTACCGGCTCCGCCCAGCCCTTAAAATAGCCGGTTAAGTCCGCTTTCACCGTGCTGCGATCCTGCGGCAGTCCCTTCGGCAACGGCACATCAAAGAAGAAGTAGAATCGATTACCGCTGACCGGCATCAGCGACACCCGCTTGCCGTCACCGACAAAGGTGGTCCACTGATCGGCGGGCGCAATCCTCTCATCTATAGTGACCAGGCCATTCCAGTTAACGTAACCGGCGTAACGTCGTTCAGGCTTCTGCTCCAGCACATACTCGCGGATCACCGAATGGGTGCCATCGGCGGCAATCAGGAAATCGCCGGTGGCCTGAGTGTTGTCGGAAAAGGTGGCAATCACGCCACTGCCGGTCTGCTCGACCTGGATCACCCGCTTACCAAACTGCACCCGTTCACGCCCGAAGGTATCAATCAGCATCGCCTGCAGTTCTGCCCGCGCCACCGGACAGGGATATTCGCCAACCTGCTGCACCAGCGGCGCCATACTGAAGCGGGTCAGGGGCGCGCCGGTGGTGCCATCGTGATAGGCCATATAGGCCATGTTCCCGCCCAGCTCACGCAGCGCGGTTTTCATGCCCAGCGCATTCAGGCATTTAACCCCGTTGGGCCAGATGGAAATCGCCGCGCCGACGGGCTTCATCTCCTTTACGGCTTCAAAGACCTCAACGTCAATTCCGGATTTCTCCAGCGCAATGGCACTACTCATGCCGCCTATACCGCCACCAATCACGATTGCTTTCATAATGCTCTCCTGTCTGCATACGTCACTTCCTGCAACTTTTGTACCAGAGAGATGGTGGTAGAGAGTTTCATATAAATAACAATGTAAATCATAGGCTTAATGTATAATGGGGGGCACCTGACTCCCGCCTTCCTCTTAATCAGTTGCACTGAATTGTGGCAAACGGGCGTGCAAAAAGGGTGCGGCTATAACCGTACTGCATCATTTGTTTCATTACCGCCCGTCTGTGTCTGTGTTAATCATCAGCCAGTGAAACGCGCCGGGCACTTTTCAGCATGGTCATTCTTATTACTTTAAAAGTTATTAACTAAAATCCTTATCCGCTTCGCTAATATTCCTGACAATTAATTAAACATTTACATAACAACTGGCGCGAATATTTCCCGGGAAATAATCGTTATATTCAATAAGGGGTTAGCCTGACACAGTTAAACACACCTGTTAATAAAAAATGCAAATTCATAACCAGACACAACTGTGTCTGTTTTAGCACCGTGCGCAATCATTAGCAAAAGCGTTCAGGCCGCGTCATTACGGGCTTTTAGGATATTGCTCAGACCCGCCAGTCACGATCACGTGATATAGATCACTCCGGACACAAGGACTCTGGAAGGCGAACATGAAAATTGGAATCACGAATAACCAGTATCCGGAGCAGCGTAATATCTTAGTTAATCCGGATAACGAATATATCAATCTGAAAAAGAGCAATCTGTTCTACTTTATTAACCCGCTACGAACCCGATTGCTCAAAAAAAATAAAACCTTTGTCTTTCAGCCTGTGCCTTTTTCAGGGGCATCGCGGGCTGACATCCTGCATCTGTTCAATGAAGTGGCGATAACCCATCAGAAGTGGGTCGCGTCGTTTGAAACGGAGCTGCCGCGTGTGCTGCCGGTGGCGGGCGTCGCCAAGCAGGATAACCCCGAGCTGAAACGCCTCATTCCTTATCTGTTAAAAGATAACTGCCTGGGGTTGATTGCCATCTCAGATGCCACCCTGAACATTCAGATGAAACTGTTCAGGCCGGATATTGCCCAGCAAATCCGCCGTAAAACCCTGGTGCTGCATCCGCCGCAGAAGCTGTTTATCCAGCAGAAAACGCCGCGTCAGCCCGGTATTCTGAAACTGACCTTTGCCGGTAACGAGTTCTACCGCAAAGGCGGGGCTGAAGTCGTGCTGGCGATCAGTGAGCTGATTGAAGAGCGCAAACTGGAAGAGTCGCAGCTGGATGTGCAGCTGATTGGCGATCTCGCCAAGCGTCGTAACGTGGCGCACCGCCAGTTCCAGGATGATGAGACGTTCTATAGTGGCATTGAGAACCGCATCAAACGCTATCGCTGCTTCACGCATCATTCACAGATGGATAACGGCGCCCTGATGCAGCTGTTCCGCCAGAGCGATGCCGGACTGCTACCAACCTGGCAGGAGACGTACGGTTTCTCGGTACTGGAGATGCAGGCTAACGGCTGCCCGGTGATCACCAGCAACGTGCGCGCGTTGCCAGAGATTAATCCTGCCAGCGCAGGCTGGGTGATTGCGAGTCCGCTGAACGCTGACCGTGAATACAGTATTACCTCGCCAGAGCAGAAAACGCAGTTGCGTCAGTCGCTGGTGGAGGGGCTGAAATCGATACTGCTCGCTATTATCGACCGTCCTGAGATGCTGCAGGAGAAAGGTGAGGCGGCGATTCTGCGCATCAAAGATCAGCATGACACCCAGCGTTACATTGCCCGGCTCAACGATATCTACAGCCGTGGCGTGATTAATGTCACTCAACATCCCCCTGTGGTCTCAATTTGATTAGATTTCTCTGACGTGGCGCGCCAGACTGGCCATACTTAGTGCAGCGTCCCTCTGGAGAACTCTTATGAAAATGATCATCAGCCTGCTGCTGTCCGGATTACTGGGCAGCAGCGCCTTCGCTCAGCCCGCACCGCTTTTTCCGGCCCGCGCGCCCCTGGCACAGCTGACGCCCGTCGCTGCCCGCTGCGATGTCTCCGCCTGTCAGACCAACTGCTACACAGAACAATCGCACTGCAACACCCGGGAAAACGGTGGCTGCAGTTCCCAGGCTCAGATGTGCGTGCAGGCCTGTGCCGACCAGTGTAAATAATTTAATTCAGTGAAGAATCCCTTAGTTGCCAATGAAAAAGTCTTTGTTTTATCTCGCGTTATTCTCTCTTTCTGCCAGCTGTGTCGCCGCCGATCTCTCTTCACAGCAGGTTACTTCTCTGGTTAAAGCCGCGATCGAACCGCTGATGGAGCAGCAGGAGATCCCCGGCATGTCGGTGGCGGTGCTTTACAAAGGCCGGGCGCAGTTTGTGAACTTCGGCGTGGCCGATCTCGAATCACGCCGCCGGGTCACGGAAAACACGCTGTTTGAGCTGGGTTCAGTGAGCAAAACCTTTACTGGTACCCTGGCCGGCGTCATGATCCGCAACGGCGAAATACGCCTTAACGATCCGGTGCAAAAGTACTGGCCGCAGCTGACCGGTGAGCAGTGGCGTCCGGTGCGGATGCTGCATCTGGCGACCTATACCGCGGGCGGCCTGCCTCTACAGTTGCCGGATGATGTCACCGATCAGGCTTCGCTGCTGCGTTTCTATCAGGAATGGCAGCCAGAGGCAGCGCCCGGCACGCTCCGGCAGTACTCTAACGCCAGCATCGGTCTGTTTGGTTCGCTGATGGTGAAGGGCGATTATGAGCAGGCGATGGCGCGAAACGTGTTTCAGCCACTGCGTCTGACGCGCACCTATATCACCGTGCCGCCCTCGATGATGCTGGACTACGCCTGGGGCTATAAAAATGGCCAGCCGGTACGGGTCTCACCTGGCATGCTGGATGCAGAAGCCTACGGCGTTAAATCCACTGCGCGTGACATGCTCACCTTTATGCAGGCAAATGTGGATCCTAACCGCCTCTCTTCGGGGAATGCCGTGCTGCGTAATGCCATTCGCACCGCGCAGGCGCGCTACTTCAAAGTCGGCACCCTGTTTCAGGGACTGGGCTGGGAGATCTACGACTGGCCGGTGACTGCCGACACGCTGATGGGCGACAGCGATAATGGTGTTGCGCTGCAACCCCGCCCGGCGACGCTGCTCAATCCGGTCGGGCCGTCACAGAGTGCCAGCTGGGTGCATAAAACCGGTGCAACCAATGGATTTGGTGCCTATATCGCCTTTATTCCTGAGAGGAACAGCGGCGTCGTGATACTCGCCAACAAGAATTACCCTAATCCGCTGCGTATAAAGGCGGCGTGGCAGATTCTGCAGGCGTTACAGCAGGAGAAGCCTGAGTAACAGGCATCACGCTTGCTCAGCGACGGGGTAAAGCTGGCACCGCCTGTTCATTTGCGCTAAAATAAAAATCAAATGAACAGGAGGCTGCTATGTCTATCGCCATCTACACACCCGCTCAGCATCGTCGCGACAATTCGCTGCTGCATGCCCTGAATCTGCCGGAAACACTGCCTGATGCGCACCAGCGTATTGCGGTAGGGTTCAGCAGCGGCGTGCTGAAACGCACGGCGTCGTTGTCTACTTTTGACGAGGGCTGGCTGTGCCGTCTGGCGGGCATTGATCGCACCACCTACAACCGCAAAGTCAAAGATCCGCAGCAGACCTTTTCGCCCGATCAGAGCGGACGGATCTACATGCTGATCCGCGTCCTCTCTGCCGCCAGTAAACTGTTCCGCGACGACAGGCAGCGTCTGGTGCAGTGGCTGGAAACGCCCGCCAAAGCGCTGGGCGGTAAGAAACCGGCGGAGATGACCACCACGGTGGCGGGTGCAGAAGCGGTGATTAACCTGATTGGCCAGCTTGAGCATGGCGTGATTACCTGATGGCGGTACGTTTCTTTCGCCTGGTGAAGAGTGAGTATGCGATAACCGCCTTTGATGGTTTTGGTGCCCGCACTTACGGGGGGCGCTGGAATTCCGTGGGAACGGTCTGTGTCTATATGGGATCAAGCCGGGCGCTCTGTGTACTTGAGGCGCTGGTTCATCTCACCATTCAGGATCTGTCACACGACTACTCAATGCTGTCGATTAGCGTCCCTGAATCGCTGATTACCGAGCTCTCGCTGGAGGCACTCCCCGATGACTGGCAGGCCGATCCTGCGCCATCGTCCACGCGGCAAATTGGTGACGACTGGCTTGCCAGCCCGGATAACGGCCTGGTGCTGAAGGTACCGAGCACGCTGACCGGCGAGTGGAATGCGCTGTTCAATCCCCGTCATCCGGCAGCGGCTGGCATCATCAGTAAGGTGGTGGTGGAGCCATTTTTCTTCGATCCGCGTTTCCGGCTGCAGTAGGGCACGGATTCGCCACTTTCCTAAGCGCAACATCTCACATCACGCTGGGGCCTGCGATTCCGATAGCGCCTGCGCCGCGCAGATCAGCGCCAGATGACTCAGCCCCTGTGGCATATTGCCGCGCCAGCTCTGGCTGCGGACGTCATACATCTCATTGAAGATATCGACGTTACCGTGGCCGTTCAGCGTAGCCAGGATCGCCTGCATCGCCTGTTCTGCCTCATCCGCCTCACCCATCTCTGCCCAGGCTTCCACCAGCCAGAAGGCGCAGGCGAGAAAGGTACTCTCTTCTTCTCTGACCCCGCTGTAGCGATAGAGCATGGCGCTGCCGTCACCCAGTTTTTGCCGGATAGCACGGTAGGTCGAGAGCATCCGCTGCGGATTGACCGCGTTGCCGTAGCTGTGAACCAGCGCCAGCGACGCGTCGAGGCGATCGTCACTGCCGGCGTAAAAGAGATAAGCCTGCTGTTGCTCTGACCAGCAGTGCGACTCAATCCAGTCGCGGATACGGTCACGTTCCCGCTGCCAGCGTCCCAGCCAGGTCGGTTCGATATGCTGGCTTTCTGCCAGCGCCACCGCCCGATCCAGCGCCATCCAGCAGGCCATTTTGGAGTGGGTGTAGTGTTGCAACTCCGGCAGCTCCCAGATGCCGCAATCCTTCTGCCGCCAGTGATCGGCGCAGCAGTTCGCCAGCTCGCCCAGCATGCGCGAGGTGGTGATATCCAGCACGTGTCCCGCCTCGATAAAATGCTGGGCTGTCACCAGCATGTCGCCATACATACTGAGCTGCAGCTGGTCACGGGCATTATTGCCGACCCGCACCGGCTGAGAGTTCTGATAACCGCTCAGCGGCGGATAACGCTCAGCGGGGACCTCATCACCATTCAGGGCATAGCAGGCGCGCAGCCTGACGCCATGGCGCATGATAGTCTGCGACAGCCAGGAAAAGGCCGCCTTACAATCTTCCAGCGCCCCGAGATAGACGAAGGCTTTAATAATCAGGCAGGCGTCGCGCACCCAGGCGTAGCGGTAATCATAATTTTTCTCGCCGCCGATCCCCTCCGGCAGGGAGGTGGTGGCAGCAGCAGCCAGTGCGCCGGTCGGGGAGTACCAGAGAAACTTCAGCGACAGGGCTGAGCGCTTCACCAGCGTCGGGTAGCGGCCCTCATAACTCAGGCTCTCCACCCAGCTGGTCCAGCCGGTGTGGCTGGTTTCAATCCGCTGATCGATAGCCTCCAGCGGCGGCACCGCCAGCGGCTCTTTCTCGGTCACCAGCAGCGCGCAGAGCGAGCGGGAACCGGCATAGGTACGCAACGTAGCGCAGACCTGCTCGTCATCCAGCTCTGTGATCTGAATATCTTCGCTGGTGCGCAACATCGCCATGATCTCCGCGATGTGAAACACCTTGCCTTTCTCATTATCGGCCACCCACGGTGAACGGGTTTCAGCGGCGGTGCCGAAGCGCAGGGTGATCGCTAATTCCACTTCACCGCTGACACCCTCTATGCGGCGAGCCAGTTCGCACCAGGGCAGACGGCCCGCCAGCGTGCTGTTAATCGATTCGGTCAGCAGCACGGTGCCGTCACGGGTTTCGAAGCGGGTCTCCAGCACATTGCTGTTATCGCGGTAGCGGCGTGAGACCTGATAAGGCGCACGCGGGACAATCTGGAAGTAACCACCGAGTCCGGCATCAAGCAGGCGATCAAACAGGGGCTTTGCGTCGAGATTGGGCGCGCACCACCAGTCAATGGAACCGTCCGGCGCAATCAGCGCAACAGAACGGCCTTCACCAATGGCGGCATAATCACCCAGGCCCGCAAAGCCCTCTTTTCTGACCGGCGAATGAAAGATCGTGTTTTCCATAATCTGCTTCCTTATATCACGGTGGCGAGGTTTATTAAGCGGGGCAAAAGCGGGACAAAAAAATGGCCGCGTTATGCGGCCACCTGAGTGAGATTACAGCGTACCGGTGCCGCCATCAGAGCACCAGACCTGCCCGGAGGAGTAACTGCTCTCGGTTGAGGCCAGGGTAACGTAGAGTGGGGCGATCTCAACCGGCTGGCCCGGACGGCCCATCGGTGAGTCGGCGCCAAACTGCTTCACTTTCTCCATCGGCTGTCCGCCGCTGGATTGCAGCACGGTCCAGTACGGCCCTGGTGCAACGGCATTAACCCGGATACCGTCGCCACCCAGCTGCTTCGCCAGGGATTTGGTAAAGGCGACGATGGCCGCTTTGGTCTGCGCATAGTCGAGCAGAATATCGCTGGGTTTAAACGCCTGTACGGACGAGGTATTAATAATGGACGCACCGCGTGGCAGATATTCCAGCGCCGCTTTGGTGATCCAGAACATCGCATAAACGTTGGTTTTAAACGTCGCGTCAAAATCTTCCGTACTCAGGGTCCGGATGGACTCATTAAATTGCTGACGACCGGCGTTATTAACCAGAATATCCAGGCCACCTAATTTATCGGCTGCCTCTTTGACCAGCTGCTGACAGAATTCTTCAGAACGAATGTCGCCCGGAATAGCAAAAACTTTACGGCCTTCCGCTTCGATTAATTTAATCACTTCATCGGCGTCGGGCTGTTCTTCCGGCAGGTAGTTAATCACCACATCTGCGCCTTCACGGGCATAAGCGATAGCCACCGCGCGGCCAATACCGGAGTCACCGCCGGTGATCAGCGCCTTGCGGCCGGTCAGTCGGCCCGTGCCGCGATAGCTGGTTTCACCGTGGTCGGGAACCGGGATCATTTTGCTGGCCAGGCCTGGCGCCTGTTGTGGCTGGTCCTCAAAAGGAGGTTTAGGAAATTGATCCAGATCGAGCGTCTTGTTAGTTGGTGTAGCCATTGTATGCTCCTTGAACAGAGTTATCTGAGACATTAAGCCTGGCACAAATGTGATATTTGTCACATCTGACTGCTGATTCATTGAGCAGTTAAAACCAGAAGAACTTAATAATGCAGATAAAGCGTAGACAGAAAATCGGAACACTGTGCAGTAGCGTCCGATTATTTTTCAGTGCAGGGGCGGGATATTTAAAGCGAAGCGTAAGATCGGTTGTGAATTATTTCAGGGCGTAATTACATAGCGGAAGAAAATAAAAAAGGGCGGTTAACCGCCGCGTACCGAACCGCGCCAGACCACATCTACCGGATATATTCTCCGCTCCTGCTGCTGTTCATTTTTGGGCATCAGCGTCTCCGGTTGCGCTTCCGTCTCCACCAGCCAGGCAATGGCATCGCGGGCGAATTGCTCCACCGGCTGTGCAAAGGTCGTGAGGTTGTAAGAGGCCCAGCCCGACTGCGCGATATTATCGTGTCCGATGATGCAGAGATCGTCCGGAATACGCAGCGCAAAGCGGTGACGCGCCTCATCCATAAAGCCGCAGGCGAGCAGGTCGGTGGCACAGTACACCGCATCAGGGCGAACTTTACGCGTCAGCAGACGCTGGGCCAGAATCTGGCCGCTTTCGTAAGAGGTGGTGCCGAACTGCTCCACCTGGACCGTGACGCCTACTTTCTGCGCGGCGGCCAGAAAATCCGCTTCGCGCTTCAGCAGACTCGGCGTTCCCGCCAGTGAATTGACAAAGGCGATGCGGCTGCATCCCGCCCGCACAAACGCGTTAACCGCCATTTCTGCGGCGGGGCGGGAGTCGAGGTTGATACTGAGCGTGCCGGGCAGGGACTCGTCGCGGTTAATCAGCACCAGATGCTGACCATGTTTGTAGCAGAGCCGGGTGATACCGCTGTCCGGCATGCCGGAGAGAATAATCGATGCGTCGGCGCGAAAATTAATCGCCTGCTGCAGCGCGGCGGAAACGCGCGCATCAGATCGGTCAGTGTTAATCAGCATCGCCACTTTTCCCGCTTCCTGCAGATACTGGGTCATCCAGCGCACCAGGCTGGCACGGTAGGGCGTGTCCACCTCGGAGGCAATTAAGCAGACGATGCCGCTGCGGTTGCGCACCAGGCCGCGCGCCAGATGATTGACGTGATAGCCCAGTTCCTCCGCCGCTTTCATCACCCGCTGACGGGTAGCATCTGACACGCTGGCTCCCGGTGTAAAGGTGCGGGAGACCGCTGAGCGGGAGACGCCCGCCCGGTCAGCCACATCCTGCGCACTCACCACCGCCTTAAGCTGCTGCATGTTCTCTCCTCGCCTGACATTGTCTGCACTGAGTTTGCCTGAAGTTGCAAGCCTGTGCAAAAAATACAGGCGGGCGAAAGGTTTCAAATTTGTGACGGCGACTGACAATTGCTTAACAACTGAATTGACACTGCCTCAGGCCCGCCGTACTAATCTGCACACACGTTTGCACACATGTGCAAAAGCTGGCGCGCCTGCGTCATCCAGCCCAGGAGAACACCATGCGTTATTCCTCTCTGCTCGCTGCTGTAATCGTCTGCCCTATAGTGCCGTTTGCTGCCTCGGCGGCGGGCAATCTTAATATGATCTGCTCAGCCGACGTGGTGGTGTGCGAACAGATGACCACGCTGTTCAGCCAGTCCCATCCCGATATCAAACTCAGCATGGTGCGGCTCTCTGCCGGTGAAGCCTATGCCCGTATCCGCAGCGAGGCACGCAATCCCCGTACCGATATCTGGTGGGCCGGTACCGGCGATCCGCATATGCAGGCCGCCGAAGAGGGGCTGACCCAGGCCTATAAATCGCCACTGCTCGATCAGCAACAGCCCTGGTCACAAAAAGTGGCGGAGATCTCCGGTTATCGCACCGTGGGCGTTTATGCCGGTGCGCTGGGCTGGGGCTATAACACCAGACTGCTGGCGGAGAAAAAGCAGAAAGTGCCCGCCTGCTGGGCGGATTTACTCGACCCTGGCTTTAAAGGCGAGATTCAGATCGCCAATCCCAACTCTTCCGGCACGGCCTATAACACCCTGGCGACGCTGGTGCAGATCATGGGCGAAGACAAAGCCTTTGACTACCTGAAGAAGCTCAACGCCAACATCTCGCAATATACCAAGTCCGGCTCTGCTCCGGTCAAAGCCGCCGCGCGCGGTGAAACCACCATCGGCATTGTCTTTATGCATGATGCCGTCGCAATGGAAGTGGATGGCTTCCCGATTAAGCCCGTCGCGCCCTGTGAAGGCACTGGCTATGAGATTGGTTCGATGTCGATCATCAAAGGGGCACGAAACCTGGCCAATGCCAAAGCCTGGTATGACTGGGCGCTCAGCGCTGAAGCACAGTCGCATATGAAAGAGGCGAAATCGTTCCAGCTGCCCTCTAACCGCAAGGCGGAGATCTCTGAATATGCACCGCGCTTCGAGAACATCAGGCTGATCGATTATGACTTTAAAACCTATGGTGACTCAGCAAAACGCAAAGCGCTGCTGGGCCGCTGGGATAAAGAGATTGGTGCCAGCGCACAATAACGGTGGTGCGCCCCGGCCACCTGAGCCGGGTCTGTGCCAGACCGCGGTGGCGTAAGCCTGATGTCCGCTTCCTGATTGAGGTGATTTATGAATGCGCACAATCGTCGCTTAACCGGCGCGCTGCTGGCGGGCGCCATCGCGCTGACGCTGCTGCCCTGGTATAGCCTGGAGCAGGGCTTCTTCTCGGGTGACTGGCTGTTCAGCTTATGGGGTGATGAGAACAATGCGCCTGCGCTGGGGCAGCTCGCGTTACACAGCTGGCTGGGCATCGCCGTGGCGCTGTGGCTGCTCTGTGCTGGCAGCGCCTTTCTGCCCCCGGGCCGCACCCGCAGCACGCTGCTGTTGCTGTTCAGCACCTGCGGCATTCTGTTTCTGGTGCTGGAAGGGCATGCTATCGGTTTCAGTGGCTGGAACTGGTTATGGCTGGAGAACCTCGCCGGCCCGCTGGCGCAGGGACAACCCGCGATGGGTGCGGGTGCGCTGCTGCTGCTGACCATATTTTTGCTGATTTTCGCCTTTGCCCTGGCGGAGCGCGGCGTGCTGAGAGGCGATGCCTTTGTGGTGGCGTCGATTGTGCTGCTGGTGGCGCTGGTCACGACCTTTGTGCTCTATCCGGTGCTGAGCCTGTTTGTCGCCTCGGTGCAGGATATTGATGGCAGTTTTAAACCTGACGGACTGATTGCCAATATGCAGGATCCCGCCATCTGGAGCCTCGGCTGTTTTACCGGTGGCACCTGCGGCACCGCCTGGCGCACGCTGGGACTGGCGCTGATGACGGCCAGTGGCGCTACGTTGCTGGGACTGGCGTTTGCACTGGCGGCGACGCGCACCTCGCTGCCGTGTAAAAAAGCGCTGCGGATGCTGACCATTCTGCCGATTATCACGCCGCCGTTTGTCATCGGTCTGGCGCTGATCCTGCTGTTTGGCCGCTCCGGCGTGGTCACCGAATCGCTGGCGACGCTGTTCGGCATCGAGCCGGGCCGCTGGCTCTATGGCATGACCGGCATCTGGATTGCCCAGGTGCTCTCCTTTACCCCCATCGCCTTTCTGGTGCTGATTGGGGTGGTCGAGGGCGTCAGTCCGTCACTGGAAGAGGCGTCACAGACCCTGCGTGCCAGCCGCTGGCGCACTTTCTCCCGCATCTCGCTGCCGCTGATGGCGCCGGGGCTGGCCAACGCCTTCTTAATCAGCTTTATCGAAAGCATGGCCGATTTCGGTAACCCGATGGTGCTGGGCGGGAGTCACGGCGTGCTGTCGACGGAGATCTTCTTCTCCGTGGTTGGCGCACAGAACGACCCGAGTCGCGCGGCGGTGCTGGCGATGATCCTGCTGGGCTTCACCCTGGCCGCTTTTCTGGTGCAGCGCGTCTGGCTCTCCGGCAAAAGCTTCGCCACTGTCACCGGCAAAGGCGATGGCGGCCGTCATGTGATGCTGCCGCGTCCGGTGCGCTACAGCGTCTATGGCATGGTAATACCCTGGGGTCTGTTCACCCTGGTGATCTACGGCATGATCATGATTGGCGGCTTTGTGCAGTCCTGGGGGCTGAATAACAACCTGACGCTGGATCACTATATCCGGGCCTTTAACGTCAGCGTTAATCAGGGGCAACTGGTCTGGAGCGGCGTTGCCTGGAGTTCTTTCTGGACCACGCTGGAGATCGCCCTGATCGCCGCGCCGCTCACGGCCATTGTCGGACTGCTGACCGCCTGGCTGATTGTGCGACAGAAGTTTGCCGGTCGTCAGACCTTTGAATTCATGCTGATGCTGAGCTTTGCCATTCCCGGCACGGTGATTGGTGTGAGCTATGTCATGGCGTATAACCTGCCGCCGCTGGAGATCACCGGTACCGCGATGATCCTGATCGCCTGCTTTGTCTTCCGTAATATGCCGGTCGGCGTGCGTGGTGGTATTGCGGCGATGAGCCAGCTGGATAAAAGCCTGGATGAAGCCTCACTGACGCTGGGCGCAAACAGTTTCCGTACCCTGCGTAAAGTGGTGCTGCCGCTGCTGAAACCGGCCATCAGCGCCGCGCTGGTTTACGCCTTTGTGCGGGCCATTACCTCTATCAGTGCGGTGATTTTCCTGGTCAGCGCCCAGTACAACATGGCGACCTCGTACATTGTCGGGCTGGTGGAGAACGGTGAGTATGGCGTGGCGATTGCCTACTCCTCGGTATTGATCGTGGTGATGCTGCTGATCATTGGCCTCTTCCAGCTGCTGGTGGGCGAACGTCGCCTGCGTCGTGCAATCCAACCGGCGGTGATTATTGCCGCACCCTCTGCATCCACTCTGACTCAGGAGAGAGCCGTATGACGACCATTAACGCCGGATCGGTGGTGTTTGAACATGTCGCAAAGCGTTTTGCCGGTTTTACTGCCGTGCCGGATCTGTCGCTCACCGTAGAGCCGGGTACGCTGGTGACGCTGCTCGGGCCGTCCGGCTGCGGCAAGACCACTACGCTGCGACTGCTGGCCGGGCTGGAGCATCCCACCGCAGGGCGGATTCTGATTGGCGGCAAAGATGTCACCCATCTGCCCGCCAACGAGCGCGACGTGGCGATGGTGTTTCAGTCCTACGCGCTGTTTCCCCATATGAACGCCATCGACAATATTCTCTACGGGCTGCTTTCCTCGGGCATGAACAAACGCGAGGCGCAGGACAGGGCGCGCGAGGGGCTGAAGCTGGTGGGTCTGGAGAGTCAGGGGCAGCGGTTGCCGTCGGAGCTTTCTGGCGGACAGCAGCAGCGTATTGCGGTCGCCCGCGCGCTGGTGCTGGAACCGCAGGTGCTGCTGCTTGATGAGCCGCTATCGAACCTTGATGAGCGTCTGCGCCGTCGGGTGCGCACCGACATCCGCGATCTGCAGCAGCGGCTCGGGTTTACGGCGGTTTATGTGACCCATGACCAGGAGGAGGCGCTGGCGGTCTCCGATAAGATTATTGTCATGAAAGAGGGGGATATTGCCCAGCAGGGTGCGCCGGAGACGCTTTACCATTCACCCAATTCGGTCTTTATCGCGGACTTCATGGGGGAGGCGAACATTCTGCCCTGTGAAGTGGAAGAGGCAGATACGGATGATGCGCTGGTCCGCCTGGGTAATCAGCGCTTCCGGGTGCGAGGTGCCGGAGCAAAAACCGGCAGTGCTCAGCTGGCGGTGCGACCGCAATTTATTACGTTGTCCGGCGACGGCCAGGGTGCGCTGCAGGGGGAGGTTATTCACAGCACCTGGCTGGGTGACCATATCGAATATGAAGTCGCCACCGAACTGGGCGCGCTGTTCATTATCGATCCGCAGATGGAACAGCGTCTACCGCTCGCCACCACAGTTGGCGTCAACTTCAAGCCGCAGGGCCTTGCCCTGATTGCCCGTTAATCTGACTAACTCAAGGAGTTCGCATGGAATCGCATGATGAAATAATGGCGCGTCTGGCTTTAGCGGAAGCCGTTGCCCGTGAAGGTGGCGCGACGGCGTTATCTTACTTCAACCGTCGCGAGACGCTGGTGGTGGAGACCAAGTACGATTTGCAGGATGTGGTGTCGATTGCCGACCGTGAAGTGGAGCAGCTGATCGCCAGCCGTATACGGGATGCGTTTCCCGCTGATGGCTTTCTGGGTGAGGAGTCGGGACTGCAGGCGGGAGAGTCTGACTACACCTGGGTGGTTGATCCAATCGATGGCACCAGCCCGTTTCTCAATGGGATGCCGAGCTGGTGTGTTTCCGTCGCGGTACTGCGCGGCGATGTGCCGGTCATCGGGGTGATTTTCGCGCCGACCTATCAGGAGTGCTACGTGGCGGCACTGGGGCAGGGCGCGACGCTCAACGGTCATCGTCTGCAGGTCGATCCCACACGCACGCTGCAAAACCACGTTACCGGTTTTGGCGCCAACAGTTATGTCAGCCCGCAGCAAGTAGGCGAGATTGTGGCAGCGCTGCTGTCGGCAGGCGGTAACTTTATCCGCATTGGTTCCGGCGCACTGATGCTGGCCTGGGTCGCCGCCGGTCGGGTCGTGGGTTACTACGAACCCTATATGCACGCCTGGGATTGCCTGGCGGGTTACTGCCTGGTAAAAGAAGCGGGCGGCTGGTACCACCCGTTTAACACCGAAGGCGATCGCATCACTAAAGGCGCGCAGGTTCTGGCCGTGGCACCGGGTGCCGAAGCGGATCTGCGGCGCATTGCCGGTTTGTAATTATGTGACCCTGTCACGCTGATGGTACTGCGGTCAGCGTGATGCCTTTGGCCGTAGCGTTTTGGTCAGATAGTGACGCTGCATACCGGTTTGCGGAAAATCGGGCAGGGACATCTGCGGCTGATAACCCTGTTTCTGATAAAACGGCAGGGCCTGAAAACTAAAGGTATCCACCAGCGCATAGAGACATCCCATCTTTCCCGCCTCCTGCTCTGCGGCTTCCAGCAGTGCGCTGCCCAGACCACTGCCACGGAGCGTTTCGTCCACCCAGCGATAATCGATACAGAGCCAGTTTCCTTTGCGTGCGGCGATCACTCCCCCGCGCAACGTTCCCTGTTCGTCCCTGTGAGAAACCGACAGCGGTCCCCAGTTATCGCGGCTGATAACCAGTTATCGCGGCTGATAAATTGCCGGTTGTAAGCCCCCAGTCCTGCCAGCAACTCTTCCCGATCGTCGTCGTTGACCTGATGGGTAAGGGTAAATGTGCTCATCCTCGTCCTCTTTTAATCGTGGTTCCGGCTTATCCCTCATAAAGGATAATTGTGCAGTTATCCGCTATGGGGTATAAATTAATCATTATCCTCTACAGGGGGTAAAAGCTGTTTTATACCCTGTCGGGGATAATGCCCCTGCGCTATGCTTACAGCCTGTGATCCAGAAGGAGCCACCCCATGATATACAGCCCGCTACAGCTGGCAAACCGGCTAAAGCTCATTCGTCAGCGCAATGGCTGGACCCAGAGTGAACTGGCGAAAAAGGTCGGCCTGAAACAGGCCACCATCTCTCACTTTGAAAATGCCCCTGACAGTACCTCGCTGGCAACGCTGTTTAAGCTGTTACAGTCGCTGGAGCTGAGTCTGGAAGTTCAGGAGAAAGAGGAGGCCAGTGCGCCTCAGCTGCATGATGAGGATGAGTGGTAATGCAAAGGCTGATTGCGTGGATGAACGGCGAGCGGGTAGGCGTACTCACCCGCCAGCGAAACGGCGCTCATGAGTTTCAGTATGATACCGGCTGGCTGAGTAATCCGCTCTCCAGGCCGCTCTCACTTTCGATGCCGTTGCAGGTTAGGGCGATCACCTCACACGCCGTGATTAACTTCTTCGATAACCTGCTGCCGGATAGCCCATTGATTCGCGACAGAATCGTGGCGCGTTACCAGATTAAATCCCGTCAGCCGTTTGATCTGTTGCAGGAAGTGGGACGTGACAGCGTCGGGGCGACTATGCTGCTGCCGCCCGATATGCCACTGCCCGCACTGCAGGCCCGCTATGAAGTGCTGGATGAAACCCGGCTCGAAAGCGTGCTGTCGGCCTATCAGTCAGATATCCCGCTGGGGATGCTGCGTGAAGAGACCGATTTCCGTATCTCGGTCGCAGGGGCGCAGGAGAAAACCGCACTGCTGCTGACCGATGAAGGCTGGAGCATTCCTGCCGGTGCCACGCCCACCTCGCACATCATTAAGCTGCCGATCGGAGAGATTAAACAGCCGGCCGCGACGCTGGATATGCGTGAAAGTGTGGAGAATGAGTATCTCTGTCTGGCGCTGGCCCGTGCACTCGGTATCGACGTGCCGCAGGCAACGATTATTCGTGCCGGACAGATGCGCGCCCTGGCGGTAGAACGTTTCGACCGCCGCTGGTCACGCGATAAAACCCGGTTGATTCGCCTGCCGCAGGAGGATTTCTGTCAGGCGCTGGGACTGCCATCTTCAACCAAATATGAGTCGGATGGCGGGCCAGGCATTGCGGAGATCATGCAGATACTGATGGGATCGAGCAACGCCATCGAAGATCGCTATCGCTTTATGATGTTCCAGGTTTTTCAGTGGCTGATTGGCGCAACCGACGGTCACGCCAAGAACTTCTCACTGTTTATTGAGCGCGGCGGCAGTTATCGACTGACTCCCTTTTATGATGTGATCTCCGCTTATCCGGTACTGGGCGGCACCGGTCTGAACAAGCGAGCGCTGAAACTGGCGATGGGGCTGCGTGCCACTAAGGGGAAGAAGACAGAGATCGACAAAATCTTCCCGCGCCATTTTATCGCCACGGCAAAAAGCGTCAGTTTTGATCGTGACAGTTTGCAGCAGATCTTCGACTTCTTTATTAAGGCCTTTCCCCAGGCAGTGGTCTCGGTGCGCGATGCCTTGCCGCCCGATTTCCCACAGCACATCGCCGACGCCATTTTTAGTCATTCACTGATTATGCTGGAGCGGCTGCGGCACAAAGAGTGATGGCGCTTATGAGCTGGCAATATCCTGAAAAACCTCTCCTCATGTGTATGGCTAAAAGCCTGTCGGCTATGCTTATCTGACAGGCTTAACAGGAGAGTCATGGTATGAAGTGTCCGGGATGTGAAGGAGAGGCGTTTGTGTACGCCACGCGCGACGTCAGTCTTAATACGGGTAATCCGGAGGACGTTGTGCCAGATGTGAAGGGCGATCACTGCATCCGCTGTGGAGCGGTGATTATGAATGCCGGAACGTCGGAGTTATATCCCGAAAAGGCTGAAGCGCTGGAGAATGCAGGCGTGCCCATCAAATAACACAGAGAGCCCGTTTAGCGCGGGCTTCTTTGTCTCTGTTACAGGTGAATGTCCCTCTTTTGATAACACGCAACGAGTAAGTTGTGTGATTGTGGCACCCTACAGGCTAAACCTCAGGTTTACCCTGGGAACGGAAATCAAACCCCGTCAATCTGGCCACTGGAGTGCGTTATGGATGCCAATCGCTATGCCCTGGAAACAATCCCGTCACCGCCGGCATTTCCCGGTGCTGCCAGCCCTGTGATGTCTGATGAAACACTGCATCGCCGTCTGGCCGCCATTATTGAGCGGATGGAACAGCAGCAGATTGTGCAACTGATTATCTATGCCGACAAAGAGCACGGCAGCAATTTTGAATATCTGGCGGGATTCATTCCGCGCTTCGAGGAGGCGCTGCTGGTGGTGACTCAGCAGGGCGAGCTCACCTATATCATGGGTAATGAGAACCTCAAGCTGGTGCCGTTTGCCCGCAATCCGGGACGCTGTCTGCATGCGGCGGTCTTTTCTCTGCCCAACCAGCCTATGCGCGGGGAGCAGCCCCTGGATCAGCTGTTAGCAGAGGCAGGGATTGTAGCAGGCGAACGCACCGGGCTGGTGGGCTGGAAGTTATTTACCGGCAGGGAGCGAGGGATGTTTGATCTGCCGCAGTTCATCTATGCCTCGGCGGCGCAGGCAGCGGGCGGCGATGCGCAACTGGTAAACGCCACCGGATTGTTTATCTCGCCTGACAACGGTGCACGCTGCGTTAACGGCGCCGATGAAGTGGCGTTTTATGAGGCGGGGGCTAATCTTGCTTCAACCGCGATGCTGGCTGCGCTGGATAGCATAGCGCCGGGCATCACAGAGAAGGCGTTAGGCGCACGTCTGAACGCAGAAGGGCAGCCAAACACGGTGGTGACGATTGCCGCGACCGGCGATCGTTTCGCCCAGGCCCGGCTCTATCCGTCTGATAAACGGATTGCGCGTGGTGATAAGCTTTCTCTTACCACCGGCTACAAAGGCGGGCTGACCAGCCGCTCGGCTTACGTGGTCAGTGAAGCCTCTGAGTTACAGTGTAACGTCTCCGACTGGCTGACCCGGCTGGCGATCCCCTATTATCACGCGGTGGTCAGCTGGCTGGAGCAGCTGCGGATCGGGATCACCGGCGGCGAACTCTATTCGCTTATCGAAACGGTGCTGCCGAAAGCGCAGTATGGCTGGCATCTTAATCCGGGGCATCTGGTGGCTGACGAAGAGTGGCTAAGCTCGCCCATCTATCCCGATTCAGCCGTGACACTGAAAAGCGGTATGCTGCTGCAGATTGATATTATCCCGTCGGTGCCGGGTTATGGCGGTTGCAGTATCGAGGATACGGTCGGACTGGCGGACGCGGCGTTGCGTGATGAGCTGGCGTGTCGTTTTCCCGATCTCTGGCAGCGAATGACTCAGCGCAAAGCGTACCTGACAGATGTGCTGAGGATTGAGCTTGCCGAAGAGGTGATTTTGCTCTCGAACACGGTAGGCTATCTGCGCCCTTTTTTACTGGATAAGCGCCGTGCGCTGGTGCGCCAGCAGGGGCTTAACCGGCCTGATGCGGCCGGTAATAATTTGTAAAATTTAACTGAGAGTAAAACGCAGGCGCATCTGTCAGGATACGCGCCTCAGAAAGTTCCTGGTTGCTCTCATTCGATGAAATGGTTTACCAAAAACGCGGTTTTGTTTGCCTGCAAAACCTCCTTTGCCGCGTTTATCGCACTCTCTGTGGCGCTCGTTCTTAACTTCGAAAAACCCGCCTGGGCGCTCACCACGGTGTTTGTCACCTCGCAACTCTATGCAGCATCGACCGTCTCGAAATCGCTGTTTCGCCTGCTGGGCACGCTGCTGGGCGGCATCTTTATTCTGCTGATCTACCCCGAAACGGTGCAGTCGCCAGTGTTGTTCAGCCTGTGCGTATCGCTGTGGGTAACGGTTTGCCTCTGGCTCTCTCTGCATGACCGCACGCCGAAGAGCTATATCTTTATGCTGGCCGGCTACAGCGCAGCGATTATGGGATTTCCAGACGTTGAGTCACCGTTGGCAATCATCAACACCGTAGTTTCACGTATTGAGGAGATTACGCTGGGCATCCTTTGTAGCACGCTGGTTCACCGGCTGGTGTTTCCGGTTTCGATGCATCATCTGCTGGGGCAGAGCGTTAATCTCTGGTTTCAGAACGCGCGCAAACTCTGTGATGAACTGATCAGCGGAATGGCAAAGAACAAATCGCTGGAGCGCGAAGATATCCTGATTCAGATGGCGGGTTATCCGTTGAATGTTGAAACGCTGCTGACCCACTGCGTCTATGAGGGCGAAGCGGCGCGTAATGTCATCCGTCTGGTCAGCGTACAGTATCAGCATCTGACTTATCTGCTGCCGACACTGACGGCGATTGAATCACGGCTGGGTGTGCTGGCCGAACTGAATATTCGTTTTCCGCCGTGCGTCACCGACGTGTTTCAGCAGTTCCTGTTGTGGCTGCATCACGATCGGATTAACGATATTGCCGGACTGCGTGAAGCGATTGCTGCCAGTCAGGCAACCCTGGAGCACGAATGGCGGGCCGGGCTGCTGGCAACCGAAGAGAGCCTGCTGCTGATTGGTCTGCTGGAGCGGCTGGCTAACTTTGTGCGCATTGCCGATGCTTATGAGAATGTCAGTGCGCGCGCAGGGGATCTCTACAGCCACGGGGATGGGGCGGCGATCCGCAATATCCGGGAACACCGGCATATCGACAAGGGACTGTTACGGCTGTCCGCGCTGACGGCATTTCTGGCGACCTTCCTCTCCAGCCTGTTCTGGATCGGCAGCGGCTGGGCCGATGGGGCGAACGCACCTTTGATGGCGGCGATCATCAGTTCATTTTTTGCTGGTGTCGATTCCCCGGTAACGCCGATGAAGCTGTTCGTGAAAGGGGTGATGATTGCGCTGGTGGTCAGCCTGTTCTACATCGCTTTTCTGATCCCGCAGGCCAATACCTTACAGGCGCTGATGATCATACTGCTGCCCGGTCTGATGCTGCTGAGCCTGGTTATTGCCAATCCGGCGACCAATCTGGTAGGGCTGAGTGTCGCCATCCAGATCCCCGGTTTTATCGGCTTAAGCCATCACTATGTCCCGAATCTGATCGTCACGCTGAATGCGGCCATCTCCTCGATGGTGGGGATTATGTTTGCGGTAGTGCTGACGGCGTTGATCCGCAACAAACGGCCGTCATGGATAGCCAGAAGAGCGGTGCAACGAGGGCTGCGCGATCTGTTAGGGTTTATTAAAATGGTGGAGCGCAATTCCGCCACGCTACTGTCACGGCAGCAATTTATTGCGCGGATGCTCGACCGGGTGAATATCATTCTGCCGCGTAAAAGGCTCGATCCGGTGCCGGATATCGTGGTGGGGGGGTATCTGATTACTGAAACCTGGCTGGGCGCCAACTGTTATGACTTCTACGCACGTTATCGTGAGGTGCTGGAGAGTCATCAGATTGATAGTGGTCAGATGTTTCACGAGCTGGCGCTATACCTGAAGCGCAAGATGAAGTCGCTGCAGTTAGCGCCACATCAGGATCTGCTGGAAGAACTGGATCTGTTGCTGCTAAAACTGGAGCCGATCGCCCGAGAGGAGAGTGTGGCTGTTGCGCCCTTAATCCATCTGTTTAATATTCGGGTATCACTGTTTCCACATCAGCGCTGGCCAGATTAACCCGGTATAACAGGGCTGGCTGGCGGGCTAAGAGAGCGCTTGCCGGGACCAGAGCGGACGACCTCATTTTAGTTACATCATACAATAGATCTTAATTAAATTGAAAATCAGGCAGCGTGCCCGCATATATTGTCTGACAGGAAGATGGAGTCAGCAGACAATAAGAGCAGGGCGCGCGCATCTCACTGCAGGAAAAGTTCAGCGGTAATAGCTCAGCGGCTTTCCTGCGGCTGGAGCTGATAAATCCACGCACTGTATTGCCGATTATCTTCGGCAGAAACGCGAACCTCGACGCGATCGTAGCCATCTTCAAACTCATCCAGCATCGGCCAGTGGGCGTCCAGCTGGTCGGAGAGAAACAGATAACCCGGCACGTCGGGGCCGTGCTCATCCAGAACGATGCCCGGAAAATCAGCCGCTGCGCCCCAGCCGCGCTGATAGAAGGTACCGTTCACCGAACCGGCCAGCCATTCTCCGCCAATATTTTCCAGGATATGGGCATTCTCGCGGCCCGGACAGAGCGTGCCATAGACAAATAAGCGTTTCATTTTTTCTCGTCGTTGAAACAGTGGAAGCCAGCAACTCTAGCGCGGCTAAAATGGATTGTCTTGCGGAACTGCCTCTTGAGCCTCTCAAAACGCCATGCGTAGGTAAATTCTGCGTACTGCCAGCCCCATCAGATGCGCAGAATTCATGTAGCGACGCCCTGGACTGCCGCAAAAGGTCGGTTTTATGTGCCCTCTGCCTGTCGGCAGAGGGCACTCCCGTCCGGTTACTTCAAGGTTGTCGTGTAGTTAACCGGAATCCCCTGGTCATTGATCACCGCATAACTCACTGACTCACCGGGTTTCGGCGGAGTGTGACTGTCAATGTAAGCATCAGATTGTGGGGCAAGAGTGAGATTTTTTATTGATGGCTGACCTTCAGAATAGACATTCATGCTCATGAACCAGGGAGTAGGGTTGGTTATGGCGATTTTATTTCCCTTTACCGCGAAACGGAGCTTTTCCGGATCGGTGGTCAGCGGGGCGTTTAGTCCCTCAGGCCGTATAAAGATTTTTAGCCGGATTCGCAGCGGTAACACCACTTTACGTTCAGCCGCGTTAAGCTCTTTTTTCAGCGCAGGGATCTGATAAATATTTAACCAGTAGAGGCTCTCTTTGTCCGCGGGCAGCGCCTGACGTGAAGTGAGTACCAGACGCAACGATCGCATTTCTCCCGGATACATTTTTACCACCGGCGGTATGACTATGACGGGCGTGATGCTGGCGTCGGGTGAGAGAGTCAGGTCACCGTCATCTGTCCAGATTTGCAAATACGTTTCGTTTTCGCCGCTGTTGACGACGTTAACAGACTGGCTCAGATCCGATTGATTGAAAACGATCCGGGTTTTATCCACATTGACCACCGCCCAGACGCTGAATGAGAGCAGGACGCCAGATAACACAACGACGTTACTGAAAACTGACCACAACCTGTAACTGCGCATTGACTGTTCCTGCTGTAATAGTTTGCCCGCTGAGCGCTTCAAGAGAGGCCGTGAAATCACCACTGTAAATATCAGCGCCTCCTGAGGAGATTTGCGACGTTAAATCTTTATAGGCATACCAGCCACGGCTGTTGCCCGTGCCCGTCACTGTTCTGTCAGGCAGTAAATTGAGCGCCATATTATGACTGTCATAAATTTTTATACCGACGCCGGAGGCGGCAGCGCTGCTACCATAGTGGGTATCCAGCAGCCAGGTTAACCCGCCGCCAGCTGTAGTCAGCCCCAGATTTCTTGCCTGCGTCACCGCATTTGACTGGTTAACGAGAAAGCCCATAGCGACATTTGCTGACGTGATCGTCGATGTACTGGTGCCGGAGATGGCACCGGACTCGCACTGGATAGTGATAGTAAAAGGAGCCTGACTTTTCCCGCCCGCGGCAAGGGTGTTCACGCTTACGGTCGGCAGCAGCACCACCGAAGGATAATCCTGGACTTCGCATAGCGCGCCACGCACATAGGTGACATTTGAGAAGGTGCTCCAGGCAGCGGGCCAGTTACGGTAAAAACCATACCAGTAAGAGAGACTATCCTGGCCCACTTTAAGATTATTGGTATCCAGCCCGGGTCCTTTAAAAGCAATATATCCGCGAGGTTGTGTCCAGTTGTCCACATAGCGATTGCTGTTGCTGGCGTAATAGCGCGTAGAGTCTATTTTAAACATTTCATACAGCACATTGCTGAAAGCACTGGCCGGAATATAAATATAGGTGCCATCAGAATACCAGTCACTGGCTGTCAGCTGTCGGGCTTTCCAGTAGCGACTGTAATATTCGCCGGTTGTCAGGTTAGTTAGCCTGACGGCAACATTTGCAGCGACATCATAATAGGCGCCGTCCACTTCAGAGGTAATATATTGACCGGCATAGGGGCTGTCGCCATTGGTGGCATACATCTCATACAAACTGTCTGCATCTGCCACGGCGCAGCGGTAAAGAATCTGGTTAGCTGAGTAGGAAACATTGCTGGCCGATGACAGAAAGCTGCCTACCGAGCTGGCCAGCAGTGTGCCAGAGGGCTGGAAGGTCTTTCCGCTATTGATGCTGATCACAGATGGCAGGCCCACATTCCCTGAGCAGGTGTCGCAGGCGCCGGTCCAGTAGGCGGCGGTATAGCCTGCTGCAATCGCGCTTTGAGACAACGAGGATGTGGCGGTAACAACGCTGCAATTAGCCCAGGCGGGCACATTGAACAGCAATAATAAGATATACAGGAAATATTTTTCGATTCTCACACGATTAACCCTTATGGCAGACAGCATCCAGGCGAACAATATTCTCATTCACGCGACCGGTTATTTGATAATTAACAAAACATGTTTTATTGCCCTTATATTCCCAGTTTACCTTTAAGGTTCCAGAGTCATGCGGTACACGTGCATATAATTGCCCACCCTGGCCCACAATACCTATCACGGTATTATCAGCATCACGGACCTCGGTGCCCATTGGCGGGATTTCATGATCTTCATTTTTGAGCGCGATTAAGACGGCCTTACCCTGCAGCGTGGCAAAATTAATTCGGGTAACGGAACCGGCATAGGGCACAACGCGCTGGCTTCCACCGCTTAATTCGGCATCAGCATTCATATAGCGTGTATCAAGGCTGACGGTGTTGGCCTGATATGGCGTCAGCGACGGCAGGATAGCGTAACCAAAATGATCAATGACGGCACCCTGACCATTGCGTACGCTGGCGCCCTGGGCACCATCCGCATGGATAAGCGCAAAAGTGTCGCTGGTATAAGGTCCGGCGGTGACGCCGCCGCGATGAATCAGCAACGTACCAGAAAGCCCTAATCCAGCCTGGCGATAATTATCCCCCTGACCATAATTCGCTCTGACCGCGCCTGCGCGCGTATTCTGCTGAATATTTCCGCCGAACGAGACACGGTGGCCGCTGTTACTTTGCGTATTTTCGGTTCCGCCATACAGGGACCAGGATCGCTGATTGTTCTCGCCAGATGAACCGGTCAGTGAGAGCGTCGAATTGCGCGTTTCTTTAGACTGGTTGTAGTTATAGGCCACTGAGGTAGTGTGATTGCCCCAGTTCAGCGGAACCGAGACATTCAGTGAAACGGTATTTTCGGTATATTTCTCGCGGTATGCGTTATCACCATCGTCCAGGTTCAGCCCGAAACGATCATAATTCCAGGTAGTACGCTGACGGGCAACGTTGAGACTGTAACTGATGTTATTCCAGCTGTTGCTGTAACCTAACTGAAGCTGAGTAATACGTGACCGGTTATTATAGTAATCCGCCGTGCTGCCGCTCAGGCTGATTAAGCCATAATCGGCCATTGACTGACTCAGGGTCACAGAAAAATTATTACGCTGATGCAGCGTATCTGAATAGTAACTGATGCCATTGTCCTGCTGGCGCCGAACGCCCAGCACATCCTGCAGGTCGCGATAACCGCTGGTTGAGTAACGATAGGCGGCCAGGACCAGGTTGGTGCCGGTAGCAAAGGTTTTGCTGTAGCTCAGCTCGGCGCGCCATCCCGAGGCATTTCTGTTCTGTGCGACCTTTGCATCAGAAAAGGTGGTGTTTAATCCCACTGCGCCCGCTGCCGAAGTCCAGACACCGCCAAGCAGCCAGGCCTGATAGTCCTGAGCCAGCCGCGATCCTGCCGTAGCGGTCAGTCGGTTACTGATACCGCGCTGCAACAGCCCTTCGAAGAAGGTGTTATTAACTGAGTAGAATTGCCGTACCCGACCCAGTGCAACCGAGTAATGCCAGTTTCCCGGCCTGACCGAATCAGGCACAGAGGCATAAGGAACGGTAAACGAGGACGTTTTGCCATTGGCTTCAATAATCTCAACATCGAGATCGCCCTGGCTACGGGTATTGTACAAATCGTTGATCACGAAGGGACCAGGCGCCACGCTGGTCTCATAAATAACGCGATTCAGTTGCCTGACGATAACCCGGGCACTGGAGGAGGCCACACCGCGAATTTCGGGCGCATAACCACGCCGGCTTTGCGGACGCATCCTTTCATCGGTAGTGAGCTTAATGCCATTATAAGAAAGGCTGCCAAACTGCGAACTTTCTGTATAGCTGTCGCCCAGTGTCAGCAGACTGTTCAGCGGTTCAATGGGGCGCTGAAGCCAGGTTCTGACCGTTGTGTAGCGAACATCGCTGCCGGTAACGTTATTGTCGATAAACCGCAGATTGCCCTGATGGCGCAGCTGCCAGTTATCAATATTAGTGCCCGCCGTGATGCCACTCCAGAGATACTGGTATCTGTAACCGGAAGCGCTATTTTCCGTCCAGCTATAATTGGTGTTATGCCGGATGAAAAGGGCGGAGATCCCTTTATCCCATTCGGCGACGGGAATATTTCCCCTGGGCAGATGAATTAACTCCGCATCCGGAATGGTGAACTGCAGCCGCAGTGAAGCCTGATCAAATTGCCAGCGGGCCGCTGATGACCAGTGACGCAAGGGCTGACAGCCCTCGCTGGTTGAGGATTTATTCAGTGACTTAAGGCTTAATGATTCAGCCACCGTCAGCGGGAGACAAGGTTCTATCGGCTGACCTTTCTCTGCTGACAGAAAGTTCAGGGTGACGCCGCTTTTAACCAGCTTATTGTTAACATAGATATCGACATAATAGTTGCCGGGGGCGATAGTCTGATGGTTAAACTGATCAATATTCTGGCCAAAGGCGGAACCTTTAAACAGCGAAGGATCGAAATAGTACTCATCAGCGTGTCCATACGTTGAAAAAGTAAATGATGCACAGAGAGGCAAAAAAAAGATGCGGATATTACCTGCCTGCAATCGGATAGTCTTCACTGACTTTAGCTCCCTGGTCATTCATTGCTGAAAGAGAAATCACGCTATTAGCTGATAAAGAGTGCGTTGCCGGTTTACACCTGACTATTTTTTTGGCAAAGGGCGCAATCATTTCAGCTTCGCAGGCTGTTTTTTTGCCTGCTGTTTTTATTACAACCTCTGTAAGTGAGAGATACCAGGGTTGAGTGTTGTTGATTTCAACCCCCTCTTTTTGCATCGTTACTTTTACACCGTCGAAAACATTAACCGGCTGACCAATCGCTTTAGGACGATAAAAGAGTTTCATGCGGTTACGTAACATTAAAACAATACTGTTACGGCCTGATTCCGCCTGAATATTACCGGGGGGGATCTGCAGGGAGTTGAACCAGTAAATCGTCTCGCGATCCTGTGGTAATGAGACATTAGGTATGAATCGGATTCTTAAAACCTGGCCGGTCAGAGGCTGGATCCGAAACAGCGGTGGCGTGATAATAAAAGGCACGTCACTCTTATCGCCAGGTTGCGAATCCATATTGCCATTATCAAGCCAGGCCTGAATGACATAAGGAATATTATCGTTGTTCTTTAACTGAACATCGACGGAGAGAGCATTACCCGGATAAATAATTCGGCTGCCAAGAATAGTGACGCTTGCCTGGACGTTATCCGAAATAAACGTCATCAAAAAAATCAGTATTACCATTTTTAATGGGAACAGCATAATGCGCGAATACATGTCGGATATCTCAAGCGTGGCGTGCGTATCTGGCTATCCAGATACGCACGAAAAATATTACTGGTAAGTCACGGCATATTGCAGTGATGCGGTAACGGTACCCGCCGTTGGGGTGCCGGATGCGTAATAACGGGCAGAGTAGGTGGCAGAGCCAGAAGTTTCACCGGTCTGCAGTGTCAGATCACCGCTGCCGGTATAACCACTGGTCAGATTAACCACCGCATCTTTCGGATCGAGGATTTGTACCTCAACATTTTTTGCGGTTCCGGTGTTAGATAAATTACCGGCAGCGCTAACGTTATTCCCCACAAACACCGTCGAGATTTTGGTGGCCGAGGTACTGTCCCCGGCGCAGCCGCTAACGCCCACGGTGAAGGTGGTATCACCCGCAGTTGCACCAGAGGCAGCAAGGTCCGTAGTACTGACCGTTGGCAGCAGCACGACAGGGGACGCATTGTTGCCATTTACGGAAACAGAACAGGTTTCAGTGGTCACTTCTCCCTGAAAGTTGATGGTGTTATCTGAAGCTGCAAACACGCTGGCTGACACCAGCCCGGCACTGATTAACACAGCAAGATTAAGCGTTCTGAATTTGGTGTTCATTTAATACTCCTTTATCATAATTATGCGGAAAATAACTGATTGAGGCTGATGCCCATTTTCCGGCGAATGGCATCTTTGATGTTATAAACACGCTTGACTTCAACTCCCATTTCTCTGGCAATAATCGGTAGTGACAGTCCGTTCATCGCCAGATCAAGGAACCGAACTTCATCCTGTTTAAGTGCATTGACTTTTTTCCTGACCTCGCCTTTTAAACCGAAATAACAGCCCTGGATTTGTCTGTTTATCTCCTCCAGGGAAAAATCGGCATAAATCACAGTTTGTATACGCAGGTCCTCTTTTTGCCAGTACGCCGCAAGCGGCTCCATATGGCGATCACTGACGATAATCAGCATTAATCCCGTATGTTTCAAATACTCAATCCAATTGCTATTGGTAAAATACCTGACATTTTCCCTGGAGAAGTCAACGAATACACATCCTCTGCAAAAGAGGCTCTCATATTTTCCAGCGACCATGCTGAGTATGGATGAAGAGAAAAAATGATTCCCTCCAGGCCAGGTGGTAATTTTTTGCAACGGACATCTGTTATAAATGTCTGATGCGCGATGGGTGAGATCACAGCCATATTTACAACTGGCGCAGCGAATTTCCTCTCTGGTTATCTTTATCATAATATTTTGGCGTTGTTGCGAGAGTTGTGATTATTTTATCGATAAAAATCTCCGCGTTTCAAGGCGATGAAAATTATCCGCTATTTTCTTCATTCGGATTTTTCTTAAGTGGTCACCTCCACGGGCGGGAGTAATATTTGTTGAAAATTCGGGACAAAAAGGGCGACGACGCCCTCAGCAGTGCTGAGAGACCAGGATTTTTTTACGTCCGTTAGGAATATTTCGCAAATAACGCCACTTTGATCAATAAAAATTCCGCACTCAATGCTAAATATGAGCGAATTTTGTTCAGTGATCAATTTTGTATATAGCGGCCACTAAGATGGCATTGATAAATGATTTTTACTGACTCTATTATTGCTTTCTCCCTTACTTCATTGAAACGATCTGCATTTTAAATGGCTTTTATAAAAAAATTAGCGACGATATTTATAGTTCACATCCCATTTTATTAAGAATACTCCTGGTAACAAAGATGTTAATTGACGCACTTGCTATAAATATTGATCTAAATCAGTTATTTAGTGCATGGAAACATCACTATTTTGGTCAGTGTCATTAAAAGAAAAGAGATCTATATTTATTTCTTTCCCGGGCGTTATCATTCAGATTTTGTATACGAAGAATCATTCTTGCTGTGCGAAATTTACGTTCTGCTTTTTTGTCAGATTATACAAGATAGTTATTGGATGACAGGACAGAGCAGGGACGTTACGCCTCATTTTGCGTGTCGTTGATAGTGCTGAAAACGACCGGATGTCACTGACTCTTATTTTCAAGGCTCAGGGCAAAAGCATCACTGCGTTACGGTGACTGCCTTGCAATCGAAATGCGAATAGCCGGTATGAGTCCGGCTGACCAGACAGCCAGCAGAAAGCTGACTCAGGCTTTCTTGCTCATTACAGGATTAACCTGGCAAGGAACAGAGTGAAGAAAGCGTAGTTACACTTGGACGCGTTTACGACAATTTAGTGGTACGCACGGCAGACAACGAGGATGAACATAAAGCGGTGATGCATAGACGCCTCTACAGCATTTTTGTGGCCGACAGCCCTGATGAATGCGCTAATTTTCACGTAGCGACGTCACTGCTTAAGTTGTGCAAAGCACCTGAGCAGAGAAACGGTCAGAATGCGCAGCAGTGCATCCAGCCAGCCGCAAAGGGCGAAGTCGTCATTGCAGCGTCCGGCTGCAAATCTCCGATATCAGGTTTGTTGATGAGAGGATAGCGTGTAGAGTCGCTGAAGAAGATGTCCCGCAGGGAAAGCCATGCTGAATAACGTAGCATCACATTATTTCAGTTTCGGAACAGAGTAAACGACAGTAACAAGGTCAGGCAGACATTGTGATCGTTTCTGACAGATTTTGCTGTACAGAGGAAAACAGTCAGGATCAGCCCAAAATGGTGAGCAGACCATACAATAGAGCATCACGCTCCCGATCATAATCAATATGCGCATAATGTATATTATGTTAAATTAGATATTAACAGCGCACTTATCGCTTCGATACTGCTCCATTCTTTCCTGGTGTTCCGGCAATCGCACTGCCCTGCGTCTTCGAACTGATTCCTTCAAACTTACTGTCTGGTAAGAACCCCGGACGACGATTCGGTCCGGGGTTGGTTTCATGACCGGTCAGTTATTTGAGATGCGAACGCAACTCTTCACCCGCCTGATTAATAGCTGTTCTGACCGTGGGTTCCTGACTTAACGCGTTCAGCAAACCGTAATCATGAATCATGCCATTGTAGCGCGTTACGGTAACCGGCACGCTTGCTGCATCCAGCTTACGACCGAACGCTTCACCTTCATCACGTAACACATCCAGCTCTGCAGTCTGAATCAATGTTGGCGGCAGCCCCTTCAGCTGTTCAGGGGTGGCACGCAACGGTGATGCCAGGATGTTATTACGATCTTTTTCCGAAACGGTATAGTTATCCCAGAACCACTTCATCATGTTCTTCGTCAGGAAATGTCCGTCAGCAAATTGATCATACGACGCGGTGTCGAAACGCGCATCGGTAACCGGCCACAGCATCACATCATAACGGATGGCCGGCGTTTTAAACTGCTTCGCCTGCAAGGCAACCGCCGCCACCATGTTACCGCCAACGCTATTACCAACCAGCGCCAGACGTTTTCCGTCAACGCCAATGTCAGCGCCATGTTCGGCGACCCATTTAGTGGCTTCATAAGCCTGAGTAATTGCCACCGGGAAATGGGCTTCTGGCGATGGTCGATAATTGACAAATACCGCAGCAGCGCCGGATGCATTCACCATGTCACGTACCAGTCGCTCATGGGTCGGAAAATCACCCAGCACCCAGCCACCGCCGTGGAAGAACATAAACACCGGCAAGGTGCTGCTGGCGTGCTCGGGCTTAACAATGGTCAGCGTCAGAGGCTTGCCCTGTACGGTAATGATCTTCTGTGAAATCTGTGCCGGCGGCAGTTCTGCGCCCTTCTGCGCCCCCGTCAACACCGCTCGGGCATCTTTGACGGAGAGTTGCTCAATCGGTTTACCACTCCCGCTGTTGAGCGCCTTCAGGAAAGCGGCCACGCCTGCGGTCGGTTGCGGACTGTTTTCAGTGGGTGCAGCAAACGCGGTACTCATCTGGCTGGCTAACAATAATGCACTGGCGATCAGTTTCATTTTCATCACAGGGTTCCAATTAACTTGCTATTAAGTAGTGTGCTATCTGGTTGGCAGGACAATGACACGGCGAACCTGGATTGTAAACTACTAAATAGCACACTATTTATCTCAAGCTTTTACCCTCTCTGACTATTTTCGTCATTAACAGACTACTTTGCTGCTATCTGTATCGATTTTCAGCAATTAAGCACTGCGCCTGAGCACCTGAAAAAAGTTAAAAGCATAGAGTTTTTTTCTGGTTAAGTTCAGCATGGACGCCAACGGTGCTCGCTACCCTATCCCGCTGCCGCTGCTGAGTCCGTTCGGTTATACACCCTGTCTCGGTCAGACCTTTGTACGTATCCGGCTCGCTGACCAGACGTGCCGGATTCACATTCTCACGTCATTCGCGACGGAAAGCAGCCCGCCCACGAGTCGATACATGTCCGGTAGTTGATAACTGACGAGACGATTCTGTGGATAGATCAGAGGATTGCTATCGCTACGTTGCCCGCCAGGGGCCAGGCTTTGTTTTATTGCTGAATTCAGAGAGGATTTCATCTGGTGCCTCTGTTCCCTGATTAGCTATTACTGCACAGGTGCTGGACTATGATTAAGCAGAAACTTTGTATGATGTAACTAAAGACATTTTTCTTCTTTCTCAGAAATTTCACATTTCCTGCGGCTAAATATCTCTTTGCCCTCAGGCGCATTACTCTCTCTGCACTGTCACCCGACTTCAGACAATCAATAAAGGAAACATTGATGAAAACTTCATATGCCTTGATCGCAACATTACTGATGACCTCTGGCGCATCCGCTATCGCTGCTCAGCCTGCTACCGCTAAAAACCCACTGAGCGTGCACGTTCTTAACCTGCAAACTGGCCAGCCAACGGCAGGCATCGAAGTTGAACTGGATCAGAAGCAGCAGGATAACTGGGTGAAACTGGCATCAGGCGTCACCGATAACAATGGTCGCATCAGTGCCCTGTTCCCGCAGGACAAAACAGCCAGTGCGGGTAGCTACCGCGTGGTGTTTAAAACCGGTGACTTCTATAAAAAGAACAGCCAGAAAACCTTCTTCCCGGAGATCCCGGTTGAGTTCAACATGGAAGCCAGCGGTGAGCACTACCATATCCCGTTGCTGCTGAGCCCATTTGGTTACTCTACCTATCGCGGCAACTGATCCCGATCCGGCACTCAGGTGCCGGATCTCCCCTCTCCCGCTACCCGCGCCGGAAAGCACTCCACCAGCCAGTCGATAAATACCCGTAGCCGTTGCGTCACGTGCCGGTTTTGCGGATAAACCAGATGAAACGGATAACCCGCCGGACGCCAGTCGTGCAGGATCTCAACCATTTCTCCCTGCCGCAGAATCGACGACAGCGAATAATTAAATGTCTGAATGATCCCAAGCCCTGCCAGTCCCGCGGCCAGATGCGCGTTGCTTTCATTGACGCCAATGCGATGCGCACTGGTGATCTCAATTTTCTCTCCATGACGTTCGAACCGAAGCGGAAATGGCTTGCCGGTTTGCGGCGAGAGATAACTCACCAGTCGGTGTCCGTTGCGCAGTTCATCAGGATAGGCGGGCACGCCAAACGCTTTAAGGTAGGCGGGTGTCGCGCAGGTAATGAGCGTAGCGTGCCCTATCAGGCGGGCAATCAGTGAGGAATCGACCAGCGGACCGCCGCGGATCACACAATCAACGTTGTCACTGATAAGATTGACCGGGCGATCGGATACGCCCAGATCCAGCGTAATATCAGGATAGCGGGCAAAGAAATCAGGCAGCAGCGGAATCAGAACGTCCCTGGCGGTAGATCCGCCGACATCGATGCGTAACTGCCCACGCGGCTTACTGCGCAGTGAATTGAAACAGGCATCAATATCTTCGAGATCGTGCAGGATGCGCAGCGCTTTCTCATAGTATTCACGCCCTTCTGCGGTGACGGTCACGCGTCGGGTGGTGCGCTGCAGTAGCCTGACGGAAAGATGCGCCTCCAGCTCCTGAACCAGCTTACTCAGCGTCGCCTTCGGCATATTCAGCGAGTCCGCCGCCCGGGTAAAACTGCCGCTTTCCACCACCCGTGAAAAGGCTTTTATCGCCAGCAGCTGATCCATTCTATCCCCCTATTATCCACCCGTGTGGATAGTCATTTTCATTTTAGCGGATTTATCCGCCAATCCTCCTCTCTTACAGTAGCAATCAGTCCGGCAGCCCCGCTGACCGGGAATAACCCAAACTGTCTAAGAGACTATCCGGAGAAGAACTTATGAACGCATCACTCGCAGGAAAAATTGCACTGGTTACGGGCGGAACAAGCGGAATTGGCCTGGCCACCGCCCGGGAGCTGGCGGCACAGGGCGCACAGGTTTTTATAACCGGCCGTCGTCAGGCGGAGCTGGATGCCGCCGTCGCTGAAATCGGCGGAACCGTCAGCGGCATCCGCGCAGACGCCTCACAACTGCACGATCTCGATGAGGTTTACTCGAGAATTGCAGCGCAGGCGGGACGCCTCGATATTCTCTTTGCCAACGCCGGGGGCGGCGACATGCTGCCGCTGGGGGCGATTACTGAAGAGCATTTTGATCGTATCTTTGGCACTAACGTACGCGGCGTGCTGTTTACCGTACAGAAAGCCCTGCCTCTGCTGGTTGATGGCGCATCGGTAATTCTGACCGGATCGACTGCCGGAGCGCAGGGTACTGCGGCTTTTAGCGTCTACAGCGCCAGTAAAGCGGCAGTGCGCAATTTTGCCCGTTCGTGGGCGCTGGATCTGAAAGATCGCGGAATCCGGGTCAATGTCGTGAGCCCCGGCCCTGTCCGTACGCCTGGGCTGGGTGATCTGGTCAGTGAAGATCAGCGTCAGGGCTTGTTTGATGCGCTGGCAGCACAGATACCGCTTGGCCGCCTGGGTGAACCGCAGGAGGTTGCCCGCACCGTTGCGTTTCTTGCCTCGGATGCCGCCAGCTTTATCAATGCCGCAGAACTGTTTGTTGATGGTGGAATGGCACAGGTCTGAGACTCACCCTGTAGCTGAATATCAGCCCCTGGTGATTGTCATTATCCGTTACGCAGAATCCCGGTTCGCCGGGCGTGAGCAACAAAGCGCGCCTGGCTGAACCGTTCACGTAATAACCCCTGTCAAAGGCAGCAGGCTGTGTTGATCTGTAACCTGAATCCGGCACGCCGTCATAAAATGTCACGTTGAAGAAACACCCGCCTGGCAAATCCCCCGCTATAGTTATTGCCTGTCACGTCAGTCATAAAAACCATGGAGATAACATGAGCCAACTTTTTTCCACTGTCTCGCTGGGCGAACTTACGCTGGATAACCGCATTGTGATTGCGCCGATGTGCCAGTACTCCGCTGAGGCGGGCAATGCGACCGCCTGGCACCGTATCCATCTTGGCCAGCTGGCCTTTTCCGGCGCAGGTCTGATGATTATTGAAGCCACCGCCGTAGAGGATATTGGTCGCATCTCCCCAGGCGATCTCGGTTTGTGGAATGATGATAATGAAGCTGCGCTGAAAACGGTTCTGGAAGATGTCCGCCGCTACTCCTCTATTCCGGTTGGTATTCAGCTGGGCCATGCGGGACGCAAAGCGTCGTGTGCCGTACCCTGGGAAGGCGGTAAGCAGATTGCGCCTGAAGCCGGCGGCTGGCAAACCGTGGCTCCGTCCGCACTGAGCTACAGCGCGGATGAAGTGAAACCGGTTGCCATGCACACTGACGATCTGGCGAGGGTAAAACAGGCCTTTGTCGACAGCGCCCTGCGTGCGGTGCGTCTGGGAATTCAGCTCATCGAAGTGCATGCCGCACACGGCTACCTGCTGCATCAGTTCCTGTCGCCGCTGTCGAATCAGCGCAGTGATGAATATGGCGGCTCGCTGGAAAACCGTATGCGCTTCCCACTGGAAGTCTTCAAAGCCGTTCGCGATGCCGTACCCGCTTCCGTGCCGGTAGGCGTGCGCATTTCTGCCACTGACTGGGTTGAAGGCGGCTGGGAGATCAATCAGTCAATCGCCTTCTCGCGTGAGCTGGAAGCGCTGAACAGTGCTTATATTCATGTCTCAAGTGGTGGTTTGTCAGAAGACCAGAAAATCAGCGTCGGACCCAACTATCAGGTGCCGTTCGCCCGCGATATTCGTGAGCAGGTGTCGATTCCGGTGATTGCGGTCGGCTTAATTACTGAGCCGCAGCAGGCAGAAGATCTGCTGCAACAGGGTGAAGCTGACCTGGTGGCGCTGGCGCGCGGTATACTTTACGATCCGCGCTGGCCGTGGCACGCAGCCGCTGCGCTGGATGGTAAAGTCCAGGTTCCGCCACAGTATCTGCGTTCTGAACCGCACGATGTAAAAGGCATCCTGACGCAGGATCAGTAAGCTTTAACGGGCAGACCGTATTAACGGCGGTCTGCCCGTTCTCTTATAAAATGCCTTTCAGCCGCAGATGCTGCAGCAGCATGATGGTCTTGGCATCCACAATCTCACCCTGGTCAATCGCCTTTAACGCCTGGTCAAAACCGAGCTCAAGCACCTCAATATCCTCACCCTCTTCCGCTATTCCGCCGCCTTCACCGCTACGCTGCTGATCGCCATACTCGGCAATAAAAAAGTAGAGTTTCTCAGTAACCGAACCGGGGCTCATAAAGGCTTCAAATACCTTCTGCACATGGCTGACGCGAAAACCGGTTTCCTCTTCGGCTTCGGCAACAATACGCGCTTCCGGCGAGGCGTTATCCAGCAGACCGGCGGCTGCTTCAATCAGAAAGCCATCATGCCCGTTAAGGAAAATCGGAAAGCGAAACTGACGGGTCAGTACCACCGTACGTTTGTCACGGTTGTAGAGCAGGATCACTGCGCCGTTACCGCGGTCATAGGCTTCACGGCTCTGCTCCTGCCAGCGGCCGTCACGACGCAGCAGCGAGAACGTATATTTCTTCAGGGTATACCAGTTGTCTGACAGCAACTGCTCATTGATGATGCGCACGCGGGGATGGTTCTGCTGCATGATGCTCTCCAGGATAGGTAGACAGCCATCACGCTATCATGCACAATCGTGCAACTTCAAGAAAAAACATGCAAAGGCCAGTTATGCTATCCAGCCAGCGAAAACAGACGATTCTTGCCCTGCTCGCCCAGGAAAAACAGGTGCAGTCGCGGGACCTCAGCCAGCGCTTTGGCCTCTCCGAAGACTCTATCCGCCGCGACCTGCGTGAACTGGCGGCTGAAGGATTGTTGCAGCGGGTACATGGCGGCGCGCTGCCGGTTTCCGCTGCGCTGGCCACCTTTGAAACGCGCAAAAGCGTGCAGACTGCTTCCAAACAGGTTATTGCGCAAAAAGCCGTTTCACTGATCCAGCCGGGACAGATCGTACTGATTGATGGCGGGACCACCAGCGCGGAACTGGTGCGACTGTTACCCGCCACGCTGAGCTTTACCGCGGTTACGCACAGTCCCAGCGTGGCGCTGGCGTTAGCCGATCATCCACTCGTGGAGATCATACTGATTGGCGGGCAGCTCTATAAACATTCAGTGGTGACGGTGGGCGCAGCGATGCTGGAGTCGATCAACCGCATCAATGCCGATCTCTTTTTTATGGGCGTCACCGGCGTGCATCCGGCGGCGGGCCTGACCACCGGTAATTTCGAAGAGGCGACGGTCAAGCGTGCGCTGGCAGGACGCGCAGCGGAAACCGTGGTGCTGGCGTCAGCGGAAAAGCTGAACTCCGCCTCGGCATTTGCCATAGGCGACCTGTCGCTGGCCAGCACGCTGGTCGTGGAAACGCAGCCGGACGAGGCGCTGCGACAGGCGCTGAGCCAGCAGGGTGTGACGGTCATCTGAGTTCGTAGCAGGCCTGCAGCGCAAGATGCGGACCGGTCAATGGTCGCTGTGTGTCAGGAAACTGCTGTGCTACGGGCGTCATTGAGCTTTGCGCCAGGGCCACCGCAACGGCTCCCTGCTGATAAGCCTGCTCTGCTGCTGCTGCAATCAGTGCAAAATAGCGTGTTGTCTCCCCCGCTTTAAACGCCGCCCATGCTCCCTCCACCAGCACGACCTCCACCTGGCTGCCGGGCTGGCTGAAAAGTGCCCGCGTCGCCGCCAGCGTTGATTCTGCCGCACAGAGCGCGACTGTGCGCCCTGCCTGACGCTGCAGCGCCTCTGCCAGCATTCCGTCGGTGCGCATAACCCGATCCTGCGCGCTGAAATCACCGGCAACCGGCCCCAGCGTCGAGCAGGTGATCAGCACCGCATCGAACTGCGGCAGCAGCGTTTCAATCATTTGGGCAATACGGCGGCGTAAAGCAATCGTCATCCCGCCGCTGCGTTCCGCTTCTGCCAGCAGCGCAGGCATCACCAGATGATTCAGCGGTGGATTGTCACGCGCCAGTGCGCGGGCGGCATCATCAAATATCGCGATATTACTGGCCGCGGTGTGAAAGCAAAGAATGTTCAGGGTGAACTCCGGTACAGGTCAGATTGCGGATTGCCAGGCTGCATGCTGGATAACAACACGATAACCATCCCTGTCGATAAATGTCACGCCCCGTTGGTCCCAATAGGGATTAAATGAATTCAACCGCATAAATCCTGCCTCATCCATACAGGCACATCGGGCCAGCCAGTCAGGCCGTTGCGGAATGTAGAGCACCAGCAGGTCCTCATCTGTTGGCGATGGCCGGACGGGATGCGTGTGACAGAGCGTGAATTCGAGATGCCAGGCCAGCCCTTCAGCGCCCAGCATCACGCCACTGAACCCCTGATGATCAGTAAACTCACCGATTTCTTGCAACCCCAGCCCGTCACAATAGTTCTGACTGCTTTGCGTCAGGTCTGTCACCGGTCGGGCAATACGCAGATGCTGGATAATCATGGTTCTCTCCCTGTAGAGTTCACTGATATTTATCACAATCTTCAGAGCTTCCCGTGACGCCGGATGCGTGTCATGCCGCACTGCTGTTGACTCGCCTGCCCGTTTTTTGCAAGCGGATGTGAACAGCCATCAGACTGAATCCATGACGCCAATGGTCCTGCATCCGCTGTGTCCCCGTGGTTAGCACCCTATGCCCTGTTATCGGTAAATCAGCTTACCGCTCACAGCGCTAAACGCATTCCCGCCGTGGTCATCTACACTTTCCCGGTATTCATATGGTGATGCCCTGAGCATTGCCCGGCTATAAAAGGATGACAATATGACTGAACAAGCAACCCAGAACCATGCCTGGTTACTGGCTTCACGCCCACACGGTGAGCCGACCAAAGAGAATTTCCGCCATGTGGCGCAGCCCGTCCCGGAAATCAAAGAGGGTGAAGTACTGCTGAAAACCATCTATCTCTCGCTTGATCCCTACATGCGTGGGCGGATGGACGAGGGTAAATCCTACGCCGCGCCGGCAGAGCTGGATCAGCCGATGGTGGGCGGCACCGTCTGTCAGGTCGCCGATTCGAAAAACAGTGACTTCAAGACCGGTGACTGGGTGCTGGCACAGAGCGGCTGGCAGGAATATGCCGTCTCCGATGGCAAAGAGATTGCGAAGCTGGGCAACGATCTGCCTCATCCCTCATGGGCGCTGGGTATTCTCGGTATGCCAGGCTTTACCGCCTATATGGGTCTGATGGATATCGGTCAGCCGAAAGCGGGTGAAACCCTGGTCGTTGCCGCCGCAACCGGTCCGGTGGGCGCAACGGTCGGTCAGTTGGGTAAACAGAAAGGCTGCCGTGTCGTTGGTGTGGCGGGCGGTGAAGAGAAATGCCGTTACGCGGTCGATACGCTGGGCTTTGATGCCTGCCTCGATCACCACAGCGCCGACTTTGAAGAGCAGCTGAAAAATGCCTGCCCGGATGGCATCGATATCTACTTCGAAAACGTCGGTGGCAAAGTGTTTGATGCCGTGTTCCCGCTGCTGAACACCGCTGCGCGCGTGCCGGTCTGTGGTCTGGTCTCGGCTTACAGCCAGCGTGAGCTGCCGCAAGGCCCGGACAGAACCTCTCTGATCATGGCGGGCATTCTGAAACGCCGTATCCGTATGCAGGGCTTTATCATCTTCCAGGATTATGGTGACCGTTACCCTGAGTTCCTGGAGGCGATGCGTCCGCTGGTGGAGAACAAAAAAATCCACTATCGCGAGCACATGATTGAAGGATTAGAGAACGCGCCACAGGCGTTTATCGATATGCTGAATGGCAAAAACTTCGGTAAAACCGTGGTGAACGTCGGTGCCTGATGACGTTAGCGTGCCGCGTCACTGACGTGGCACGCCATTAATCAGTGCGGCTGCCGGGAAACGTGTTCGGCAGCTGCACGATTTGCCGCACTCACCGCTTCTGCCAGCGTTACCCCGCTACTCAGGCGCTGACACAACACGCCGACAAAACAATCCCCGGCACCGTGGGTGCTTACCAGTGTCACCTTCTGCGCCGCCAGGGTATGCGTCTCTCCCGCCTCGCTGTAAGCCACACCATGTTCACCAGCGGTAACCACCACTCTGGCAAACCGGCTGGCCAGCGATTCTGCCGCTGAGCGCGCCGACGTCAGATCCTGCACGCTAATCCCGCACATATCGCGCGCTTCAATGGCGTTCACCACCAGCAGATCGATACAGTTTTCAAACGCGGCTGACAACGGCCGGGCGGGCGCGGCATTGACGCAGACCGTAATCCCCCGCTGCTGTGCCGCCCGGGCCGCACAGAGGTTCACCGCTTCAGGGACTTCATTTTGCAGCACCAGCAGCGACACCTCCTGCCAGAAGCCGGGTTGCTCAAAGGTCTCCAGCGGGATCTGCTGATTAGCATTGGAGACCACCACAGCACCGTAATCTCCTTCGGCATCGGTAATCGCCACGCTCATCCCGGAGGGAAGCGCATCAATGATGCTGACGGCGGTGCAATCGACCCCGGCCTGCTGCAAATTATCCAGCAGGAATTGCCCCTGCTGATCGCGCCCCACTGAACCGGCGAAGCGCACTGCGGCACCCGCGCGTGCCGCTGCGACGGCCTGATTACCCCCCTTGCCACCAAACTTATAGTGACAGGCGCTGCCCATCACCGTTTCGCCTTTTTCCGGGCGATGGTGTGCATCCAGCATAATGTCGTAGTGAAGACTGCCGGTGACTGCAATTTTGCTCATAGCTAGAATTCCCGCAGATCCTGAACCGCATGCTGGGTTTTCATCAGGTTCTTCTCCGCCCGCTTCAGATCTTTCTTGGCGATAGCGACAAACAGCGCATCCAGAATATTGAGCTGGGCGATGCGTGACGCGGCGTTTTCACCCAGCAGATGCGATCCCTGAGAGGTTGAATTGAGGACCACATGCGCACTCTTCGCGATCGGGGATTCGGCGTAGTTGGTAATGGCGATAACTTTCGCGCCATTCCTCCCCGCCAGTCTGACCGGATCGTTCACCGCGCGCGTAGCACCCGAATGGCTGATGGCGATAACCACATCGTCATCAGATAACACGGCGGCTGACATCAGCATGATGTGGGCGTCGTCATAGGCAGTCGACTTAATGCCAATCTTCAGCATCTTGTGTGACAGGTCCCGCGCCACGGCGGCAGAACCGCCCACGGCGTAGAGATCGATATGACGCGCTTTAAAGATAATGTCCGCCGCACGATTGAATTCAGAAACATCCAGAATCGATAAGGTCTCTTCAATCGCCTGGATAGAGGTTCTGAAAACTTTGGCCAGCAACTGCTCCGACGAATCATCCGGCTCAATTTCCGCATGCAGCCCTGCCACTTCAGACTGGTTGTAATAGATCAGGCCACTTCTGAAATGCCTGAAGCCGGTGAAGTTAAGTTTTTTGGTAATCTTAACGATCATCGCTTCAGAGACATTATTCTCCCGCGCAATCTCCTTTAATGAGGATTGCTCGGTAATGTCGGTTCGGGCAATTATCGCCTCAGCTACCCGACGTTCTAACGGCGTCAGCTGGGGCAAACGCATACGAATCTGAGCGCCAATGGCTCGCGGATCTTGCTTCATTACTTGCCTCGGGTCGCCCGGTCAATCAACATCGCTATGATAATAATAAGGCCGGTAGCGAGCAATTGGTAAAAGGCCTGAATGTTCAGTAAGGTCAAGCCATTACGTAATGCACCGAGGATAACCACGCCGATCAGCGTTCCGAAGATACTGCCCTTGCCGCCCATTAACGACGCACCGCCAATGGCCGCCGCCGCAATCGCATCCAGTTCCCACAGGTTGCCGATGGTCGGTTCGGCAGCCCCCAGGCGACCAATCAGAATCAGCGAGGCCAGTGAGGCAAGCAGGCCGGAGAAGATATAGACCGTGACCTTGGTGCGCTTAACCGGCACACCCGCGACCCGCGCCGCCTCTTCATTGCCGCCAATCGCCAGAATATATTCCCCCAGCGGGGTCTTATTCATCACCGTCCACAGCAGCAGCGCAATCACTGCCACAATCACAATCGGCGTGGGGATACCGAAAAGCGTACTGTTAATCAGGCTGCGAAATTCCAGCGGAATACCGAAGATGGGATTGCCGCCGGTGTAGATCAGCGCTATCGCCCGGAACAGCGACAGGCCGCCCAGCGTGACAATAAACGGCTGCAGCCCGGCATAGGCGATCAGCGTGCCGCTGAACAGCCCGCACATCGCGCCCACACCCAGCGTCGCGAGGATCGCCAGCGGCACCGGCACGCCCGATGCCATCAGGGTTGCACCCAGCACCGCAGAGAGCGCCGCCGTGGGACCGACCGAGAGGTCAATCCCGCCGGAGATAATCACCAGCGTCATGCCCAGTGCAATCAGGGCGTTGATTGAGGACTGCTGCAGAATATTCAGCAGATTAGGCAGGGTGAAAAAGACCGGCGACAGAAACGAAAATGTCACCACGATAATCAGTAAGCCAATTAAGGTACCGGCATCACGCAGATTAAATTTAAGCCGCAGCGCAGGTCGGGTACCCGGCCCGGTAGATGTCTGAGTTGTCATAGTTATAACCTTAAATAGTGTCAGGTAAGCGGTCAGGCGGTCTGGTCGATATCTTTGATGGCATAACGGGCAATGTTCTCTTCGGTGATCGCGCTGCCGGTTAACTCTTTGGTTATCCGGCCCTCGCGCATCACCAGCACCCGATCGGAGATGCGCATGATCTCGGTCATTTCTGACGACACCACCACAATGGCTTTGCCCGCCTGGGCCAGTTTTTCAATCAGGTGATAGATTTCAGACTTGGCACCAATATCGATACCGCGCGTCGGCTCATCAAACAGAAACACATTGGCATCCGCCGCAACCCAGCGGCCGATGATCACTTTTTGCTGATTGCCGCCGCTCAGCGTGCCGATGGTTTTCTCAATGTCGAGCGGGCGCAGTTTCAGGTCTCCCATGACCCTCAGCGCCTCGCGGTCCAGCCGGGCCTGGTTCATCAGCCCCGCCGACGTGAAGCGGTGCATCGACGGCAGCGCCATATTCATCTTCACCGCCCGCTCTTTGATAATGCCCTCTTTTTTGCGGTCTTCAGGTACCAGGCCAATGCCCGCCTTGATCGCCGCACGCACGTTGTGGTTCTTCACCGCGGCACCGTTGACGCTCACCGTGCCACGGGTGCGCCTGTCGATACCGGCAATCAGCTTCAGCAGTTCGGTGCGCCCCGCGCCGACCAGCCCGGCAATGCCCAGCACTTCGCCCGCACGAACGCTGAAGTTTGCCGCCACCACCTCATTGCCACGCGTCAGATCCTCTACCCGCAGCACTTCGCGATCGGTGACAAACGCCTGATGGTCAAGCTTGTCGATCTTCCGTCCGACCATTTTGGCGACGATGCTCTCCTCATCCTCATCACTGATATTGACCACCCCAACCTGCTTTCCGTCACGCATAATGGTGGCGCGGTCGCAGACCCGGAAAATCTCATTCATCTTGTGCGAGACATAGATCAGCGAGACGCCGGTCGACTTCAGATCGCCAATCAGCTCTGCCAGCCGGTCAAATTCGCGTGGCGTCAGGCTGGAGGTCGGTTCATCCATGGCAATGATTTTGGCGTCATCCAGCAGCGCCCGGGCAATCTCAACGATCTGCTGCTGCGATACCTTGAGGTTCCTGATCGGCGTATCGGGATCGATAGTGGGATCCAGCGTCTTCAGAATCAGGGTGGCCCGCGCCAGCTGGGCCTTTTTATCCACCCACCAGCCCCCGGCGCGGGTCAGCGGGCGACCCAGAAACATGTTCTGCGCCACGGAAAGCTCAGGCACATGCTGTAACTCCTGGTGGATCATCGCGATCCCGGCCTGACGGGCGCTGAGCGGACTGCGGATCTGCACCCGGTTTCCATTGACGCTGATCTCTCCGCTGTCCGCGCCGCGAACGCCGGAGAGGATATTCAGCAGCGTCGACTTACCCGCGCCATTTTCCCCAATCAGCGCGTGCACCTCGCCGGGCCGCACTGAGAAATCGACATCCTGCAGCGCGGCGGCGTTACCGTAACTTTTGCTGATGCCACGCATCATTAAGCGAAACTGTTCCATACCCGCTCCCGCTGACTTATTGTTGAGCCAGCAGCTGACGCAACCGGTTGTTGTCTTTGGTTGAGAACGCCTCAACATTCTCTTTGGTGATCAGCGCCTGAGGTGTCGAGACAACGCGCGACAGTTTCTGTCCGTTGATCAGCCGGATAATGACGTCCATCGCCACTTCACCGGTCAGCACCGGGAAACTGTCGACCGTGCCGGTCAGCTCGCCGCGCTTAATCGAGGCGTAGGCATCGGAAATACCGTCAGTGCCAAAGATGGCCACCTGTGACGCTTTGTTCTGCGCGCGTACCGCCTCCACCACGCCCAGCGCCATGGTGTCGTTGTTGGCGTAGAAGCCGATTAAATCAGGATGCTGCTGCAGAATGGTCGATGCGGCGTTAAAGGCCTGCTCGCGACTCCAGTTAGCGGGCACGCTGGCCACGATGGTGAACTTCCCGGCGCTGTCCAGCGTCTCTTTAAAGCCACGGGTGCGCTGTCCGGCGGCATAAACCCCTGGCTGCCCTTCAATCACCGCCACTTTGCCGCCCTGCGGATGGTGCTGAATAAACCATTTCGCCACCCGCACGCCATTGTCCTTCTGGACGTTGCCGACGTAGTAGCGCGCATTCGGCATCACCGCATCATTAACGTTCACCACCGGGATATTTTTACTGTTGGCACTCTCCAGTGCAGGCTCCAGGTTGATATCGGTCTGCGGCGAAACCAGCAGGCCGTTAAAGCCCTGCGAGATCAGGGTTTCCGCAATGGAGAGCTGACCAAGCTGATCGTCTTCATTGGCCGCCGCCTGATAAGCGACAGTGAAACCATACTTTTTCGCCGCGTTCTGGTAGCCCTGGCCGAGTGAGCGCCAGTACTCATTGGTCAGGGTTTTCGATACCCCGCCAATCTTCAGCGACTTATCGACTTTTGGCAGTGCGCCATATTTGGTGTCGAGCTGGGTCCAGTCGGTGCGATCCGGTTCAGTATCGGATTGCAGCGGTGCCAGTTCTGCCGCATAAACCGTGCTGCAGAGCAGTGAGGAGGCGATAAGAGCAAGCAGGCGTTTTTTCATATTTTATTCTCAGGGTGTTGGGTAGAGGTGTGATGTTTTTATGATTAATCGGCTGTCAGCGGGCCAGCATGATGTCATTGACGATCTGCTGAGAGGCCACCGCATCCTGGCGCCCGATGGCCGCCAGTAACGCCGCGTTGTCGTGCAGCTGGTCACACAGCCTCAGCAGACGGGTCACGGTCGCAATATTGCTTTCTGCTTCACGGATCGGGTCAAGACCGCTGGCATCCGGGAAGGTATCGAAGTAGTAGGCACCGCGGTAGCCATCACGCTGCATCTGCCAGAGAAACTCCAGCGTGGCGCGTGGGTTGACTGAGCCGACCATCAGGCCGTCATCACGCTTGCCCCAGCCGTCGTTAAGGTCCAGCCCCAGCAGCCGTGAGCGGCGCGCCACCATGGCGGCGGCGTAAGCCGGGATCTCATTGGCAAACAGTACATGAGCAAAATCCAGGGTGATCCCCAGGTTGGCGCAGCCCGCCTCTTCCACGGCCAGCAGACAGGTGGTGGCGTTGGGAAAGATGCTGTAGGCGCGTGGCTCATTGGGTTTATATTCGATGCTGACGTCAACGTCCGGTGCATACTCCGCCACTTCACGCACGGCGCTGACCGCATCCTCCCAGATTTTCTTATAGTCCGCCTGGAAGCAGTAATCGAAACCGTCCTGCCCCATCCACAGCGTCATCAGCCGTGAACCAAATTCCCGACCCGCGTCAATGCCCCGTTTGGTCAGCTCAATCGCTTCGCGACGCACTTTCGCGTCGGGATGCGTAAACGCGCCGATTTTGAACTGCGGCGCGTCCCAGCGCATCTGCATACCGTTAACGGCCAGACCCGCATCACTGATCGCCTGGCGCAGTGTGGGGATATCGCTGGTGAGATGTTGCGGAAAGTTGAGGTCGAGATGCGTTAAGCCTTTGACCTTGCCTGCACGGGCAACCATCTGCAGCACAGAGGGCTTACCCTGCTGATCGGGCCAGTAGAGGTGCGCCCCCGAGGCGAAAGAGTTAAGACGGGTAGCAAATTTCAGTTCCGACATGAGCATCAATCCTTCAGAGTGCGTATTGTGAAGTACTTTTCGTATTCACGATTAATTGTGAAGTCATATATTAATCTACGCCTCGCGGCTTAATGCGCAAGTCTGTCAGGCAGGAGAAATCGTTAAAGCGGGAGCGCTGTCACGAAATGGTTTCGATGCGTTATCAGATGCTGTGAATGCGGAGATGAAAGAATTGAGATGAAATACAACAGGTTGTCGCGCGAAGCCGGGTGTGAGATCTGGCAGGCAGAGGTGTGAAAAAAGCTGAGCGCCAGGGCGGCGCTCAGCGGGTCGGTTTTTTAAAAAATCACTTCAGACGGAAAGCGACAACGCTGTCGCCCGCCGTGGTACCGAGCGAGCCGTGGCCGCCCGCGGCAATCACCACATACTGCTTGCCATCTTTGCCCATAAAGGTGGATGGCGTGGCCTGCGCTCCGGCACTCAGTTCAGTCTGCCACAGCAGTTCGCCGGTGGTGCTGTCGTAAGCACGGAAGAAGTTATCTGCCGTTGCGCCGTGGAACACCAGATCACCCGCCGTCAGCAGCGGTCCGCCGTGCGCCACCATGCCCATCGGGAAACCGAGCGGGAAGCGGCCAGGCAGGAAGCTGGTCTTGAGGTTTTTGGTGGTGCCGACGCGGCGCAGCCATTCGGTTTTGCCGGTGGTCAGATCCACACCGACCATCCGTCCCCACGGTGGCGCGATGCAGGGAATACCCAGACCCGACGCCATCTGCTGGATGTGGATAGCGTAGTCACCGTGGAAGTTCTCATTCCAGTACGGCGTACCATCTTTGGTGAAGGTACGCTGGGTTTCAGTTTCCGGCGTGCGTCTGATGAGGTTGTATTTGTAAGCCAGGCGTACCGGTGCCGCAATCAGCATCTGACGCTGTGGATCAACCGCTACTGAACCCCAGTTAAACACCCCGATGTTGCCCGGGAAGATCAGCGAGCCTTTCTCCGTTGGCGGCGTCCACGGGTTACCGTCATAGCGCAGCTCACGGAACGTGGTGCGGCAGGCCATCTGGTCAAACGGCGTAATGCCCCACATTGACTTCTCAGTCAGCGGCTGCGGAATGAAGTTCAGGCTGGAGACCGGCTGGGTCGCCGCATACTGCTCGCCTTTAATACCATCCGTGGAGACCTTAACCTGCTCTACCGGATAAACCGGTTCGCCGGTCAGGCGGTTCAGCACAAACAGGTTGCCGGTTTTGGTCGGCAGGATCACCGCCGGTTGCGGTTTGCCCTGATAGTTGATGTCCACCAGCGACGGCTGTGACGGATTATCGCGATCCCAGAGGTCGTGGTTCGAACTCTGATAACGCCATTTGAACGCACCGGTTTTCAGATCCAGTGCCACCAGCGCATCACGGAATTTTTCAGTGTTGCTGGCGGGATCGCGTTCAAGTCCCACTTCATCCGGCGAGGCGTTACCAAACGGCACATAGACCAGGCCGTTTTTCAGATCGGCGCTCAGGGTGGCCCAGGCGACCGGGGTATCCTGCGGATAGGTTGCCCCTTCAGCGACCGGTGCGGTGTTATCCGGGTTAGCCGGATCGAAGTTCCACACCAGACGACCGCTGACGGCATCATAGGCACGGATCACACCTGATGGGTTACCGCTGTTGAAGCCGTTATCCATCACCGAACCGCCGACAATCACCAGGTTGCCCGCCACCAGTGGCGCGGCAGTCTGCATCAGCGCGTGCGGACGCACCTCGCCCATGTTGGCGCGCAGATTCACCACACCGTTGTCACCAAAGTCAGCACAGGCTTTACCGGTATCGGCATCCAGCGCCAGCAGGCGGGCATCGGTGGTGGCATTGAAGATACGCTTGCGGCAGATGGCCGGCGATGCGCCCGTCTGCGCCTGCGCCTGCTGACCGGCATCGAAGTAGCTCACGCCACGACAGGTCTGGTGCTGCTGCAGATAAGAGCGGTTTTTATCCGGCGTCGTTTTCCACTTCACCGCACCGGTTTCCGGGTCAAGAGCATGGACTTCGTTGTGCGGCGTACAGAAGTAGAGCATGCCGTTGGCTTTCAGCGGTGTCGCTTCAAAGGTGTATTCGGTCGCATCATCACCCTGACGCAGGTCGCCGGTGTGATAGGTCCAGGCCACTTCAAGATCTTTCACGTTATCTTTAGTGATCTGCTTCAGCGCCGAAAAGCGCTGGCCATCTGTGGTTCCGCCATAGGCGCTCCACTCTTCAGCGGCACCGCCGGTCGCAGAGGCGTTGCGCGGCGTATTAATGGCGCCCTGCTGCGGCAGCGGATCGTAGAAGCAGAGACCGATGACCAGCAGCACCATCAGGACGACGGAACCCCCGAGGAAAGGATGGAAACGACGCTGCCCCTGATAGAGCGGACGCACCACCCACGGCAGCGCCAGCCAGAGACCCAGCACGCCAAACAGGTCGCCGCGCGGGATCCACTGCCATTTGTCGAAGCCCACTTCCCAGATAGTCCAGAACAGAGTCATCCACATCAGCAACGCATAAAGCGTCAGTGCACTGCGTTTTTTCATCAACAGCAGAATCGCGCTGAGCAGAACGCCCACGCCCATCAGCGCATAGAACGCGCTGCCTCCTGCAAGCAGGAGTTGTCCTCCCATGTAAATCAGGGCGATAGCAAATATCACCATGATTATACTGGTTATTTTATTGATCATGATCCATCCTCGGGTCATTAGCGGCAATTGAAAGGTTAAGCTGGAAACATAAATTCAACGAGATTTTAACTTACGCACGAAATATGTAAAAACGTGTATAAGCGTTAATCATTAGAAATATTTATTATAAATGTCACCTGTTAATGCGGTCAGGCCGCTTTTTTTACTTTCTGAAGGGCTGATTACGGGATATCCATCACAAAAAATTAACCATAGGCTGCTAACGACCGCACCTTTTGTTCAAAGGCGATTAATTAACAGACAAGCCGCCCTTCTGTAACGCCAGCTAAAGTGTGCCCGACGAAAGTTTTTCAGAGTCAAATAATCATAATGGTTTATTAACTCTGCTCTGAAATAACTCTTATTGCTGAAATCGGGAATGTTCTGCCCTGCTGTTATTATTGGCGGCTTCATCAACGCTGGTGCGGTGTCGCTGCTGTTCAAATGATTTAATTGTGCCAGCCTGAACGCGTTTTTTATTATTTTCCTGAAAAATAACACTCAGGAAATAGATTAATGAACAAAGGGATTTTGCCGATGAAAACGATTTCAGATATTCCGTAGCATGACGCTTATTTTATCTGTGATATATATCAGCTCTCTTATATTCGTTTATCCGGCCAGCAGGCGGGATTTTTCTGGCAGCAATAAACCAGGCAGGTTAACTATGACCGCACTTCATGCTATTTATCGCAAGTTTCGTTTCCCTTTTAAGTTTCTTAATGCTGCCATTCGCTATCCTGCCGCGCAGGCACGGGTAAAGCGTTATTCCGTCATGTCGATAGAAGAGACTGTCGATCTGTTATTACGTAACCCACAATTATCTCTGGCCCGTTATGGCGACGGTGAACTGGAAATGACCTGGTATAAAAATATCGGTTTCCAGCCATTTGACCCGAATCTCTCTGCACGACTCAAAGCCTTGCTGCAGCAGGATTCAGGAGCCAACCCGAACTGTCTGATCTGTCTGCCGGATGCCTTTCGCACCACCCGTAATATGCGGAGCGGGTCGGCCCTGTTCTGGTTCTTCCATAAATCATTTTATTTTAAATATTATGAGGCTCTGCTGAATAAACAGTACCAGTATGGAAATACCTCGGTGACCCGTCCCTATCACGATTATAAAGGCAAGCAATTATCCCGGACGATATTTGATAAGTTTAAACAGCTCTATCAGGGCCGCCGGGTATTAATTGTGGAAGGCAGTGGAACGCGCCTGGGATTAGGCAATGATTTACTGGAGGGAGCCAGCGAAGTGAAACGTATTACGACGCTGAACCGTAATGCCTTTTCCGTCTATGATCGTCTGTTTGATACCGTTTTAAAGAATGCCGTCAACTTTGACCTGGTCTTGATTTCATTAGGGCCGACCGCAACCGTGCTGGCATATGATTTAAGTCAGCACGGTATCCGCTGTATTGATAGCGGCCACGTCGATATTGAATATGAGTGGATGCTGGCCAGTGCCACCAGCAAAATAAAAGTGGACGGAAAAAACGTCAATGAGGCGGGCGTACTGCTGAGTGAACAGACTACGGTGGCAGATGCGACTTATCAGCAGCAGATTTTACAACACGTTGGCGAAATACCCCAGGTCGGGACGGCTGATACAGAAGCAGTCACGGAAGCCGTGGTTATCCCGCTGCCACACGTCAGCCCCAACCATCATAACGCCGCCTGAGCCTCACCACCGACAGGCAGCGGCTGCACCGCATTGAAGCGCAGGCGAATTATTAGCGGGATCAGTTAACCCCCTTCGGGGCGGGCTCAGGGGCCCGAATTCTGTGCTTGTCCGCGGTTTGCCGGATAAATACCCTTTCCGGCATCAATTTTGCTTCTGCTCTCCTGAGACATTTAATCAGGAGAAGTGAGATGACAACCAGCCGTTACCGTTACACCATATTTTCACTGCTGTTCCTGATCGCCCTGATCAACTATATTGATCGCGGCGCCCTGTCGTTTGCGGCTAACGCCATTGCGGCGGAGTATCACTTCAGCAAAGTCCAGCTCGGAGCCGTGCTGGGCTACTTTGGCTTTGGCTATCTGTTTGGTTCGCTGTGTGGCGGCTTTCTTGCCGACCGTATCGGCACGAAAAAAGTCTGGCTGCTGGCAGGCGTACTCTGGTCGCTGCTGGAGATCGCCACCGCCTGGGCGGGGGAACTGGGCATGGCGCTGTTTGGCGAATCCGCCATTATGGGCTTTGCTGCCCTTCGCATCATGTTTGGTTTTTCCGAAGGCCCGGCCTATGCGCTGATGAACAAGGCGATTGCTCACTGGGCACCCGATAATGAGCGCGGCTTTGCACTGGGCATCGGCCTGCTCTCGACCCAGGTTGGCGCGCTGCTGACCGCCCCGATTGCGGTGGGCCTGCTGCTGCTGACCCATGACTGGCGCATGATGTTTATCCTGCTCGGTGTTTTCTCCCTGCTGGCGATGGCGCTGTTTGCCCGCACCTTCAGCGACAGCCCGGAGAAAAGTCCACATACCAATACCGCAGAACGTCAGCTTATCCAGACCGGTCAGCGCCGCAGCGCGGGCGACAGCATACCACTGCCCTGGTGGCGCTTCTTTATCAGCCGCACCCTGGTTTGCAACGCGCTGGGCTACTTCTCATTCCTCTACATCACCTTTACCCTGGTGACCTGGATGCCGAAATATCTGCAGGATAATTTCCATTACGACCTGCACTCACTGTGGTACGTCGCGATGATCCCGTGGAGCGGCGCCTGTATTACGGTGCTGCTGGGCGGTCGCATTGCCGATGCCCTGCTGGCTCGCTTCCGTAATCTGCGTCTGGCGCGCAACTTGTTTGCCGCCGTCACGCTGTGCGGCACCGCCTGCTGCTTTATGGCGATCCCCTATGTGCAGTCGGCTGCCGGGATTATTGCACTGATGACCCTGGGTAATGCGCTGAATGCACTGGTAAACAATGTCTACTGGTCGGTGGTGATTGATGTCACCCCTAAAGCGTCGGTGGGTACCTACAGCGGCATGACGCTGGCGATAGCCAATCTGGCAGCGATTATCTCTCCGATGCTCTGCGGCTGGCTGGCGGAATATTACGGCTACAACGCGATGTTTACCGTCACCGCGCTGATCGCCTTTGGCAGTATGCTGGCAATGACACTGCTGCAACCGGAGAAGCCGCTGGTGGCCGAGGCGCAGACCGGCGCAGCGGACGTTTCTGCCGCCTGATCTTAAAAGAGGATTTCCTGACACGCGGGTGATCACACACCCGCGAAGAGTGACACTCCCTGAAAGGCAGCCGCTCAGGCGGCCTGACCTTGTTATTGGGCGGTATAGATTGACTGTTCGGGGATGCCCCGACGATCCCAGCGGCTGGCGATCAGCCATAACAGTGCCGTCGCAAACCAGCCGATGATCCACGAGACATCATTACCGGCAAAAATCCAGGTTAGCGATCCATGGTGCAGCGGATTATCGATAAACGGCAGTTGCACCAGCACGCCCAGAAAATAGACGGTAATACCGGCCAGGTTACAGCGTCCATAGCGTCCGTCCGGCTGCGACAGTGCCGGGACATCAACCCTGCCCCTGGTGATCAGATAGAAATCGGTCAGGCTGATCGCGCTCCACGGCACAAAGAAAGCCAGCAGAAACAGCAGGAAGTGGGTGAAGGATTTCAGAAAGGCCGGTTCACTGAGCAGAGCAATGACGCAGGCCAGCGTAACCATAAGCACCACAAACAGAATGCGCCCGCCCCGACTCAGCGTGGTTTGCTGACGGAAACCAGAGACAATGGTGGTCAGTGACATAAAACTGCCGTAGGCGTTCAGCGTGGTAAACGTGATTTTTCCAAAGCAAATGGCGAAATAAATCACCATGGCCATGGTCGCCGTGCTACCCATGCTCACGATGTAACCGACCTCATTGCCTGCAAACGCACTTCCGGCAATGGCAGCGACAATCACCCCCAGCGTCATTGAAGCCTGCGTGCCAAGTACGGTGCCAAAAAAGACTGAGCTGAAGAGTTTCTTCGCGGAGACATCAGCTGGCAGATAGCGTGAATAGTCCGAGACATAAGGACAGAAGGCAATTTGCCAGGATGAAGACAGGGAGACCGCCAGCAGGAAATTTGCCGGGGTAAAGTGCTGATTCTGCCACACGGCTGATAAGTCATGCGCAGAGAACAGCGTGATAAACAGATAAGCAAAGGCTAAAACGCCAATGACGCTCGCCAGCTTGCCCAGTTGATGAATCACGCGATAGCCCAGCACCGCAATGATCACGATGAGGATGCTGAACAGGATCATCCCGGTTGAATGACTGACATGGGTAAGTTTAGCCAGCGCCTGCCCGGCTAATACTGTCCCGCTGGCTGAAAATCCCACATACATAATGCACACCAGCACCAGAGGAATAACAGCACCAAACACGCCAAACTGCATACGGCTGGTGATCATCTGCGGTAAACCCAGGCGCGGACCCTGGATCGCATGCAAAGACATGATCGCTGCACCCAGAATCTGCCCCACCAGTAAGCCGATAAGAGACCACACGACGTCTCCACCCAGCACCACGGCCAGCGCACCCGTGACAATAGCCGTGATTTGCAGATTGCCACCAAACCAGAGCGTGAACTGGTTAAAGGGATGACCATGACGTTCACCCAACGGGATGTAATCAATGGAGCGGGTTTCTGACAGGCCCTGTTTCTCTGAGCCTGAATAATCTGATACAGATGATTTGACCGACATAGATTCCTCGCTGGAACAGTGAGAGACGTGTTGACTGAAAGCGTGATTTGCCCAATCCAGGGTTGAGAGTACATGTCTATACAAGCAGGGATATTGTCATGCGCATCGGGAAGTTACAAGGCAACCGGTCATTGGAAAATGTGATGATATCGACAGGCCTGTCATGATGCCGGGCAGGAAAGGATGAGGAAGCGCGGGGACCTGTTTCCGGGGATAACGCCCTTATGGCGGGGCGTAAAACGGGAGTGAGGTATTTTGTTCGATCACCGCCACAGACAATAGCGATGATCGGGTAACGCGTGCGATGTCAGGCCTGCCAGGTTCAGAGTGTGTGGAAGAGGAAAAACCCTGACGGTTACCCTTCAGCAACCACACGCTGACGATGACAGTCGGCCGGTTCCAGTTTTTGCCCCTGTGAAGAGATAACCTCCAGGCGCGGCAGCGGCTTTCCTTCCGCATTATCCAGCAGCACGGAGTGGGTTTCGCCCTTCTCAAACAGGTAACGCTCGCCCCACTGGCGCATCGCGACCACAACCGGAAACAGCGAACGGCCTCTTTCGGTCAGGACATATTCGCTGTAGGCGCTGCCGTCGGAGGCCGGCGCAATCTCAAACACCCCTATCTCCACCAGCTGCTTCAGGCGTGACGCCAGGATATTTTTCGCCAGCCCTAAATTCCGCTGGAAGTCACTGAATCTGCGGACGTCATCAAAGGCTTCACGCACGATCATCATGCACCAGCGCTCACCTATCGACTCCAGGGTTCTGGCGACCGGACACTCACTGGTTCTCAGGGATTCCTGCTTAGCCATGCTCTTCTCTCACGCTGCCTGTCTCATGATGCCAGTTTAGCCACTCCGAAAAGAAGTTGCAAAAAAAAACCAGCCCGGTTAAAGATATCGCCAATCCAGTTTCAAATAAAAACCAGAAAGGAAAGCAACATGACCTGTACGATTGGCAAGATGCGTGATCCTGAAGCCGATTCGCCCCCATCCGCGATCCCGGTGCTCTCGTCCCGGATGATCTTTTTGTTTTCACTCACCTCTGCGCTGGCGGTCGCCAATGTTTACTCGGCACAGCCTCTGCTGGAGTCGATCGCCGCCAGCCTGCAGGTTTCCACCGGCACCATTGGCACAGTGGTAACGGCCACGCAGAGCGGCTACGCCCTCGGGCTGATCTTTCTGGTGCCGCTGGGCGACTGCGTGAACCGCAAAAAACTGGTGATTACCCAGTTGCTGCTTTCCGTAGTGGCGTTAATCACTGCTGCGGTTGCACCAGACCTGATGACGCTGCTCTGTGCAATGCTGCTGGTGGGATTAATGGCGGTGGTCACGCAGCTGATGGTGGCGTGGGCCGCCATGCTGGCATCGCCAGAACAGCGCGGACAGGTGGTGGGCAGCGTGACCAGCGGCATCGTGATCGGCATCCTGCTGGCGCGGTTTGTTTCCGGGATGATTGCTGACCTGGCGGGCTGGCGGGCGGTCTATCTGACGGCTGCCTGCCTGTTACTCCTGATCTCGCTCATCCTGGCGAAAGTGCTGCCCGCCACAGCAGGTCAGACGCGGCGCACATCTTATCCTCACCTCTTACTGTCCGTTTTCCGTCTCTTCCTCACGGAACCGCAGCTGCGCAGACGAGGGATCCTGGCGCTGCTGATTTTTGCAGCCTTCAGTATGCTCTGGTCTTCGATGGTACTGCCACTTACCGCCCTGTCACTGTCACACACCCAGACCGGGATGTTCGGCCTGGCCGGAATTGCCGGTGCGCTGGCGGCCTCCAGAGCAGGCGCATGGGCTGACCTGGGCCTGGGGCAGCGTGCCACTGGCTTAGCCCTGGCGTTGCTGACCTTTTCCTGGCTGCCGATAGCCGCGCTTCACACCTCGTTACTGTTGCTGATTTTCGGGGTGATCCTGCTCGATTTCGCCGTCCAGACGGTACATGTGATTAATCAGAGCCTGATCGTGGCCGCCCGACCCGAGGCGGCAAGTCGTCTGGTGGGTGCCTATATGTGCTTTTACTCGCTGGGCAGTGCGCTGGGGGCCATCGCCGCCACTCAGCTTTATACGCACTGGGGATGGCAGGCTGTCTGCTATGCCGGTGCAGCGGTCAGTGCCTCTGCCTTTCTCTGCTGGTCCGGAGTACGTCACTCATGAAATTAACGCATCTGCTGCTCGCCGTCATGATCACCGCCATCTGGGGGGTTAACTTTTCCGTTATCAAACTCGGCCTGCAGGCGGTCGACCCGTTTATCCTGGCAGGTATCCGCTTTACACTCTGCGCCCTGCCAGCGCTGTTCTTTATTAAGAAACCGAACGTGCCGTGGCGCTACCTGATCAGCTATGGCCTGGTCTTCGGGATTGGCCTGTGGGGTCTGGTGAATCTGGGAATTAAAACCGGACTGTCGGCGGGCATCGCCTCGCTGCTGCTGCAGTTCAGCGCCTTCTTCACGCTGCTGCTCGGTGGCTGGGTATTTAAAGAGCGTCTCAGCCGCTATCAGATCGCCGGTTGTGCGCTGGCCTGCGCCGGTCTGCTGAGCATTTTTTTCATTACCGATGGCTCGGTGACGTTTTCCGGCATGCTGCTGGTGCTGGCAGGCGCGGTCGCATGGAGTATTGCGAATATCATCAATAAAAAAGCGGGCACCCGGCAGGTTTTTGCTTTTCTGGTCTGGTCGAGCGCCTTTGCACCCATTCCGCTCTTCCTGCTGGACGGGCTGGTCAATGGCAGCGCGGGCTATCACGCACTCTTCACCCAGCTGGATGTGAAGGCGGTGTTGTCGATACTGTTTCAGGTCTATCCCAATACCCTGCTGGGCTACTGGGTGTGGAACTGGCTGCTGAAACACTATCCGGTTTCAACGGTCGCGCCACTGTCGCTGCTGGTACCGGTGTTCGGCATCCTGGGTTCAGTGGCGATATTTGGCGAAACGGTTTCACCTCAGAAAATCGCCGCGCTGCTGCTGATCATCGCCGGACTGGCCGTCGGGCTCTATGGCCAGCGGGTTGTGCGATATTTCGGCGTACAAACCGGCTGACGGCGCCGTGGGGTGGCTATGCACCGTGCCGCTGGCAGAACGCTTCGATGTCACCGTGCTGAAAATCGGGCAGATTCGCCAGCAGTTTCTCCAGCGGCCAGTTCCACCAGGCAATGCGCTGGAGACGTGCGGCGATAGCCGGTGTAAAGCGCACCCGCAGTGGCCTGGCCGGAACACCACCCACTACGCTGTAGGGCGCGACGTTTTTCGTCACGACTGCACCCGCAGCCAGCACCGCACCATCACCAATGGTGACGCCAGGCAGCACAATTACGCCGTGACCTATCCACACATCGTGACCGATTATCACCCGATCGGCGCGACGGGCGGAAAAGAAGCCCTGATCGCGTCGGGCGTCGGGGTGGTAATACTCCGGGCAGTAGGTAAAGCGATGCTGGGAAGCGCGGTCCATAGGATGATTCGGCGCGCCAATGCGCACCTGATTAGCAATGGCGCAGAAGCGCCCCACCTGGGTATCGGCCAGGCAGCAGTGTTCACCGACATAGGAGAAGTCACCCAGCTCGCTATATTCCAGCGTGCTGTGCGCCAGGATCTCACACTGCTGACCCACAGTGGTTTCGCGCATCTTCACACTCTCATCAATCCAGGTGTGCGCTAATCGGGCGGGCATAACGGCGGCAATGGACATAAAACTCCCGGTCTGGATAAGCAGCGCCCCGGCGGCGTGCTTTGCCGCACCACCTTACCCGCCTCCGATGACAGAGAATTGACAAAGAAAAAAGGCGGAGTGGTTAGCTCCGCCTTGTTTCAAGTTCCGGTTAACCTGCGTGACCGGTCAGTTGCATAAGGGCAACGATGATCTGCAAGATGACCCGGATAAGATCCAGAATCAGCTTAGTCAGTTCCATCACTTTCCTTCTCCTTTTACAGGAGCGCGCTGTTCGGCAACCAGGGCTTTGACTCTACCCGCCGGGCGCCTAAGCACATCTTTGTGGAGAGAGCTGAGCGGCACTCATGGTTAAAGCCACAGGCCAGCACCACCTGATGCCTGCCGGGATTTTAAAACCGTGCCCCTGGGAGCGGCCAGTCGACAATGAGGCGATGCTCAACACTCAACACCTGTATAAACATACAGCATTTTGGCGAAACTTGAAATCCTTAGCCGCACATTTTACAATCTTGTTTGTGGAGAGTGCTGAGCACCTCGTTCGCAGCGCGGTTACCAGCCGGGTAGCGAACAAAAAATAAAGGATTTGGCGAAATGCCAAATCCTTTATTTATGCCTGCTTTCTGCTTAAAAAAGCAGCGCAATGCTTACTTCGCGGCGCTGATTCGCCAGACGGTATTACCCGCATCGTCAGCAATCAGGACACCGCCCTGTTTGTCGCTGGCCAGACCGACCGGTAATCCACGCACCTGCTTTTCGTCGTCCGTCAGGAAGCCCGAGACCACCGTCTGCGGCTGACCCACCGGCTTGCCGTTTTCAAATTTCACCCACACCACTTTGTAGCCATTCAGCGGCGTACGGTTCCAGCTGCCATGTTCACTGATAAACGCACCGCCCTGGTATTGCGGCATGTTATCTGCGCCGTAGAACAGCAGCCCCAGCGGAGCGACATGCGAACTCATGGCATAATCAGGCTTAATCGCTTTCTCAACCAGATCGGGACGCTGCGGTTCGGCACGGGTATCCACATGCTGACCAAAGTAGCTGTAGGGCCAGCCATAGAAGCCTTTGTCCTGCACTGAGGTCATGTAGTCTGGCACCAGATCGGAGCCGATTTCATCACGTTCATTGACGATGGCCCACAGTTTTCCGCTCTGCGGTTCCCACTGTAAGCCGGTCGGATTGCGCAATCCGCTGGCGTAGATCCGGCTGGCACCGCTGGCCGCGTCCACTTCCAGCACCGCGGCGCGGCGATACTCTGCGCCAATGCCGTTCTCGGTGACGTTACTGTTGGAGCCGACACCCACATAGAGCTTGCTGCCATCGGGGCTGGCCAACAGCGCTTTGGTCCAGTGGTGGTTAATCGGCCCGCCCGGCAGTTCCGTCACCTCTTCAGGCGCGGTGCGGATCTCCGTCTCCCCTTCGCGATAGGGGAACTTCACCAGGCTGTCAGCATTCGCGACGTAAAGGGTATTGCCAATCAGCTGCATACCAAACGGCGAGTGCAGATTCTCAATAAAGCGGTGCTGCTCCCATTTGCCATTGACGTTGCGCAGCAGCGTAATCCGGTTGCCGCCAGCGCCGCCCTTACCTGACGCTTTCTGCACAATGCCCATAATCAGCTGTTTAGGCCGGGTGGTGGGTTTGGCCGGGCCGTTGGATTCCGCCACCAGCACATCGTTATTCGGCAGCACATAAACCTGACGCGGATGCTGCAGATTGTCAGCGATCTTTTCGATTTTCAGCCCGTCAGCCACTTTTGGCATTTCGCCCGCTTTCCACGGCGTGCCTTCCGGCACCTGCATCGGCGGCATAAAGAAGTTCTGTGCCTGCGGCAGTTCGGGATTCGGTCCGATCTGCTTCTGCGGATCGACCAGCGCACCATCATCACAGCCTGCCAGTAGTGCTGTCAGGGTAAGCGCGAGCAACGTTTTATGCGGTATCTTCATGGTGGCTCCTCCTTAAGCGCTACGCTGACGTAACGCAAGTTGCACATTCGCCAGCAGCAGCAGCGCTACCACCAGCGTCGAAAGCGTCACGCCCAGCGGGATGACAGCGGCGGCATCACGGCTGTGAATAAACGCATTGACGATAGCGATCACAATCGCCACCAGCCAGAGCCAGAAATGACTCTTTTCCGCACTGTCACTGCCGCGGAACAGATAAACCAGCGCGATGAGTCGCGGCACAATCGCCAGTATCAGTCCCAGCGCAATCAGCCAGCCTGCGGCATCCGTCCAGAACAACACAAAGGTCTGGCTATAGAGAATATCGAACAGCCAGGCCGCGACAAAAAAGCCCAGCGGCACCGGCTCCAGCAGAGCGTACAGCGTCACGGCAAAGGCCGATCTTCCCAGGGTATTGCGCATGTTTCTCTCCATTTTTAACGTGAATGCGGACCGCGTCAGACGTCGCGCTGCTCAGAGCAACTGACTCCGCGCCTGTAAAAGATTAGTAAATCTGAAGAGAAACAGAGGGTTTATTCGGGAGGAATTGCAAATCAGGCGGATGACGTCCCTGTCATCGCCGGTCAGTCAGGGTTTATCAGCGGGTAAAGTAACCCAGTATCCTGGCTGATAAGGCAGCGGCAGGAACTTCTCGTGGAACGTGCGGAAGGTGGCGTCCGGATCCAGATCGGCAAACAGATCGGGATGCAGCCATTTCGCCAGCGCCTGGATAGCCACAAACTGGTAAGGGCTGTCGTAGAACTGATGCCAGATGGCGTGGACATTGCCGTTGTGCGCCACCGGCAGGGTTTTAAAAGCATCGCGCATCATCAGCCCCTTAAGACGCGCGGTAGCCTCGGTGACATTGGCACCCGGACCGACGCCGACCCATTTTCCCACGGTATTGTAATTCTTCCAGTTAGCGCCGGTCACTACCACCACATCCGGCTGGCTGGCGATAATCTGTTCCGGGTTAACGGTGCCGAAGGTGCCAGGGATCAGATCTTTAGCGATGTTACGACCGCCCGCAATCTCAACCATCTGACCAAAGTTTTCATTGCCAAACGACATGCAGCACTCGTCGCTGTAGCCGCCTGCACGGTCAATCATCACTTTCGGGCGGTAGCCGGTAAAGTTCTTCAGACGCGAGGTGACAAGGTCAATCTGCTGCTGGCGGAAGGTGATAATTTCCTGGGCACGCGCCGGTTTGTTCACCAGTTCGCCCATGATGCGGATACTTTTCTCCGCATTCACCATCGGCGCTTCGCGGAAATCGATAAACACCACCGGCACGCCTACTGCCTGCAGTTTTTCAATCAGCTTGCCTTCATCGGTGGCGGCTTTGGATTCCAGATTCATCAGCACCAGATCGGGCTTCAGGGTTAACGCCTGCTCGACGTTGAAAGTGCCATCTTTCGCCCCGCCAAAGGTCGGTAATTTTTTAATTTCCGGATAGCGTTTTTCGTAAGCCTGATAACCGTCCCAGTCCGCTTTCGGGAAGTCGTCACGCCAGCCAATCACCCGTTTAAATGGGGCATCAGTATCAAATGCCGCCAGCAGATACATCTGACGGCCCTCACCCAGAATGATGCGTTTTGCCTCCTGCGGCACCTCGACCTGACGGCCTGCGACATCGGTAATCAATTTGGCCGAAGCCGTCCCTGCCAGCGTGAGCAGCCCCAGCGCTAAAAACCATTTTTTCATTGTAAAAACCCGCACAAATGATAATGAGAATTATTAATGTAAAGCGGCGTTACTATCACCTAAAACAGGGGTCAGGGGAAGTCATCCGGTTAAATGTTTTTTGCGGCGGGGTTAACTGGCGGAGTTTCGCTCAAAGAGATCCCTTAAGAGGAAAAAGCGCAGCGTGTCGCTGCTCACAAAACGGTCAGCTTTCGTGAATATGTTCACAACACCCTGGGCAGTTGCACACATATTAGCCATTAATCGTATCGTTTTGGCTAATGCGTTAATGAATTGTGAAGGCTAGATTGAAAATGAAACAGCGTTTTAATAATTCATCAGGACAGACTGCCACAGGAGCTTAACCGTGAAGATCAGCGCCATTGATGTCACCCTTTTTACCTATCCCACCCAGCGTTGCGCCGACAGCGCCGGGCACTCCCACCCTGGCCCGGAAAATGATGCGCAGATGGCGCTACTGACCCTGACCAGCGAGGAAGGCGACTGTGGTTACGCCTTTGCGCCGCCGGAAGTGGTGCGATCCCATGTGGTTAATGCCTTTTTCCGCAAAGTGCTGATCGGTCAGAACGCCTTTGACCGGGAGCGTCTTTGGCAGGATCTGGTGCACTGGCAGCGCGGCAGCGCCCATCAGCTCACCGAGCGGGCGCTTTCCGCTGTGGAGCAGGCATTGTGGGATCTGATTGGACGGAAGCTGAAACAGCCTGTCCACAAACTGCTGGGCGGCTATCGCGAGAAGATCCCGGCTTACGGCAGCACCATGTGTGGTGACGAGCTGAGCGGTGGATTATCAACACCGGATGAGTATGCGCAGTTCGCGGAAAAACTGGTGGCGCGTGGGTATCAGGCGATCAAGCTGCACACCTGGATGCCGCCGGTCTCCTTCGCCCCCAGCCCGGCGATGGATATCAAAGCCTGCGCGGCGGTGCGTGAAGCGGTGGGCCCCGATATCGCGCTGATGCTGGATGGCTACCACTGGTACAGCCGCAGTGACGCGCTGACCATCGGCAAGGCGTTGGAAAAGCTTAATTTCGCCTGGTTCGAGGAGCCGATGGAGGAAGAGAGCATGGCCTCTTACGCCTGGCTGGCCGAAAACCTCTCTATCGACGTGCATGGTCCGGAGAGCCTGGGCGGTAAACATCACAGCCGCGCCGACTGGGTGCGTGCCGGAGCCTGCGACATTCTGCGAGCCGGTGCCAACGGCGTAGGCGGCATCTCGCCCACCCTGAAAGTGGCGAATCTGGCTGAAGCCTTTGGCATGGATTGCGAAGTGCACGGCAACGGTGCGGCCAGCCTGGCGGTGGTCGGGGCGATCCGTAACTGTCGCTGGTATGAGCGCGGCCTGCTGCATCCCTTCCTGGATTATGAAACACCGCCCGCCTACCTCAACAGCCTGATCGACCCGATGGACGATCAGGGATTTGTCACTCTGCCGACCCGCAGCGGGCTGGGTGAGGATATTAACTTCAGCTGGATTGAGACGCACACGCTGAACCGCTGGTAAATCGCACTACCGAAGTACGGCAAACAATAATAACCCCGTCGCCCGCCTGCTGCCTGCCATCCCGGTGGCCAGCAGCAGGCAGAGTCGTAAACGGGAAAACCTCTGACCTGCTGGACTTTACCTATGACCCTGACACAACGATGTGGCGCGTGGCTGATCACGCTGCTGGTGCTGACGGGCAGCGCGTCAATCCAGGCAAAGACCCCGGATGACCAGCTGATCGTCGGCATGAATATGAATAACCTGCTCACCCTGGATCCGGCCGCTATGACCGGCAACGAAGTGGTCGGCATTGTCGTAAATCTCTATGACGGACTGGTCGAGCTGAACCCGCAGCAACTCACCGAGGTGCGCCCGGCGCTGGCGGAACGCTGGTCAGTCAGTCCGGATAACCGCACCCTGACTTTTCACCTGCGCGACAACGTCAGGTTTCACTCCGGCAATCCGCTGACCAGCGCCGATGCAGTCTGGTCGATGCGGCGGGTGCTGCATCTGAACCTGGCGCAGGCGTCGGTGTGGAAATCGTACGGTTTCAGCCGTGACAACGTTGACCAGATGATTACCGCACCCGACGACCGCACGCTGGTGATCAACCTGCCGAAGCCTAACGATCCGCAACTGGTGATCTACTCGCTGGCGGCGCTGGGCAGCATGGTGGTGCTGGACAGCAAAACTGTGCAGCAGCATGAGGTGGATGGCGACTGGGGCAACCGCTGGCTCACCACCCATGAAGCGGGCTCCGGCCCGTTCCGGCTGGATGTATGGCAGGCAAAAGATGTGCTGCGCATGAGTCGTGCGGCTGATTACTGGCGCGGCGAGGCGAAGATGTCACGGGTGGTGTTCCGCCATCTGCAGGAGTCGCAGACCCTGCGGCTGATGATGGAGAAAGGCGATCTGGATATCGCCAGCAACATGGCGATCCCCGACGTGCGCGCCCTGCGGCACGACCCCGACCTCACCATTGATGCGGTAAGAAAAGGAACGATCTACTACCTGGCGATGAGCATGAAAGATCCGCACTTCGACAATATCAAAGTGCGGGAGGCGGTACGCTACCTGGTCGATTATCAGGGCATCAATAAAAGCCTGATGACCGGCTATGGCGAGCTGCATCAGCGCCCGATTCAGGCTGGCATGCCCGCCACGCTGCCCGATCCCGGTTACCGGCTCGATGTGCCGCGCGCCCGCGCACTGCTGGCTGAAGCGGGTTATCCGGACGGCTTCGACACCACGCTGCGGGTGCTGGCCGATCAGCCATTTCTGAACATCGCCATCGCCGTGCAGTCGACGCTGCTCCAGGGCGGGATCCGCGCAAAAATCATCACCGGCACCGGTAACCAGATTTATGGCGCGATGCGCGATCGCCAGTTCAGTCTGCTGGTCGGGCGCGGCGGCAGCGGCGTAGAGCCGCATCCCCACTCCAGCCTGCGCGCGCTGGTCTATAACCCGAATAATGCTGACAGCGCCCGGCTGACCAACTTCCAGGGCTGGCGCACCGGTTTCTACGACGCGCAGCTCAACAGCATGATCGATCAGGCGCTGGTAGAGCGCGACAAAACCCGCCAGCAGCAGGCCTATTATGCCATCCAGCAGCGCTATGACCAGCTGGTGCCTGCACTGATGCCGATTTCACAAATGCTCGACTCCGTGGTGGTCAGCAACCGGGTGCAGGCTTATCAGCCGCATCCCTCAGCGACCACCTTCCTCCGCGATGTCTGGAAAACCCCTGAAGCCAAAGCGGGAGGCACCCTATGATCCTGACCCTGACCCGAACTCAGTGCCGCCGCATCAGCCATCGCGCGGTGCAGGTAGTGATTACCCTGTTCGGCCTGCTGCTGCTGACCTTTTTTATTGGCCGGGTAATGCCGCTGGATCCGGTGCTGGCGATTGTCGGCCCCGACGCCGATCAGGCCACCTATCAGCAGGTTTATCACCAGCTCGGCTTTGATAAACCGCTGTGGGTGCAGTTTGGCATCTACCTTAACGCGCTGCTGCATGGCGATCTCGGCCATGCGCTGCTCACCGGTCAGCCGGTGGTGCATGACATTGTGCGCGTCTTTCCGGCAACCGTAGAGCTGGCCACGCTGGCGATTGTGATTGGCGCAGGACTGGGCGTGCCGCTGGGTGTGCTGGCGGCGGCGCGTCGCAACAGCGTCATCGACTATGTGGTGCGGATGCTCAGCCTGGCCGGTTACTCCACCCCAATTTTCTGGGTCGGCATGATTGGCCTGCTGCTGTTCTATGCCCATCTCGGCTGGGTCGGCGGCGCAGGTCGGGTGGACTTCAGCCTGGATGGCATCGTGCCACGTCGCACCGGCTTTATGCTGATTGACGCCCTGCTGGCGGGCAACAGCCAGGTGTTCTGGAATGCGCTGAATCATCTGGTGCTGCCCGCCTCGCTGCTCGGCTTTCACTCCATGGCCTATATCAGCCGCATGACGCGCAGCTTTATGCTCGCGCAGCTGTCGCAGGAGTTCATTCTGACCGCGCGGGTCAAAGGCCTGACTGAATGGCAGGTGATCTGGCAGCACGCCTTCCGCAATATCCTGGTGCAGCTGCTGACCGTGGTGGCGCTGGCCTATGGCTCGCTGCTGGAGGGCGCGGTGCTGATTGAAACCGTCTTCTCCTGGCCCGGCTTTGGCTCCTACCTCACCGGCAGCCTGATGCTGGGCGATATGAATGCGGTGATGGGCTGTGTGCTTGTGGTGGGCCTGATTTTTGTGCTGCTTAACCTGATCTCCGACCTGCTCTATCAGGTGTTCGATCCGAGGACCAAAGTATGACGATCTCTTTTGACGCTGCGTCTGTGAGTCATTCCCGTGAGCGGCTGGTGCGCTGTCAGCGTTTTGCTGCCCGCTGCGGCTATTTCCTCTGGCGCATGGCCTGTAATCCCCTGACCGCGATCGGTGGCGGCATTGTGCTGGTACTCTGCATCGTGGCGCTGTTTGCGCCCTGGATCGCGCCGTATCACCCGCTGGTTCAGGATCTGAACAATGCGCTGACGCCTCCCGGCGCGGCCCACTGGTTCGGCACCGACGAGTTTGGCCGGGATATCTTCAGTCGTCTGGTGTGGGGCGCACGCATCACGCTCTACATCGTGCTGCTGGTATCGGTCACCGTCGGGCCGCTGGGCCTGCTGCTGGGCGTCACCGCCGGTTATTTTGGCGGCAAAGTCGACGGCGTGCTGATGCGCGTCACCGATATCTTTATCTCCTTCCCGAGCCTGGTACTGGCGCTGGCCTTTGTTGCAGCGCTGGGGCCAGGTCTGGAGCATGTGGTGATTGCGATTACGCTCACCGCCTGGCCACCCATTGCCCGTCTGGCCCGCGCTGAAACGCTGTCGCTGCGTCAGGCGGACTTTATCTCGGCGGTGCGCTTACAGGGCGCGTCGCCGTTGCGGGTGCTCTGGAAGCACATTATTCCGCTCTGCCTGCCGTCGGTGATTATCCGCATCACCATGAACATGGCGGGCATTATCCTCACCGCCGCCGGGCTGGGGTTTCTTGGGCTGGGCGCGCAGCCGCCGGATCCGGAATGGGGCGCGATGATCGCCAGTGGCCGCACCTACATGCTGGAGTGCTGGTGGGTGGTGACCGTTCCCGGTCTGGCGATCCTGATTAATAGCCTGGCATTTAACTTCTTAGGAGATGGCCTACGTGACCTGCTCGATCCCCGCAGTGAGTAACGCCTCGCCGTTGCTCGACGTGCGCGATTTGCACGTGAACTTTGTTAACGGACGCCAGATTACGCCGGCGGTGCGTGGCGTCTCCTTTCAGCTCGGTCAGGAGAAGCTGGCGATTGTCGGTGAGTCCGGCTCCGGTAAATCGACCGTGGGTCGCGCCCTGCTGCAGCTGCATCCAGCTAAGGCGCGCATTGAGGCGAGCCGGATGCAGTTTGGCGATATCGACCTGCTGCACGCCAGCCCGGCAGAGATGCGCGCCATTCGTGGCAAACGTATCTCGATGATTATGCAGGACCCGAAATATTCGCTGAATCCAGTGATCCGGGTTGGCGAGCAGATTGCCGAAGCCTGGCGCAGTCACCATCGCGGCCAGAAATCGGCGGCACGTCAGCGGGCGCTGGCGATGCTGGAGGAGGTGCAGATCCGCGATCCTGAACGGGTATATCAGCTCTATCCCCATGAGATTTCCGGCGGTCAGGGGCAGCGCGTGATGATCGCCATGATGCTGATCACCGAGCCGGAACTGGTGATTGCCGATGAGCCCACCTCTGCGCTGGATGTCTCGGTTCGCCTGCAGGTGCTGGCGCTACTGGATGATCTGGTGAAAGCGCGCGGTCTGGGACTGATTTTTATCAGTCACGATATCAATCTGGTGCGCAGCTTCTGCGATCGGGTGCTGGTGATGTATGCCGGGCGCGTGGTGGAGTCGCTGGCCGCCAGCGAACTTGACCGCGCGCAGCATCCCTACACCCAGGGACTGCTGGCAGCACTGCCCGACCTTGATCGGCGGCGCACGCGTCTGCCGGTGTTACAACGTCACGCCAGCTGGCTAACTGACTAAGGAGTTACGATGATTGAGGTGAAAAATCTCAACCTGAGTTTTGGTGAAGAGGGTCGCCGTAATCAGGTGCTGTTCGACGTCAGCCTGCAGGTTAAACAGGGTGAAATCTTCGGGCTGGTCGGTGAGTCAGGCTCGGGTAAAACCACGGTGCTGAAGTGTCTGGCGGGCCTGTTTAATCACTGGCAGGGAGAGCTGACCATTGATGGCCAGCCGCTGGCGCACCGCATCGATCGGGCGCGCTGCCGTCAGGTGCAGATGGTGTTTCAGGACCCTTATGGTTCCCTGCATCCGCGTCATACGCTGGGCGATATCCTTGAAGAGCCATTACAGATTCAGGGTATCGGGCAGCGCCAGCAGCGCGTCGTGGCGATGCTGGATAAGGTCGGGCTGAATCGCGCCTGGCAGACGCGTTATCCGCACCAGCTTTCCGGTGGTCAGCGTCAGCGCGTGGCGATTGCCCGTGCGCTGATTTTAGAGCCGCGCGTGCTGCTGCTGGATGAGCCGACCTCCGCGCTGGATGTTTCGGTGCAGGCGGAGATCCTCAATCTGCTCAGCGATCTGCAGCAGCAGGAGAACCTGACCTATCTGATGGTGACACACGATCTCGGCGTGGTGGCGCACCTCTGCCATCGCGTGGCGGTTATGCAACAGGGCAAGGTGCTGGAGACGCTGGATGTGCCGACGCTGGTGGCCGACCGCGCCGCGATGCCCTACACCCGGATGCTGGTGGAGGCGAGTCGCCATTACAATCCGGCGCTGGCGCAGCAGAGCTGACGTTCAGCTGATGTCGGGAAAGAGAGAATAAAAAAAGGCCGGTCAGACCGGCCTTATGACCCCGGATGCGTTAGTGGGTCAGCTGACGCACAAAAGCGACGATTTCCTGATTTTTGCCATGCTCAAACAGACACTGCTGGAAGCGTGGGCCACTAACGGCAGTACGCACCAGTTCAGGGTCGATGGCGCGCAGCGTGTCGAGGTAGTTCTCTTTGATCACGGCAGCTTTGACCTGATTCAGCAGACCGGCATTACGCACCTGCGGCTCTTTACGCTCTGGCGGATAGCCATTGCCCTTCTCGCCGGTGAAGGCTTTTTCAAAGATAAAGCGCAGGTTAAGTTCAGCGCCCCAGCCAAAGCCTTTGGCGAACGGCAGAGATAAGGCATTACCGTTGTTGATCTGGGCAAACAGGTAGGCATCCGCCGGATCGATACAGTAGCCGCAGACGACGCCCGGGTGAATGTTAAGCGACATCAGCGCGCCCTGCCCGGTGCCGCAGCCCGCGACCACGAAATCCACGGCCTGGCTGTTGAGCAACACGCTGGCCTGAATGCCGAGGTGAATATAGGTCAGGTGGTGATCCTGCTCATCGCTCATACCGACGTTGAAGACCTGATGGCCCAGTGGCTGTGCGACGCCTTCCAGTTCTTTCAGCACGGTAACGTTTTTAGCGGCCTGGCTGTTTTCCATCATTAACGCGATTTTCATGATCTACCCTTATAAATTAATTGAAACACCGTTTCATTTTAGTGAAAAACCACTAAAGTGCATAAACTAATTCACCCGAGCGCTGTGAGATCCATCACAAAACGGTCACCGCAGCAGGGGCAACCGCAGGAGGATTGCGATGTTTATCTACCATAAAGAGCGACCACTGGAAGATCTGGGCAACGGCGTGACCCGCCGCGTGCTGGCGTACGGCGGCACCATGATGGCGGTAGAAGTGATTTTCGAGAAAGAGGCTGTCGGCCCGCTGCATCACCATCCCCACGAGCAGCTGACCTACGTGCTGAGCGGACGTTTTGCCTTCACCATCAATGGTGAAACGCGTGAGGTGGGCGCAGGAGATACGCTCTACAAAGCGCCCAATGTGGTTCATGGCTGTGTCTGTCTTGAGGCGGGCACGTTACTGGATACGTTTACACCGCAGCGCGAAGATTTCCTGACCGCTAAATAGTGCATGCGGCCCGGTGGGCCGCCTGTTGACCTGACGCAGGACTGACCTGGTTTTTCCCGCCTCCGCATCCGGCTTCAGGCCCGCAGAATTTTTCTGAAATTCCTTCTCCCGCTAACTTAATGATTAGCTGACATTTACGCCGCAACCGCGCTGCGCTTAGCTTCGTCCTGAAAATCAATCGGGCAGATTTCTGTACAAATTACGAATCGTTGTATAAGTTTAATAGCAACCGCCGAACATTTTTTAACCCGAAACAGGACAATACTATGCCAATGCAAAACACCCTCACGTTGCCGGTGAATCACAGTGGCCCGGTCAAAAATGAGTTTAGTTCATCCTTTGCCGTGTCTGAACAGGACAAACTCAACTTTCTGATCGAAGAGTTACTGGAAGCGGGCAAGGAAAAAAGCTGTATGGAACTGCTGCGCCATCTGGCATCCGCAGACAGTGCAGAAGAAGAGGCATGCTGCCGCGAACTGCTGACGTTGCTGATGGCACAAAAATGAAGTCAGTTGCCAGCTGTTCAGCGCAGATTCCCCCCTTTCTGAAAGCGTATCTGATATCCCACGCTACGCCTGAGCGCACTTCCCCGTTCAGGCGTGTCAACGTGCCCAGCGAAAGCCGCGGTTTTTTCTGAATGCAGTAACACCCGCAGCAGCGAAGGCTGTTACGCGCGGTAAATCCGGGTTTTACTCACCAGCAACTTCCTGCTTCTCATTGCTTATCTCTCCCCTGTTTTGTTAGCCTGAATCCCGCTTCGGCGAGACCTGCTTTACTTTCCCTTCGCGTAATGCGCGCGGTTCACTATCAGGCTGACACAGGAGTGATATGACCATGACTTTTGCCCCCGCCACGCTGCATCTGCTGTGTGGAAAAATTGCCTCCGGGAAATCAACGCTGGCGGCTGAGCTGAGCGCCGCCCCCGGTTGCGTGGTGATCAGCGAGGATCAGTGGCTCGCCGCGCTTTATCAGGACGAGATGCAGTCGGTGGCCGATTACGTGCGCCATGCAGCAAAACTCAGAAAGGCGATGACGCCTCATCTGGTCGCGCTGCTTAACGCAGGCGTGTCGGTGGTGCTCGATTTTCCTGCCAACACCCGGGCGAATCGCGACTGGATGATGTCGGTGATTCAGGCATCCTCTGCCGACCATCGCCTGCATTATCTGGACGTACCGGATGCGCTGTGTAAATCGCGCCTGCACGCCCGAAATCAGGACGGCGAACACGCCTTTGCCGCAACGGACGAGCAGTTCGCGCTGATTACCCGCTATTTCGAAGCGCCGCAGGAGGAAGAAGGCTTTAACCTGGTGCGCCACGGTTAATGCCTTCTGGCGCGGGATCTTAAGAGAGGTCGAGTGCCGCGAGCACGTCAGCAATCTGCTGGCAGTGCGCATCGGAGAGCGGCTGCAGCGGGCGCGGCAGGCAGTCGCGTTCGGTCAATCCCAGCAGCCCCGCCGCGGCGCTGATCACCCGGAAACTGCCGCCATGCTGGCGGAACAGCGCCCATAACGGCTGCAGGCGATCGGACTGCGCCCTGACGCTCTGATGGTCGCCTGCGGCCGCCGCTTCGGTCATCGCTTTTGCAACGCGCGGAAACAGCCCGCCGCACACCGAATACCAGCCATCACAGCCCGCAATCAGCCCGTTGGCGGCAGAAGCATCGCCACTGACGCCAATCGATACGGAATCTGGCAGCGTGCCGCGCAGCTGAGCGAGGCGATCGTTAGCCGCCGATTGATCTGCCGGTACCCCAGGAATTTTCACTGACCCGACACCGGAAAGTGTGGCGATCCGGCTCAGCAGCGCATCGGAAAACGTAAAATGGGTGGTGCCGGGGTTGTCATAGATACAGACTGGCACCGAGGCGTGTCGCGTCACGGTCTCGAAAAGCGTGAACACCTCATCTTCATTCAACGTCTGATAACCCAGCGGCGGCAGCAATAACGCGGCCGCGCCCGCCTGTTGCGCGTCCTCCGCCAGCGCCAGCACCTCGTCAGTGCCCACCGCACCAATGCAGATCATCACCGGAATCGACTCTGCATGTTCCACCGCCAGTTCTGCGATACGCCTGCGCTGCGCGCGGGTGAGATAGGCGTAGCTGCCGGTGGACCCCAGCACGCCAAGGGAATCGACTTTTGCATCAGTCAGCCTGCGCAGCAGCCGCAAAAAAGCCGCTTCATCGGGCTTGCCTGCCGCAAAGGGAGTAAGGGGGAACGCACTGAGTCCGCTGAACATATCATCTGCTCCATTACAAGATTGCACCGGCTGGAGGTCGCCCCTGCAGCCATATTTCGTTACCGGCCGAAGCATCAACCCGCCCCGCCCGCTATTTTTGCGCTATCACCCAAAGGAGGATAGCGATGATTGCCGTACTATTTGAAGCCGAAGCCCGACCCGAACACCAGATGCGTTACCTGCAACTGGCTGCCGACCTTAAACCGCTGCTGATGCAAAACAGCGGGTTTATCTCTCTTGAGCGCTTTCAAAGCCTGACCGATGAGAAAAAAATTCTCTCGCTCTCCTGGTGGCGCGATGAAGAATCGGTGCTGGCCTGGAAGCGCAACCTCTGTCACCAGGCCGCACAGCGTGAAGGCCGCGAGACCCTTTTTGCCGGTTACCGTCTTCGCATCGTCACGCTGATCAGAGAATATGCCTCACAACAGGGAGTAAATTAACATGTTCGATATTCATGTCATCCTGCAAAATAGTCCAGGCACACTTTCCCGGCTCACCACGCTGCTGGGCCGTCATGGGATTGGCCTGGAAGGCGGCGGCCTGTTCTCCTTTGGTGAGCAGAGCCACGCTCATTTTCTGGTCGAGGAAGGCGAACGGGCGCGGACCGTGCTGGAAGCAGAAGGTATCGCCGTCGAGGCAGTTAACGTTCCGCTTATTCGCAGGTTACCGCAACAGCGTCCCGGCGAGCTGGGGGCGATCACTGCACGCCTTGCCGATGCCGGAATCAACATCCTGGTGCAATACAGCGATCACGCTAACCAGCTGATCCTGATTACTGATAACAATCGATCAGCCGCCGGGCTGACCACAGAATGGGCACTGTAATCTGATGGCAACTCCACAACCGCATAACGCACCTGACGATAGCGAAGCACTTGAGAATGCGATTGTGGGCGTCGCCGCCGCAATGGCCGATCCGTCACGGGTGAAGATGCTGTCCGCGCTGATGGATGGACGCGCCTGGACCGCCACCGAACTCAGTGCCGTCACCGACGTGGCGCCCTCAACCGCCAGCGCCCATCTGAACCGGTTGATCACCAGCGGCTTGATCGTCTGCGTGGCGCAGGGGCGTCACCGTTATTACCGACTGACCGGCAGTGACATCGCTACGCTGATTGAGAACATGATGGGCGTGTCCTGGCGACGGATTGCCGCGCCGGCGAGCACCACCCCAACATCGCTTCGCACCGCCCGCACCTGTTACGACCATCTGGCCGGTGATATTGCGGTGCAGATTTATGCCGTAATGGCGCAACAGGGCTGGATCACGCCGGAAGGCAGCGCTGTCACCCTGTTGGGTCTGCAGCAGTTTGCGGCTTTGCAGGTTGATCTGTCGCAGCCCGGACGCCGCAGAGCCTGCTGTGGCTGTCTCGACTGGAGTGAGCGCCGGTTCCATCTCGGCGGCTACGCGGGTGCAGCGCTGCTGAGTGCCTTTGAAACGCAAGGCTGGCTAACCCGGCAGCCTGGCTACCGTGAAGTGGTTTTTACCGTAGCGGGCGTCCGACATTTACATCAGATTTTTGGCATAACCTTTCCCTGACGCCTTGCTGCCTGCGTTCTGAACCTTTTTGTTGCCGCCAGACTCTGCGCTGATGGCCTCAGACAAGCCAGATTCCCCCTATTCGCCTGCAACACGCTTATGAAATCTGTCACATTTCCGCAAACTCCTCTCAGGCTCACTAACAGGCACAAAAAAACCATCCCGCCATTTAACCTGTTGAATGCGAAACACTTTAAGTGATAACGCCTGGCAATCATGCGGCTGGCACATTAATCGATGCCCTTTTTGCACTTATTTAGCGCCGGGCGCTGATCCACTCTTCAGTGACAGGCGCGGCAAAAAGCGTCATACCTTACTGGAGCTACTGATGCAGACAACCTCACCCATGACTCACCGCGCCAGGATTGGCGCAATATTCCGTGTTACCTCAGGCAACTTTCTCGAACAGTTCGACTTCTTCCTGTTCGGTTTCTATGCCACCTATATCGCCCATACCTTTTTCCCGGCCAGCAGTGAGTTCGCCTCACTGATGATGACCTTTGCCGTGTTTGGCGCAGGGTTCCTGATGCGCCCGATTGGCGCGGTAGTGCTGGGGGCGTACATCGATAAGGTTGGCCGTCGTAAAGGGCTGATCGTCACGCTCTCCATCATGGCAGCAGGCACCTTTATGATCGTGCTGATCCCCTCTTACCAGAGTATTGGCCTGTGGGCGCCGCTGCTGGTGCTGATCGGTCGGCTGCTGCAGGGCTTCTCCGCCGGTGCAGAGCTGGGCGGCGTGTCGGTCTATCTCGCAGAGATTGCCACACCTGGCCGCAAGGGCTTCTACACCAGCTGGCAGTCAGGCAGTCAGCAGGTCGCGATTATGGTGGCGGCGGCGATGGGCTTTATCCTCAACGCGGTGCTGGAAGAGAGCGCCATTCGTGAATGGGGCTGGCGCATTCCGTTCCTGTTTGGCTGCCTGATTGTGCCGTTTATTTTCGTGCTGCGTCGCAAGCTGGAAGAGACCCAGGAGTTCAACAACCGTCGCAGCCATCCCGATGTGAAGCAGGTGTTCCGCATCCTGCTCGCCAACTGGCAGGTGGTGATTGCCGGGATGCTGATGGTAGCAATGACCACGACTGCGTTTTACCTGATTACGGTTTACGCGCCGACCTTTGGCAAGAAAGTGCTATTGCTCAGCGCCTCTGACAGCCTGCTGGTGACGTTGCTGGTGGCGGTGTCGAACTTTATCTGGCTGCCGATTGGCGGCGCGATCTCCGACCGCTTTGGCCGTAAGCCTGTGCTGGTCGCCATGACCCTGCTGGCAATAGTCACCACCTATCCGGCTCTGAGCATGCTGGCCGCCGCACCGGGCTTCTCGATGATGCTGGGCGTGCTGCTGTGGCTTTCAATGATCTATGGTCTCTACAACGGCGCGATGATCCCGGCGCTGACCGAAATCATGCCAGCGGAAGTGCGCGTGGCGGGCTTCTCGCTGGCCTATAGCCTGGCAACTGCGCTGTTTGGCGGATTTACGCCGGTGATGTCAACCGGCCTGATTGAGATGACCGGCGATAAAGCCTCGCCAGGCTACTGGATGAGTTTTGCAGCAGTCTGCGCCCTGGGGGCAACACTTTATCTCTATCGTCGTACACGCAGTGCCGTATCGCCTGCCCATGAAACCGTTAGCTGAGGAACGTAAAATGAAACTGAAAACGATGTCGCTTTACGCTGCTCTGCTGTTCAGCGTGGCGGGCAGCGCCACGGCGCAGGCAAAAGAGCTGACGGTGATGATCTCCGGCGGGTTTAAAGCAGCGTGGGATACGCTCTCGCCCCGCTTCGCCCAGCGTGAAGGGATCACTATCAACACCGTCGCCGGTCCGTCTATGGGCAAAACCCCGCAGGCGATTCCGGCCCGACTGGCGCGTGGTGAACCGGCCGATGTGGTGATTATGGTCGGCGATGCGCTAAGCGATCTGCAAAAGCAGGGCGAGACGCTGCCGGGTACACGGGTTGAGCTGGCAGACTCCCGCATCGGCGCGGTGATCAAACAGGGTGCCACGCCGGTTAAGATCGGCAGCGAAAGCGCGCTGCGTACTGCTCTGCTGAACGCCAGCTCCATCGCCTACTCTGACAGCGCCAGCGGTAAGTATGTCAGCAGCCAGCTGTTCAGCCGCCTGGGCATTGAAGATCAGGTTAAGGGGAAAGCGGTGAAGGTTGAGCGCATCCCGGTGGCCTCAGAGGTCGCGGCCGGTAAATACGCTATCGGCTTTCAGCAGGTCAGTGAGCTGCTGCCGGTGCCGGGCGTTACTTTTATTGGCGAACTGCCGGACAAGCTGCAATACACCACCCGCTTCGCCGGTGCCGTGGTGCGCAAGTCAGCGCAGCCGGATGAGGCGGCTAAGCTGCTGCGCTGGCTCGCCTCTTCTGAAGCACAACAGGCGGTGCACGCCAGCGGACTGCACACCGTGAAAGCGTCAAAACCGGTCAGAGACGCTGATACTGTTCAATAATCAGGTTCTCCAGTTCGCCCGCAATGTGCGACAGCGTCCGGCCATTTTTACGTAGCAGACCCACGGTGCGTTTCACCTGCGGATCGGTCAATGGAACCGCCATCAGCAGGGCGTGATCGTAGCCAGGCATCGACATGGCGGGGACGGCAGCAATGCCCAGCCCCGCCTCAACCATCCCCAGCATGGTGGTGACGTGCCGGGTTTCACAGATACAGGGTTTCTCCGGCATGATCGCCTGCAGCGCCTGATCCAGCAGGTTGCGATTGCCGGAGGTTTTATCCAGCCCGACCCACTCATACTGATAAAACGCCTGCCAGCTCAGACTCTTTTTGCTGGCTATCGGATGGTCACGCCGACAGGCCGCCACATAGGGATCATCCATCAGCGGCTGGAAATGCACATCCGGCTGCGAGCGGCTGGAAAAACTGATGCCAAAGTCGGCCTGACCGCCAATCACCGCGTCATAAACGTTAGCCGCACTGCTGTCGATCAGTTTGACTCGTACGCGGGGATAGCGCGCCTGAAATAGCCGGATGATGTTGGGCATAAAGTAGTAGGCGGCTGACGGCACGCAGGCCACGGTGATCAGGCCGGTGCGTGCTAAGCTCACCTCACTGAGATCGGCCATGACCTCTTCAAAATCAGCCAGCAACTTATCCGAGCGCTGAGCAAACGCATGCCCCTTCAGGGTCAGCGTGACGCGGCGCGTGGTACGCTCAAACAGTTTGATCCCCAGCGAGGTTTCCAGCTTATCTATCCTGCGGCTCAGCGCCGACTGTGAGAGGCAGATCGATTCTGCCGCCAGGCGAAAATTGCCAAACTCCACCAGCGCGCGAAACGCGTAGAGATCGTTTAGATCGAAATTAACCGGCATAAATCCCTCTTACCGCTTCCTGAAAGCATCACATTTATCTAACATTCGGTGGACATAACAATAACATCATTGTTCTCATTGATCTCATTGCCACCTGCGACTGGCTGTTAAAGATTAGTGAGCTGTATCAACCTCATGCAGAAATCGACCAGGATAATCGGGTTGGATAGCGTGCTGGGCGCTGTAACGCCCAAACAGCTTATAGCGGTTTAACGCGATGCGGTCATAAGCAAAGTTACTGATCGCGTCGGGAAAGTGGCGCAGCACCGCCAGCCCGCGCCAGGGTGCCGGCAGGTGCTGCATCACGCGGAACACCGCCTGCGCCCGCAGCCAGTGCTGGTTATCGGCAATGTAGACAATGGTGCTGATGTTCTCTTCCGGCAGTCCGGCCCAGCGCAGCAGCGCTTTGCCCTGCTCGCTCTGCACCGAGGCAAAACGGACCTGCCGCGCCAGATGGTGACGCAGCAGGAACTGAACCCAGCCGTTGCACAGCTTACAGACGCCGTCATAGAGCACGGCGCTCTCACCGGTTTGCAGATACGGGGGCGACGACATCCTGCAACACCTCACTCCTCTGATGATGAACTGAAGTGTAGCGGGTTCTGGTCAGTTGCTGCTGCAGCCAGTGAATGACGGCAGCGTGATCCTGGGCGCAGGCATCAACCTCATACACCTGGCCCAGCGCCATCGGAGTGGCCTGTTGTGCCAGCTGGCGCAGCTCCGGCAAATACTCCGCACCCGGATGGCCCGGCAGCCGCTGTGACAGCCGCGCCTGATAGCGCGCCACCGCCGCTTCCGGTTCAATCTTGAGCCATAGCTCCAGCGCCTCTTCCACGCCCGCCTGTTTCAGTCCCTGCTCCAGCAGCGTACGGGGCTGGAACCCAAACCAGGCGTCGATCAGCCAGATCTGACTGGCGGGAGCCTGCGCGACGATGTTCCAGATCGCCTGATAGGCCGCGCAGCCCAGTTGCCGGTTACGCTGGCGATCGACCGGCGCAAAAGCGTGCATAAACGGCTCTTTCAGGCTGTCGAGCGTCAGCACCGGCCAGCTAAAGTGTTGTGACAGCACGCGCGTCAGGGTGCTTTTACCCGATGCCGGAATACCGTTAACCAGCACCACGCGTTTGGGGGGGATGTTTTGCGTCATAAGATATCGATGACCTCCGCGACACTGCTGGCCTGACGTAACCGGACCAGCGTTTCCTCATCTTCCAGCAGCGACACAATCGCGCGGATCCCCTCTTCTATATGGGCATTGCTGTCACGCGCGCCAAACATAATCACAATGTCCGCTTTATCACTGCCCTCAAACGAGATCGGCTCATTCAACAGAATCATACTGAAACAGTCGCGGATCACCCCTGCGTCCGGTCGCGCATGGGGAATGGCGATCCCCTCTTCAAACACGTAGTAAGCGCCATGGGCCAGCGTATTGGCAATGACCGCATCAGGATAAGAAGCATCGAGATAGCCGCCACTGACCAGGGGTTCGGCAGCCAGCGCGATAACCTGACGCCAGTCCGTGGCGTCGATACCAATCTGAATAGCGTTTGCCTCTTGCAATAACTGCTTAATCGTCATCAGCTCTCCTTAAATCGACTGGCGAACCACATTGCGTAATTCATCGATTTTGACAAACAGCGCATCAATTTCATTGCGATAGCGACGGCTTTTCGCAAATAAGCTTAATGCCCGGTTATATTCCAGCATTAATTGTTTTTGCGTTTCGCCATCACGCGGATTAATAGCCAGCTGCTGCTCCAGTTGCGTTATTTTCTCGCGACTTAATTCCGCCAGATGATCCTGCTGCTGCTCGCTGGGTTGTTCCACAGCCGGAGACTTTTTTAAGAATCCAAACATAGGCTCTCCTGCCCCGTAGCATGTCGGGGTGGCTCAGATTAATAGGTAATTATAAAAGGTTTGACGCAATAAGCCGGTGATAGCGAAACGGGCGATTACCGGAATAACTGCATCTTCTCTACCAGCACACTGGTTACCGCATCATTGGCCGGCACCAGGAAATTACGCACGCTGTCATTGACCTTGCCTTTTTCAAAGGTCGATTTGCACTGCGCCACCCACTGAACATTCATTTCGGTGCCGACATTGACCTTCTCAATACCGCTGCTGACCGCCAGCCGCATATCTTCATCGCTGACGCCGGTGCCGCCGTGCAGCACCAGTGGCGTGTGGGTTGCCGCCGTGATATCTGCCAGCCGCTGATGCTGAATATGCGCTTTGCCGGTGTAAAGTCCATGCACGGTGCCGATGGAGATCGCCAGCATATCGACGCCGGTCTCTTCGACAAAGCGGCGCGCATCTTCCACCGGCGTAAACGCAATCGCCTCCATTTCCACGCATTTACCATCTTCCGAGCCGCCAATCGCGCCCAGCTCCGCTTCTACCGAAACATTGTGCGGACGCGCCATATCGATCACCCGGCGGGTGTTGGCAATATTTTCCTCAATTGACAGATGGGACCCGTCATACATCACGGAACTGAATCCGGCATCAATCGCGGTCTGAATCGCCGCTAAATCGGAACAGTGATCGAGATGCAGACAGGTCGGGACATTTTTGCTCTCTGACAGCGATTTAATGGCATCGACCAGTAATTTATGGCCGAGATATTTCGCCGTACCGGTGGAGATCTGAATCATTAACGGACTATTGGTTTTCTCTGCCGCTTTAAAATAGGCGGGCAGCATCTCCAGGCAGTGAAGATTAAAAGAACCCACCGCTTTAAAGTCGCGCTGTTTAGCCAGCTGTAACAGATCGGCGAAGTTATAAAGTTTCATGGATTTTTTCCTCTTGAGGTTTTGTGGATTTGCCATTAACAAACCAGGCAAGCGCGGTAACAAAGGCAATAAACAGAGCAACGAACAGCCAGTTATTCTGGAAGGCGTGGCCCAGCACCAGGCCGGTACTGATGACATCTGAGTCACTGAAGGTCACACCGGTGAAGCCATAGCTCTCCAGCATCGGCACCAGGATGGCGGGCAGAATGGTGATAAAGAGGCCGTGGACGAAGCCGCCGATCATCGCGCCGCGCCGTCCGCCCATGGCATTACCAAATACCCCGGCGGTGCCACCGGCAAAGAAGTTGGTCAGCAGGCCAGGCAGGATCATCGCCAGACCAAACATCGGGAAGACGAGCATGCCGACAATTGAGCCGAGCGTGGTGGCGAGAAAGCCAACAATCACCGCGTTCGGGGCATAGGGAAACATCACCGGGCAGTCCAGCGCCGGTTTGGCATCCGGCACGACACGCATGGCGATACCACGGAAGGCAGGCACCAGCTCGTTAAGCAGCAGGCGGACGCCGCTGTAGAGCACAAAGACTCCGGCCACGAACTGAATCGACTGCATAAAGGCGTACATCAGGTAGTTCATGCCGTTGCTGTACTGGGCGATAAACGCCGGACCGGCCGCCACGGCGGGGATCAGGTACATCGGCACCATCACCAGCGCCATCGACAGATAGGTATCCTGCAGAAACTTGAAGTTATCGGGCAGCTTAAGATCTTCAGTGGATCGCGATCCTTTGCCGACCACTTTGGCGACCGCCGCAGTGACCAGATAACCAATGGTGCAGAAGTGACCCAGGGCAACGTCGTCCGAATCGGTAATACGCCGTACCACCGGCTGCGCCAGCGCAGGCATCACCACGGCCATGATCCCGCCAAAGATACCGCCGGTCAGGATCAGCGGCAGACCGGTCAGCCCCGCTTTATAGCCAATCACCGCGCCAATCGTCGCCATCCACAGCAGGGCCTGGCCGGTGAGGAAGATGTACTTAAAGGGCGTCAGTCGCGCGATGATGATATTGACGATAAAGATCACCAGCAGCGTCAGTGCCACTTCAGACCCCAGCTCACGGTTAGCCAGCCCGGCAATGGCGGCAACATCGGTGATATAGCCGCGCATGCCAAAGCCGTGGGTAAAAATGGTATTGAGGAACGTCAGGGTTCCCACAATAATATTGATACCCGCCATCATAATTAAAAAGCCGAGCAGGGTTTTAAAGGTGCCTTCCACCACCTTGCCTGCGGATTTCTTTTGCAGCAGCAGACCAATCAGGGCAATAAAGGCGATCAGAATAGACGCCTGCCCCAGCAGATCTTTTACCAGGAAGTCGATCACACTATTCATGGGCGGCGACCTTTACGTTGCGTTCTTTTAAAAAGGCCAGGATCTTCTGCTCTATTTCCGCTTTATCGGTGAGCCGGTTAAGAATAATGACCCGCTTAATCTGTTCCGGACTGGCGTCGGCATTTAACACATCGGCAAAGGCTTTTTGCGTCAGAATCATGTCCGACTTAAAGGCATTCGCTTCTGAAATGGTGGTGTGATCGATATCGGCCTCAATCTCCAGTTTTTTTAAAACCGCTTTTGCGCTCATCTCAATCGCAAAACTGGATCCTAAGCCACAACCACAGACACATAATATTTTCAGCATGGTTTTCTCCTCACAATATATTGAGTTGTTTAGCGAGTTTGTAATGGTGCCCGTCAATATCGACCAGGCGTTTTTGCATGCTTATTAAATCAATCGGAATCGGTTTATTGCTGCCGTTAATAATGACCGCTTTATTCCGCATTCCTGACTGAATACAACGCACCACTTCACTGGCCATAATGGTGCCCTGATAAATCTCTTCGCAGGTGGGATCACCATTCCGCAGCCCGTAACCGAGGATAGTTTTACGGACGCGTACGCCAATAAGCGGCTCAAGCTGTTTGATTAAGGTGTCGATAGCCCCCTGAAAACCCGGCGAATATTCGCGGGTGTAGCCTTCTGAACAGAGAATGATCACGCTGTTCTGCTCTGCCAGCCGCCGGGTGATGCGCTGCGCCAGCTGTGGCAAAGGAATCTGGCACTCCGGGATCAGCGCAATGTCCGCATTGGATTTAATCGCCGACTGCAGGGTTAATTCGCCGCAGTAGCCGCCGAGTAACTCCAGCATAAATACCCGGCCAGGTAAGGCGCGCCCGGTATTCCGCAGTTTCGCGACCTCTTTTAATACCTGCTCGCAGGCGGTGGAAAAACCCAGGGTGTAATCACTGCCGAAGACATCATTATCGATGGTCATGCCGACGCCGAAACAATTAACGCCAGACTCCGACAGGGTATGGAGAAATTGCAGCGACCCGTCTCCGCCCGCCATAATTAACACTTCAATACGGGCGCTTTTCAGCTGGCGGGCAATACATTCATATTCGCTGCGCACCAGTTTCTTTTGCGTGCGTCCCGATTGCATAACCGGAATTGAGGCGATGGAAAAGTCGAGCAGATCACGCTGGCTGATATCACGATGGTTATTTGCCAGCAGGCCGGGAATGCCACCATCAAATATCACGATCTCCGCCTGCGTCAGACGCCCTAACTGGAAGACAAAATTATTAATGCCGGTTACATCACCGCCACTGATCACCATTCCAATTCGCATTTCCCTCACCTCGCTGTCTTAATCTGCTGAGGGCCATTCTTCCGGTTCGTGGGGTTGCTATTTGCAGAGGAGATCACAGTTACGAGCGGTATTTTTTGGGCGGAGTTATTGACAGGGGTGTCTGAACGGCGGTTTTTGAGATCAAAATCACACTATTCGCGGGAAGGCCGATTAGAGTGAAACGATATAAATCAATGAGTTATTTCAGAAGACATCTGAATTTTATTTCGCCACACAGCGGCACAGAGTGGCTTATTCCGTGCTGTTGCAAATTTGTGACTTTCGCCTCATTTTTCCCGGTTCCGGGCCAGATAAAGCGTTCAGAAAATAGTTGATGAGGAGATATCCGGATTATTTTATGACAGATAAACAGGCGGGCAGAATAGATTTCAGAGGGGAAGAAGGCGCAGAAAAAACGAATAAGGGACGTAGCTGCAAGCCGCTACGCCCCAAAAAACTTACTTCGCGTAGGCTTCAGTAGACAGAGTCAGAGTGACCTCGTCGCTTACCGCTGGGACATATTTGTCCAGCTTGAAGTCAGAACGCTTGATGGTGCCGGTGGCATCAAAACCAATCGCCTGCTTTTTCACCATCGGATGCTCGCCCTGCTTATTCAGCGTCGCGTGCAGCGTTACTGGCTTGGTGATGCCTTTCAGGGTCAGGTTGCCTTCAACATCAAATTTGTTGTCGCCCTTCGCCACCACTTTGGTGCTGTGGAAGGTCGCAGTCGGATATTTAGCGGTGTCGAAGTACTCAGCGCCTTTGAATTCTTTGGTCAGCGCAGCCACGTGGCTGTCGATTTTGCTGACTGGCAGGGTCACGTCAACACGTGATGCCTCTGGATGATCTTTATCAAACACCAGGTTACCGGTTGCATCAGGGATATCAGCGGTAGGGTTTGAGAAGCCGAAGTGGTTCCAGGCAACAATCACCGACGTATGCTCAGGATTCAGCTGGTAGTGCATCGCCTCAGCCTGAGACAACGGGGCGTAGAGGGTGGCAGCGGCTAACAGGGGCAGTGCAATACGTTTGAAGTTTTTCACGGTCAATTCCTTATGCGGACAAAGTGAATTGAGTGTGGTCCAGTTCGCCCGGAATAGACAGTGAAGAGATTTGTCGGTAATTTTCAAATAAATTCAGCAACTTTATACCGGGCGCTACACATTCTCGCCGCCGGTAAACAGCACCCGCCAGCGGCGGCGATCCTGAATCAGCGTGCGGTGAAGCTGTTGCAGATCCGCAAGTGTCAGCGCCTCAATCTGCGCCGCATCCGGTTCTGCCAGGCCATTGTCTGCGCGTAAGCACGCCAGTGGCTGATCCACTTCCCGGCTCAGAAGACGCGCTTTCAGTGCCGCCAGATCGTAACCCGCCAGCGTCTCGTTCAGTGACCGCAGGAAGTTGCGGCAGTAGCGCAGCAGTGACAGCGCGCTGTAATCGGGCGATTGCAGCGCAAACAGTACCCCATCTTCATCGGCACAGCGCATATAGCGGCTGCTGACCACATAACCGATAGGCTGCTCAACGCGATAGCGCTGGAAAAAGCGCGGCTCGTAGATCAGCGCCAGCGCGCGAAGCGCCGCCAGCTGTTCAGGACGATGCAGCGGGATAAACAGCAGCAGAGCATTGTCCGCGCTGCCGTGTGGCAGGCGCGTCATACCGGTTTGCGTCGTCATGCGCTTTGGCGGCGTGTCAGGGTTAACCGGCAGCGACAGTGCGCTCAGCCGCCGGGCAATCAGTGAATGCAGTGCCGCGTTGCCGCCTTTCAGCGCCGCCCGCCAGCAATGTGGCGTAATGGTGGCGGCCAGCTGCCAGGGCAACTGCCGCAGCAGTGCACGAATCGCGATGCTTTCTCCCGAAGAAGGCTGCGCCGCCTCAACCGGCAGCGTCAGTGCGGCGACGATCTGGCTCAGCGCCCGGTCAGCCACTGCCTCATCCGGCGTCAGTTGTAGCGTCAGTTGCCACACGCCCTCCACTTCCTGCAAGCTGCCGTTGCCGCCCTGATGACGCAACGCGGCAAACAGCGGACGTAACCGCCGCCCCAGCGCTTCGCCTGTCGCTTCGGTGAACGTTGACCAGAACTCTGGTCGCAGGATCAGCGTCGCCTGCAGGTCGTCAGGCTGATGATGCGGCAATGCCACCGCCTGTGCGGGCAGCGGCTCAGACGTCAAGGCGGTCTCGAACGGATAGAATGTGAAATTCGCCGGAGGTAGCGCCTCAGACGGGGCTGGTTGCCAGGCGGTCAGCGCAAGGCTGAATCCCTGCGTCTGAAGGGTTTCCTCAGCCGGGTGCGACGTGCAGAACAGCAACGTGCCCGGCGCGTCGGTGAGACGCGCCAGCAGCGGCTGTAACGCAGGCACGGCTTCATCTGGCGCAAAGCCGATTGCGCGCTGGCGTAACTGCTCCATCGGTGACAGTGTCACAAATCGCTGCTGCGCCAGCTGGTGATAGTGTTGATGTTGTGGCGCATTCGTCTGGCGCAGTGCATCCAGATAACGGTCGATCAAGACATTAACGGTTTCGGGTTGATGCGTTTCAACGCCCAGCGCCAGCCAGAGCGCGCCTCCCGCCTGATAGATCCACTTCAGCTCCAGCGACTCCGCCAGCCCCTGCTCACGAAGGGTAGCCAGCAGCGATCCGGGTGCTTCATCCAGCAGAAATTCACGCCATAACGTGACACCGTCACTGTTATCCAGTATCCAGCTGCGCCATAGCGCCCCAGGTGCGGTCTCTGCCAGCTGCCAGAAGGTATCGCTGGTCAGCTGCGGCGGTGGCAGATCCTGTCGCCACTGACCGGAGGGCAGCGCGGCAGCAACGTTACGCGCCAGCTGTTCCAGCTCATCCAGTGAGTGCGGCCCCTGCAGCCAGAGCCGCATATTGCTGGCGAAGTAGTAGCGCTGGTGGAACTGGCGCAGGGCCCGCTGTAGTGCAGAGAGCTCATCGCCAAAACTCGCCCGGCTGCCAATATGGAACCGGTGGAATTCCGCAGGTGACGCGGCGGCGTGCAGCAGTGCCGCTTCAATGCGTGACGGCTGATGACGCTGCAATAGCTGATATTCCGCATCAATCACCGCCACTTCCTGACCGATTGCCTGATTATCAAGCAGCGGATGGCAGACCATATCCTGCAGCCGCGCCAGCCCGTCAGCCAGCAGCGACGGCGTAACCTCAAAAAAGAACGCGCTGCGCCGGGCCAGCGTGGTGGCGTTAACCCTGCCACCCTGCGTCTGAATCCAGCTCATCAACCGGCCCTCATCAGGCCAGCCGGTGCTGCCGGTGAACAGCAGATGTTCCAGCAGATGCGCAAGTCCGGGCCAGCGATCGGGTTCGTCGTGACTCCCCGCGCCCACCTGAATCAGGGCGGCGGCCTGGCTGGCATCGGGCTGATGCACCAGTTCAACCGTCAGACCGTTTATCTCCAGGCAACGCGTTTTCATCAGAGGTTCCGTGTTTTATAGATCAGTTGTGAGTTGCTGCGGTTACGGAACTGCAGCTGACCAATTTTAATGTCGCTGCAATCCGCCTCACGCCGGGCGTCAAGGATTTTGCCGTGATGCGGTGATTTACTGCAGACCGGATCGGTGTTGTCGGCATTGCCGGTCAGCATGTAAGCCTGACAGCGACAGCCGCCAAAATCTTTCTCTTTCTCATCACAGGAGCGGCATGGCTCTGGCATCCAGTCAAAACCGCGATAACGGTTGAAGCCGAATGAGTTATACCAGATATCGTCCAGACTTTGCGTCAGCACTGAGGGAAATTCTATCGGGAGCTGACGCGCACTGTGGCACGGCAGCGCGGTGCCCTCTGGCGTAACGCTGAGGAAGATGGCGCCCCAGCCACCCATGCAGGGCTTAGGGCGCTCTTCGTAGTAGTCTGGCGTCACAAACAGCAGGTTGGTCAGATTGCCGGTGGTGCTCATCCGCTCGCGGTAGGTTTTCACCACCGCCTCTGCGCGGGCGATCTGCTCGCGGGTGGGCAGCAGGCCTTCACGGTTAAGCTGCGCCCAGCCGTAGAACTGACAGGTCGCCAGTTCTACGTCATCCGCGTCCAGCTCAATGCAGAGGTCGATAATCCTGTCGATCTGGTCGATGTTATGACGATGCAGAACAAAGTTCAGCACCATCGGATAGCCGTGGGCTTTCACCGCTTTCGCCATCTCCAGCTTCTGCTGAAACGCTTTTTTCGAACCGGCCAGCGCCGCATTCAGGGTTTCGTCACTCGCCTGGAAGCTGATCTGGATATGATCCAGCCCCGCCTCGCTGAACGCATCCAGCTTCTTCTCCGTCAGGCCGATGCCAGAGGTGATCAGGTTGGTGTAGAAGCCGAGATCGCGCGCCGCTTTGATCAGCTCCGGCAGATCTTTACGAACCAGCGGCTCGCCGCCCGAGAATCCGAGCTGCACGCTGCCCATCGCCCGCGCCTGACGAAACACCTCAATCCACTGTTCGGTGGTCAGCTCCTTCTCCTGCTGGGCGAAATCCAGCGGGTTGGAGCAGTAGGGACACTGCAGCGGACAGCGATAGGTCAGCTCGGCCAGCAGCCAGAGCGGCGGATTCACGTCAGGTTTATGCGGGGTCACGGAACTGTATCCACTTCTGTTCATAGGCTGATTGCAGGAACTCTAAAACATCTGCACCCACGCCGCCCGCCTCCGGAAAACGGCTATCCAGCGTTGCGATAATCGCGGCGATATCCTGCTTGCCATCCACCAGCTCAAGGATGGCGGCGGCGGTTTCGTTCAGCTTCGCCATGCCTTCGGGATAGAGCACCACATGGGTATCCTGAGCGGCTTCCCACTGCATGCGGTAGCCGCGACGAAACGCGGCAATCGAGTTTTCATTCATCTGTTATACCAGTCGGGTGGTGTGCCACGCCGCTTTATCAGTTACGGTGTGATAAGGCGGACGTTTCAGCTCGTATGCCATGGTCATGGCGTCCAGCATGCTCCATAAAATATCGAGCTTAAACTGCAAAATTTCCAGCATGCGGTTTTGCGTCTCAGCGGTGGTGAAATATTCCAGCGCCAGCGCCAGGCCATGTTCCACATCGCGGTTCGCCTGACCCAGACGACTGCGGAAGTAGAAATAGCCCTCTTCTTTGATCCACGGATAGTGCTGCGGCCAGCTGTCGAGCCGTGACTGGTGGATCTGCGGGGCGAACAGCTCGGTGAGTGAGCTGCAGGCTGCCTCCTGCCAGTTGGCGCGGCGGGCAAAGTTAATATACGCATCCACCGCAAACCGCACGCCTGGTAGCACATGCTGCTCTGAAAGTAGTTCTTCGCGCGTCAGCCCGACCGCCTCGCCCAGCCGCAGCCAGGCCTCAATGCCGCCCTCTTCGCCGTTGCTGCCGTCGTGGTCGAGGATGCGCTGCACCCATTTACGGCGGGTAGCCGGATCGGGGCAGTTGGCCATGATCGCCGCATCTTTCAGCGGAATGGTGGTCTGGTAATAGAAGCGATTCGCCACCCAGCCCTGAATCTGCTCGCGCGTGGCCTGACCGTTATGCATCGCGATGTGATACGGGTGATGGATATGGTAATAAGCGCCTTTGTCGCGCAGGGCCTGTTCAAAAGCCTGCGGCGACAGCGTGTCAGTGATCTGCATGTTTTAGCCCTGAAGGTGGATCGCCATTCCGTCCCAGCTCACCTCTATTCCCTGCTCCGTCAGAAACTGACGCTGCGGTGACTGCTCGTTAAGGATCGGATTGGTGTTGTTAATGTGGATCAGAATTTTGCGTTTTGCCGGCAGCGACGCCAGCAGTGCCATCAGCCCCTGCTCTTCCGCCAGCGCCAGATGGCCCATCGCCTTGCCGGTGTTATGACCCACGCCAGTAGTCAGCAGCTCATCATCCTGCCAGACGGTACCATCAATCAGCAGGCAATCCGCTTTTTGCAGCCACGGCAGGATCACCGCATCCGGCTCGCCCAGGCCTGGCGCGTAGAGCAGCGTCTGGCCATTCGCACGGTTTTCAATAAACAGCGCCACGTTATGGCCCGGCAGCGGCCGGTCGCGATACGGCGAGTAAGGCGGTGCATTACTGATAATCGGAATTGCGGTGAACTGAAGATCACCACAGACATCGACGCTGAACGGCGTCAGTGGCGCAATGGGACGGTGCTGTAAGCCTCCATTCCAGTGGGTGAGCATAGGAAAGATCGGGAAGCCGGTGCTGAGGTCACCATGCACTTCCGGCGTGCACCACACCTGATGCGGACAGCCCTCACGCAGGCTCAGCAGCCCGGTGGTGTGATCGATCTGGCTGTCGGTAAGGATAATTGCGCCGATCGCCGTGCCGCGTAACACCCCTTTGCGGGTCAGTTCTGGCGTATGCAGGATCTGCTGGCTGATGTCGGGTGAAGCGTTGCATAACACCCAATCTTCGCCGTTATCGCTGAGGATAATCGACGATTGCGTGCGTGCCTGGGCCTGGATCGTGCCGTTACGCACGCCGTGGCAGTTGGCGCAGTTACAGTTCCACTGCGGAAACCCGCCGCCCGCGGCTGAACCGAGGATTTTGATAAACATAGAGGAAAACCAGAAGTTGAAAAAAAATGCCCGCTCAGAGGGCGGGCAGAACGATTAACGGTTGGAGATGTAGAGAGTCACTTCCAGACCGAGACGCATATCAACGAAAGTTGGTTTTTTCCACATGAGTTACTTCCTCTTGGTTAACAGTAAATGAGCTGCCTGAAATCAGTGTGACCGGCATTGAATGAGACCGCCGTCACAATTTCCAGGCAGATGTTGCGCCAATGGCGCGTCGGGATCAAGCCCGGAACATCAGGAAATTGTTATCACAGCCCGGTCAGATGCAAAACGCGCTGCCAGTTTCCCCATGCCAGTTTCTCTGTCAGTGTCTGATCATAGCCCGCTTCCTGAAAAGCGGCGAGCAATCGCGGCAATCCGCTGACATCGCCCAGCGCAGCCGGTGGGGTAATTCCGTCGAAATCAGAGCCAAAGGCTACATGGTCGCTGCCCATTATCTTCAACAAGTGATCACAATGCTTAACAATTTCTGTTAATGGCGTGTCAGCATCGCGTTTACCGTCGGCGCGCAGAAAAGCATTGCCGAAATTAATGCCGACCAGACCGCCGCTGTCGCGGATTGCCACCAGCTGGTCATCCGTCAGATTACGCGGCTGCGGGCAAAGAGCATGCGCGTTGGAGTGGCTGGCGACCAGCGGCGCGCTGGAGAGCCGGGCGGTGTCCCAAAAGGCTTTTGCATTCATATGCGACACGTCAATCATCATCTTCAGGTCACTCGCCTGCTGAATCAGCCTCTCTCCGGCGCGGGTCAGGCCTGGCCCGGTGTCGGGCGAGCCAGGAAAGGTGCCGCTGACGCCTTCACCAAAGCGGCTGGCCAGATTCCAGAATGGCCCGATGCTGCGCACTCCCGCCTGCCAGAAGGCGTGCAGCTGCTCGCCCTCCTCATCCAGCGCATCAGCACCTTCGATGTGTGCCACCATCGCCAGTACGCCTGCGGCGCGGCAGGCGACGATCTCGTCATGGCTGCGGCAGAGTCGCGCCCGCCCGCCTGACGCATCAGTCAGCTGCTGCAGGATCTCAACCTGTTGCCACATGATCTGAAGCGGTTGAAACGGCTCGTCGGCACGTGCCGGAACGGTGCGGGCAATGTACTCCTGCGGAGGCACAAAGATTGCAAACAGCCCGCCGCCGAGCCCGCCCTGCTGAATGCGCGGAAAATCGAGGTGGCCCCGTTCAATCCCCTGATAAAACGCCTGCGCAGGCGCATCACGATGATGCAGCCAGAGGTTAAGCAACAGATCGTTGTGACCGTCAAAAATCAGCATATGAGTCCACCCAAATAAACAGGCGACCATGCTAACCCTGCCCGGCGGATTCACCAAACCAGAGCGCACGCAGGGCCACGCAGGTCATGCAGGTCATGCAGGTCATGCAGGTCATGCAGGTCATGCAGGTCATGCAGGTCATGCAGGTCATGCAGGTCATGCAGGTCATGCAGGTCATGCAGGGTATTGTCACTTTTGCGCGTCAGGTTGTCAGCCCTGCGCGCGCGGACCCGGAGGCGTGTCGGCAGACTGGTAAAAAAACCACAGGAGACTCCTATGCTGACCCGACCCGCTGATAAATATCGTCCCTCCCCGCTGATCACCCTGCCCGATCGCCAGTGGCCCTCACGCCAGCTGACCCAGGCGCCGCGCTGGCTCTCCACCGATTTGCGTGACGGCAATCAGGCGCTGGCAGAACCGATGGATCGGGAACGCAAAATGGCCTTCTGGGATCTGCTGCTGCGCTGCGGGTTTCGGGAGATCGAGGTCGCCTTTCCCTCTGCGTCGCAGACGGATTTCGATTTCGTCCGCGACCTGATTGAGCAGCAGCGTATCCCGGAGGATGTGACGTTACAGGTGCTGACTCAGGCGCGTGAGGACCTGATTGCCCGCACGTTTGTGGCGCTGCAGGGTGTGCCGCGCGCCATCGTACATCTCTATAACGCCACCGCGCCGCTGTTTCGCGAGCGGGTATTTAAACAGAGCAAAGCGGAAATCGTGGCGCTGGCCACAGCTGGTGCACGGCAGATCCGCGCCGAATGCGAGGCGCAGCCGGAAACCTACTGGACCTTTGAATATTCACCAGAGACCTTCTGCTTTACCGAGCCGGAGTTTGTGCTGGAGATCTGCGAGGCGGTAGCCGATGTCTGGCAACCGGACGCCCAGCGCCCGATGATCATTAACCTTCCTGCCACGGTAGAGGTGAATACCCCCAACGTTTATGCCGATCAGATTGAGTATTTCTGCCGTCACTTCAGCCGCCGTGATGCCGTCTGCATCAGCGTGCATCCGCACAACGATCGCGGCACCGGCGTTGCCTGCGCAGAACTGGCGCTGCTGGCGGGCGCTGACCGGGTCGAGGGCTGTCTGTTTGGTAACGGTGAACGCACCGGCAATGTGGATCTGGTGACGCTGGCGCTGAATCTCTATACCCAGGGCGTTTCGCCCCAGCTCGATTTCAGCCAGATGCATGAGGTGATTGAAGTGGTAACCCGCTGCAACCAGCTGCCGGTTCATCCGCGCCATCCCTATGCGGGCGAGCTGGTCTTCACCGCCTTCTCTGGTTCTCATCAGGATGCGATTAAAAAAGGGTTCGCCATCCGCGCCGAACAGCAGGAAACAGAGTGGCAGATGCCCTACCTGCCATTGGACCCGGCCGACATTGGCTGCAGCTATGAGGCGGTGATCCGCGTTAACAGCCAGTCGGGAAAAAGCGGGGCCGCCTGGCTGCTGGAGCAGAATCACGGGTTACAAATGCCGCGAGCGCTGCAGCAGGATTTCAGCCGCTGTGTTCAGCAGGAGACTGACCGGCACGGCGGAGAGATGACGCACTACGCGCTGTGGCAGCTCTTCTGCCGCCAGTATGGCGTCACGCAGCCCGCGGTGGCATTACAGCGGGCTGACAGCCAGAGTGACAGCGGCGGGCAGACGCAGATTAGCGCCAGCGTGGTGTATCAGACGCAATCGCTGATGCTGACCGGCAGCGGCAACGGCTGGCTGTCGGCGGCGGTCAATGCCCTGCGCAGCGCGTTTGATCTGCATCTGACCATTGAGGACTATCACGAGCATACGCTGGGACGACGCAGTGACAGCCGCTCGGTGGCCTATATCAGCTGCGTGGATGCCCGTGGCGCGCGAGCCTGGGGAGTGAGTATCGACAATGACACCGCCCGCGCCGCCCTGCAGGCGCTGCTCAGCGCGGCAGGCCAGTTTCTGCAGGCGGAAAATAGTCAGTCGGAGAGACGCCCAGCAGACGACGAAACATCGCACTAAACGCGCTGGGGCTTTCATAGCCCAGTTCCAGCGCCACACGCAGCACGGAGTCGCCCTGAGCCAGTCGCGTCAGGGCGATAGCCAGTCGGGCACGCCGCACCCAGTCGCTGAACTGCAGGCCGGTTTCGCGCATAAAATGGCGGGCCAGAGTGCGGCCCGAGACATTCAGGTGGGCGCTGGCGCGCAGCAGCGTCCAGCTCTCACCGGGCGTCTGCTGAATAAGCTCGCACAGCGCCTGTAAACGGGGGCTGTCGGGCGTCGGCAGCGCAAAGGGCAGCACGTCCATGCCGCGGATTTCATCCAGAATCAACTCCATCACCCGCTCGGCCCGACTGCCTGCGGCGTAACGCTCTGGCAGGCTCAGCGCCGTGACAATCAGCTCGCGCAGCAGCGGTGAGATTTGCACCACCTGACAACTGGCGGGCAGATCGGCGCGCGCCAGCGGATCGATAAACAGCGTGCGCGCCGCCACACTGCCGGTAATCTGCAACGCATGACGGGTAAATGCGGGCAGCCAGACGCCACGACTCGGCGGCACAATCCAGCTGCCATACTCCGTCTCTACCCGTACCACGCCGCTCAGGGTGTGGATCAGCTGGGCACAGGCGTGCTGGTGCCAGGGTTCGCTGGCACCGTGCAGGTAATCGTGCGCCAGCGGCACCAGCGGACGCGTGCTGAAGTCAAAATGCTGCTGACTCATTGCGCTTTCAGATAGCGGTAGATCACCGCCAGATCCTCTTCACCGTGTCCGGCCTCCACCGCCTGCTGCCAGAGCTGGGCGATATTCTCCAGCGCCGGCAGCGGCGTCTCTGCGGCATCCAGCGCCAGGCGGGCATCTTTCAGCGCCCAGACCAGATGCATCTGCGGCGTGAAGTCGTCGCTGGCGATCATCCCGAGCTTCATTTTCGCATACGGTGCGGCCAGCGGACCGCCCTCCAGCACCTGCCAGAGATCGTCGGTGGAAAAGCCGAACTGCTCTGCCAGCCGGGTACTCTCCGCCAGGCTTTGCATCATGCCAATCAGCCAGCTGTTGATGACCAGCTTCATCCGGGTGCTTTTTCCCGCCTCGCCCAGCCACTGGGTGCCTTTACTGATGGCAGCAAACACCGCTTCTGCCGCCTGCGCCCGGCTCTGATCGCCGCTGGCCAGCACCAGAATCTGCGCATTCTCTGCTGGCGCTTTGGTGCCGGAGACTGGCGCATCGATCAGTAACAAATCGGGGCGTTTTTCTGCGAAAAAGGCGATCAGCGCGTCGGTTTTTTCTACGCCGATGGTGCCCATCTGGCAGAGCGTCGCGCCCTGCTTAAACGCCTCCTGGACCTGATGCAGCACCTGCTCAGTGGTGTCGCCATCAGACAGCATGGCGATCACGACATCTGCTTTATGCACCGCCTCAGCTGGCGAGTCAGCCAGCTGCAAACCCGCATCCAGCAGATCTTCGCCGCGCGCGCGGGTGCGGTTCCAGCCATGAACGTGAAAGCCTTTTTTCAGCAGGTTTGCGGCAAATGCGTGCCCCATTGCGCCTAATCCCAGAACCGCCACTTCAGGTTGTTTCATGCTGACTCCCGTGAGTTTTTTTGTCTGCATCCGGGTGAACCGGACGCCATATCACTGCAAAAGATGGATTTCAGCCTGGCGGTAAACAGAGAAAAAATCCAGCCCGAAACGATGTACCCCTGCGCATCAAACCCTTACCATATGCGGAAATTGTTCCACCTGGTTCATATCCTCTCTTTTTTTCAGGCCACATATAATGAAAATAATCTCTCTGCGCCAGGCGACGCTGTTGATGTTGCCTGCCATTTTGCCACTGCCGCTGCTGGCGGCGGATAATGACAATACCCTGGTCGTCACGGCTGCACCGCCGGAAACGGGCCTTAACGAACTTGATACGCCTGCGGCCCTGAGCGTGGTCAGTGGTGACGATATGCGCCAGGCAGCGCCGCGCGTTAACCTGTCGGAAAACCTCAGCAGCGTGCCGGGTCTGCAGATCCAGAACAGGCAAAATTACGCGCAGGACCTGCAGCTGTCGATGCGTGGCTTTGGCTCCCGCTCAACCTACGGCGTACGCGGGCTGCGCATCTATGTGGACGGCATCCCGGCCACCATGCCGGATGGTCAGGCGCAGACCTCCAATATCGATATCGGCTCAATTGATCATGTTGAGGTGCTGCGCGGCCCGTTCTCTGCGCTTTATGGCAACGCTTCGGGTGGCGTGATCAATGTCACCACTCAGCAGGGTCAGCAGCCGACCACGCTTGAAGCCAGCAGCTGGTACGGCAGCTATGGCAGCTGGCGCAACAGCGTGAAAGCCAGCGGTGCGACCGGTGACGGCAGCCATGCCGGGGATGTTAACTACACCGTCTCCGCCTCACGCTTCACCACTCACGGCTATCGTGATCACAGCGCTGCGCAGAAGAACCTTGGCAACGCCCGACTGGGCGTGCGTATTGATGATGTCAGCACCCTGACGCTGCTGTTTAACAGCGTTCACATTGACGCGCAGGATCCCGGCGGCTTAACCGAGGCGCAGTGGCGTGAGAATCCACGTCAGGTGGTCAGCAACGTCCCGCTTTATAACACCCGTAAGACTGTCGATCAGACTCAGGGCGGCCTGCGTTATCAGCGCCAGATGAGTGAAAATGACGACCTCAGCGTGATGCTCTATGCGGGCATGCGCGAAACTACCCAGTTCCAGTCGATCCCCGCAACCGTGCAGCGCAACCCGTCTCATCCCGGTGGCGTGATCGCCCTGACCCGCCACTATCAGGGCGTCGATACCCGCTGGACCCATCGCGACACGCTGCTGTCGATTCCGGTGGCGCTGACCGGCGGACTCGACTACGAAACCATGACCGAGCGCCGCAAGGGCTATGAAAACTTCACGGTCAGCAACGGGGTGACACAGCTGGGCGAACAGGGCAATCTGCGCCGCAACGAGCGCAACCTGATGTGGACGCTCGATCCCTATCTGCAGACCGCCTGGCAACTGACCGATAAGCTGTCGCTGGATGCGGGTGTGCGGTTCAGCACCGTTAACTTTGACTCTAATGACTTCTATATTCAGCCCGGTAACGGCGACGACAGCGGTGATGCGCGCTATCACAAATGGCTGCCCGCTGCGGCACTGAAGTATGCCTTTGACCCAGGCTGGAACGCGTGGATCTCCGCCGGTCGCGGCTTTGAAACCCCGACCATTAATGAGCTCTCTTACCGTTCAGACGGCGCGACCGGTCTGAATCTGGGGCTGAAACCGGCCACCAGCGATACGCTGGAGATTGGCAGCAAGAAACGCATCGGCAATGGCCTGATCAGCGCGGCGCTGTTCCAGACCGATACCCAGGATGAGATTGTGGCGGATGCCAGCAGTGGCGGACGCACTACCTATAAAAATGCCGGTCAGACCCGCCGTCGCGGTCTGGAGTTAAGCCTGGATCAGCAGTTTGCCTGGGACTGGCGGCTGAAGATGGCCTACACCCTGCTGGATGCGCGCTATCGCACTAACGCCTGCGGCAGCGACAGCTGTGACGGCAACCGCATTCCTGGTATTGCCCGTAACATGGCTTACGCCGGACTCGGTTATCTGCCGGAACAGGGCTTTTATGCAGGCAGTGAGGTACGTTATCTGAGCCAGATCGCCGCTGAAGATCAGAACAGCGTGAACACCCCGTCCTACACCGTGGCAGCGGTTAACAGTGGCTATAAGTGGCTGGTTGAGAACTGGACGCTGGATCTGTTTGGCCGGGTCGATAACCTGTTTGACCGGCACTATGTGGGTTCAGTGATTGTGAATGAGAGTAATGGTCGCTATTTCGAATCCGCGCCGGGCCGCAATTACAGCGTCGGTTTAACGCTGGGTTACGCCTTCCGATAAATTATAACGGGTAACCTCATTATGTTCTCACGTCTTATCCGTGGATGGGGTGATAAACCCGAGAAACAATACCCTGCGCTAACCGGCATGTTAAGAGTGTTTTTAAGCTGCCACCATGACGACTTTGGCAGTACCCTCGAAGAAATGCTCCAGAGCTATATTGATCATGACATGCCTGTTATTGAAGCGCGGAATGAAATAAACATCCTGCTTCAGAATGAGGATGACGATTTGAATGTCATTATGTCAGCGATTGCTGATGAAGAGTTTCGTCCGGCCCCCTGGGGAGAAACATGGCGCAGTTTTTTGATAAGAGCTATGTCTGCCCTCAACGGGCCACCGTCGCGGTGGCCCGACGCTTAACGTCACACGCCAATCATTCGCGCGAATTCAGCTGCGCCTTAATATCCTCACAGCTGCCGGTTTCACCCAGGCGCGGGAAGATCAGGTTCACGCTATTGTTGTGCGTATCCAGGTTGAGATCGGTCATCGCATCGGTCGCCAGCGTGACGTTGTAACCCAGCTCATACGCCTGTCGTGCGGTGGATTCCACGCCGATACTGGTCGCGATACCGCAAATCACTACCTGAGTAATGCCGCGCTTTTGCAGCTCATCGTGCAACGCCGTGGCGTGAAACGCACCCCAGGTTTTCTTGGTGACCGTAAGGTCATTCTGCTGTGGGGTCATCGCCGGAACCAGCGTGGCCCAGTCGGCGGGCAATTCGCCGCTGTGACGTGCCTGCTCATTGCGGCCCGGCGCCCCGCCGGCCACGTTAACCAGCACAACCGGCAGATCGTGCGCGCGAAACGCCTCAGCCAGTCCGGCACAGCGTTCGATCACCGGCTGCGGTTCATGAACCAGTGGCAGGGCCACAATGCCATGTTGCAGGTCGATAACAATCAGCGCAGTTTTTGCATCAAGTGTGGTTACAGCCATGTTGAATCCTCAGATTTAATAGTCAGTGAGTCGTTGCAGCAGAGGGAGAACGTCGGTCAGTTGCTGCTGTTCTGCCGGACTCAGTCGCGCTTCCAGCGTCCGGACCAGCCAGTCATCGCGCATCGCGCGACTCGACGTAATCACCGCCAGGCTGGACGTCGTGGGAAGATAGCGGGTTTTACGGCCATCATGGGGATCCGGCTCGCCCGTCACCAGTTCTGCCGCCAGTAACCCGGCGACGGTCGCGCCCATTGACTGGGTGCGTACGCCCTCGGCCGCCGCCAGTTGCGTCACCGTCATCGCTCCATCGCGAACCAGATGACCCAGCACCGCGACCTGAGACCAGGTCAATTCACCAGGCGGTGCTGACTCGCGCAACCGGCGGCCCAGCTTGCCCACCAGCATGCGCAGCATTGCAGCGGATTCAGTCAGATCGCTCATTACCCGTCTCCATCGATAAGCGAAAGTATAAAGATACGAAGGTAAACTGTGTAGTTTGCTCAGGTATCAATTTGTAACGTCCGGGCGCTGCAGATAGTGGATCAGACTATGGAAGCGCAGCGGCGTGCTGAGCGGGTTCCGGTAGCTGTGCAGCACGTCGGCCCTGAACTGGAATGCCTCCCCGGCGAGCAGACGTCGCCAGAGGTCACCGACGCCCAGCAATAGTTCGCCCTCGATTACCACCACCTGCTCCACACAGCCCGCTTCATGGGGCGAAGAATGACTCTGCGCGCCCGCTGCCAGTTCCACCGCCAGCAGATCAAAACGCAGTTGCGGATCGTAAGGCAGCAGCGACCGTACCGACATGTCGGCATTGGGCTGACTGAATCCAGGCGCGGCGCCTGAAGGCAGTACGCTGCCGTCGATAAAAAAGGAAAACGGAACGTTGAAACCGGTGGCAATCTTCCACAGCGTCGCCACGGTGGGACTCGATTCGCCGCGCTCAATCTGGCCCAGCATCGCTTTACTGACGCCGGTTCGCTCCGCCGTCAGCGTCAGGCTCCAGCCATTGGCCTGCCGCAACTGTCTGAGCGCGCTGCTCAGGTGTTGCTGAAAATCCGCCATTTTTTCTCCTGCTTTCTCGTCATCCTGGTGAGTGACGTTATGGCAATAGTGTAACACTTGTGCGTTATAGCGCATCATGCGACCATGTGCGCTATAACGCACAACCTCATAAAGAGTCTGACCATGACGAGAGCGGAACCTCCCCGTTTTACCCTGCCGATGCTGGTCTCCGGCTTCGTGGCTGTGCTGGTGGGATACAGCAGCAGCGGCGCAATTATCTATCAGATGTTTCAGGCGGCGGGCGCCACGCCCGCGCAGATTGGCGGCTGGCTGTCGGTTCTGGGCATCGCGCAGGGGATCGCCTCGCTGAGCCTGTCACTGCGCTACCGCATGCCGGTGCTGGCTGCCTGGTCAACGCCCGGCGCTGCGCTGCTGGCGACCAGTTTTCACGGCATTTCGCTGAATGAGGCGGTAGGCGTCTTTGTTTTCGCCAACCTGCTGATCGTATTGTGCGGCGTCACCGGCCTGTTTGCCCGGCTGATGAACTACATTCCTGCCTCGCTGGCAGCGGCGATGCTGGCAGGTATTCTGCTGCGCTTCGGGCTGCAGACCTTTGCCGATTTGCAAAGTAACTTTGTACTGTGCGGCAGCATGTGCCTGGCCTGGCTGCTGGCCCGCCGCTGGCTGGCCCGCTATGCAATTCTGGTCACGCTGCTGGTGGGTGTTGCCGTCGCGCTGGCACAGCACGCCATCCACTTGCCGCCGCAGCCGGTTAGGCTGGCGATGCCGGAAGTCGTGATGCCGCACTTTACGCTCACCACGCTACTGGGGATCGGCGTGCCCTATTTCCTGGTGACGATGGCATCTCAGAACGCCCCCGGCATCGCCACGCTACAGGCGCACGGTTACCGTCCGCCCGTCTCTTCACTGATGAGCTGGACCGGATTAATTGCGCTGCTGCTGTCGCCATTAGGGGGTTTTTCGGTCTGCGTGGCGGCGATTACGGCGGCCATCTGCATGAGCGATGAGGTCGACCCAAATCCTCAGCAACGCTGGCGCGCGGCGGCGCTGGCGGGGATCTTCTATCTGCTGGCGGGCGCGTCCGGTGCGCTGATCGCCGTGCTGTTCAGTGCCCTGCCTGCGGTGCTGATTGAGGCGCTGGCGGGTCTGGCACTCCTTGCCACACTGGGTGGCAGCCTCCAACGCGCACTGGATCTGCCTGCCGAACGCGACAGCGCGCTGATCACCTTTCTGATCACCGCATCCGGCGTTTCGCTGCTGGGCATTGGTCCGGCCTTCTGGGGACTGGCGGGCGGCGTCATCGCCCACCTGCTGCTGGTGCGCAAATCCGGCTGATTGCGTCATACTCTCTGAAATAGCGGTGGTTTTTCCGTCAGCCGGTGAAAAAAACAGTGGATTTACCCCCTTTTTCTGCCGTTTGATTTGTCATTGCCCCGCGTAAAATCAACCCAATCGTCGATAACACGCGATTTTCTGCCTCAGACAACGACCGATAAGGGCCCAACAGGTGGCAAAAACTTTTCTGCGCAGCGGTAATTTAGATGCAGTTCTGGCGTTAGGTGAAAATGGCCAGCCGGTCTACGCCTCAGCATTGCAAATTCGTGAAACCCTGCGCCTGCGCCGTCAGAGCGCACTGGCAGATTGCCTGGCCATTCCTCAGGCCAATGAACGGGGCGATCGCCTCGACTGGTATGCCCCTTTTAGCGGCCGGGTCAAATCCTGGCTGGGTGCCAGCGATCATGAACGTCGCGCGGCGCTGCAACAGCTCACCGCCTGTCAGCAGGATATGCAGGATCTCAGTACGCGCGCGCGCGCGGCAGAGAACCCATCAATGCGGCTGTTTGGTGCGCTGCTGAGCAAAACCCTGCAATTCCCCGACCAGCAGTATGTCTATCTGGTTGATGGCAAACCGGTCATCACCTTCTGGGGCTTTGTCGATGCACAGGCGCGTAGCCGCGATGACGCGCTGGCCTGCCTGCGTGACACGCTGGAAGAGAACCTGCCGGTGGCGCTGGTTGAACCGCTGCCTGAGCTGCCTGCCGCGCCGGTCATCGCTGAACCAGTGATGATCGCTGAGCCCGAACCTGAACCTGTGGCTGAACCGCTGCCGGTTGCAGCACCCGTTGAAGCTCAGCCGGCGACGCCTGTAGCGGCTCGCCGCCGTTTCCGCGTCTGGTATCTGTTACCGCCGGTGGCGATTGCTGCCGCCGTGACGGTGGCCGTGTTGCTGCATCGTTCAGAACCCGTAAAAACACCGGTTGCCACTGCTAAGCCAGCGTCAGCCCCGGCAACGGTATCCACTCCGGCCCCGGCTGCGACTCCGGCACCGGTTGCGGCGACACCGTCTGTCACACCACCTGCAGAGCGGGCAGCACCGGAAAAACTCCCCGAATCGCAGCCGCAGAAACCGGCCAACACCACCACCGATACCGCACCGGCAACCTCATCTGCTACCCTTGCCACAACGGTGACGGCGCTGGTTCCGGCCAAACCCGATGACCTGATCGTGACGCCGGATGCGGTGCGCGATGGCCAGGTAAGGGTGATTGATGGCCGCTGGCGTGTCACTATCGACCAGATGCCGACGCCAACCGGTAAGCCTCCGGTAATGCGCTTCCAGTTTAAAAATGGCAAAGGCAGCGTGCAGATCGCCCAGGGCAATACTACCTGTAAAGCGGACGTCAGCGCGGCCATGACCAGCGCCGGTAACCTGGTGATTGAGAGCCGCTACACGGCGAAGTGCCAGAACAATTCGCGCTACCGTATGCCGCTGCTGGTCTGCCATGCGAGTATCGGCGCCGCAGTGTGTGAAGCGCAGTATGCTGATGACCGGGTCTTCCCGATGACGATTAAGCGTGAGAGTAAATAACGATGCTGGCTCCCCTGATCGATGACAAACAAAAAATTTCGCTGATTGAAAACAGCGGCGTGCAGTTTCTGGATTTCGGCCTGCAACTCTCAGATACCCCGGCGCGCCGCCAGTTTGTGCGCCAGACCGCCAACGGCCCGCTGCTGCGCCTGAACGTCGATGGCAACAGCGGTAAGTTCCTGCTCTATCCGGAAGATGGCGGCGCTGCGGAAGTGGTGCGCCCGGAGTCTGATATCGCGCTGGCTGACTCGCTCTCTCTGCTGTCAGCCTGCTGGCTGCCGCTGCCGATGCTGCGCTGTGCCAGCGGACGTCGTTTTATCGGCGGTCCTGAAAACTGGGCGCGGATGCGTCTGGTTGCGCTGCCCGCGCCCGATGCAGCGGGCAATACCCATCGCGTCAGCCTGGCCTTTGATACCCGCTGCGTGGCGGAACAGGATGGCGGTGAACAGCTCGGCCTCAGCCCGGCTGATGCTCAGAACGGTGTGACTTTTGCGCTCGCCTGGCACAACTACGAGCTGGGTGATTTTCTTGACCTGACCTGGGTTGACGGCTGGCTGCGCGAATCCTTTACCGACCGCGTCTCCGATCGCCGCGAACAGGCGATTAATCAGGCGCTGCGCGAGTTTGAGTATCAGGCGCACTACCTCAATCTGCTGGAACTGCTGGGCGAACAGCTCGACCTCAGCGAGATCCATATTCAGGCCGCCACGCTGCAGACCCCGGCGGTCAATGTGGATATCATTCTGGATGTCGGTAACTCCCATACCTGCGGCATTCTGGTCGAAGATCACCCGGAAGAGAGCAACGGCCTGAAGCAGACCTATGAGCTGCAGCTGCGCGATCTGTCGCAGCCGCATCAGGTTTACAACGAGCTGTTTGATAGCCGTCTGGAGTTTGCCGAGACCCGTTTTGGCAAAGCGAACTTCTCGCTGGAGAGCGGTCGTGAGCAGGCCTTTATGTGGCCTTCTCTGACCCGCGTCGGCCGTGAAGCGAGCCGCCTGGCCCTGCAGCGTGTGGGACTGGAAGGCAGCACCGGCCTCTCCAGCCCGCGTCGTTATCTGTGGGATGAGGCGCGCTATCAGCCAGGCTGGCGTTTTAACACGCCCGGCGAACAGACTGAACCGCTGGCCTATGCCGCGCCCTTTACCAACCTGCTCAACGACGAAGGCCAGCCGCTCTCGACGCTGGCACCCGACGATCGTCTGCCGGTCTTTTCTCCGCACTACAGCCGCAGTTCGCTGATGACCTTTATGCTGTGTGAGCTGCTGGCTCAGGCGCTGATGCAGATGAACAGCGCGGCACAGCGTCAGCGGATGCCGCAGAGCCACGCGCCGCGTCAGCTGCGCCATGTGATCCTGACGCTGCCGTCAGCGATGCCGAAGCCGGAGCGTGAAATTTTCCGCCGCCGGATGCAGGAGGCGCTGGCGCTGGTCTGGAAAGCGGAAGGCTGGCTGGCTGACGAAGATGACCTTTCACCAGCACTGCCACGTCAGAACCCGAAACCGCTGCCGGATGTGCAGATGGAGTGGGATGAAGCGACCTGTGGTCAGATGGTCTGGCTGTTTAATGAAACCCAGGTCAACTTTGCCGGTCGCGCCGAAGACTTTTTCAGCAGCATGGCCCGTCCGGATCGCCCGCGCGATGCTGACGAACTGCCAGGCAAGAGCCTGCGCATCGCCTCGATTGATATCGGCGGCGGCACTACTGACCTCGCCATCACCCAGTATCGTCTGGATGATGGTCAGGGCAACAACGTCAAAATCACGCCGCGACTGCTGTTCCGCGAAGGCTTTAAAGTCGCGGGCGACGATATCCTGCTGGATGTGATTCAGCTGTGGATTTTACCGGCGCTGCAGCAGCATCTGCAGAAAGCGGGCCTGACGCTGGCGGAACCGCTGATGAACAAGCTGTTTGGTCACGACAGCCGCATGGACGGTCAGGCCACGCTGCGTCAGCAGATCACCTTACAACTGTTTATTCCGCTGGCGCAGGCGGTACTGGAACGCTACGAAAACTGGGATCCGCTGGAGAGCCACGCGGAGATCAACGCACTGTTTGGCGAGCTGGTCGATCAGCCGCCGGGCGAAGCGGTACTGGCCTTCGTCAACGGCGAGATTCAGCGCGAGCTGGGCGGTAACAGCCGCTTTGACCTGCTGCAGGTACCGCTGGTGGTGAGCCTGTCACAGCTGCACGGTGAATTTATGCAGCACCGGATGGCGATTATCCCGGCGCTGCGTTCAATGTGTGAAGTGGTGTCGCTCTATCAGTGTGACGTGCTGCTGCTGACCGGTCGCCCGTCGCGCTTCCCGGGCATTCAGGCGCTGGTGCGTCATCTGCAACCGCTGCCGGGCAGCCGTATACTGTCGCTGGAAGGCTATCACACCAGCGACTGGTATCCGTTTAACAAACATGGCCGCATCGACAACCCGAAATCGACCGCGGCGGTCGGCGCGATGCTCTGCCTGCTGGCGCTGGATCTGCGCCTCAGCAGCTTCTGGTTCCGCGCAGGCGATTTTGAACCCTACTCGACGATTCGCTATCTTGGCATGCTCGACGAAAACCAGGCGCTGACGGACGAGAACCTCTGCTACAGCGAAATTGACCTCGACGATCCCGGCTATGTGCTGGATAAAAAGCGCAGTTTCCGTATTCGCGGCAACGTCTGTCTCGGCTTCCGCCAGCTTGATAACGATCGCTGGCCCGCCTCGCCGCTCTATAGCCTGACGCTGAACGACGCCACCCTGGCGCGTAAAGTGGCCGGTGAGAGCGTGCTGCGCATCCGGCTGGCGGTAAAAGCCGGACCCGACGCGTCCGGCCCGGAAAGTCTGGTGCTGAGCGATGCCCGCCTGGATGATGGCACCCGTGTGCCGCTGGAGCAGTTGAGTCTTAAGCTGAATACCCTGTCGGCAACCGGCAATGCCAATGCGCAATACTGGATTGACAGCGGGAGCGTGTGTAAACGATGAAAGCCCTGAAACCCCGTCAGCCGCAAACGCTGGCAAAACGTCTTGGCCTGTTGCAGGACGCCCTGAATAACAGTCTGGCCTGGATTGAGAGCAGCCGTGAGCAGTCGCCGCGTCTGGCGCTGGAAGCAGAAACCCTGACGCTGCAACTGCGCCAGGCGCGCGTGCAGACTCAGGCGCTGGCGCAACAGGTGGCGCGTCCGGTGACGCTGGCGCTGTTTGGCCAGTCGCAGGCGGGTAAAGCCTGGCTGCTGAACGAAATGGTGGCCGACGCACAGGGCCAGTTAGTGACCCGCATGGGCGATAAACTGCTGAACTGGTTTCAGCATATCAATCCCGGCAACCTCGATTTTGCTACCGCCACCCGTTTCAGCCATCAGCGCGAGCCGCTCTCAAACGAGTGGCCGGTTGAACTGACGCTGCTGAGTGAAGCGGAGATCGTACGGCTGATGATCGCCTGTGCCGGCGCGACAACGCCCGACACCGCACAGATCGACAGCGCACTGCAGCGCCTGCAGCGTCATCGCCTCGCCACGCCGCTGGCGGGTCTGGAAGGCGATGCGCTGGTAACACTCTGGTCCTGGTGCCGTCGCCGTGCGCACCACGATGCGCGGCTTGATCGTCATTTCTGGCCGCAGGCGGTTGAGCTGGCGCCCTGGCTCAGCGTTGACGACCGGGTACAGCTTTTTTCACTGCTGTGGCCGGGTCAGCCTGAACTGAATGAGATGCTGCGCACCCTGCTGCATCTGCGTCACCAGCTGCGTAACAGCAGCCGGGTGCTCGCCCCGCTGAGCCTGCTGACCGATACATCACTGCTGCCGGCCGAGCAGCTGATTGTTCCGGCCAGTGAGCAGGATCAACAGCAGCTGGTGGAAGTCTGCCCGCTGAATGGTAACCGCATCGGTAAGGCGCAGAACGTGCCGCTGGGATTACTGGCGCTGCTGACGCTGGAAGTGCTGGTCCCGCTGAGTTCCACACCGCGAACCGCACTCTATGATGATGCTGATATGCTGGAACTGCCCGCGCCAGGCCAGTCCGGTGACGCGGCAATCCAGGAAGATCGTCTGCGCCTGCAGCAGCAGGATCCGCTGCGTGCCCAACTGCTGGAACAGAAACGTGCCCTGCTGCCCGGTTTTTACGCCGCGCGTCAGGCAATTGATCTGCTGCTGGTCTGTACCGCAGCCAGCCAGCGTCAGGATGCCGACCTCGCCAGCGAAACGCTGCGCGAATGGCAGCGTCAGCAGCCCGCACAGGAATCCGCAGAGAAACCGCGTCTGATCTGGGCGATTACCCCTTTCGATGCCCGCCATCAGCAGGTCAATGTAGATGAAGCGGTGCAGCGTCAGATGGGACAGCCCGGTCAGCACTGGGGATCGATGCTGGCACTGGATCGCGCGGGCGTCGACCGCATGGCGAGCTGGTTGCAGGATGAGATGCAGCCGGAAGCGCGCCGCGACATGCTGCTGGCTCAGCTGGCGCAGATTCAGCACACTGTGGTGGAGCGGCGTTTATTGCCCTGGACCGAAGCGGGTGCCAGCCCGGAACAGGCGGCACGCAAACAGAATATCGCCGATACGCTACTGAAGTGTTTACAGCATCGGACCGGCCTGCATGGCGAGCTGCTGGAACGCCTGCAGCCGCCGCGTGAGGCGCTGCGTCAGCTGTGGCTCAATCAGTCGGCCTTGCAAGGCAGCAAACCGGCCAGTATTCAGGCCCCGGAAAATCAGTTTGGCATCGGGTTTGAATTTGATCTGTTCAGTGAGAGCCCGGCTGAAGCGCCGGTTCAGCCGCGTCAGAGTCTGCAGAGCGCGCAGCAGTATCCGCGTCAGGTGCTGCTGCTGTGGCTGGATCATCTGCGTCAGCTGCCGGAAAACCGCAGCCTGCTGGCGTTGCTGAACGTGGATAAGCCAACGATGGAGTGGCTGGTTGAGGAGCTGATCACGGCCGGATTCCGCACCGATATCGCGCAAAAGCTGCAGCTGGCGCTGCATGAGCCCGATACGCAGAGCGTCAGCCATGAATCACGCGCGGATCGTCAGGTGACGCGGGCGATGACGGTGCTGGGGGATTTTGTGGCCTGGCTCGGCTTTTTACAGCGTCCTGAAAATGAACGCCCTGCCAGCCGCGTTAACCGGGGTCAGGTGATTTTCTCGCGGCCTCCTGCTCCCAGCGTCAGCTTCAGTTCCGGCCAGCGTCTGACCAGACTCTCTGCCGCCCCGGCCAACCACACGGCCTACTATATCTACGACTGGCTGGTGGGGCTGAACCAGGTCATCATTGAGAATAATGGTTACACCGGCGGCGGCGATCTGCCGCTGGCAGCCCGCGAAGCGCTGGTTGCGCTGCTCAAGCCGCTACGCGCTTAATCAATGATCAGGCGCAGTTCGCCCTCCAGCGACTGCGCCGCCTCTTCCAGCAGCGCCAGCACCGGCGCTAAATCGGCCTGATGCGCGGCATAGTGCTGCAACCACATTGTCGCAGGCAGCGCCATCCCGCCCGTCAGCCAGTCCCATAACGCATCCAGATTATGTCCGAAGGTCTGCGGACAGCCGCTCTGCTCAGCAAACTGCTGATAAAACGCCGCACGCGTGGTGAGCTGACGCAGGTCAAAGGTCAGATTAAGCATGATCAGGGCACCTGCCTGAAACTGCGGTAGTGATCGGTGGAGAGAAACACCAGCCCGTCAGAGGAGTAAACCAGGCGATCGGCGTCGCGATGCCCGCAGCGATAATTCACATCCGCTTCATACCACTGACGGCCCGCACGCGCGGGCAGACGCTTCTCACGGTTCGTAAAGCGATCGCCGCCAATGGCTCTGCCTGGCAACACGTCACACAGGTTGCCTTTGGCCGGATTCCAGCCACGCTTGCGCGCGTCGTTTTTGGTGAGGTAGTAGTCCGGCAGTTGCTGATGCTGCAGCACCCAGCGCGCCACGGTATGGGCGTCAGTCAGGGTGGCGATATCCGCCTGGGCAGGGGCTGAAACGGAATTCAGATAGGGTTTAAGGCCGTAGAAACAGGCCGCGAGGACGAGAAAAAGTCCAATCCAGAGTTTTTTTGACATGATGGCATCCGTGACGACAGGACGCAGATGATACCAGTTTTGCGCGCAGAGAAAAGCGCGGGCCAGACAAGCTGGCCCTGGCGAGGTTATGCTGCGTGCGAATCCCCGCTGTGCCGACGCCATGCACCCGGCGCGACGCCATACTGGCGTTTGAAGCTGCGGTTAAAGGATTGCTGGGAGTCGAAACCTAACGAGATCGCCACATTGAGAATCGGTTCATCAGTGCTGGTCAGGCGGTCGGCTGATTTCTTCAGCTTCTTAACCCGGATGTATTCACCCAGTGGATAACCGGTGTGCTCTTTAAACATGCGCTGCAGGTGCCATTTGGAGTAGCCCGCGCGCTCTGAAACGGTATCCAGATCCAGACGTGCTTCGATGTTGTTATCAATCCAGTCGATTAAATCGTGAATAAAAGCATCACTCATCATTCCAGTCTCTCCTGTCGCCGTGGCGAAAAGTATTAGTATCAGTTGCAGTTACAATTAAGGGTGGCTGACTATGCCATTTAATGCAAGTTTTATTAGTACATTAAATGCCGCACTATTTGTGGGGTTTTAGCTAAGTTGTTCAGGCTTTCATCGCCCTGCCCTAAACCGCACATAAAGTGTATCTGTTATTCTTGCAGTTGCCAGCCACGCAAGCCTACACTCACCGCGATTAATTGCAATCTTAAAAGTTGCAAATATTGGCCTGCAGGCCGCCTGTTTATATCTATCGCGGAATAACAACAATGATTACGAACCGGGTTCGTCAGGGTTTAACCCTCTTAGGGATGGTACTGCTCATCACGCAACTGAGCGGCTGCGATAAAGGTGTGGCGCAAAACGCCGCTCCCCCGCCGCCTGAAGTGAGTGCCGCACCCGTGCTGATCAAACCGGTCAGTCAATGGGACAATTTCAATGGCCGGGTTGAAGCGGTGCAGAGCGTGCAGTTGCGTCCGCGCGTTTCTGGCTACATTGATGCCGTTAACTATCGTGAAGGTGATGAGGTCAGAAAAGGTCAGGTACTGTTTACCATTGATGACCGGAGTTACCGCGCGGCGCTGGAGCAGGCCAAAGCGGAACTGGCCCGGGCGCGCAGTCAGGCGAGTCTGGCCCGCAGCGAATCGGGCCGCAGCGAGAAGCTGATCGGCACGCAGGCGATTTCCCGCGAAGCGTGGGAGCAGCGTCGTTCTGCCGCCAGTCAGGCGCAGGCGGATGTGCTGGCCGCAGAGGCCGCGGTCGATATGGCGCAGCTGAACCTCGACTTCACCCGCGTTACCGCGCCGATTGATGGCCGCGCCAGCCGGGCGATGATCACCGCCGGTAACCTGGTGACCGCCGGCGACAGCGCCAGTGTGTTAACCACGCTGGTGTCGCAGCAGCAGATGTATGTCTATTTCGATGTCGATGAGAACACCTTCCTTAACTATCAGGCGATGGCGCGTCAGGGCCAGCAGCGCCATGCGCTGCCGGTTGAGATTGCGCTGGTCGGCGAACAGGGTTTCCCGCACCAGGGCAAAATTGACTTTCTGGATAACCAGCTGACCGCCAGCACCGGCACCATTCGTATGCGCGCCCTGCTCGACAATCAACAGCGTCAGTTTACGCCTGGCCTGTTTGCCCGCGTGCGTCTGCCCGGCAGCGCGCAGTTCGAGGCGGTGCTGATCGATGATAAAGCGGTATTGACCGACCAGGATCGCAAATATGTCTACGTGGTGGATGGCGAAGGTAAAGCGCAGCGGCGCGATATCCAGCCTGGCGCGATGGTGGATGGTTTGCGCATCGTTAAATCGGGTCTGCAATCCGGCGACAAGGTCATCATCGCCGGTCTGCAAAAAGTATTTATGCCCGGCATGCCGGTCACTGCTCAGCCGGTCGCCATGCGTGCGGCAGCCGCTCAATAACCCGAGGCCGCTATGGACTTTTCCCGTTTTTTTATCGACCGGCCCATTTTTGCTGCGGTGCTGTCGATCCTGATTTTTGTGACCGGGGTGATTGCCATCCCGCTGCTGCCAGTCAGTGAATATCCCGACGTGGTGCCACCCAGCGTACAGGTGCGCGCCGAGTATCCAGGCGCTAACCCGAAAGTGATTGCGGATTCCGTGGCGACGCCGCTGGAAGAGGCAATCAACGGCGTCGAAAACATGATGTACATGAAGTCAGTAGCCGGTTCTGACGGCGTGCTGGTGACCACCGTCACCTTCCGTCCAGGCACCGATCCTGATCAGGCGCAGGTACAGGTGCAGAACCGCGTAGCGCAGGCGGAAGCCCGTCTGCCGGAAGATGTGCGTCGGCTGGGGATCACCACCCAGAAGATGTCGCCGACCCTGACGCTGGTCGTCCACATGTTCTCACCGAACAATACCTACGATTCGCTCTACCTGCGTAACTACGCCACCCTCAAGGTGAAAGATGAGCTCGCCCGGCTGCCGGGTGTCGGTCAGATTCAGATTTTCGGCGCAGGCGAGTATGCGATGCGCGTCTGGCTTGATCCTAATAAAGTGGCGGCGCGTGGTCTGACCGCCTCTGACGTGGTAACGGCGATGCAGGAGCAGAACGTGCAGGTCTCTGCCGGTCAGCTGGGTGCCGAGCCGCTGAAAAAACAGAGCGATTTTCTGCTGTCAATCAACACCCAGGGACGACTGGAGAGCGAGCAACAGTTTGGCGATATCATCCTGAAAACCTCGGAAGATGGTTCGCTGGTGCGGCTGCGCGATGTGGCGCGGATTGAGATGGGCTCGGGCAGCTATGCCCTGCGCTCGCAGCTGAATAACAAAGATGCGGTCGGTATCGGCATCTTCCAGGCACCTGGCGCCAACGCCATCGACCTCTCCAATGCGGTTCGCGCCAAAATGGATGAGCTGGCGACCCGCTTTCCCAACGACGTGAAATGGGCCGCGCCTTACGATCCGACGGTGTTTGTCCGCGACTCGATTAAAGCCGTGGTGCAGACCCTGCTGGAAGCGGTCATTCTGGTCGTGCTGGTGGTGATTCTGTTCCTCCAGACCTGGCGTGCCTCGATCATTCCCCTGCTGGCGGTGCCGGTTTCGATAGTCGGTACCTTTAGCGTGCTCTATCTGCTTGGCTTCTCGCTGAATACGCTTAGCCTGTTCGGGCTGGTGCTGGCGATTGGTATCGTGGTGGATGACGCCATCGTGGTGGTGGAGAACGTCGAACGTAACATTGAGATGGGGCTGTCGCCGCGCGCCGCTGCACATCAGGCGATGCGTGAGGTCTCCGGGCCGATCATCGCCATTGCGCTGGTGCTATGCGCGGTGTTTGTGCCGATGGCGTTTCTCTCTGGCGTCACCGGGCAGTTCTACAAGCAGTTCGCCACTACCATCGCCATCTCTACAGTGATCTCTGCCATTAACTCGCTGACGCTCTCGCCTGCGCTGGCGGCGATGCTGCTGAAAGATCATCACGCGCCGAAAGACCGGCTGACGCGGATCATTGATGCGCTGTTTGGCTGGCTGTTCCGGCCGTTTAACCGCTTCTTCCAGCGCAGTGCCCATGGTTATGAATCGCTGGTGGGCCGTACGCTGCGTCGCCGTGGCGCCGTGTTTGGCGTCTATATTCTGCTGCTGGCGGGTGCCGGATTTATGTTCCACACCGTGCCGGGTGGATTTATTCCGACGCAGGATAAGCTCTACCTGATTGGTGGCGTGAAGATGCCGGAAGGTTCCTCTCTGGCGCGCACGGATGCTGTGATTCGTAAGATGAGCGAAATCGGTATGCAGACCGAAGGCGTCGCCTATGCGGTCGCGTTCCCTGGCCTGAATGCATTGCAGTTCACCAATACGCCGAACAGCGGCACGGTGTTCTTCGGTCTGAAGCCGTTTAATGAGCGCAAACATACGGCGGCGGAGATCAACACTGAGATCAATGCGAAGATCGCTCAAATCCAGCAGGGCTTTGGCTTCTCGATTATGCCACCGCCGATTCTGGGGCTGGGCCAGGGCTCGGGCTATTCGCTCTATGTGCAGGACCGCGCGGGTCTGGGTTATGGCGCACTGCAGACGGCGATTAATACGCTGTCGGGCAGCATCATGCAGACGCCAGGGATGCACTTCCCCATCTCCTCTTATCAGGCCAACGTTCCGCAGCTTGATGTGAAGGTAGACCGGGATAAAGCCAAAGCGCAGGGAGTATCGCTGACCGCGCTGTTCAGCACGCTCCAGACCTATCTTGGCTCGTCTTATGTGAATGACTTTAACCGCTTTGGCCGCACCTGGCGGGTGATGGCGCAGGCTGACGGGGATTTCCGCGACAGCATCGAAGATATCGCTAACCTGCGAACCCGAAACGATCGTGGTGAGATGGTGCCGATTGGCAGCATGGTCAACATTACCACCACCTACGGTCCCGACCCGGTGATCCGCTATAACGGCTATCCGGCGGCGGATTTGATTGGTGATGCCGACCCACGCGTACTCTCCTCGGCGCAGGCGATGAGTCAGCTCGAAGCGATGTCCGGTCAGCTATTGCCAAACGGCATGAACATCGAGTGGACCGATCTGAGTTATCAGCAGTCAACGCAGGGCAATACCGCGCTGATTGTCTTCCCGATGGCCGTGTTGCTGGCGTTCCTGGTGCTGGCCGCGCTGTATGAGAGCTGGACGCTGCCGCTGGCGGTGATCCTGATTGTGCCGATGACCATGCTCTCTGCGCTGTTTGGCGTCTGGCTGACTGGCGGTGACAACAACGTCTTCGTGCAGGTCGGACTGGTGGTGCTGATGGGGCTGGCCTGTAAGAACGCGATTCTGATCGTCGAGTTTGCGCGGGAGCTGGAGATTCAGGGCAAAGGGATTGTGGAAGCGGCGCTGGAAGCGTGTCGCCTGCGTCTGCGTCCGATTGTGATGACCTCCATCGCCTTTATCGCCGGTACAATACCGTTGATTCTGGGTGAAGGCGCGGGTGCAGAGGTCCGCGGCGTTACGGGTATTACGGTCTTCTCCGGCATGCTCGGCGTGACGCTGTTCGGCCTGTTCCTGACGCCGGTGTTCTATGTGGCCCTGCGCAAGCTGGTGACGCGCCGGTCAGGTAGTGCATCGTCCGTGACGGCGTAAACCGTAAAAGTTAAAAGGGGCGACCATATGATCGCCCCTTTCTTTGCCTCTGATTCACTGATTTCAGCAGACCCCACCTTGCAGGTTAGCGCCTCTTCAATCTTTCATTCAGCGTTTCTCTGAATCATTATTCATCTTTGATCTTCAGCGTTCTGCTTATCTGGATATCAGGAATGAATTTTCCAAATAATAAATTGATTAATAAGATAAAATTTAAAATTCATACCACATACATCGGTACTCTTCAGTGAAAGCGAACCTGGTCCTGACACGTCTTACGCTCCCTCTCCTCATCTGCTATTCACTAAGCCAAAACTCCACTCACAGTCATTAACCGTATGACCCGTTAATCCTTTAAGTTAAAGTCTGGCACTTAAATGACTTTTTATCTTTTCCAAAAAAGTCCGTACTGTTTCTCCCCAGGGTTCAGGATAGAACTCTCCCTGACTGATGGATTCAAACGCCTCTGTAAGTGCTTGATCATTTAAGGACAGTAAATACTCTGCTTCCTGACAGACCTTTGCTGCTGTTTTTGGGTTCTCAGTTTCTAAATAACTGTCCAGTACTTCTTCTACCGTTTCCCCAAAAAGATCATAATCCTGACCAAAAAAAACCCGAATAAGCGTTCCAGTATTTTTATAACTTTTATTCATTGATAGCCTCAGAAAGAAGGATATGAAGTCAGAAGATAATAGGGTTTGCCGTTAAACACTTTACGGTGCAAAACAATCCTGACAGCATACGCTTCCAGACGAGTTGTACTGCCTTGCCTGAAACCATAACCGACTACGGTTCGGGACTGCCAGCTTAATTCCAGTATGCTTTCGCTTTTGGCGGCAGCCCAATAGATGATCTTCCAGCGGTTCGCTTTCAAACCGGCGCTTATGAATCGCTCTGCCTGCTCAATATTAACAAATGAACTTGCAAGCGGCGTTTTAGGACTTCGTGCAAGACGCGCGAGCAAATCCGCTTCGGAAATATTTACATGCTTAGCAATAGTATGTCCGCCAGCCTTAATACCTTTAACGGCTTCATGCTCAGCCAGCTTTAACTTACCGAAGCGTACAGAGGCGACACGTGCCGCTCCGGCAGCAAAGGCAAAGGCCGTCGGAACAGAAATATCGACCATTAAACCTATATTCATTGCGCTCTTATTATCGGCGCCAAGCTTTTTAGCCGTCGCTGTGGCCAACTGGAAAGTTGCTGTACGCGTATTTCTGCCTGTCAGTACCTGATTAGCCGCAGCATGAATGCTATCCAGACTATGTACGCCAACGACAACGCATGCCGCTTTTGTCAGTCCGGATGGATCTGGCGCTATGCACAGCGCGGTTGCTCCGGTTAATTCAAGTGTCCCTAATGCAAGATTCAACCCACTGTATAAGCGGTTACTGAGTGATTCACCTTCAGTAACCGTTTCATCCGAGAGAGCAGCAGTGAGCTGAACCGGGGACATCATGATTTTTATATCATCATCCATAATGAAGCCTCATGTGAGCAGTAGATACGTGGCTAAATAGTCTCTTCTTTTCAGATTTTAGATCCACTAAAAACCAGAAAATAGATTTTACATGAATGTGTTCACCTGTCATTTCAGAAAACGAAAAAAACATTAATGTTGTTAAGGATGCTGAATTTTCAAATGTTTATCAGATTCAGCGTGATAACCGACCCCAGGAAAGTGAGTTATTGGCTTATGGCAGATTTAAGGCAGGAAGTTAGTGACCAGCAGGCATAAAAAATGTCCGCTGTCAAGCCCCTAATGCGAGCATGCAGCTACTCGAAAGGTCTTATGAGACAACAGGTTAGGCCAGATTTCGACTGCTGCGTGCGCTGGCCCGATTTCGATCTAGGTGCCATATAGGCGCTTCGCGGTAGCAAGCTCAGGGGCAGCGTAGCGGGCAGAGGCGGATCGTAATGATATGCCTCGGCGTATCTCAAGCCACCTCTCAAAGCGAAAACGCAGCCCGTGGGCTGCGTTTTCGTCGTGGGCGTCGAAAGAAGTGTTCGCTCGTCAAGATTGCTTCGGTGGTGCGGCCCTGATCGTATTTCCTTTCTTGAATCCCCGATCGCCCGCGATGAACGCCTCCAGCATGTGCGGAATCAGCGTCACCGCATCGACCGCTTCGCCATAGGCCTGCGCATGCAGCGCGGCGTAGCGGTCGAGGTCGGCTTTCAAGCTGGCCGGGCATGCAAAGGTCAGCTTCGTGGACTCCAGTTTCGGCAGCGGCCCCAGCCGCAGTTTCTTGGTCGTGCTCATCGCATCGCTCCCTTGTTGAAGAACAGTGGCTGGTACGGCCGCAGCACCAGATCTCGATTGACGATGATGCGAACAGGCAGGCCCGGTCGCTCGGTCAACGTCGGCTGGATATTCATGTTGCGCCGAGTCATCTCCTGGCCGACCTGGTTAATGCTGTCCTGGGCGCTGTCGCGCCCGGCGATGACGATGCGGTTGCCGTCCTGACGGTTCTCCGGCGCGGCCAGCTCGGCGCCCACGCCCAGCAGCGTCGTCAGCACCGCGCCGGCGACGATGCGGTTCCAGTGGTAGTCCACACCGTCTTCCAGTCCGGAATAGCCGGCCGGATCGGTGCCCACCAGGTTGTCGAGCGTCAGCGAGGATGTGTCCGGCAGGATGATGCGGTTCCACACCACTTGAACCCGGCTCTGCCCATAGCTGACCTGGCTGTTGTATTTGCCCAGGATGCGCGATCCCTGCGGGATCAAAAGGAACTTGCCTGTGGCCGTGTCATAGACCGGCTCCGTCACCGTGGCGATCACGTCGCCCGGCAAGTCCGACTTGATCCCCGTCACCAGTGCACCGGCGATCACCGTACCGGCCATCACCTGATACGCCGAGGCAGGCAATTGCAGATTGCCGGAATTGCGGGTTTCCGTAGAACCGCCTTTCAGGAACGCTTCTTTCTGGTCTTGCCGATTCTGCGTGGCGGTCGGGTCGGTGGGCTGGGCCGCCGTTGAGGCCGGCCCAGCCGCCAGCGGGTCGAAGCCCGCCAAGGCGTTGCCGGGCGCAGCCGCAGCCACTTGGGCTATGGCCTTTCCTGGCTGGCCCGAGCGGAAGAACACCGATGAAGCCGCCGCCGCGTCCGCCTCCTTACGCAAAGCATCCTCGGGGTCATGGCCTGGCGGCGCATAGGCCGGTATCACCGGCTGCTGCGAGGCCACGATGGCCGGGCCGAGATCGCCCGGAAGCGGTGGCCCCAGCTCGGGCACCTTCGGTGGCGGCTTCGAGTAGTCGGCAGGCAGCGCGTCCAGCCCTTCGGACTTGGAGACGCGATCGACGTTGTAAAGCTCGGTCTGCTCATTCGAGCTGCGCCTATGCGGCTGGAGCGACCAGATCGTCGCGCCCAGCACGGCGACCGACAAGCCACCCATCAGCATCGCCAGCGTGCGCCGGTTCAATCGAGTGACCGGGCGCGGCTGCGCGCGCAGCGCCACCGCCTCGGGTGCGACCTTGCCCACATGCGGCGCGGTGGGGTCGGGGATATTGTCCTGGCTCATGGTCAGTTCCTCCGCGCCACGCCATCCGTGCGCTCGATCCGCACCATGTCGCCCTTGTCGGCACCCAGGCGCAGTTCGGCCGCGCCGAACAGGCGATCCACGATGTAGTACGGCGAGCGGAATCGGTAGTTCACCAGTTGCCCGTCGCCCTGCACACCGATCACGAACAGCGGCGGCAGCTCACCTTGCGCGATGCCCGGCGGGAACTGGATATAGACTTTCTCGCCGTCATCGAAGGCGCGCAGCGGTTTCCACGGTGGGTTGCTGCCGCTGATTGCGTAGCGGAAGCGAATCTTCTCGAGCGACAAGCCGGAGTCCACCGGCGCAGCCGCACTGGCAGCCTGCGCCTGGCGCTGCAGGGCCAGCATCCTGTCCTTGGGGTACTCCCAGGACACCGAGGCCATCCATGTTTTTTCGGTCGAGGTCAGCTCCAGCAGGTAGGTCCGCCGACTGGTCGTGATGACCAGATTCGTCTTCAACCCCGAGCGGATGGGTTTCACCATCACATTGACCCGTAGCGCGTCGCCGCTGCCGCTCGATGTGTCTCCCACAATCCAGCGCACCGTGTCGCCGGCGGCCACCGTTACCAGCTCCTCGCCCGGCTGGAGCGCGATCACGGTCACGCGGCCCACGGCCGCATAGACCTGATATAGCGCGCCATCGGTGAACGGCCAAACCTGAATCGCATTGACATAGCCCTCGCGCGTGGGCGCGACGCGGGCCTCCGTATTGGCCCGCGAGACGCGCACCTTCTCGTCGGCAGGTTCGGGCACGGCCTTGGCGTCTTCCACCTCGGGCAATGGCTTCAACTGCGCCGGCAGCGCCAGCAGCTCGGGCACTTTGACTATTTCTACCGGTGCGGGCGGCTCCGGGAGCGGCTGGGCCTGCACGGGTTCATCGAGCGAGATGGACGGCGGCGGCTTGCCCTGCGTGGCGCAGCCCGCAAGGGTAAGCAGGATCAACGGCAAAGCGGATTTACGGAAAAGATCATTCATGGCTTGGCTCCTTCAGACGAATCCAGTTCGCGACTCCACGACAACCCGTTGACGTAGATGCCCAAAGGGTTCTTGCGCAGGCGCTGTTCGGTGCGTGGGGTCTGCTGCACGATGGAAATCACGGCGTTCCAGCGCTCGGTGCCAGCGGCTGCGCCGTTGACGAAGCGCTGCTCCGTCCAGCGCACGTTGAATGACGTGTCGCTGGCGCGGGTCACGCTGGTGATCTGCACCGTGACCGACTCCTTGCCGATGCGCGCGAACGGGTCATGGGTGCGGGCATAGTCGTTGAGCACCACAGCGCCCTTGTCGGTGGTGTAGTCGTAGGCGTCGAGCCAGTTCTGCCGCACCACGATCGGGTCGATGGACAGTGAGCGCACCAGGCCGATGAAGCGGCCCAGGTGATAGGCCACCTGCGCGTCGCTGGGCCGGTACGGTGTGGCGGCTTCGCCCACGGCGCGGACCTGACCTGCGTTGTCCACCTCCACCACATAGGGCGTGACGATGGATTGCGCCGAGCGCCACACCAGCCCGCCGGCCATCAGCAGCGCGAGCGTCAGGCAGCCGAAGGCCATCAGCCTCCAATTCTTGGCCTGCACGCGCGCCGAGCCGATGCGGTCGTCCCAGACCTGGGCGGCGGCTTGATACGGGGTGGTAGGTTGCGGTGTGTCGGCATAGCGCACCTGCGGTCGTTTGAATCGCATGAGAGTTCTCCTTGAAGATCAGGAATCGGAATCACGCAAGCTCGGTCCCTGGCTTGAGCTGCCGCCGTCACCACCGCGCAGCGTGTGGGCGGCGGTCGTGGCGGCGTGGGTGAGCTGCTGGCGTCGGTGCAGGCGCTTGGCCCAGGCCGGTTGTTCCTGTGGTGACGCTGGCGGCATTTCGCCGCTGGGGGCACGGCCGCCTGCGGTGGGTGCGGATGCAGTCGCGTCGGCGCTGAACGCTGCGGCAGCGCGGTCTCGGATCGAGCGCGCACCTTGCGCCACCTTCTGCCCAGCGGCCTGCGCGCCGGTCTTGGCGACATGGCCCGCGCCGGCGGCAACGCCTTTGAGGCCGCCGCCGGCAGAAGCGGAGCCAGTTTGGAATGCTGATTTCGCGCTGCTCGCGGTCCCAGCGGCGGCCCGCGCACCACTGCCGGCCAATCTGGCCGTAGCCGGGGCCATGCGCGCGCCAGCGGCAACCGCACTACCAACACCCGTGGCCGCTGCGCCGATGGCGACGGCAGTGCCAGCCGCGCCCAGAGCAGCACCGGCCATCGCGCCTGCGCCGAGCTGCGGGCCGCCCGACACCAGCCCGGTCGCAATGCCCGGCCCGAAGATACCCAGTGCGAGCAGCGTCAGTGAGGCCAGCATGAGGACGACCGAATGGTCGATGGACGGTTCGGCCGGATGCACCTGAAACTTGGCGAACAAACCCGAGCCGATGCCCACGATCACCGCCAGCACCAGGACCTTGATGCCAGAGGACACCACGTTGCCCAGCACCTTCTCGGCCAGGAACGCGGTTTTGTTCCAGAGTGCGAACGGCACGAGCACGAACCCGGCCAGCGTGGTCAGCTTGAACTCGATCAGCGTGATGAAGAGCTGGATCGCCAGCACGAAGAAACTCAGGACGACGATCAGCCAGGCGAGGAACATCACGACGATGGGCGTGATGTTCACGAACACCTCGGGAAAGCCCGCCATGTTGCTGATCTGCTGCAGGATCGGCGCCCCGGCGTCGATCCCGACCTTGGCCAGCCGACCCGGCTGCAGGAAGTTCTCCATGCTCAGGGTCGAGCCGCTGGCCGTGAGGCCCAGGCCCGCGAACGAGCGGAACACGATGCCTGCAAGCCAGTTGAAATTGCCGATGATGTAGGCGAAGGCACCGACGTACAGCACCTTGCGGATCAGCTTGGCGATCACGTCCTCGCCTTGACCTGTGGCATGGCCCATCGCCCAGAACAGCCCGGCGATCGTCATGTCGATGACGATCAGCGTGGCAGTCAGAAACGCCACCTCGCCGTGCAGCAGGCCAAAGCCTGAGTCGATATAACGCGAGAAGGTATCGAGGAAGCGGTCAATCACCGTCACGTCGTTCATGGCGAGTCCTCCTGCCCAGACAGGGCCGTTGTGTCACTGCCATCGGTGGGTTCATCGAAGCTGGGCGGGATGGGCGGCAGGTCGGGAAGCGTCTGGTACTCGCCAGGCCCGGCCTGGCCGGAGAGAAAGCGCCGCAGATCGGCCTGCGCCACCTGCGCACAGAACCCGCCGTCGTGCTCGCCTGCGCGGCATTGCACGCGCAGCGTGTGCAGCCGGGACGGATCGGCAGCCAATGCCTCCACCGACAGCGGCCGGTCGCAGCCGGACAGCAAAGACGCGAAAGCGAACAGGACAGGTGCATACTTCATGGCCGCACCTCGTCAGTGGTTGTAGAAATCGACAGACTGCGGCGTGTACGGCGTGCCACTGCCCAGGAAGCGGCGCGTCACCTCGCGCCCGCGCTCTGTGGCCGCCGCCTGCCGCGCCAGCTCCAGTGCGGCGGCCCGATCCTGCGTGATCTGCAGCCGCTGCGACTGGATCGACTGCTTGGCTTGCAAGGCCAGCAACTGGTTCATGGCCTGCATAGCTTGCAGTGAGCCTTGGGCCGACTGGCTCTTGCCGACGAGGTCGGCCAACACGCCTTCGTCTTCGCTCAAGTTCTGCGACACCTGCGCCTGCATCCGCATGGTGGTCTGCAAGCCGTTGAGCGTGTTCTTCCACCGCGCTTGCGTATCGCGGTACATCTGGTCGCCGCTCACGGTGGCGGCGTACTGCTCGGGATACAGGCGCGCGAATTCCTGATCGAGGTTCGTCACGTCGTAGGCCAAGCCGCGAGCCTGGGCGATCAGCCGCTCGGTCGTCGCCAGATTGGCGCGCAACTGGCCGACCACGTTGGACGGCAGGCTGGCGAGGTTGCGAGCCTGGTTCATCAGCATCTGAGCTTCGTTCTGGAGCTGGCGAATCTGGTTGTTGATTTCTTCCAGTGTGCGAACGGCGGTCAGCGTGTTCTGCACGAAGTTGGCAGGGTCGAACACCGTGATGGCGGCTGCAGGCTGCACGGTCAGCAGCGATACCGACAGCGCGGCGGCGAGCGAAATGGAAAGCGCACGGATCTTCATGGCCGGTTCTCCAGTGGGTGGTCAGTGATGCAGAAGGAACCCGGCGCGAGGCCGGGGAACGAGGGCAGCAGGTCGGCTGCCCAATCGAGGCTGCGATGGCGCAGCCAGGCGCCAGCGAAGCCGGGCACGCCGGCATCCAGCAGGACGCCGTCGATGTCACGCTGGTACTGCGGCGTGGAAGCGCCCGCAAACGCGAGCGTCGCCGGCCCCAGGTTGAGGTCGAACAGGCGGTTGCCGAGACGGGATTGGTAGTAGTAGTCGCGCTTGGGCTGCGCGGTGGCGACGATCTCGATCTGGCGCGAGTTCAGGCCAAAACCCTCGTAGATCGTGCGAATCTGCGGCTCGGTCGCCTGCGGGTTGGGCAGGAAGATGCGACTGGCGCAGCTTTCGATGATCGCGGGCGCAATGCTCGAATCCTTAATGTCCGCGAGCGACTGCGTGGCGAAGATGACGCTGACGTTCTTCTTGCGTAGCGTCTTGAGCCACTGACGGATACGGGCGGCGAACACCGGGTCGTCGAGGAATAGCCACGCTTCATCAAGGATCAGCAGCGTGGGCGCACCGTCAAAGCGCTCATCGAAACGCGCAAAGAGGTAATGCAGCACCGCCATGACAGCGGCCTTGCTGTGCATCAACTCCTCCATTTCGAAGCACTGCACCGACCCCGAACCCAGGCGATCCGAATCCGCATCCAGCAGCTTGCCGTGCGCGCCGCCGAGCACATACGGCGACAGCGCCTGGCGCAGCGCATTCGACTGCAGCAGCACGGACAGTCCCGTCATCGTGCGCTGCTCCACTGGCGCACCGGCAAGGCTTCCCAGCGCCGACCAAATGGATGCTTTCTCGTCCGGGCCGACTGCGACGCCTTCATGCAGTAGGCGGCCTTCGATCCATTCGGCGGCCCAGGTGCGGTAGCTCTCACGGTCGATGCGTGCGAGCGGCTGGAAAGCGATGTCTCCATCCGTGCCCAGGTCGTAGTGCTCACCGCCCAGGCCCAGGATCGTGGCCCGCATGGAGCGCCCCATGTCAAACGCAAAGATGCGCGAGCCGCGATAGCGGCGGAACTGCATCGCCAGGGTGGCGAGCAAGACCGACTTGCCCATGCCAGTCGGCCCCGCGACCAGCGTGTGGCCCACGTCGCCGATGTGCGTCACCAGCCGGAACGGCGTGGCGCCATCGGTCCGTGTGACGATCATCGGTGGGCCGTCGAGGTGGTCGTTCTTCTCCGGGCCAGCCCACACTGCGGACACCGGCATCATGTGCGCCAGGTTCAGCGTCGAGACGATGGGCTGGCGCACGTTGGCGTAGGCATTGCCGGGAATGGACGACAGCCACGCATCCACGGCGTTGAGGGTTTCGGGGATCGTGACGAAGCCGCGCCCTTGGATGGCACGTTCCACCATGCGCAACTTCTCGTCCGCCACGGCCGGGTCGGCATCGAGCACCGTCACCGTGGCGGTGAGGTAGCCGAAGGCGACCTGATCGCTGCCCAGCTCCTGCAGGGCCGCGTCCGCATCGGCCGCTTTGTTGTTGGCGTCGGTATCGACCAGCGGGCTTTCCTGCTGGAAGATCGTTTCGCGCAGCAGTGCGATGACGTTCTTCCTTTTCGCAAACCACTGACGGCGCAGGCGGGCGAGTTCCTTTTCCGCCTCCGCTTTGTCCAGGCACAGAAAGCGCGTGCTCCAGCGATATGCAAAGCCCAGGCGGTTGAGGTCGTCCAGAATCCCCGGCCAGGTCGAGGTCGGGAAGCCTCGCACCGACACGACACGCAAGTGCTGGTCGCCCAGCATGGGTGCCAAGCCGCCGACCAGCGCGGAATCGGTCAGCAGCGCGTCGATGTGGAACGGCACCTCGGGCACGCCGACGCGATAGCGCCGCGTCGAAACGGTGGCGTGCAGGTAGGTCAGTGTCTGCGCATCGTCCAGCCAGGCGATTTCCGGCATCACACCATCGAGCAGATCGAAAACACGATCCGTCTCTGCCACGAAGGCCGTCAGGCGCTCGCGCCAGTCCACGCCTTCGGTAGGCCGGTTCTCGTACAGCATCCCTGCGGCGCGGGCGCGGGATTCTTCCGGCGGCAGGTACACCAGCGTCAGGTGATAGCCACTCTCGAAGTGGTTGCCCGATTCCTCGAACGCTGCGCGGCGTTCCTCGTCCACGATCCACGAAAGCGGCTCGGGAAACTCGGAGTGCGGATAGTCGGCGGCCGCGCGGCGCTCGGCCTCGATGAACAGTGCCCAGCCTGAACCCAGACGGCGCAGCGCATTGTTCAAGCGCGCCGACGTGGCGGTCAGCTCGCCCTGCGTCGCACTGTCGAGGTCCGGGCCACGGAACCGCGCTGTGCGCTGGAAACTACCGTCTTTGTTCAAGACGACACCCGGTGCCACCAGCCCGGCCCAGGGCAGCCAGTCGGCCAGCAACGCTGGCCGCTGGCGGTATTCGGCAAGGTTCAGCATCGCGGCGTCTCCCTACACGTCCAGCAGCGGACGATGCTTGATGTGCCGGGCGAAGACGTGCATGAACTGCGGATCGATACGTGCCCCCCAGACCGCCAGCGAATGGCCGACGGTCCAGAGCACCGCACCTGGAATCCACAGTTGCAGGCCCAGCCCGACAGCGGCGGCCAGCGTGCCGTTGGCGATTGCCACGGTGCGCGGCGCACCGCCCAGCAAGATCGGCTCGGTGAGCGAGCGATGCAGCGGCACCTCGAACCCGGCCGCGAAGGTGTCCGGCGCGCTCATACGACCGCCCCACCGGAGAAGCTGAAGAACGACAGGAAGAATGAAGATGCGGCGAACGCGATGGACAGGCCGAAGACGATCTGGATCAGCTTGCGGAAGCCGCCGCTGGTGTCACCGAAGGCCAGCGCAAGCCCCGTCGAAATGATGATGATCACCGCCACGATGCGTGCCACCGGCCCTTGAATCGACTCCAAGATCGACTGCAAAGGGCCTTCCCACGGCATCGAGGAACCGGCGGCCTGCGCGGTGCCAGCCAGGAACAACATCAGCGCGGCCAGCAGCAGCCCTTGCCCCGCAGAGCGGGCCAGGCTGCGCAGCCGTGCTCGGTTGGACAAGCGCGACAGCGGGTTGACGGAAACACGGAAAGCAGGAATGGTCATCTGCGTCATGGCAGTTCTCCAGGGTGGTTGAGGGACAGGGAAGAACCGGGGGCGACTGGTGATAGCTCCGGGAATGGAGCCTCCAGCGCGTCCGTCAGTTGGTAGCCCACGCCGTCGAAGCCGACGACGCGGGCAATGTTCTCGATGCGGCGCTTGCGCCCGCGCCCGCCAATGTGGATCACCACGTCCACGGCCTCGGCGATCAGCGCACGAGGTGGGTTCACCGCCACTTCGAGAATCAGTTGTTCCAGGCGCAGCAGCGCGCCCAGCGCAGAGCCGGCGTGGATCGTGGCAATGCCGCCTGGGTGGCCGGTGCCCCACACCTTGATGAGATCCAGCGCCTCGGGGCCACGCACCTCGCCAACAACGACGCGATCTGGCCGCAGACGCATGGACGAGCGCACCAGCTCGGTCATGGACACCACGCCCGCGCGCGTACGCAACGGCACGTGGTCGCGGGCTGCACATTGCAGCTCCACCGTGTCTTCGAGCACCAGCACGCGGTCGCCCGTGGCGGCGATTTCGGCGAGCAAGGCATTGGCGAGCGTGGTTTTACCGCTGCTGGTGGCGCCTGCGATCAGGATGTTTTTTCGCTCGCGCACGGCGCGCACCAAGAAGTCCGCCTGGGCGCGCGTCATCATCCCGTCGATGACGTAACGATCCAGCGGGATCACGCCGATGGCGCGCTTGCGCAGGGCGAAGGCCGGCCCCGGCGCGGCGGGCGGCAGGATGCCCTCGAAGCGTTCGCCGGTTTCGGGCAACTCGGCCGACAGCAGCGGCTGGCCGCGATGGACTTCCGCGCCGACATGGGCTGCGACCAGCCGGATGATGCGTTCGCCGTCTGCCTCGGACAGTTCGACACCCATCGGCGCGCGGCCGGTCGAAAGCCGGTCCACCCAAAGGGTGCGATCCGGGTTGAGCATCACTTCCACCACGTCCGGGTCTTCGAGCGCGGCAGCGATCAGCGGCCCCATCGCCGTGCGCAGCATCTGAATGCGGCGATCCATCGACGCCGCAGCGGACGAACGCAGCTCGTAAGGGAGTTGCCCACCTGTGGAGATGTTGGCGCTCATGACGCACGCTCCCGCGCCGCGTCCGGTGCCTCCGCGTCCTCCATGCGCATCGGGTCGAGATGCAGTTCCTCCACCACGTCGCGCACCAGGCTGCGCCCACGCAGCAGGTGGCGGCCAAGCTGCTCGGTGAACTGCTCAAAGCGTGCCTTGCCCTGAGCACGGGCGGCGTCTTGATGGGCCTCGGGAACCGGCGTGCTGACCGTGAGGTAGTAGCGGATGAACAGGGCCAACGTTTCGATGGCGATGTTCTGGTCGCGCTCCAGCCGTTCGGCCTGGCGTGACAGGCGATCCAACCGCTTGGCAATGGCCGCCTAGCGCTGGTCACCCGCGTCGGGCGACAACCAGGATGCCAGCGCCGCAGCGACGATGGACGACTTGGACACGCCTTTCTTGGCGGCCAGCTCTTCCAGGCGCTTGGCGTGCTCGCGCTGGATAAAGAGATTCAGGCGGTATTGGCTCATAGGTCGATTCCGTCGTTGGGGTCGAGGGACGCCAGCCGGGCCGTGCGCTGCATGGCCGGATCGAATTGGCGAGGAAGGGGAAGTGGCAGGTCGTCGTCATCGAGCAGCGACAAGTCGCTGGCCGATGGCTCCATGTCCGGATGAAATTCGGCGACTTCGGAAAGTTCGGGCTGCCGGCGCGGCCCGCCGTCATCGACGGAAGTGGCGAAGCCTTCGTCCGCATGGGGCGTGGGTGCTGCCGGCACGGCTGGAATCGCCAGGCCGCTCCAGTCATCAGGCCGCGATGGCGGCGCGTCGGCGTATTGCCCGTCCACCAGCACGGGCGGTGGCAACACGCGGCGCTTGAAGTTGGCGTCGGCGTAGTAGCGCAGCTTCTTGGCCTTGATCGGCGCCACGCTAGACACCATCACCACGGCCTCGTCCGGTGGCAGTTGCATCACTTCACCGGGCGTCAGTAGCGGGCGGGCCGTCTCCTGGCGCGACACCATCAGGTGTCCCAACCATGGCGCAAGCCGATGGCCCGCGTAGTTGCGCTGCGCGCGCAATTCGGTTGCGGTGCCCAGCGTCTCGGAGATGCGCTTGGCGGTGCGCTCGTCGTTGGTGGCGAACGTCACGCGAACATGACAGTTGTCGAGGATCGAATGGTTCTGGCCGTAGGCTTTGTCGATCTGGTTGAGCGACTGCGCGATAAGGAAGCTGCGGATGCCATAGCCGGCCATGAACGCCAGGGCCGTCTCGAAGAAATCAAGCCTGCCGAGTGCGGGGAACTCGTCGAGCATCAGCAGCAGCTTGTGCCGCCGTGCGATGCCGTCCGAGCCGTCGAGCGATTCAGTGAGGCGTCGCCCGATCTGGTTGAGGATCAGTCGAATGAGGGGCTTGGTGCGGCTGATGTCCGAGGGCGGCACCACCAGGTACAGCGACACCGGATGCTTGGAAGCAATCAGGTCGGCGATGCGCCAGTCGCAGCGTGACGTGACTTCGGCCACCGTGGGGTCGCGGTACAGACCGAGGAAGGACATGGCCGTGGACAGCACGCCGGAACGCTCGTTGTCGCTCTTGTTGAGCACTTCGCGCGCGGCTGATGCCACGACCGGATGCGGACCACCACCATCCCCGTTCACCAAGTGCGGCGTGGTCATCATCCGGTGCAAGGTCAGCTCGAACGGGCTGGCCGGATCAGACAGGAAGTTGGCGACACCGCGTAGCGTCTTGTCCTCTCCCGCGTAGAGCACGTGCAGGATGGCGCCGACCAGCAGCGCATGGCTGGTCTTCTCCCAGTGGTTGCGACGCTCCAAAGCGCCCTCGGGATCGACCAGGATGTCGGCAATGTTCTGCACGTCGCGCACTTCATGCGCGCCGCGCCGGACCTCCAACAGTGGGTTGTAGGCGGCCGACTTCGCATCGGTGGGGTTGAACAGCAGGCAGTGCGAGAAGCGCGAGCGCCAGCCGGCGGTGATCTGCCAGTTTTCGCCCTTGATGTCGTGGATGACGGCGGACGCCGGCCAGGACAGCAGCGTCGGCACCACCAGGCCCACGCCCTTGCCCGAGCGCGTGGGGGCGAAGGTCAGGACGTGTTCCGGGCCTTCGTGCCGCAGGTACTGGTCATCATGCTGACCGAGGAATACGCCTGCGGGCTGGGTGAGCCCCGCTTCGCGAATATCGGCCGCATCAGCCCAACGTGCCGAACCATAAGTGGTGACAAGTTTCGACTGCCGGGAGCGCCACACGGCCATGGCGATGGCGACCACCACGGCGGCCAGGCCGCTGCCGCCTGCGATCAGGCCGCCGGTGTCGAAGATGCGCGGCGCATAGGCGTCGAAGAAAAACCACCACTCGAACAACCGCCAGGGGTGATAGACCGGCGTGCCGAAGATATCGAACCAGGGCGAGCCAAGGCGTAGCTGGTAGCCCAGGGCGGCGGCTGTCCATTGCGTGGCACTCCACACGCCGACAATCACGATGCCGAAGACGACACCGATTTGCCCGAACAGTACCCCTTGACCTTGCATGCCGACCGCTCCCTTCTCCCGCAAAAATGAAGCCCAAGAAAAGCAGCACGAAGACGTGCCGCAGTCGTCAGGTTCGGTGCGGGATCAAGGCCGGTCAAAGGCCGTTGTGGCGGGAATTAAGGCAGAAAAAGCCGGACTTCTTGCGGTAGCTAAACGCATAAAAACGCCGCAGCCACGAGCGTGCTGCGGCGTGATAAGCGAATCGGTGATGAGTCCGTCGCGGCTGGGCGACAGAAGACGTTCGGCGAACTATCTGGTGTGCTGTTCGGGTCGGTCGCCGAAGAAGCGTCGTTTGGCGGCTTCAGCCGCGCGCAGGCATAGCTCGTCCGAGACCTTTGAGCGATCTTCACGGCACAGTCGCTGGATTTCTTTGATGCGCTCGGGATGTGCGGTCAGGAACTCTACCGTGTCATTGGTCGGCGATGGTCCGCAGGCCGACAGCAAGCCGGCCAGGGCGAGTGCATGAGCGGTTCGAAAAGCTGTGTTCATCAGGAATCCTCCAGTTCATCGGAAGGAGCGTCGCAGACAGGCACATGCTCCTTGCTGGTATCGGCTTCCAGTTTGCCGACGCGAGCAACAAAACGACTCAGTGCTTCTGACGGATCGATATCTCGCCTGAGCAGGTAGGTGGTGAGCATCGGCGAGCCACCAGCCAACGGCCGCGCGACGATGTTGGGCTCACGACTGGCGGCGATCTGCGAGGCACCGACCAGTGCCAGAGCGAACCCAGCCGCGACCAGCGCCATCATCAAGTCGAAGGACATCACGCGTTCGGCCACCAGCGGTTCCTTGTCCAACGCACGCAGCACCCGTTCGATCTGGTGGTTGTAGCCCTCGCAGACCTGCGGGTCACCCATCACCAGCGGATAGCGCAACACCTCGTCCAGGGGAATGCGCGCATGCGCCAGCAAGGGATGGCGTGCCGGAATGGCAACCCGCAGCGGATCACGCCAGGCGGGTTCGGCAAGAATGCCGTCGCCGACATCGGCGGACTGTGCGAACCCAACGTCATACAGATCATCGTGCAGCCCCTTGAGCTGCTGGGTGAGCGGGACTTCATCGAAATGGATTGCGATCTCCGGGTCTTCCTGTCTGCACAGGGCCATGAGAGAGGAAAACCGTGCCGGGGCGATGCCATCGGACAGCGCGATACGCAACTGGCCGTCATAGCCTGCGGCGGCCGCGCGGACGCTAGCGCGGGCCTGATCCAGCGTGGCGAACACGCGTGGCACGTGTTCGAGCAACAGCTTGCCGGCTCGAGTCAGTCGGGTGCTGCGCGTGGTGCGCGCGAACAGGGGCGCGCCCAAGTCTTCTTCCAGTTCCTTGATCGTGCGCGACAGGGGTGACTGGTCAACATGAAGCCGTTCGGCGGCACGGGCAAAGTGGAGTTCTTCCGCAACAGCCAGGAAACAGCGGAGGTGCCGAATTTCCATATTCCGCTACCCCTCAAAGTTGAGTTTGAGATAGAGAAACAGCACTGCTGACTCGAAATCAATCTGACTTCTTTGTCAAAGAAAGGGCTGCAGCGAATGCCCCAAAAATAAGTCCAACAATACAAATGCCGGGCCAACCCCATGCATTCCAAACTATTCCAGATAGAGCTGAACCTAAAGCGCCGCCAAGGAAGAACAGCCCGGTAAAAAGACCATTCATCCGTCCTCGGACCTCAGGACGCAAAAGATTGATCGCACGGCGACCCAATGTCTGGTCAGCTATAACGCCTAGATCGAGAATAACCGCCGCGAATATCAACACGCCAAGAGAAAGACTTTTGTTATTGGTCAGCGCTGCAACGCCAATGTAAGCCAGCATCAGGGCGAACATGATCGCCAAATGTGCCAACACAGTCATGGGTTTCGTCCACCCACGATCACCGGCACGCCCGGCAATCGGTGCAATGATTGCTCCAGCCGCTCCTGCTAGCGCAAACAAGGCAATTCCCCCTTGTCCTAACAGAAAGGGCGCTTGACCAAGTTGGAGAGCGACAGAGGTCCAAAAGATACCAAATGCCCCCATGCACATAGCTTGGCTTGCAGCCCTATGTCGTAAAACTGGCTCCTCCTTAATAATGGATATTAATGACCTCACCAACTGCCAATATGTTTCTCGGCGTGCAGGCCTGAGGGGAGGAATGTGCTTTTGGAGAATGATGGCGAGAATTGCAACACTCACCCCAAGAAAGCCGTACAAATATCGCCATCCGAAGAACTGAGTAACCAAGCTGGCCGCAGGGCGGGATACTAGTATCCCCAACATCAAGCCACTCATGACGTTGCCAATCGTGCGTCCACGATGTGCCTCAGAACTCAGCGATGCGGCAACAGGCACCAACATTTGTATCGCACTGGTGAGCAGGCCAACGACGAATGATACCGAGAGGAATACGAGTCCATTTGGAGATATTGCCAGTATGGATAGAGCAAAGGCGTCGCCCACAAGAGTTGTCAAAATGAGTCTCTTGTTCTCAACGATGTCTGTCATGGGAACAAGAAAAATTAATCCCACCGCATAACCAAGCAAGGTCAATGTAGTTGCCAATCCCGACATGCTGGTTGAGAGGCCCAGTTCCGGGCCGATGATGCCTGCCAGTGGCTGAGATGCATAAAGTGCCAGAACAACTATTCCTACAGCCGTAGCGAACAGTGCAATGAGCGGCATGCCAGGCATGTGACTGTTCATCTCATTTTGGGATGATGGGGATTTGTCCATTTTCATTGGCCGTCTAGAAGAGATATAGACATGCTACTCTTAATATTTAAGCGTATAATCACCATCATTATTGATTCACCATCACGGAAATCGTGACAATGGCCAGCCTTGAGCATTACCGCATTTTTATTGCCACTATCGAGGCTAAAAGCCTGACTGCAGCTGCTCAAAAGCTGGGCTGCTCACTTCAAACTGTGAGCAGATCCCTCAGCACTCTTGAAACAGAGTTGGGGGTGGCGCTGGTCCAGCGGACCACGCGGCGGATGCAAGTTACTGCTGCAGGCGGCCTCTTCTACGAGCGCCTGAAAACCGCCCTATATGACCTTGACGAAGCAACAACCGAGGCTCGGAGGAGTACAACAGAAATATTTGGCTTGTTCCGTGTCGGAGCCTCTGTTCAATTCGCTCCTCGGTACATCGTTCCGGCAGTTGCTGCATTTGTTGAACGCTATGCCAACGTGGAAGTAGATCTTGCACTTTCGGACGCCATAGTGGATTTGTTGGAAAACAAGTTGGACATCGTCATCCGAATCGGCGATTTGGAGTCCTCTGCATTGAAATCGCGTCTTCTCGCAAAACTGAGACGCGTGGTTGTTGCAACGCCTCAATACGTTGCACAGCATGGACGTCCTTTGCATCCTTCTGACTTAGGAAAGCATGCGTGTGTCGTTAGGACATTTGGCCCTGAGGGCGATGTATGGCCACTGACGGAGAATGGATCTCTGCTCAGGGTATCTGTGGCGGGGCGATTCCGCTGCAATGATGCAGCTTCCGCAAATGCCGCCGTCTTGCATGGCATTGGAATTGGATTGGCACCTCTTTGGCAGGTGAGAAATGAAATTGATCAGGGGCTTCTGGAGGTGCTGTTGCCTGAGCATGAGCCGTCGCCAATTCCAGTTCATGCGTTATGGCATGAAAATTCAGTCTTGCCAGCAAGGACTAGGGCATTCATTGATATGCTGCGAGGAAGAATCTCCAGCGAAAGAATTTGATTCTTAATTAACCTTCAACGCGATGGCTGTTCAATTCTGAACGAGAGTCCCACTTTGTCTGTACCGCTTTCCAATCTCCGCGCGGCGAGAATTGGGCATTGCACACCTGTTGGACTTCTAGGTCTGCGTACCCTTGATCGATGGAAAGCTTCATCGATGACGCGGGGCTTCCGCCCAATTGGCAGGTGCGATTTCAATTCCACCGCCGCCCCGCACAGCGAACTACTCGGCGCGCTGTTCGGGCCGGTCGCCGAAGAAGCGTCGTTTGGCTGCCTCGGCCGCGCGCAGACACAGGTCGTCCGAGACCTTGGAGCGATCTTCACGGCACAGGCGCTGGATTTCTTTGATGCGCTCGGGATGGGCGGTCAGGGACTCCACCGTGTCATTGGCGGGCGACGGCCCGCACGCCGACAGTAAGCCGGCCAAGGCGAGTGCATGAGCGGTGTGAAAAACGGTGTTCATCAGGAATCCTCCAATGCATCCAAGGCAGCGGCATGAGAAGGGTCGAGCTCCTTGCCGGTGTCAGCTTCCAGTCCGCCGACGCGGGCAACAAAGCGACTCAGTGCTTCTGACGGATCGGCATCTCGCCGCAGAAGGTAGGTTGTGAGCATTGGCGAGCCGCCGGCCAGTGGTCGCGCAACGATGTTGGGCTCGCGGTTCGCGGCGATCTGCGAAGCGCCTACCAGCGCCAAGGCGAACCCGGCGGCTACCAGCGCCATCATCAAGTCGAAGGACATCACGCGTTCGGCCACCAGCGGTTCCTTGTCCAGCGCGCGCAGCACCCGTTCGATCTGGTGGTTGTAGCCTTCGCAGGCCTGTGGGTCGCCCATCACCAGTGGATAGCGCAACACCTCGTCCATAGGAATTCGAGCATGTGCGAGCAAAGGATGGCGCGCCGGAATGGCGACCCGTAGCGGATCACGCCAGGCGGGTTCGGCAAGAATGCCATCGCCGACATCGGCGGACTGTGCGAACCCTACGTCGTACAGATCATCGTGCAGCCCCTTGAGCTGCTGGGTGAACGGGACTTCATCGAAGTGGATGGCGATCTCCGGATCTTCCTGCCGGCACAGCGCCATGAGGGAAGAAAAGCGCGCGGGGGCGATGCCGTCGGACAGCGCAATACGTAACTGACCGTCATAGCCTGCGGCGGCCGCCCGCACGCTGACGCGTGCCTGGTCCAGTGCTGCGAACACGCGCGGCACGTGTTCGAGCAGTAGCTTGCCGGCTCGCGTCAATCGGGTGCTGCGCGTAGTGCGCGCGAACAAAGGCGCGCCCAGGTCTTCCTCCAGCTCCTTGATCGTGCGCGACAGAGGTGACTGGTCAACATGCAACCGTTCGGCGGCACGCGCAAAGTGGAGTTCTTCGGCCCCGGCAAGGAAGCACCGCAGGTGTCGCAATTCCATGGAAAACCTCCTTTTCCCTCGAAGACTCCTCCCTGATACGAGAGGCCCACGACGGGAAGTCTCAGTAAGAATCAACCTCATTGGGTTTGACTGCATTTCCGTTTTTCCCCCGTCGGTATTGCTCCAGTTCTGCCTTAACTTCTGCACGTGTCTTGCCACTTCCCGAGGTATTTGGCTGAGGTGGGTAGTCATGGTCTCCGAATGACACCAATCCATGCGCTCTAGCCGATTGCAGATCGGAGAGGACCTGTTCCCGTGTCAGGGGCGTTCCGCCCTTGTAGATCACCGAATCTGGATAGTTGATACCCGCGCTGGGTGCTGGGCTTGTTGCGCTGCTTGGAATAGTCTTCCATGAACTTCTCGCCCAGTTCCTTGACCGTGGGAGCGGCACGGGCCGCAGCCTTGGTGGCGCTGGGATCGCCGCCCCGGCGTACCTCGGCCAGCCACTCCTGGGCCAGCGAGCGAGCTTGCTCGACAGTCAGTTCCCCGTACAGACCCAAGGCGGGCTTGCGGCGCTCGCCAGCGTTCGTGCGGTACTGAAGCATGAACACCTTGCGGCCCGCCGGCGTAACCTTGCACAGGAAGCCGGGTACCAGCGTGTCCCTGAGTTCCACGGCCTGCGCCTGGGCTTGTGCCGCATCGACTGCGGACTTGGTGAGTTTGATTTTCGCCATGATGACTCCTCGATAGGACCCGATTCCCAGGAGCCTTATGGGGGCCAGCAGAGGGGAAGTCAGGTCAGGTTTCGGAAAGCACCGGCATATGTTGAAATCGCCTAAGTTATTGATAAACCTGCTGTATCGGGCGTCGGCGTAGTCCAGCGAATTTCGGTGCTGGAGTCATGGTGAAATAAAAAAAGCCGCTAATCAGCGGCTTTTTTTGCAGAGATCATCAATCTCTTCGGGTTCAGGTTCCGGCACGGCGGTGCAGTTGCTGGTGTCGCGTTTCTTCAGTTCGTTCAGTGCGTCTGCCACGGTGCGTTTTGCCAGCACATCCAGCGACGCCTGCTCGGCTTCATCGGCTATCGACTTGAAGTACCAGCAGAGGTTGGCACTGACCAGACAGCGCGGCGCGACGTCAGGACGCGCGGCCCAGATTTTTTTGTCTTCGATCACGGAGACATAGATATCCCGCAGGGTAATTTCCGCAGCAGGACGGCCCAGATGAATCGAACCGGTACGGCCCAGCGTGGAGACAATAATGCCGTCACGGGTCAGCGGGACCATTAATTTTCGTATGAAACTGGGATTCGCTTCCAGCCCGTAGGCCAGAATCGCGCTGGTAGAGCGTTTTCCCATTTGCTCCGCCATCGCTACGCTCAGAACCATTTGCAAAGCTGTCGGGAAGCGGTAATCAAGCATTTCTTTATCCTGAGTTGCGGTGCATCTTATTGTTTTATTGCCGCATAAGTGAACAATCAATGAGCAATAAATATAACAAACACTGTTGCTTTTTTGAAGCAAACCGGCGGTGACAAGGCACGTATTCACCAAAGGCTGAGGCCCGATAGCACAAGGTGCTTAGCCTGCTAACTGCCCTCTTCCTGCGGAGCAAGGAGAACCGTTCCGTTATGCCGTGGTGGCCGATGTCGCCGGTAATCGCTGCTTCAGCGCCATAACCAGTACCACGTTAAAGATTGCCAGGGCGCAAAGCAACCACAGCGTCGCAGATGCACCCATCTTTTCAAACACATATCCACCTATCAGCGGCGTCAGTGCCTGCCCCATCAACGCCGGGCGGGCCATTTTACCCACCACAACCGCATAGGACTCTGGTTTGACCATCGCCAGCGGTAAAGTTCCGCGCACGATGGCACGTAAGCCATTTCCTGCGCCATACAACACCATGCTCAGCAACGCCATCTGCGGAAACAATGCCAGCAACAGCAAGCCCAGTGCCACCAGCCCGACGGAAAAAAAGGTGGTACGGATGGGATGACTGCGTTTAAAGGCGATATCGACGAGTCGGGATCCCACCTGACACGGGCCAAGTACGGCGCTGATCGCCAGCGCCGAGGTCAGCGTATGGCCACTCGCCTGCAACAAGGCAATGAGCTGCACGGAAATAGCCGTCATGATCACGGACGCCAGGGTAAAAATGACACACAGCAGCCAGAACAGCGCAGGCGCAATCTCCGCCGTGCCAGGCTGCGGACTCAGTTTTTTCACCGGCCGCTTAGCATGGCTATCGGGTAAGGCAAACAGATAGGCGGGCAGTACGCAGACCACCATCAGTGTCGCAATAATCAGCGACGCGTTTCGCCAGCCGAATCCGTGGATTAACAACGCCGTTCCCGGCCAGACCAGCGTGGTGCAGAAGCCAGATATCAGGGTGATACCGGTGATCGCTGCACGCGCCTGACCGCCATAGCAGGTGCCGAGCGTGGCAAACAGTGCGTCATAAAGGCCCATCGCCATACCGATGCCAATAATTACCCAGGCAAACAGAAACAGCGGCAGAGAGTGGCTATAAGCCATAATCACCAGCCCCACCGCCATCACCATGCCACTTAGTGCCAGCAACAGGCGGCCACCGGTGCGGGCGATAATCCTGCCTGCCAGCGGTGACAGCAGGCCCGATACCAGAATCCCGGTCGAGAGTGCGCCATAAATCCACTGCTGTGACCAGCCTGTCTCAGCCGCAATCGGATTCGCCATCACCGCCATCAGGTAGAACGACCCGCCCCATGACAGGATCTGTACCCAGCCCAGGGTAATAATGGCGGCGATGCCGGGTTTATTGTTCTGATTCACAGGCAATCTCCTGGTTAGCAGGCGAACCGTTTTTATAACATGTTCTGCGATAAGCCAAAATGCGTGATGCCCTTTTGACTGGATAGCTATGCAGGCCGCACGATTTTGAGTAAACCACCTATAGTATGTTGTAACTATATAGCACTTGCATCCTCGCCAGGCTTCTGCCACATTGTGGACGTTGTAACTATGGAGGCACAACATGACGCGCTACGACTTAGTGGCTGATATGCATCAATGTGTAAATGACCTGGAACTGGCGCTGGGTGAATTGCGTCAGCAGATTGAAGCGCAGCCTCTGCTGATCGCCCGCGTCTTCAGCCTGCCGCCGGTGGTTAAAGGTCGCGAACATGAAGCGATCACCCGGATTGCCGTCGAGCAGCATCTCGGGGAGAGCGCGTTAAAGATGGCGCTTGACCACTACTGCCGCCTGTTTATGCAGCATCAGTCAGAACAGCTGAGCACCAAGGCTGCCGTGCGCTTACCTGGCGCGCTCTGTATCGAATGCGACGCGCAGCAGGAGGCGGAGATCGGCGCACTGGTCGACGTCATCAATCAGCTGAAAGCACGGCTTGAGCAGCTGATTACGGTGGACTCTGGCCTGCCGAGTGAGGCGCGTTTTGAGTTCGTCCACCAGCATTTTCGCGGGCTGATTACCCTGAATGCCTATCGCACTATCACCCTGCTGAGCGCACCGGACAGTCTGCGTTTCGGCTGGGCCAACAAGCACATTATCAAGAATCTCAAGCGTGAAGAGGTGATCGCCCAGCTGGAAAAAAGCCTGAAGTCGGGACGTGCAAAAGCGCCGTGGTCACGTGAACAGTGGGCGGAAAAAGTGCAGGAGGAGCTGGCAAGCGTGCGTGCCCTGCCCGCCTCGGCACGATTGAAAATCAAGCGCCCGGTGAAAGTCCAGCCGGTTGCACGCGTCTGGCGCGCGGATGAACAAAAACAGACTCAGCTGGCCTGTCCTTCACCGATTCTGGTTATCTGTCGCGATCGCAGCCAGGTTCCGGTTCTGGGTGAATTGCTTAATTACGATGCCGATAATATTAACCATCGTTATAAACCTGCTGCAGAACCGCTGAATCTTTTGATCCCCAGACTGCATCTGTGGGTCGATTGTCCAATATAAATAAAAAAGGCCAGCTTTCGCTGGCCTCTAACTCACTCAAACCTTACGACTTCATGCTGCCGACCATCTCTTCCGGACGAACCCAGGCATCAAACTCCTCTTCGGTAAGATAACCCAGCTTCAGCGCCGAGCCTTTCAGCGTCAGCCCCTCTTTGTGCGCCTTCTTGGCAATTTCTGCCGCTTTGTCATAGCCAATATGGGTATTCAGCGCCGTCACCAGCATCAGCGATTCGTTAAGCAGTTGATCGATGCGCTCACGCACCGGCTCAATGCCGACCGCGCAGTGATGATTAAAGCTGTCCATGCCATCCGCCAGCAGGCGAATTGATTGCAGGAAGTTATGGATTACCATCGGACGGAACACGTTAAGCTCAAAGTTACCGGATGCGCCGCCCATATTGATCGCCACATCGTTACCCATCACCTGACAGCAGAGCATGGTCATCGCTTCGCACTGGGTCGGGTTAACTTTACCCGGCATGATGGAGCTGCCTGGCTCATTTTCCGGGATGGCGATTTCGCCGATGCCGCAACGCGGGCCGGAAGAGAGCCAGCGCACGTCGTTCGCGATTTTCATCAGCGAGGCGGCCAGCCCTTTCAGCGCGCCATGCGCATGCACCAGCGCATCACAGGTTGCCAGCGCCTCAAACTTGTTTGGCGCAGTGACAAATGGCTGCTGCGTGAGATCGGCCAGCGCCTTCGCCACGCGCACCGCATATTCCGGATGGGTGTTCAGGCCCGTACCTACTGCCGTGCCGCCCAGCGCCAGTTCCGCCACGTGCGGAATACTCTGCTCAATATGCTTAAGGTTATGCTCCAGCATCGCCACCCAGCCGGAAATCTCCTGGCCCAGGGTCAGCGGCGTGGCATCCTGCAGGTGAGTACGGCCAATCTTGACGATATCTTTAAAGGCGTCGGACTTCTGGCTCAACGTCTTTTTCAGTACCTGAATCTGAGGGATCAGCTGTTCGCGCAAGGCGATAACGGCGGCAACGTGCATCGCCGTCGGGAAGACATCGTTGGAGCTCTGGCTCTTGTTCACATCATCATTGGGATGAACCAGCCGCGCCATACCACGCTCGCCGCCGAGGATTTCACTGGCGCGGTTCGCCAGCACTTCATTCATGTTCATATTGGTCTGGGTGCCGGAACCGGTCTGCCAGATCGCCAGCGGGAATTCATCCGCATGCTTGTCAGCCAGTACCTCATCGGCCGCGCTGACAATCGCCTCGGCGCGGTCAGCGGGCAGCAGTCCCAGATCGCGGTTAACGCTGGCCGCGGCGCGCTTGGTCAATGCCAGTGCATGCACCAGCGCGGTCGGCATTTTTTCGGTTGAGATGCGGAAGTGTTCCAGTGAGCGCTGTGTCTGCGCGCCCCACAGTTTGTCTGCCGGTACGTCGATGGGGCCCATTGAATCTTTCTCAATGCGATTGGCTGCCATGAATACGTCTCCTTCATCTGGTTTTTAAAAGAATGACCGCCCGGTACGTCATTACGATCGACTGCCGGGCGGTCAGGATAGTAATACACAATAATTTAACATTATCAGAGCTTAGCGTCCTTTTGCGCTGGAGATGTATTTTTACCGGCAGTTTCTGCTTTAATACTGGCAATAATTTCCCGTGATAAAGGGTTATACAATGCAAAAAATGAACAATACGCTGCAAAACTACGCATGGGGCAGCAAAACTGCGTTGACTGAGCTTTACGGAATCGCCAATCCACAGGGGCTGCCGATGGCGGAACTCTGGATGGGCGCACATCCGAAAAGCCCCTCCACCGTGATTGACCAGGGCAGCGAGCGTTCGCTGCGTGACGTGATTGATGCCGCGCCTGCCGCCATGCTGGGCGAAGCGGTAGCACAGCGTTTTGGTGAACTGCCCTTCCTGTTCAAAGTGTTGTCTGCCGATCAGCCGCTGTCGATTCAGGTCCATCCCAGCAAACGCGCGGCCGAAGTGGGCTTTGCCCGTGAGAATGCGGCGGGTATTCCGCTGACAGCTGCTGAGCGTAATTATAAAGATGCCAACCACAAGCCGGAGCTGGTCTACGCGCTGACGCCCTTCCAGGCGATGAATGGCTTTCGCACCCTGACGGAGATGGTCTCACTGCTGGAGCCGGTTGCGGGCGCACATCCACAGATAGCCCATTTTCTGCAGCATCCCGATCAGGATACGCTGGCCGCGCTCTTCTCTACCCTGCTGTCACTGGAGGGTGAGGCGAAATCGCTGGCGCTGGGCATCCTGAAATCCGCGGTTGATGCACAACAGGGTGAGCCGTGGCAGACCATTTGCATGATTGCGGCAGAGTATCCTGACGACAGCGGCCTGTTTTCGCCGTTGCTGCTGAACGTAATCACGCTGCAACCGGGCGAGGCGATGTTCCTCTACGCGGAGACCCCGCACGCTTATCTGAAAGGCGTGGCGCTGGAGGTGATGGCAAACTCTGATAACGTGTTGCGGGCCGGTTTAACCCCGAAATATATCGATATCGCCGAGCTGATGGCGAACCTGAAGTTTGAAGAGAAGCCTGCCAGCACCCTGCTGACTGAGCCGGAGCAACAGGGCAACGCGCTGCGCTTCCCGATTCCGGTGGAGGATTTTGCCTTTGCCATTCATACCCTGAACGCAGAGCCACAGCCGCTGGCGCAGCAGAGCGCCGCAGTGCTGTTCTGCATTGAAGGCCAGACGGTGATCGCCAAAGGCGAGCAGCAGGTAACGCTGAAACCAGGTGAATCCTGCTTCATTGCCGCCAGCGAATCCCCCGTAACGGTCGCAGGCACGGGCCGACTGGCGCGGGTATTTAACGACTTAGGGTGAAGCGGCTGACGGAGTGCCTGTTAACTGCTATTATTTCAACCTATTAGCTTTTAAACGCCTGCGGGCGTTTTTCTTCAGTCGCTGGGGTAAACCTGCGGCATAAGCGGACTCAAGGATAAGGACGAATCAGCAATGAAAAAGACCAATGTTGCCGTAGGTGTCATCATCGCACTGGGCGTAGTCTGGACTGGCGCGGCATGGTTCACCGGCAAGCAGATTGAAAGCCACAGGGATGAGCTGGTGCAGAACGCCAATGCCCAGCTGAATGCTTATGCCCCTAACAGCCGACTGAAGATCAGCTATCAGGACTATCAGCGCGGCGTGTTCAGCAGCAAAGTGAATCTGGTGATTCAGGCCAACTCGCAGACGGAAGATAATCCCCTGCTGAAACCAGGCCAGAGCATCATCCTGAACGAAACCATCGATCATGGCCCTTTCCCCTTTGCTCAGCTGAAGCATTTCAATCTGATCCCGAGCATGGCGTCGGTTCATACCGAACTGGCTAACACCGATGCGGTGAAAAAGCTGTTTGAGCTGACCGGCAACAAGTCGCTGATTAATGCCGATACCCGTATCGGCTACAGCGGTGCCACCGATACGGCGCTGCGCGTTCTGCCGGTTGATTATCAGAATGCGCAAAGCGGCGAGCGTCTTGCCACCAATGGGGGCACCTTCAACGTCAGCGCGGATAACAAAGGCGACAAAGTGTCGCTGGACAGTGATGTTGATAGCCTCGCGCTGACCAGTAAAAATGAGATGGGCCAGCCGGTGCTGTTCACTATTAATGGTCTGAAGCTGAGCGGTAACACCCATCTCAGCCCGGAAGGTGTGCGCATTGGCGACCAGTCAGTGGATATTGAGAAGGTCAACGCCAGCATCAATGGTCAGGACGCCCTGACGCTGCACAAAATGAAAGGCACCTCCTCTTTCGATAACAGCGCCGGTAAGATTGGCGGCAATATCGACTATAAGGTTGAAGGCATTCAGCTGCAGAAGCAGGATTTTGGTCAGGCAGCGCTGAAGATGAAACTGTCACAGTTTGATGCGCAGGCGGTAAAAGCCTTCTCCGATCGTTACAACGCGCAGATGCAGGAACTGCTGAGCCAGCCTGGCGTCGCGGAAGATCCTATCCGCTACCAGGCGGGTGTGCATCAGATTCTGATGAGCAACCTGCCGATGCTGCTGAAGGGCTCACCTGCGATCAGTATCGCCCCGCTGAGCTGGAAAAATGATAAAGGTGAAAGTACCTTTAACCTGAACGCAAATTTCAACGATCCCTCTGCGGTGACCGGCGAAGCCCAGACACTCAGCGCCATGGTTGATCGGGTACTGAAGAGTCTGGACAGCAAGCTGGTCATCAATATGCCAATGGCGACCGAAACCATGCATAAAGTGGGACTGGCTGAAGGATATCAGGCCGATGACGCACAGAAGCTGGCAGATCAACAGGTGAAAGGACTGGCGGCGATGGGTCAGATGTTCCGCCTGACCCAGCAGCAGGATAACAATATCGTCACCAGCCTGCAGTATACCAACGGTCAGGTGAACATGAACGGCGACAAAATGACGCTGGAGCAGTTCCTCTCCCGCTATATGCTGGGTATGCCGACCAGCGAAGGGATGCCGCAGTAATTCTCTACTTTTCTTTTAAAGGCGACCTCCGGGTCGCCTTTTTTATGCCGAGCCGCGAATAACCAGCTGCGGCGGCATAATCACGTTCTGCCGGGCGGCATCGGGTTGCGCTATCCGTTGCAGGATACGCTCAGCTGCCACACGGCCAATCTCCCGGGCTGAACTGGTGACAAACGTCAGCGGCGGATCGGTCAGTTCCGCCTGCGGTTCATCGCCAAAGCCCATCAGAGCCAGTTGCTGATCGTAATAGCTGTCGACTGCACCCCGGGCGAATGTTCGCCCGGTGCGCAACAGCCCAAAATAGCATCCCAGCGCGGTAGTGGCGTTATAGGCCAGCACGGCAGTCAGCCGCGGATGGTGCTGAAACAGCTGTACCGCCGCGTCAGCCGCCTCTTTTTGCGTGTTACCGCATTCAATAATCCATTCAGGCCGGAACGGCAGCCCATATTGCAGCAGGGTGGCGCAGTAGCCGCCAAGACGTTCTGCCCGGGTCAGTGATGCGCTATGGCCGCCCAGCCAGGCAATGCGCTGATGCCCCTGACGAATCAGGTATTCTGTGGCCATACGCGCAGCCTGAGCATTATCGGGGCGGATAGCGTCCACCTCCTCCAGGCTACTGGCGCGCGCGGCACAGACTAAGGCCATATTCACCTCTCTGGCCCGTGTCACAATCTGGCTGGCCTTATCGGCACCGCCTCCCAGCACCACGCCATCCACTCCCTGAGCGACCAGTGACTCAAAGCAGCGATGCAGATGCTGTCCCTGGGCGCCGCTCTGCGTCAGGAACAGCAATTTGCCCTGCTTCTCCAGCGCTTCACTCAGACCTGCCGTCATTTCGGCATAAAATGGCTGGCTGAGATCGCGGACGATCAAGCCAATCACGCCACTCTCACCCCCGCGCAGCATGGTTGCCGAACGGTTGCGCACGAAACCGAGTTGCTCAATGGCCTCGTTCACGCGCGCCATGGTGGCCGCAGAGATCCGTCCTTTGCCGGATAACACCAGCGATACCGTGGTCACCGACACGCCCGCCGCCGCCGCAACATCATTGATGGTGATTTTACTCATCAGATTACTCAACTGAACTACAGCATTAGAAAACAAGGTAAAACGTTACACCTTATGACGTCAGAATTATATCGTCCATGACCTGAAGAGTGTGATTCAGCGCGCATAAGATCCAGGTAAAACGTTTTATCATCCCGCCACTTCACTCTGTGGTCCGTTTATCCAGGAGCGTTCATGTCACCCTCTCACCAAAAAATGTCCGTCTGGGAATTTTTCCAGAGTCTGGGGAAAACCTTTATGCTGCCGGTTGCCCTGCTTTCATTCTGCGGCATCATGCTCGGGATTGGCAGTTCGCTGAGCAGTCGTGATGTCCTGACCCTGTTACCTGTGCTGGATCACCCCTGGCTGCAATATCTGTTTCTCTGGATGGCCAAACTGGGATCGTTCGCCTTTAGCTATCTGCCGGTGATGTTCGCCATTGCGATTCCGCTGGGTATGGCGCGCGAGAACAAGGGCGTGGCAGCGTTTGCCGGCTTTGTGGGGTATGCCGTGCTAAACCTCAGCATCAACTTCTGGCTCAATATCCACGGCATTCTGCCAACCACCGATGCCGCCGTGCTGAAAGCTAACAACGTTCAGCCGATCCTGGGGATATCGTCGATCGATACCGGCATTCTGGGCGCGGTCATTGTGGGTATTGTGGTGTTCTGTCTGCATGAGCGCTTTCATAACATCCGACTGCCCGATGCGCTGGCTTTCTTTGGCGGCACCCGGTTTGTGCCGATTATCACCACGCTGGTGATTGGTTTACTGGGACTGGTCGTCCCGCTGATCTGGCCTTTTTTCGCGCGGGGTATCACCGGATTAGGCTGGATGATAAACAGCGCGGGTGATTTCGGCCCGATGATCTTTGGAACCGGCGAACGTCTGCTGCTGCCGTTTGGCCTGCAGCATATTCTGGTCGCCATCATGCGCTTTACCGATGCAGGCGGCACACTGGATGTGTGTGGCAAGAGCGTGAGCGGTGCCTTAACCATTTTCCAGGCGCAGCTCGCCTGTCCGGAAACCCACGGTTTTGCTGAAAGCGCGACCCGCTTCCTGTCACAGGGTAAAATGCCTGCGTTCCTGGGTGGCCTGCCAGGTGCTGCCCTGGCCATCTATCACTGCGCCCGCCCGGAGAATCGCCATAAGATTAAAGGCCTGTTGATCTCCGGCGTGGTGGCCTGCGTGGTTGGCGGCACCACCGAACCTATCGAATTCCTGTTTCTGTTTGTCGCCCCGTTCCTCTATCTGATCCACGCCCTGCTGACCGGCGTTGGCTTCAGCATCATGGCGATACTGGGCGTCACTATCGGCAATACAGACGGCAATATCATCGACTTTGTAGTGTTTGGTGTGCTGCACGGGCTGTCGACCAAATGGTACTGGGTACCCGTTGTCGCAGCGATATGGTTTGTTGGTTACTACCTGATTTTCCGATTCGCCATTCTGCACTTCAATATCAAAACACCGGGACGCGAAGTGGAAAGTGCCAGTGCGGTTGCGCAGCAGGTCAGCAATGCCGGTAAAGGCAAATCTGGCTATAACTCACCGGCTATTCTGGCGGCACTTGGCGGCGTGGAGAATATTACCTCGCTGGATAATTGTCTGACGCGTCTGCGTCTGACCCTGGCGGATATGAGTAAAGTGGATGATGCGTCGCTGAAAGCCAACGGCGCGATAGGTGTGGTCCATCTTAATCAGACCAGCCTGCAGGTGGTTATCGGTCCACAGGTGCAGTCGGTGAAAGATGAACTGTCACACCTGATGAATGTACCTGCCTGATGTGCCGGAGCCGATAATGTTTAACTTTGACGAAGTCATCGATCGCCGCGGCAGCTGGTCTACCCAGTGGGATTTCGTGGCTGACCGCTTTGGCGTCCCCGATCTGCTTCCGTTTACCATTTCGGATATGGACTTCAGAACTGCGCCAGCGGTTCAGCAGGCGCTGTCGCAGCGCGTAGCACACGGCGTGTTGGGTTACAGTCGCTGGCAGCATGATGATTTTCTTTCCGCCTGCTGCCACTGGATGTCCAGCCGTTTCGGCTACCAGCCCGATGCTGACAGCCTGGTTTATGGCCCCTCGGTGATCTATATGGTGGCGCAGATGCTGCGCCGCTGGAGCAACCCGGATGATGAAGTGGTGCTCCACACTCCCGCCTACGATGCTTTTTATAAAACGGTACGCGGCAATCAGCGACAGGTGCTGGAGATGCCGCTGCAGCGGGATAACGGTAGCTGGCGATGTGATATGGCCGCGCTGGAGACGCGGCTGGCGCGCCCGCGCTGCAAAATCCTGTTGCTCTGCAGCCCGCACAATCCCACCGGCAAAGTGTGGACAGCAGCTGAGCTGCAACAGATGGCGGCGCTCTGCGATCGTCACGGCGTGCGGGTGATCAGCGATGAAATCCATATGGATATGATTATGGGTAATCAGCCCCATACTCCGTGGGCCAGCGTGGCGCGCAGTGACTGGGCGCTGTTTACCTCGGCGTCGAAAAGCTTCAACGTGCCGGGCCTGACCGGTGCGTGGGGAATTATCCCGGATGCGGCAGACAGAGCCGCCTGGTTTCAGGCGCTGAAAAATGCTGACGGCCTTTCGTCTCCGGCCGTGCTGGCCGTCACGGCACACGTTGCCGCCTACCGACAAGGCGCACCCTGGCTGGATGCCCTGCGCAGCTATCTTTATGGTAATTTCATACTGGTTGCCAATCGGCTTAACGCTGAGTTTCCCGCACTGAACTGGCACATTCCCGAGGCGACCTATCTCGCCTGGCTCGATATCAATCCGCTGGGCATTCCAGAAGAGGCCCTGCAACAGGCGCTGATCCAGCAACGGGTCGCAATTATGCCCGGATCGACCTACGGTGATGCAGGCAAAGGGTTTTTGCGTCTTAACGTTGGCTGTCCGCGCAGCAAAGTTGATGAGGGCGTTTCACGCCTGATTGCGGCGATCCATCAGTTGCAGGGCTGACATTAACCGACGAGGCAACCATTGCTCGCCGGTTATGCGTAATTAAGCAGCATCCGGCGCAGCTGTTGCGCAAATAGCTGGCGCTGTTGCGCAAGATATTTTTATAATGCTCTGCACTTCACCGACAACTGAGCGAGTGCGCCATGATCGATTCTAAAATTCCTCTGACTGATATTCACCGCCACCTTGATGGCAACATCCGTGCACAAACCATTCTCGATTTAGGTCGCCAGTTTAACCTCGCCCTGCCTGCTTCCACGCTGGAGACGCTGCGTCCGCATGTGCAGGTCGGCCAGAATGAGCCTGACCTGGTGAGCTTCCTGCAGAAGCTCGACTGGGGTGTAAAAGTGCTGGGTGATCTGGATGCCTGCCGCCGGATCGCGCAGGAGAATGTCGAAGATGCCGCCCGCGCGGGCATTCACTATGCTGAACTGCGTTTTTCCCCTGGTTATATGGCGATGACCCACAACCTGCCGATTGCCGGTGTGGTTGAAGCGGTAATTGAGGGCGTGCGCGCAGGCCGTCAGCAGCACGATATCGACGTGCGTCTGATCGGTATTATGAGCCGTACCTTTGGCGAAGATGCCTGCCTCAGCGAACTGGAAGGTTTGCTTGCCCATCGTGATCACATCACCGCGGTCGATCTGGCGGGTGATGAGCTGGGCTTCCCGGGCAGCGAGTTCCTGAGCCACTTTACCCAGGCGCGCGATGCCGGTTTCCGCGTGACCGTCCATGCGGGCGAGGCGGCCGGACCCGAGAGCATCTGGCAGGCGATTCGGGAGCTGGGTGCAGAACGTATCGGTCACGGCGTGAAAGCGATTGAAGATCGCGCGCTGATGGATTTCCTGGCGGAGCACCGTATTGGTATTGAATCCTGCCTGACCTCCAATATCCAGACCAGCACCGTGCCATCACTGGCGCAGCATCCGCTGAAGACCTTCCTGGAGCATGGCATTCTGGCGACGATTAACACGGATGATCCGGCGGTTCAGGGCATTGAACTGGCGCATGAGTATCATCACGCCGCTCCGGCTGCCGGTCTGAGCGCGGCGCAGATCCGTCAGGCGCAGGAAAATGGTCTGACGATTGCGTTCCTTAACGAAGCAGAGAAAGCGGCTCTTCGCGCACGGGTGCAGTAATCCTGAAGCGTAGCGACAAAAAACGGGCCGGATAACCGGCCCGTTTTTATAGTGAGGAGCTCAAGGGACAGGTGGCTTTAAGACCGAGCTTGCACAGGGAACAGGGTCAGATCGGAAAGACGCAAAAGCCGCCATCCATGGCACGCTCGGCCACGCAATTACGCACCTCATCCCTGAGGTGCGCCCGTACCGGGCCAACGCGTTGCGTTGTTCAAAAACGCTCCCGGCGTTTTTGTCCATGGCGTGGGACGCTTTCCTCTTCTGACCGTAGTCCCTGCGCGCTAAACAGATTTATTGCTTTCTGATTCACGCTACTTTGGGCTTGTTAGCAATCTGACAGGCTGGTACCCAGCCCATATTGCACCTACAGATCAGACGCGCTTTAGCGACATCGTCTGGCGTTTCTCGGCGGATTGCAGACCCAGCTCGATTAGTTCCATCACATGAATCGCCTCTTCCGCTGTCACCGGATTGTTACCACGTCCGGCAATCGCATCGCGGATGCCCGCATAGTAAGCGGGATAGTTGCCTGGCTGGGTCAGCTGGGTCGTTTCGGTCAGGGAATCTCCGTCAACCAGCGTCAGAGTGCCATCACGCATGTCATAGCCCCAGTCTTCCTGCGGCGGGAAATCACCTGACTTCAGGCGATCTTCCTGCGGATCAAGACCATATTTGACGTAACTGCCGCGCGTGCCGTGGACGGTATAACGGGCAGATTCTGCCGCGACCAGCATGCTGGCGTGCAGCACGACACGGCGCTGCGGATAAGTCAGCGTCGCGTGGAAGTAGTCGGTAGTCTGCGCGCCCGGACGCATCTCGGCCAGATCAACCGTGATAGCGACCGGCGGGCCAAACAGCTGCAGCGCCTGGTCCAGCAGATGCGGCCCCAGGTCATACCAGATTCCGCTGCCTGCGCCTTTCATTTCACGCCAGCGATTACGCACTTCCAGACGGAAGCGGTCAAAGTGCGATTCGAAGTAGCGCACTTCACCCAGCGTACCGGCCTCAATCAGCGATTTCAGCGTCAGGAAGTCACTGTCCCAGCGGCGGTTGTGGAACACCGACAGCAGCAGCCCTTTGGCTTTCGCCAGCGCATCCAGTTCACGTGCCTGTGACAACGTCACGGTGAACGGCTTATCGACTACCACATGTTTACCGGCGTTCAGCGCTGCTTTTGCCAGCGGAAAGTGCGTGTCGTTGGGGGTAGGAATAACAATCAGTTGCAGCGTCGGGTCGTCCAGCAGCGCCTGAGGGTCAGCCACCACCTTAACGGCAGGCCAGTCGGCGTGGACTTTGCTGGCGTCGCTACTGGAAATGGCTGCCAGCTCGACGTCCGGCGTCCCCGCAATCAGCGGGGCGTGAAACGTTTTACTGGCAAAACCGTAGCCGATCAGCCCAACACGTAATTTATCGCTCATTTGGATTCCTCTCAGAGCCTGATTGACCAGACTCTTAGTTGATAACCTGATTGATTTAAGACTATTAACCAAATGACGACAAGCCGGAATTCCCCGAAAAAACTAAGAGATAGCACTTCGCGCCAGCGGCCAGGCGGTCTGAGCGGCCAGGCTGTCGTGCGCATCCTGATTACGGCGGCGGAAGTCGCTGGGACTGACGCCGACCCGCTTGCGGAACACCCGCGAGAAGTAGAGCTGATCGTCATAGCCCACTTCACGTCCTACCGAGGCGATCGGCTCCTGGGTGGTCTGCAGCAGCAGTTTCGCGCGGATTACACGCTGATCTTCACGCCAGCGCAGCAGGTTCACGCCCATCTGCTCGCGGAACAGGTGCGCCAGCCGCGACGGTGACAGACAGACGTGGCGCGCCACCTCTTCAATCTTAACCTCACTGGCGAGATGGTTGGTGACGTACTGGCAGGCTTCAATCACGCGTGGATCGCGAATTAACTGATGGCTGCGTGGATCTTCTTCAACGGCGCGCAGCAGCAGCCGTTCCAGCAGGTTCATCGCCAGCTCTTCTGCAAAGCGACGGCCCGAATTGTGGGTCTGTTCGATACTGGCAAACAGGCGATCAAATTCGCCGCGCAGCGATTCAGGCAGCAGCAGACGTCCCACGCCCTCCTGCTCATCCTGCCAGCGCAGCCAGTCGTGCCAGTAGGCGCGTGGACGGAAATAGACCCAGCGGTGAAACCACTGCGGGCTGTCCGGCGCGCGACCATAATAGTGAGCCGTTTTCGGCTGAAAAAGCAGCATTTCGCCAGGTTCGCAGTCAAATGCCCGCTCGCCGTCAAATACCCGCCCTTTACCTTTGATAGTGAGATTCAGAATGTAACCTTTCATGCCGTGCGGGCGATCGATAAAGAAATCGAGCGGGCCATCTGCGGTAATGGGCGTCAGCCCCGCCACCAGCCAGGCATTGAATGAATAGCCCGGCAACAAGGGGTTTTGCTGCTCGGCCGGTAATTCACGGTGATACATAGCGTCCTCACTCAGTCTGTTATTGTTCGGATAGCCCGCAGAGGCTTCTGCCTCTGCGGACCAACGGCTCGCTCAATCAGGCTTTTTTCTGTTTGTAACGGTCAAAAATCACCGCTGCTAACAGTATCAGACCGCGTACCACATACTGTGAGAATGGCGAGATATTCAATAAATTCATCGCATTCTCTACCGTGCCGAGGATCAGCACCCCTGCCACCACATAGGAGATTTTACCGATGCCGCCCTTCAGCGAAACGCCACCCAGCACGCAGGCAGAAATCACCACCAGCTCATAGCCAATGGAGGTCATTGGCTGGCCGCTGGTCATACGTGACGCCAGGATAATGCCCGCCGCCGCTGAAACCAGACCGGAGAGAATGAAAATGATAATGCGGGTACGCACCACTGGCACACCGGCCAGACGTGCTGCTTCTTCATTGCCGCCAATCGCCAGGGTGTTACGGCCAAAGGTGGTTTTGTTGAGCAGGAAGCCGAAGATCAGCATCGTAGCCAGAGTCAGCCAGATTGGCGCAGGCACGCCAAGCCAGTTAGCAAAGCCCAGTTCAAAGAAGCGCTCATCTTCGATACCGACCGCTTTACCGTCAGAGAAGATATAGGCCAGGCCGCGCACAATCTGCATGGTCGCCAGCGTGGTAATCAGCGCATTGATCTTGAGGCGGGCAATCACAAAGCCATTGATAAAGCCGGTGATCATACCGAGTACCAGGCCGGCACCCACGCCAATCCACAGGCTTTCGGTCATGTTAATCACCACGGCGGTAACCACACCCGCACAGGCGATGACGGAAGCGACCGACAGGTCAAAATCACCGGAAGCCAGACAGAACAGCATGCCGCAGGCGACCATGCCGGACATCGACATTGCCAGCCCTAAGCCTTTCATATTGATAAACGAGCCGAAGTTCGGCACAAAGATCGCACAGACAATAAACAGCAGTGCAAATACCACCAGCATGCCGAAGTTGTCCCAGATGCGACCTAACTGCAGGCCGCCGCGTGAAGCGGGCTGCGGCGTATTTGAGGTCGTGGATGAAGCCATGATGATCTCCTGTCAGGCCACGGCGGCCGCTTGAGTGGTTTTGGGCATCGCCAGGCTCAGCGTCTGCTGTTCCGTGGCGTCGTCGTGTAGCAGTTCACCGGCAATGGCACCTTCGCGCATCACCACGATGCGATCGGCCAGGCCCATCACTTCCGGTAAATCGCTGGAGGCGAACAGCACCGCAATGCCCCGGTTCGCCAGCTGATAAATCAGGTTATAGATTTCATGTTTGGCACCGACATCGATACCGCGCGTTGGCTCATCCAGCAGGATCACCTTCATATCCTCTGACAGCCAGCGTCCCAGAATCGCCTTCTGCTGGTTGCCGCCGGAAAGGTTCATGATCAGCTGATCGGCGCTGGGCGTTTTGATGTTTAGCGAGCGGATATGGCTGTCGGCATTTTTATTTTCCCAGCCGTTTTTAATCAGGCAGCCCGCAGTAAGGTTATGACGACGGGCGCTGATGTTGATGTTGTCGCGCACCGAATGCACCGGAATAATGCCCTCGGCTTTGCGATCTTCCGGGCAGAGCATGATGCCCGCACGGATGGCATCGATCGGCTCCCGCAGCGGCAGCGGTTTGCCGTCCAGAATCACCTGACCGCCGCGCAGACGCGTGCCGCCAAACAGCCCTTTCAGCAGTTCACTGCGACCGGCACCGACCAGGCCAAACAGGCCGACGATTTCACCGGCATGGACTTTCAGCGAAATCGGCGTCCGCACGCCCTTCGCTTCGACCTTGTCCAGCTCCAGCCGCACCGCGCCTTTGGCACGCGGTGAATAGCCATAGATATCCCCGAGGTTTCGTCCCACCATCGCCTGCACCAGATCGTCGTGATGGGTGTTGGCCATATCGGTAAACGTCCGCACGTAGCGGCCATCTTTGAAGACGGTAATGGCATCGCTGAGGGCGAAGATCTCCTCCATGCGGTGTGAAACGTAGAGCACCACCCGGCCCTCCTCACGGAGCTGACGGATGACGCGGAACAGGTTGTCGATTTCACGCGCTGAAAGTGAGCTGGTTGGCTCATCAAAGGCGATAATACGCGCGTTACGCGCCAGCGCTTTGGCAATCTCCACCATCTGCCACTGCCCCAGCGACAGGTATTTCAGCGGCATATCGGGATCGATATCCATGCCGAGATTTTTCAATTGCAAGCCCGCCTCAAAACGCATCAGCTTACGGTTGACCAGCCCATGTTTGTGCGGGATCTGACCGAGATAGATGTTCTCTGCCACGCTCATTTCCGGCACCAGATGCAGTTCCTGGTAAATAATGGCGACGCCCGCGTCCAGCGCATCGGTGGTGCGCTGAAAGCTCATCGGCTGGCCTTTAATACGAATCTCACCGCCGCTCGGCTGATAACTGCCGCTGAGTATTTTTAACAGCGTCGATTTGCCTGCGCCGTTCTCGCCCATCAGAGCATGGACTTCACCGCCACGGCAGTCGAAGGAGATATCCTGCAACGCTTTGACGCCAGGGAAGGTTTTACTGATGCCATGAAACGACAGAAATGCTGAATCAGTGTTCATGTTTTTCCTCACTCTTTCGCGCCACCGGCCGGTTATGGCGGGCGGCGCGAAATTGGCTATTAAGGATGCCAGGCGACAAACTGCCTGGCAGGCTCAGGGTTACATCAGTCCTTTTTTCGCCAGTTCAGTTTTGAAGTTGTCACGGGTGATCAGCACCACATCGGTAACTTCAGTGAATTTCGGTGGCTCTTCACCTTTGCTGACCCAGTTGTAGAGCATCTGGCTGCTTTTGTAGCCGTGGATATCCGGGCTTGGCAGCAGCGATCCGTAGAAGCCGGTTGCCTTCTCTTTCGACAGTTCACTGATGGCATCCACGCCGTTGATGCCGATACCGATGACGTCAGCCGCTTTAAAGCCCTGACCTTCGGTCGCACGCACGCCGCCCAGCACGGTGTTGTCGTTCATACCCACAATCAGCCAGTGTTTGACTTCAGGATGCTGAACCAGCAGAGAGTTACCGGCGTCAAATGCGCCAGGGATGTCGTTAGATTTGGTCGGGACCTGGTAGATCTGCGCTGCCGGGAAGCCAGCGGCTTTGATGGCGTCCATGGAGCCGCCGGTACGACGACGAGCGGTGTCGAGTTCGTTAGCGGTAATCGCCATCACGCCGGTGGTTTTCACATCCCAGCCGCGTTTCTGCATCTCTTTATAGAGTTCCTGACCCTGACGCTCACCAATTTTGGTCGCAGCCATCATCACCAGCGGCACGGTATCCATTGGTTTGCCTTTGGCGGTGACGAACTGGTCATCGACCGCGATGACTTTCAGACCGTAGCCACGCGCTTTTGCCATGATGGCAGAGCCGAGTTTCGGATCGGGCGTACAGATAACAAAACCTTTCGCGCCGTTAGCCGCCAGGCTGTCGATGGCATTCAGGGTTTTTTCACCATCCGGCACGGCAATTTTAATGACATCAAAGCCAAGATCTTTGCCCGCTTTGTCGGCGAATTTCCATTCAGTCTGGAACCAGGGTTCTTCTGGTTGCTTGACTAAGAATCCCAGCTTCATGGTCTCGGCGATAGCGGATTGTGACATAACCGCTGCCAGGCCGATGGCCGCGAACGCTTTAGTGAATTTATGCATGATGCTCTCCGGTACCAGGTTATTTTTCGCTGCTAATAACGAATCGGTGTAAACGCTACCAGTTTGTTTTGTTTTGTGGGTACAGCCATAAATCAGTGCGTTAGGCTGGCATGTGCTGACAGACTGTCCAGACGCTGGGCTAGTTTTAGCGGTATTAGCGAAGAAAAATGTAGAGCGGTATCACATCTTAAAATCACGACAAAATGATCCATATATTCAGCAAATTTAACCGGACCTTAACTTTTGCAATGGATCACAAAATCACTGCCGATGACAGAAAAGTGCATATTGTCAGCCAGCGATGACTAACTGATTTGGCGCGCCGAACCCAGGATACAGGAGTTAACTAACTACAGGAGATTCCGATGCGTGCTGGAGCCATCACCCTTGGGCTGGACTTTGGTAGTGATTCGGTGCGTGCGCTGGCCGTGGATTGTCATAGCGGCAAAGAGCTGCAGAGTGCGGTGTTCAGCTATCCGCGCTGGCAACAGGGCTTATACAGCGATCCGCACACTAACCGTTTTCGTCACCATCCACAGGATTACATCGACGCCATGGAGCAGGCGCTGCTCGGCGTGCTGAATGCACTGAGTGAAGATCAGCGCAACGCCGTGGTCGGCATTGGTGTTGACAGCACCGGTTCGACCCCTGCCCCTATTGACCGCGACGGCAACGTGCTGGCGCTGCGTCCGGAGTTCGCCGACAACCCCAACGCGATGTTTGTGTTGTGGAAAGATCACACTGCTATAGAAGAAGCGGAAGAGATCAATCAGCTGTGCCACAGCGGCCGCTTCCTGGATTACAGCCGCTATATTGGCGGGATTTACTCCTCGGAGTGGTTCTGGGCGAAGATTCTGCACGTGTCGCGTGAAGATGCGGCCGTGCGTGACGCCGCTGTCTCCTGGGTCGAACTGTGCGACTGGGTGCCAGCCTTGTTAAGCGGCACCACTGCACCTGACAAATTGCGCCGCGGCCGCTGTGCGGCCGGGCACAAGGCGCTGTGGCACGGCGACTGGAACGGCCTGCCCGATGTGGATTTTCTCAATGCGCTGGACCCGCTGTTAACGCAACAGCTCGACTCTCCCCTGTTTACCGATACCTGGACCGCTGATCTGCCTGTCGGCACGCTTAGCCCTGAATGGGCGCAGCGTCTTGGTCTGACGCAAACCGTGACGCTTTCGGGTGGCGCATTTGACTGCCATATGGGCGCGGTCGGTGGCGGTGCCAAACCCTATACCCTGGTGAAAGTGATCGGCACCTCAACCTGCGACATCCTGATTGCGGATACTGAAAAGGTCGGCGATCGCGACATCAAAGGCATCTGTGGTCAGGTCGATGGCAGCGTAATGCCGGGCGCTATCGGGCTGGAGGCGGGTCAGTCTGCCTTTGGTGATATCTACGCCTGGTTCAGCCGTTTACTGGGCTGGCCGCTGCAGCTGGCGGCGCAGCAGCATCCGGAGCTGAAGCCTCAGCTGGCTGAGATGCAAAAGAGTCTGATTAAAGATCTGACCGAGGCCTGGGCCGCAAACCCGCAGCTCGACCATCTGCCGGTGGTGCTGGACTGGTTTAACGGTCGCCGCACGCCAAATGCCAATCAGCGGCTGAAAGGGGTGATTACCGACCTCAATCTGGGCACCGATGCCCCCGCGCTGTTTGGTGGTCTGGTCGCCGCCACCGCATTTGGGGCACGCGCAATTATGGAGTGCTTCGAACAGCAGCAGATCCCGGTCGAGAGCATTCTGACCCTGGGCGGCATCGCGCGGAAATCCCCGGCGATTATGCAGGCCTGCTGCGATGTGATGAACCGCCCACTGGATATCGTCGCCTCTGACGAGTGCTGTGCGCTGGGTGCGGCCATTTTCGCCGCCGTCGCCGCCGGTGTGCACGCCAGCGTTCCCGACGCCCAGCAGGTGATGGCCAGCCCGATTGCCGTGACGCTGCAGCCCGATCCGGCGCGCGTCGCCCGCTATCAACAACTTTATCAACGCTATCAACAATGGTGCGTGGCGGCTGAACCGCAATACGCCGCACGCCCCGCTTCCGCTAAGAGCCTATCTCAGCAGGCGTAATGTTGCAGGCAGTCTGGACACGGACAGCGCGGAACAATCCGTAGTACACGGAGTACGTGAGGATTACTCGCTACGCTCGCCCTTTCAGGGCCGCCCTGACGGGCGTTCAGGTTGCTAAAGCAGCCTGTGTGAGCACTGCCCAGGTTCAGACTGACAAATAAAATAGCCTATTGAGGTAGGCTCAAAGTAAAGGAGTGGTTTTATGGAACAGTCAAACAGCTACAGCGTGTGGTTTGTCATCGGCACGCAGCACCTCTACGGGGCGGAGACGTTACGCCAGGTTGAACAGAATGCACGTCAGGTGGTAGAGGGTTTAAATCAGGCCGGTTTACCGCTGCGTCTGGAGCTGAAACCGCTGGTTAAATCACCGGATGAAGCGCTGGCTCTGTGTCGCGATGCCAATTATGACAAGGAGTGCGTCGGTATCATTACCTGGCTGCACACCTTCTCCCCGGCCAAAATGTGGATCGGTGGCCTGAGCGTGCTGAATAAGCCGCTGCTGCAATTCCATACCCAGTTCAATGCGGAGATTCCGTGGGACAGCATGGACATGGACTTTATGAACCTGAACCAGACCGCACACGGCGGCCGCGAGTTCGGTTTCATCGGCGCACGTATGGGCCTCCAGCACAGCGTGGTGACCGGTCACTGGCAGGATAGCGCCAGCCAGCAGCGCCTCGGCAACTGGATGCGTGCAGCACTGACCAAACAGGCCAGTCAGCAGCTGAAAGTCGCGCGTTTCGGCGACAACATGCGTGAAGTGGCCGTGACCGAAGGCGATAAAGTCGCCGCGCAGATTCAGTTCGGTTATTCGGTGAATGGCTGGGGCGTCGGCGATCTGGTTGAGGTGATCAATGGCGTCAGCGATGGCGACGTGAATGCGCTGGTCGACGAATATGAAAGCCTGTATCGCTTTACCGATGTTGCCGCTTCCGGCGGCGAAAAGCGTCAGAACGTGCTGGATGCCGCGCGCATCGAGCTGGGTCTGAAGCGTTTCCTGGAAGCGGAAGGCTGCCACGCTTTCACCACCAACTTCCAGACGCTGCACGGCATGACGCAATTGCCAGGTCTGGCGGTTCAGCGTCTGATGGGTCAGGGTTATGGCTTCGCAGGTGAAGGTGACTGGAAGACCGCTGCGCTGCTGCGCATTTTCAAAGTGCTGGCAGGCGATCGCAAAGGTGGCACCTCCTTTATGGAGGATTACACCTATCACTTCTCACCCGGTAACGATCTGGTTCTCGGCTCGCATATGCTGGAGGTCTGCCCGTCAATTGCCATTGAAGAGAAGCCATTGATCGATGTGCAGTTCCTGGGCATTGGTGATAAAGCCGACCCGGCGCGCATGATTTTCTCAACGCCAGCGGGTCGCGCGATTAACGCCAGCGTAATTGATATGGGTGATCGTTTCCGTCTGCTGGTTAACGTGGTGGATGCTATCGAACAGCCGAAACCGCTGCCGAAGTTGCCGGTTGCGCGCGCACTGTGGAAAGCCCAGCCGTCACTGGCAACGGCATCCGAAGCGTGGATTCTGGGCGGCGGCGCGCACCATACGGTGTTCAGCCAGGCGCTGACGCTGGATGATATGTATCTGTACGGTGAGATGAACGATATCGAAGTGCTGGTGATTGATGAGCACACGCGTTTACCTGCGTTTAAAGACGCACTGCGCTGGAACGAAGCGTATTACCGTTTGAAACGTTAATAACTAAAGGGCGCTGTTCAATTTTTTAATTAACAGCGCTCTTAAGTAAGTTAATGAAACGGCCGACGCAGGATTATGCGGCATCAGTTTTTGATAAATACTGTGCTATTCAGTCGGGAATTGAAAATCCCATGCGGCGAACACCTTAATTCACTGCTCGTTATCTACCCCTTATTAATACTTTCTCGCATGTTTTTAAAAGCAATGATCAAGCCTAATCGGGAAGGAATGGTATGCCTGAAGAGCAAAGCGTCCGCGCCAGGGATGGCGCGGCCGATCCGCATGGATGCGGGAATCCTTTGCGATCAGGCATATCTTTCCTGACCTTTCTCATCAGCCAATAGCAATTTGAATTAATCCACCATCAATAGAAATATCCACTGTCCTGCTTCTTAAAGCGATGCATCAGCCCAACCGGGAAAGAAAGGTATGCCTGAAAAGCAAAGCGTCCACGCCAGGGATGGCGCGGCCGATCCGCATGGATGCGGGAATCCTTTGCGATCAGGCATACCTTTCCTGACCTTTCTCATCAGCCAACAGCAATTTGTATTAATCCACCATCAATAGAAATATCCACTGTCCTGCTTCTTAAAGCGATGCATCAGCCCAACCGGGAAGGAAAGGTATGCCTGAAAAGCAAAGCGTCCGCGCCAGGGATGGCGCGGCCGATCCGCATGGATGCGGGAATCCTTTGCGATCAGGCATATCTTTCCTGACCTTTCTCATCAGCCAACAGCAATTTGTATTAATCCACCATCAATAGAAATATCCACTGTCCTGCTTCTTGAAGCGATGCATTAGCCCAACCGGGAAGGAATGGTATGCCTGAAGAGCAAAGCGTCCGCGCCAGGGATGGCGCGGCCGATCCGCATGGATGCGGGAATCCTTTGCGATCAGGCATACCTTTCCTGACCTTGCACCTAAATCCAATAGCGATTGTTTTTGCTGTCATACAAAAGACAACCTAAGTCTTTGCTATAACTTAACCCTTTCTTGAACTTGCACTTTCCCCCACCAGCCTGTATTGCTTGTAGCCTGAAAAAACAAAGGTCGCCAGCGCCATGCAAATTGCCGAGCTAAACCAACATCCCGGCTTCGCCGGACAAACCGCACAACTGTTGCACACTGAATGGTCACACCTTCCTGCATGGTCTCACCCGCCTGCCATCCTTGAGCGTTTAAAACAGCGCAATCAGAAACCTTCGGCAGAATTTACTCTTATTGCCACACCGGATGGCGAAACGGTGGTCGCGACCTGCAGCGTCATTCGCTATGAACTGGATGACATTCCGGCACGAGAATTCTGGATTGGTGAGGTGGTGACGGACAAGGCATTCCGGGGTCAGGGCGTGGCAAAAGCGTTAATACAGCAGGCGATTGCGCGATCCAGACAACAGCAGATGGGTGAACTGTGGCTCTATACACCCGATCAACAGGCGTACTATCAGCGTTCAGGATGGCAGGCAGTGGAACAGCGGCAAATAGCGGGTGAAGAAGTCACGGTAATGGTGCTGCGTCTGGCGCAGTAAAAGGCGGCTCCTGCGAGCCGCCATTGACCGGAGTACTGAAGAACTCAGGAAGGTAATCGCTTAACGGGCGCGTTCTGCTGACGATCCCAGATGACCGTCAGTAACCGCTGCAGGGCGATAAACGCAAACAGCAGAATTCCGATGGCGATCTTGGTCCACCAGGAACTCAGCGTACCGTCGAAGTTAATCCATGTCTGAATCAGCCCCTGAATCAACACACCGAACAGCGTGCCCAAAACTGTACCCACACCACCCGACAGCAGCGTGCCGCCAATCACCACTGACGCGATCGCATCCAGCTCTACACCCAGCCCTGCCAGCGCATAACCTGCCGAGGTATAAATCGAGAACACGATCCCGGCCAGCGTCGCCAGCGTGGTGGAAAGCATATAAATCTTAATGGTGGTCGCACGGGTCGAAACGCCCATCAGCTGGGCGGATGTCATATTGCCACCGATGGCGTAAACCCGGTTACCAAAGCGCGTGCGGTGCGCCAGAATAATCCCGCCAGACACCACCACCAGCATAATCACCGCCAGCAGGCTGAGACGCCCACCGCCCGGCACTTTCCACGCCAGACTGGAAAGCATGCTGTAGAACGGATGATCGATAGGAATTGAGTTCTCCGACACCAGATAACTGCATCCGCGCAGGAAAAACATCCCCGCCAGCGTAATGATAAATGCCGGAATCTTCAGCGCATCGATCAGCCAGCCCATCATGGCCCCGAACAGCGCGCCCAGCGACAGAATCAGCGCAAATGCCAGCAACGGATCGATATGAAAATCACCGATCGCCCGGGCAAGAAACACGCCGGTAAAGGCGATCACCGCACCCACCGACAGATCGATACCGCCCGATAAAATCACGAAGGTCATGCCGACGGCGATAATCCCGAGGAAAGCATTATCGGTCAGGATATTGCAGATTACACGGGTGGAGGCAAAGCCCGGAAACTGACTCAGACAAAACAGGTAACCCGCCACAAACACCAGCAAGGTGATCATCAGCGGAAGATGACGTTTAATCATGTCGGGCGTCTCCGTTTCAACATCGCAATAAACCGCGGTGACTGCAGCAACAGCACGCACATCACCACCACCGCTTTCACCACCTGATTCAGCTCAGGCGGGAAGCCGGAGAGCAAAATTCCGGTATTCATCGACTGAATAATCAGCGCGCCGATCAGCGACAACACCAGATTAAAACGGCCACCCATCAGCGACGCACCGCCAATCACCACGGCGAGAATCGCATCCAGCTCCAGCCATAATCCGGCGTTATTAGCATCTGCACCGCGAATATCCGCCGCGACGATCAGTCCCGCAACAGCGGCACAAACGCCACTTATGGCGTAGGTTGACATCACCACCAGCCAGCCTGTCACCCCCGCGTTACGGGCCGCGCGCAGATTAATCCCCACAGCTTCGATAAACAGACCCAGCGCGGTTTTGCGCGTCAGCAACCAGACCGCCAGCGCTACCACCAGCGTGATCCAGACCGGGACCGGCAACATCCACAGCGAGCCGTTACCAAACCAGCCAAGACTGTCACTGTCGAACGTCACAATCTGCCCCTGCGTAATCAGCTGAGCGATTCCGCGCCCGGCGACCATCAGAATCAGCGTGGCAACAAATGGCTGAATACGCAGCAACGCCACCAGCACGCCATTCCATACGCCACAGGCTAAACCGGTTCCCAGCGTGCAGAGAATAATAAACGGCACACCATGTCCGGCTACGGTCAATGTCGCAGCCGTCGCGCCTGCGATCGCCATCACCGCACCCACGGAAAGATCGATGCCGCCGGTGGCGATCACCAGCGTCATCCCGATCGCCAGCAGGGCAACCGGTGCCGCACGGTTAAGAATATCGATCGGACTGCCGAACAGACGCCCATCCTGCAGATGCACGGCAAAAAAGTTATTGGCCACCAGACTGTCAATCAACAGCACCAACAGCAGCGCGGCGATTTGCGGCATCCCTGGCGGGAGTTTCAGCTTACGACGTGGCGTTTTTTCAGATGTCATAGGGGACTCAAGCATGTTTTACCCCTCCGTCCGCGATAGCATTGACGATCGACGCTACCGAAAGCTGCTCCAGCGGAATTTCTGCCACCTGCTTCAGATCGCGCATAATCAACACCCGATCGGCATAACCGACCAGCTCTTCGAGTTCAGAGGAGATCACCAGCAGCGCCAGACCATCGGCGCACAGGGATTCAATTAAACGGATAATCTCGGCGTGCGCGCCCACATCAATGCCGCGCGTCGGTTCGTCGAGGATTAAAAACTGCGGTTTGGTCACCAGCCAGCGCGACAGCAGCACCTTCTGCTGGTTGCCGCCCGATAACAGCTCCACAGGCTGCTCTGCATGCGGCGTACGAATACCCAGACTCTTGATAAAACGATCGGCAATCGCCTGCTGCTCACGCTTCTTAATTGGCCGTAACCAGCCGCGCTGCGCCTGCAACGCCAGAATAATATTTTCACGAACCGAGGCCGCGCCGATAATCCCGTCTGTCTTACGGTCTTCCGGGCAAAAACCCATGCCCAGCTGCGAGGCTTTCGCCGGATTAGTAATGCGCTGCACCTTGCCTTTGATCTTCGCTGTTCCTCGGTCGGCACGACGAATACCAAACAACACCTCGGCGGTTTCGGTGCGGCCCGAACCCAGCAGCCCCGCCAGTCCCACTACTTCGCCTGGACGAACTTCCAGGTTAAAGGGCTCGATGGTGCCTTTCCTGCCGTAATCCTCAAACGACACCACCGGCTGATTGCTGCGCAGCGTGCTGCCCTGCCGCTGCAGCGCCGTCTCCAGCAGTTCGCGACCCAGCATCAGCTTAATCAGCTCAATCTGCGGCAGCGTGGCGGTATCGCGGGTGGCGATAAATTGCCCGTTACGCAGCACGGTAATCCGGTCAGTAATGCGGTACACCTGGTCGAGAAAGTGCGTCACAAAAATCAGGCTCATCCCTTTGGCTTTTAACTGCGCCATCAGGGTAAACAGCATCTCAACCTCGCTGGCATCCAGACTGGCTGTCGGCTCATCCAGGATCAAAACCTGGGCGGAAAGATCGACCGCGCGGCAGATGGCGATAATCTGCTGCATCGCCACCGAGTAGTGGCCCAGCGGACGTGTTACATCGAGGGAAAAACCATAATTCCGCATCAGCGCATCGGCCTCCCGCACCATCCGGCGACGGTCGATCATGCCAAAGCGGCGCGGTTCGCGGCCAATATAGAGGTTATCTGCCACCGACATATTCGGCAGCATATTCACTTCCTGATAAACGGTGCCGATACCCATCTCCTGCGCCTGCGCCGTGTTATGCGGCGTAATCGGCTCACCATTCAGGGTGATGGTCCCTGCATCACGGCTGTAAACACCGGTCAGCACTTTAATCAGGGTGGACTTGCCGGCACCGTTCTCCCCCAGCAGCGCCATGATCTCCCCTTTACGGATATCAAAGGAAACATTATTCAGCGCTTTGACGCCGGGAAAACCTTTGCTGACGCCGCTGATGGATAACAGCGGTGTTTCATTTTGCGTGGTCATTCTGCTCACTCCGCCTCACGTCATGAAAAACCGCCCCGTAGGGCGGTCTGCGGCTGGTCTGCGGCTGATCGGTGAATCAGTAACCCATGCCTTTTTTGGTATCCAGCTCCTTCTGCGCGTCGGCAGGCAGGAACAGCTTAGATTCGGTCTTGATCACTTTTGGCGGCAGCGTGCCATCTTTCTTGAATTTTTCCAGCGCATCAAACGCCGGGCCAGCCATGTTTGGCGTCAGCTCCACGTTGGCGTTAGCCTCACCCGCCAGCATCGCTTTATAGATATCCGGTACACCATCAATCGAGCCGGTCAGAATATCTTTGCCCGGTTTCAGGCCAGCTTCTTTAATCGCCTGAATGGCACCGATCGCCATATCATCGTTATGCGCGTAAACCATGCAGATGTTTTTGCCGTTGTTCTCCGCCTTGATAAAGCTCTCCATCACCTCTTTACCCTTACTGCGGGTAAAGTCACCCGACTGCGAGCGGATCACTTTAATGTTTGGATGGTTGCTGATCGCTTCAGCAAAGCCTTTCTTACGATCGATTGCCACGCTGGCACCCACCGTGCCCTGCAGTTCCACCACGTTACACTGCTTGTCGCCCACGGTTTTCACCAGCCAGTCGCCAATCAGCTTGCCTTCCAGCACGTTGTCAGCCGTCACCACCGCCTGATAGAGCGATTTGTCTTTTACCACAATGGCGCGGTCCAGCAGGTAAACCGGGATTTTGGCATCTTTGGCTTCTTCCAGTACCGGCTCCCAGCCGGTCTGCACCACCGGTGCGATGAAGATGGCATCAACGCCCTGAGCGATGAACGAACGTACCGCCTTGATCTGATTCTCTTGTTTCTGCTGTCCGTCGGCGATTTTCAGGGTGATTCCGCGTTTTTTGGCTTCGCTTTTCGCTACGTTGGTTTCCGCCGAACGCCAGCCAGATTCCGAACCTACCTGCGAGAAGCCGACCGTCATATCTGCAGCGAGTACCGGGCCGGTTAACGCGGCGCTGACCAGCGTGGTCAGAAGTAAACGTTTCCACATAGTTTTTAATCCTCTGAAAGGCGTTTGCTGTTTAGGGTAGAGAGCCTGCTTAGACTGGACTAAAAAAGCGTGCATAATGGCGACACACTTCACAAAACAGAGCAATTTAAAGGGGTTACGTGTAGTCACACGGTTTGACTGACGAGGGAGTTATGGATAAAACGGCTGAGTAGAAAAAATCTGCTCGTTAAATAATTGTAATAAACAGAATCGCTTATGCTTACTGCCACTGGAAACGATTACAGCCAGGCGTACAAAACGGGTTATCCGGCCTGCGATGAACAAAAAATGGGATTTGTGATAGTCCGCACAGTAGATCGCTGGCCTGAGTCAGGCGCGAAACGTTTCTCTGGCACTAAGTGCAGAATGGTTAATTTTTTTGGGCTAAAAGGGTGAGAAAGAAGCCACTAATGCATTGTCAGCGCTGAATAAGAAAAAAAATAATATTTAACCTCTGCTTTTAAACGCTTTATGCCGGCTCTGTCCGTAATAAGTTAGTGAGGTGTTTAAGATAGAGACGCTGAGTTGCTGGCTCAGACAATAGTAAAAAAGCCAGATATGGAGTTTTAGTGACTAATAAGGTGCTTTTATCTGATTTTCGCCTTTTTTAAGCCGCATGATCTGGACAGCATAAGCTTGCCCCCTATACTGAGCACTCCTTTGTTACTTCTATCTGTTATGGCAATGATGACTGCGCACGATTACCTGCTTAAATTCCGCAAAGTAAATAATTCAGACAGTCTGGAAAAGCTTTTCGATCATCTTAATTACTCCCTGACGAATGATCTGGAAATCATCAATATGTACCGGGCTGCCGATCACCGACGTGCTGAACTGGTCTCTGGCGGACGGTTATATGATCTCGGCTGTGTCCCTAAAACGGTGTGGCGCTACGTGGTCTGATTTCCGGCTGATTTATCGCGGTTTATCCCGCTGATCTTGTCCGGATGGGCGTGCCCCTCTGGACATGTTATTCTGCTGCGCTTCGACTCCCCGAGACAGGAATAACCACGATGAATGAACAGGTTGCTGCGCCGCGTATTGGTGGCTGGCTTTTGCTGCCGCTGGCCTGGCTGATAATGACCCTGTTAACCACCGTTCTGGTGCTGGCAATGTATCTGACACCACTGTTTAATCCGGAATGGCGTGTGGCGCTGTTTTCTCACGGCAGCACACTCTTCTCTTACTGGGCTATTTCCCTGCTCACCGCCGTGGCGGTCTGGGCTTATAGTCTCTGGATCAGCTGGCTGTTCTTTAAGCGCTCCCGCCGCCTGCCGCGTCACTATCTGCTCTGGCTGCTGATTACCGTGCTGCTGGCGCTGAAAACCTTTGCTTTTACGCCGGTTACCGATAGCCGTGCCCTCCAGACATTACTGCTGTCACTGCTGGCCGCTGCGGTGTTTGTGCCCTACTTCAAACGCTCAAAACGGGTAAAAACGACCTTTATCGCGCCATAACGCTGTGAGTTATGTCAGGAATTTAATTCTGAGTGCGGTCTGCCGCTCAGCGGATGGCGCAGGTGTTGAGATACGCCGCGCTATCAATGATAATAAGCCGCTTTCTGGCTCCCAGGCGAAAAAATGACCGATTATCTGCTTCTCTTTGTTGGCACCGTGCTGGTGAATAACTTCGTATTAGTGAAGTTTCTCGGCCTGTGTCCTTTTATGGGCGTTTCCAAAAAACTGGAAACGGCGATTGGCATGGGCCTCGCCACGACATTCGTCATTACCCTGGCCTCGATCTGTGCCTGGCTGGTCAATCATCTGATCCTGCTGCCGCTGGATCTGGTCTATCTGCGTACCATGGCCTATATCCTGGTGATCGCCGTCGTGGTGCAGTTCACCGAAATGGTGGTGCGTAAAACCAGCCCGTCGCTCTATCGTCTGCTGGGTATCTTTCTGCCGCTGATCACCACCAACTGTGCGGTGCTGGGCGTACCTCTGCTGAGCGTCAACCTTAACCACACCTTTATGCAGGCCGCGCTGTATGGTTTCAGTGCCTCTATCGGCTTCTCGCTGGTGATGGTGCTGTTCGCCGGTATGCGCGAGCGGCTGGTGCTGGCCAATGTTCCTGCCCCGTTTAAAGGCAACTCCATCGCCCTGATTACCGCGGGCCTGATGGCACTGGCGTTTATGGGCTTCAGCGGTCTGGTGAAATTCTGATGACCGCGATCTGGATTGCTGTTGCCGTATTAAGTGCGCTGAGCCTGGTGTTCGGCGCGCTGCTGGGTTACGCCTCGCGCCGCTTTGAAGTCGAAGAAGATCCTATTGTTGAGCAGATTGATGCCATTCTGCCGCAGAGCCAGTGCGGTCAGTGTGGCTATCCGGGCTGTCGCCCCTATGCGGATGCGGTCGGTAACAATGGTGAAGCGATCAATAAATGCGCGCCAGGTGGTGAGCAGACCATGCTCAAGCTGGCAGCCCTGCTTAACGTTGAACCGCAGCCGATTGATGGCGATGAAACGGCGAAAGAGCCGGTGCGCACCGTGGCGTTTATTGATGAAGCCAACTGCATTGGCTGCACCAAATGTATTCAGGCTTGTCCGGTAGATGCCATTGTCGGGGCAACCCGCGCCATGCACACCGTGCTGAGCGATGTCTGCACCGGCTGCGATCTCTGTGTCGCGCCCTGCCCGACTGACTGTATTGAAATGCGTCCGGTTGCCACCACGCCAGCTAACTGGAAGTGGGATTTAAATACCATTCCTGTACGGGTGATCCCGGTAGAAACTCATGCTTAATCTGTTTAACTTCCTGAAAAAAGATAAGGTCTGGGATTTTCAGGGTGGTATTCATCCGCCGGAAATGAAAACCCAGTCCAACGGCACGCCGCTCTCCGAACTGCCGTTGCCGCACCGTTTTATTATCCCGCTGAAACAGCATATCGGACATGAAGGTGAGATCTGCGTTGCGCCTGGCGACAAAGTGCTGCGCGGTCAGCCTCTGACATTTGGCACTGGCCGCATGCTGCCAGTCCACGCGCCCACCTCCGGCGTGATTGAAGATATCGGTCAGCATATGACCGCGCACCCTTCAGGTCTCTCTGAGCTTTGCATTTTCCTGACGCCAGATGGCGACGACCGCTGGATGCCGCTGGATCCGCTGCCTGACTACCGTCAGCATCCGCGCGCCGACATTGTGCAGCGTATTCACGACGCCGGCATTGCCGGTCTCGGCGGCGCGGGTTTCCCCACCGCCACCAAACTGAAGGGCGGCCTGCGCGGGGTTAAAACCCTGATTATTAACGCGGCGGAGTGTGAGCCTTATATCACCGCTGACGATCGTCTGATGCAGGACTACGCTGCCGAAGTCCTGGAAGGCAGCCGTATTCTCGCCTGGGTGTTACAGGCTGAACAGGTGCTGATTGGCATTGAAGATAACAAGCCTGAAGCCATTGCCGCACTGAAGCAGGCGCTGGGTAGCGAGCGCGATCTGCACATCCGGGTCATCCCGACCAAATATCCCTCCGGCGGTGCCAAGCAGCTGACCCGCATCCTTACCGGGAAGGAAGTGCCGCACGGCGGGCGCTCCTCCGATATCGGCGTGCTGATGCAGAACGTCGGCACCGCCTGGGCGGTTAAGCGGGCCATTATTAATGGTGAACCGATCACCGAACGCGTTGTGACGCTGACCGGCGAGGCGATCGCCCAGCCGCGTAACGTCTGGAGTCGTCTCGGCACCCCGATCAGTCATCTGTTGCACCAGGTCGGGTTCACGCCTGCGCCGCGTCAGATGGTGATCATGGGCGGTCCGCTGATGGGCTTTACCCTGCCATCGCTGGATGTGCCGGTGGTGAAGATCACCAACTGTATTCTGGCCCCGTCTGCCAGTGAGATGGGCAACAACGACGAAGAGCAGTCCTGCATTCGCTGTTCAGCCTGTGCCGATGCCTGTCCGGCCAAACTGCTGCCGCAGCAGCTTTACTGGTACAGCCAGGGCGGCGATCACGATAAAGCGCGCGCTCACCATATTAATGACTGCATCGAATGTGGTGCCTGCGCCTATGTCTGCCCGAGCAATATTCCGCTGGTGCAATATTACCGTCAGGAAAAAGCGGAACTGCGCGCCATCGATCTGGAAGCGAAACGCACGCTGGAAGCCAAAGCACGCTTCGAAGCACGCCAGGCGCGACTGGAGCGTGAAAAGCAGGCTCGTGAAGCGCGTCATGAAGAGGCGAAGCAACGCGTTGCCCGCACCGATACCAGCGAACTGGCTGCGGCCAAAGCGCGGGTGAAAGCCCGCCAGACGGCCGAACCGGATGAGGCAACGCTTGAAGCCCAGCGTGAAGCCCGCCATGCGCAGGCGCGTCTGCGTCAGGCCGAGGCGCAGGCTGAAACCCAGCCGGTGACGCGTCAGACCGTCGATCCGCGTAAAGCGGCGGTTGAAGCGGCTATTGCCCGGGCGAAAGCGAAGAAAACAGTGCCGGTTGAGGCGGCGGATAACCAGGCTGAGGCCAGTGTCGATCCGCGTAAAGCCGCAGTAGAAGCCACTATCGCCCGCGCCAAAGCGAAGAAAGCCGTGCAGGCGGAAAACGCCGAGGCACCACAGGCCGCAACCGACAGCGCTGCAGACGCCGCACATGACGCCGCCGCTGAGACCGATCCGCGTAAAGCCGCGGTTCAGGCTGCCATCGCCCGCGCCAAAGCGAAGAAAGCGGCTCAGGCTGAAGGCGCTGAGGCTCCGCAGGCCGCAACCGACAGCGCTGCAGAAGCCGCGCCGGACGCCGCCGCTGAGACCGATCCGCGTAAAGCCGCGGTTCAGGCCGCCATCGCCCGCGCCAAAGCGAAGAAAGCCGCTCAGGCTGAAGCCGCCGAGGCACCGCAGGCCGTAACCGACAGCGCTGCAGACGCCGCCGCTGAAAGCGATCCGCGTAAAGCCGCGGTTCAGGCCGCCATCGCCCGCGCCAAAGCGAAGAAAGCGGCTCAGGCTGAAGGCTCCGAGGCTCCGCAGGCAGCAACCGACACCGTTGCAGAAGCCGCGCCGGACGCCGCCGCTGAAACCGATCCGCGTAAAGCCGCGGTTCAGGCCGCCATCGCCCGCGCCAAAGCGAAGAAAGCCGCTCAGGCGGAAAACGCCGAGGCTCCGCAGGCCGCAGGCGACAGCGCTACAGAAGCCGTGCCGGACGCCGCCGCTGAAAGCGATCCGCGTAAAGCCGCGGTTCAGGCCGCTATCGCCCGTGCCAAAGCGAAGAAAGCCGCACAGGCGGAAAGTGAGGCGGATGCCGCTTCACGTGATGCCGCAGCACTGGCTACCGCCGCGCATTTTGCGGTGGATAAAGCGGAGCAGGCCCAGGAGCAGGCAAACAACGCCAATGCAGAACCTGAACAGGCACCTGAACTGAATCAACCCGATGATGCGCGCAAGGCCGCTATTGCTGCCGCCATCGCCCGTGCCAAAGCGCGTAAAGCGCAGTCGTCTACGACGCTTGAGGATTAAATGGCTTTTCGTATCGCAAGTTCTCCTTACACCCATAATCGCCGCAGCACCGGCAATATCATGCTGCTGGTGGTGCTGGCCGCGGTGCCAGGTTTTGCTGCACAGTGTTATTTCTTTGGCTACGGCACCTTTTTACAGGTCTTACTGGCGACGCTGACCGCCTGGCTGACAGAGGCAGCGATTCTGCGACTGCGCAAAGCGCCCGTTGCCAGCACCCTCGCGGATAACTCGGCGCTGCTGACCGCCGTCCTGATCGGTATCAGCCTGCCGCCGCTGGCGCCGTGGTGGCTGGTGGTGATCGGTACCCTGTTTGCTGTCGTCATTGCGAAACAACTCTATGGCGGACTGGGCCAGAACCCGTTTAACCCGGCGATGGTCGGCTATGTGGTCCTGCTCATCTCCTTCCCGGTGCAGATGACCAGCTGGTTGCCGCCCGATACGCTTCAGGCGATCAAACCCGGGCTGATGGACAGCCTGAGCATGGTGTTCCGGGGCCACACGCTGGCGGGTGAAACCATGCAGCAGCTACAGATGGGTGTTGATGGCATCAGCCAGGCGACGCCGCTTGATACGTTTAAAACTGGTTTACGCGCGGGTCACAGTGCTGAACATCTGCTGGCGCAGCCGATTTACAACGGCGTGCTGGCGGGCCTCGGCTGGCAGTGGGTTAACGTGGGTTATCTGGCCGGCGGCCTGTTCCTGTTGTGGAAAAATGCTATCCGCTGGCATGTCCCTGCCGCCATGCTGCTGTCACTGGCCTTCTGCGCGACGCTGGGCTGGTTCTTCTCACCAGAATCGCTGAACAGCCCGCTGATTCATCTTTTCTCCGGTGCCACCATGCTGGGTGCGTTCTTCATTGCCACCGATCCGGTGACCGCTTCAACCACCAACCGTGGCCGCCTGGTGTATGGCGCGCTGATTGGACTGCTGGTCTGGCTGATCCGCAGCTTTGGCGGTTATCCCGATGGCGTAGCGTTTGCTGTGCTGCTGGCGAACATCTGTGTGCCGCTCATCGATTACTACACCCAGCCGCGCGTTTACGGCCATCAGAAGGATTAAGCGATGCTGGAGACGATTCGCAAAAATGGGGTAACGCTGGCGATTTTTGCCGCGATCACCACCGCCGCCACGGCAGTGGTAAATACCGTAACCAGGCCGACGGTGGAACATCAGACCCTGTTGCAGCAGAAAAACCTGCTGGACCAGGTGGTGCCTGTTGAGCTTTATGACAACAACATCCAGCAGGACTGTTACGTTGTCACGGATGCAGCGCTGGGCAACAGTGCGCCGCACCATCTCTTCCTGGCGCGTAAAGGTGGCCAGCCGGTCGCGGCTGCGCTGGAGACGACTGCACCTGACGGCTATTCTGGTGCGATACAGATGCTGGTCGGTGCCGATTTCCAGGGTAAAGTATTGGGCGTGCGGGTGATTGAACACCACGAAACGCCCGGTCTGGGGGATAAGATCGAACTGCGTATCTCTGACTGGATCAACAGCTTTAATGGCAAAGTGGTTCATGGTCCGGCAGATAAAGCTTTTGCGGTTAAGAAAGATGGCGGTGAATTCGATCAGTTCACCGGTGCCACCATTACCCCACGCGCGGTGGTCAATGCAACCAAACGCACCGCGCTGTTAATGAAAACACTTCCGGAGAGACTCTCTTCGTTACCGGTATGTGGAGACGCAAATGAGTGAAGCTAAAAGCCTGCTGGTCGGTGGATTATGGAAGAACAACTCAGCGCTGGTGCAGCTGCTGGGCCTCTGTCCGCTGCTGGCGGTTACGGCAACCGCCACCAACGCGCTGGGTTTAGGCCTGGCGACCACGCTGGTGCTGACCCTGACCAACAGTTTTATTTCCGCCTCGCGCCGCTGGGTGCCATCGGAAATTCGTATCCCGATTTATGTGATGATCATCGCCTCGGTAGTGAGCTGCGTACAGATGCTGATCAACGCCTATGCCTATGGTCTTTATCAGTCGCTGGGCATTTTTATCCCGCTGATCGTGACCAACTGTATCGTGGTCGGTCGTGCTGAAGCCGTCGCCTCTAAAAGCAGCATCCCGCTTGCCGCGCTGGATGGCTTCGCCATCGGCATGGGCGCGACCTGCGCCATGGTGGTGCTGGGATCGCTGCGCGAAATTATCGGCAGTGGCACGCTGTTTAACGGTGCCGACCAGCTGCTCGGTCCCTGGGCGAAGTCGCTGCGTATCGAAGTGGTCCATTTCGACTCGCCAATGTTGCTGGCGATGCTGCCGCCAGGCGCCTTTATCGGCCTGGGCATGATGCTGGCCGGAAAATATCTGATCGATCAGAAGATGAAACAGCGGGCAGCACTGCGTGCTCAGGCGGCTGAAACCGCGCCGCCTCAGGACGCTGTCGGGAAACCGGTGTGAATCAGACCAAACGCACCGAAATTCTCCGTCGGCTGCAGCAGAATAATCCGCATCCGACCACCGAACTCAACTTCAGCACGCCGTTTGAGTTGCTGATCGCGGTGCTGCTCTCGGCGCAGGCGACCGATGTCAGCGTGAACAAAGCCACCGCAAAGCTCTATCCGGTGGCCAATACGCCTGCCGCGATGCTGGCGCTGGGTGTGGATGGCGTGAAGGAGTACATTAAAACCATCGGCCTGTTTAACAGCAAAGCGGAAAATGTGATTAAAACCTGCCGCATTTTGCTTGAGCAGCACAACGGCGAAGTGCCGGAAGATCGTGCGGCACTGGAAGCCCTGCCCGGTGTCGGCCGTAAAACCGCCAATGTGGTGCTCAACACCGCCTTTGGCTGGCCGACGATTGCCGTCGATACCCATATCTTTCGCGTCAGCAACCGGACGAAATTTGCGCCGGGTAAGAATGTGGAAGAGGTGGAGCAGAAGCTGCTGAAGGTGGTTCCGGCGGCGTATAAGGTTGATTGCCATCACTGGCTGATTCTGCACGGTCGCTACACCTGCGTAGCGCGTAAACCCCGCTGTGGCTCCTGCCTGATTGAAGATCTCTGTGAGTATCCCGACAAAGTCGAGTGATTGCACTGATGAAAGACCCGCTGCGGCGGGTTTTTTATTATCCGGCGATCACCTCTGCTAACGCGTCTCCTGCCCGATCCCCCTTTTGCTGCTCTCCCTGTTCCTACGAATAACGGTACAGTTTGTCGGGTTGTTACATTGATGTTGATGATGGAGAATCGCCGCCCCTGACGATAAGAAAATGTTATGACACAGTGAGTAAAGTAATGAACAAAAGCGCTTCTGCCGGAAGCCATCCTCTGCGCCTGTTTCTGGCGCGCCTCTGGCCACATCCGCTGGCAGTGAGTAAAAAGCATGTGGTGATCGCCGGACTGGGTGCCGGTATCGGCTTGATCCTGACCAGCCTGCTGAGCCACTGGGTGCTGGGCGAACTGAACCTGTGGTTTGTCGCGCCGGTCGGTGCCTCGGCGGTTTTACTCTTTGGTCTGCCCGCCAGTCCGCTGGCTCAGCCGTGGGCAATCGTCGGCGGCAACAGCCTGTCAGCGCTGGCGGGCGTTACCGTCAGCCAGCTGATCCCTGATCCTGCCCTTGCCTGCGGCGTCGCAGCCTGTGTGGCGATCCTGTTAATGTTCCAGCTGCGCTGTCTGCATCCGCCCGGCGGTGCCGTTGCGCTGACCGCTATTCTGGGCGGCCCTTCGGTGCAGCAGCTTGGATATCACTTTGTCCTGACGCCGATCCTGCTCAATTCACTGACCCTCGCCCTGCTGGCTCTGCTGTTTAATAATCTTGCCGGTCGTCGCTATCCGCATCCGCTGGCCCCGGAAGAAGTTAAACCCGATCCGGTAGCCATGCCGGTCCCGCTGACGCGCGCCGATCTGCATCAGGCTTTGCAGGACGGTGAACTGCTGGATATTGACGAGGATGATTTGCAGGCGCTGCTGCTGCGTGCTGAAGAGATTGCCCAGCGCCGTCAGTTCAGTGGCTGAAACCTGTCTGCCCGCACTGGCACATCTTTCAGTGTCGGCGCGACTTCTGGCATTCAGATCTCCTCTGAACGCTGGGCTTAAGAAGTTGATCGCTGCCACAGTTTTACTCTGCCGCTTCGCCCACTTCACTCCGTAACATACTGATAACACAACCGTCCAGGCCGTACGCCCATCGGCTCCTGGGCGGATGCCCATAGAGCTGGCCTTTTCAGCGCCCTACACTTTGCTCTTCTTTACGTTTCTCATGAGGAAGACCGATGGATAGCGCCTTGTCCCCGCAGCACGATGAGCTGATCGCCTCCGCCATCAAAAAGTTCTTCACCCATATCATCCCGATGCTGGTGGTGATGCTGATTATTAACCAGATCGACCGTGCCAATATTGGCTTTATCAAAGCGGAGTTGCGCACCGATGCCGGGATCAGCGCGGCGGCCTTTGGGCTGGGCGCGGGCCTCTTTTTTATCGGCTATGCGCTGTTTGAGGTGCCGAGCAACCTGATGATGAAGCGCTTCGGCGCCCGCGTCTGGCTGACGCGCATCATGATTACCTGGGGACTGGTGGTGGTCCTGACCGGTTTCGTCACCTCACCGATCCAGTTTTACCTGCTGCGTTTTTTACTTGGCGTAGCGGAAGCAGGCTTCTTTCCTGGCGTGCTGTTCTATTTCCGTCAGTGGGTGCCCAATGCCTGGCGCGGCCGCGCCACCGCGATGGTGCTGAGTGCCACCGCTGGTGCCTTTCTCTTCTCCGGCCCCATCACCGGCGCGATCCTGATGATGCACAATTTCCTGGGGATTGCTGGCTGGAAGTGGGTGATGTTTCTCGAAGGCGGTGCGTCGGTGCTGGTCGGCATTCTCGCCGCCTGGGTGCTGGTGTCACGACCTGGCGAGGCGCGCTGGCTGAGTGCCGCGGAGAAACAGGCGCTGGTACAGCAGCTGCAGAATGAAGAGACGCAGCGTGACGAGCTTAACCGCGAGCCAGGCAAAATGTCGCTGCTACGTAATCGCAGCCTGCTGTTCTTCTGCGCGATCTTTTTCACTATGACCATGACCGGCTATACGCTGGTGTTCTGGCTGCCGCAGATTATTCAGCGCATTCAGGGCTTCAGCAGTTTTGGCATCGGCATTCTCACCGCCGTGCCCTGGCTGTGCGCCATTATTGCCATTAACCTGCTGAGCCGCTTTTCAGACCGCCACCGCGACAAGCTCGATAAAGCGCTGGGTGTCGCCATGCTGGTCGCGGCCTGCGGCACCTTTATGGCCACGCTGGGTTCCCCGTGGTTTGGCTTCCTGGCGATGATCGTGGCCTGTATCGGCTCGAAAGTCAGTGCGACCTTTTTCTGGCCGATGCCACAGGGAGAGCTGCCCGCCTCGATTGTCGCGCCCGGCATTGCGCTGGTGAATTCCGTTGGCAACCTTGGCGGCTTCTTCGCGCCGACGGTGTTTGGCTATCTGGAGATGAAGACCGGCTCCACCACCGGCGGTCTCTATGCCCTGACCAGCGTCTCGCTGCTGACCGGGCTGTGGCTGCTGCTGCGCCGCAAGCCATCCCCGCCTTCCCTCGATCCTATGGAGAATCAACATGTCAGACAGTCCAGTCATTAAAACAATGCGGGTAGTGCCGGTCGCCGGATATGACAGCATGCTGCTGAACATTGGCGGCGCACACAACTGTTACTTTACCCGTATCCTGGTGATCCTGACTGACTCGGCTGGCCGTACCGGCGTCGGCGAAAGTCCCTGTCACGCTTCAACGCTGGCGCTGCTTGAGCGCTTTCGTCCGCAGATTGAGGGCAGCGAACTCCTGCGGCTGAATGCCACTATCGCCACGCTGTTTGCCAGCGACGCACGACACCAGCAGACCGCGCATACCGACGACATTCATATTCCGCAGATGAACCCGGAGAAGTTTTACAACGCCACCGCGGCGATTGAAGCGGCGCTGCTTGATCTGCTGGGTCAGCACCTGAATCTGCCGGTGGCCGAGTTACTTGCCAGCGGCAAGCAGCGCGATCGGGTGCCGGTCCTCGGCTATCTGTTCTATATCGCCGACCGTAATCTGACCAGCATGAACTATCAGGCGGGCCACGCGGGTGGTGATGCCTGGCTGCAACTGCGTCATGAGAAAGCGATGGACGCGGAAGGCGTGGTGCGGCTGGCGGAGGCGGCAGCGGATCGCTATGGCTTCCGCGATTTCAAACTCAAGGGCGGAGTCCATCACGGCGAAGTGGAAGTGGAGACGGTCAATGCCCTGCTGGCGCGCTTCCCGCAGGCGCGGGTAACGGTTGATCCTAACGCCAGCTGGTCGCTGGATGAGGCCATTTATTATGGCAAACAGCTGGCGGGCCGCATTCCCTATCTGGAAGATCCCTGCGGCGCGGAGCATGGCTATTCCGGTCGGGAAACGCTGGCAGAATTCAGGCGGGCCACCGGCGTTCCGGTTGCCACGAATATGATCGCCAATGACTGGCGACAGTTGCAGCATGCGCTGCAGCTGAATGCCATCGACATCCCCCTGGCCGACCCACACTTCTGGACGATGCGTAACGCACATACCGTGGCGCAGCTCTGCCATGAGTGGGGCCTGACCACCGGCTGCCACTCAAACAACCACTTTGACGTGTCGCTGGCGATGGTGGCGCATCTGGGGGCCGCCGCACCCGGTGATCGCCTGACCGCCTTTGATACCCACTGGATCTGGCAGGATGGGCAGCAGCTGACGCAGCATGCGCCGCAGATTCGGGATGGCTATCTGGAACTTCCAGAGGGGCCAGGGCTGGGGATTACCCTGAATATGGAACGGGTTGAAGCGGCACATGCGCTCTACAACTCCCTACCGGACAAAAACCGAAACGATGCGCTGGGCATGCAGTTTCTGATCGATAACTGGTCCTTTAACGCAAAACGTCCGGCCATGCTGCGCTGATACACATCGTCCTGTGACAGTGTCACAGGATGATTGCGTTTAGCGTTGCGCCAGCGCCGCCTGCATCCAGGCAATCACCAGCGGAGAATCTTTGTCCTGCAGGGCGGCGCGTTCCGACTGAAACAGCGTGGCGACATAGAATGGGTGATCCGGAAGCTCGACGCCACGCACATCGCCCGCGTTGTCCCAGGCAGTAATGCGCAGCGTATTATCGCCCAGCGCTGCACTGAATTCCGGGTTAACACCAAAGTTACAGTGATAACCTTCATCGCTCTCCAGCACGCCGTAGGCTCTGGCAATGCGTGACCCGGGTTCGAACCCCACCGCGCCGCGCTGTTCCACCAGCGAACAGCTCAGCGGGGCAATCACCATCCTTCCCTCGGTGTCTGTCTCGGCATGACTGGCATCCTGCCAGCCCAGTACGTTGCGCGCATATTCGATCAGCGCATACTGGAATCCACCGCAGGAGCCAAGAAAAGGCTTTCCGGTTTCACGCACCCAGCGGAGTGTGTCAAACACGCCGGCATCATTTCGATAGGGGCTACCGGGCACCACCCAGACGGCGTCGCTGAGTTGCAGTTCTGACTCATCCAGTCGGTCAGTGGCGATCCACTCCGCTTCAGCGGTGATATTCAGCCAGCGGGAAGCACGTTCAATAGCAACGGGGATAGCCTGATGGGCAACCGCATCGGCGCGGTAGTCACCAACCAGAGATAAACGCAGGGGGGACGACATAAACAGATCCTTCTCGGGGAAATTGAGAGGTTACAGTAATGTTAATTTTCTGTCGAGGGCGAGCTGAAAGCGGATTATCGCGATACGTTTTTTAACACGCACGGGCGGCTTGTCACCGGCAGGCTGAGCTGATTTTTATCTTGCCAGCGCCTGCGAGCCCCCTCAGCTACCGCGTCAGACGAGACAACGCAACCGGTTTCTTTTTTTCCTTTCTGAAATAAATCATCTGTTTGTGCACAGGATCATCATTTGACGGTTTTTGCGGCAATGCCAGGCGTGTAATGTCCGATAATTCGGCAGATTGACTGTGAATTAATCAGCAACCTGCCGTTAGTGCTGCCTGATTATCATTCAGCAAACTATTTATCTGGTTAACCGCGCATTAGCAGTTAATGTTAATACTCTCCAGTGCAAGGCGCTTATCCAGCGTTTATGCGCTGCTATTTTCACTACACTCAAAATTAAAAACCAATTAACAGTTTGCTATAAGTTTTTTAACCCAACATTCCAGGGTCGGGCGGGTTGTCAGAAAATTCTTGCCCTGCCGCCCGTAATCAGCCAAATTAGTCGCCGCTTTTCCCTTCTAATAACAATCTTGCGCATGGAAAACTCACATGACGCGGACTTAATTCCTGTCCCGAAACAGGGTATGAAAAAACTGAGGTACATGTGTCAACTGCAAACAAACACACTGATGAGGCTGTCAGTCTCAATGCGTTTAAACAGCCGAAGGCGTTCTACTTAATCTTCTCGATTGAGTTATGGGAACGTTTTGGCTTCTATGGCCTGCAGGCCATTATGGCGGTTTACCTGGTGAAGCAACTGGGGTTGTCTGAATCAGACTCCATTACCCTGTTCTCTTCATTCAGTGCGCTGGTGTATGGTCTGGTCGCGATTGGCGGCTGGCTCGGTGATAAGGTGCTGGGTACCAAACGCGTCATCGTGCTGGGTGTCCTGGTGCTGGCGCTGGGCTATGCGCTGGTGGCGTTCTCCGGTCATAACGTCAGCATTGTCTACATCGGTATGGCGACCATCGCGGTGGGTAGCGGCCTGTTTAAGGCAAACCCCTCTTCGCTGCTCTCTACCTGCTATGACAAAGATGATCCGCGTCTCGACGGTGCTTTCACCATGTTCTATATGTCGATCAACATCGGTTCACTCTTCTCAATGATGCTGACACCGTGGTTAGCGGCGAAATATGGTTATAGCGTAGCCTTCTCACTGTGCGTTATCGGTCTAATCATCACCCTGTTTAACTTCCTGTTCTGCAAACGCATGGTTAAGGATTACGGTTCTAAACCCGATTTCGCTCCGTTGCAGATCGGAAAACTGCTGATGACGCTGGTCGGCATCGTCGTACTGATCGCACTGGCCAACTGGATGCTGCATCACCAGTCTATCGCACGACTGGTGCTGGCGGTGATTGCCCTGGGTATCGTGCTGGTGTTTGCCAAAGAGGCCTTTGCACTGCAGGGTGCGGCACGTCGTAAGATGATTGTTGCCTTCCTGCTGATGGTCGAAGCGATTCTGTTCTTCGTGCTTTATATGCAGATGCCAACGTCACTCAACTTCTTTGCTATCCGCAACGTTGAGCACACCATTCTCGGCATTACTTTTGCCCCCGAGCAGTTCCAGGCGCTGAACCCGTTCTGGATTATGCTGGCCAGTCCGCTGCTGGCGGCGCTCTACAACAAGCTGGGCGATAAACTGCCGATGCCGCACAAGTTTGCCTTTGGTATGGTGCTCTGCTCCGCTGCGTTCCTGGTGCTGCCGGTGGGTGCGAAGTTCGCCAGCGATGCCGGTATCGTTTCCGTTAACTGGCTGATCCTGAGCTATGCGCTGCAGAGTATCGGTGAGCTGATGATCTCTGGCCTCGGCCTGGCGATGGTGGCACAGCTGGTGCCTCAGCGTCTGATGGGCTTTATCATGGGTTCCTGGTTCCTGACTACCGCTGGCGCGGCGGTGATTGCCGGTAAAGTGGCAAACCTGATGGCCGTGCCTGAAAACGTCACCGATCCACTGATTTCGCTGGCGACCTACAGCCGCGTATTCCAGCAGATTGGTATCGTGACGGCGGTGATCGCCCTGCTGATGCTGATTACGGCGCCGATGCTGAACCGCATGGCGCAGGATCCGGACGCGAAAAAAAATAACGTGCAGGCGTAATTCACGCTGCACTTCAGCTAAGCCGGGCTCTGCCCGGCTTTTTTTATGGCTTGCCGCAACGCCCTTCGCAGATCCCTGATCTTTGTCACTGGTAATCCCGCTTTGACTCTTTACTATGCAAGGATCCCATTGCAACAAGGAGTACCTGGTCATGAAACTGTTTTGCAAAGCGGGTGCCTGCTCTCTCTCACCCCATATTGTTATGCGTGAATGCGGACTCGACTTCACTCAGGTGAGTGTTGATCTGGCCACAAAAATCACTGAACGGGGCGATGATTTCCGCCAAATCAATCCTAAAGGCCAGGTGCCCGCGCTGCAGCTCAGCGACGGTTCTGTGCTGACGGAAGGCGTCGCCATTGTGCAGTATCTGGCGGATCTGAAGCCCGATCGCCATCTGCTGGCACCGGTTGGCAGCCTGACGCGTTATCACACCGTGGAGTGGCTCAGCTACATCGGCAGTGAGCTGCATAAAAGCTTTGGGCCACTGTTTCGCCCCGGTTACTCCGATGAGGTGAAAGCGCAGACCCGCAGCCAGCTGGAAGCAAAATTCCGCTATGTCGATGAGTCACTGCGCGACAAACAGTGGCTGATGGGGCTGCATTTCAGCGTGGCGGATGCCTATCTGTTTGTGGTGACGCGCTGGGCAAAAGCGCTGGGACTGGATTTATCCGGCTTTACGGCGCTGGGCGCGTGGTTTGATCGTGTCGCGGAACGTCCTGCGGTGCAGGCGGCGCTTAAAGCGGAAGGCTTAGCCTGAGTCAACAGGGCCGGTTAACCGGCCCTGATGCGTTACAGTTTTTCTGCCGCGAAGTGCTGCGTCGGCGTGGCGATGGCATCCTGTGCCGCCACCAGCTGCAGTTCATATTCGCCCATCTGATGGGTTTTCAGCATCACCTCGTATACCGCTGCGGTGACATGCTCCAGCGCATCCTGCAATGATTTGCCGTGTAGCAGATTCACCAGCAGCAGACCGCTGGTGAGATCGCCCACGCCGACCGGCTGACGGACACCGAAATCGACCAGCGGACGGCTGATGTGCCAGGCATCTTCAGCCGTAACCAGCAGCATTTCAAAGCGATCGCTGCGACGACCCGCACGCGCCAGATGCTTCACCAGCACCACGCGTGGTCCCTGGGCAATCAGTGCCCGCGCAGCGTCTACCGCCGCGTCGACGTCTGTGACGGTGCGCTCGCTCAGCATCTCCAGTTCAAGCAGGTTCGGAGCGATAATGTCGCTGGCAGGCATCGCCATTTTACAGTGAAACTCCGCCACACCCGGCGCCACGATGCAGCCTTTCTCCGGATGGCCCATGACCGGATCGCAGAAGTACCAGGCATTCGGGTTGGCCGCTTTGACCTGACGGACAATCTGCAGAATCTGCTCGCCCTGCTCTGCCGAGCCCAGATATCCGCTCAGGACCGCGTCACAGGTCTTCAGGCGGTCGATGTCAGCAATGCCTTTAACAATGTCGGTTAAATGCGTTGCAGGCATCACCGTGCCGGTCCAGTGGCCATATTGCGTATGGTTGGAAAACTGCACGGTATTCAGCGGCCAGACGTTTGCGCCCATACGGCGCATCGGAAACTCAGCCGCCGCGTTACCGGCGTGACCAAAAACAACGTGCGACTGAATCGCTAAAATATTTTTCACTTGTTTGCCCTGTCCTGCCTTGCCATAAAAAAGGGCCGGAAACCGGCCCTGAAATCTTACTGCCAGTTAATCAGGCAGTAATGTTTCTTGCCGCGACGCAGCAGCGTATAGCGGTTAAACAGTTTGTCACTGTCGCTGAAGCGGTACTCCGCATCGGACTGCTTTTCACCGTTCAGTGAAACGGCATTGGAGCCGATCATGGTGCGCGCCTGGCCACGGGACGGCACCAGCTCTGCTTTCACCAGCGCCTGCTGCAGATCATCGTCAGCGCCCAGCACGATAGTTGGCATACCATCCTGCGCCAGCTGTTCAAAATCGGCTTCGGTCATTTCGCTGACGGATCCGGAGAAGAGGCTGGCAGTAATGCGTTTCGCCGCAGACAGACCCGCTTCGCCATGCACCAGACGCGTCACCTGCTCAGCCAGCACGTACTGCGCACGTGGCGCGGTGCCGCTGTTTTTGTCCTCTTCTTCCAGCGCGTTGATCTCTTCCATGCTCAGGAAGGTGAAGAACTTCAGGAAGCGATAGACGTCAGCATCCGCGGTGTTGATCCAGAACTGATAGAACTTGTACGGGCTGGTTTTCTTCGCATCCAGCCAGACTGCGCCGCCTTCGGTTTTACCGAATTTGGTGCCGTCAGACTTGGTGATCAGCGGAACGGTCAGGCCAAAGACCTGGTTCTGATGCAGACGACGGGTCAGATCGATACCGGAGGTGATGTTGCCCCACTGATCAGAACCACCAATCTGCAGGGACACACCGTGCAGCTCGTTCAGACAGGCGAAGTCATAGCCCTGCAGCAGATTATAGGAGAACTCGGTAAAGGAGATGCCCTGATCGTCACGGTTCAGACGCTGCTTCACCGCTTCTTTGTTGATCATCTGGTTAACGGAGAAGTGCTTGCCGATATCACGCAGGAAGGTCAGCACGTTCATGCCGCCAAACCAGTCGTAGTTGTTGGCGGCGATGGCGCTGTTGCTGCCGCAATCGAAGTCGAGGAATGGCGCCACCTGCTGGCGGATCTTTTCAACCCATTCGTTGACGGTTTCACTGGTATTAAGTTTACGCTCTGCGGCTTTGAAGCTCGGGTCACCAATCAGGCCGGTTGCACCACCGACCAGCGCCACCGGCTTGTGGCCGGCATCCTGAAAACGCTTCAGGCAGAGCAGCGGTACCAGATGGCCCAAATGCAAGCTGTCAGCAGTGGGGTCAAAGCCGCAATAGAGCGAAATTGGCCCCTGCGCCAGTTTCTCTGTTAACGCGTCTTCATCCGTCACCTGGGCGATTAGGCCCCTCTCCTGCAATTGTTGTATCAGGTTACTGCTGGTCATTACTGACTCCAAATTGATCAGACTGCACCTATGCTGGTACACAGCTTTCCGCTGAGTTGCGGAATCGAAAAAAATCAGGGCTATAGCATAAAGCGCTGACGCTTTCTGTGCCAGCGCTGATAGGGGCGAATCGTGCAGATTCAGGGTGCCAGACGGTCGATTTTCCAGCCGTCGTGATCGCGCTGATAGATGAAACGATCGTGCAGACGATGTTCGCCACCCTGCCAGAACTCCATCGTGTGAAATTTCACCCGGTAGCCACCCCAGAAGCTGGGCAGCGGCACTTCGCCCTGCTGGAACTTCTGTTTAAGCTCCAGGAACTTTCCTTCCAGAATACCGCGTGCCGAAATACGGCTTGACTGCTTCGACACCCAGGCACCAATCTGACTGTCGCGCGGACGACTGTGGAAATATTTCAGCACCTCGAGGGGCGACAGTTTTTCCACTTCACCCAGCACCATCACCTGACGCTCCAGATAGTGCCACGGGAAGTGCAGAGAGATGCGCGGATTGTGCGCCAGCTGCAGCGCCTTACGGCTGCCGAGGTTGGTGTAAAACACCATGCCCTGCGCATCGTAGTGCTTCAGCAGCACGATACGCTGCCATGGCTGGCCCTGCTCATCCACGGTTGCCACGGTCATGGCGGTAGGATCGGGCAGTTTTGCCTCGCAGGCCTGGCTTAGCCACTGTTCAAATAGCGCGATCGGATCGTCCGGCAGATCCTTACGACGCAATCCACCGCGGGTATATTCACGCCGCAGATGGGCAATGGTGTGTAGCGTTTCGCTGTCGCTCATAATGCTCGCCTATTCAGATAACAAGTCAGCTGGCAGGTTGCAGCTCACAATCATTCACGACAATTTTATCGTTACGTTCGATAAATGCGCCGTTTCCTTTGGACCAGAACACATAGGTGTTATCGCTGTAGCGTGCGCCGGAAGCGGATACCGTCTGCTTCAGCGTCAGAGGCTGCCCATCCATGATGAAACTGACCTGCTGCTGCGCCTCGTCCAGCGTCACGGTCAGGGGCATGGTTCCGCAGCGATAGTGCAGGGTCTGCGGCGACGGCGGCTGTTTATGCATCAGGCTACAGCCTGACAGCAGTAGCACCGCGGCAACGGTTAATCCTTTCAACATAAGCGGGTCTCCTTCACGAGTGAAGCTGGCATTATAAGAAGGATTGGGCGCGAAGTAAGTGGGAATCCACGCCAATCTGGCAGATGCTGTCAGTCAGGCTGAATTATTGCGCCTTTTCAGACGGTTGTCTGAATGCACAGGCCGCGTTCTCAGGCTACGCTCTATAGATCTTAAGCGAGGAAGACAAACATGAAATTTGATAACGAAGATGCATTTAAGCTGGCAGTGGCGTTTATGAACCACAAAGAGAATGCCACCATCGCCAGCAGCTACTTTAAAACCTTTATCGACACCTACCAGAAATTTGACCGCTGGCTGAGCGCATCAGACCCGGTCAGCGCCATGAAAGCAGAAAAAGCGGCCGCCAAAGCGGGCGAAGACTCCATCCTCTGATCCCCTTCTCCACAGGTCCGATAGCCTTCAGGGTATCGGACCTGTGAATCCCGCCAGACATTCACCCACATGCTGACTATTTCCGCACAGCTATTCTGGCTTTTACGGAAATATCCGCTCTGGCTGCCGTGCTTATTTCCCGCATCAGCATCGATCTTATTTCGATACAGCGCATCCTCTGCTGAAATGGCACAGAACGGCTGGGTACATTTGCAATAAATGCTATTTCACGCCGTCATACCCCCTAATCAGCACCACACACTCCGGTTTTGTTTAAAAAACAGGCAGCGAGACGCGACAGGGCCAGCAAACCTGATAAAGCCGACTATGCTGTAAACGTTCGGATATACTTCATGGAGCAGAAAAAATGAAAATGAAATCCCTGTCAGCCATTGCGTTGCTGGCTCTCTCTTTAGGTACGCTGGCAGGTTGTGCCTCAAACCAGTCGATTAAGACCACCGATGGCCGCACGATTGTCACCGATGGCAAACCGCAGATTGATTCAGATACTGGTCTGGTTTCTTACCGCGATGCTCAGACAGGAAAAACTGAGCAGATCAATCGTAATGAGATCAGTAATATGAGTGAACTCGACAACTAATATAAGGTGAATAAGATGAAAAAAGCGCTGATTTTACCTCTCGCCGCATTGATTGGTATGACCGTATTAACCGGCTGCACCCGTACCAGTTATGCGATTCAGACTAACGATGGACGCACCATTATTAGTGATGGCAAGCCTTCTGAATCGGATGCCGGCCTGCTGGCTTATACCGATGCAAATGGCGTGAAGCAGCAGATTAATAAAGCGGACGTTAAAGCGGTCTCTGAAGTACCGAAGAAATAATCCGATCGCTGTTACCCAATGAATAAAGCCGCCCATGGGCGGCTTTATTTTTGCCTGCGCCTGGCACGAAGTGGTGCACAGTCCTGGTTTTATTCCCCGGTGGTTTATAAATCAGAAATATCCGCTGCGGCGTGGCCATAATATGGCAGGCAACCGTGCGGATAGTGGTGCAGATAATAATCTGATAACGAAATGCGCCGTTCCGCCCTTATCTGAATTTCCGGCAACTCCCAGCTTTTTTAACCAGCATAATAGCTCAGCTTATTTCTCACAAAAAACCTCAGCCTGTTTTTATGCTTTGATATGAGTGGTTTACCGCCTCGATTAAAGGTTCACTTTATTTTTGGTAAATTTTAATCATAGCGCCCTGCTGTTTCCCACCTTTTAGTCCAGAGCGCCTTTAACTAGACTCTTTATATCGCTACTTAATCAGGAGGGTGCAGATGGTTTATCACGACAAAACAACGGGTCATATGATTCTTGGTGAAGCTGCAATTAATCTGGCTTTTGACGAACAGGAGATTACGCTGGTAGCACTGATTCGCCAGTTGAGCGAAATGGCCGAACAGGAGCGCAACGATGAGCGGGTCACGCAGATTGCCGATGCGCGGAACTGGCTCAAAGGTTTTATCGAATCCTCAACGCGCGACCGTGCCGAATTAAACTGGCTGGTCGAGACCGGACAGGCACCGGTTAATCTTAAAGATTATCGTTAGTTATGTGCGGGTCATTGCTGTTTTTTTAGGGTGCCGGGCACACGCCTGGCCTCACAGCCAGAGACGCTGGGACTGCGTGGCAGTGGAATAGTGCATGTCGGCCAGAACGTGACCAGAGCGTGAATTGCAACGCTCTGCACCCGGCTCCTGCGTCCGCCTGAAACGGCTTCCACGCAGATTGATGAGTGCTATTGCTCTGCACTCATCGGCCGGCCATCTGGCCGTTAACCGGCCTTCGTCGGCTTCTCCCCACCTGCCGTCACGGTCAGCGCGTCAGCGGCTCCCCGTTTTCAGTCACCTGCAGCGTTTTTGGATGTTTCGCTGTAGTGGTTTCAAACCCACCACGGGCAGCAAAAACAGAACAGCCAATGGCTGCCACGAGTGTCAGTAAGATTGAGGTTTTCACGAAACGCGCCTTAATTTTCTTCGCTACAGGATAAAGCGTGAAAGCCTGGCACATAATCAGATGAGGGGAAAGGAAAGTGCAGAATTTCTCTGTCTGGAAGCCCATGTCCGGGAAGTCTGTTTACTGATTGAGCGGCCTTGCCTGGTTACCCCAGTACTTTCAATGCCAGCGCCAGCGTCTTTTCTTCGTTAGTCACATCGCTGACCTTACCTGCCACGCGCAATCCAAAAGCAATACAGAGAATTAAACCGGCTGCTGCCTCGCTGTCCAGCGTGTTATTGATAGATCCATCCTGTTGTCCCAGCTCCAGCAGCGAGACCAGGAAGCGTTGATTACGCTGAACGACCTCATCAATGCGCTGCGCGAGTGGCTGATCCATCGTCTGCAGCGCAATCGCGCTGGCGACGACCAGACAGCCGCAACGCCCTTCTGTGGCACGTGCCGAATCCAGGTAGAATTGCAATAGCTCGGTTATTTTCCCCCGCCCGCTGGCACAGGGTGCCAGACGACGGTGCAACTCACTATTTCTCAGCAACAGATAGCGTTCGAATACCAGCAGGAAGAGCGAGCGCTTATCTTTAAACGCCTTATAGATGCTGCCTGCGGAGAGATGCATCGCCTCACCCAGATCGTTCATTGAGGCCGCATGATACCCTTTTTGCCGGAAAACGATCATGGCGTGATCCAGAGCCTGTTCGATCCCGAACTCTCTGGGGCGTCCCCGCTCTTTGTTTTTATACGTTGTGGCTGTCGTGGTCATTGTTACCGGCCTGGGGAGGTGTGTTGCTGTCAAAATCAATGGCGATTCTATCCCAGGCGCGGGTAACAAGCCAGGCCGTCCGTCGCCCGTCACGCGCAGACGGCCCGTTATTTCCCGGACGCATTAATATGATTCGCCGCTGTCTGACCAGCCGCCGTCTGGTCTGCGGTGCAAGCCGGACGCGATTCATTCAGATAAGGATGTTGTCTCTGTGCGGCCTTTTTCCCGCTGCTGGCTGCGCTTCAGCGCGTTTATTTTTATCAGCCATAACGTAAATTGCTTAATAAGCAGGCTGGCGTGGTTTTCATTGTCAGCAAAACATAAAAAGAGTCGGGTTTTTATATTGCTGTTATCGTCGATCGCATAAATCTCATATTCGTCATGATGGCGGGATTTTATGATTGCTGTGAAATGTATTGCGGGCCAGAGCATCACTCTGGCTTCAAACTGCCTGAAATCCATTATATTTACCTGGTAATTTGCTTAAATTACCCGATGAAAAACTACTCACCGGGTCAGGCAAAGCATAACTTCCTGCCACTTTAATCGCGTGATAAAAAAAGCTTTTAGCAGAGGCCGCGGCTTCAGCAGCAGAGGAACATCGGGTCAGCCTTCACTTAAGCGCAACCACAGGTAGATCGGTTATCCGGGTGGTATAGGCAGGCGACAGCATCTCGCGTTTCATCGACCAGGCTTTGTTGATCCCCTGCCCGGCAAACCACAGCTTCCCGCTGCCGAGCTTATTGACTGTGTCGATCAGCTTCATCAGCTCTTCGCTATTGCGGCGTGGCTGATGTTCGTCAAACAGATCAAACTGAGCCACGCCCTGGCTGAAAAAATCCCCCAGCACGATGCCGGCCTTCATATAGCGATGTCCCTCAATCCAGATGTTATCCAGGCACGCCATTGCAACTCTGATGATGTCGCGTGTGTCCTGCGTCGGAATCAGCAGTTGCTCCATCGACTGATTGCCATAAAAGGGTTCGTCAGTCGCATGCGGACTGGTGCGTACAAATACCCCTACCTGACGACAATATTGATTCTCACGGCGCAGCTTCTCCGCCGCGCGCTCGGCATACGCGCAGACAGCCTCGCGCATCTGATCGTAGTCGGAGATACGGCTGCCAAACGAGCGCGAACACATGATTTGCTGTTTTACCGGCGTCACTGACTCCAGCTCCAGACAGGATTCGCCACGCAGCTCTCTGACAGTGCGCTCCAGCACGACGCTGAACTGTTTGCGGATGGCCTCGGTGCTTTGATCGGCCAGATCTTTCGCCGTCATAACGCCCATAGCGTTGAGCCGTTTGCCGATCCGATGACCCACGCCCCAGACTTCCGCCACATCAATCAGCGCCAGCAGCTTTTTTTGTCGTTCAGGGTCCGACAGGTCGACAATGCCGCCGGTTTTGCTCCACTTTTTGGCCGCAAAATTCGCCAGCTTGGCCAGCGTTTTAGTCTGTGCAATGCCGACGCCCACCGTCAGATGGGTCTCTTTGCCTATTCGTTCTCTGACCTGGCGACCAAAGGTCTCCAGCGCCATACAGTTCTGCACGCCGGTGAGATCCATAAAGGCCTCGTCGATCGAGTAGATCTCCACCGACGGCGCCATCTCTTCCAGTATGGTCATCACCCGATGGCTCATGTCGGCGTAGAGCGCATAATTTGAGCTGAAGACCTGCACCGCGTGACGCGTTAGTTCTTCACGCATTTTAAAATAGGGCGTGCCCATTTTGATGCCGGCTTTCTTTGCCTCGGCGCTGCGCGCAATCACGCAGCCGTCGTTGTTCGACAGCACTACTACCGGTTTACCTTTAAGATCGGGCCGGAAAACGGTCTCACACGACGCGTAAAAGCTGTTTACGTCGACCAGCGCGAACATGGTCAGTGGGTCGCTTTAATAACAAAGGTCACAACGCCAAACACCTCCAGCGCATCTTCGGTCTGGATAGCGATCGGTTTAAATTTGGTATTCATCGGCATCAGTTGCAGACAGGGATGAAGCTGGAGACGTTTAACGGTGAATTCACCTTCGACCGCGGCGACCACAATATCGCCGTGTGAGGCGGTGAGTGAACTGTCGACCACCAGCATGTCACCATCATTGATGCCCGCCTCAATCATTGACTCGCCGCTGACCCGGACAAAATAGGTGGCGCTGGGGTGCTGGACCATCAGCGCATTGAGATCAATACGTTGTTCGACATAATCCTGCGCCGGGGATGGAAACCCGCACGGCACACGTTCGATATATAGCGGTAAAGGCATAACGGCACGAATGTCCGCAGGTTTAATGAATTCCATAATTTCGCTCCTTTTTCAGATTACTGTATATAAACACAGTAATAGCTAATCCCCCTTTTAATCAAGTGACATGGAACATCTTTAAGCGAAAGGGTTGATGGTAATGCACTTTTTTTTAAACGTTTTTTCGCATTGCCGTCAGAGTAAGCGGAAACGGGTTACTTTCGCCGCACCGCCTGAATATCGTCGATTTCTTCTTACAGTAAAGAATCTTATAAATTCACCGGCTGATTATTTTTACTTAAGGAAAATCTGACAACGCTTCTCTGGCATTCGGAGAGGTTTGAATATTACGGGCGGGCTGGTTATTCTGCTTTTTTAAGCATGGAGGGATTATGGCAGACGACGATCGAATCAAACATCTTGAAGAGGCAGTTGCGCAGTTAAGGGTTGAGACTACGGTATTAAAAGCGATACTCGGTCAGCAAATTGCGCTGAATAATCTCAATTACAAAGGGAAGTTTGACGATGTACTGGCGGCGCTGGCGAAAGAGTATGCCGAACGCGGTCTGGAAGAGGGCAATAACCAGGCTATCCATGATGCCCTGCGTCAGTATATTAAATATGAGCCACCCGCAATGGAATAAGCGGATTTTCCGGCAGCGTCCGATTGCCGGACTTTACCGGCTCCTGAACGCTGCCACCGCCCTGTCCTGCACCGCCTCCGCAGCAGCCTCAGACGATACCGGTTAGTATTTACACCTCGCTGTCACTCTCCAGCGCATCCTGAATCGCGTCGGCCAGATTAGCAACTTCATTCGCCACGGCCTGCAGATCCCAGGCGGTTTTTGAGCCGGTTGCAGAGGTGGAGGCGCTGACGGACTCTTTTGCCACTGACAGAGCAGCAGCCACGGCGACCGAACGTTTATGTTGTTCCTGAGTCATGCCCGCAGGCGGAATTGCGAAATAGTCGTGAACCATGATCATTTCCTTGTGATAAATAAGGGGTCAACCTTAGCCTTCTGCATCAGGCGTGGGAAGTGAATTATGCGGCATGGCCTGTCAGACGGCCAGGATTGCAGCAGCACAATCGCACCCACCACTTTTCCAGCGCTGAAACCTGTACAACTTTGGCTGAAATCTGCGGAATAAAGCGGTTTTAACACGTTGATGTGTCGTCAGCCCAATTCTCAGCCTCCTGGTCTGAAAATCGCCACCCCTCTGAAAACCTCACCAACTCACTGTATTTATTAAATTAACCATCAAAAACCTCTTTTTTCACTTTAAACATGCTTTTTACATACACCACCGACCAGTTAAATTTTGTCAAATTTCATTGTACAACTTTGCGATTCTTGTATAACTTTGTCTCGTGATGTTAAATCACTTGTAACGAAAGGTGCTTTGCACCGCATCTGAAGGTGTTGTGGATTTCCACCTTCAGATGCATTTTTTTTTGCGTCAGCCGGTGACCGGATCTGAATCGACGCGTTCTTCCCCCCATTTCTTATGAGGCCTGACATGCAAACAACGATGAATACAGAGTCTCAGATTTCTGATTACTTCATGAACTCTGGCACAGCGCTGACCACTGAAAAACAGGTTATCGCCGCAGTCCATGCCGAACTTGCCCATGCGAAAACCCATGTCTCCGATAAAGACATTGTGCTGGGCCTGATTCACCGCCTGGAGAGTGAGCGTGACGTGGTTAAGCAGGATATTTACCGTCAGGCGCTTGAACATGTTCTGCAGCGCGCTTCGGCGACCAGCGACAGCTAAAAATCTGTGTCTGTTATGAGGGAACGCGAATTAGCATGGATGCTTTTCCCGTCCGGAATCAGCCCCTGTTATGGGGCTTTTTTTATTTCTTCTGCTCTGAATCACTTGTCCCCTTCTCACCGCTAAGATTGCCTGCCCCGCCGGACCAGATATAGCTCCGGAAAACACCGTTTTCGCCATTTATTCAACCTGAAATTCCGGTTAATTGCTGTCGTTTCGCTTTATTTATCCGATATCTGTGTCCAGGCTTTTTCTGCATCCACTGCAAACACAGACGAGGAAAATAATCATGTTTCATCATTCATCAAAACTTCAATTCCCGGTTCGTGTAGAGAAACCCGATCCAGAATTTGCCATGCTGCTCCAGCAGGCCATCGGCGGCGTCGAAGGTGAGATTCGTGTAGCGATGCAATACTTTTTCCAGGCGATGGGCGCGCGCGGTGATGTGCGGATTCGTGATCTGCTGATCTCGACCGCTACCGAAGAGCTGAGCCATATCGAAATGCTGGGCTACGCCGTGGCGCTTAACCTTGAAGGCGCCCCGCTCTCTTACCAGGAAGCGTCAGCGAAAGATCCGGTAGTTAATGCAATTCTGGGTGGAATGAACCCGCGCCATATCCTCTCTTCCGGTCTGGCAGCGATGCCGGTTAACGCCAACGGCATGCCTTTTGATATGAGTCATATCTATGCGTCCGGCAACGTGGCGGCCGATATGCTGGCTAACGTCACCGCAGAAGCCACGGGCCGCGTACTGGCTACCCGCCTCTATAACATGACGGAAGACAAGGGCATGAAGGACTTCCTCTCCTTCCTGATCGCCCGTGACACTATGCACCAGCAGCAGTGGCTGGCGGTGATCGAAGAGATGGGCGGACTGAACGCGTCGCTGCCGATCCCGAACAGCTTCCCGCAGGAGCATGAGGCGCAGGAGCACTCTTACTACTGTCTGAATACTTCGCTGGATAAACCGCTGCCGGAAGGTCGCTGGAGCAGTGGCCCGGCTTACGATGGCCATGGTCAGTTCAGCGCGAAACAGCAGCCAGAGATTCTGGGTGATGAGCCGCTGCTCGGCAATGCGCGTCCCGGTTCTGGTGCGCAGTCAGAGCAGATTGACGGCATTACGTCACCGAAGCCTTAACTGACACAGGCGTGCCGGTCCGGGCCACACCGCGCGGTGTGACCCGGACCGGTTGTTTTACGCTAACGGATTTTTATGGAGGAATATTCATGTCATCGACTCAACGCCCGCAACCCCCTTTTGCCGAACAGCAACAAACGCCACCGGGTAAAACCGCGGCGATGCAGCCTCAGCCCGATCACGGCGAAGAGAGTTATCAGGGTTCAGGCCGTCTGGCGGGTAAGAAAGCCATTATTACCGGTGGCGATTCCGGCATTGGCCGGGCCGTCGCCATTGCCTTTGCCCGGGAAGGGGCCGATGTCCTGATCTCTTATCTTGATGAACATGAGGATGCGCAGGATACCGCCCGGCTGGTTGAAGAAGCGGGACAGAAAGCGGTTCTGGTGCCTGGCGATATTACTGAGGCGTCACACTGCAACGCCCTGGTCGATAAAGCCGTCGAAGCCTTTGGTGAGATTAATATTCTGGTGAACAACGCGGCGTATCAGATGACGCGCGAATCGCTGGATGAGATCAGCGACGAAGAGTTTGACCGGACCATGAAGACCAACCTTTACGCGATGTTTTACATCACTAAAGCGGCAACACGGCATATGCCTGCTGGTGGATCGATCATTAATACGGCCTCGATCAATGCTGACCAGCCGAAACCGAAGCTGCTCGCCTACTCCGCCACCAAAGCCGCCATCGTTAATTTCTCTGGCGGCCTGGCAGCCTTACTGGCTGAAAAAGGTATCCGTGCCAATGCGGTCGCGCCTGGCCCCATCTGGACGCCACTGATCCCGTCGACCATGCCGGTTGAACAGGTGAAGAAATTTGGCAGCGAAGTGCCGCTGCAGCGTGCCGGTCAGCCTGCTGAACTGGCGCCAACCTATGTGATGCTGGCCAGTGATGAAGCCAGCTACATTTCAGGAGCGACCATCGCCGTGACGGGCGGTGTGGCCATTATTTAACGTTCGCCGATTCCCTGGTCGCTTCGGCCAGGGGATTAGCTATCAGCTTCTGTGTTATCCCCCACTGGTAGAGTTGTTCCCGCGCCAGATTCTTCATTTTCACTTCGCACATGATATCGAAATCCTGAAACGACAGTGCCCACGCATTCAGCGTCGGATTAAAGAAGTAGTCAGAGTGCGCCCGCAGTTTGCTTTTGCTCACGCCCAGCTGCTGCTGATCGGGCCAGCCCTCCTGCGGAATCATCCCCTCCTGCGAAATCGAATAGTGCAGCACCGGCCGCACGCCGCGCCAGGATTCGATCACTCTGGCTACACGCGCGTCATCCGGCTGAATAAACTCACTCTCTTTTACCCAGTGATGGTGAATATCCAGCACCACCGGACAGAGCGGCGCTGCCTGCAGCACGTCATCCAGCGAGCAGGAGATCTCATCATTCTCCACCGTCAGCATCCGCCGCGCTTCCGGGCTGAGCTGATTAAACGACCGTTTGAAGCCGTCGAATCCCGCCTTGCCGTTCATATGAATGTTGATTTTAAAATCCTGGAAGGTCTTGCCATATCCCATCAGACAGGCGCAGAGCGTGTGATACTCCACATCCTCCAGCGCGCGCACCACCACATCGGGATTATCGGAGGCGAGCACGGTATATTGTCCTGGATGGAATGAGAGACGGATGTGATGCGCCCGCGCCAGCTCGCCACAGCGGGCAAAGAGCGGATAGAGTTCGGGCAGAAATTCGGTGAACAGTGGCGTGGCCTCGGGAACCGTATAGAGCGGTAACAGATCGCTGCCAATACGCATCATCCTGAGTGGCTCAGGTAAGGTGGCCAGATGCTCAAGCGTCAGGTAGAGATTGTTGAGGTTGGTGACGGTAATCTCATAGATCAGCTGATTGCGTTCATCGTGCGATAAACTCAGAAACCGTTTACGGGTGGTGGCGCGAAACGGGAAAAACTGTTTGCCATCGCTGTTGAGATACTTACATGCAAAGCCTAATTTCATGTCTGCTCCTGATTTATGCTTATCAGAAGTGTAACAGGCCCCTGGCGACCAGCCAGTCGCGGGCCGCAGACTCAGGCTGAATAATTACAGGGAGACTCACTATGCAGGGCCATGAGATCCAGCGCATCGCCATTGAAGCGGCTGAGCGGCTGCCCGCCGCTGAATGCAGCTATCCATTCGGGCCGGAACATCAGGTCTATAAAGTGTGTGGAAAAGTGTTTTTACTGCTGACCGAACTACGGGGTGTGCCGATTATCACCCTGAAATGCGAACCGCAGCAGGCGGAGCTGCACCGGGTGATTTATCCCTCGATCACCGCCGGTTATCATATGAATAAACGTCACTGGATCACGGCCTATCCCGGTGACGACCTCTCGCCTGGCTTGATTCAGCAGCTGGTTGAGGATTCGTATCAGCGTGTGGTTAAAGGTATACCCGCCTCGCGCCGCCCGGCCTGGGTGGGATAAAACCCGTGGAGGGGGTGCGTGTGGCTGGATACAAGCTGCGCCTGATAAGCATTAAAAACCCGCCCTGAACAGCGGGTCATCCGATCACGGCACTCAGTGGTGCAGCATCTCATCCACGACCTGTGAGTTCATCATCTGGTAAGGGTAATAGGTCGGCCAGTTATCCATCTCTGCCAGCAGGGCTTGCTGAGAATCGTTGCCCATAAAGATATGGAAATGGGCAGATTTACGCGGCCCGATGGTGTGGTCGCTGAACTGCACATATTTCGGCGCTTTGCTGCCCGCGTCCTGGCATTCAAACAGGTAGCGCACCCCTTTTTTACCTGAGGCATAGGTCAGGATTTTGTGGCCCGCATACCGGTAGTGGCAGGCGCTGACCTGGTCGCCGATGTGGAACTCCATCACGCCATTTTCAATACCGATGGTATCGACGTCGGTGGCGTAGCCCTTGCGGTAATACGCTTTATACTCCTCTGCCGTTTTGCTGTGATCCTGCTGCGCTTTCTTCTGCCAGACCGGGTCCAGCTCCCCGTTTTGCAGCAGCGGATAAACCGACTGCCACAGGCCATCCCAGTCAGCGAGCGGACGATCTTTCACATCGCTGTCAGCAAAAACTCCTTCTGCCGCTTTCTGCTCCAGGGCTGACAACGGTTTTCCATGTGCATGCGTGCCGTGTGCCAGCGACGGCTGGCTGACTAACAGTGCGCCCAGTAGCCCAATCCATTTACCTGCATGATTCATCAAAGTCTGATACCCCGGTCAACGTTACAAAATGAAATGTTATGATATAACATTTCCAACTTCAACCAAAAGCAGCAAACGCCAGCATTAATTTTATTAATCGGTTAATGCCCTGCATCAGGCAATGAGCGCCTCCTGCGGCGGCAGATTCTGCATCCTCTGAAAGCTCACTTTCCGTATAGCAGGCGCGGGCTGGAACGCCGTTAAGCCAGACGGCACAAGGTATGAATAAGCGAAGCGATAATCCGGATTGAGAGATAAGTGCGCTTTTCTGGCGGACAAAAAAGGCACAGTCGTAACAGTTAAATGCCCGATTTAACCTCAGTATTGTTCAGGTTGTTCTATATTTAGTGTCGTCGAAAGTAAAATAACAGCTGGAGCATGAATTAATGTCGAAAGAAACAGAGAAGAAACCCCTGAGCGAGCACGCCCCGACCACCGGTCCGGAATCCTCAGAGCCGGGTCTGGGTTCACTGGCACCAAAAGATGGTTCGCATCAGCCCCCAGCCGAACCGACTCCGCCAGGCAAGCAGCCCACCGCCCCAGGCAGCCTGAAAGCGCCTCAGACGCACAACGCCAAACTTGACCAGCTTGAAGCCAGCCGCAAAAACGGCACCGACCGCGCCCTCACCACCAACCAGGGCACACGCATCGCCAACGATCAAAACTCACTGCGTGCCGGTTCGCGCGGTCCGACGCTGCTGGAAGACTTTATTATGCGTGAGAAAATCACGCACTTTGACCATGAGCGTATCCCGGAACGTATTGTTCATGCCCGTGGCTCAGCCGCACATGGCTATTTTCAGCCTTACCGCTCCCTGAAAGATCTGACCAAAGCGCAGTTCCTCAGCGATCCCGAGCAGACCACGCCGGTTTTCGTGCGTTTCTCCACGGTTCAGGGCGGTGCCGGATCGGCTGATACCGTGCGTGACATTCGCGGTTTCGCCGCCAAGTTCTACACCGAAGAGGGTGTCTTTGACCTGGTGGGCAACAACACACCGGTGTTCTTTATTCAGGATGCGCATAAATTCCCTGACTTTGTGCATGCCGTTAAGCCGGAACCGCATAACGAAATCCCGCAGGGCCAGAGTGCCCATGACACCTTCTGGGATTACGTCTCTCTGCAGCCGGAAACCATGCACAACGTTATCTGGGCGATGTCTGACCGGGGTATTCCGCGCAGCTATCGCACTATGGAAGGTTTTGGTATTCACACCTTCCGCCTGATTAACGCTGAAGGTAAAGCGACCTTTGTCCGTTTCCACTGGAAGCCGGTGGCCGGTAAAGCGTCGCTGCTGTGGGACGAGTCGCAGAAACTGACCGGTCGCGATCCCGATTTCCATCGCCGCGATCTGTGGGAAGCCATTGAAGCGGGCGATTTCCCGGAATATGAACTGGGCCTGCAGCTGATCCCGGAAGAGGATGAGTTCAAATTTGACTTCGATATTCTGGATGCAACCAAGCTGATCCCGGAAGCGCTGGTGCCGGTTGAGATTGTCGGCAAGATGGTACTTAACCGTAACCCGGACAACTTCTTTGCTGAAACCGAGCAGGTGGCGTTCCACCCAGGCCATATCGTGCCGGGCCTCGATTTCTCCAACGATCCGCTGCTGCAGGGGCGTCTGTTCTCCTATACCGATACGCAGATCAGTCGTCTGGGCGGACCGAACTTCCATGAGATCCCGATCAACCGTCCGACCTGCCCGTACCATAACTTCCAGCGTCAGGGCATGCATCGTCAGGATATCGACACCAATCCGGCGAACTACGAGCCGAACTCGATCAACGATAACTGGCCGCGTGAAACCCCACCTGCTGCAGAAGGCGGCGGCTTCGAGAGCTATCAGGAGCGGATTGAGGGCCATAAAGTGCGCGAGCGCAGCCCCTCATTTGGTGAGTACTATGCGCAGCCGCGCCTGTTCTGGCTGAGCCAGACTGAAGTCGAGCAGCAGCACATCATTGGCGCCTACTCGTTTGAACTGAGTAAAGTGGCGCGTGCTTATATCCGTGAGCGTGTGGTGGATCATCTGGCACGCATCGATACTAAACTGGCGCAGGGCGTGGCGGATAACCTGGGACTCGCTCTGACGGATGAGCAGCTCAACATTCAGCCGCCTGCACCAGTGAATGGCCTGACTAAAGATGACAGCCTGAGCCTCTACGCCATTCCGGATGGCGAGATTAAAGGTCGCCAGGTCGCACTGCTGCTCAGCGATGGTGTGAAGGCGGCTGATGTGCTGGCGATTTTGCAGGCGCTGAAAGCGGTGGGTGTTCACGCCAAACTGCTGGCTCCGCATATGGGCCAGGTGCGCGCCGATGATGGTTCAGTGCTGCCGGTCGATGCGACGTTCGCCGGTCTGCCCTCTCTGACCTTTGATGCGGTGATGGTGCCGGATGGCAATATCGATGCCCTGCTGCTGAGCGGCGATGCCCGTTACTTCCTGCTGGAAGCCTACAAGCACCTCAAGGTGATTGGTCTGGTGGGCGAAGCGCGTCGCTTTAAAGCGCAGTTCGGTCTGGAAGATGCGGATCAGGAAGAAGGTATTGTGCAGGGCGACTCGGCGGAGAGCGCGCTGATGTCTGAGTTCACTCAGGCGATGAAAGCGCACCGCGTCTGGTCGCGCAGCCAGAAGGCACAGTCCGTCCCGGCCTGATGTCAGCGGCATGATGCTGCATGCCGCGTCACAAAATAAAAAACCGCCCTTCGGGGCGGTTTTTTTTTATCAGAAGGTCTGCCAGTTATCATTGTCCGCCAGGCGGGCAGGCTGAAGTTTTGGCACGGCAAGGGCTTTCGCCACCGGCGCAGCAGAGAACGCCACCTGCAAAGTGCCGGTTTTGAATACCGATACCGTTTTACGCAGGTAGCTCGCCTGCTCTTCCAGTGAGGCGGCGGCAGTCGCGGACTCCTCCACCAGCGCGGCGTTCTGCTGCGTCACACCATCCATTTCCGAGACCGCTTTGCAGACCTGCTCAATGCCACGGGTCTGTTCAGTCGAGGAGGCCGCGATCTCTTCGATCAGTTGGGTGACACGACTCACCGACGTCACGATGCTCTCCATCGCGACGCCCGCCTGAGAAGCATGACCGGCACCGGTTTTAATTCGCTCAGCTGAGCGGTCGATCAGTCCCCGGATCTCCTGCGCGGCGCTGGCGCTGCGTCCGGCCAGCGAGCGCACTTCACCCGCTACCACTGCAAATCCACGACCCTGCTCACCGGCACGCGCGGCTTCAACGGCGGCGTTCAGCGCCAGAATATTGGTCTGGAAGGCGATACTGTCGATAATGGCGATAATACCGGCGATCTGATTCGAGCTTTCGCTGATCTGATCCATATTGGCGATGACCCGGGCGACAGTCTCACCGCCCTGCATGGCCGTGGCTGAAGCCTCTTTCGCTACCGTGGTCGCCTGCTGCGCATTGTCTGCATTGAGTTTCACCGTTGAGGTGAGCTGCTCCATACTGGCTGCGGTCTGTTCCAGCGCGGCAGCCTGCTGTTCGGTACGGGAAGAGAGATCGGTGCTGCCCGCAGAGATTTCCGCTGCACCGGTAAAGATAGAGCGGGTGGCGTCATCGACCGAGGTAATGGTCACCACCAGCGCATCGCGCATCTGTTGCAGCTCCTGAATCAGCAGACCCATCTCATTGCGGCCTTCGTGCTGAATATCGGAGGTCAGATCACCGCCCGAAATGGCGCGCATATGGCCGGTCAGCCTGCCCAGTGGGCCAATCAGCAATTTCTGCAGCCCAATCCAGACCGCGACCCCAATCACGCCGGTAATCAGGCCAATAGTCAGCAGCGCCCAGAGCGCATCCGTCAGGCTACGCTGGTTATGCTCCGAGGACGCTTTCATCAGCTGGATGTTCACTGCACGCCAGGCCTCATAAGCACTGTCGAGCTGGTCCTGCGCCGCCTGCGCTTCAAGGTTGCCATAGCCCGCATAGTTGCCCTGCTTCAGAAAGGTAATGGAGGCCAGCATGGTGTCACGCATCTGCTGGTAGGCGGTCTGCACCTGCGTCGCCTGGGCTTCACCCTGGCCCTCTTTGCGCGGCAGCGCCTGCCAGGCTTTGAAGTCCGCATCGGCGGCAGCAGCAGACTTTCCAGCCAGCTCCAGCAGCGCAGCCATGGCTGCCAGTGATTTTGGATCCTGCTGATTTTTCAGGAAACGGATTGCCACGCGGTTGATGGTGACGCGGGTTTTGATCAAGGTTTTTACCGCGTCACTCAGGTGCTGCTGCTGCAGCGTAAGCTGCTCTGCCGCCACGAAGTTTTTGTCGGCTTTTGAGACGCCGTTATAGAACAGAAATCCGGTCAGGGTCAGTAACGTCACAAAGACCACCAGAACAGCAGCGATACCGTGAGTGATTTTAAGATTTTTAAGCATGTCCGCAGGCTCATATCAGAGGAGATAAAGCTGTTATCGGCCAGCGCGGCGTTTATCTGAGTGTTGCACCAGAGAAGGTAACAATCCGCAGGATGGAGGGTGCTGTCAGCGCGCCGTTACGCAAAAAAAGCGGTGCGGCTCAGCCTGAACGCATTCGGCGCTTAACAACCGTCCCCGTGCTGTGGTTGAATTCGCCCCTTATCTTTTTTGCACGTGGTTATCATGCATTACATTCAGAGTCTGATGAGTTTTATTGAGGGAAACAGGGTACTGTCGATCAGCTTCAGCCTGTTGCTGCTGATTATGGCCGGGATGGTCACTCACCTGATCTGCAAATTTTTCATCGTCAAAGTGATCAGGAAGGTCTTTTTCAGCAGCCACAAAAAGGGCGTGCCGCTGGATAAAGATGTCCGCCTCTCTCAGAAGCTGTCAAATTTTGTGCCGGTGATTGTGGTCTACAATTTCCTGCAGTTTATGCCGGGCCTGCCTGAAAATCTGAAAGTGGCGATTCAGACCATCTGCGGCATCCTGTTTTTTGTCTATCTGTCGATCTTCTTCAACGAAGTGCTGGAGATTGTTAACAACTCCTATTCGCGCAAATCAAAACGCAAGAATCACTCGATCAAAGGCTATATCCAGATCGGCAAAATTCTGGTGCATATTATCGCCGCGATCATGATTCTGGCGATTATGTCCAACAAGTCGCCGGCGATTATCATCTCCTCGCTGGGTGCGGTCGCCGCGGTGCTGATGCTGATTTTCCAGCATACGCTGCTGTCGCTGGTGGCGAATATTCAGCTCTCCTCTAACGATGTGCTGCAACTGGGCGACTGGATTGAGATGCCGGACAGAAATATCAGTGGTGAAGTGATCGATATTGCTCTGCATACCATCACCATCCGCAACTGGGACAACACCATTTCGCGCATCCCGACCAAGAACTTCCTGACCGAGACCTACACCAACTGGCAGGCGATGTTCTCCTCGGGCGCACGCCGCATCATGCGCAGCTTTTATCTTGATCAGAAGTCGATCACCTTTGTGAATCAGGAGATGCTGCAGGCGATGAGCCAGATCCGCCTCGCTGGCGAATCGATCACTGAGCTGCTGGATGGACGTGATATCAATGCCGTGGGCGACCGCTGGTTTATGGAGAACGGCATCACCAATCTGATGGTGTTCCGTAAATACCTGACCGCCTGGCTGGCGCAGCGTGACGACATTCAGAAAGAGATGTATATCGTGGTGCGACCGCTGAAACCGTCACCGGATGGATTGCCGGTGGAGATCTACTGCTTCACCTCCTCTATTTTCTGGGCCGATTATGAAAATACTCAGGCAGCGATTTTTGAGTATATCTACGCGATGGCCCGCCACTTTGAGCTGCAGATTTATCAGCATCCGGCAGGATCCGATTTTGCCCGTCTGGCTCAGCCGCGCCCCGACAGCCGGGATGCACAGCAGAGCGGCGGGCAGTAACCAGAATGCGCGGTGGCGATCTGCCGCCGCCGTGATTCACGTTTGCTCAGCGCATTAACTTTTACTCAGCGCATAGTTCAGCACTTTGTCATTTTTCATCTGCACGGTCAGCGTCTGCCCTTCGGTGGTGTTCAGGGTGCGCGCCTCGCTGTAGGTCCACTTCAGCAACCGCTGCCCGTCCGGGTAAGGCGTTTCACTGTCAGGCTGACCAAACAGCGCGATCAGCTGGGCTTTGGTGGTCTGACCGGCATGAATTTGCTGCAGATTACTGCTGTCCAGCCTGTGTCCGACCCGGTTAGAACAGGCGGAGACCAGCAACAACAACGCGGCTAACAGAACTCTTTTCCTCACGTAACATCCTTCTGAAGTGTTCAGCGCCGCAGGTCATCCGGAGCGACCTGCGCCATCGCGCATAAGCTTATAGCGAATCGGCGCCATCCGGCAGGCTTTTCTGCGCCTGGCTCCTGCTTTCGCCCCGCCGGATGCAGATTCACAGCAATTAACGCAAATTAATGCCTCTCCACCTCCCGCCGCCCTGCGATTGCAACATCTTAGTCTATGATTACTCTCTGTATGCCGCGTGGAAGCGGTCTCACGGCCCGTTTTCCGCCACACCACGCTGAATACCAGTCCGGCTTTCTGACTGAAGAGACGCGCCAGCCCACCTGGCCTCCTGGTCTCGCTGATAGCTTTAAGATTTTTGACGCTTGCGTCATCGACATCCTTTTCGTGCGGTGGCCACCATCGCGCATTTCCAGGCTAAATGAGGCAACTGAATGGAATCCAAATCTTTTTTTAAAAGTTGGGGCGCTGAACGGGTTGCCAGCGACGAGGTGCGTTTCCGCCTCTGGGCAACCGGTCAGCAACGCGTGACGCTGCGGCTCTCCGGTAAAGACATTGAGATGACGCCGCAGGCTGACGGCTGGTTTGAAACTCAGGTCGCTGGTGTGGCAGCCAATGCCGAATATGATTATGTGCTGGCCGATGGTACAGCGGTGCCCGATCCCGCCGCCCGCGCTCAGAAAGCAGAGGTCAATGGCCCCTCGCTGGTGATCGATCCTGACGCTTATCAGTGGCAGAACACGAGCTGGAAGGGTCGTCCATGGCAGGAGTCGGTGGTGTATGAACTGCACATCGGCACTTTTACGCCTGAGGGCACCTTCCGGGCGGCGATTGAGAAGCTGCCAACGCTGGCTGAAACCGGCATTACCATGATTGAAGTGCTGCCGGTGTCGCAGTTCGGTGGTAATCGCGGCTGGGGCTACGATGGCGTGCTGCTCTATGCACCGCATGCCACCTACGGCACACCCGATGATTTTAAAGCCTTTATTGACGCAGCACACGGCCACGGTCTGTCGGTAGTGCTGGATATCGTGCTGAACCACTTCGGCCCGGAGGGCAACTATCTGCCGCTGCTCTCACCAGACTTCTTCCACAAAGCGCGCCAGACGCCGTGGGGCGCCGGTATCGCCTATGACGTTGATGCGGTGCGCCGCTATATCGTGGAAGCGCCGCTCTACTGGCTGCAGGAGTTTAATCTGGATGGCCTGCGCTTTGACGCCATCGATCAGATTGACGATCCCAGCGACAAGCATGTGCTGATTGACATTGCTGAGCGCATCCGCGCCTCGATTACCGATCGCCCTATTCATCTGACCACCGAAGATTGCCGTAACGTCACCTTCCTGCATCCGCGTGACGAAAACGGGGACGCTCCGCTGTTTACCGGCGAATGGAACGATGACTTCCACAACGCCGTGCATGTGCTGGCAACCGGTGAAAGCCACGCCTATTACCAGGATTTCGCCGACCAGCCGGAACAGCGGGTAGCGCGGGCGCTGGCAGAAGGCTTTGTCTATCAGGGCGAAGTCTCGCCGCAGTCGGGCGAGCCACGCGGCGTGAAAAGCAGCAGCCAGCCGCCGGTCGCCTTTGTCGACTTCATCCAGAACCATGACCAGACGGGCAACCGTGCGCAGGGCGAAAGGCTCATCAGCCTGGCCGGCGCAGAGCGCACCCAGGTGCTGCTGGCGATGTTACTGGTCTCGCCTCATATTCCGCTGCTGTTTATGGGTGAAGAGTATGGCGAAACCCGGCCGTTCCTGTTCTTCACCGATTTCCACGGCGATCTGGCCAAAGCGGTGCGTGAAGGTCGCGCCAGAGAGTTTGAAGGCCATGCCGGTCACGGCGAAACCGTGCCGGATCCTAACGATGTCACCACCTTTGAACAGTCGAAGCTTAACTGGCAGCGAACAGAAACGCCGGAAGGTCAGCAGTGGCTGGCGCTGACGCGTCAGCTGCTGGCCCTGCGTCAGCAACATATCGTGCCGCTGCTGCAGACCGCCGGTGGCGATGCCGGTCAGGTGGTGAAAACGGCGGAAGGTTTCCTCGCGGTGCGCTGGGACTTCCCGCAGGGCACGCTGTCACTGGCGCTGAACGTCGGCAACAGCACACAGCCGATCCCCGATCTGCCAGGCGAAACGCTGTTTGCCTGGCCGCAGGCCGCCAGCGAACTGATTCCCAACGCTATCGTGGTTCGCCTGGCTAAGAGAGAAGCAGAATGAATATTCCAACCGCAACGTACCGCATTCAGTTCCGCAACGGCATGACGTTTGACCGTGCGGCGGCGCTGGTGCCCTACCTGAAACAGCTGGGTATCAGCCATCTTTACGCGTCACCGATCTTCAGCGCTACTGCTGAATCGACCCACGGCTATGACGTGACCGACGTTAACCAGATCGAGCCGTCGATTGGCGGCCGTGAAGGATTCGATCGCATGGCTGCCGCGCTGAAAGCGGCCGGGCTGGGACTGATCCTCGACATCGTGCCCAACCATATGGCCGCCTCGCTGGAGAACCCGTGGTGGCGCGACGTCATTGAGCATGGCGAACAGAGCCGCTATGCGCATTACTTTGATATCGACTGGTCACGCCGCCTGACGCTGCCGTTCCTCGGTGACACCTTTGAGGCGGTGCTGGCCAACGGCGAGATCAGCGTGAAGCGCGATCCGCAGACCGGCAAACCGGCGCTGGCCTACTTCGACAATTTCTATCCGCTGGCACCTGAGACCTGGCAGGATCGGGAAGAAGCGGTGCTCGCCCTGCGCGACGCGGCGGAGATTGCTGAACTGCATGAGCAGCAGCCGTGGCGGCTGATGTCGTGGCGCGATGCGCCCAACAATCTCTCCTACCGCCGCTTCTTTGAAGTGACCGGTCTGGCAGGCGTGCGCGTGGAAGACAAAACGGTCTTCGATGCCGCGCATCAGCTGATCCTGGAACTGGTTCACAGCGGTGCGGTGCAGGGATTACGCGTCGACCACGTGGATGGCCTGGCCGATCCGCACGGCTATCTGGAACAGTTACGCCAGGCTGCCGGTCCCGACTGCTATCTCACCGTGGAGAAAATCCTGGGTGACAATGAACAGCTGCCTGATGCATGGCCCGTTTCCGGCACCACCGGATATGAATTTATGGCCGCACTCGCCAATCTGCTGGTCGACAGCGATCAGCTGAGCGGACTGCGCAAAGCGTATCAGGCCGTCATCGGTAAAACCGTTGATATGAAAGCGGAGCTGCGCGCCGCCAAACTGTTGATGGCAAACCGCAATTTTGCCGGTGAATTTAACCGGTTACTGCAGCTGGCACTGAAGATTGCCGACGCAGAAGGCACGCCACAGCCGGAAGCGGAACTGAAGAATGCGCTGCGTGAACTGCTGGTGGCGTTCCCGGTCTATCGCACCTACGGTACGCCGCAGGGCCTGACCCCAGCCGACACCGCGCTGTTGCAACAGGTGGTCAGCGAGGTGAAAGCCAGTGCCCATGCGCCCGACAGCCAGGCGCTTGATTTCCTGACCCATATTCTGCGCGCAGAGGTTGCCGACTCCGCTCGCGACGATGCCACGCAATTCCGCACCCGCTTCCAGCAGCTGACCGGACCGCTGATGGCGAAATCGGTGGAAGATACCCTCTTCTTCCGTCAGCACATGGCGCTGGCGCTGAATGAAGTCGGCGCTGAACCGCTGGCGCGCCACTTCTCGCTGGATCAGTTTCACGCTGAAATGCAGGCGCGGCGCGAACATCAGCCCGATGCGCTGTCGGGCACCTCTACGCACGACACCAAGCGCGGTGAAGATGCGCGTGCGCGACTCTATACCCTTACCGAAGCGCCGCAACGCTGGGCGGATTGCGTCAACCGCTGGCGGGAGATGAACCACGATCAGGTCGTACGCCTGAAAGATGGTCCGGCACCCGAACCGGCCGTGGAGTGGATGCTGTATGAAGCGCTGGCGGGCGTCTGGCCAACCACCCTGCAGCCGCAGGATGCGGAAGGTCTGGCGGCGCTGGAAGCCCGCTTTGTGGTCTATGTGGAAAAAGCGCTGCGTGAAGCCAAGCTGCGTACCGACTGGGCCGACAACAACGACGCCTATGAAGAGGCAGTGCTGGACTATGCCCGTCACCTGCTTGCGCCCGCCAACAGCACCTTCCTCAGTGACTTCTGCCAGTCGCTGCAACCCTTTATGCGTGCCGGTCTGGTCAACAGTCTGACCCAGACTGTGGTGAAGCTTACGGCGCCTGGCGTACCCGATATTTATCAGGGCAGCGAGGCGCTGGACTTCAGCCTGGTCGATCCCGATAACCGCCGCGAACCCGATTTCGACGCGCTGGCGGCGATGCTTAACGCGCCACAGCACGACGGCAGCGAGGCGCACTGGCTGCGCGGTCAGGTCAATCAGCAGGCGATTGTGAAGCTGCTGACGCTGCGTCAGCAGCAGCCTGCCCTGTTCCGCCACGGTGACTATCTGGCACTGTCGGCAGAGGGCGAGCAGCAGAATAATGTGCTGGCCTTTGCCCGCACCGGACAGGATCAGGCGGTGATAGTGGTTGTGTCACGCCGGGTCTTTAACCAGTTGCCGGAGAATCTCGACCAGCCGCCCGCTGCGCGCTGGGCTGACACGGTCATTGCGCTGCCCACCGCACTGGGCCAGCGCCGCTACCAGGATGTGCTGACCGGTAAAACGGTGGCTGCGGGCGACCAGTTGCCGCTTACCGGGCTGGCATCGCAGTGGTGTGCCGTGCTGGTGGCACAGTGAATTCCGGAAAGAACTTTTTTTATTACGCGTCAATCTGTTCATTGAATAACGAGGCATAAATGTCAAACAGTCAGCGTTTTGAAATTACGGCGGGATACAGCCATTTACTGGGGGCCAACTTTGATGGTCAGGGCGTGAACTTCGCCCTGTTCAGCGCCCACGCCGAGCGGGTTGAACTCTGTCTGTACGATCCCAGCGGTAAAACGGAAATTGCCCGTCTGGAGCTGCCGGAATATACCCATGAAGTATGGCACGGCTATATTCCGGGCCTGCAGCCCGGCGCGCTCTATGGCTATCGCGTTTATGGCCCTTATGACCCGGAAAATGGTCATCGCTTTAACCCGAACAAGCTGCTGCTCGATCCCTACGCCCGTGAACTGGCGGGAGACATCGCGTGGAACGAGGCGCACTTCGCTTACGATCTCTATCATGACGATAAAGATCTGACCTTCGACAGCCGCGACAGCGCGCCGTTTACGCCAAAGTGCCGGGTGATCGATCCCAACGAATTCGACTGGCAGGATAAAAACCGCCCGAATGTGCCGTGGCCGAAAACCGTCATCTATGAAACCCACGTTAAGGGCTTCACGCAGCTCAACACCGCCCTGCCACCTGAAATGCGCGGCACCTTTGACGGCATGAGCCACAAATCGACCGTCGACTACATCAAAAGCCTGGGCATTACCTCGGTCGAACTGCTGCCGGTACACTGGTTCCCGGATGACCAGCACCTGCTGGATAAAGGGCTGAAAAACTTCTGGGGATATAACACGCTGAACTTCTTTGCCCCCGCCACCCGCTACTTTGGGCCGCGCGGCATTCAGGGCTTCCGTGACATGGTGCGAGCCTTCCATGATGCCGGTATTGAGGTGATCCTCGACGTGGTTTACAACCACACCGCCGAGGGGAATGAGCTGGGGCCAACGCTGTCGTTTAAAGGCATCGATAACTTCTCCTATTACCGTACGTTGCCAGACCAGCATCGCTATTACATCAACGACACCGGTACCGGTAACACCGTCAACACCTCGCATCCGCGTGTGCTGCAGATGGTGCTCGATTCGCTGCGTTACTGGTCAGAATCAATGCATATCGACGGCTTCCGTTTCGATCTGGGTACCATTCTCGGTCGCGAGCCTGATGGTTTTGACCCGCGCGGCGGCTTCTTCGATGCCATCATGCAGGACCCGGTCCTGTCGCAGAAAAAGCTGATTGGTGAACCCTGGGATATCGGTCCGGGCGGCTATCAGGTGGGCAGCTTCCCGCCAGGCTGGGCAGAATGGAACGATCAGTATCGCGATACGGTGCGTGACTACTGGAAAGGCAACAACGTCTCCACAGACTTTGCCGCCCGCCTGCTGGGTTCCGGCGATCTCTACGATCAGCACGGTCGTCGTCCATGGGCCAGCGTCAACTTTATCACCGCGCACGATGGCTTCACCCTCAACGATCTGGTGTCGTACAACGACAAACATAACGCGGAGAATGGCGAAGACAACAACGACGGCCACAACGACAACCGCTCTTACAACTACGGGGTTGAAGGCCCGACCGATGATGAAAGCATCAACGCGGTGCGTGAGCGTCAGAAGCGCAACTTCCTCGCCACGCTGATCTTCTCACACGGTACGCCAATGCTGCTGGCGGGCGACGAGTTTGGCCGCAGCCAGATGGGCAACAACAATGGCTACTGCCAGGACAGCGAAATCTCCTGGGTACACTGGGATAACCTGCCGGAATCTGCCGAGGCGCTGCGCGAGTTCACCCGCCAGATCCTGACGTTACGTGCTCAGCAGCCGTTACTGCGCCGTGAAAACTGGCGTGATGGCATGGATATCAAATGGTTTAACGCCGGTGGCGGCTTCCAGCAGGCTGAGCAGTGGGATGAAGGCTCAACGCTGGGGGTTTATATCGGCCGACCGGACCTCCAGACCGAGGAAGGCATCTGGCACGACGTCCTGATGCTGTTCAATCCGTTTGAAGGCAATGTACCGTTCCAGATCCCGCAGTTTGGTGAAGGCGGCTGGGTGCTGGAACTGACCACCAGCGACACCGCGAAGCGCGGTCTGGTGATCACCAAGGAGAAGGATTTCGAACTGGAAGGACGCAGCTTCGCCCTGTTCAGACGTCCATAGCCGCTGACCCGGTTAAAAAGCAGTCATCTGGCGCAGCGCATTTCGCGCTGCGCTTGTGTTTCTGGCGATCGCTGCCAGGCTTAACCGGTTGTTAACAGTGAGAATTGATGCTGAAAAGGAGGCATAATGTCCAGATTTACGCAGAAAGTTGTGGTTGTGACAGGTGCCGGATCCGGCATTGGCGAAGCCAGCGCAAAACGCTTCGCTGAAGAGGGTGCATCAGTGGTGCTGGTGGGCCGTACCGCGCAGAAACTGGAAGAGACGCTGGCCGACATGACGCCAGGCGATCACCTGGTGGCTGCCTGCGACGTCTCAGAAGCCGCACAGGTTAAACAGCTGTCAGAAACCGTGCTGAAGAAGTATGGCCGTGTTGACGTGCTGGTAAATAATGCCGGCGTCATCGTGCAGGGCCGCATCCATGAGGTCGATCTCGACGCATGGAAAACCCTGATGAAAACTGACCTTGATGGAGTTTTCCACGGCGTACACTATTTCATGCCTGCCCTGTTAAAGAGCAAAGGCAACGTGGTTAACATCTCTTCCGTTTCCGGTTTAGGCGGCGACTGGGGCATGAGCATCTACAACGCGGCCAAAGGGGCGATTACCAACTTCACCCGTGCGCTGGCGATGGACTACGGCGCAGATGGCGTACGAGTCAATGCAATCTGTCCCGGCTTTACCTTTACCGATCTGACCGAAGATGCCAAACAGGATCAGGCGCTGCTGGAGCGCTTTTACGACCGTATTCCACTGCGCCGGGCCGGTGAAGCGGATGATATCGCCCGTGCCATTCTCTTTATTGCCAGCGATGAAGCCAGTTATATTACCGGCGTTAATCTGCCGGTTGATGGCGGAATTACCGCTTCAAATGGCCAGCCTAAACAGGCTTAAATAAAGAACAGGGCAGCGTCTTTACGCTGCCTTTTTTTATTCTAACCGGCCCGCAGCATTAATTCCCTTTATTATCCTTCTGCCACAGCAGAACAATAACTGCCTGCATACAAATTAATGTTTTGGCGTATGGCGGGTTGGCGTTGCCGCGCGTGCCGGTTTAATTGCCGTGCTGCTGGTCGGGCAAATAAAAGTGCTCAGGCAGGCATTACAGAGTATGGCATTAGCGTGATGGACTTTCGCCACGGCCAGCGCCTGCTGGCGGGTATAAAGCGAACCAATAAAAACGCGTTTATCGTTCTTTGACAGATTAACGCAACCTTCTTTGTGTAAAATCCATCCACCCATGGGACGCGGGCACAGATAATAGTAGCTGGCTTTGAGCATGGTAGTCATCCTGATAGTTGCTGTATGTATCTTAAAAAACGAACCAAAATTCGTAAGAGGTTTTTTTTGTAATCTGAAGCTTTATTAAACTAACTGAGAATTATCCCTAAAACCACTTTATTGCGTGAGTCTGGCTGACTTTGAGAATATGCCCTTTTTCATTGCTTATGTCGCTTCAGGCATTCCACGCGCTGTAACGCCCTCACCCTCACTGTCGCTCCGCTTACATTTATACTGCTAATGCATCATTAAAAAAGCAAAAATCAAAACAATACCTTAAAAACAATACCTTATAAAATCAACCTGCGCGCCAGGGGTGACGCGCTACTCAGATATGATTAGAGCAGAAGCTGAAAAATATCATCCCCGCAGGGGTATTTATGAGTATTGATAAACTGAACCTGAATAAGAGTGAAAGTGGTGCACAGCGTGCCTTTAAGCGGAACGCCAGCTCCCCTGGCATCAGGGATTTATCAATACCAGCGGGCGTAATTAACAGCGACCGGCTTGAAAAAGTAAAACGATCGGTTTACTTTTAAAGCATGAAAAAGAGAAACGATATCATCCAGGCCGCCGAGCGGCTCTTCTACACCCACGGTTTCCACGCCACCAGCACCGACAATATCTGTCGCGAAGCGGGCGTCTCTACCCGCACGCTCTATCATCACTTCGCCTCACGCGAAGCGCTGACCGCAGCGGTACTCGACGCGCGCGAGCAGCGCTTTATGGCCGATCTGCTGCCACCGCAACAGCCTGATGCGATAGCGCATCTGTTCAGGATGCTGGGCGAGTGGACGGCAGCGAACGGTGCCCGTGGCTGCTTCTTTCTTAAAGCCTGGGGAGAGTATGCCGAGCGGGACAGTGAACTGGCCGCTCAGGCGCTAGCCTTCCGGGCCACGATGCGGGCTTATATCACCCATTGTGTGACGCATCTGCGCGGTGCTGAAAATAAGTCGCTGAGTGATGCTATCTGGATACTCTTTGAGGGTGCCATTACCACGGCGCTGATTACCGGTCCCGCCGCTGCTCAACAGGCGGCGCAGGTCGTCAGTCAGTTACTTCAGAACAGGGCGACAGGATGAGATCGCCCATCGCGCTGGCGCTGACCGGCTTCAGCCTGATCGCCGTGACCTATGGCATGGCGCGCTTCTCATGGGGATTGATGCTGCCCGCTATCTCAGCGGAGATCCCGTTCAACCCGCAGCAGGCGGGTATGCTGTCAGCCTGCAGCTTTGTGGCATATTGCCTCACCATTCTTACCGCAGCCGCGCTGGCGGATCGCTATGGCACCCGGCTGACGGCGCTGCTGGCCTCACTCAGTGCGACGGCGGGTCTGCTGCTGCTCGCCTGTGCCTCATCAACGCTGCTGCTGGCGGCCGGACTCTTTATTGCCGGATTGAGTGCCGGTCTGGCTTCACCTGCTCTGGCGGCGGCGGTCAGTGATCGAATTCCTGCTGCGGGTCAGCCGCGCATCAATACCCTGATCAATGCCGGCACCAGCGCGGGCATTATCCTGACGGTGGTCATCCTGAGCGTTCTGCCCGGCGGCTGGCGTGCCGCCTGTCTGCTGTTCGCTCTGCTGTCGCTGGCCTGTGTGCTGCCGGTGATGCGCGTGTTATCGGGTCACGCCGCCAGTCGCCCCACCAGAGTGCGTCACTGGCACCAGCGGCTGTATCGCCGCTCCATGCATCGGCTGATGAGTATTGCCTTGATTTCGGGTCTGGTCAGTGCAGCCTGGTGGAGCTTTGGGTCAGCGCTGCTGCGACAGCATGTCGGTGTTGATGAGGAGACCGCCCGCTTACTCTGGCTGATTGCCGGAGGCGCAGGCATCGTGGGTGCGGCAACCGGGCCGGTCGCTGCCCGTATCGGGCTGAAGGGTGTATACCGATTCTCACTGTGCGGGATGGCAGTGCCACTGCTGGTGCTGGCCTGGAGTCGGGGCGAATCCACCGGCTTAGCGATCGCGGTTGCCTGCTGTGGCGCAGGTTACGTCACCCTATCGGGCGTGCTGCTGGTGTGGGGCGCGCGCGCCACTGCTGAAGATCCGGCGACTGGCGTCGGCATCCTGTTCTTTATGCTGGCGGTGGGCCAGGTAGCGGGATCGCTGCTGTTTGGTCAGCTCTACGCCTCTTTGGGAGCCAGTACGGCATTAACGCTGTTTGCGTTCAGCGCCCTGCTGCTGCTGTTTATTGCACCCGCGCAGAACAGCAGCGAGTCGGGTAAATAAGCAGGCGTAAACGAATGGGTTGGCAGAAAACAGGGAAGTTAGAAATAGCGTCGATGCTATTTACCAGACAGTGCCAATATTATCGCCCGGGGAATGAGGAAATATTACGCAGGTGTTATGGCTGAAGCGATAAACTCATCGCGGCGTCCATTCAGATCGCGCGAATATTTTTAATGCGTGGATTTATTTTCTGCTGAAGCAAATCTTCTTCGGGACCCAGATAATAAGGCACAGCACACTGCTTACCATCTTTGGTAAAAATAATCTGGTTATCATGCAGGAATAACGCAGTAAAATGGCCCAGTACCACACCATTTAATTCAAAGCAGTGATTTCTTGCTGCACGCAGCCCCTGCTTACTATTCAGAAAATCAACAAATCGCATCACGCTGCGCCTCCAGTTAATAAATCAACTCCATCAGAATCGCGAAGATAATAGCCTTAACGCAGGCCCGGATCATCCGGCTGACGCTGTTTTCAGAATAGGCTTAATTACCATTCAGTAGTGGCACTAAACCGACGTGATTTTTTATCTGCTTCCTGCCAGGAATAATCCTGGCGAATGACGCACTCATAAAATTTCATGAGCGAGTAATATTTATATTGCGCCCTCACATCGCCCGCTATACCGTTGTTTTTCCACCAGGTGCAGACTTTCGGGGCAAAACCGCATAATGGAAATTTTTGAGGCAGATGAACGCCACATCATGGCGATTCAGCAGATCTACGCCTGGGATGTCCTTAACGGCACCGGCTCATTTGAGACAGTGCCGCCCGACGCGGCAGAGATCGGCGAGCGGATGCGGAAGATTCAGCAGGCGCGCCTGCCGTGGTTTATCGCTGTCAGCGACGGAGAAGTACGTGGGTTCTGCTATCTGACGCCTTATCGCCCGCGCCATGCCTACCGGCATACGCTGGAGGACTCAATTTATATCGATCCCGGATTTCAGAAGCGCGGAGCCGGTTCGCGCCTGTTAAACCATGCAATCCGCTGGGCTGAGCAGGCAGGGTTCCGCCAGTTGATCGCCAACGTCGGCGACAGCGAGAACCAGGGCTCGATTGCCGTACATCGCGCCGCAGGCTTTGAGATGACAGGCATCCTGCGCTCGGTAGGTTTCAAACAGGGTCGCTGGCTGGATACCGTTTTTATGCAGCGCTCTCTGGGAACGGGCGATACCACGCTGCCGGTTGATTAAAACAGAGTCAGAGTGAGAAAGACGTACTGGCCCTCGTTTTCCCCGGAAGAAGCTTCTGGTAAGGTGCCATAACAAAAAATAAAAAATTCCGGAAACCTTTATGTTGTCGACAATCATCTATCGCAGCCACATTACCGAACATGTGCCGCTTGAGATCCTGAATGGTTTGGCGCGGAAAGCGAATAAAATCAATAAATCCTCCAGCATCACCGGAATTTTATTATTCAATGGCACGCATTTTTTCCAGCTGCTGGAAGGCCCCGAGGCGGCGGTCAATGCAGTCTACAGCCGGATTTGCCAGGATCCACGCCACCATAATCTGGTCGAACTGCTGCGCGATTACGCCCCGGCACGCCGTTTTGGCCACGTCGGTATGGAGCTGTTCGATCTGCGACTGCATGATAAAGAGACGGTACTGGAGGCGGTGCTGGCAAAGTGCACCACAAAGTATCAGATGACCTATGCCGATCGCGCACTGCAGTTCCTGCGCACCTTTGTCGAAGCGCGGGAAAAAGAGAACTATTTTGAGATCCCGGCCGCCAGCGGCTGGACGTTTATCCGTGACGAGTCAGAACAGCGTGCAGGCAACGCATCGCTGGTGGCAGCGGATGAGGTCAGCTTTGCTTTTCAGCCGATCGTTGACCCCTTCGCCTGCGAAATCGTCTCGCTGGAAGCGCTGCTGCGCGGCCCGCAGGGTGAACCGCCACTCGACTATTTTGCCCGACTGTCACGTGAGCAGCTCTATCAGCTCGATCTGAGGTCGAAAAAGATCGCCTTCGCCCAGGCGAAGCAACTGGGGATTGAGGGCATGACTCTGTCGATCAATCTGCTGCCGATGACGCTGGTGGAAGTGCCCGACGCCGTCCCGTTTTTGCTGGATGAGATTGCTGTGCAGGGACTGGTGCCAGAGCAGATCATGGTTGAATTCACCGAGAATGAAATTATCTCGCAGCCTGAGGCCTTTGAAGCCGCCATCAGGCAGCTGAAGGCGGCCGGCATCAGCCTGGCGCTGGATGATTTCGGTGCCGGTTTTGCCGGCCTGTCGCTGCTGACGCGCATTCAGCCTGACAAGATTAAAATCGACCGAACCATCATCGCTGATGTGCATAAAAGTGGGCCGAAGCAGGCGATCATTCATGCCATTCTGAAATGCTGCTCCTCGCTGGAGATCGGTGTTATCGCCGAGGGCATTGAACAGCCGGAAGAGTGGATGTGGCTTGAAGCGGCAGGCGTGACCCAGTTTCAGGGCTTTCTGTTCTCAAAACCTGTACTCAATGGCGTTGCCGCCGTGGCCTGGCCAGAGCTGATCTGACCGCCTCTGCGATTTGGATGAATTTGCGATTTCCTGCCTTGCTGGATCCCCCGGCGGCTGCTAAATAATTAACAGCCCCGGGGGATCATCTTTCTGTCATCTTCCCGCGGCAGAGTCAGTCATTACCCAGTCAGTGATTAAATGTTTAGCAGTCAGATGTTCAGTGTTTAGGCCAGCGCTACGCGCCATGCGTGCGACGTGACTCCAGGGACAGCATTTGAGGAACTGAATGAAGCAAATCATCCGCGGTGATAAAGAACCTTCCCATATTCTCGCAGCGACTCGTGCGCTTGAAGCGCACTACTCCCGCTACGGAGAAGGTAATAAGTACCATCCCGTTATCTATTCCATCGCCTACCGCAGCCGGTTTTATCAGGTTGAGGTGATTACCCGACGTGAAACCATGGTTGCCTCGGTGATTACTGGCGTTCGCAACCTGACGCATCTCTCCGGCGCCGCCTGACGGCCACCTGTCATCCTGCGGGGGCAGATTGCCCCCGACTCCGCGCTTAGCGTCGATAGAGTGAATTCGCCGGAAAGATTGCGCCAATCACGCTTTTTTCCCGTGCGCCCGTTACCGCAGGCAGATTGCCCGGCAGGCCGGAGAGCGTGCGGAAAGCCAGCCAGGCAAACGCCAGCGCCTCCATATCGTCACCACTGACACCCGCCGCATCGGTAGTCGTTACTTCCGTTCCCGGAAGATGCGCTGCCAGTCGTGCCATCAGCAGCGGATTGCGGCTGCCGCCGCCACACACCAGCAGACGGTCGCAGCCATCATTGAGTAACACCTGCTGCGTGATGGTGATGGCGGTCAGCTCGACCAGCGTAGCCTGCACGTCCTGCGCAGCCAGACCCGGGAAATAGCGCAGATGCTGCTCCAGCCAGCTGAGGTTGAAGTGTTCGCGCCCGGTGCTTTTCGGCGGCGGCAACGCAAACCAGGGCTCACGTAGCAGCGCCTCCAGCAGTGCCGGAATCACCGACCCGCTGCGCGCCCACTGCGCATCTTTATCATACGGCTGAGCCTGATTGCGCCAGATCCAGGCGTCCAGTAGCATATTGCCGGGGCCGGTATCGAAGCCGCGCACCGGTTGACCCGGGATCAGCAGCGAGAGATTGGCGATGCCGCCAATATTCAGCACCATGCGGCGTTCAGTAGCATCCATCAGCAGCGCCTGATGAAAGGCAGGCACCAGCGGCGCGCCCTGCCCGCCCAGCGCCATGTCACGGCGGCGGAAATCTCCTACCACAGTGACGCCGGTGGCCGCCACGATCTGATTATTATCGCCAATCTGCAGCGTATTGGGTGCGTCACTCTGTGGCTCATGCCAGACGGTCTGACCATGACAGCCAATCGCCGTGATATCGCTGGCTTCAAGCGATTCGCGCTTCATTAATGTCACTACCGCTTCAGCAAACAGCTGGCCGAGGCGGGTATCAAGCTGGCCGAGCTGCGACAGCGTCAGGGACTGTCCCTGACATATCGCCAGAATCGCCTGACGCAGTTCTGGTGGCATCGGATGGCAGTAGCTCGCCTGCTGCGCCACCATATTTTCATCAATGGCAGCCAGCACCACATCCACTCCATCCAGGCTGGTGCCTGACATTACCCCAATATAGCGTCCTGATTTCATAGCCATTCCTTACTTCCGGCGGGAAGTGCGATTCATCTGCGGTTAGCCTGACAAATAATGATCGCTAATTCTATGATTAAATTCTTTTTATCCAATCGTGCTGACTGATAACGTAATGGGACTATTTTTAATCCACGATTGAATTATTGTTGATCCTGCATAGTCTATGCTTCGTCCAGCCGTGTTTTATTCGGACAGGGATTAATTTGCCAGGTTTGTGTCTTATACTGTGAGCAGGATACAGCGGTAAACGTGGCACCTTCTCGACTAAAGGAGTTTCAAATGATTAAGCGTGTAATTGTGGTCGCTCTGGCCGGTGTGATGCTGGCAGGTTGTAGCAATACCAGTACGCTGTCGGGTGATACCTACAGTGCCAGTGAAGCTAAGCAGGTGCAGAGCGTTTCGTACGGTACCTTAGTCTCGGTACGTCCGGTGAAAATCCAGGGCGGCGATGAGAGCAATGTCATCGGTGCTATCGGTGGTGCGGTGCTGGGTGGCTTCCTGGGTAACACCATTGGTGGCGGCAGCGGACGTAGCCTGGCGACAGCCGGTGGTGCGGTTCTGGGTGGCGTAGCAGGCCAGGGCGTACAGGGCGCAGTCAATAAAACCGATGGCGTTGAGCTGGAAATCCGTAAGGATGATGGCAACACCATCATGGTGGTTCAGAAACAGGCCGCCACGCGTTACTCTGTTGGCCAGCGTGTTGTGATGGCATCCAACGGCAGCCAGGTGACGGTTTCACCTCGCTAATGAAGCTAAACAAAAAACCGACGCCTGGGCGTCGGTTTTTTTATTTCTCTTTATGCTGAAGTTCGAGAATGTTTTTTTCAAGCCGGGCGATCAGCGTCACCATCTGACTGATCTCTTCCCGACTGATGCCGGACAAAATGTCATCCCGCGTCTCATCAATCACACTCTCAACCTGTTCGATAATCGGCTCGGCCTGCTGCGTCAGCTTAATGCGCTTGGCACGACGATCGTTGGCGCAGGTCGAACGGGTGATTAATCCTTTCTCTTCCAGCTGATCCAGCGTGCGCACCAGCGAAGGCTGTTCAATACCAATCGCCTTGGCTAACTGAATCTGGGACTGTTCGGGCGGCAGTTGATGAATATTGTGCAACGTCACCCAGTGAGTCTGAGTCAGCTCAAGCGGCTTCAGCCGCTGATCAATCAACGCGCGCCAGATGCGCACCAGGCGAGATAAATCCGTTCCGAGGGGCGTATCCATTTCATCTCCTTATAATTAGCTTGCTAGCTATCAAGCCAGATTTTACACTATTCTGCGAGTTTACAGGACAAATTACAAATCCCGGACCAGGCCACCATAACGTGGCAGCGCTTTCACTCTGCTGTTTGGGTTAACGAAGGATGTTATCACGTGCTCACTCCTGCTTTTTCAGGTGCGAATCCGCTGACCGATCTGGTGGTGGGCGCCTCACTGTTTTTCCCGCCGATATTCAAAGCGGTGATCCTCGGCTTCTTTTTCTGGCTGCTGATCCACCCTCTGGTGCGTGGCTGGATCTACTCCGGCGATGTCTGGCATCCCACCCTGTTTGATCTCTCCCTGTTTGTGCTGTGCGTTACCGCCGCACTCTGGCTCATCGGTCACGGATAATCGATATGAAATTTAACGCGGTAAAATACTTCTCCACGCTGATCGTGTTTGCCCTGGCGCTGCTGGCCGCTGGCTGGCTCTGGAACTACTACATGCAGTCGCCCTGGGCCCGTGACGGGAAAGTACGGGCAGAGCTGGTGGATATCACGCCTCAGGTGTCGGGACGAATTACGCAACTGAAGGTCAAAGACAATCAGTTTGTGCATCAGGGCCAGCAGCTGTTAACGCTGGACCCGGTGCCGTGGCAGATCGCGCTCGACAATGCCGCCGCCCAGCTCAGCAAAGCGCAGGCGGATCTCGCGAAAGCGCAGCATGAATTTAACCGTCGCAGCAGCCTGCCGCGCAACATCATCTCCGCAGAGGACCTTGATGCCGCGCGATTAAGCGCCGGCGCGGCGGCCGCCAGCACCAAAGCGGCACAGGCGGAGTGGGAACGGGCGCGCTGGAATCTGCAGCAGACGACGCTGACCGCACCGGCGGATGGCTGGATCACCAATCTGACGCTGCGTCCCGGCAACTATGCCACCGCGGGTTCGCCTCTGTTTGCCCTGGTCGACAGCCACTCTTACTACGTAATGGGCTACTTCGAAGAGACCAAACTGCGCCACATTCACCCAGGCGCAGCGGCCCAGGTGGTGCTCTACAGCAATGGTATGCGGCTGCAGGGTCAGGTGGATAGCATTGGCCGCGCCATCTATGACCAGAGCATTGAGACCGACAGCGGTCTGGTGCCCGATATCAAACCTAACGTGCCCTGGGTGCGGCTGGCGCAGCGGGTGCCGGTGCGCATTCGTCTCGATCCGCTCCCTGCCGATGCAGAGCTGGTGGCGGGAACCAGCTGCACCATCACCATCCAGCCATGAATTTTCAGTGGCTGGCCTGGGATCAACTGCCCTGGATTAAGGCGAACGCCGGCCAGTGGCGTTATGCGTTGCGCAACGCTATTGCGATGTGCCTGGCGCTGAGCATCGCCTACGCACTGGATCTGGATGAGCCCTACTGGGCAATGACCTCTGCCGCCGTGATTAGTTTTCCCACCGTCGGCGGCGCGATCAGTAAAAGTCTGGGGCGCATCGTTGGCAGTCTGGTGGGGGCCAGCGCTGCGCTGCTGATCGCCGGACATACGCTTAATGAGCCGTGGCTGTTTACCTTTGCCATTGCCGGCTGGCTGGCGCTCTGTACCGGCATAGCGAATCACTACCAGAATAACGTTGCCTACGCCTTTTCGCTGGCGGGCTACACCGCCGCCATCATCGCCTTTAGCAGCGTTAATATCACCGATATCACCTCGCTATGGACTATCGCTCAGGCACGGGTTTGCGAGGTGATCTCCGGCATTCTCTGCGCCGGATTGATGATGATGGTACTGCCGAGTACCTCCGATGGTGAGACGCTGATTACCTCACTGAAACAGATGCATGCCCGGTTGCTGGAACATGCGGTGTTACTGCTGCAGCCCTCAGCCAGCGAGACCATCCGGACCGCGCATGAAAATGTCATCAGCCAGATCCTGACCATGAATCTGCTGCGGATTCAGGCGTTCTGGAGCCACTACCGCTTTCGCCGACAGAACAACGTGCTGAACTATGTGCTGCACCAGCAGCTGCGACTCACCAGCGTGCTCTCCAGCCTGCGACGCATGCTGCTGAACTGGCCCGACGCGCCTGAGGCGCTGTTTGAGGCGCTGCAACAACTGATGGCGGAGCTGGCGAAACCGGCGTGTGATAAATATCGTCTGGCACAAATCCTGCGCAGCGTGACCCCGGCAGCGGATGGCGACTACCGGCAGCGCGCTTTTTGTCAGCGGCTGCGCTACTTCTGCTGGATGTACCTCAACGTGCAGCGCTGGATCCGCCTGCTGGATCGCGCCGATGCCGACACCCGTTTTCAGCCACCGCCGGTTCCGGCGCTGGCGCGCGACAGTGACAGCGCCGAGGCGGGCTGGAGCGCCCTGCGTACCTTCAGCGTTATCGTGCTGGGCTGCGCCTTCTGGATCAATACGCAATGGTCTTCAGGTGCAGCCGCGCTCACCTTAACCGCCATAGCCTGTGTGCTCTACGCTTCATCACCTTCACCTGGCGGCAGCGTCACGCTGCTGCTGAAGACCCTGCTGTGGCTGTTTGCGTTTAGTTTTGTGATGAAGTTTGGGCTGATGGTGCAGATCAGTCAGCTGTGGCAGTTTTTGCTGTTTCTGTTCCCGCTGCTGGTGACGCTGCAACTCTTTAAGCTGCAGCAGAAGCAGCGCGCCGGGATGTGGGGACAGTTCATCGTCTTTATGGGTTCGTTTATTGCGGTGACTAACCCGCCCTCCTGGGATTATCAGGATTTCTTTAACGATAACATCGCCAAAGTCTGCGGGGTGCTGCTCGCCTGGCTGGCGTTCCAGATTCTGCGACCCAGCTCCGATGCGCGGCGCAGCCGACGGCATATCCGGGCGCTGCGGCTGGCGTTTCTCGATCAGCTGCGGCAGCGGCCCCGGCTCAGCGAGAGCCGCTTCGAATCGCAGATTTACCACCGTATCAGCCAGCTCAGTCACAGCCGGGACGAGCAGGCACGCGTCTGGCTACTGCGCTGGGGCGTGGTGCTGCTCAACTGCTCGCATATCGTCTGGCAGCTGCGTGAATGGCGCGCCGGTTCAGCCGCACTGATGGGGTTTCGCGATCACTGCCTGCAAGACTTACAGCAGATTATCAGCAGCCGCGGCGTGCGCCACAGCTCGCTGGATCGAATGCTGACGCAACTGGAGGAGACCATCACCGCGTTACTGGCACTGGAAAGCAACGAGGCCAGCGAGCTGGCGGGGATTATCTGGCGGTTACGCTGTTCACTGGCACAGCTGAAGCAGGCGGTGCCGGAGTGATCACTGGCAATATTGCTGCTGTTGCCGGTTAAAATCATCCTGCAGCTGTTGCAGCGTTTTATGGCCTTCGAAGCGGGTTTTATCCATTTCGGTCATCGGTTCAATCACCAGCACTTTCTCATCGGGTGAGAAGATAAACCGGCGTGTCAGTTCGGTACCGGTAAAACTCTGACCATGAATGCCACCGCACACCATAGTCATGGTACGGCGATAAATAGTGCTATCCGTGAAATTGGTTTCGGTGGCGCTGCGAAAGACCTGATCGCAACCCTGCGCTTCCAGCTTACGCACCATGTTGCGGCTCAGCCATTCACGACCCTTCGCGATCTTTTCACAGGTGATACGCATTGGGTTGGTATCGATGGTGCGCTGCAGTTCGCGTCCGGTTTCGGTGACCAGTTGCGTATCATTGGGTTTATCGCATCCCACCAGCAGCAGACACAGCAGTAATGCGCCCTTGAATTTCATTTTCCTGCTCCTTTCCCCATCACGCTTTCTTACCTGAATCAATATCATAGGGGGGAAATGTCAGGGATGGTACAACAATTCATAAACAGGCAGGAGAAAAGCGGGCGGCCATCGCCTGCCGCCCGGAAACTCAGATTACACCGCAGGCGTAGCGTGCCCCGCCACCGCCCAGCGGTTTAGGATGGTCAGCATGATTGTCACCGCCGACGTGCACCATCAGCGCTTTGCCTTTGATCTCTTTTAACGATTTCAGACGCGGCGCCAGCACCGGATAAGTGGCGCTGCCTTTGTCATCGACATAGACCGCGGGCAGGTCGCCCAGGTGCCCCTCTGCATAAGGCCCCAGATGTTTGCCGCTGTTGGCCGGATCAAGGTGACCACCCGCCGCACCGGCGGCGACCACTTTGCCTTCAGACTCGCCCGGTTCACAGCTGCCTTTAGCATGAACATGGAAACCATGAATGCCCGGCTGAAGGCCCTGCAGATCCGGCGTGAACTGCAGACCATACTGTGTCTCGTCAATCTTAACGGTGCCCAGCGATTTCCCAATCCCTTCAGCGGTAACCTGATGGATCGTAACCTGCTCGCTGGCAGCCTGTGCTGAGCCGCAGGCGATCAGTGCGAATAGGGCAACTGCTTTCATTTTCATGGTGACTCCATTTGCATACCAGGGTTTGAGATAAGTCTGGTCGCTGTTGCACTATTTTGCCGGAGATTGACGCAGTTTTACGCTTCAGGGCACATCAAATCCCAGCGCCGCCTTGCGAATACGGAACCACTGCTGACGCGACAGGGATAAGTTCAGTGCTCCGGCGGCTTCGCTGACCCGCGCCGTTTTACCTGAGCCGATGATTGGCAGCGGGCGTGATGGCAGCATCAGTATCCAGGCATAGACCACCTGCTCAAGGCTGGTGGCACCGGTTTCCTGCCGCACGGCTTCCAGTTCGTCTCGCAGCGGCTGGAAATGGGGATCGTTAAACAGGCGACCGCCACCCAGACAGGACCAGGCCATCGGACGAATACGCAGCTGCTGACACTGATCCAGCGATCCATCCAGCAGCACACTTTGCTGCACGGGTGAGATCTCCAGCTGATTTGTCACCAGCGAGAACGGCAGACGGGATTGCAGCAGGGAAAACTGTGATGGTGTGAAGTTAGAGACGCCAAAATGCAGAACCTTGCCGCTGTGATGCAGCGCCATAAAGGCTTCGGCCACCTCGTCAGCCTCCATCAGCGGATCGGGACGATGGATCAGCAGCAGGTCGAGACGATCGGTATGGATATGGCGCAGTGAGTTTTCAGCACTCTGCAGGATATGACGTTTGTCGGTAATGTAGTGGCCTATCTGATGCTCAGGCTGGGCGCGGGTGGCGATGCCGCACTTGGTGACAATCTGTAGCTGGTCGCGCAAGCCGGGTGCCAGTTTCAGTGCCTCGCCAAACGCCGCCTCACACTGGTAGTCACCGTAGATGTCCGCATGGTCAACGGTGGTGATGCCGAGCCTCACATGGTGCTCAATAAAGGCGACCCGTTCCTGTGGCGACATCCCCCACTCCATCAGACGCCAGTACCCCATGACCAGCGGTGAAAAATCGGGCCCCTGTGAAGCGATGGCTTGCGGTTCTAACATGACGTTCTCCCTGTTGCGCGTTGGCTGAAATTAGCGTGTCAGAGAGTATAACGGAAAGCGCAAAGTCGTCAGAATAACTCCGGCTGTTGTGGCGCGTGTGGCTCCTCACCTTTCTGTTGCCGTTGCAGACGCTGACGCCGCTGCTGACAAAGACGAATGACCTCACGCTTTTGCGCATCGCTGAAGCGCAGCCAGTTGAACCGCTCATCGCGGCTGCGTAAACATCCCAGGCAGTAGCCGCGCGCATCCGTCTGGCAGATGCCGCGACAGGGGCTGGGAACCGGGAAAAACTCAAGCTGCTCGGCCACCACGCCTCCGGATTCACAGAATAAACAGTCCAGTAAAAAGCGTAGCCTGGTTGCGCAGGAAGTAAGCCCCACCCGGCCAGAATTATCCTGTTCTTTGACTCAGGAGTGAACACTCTGTGCCAAATAGAGAGGGTTGCGTTGCATTAGACCGACTGGTCTACTAATCTCACTGCCATGAATAAGACGCTACAACGCAACGAAACCCGCGAACACCTGCTCCAGACAGGTGAGCAACTCTGTCTGCAACGCGGTTTTACCGGAATGGGCCTCAGCGAACTGCTGACGCAGGCGGCGGTGCCGAAAGGCTCCTTCTACTACTACTTCCGTTCTAAAGAGGCGTTTGGCGTGGCGTTACTGGAGCGCTATTTTGCGCGTTTCCTGCAGGATGTAGCGTTGCAGCTTAACCAGACCGAAGGCACGCCGCGTGAGCGTCTGCTTAACCACTTTCGTGCTGCCGTTGATCTGTTTGTTCAGCAGGGCCACATCGTAGGCTGTCTGGGCGTCAAAGTCTCCGCGGAGGTGTGCGATCTCTCAGAGCCGATGCGTGATGCACTGCAGCAGGGTGCCGGAAAGATCACGGCACTCTACGCCCGGACCCTGATTGCCGCAGAGCAGCAGGAGTCGCTGAGCCTGCCGCAGCCCCCCGCGCAGATGGCGGAATTGCTGTCGCTGCTGTGGCTAGGTGCCAGCCTGCAGAGCAAAATTTCCCGCGAGGCGCAGCCACTGCGTCTGGCATTGAGTACCATCGAACAGTGGCTTGAACGCCGCTGATTTTTAAAAAACATGTTTGTAGACGACTGGTCTACTAATCAGGAGCTATTATGGCGAGTACCCAGCTGTTTCGTCCGCTAAAAGTCGGTGCAATTACCGTCCCAAACCGCGTATTTATGGCACCGCTGACCCGTCTGCGCAGCATTGAGCCAGGCGACATCCCTACCCCGATGATGGCTGAATATTATCGCCAGCGCGCCAGCGCCGGTTTGATCATCACCGAAGCGACCCAGATCTCTTTCCAGGCGAAAGGCTATGCCGGTGCGCCAGGCTTACATACTCAGCCACAGATTGCAGCGTGGAAAGCGATTAACGAAGGCGTGCATCAGGCTGGCGGTCACACCGCAGTACAGTTATGGCACACCGGTCGTATCTCACATAACAGCGTGCAGCCGGAAGGCAAAGCACCGGTTGCGCCATCGGCGATTGCCGCTGGCACCCGTACCTCACTGCGTGCTGAAGATGGCAGCGTCTATCGCGAAGATACCTCAACGCCGCGTGAGCTGACAGTGCCAGAGATTAAGCAGATCGTGGCAGATTTTGGCCAGGCTGCGGCCAACGCGCGTGAAGCGGACTTTGACCTGCTTGAGCTGCACTCGGCGCACGGTTACCTGATGCACCAGTTCCTGGCTCCTGGCTCAAACCAGCGTACTGATGAATATGGCGGCAGCATCGAAAAACGCGGTCGCTTTGCGCTGGAAGTGGTTGATGCGGTGATCGCTAACTGGTCAGCCGATCGCATTGGTATTCGCGTCTCACCTATCGGCAGCTTCCAGAATCTGGACAACGGCCCGGATGAAGAGGAAGCGGCGCTGTGGTATATCGGCGAGCTGGCAAAACGCAACATCGCCTATCTGCACCTCTCTGAGCCAGACTGGGCCGGCGGTCAGCCTTATACCGACGCTTTCCGTCAGAAAGTGCGTGATCTCTTCCCGGGTGCCATCATTGGTGCCGGTGCCTATACCGTTGAGAAAGCGGATGACCTGATTGGTCGCGGTCTGATCGATGCGGTTGCGTTTGGTCGCGATTACATTGCTAACCCGGATCTGGTTGAGCGTCTGCAGCAGGACGCCCCACTCAATCCACAGCGTCCGGAAAGCTTCTACGGCGGCGGCGCGGAAGGTTATATCGACTACCCGACGCTGTAACCGGTTCGGGCTGCCGTCCGGGATGATGACGGCAGCCATTATTCAATAGCGATTTTCATCGCTATACTTAGCGCCTGAGTCATCGGGCGATGGCGTTTTATTTAAAAGAGGATGTTATGCGTTTACTTCATACCATGCTGCGCGTTGGCGATCTGCAACGTTCAATCGATTTCTACACCCGTGTGCTGGGCATGCGCGTGTTGCGTCAGAGCGAAAACACCGAATACAAATATACCCTGGCATTTGTGGGCTACACCGACGAGAGCGAAGGTGCGGTGATCGAACTGACCTACAACTGGGGCGTCGATAAGTATGATCTCGGTGATGCCTATGGTCATATTGCGCTGGGCGTTGATGACGCAGCAGCGGCCTGCGAACGTATCCGCAAAGATGGCGGCAACGTGACGCGTGAAGCTGGCCCGGTTAAAGGCGGCTCCACCATTATTGCCTTTGTTGAAGATCCCGATGGTTACAAAATCGAGCTGATCGAAAACAAAGATGCCGGTAACGGCCTCGGCAACTAAACCTGCCTGTCAGCCCGCCCGGTCGGGTGGGCTGAATCCCCTTCTCTGCGCTTCATCTGCTGCACCCGGCCCCGTTTTTTGCCATAATACGCGCTGCCCTTTTTCTGCAACGAGATCCTGATGTCTGAATCGAATTCCCCTAATGCACTCAATCAACGTTTCCGTGGCTTCTATCCGGTGGTGATCGACGTTGAAACCGCGGGTTTCAATGCGCAAACCGATGCGTTACTGGAGATTGCCGCTATCACGCTGAAAATGGATGAAGAGGGATGGATTCAGATTGACCAGACGCTGCATTTCAACGTCGAACCTTTTGTCGGATCGCTGCTGCATCCCGAAGCCCTGGCCTTTACCGGCATCGATCCCAGCAATCCGCTGCGCGGCGCGGTCAGTGAATATGAGGCGCTGCACGCCATTTTCAAAATGGTGCGCAAGGGCATTAAAGACAGCGGCTGCAATCGCGCCATTATGGTGGCGCACAATGCCACCTTCGACCTGAACTTTATGTCAGCGGCGGCGGAACGAGCCAGCCTGAAGCGCAACCCGTTTCACCCGTTTGCCACCTTTGACACCGCGGCCCTGAGCGGACTGGTTTTGGGTCAGACGGTGCTGGCGAAGGCCTGTATTGCGGCGGGAATGGAGTTTGACAGCACGCAGGCGCATTCGGCGCTTTATGATACTCAGCAGACGGCAACGCTGTTCTGCGAGCTGGTGAACCGCTGGAAGCGGTTAGGCGGCTGGCCACTGCCCTTCACGGAAGGCGATGCAGAAGCCACGACATCCGCATAAGGGATGCCGCAATGAAAAGGCCGACGTGATGTCGGCCTTTTTTTATTCTGCTTCTTTAAATTTTTCTGCGGTCTCTTTGATCAGCGTCTGCAGTTCACCACGCTGTAACATCTCAACGATGATGTCGCATCCACCGACCAGCTCGCCATCAACCCACAGCTGCGGGAAAGTTGGCCAGTTAGCGAATTTCGGCATCTCGGCACGAATGTCCGGGTTCTGCAGAATATCCACGTAAGCAAAACGCTCACCGCAGGCTGACAGCGCCTGCACCGCCTGTGCAGAGAAACCGCAGCTTGGCAGTTTCGGGGAACCTTTCATGTACAGCAGGATCGGGTTTTCTGCGATCTGGCGCTGAATTTTTTCTACAGTACTCATAATTGCCTTCCTTAATTCGTCACATCGTGTTTGTTTATTGTAGCGACTTCGCAGCGTGACTGAAAACGAGATTTTGATCGCTGCCCGATTAAATCGCCATCATTGTTAAGTCCTGCTCCGGGACACCTGAATTCCTGATTATTAACAGCAGGTAACAGATTAATAATTCGTAATAATTTCGTTGATATAAGACGCTGAAAATGTTCATTTTCAGCACAATTGCGTGGGTTGCAAAGATTAATATTAAAAGGCATTACAGTTTTTAAAAGAACTGGACTAGAATGGCCTGGGCGCTGATCCTGGATCAGATTAATCTCAACTTTGTCGCGGTGCGTAGTGGCCCTGACAACTTAACTAATCAACGGACTATGCGTTTAATCATTACGTTTTTCATGCTGGCCTTTGCGCAACTGTTTTTCAACATCGCCGCTGCGTCGCCTCACGCGCCGGTGAACGTCAGTACGCATAAAGCAGAGAAAAAGAGTGCGCGCGACGATGAGCGTCGCAAGCGTCGCCCGGTCAAAACGGTGACGAAAAAGACTCGCCTCAGCCCGGTTCAAAAACTAAAAACAAAAAAACTGAAAAAAGTCGAACTCACCGCGAAACAGACGCCTGCTAAAAAGACCTCGCTAAAAACCGCCCGTCTCAGTAAGAACAAAGAGAAAAAACGTTATGGTCATCAGCGCCTGCTGAAAACCGCTGAGGTCACCACCAGCGAGACCGGCACGATTAAGATGAGCAAATCTCACCGTCAGCGCTACCAGAAGGCCCGCGAAACCGCGATGACCAAGCTGATGGGTCAGTTGGGTAAACCCTATCAGTGGGGCGGCACCTCTCCCCATACCGGTTTCGATTGCAGCGGCCTGGTCTGGTACGCCTATAAAGATCTGGTGAAGTTTAAGATCCCACGTACTGCTAACGAGATGTACCACCTGCGTGATGCCGCGCCGATCAAGCGTGAGTCGCTGGAGAAAGGCGATCTGGTCTTCTTCCGTATCAATGGACGCGGTACTGCGGACCATGTCGGCGTTTACCTGGGTGATGGCAAGTTTATCCAGTCGCCACGCACCGGCAAAGATATTCAGATCAGCGCGTTAGGAGAAGATTACTGGCAGCGCCACTATATTGGTGCCCGTCGGGTGATGACGCCAAAAACCATACGCTGAGCAGCAGAACAACCAGAAGAGAGCCGGGATAATCCCGGCTTTTTTTTAGTGCAGAATAGCGGTAAAACTAAAGGCCACAATCATCAGCAGACAGCCCGCGGTGGTCATTAAAGCCAGTTTAAGATCGGTACTCATTGCTTGCTCCTTAGTCACACAATTAGCAGGGGTATCGCATTTTCCCACAGGGCCCGGTAAAAATCTCGTTTTATCCGTTCAGCCTTGTTAGAATCCCGCCTTTGTTGCGCAACGCGCGCAACCCTGATTCCGTTTGCGCACGTTTTCAGGCGCTTTTACGCCGCCAGCGGCCTGTTTCCTGGCCATGAATGCTGCATTTTTGCGGAAAAAAACCTGAACAGACGCAAACGTTTAACACTACGCTTATCATAGAGTTAGATAAGCACTGGAGTCCGATTTTCATGGCAACAATTAAAGATGTGGCGAAACGCGCTGGCGTCTCAACGACCACCGTTTCGCACGTCATCAATAAAACCCGCTTTGTGGCTGAAGAGACGCGCAACGCGGTCTGGCAGGCGATTAAAGAACTGCACTACTCGCCGAGCGCCGTGGCGCGCAGCCTGAAAGTGAACCACACCAAAACGCTGGGCCTGCTTGCCACCTCCAGCGAAGCGCCCTATTTCGCTGAAATTATCGAAGCGGTTGAAAATCACTGCTTTGACAAAGGCTATACGCTGATTCTGGGTAATGCGCATAACGATCTGCAAAAACAGCGCGCCTATCTCAGCATGATGGCGCAGAAACGCGTCGATGGGCTGCTGGTGATGTGCTCTGAATATCCGGACGATCTGCTGCAGATGCTGGAAGAGAACCGCAATATCCCGATGGTGGTGATGGACTGGGGTGAATCGCGCGCCGACTTCACCGACACGGTACTGGATAATGCTTTCCAGGGCGGCTATCTGGCGGGACGCTATCTGATTGAACGCGGACACCGGGATATTGGTGCAATCCCCGGCCAGATGGAGCGTAACACCGGTGGCGGACGTCATGCCGGTTTCCTGAAGGCGATGGAAGAAGCGGGTATTCAGCCACGCGCCGAGTGGATTGTGCAGGGTGACTTTGAGCCGGAGTCGGGCTATCAGGCGATGCAGCAGATCCTGTCGCAGAAGCAGCGTCCCACGGCGGTGTTCTGTGGCGGTGACATCATGGCGATGGGCGCGATTTGCGCCGCCGACGAGATGGGTTTACGCGTCCCCCAGGATATTTCGGTGATCGGCTATGACAATGTGCGCAACGCCCGTTATTTTGCACCGGCCCTGACCACAGTGCATCAGCCTAAAGCCCAGCTGGGTGAGAAAGCGCTGGAAATGCTGCTGGACCGCATTACCAGTAAACGCGAAGTGTCACAAACGATTGAGGTCCATCCCACGCTGATTGAGCGCCGTTCCGTGGCCGATGGCCCGTTCCGCGACTATCGCCGTTAATGCTCGCTTAACCACTCCTGATTAAGCGTTTGCGCATCACCCAGATAGCTGAGCAACCAGCCTGTCGCCGGTGATGCGCGATCCTCTGCCCAGCTGACGCAGCATGGGCTGTCCGGAAACGCCACCGGCAGCGTCAGTTCAACCAGCTCGCCGCTGTCGAGCAGTGGCCTGGCCAGATGGCCCGGCACCATCGCCACACACAATCCCGCCTGCACGCACTCGAGCCCGGTTTGCCACTCCGGCACCACCAGCCGGCGCTGGTTATCCAGCGTCCATGTCATACGACGCGGCAGTGCGCGAGAAGTATCTTCCAGCACCAGGGATGGCCAGCTCCGCAGCGTGTCATCATCTATCTGGCTCGCCTGTGTCAGAGGATGGTCGGGCGCAACCACGCAGCGCCAGTTAAGCGTGCCCATATCCCGAAAAGCAAAACGTCCGCCCACCGGTATCGCCTGAGTGGCACCAATCGCCACTTCCACCCGGCCATCGGCCAGCGCATCCCAGACGCCGTTAAAGACTTCATAGCTGATGATCAGCTCCATATCAGGAAAGTGGCGATAGAAATCTTTGACCAGCTGCCGGGTGCGCTGAGGTTTAGCGATACGGTCAACGGCTATGCTTAGCTGGCCGCGCCAGCCGTTAGCCAGCTGCTGACACTGTCGCCGGGTGGCAAGCATTTTTTTGATGACGCTGCGTCCTTCCCGGACAAAATGCTCACCCGCCGGGGTCAGAACCACTTCGCGATGCTGCCGTTCAAACAGCGGTACCGCCAGCCAGTTTTCCAGCTGACGCACCGTATAGCTGATGGCAGAGGGCACCCGATGCAACTCCTGCGCGGCGGCGCTGAAGCTCCCCCCACGGGCGACAGCGTCAACCACTTCTAATGCATATTCTGACCACATAATCTGCCTTCAAAAATTTTAACAGCAATCGGCAAATATTACCGTTTCACAGCAGCAAACGCACCTTTTACACTCTGCCGCGTTTATCCTGCAAAAATGAGAATCAGATGCTGTCGAATAAAGGGTTTATGCCCTACCTTGCCCTGCTGAGCATGCTGGGCTTTTTAGCCACTGATATGTACCTGCCCGCCTTTGGTGCGATGCAGCAAACCTTTAACACTTCACCCGGTCTGATCAGCGCCAGTATGAGTCTCTTCCTGGGCGGCTTCGCCGTGGGTCAGCTCTTCTGGGGACCGCTTTCCGATCGCATCGGTCGTAAACCGGTGCTGCTGTCCGGACTGGCCATGTTTGGCGCTGGCTGCGCAGGCATGCTGTGGGTGAATGATATCTATCTGATGCTGGCGCTGCGTTTTGTCCAGGCGATTGGCGTCTGTGCCGCTGCCGTAAGCTGGCAGGCGCTGGTGGTGGATCGCTACCCTGCAGCGCGCGCTAACAAAGTCTTTGCCACCATTATGCCGCTGGTTGCGCTCTCTCCGGCGCTGGCTCCGCTACTGGGTGCCTGGCTGATCGGCCACTTCCACTGGCGTTCGATTTTCCTGGTGCTGACCCTGATTGCGGTGGCGTTGATTCTGACCACGCTGCGTCTGCCCACCGTGCGCAAGGCCGCGGGAGAAAAAGGTGCGCAGCCCGGCTTTTTCACGCTGCTTAAATCCCGGGTCTACAGCGGCAACGTGCTGATCTACTCCGCCTGCTCAGCCAGCTTCTTTGCCTGGCTGACCGGATCGCCCTTTATTCTGGCGGATCTGGGTCTGTCGCCCGCCGATATCGGTCTGAGTTATGTGCCCCAGACGCTCGCCTTTTTAATTGGCGGCTTCGGCTGTCGCACCCTGCTCAACCGCTTTAACGGCGCACAGTTGCTGCCCTGGCTGCTGGCCGTTTACAGCCTGAGCATTCTGGCGCTGTTTGCTGTTGCGCTTGCTGGCAGCAGCACGCTGGTGAGTCTGATGGTACCGTTCTGCGGTATGGCGCTGGCTAACGGCGCGATCTATCCGATTGTGGTGTCCAGTGCGCTGATGCCCTTTCCGACCGCTACCGGTAAAGCCGCCGCGTTGCAGAATACACTGCAGTTAGGACTCTGTTTCGCTGCCAGTTTGGCGGTGTCGGCCGGCTTAACTCAGGCGCTATTTACCACCACACTGATGATGACGGTGACAATTGTGCTGGCGCTGATGGGTTACGCCATGCAGCGTGCCGCAAGCGCACAAACTGTTGTTGCCTCTGCGCAAACTGCCTGCCAGGATAATCAGTGACACACTGACTTTTTAGTTAGCGCCCTAACAATAAGTTATTGAATATTGACCCGCGTGAGCATATACTCATCCGGGTCAACAAATCTGTAATAAATCAACAATATAATAACGTAATAATCTGATTGGCACCTTGCTGCCGGGATGGTATTCGCGCGCGTTATTCTCACCTTACCCGACCTGCTGCAGGCTGTTCCAGTCCTCTGTATCACACAGATAACCGGTTTGCGGAGCCATCCGCATCGTTTCTCATTGCCTGAATAAATTGGCTACTCTTTGTTCAGGTTCAGATTGGACAGGTGGTGGAAAATCTATGAGTTCATCTTATGCAGAAGAAGTGAGCCTCGAAGAAAACCATTGGTATCGCATCGTTCATGAACTGCTGGAAAAAGCGGATATCGAAATTAATGGTTCACGTCCCTGGGATATTCATATTAATCATCCTGGTTTTTTTAAACGTGTTCTGCAGGAGGGCTCTCTTGGGCTCGGTGAGAGCTATATGGATGGATGGTGGGAGTGTGACCGGCTGGATATTTTCTTCCACCAGGTACTTAAACATAAACTCGATCAGCAGCTGCCTCATCACTTCAAAGATACGCTGCGCATTGCCGCCGCACGCTTAACCAATCTGCAGTCAAAAAAACGGGCGTGGATTGTCGGTAAAGAGCATTACGACCTGGGCAACGACCTCTTTTCACTGATGCTCGATCCCTATATGCAATACTCCTGTGGCTACTGGAAAGAGGCGACGACACTGGCGACGGCGCAGGAAGCCAAGCTGGATATGATCTGCCGTAAATTAGCGCTGGAACCCGGAATGTCACTGCTGGATATCGGCTGTGGCTGGGGCGGACTCGCGGAATTTGCCGCACGTTATTATGGCGTTAAAGTGCATGGCGTGACGATTTCCGCCGAACAACAGAAACTGGCGCAGCAGCGCTGCAGCGGATTAGACGTCACGATTCTGTTGCAGGATTATCGCGATCTGAATGAGCAGTTTGATCGTATTGTGTCGGTGGGTATGTTTGAACATGTCGGACCGAAAAATTACGCGACCTATTTTGACGTGGTCGATCGTAATTTAAAGCCTGACGGTATTTTCCTGCTTCACACCATCGGCGCGATTAAAACCGATATGAGTGTCGATCCCTGGATCGATAAATATATCTTCCCCAACGGCTGCCTGCCTTCGGTGCGCCATGTGGCCGATGCCAGCGAACCCCATTTTATTCTGGAAGACTGGCACAACTTCGGCGCAGACTACGATAAAACACTGATGGCCTGGCATGAACGCTTTTTGCAGGCCTGGCCAGAGCTGGCCGATAAATATGGCGAACGCTTTAAACGGATGTTCTCCTATTATCTGAATGCCTGTGCCGGTGCCTTCCGGGCGCGTGATATTCAGCTGTGGCAGATCGTGTTCAGTCGCGGTGTTGAGGGGGGATTACGGGTGGCGCGGTAGGGGTTAAAAAGCGGGCAATTAAGAAGGCGCTGCCCCGGCTGAACACTTGAAAAGAAGGGCCTGTTTTGCTTTAACAGGGAGCGTTGCGCAAGGAACGGGGTCAGATCGGAAAGTCGCAAAACCCGTCATCCCTGACACGCCCGGCCCACGCGATTACGCACCTCATCCCTGAGGTACGCCCGTTGCCGGGCCAACGCTTTGCGTTGTTCAAAAACGCTCCCGGCGTTTTTATCCGGGCGGCGGGACGCTTTCCTCTTCTGAGCCGGCGCCCTGCGCTTTTATAATGCTGACAGAGTAAAACCGATTGGGCTGTCTGCGGTGCTTACGCGCCTTTTATTAACTCTCTGTCTTTGACTGGCCGGTCAGCATGCTCATCGCCGCCGCGGCATCGCGCTGTGCTAACACCCGCTCAACGGTCTCCACGATTGCCTGCGTGTGCGGATCGATTTCAATATTCACCCGATCGCCAAAGGTCTTCGCCCCCAGCGTGGTACGCTCAAGCGTTTCCGGGATCAGATAGACGCAGAACTTAGTCTTAGTCACATCGCCTACCGTCAGGCTGATACCGTCGATGCCGACAAACCCTTTATGCAGAATATATTTCATCTGCGCCGCATCCTGGATTTTAAACCAGACCTCGCGGTTATGTTCTGACTGGATAATCTTGCAGATTTCAGCGGTGGTCATAATATGACCAGACATCAGATGTCCGCCTATTTCATCGCTGAATTTCGCTGCACGCTCAATATTGACCACATCGCCCTGACGTAAATCGCCAAGGTTAGTCACCCGCAATGTCTCTTTAATTAAATCAAAACTGACGCGGTCGCCTTCAATTGCCGTTACGGTTAAACAGCAACCGTTATGGGCTACGGATGCGCCCAGCGCCAGACCCGGTAAGAGCTCTTCCGGCAGGCGGACAGTGTGGGTGCGAAACAGTTCTTTCTCTTCAATGGACACGATTTCTGCGGTGCCCTGCACAATACCGGTAAACATAGTCTTTGCCTCTGCGAAGTTTACGCTAGTTTATCACAGCTCAGGTCGGCTGTTAGATTTCAGCCCGCACCGCCGCTTTATAGCGGAGCAAACCGCATTGTGTGACAAAGATTGGCGAATTCTGTTACGCCAGTTACACTAGCTCGCGAAATTCCCCGGGCTTCCTGCCCCTTTTAATTCATTCAATAAGTCAGGTGTTAACGTGCAGAAGTATTTAACAGAAGCGCGTCAATTGCTGGCCCTTGCGATTCCGGTCATCCTTGCTCAGGTGGCTCAAACCGCAATGGGATTTGTGGATACCATTATGGCCGGCGCAGTCAGCGCCACGGATATGGCCGCCGTTGCTGTCGGCACCTCTGTCTGGCTACCGGCCATCCTGTTTGGTCATGGTCTTCTGCTTGCATTGACGCCCACCGTTGCGCAACTCAATGGTTCTGGCCGCCGCGAACGCATCGGTGAACAGATCCGCCAGGGATACTGGCTCGCCTTTTTCGTCTCCCTGCTGATTATGGTGCTGTTGTGGCATGCCGGTTATCTTATCCGGGCGATGCATGACATTGATCCAGTGCTGGCGCTGAAGGCAGAAGGCTATCTGCATGCCCTGCTGTTCGGCGCGCCTGGCTACCTCTTCTTCCAGGTGCTCCGCAATCAATGCGAGGGGCTGTCGAAAACCAAACCCGGCATGGTGCTGGGCTTTTTAGGCCTGATGTTCAACATCCCGCTTAACTATGTCTTTATCTATGGCCACTTCGGCATGCCAGCCCTGGGCGGTGTCGGCTGCGGCGTGGCGACCGCCTCGGTCTACTGGGTGATGTTTATCTGCATGCGCTTCTGGGTGCGCCGGATGGGTAGCATGCGCGATATCCGTATGGAGAGCCGCTGGTCACCCCCTTCCCGTCCGATTCTGAGCCGCCTGATGACGCTGGGATTGCCGGTGGCGCTGGCACTCTTCTTTGAGGTCACGCTGTTCGCCGTTGTCGCCCTGCTGGTTTCGCCACTGGGCATCGTTAACGTGGCCGGTCACCAGATTGCGCTCAATTTCAGTTCACTGATGTTCGTATTGCCGCTGTCGCTGGGTGTCGCGACCACCATCCGCGTCGGTTATCGTCTGGGCCAGGGCTCCACCGAGCAGGCACGGGTCGCGGCCTGGACCGCACAGGGTGTAGGCATCAGCATGGCGGCGCTAACCGCCATTTTTACCGTGACGTTCCGTCATCAGATTGCCCTGCTCTATAACGACAACCCTGAAGTGGTGACGCTGGCGGCACAGCTGATGTTGCTGGCGGCAATTTATCAGTTCTCAGACTCGATACAGGTGATTGGCAGCGGGATCCTGCGCGGCTATAAAGATACGCGGTCGATTTTCTTTATTACCTTTATTGCTTACTGGCTGCTGGGGCTGCCAGCCGGTTATCTGCTGGCGCTGACCGACTGGGTGGTGCCGCGCATGGGACCTGCGGGCTTCTGGTGCGGCTTTATTATCGGCCTGACCTCGGCTGCGGTGATGATGATATGGCGCATCAGACGGTTACAGCAATCACCGGCGGAAATTATCCTGACGCGTGCAGCGCGATAACGTTCGAGGCGGGTCATTCATGGCCCGCAATGACGAAAAAAACGACGGTTAGCACAGTTGCTGTGCAGTCATGGCGAAAAAACTATTTTCCCCTTGCCAGCCTCACACGCTGCCGTTAATATTCGTCCCCGCTGTCGCCCTGACAGCATGTTGCGCTCTTAGCTCAGTTGGTTAGAGCACCACCTTGACATGGTGGGGGTCGATGGTTCGAGTCCATTAGAGCGCACCAAGTGCGTCCGTAGCTCAGTTGGTTAGAGCACCACCTTGACATGGTGGGGGTCGGTGGTTCGAGTCCACTCGGACGCACCAATATTCAGTATGCGCTCTTAGCTCAGTTGGTTAGAGCACCACCTTGACATGGTGGGGGTCGATGGTTCGAGTCCATTAGAGCGCACCACTTTCAGAATTCCTTCAGCTTGCGCAACTCCACTTTTATTGATCTGCATCGCTTCCCCCTTCTGCTTTTTGATTGGTTTTCGCATACTTAGCGTCTATACTGTTCCGCGTTGCTTACTTGAAAGGTTTCAGCGATCACGTGCTTACTGCGATAACTCAAATGATTTGCGCAACAACAGCGTGGTGGTTACCAACCGTAACCGCACAACTTCCCTGCACGCCTGGCCTTCGTCACCTATTCTTACTCAGTACTGCCCTTTTCAGTCTCAATCAGAAATTTCACTTCGATGCGCTGCCATCGGATTCCGCCCTTATTCATCCATCACAACTTACAGAAAATCCGTCATGAAAAAGACTAAAATCGTTTGTACAATCGGCCCGAAAACCGAATCCGAAGAGATGCTGACTCAGCTGCTTGAAGCTGGCATGAATGTTATGCGTCTTAACTTCTCTCACGGCGACTACGCTGAGCATGGCCAACGCATCACCAACATGCGTGCCGTTATGCAAAAAACCGGCCGTCAGGCCGCTATTCTGCTGGATACCAAAGGCCCTGAAATCCGCACCATGAAACTGGAAGGCGGCAACGATGCGGCTCTGAAAGCGGGTCAGACCTTTACCTTTACTACAGACCAGAGCGTGATTGGCAACAGCGAGCGCGTTGCGGTGACCTACCCGGGTTTCACTGCTGACCTGAAAATCGGCAACACGGTGCTGGTCGATGATGGCCTGATTGGTATGGAAGTGACCGAAGTCACTGAAAATACCGTGGTGTGTAAAGTCCTGAACAATGGCGATCTGGGCGAAAACAAAGGCGTTAACCTGCCAGGCGTCTCTATCCAGCTGCCAGCACTGGCCGAAAAAGATAAGCGCGACCTGATTTTTGGTTGTGAGCAGGGCGTAGACTTCGTCGCCGCCTCTTTCATCCGTAAACGTTCAGACGTGCTGGAAATTCGCGAGCACCTGAAACAGAACGGCGGCGAGCATATCCAGATCATCTCCAAAATCGAAAACCAGGAAGGCCTGAACAACTTCGACGAAATCCTCGAAGCCTCAGACGGCATCATGGTTGCGCGTGGCGATCTGGGCGTTGAGATCCCGGTTGAAGAAGTGATCTTCGCGCAGAAGATGATGATCAAAAAATGTAATAAAGCACGCAAAGTGGTCATCACGGCTACCCAGATGCTCGATTCCATGATCAAGAACCCGCGCCCTACCCGCGCAGAAGCCGGTGACGTGGCAAACGCCATTCTTGACGGTACCGATGCTGTCATGCTGTCAGGTGAGAGTGCCAAAGGCCGTTATCCGCTGGAGTCAGTCACCATCATGGCGACCATCTGTGAGCGTACCGATCGCGTGATGAAGTCCCGCATCGACAGCCAGAGTGATAACCGCAAAATGCGTATCACAGAAGCCGTCTGCCGTGGTGCGGTAGAGACCGCTGAGAAGCTGGAAGCGCCACTGATTGTGGTTGCTACCGAAGGGGGTAAGTCTGCTAAAGCCGTGCGTAAATACTTCCCGAACGCGACCATCCTGGCGCTGACCACCAATCCGATGACTGCCCGTCAGCTGATCCTGAGCAAAGGGATTGAGACACGTCTGGTGACTGAGATCGCTTCAACCGACGATTTCTATCGTCTGGGTAAAGAAGCGGCGCTGGAAAGTGGCTACGGCCAGAAAGGCGATGTCGTGGTGCTGGTGTCAGGTGCATTAGTACCAAGCGGAACTACCAACACTGCTTCTGTACACGTTCTGTAAAACGCTCTCTGACCATTATTTTGAAGCGCCTTTATCGGGCGCTTTTTTTTATTTCTACTTAAACCAAATGTCAGAAAATTCCAATCGAAAATAACTATTCAAATACTCTTAATATTAAGGTTAATCCGATTAAATCTCTCTGTTTTCGCTAAATTTTTTTATCATATTCTGTGATTCGCTGCTTCTTTGAGCGAACGATCAAATTTAAGCATCTTCTCATCAAAAATTTATTCTCAACTTAAAAAGCTTTGTGTAATACTTGTAACGCTACATGGAGATTAACTCAATCTAGAGGGTATAAATAATGAATCGTACTAAACTGGTACTGGGCGCGGTAGTTCTGGCTTCAACTCTGCTGGCTGGTTGCTCAAGCAACGCTAAAATCGACCAGCTGTCTTCAGACGTTCAGACTCTGAACGCTAAAGTTGACCAGCTGAGCAACGACGTGAACGCAGTGCGTTCAGACGTTCAGGCTGCTAAAGATGACGCAGCACGCGCTAACCAGCGTCTGGACAACCAGGCTCACTCTTACCGTAAGTAAGAGTTCTGGTTTAAAAATGGCGCCTTTATGGCGCCATTTTTTTTGCTCCGAATTCAGTGCCCTTCACAGGCACTTATCCGTTCAGGGCTGAACCGCGTTGCCCTCAGCCTGTGTCACCGGGCTATCAGCCCCCACAGACGCGCTCTCCAGCCCTGCAGGCGGCACCGTATCACTCTGCACCGGCTCCCCACTGCTGACTAGCACAGGCATGCCTGAGCGTCGCGCTAAGCTGGCTTTAATCAGCGCACTATCACTCTTCTCACTTTTCATAAACTGCTTCACTCCGGCAGTGAGTGCAATCGGCATGGTCTGTGGATCGTCCTTGTCGTTGCGTGACAGCGGCTGATGCACTTCCACGTAGCGTTTCCCATCCGGTTCTACAGCGTACTTCACCGGCTGATTGATGATCTGTACCCGCGTCCCTTTCGGGGCTGAGTTAAACAGCGCTTCGATATCTTCTGAACGCAGACGGATGCAGCCTGAACTGACGCGCATGCCGATGCCGAATTTCGCATTAGTGCCATGGATCAGATACTGGCCGGTGCCGCGCGCCAGACGCATGGCAAACTGCCCCATCGGGTTATCCGGTCCGGCGGGGACCACGCCAGGCAGCGTAATGCCCTCTTTGGCGTAGCGTTTGCGGATGTTCGCCGTGGGCGTCCAGGTGGGATTAGGGATCTTCTGGCTGATCTGCGTCACCATCACTGGCGTGGCCGCACCCAGCTGGCCAATGCCGATGGGATAGACAATGACCTTATCCTCCCCTTTGGGATAGTAGTAGAGACGCAGCTCGGCCAGATTCACCACAATCCCTTCGCGCGGCGTATCGGGCAGGATCATCTGTAGCGGCACCGTCAGCTGGGTGCCCGCTTTGGGCAGCCAGGGATCGGTACCGGGATTTGCCTCCAGCATGCTCAGCAGGCCGACCTGGTAGCGCGCCGCAATCGCTTCCAGAGGTTGATTATTGTCAGGAACCTGAGTCACGACGTTTTCGCCAATCAGGCGACTGTCAGGTGGTGGCAGCGGATATTCGGTGGCGAACGCGGGTGCAGAGAGCCCAAAGCAGGTCAGCAGCAATGCACCGGCTAAACGTAAAGCAGGTTTCATGCAATTTTCTCGTCAGATAAAAAAACAGACGCCGGATGGCGTCTGTGGAGTGTAACTTAGCTGAGGTTCTGAGCGGTATGGCGAATAGACCGAATCATCGCCTCCAGCCCCTGCGACCGGGTGGGCGTCAGGTGCTGCATCAGTGCCAGTTCGCCAAACCAGTGGCGCACATCCAGCGCCAGGATATCGGCGGGCGGCAGGTTCTGATAGAGGCTAAATACGATAGCAATCAAACCTTTAACAATAGCGGCATCGCTGTCGCCTTCAAACGCAATGGAACCATCCGCCTGCGGGGTCATTCTGATCCACACCTGACTCTGACAACCCGAAATCACGTTCTCCGGCTGGTGTAAGGTTTCAGAAGATTCCGGAAGCTTTGAACCCAGCTCAATAATGTAGAGGTACTTCTCTTCCCAGTTAGCACAACGGTTGAAGTTGCGAACCAGTTTCTCTTTTTCAGGCAAATTCGCCATCAGGGACTCCGTTAAAACTGTTCAGCCGCCCAGCAGACGATGAATGCGCGTCAAACCGGCAGCCAGACGATCTACTTCCTCTTCACTGTTGTAGAACGTGAAGGAGGCACGGCACATCGCCGGTACATTGTAATGCTGCATAAGCGGCATCGCGCAGTGATGTCCGGTGCGGATGGCAATGCCATATTGATCCAGGAAGCTGCCAACATCGTAGGCGTGGTGTTTACCGAGATTGAAGGCGATAACGCCAGCTCGTGACTGCGGACCGTAGATCTGGATATCCGGAACGGTGCCCAGCTTATCGAGCGCATAGTTCATCAGTGCCGTCTCGCGCTGATGAATCGTATCCAGTCCCAGCGCCTGCACATAGGCCATCGCCGCACCAAAGCCGATAATACCGCCGGTATTCGGCGTACCCGCTTCAAAGCGCCACGGCGCACTGTTCCAGGTGGTGCCGGTAGGCAGCATGACGCGCTCAATCATTGAACCGCCCCCTTCCCATGGTGGCATCTCATCCAGCAGCGCTTTGCAGCCGTAGAGAATACCCACGCCGTTCGGTCCATAGAGTTTATGGCTGGAGAAGGCGTAGAAGTCGCAGCCGATATCCTGCACATCAACCTTGTCATGCATCACCGCCTGGGCACCATCCACCAGCGTTACCACGCCAGCGGCTTTTGCCTGAGCAACGATCGCCTTAACCGGATTAACCGTGCCGAGCACGTTTGAAACATGCGTCACCGCCAGCAACCGCGTACGGCTGTCGATCAGCCCCGCCAATTGCTCCAGCGCCAGCTCACCGTTGTCATTTAATGGCAGGACACGCACTTCTGCGCCGGTGCGCTGGGCCAGCATCTGCCATGGAACGATATTGGCGTGATGCTCCATCTCAGTGATGATCAGGTTATCGCCAGCCTGGAGGTTACTGCTGCCCCAGGTGTTCGCCACCAGATTGATGCCTTCGGTGGTGCCTTTGACGAAGACAATCTCTTCCTGTGACTGCGCATTGATAAAACGGGCAGCCTGATCGCGCACGTTCTCCATGTCGCTGGTCGCCTGCTGGCTCAGCGTATGGATACCACGATGCACGGCCGCATAGCCGTGCTGATAGAAATGACTCTCGGCGTTAATCACCGAGAGTGGACGCTGTGCGCTGGCCGCACTGTCAAGATAGGCCAGCGGATGACCGTTGACCTCACGCTTCAGGATAGGAAAATCAGCCCTGACGCGTTCGAGATCGAAGTTCATCATATGTCGCCTCCGGGAAAACGTTGCGCGATACGCTGCAGCACGGCCTGACGCATCACCTCATTTTCCAGTGTTTCGGTCAGTTCTGCGGCAAAAGCATGAATAATCATGGTCTGTGCAGCATCCTGCTCAATACCGCGCGAACGCAGGTAGAACATCTGCTCATCATCAATACGACCGATGGTGGCACCGTGGCTGCACTTGACGTCATCCGCATAAATTTCCAGCTGCGGTTTGGTATCGACTTCTGAGAGCTTGCCCAGCAACAGGTTGTTGTTGGTCATCTGCCCGTCTGTCTTCAGCGCATGCTGTGCCACTTTAATGTGGCCGTTAAACACCGCACGGCCTTTGTCGCGCACGATGGTTTTATGCATCTGGCGGCTGACGCAGTGGCCCTTGTTGTGCTCCAGGTAAGTACGGGTATCCGCCACTTCCTGTTTCACCGGCAGCACCAGGCTGTTGATCGCCAGCGTGGTGTTTTCGCCGTTCAGCTGGGTACTGGTGTTGTGACGCGACAGTCCGGCACCCAGCAGGAAGCTGGTGCTGCTGACCTGGCCATCGTTGCCAATGACCAGATCGTTATGCGCAAAGTGATAGCTGGCGCTGCTTTCAAAGGCCAGCTTCGTGTGCGTCAGTTTTGCATTGTCGCCTACCGCAAAGGTAAAGCGCGTGCCGGTGAAATGGGCGCGCTCATCCAGTGAAACGTAGTGCTCAATCACTTCCGCTTCGGCACTCTCTTCCAGCTGCAGGTGATGACGATAGTGAACTGTGTTCATACCCGTCTGCTGACCGCTGGTGATATGCAGCAGATAGACCGGACGCGCAGCGGATTTACCGCGTGCCAGACGCAGGGTCGTCACCTCTTCAGCCAGACTCTCTGTCAGATGCAGGAAGACTTCAGGCTGAACCGCAGCAGGCAGCGGACGGCGCTCGGCGGCCACGCTGTGCTGAACCTCAAACAGTTCGCAGTCGCGACTGCTGAAGGCTGGCTGGAACTGACCGTCAACATAGACCAGACGGATCGCATCCAGCGGCAGCGCCAGTGCATCAACCTGTTCAGCGCTCAGGGTCTGCGGCGCGTCAGGCAGTACAAACTGCTGTGACAGTAAGGTGTCCAGCGGCGTGTACTTCCAGTTTTCGTGCTTGCGGGTTGGCAGGCCAACGCGCATCAGTTGCTGCCAGTGCTGCTGTGCCTGCAGAGAACGCACGTCGCCACGCGACTCAAACAGGTGATGCCACTGTTGCAGCGCAGAATCACTCTTCGTCGGTAAGCCAGCCATAACCTTGCTCCTCCAGCTGTTTCACCAGCGAGAAGTCGCCAGATTTCACGATTTTGCCCTGATACAGAACATGAACGAAGTCTGGCTTGATGTAATCCAGAATACGCTGGTAGTGGGTCACGATGATAAAGGCACGCTTCTCGTCGCGCAGGCTGTTTACGCCATTCGCCACGATTTTCAGCGCATCGATATCCAGGCCTGAGTCGGTCTCATCCAGGATGCAGAGCTCTGGCTCCAGTGCCGCCATCTGCAGGATGTCGTTACGCTTCTTCTCACCGCCGGAGAAACCAACGTTGACTGAGCGGGTCAGCAGATCTGCGGGCATCTTCAGCAGCTCAATTTTCTCTTCAATGAAGTCCTGGAAATCGAAGCGATCCAGCTCTTCCTGCTGACGATATTTGCGTACCGCATTGACCGAGGTCTGTAAAAAGAACTGGTTGCTGACGCCCGGAATTTCTACCGGATACTGGAATGCCATAAAGATGCCTTCACCGGCGCGCTCTTCAGGGGCCAGTTCCAGCAGATCTTTACCTTTGAAGCTGACCGAACCGCCGGTTACTTCATAATCTTCACGGCCTGCCAGCGTCGCTGACAGGGTGCTTTTACCTGAGCCGTTCGGGCCCATGATGGCATGTACTTCGCCGGGTTTAATTTCGAGATTCAGGCCACGCAGAATGGCTTTATCTTCAACACTGACCTGCAAATCTTTAATGCTTAACATACTTATTCCTTCACATTGCTTCCGGCAACGCGTGTGACGGCATCAGCCCACACTGTGCTCAAGGCTGATGGCTAACAATTTCTGGGCTTCCACAGCAAATTCCAGTGGCAACTCCGAGAATACGTCTTTACAGAAGCCGTTCACGATCATCGAGATGGCGTCTTCTTCACTGATACCGCGTTGCAGACAGTAGAACATCTGATCTTCGCCGATACGTGATGTCGTAGCTTCATGCTCAAGCTGAGCAGTATTGTTGCGGGTCTCCACATACGGGAAAGTATGTGCGCCGCAATCAGGACCGATCAGCATCGAGTCACACTGCGTAAAGTTACGGGCATTGGTCGCGGTTGGCATGATTTTCACCAGCCCGCGATAGGTGTTCTGACTTTTACCGGCCGAAATCCCTTTGGAGATGATGGTCGATTTGGTGTTTTTACCAATGTGGATCATCTTGGTGCCGGTATCGGCCTGCTGACGACCACTGGTCAGTGCCACTGAGTAGAATTCACCCACTGAATAGTCCCCGCGCAGAATGCAGCTTGGGTATTTCCAGGTGATAGCAGAGCCGGTTTCAGACTGTGTCCAGGACATCTTGCTATGGTCGCCTTCACACAGCGCGCGCTTGGTTACGAAGTTCAGGATACCCCCCTCACCTTCGCCGCCTGGGAACCAGTTCTGAACCGTCGAATATTTCACTTCGGCATTTTTGTGGATGATGACTTCCACCACGGCCGCGTGCAGCTGATAGGTGTCACGCACTGGCGCTGAACAGCCTTCGATGTAGCTGACGTAGCTGTCTTCATCGGCAATCAGGATGGTGCGTTCGAACTGACCGGTTTTCGCTGCGTTGATGCGGAAATAGGTCGACAACTCCATCGGGCAACGCACCCCTTTCGGGATATAAACGAAGGTGCCGTCAGAGGCGACCGCCGAGTTCAGCGCCGCAAAGAAGTTATCGTTCGCCGGAACAACCGTGCCGAGATACTGCTTCACCAGCTCCGGGTGCTCCTGGATCGCTTCGCCAAAGGAACAGAAGATAATCCCCTGCTCCGCCAGCTTGCCGCGATAGGTGGTCGCCACCGAAACGGAGTCAAAAATGGCGTCAACCGCCACTTCACGGCCTTCGCGCACCGGGACACCCAGCTGATTAAAGGCGTTTTCCACTTCCTGCGTCAGATAATCGCTGGCTGGCGCGCTGCCTGAAGCCTGCAGTGCACCGGGTTCTGACGCACAACTGTCATCACAGTTGCCGCAGGAAGGCGCGGAGTAGTAGCTGTAATCCTGGTAGTCGAGTTTTTCGTAGTGCGCTTTCAGCCAGTGTGGCTCTTCCATTTCAAGCCAGGCACGAAACGCTTTAAGACGAAACTCCAGCATCCACTCTGGCTCGTTACGCTTGGCCGAGATCGCCCGCACCACATCTTCATTGATGCCGTTGGCAAATTCTTCGGTTTGCAGTTGGGTAAAGAAGCCCTCTTTGTAGTTGAGCTTGCCTTCCCAGATTTGTACATCGTCAGATGTTTCGCTGTGTCGTGACATATTTCACTTACTCGACGCCAAAGCTCTCACCGCACCCGCAGGCGTGCTGAGCTTTAGGGTTATTGAATTTAAAAATCTGATTCAGGCCTTCACGAACGTAGTCCAGTTCGGTGCCATCAACGAATGGCATCGCCTGTAGCGGCACAAACAGCGTTGCGCCATGGAATGAGAACTGCAAATCATCCTCGACTGGCTCTTTCACCAGATCCATGACGTAACCAAACCCGGCGCAGCCGGATTGTTTTACGCCGAGCCGCAGACCCTTGACATCGGGGTCCTGAGCCGCCAGATTGAGAATTTGTTGCGCTGCGGTTTCAGTCAGCGTCAGCCCTTTCCAGACAAAATCGTCGGGTGAGAAAGAGTCTGTATTAACGGATGCCATGTTGATACCTCTTGAGTCCGGACCTTTTCAGGCTATCCCCCTATGGTAGTGATCTGACCAATCACTTCAACCTCTTGTTTTGCAGGGATAATCATCTTGTGCGGTTTTATTTGCTTAATTATTAAGCATAGCCTCTTCAGCTCACCTTGTGGTGAGCGCGTCAGCATAAATAAGCCAGTGTTAACCTATTAATAAATCACTCTTTTTTAAATAACTATTTTTGATAAAAATGCTTATTGATAGGTTACGCCTTTCTGCGATGTAAACAGATTGTTATTTCCGATTATACCGACAGGCAGGATAAATCGATAAATTTTTCTGCCCGCCAATTGCAATCACAGCTCAATTGAATATGATAATTATTATCATTCACATTCAGGGTGGCGTTATGACGCTTTCTGTCTCAGCCTGGCTGCAGCACAAAATCGACGAATATCAGTTTGCGGTGCGTGATATCACCGTCGACTTTTATATGGCGCAGGCAAAGCTCGACCGGGCCGACTGCACGATTCATCAGCTACGTCAGTTTAACGATGCCTGTCAGGATATGGCAGAAATCTGCCAGTTGAACGGTGACGACCAGAGTTACCTGCATGCCATGGGTAAACTGCATCACCGACTGGTGCAGGAGATGGGAAACAGCGATCGCGATCGCCTGTTTCGCCTTCAGGCTTATCAACTGGCGCGATTGTCCCTGACCCGCCTCTGCCATCAACTGGCAATGGTCGGGGAGTGGAACCAGGCCACTGCGCTGCAAAGTGACTTCATGCGTCACGCAGGCTGGATATTCTAATCCAGCCAGGGCGTGACGTCGCGCACAATTTTTTTACATTAGCTCTAACAATGCCTGAAGTGGATGACGCATTCCGTTGCCCTCTACACGCTTGACCTGACTGCGGCACGAATAGCCAGTGGCCAGGCAGCGCTGGCGTGGCAGGCGCTGAAGCTGGGGATGCCAGGAGAGCGCGTAGATCCCCAGCGAGTTTTCAAGGTTCTTACTTTCGTGACCGTATGTGCCAGCCATACCGCAGCAGCCAACATTGATGTTCTCCAGCTTCGCGCCAAAACGGGAGAAGATCGCCTGCCACTGATTCGGGGTGGAGGGCAGCGCGGTCACCTCGGTGCAGTGCGCAAACAGATACCAGGATTCTCCGCCCGTGGCCTGCACGTCACGCTCTGCCAGTGCACGCTCTAACCACTCATGTACCAGCAGGACGTTAAAGTCGCCGCGTGATTCGCCCAGCGTCTGACGATACTCATCACGATAGCAGAGCACCGTAGCCGGATCGACACCGACCATGGGCAACCCCAGTTTTGCCACCCGATTCAGGAAATCGGCGGTGCGGGACGCCGTGCGGGCGAAACGTTGCAGGAAGCCTTTCACATGTTGCGCTTTGCCATTTGGCGAGAATGGCAGGAGCACGGGCCGATAGCCCAGTTTCTCAATCAGCCTGACAAAATCGTTAACCAGCTGCGCCTCATAGAAGCTGGTAAAGGGATCCTGCACCACCAGCACACAGTTTGCGCGTTCAGCGGCTGACAGCCCTTCCATCTGCTCCAGCGTCATGTTCATGGCGGGATGACCACTGAGCTGCTGTTTCAGATTTGGGGCCGAAAGCAGAGGCAGATCGACCATACCGATATGGGTTTTACTTATCTCTTTCAGCCACGGCTGGCGCAGGAAGAAGTTAAACACTTTCGGTGCTTTTGCCATCAGCGGCGCGTAGCCCTCCACTGCAGCCACCAGGTGATCGCTGACCGGACGCAGATAACGGGTATGGTAAAGCTGTAAGAAGCGCGAGCGGAAAGCGGGCACGTCAATTTTAATCGGACACTGGGTGGAGCAGGCTTTGCAGGCCAGACAGCCCGACATCGCCTCTTTCACCTCGTGCGAGAAGTCATACTCCCCTTTGCTGGCGTGCCAGCTATTGCGGGTACGGGTAATAAGGGTGCGAAGCGACAGCCGATTTTCAGGCAGCTGCTTTTCCAGGGTGAGCGGATCGACGCCCTGCCCGGCCAGCAGCCGCAGCCACTCCCGCGTCAGTGTTGCCCGCCCTTTGGGCGAGTGAATGCGGTTGCGGGTGATCTTCATGGAGGGACACATCGGGCTGCGGGCATCAAAGTTAAAACACAACCCATTGCCGTTACACTCCATCGCGCCTCGCCATTCATCCCGGACCGTTAACGGGATCTGACGATCATAGGTTCCGCGCTTCACCGCATCGACCTGCATCATTTCATCATTACTGTTGTATGGCGTACAGATCTTGCCCGGGTTCAGGCGATTGAGCGGATCAAAGGCCGCTTTGATGCGGCGCAATTCGTTAAACAGCGTCTCACCGAAGAATGCCGGACTGTACTGGGCTCGAAACCCTTTGCCATGTTCACCCCACAGCAGGCCGCCGTAGCGCGCTGTCAGCGCTACGACTTCGTCGGAGATCTGCTTCATCATCATCTCCTGCTGCGGATCACACATATCCAGCGCCGGACGCACATGCAGTACGCCTGCATCGACATGGCCAAACATGCCGTAGCTCAGCCCGTGGCTGTCGAGCAGCGCGCGAAACTCGACGATGTAGTCCGCCAGTTTTTCCGGTGGAACCGCGGTATCTTCCACAAAGGGAATCGGTTTAGCCCGGCCTTTGGCATTTCCCAACAGACCCACCGCTTTTTTACGCATGTTATAGATACGCTCAATGCCATCCAAGTCGTTACAGAACTGATAGCCAATCACACCGCCCTGCTGCTGCGCCATCAGTGCGTCAAGGCGGCCACAAAGCTGTTCAATCTGCTGATCGATCAGCGCGGCGTTGTCGCCGGCAAACTCAACAATATTCAGACCCAGCATCTCTTTGTCGGGTACATCGGCGATCAATTCGCGCACCGAGTGCCAGACAATGTCTTCGCGCGCCAGGTTCAGCACCTTAGAGTCAACGGTCTCTACCGAGAGCGCCTGCGCTTCCACCATAAAAGGCGCATTGCGCAGAGCGGAGTCAAAGGAGTCATATTTGATATTTACCAGTCGGCGCACTTTAGGCAGCGGCGTGATATCAAGCCGCGCTTCCGTGACAAAGGCCAGCGTGCCCTCTGCGCCGCACAGCAGGCGCGTCAGGTCAAAGGTTTGCATATCGTCGCTGAAGACATGGCGCAGGTCATATCCGGTCAGGAACCGATTCAGCTTTGGAAACTTTTCCAGAATCAGCGCACGATGCTCGCGGCAGCGCGTCAGCACCTGCTGATAGAGCCGGCCTTCGGGCGTCGCCGTCTGCGCCAGGGTTTCAGCCAGCGCGGTGGCCATTGGACGCGTATCAAGGATATCGCCGCCCAGCAGCACGGCGCGCAGGCCCAGCACATGGTCCGAGGTTTTGCCATAGACCAGTGAGCCCTGGCCGGACGCATCGGTATTAATCATGCCGCCCAGCGTGGCACGGTTACTGGTGGATAACTCCGGCGAGAAGAAAAAGCCGAATGGCTTCAGCCAGGCGTTAAGCTGATCTTTGATCACCCCCGCTTCAACCCGCACCCAGCCCTCATCCGTATTGATCTCCAGGATACGGTTCATGTAGCGCGACATATCCACCACAATCCCCTGATTCAGCGACTGACCGTTGGTGCCGGTACCGCCGCCGCGCGGGGTAAATACCAGACTGGCAAAGCGCGCTTCTCCGGCCACGCGGGCGAGCAGCGCAACATCCGCAGTCGAGCGCGGAAAGAGCGCCGCGTCGGGCAGCAATTGATAGATGCTGTTATCGGTGGAGAGTGAGAGACGGTCGGCATAGCTGGTTGCCATGTCACCGGTAAAACCCTGCTCTTTCAACGACTCAAGGAACGTCAGCACCAGTTGAACGAGGCCCGGTGCCTGCGAAATCTGTGGGATCATGATTGTCTGACCGAAGGTGTTGTAAACGTTTGCGTTTATAGATTAGCGATTTCTCGTTTTATCATATTTTTCCTGCGCCTGCCCTTTTTTCAGAAAAGGCAAAAACCTTTCTCCGCAACTCTGTTTAAACCTCAGCAAATAGATCATGATAAAAACGGGCATCCGAATGCCTGAAAATGAAGGATTAAGACGAGGTTATGAGTCAATGATGAAAAGCCAGTACCGGGATATGGATTTACCGCAAATACTCTTCACCCTGATGTTCATCTTGCTGCTGATTGTCGCCTGTTTATGGGTCGTGCAGCCGTTTATTCTGGGCTTTGCCTGGGCCAGCATGGTGGTGATTGCCACCTGGCCATTGATGCTGAAATTCCAGCGACTGTTATGGGGACGCCGTTCCCTGGCGGTGATCGTGATGACACTGCTGCTGCTGCTGCTGTTTATTATCCCTATCGCCCTGCTGGTCAGCAGCCTGATTGATAACAGCGCGCCGGTGATTGCCTGGGTTACCCAGGGGCATATGATGCCGCGACTGTTATGGCTCAACGATGTCCCGATGGTCGGCAAGAAGCTTTATGTCAGTTATGACACGCTGGTGGCGAGCGGCGGTGCCGGCGTCATGGCGAAAATACAGCCCTATATCGGCCGTACCACCGGCTTTTTTGTCGCGCAGGCCGGTCATTTCGGACGCTTTATGATCCATCTGGGCGTGATGTTACTGTTCAGCGTGCTGCTTTACTGGCGTGGCGAACAGGCTGCCCAGGGCATTCGTCACTTTGCTTTCCGCATGGCGGGACGGCGCGGTGATGCCGCCGTACTGCTGGCGGCGCAGTCCATTCGTGCCGTGGCGCTTGGCGTAGTGGTGACGGCGCTGGTGCAGGGCGTGCTGGGCGGTATCGGTCTGGCGATCTCCGGCATTCCTTACGCCACGCTGTTGACGGTACTGATGATCCTCTGCTGTCTGGTACAGCTCGGCCCGCTACTGGTGCTGGTTCCCGCCATTATCTACCTCTACTGGAGCGGAGATACGACATGGGGAACGGTGCTGCTGGTCTGGAGCTGTGTGGTCGGCACGATGGATAACGTGCTGCGCCCGATGCTGATCCGTATGGGTGCCGATCTGCCGATGATCCTGATTCTTTCTGGTGTTATTGGTGGACTGTTTGCGTTCGGGATGATTGGTCTGTTTATCGGGCCAGTGGTTCTGGCGGTCTCTTATCGTCTGGTTTCCGTCTGGGTTCATGAAGCGCCTGCCCCGGATAGTGACCAACTGGCCGTGGCTGATGCCCTGGCGGATCACGATGATACCCCGCCTGCTGTATGATGGGATGCAATAACCCGCTGCGCCGCTACCCCCCATAAGCATTGATTAGTGCGGTTAATGATGATTAACCGCACCCCTTCTCTCAGATCAGATAAATTCTGTTTTCCATTAGCGATTTTTAAGAAAAAAGCCACCTTTGGCCTGAAAGTGACCTTTTCGGGCCAAAAAAGATTACTTTCTGCACTGTTTCTTAAGCCAAATGGCGAAGTAAAGGTCACAAAAGATTATTGGCTTTAAACTAATAAGAGGATTCTTAAAGACGCCAGCCAGCCGTATGAATAACATGTTTCCTATGTTCGAAATCAACCTGATGATTTTCAGACAATCTCATTCCCCTGAGTAGAGTAAAGAATTGCTGTGTGTAGTCTTTGCCCATCCCCTGTGATGGGCTTTTTTTTTGCCTGAATCTGACCAGATATAAACAGAAAAGGCCCGCATAGCGGGCCCTGAAGAGTGCTAACAACCCGTATCAGGCTGTTTTATTTAACTGTGCCAGACTCACCCAGGTCTCCACCACCGTGTCCGGGTTCAGTGACAGACTGTCGATGCCCTCTACCATCAGCCATGCGGCGAAATCCTGATGGTCTGACGGTCCCTGCCCGCAGATTCCGACATATTTCCCCTTCTGCTTCGCCGCCCTTATCGCCATTGAAAGCAGCATCTTCACGGCTTCGTTACGCTCGTCAAACAGCGCGGAGACGACGCCAGAGTCGCGGTCCAGCCCCAGCGTCAGCTGAGTCATGTCGTTTGAGCCAATAGAGAAGCCATCGAAGTGCTCCAGGAACTGATCCGCCAGCAGGGCATTGGACGGGATCTCGCACATCATAATGATCTTGAGCCCGTTCTCGCCGCGCTTCAGTCCCTGACGCCCCAGCTCTTCCACCACAGCCTTCGCCTGCTCAACGGTGCGCACAAACGGAACCATAATCTCGACGTTTGTCAGGCCCATCTCGTTGCGAACACGTTTCACCGCTTCGCACTCCAGTGCAAAGCAGTCCCGGAAGCTGTCAGCGACATAGCGACCCGCACCCCGGAATCCCAGCATCGGGTTTTCCTCTTCCGGCTCGTAGCGTTCTCCACCCACCAGGTTGGCATATTCATTGGTTTTAAAGTCAGAAAGTCGGACAATTACGCGTTTCGGCGCAAAAGCGGCGCCAAGCGTGGCAATTCCTTCAGTCAGGCGAGCGATATAAAACTCCACCGGATCATCAAATCCTTTCATCATTTTACGGATCTGCTGCTGCAGCTCCGGCGTCTGTTGGTCAAACTCCAGCAGCGCTTTAGGGTGGACGCCGATCATACGGTTAATGATAAATTCCAGCCGCGCCAGACCCACGCCTTCGTTAGGCAGACAGGCGAAATCAAAGGCGCGATCGGGGTTGCCCACGTTCATCATGATCTTCAGCGGCAGTTCAGGCAGTGAATCGACCTGCGAACTGGTGACGTCGAAGTCGAGCAGTTGATCATAGACGTAGCCGGTATCACCTTCGGCACATGAGACCGTGACGTTATGCCCCTCTTTCAGCCGGTCGGTGGCGTCACCACAGCCCACCACTGCCGGAATGCCCAGCTCACGCGCGATGATCGCAGCATGACAGGTCCGTCCGCCACGGTTAGTCACAATCGCTGATGCTTTTTTCATGATCGGTTCCCAGTCCGGGTCGGTCATGTCGGTCACCAGCACATCGCCTTTTTCAATGCGATTCATTTCGCTGATATCGTGGATGACCTTCACCACGCCTGCGCCAATACGATGACCGATAGCACGACCTTCCACGACGACGCTGCCCTGCCCCTGCAGCGTGTAACGCTCCATTACCTGACCATTTGAGCGTACGGTTTCAGGGCGCGCCTGAACAATAAACAGTTTGCCGGTGTGCCCATCTTTGGCCCACTCAATATCCATCGGGCGCTGATAATGCTGTTCAATCAGCACCGCCTGCTTCGCCAGCGCCTGCACTTCCTCATCGCTCAGGCAGAAACGGTCGCGTTCGGCCTCAGGCACATCTTCGATCCGCACCTGCTCGCCATGCGCCTGGGAATCGGCATAGACCATGCGAACCTTTTTCGAGCCCATATTGCGGCGCACAATCGACGGACGATCGGCTGCCAGGGTTGGCTTGTGCACATAGAACTCATCCGGGTTAACGGCACCCTGCACCACCATTTCCCCCAGCCCCAGTGCGGCGGTGATAAAGACCACCTGATCAAAGCCGGACTCGGTATCAATGGTGAACATCACACCCGAGGCGGCCAGGTCTGAACGCACCATGCGCTGTATTCCCGCTGAGAGCGCAACGCCACGATGGTCATAGCCCTGATGCACACGGTAGGAGATAGCGCGGTCATTAAACAGCGAGGCGAAGACATGCTTTACCGCCACCATGACGGCGTCGATGCCCTGTACATTCAGGAAGGTTTCCTGCTGGCCGGCAAAAGAGGCGTCAGGCATATCTTCTGCGGTTGCAGAGGAGCGCACGGCAAACGACGCGGCATCATCATCAGCAGAAAGCTGCTTATAGGCGTCCAGAATGGCGGCCTCCAGCTCGGGCAGGAACGGTGTCTCCACGACCCACTGACGAATCTGCTTACCCGCTTTTGCCAGCGCATCAACGTCATCAATATCGGTCTCATCCAGCAGCGCATAAATACGCTGATTCAGCCCGCTTTGATCGAGGAACAGGTTAAAGGCGTAGGATGTGGTCGCGAAACCATTGGGCACGGAAACGCCCAGCGACGACAGATTAGTAATCATTTCACCCAGAGAGGCATTTTTGCCCCCCACCCGGTCAACATCATGCATGCCAAGCTGGTTATACCAGAGCACGAGTGGCTGTTCGCCTTTACTGGACATTGAGCTTATCCTTTATCAATTATCAATGAATGGACACAGGGAGTAATCTGTCTTCAGCCTGGCATATCACCCTCTCAATAACGATCTGTTGAATCGTTAAAGCAGAATTTCAGCCACAGTTTCGGAATTGTGAGCGCATTATTTTGCTGTTGCGCAAAGTCGCCTTTTTTCTCTAAATGATTGATGCCACAGGAAATGGCAGATTTTCAGCCACTTAAGCATTCTGTTTTGTTGCGCAACAACTGCGTGGCTACTTGCGGCTTAACGACAGATTAAAAAGAATGCTGGCTCAACGAGCCACCCTTTCATTTTTAGTATCGTGATGAAACGACAGACAAATAATCCGGACAGACATTCCAGAAATTAAAATCAGAGATGATTTATTTAATCGCATGGCCCATGCTGAATGCTCACTCTTGTCTGAGGCTGATTTCGTTATGACAACTGACAGAAGCGTTTTTTATATCTCCGATGGTACGGCCATTACGGCTGAGGTGCTGGGTCATGCGGTGCTGTCGCAGTTTCCGGTCAATATCACCAGCCTGACGCTGCCGTTTGTGGAAAATGTTCAGCGGGCGCTGGCGGTTAAAGCCCAGATTAACGCGCTCTATCAGCAGAGCGGTGTCCGGCCGCTGGTCTTTTTCTCCATCGTGACGCCGGAAGTGCGCGACATCATCGTACAGAGTGACGGCTTTTGTCAGGATATCGTCCAGGCGCTGGTCGCCCCGCTTCAGCAGGAGCTGGGGTTATCGCCCGCGCCGGTGGCACACCGTACCCATGGACTGGATGCCAGTAACCTGGGTAAATATGACGCACGTATCGCGGCCATCGATTACACCCTGGCGCATGATGACGGCATCTCGCTGCGCGGGCTGGAAGATGCGCAGGTGATTCTGTTAGGCGTCTCGCGCTGTGGCAAAACCCCCACCAGCCTCTATCTGGCAATGCAGTTTGGTATTCGCGCCGCCAACTATCCATTCATTGCCGACGATATGGATAACCTTAAACTCCCGCCCGCGCTGCGCGCGCATCAGAATAAACTGTTCGGGCTGACCATCGACCCGGAACGGCTGGCTGCGATACGTCAGGAGCGGGCGGAAAATACCCGTTACGCCTCGATGCGTCAGTGCCGGCTGGAGGTGGGCGAAGTGGAAGCGCTGTTTCGCACTCATCAGATCCGCTATCTCAACAGCACCAACTACTCCGTGGAGGAGATTGCGACCAAAATTCTCGACATTATGGGCCTGACTCGCCGCATGTACTGATGGGTAACCGGCGCTGAACTGTAAAGCGGCGCTGCCGTCGCTTTTGATTTCATTATTAAATTCCGGGTTGAATTCGCAGACTAATGGTTTATTGTGACCACCATCACTTCCCGGTATTTCACCGCTGCGAAGAACCGTTTTCGAGAAACCCATGAACAAAACCGACGAACTGCGTACCGCACGCATTGGTAGTCTGATTACCCCCGCCAGCCTGGCGGCTGAGCATCCTGTCTCTCCGGCAATTGCCGACAATGTCACCGCTGCCCGTAAACGTATTGCCCGTATTCTGACGGGTGAAGATCCCCGCCTGCTGGTGGTGATTGGCCCCTGCTCGCTGCACGACCCGAAAGCGGCGCTGGAATATGCTGAGCGTCTGAACGCGTTACGCAGCCGCTATGAAGATCGGCTGGAGATTGTGATGCGCGCCTACTTTGAAAAGCCGCGCACCGTAGTGGGCTGGAAAGGCTTAATCTCCGATCCGGATCTGGATGGGAGCTACGATGTGAACCGCGGCATAGGCATCGCCCGCCAGCTGCTGATTGATATCAACGCGCTGGGCCTGCCTACCGCCACGGAATTCCTGGATATGGTGATCGGCCAGTTTATTGCCGATCTGATTAGCTGGGGCGCGATTGGCGCACGCACCACCGAAAGCCAGATTCACCGCGAAATGGCATCGGCCCTCTCCTGCCCGGTCGGCTTTAAAAACGGCACCGATGGTAACGTACAGATTGCCGTGGATGCGATTCGCGCCGCGCGCGCCAGCCACATGTTCCTTTCGCCCGATAAGCTGGGCCAGATGACTATCTATCAGACCAGCGGCAACCCGCATGGTCATGTGATCCTGCGTGGCGGCAAACAGCCTAACTATCATGCCAGTGATGTCGCCGCCGCAGCCGAAAGTCTGTGGGCGTTTAATCTGCCTCAGCAGCTGGTGATCGACTTCAGTCACGGTAACTGCCTGAAGCAGCATCGTCGTCAGATGGATGTCGCGGCAGAGGTGGCAGAACAGATTAAAGCGGGATCGCAGGCCGTTGCCGGTGTGATGATTGAAAGCTTCCTGGAAGAGGGCAATCAGAAAGTCGTCAGCGGCGAACCGCTGGTCTATGGCAAGTCGATTACCGATCCCTGCCTCGGCTGGCAGGAGAGCGAAAAGGTGCTCGCCCTGCTGGCCGAGGCGGTTTCTCACCGCCTCTGAGTCTGCATCAGCTGGAGCAGCTCACTTCCAGGGTTTTGCCCCAGTCTGGCGGCCGCTGACGATATTCAGCGGCTGTCTGATCGCTAAAGGGTTGCTGTAACGCCTGATGCAGACGTGCCAGCGCCCCCTGCTCTCCCCGCTCCGCCTCTTCAATCGCCTGCTGAGCCAGATAGTTGCGCAGAATCACCGCCGGATTGGCCGCCTTCATCACGGCCTGACGTTCTGCATCGCTGACCTGCTCATCCATCAGACGGCTGCGGTAGCGCTGATACCAGCTATCAAACGCCTCACGATCGATAAACTCATCCCGCAGCGGTGAACGGCTGTCAGCCTGTTGCGTCTCACTGAGCAGGCGGAACGTCAGGGTGTAATCGCTATGCTCCTGCGTCATCAGTGCCAGCAGATCGGTCAGAATCTCATTATCGCTGCTCTGCTGCGTCAGCAGACCGAGTTTCGCCCGCATCCGTTCGCCCCAGACCCGCATCAGTTCAGGTTCGTAGGCGCTCAGTGCCGTCCGCAACTGCTCGGTGGTCAGCAGACCCGACAGCGCATGTGCCAGCCGGTTAAGATTCCACATACCGATCATTGGCTGATTTTCAAAGCTGTAGCGCCCCTGATAGTCGCTGTGATTACAGATGAAGTCAGGCTGATAATCATCCAGAAAACCAAAGGGGCCATAGTCGATGGTCAGGCCCAGAATCGACATGTTGTCCGTGTTCATCACTCCATGAGCAAAGCCCACGCTCTGCCACAGCGCAATCAGACGCGCAGTGCGTAACACAATGTCGGTAAACCACTGTTGATAGCGGTCTGCTTCAGCGTCCAGATGCGGCCAGTGATGGCGAATGGCGTAGTCGGCCAGTTGCTGCACTTTCTCCTGCTGCTGGCTGTAAAAGAAATGCTCGAAATGACCGAAACGCAGATGACTCGGTGAAATGCGCATCAGCATCGCGCCACGCTCTGTTGTTTCGCGGTAGACCGGCTCATCACCTATCGACAGCGTCAGCGCACGCGTGGTGGGAATGCCCAGATGATGCAGCGCTTCCGAGGCGAGAAACTCACGCACGCTGGAACGGATCACGGCACGACCATCCCCCATGCGGGAATAAGGCGTCAGGCCTGCGCCCTTGAGATGCCAGTCCAGCTTGCTGCCATCCTCCAGACGCTGCTCACCCAGCAGAATGCCGCGCCCGTCGCCAAGCTGGCCCGCCCAGACGCCAAACTGATGGCCGCTGTAGACCTGCGCCAGCGGCTGCATGCCGGGCAGCAGTGCGGCACCGTGCCAGACGGCATGCCCCTTATCGGCAAAGAGCGCGCTATCCAGCCCCATTGAGGCTGCAAGCGGTGCGTTATGATACAGCAGGCGTCCGCCTGCCAGTGGCGTGGGGTTCAGCGCGGTGTAACACCCGGTAAGTTCACGGAACCAGGTGTTGTCAAAAGAGGCCTTGCCTGAGGACATTGTTTCTCCCATGCGATGCTCAGCGTTACTTAAGGTTAGTCCTCTAGTGTAACGCTGATAGCGGGGATTAACAGGAAGTATCAGCCGGGATGCTGCGCGGATGGCACACGATCGTCGGCGCAGATCAGCGAACGCAGCGCGTCAGATTTTACCACCGGGAAGAGCGCACCCTGAAACTCAGCACCGCTCAGCTGGCTGACTTTATCCAGCAGCACGTCGTCATCAATGCCACAAATAATGAGCCGGTCACAATGGGCGCGGAAATTATCGATAATGCTCTGAATAAATGGCACGAATGAAGCGCGCTTTGCCAGCGAATGAATAAACTCTTTGTCCAGGCAGATACAGCTGAATAAATTATCGTAGACTGCATTAGAGGGGGTCTTACCCGCGCCGAAATGAGAAATCGCTAAATTAAACTCAGCATGCAGGCTTGCCAGCAGGGGATTATTTTTTCCCAGTTTTAGTTGCGGAAACGTTTCAGTGATATTCAACAGAATGAATGGCAACTGCTTTATTTTGCGCATCACTAATTCGCTGGCCAGCAGCGTCCGGGCCATGCCTTCATCAATACGTATAAATGCTGACACGGAATGCGCTTCAAAAAAGCCGCGATTCTGCTCCAGCAATCCAATCTGACTTTGCAGCAGGCGCAGCTGCTGCGACTCATCGAGCTGCGGCAGCAACAGATCCTGCGGCAGGGTGATGGGGGCACTTTCATGCACAAACTGCGTGACCAGCTCGACAGCAGTCAGTCGCCCATTAACATCACAGACAGGATAAAACCAGATTTCCGACTGATAGTCGGCCGAAAGATGAATTTTCATTTTAATGCCAGAATATGCGGCGATGGGGATATCGTATAGTAATGGTCAGGCGCAGGCAATAGTGCCAAATCATTGAAGAGACGAACTTCTTTACTCTTCCATTGCCGTTTGGCAGCAGGCGATCACCCTTAAGCCAAATAGTAGCGATAAAACAGCGGTTATTAGTGGAATTAAATAAGCGTTTATTATGTTTATTAAAACCCACGCTCAATAACTGTCATTTAAAATAAACCTTTTACTCTCTGTTTTAACTCTATTTAAAATTGGACTTAAGTCTGATTCCCCGGACCTGCGTTTAAATACGACGCGCCTGCCAGAACACTTTTCGCCAGTAGACATTGTCGAGCGAGGAGCGGATGACGCCCTGGCTGGTTGAGGCATGAATAAAGGCGTTATCGGTGTCATAAATGCCCACATGCAGGCCATTCTCCCCGCGACCGGTTTTGAAGAAGACCAGATCGCCTGGCAGCAGCTCGTCTTTGCTGATTCGGGTGCCGATATCGCTTTGAGCTGAGGTGGTGCGCGGCAGTTGCAGCGCAAATTTATCGCGGAAAGTCAGATAGACAAAGCCGGAGCAGTCAACCCCGTTACGACTCATGCCGCCATAGCGATAAGGCGTACCACGCCAGTTACCGAGCTGATCGTTCAGTTCCGCAATCACGGTGATCGAATCGGAAAGACGGCCATTAATCGGCGGAGCGTGATGACTGCATCCCGTCAGCAGCAGAACTAAAATCAGCAAACCCAGGCGCATCGCCAAATGTCCTTATCAGAAGTTGCAACCGGCTTAATGTAGCGGTAAAGCCCGCCGGGTAGCAAGTGTCAGGGCAATACGGTCAGCAGCGTGCGTCCTTCAAGTTCAAGCTGCCGGAAAGCAATCTGGTAGAGCGGTGTCAGGCGCTGCGGCGTCAGAACCTCAGCCGGTTCACCCTGGGCTATCAACGCTCCCTGATCCATCAACCAGACCCGATCCGCCTGTTGCAGGCTGTGGTTGAGGTCGTGACTGCTGGCGATAACGCTGATGCCCGCCGCGCACAGGTCGGCAATCAGATCGTCCACCGCTTTTTGCTGGGCGATATCCAGCGCGGTCATGGGCTCATCAAGGATCAGCAGCCGCCCGTGTGGATTGATGTGAGGATCAATCTGCATAAAGACCGCCGCCAGCCTGACGCGCTGCCATTCACCACCGGAGAGCCGGGTCAGTGAACGCGATAACTTATCCTGCAGCTGAAGCCGTTTCAGCAGCGTGCTGAGGCGATCGTCTGTCTGCCCCGCCGCCTGTTTCAGATGCAGACGCAAATAGTGCCAGACCGGCATCTGACTCAGCGGTGCCTGCTGCTGAGGCAGCCAGCCGCGAACCCGGGCCATCGCCGCGCCGTTCCAGTCACTCAGCGGCTGTTCGTCCAGCAGCACCGTGCCGGAGGCGGGTTGCAGTCCCGCAATCACACTGAGTAAGGTGCTTTTGCCTGCACCGTTCGGGCCTGCCACGTGCAGCAGCTGACCGGCGGCAAGCTCACCGGTCAGTGGCAGCAGCCGTCCGGGGACGGCGGCCTGTTGCAGGCGCAACAGCATCTATTTTGCCAGCGCCTGCTTAATGGTTTCCAGAATGATCGGATCTTCCGGCGTCATGTCAGGTGCAAAACGCTGGATCACGCTGCCGTCACGGCCAATAAGGAATTTTTCGAAGTTCCACAGAATGTCGCCCTGCTCTTTCGGCGCGCGTCCTTTGCTCTCCATACGCTCGTAAAAGCCGCTGCCTTCCGGGCGCACCGCGTCAGGTCGGGCAGCGATCAGCTGAGCATAGAGCGGATGACGGCCTGCGCCATTCACCTCGGTTTTGGCAAACATCGGGAACGTGACGCCATACGTGGTGCTGCAGAAGGTTTTAATCTCCTCACTGCTGCCCGGCTCCTGCTCCAGAAACTGGTTGCAGGGAAAACCGAGTACGCTGAAGCCCTGATCCTGCCAGGCTTTCTGCAGATTCTCCAGCTCTTCATATTGCGGCGTCAGACCACATTTCGAGGCAACATTGACCACCAGCAGTACCTTGCCCTGCCATTGTGACAGCGTGGTTTTTTCCCCATCGAGCGTAACCAGTTCAGTTTGATAAATGTTCATGCTGTTTCCTGTTGTGGATGCTGTTGTGGATGCAGAGTCGCCAGCCGAAACTAGCGTGAAGATTTCACCAGTAAAATAATAAACAGCGGCGCGCCCAGGGTCGCCGTCACGACGCCTATCGGTAATTCCGCCGACGTCAGCGCCAGGCGTGCCACAATATCGGCTGCCAGTAATACACCGGCGCCAGCCAGCGCCGATGCCGGCAGCAGATAACGGTGATCGCTGATGCCGCTCATACGCAGCAGATGCGGGATCACCAGTCCGACAAAGCCAATAGCACCGGCCATCGCGACGCTGATGCCGACCAGCCAGCCCATGGCGAGCACCAGCAGGTTACGCCAGTAGAAGAGAGACAGTCCGAGCTGGCGGGCAGATGTCTCGCCCAGCGCCAGCAGATTAAGAATCTGCCCGGTCGCCCCCAGGGCCAGCATCACCGGCAGCAGCGCCAGCATCATGCAGCCATAGCGCCAGTCAATCCCGCTGAATCCCCCCATCATCCAGTACATCAACTGACGCAGATCGAGGCTGGTGCTGAAGTAGACCGCCCAGGTCATGATGGCACTACAGATAATCCCCAGCGCCACGCCGGTAAGCAACAGTCGGGTGACCGAGAGCTGACGATGGGCAAAATGCAGCAGGATGAGCGTAATAATCAGCGCACCGGCCATCGCCGCCAGCCCAAGGCTCCACAGCGAGCCGCTGCCCAGCAGCACGCCAAGCACCAGGCCAATACCGGCACCGTTCGAGACGCCGAGCAGGCCGGGCTCCGCCAGCGGATTTGTAAACAGCGCCTGCATCACCACACCGCATACCGCCAGCGACGCACCGACCAGCACCACCGCCAGGCTGCGGGGCAGCCGCAACTGCCAGACAAAGAGCCTGCCGCTTTCCGTGAACCAGTCTGAGGGCGCGATCCAGCTGTCACCGGCACACAGGCTGAGACAGAGCAGTGCCGAGAGCATAAGTGCTAACACAATAAGCCATTTCTGGCCGCGCTGGTCGGCCTGGCGCGCGAGCTGGTCGAGCAGAGACATAAGCGGGATTAGCTGAGAAAACAGAGATTTGATTGTAGAGGGATTGCAGAAAAAAGAAAGGCAGATGAGGCGGTTTGCTCTTTGCCGTCAGGGAGATTAACGGGCGCGGGAAGCGGGATTACTGCGTACTGAAACCATGAAAAAAGGCCGCTTGCGCGGCCTTTTTGAAACGCTGAAATTCAGTCAGTCTCTTTGGGTGTAGCGTTCTCTACGCGGCTTTTCAGCTTCTGTCCTGGGCGGAACGTTACTACGCGACGCGCAGTAATCGGAATATCTTCACCCGTTTTCGGGTTTCTGCCAGGACGCTGGTTTTTGTCACGCAGGTCAAAATTACCAAACCCAGACAGTTTTACCTGTTCTCCATTCTCCAAAGCGCGACGTACCTCTTCGAAAAACAGCTCAACTAACTCTTTGGCATCGCGTTTGCTCAGCCCGAGTTTCTCAAACAGGTACTCTGACATCTCAGCTTTTGTAAGCGCCATAGGTTCAATCCCTCAAGGTTGCCTGGAATCGCTCTTTTAATGCCGCAACGCATTTGCCAACGGTCGCGGCAATCTCCTCTTCTTCGAGTGTCCGGCTGGTATCCTGCAAAATCAGGCTGATTGCGAGGCTCTTGTAGCCCTCAGAAACGCCCTTACCGCGGTACACGTCAAACAAGTTTACGCCAACTACCTGATTTACGCCAACTTTCTTACACTCCGCGATGATATCTGCTGCGGGGACGTTTTCAGCCACCACAACGGCAATATCACGACGGTTCGCCGGGAAGCGAGAAATCTCGCGCGCGTCAGGCAGGACGCGGTCTGCGACCTTATTCCAAAGCAGTTCAAAGACTAAGGTGCGGCCATTGAGATCAAGCTTACGTTCCAGCTCAGGATGAACCACGCCGATAAATCCGATATGTTCATCATGCAAATAAATCGCCGCGCTCTGTCCTGGATGCAACGCCGGATTCGCTTCAGCACGGAAGCTGATGTCATCCAGTTTGCCGGTTAAATCGAGCAGCGATTCTAAATCGCCTTTCAAATCATAGAAGTCAACTGTCTGACGCGCCAGATCCCAGTGCTCTTCAACGCGGTTACCGCTGATGACGCCAGCCAGCATAAGATCCTGACGGATGCCCAAATCTGCCTGGGTATCCGGCACAAAGCGTAAGCCGCTCTCAAACAGGCGCACGCGGCTCTGCTGACGGTTCTGGTTGTAGACTACCGCGCTGAGCAGGCCGGTCCAGAGTGAGAGACGCATGGTCGACATATCGCTGGAGATTGGGCTCGGCAGCAACAGCGCCTCTTCACCCGGGTGCAGCAGCTGCTGAATTTTCGGATCGACGAAGCTATAGGTAATCGCTTCCTGATAGCCCTTATCCACCAGCAGGTTTTTCGCGCGCTTCAGCGACAGATTCGCTTCGCGATGCTGAGTCATCACCAGACCCGCCTGTACCGGCACATCCGGAATGTTGTTGTAGCCATAAATACGGGCCACTTCTTCAACCAGATCTTCTTCAATCGCCATATCGAAGCGCCAGCTCGGGGCGACGGCCTGCCACTGCCCTTCTCCCACGGTCACTTCACAGCCGAGACGCGTCAGAATGTCAGTCACCTGCTCATCCGCGATCACGTGGCCAATCAGACGGTCCAGCTTTTCACGACGCAGCGGGATCGTCGCTGGCACAGGCAGGGCTGCCTGATGAGTCTGATCGATGATCGGGCCCGCTTCACCGCCGCAGATTGACAGCAGCAGCTGGGTAGCACGCTCCAGTGTGGTGTGTTGCAGCGCCGGGTCAACACCACGCTCGTAGCGATGTGACGCGTCGGTATGCAGACCATGACGACGGGCGCGGCCGGTAATAGAGAGCGGATCAAAGTAAGCGCACTCGAACAGGATATTCTGCGTTTCGCCGTTCACGCCCGAATGTTCGCCACCAAAGATACCAGCCATCGCCAGCGCTTTCTGATGATCGGCGATCACTAAGGTATCACTCTGCAGGCTGGCTTCAGTGCCATCCAGCAGCGTCAGCTTTTCGCCCTCTTTCGCCATACGCACCACGATACCACCGTCGATGCGGTCGAGATCGAAGGCGTGCATCGGCTGACCCAGCTCCAGCAGAACGTAGTTAGTGATATCCACCACCGGATCGATAGAACGAATACCACAACGACGCAGCTTCTCTTTCATCCACAATGGCGTGGCAGCAGCAACGTTTATGCCTTTTACTACACGGCCCAGATAGCGTGGACAGGCTTCTGTCGCGTCAACCTGAATCGGGAAAGTGTCGTTCAGCGTCGCAGCGACCGGCTGCATCTCCGGCACGTTCAGTGGCAAACCGTTGAGGACGGCGACATCACGGGCGATACCGATCAGACCCAGACAGTCAGCGCGGTTAGGCGTGACGCTGATTTCGATGGTGTTGTCATCAAGCTGCAGGTAGGCGCGGATGTCGGTGCCAATCGGCGCATCGGCTGGCAGTTCGATGATGCCGTTGTGGTCGTCGGAAATCCCCAGCTCGGAGAAAGAGCAGAGCATGCCTTCAGACGGCTCGCCACGCAGTTTGGCCGCTTTGATTTTGAAATCACCTGGCAGCACGGCGCCGACGGTGGCAACCGCGACTTTCAGTCCCTGACGGCAGTTCGGCGCGCCACAGACGATATCCAGCAGGCGATCGCCGCCCACATTGATTTTGGTCACACGCAGCTTGTCTGCATTCGGGTGCTGGCCGCACTCCACCACTTCCCCGACCACGACGCCGTGGAACGCACCGGCAACCGGATCAACGCCGTCAACTTCCAGACCGGCCATAGTGATTTGTTCAGACAGCGCAGCGCTGTCCAGGGCTGGATTTACCCATTCGCGTAACCAGAGTTCACTGAATTTCATTGGATATCCTGCCCTTACTTAAATTGTTTGAGGAAACGTAAATCATTTTCAAAGAAGGCACGCAGATCGGTCACGCCGTAGCGCAACATGGTCAGACGCTCCATGCCCATACCAAAGGCGAAACCGGAGTAGACTTCCGGATCGATGCCGACATTACGCAGCACGTTAGGGTGAACCATGCCGCAACCCAGCACTTCCAGCCACTTGCCGTTTTTACCCATGACGTCTACTTCTGCTGATGGCTCAGTAAACGGGAAATAGGAAGGACGGAAACGAATCTGCAGATCTTCTTCGAAGAAGTTGTTCAGGAAATCGTGCAGCGTGCCTTTCAGATTGGTAAAGCTGATATTTTTATCCACAATCAGCCCTTCCATCTGATGGAACATCGGGGTATGGGTCTGATCGTAATCGTTACGGTAGACGCGGCCTGGCGCAATAATGCGAATCGGCGGCTGCTGAGCCTTCATGGTACGGATCTGCACGCCGGACGTCTGGGTACGCAGCAGGCGCGTGGCGTCAAACCAGAAGGTATCGTGATCGGCACGGGCCGGGTGATGGGCAGGAATATTCAGCGCATCGAAGTTATGATAATCATCTTCAATTTCTGGACCGGTTACGACGCCAAAGCCTAACTCACCAAAGAAGGTCTCAATGCGATCCATGGTGCGGGTTACCGGATGCAGGCCGCCATTCTCAATGCGACGACCAGGCAGAGAGACATCAATGGTCTCTTCAGCCAGACGGGCATTCAGCACCGCAGCTTCCAGGGCATCTTTGCGCGCATTCAGACGCTCAGTCACCTGCTGCTTCGCTTCATTGATTACCGCACCCGCTGCCGGGCGCTCTTCGGCTGGCAGCTCGCGTAACGTAGTCATCTGCAGTGTCAGATGTCCTTTCTTACCCAGGTATTCGACGCGCACCGCGTCAAGGGCGGCGATATCCGTCGCCCCGTCGATGGCCGCCGTGGCGCTGGCCACCAGTTCTGCGAGTTGGGACATAGTTTCCTCTTTTTCCAGTCAGGCTGGTCAGTTCTCGTTGGGACCTGCCGGTCCAATATGCTAGCGCCAGAAACAAAAAAGCCTCCACGAGGGAGGCTTTTAGCGCGATTTTTCGTTTCTTTTCTTATGCGCAAAAGCCCCTGGATGTCAGGCGCTAAAGTAAAAAAAGAAACGGAAAATAGCAGCGTTCATGCTTGCGGTTACCTTGTCATGCGATACAGGGGGTCTATTGAAATGCTCAGCGACGAAAATGTCAATCTTTTGCGTAAGTTACAGGCAATAAAAAAGGGAGCAAGCTCCCTTTTCCATCTGACTTACGCCAGGGCTGATTTCGCTTTTTCGACCAGTGCAGAGAATGCCACTTTATCGAATACCGCGATGTCGGCCAGGATCTTACGGTCAATCTCAATGGCTGCTTTTTTCAGACCATTGATGAAACGGCTGTAAGACATGCCGTTCTGACGAGCCGCTGCGTTGATACGCGCGATCCACAGCTGACGGAACTGACGCTTACGTTGACGACGGTCACGGTAAGCATACTGACCAGCTTTGATAACAGCCTGGAAGGCAACGCGGTAAACACGTGAACGTGCACCGTAATAGCCTTTAGCTTGTTTTAAGATTTTTTTGTGACGTGCGCGAGCAACTACACCACGTTTTACACGAGCCATTTAGCTCTCCTGTTTAATATTCTGATTTAATGAAAAAATTACTTATGCGTACGGCAGGCAGGCAATTACCAGACCCAGATCGCCTTTTGACACCATGCCTTTAGGGCGCAGGTGACGTTTACGCTTAGTAGATTTTTTGGTCAGAATATGACGCAGGTTTGCGTGTTTACGCTTGAAGCCGCCAGAAGCGGTCTTGCGGAAGCGCTTAGCCGCACCACGTACAGTTTTAATCTTTGGCATTTTAAAAATATCCACTTCGCATTGTTAATAACATGACCCAGACAGGCGAACAGTTAACCGCACAGCGCGAACGCTGCGCGGTTAGTGTTACTTGAAAGCCTACTGTTTCTTCTTAGGAGCGAGCACCATGATCATCTGGCGGCCTTCGATCTTCGAAGGGAAGGATTCGACAATGGCCAAATCCAGATCTTCACACAGGTCTTTACGGACGCGGTTAAGCACTTCCATACCGATCTGCTGGTGCGCCATCTCACGACCGCGGAAACGCAGCGTGATTTTGGCTTTATCGCCTTCTTCCAGAAAGCGAATCAGGTTGCGTAGTTTGACCTGATAGTCGCCATCATCGGTTCCAGGACGGAATTTGATTTCCTTAACCTGAATAACTTTTTGCTTCTTCTTCTGTTCCTTAGAAGATTTGCTTTTTTCATAGAGGAACTTGCCGTAATCCATGATGCGGCAGACCGGCGGTTCGGCATTCGGGCTGATTTCGACTAAGTCGCCGCCCGCTTCCTCGGCTTTTTCCAAAGCTTCGCGTAATGTGACAATGCCAATCGGCTCGCCATCCATGCCTGTTAAGCGCACTTCAGTTGCGCGGATTTCACTGTTGATTTTGTTCGGACGCGTCGGTAGTACTCGTTTTCCGCCTTTAATACTTTATTCCTCCAATTGTTGAAGATTTCGGCTGCGAATCTCTTGTTGAAGTTTCTCAACAAACACATCGACATCCATCGACCCAAGGTCTTTACCACGGCGGGTGCGAACGGCAACTTTGCCAGATTCCACCTCTTTATCACCGCAGACCAACATATAAGGGACGCGACGTAATGTGTGCTCGCGGATTTTAAAGCCTATCTTCTCATTTCTCAAGTCTGCCTTCACACGAATGCCAGCATTCTGCAGCTTACGCGTCAAAGACTCAACATATTCTGCTTGTCCGTCGGTAATATTCATTACCACGACTTGCAGCGGTGCCAGCCAGGTTGGGAAGAAACCGGCGAATTCTTCGGTCAGAATACCGATGAAACGCTCCATTGACCCCAGAATCGCACGGTGAATCATCACTGGCGTCTGACGATCATTGTTTTCACCCACGTAGGTTGCTTCAAGGCGTTTTGGCAGGGAGAAGTCTAGCTGAACTGTTCCGCACTGCCAGGCGCGATCAAGACAATCGTACAAAGTAAACTCAATTTTAGGACCGTAGAACGCGCCTTCGCCTGGCTGGAACTCAAACTCAATATTGTTTTCGTTCAGCGCCGCAGCCAGATCTTCCTCGGCACGATCCCACATCTCATCCGTACCGATGCGCTTCTCAGGACGGGTGGATAACTTCACCACAATCTTTTCAAAACCGAAGGTGCTGTACATGTCATAAACCATGCGGATACAGCTGTTCACTTCGTCACGCACCTGCTCTTCAGTACAGAAGACGTGTGCATCATCCTGGGTAAAGCCACGAACACGCATCAGGCCGTGCAGTGCGCCTGAGGGTTCATTACGGTGACAGCTGCCGAACTCTGCCATACGCAGCGGCAGGTCACGGTAGGATTTCAGACCCTGATTAAAGATCTGAACATGCCCAGGACAGTTCATCGGTTTGATGCAATATTCACGGTTCTCAGATGAGGTGGTGAACATTGCTTCTTTATAGTTTTCCCAGTGCCCGGTTTTTTCCCACAGGACGCGATCCATCATGAATGGACCTTTAACTTCCTGGTACTGGTACTCTTTTAACTTGCTGCGGACAAACACTTCCAGCTCGCGGAAGATGGTCCAGCCGTCATTATGCCAGAAGACCATGCCTGGTGCTTCTTCCTGCATGTGGTAGAGATCCAGCTGCTTACCAATCTTACGATGGTCACGCTTCGCCGCCTCTTCCAGACGCTGCAGATAGGCTGCCAGCTGCTTTTTGTCTGCCCATGCGGTGCCATAAATACGCTGCAGCATTTTGTTGTTGCTGTCGCCGCGCCAGTAGGCACCGGAGATCTTCTGCAGTTTAAAATGATGGCAGAACCGCATGTTCGGCACGTGCGGACCGCGGCACATGTCGACATATTCTTCGTGATGATACAGGCCAGGCTTATCGTCATGGCTGATGTTTTCATCAAGAATGGTGGTCTTGTAAATTTCGCCGCGCGCCGCAAAGACGTCGCGAGCTTCCTGCCAGCTGACCTTCTTCTTCACCACATCGTAGTTGGTTTCAGCCAACTGATGCATGCGTTTTTCCAGCAGGTCGATATCTTCCTGGGTCAGGGTACGATCGATGTCGACATCATAATAGAAGCCGTTATCAATGACCGGGCCAATCGCCATTTTGGTATCCGGCCACAGCTGTTTAATCGCATGCCCTAACAGGTGCGCACAGGAGTGACGGATGATTTCCAGACCCGCTTCATCTTTAGCGGTAATGATCGCTACGGCGGCATCTTCAGTGATGGGATCAACAGCATCAACCAGTTCACCGTTAACACGGCCAGCGATACAGGCTTTCGCCAGACCAGGACCGATGTCCAGCGCAATATCCATCACACTGACAGGGCGGTCAAACACGCGCTGGCTGCCATCAGGAAGCGTAATTACAGGCATTTCATATCCTTATTTGCAGTGGTAAGCCACACGAAAGCCTACATGCAACGTAATGTAAAATTAGTGACCTGGCGTGATATCAGACCCACATTGTCGGAATGTCGCCAGGATTTCAGTGCGGGGCTGATGATAGCAGTTTTCCCCGGCGAGAAAAACCCATGCCTTTTTCGCTAAGCCCTGGAGAAATCAAAAAAAAGCGGCCTGACACACTGTCAGGCCGCTGTGAATGCTGCTGCAAAAATGCGCTTACATAGCGTAAGAGAGCATGATTGAGGTTTTGGTATCGGTGCGATCAGGCGCAGATTCCGCCGGATTGTTGTTCCAGCTGACGTTGTAAGCCAGCTTCAGCGCGAAGTGGCTATTGATCGCCACCTGCAGACCAGTTTCGGAGTTCACCGTGGTGTCTTCTCCAAAGCTGCTCAGCACTGACACGCCCTGAATAAATTTAGTGGTGTCGGTCAGCTGCCACTGATAGCTGACTGCGCCATAGCCCAGCGCTTTGGTCTGATGACCACCCGCGTGATAATCGTCATAACGTACACCCGGACCCAATTCCGCACGCAGCGAGTGCACCGGTCCATTCAGAATCTGACGACCGTAACCGGCTGTCAGCACGTCGCGTGAATCGTAACCATTGAAACGATCGCTTAACCAGCTCGCCTGTCCAAACAGGTAGTCATACGAGTTGAGGTTGTAACGTGAACGACCACCGATGTTGTAAGTTTCAGAAGAGCGCTCATCGTTTGACGAGGTGTTGGCTGCGTTACCCCACAAGCTGTAAGCCATAGATGACTGATACCAGGTCATATTGGTCTGAGCCGTCATTGATGAACTGGTGGTGTTACCGGTTTGCGCCAGATATCCCGCAGCAGCAGAACCTTCAAACGGCTTTTTAGCTGTTGAAGGGTCATCCATTGACGTAAATACGGCGTTATCGGCCATTGCCTGGTGACAAAAAGCTCCGGCGGAGAGCAAAAGAACAGCAGACAGCTTGTTATAGGCTTTCATTAAATGTGATCCGTGCGACTGTTTAAAAAACGGAGAGTCTGAAGCGTTTTGCCGGGCATTCAATGCAATTTACGGTAAGTTTTGTAAAAAATTATTAACTTACACAAAATGCCTGGAATCGCCCTGACAACCCCTGTTAATTGGGACTCATCTTATTAACGTGGCGCATTATAGTGCTGCCCAAATGAAAAGCCAGACGCAACGGCAGAAGATTTTTACGTTATGCTGCTGGCTCCTGACACGAATTTACGCTATGCATCACGTCACACACGCAGCATCTCCTTCATAATTCGCCTGATTTTTCACCATGGTCTACGCTCAGTTCAGTTTCCCTTCCCCGGAGGTGCCTCATGAGCAACACCTTAACCCGCTATATCGTGACCTTTCACTATCAGGAGTCGGGCTTAAGTGACATCCTGGAACTGACCAGCGCAATGACCGCCGCAGGTTTCACGACCACGATGACAGATGACGACGGCCATCCGCATGAACTCGGTACGAACAGCTATGGCATCGTCAGCACGCTGGAGGCTGAGGATCTGCGGCAGCAGGTCACTGCGGCCGGTGAAAGCGCGCTGGGTCAGGAACCCGAGGTGACCGTCACGACCTTCGAAGAGTATCTGCGCGATGCTGCCGATCATCGCCCTGCCACCTCAGCGCCAGAATAAAGGGTGCAATTGCGCGGTTTTTGGTGAATATTTACGCAATACAATCGAACTTACGCAGCGAATAACGAGGATAGCCCAATGTGGTCAGCCATTAGTCGTCTGTTAAGCGAGCAGTTAGGCAACGCCGAAATCACTCAACGTCACGCCCTCGCGGGGGGTGATATCCATCCCACCTGGCAGATCCGCTACGGTGATCACGACGTCTTCGTCAAAAGTAACAGCCGCGATATGCTGTCGCTCTTTACCTGGGAAGCAGACCAGCTGGATTTGCTGGCGCGCACCGGCACGGTTCGGGTGCCTAAAGTCTATGGTGTGGGTCATCATCGCGAGGAGAGCTTTCTGCTGCTGGAATATATCAGGCCACAGCCGCTTGATGAGCAGAGTGCATATCAGCTCGGTCAGCAACTGGCGCATCTGCATCAGTGGAGCGAGCAGACGCAGTTCGGCCTCGATTTCGACAATAACATCACCACGACGCCCCAACCCAATAGCTGGCTGCGACGCTGGTCGGTTTTTTTTGCTGAACAGCGCATTGGCTGGCAGCTGCAACTGGCAGCGGAAAAGGGAATTCAGTACGGGGATACAGAGCTGATCGTTGCCTGCGTGCAGCGGGTGCTCGCGTCACATCATCCGCAACCGTCGCTGCTGCATGGCGACCTCTGGCCGGCTAACTGCGCCAGCAGTGAGAGTGGCCCCTGGCTGTTCGACCCTGCCTGCTACTGGGGCGACCGTGAGTGCGATTTAGCCATGCTGAGCTGGTACCCTGACCTGCCTCGCCAGATTTACGACGGTTATCAATCGGTGTGGCCGCTACCGGATGGTTTTTCGCAGCGTCTGCCGGTCTACCAGCTCTATTATCTGCTCAACCGGGCTAACGTCTTTGGCGGACACTGGCCAGGCGATGCACAGTTCGCCATTGGCCAGTTGCTGGATGAGGATGCGCTGGGCGCCAGTCAGGCCAGACCGGCCTGACAAAGCTCGCGGTCAGATAAAGCCCAGCAGCGACAGCGCAAAATAACCGGCTATCGCAATCACCACCGGCAGGACATAGAGCGGGAAGATCTGCAGGAAGATGGTGTGGCGAGGTACGCGCACCTTCTCTTCCAGTTGCTGACGGCTACGCCCTTCACTGCCTTTTGCCTGCTCCAGAATCATCTGATCCTCAATGCCTTCTTTGACGTGACGCGCCTGACGTCCCATCCGCGCGCCTGACGACTCCAGCGCCAGCCCGACAAAAATCAGAATATAGATCAGCCAGAAACCCAGGTTCATCTGACCGTTAAATTCCGGTACCGGCGAGTTATGCCAGAAGACATTCAGGAATGGCGTATTAAAGCGCAGCATATCGACAATGACGTGGACGAAATCGAGCATGACGGCATCAATGCCTGGCTGCTTTTCGCTGTGCTTAAACATAAAGCTCAATACAGAAATAATGGTCGACAGCAGCGCCACTAAAAAGAGCACCCAGCCTGCCACTCGCTTGAGGATGGCGATACGGCCAGCCTGTTGATAGGTCATAATATCTCCTGAACCCGGAATCCAATTTGCCGTCAGTTTACCTGCCAACGGTGAAATTTCCCAAATAAAGCGTGGCCTGTCGGGCAGAGCGTGCGCCAGCAAAGAATGATGTTAAGGTAAAGCTGACTTTAAAAGGAGACCCCCTGATGCCTTATCACCGCCCTGTCCTTGCTGCCCTGTTTGATATGGATGGCTTACTGATCGATTCTGAGCCTCTGTGGGATCAGGCTGAGCTGGATATCTTTTCAACGCTGGATGTTGACCTGTCACGTCGCAGTGAAATGCCCGATACCCTGGGTCTGCGCATCGATCAGACTGTACGGATGTGGTACGAAACGCTGCCCTGGCATGGCCCCTCTCAGCAGGAGGTCACTGAGCGGATTATTACGCGCGCCATGACGCTGGTGGATCAGACGCGGCCACTGCTGCCGGGCGTGGAAACGGCGCTGCAACTGTGCCGGGAACAGGGGCTGAAAATCGGCCTTGCCTCCGCATCACCGCTAAAGATGCTGGAACAGGTGCTGGAGATCTTCAATCTGCGTCCTTATTTCGATGTGCTGGCTTCAGCAGAAGCGCTGCCCTACAGCAAGCCCCATCCCCAGGTCTATCTCAACGCCGCCGCCAGCCTTGCGATCGATCCGCTCAACTGCGTCACGCTGGAAGATTCGTTTAACGGCATGATCGCCACCAAAGCAGCGCGTATGCGATCGATTGTGGTGCCCGCCGCTGAACACCGTGCCGATCCCCGCTGGGCGCTGGCGGATGTCCGGCTGGACAATCTGACCCAGCTTAGCCTGCAGCATCTGCAGGGATAATAACAGCCCGCTTATGGCGGGCTTTTTATTGCCTGTTGCACCTGCCACTTGATCTGACCCGCAAAAAATAAAACAACGTTTCATTTTTATTGAATTCCCATCCCGCTCTGCCTAAGATGCCAAAAGCGTCCCCGTTTGGGGCATGAATAACCTGACCTGCAGAGAGGCCTGAGATGGACGTTCGTCAAAGCATTCACAGCGATCACGCTAAGCAACTCGATACTGAAGCACTGCGCCGCGAGTTCCTGATTGAGAAGATATTTACTGCCGATGATTACACCCTGACCTACAGCCATATCGACCGCATCATTATTGGCGGCGTCATGCCGGTGAATAATCCGGTCACTATCGGTGATGAGATGGGAAAACAGCTGGGCGTCGCTTATTTTCTTGAACGCCGCGAGCTGGGTATGATCAATATTGGCGGCCCGGGTCTGGTAGAAGTTGACGGTAAAGCGTGGGAAATCGGTCACGAAGAGGCACTTTACATCGGCAAAGGTGCGCGCAACCTGCTGTTCCGCAGCCTGAACCCGGCACAGCCGGCCAAATTCTATTACAACAGTGCGCCAGCACACAGCACCTTCCCGGACAAGAAGATCACGCTGCAGGAAGCGGCCACCGCGACGCTGGGTGATGCCGCGACCTCCAATCGCCGCACCATTAACAAATTTATCGTGCCGGATGTGTTGCCCACCTGCCAGCTCACCATGGGCTTAACCAAACTGGATGAAGGCAGCCTGTGGAACACCATGCCCTGCCACACCCACGAACGCCGCATGGAAGTCTATTTCTACTTCGATATGAGCGAAGAGTGCGCCGTCTTCCACATGATGGGGCAACCGCAGCAAACCCGCCATCTGCTGGTACACAACGAGCAGGCGGTGATCTCACCCAGCTGGTCAATTCACGCCGGTGTCGGCACCCAGCGTTACACCTTTATCTGGGGCATGGTGGGTGAGAATCAGGTCTTTGATGACATGGACCACGTCAAAATCAGTGAACTGCGCTGAGCAGAGGAGAAATACCATGGTACTGAGTACGTTTAACCTGGAAGGTAAAGTCGCGCTGGTGACCGGCTGTAACACCGGTTTAGGGCAAGGTATGGCGCTGGGTCTGGCCCAGGCGGGTTGTGATATCGTCGGCGTTAACCGTGATGGCCCGGATGATACCCAAAGTAAAGTGGAGGCGCTGGGTCGCCGGTTCTGGCCGGTGCAGGCCGATCTGATGCAGACCAGCGTGGTGGCCTCAGTGGTTGAACAGGCGCTGGCCGCTGCCGGTAAAATTGACATTCTGGTCAACAATGCCGGCATTATCCGCCGTGAGGACGCACTGAATTTCAGCGAGCAGGACTGGGATGACGTGATGAACCTTAACAGCAAGAGCCTGTTTTTCCTGTCGCAGCAGGTTGCCCGTCAGTTTATCGCGCAGGGTAATGGCGGCAAGATCATCAATATCGCCTCCATGCTCTCCTTCCAGGGCGGTATCCGGGTGCCCTCTTATACAGCGTCGAAAAGTGCCGTGATGGGGCTGACCCGTCTGATGGCGAACGAGTGGGCAAAACATGGCATTAACGTCAATGCCATCGCTCCCGGTTACATGGCCACCAACAATACGGAACAGCTTCGTAATGATGAGTCGCGCAGTGAAGAGATTCTGGGGCGTATTCCGGCAGGCCGCTGGGGCGTGCCGGATGACATGATGGGCCCGGTAGTCTTCCTGGCCTCTTCCGCGTCTGACTACGTGAATGGCTACACCCTGGCGGTGGATGGCGGCTGGCTGGCGCGTTAATCTTACTGGCGGACAGTGTTTCATCGCTGTCCGCCTTGTTAATAATATTCATGCTTCGTTACAGCGTCACATGTTCTCATTTACTGGATAAATCCCTATACTGGATGCATCGACAGTTTTCTTTGCAACCAGGTTCTATCATGACGGGCGAAGGCCACATCATTTTTGCCATTGCCAGCGCTATCTTTGCGAAGCGTGCTGAGCTGACACCGGTGCTGGCGCAGGCCGACTGGTGGCATCTTGTTCCCTCAGCGCTGCTGACATGTCTGTTGCCCGATATCGATCACCCTAAATCTCTGCTGGGACAGCGACTGCGCTGGCTCTCTCATCCTATTGCGCGCGCGTTCGGCCATCGCGGCTTTACCCACAGTTTGCTGGCGATAGCCGCCGGTTTATGGCTTTTTCAGATAAACCTGCCCCAGTCGTCGCCGATACCGCCTGATGTCCTGCAGGGTCTGACGCTGGGCTACCTTAGCCATATTGTGGCCGATATGCTGACGCCTGCCGGGGTTCCGCTGCTGTGGCCCTGCCGCTGGCGCTTCCGGTTGCCGATTCTGCGCAGTCAGAAAGGCAACCAGCTTGAACGGGCATTGTGCCTGGGACTGGTGGGATATGCGCTCTGGTTTCCGGTGGGCATGCCATCTTTTGGTGCAAACGGCTGGCCGTCACAGCTGTTCGATACGCTACAAAATGGCGTCGGACGGTTGATTTCCAGTCATACTGCGCAATAAATCAGCACAAAACGCCTTTAAGTTATAAACCATGCCATTTGGATATAAGGCACCCTCTTCGCCTGCTGTTACCATTCCTGCTGTCTTAATTCGTGATTAACATTATGCGGCCTTTCCAGAGCGAAAGGCCGCATTACTCTGGAGTTTCAGTATGGACCTTCCTCTTACGCTTAATATCGTAGCCTTTGTGGTGCTGCTGGTATTGCTCTCTCGCTTCAGCCGTCAGAACTGGAGCCTGTCGAAAAAAGTGCTGACCGGTCTGGTAATCGGCGTACTGTTCGGCCTGGTTTTGCAGTTGATCTACGGCGAAAACAGCGCAGTGGTCAAAGAGTCTATCAGCTGGTTTAACATCGTCGGTAATGGCTATGTCCAGTTGCTGCAGATGGTCGTAATGCCGCTGGTGTTCGTTTCCATTCTGAGTGCGGTTGCCCGTCTGCATAACGCCTCGTCGCTGGGAAAAATCAGCGTACTGACGATTGGCGTACTGCTGTTTACCACCGCGATCTCGGCGCTGGTCGGCGTCTTCGTGACCGGCCTGTTTGGCCTGAGCGCTGAAGGTCTGGTTCAGGGCGTGCAGGAGACTGCGCGTCTCAGTGCGATCCAGAGCAACTATGTCGGCAAAGTGGCTGACCTGACCGTGCCGCAACTGGTGCTCTCCTTTATCCCGAAAAACCCGTTTGCCGATCTGACCGGAGCCAGTCCGACCTCGATTATCAGCGTCGTCATCTTCGCCGCCTTCCTGGGCGTGGCTGCACTGCAGTTGCTGAAAGATGATGAAGTTAAAGGTCAGCGCGTGCTGGTCGCGATCGATACGCTGCAGTCCTGGGTCATGAAGCTGGTGCGTTTAGTGATGAAGCTGACGCCTTATGGTGTGCTGGCGCTGATGACCAAAGTGGTTGCCGGTTCTAACCTGCAGGACATCATCAAGCTGGGCAGCTTTGTGGTCGCCTCTTACCTCGGTCTGGCCATCATGTTTGGTGTCCACGCCCTGCTGCTGTCGGTAAATGGTATCAACCCGATGCGCTTCTTCCGTAAAGTGTGGCCGGTTATTACCTTCGCCTTTACCAGCCGCTCCAGCGCAGCCAGCATCCCGCTGAGCGTGGAAACCCAGACCCGTCGTCTTGGCGTGCCTGAGTCGATTGCCAGCTTCGCGGCCTCTTTTGGTGCCACTATCGGCCAGAACGGCTGTGCCGGTCTCTATCCAACTATGCTGGCAGTGATGGTTGCGCCAACCGTCGGGATCAACCCGTTTGACCCACTGTGGATTGCGACACTGGTCGGGATCGTAACGCTGAGCTCAGCAGGCGTTGCCGGTGTCGGCGGTGGTGCAACCTTCGCGGCACTGATTGTCCTGCCTGCGATGGGCCTGCCGGTCACCCTGGTGGCGCTGCTGATCTCCATTGAGCCGCTGATCGATATGGGTCGTACAGCCCTGAACGTCAACGGTTCCATGACCGCCGGTTCTCTCACCAGTCGCTGGTTAGGTATGACCGATAAGCGCGTCCTGGAAAGCGACGACAACGCCGAACTGGCGCACCGCTAATCTGCTTTGAACCTGGCGCGCACGCGCCAGGTTATTCCCGCCCTTCTTCTCCATAATCTCCCCCATTAATGGCAACGCCGTTAAGAAAGCGTTAAGCATGGTAAACAGGCGAAAAATCGCCGCTTTAGTGCTTGTCTTTGCCGGGTAAAAAGCGAATTCTGCATCCAGTCTTATGAGGAGAACACCTGATGAAAAAGATAATCGCCTCGCTTCTGACGCTGACGCTTTTGACACCCACTCTGGCTTTCGCTCATCCTGGCGACTGGGGCACGCCGGGTGGATGGGGTCGACATGGCGGCCACGGGCCACACTGGGGCGGACCCGGGCCGGTGCGCTTTTTGCCTGAAGCCGCAACCGCGGTGCTGATAGGCGGACTGACCTATTATCTGCTCAACGGCAATTATTATCAGCGTCACGGCGATGAGTATGTGGTGACAGAGCCGCCTGCAGAGTCGCGGGTCAGCAGTGAAATGCGGGTACTCGACTTTAACGGCAAACGCTTCTATGTGCAGGCTGGCCACTTCTACCAGCGACAGATAGATGGCGATTATGTTGAGGTGCCGCGCCCGGCAGGTTTGTAGTCAGCGCCACAACGAAAAACGGCCCGTCATAATGACGGGCCGTTTGCTATTCAGGGGTGCTATGAGTTACTGCTGAACCTGCGGATCGGTGTCATATTCCGCACAGCTCTGGAAGCCGTAGTTCATGACACGGCCAGTGTCGTTATAGCTCACGAAGTAAGTCTGAGCTTTACCGTCGCGCTGACCCAGTACATAAGTCTGGCAGGTGCCGCGCGCGTGAACCATGGTGATTTCAGTAGAAGGCGTACCGGCGATCTGACGAACCTGATCACGGGTCATACCCTTTTTAACATCCTTTACCACTGGCTTAGTCACGTAGCTTTCCGCACGATCGTAAGTCGTACAACCAGACAGTGCAGCCAGCGTCAGCGCCGCAGCGATACATCCCATCACTTTATTCATCTTGTTGTTCCTCATTTATTGTCCATGTGGAAACAAGCCTGGAACATAAATGCTGATTTATCAAGTTTATGACGAACAATTAGTGGCCTGTCAAATGTCAGGATTTCGTAAAGAAGGCTGTTTTGCTGTCAACGCAGACGTATACTGCCCGGCAAAACAGGCACCCGATAGCGCCCCGTTTTCAGAGACCGCACCGTCATCCGCGCAGACGCAGATCGGCGTGAATGTCGCGTTACCGGACGCTGTTTTTCGCAGCCTTACCCGCTTTCTGTTTACCCCATCGCTGACAATCCCGAGGATAAATGACCCCTGTACACTCCAATCGCCTGGTTTATGCCATTACGCTGGGCCTGCTGGCCGCGCTGGGCCCGCTCTGCATCGACCTCTATCTGCCTGCACTACCACAAATGGCCCAGGACCTGCATACCGAAACCGCTACCGCGCAGCTGAGTCTGACCGCTGGCCTGTTAGGTCTCGGCTTTGGCCAGCTGCTCTTTGGCCCGATGAGCGATAAGTTCGGCCGCCTGCGCCCGCTGACCCTGTCACTGGTGTTGCTGTTTATCGCCTCGATGGGCTGTGCGCTGGCGCAGGATATTAACCAGCTGCTGCTGGCGCGGCTGTTCGAAGGGTTAGCAGGTGCGGGCGGCGCGGTGCTGTCACGGGCGATTGCACGCGATATGTACAGTGGCCATGAGCTGACGCGATTCTTCGCTCTGCTGATGCTGGTCAACGGTCTGGCACCGATCGGCGCACCGGTATTAGGCGGCGTGCTCATGACGATTTTAAACTGGCGCGGCATCTTCATGGTACTGGGCGGCATTGCCATTCTGCTGATCCTGCTGGCGCGCTGGAAGCTGCATGAAACCCTGCCTGAGGCACGCCGCAGTAAAGGATCAATATTCTCCGCCTACGCGGCATTGGGTCAGGTGATTACCCATCGCCCCTTCATGGGCTTCTGCCTGACCCAGGGATTTATGATGTCCGGCATGTTCGCCTACATCGGTGCCTCGCCGTTCGTGCTGCAGCAACTCTATGGTCTTTCCCCCCAGGCCTTTAGCTTCTGCTTTGCGGCCAACGGGTTTGGCCTGGTGATTGCTTCACAGACCAGCGCCCGCCTCTGTCCATTGTGGGGCGAATATCGGGTGCTGAAAGGCGGACTGACGCTGGCCTTTGTCGCCTCCAGTCTGCTGCTGCTGGCCGCGCTGCTGCATGCTCCCTTAGCGCTGCTGCTGGTGGCACTGTTCTTTACCATTGCCAGCAACGGCGTTATCGCTACCACCGCCTCGTCCCTGGCGATGCAGAGTCAGGGCCATCGCGCTGGCAGCGCCTCCGCGGTGATTGGCGTCACGATGTTCACGCTGGGTGCGATTACCGTGCCGATTACCGGCATCGGCGGCACCTCGGTGCTGAGCATGTGCGCCACCATTTTTGGCTGCTTTATGACGGCGATTCTGATGTTTACCGTGCTGGCGAAAAAACCGCTGCCGCAGGTAAAAACTCACTGATTTCGCAACGTTTCACGGCAATCAGTTACCGCTTTGGCTTGTTGTTTTCGCTAAGGCACGTTAGCTTTAATAAAACGTTCGCATCGAGCCGACAGGCCACTGACCTGAGGAGAAGTTCATGTCACTGCAGCAGGAAATTATTGAAGCCCTGGGTGTGAAGCCCACTATCGACGCTGACCAGGAAGTGCGTGTCAGCATCGATTTTCTTAAAGCCTACCTGAAACGCCACAGCGGACTGAAAACGCTGGTGCTGGGGATCAGCGGCGGTCAGGATTCAACCCTGGCGGGCGCGCTGGCGCAGCGGGCGATCACCGAACTGCGTCAGGAGAGCGGTGATAACGACTACACCTTTATTGCCGTGCGTCTGCCCTATGGTGTGCAGGCGGATGAGCAGGATTGTCAGGACGCGCTGGCCTTTATCAAACCCGACCGTTCGCTGGTGGTAAACATCAAAGAGTCGGTGCTGGCCAGTGAGCGCGCGCTGAAAGAGGCGGGTATTACGCTTTCCGATTTTGTCCGCGGCAATGAAAAAGCCCGCGAGCGGATGAAAGCGCAATACAGCATCGCCGGCATGACCAAAGGCGTGGTGGTCGGCACCGATCACGCGGCTGAAGCTGTGACCGGTTTCTTCACCAAGTATGGCGATGGCGGCACGGACATCAATCCCCTGTTCCGCCTGAACAAGCGTCAGGGCAAGCAGTTGCTGAAACACCTTGGCTGCCCGGAGCATCTCTATCTGAAGAAACCGACTGCCGATCTGGAAGATGATCGTCCAGGCCTGCAGGATGAAGTGGCGCTGGGCGTCACCTATGAGATGATTGATGACTACCTGGAAGGCAAAAGCATCAATCCTGACAGCGCCCGTATCATCGAAGGCTGGTATCAGAAAACCGAGCACAAACGTCGTCCGCCGATCACGGTATTCGACGACTTCTGGAAGTAATCCTGCCCCTCCCTTGCCGCGGCAAGGGAGGCTTCTCTCACTGACTTTGTTGATCGCTGCATGCCTGCCACCGTTTCGCGCGCGACCCTCATCGGGCTTGTCGCCATTCTGCTCTGGAGTACGACCGTTGGCCTGCTGCGCAGCGTCAGTGAAGCCTTTGGCGCCACCGGTGGTGCGGCGCTGATCTACACCACCACGGCGTGTCTCCTTTGCCTGACCCGGGGCCTGCCCAGACCCGGCGCGATGCCAGCCATCTACCTGTGGTTGGGCGGCGTACTCTTTGTCGGCTATGAAATCTGTCTGGCACTGGCCATCGGGCTGGCCAGCGATCGCAGCCAGTCGCTGGAGCTGGGGATGATTAACTATCTCTGGCCCTGTCTGACCATCGTGCTGGCGATCCCATTTAATCAGCAGCGTTTCCGTGTCTGGCTGTGGCCAGGACTGCTGCTGTCGCTGCTGGGGATCGTCTGGGTAATGAAAGGCAGCGGCAGCGGATCGCCGGCGCTGTTGTGGCAGAATATGCTGCGCAACCCGGTCGCCTATGCACTGGCCTTTATCGCCGCCCTGACCTGGGCGCTCTACAATAATCTCACCCGCCGCTTTGCCCGTGGTTCCAATGGCGTCACGCTGTTTTTTATCCTGACTGCACTGGCGCTGTGGCTGAAATATGCCTTCAGCGATCACACTGTGCCGATGGCCTTTACGCTGGTGCCGCTGCTGGAGGTGCTGTTTGTCGGGCTCTCCACCGCCATCGCCTATTCCGCCTGGAATCACGGGATTCAGCAGGGCAATCTGACGCTGCTGGCCACCGCCTCCTACTTTACGCCGGTGCTGTCGGCCCTGATGGGATCACTGTGGCTCGGCCTGACGCCGCCGCTGGCCTTCTGGCAGGGCGTGGCGATGATCACGCTCGGCTCGCTGATCTGCTGGCGGGCAACACGGTCTCTGTAACCAGACGGCTGGCGATCATTTCACCTGCCTGTTATGCTGTATGGACAACCAGTAAATGGAGTCCATCTTGGTCAGACGTTCTGCCATACTTCGCCCCGAACCCGACGCGAATGCAATTTATCAATATCCCGAACACCTGCGTGAATGGCTGGAAGGCCTGCCAAATCATCCTGGCGTCTATACCTTTCATGGCGAAAGTGAGTCGCTGCCGCTCTATATCGGTAAAAGTGTGAATCTGCGTTCGCGGGTGATGTCCCATTTCCGCACCCCGGATGAGGCGAAAATGCTACGCCAGTCGCGGCGTGTAAGCTGGATCCCTACCGCGGGCGACCTCGGCGCGCTGCTGCTGGAAGCGCAGATGATCAAAACCCAGCAGCCACTGTTTAATAAGCGACTGCGCAAAAACCGGCAGCTCTGTTCATTGCAGATTACCGACGGCAAACCGAATGTGGTCTACGCAAAAGACCTCGATTTCAGCCAGTCCCCCAACCTGTTTGGGCTCTATCGCAGTCGCTTCGCCGCGCTGGAACGGCTCAAGCAGCTCGCGGATGAGTATCAGCTCTGTCATGGCCTGCTGGGTCTGGAAGCGCTGAGTGCGGGGCGAGGCTGCTTCCGCTCGGCACTGCGCCGTTGCGCCGGGGCCTGCTGTGGTAAAGAGCCGGTCAGCGATCATCAGGATCGACTGCTGGAGGCGCTGGAAAATGTGCGGGTGTTCTGCTGGCCATGGCAGGGTGCCGTGGGGCTGGTGGAGGAAGGCAAAGAGATGACGCAGATCCACGTTATCGACCACTGGTTCTATCTCGGTTCGGTCAGCAGCATGGATGAGGCCAGAAAACTGCAGCGGCCCAAAGGCGGTTTTGATCACGACGGCTACAAAATCCTCTGCCGCCCGATTCTGTCAGGTGCCTACCCTATTCTGCCGCTATAAAAAAACCGCCGACGCTGCCCACTCACCTTCAGTGGACAGCGCCGGCGGTCTCAGACCGTTCGCTTAACGAGTGTTATTCAGCCGGTTCTGCTGGCGGTGCCATTTTGCCCTCGTGCGGGCCTTTCTCAGTCAGACGCTTTTCAAAGTTAGCGTTGTACTGTTTCTTCTGCTCCGGCGTCAGCACGTTATAGAGCTTGTTCTGGGTTTCCAGCATCTTCAGCGCATGCTCTTTGGCATTGGCGGACATCTTCTCTGCCTGTGCTTCTGCTTTGCTCTGGTCGAAGCTGTCAGAGGCAATAATGCTGTGGGCCGCACGACGCTCGTCCAGTGACGGGCGTTTCATATCTTTGTGGCTCTCTTTCATGATGTCGCGCATCTGAGTTTTCTGCGCGTCGGTCAGGTTCAGACCTTTAAACATCATCTCCATGCCGTGGCGCATTGGCGGCTTGTGCATCGCTTTTTCGCTGCCTGCTGGCGGTGGAGTCAGGTTGTCAGCGGCTGCATGGACGGCGCTGGCTGCACCAAACGCCAGCGAGGAAGCCAGTAAAAGGGAAGTCAGTTTGCGCATAATAGTGTCCTTATAATTCATGATAATGACGACAGCACTCTGTCGCGTCTTCGGAAACAAGCATACGACGCTGAACGTCAACTACTCAGAGCCTGAGTAAAGCCGTGAAAGCATAAAAGATAAAAATCGGGCAATCATGAAGAGAATAAGAAGAAAGGCGTGAGGAATTGAAAATGTTTATGAATTTAAAGCGAATTTGGCAGAAATCATGGAGGAGTGTAAGGGTTACGACAGGAAAGCGGAAGCCGATCTTCCACTTTTCCTGTCGGTTTTTTAGCGCCGATGGTCTGCGCTGTTAACAACCGCTATCAGACCGGCAGCGCCTGAGTCTGTTCGCTCTCTTCAATCAGCATCAGTCCGGCACGCAGCCCGGCGGCCACGTTAGGGTTAGGGAACAGCACATACTCCCGCGCCTGCTGCACGTAATAGCGGGTGCTACCATCTTCCGCCAGCAACGTCCCCTGTGGAAACGCGGTAAAGTTCAGCGTTTCCGGCGACATATGCAGCGTAAAGTGCTCACTCAGTCGGGTGATCTGCTGCGCGACCCGATAGTGACGCGGTCTGACCGCCGCCGCAGGCAGCGCTTCGCCATAGAGTAAAGACGCCAGCGCCTGCTGTGCCGCACTGAACTGACTGAGATCGTTTTCGCCAAACGGCAGCGCTTTGCCCAGCTCCAGGGTACAGCTGGCCGCACCGAAGTGCTCGCAGCTGAAGTGGGTAAAGGTGCCGCCCGGCGAGCGATGGAACACCAGCGCTTCCAGCCCGGCAGCGGCCAGCCAGTCAAGAAACGCGGGCGGCCAGGGGCGTTCATTGTGCGGCATTACGCCGAACTGAGGATGATAAGAGCCACGAATAGCCGTGTGCATGTCGAGATGCCAGCGCGTCTCATCGCACTCGCCCAGCTGCCAGAAGGTCTCCAGCGTCTGCTCCAGCCGCAGCACGCGGCGGGCCTCATCACCATCATCAATCTGCTGCCAGCGTCCGCCAAACAGCCGGTTAATGTCATAACGCACATAGCGCTTACCGGCGCGTAGCGCTGAGGGATTACCCAGAATCACCAGCATGCGCTGCTGTAATGGCTTTTCGCCCCGCAGCAGCGGATTAACCAGCTGGTTCACCATTTCTACCGGGGCCGTTTCATTGCCGTGGATCCCGGCAGAGAGCACCAGCGCCTGTTTAACCGGCACCGTCGGCTCCATCAACAGTATGCCGTGATACAACCATTGCCAGCGAAGATGCGCCGTTTCACCACTACGCTTACGCGGCACCTCGCCGGAGAGCGTTTGCTGTAAAAAGTCCTGCATCGTTCCTCCTTTTCGCCCTGAGCAGGCGGCAGCCTGTGCTGCCCCCTCCTTCACTGCTGAAATGCATATACATTTCCTAAGTCTAGCAGCTTCGTCAGTTCATCCAGCGCGTCGCGTCCCTCACGCAGCAATTGTGGGTCGACCAGATCGGCCTGGGTCAGGCGATCGCGGTAATGACGGTCAACCCAGTTATTCAGCGTGCTGAAGAGCCGATCGTTCATCAGCACCGCCGGATTCACTGCCTGCTGCTCCTGTGGTGTCAGCACCACCCGCAAACGCAGGCAGGCTGGACCACCCCCGTTATACATGCTTTCGCGCAGATCAAACACCTTCAGGGCTTTGAGTGGCGTGTCAGCCTCAACCTGTTCACACAGGTAGCGCCAGACACCCGGATGCTGACGTGACTCCTCCGGCAGCACCAGCATCATGGTGCCGTCGGGACGGCTCAGCAACTGACTGTTAAACAGATAGGTCTCTACCGCATCTTTCACTGACACCCGATTTTCCGGCACTTCCAGCGCCACAAAACCGGGAACGCGCGACCGAAGCTGCGCCAGCAGTTCAGGCTGATTAACAAAGGCGTGCTGGTGACAGAAGAGCATCTGCTGGTTACTCACCGCAATCACATCGTTATGGAACACGCCCTGATCGATCACCGCAGGATTCTGCTGCGCATACAGCACGCTTTCCGGTGAGAGCTGATGCAGACGGGCGACCGCCTCGCTGGCTTCCCGGGTCTGACGTGCCGGATAACGCTGCGGGGTTTTGCCCTCATGGCTGCTGTCGCGGCCATAGACAAACAGCTGCACGCCGCGCTCACCATAAGCGCCGCCCAGCCGGTTATGGTTCGCCGCCCCTTCATCGCCAAACATCGCCACCTGCGGCAAGGCATCATGCACCGCAAAATGGCGATCGTCGCGGAAGATGGAACGCAGCAGCCAGGCCGTTTCCGGCGCTTCTATCGCACGGTGGAATTTGTTGTTAAGGTTCGCCACCGTCAGGTGAACCCGGCCATCAAGGCTGTCCGCTGACGGCGAGACCGTGGCAGCATTGGCGACCCACATCGCCGAGGCTGAACTGACGGCGGAGAGTAATCCCGGCGCAGTTTTGCCGGCCGCAGCCAGCACCTGCTCATCGCTGCCACCAAAGCCGAGCTGGCGCAGCGCCGCAATATTGGGCCGCTCATGCGGCGGAATCACCCCCTGAACGTAGCCCATATCGGCCAGCGCTTTCATCTTGAGCAACCCCTGCTTTGCCGCCAGACGGGGATTCGACGGCTGCAGCTGATTGCGGGTCGAGGCTTCGTTGCCAAACGACAGCCCGGCATAGTGGTGTGTTAACCCCACCAGCCCATCAAAGTTGGCCTCGGTTGCCTTCATGACGTCGTCTCCTGGGTGGAGAAATCGAGGCCCGGCGACAGCGTGGCGGGCAGCGTCAGGTCAGGCGTCTCCAGCGAGGCCATCGGCCAGGCGCAGTAGTCCGCCGCATACCAGGCGCTGGCGCGATGGTTGCCCGAGGCACCAATGCCGCCAAACGGTGCGGTACTGGCTGCGCCGGTCAGCGGTTTGTTCCAGTTGACGATACCGGCACGCGCTTCAAGCAGCAGCTGATCAAACTGCTGGCGTGAAGGCGAGATCAATCCGCACGACAGGCCATAACGGGTCTGGTTAGCCAGCGCTATCGCCTCTTCAAATGTCTCATAGCGGACTATGCCTAACAGCGGACCAAAGACCTCTTCATCCGGAATGCCCTGCACGCCGGTTAAATCGATAATACCTGGCGTCAGGATGGCACTGTGGCGATCCGGCCAGCGCATCGCCAGCAGCACCTCGCCGCCCGCCTCAACCCGCCGTTGCCACTCACCCATAATCTTCTCTGCCGCGCCGGTGGAGATCACGCTGCCCATAAACGGCTGCGGTTCAGCATTCCAGGCGGCGGGTTGCAGTCGCCCCGCCACCTCCACCAGCCGCCGCAGAAACGCATCCCCTGCATCGCCGCGTTTGACCAGCAGACGCCGCGCGCAGGTGCAGCGCTGACCGGCGGTTATAAAGGCTGACTGCAACGTGATGTTGACAGCCGCATCAGTGTCCGCCGGATCTTCAACAATCAGGGCATTGTTACCGCCCATCTCCAGCGCCAGCATCTTTTCAGGCTGACCGGCAAACTGGCGATGCAGCTGATAGCCGGTATGGGCGCTGCCGGTAAACAGCAGGCCATCAATCTGCTGACAGTTGGCCAGCGCCTGACCAGTCTCACGTCCGCCCTGTAACAGTGCCAGCACGCCGGCAGGCAGGCCCGCAGCCAGCCAGAGCTCAACGGTTTTTTCGGCGGTCAGCGGCGTCAGTTCGCTGGGTTTAAATACCACGCAGTTGCCCGCCAGCAGCGCCGGAACGATATGGCCGTTTGGCAGATGTCCCGGGAAGTTATAGGGACCAAACACCGCCAGTACCCCATGCGGGCGGTGGCGCAGCGAGCTTTCGCCTTCATGCTGTTCACCGGTGCGGCTATGGTATGCCTTCACCGAAAAGCCGATTTTGTTGATCATCGCGCCCACTTCGGTCAGCGCTTCCCAGCGCGGCTTGCCGGTTTCACGGGCGATGGTTTCCGCCAGCGCCGTTTTATGCGCCTCAAGCCCGGCGGCAAATTTCTCAACGATCGCCTGCCGTTCCGCCAGCGGGCGTCTGGCCCAGGCTGGAAATGCGTCGCGCGCCGCCTCACAGGCTGCGGTGACCTGAGCGGCTGATGCCGCGTGACCCTGCCATAACGTCTCGCCGCTGACCGGATCCGCTTTCGTCAGAATCTCAGCTTCACCGTTCAGCCATTGTCCATTTATCAGATGTGTCATGCTGTTTTCTCCTCTTTGCAGAGCGTCACCACGCGCAGGCTGTCGCCCGGCTGGCAATGGAGCGCCCGCATCTGTTCATCCGTGAGTTGCACGCTGTCGCTGTCAGCCTTTGCCGGAATCAGCGCTACACGGAACTGGCGATAATCGCTATTGGCAACCAGACAGAGCGGTGCATCAGCCGGGTTTTCGCCCCGTTCTGCGCTGCGCAGACGGCTTTTACGCACGGCGCGGATATGATCGATATCGCACTCCAGCGTCGGGCCGCCATCAAAAATGTCGACATAATTGAGGTAGCGGAAGCCCTCTGCTTCCAGTACCGCCCGTGCAGGCGCGGTTTGCGGATGGACCTGTCCAATCACCGCCTGCGCTTCCGGTGTCAGGTAGTCGATGTAGAGCGGATGTTTCGGCATCAGTTCAGCGATAAACGATTTCTGTCCGGTGCCACTAAGGAAGTCCGCTTTGCTGAATTCCATAGAGAAGAAGCGGCTGCCGACGCTCTCCCAGAACGGCGAATGGCCCTGCTCATCGCTGACGCCACGCATCTCGGCCACCACCCGGTTGGTAAAACGCTCACGGAAACTGGCCATAAACAGGAAGCGTGACTTCGACAGCAGATAGCCGTTTTTGCCATCACGGTAATCGGGATCGAGAAACAGCGTGCAGAGCTCACTGCTGCCGGTATGGTCGTTACTCAGCGACAGGGTAGGCAGCGCGGCATAAACATTCAGCTCTTTTGAGGCGTGCACCTGGGTACCGACGCGAAAATTGTACCAGGGATCCTGCAGCCCCACCGCCACCTCAATGGCGCAGATGCCGACGGCGCGGTTATCTTCGCTATCGGCCAGCACAAAGACATAGCCCTGTTCGGCACGTGGCAGAGAATCCTCCCAGGTCTGCAGCGATCGATCGATACGCGCCTGAAGCGTCGCGCTATCAACCGGCAACGAGGTCAGCCCGCCACCGGTTTTGCCCGCCAGCGCCATCAGCTGGCTTAAGTCATCGCGTTCAACCGGACGGATTACCATCATGATGTTGACCCTCGCACCAGGCTTTCACACACTTCGGCAAAGCGGGCCATGCCCAGCTTCACTTCCTGCTCACTGATATTCAGCGCCGGGGCAAAACGCACCACATTGGCACCCGCAATCAGCACCATGACGCCCATTTCCGCGGCGGCAAGGTTGATCGCTTTGGCTTTACCGGCAAAATCGTCGCTGAGCACCGCGCCAATCAGCAGGCCAAGACCGCGCACTTCTTTGAACAGATGCAGACGCTGGTTGATCTCATCCAGTGCCGCAACAATCCACTGGTGACGTTCTGTTACACCCGCCATCAGTTCAGGCTGGTTGATCAGCTCCATGACTTTACCTGCCACTGCGCCCGCCAGCGGATTGCCGCCATAGGTGGTGCCGTGGGTGCCAACGCCCATCACCAGCGCCAGATCTTCGCGCGTCAGCATCGCACCAATCGGGAAGCCGCCGCCCAGCGCTTTGGCGCTGGTGAGCACATCCGGCGTGACGCCATAATGCATGTAGGCATAAAGCGAACCGGTACGGCCAACGCCACTCTGCACTTCATCAAAAATCAGCAGAGCCTGATGCTTATCACAGAGTTCTCGCAATCCACGCAGGAACGCCGGATCGGCAGGCAGCACGCCACCTTCACCCTGAATCGGTTCAACAATGACTGCGCAGGTATGGTCATTAATCAGTTCAGCCGCCGCCGCCAGATCGTTAAACGGGGCATGCTGGATCTCTGGCGGCAGCGGCGCAAAATCTTTTGAGTAAGCGGGCTGACCACCGGCTGTTACCGTAAACAGGGTGCGGCCATGAAATGCATTCTTAAACGCCACGATGCCACTTTTATGCGGACCCACACGATCATGCGCCACCTTGCGCGCCAGTTTCAGCGCCGCTTCGTTCGCCTCCGCCCCGGAGTTACAGAAGAACACCCGGTCAGCGAAGGTGGCATCGATCAACTGCTTCGCCAGCCGCAGGATCGGTTCGTTGGTGTAGCCATTACCGGTATGCCATAAACGTGCGGCCTGTTCCTGCAGCGCCTGTTGTAATGCCGGATGCGCATGCCCTAACGCATTGACGGCGATGCCACCGGCGAAGTCGATATAATCTTTGCCGTTTTGATCCCAGACGGTGGAGCCTTCCGCGCGAACCGGTATAAAAGTCGCAGGCGCATAAACCGGCATCATCCATTGATCGAAATCGTGACGTGAAACGTGCAGTGCCATAACCCACTCTCCTGCTTTACTTTACCGGCCGGGTAAAGCTTATGTTTTAAAATTGTTAAAAGATGTTGTAGTGCAGCCCTACTGTAGATTGCAGTTAACGTGCCAGCCAGAGAATTAATGCATAAAATGGTCTTCACGACGTAATATCAATGAGTTAGATGCTGACAATATTCACTTAATTTGCATATATAGTGAATAGTTGTCTGATTGCAGCGCCAGAACCGGGTTTTAAACAGCAGAATTATGCATTCACGGGATGAAATATCGCTTTTGTGATCGCTGATAAATTATCACTCCAGAAAAGCCCCTCCACTGCCCTGTTTTAGCGCAGTTTGCCTCGCGCTGGTGCAGCGATTACGCGGGGAACTCGCCCGAAAATGTCAGAACACCCTGGCTTTATTTAACAAATGTTTTTCATTTCCCCCTGCAGACACATTAATCTGCGTATCTTTTTCAGGCTATTTTATAAACAGGCTGATCAATATTTAATCAGCGACTCTGACTATTATTCCGGAGGTGATCATCGGGCCAGAAAGAATATTCCAGAAAGATGAACAAATATTAATACGCAGACTAATGGTTAGGATAAAAGCCTTATAAGGCTATTCTTAGCAGATAATCAGCCATAATTAAACCAGGGGTTATATTGATTTAAAAATGTACAAAAAAAGCCCATTTAAGATCACTACATACAAACATAATGCATTGATAAATAGAGATATAAAATCAGATAACTCATAATTACTTATTAGAAGAAAATCTTATTACTTTACAATTTAATCTTCTGTTCCTCGCTGTTATCCATCAGCTGAATATAGACATCACATTTTGTTACTTTTATTGCACTTTGTAGTTTTACCTTTTTGTGTCATTTTCTTTTCACCCCACATCAGGGGAATAATAATTAATGAATACAGGGTAATAATTAAATGATGAAGCGCACTTTACTGGCGGCTGTCATGCCGTTACTGATCGGTCTCTCCTCCGCGCAGGCCGCAGAAGTTTATAACAAGGATGGCAATAAGCTGGATCTGGTCGGCAAGATTAACGTGTCACACCTCTTTTCTGACGATAACAACAACGATGGTGATACCTCCTCTTATGCCCGCTTTGGCTTTAAAGGCGAGACAAAGATTACTGACCAGCTTACCGGCTACGGTTTCTGGCAGTATCAGTACAGTCTGCATAACTCCGAGGGCAGTGACGCCCAGGCCACCAACCGTACCCGTCTGGGCTATGCTGGCCTGAAGTTTGGCGAGGCAGGTTCGCTGGATTACGGACGTAACTACGGCCTGGTCTATGACGTGCTGAGTTATACCGATATGCTGCCGTTCTTCGGCGGCGACTCCGGTTATACCGACGCCTTTCTCTCTGGCCGCTCAACCGGTGTACTGACCTGGCGTAACAGCAATTTCTTTGGTCTGGTCGACGGCTTAAACCTTGCCGCGCAGTATCAGGGCAAAAACGATCGCAGCAGTAACATTGACGGCGTGCGTCGTTCCAACGGCGACGGCTTCGCCCTCTCCGCTTCCTATGACTTCGATTTCGGCCTGAGCTTTGCCGGCGCGTTTGCCAGCCTGGATCGCACAACGGCGCAGAATGCTGCCGCACGCGGAGAAGGCGAAAAAGCCCAGCACTGGGCGACCTCGGTGAAATATGATGCGAACCAGGTCTATCTGGCTGCCATGTACGGTGAAACTCTGAACGCCACGCCAATTACTGGCGGTTTCGCTAACAAAGCGCAGAACTTTGAAGCCGTGGCGCAGTATCAGTTCCTGAACGGCTTCCGTCCGTCCGTGGGTTACGTCTCATCCAAAGGCAAGGAAATTGAGAATATCGGCGATGCCGACATCATTAAATACACCGCCGTGGGTGCCACTTACTACTTCAACAAGAACATGTCGGTCTATGGTGAATACCGCATCAACCTGTTGAAAGATAACAATCCGCTTCGCCTGCCGACCGACGACATCACAGCCCTGGGTCTGATTTACCAGTTCTGATGTGACAGCGGGCCCGGCTCTGACCGCCGGGCCCGTTTATTGTTTTAATCCCGGCCACAGAGAGTGTTGCGCGCTTTCAGCCCAGCGACCTGACTAAGCTAACGGCCATCGCCTCTTCCTGCATCAATTCCTCCACGTTAGCGGACGCCAGCAACGTGGTGGCCTGCCCGGCAGGAACCGGACGGCTGAAGAGATATCCCTGACCGTAATCACAGCCGCGCTTTCTCAGCCACCTCAGCGTGGCGACATCCTCAATGCCCTCTGCAGTAATGATCACATTAAGCCCCTGACAGAGTGCCAGCAGCGTTTCCACCACTTTTCGCTGCTCAGATCCGGTCACGATTCCGGCGATAAACGTCTGGTCAATTTTGATTTTGGTAATACCCAGCCCCAGCAAAACCGACAGGTTGGAGTAGCCGGTGCCAAAATCATCCAGCACCACTCCGATACCGGCCTCTTTCAGCAGACGGATCGCCTGGCGGGCATCGTCAGAAATGGCCATGACATTCTGTTCGGTGATTTCAAGTTCCAGCATTACCGGCCCGGCATGCTGCATAATGCTGGACAAACAGCTGGTCAGCGACGGTCTCAGCAACTGCTCCGGGGTAATGTTCAGCGACAGGCAGAGCCCGGCTGGCCATGCCCGGGTTGCACTGACAGCATCCTGCAGCAGCGCCACGGTCATGCTGTCCATCAACCCCAGCCGCTCCACCACTGGCAGAAACTCTGCAGGTGAAACCGTCTGACCGGACGCAGTGATCCAGCGCGCCAGTATCTCAAAGCCGGTAATGTTACCGGTGCGCAGTGAAACCAGCGGCTGCAGAAAGGGAACGATGGCGTGACCGCTTACAGCGGCAACAACCTCCTGCTCCAGCCTTTCCCGCTGGCGAAAGCGCAGCTCCATGTCCGGGGAGAATCGTGCCAGACAGGCGCACTTATCCTGCTTCGCCTCGTACAGCGCCAGATCCGCCGCCCGCACGACATCAGCCTGACCCGTGCAGGCTGAGCTGGCAATGCCTGCTGAAAGGCTGAGGAAGGTGTGCGGACCGGTCCGGATGGATGCCGCATGCTGGCAGAAGCTTTCGGCGGCGGCCAGTGCCTGCTCTGCCTGTGAAGCCTGGGCAACAATGGCAAATTCATCCCCACCGATGCGAAACACCTGACTCCCGGTACCCGCCGAAGCGATCAGCAGATTGGCCAGCGCGACCAGCGTGGCGTCGCCCTGACGATGACCGTTCAGGTCATTGATATTCTTAAAGTCATTGATGTCGAGCAGCGTCAGTGTGTAGGGCGTCCCGTCGGCATCAAGCGAAGCAATGTGTGCTGTGAACGATCGGCGGTTCATGACCCCCGTCAGCGCATCAGTTCCGGCCAGCCTGAGCGCGTTTTTTTCCGCACGCAGCGTGTTGCGGATCAGACCCGCAATAAGCAGCGCCGGAATAATCATTGCCAGTCCGGCAAACGAGGTGGAGGTCAGGATAAACCGCAGCCGCTCACTGGTTTCAAAATCGGGATCATAGCTCAGGCCCAGCAGGCTGGAGATCCACGCCTCGAGCCCGAATTCCCACAGCGTGGAGAGTAAAATGATGGTCGCAATATTCAGCATTGCGAGCCAGAAAAGTTTCAGGCGCATGCGTTAGTTCCCGGTGATGGAAAGTGTCAGAGTTTTGTTTTAATTTTCAGTAAAAAACCGGGGCGTACTTCTCATACAATGTCTGCTAAGCTGCCGACAATTATCACCCCTCCGCTATTTTTACTCATCGCATTCGCACGTTCTCACTCGCCTTACGGCAATGAGGCAGACGTTCTGCGGAGCCCGATGCGTGTCGGTTACGTCATCAATGTCGAATAGTGTTCTATCGGCAGCAGCAGCCAGATTAACAGGCCCGTCCGGTTAAATTTGTGCATTCCGGTGTTTTTGACGGGTTATGACGCTGGCGTATCGCGCGGCTGCACCGCGCGAAAAGGCGCACACTCGTCAGGCGATAAAAAGCGATTTATCAGGATATTGGCCGGAATTTCGTTATCACTCCCGTTACGATTTTTGTGGCATAACGGGGTGGGTATACGTGCAATTTTTAATTTCGTTAAATTAAATAGCGAACAATTTAGTTAAACGTAACTCTCCAGAAGTTCTCTCTCCTGCCGATACCGGTTTACCCAATGAACTCTTTCGGAACGAGAGATGAAAATTTCAACGCGCCTTAGCGCAGGTTTTGGCTTGCTTATTCTGCTGTTTATTATCTGTACCGGCACCGCGATTCACGCGCTGGATAGCGCTCGCGATGGTATGGACGAGGTGGTTAATGTCCGTTTGAAAAAGTACCAGACGGTGCTGGATATGCGCGGTGGCGTGCGGGATATGGCAATCGCGGTGCGTAACCTTGCTCTGCTGACCGATCCCGTTGCCATGAAGCCAGAATGGGAACGTCTGCAAAAACAGCGGACGCTCTACATCAGCAACCGCGAAGTACTCTCAGGCATGATGCAGACCGACCCCGGACAGGCAGGACGGGAGGCGATGAGCAGAATCGAGTCCACTGAAGAAGCCGCTCTCTCCACGCTGATGACCGCCGGGAAACTGGGGATGGAAAATCGTCAGCAGGAGGTCACCGACTATCTGTTAAAGGTGGCGCGTCCGGCTCAGCAGAGCCTGCTGAAGGCGATAAACGATCTGACCGAGCTTGAGATGCGCAGCAGCCGTGATGCGGTAGTGGATAACGGCATCGCTATCGCCCGCACCACCTGGATACTGATCATCCTGGCGGTGCTCTCCGTGCTGGCTGCCGTCGTCACCTGCGCGTTTATTGTGCGGATACTGATGCGCCAGCTGGGCGGCGAACCGGTGCAGGCTCAGACGCTGGCTGCTGCGATTGCCGCCGGTGATCTCACCTCGCCGGTCACGCTGCGCCGTGGCGACAGCACCAGCCTGCTTGCGTCGCTCAGCGGCATGCAGACCAACCTGCGCGAACTGGTTACGCAGATCAAAGGGGCATCCGCCTCGGTGGCGCTAGCGGCCGATGAGATTTCGCAGGGCAATACCGAGCTTTCATCCCGTACCGAGCAGCAGGCTGCTGCGTTGCAGGAAACGGCCGCCAGCATGGAGCAGCTCACCGCCACGGTAAAAAGCAACGCCGCGGGCGCGCAGCAGACTGCCGGTTCAGCGCGCGAGGCCGCCACCCTGGCCCAGGCGGGCGAAGCAGATGTCCAGCGCCTGTCAGAAACCATGCATGACATTTCGCTGAGTGCCGTTCGGGTACGCGATATTACGTCGGTGATTGAAGGCATCGCTTTCCAGACCAATATTCTGGCGCTCAACGCCGCCGTCGAAGCGGCGCGCGCCGGTGAAGAGGGCCGCGGATTTGCCGTGGTCGCGGGTGAAGTCCGCTCACTGGCCCAGCGCAGCGCCACCGCAGCACGCGACATTAAGCAGCTGATTGAGCAGGCCGTGACGCAGGTCGAGGATGGCGTGACCGTAGCGGCCGGAACGGGTGAGCGCATCCTGAAGATTGTCAGCCGCGTCGGTGAACTGGCCGATGCTATGGACAACCTCTCCCTCTCCTCCGGTGAACAGATGCAGGGCATCTCCCAGGTCAGTATTGCGGTGAGTCAGATGGATGGCGTCACGCAGAATAACGCCGCGCTGGTGGAAGAGTCCTCTTCTGCATCGCAGTCACTGCTGGCCCAGGCGCGCGACCTGCGCGGTATGGTAGAGACCTTCACCGTATAAGCCGTATCGGCGGGCGGCTTCAGCCTGGGTTAAATGCTGAAATTGTCCTGCCGATCTTAGCTGCGTTGCACCCGGCGCACGTTGTGCGCAAGGGTTGCGACCGGTTATGTTGACTTCAATTTAATTTGACTCAATACTGTGCCGACTTTCAATCGGCGGCGCAGCTAAAGGCTTTTTCTCCCGCTGCGATAGCGCTTAAAAGTCTGGTGTCTTACACCAGAAAGAGATGCTGCCGAAATCAACATCTCCCCGAGATACTATTCGCGAGACTTCACGGCTGACCAACAGCCTGGGGTCTGGCTGTCCCACCCCGGACTCAGAATGAGTAAAGATATGAATGACGAACCCGCGGGGATCTCCGATACGCCTCCCGCCAGTGCAGCGCCTGAAACCATCGACCAGTTTCTCTGCTTTGCGCTCTATTCCGCCTCACTTGCCATGACAAAGCTCTATCAGTCGCGGTTAAAACCGCTGGGTCTGACCTATCCGCAATATCTGGTGCTGCTGGTGCTGTGGGAGAAAGATTGCCTGACCGTCTCTGATATTGGTGCACGTGTCCGGCTTGATTCCGGCACGCTCAGCCAGCTTCTGAAGCGGCTTGAAAGCGGGGGCATTATCTGCCGCCAGCGTGACACGGGAAATGATGAGCGCCGGGTACTGATCTCCCTGACAGAACAGGGCCACCAGCTTAAAGTCGCGGCGGCTGGCGTCCCGGCTGATATGATCTCGGTGATGGATACCGCCTGTAGTGAACTTGGTGACCTGACAACCCAGGTGGCAACGCTGCGTGAAAAGCTGCTTAAGGCCCTGCCATGATGCTGGCTTATAAAAAACCTGTGACCAGGCTGATAAAGCTGAATCGCCTGAGTGTTGCCTCTTCAGGTGCTATTCAACAGAACGGTTGCGCTGGAGTTTCAATTGAGTACCGATAAACCGGCAGATATGGCTGACGTCCATGCCGTTGTAGGGCAGGCCGTGTCGAGCCTGCTGAAGTCAGGCAAGACGGCAGGCTTACAGGACATAATTGCATTCCTGCAGCATCAGCAGGCACGGTCGGTAAACGGTCAGCGAGAAGTCTACGCCAGAGCGGTGCGTATTGTGATGAGCATGGTTAACTGATAACCGGGCCGCTGTGCTAAATGGCGGCGCTGCCCGCGCCTTCTTAATATCAATACCCTGCCCGCAGCGCAGCGTCGTTCCTGCTTTCACCCAGTGGTTCCCGCTCTCATTTCAGGATCAATAGTGATGTCACTCTGCCGCGCCTTCGTCATCCCGACAACTTATCTCTGCCAGTAACCGCTGTCGGGCCTGCAGACGTTAACAACGCCGTCTGCACACCACCACCGCTATTCACTCCCCCCAATCCTTTCTGTGCAGTAAAGCATCCCAACTAAAGTGTGGTGCCGCCGGGTGCCATCAAATCATAACGATCGTTCTGCGGGGCCTCGTCCACGGTCATCGGTGGCTGAATTTTCAGGGTGATCCAGTTAGAGGTCACACGCTGCTGCTTGCTATCCTCCAGCGTTACCGACAGGCGATATTCGTTGCTGGCGTCTGGCGACGGATCCCATTGCGGTAAGATCACACTCCAGCCCTGCGGATCGGCGTTATTGGCCGGAGGTGTCAGGCTCAGCGCCTGCGTATCGCCCTGCCAGCTTACCGCCTTGATAGCATTGCTGGCGCGCACCTGCAGCTTCAGCGGCAGACTCTCGCCACTGCTTAACTGCCAGGGCGGGGTTGCCAGAAACACGGACAGCGTTTTGCGCTGACGGAAGGCGAGCACCGGCGTATCGCTGCGGGTGACGGTATCGTAACGGCTGCCGCGCAGAGAGTGCGCCTCCGCGACGTTTCCGGCATCGAGCTGACGTCGCAGCGCCACGCCAAAGCGATAGTTGAGTTTCAGCCCCAGCTGATCCTGACTCTCACCGGCGCTGCTGGTTTTATGGGTAGCGGACAGCGTCACCAGCGGCACGGGAGTGTAAGAGAGGCCAAACGACATGGCGGAGGGATTGTGATAGCGGTTGCCGCTGTTAAACAGATCGACATTCTCACCCAGATATTGCTGATAGCTCACCGAAACGCCCAGCTGACGATAAAAGGGCAGATAGCTCTGGCTGGTAATATCGTAGCCGCGCGCCATGCGCTGCTGCTGCGAATCGCCCAGATTTTTCCAGCCGGAAAGCGGCTGATAGTAGTTGGCCGAGAAGCGCATTGAATCGCTCCACGCTTCCGTGCCCACAGAGGCGCGTTGCAGGCCGCTGCTGAACACGCGGTCAACAAAGCCGTTGTAACCCAGCAGCCAGTCACCGGCATCCCAGCGTTGCCCCAGTCCTGCATTGCCAACCAGGCCATCGCCGGTATCGTGCAGACCAAGCTGGCTGAAGGTGAGCCGGCTGTTTTCGTCGGCCAGTGCGCTGAAGAGATCGCCGCCGGTGCCGGTAAAGTTTCCGTTCATGTCGACTTTCAGATCCAGCTGCGCGGTGCCGTAAGGGGAAAGCAGTGACTGCCCTTCGCTCTCAACCCGATCGGCCACTTCATCGCGCAGATGATTGAACGCCCAGACGCCCGCCTGCTGACCAAACGTGACATTGCTGTCGCTGTTGTTACTCGCTTCACCGATACTTTTGGCCACGGCCGCCAGCTTTTTGCTCCACTCTTCATCCTGATCGCTGGCACCGCCGAGCGTCGGCAGCGACTGACTGTAGCGCGCAGGATTGTCGAATGGCGTCTCTGACACCGCTGTTTCAGTCTGGAAGGCGCGGGCGCTCTGCGTGGCAGTCAGCGACAGCGCAATCAAAGAGAGAACCCCTGTTTTCCGTATCATGTCACCCGGCACATTGATTAGTTCGTAGCTGCAATTAAACAAAAATCATCAGCTATTACCTTAACATATTGTGACGGCGATGCAGGACAGCAGCGGCGAATTGTGCATATAACAGAAAAGTCCGGGTCAGAAAAAGGCCTGCGTTTACAGCAGGCCTGCGATCTCTCACCGCATCAGGAGAAGATCAACCCGCCATCCACATTGATGGTCTGCCCGGTGATGTATCGCGCATCCTCTGATGCCAGAAAGGCCACCAGTCCGGCGACATCTTCCGGCTGACCGGCACGCTTCAGCGGAATGTTTTTCACCCACTCCGCCATCAGCTCCCCTTTACCGTAGGTTTTCTCCTCGCTGCTGAGGATCTCGCCCCAGACGCGATCGTTGTAATCCCACATCTCACTCTCAATGATGCCAGGGCAAAAAGCGTTGACCGTAATGTTCCACGGCGCCAGCTCCAGCGCCAGACTCTGGGTAATGCCTATCACCCCCATTTTGCTGGCGGCGTAGTGCGGCGTGTAAATAAAGCCCTGTCGTCCCTGCCCCGATGAGGTGTTGATCAGGCTGCCACTGCGCTGCTGCACCATATATTTCGCCGCTTCACGGCAGCAAAGCCAGACGCCGGTGGTGTTAACCGCCAGAATCCGCTCAAAGTCGCTTTTCGGCATGGTGTCGAAGCGGTCGATGGTGATCACGCCCGCATTCTGTATCGAGACGTCGATCTGACCAAAGCGTTCAAAGGCCTGCTGATAGAGCTGCTGCACCGCAGCTTCATCCGTGATATCGACCTGCAGCGCCAGAATCTCACTGCCATACTGCTGCTGAAGCTGGTCGGCTGTAGCGAACACCCGGTCAGCATTCGACACCATCACCAGCCTGGCCCCGTCGCGGGCGAAACGCGCCGCGATCCCGGCCCCGATGCCACGACAGGCACCGGTTATCACCACTGTTTTTCCACGTTGTTCGCGGCTCATAATCGCTCCTGTTAACTGTGACGAACATCAGTAAGGGGGGCTGCCTGCTGCTTTTTTTCATGGCGACGCAGCAGCACCACTTTGCTTTGCAGACGTTGCTGGAACTGGTCGATGACTACCGCAGTCACAATCACCAGACCTTTAATTACCATCTGCCAGAAATCGCTGACGCCCATCATCACCATGCCATCCGCCAGGAAGACGATAACGAAAGCGCCAATAATCGAGCCGGAAACCCGACCACGTCCACCTGCCAGCGCCGTGCCGCCCAGCACGGTGGCACCAATAGCATCCATCTCAAACATGTTGCCGGTCATCGGGTGCGCGGTCTGCAACTGAGAGGCCACCACCAGCCCGACGAGTCCCGCGCAGAGGCCGGAAAAGGCGTAGACAAAGACTTTCACCTTGATAATCGGCACGCCCGCCAGTCGCGCGGCGGACTCATTGCCGCCAATGGCGTAGATGTAACGACCCAGCGGGGTTTTGCGCGTCAGGTAGAGGCCGAGCAGTAAAAAGCCGAGCATCAGCCAGATTGGCAGATAAACGTCCAGTACGGTGCCGGAGCCGAGCAGCGAAAAGCCGGTGTTGCCCAGCGCGGGCACTCCCACCAGGTTGGCGTAAGTGCCGCCGTCGTTGAACAGCAACGCCGCACCGCGCGCCACATACATCATGCCCAAGGTGCAGATAAAGGGTGCGACGCCCAGTCGGGTGATCACCGTGCCGTTAATCAGTCCTACCAGCACGCCAAAGATGGCCACCACCAGAATCACTTCAGGCACGTTGAGAAACAGCGTATTGCCGCCCCACAACGGGATGCCATTGGTGAGCAGTGCGCCCGCCACCATGCCGCAGATCCCGGCGACCGCACCCACCGAGAGATCGATACCGCCGGTCAGGATCACCAGCGTCATACCAATGGCCAGCAGGCCGGTAATCGCCACGTGCTGCGTCATGATCAGCAGGTTAGAGGGGGTAAGAAAGTTCGGCACCATCACGCTGAAAAAGCCGACCACAATCAGCAACGCAATAAAGGTGCGGGCCTTGAGCAGGTACATATAGAGCAGATATTTTTGGTTCATGAAATTCTCCGGCCAGCTTAGAGCCTGGCCCGCCAGGCGTAATGGTTTCAGGCAGTCTGGACACGGACAGCGCGGAACAACCGGCACGTACACGCAGTACGTCAGGATTACTCGCTGTGCTCGCCCCTTCAGGGCCGCCCTGACGGGCGTTCAGGTTGCTAAAGCAGCCTGTGTGACCACTGCCCAGGTTCAGACGGACAAATAAAGTAGCCTGATGGGTCAGGCTCTTAATCCTGCGGGGTTGATGCCGCAATCAGATGTTCTCGCGTCGCCGCTGCGCGCGGCAGATCGGCAGTTATCCGGCCATCGGCCATCACTAAAATGCGGTCCGCCAGCGCCATCACCTCATCCAGTTCAGAGGAGGAGAACATCACTGCCAGCCCCTGCTGTGCCAGACTGCCAATCAGGTGATAGACGTCGGTTTTGGCACCCACGTCGATACCGCGCGTTGGCTCATCCAGCAGCACCACCTGCGGCCCGGTCATCAGCGCTTTACCCAGCACCACCTTCTGCTGATTACCGCCGCTCAGCGCCGTAACCGGCAGATCGGGATCGCTGACTTTAATCGCCAGATGGCCGATCATCTCACTGACCCGCTGCTGCTCCCTGGCAGGATTTAACAGCCCCAGCGCACGTCGAAAACCGCGCAGGCTGAAGTCAGAGAGCGTCATGTTGGCGGTGACCGACATCAGTTCAATCACCCCTTCGCCTTTGCGATCTTCGGGCACCAGCGCTATGCCACTTTTCAGCCGCTGCTGGAAGCTGCGTTTCACCAGATCCCTGCCCGCTAAACGTACCCGGCCCGACTGACAGGGCATCAGGCCAATCAGCCCCTTGAACAGCTCGGTGCGTCCGGCACCCAGCAGACCATAAATGCCGATCACCTCGCCTTTGCGCAGCGTAAAACTGACGTCATTCAGCTTGTAACCGCCGTTCTGATGCAGCGCAGTCAGGCCCTCTACCTCCAGCACCGTTTCCCCCTGTGGCGCAGGCTGATAGTCGAACTGCTTTTTCTTGTCACCCACCATCTGGGCGATAATCCACGGCACGCTGGCGTCCCGTACCTCGCGCTCACTGATAAAACGGCCATCGCGGAAAATGGTGATGTGATCGCCAATCTCCATCAGCTCTTCCAGCCGGTGAGAGATGTAGATAATGGTGACCCCACGCCGCTTAAGCTGATCGATGACGTTAAACAGCACTTTCACTTCAGACTGGCTCAGGGCGCTGGTCGGTTCATCCATGATAAGTACCCGGGTATCCTTCGACAGCGCCCGGGCAATCTCCACCAGCTGCTGATGACCAATACCCAACTCACCCAGCGGCGCGTAAGGATCGACATCCAGCTGCAGCCGCTCCAGCAGCGACTTTGCCAGCGCGTACTGATACTTTTCATTGATCACCCCGCGCTGGAAATACTCATTGGCGATAAAGATGTTGTCCATCACGTTCATGTTGGGAAACAGATTCAGCTCCTGAAAAATGATGCTGATCCCCTGCTTCTCCGCCTGATGCGTGGAGTTCAGAGACACCACCTTGCCATCCAGCAGAATCTCGCCCGACGACGGCGTCTCTACACCCGCCAGCATCTTCATCATGGTGGACTTACCGGCGCCGTTCTCACCGATCAGCACGTTAACTTTATTGCGGTAGACCCGATAACTGACCTGATCGAGCGCGGTCACGCCGGGATAAAGACGCGACACGTTGCGCGTTTCGATAATCACGTCGCCGGACTGTTGCGGTTGAGGATTTTGCATCTGCCGCTCCTTATTGCCGGGTGATCGCAGCCGGAGTGATATCCGGCAGCTGCTGCGGAATGTCCCAGCTGCTGAACACGCCGGAAACCCTCACTTTATCGCCCACCTTCGGCGCAAACTGCTGCATCAGAGTGGAGGCGTGCTGGTTAATCGCCTTGCCGTAATCACCAAACAGCACCTGGTCATTGAAGTCCTGATAGCTCACGCCTTTGTAGACATCCCGCAAAGCGGTGCCACGAATGATTGGCCCCACCTGAATTGTGACGCTGTCACCTGATTCATCTTTCACGGTCATCTTCCCGCTGCGTGACGTGGTATTTACGGCGGTCACCTCGCCGCTAACCGAGACGCTGAAGACACAGGGATTCTCAGCCTGACTGCGATAGCCGTAGCTCTGACAGGCACTGTCGAAGTCTTTAGCAGACTGCAGCGACTTCATCAGCGTCGCCAGCGGTTTAGCCTCTGCCTGAACCTGCGGCACCAGTTTCTGCTGCCAGAGCTGGTCGATGTTTGCCATTTTCGGATTGGGGGGATTTTTCAGGGCAGCCAGCTCCTGCTGCGACACAATTTTGCAGCCGCTTAACAGCAAGACCACCAGCGTCAGCCAGACTCTTCGGGACATCATCTTCTCCCTGGCGCCCGCTTTCGCAGGCGCGACAGCGTTTAATTACGACTTGTAGTTAAAGTCCTGTACACCTGTAGCGTTTTCCGGGGTAATCAGAATGCCGCGGAACATCACCCGCTGTTTTTCCGGCTTCACGCCCTTCTGAATGAAGTTATCGAGATCGGTCACCCCTTCAGCGGCAATCGCCTGCGCCTGCAACATGACCGTGGCTTTCAGCGTGCCCGCTTTCACTGCATCGCGTTCGTCGTTGCTGCCATCAATCCCCACCACGATGACATCGTTGCGACCGGCCGCCTTCAGCGCGGCAATGGCGCCCAGCGCCACCGGGCCGTTACCGCAGATCACCCCTTTCACATCCGGATGCGCCTGCAGGATGCTGTCCATAATGCGCTTGCCGTCGATCAGCGTGCCTTTGGCATCCTGACGCGCCACGCTCTGCATATCAGGATACTGATCCAGCACCTGATGGAACGATTTCGAGCGTGTCACGCAGTTGTTATCCGCCAGGTTACAGGCGAGTTCGGCGTATTTGCCCTTTTCGCCCATCTTTTCAACAAAGACGTTGGCAACGTCTGAACCCGCCTGGAAGTTGTTGTGGGTGATCTGCGCCAGCGCCACGTCATCCACCGGAATTTCGCGGTTGATCAGCACCACCGGGATCCCGGCATCTTTGGCTTTTTTAATCGCCGCCACGCTGGCGGTGGAGTCGGCGTTATCCAGCACGATGCCCTGTACTTTTTTACCGATAGCGGCGTCGATCAGTTCGCTCTGCTTTTTCACATCTTCGCCGTGCGACAGCACCGTTGTTTTGTAACCCAGCTCCTGCGCTTTGAGATTGGCGCCTTTGGCTTCGGAGGCGTAGTAGGGATTATCGAGTGAGTTAACCAGAATCATAATGGTGCCCTTTTCGGCGGCAAACGCCGCCTGCGAAACCAGACAGGCAGCCACGGCAGTGCACAGCAAGGTACGGTTTTTCATGATGTTCTCTCTTATCGTTATGGCAGGGTATGAATTCCCGGGTGCTGGATTGGCCTTACCAGATAGTAAAGCCCCCATCGATCATCAAATCGGCGCCGGTGATCATGTCGCTGCCGTTGCTGGCGAAAAACAGCACCGCAGCGGCGATCTCATCGGTATAGGCAAAGCGTCCGAGCGGAATCAGCTTCTTCATCTGCTCGCCCTTCTCGCCGCGCCAGGCCTTTTCGCCCATCGGCGTCAGCACCACGGTGGGCGACAGGGTGTTAACGTTAATGCGATGCGGGGCAAACTCTTTGGCCATCACTTTGGTCATGCCCAGCAGGCCCGCTTTGGCTGAGGTGTAGGCGACATGGTTGTCGATAGCGATGGATGCCGCCTGGGAGGCGATATTAATAATTTTGCCGCCCGCACCGGCACGGATCATCAGCCGTGCGGCGGCCTGTGAGCAGAGAAAAGGCCCGGTGAGATTCACCGCAATCTGCTTCTGCCACTCGTCAAAATCGGTTTCGATCACCGGCTGCAGCATCACGTAGCCTGCGCAATTCACCAGGATATCGATCCGGCCATAGTGGGAAACCACATCGTCAAAAGCCTGTTCAACCGACGCAGGATCGGTAACGTCACAGCAGACAAACTGCACCCGCTCGACGGGGAAATCTGCCCTCAGGCTGGCCACCTTCTCTGCTTCAAACGGCGGATAGAGTAGTGCCAGACTCGCGCCCTTCTCCAGCAACATGCCATTGGTCGCCATCGCGATACCGCCCAGCCCGCCGGTCACGACGGCCACTTTGCCGGCCAGATTCATTGCGGTATCCACGCCGTAGCGCAGGTTTACGTCATATTCACCACTCATCCCACTCTTCCCCTCAGATTTTTGCCGATGCCGTTGACTCACTCATTTTCGAACAAAAATATAAGCTATCGAAAAGAAATGTTGTGTGGAGCAGATCAAATTTCGACCATCTGCCCTGCAAAGCGGCTTATCTGATTGAAAAGACGTGATCTGGCTTCCAGTCCCGAAATAAAGGCAGCTGGTTGCAATCCGGAAAGCGTGAGAGATTCAATAACCTGCACATTTTATATTTTCGTTCGAAAACCAAAGGCAGATCAGGCTATCTCGCATTCATAAAAATGGCGCGTTAAACTCAGCCACAAAGACCTTGTTCGCCCGACTTCTCAGGTTATTGGAAAAGGGAGCATTTCGATTGAAAAGCAAAAGTGAGCAGTTCGCTGACATGCAGCAACGCCGCGAGAAAATTCTGGAGATGATCCGTGAGGATGGCACGGTCACGGTGAAAGCTTTGACGGAGACCTTTGGACTGACCGAAGCCACCTTACGCAGCGACCTTCGCATGCTGCAAAAACAGGGCTTTGTGCAGCGCTACCATGGTGGCGCGACGCTGATGACGGGCAAACAGAATACCGGGGCGATGCTGCTGGAGCGGCAGACACATCTGGAAGAGAAAGAGGCGATTGGCCGGCTGGCGGCGCAGCATATCGAAAATGGCGACACGGTGATTTTCGATTCCGGCACCACGACCACCGCGATCACCGATGCCATCAGCCACATCCGCCGCCTGTCGGTCGTGACAACCGCGGTGAATATCGCCCTGAAACTGGGCGGCGAGCCGGGGATCAACATCCTGCTGACCGGCGGTACCTTTAAATTTCCGACGCTCTCTACCTCCGGCGAAAAGGCGGCCAGCTTCTTCGAAAACGTGCTGGCCGGTAAACTCTTCCTGGCGACCGCCTGCATCTCACCGCGTCTGGGCCTGAGCTTCCCCAGTGAAACCGACATCAAGGTAAAGCTGGCGATGATCAAATCCGCCAGCACGGTTTACGTGGTCGCTGACTCCAGCAAAATCGACAAGGTTTCGATGTTCGCGCTGCCCTGTGACTGGAGCAATATCCACTACCTGATCACCGACAGCGGCATCAGCACTGCGCAGGTCAAAGCGTTTGAAGCACTAGGCGTGAAAGTGCTGGTGGCCCCGCTGCCGCTGAAGCGGGCGATGTAATGCTTGTTGAAACAACATCGATTCAGCCACTCGCTGTCATCAGACAGCCACAGGATTAAGTTACGCTCCAGAGCGAATGCTAAGCAGGGATGTAACGGATGATAAAACGATGAAAAACGAGATTTTCGAGCGCAGGAAAGCGCGGGCTTTAGCCCTGATGGCAGCGAAGAAAATATGGCCGAGTAACTCTGCTCCGCCATTACATCGTTTGTTATGGAAAATGAATATCCATCTTCCACCCCCGAGTTTCACTCCTTTCTGGCTCAATCTTGTGGTGTTTGCCAGCATGTACACGCTTATGATGCCACTGCTGCTCTTATTGCCTTCTCTTCCGGGCGTGTCTGACGACAACTATTCGCTGATACCCAATCTGATCGCAGGTCTGTTCTTCGGTACGACAATGGCACTGTTTCACGCATATCGAAAAAAGGTTCACAACCTGCCTGTGTGGGAGGAGCTTTAAAGCCAGCTAAAGCTCCATCGTCTTTTATACAGTGCACCTGCACGATGGTGCCTCCACTGTAAGCACGTACTATCGCTAATCGTGCAGGTAAGGCCTGCCTGAAGAGCAAAGTGTGCGAGCCAGGGATGGCGAGCCCAGTCCGCAGGGATGCGGGATCCCTTTGCGATCAGGCAGGCCTTTCCTGCACGACGCACCGTCTTACCAACCCTCACCTGCCTTCCCACACTGGACTGCTCTTTTCGTCCTGCTCGGGCACTTCCACTCTCATCAACCGCACTCAATCCAGATCTGATCCCAAAAAAAACCGCACCAATGCCAACAGTGCAGGTAAGCCCTGCCTGAAGAGCAAAGTGTGCGAGCCAGGGATGGCGAGCTCAGTCCGCAGGGATGCGGGATCCCTTTGCGATCAGGCAGGTCTTTCCTGCACGACGCACCGGCTCACCGTCTCCCCACCCCGCACCTGCAAATCCGCCCGATAAAACCGCACCACTTCACCCACCATCAGCAACGACGGAGACACCGGCTTATCCCGCGCCACCGTCTCCGCTAATCCCCCCAGCGTGGTAATCAACACCCGCTGATCGGGCCGGGTCCCATTCTCAATAATCGCCACCGGCGTCTCCGCATCACGTCCCTGCGCCTGCAACTGCGCACTGATCGACGCACTCCAGCTCAACCCCATATAAAACACCAGCGTCTGATTCACCGCCGTCAGCGCAGCCGCCCCCAGCTGCGGCTCGCCGTTCCGCCCATGCCCGGTAATCAACCGCAAAGACTGCGCGCAATCCCGATGCGTCAACGGAATTCCGCTGGCTGCCGCACAGCCCACAGCCGCCGTAATCCCTGGCACGACCTCACAGCGAATCCCGGCCTGCTGCACGCTCACCATCTCCTCGCCTCCGCGACCAAAAACAAACGGATCGCCCCCCTTCAGCCGGATTACATTGCGTCCACTGCGCGCCAGTTCCACCAGCAACTGATTAATCTGCGCCTGCTTCAGACCATGCTGCCCCGGCTGCTTACCCACATCAATACACAACGCCTGCTCCGGCACCTCCGCCATCACCGCGTCACTCACCAGCCGGTCATATACCACCACCTCAGCACGCTGCAGCAACCGCAACGCCTTAACGGTCAGCAGTTCCACATCGCCTGGGCCCGCACCCACCAGCCACACCGCGCCCTGTTGCGACACGGCATCCACCGGGGCCAGTAACTTATCCAGAGAATCAATTGCTCGTGTCATCATTCCTCCGACATCACTTCGGACAGCAACAACTGCTTCAGCTCCGGAATACAGGAGCCGCACTGCGTGCCGCACTTTAGCTTTTCGCCCAACGCCTGAGTTGTACGACAACCCTGCGCCACCGCCTGTAAAATCGTCTGCTCACCCACCGCCATACAACTGCAAATAATCCGTCCCGTGGCCGCGCCCTGCGCGGGCTGTCCTGCCAGAACACTGTGCCGCCCTGCCGCATCCTGCGGCGCATGACTAAAGGCCTCGGCGACCCACGCACTATCAATCGACGGCAACACGGAGCCGGCATAAAACGCCAGCTGCAACTCGCCGTCACGCCATGCCAGCAACCGGTAATCATTGCCGCTGCCGGTCGCAACCTGCCTGTGACAGCCTGAAAGAACAACCTGCCCGTCCAGCCAGACCTGCGGCGAGCCCTCGCCCGCCACCGCATAACGCTGCACCGCCGGATAGGGGGTACGCGCCCAGTAACGCAACCCTGTGGGCTGCGCTATCTCGCGCTGCCATAGCCAGCCCTGCCAGCTCACCCTCAACGGCAGAATCCGCACCGACGTCTGCTTCAGCGCGGGCTGCCCCGAAAACGGACAGGCGCGGGCGGCCACCAGTAAATCGACGTGACTCTGCTGACTGAACTGCCGGTTCCAGTGCATCGGCACAAACAGCTCGCCGCACCGCATCCCGGCATCGACACGCACCCGCACGCTAATCCAGCCCTGAACAGACTGCACCCGCGCCAGTCCGCCCGCCGTCACGCCATACGTTGCCGCATCCGCCGGATGCAGCGCGACAAACGGTTCATCGCAATGCTGCATCAGACGCGGCACCAGCCCGGTACGCGTCATGGTGTGCCACTGATCGCGCACCCGTCCGGTATTCATCAACAACGGATACGCCGGTTCGCGCGGGGCGACAACCGGCGTGGCCGGCACCCGCAACCGGGCCTTACCATCCGGATGAAAAAACCGACGATTGCCAAACAGCCGGGCGCAGCCCTGCGGACAGGCCGCGTTAACCGGCCACTGCACCGGACGCAGCGCATCCCAGTCAGCATTACTCAATTGCGCCAGGCCGCTGATATCAAACGCCCTGGCGCCCCGGTTCTCGAAACCTGACAACGCCGCATGCTCACGGAAAATCTCTGCCGGATGCTGCCAGTTAAAGCCTTCATCAAACCCTAAACGCCTGGCCACCTGCGACAGCAACCACCAGTCAGGCCGGGCGTCACCGGGTGCGGCGGCAAAAGCGCGCTGACGTGAAATACGCCGCTCGGAATTGGTCACCGTGCCGTTCTTCTCGCCCCACCCCTGGGCGGGCAGCAGAATATTGGCAAAGGCGCTGGTATCGGTCTGCGCCATCACATCTGATACAATCACCAGCGGACAGGCCGCCAGCGCCTGCGCGACGCGGTTGCCCTCAGGCATCGACACCGCCGGATTGGTGCCCATAATCCACACTGCTTTCACCGTGCCATCCGCCAGTGCCCGGAAAAGATCCAGTGCAGTCAGTCCCGGTTCCCGGGCAATGGCCGGACTGCGCCAGAAACGCTGCACCCGTTCGCAATCCGCTTCAGTAAAATTCATATGCGCCGCCAGCTGATTCGCCAGGCCACCCACCTCCCGTCCGCCCATGGCATTTGGCTGTCCGGTCAGCGAAAAAGGACCACAGCCCGCGCGGCCTATTTTGCCCGTCAGCAGATGCAGATTAAGAATCGCCTGGTTATTGTCGCTGCCGGTGGCGGACTGATTAATCCCCATGCACCATAGCGTCAGCACCCGATCGTGCTGGCTGAAAAGCTGGAAAAAGTGCGCGACCTGCTGCACGGTTAAGTCACATGCCTCTGCCACTCGCGCCACACCCCACTGCGCTGCGGCGGTCAGCGTCTCGTCCACACCATTCAGGTGCGGCAACATGCTGGCATCAATGCCATCCTGCTGCGCCAGCCAGTGCAGCAGACCGGAAAACAACGCCGTATCGCTGCCGGGCCGCAACGGCAGGTGGAGATCGGCCTGATCGCAACTCGCCGTACGCCGCGGATCGATAACGACAATACACATCGCCGGACGTTGCAGCTTCGCCTGCATCAGCCGCTGCCACACCACCGGATGCGCCCAGGCAGCATTAGACCCCACCAGCAGCACCAGGTCGGCCTGCTCCAGATCCTCATAGCAGCAGGGCACCGCATCGGCCCCCAGCGCCCGCTTATAACCGACCACCGCCGACGCCATGCAGAGCCGCGAATTCGTATCGATGTTGGCTGCACCGATGTAGCCCTTCATCAGCTTATTGGCGACGTAGTAATCCTCGGTCAATAGCTGGCCGGAGCCGTAAAACGCCACCGCCTGCGGGCCATACTGATCGATAACCGCCCGCAATCCCGCCGCCGCCGCATCCAGCGCAGCGTCCAGGCTGACGCGCTGCCCGTTAACCTCGGCGTTCAGCAAACGCCCTTGCGGCGTCAGGGTCTGGCCCAGCGCTGCGCCTTTTACGCACAACCGACCTGCATTCGCGGGATGGTGCGGATCGCCGATCACGGTTGCCTGATGCGCCCCCTGCGGGGTGACGCAGACGCCACAGCCGACGCCGCAATAGGGACAGGTACTGTTCATGATGCCTGCGCCAGCTGATCCAGCGGACGATTTGCCAGCCAGATCTGACCCGCTTCCAACTTCACCGGCCAGCAGCGCAGCTGATGCTGCGGGTTATCCAGGCTCTGTCCGTCACGCAACCGTATCCGCTGCTTATAGAGCGGGGAGATCACCACCGGCTCGCCGCCCACATCGCCAAGGATCCCACGTGAGAGCACGCTGGCGTCGCTGCCGGGTTCGCGGTCTTCCAGCGCAAAAAGCGCATCGCCAAAGCGGAACAGCGCAACACGTTCGCTACCCAGTCGCGCCCCGATCCCCGCCTGCTGAGGAATCGCCTCCAGTGTACACACCGCGCTCCACGGCTCGGCTGGCGGCGGTAACAGCGGACGATCGGTAACGGCCTCCGGCTGACGCTGACCGCGCACCCGGCTGTAGTGCAGCGTCTCATCCGGGCGATCGCTGTTGACCGTAGGGGTAAACAGCGCAAGTCGTGAAGGATCCGCCAGCGTGGTCTGCCACTCGCACTGATACGCGTCCACCACCCGCTGCATCTCCTGCTCCAGCGTCTCGCCCAGACCGAGGCTATCCTCAATCACCACCTGACGCAGATAGTCCAGGCCGCCTTCCAGATTGTCCATCCAGACGCTGGTGCGCTGCAGCCTGTCTGCGGTGCGGATATAGAACATCAGCAGGCGGTCGACATAACGCAGCAGCGTGGCATCATCGAGATCGCTGGCGAACAGGTCGGCGTGGCGCGGCTTCATGCCGCCATTGCCACACACATAGAGATTCCAGCCCTTTTCCGTGGCGATCACCCCGATATCTTTGCTCTGCGCTTCCGCACATTCGCGGGTACAGCCCGATACCGCCATCTTGATCTTGTGTGGGGCGCGCAGCCCTTTGTAGCGGTTCTCCAGCGCAATGGCGAAAGCGGTTGAATCCTGCACGCCGTAGCGGCACCAGGTCGACCCCACACAGGACTTCACGGTGCGCAGCGACTTGCCGTAGGCGTGACCGGTTTCAAAACCCGCCGCCAGCAGCGTCTGCCAGATATCGGGCAGTTGATCGAGCCGCGCGCCAAACAGATCGATACGCTGACCGCCGGTGATTTTGGTGTAAAGATCGTAACGCGCCGCCACCTCGCCAATCGCGATCAACCCCTGCGGCGTGATTTCGCCCGCCGGGACGCGCGGCACCACCGAATAGGTGCCATCTTTCTGGATATTGGCGAAATAGCGGTCGTTGGTGTCCTGCAACGGCAGATGCGCCGGTTTTAGCAGATAGTCGTTCCAGCATGAGGCGAGCAGTGACGCCACCAGCGGTTTGCACACTTCGCAGCCCTGCCCCCGCCCATGCGACGCCAGCAGCGCATCAAAGGTTCTGAACTCACCGGCCCGCACCAGGTGATAAAGTTCCTGGCGCGAATAGCTGAAATGTTCACAGATATCTTTTTTTACCTCGACACCGAGATTTTCCAGCTGAAACTCCATCACCTGTTTTACCAGTGCCGCACAGCCGCCGCAGCCCGTGGCCGCTTTGGTGCAGCTCTTAATGCTGCTCATCTCACCGCATCCGCCTTTCACCGCCGCGCAGATTTCGCCCTTGCTGACGTTGTGACAGGAGCAGACCTGGGCGCTGTCAGGCAATGCCGCGACGCCTGGCGCTTTCGGTGCCCCCGACAGCGCAGGCAGGATCAGGCTCTCTGGCGCGGTGGGCAGCGGTAACTCATTGAGCATCATCTGCAGCAGCGTGGCGTAGTCGCTGCTGTCACCGACCAGCACGCCGCCCAGCAGCCGGGTGCTGTCGGCAGAAACCACGATTTTCTTGTAGATGCCTTTTGGCCCGTCGGTCCAGTGATAGTGCTGACTGCCCGGCGTGCGGCCATGCGCGTCACCAAACGACGCCACCTCCACCCCCAGCAGTTTCAGTCTGGTACTCATGTCCGCGCCGCTGAAGGCGGTGGATTCAGCCGCCAGATGCCCGGCCAGCACGCGTGCCATCTGATAGCCTGGCGCGACCAGACCAAAGATCTGACCGTTCCACAGTGCGCATTCACCAATGGCAAACACCTCTTCATCGCTGGTCTGGCAGCGATCGTTAATCTCAATGCCGCCGCGCGGTCCCAGCGTCAGGCCCGCTTCACGTGCCAGCTCATCGCGCGGCCGGATACCGGCGGAGAACAGCACCAGATCGCCGGGTAAACTGCTGCCGTCAGCAAAGCGCAGCACCACGCTACCGTCGGTCTGACGCTCAATCAGTTCGGTCTGTTTTGAGGTGTGAACCGTGACGCCCAGCGCATCGATCTTCTGGCGCAGCATCAGCGCACCGCCCTCATCGAGCTGCACTGCCATCAGGCGTGGCGCAAACTCCACCACATGCGTTTCGAGTCCGAGCTGCCGCAGCGCATTCGCCGCCTCCAGACCCAGCAGGCCGCCGCCAATCACGATGCCGCGCTGGCTGTGGCGGGCGCATGCGGCAATGGCATCAAGGTCATCCAGCGTGCGGTAGACAAAGCAGCGTTCCTCGTCGTGGCCCGGTACCGGCGGCACAAAAGCACGCGAGCCGGTGGCCAGCACCAGCTTATCCCACGCCAGCTCATTGCCCGCGCTGTCACGCAGACTGCGCTGCTGACGATCGATCGCTACGACTGCGCAGCCGCTGCGCAGTTCGATGCCGTGCAGGGTAAAAAAGTCCGCGCTGACCAGCGACAGATCGTCGGCCGTTTTGCCGTTGAAATAGTCCGACAGATGCACCCGATCGTAAGCCTGCTGACGCTCCTCGCCGTAAACCACGATGTGGTAGTGCTGATGCAGTTCGCGGGCAACCAGCTGTTCAAGAAAGTGGTGACTGACCATGCCGTGACCCACCACGGCTAATACCGGTTTACTCATCTCAGGACTCTCTGCAGCCTGCGGCTGCGGTTCAGGTTGACGGGAATCGAACAGGGCTTCGAGCGTGACAGCTTCGGTGTGCAGCAGACGCGCCAGCAGCGCGGGACCCTGCCGGGTGTCGCCAGAGAGCAATACGCCACAGAGGCGGCCCTGACGAAGAAACAGACGGCGGTAGTCGCCGGAGATCGGATCAAAACTGCTGATGGAGGGTGCCTCACTGACATCCCCGGCGCTGAACAGCGAAATGCCACTGACTTTGAGCCGCGTCGCCTGCGGCTGGCTGACAAAATCCGCCAGTGGCGACCCCGCCAGCTGTGCGGCCAGAATCTGCGCCTGCGTCAGGCAGGGTGCGACCAGGCCAAAGGTTTCGCCGGCAATTTCGCAGCACTCGCCTACGGCGTACACCGACGGGACCGCTGTGCGTAACTGCCCATCGACCAGAATGCCGCGCTGACACGGCAGACCCGCCGCCTGCGCCAGCGTTATCTCCGGCTGAACGCCGATGGCAATCACCACCTGCGTGGCGGCGCAGTGACGCCCGCTGGTCAGCGTCACACCCGCCTCGTTAATCGCCGTGAGTCCGCTGTTCAGCACGCAGCGGATACCGCGCTGCTGGAGTGCCGTCAGCAACAGCTCGCCCGCCTTTGCATCCAGCTGGCGATCCAGCAGCCAGGGTTTGTGATGAACCAGCGTAACCTCACGCCCACGGGCACAGAGTGCCGCCGCCGCTTCAATGCCGAGAAAACCGCCGCCCAACACCACCACCGGTCCCTGGCCCGTCAGGAGTTGCCGGACGTCGGCAATATTGCGAAAACCCAGTACGCAATCCGCGTTGATGCCGGGAATGGCGGGCAAACGGGGCTGTGAACCGGTGGCAAACACCAGCCGATCCCAGCCCAGCTGGCGATAATCGGTCTGCACTGTACGTGCCGCCAGATCGACCTGCAGCACGGTTTCGCCGTTCAGCAGCGTGACGCCGTGCCGCTCATACCAGTCGCGATCGTGGATCAGCGTTTCACTGAACGGCGTTTCACCCGCCAGCACCGGCGACAGCAGCACACGGTTGTAATTGCCGTGCGGCTCTCGGCCAATGACCGTGATGGCGAAGCACTGCGGCGCACGTTGCAGCAGGCTTTCCACCATCTGCATTCCCGCCATGCCATTACCTATCACCAGCAACCGTTGCTTCATGGTCTGTTCCTTACGCCGCAGTGGTCTGTTTTTCATAGAGGAAATGCAGCACTTTCTGTCGCAACTGGTGGTAGCGCGGCTCATCCGCCAGTGCCACCCGTGAACGCGGACGTGGCAGATCAACAGTGAGGATCTCGCCAACCTGCGCCGCCGGGCCGTTAGTCATCATCAGCACCCGATCTGACAGCAGCACGGCTTCATCCACGTCATGGGTAATCAGCACGATGGTGGTGTTCAGCTCCTGCTGAATGCGCATCACGCTGTCCTGCAGATGGGCGCGGGTTAAGGCGTCCAGCGCGCCAAACGGCTCATCCAGCAGCAGCACGCGTGGCTTCATCGCCAGCGCCCGCGCAATACCGACGCGTTGCTTCATACCGCCGGATATTTCGCCGGGCCGCTTGTGCATGGCATGGCTCATCTGCACCCGGTTAAGGTTGTGCTCGATCCAGTCACGCATCTCCGCTTTGCTGAAGCGCCCTTTAAACACCTGTTGCACCGCCAGCTCGACATTCTGAAATGCCGTCAGCCACGGCAGCAGCGAATGGTTCTGAAACACCACCGCGCGCTCCGGACCGGGGCCAGTGATTTCGCGGTTATCACACAGCAGCACGCCGCTGCTGGGCCGGGTTAAACCGGCAATCAGGTTCAGCAGCGTCGATTTGCCGCAGCCGGAGTGGCCGATCAGGCTCAGGGTTTCCCCTTCGTGAATATCAAAACTGACATTGTCCAGCGCCAGAAACTCGCCGCTGGCGGTGGCAAAACGCTGGCTGACCTGCTGGACGCGAATGATCTGTTGCATCGTGCTCTCCTTATTTATCCCAGCTAAAACGACGGACCAGCAGCATCAGCCCCTGTTCCAGCAGCAGCCCGATTACGCCGATGACCAGAATGGCGACCAGAATGTTTTCCACGTTGAGGTTGTTCCACTCATTCCAGATCCAGAAGCCGATGCCCAGTCCGCCGGTCAGCATTTCGGCGGCGACGATCACCAGCCAGGCGATGCCGATAGAGAGACGGACCCCGGTCAGCACCGCGGGCAGCACGGCGGGCAGCAGGATCCGGCGCATCACCGTCCACTCAGAAAGCTGTAACACCCGCGCCACGTTGAGGTAATCCTGCGGAATACGCTGTACCCCTTCGGCGGTGTTAATGATCATTGGCCAGATCGAACAGATAAAAATGGTCCAGCTGGCGGCAGGCTCGGCGCGCTGAAACAGCAGCAGGCCAATCGGCAGCCAGGCCAGCGGACTCACCGGCCGCAGCAGGGCGATGACGGGATTGAACATCTGCGCCATAAAGCTAAAGCGACCGATTAAAAAGCCCGCCGGAATGCCGACCAGCGCGGCCAGGCCGAATCCAATGCCGACGCGTTGCAGCGACGCCAGCACGTTCCAGCCGATGCCCTGATCGTTGGGGCCGTTGCTGTAGAACGGGTCAGCGAACAGGACCTGAGCGGCCTGCCAGGTGGCGTAAGGCGAAGGGAAACCCGGTTGCGACAGCGCCGCGATCTGCCACACCAGCAGCATTAATAACAGGCCACCGGTGGCGGGAATGGCGCGCTGCAACAGCGGACGCAGACGCGCCGGACGGGCTGCGGCTTTCGGGGTGACCTGTAACGGAATAACGGTGGCACTGTTGTGACTCTGCACCGGCTGCGCCAGGGCGCGCGCGTCAGTTTTCATAGCAACCTCTCTTAACGTTTGATAGCGAAACTGGCGGCATAGGCGGCAGGATCGCTGCCATCCCAGACCTTGCCGTCGATGAAGGTACTGCTGCGCATTTCACTGGCGGGCAGTGCAACCTGTCCGACTGCGCTGGCGGCCTGTTTGTAGATGTCGATGCGGTTGATCTGGCGCGCCACCGCGAGGTAGTCGGGATCGCTGGCAAGCAGGCCCCAGCGTTTCATCTGGGTCAGGAACCACATGCCGTCTGAGAGCCAGGGAAAACTGACGTTGCCGTTGTCAAAGAAGCGCATCGGGTGAGCGTCCTGCCACGACTGCCCCAGGCCGTTCTGATACTGACCGAGCATCCGACCCTGTAACGTCTCCACTTTGGTATTGATCCAGGCGCGGCCGGCTAACACCTGCGCGGTTTCGCGGCGGTTGTCGTCCGAGGCATCAATCCAGCGCGCGGCCTCCAGCACAGCGGCGGTGAGTGCACGGGCCGTGTTGGGGTTCTCTTTCACCCACTCTGCGCGGGTGCCGAGCACTTTTTCCGGATGCTCCGGCCAGATCTGCTGGCTGGTGGCGGCGGTAAAACCGATGTTGTCGCTGATGGCGCGCTGGTTCCACGGCTCACCAACGCAGAAGCCGCTCATGTTGCCAATTTTCATGTTCATCACCATCTGCGGCGGCGGCACGACCACGGTGCGCACGTCATCAAACGGGTGGATGCCCGCATTGGCGAGCCAGTAATAGAGCCACATGGCATGGGTGCTGGTCGGAAAGGTATGGGCGAAGGTAAAGCTGCCTTTGGCGCTGCCATCAATGGCCTTTTTCAGGCTGGCCGCATCGGTGACCCCACTGGCTTTCAGCTGGTTCGACAGGGTGATCGCCTGGCCGTTATGGTTGAGCGTCATCAGGTTCGCCATGTCGTGCTGCGGACCCGCTACGCCCAGTTGCAGGGCGTAGATCATGCCGTAGAGCACATGCGCCGCATCCAGCTCACCGGAGGTCAGTTTGTCGCGCACCGCCGCCCAGCTCGCCTCTTTGCTGACCTGCAATGTGAGACCATACTTTTTGTCGAAGCCTTTCACAGAGGCCATCACCACCGGCGCGCAGTCAGTGAGCGGGATAAAGCCGACCCGCACCTGCGCTTTTTCTGGCGCATCTGATCCCGCTGCCCAGACCGCATTTCGTAATCCCGGAACGATCCAGGCCGCACCCAGCGCGGCGCCGGAGATCAGCGCCTGACGTCGTGTCAGTGAAAATGGCGTTTTGCTCATCTTGTTGCCCCTGAACAGAAATAAAAAAAGGCGTCCTCCGACAAGCCGAAGCCTGCGGATGGACGCCTTTATCCAAAGCACTGACCCCACCGCCATTGGCGGGAGCAATGCGTACTCTCTATAGGGATTAAGCAAAGGATGTGCCAGATCGCCGAAACAGCCTTAATGCCGATCTGCGGTGACGCACTGTTGAAAAATTAACCGTTTTTGCACGTTTCTGACGCAGATCACGCACAAAGGTTGTGCAGCTACCTCATCCGGGTTAGTTGCTCAGGGTCTTCGCTACCGCCAGTACCGCCTGCGCGATCTCCAGTACCCGCTTATTCTGATTCATCGCACTTTTGCGTAATGCCTGCCAGGCGGCCTCTTCTGTGAAACCCTGCTGCTGCATCAGCCAGTGTTTGGCCTGATCGATCACCCGCCGCTCGTCCAGTGAGGCGCGCATCGCCGCCAGTTCATCCGCCTGCTGCTGCAAACGCTGCGACTGTTCGCCAATCAGCGATAGCACCGAGCGCCCCAGCTGCGGGGCCAGACCGTCGCTGTCGAGCGCCGCCGCGCCAGGCAGCCAGTCCGCCCCGGAGACGTAAAGCGAAAAATTGCTGTCGCCCTGCACCACTGTTCCTGCCGCCTGCTGTTGTGCCTGATCAATGGCAGCCCGGCAGCGCTGCATCAATGTCGCCGTCAGGGCATCCTCCAGCATTTTCATCTGATCCAGCCGCTCAGAGAGCAGGGAAAACCAGTGCAGCGCGCCGGTCTCATCACAACGGCCGCCGGTGCAGGCGATGCGACGAAGGCGTTCGATGTCGCGGCTGGCCTGAGCCAGCGGCTGCCAGGATTCACACGCGGCGCTGTCAGCAAACTCCCGGAAGGTGATAAAGCTCTGCTCCTGTGCCGCAATCAGGGCGACCATCTGGCTGCGCTGGTCGGGGGTGAACTGACGCGCCGCAAAGCCGGCTGAGCCGATGGCCCGCTCCTGCCCGGCCAGTTCTTTGCCCTGCATAAAACTGAACAGAGCGATCAGTGCACGGGAGATGCCGGGATAGCTGGCGGTGTCGGCCGCCTCAAACACCAGATTGAGTAAAGTACGGATGACCTGGTTAAAGGCGGCCATCGCCGCGGCCTGATCAAGCTCATGCTGGCTGATTTGCTGACGCAGCGCAGGCAGTCCGGCCAGCGCCTGTAGGGCAGCGGCAATCAGGTTGCAGAAGCGGCTGTAGCCGGGCTGCGCTATGGCGGGCGGCAGCGCCTGATAAAAATGCTCCAGGCCGGCGCTGACCTCCTGCTGGCGGGCATGACGTTCGGCGCTGAACAGCGCTCCGTCAGAGCAGATCCAGAGATTGTTTGCGCCACGTTCCCGCTGCAACCGATGGACCAGTTCACTGACGGCAGCCATCAGCTCGCCGGTTTCCAGAAGACGTTGCAGGCTGGCGATATCGCTCGCGCGTGATGCCTGCAGCCAGGTCAGGGCGTCCCTCATTGCTCACCTCAGTGCGGTTAAAACCTTTCAGAAGCAAAAGGCGTGCCGCTTTCCTGAAAAAAGAGGGTCTGAGCAGGGGCGTAAAATCTGATTTTGATAAGTTTCTTAACGCAAACTGATAAATTTTTTCGGCAACAAGTTATTAGTAAATCTTAATAGTTTCCAATCGGATTCATTGCGTGTCAGAATGCGCGGCACTGTTCTCAACCAGTTTGTCTCTGCGATAATTCAGTTCGATTTAACTATCACATTACCTGGCGCTTTTCTTATACCGAAACCCGCCCGTAAAGCGCCTGCTATCACGCATCAGCCGCGGGTGCAATGGTTTGAATTCTCAAAAGTCTTAGGTAAACTGAATGCGTTACTATCCCGATGTAATCTGACCCTTTTTTTAAAAACAGAATTTCGGCACGATGCGGCGCGATAAAGATCGCCTCCTGGCATCGGGCCTGGCAATATGCAGATACTTTGATGAGATCACGAGGAACATGGTGAAAAAGAGTCTTGCGTTAACGCTGCTGGCGGTTCTTACCCTGGCAGGCTGTAAGGCCCCGCCGCCGCCCGTCACTGACGATACGCTGGTTACCAGCGAAATTAACGGCGTCAAACTGGTCCATCGACACGCTGTCGCGGCACCGACTGAATTTGAGCCGGTCAATCAGACCTGGCGGGCGCTTTATGGCGCATCCGTCATGACCTCGCCTGATTACGGCGGCAAAGTGGTTCGCTATCTCGAAACGGGTAAACCGTTCGAAGTATTAGGTAATGTGGAACACAGCTGGCTGGCGATTGCTGACCAGGCTGACGGCCCACTGATCGGTTATGTGCCATTAAAAGCGGGTGTAGAGAGCAGCCGTTATGATGCCACCGTGCAGAGCGATCGTCCCCGTCCCCGCAAAACGAAACAGGTCTGTGTGGCCGTCGGCGGCGCCAGCAAAGCCTGCCGGACTAACGATACCGCGACCTGGATCTTAGACTGAATATGAAATCCGGCGCATATTGCCCGCAGAACCGTCCCGGGCTGCGGGTACAGGGATTTGCCATTGGCTGGAAGATCACGAATTAATGACTGTGGAATCCCCTGCGCGTGAGGCGACCCCCTCAGGCAATGAGAATCTCTTACTTCAGGCTGCGGCGCCACTGCTGAACGCGGTGGTGCAAATTCGTCAGGCAGCCACCCACGATGACCCTGCGGGTCTGCGCCAGTCTCTGATCGATGAAATCCGCCAGTTTGAACAACGCTGTAAACAGGCAGGGCTGCCGTTTGAGATGATTATCGGCGCGCGTTACTGCATCTGCAGCGCGCTCGATGAAGCGGCGGCGCAAACCCCATGGGGCACGCGCGGCGTCTGGTCTGGCAACGGCATGCTGGTGACCTTCCATAATGAAAGCTGGGGCGGCGAGAAATTCTTTCAACTGCTGTCGCGCATTTCACAAAGCCCGCAACAACACCTCTGGCTGCTGGAAGTGGTGCAATACTGCCTGCTGCTGGGCTATGAAGGCCGCTATCGCGGCAGTGAAAATGGTCGCGCCCAGTGCGATGGTATCCGTAAACGCCTGAAAACCCTGATTGACGAAACGCGTGCCCAGCGCCAGACAGCGCAACCGCCACTGGTTGAAGTGCATCCGCTGGTTAGCACCCTCGCCCGCCCGATGGTGCCGCTCTGGGCCTGTGCCATGCTGGTCGCGCTGATCGGCTGCCTGATCTACAGCGGCCTGAACTGGCGTCTCGGCAATGCCGCCGAACCGCTGCTGCGTACCATCTATCAGACGCCGCTGCCGCAGATTACCGCGGGCCGTCGTCCCTCTTCCCCGCAGGCGCTGCTCGATCTGCGTCAGCGCCTGAATGATGTGATTGCAGCCGGGCAGCTCGAGGTCAGCGATGGTGCCTTTGGCAGCAAAGTGATCATCCCCGCAGACAAACTGTTCGCCGAACAGGGCACGGTGATCAATCCGGTGGGGCGCGCCCTGCTGGCCCGCGTCTCAACCGCGATGAAAGATGTCAAAGGGACCATTCTGGTGTCGGTGTTTACCGATGATCATCCGGTGGATAACAGCCGCTTTGCCTCCAGCTATGAGTTCTCATTTGCCCGCGCCCGCGCCATCACCCAGTTGTTACAACTGCAACTGGCTGACGGTCATACGGTTCGCTCTGAAGGCCGCGGCGACAGCGATCCGCTGCTGCCCAACGACAGCAGCGAAAACCGGACCCGCAACCGCCGCGTTGAAATCACCCTGTTTGCCGCGCCTGAAACGCTCAGTAATCATCAAGGAGCACAATAATGCGCGCCTCCCTTCGCCTGCTGCTAACGCATCGCCTGCTGTGGAGCTTTATTGGCGTCACGGCGCTGAGCTGTCTGGTCTGGATGCTGGGGCCGTTCTGGTCATGGGGCGAATCGCGCCCACTGGAACCCGTGCTGCCTCGCCAGCTCACCGTGAGCGCCCTCTATTTTCTCTGGATCCTGTTCCAGCTGATCCCGTCGCTCTATCGTGCCTGGTTCAACAACCGCTTACTGACCCAGCTTCAGCTGTCGGGCAACGACGACCCGGCGGAACGTCAGATGACCGAAGAGCGGCTCAACCAGCGCTTCAGCGAAGCTGCGATGCAGCTGAAACGCACCCAGTTTGGCCGTCGTCACAGCGGGAACCTGCTCTCACGCTTTAACGCTAATTATCTCTATCAGCTGCCCTGGTACCTGGTCATGGGTGCGCCCGGCGCTGGTAAAACCACCGCACTGTTTAATGCCGGCCTCGATTTCCCGCTGACCGATACGCTGGGCAAAAATGCGGTTCGCGGCGTCGGGGGCACCCGCAACTGTGACTGGTGGTTTACTGACAGCGCGGTGCTGATTGATACCGCCGGTCGTTATGCGTTGCAGGAGAGCCAGCGCGTGCGAGATGCCGCGGAATGGCACAGTTTTATCAATCTGCTGAAACGCTATCGCACCCGCCAGCCGATTAACGGTGTGATCATGACCATCAGCGTCGCCGATCTGCTGAGTGATTCAGCCGAAGCGCGTTTCGCCCAGGCCAGCGCGCTGCGAGAGCGCATGGCAGAACTGCATCAGCAGACCGGTATTCACTTCCCGGTTTATGTGATGGTCACCAAAACCGATCTGCTGAAAGGCTTTATGAGCTACTTCGGCTCGATTGATAAAGCGCGGCGAGATGCTATCTGGGGCTTCACGTTTAACTGGGAGCTGGGCAAGCCGCACAAAGATGACTGGCATCGCCATTTTGGCCAGCAGTTTCAGCGGCTGGAACTGCAGCTCCAGCAGCAACTGGCGGAGCAGATGACCCATGAGCGCGACCTGAACGAGCGCGCTGAGTGCTTCCTCTTCCCGCAGGAGTTCGCCTCGCTGCGTCCACTGCTGAACGAATATCTGGATATCGTTTTTTCTGATCATCAGGATGCGGTCGCCTGGAGCCCGCGCGGCCTCTTCTTCACCAGCGGCACCCAGGAAGGCCTGCCGTTTGATCGGGTGATGGGTGAACTGAGCCGCAAACTGCAGTTGCGTCAGGCGGGCGATCACTCAATTGCGGCCTGGGACAGCGTTAATCGCAACAGTCCAATTCCCGGCAACAAAGGCCAGAGCTTCTTTATTCGTGACCTGCTCAGCGATCTGATATTCAAAGAGAGCGGCCTGGCCGGCAGTAATCGCCGCTGGGAGTACCGTAATCAGCTGTTCCACTGGATTGGCTACGGCGTGCTGGCAGGCGCCCTGCTGATCGCCTCCAGCCTGTGGGGCATCAGTTACTACCAGAATCAACAGTATCTGCAGCAGGTTGCCGCACGGGTACCACTTATCCGTGAGCAAAGTCAGCAGGTGATTCATCAGCCTGCTGATAATATTTTTGATCTGCTACCCTTTCTGAATAACCTGGTGAAGTTGCCGCTCTCGGCGCGCTTTTCCCTCGATAATCCGCCGCTTACTATGCGGGCGGGCTTATACCGGGGTAATCAGATTAGCGATGCCGCCTGGGTGCTTTATCAAAATGCGCTTAAGTCTTTGTTGCTGCCGCGTGTGGCGCAGCAGATCACGAATATCCTGCGCAACGACCCGGGTGATGATAACGCCTACAGCCGCAATGCGCTGCGCGCCTATCAGATGCTCTATCAACCGCGTAATTATGATGGCGAATTTTTACGGGCCTGGCTGCTGCAAAATTTACAGCGCTCACTGCCCGATACGGTAAGCGCCCGTGACCTGCAGCAGCTTGACTGGCACCTGAGCCAGCTGCTGGATCAGCAGATTCAGTCGTCGCCTTATGCACGTGATAATGCACTGATGATGCGCAAGCTTGCAGAGAATCTGAAAATTGCGGACCAGGCGGGCGGCATGCTGGCGGTAGCGCCGCGGCACCCGGCCCCGCAATCAAACTCGCATAGCGAGTAATGGTGAGGTGAACATGGCTGCTTACACGGCCCCCGGCTGGTATGGCAAGCTGCCGTCGACCGGTGACTTTCTGCACCATCGACTGAGCGAGCAACAGATTAGCCCGTGGAATCACTGGTTCCAGCAGGGATTAATGCACTGGCATCAGCAGGCGTATTCCTACAGCGCGGACTTTCTCCATGCGCCGGTGTGGAACTTTGTGCTGCCGGTTACCGCGACCCGGCCGCAGATACAGATGGGCTGTCTGCTGCCCTCCTGTGACCGCGTCGGACGCGCCTGGCCGCTGCTGGCCCTGCACAGCTTCACGCTGGCTCAGTGGCATCCTGCTCAGCTGACCATTTCCGGCGACTGGTTTCAGGATCTGGGCGCGACACTGTTACGGGCGGTTCAGACACCGCTGAACGGCGAGCAGTTAGAGCAGCAGATACAGGCTTTACCACCGCTGCTGGTGCCGGCCAGGAAGCCCTCTGAAATCATGGATGTGATCGGTTTTCAGGATCTGCCCTGCACGCTGAGCTGGCGTGAAGTGGCTGAACGTTTCGACCCTCAGCAGCATATGAGCTACTGGTGGAGTAACCGCAGTGATGGTTTTGCCCACGCGACCCACAAGCACAGCGGCAACCTCACCGCGCAACTGTTTTCGTTACTGTTTAACCCGGCGGCAGGTTCACAGCCGGGACGTAATGGCCTCTATCCTCCCATGTTCGAGTGAGGCCGGAAGCGTTTGCCGTTCAATCTGGGATAACTCATGCAATTTACCATTGTGCAATGCACTACGGATGTTCCGGTCAGAAGCGTCGCGTTTCAACCGCCTGGCGGCACCATTGGCCGCAGTCAGGACAACGATCTGGTGCTGCCAGATGAGACTCGGGCCATTTCGCGTCTGCAGGCGCTGGTTCACCTGTCGCATGACGGGGAGTGCCGTCTGACGAACCAGGGCAGCGTGACCCCGGTGGAGCATAACGGCATTACCCTGGGTCGCGGCATGCAGGTCGTGCTGAAGCATGGCGATGCGCTGCGCATCGGTGACTATGCGCTGGAAGTACGAGACCCCGCCTGCCACGACACGCAGAGCGATCCGCTGGCGCTGTTTGCTGGCGACAGCGCTCAGCCCGCGAATCCGCTGGGCATTCACGAACATCATGAGGTTGAGGACCGGCTGCTGGTCAGTGAGGTCACGCCCTCACGCCACGAGCGCCACAACGATGCGCGACTGGCTATCGACCCCCAGGCCAGCGAACCGCGTCGGGCGCTGACGGCGCAGCCGGTGGATCAGGATCGGCTGATCGCCGCACTGCTGGAGGGGATGGGGCTGAGCAACGGTCACGCCACGCCGGTGGATGAAGAGCAGATGCGCATTACTGGCCGGATGCTGAGCCTCTTTTCCCAGGGCACCGTCGCGCTGCTCTCTTCGCGATCCATTCTCAAGCGTGGTGTCAAAGCGGACATGACGATGATCCTGAATGAGGCCAACAATCCGTTCAAGATCCTGCCCTCCGGCAAAACCGTGCTGATGCAGATGTACCAGAGCCAGATGCCCGGGTTTATGCCGCCGGAACAGGCGGTACGCGATGCCCTGGTCGATTTGCAGGCCCACCAGCTGGGGATGATTGCCGGTATCCGCGCCATTATTGCAGCGATGCTGCAATCCTTTAATCCGCAGCGGCTGGAGGAGCAGGCGCGTGCCGATGGCGTGGTGTCAAAAATGCCCTTTTCCGCCATGAAGAAGGCGGCGCTGTGGGACTACTTCACCCGTAATTATCAGCGTACGGCCGGAGAGATCGAAGATGATTTCCATACGCTGTTTGGCGAGGCCTTTCTCCATGCCTATGACATGGAGGTGAATCAGTATAAGGACTCTCAGACGCGGGTAGATGAACCATGAAAATCGTTTTTGCCAGCCGCTGCCAGCAGGGGCTACGCGATGAGAATCAGGATCGCACCGGCGCAGAGCTGGATGAGCGTAAAGCCTGCTTTGTGGTCTGCGATGGCGTGGCCGGTCTGCCCGGCGGCGAGATGGCGGCACAGCTGGTGCGTGACACCCTGCTGAGCCAGTTACAGGCGCACGCCGACCTGACGCCGGAGATAACCCATCAGGCGATTGAACAGTGCCGCTTAGCGCTGCATGAGGCACAGGGTAAAAATCCGAAATATTCACGCATGAGCACCACGCTGGCGGCCCTGTTTATTGACCGCGAAAAACAGCGCGCATGGTGGGCGCATGCCGGTGACAGCCGGGTTTACCACTTCCGCCGCGGCGTGCTTCATGAGGTCACTCGCGATCACAGTCTGGCCCAGCAGCTTAAAGAAGCGGGCTATGAAAATACCGGCATTAACAGTAATTTACTCTATAATGCGCTCGGCGCTGAACCGCCTCGCTTAGTAAGCTTTTCGCAGGAGATTGCGCTGGAGGATGGCGACGCGTTTCTGGTCTGCACCGATGGCTTCTGGCTGAATCTGGCCAGTCATGAAATGGAACAGGCGCTGCGCATGGTGAATGCCTGCGAAGAGTGGCTGGCTCTGATGGAACAGGCGGTAAGCCGCAACGTTAAGAAAGATAATCTCAGCGCACTGGCGGTCTGGATTGGTGAGCCGGAGGAGGCAACGCTGCTCTATTCACTGGCTGATTCGGCGCGCTTTCTGCCGCCTCGTTTTTGATTCCAAGGATCCTTATGAAACTGTGGTTGCCCGGCATCATCACCCTGCTGATTGCCTTTCACGCCCAGGCTGAAAATTATCGGGTTGTCTACTCCCCCAGCCTGGCGCTGGAGGTCTATATCGATAATGTGGTGAGTAAAGCGCCTGACGACTGGTGCAAAGAGACGCTGCCACTGCGCATCGTCTCCGGCAAAAGTAAGGATTCGGCGGTGCTGACCACCTTTTTACCGCGCGTCGGCACCCTGCTCGCTAATCAGTGCGGATTACTGGACGAGCTGCCCTGGCAGATGACCAGTAAAGAGGGTGGCGTACTGGCCAGCGGCAGCGCCAGTAAGCTGCAGAACTGGCGTCCTATCGTGATGGCAGATGCCACCGCCAGCGCAAGTGAGAGTAATGCTGCACCGCTTGACCTGTCTCGGCCCGCCAACAGTACGCCGCTGCAACATTTTGATCTCCCCAGCGGCTGCCATTTTCGCACCGCCTGGGATGAAAATGCCCAGACCCTGTTTATCCCGGATGTCAGCAAGCAGCAGTGCTCACCGGATGGCTGGGCAGAAGGCAAAAGTGAGCTGATGCTGGCGACCCCTGACCACCCAACGCCGGTGGCAGTCACCTTTTATCAGGGCTATCCCATCGCCAATCTGACGATCCCGGACAGCAAGCTGGAGGTTATCGCCGCGAACAATCAGCGCATGATTGTGACACGCCCGGATGCGAATGATAGCTGGCTGGTGCTGCCCTTTGATGCCAAACAACATGTCTGGCGCTTCAATGGTGCCCTGTTGATAAAGATGGATAAGAATGCTGCGCAGCAGGATGCTGACGCTGTGAAATCGCGAGTTGATACGTTGCGCAGCCACTGGGCGCCCTATTTCATGCCACAGCAAAAAGTGAATGTGTTACTCATCGACACCCTGCACGCGGATCTGGTTGATCCTGCCATTGGTGCCTGGCGTAACATCAATTAATTACCGCGCAGCCTGGCGAGCAGGCCGTGTACAGAGAGTTCACTATGTCGGCAAATGATAATCCGAAAACCGTTCCGAATGCCCTGCCTGACGGATACCGTTTCAATGAGTTTGAGATCAAGGAAGTGATCGGAGGCGGCGGCTTCGGCATCGTCTATCGCGCGTGGGATCACCAGCTTGAACGCACTATTGCAATCAAAGAGTACATGCCGGTGTCGCTGGCAGTCCGTGCCGCCGATTTAACGCTGGAGCTGCGCGGTGAGCGTTTCCAGAAGCTGTTTAATGCCGGGCTCACCAGCTTTATTCAGGAAGCGCGTCTGCTGGCTCGCTTTAATCATCCGGGACTGCTGCACGTGCTGCGCTTCTGGGAGCAGAACGGCACAGCCTATATGGGCACGCTCTACTACAGCGGTATGACGCTGAAAGAGTGGCAGGTCACCAGCCCGGCGTCGATCACTGAAGCCTGGATCCGCCGCCTGCTGCCGCCGCTGTTGGGTGCCATCAGCACCATCCATCAGGCCGGCTATCTGCATCGCGATATCTCGCTCGACAATATTCAGATTCAGGAGAACCAGCTGCCGGTTCTGCTCGATTTTGGCTCGGCGCGTAAAGAGATTGGCAACCTCTCTGACGAAACGGAAATCATGCTTAAACCTGGCTTTGCGCCGATTGAGCAGTACAGCGAAGAGGGTGAAGTTGAACAGGGGCCGTGGACCGATATCTACGCCCTGGGCGCGGTGCTGCATAACCTGATTACCGGTAATCCGCCGCCGGTCAGCGTGGTGCGCTGCATTGAAGATAATTATCAGCCGCTGGTGGAACGCCAGCCCGAAGGCTACTCACTGCCGCTGCTGCATGCCATTGACTGCGCGCTGGCAATGAAGCCAGGCGATCGCCCACAAACGATTGATGCCTTTGCCGCGTTGATTGATCTGCCGGTCAGTGATGTGGAAGCGGTGGTAAACAGCTTCCCGGTGCCGGGCGAGCCGCCTGCTCTGCCGGTCGAGGAGCCGGTTGAGGCTGCTGCGCCGGTGATAATGGCGATGAATCATGCCGCCGCGTCCGCCGAGCCGGTGACACCGCGCACGGTGCGTAAACTGTCGCCTGGATTGCTGGGCCTGGCTGCCGTGGCCATTCTGGCCGTGGTTGTCGCCACCTGGCTGGCGAATCGCCACAGTGCCACACCAGAGGTGGTTAACAACAGCTCAGCCATGACGCAGGCGCCCGCATCGATTCCGTCAGCCGCTGCCGTTCCGGCCGCGCTGGCGACCGTCTATCTTAAGCTGGAGAGCGGTGAAAGCGTGGTGCTTAACGGACAGCCGGTCGAGGTAAAACCGGGCAGCAGTGGATTTGCCGCGCTGAATCTGGCGGCGGGACAGTACAAAATTGATGTTAAGAATGGCAGTGAGACGCATACACAATCCCTGACCATCGATAAGCCCGGCACCTGGCTGATTAATCCGGGTAATTAAGCCCGGTAAACTGCAGCCGGATCGTAAAAGGGCGCGACCCTGTCGCGCCCTTTTATTCTGGTTAAGCCCCGGTTCAGGCCTGCTTCAGGCAGGCTTGCTGCAGTGTCCGCACCTGATGGGCCAGCCGGCTCAGACTTTCCTCCTCCATGCCGCGCCGGGTCAGCTCCTCTTCCAGAGCAAACAGATATTGCGCATTCGAGCCGAGCGGGCCACTGGCCGCGGCGATTAATGGCGCAATCGCCTCCGGGCAGGAGTCCGATTCATACAGCGGATGACGCGGATCCATAATAAAGGTCAGCGCAGTGACGCTGCGACCATCCTCCAGCTGTAATTCACACCAGGTTGGAAGATAGCAGCCGGTGATCATCTCACGCTTCCACAGCAGCGCCAGCTCTTCATGCAGCCGCTCTTCCGGCAGACGAAACGCCAGACCCGTGGTTCTGCCGCCCTGCTTCAGCGCCAGCATGCGGCCGGGATGCGTGGCGGTGCCACGTCCGGCAATCAGCCGCAGGCAGAAAGCACGGTGCCAGCCCTCCAGCGAACCGGACGCCACTTCATCCGCCTCAAAAATCGGGTTCCACATCAGAGAGCCGTAACCAAAGATCCATACCGGGCTGTGATCGGGACGACAGGCCAGCGTGGCTGCCAGCGAGGCCGCGCGCTGCTCGCAACTCCAGAGCAACGCCTCTTCGATATCCCCGAACGACGTTTTACAATCCGCTTTTAATAGAAATTCCCGGGTAAGCAATGCGACCTCCTCAACATCAACGGCGTCCTGCAGAATGGCTCCTGTAACATGATCTCCAAAACGGCGCTGCGTTTCGTTCATCAAATTGACATTAATCTATTTCCGCGCGGGGTTACAAGCGTGATTCCGGTCGCAGGTTAAAAAAAACCAGATAAACCTTATAGCGAAGATGAAAAAAAGGGCCAGATAATCCTGGCCCTTTGGCGTGAACAGGCTAGCGACGGCGTTAACGTTTAGGATGCCACTTATCGTCATCACCTTTCTCATACTCTTTTTTCACGGCTGCCCAGGCGACTTTGTGCGCCACCTCTTCCCGCGAATCATCGCCGCGTCGATCCTTAGCCTCTTTATATTCTTCCCACGCGCTGTTAAATGCCTGCTGATAGATATCCTGCGCATGCGCGGGAAGCACGTGTTTTACGTTGTCAGGTAAGTCGGTTCGTTTAGAGTAAGGCATAACGGCTCCTCAGTTTATGGATTCCTGTTAAGCCTGGCGCAACAGAACGAAAATACAAACAGCCACTTATCTCCCCTTCAAATTAAAAACCAGAAACAGGCCACACAAGTTACAATGATAAGCAGATTTTCCGGCTTTTGACGGTCAGATAGGTGGGTAAAGAGAAATTGTTGTGGCCTGATTAATATTGCAATATTTGAGATAACTTCAGGTTAATACCGTTTCGACCATTTATTGCATTTAAGTAAAAAGCAGTAAATTTTTCCCGTTCGGACCGGTGAAAAGATAAACTGCGCCCTGCCCTAAAACTGATTATATTTCTAACAGCAGCACTCGCTGTGTCCGGATAATCATTAACCAGAGAGGATGGTGAATGCCTTCACATGAAAAAACACGTCACAAGGAATTCTCGCTGATACTTCCCCTTATCACGCTGGGTATACTCTATTTTTTTGGTGCAACCACATCATTTCCGATTGTAGTCGGTATCAACTTAGTGGCGCTGGTTGCCATTCTGAGCAGCGCCTTTAGCGTTGTACGGCATGCCGACGTGCTGGCGCACCGGCTGGGCGAGCCCTATGGCTCTCTGATCCTGAGTCTGTCCGTGGTGATTCTGGAAGTGAGCCTGATCTCGGCGCTGATGGCGACCGGCGATGCCGCACCCGGGCTGATGCGCGATACGCTCTATTCGATCGTGATGATTGTAACCGGTGGACTGGTTGGCTTTGCGCTGCTGCTGGGCGGTAATAAGTTTGCGACGCAATACGTGAATCTGGCGGGCGTGAAGCAATATCTGATCGCTATCTTTCCACTGGCGATTCTGGTGCTGGTGTTTCCCAACGCACTGCCGGGCGGTAATTTCTCTGTCACTCAGGCACTGCTGATCGCGGCGATTTCAGCGGCGATGTATGGCGTGTTCCTGCTGATTCAGACCAAAACCCACCAGAGCCTGTTTGTCTATGAGCATGAAGATGAGAGCGATGATGGCGACCCGCATCATGGCAAACCGTCTGCCCACAGCAGCTTCTGGCATACCAGCTGGCTGATCGTGCATCTGATTGCGGTCATTGCCGTGACCAAGATGAATGCTAATACGCTGGAAAGCCTGCTGACGGATCTGAATGCACCGGCACAGTTTACCGGTTTCCTGGTGGCCTTGCTGATCCTCTCACCGGAAGGCCTGGGGGCGATCAGGGCCGTGCTGATGAATCAGGTGCAGCGCGCCATGAACCTCTTCTTTGGTTCAGTGCTGGCGACCATCTCACTCACGGTACCGGCGGTAACCATTATCGCCACCCTGACCGGACAGGAGCTGATATTTGGTCTGGAGCCGCCGCAGATGGTGATTATGATGGCGTCGCTGATTCTCTGTCAGCTCTCCTTCTCGACCGGACGCACAAATGTACTAAATGGAGCCGCGCATCTGGCGTTGTTTATCGGTTATCTGATGACCATCATGCTGTAACGTCACCGGATTTCAGGCGAAAAAAAAGAGCGAATCATCGCTCTTTTTTTGTCGTTGAAAACCCAGGTCAGAATACATCTGGCAGCAACAGATGAACTCGACGTGAAGGGAACAGGGGCAGAGGAGAAAAGCGTCCCGCGCCAGGGACGGCGCGGGCCGAGCGGCCATGGATGGCTTTAGCGTCTTTTCGATCTGCCCCTGTTCTCTGAACTGGCTCAATTTCACAGCGAATCCAGCAGCACTTTCCCACAATCTTATTAAGCGACTCAGTGCTCTTTTTTACTGCAAACTTATTTGCTGGTATCGAGTTCCGGGAAGCTTTTCACCAGATCGTCAATCGCTTTCATCTGCACCAGGAATGGCTCCAGCTTATCCAGCGGTAACGCGGACGGGCCGTCACACAGGGCGTGTTCAGGATCCGGGTGCGCTTCGATAAACAGACCGGCAATGCCGACCGCCATACCGGCACGCGCCAGCTCAGCCACCTGAGCACGACGACCGCCTGATGCTGCGCCAAACGGATCGCGCGTCTGCAGCGCATGGGTGACATCGAAAATCACCGGGCTGTTTTTGGTGACTTTCTTCATCACGTTAAAGCCGAGCATGTCGACAACCAGATTGTCGTAGCCGAAATTGCTGCCGCGATCGCACAGGATGACCTGCTCGTTGCCACCTTCAGCGAACTTATCAACGATGTTGCCCATCTGACCCGGGCTGACGAACTGGGGCTTCTTGACGTTAATGACCGCGCCGGTTTTCGCCATCGCTTCCACCAGGTCAGTCTGACGCGCCAGGAACGCGGGCAGCTGGATCACATCAACCACTTCAGAGACCGGCTGCGCCTGGGACGCTTCATGCACATCAGTGATAATTTTGACGCCGAAAGCCTGCTTCAGCTCCTGGAAAATCTTCATCCCCTCTTCCAGGCCAGGGCCACGATAGGAGTGAATAGAGGAGCGGTTCGCTTTATCAAATGACGCTTTGAATACGTAAGGAATACCAAGCTTACTGGTGACGGTAACGTAGTGTTCGCAGATGCGCATCGCCAGGTCGCGCGACTCCAGAACGTTCATCCCGCCAAACAGTACAAATGGCAGATCGTTTGCAACTTTGATATCGCCAATACTCACGACTTTCTGTGTCATGCCCTTTCCTTTTCAGTGGGTCCGCTTAGTGCAGCGTGACCTGTTTTTGTTCGATTGCGTGAATCTGAACTTTGATCATTTCGCTGACCGGGTCTTCAGGACACTGCTCAACGAAGTACGTTAAATCATTCAGGGCGATATGTTCGCACTCCAGCTGCGCGTAGATCAAACCGCGATCGCGAATTTCGTAGGGATCGTCAGGATCGATACGCAACAGCACCTGACTGACGTTCAGCGCCAGCTCCATCTTCTTCTCTTCCATCAACGCCGCTTTCAGCGTGTCGAGCATCTTGCGCATCACGGTGACGGTTTTGGCTTCGTCGAGATCGTCGTCATACAGACGCGCTGTCGGGCTGATATTGCCTTTGAGCCACACTTCCAGCGTGTGCCGGTCAAGGGTTTCGCCATTAAACGGGTTGATCATCCACTTATCGCCATCAATCCAGTCGGCGCGCAGAATCAGCTGCGTCGGGAAGATCACCGGCATCAACGGCAGTTCCAGCTCGGCGGCGATGTGCAGCAGGATAACGCCCAGTGACACCGCCGTGCCCCGACGGGTCTTCAGCACATTGTCGATCCAGAGGGCATCAGAAAGATTGTAGACGCCACTGGCACCGCAAAATCCCCACTGGCGATAGAACAGTTCCAGCAGCTTTTCGAGCTGCATGTCAGCATCTTCGGTATGGCTGACATAGTCACGTGCTTCGGCGACTAACGCCGCAAGTTGTGCTTCCACCGACAACGCCGGGAAATCGGCGCGGATGGCAAGCGTGGCACCAATCACCGCTTCACACAGCGGTGTCTGGCTGAAATCTAATTGTTCGGTCGAGGTCATGCTATCCCCATAACGGCATTTTGGTCAGCGCCAGCTTAATGATGGCCACCAGGGCGATTAACGCTACCAGAAAAGCGATCCAGCGGGTGCGATCAGTGCGTGGACGGCGACTCAATGCCACAAATCCTAAGGCGATGTAGATGATAACCGCTAAAAGCTTCTCCGTCAGCCAGCTTCCTTGCGGTGTAAAGGGATAGAAGTGGGTAATCATCACCAGCGAGACGCCGGTCACCAGTAACAGGGTGTCGTTAGCGTGCGGCAGGATGCGCACCCAGCGTTTCGTCATCATTGCCGATCCACGGCGCAGCCAGTAAAACCGCAGCAGGAACAGCGTCACGGTAAGCACCACCGTTAAGATGTGCAGATTTTTAATCAGGGGATAAAAGGCGAACATCATGAATCCTTTTCAAAGCGCTTTTATGAAGGGAGCTGACCTAAGGTCACACGCGGATTGCCACCGTAATCATCGACGGTTTCCACGGCGTGATAGCCTTTTTGCCGCATCAGCGTGGCCACCGCCTCGCCCTGCTGCCAGCCATGTTCCAGCAGCAGCCAGCCACCCGGCAGCAGCCACGTGGGTGCCTGCTCGATCAGCGTACGCAGATCCGCCAGTCCCGCTTCATCCGCCACCAGCGCGCTGCGCGGTTCAAAGCGCACATCGCCCTGCTCCAGATGAACATCGCTGGCATCTATATAGGGTGGGTTGCTGACAATGAGGGTAAAGCGCTGTGGCGTCAGCGCCTGGAACCAGTGACTGAGCAGAAAGGTGGTGTTGGTGAGGCTGAGCTGCTGCGCATTACTGTTCGCCAGCTCAACGGCGGCTTCAATGCGATCCACGCCGGTGACCTGACAATCGGGACGCTCGCTGGCCAGCGCCAGCGCAATCGCTCCGGTGCCGGTGCCCATGTCCAGAATGGTTGCCGGTGTCGCGGGCAGATGCGCCAGCGCCTGTTCAACCAGCAGTTCGGTATCCGGGCGCGGGATCAGCGTGGCGTCATTGACGCGCAATGGCAGCGACCAGAACTCGCGTTCGCCCACCAGATGCGCCACCGGCTCACCGCGGGCGCGACGCGCCAGCAGGCTATCCAGCTGCGTCAGCTGCTCATCGCTGAGCACCGTTTCATCAAAGGCGATTAACCAGCTGCGTGATTTGCTGGTCACAAAACCTAACAGGATCTCTGCGTCACGCTTCGGACTGTCACCACCGCACAGCGTGGCGATCGCCTGTTTCAGCCAGTGACGAATATCCATTAATCCTGACCAGCCAGCGCCGCCAGCTGATCGGCCTGGTACTCCTGAACAATCGGCTCAATCAGGCTGTCGAGTTTCCCTTCCATCACTTCATCCAGACGGTAGATGGTCAGGTTGATCCGGTGATCGGTCACGCGGCCCTGCGGGAAGTTGTAGGTGCGGTTACGGTCAGAACGATCGCCGCTGCCCAGCAGGTTGCGTCGGGTACTGGCTTCGGCGGCGTGACGGCGGGCCATCTCTGCAGCATGAATACGCGAGCCCAGCACCGCCAGCGCTTTGGCTTTGTTTTTATGCTGTGAACGTTCGTCCTGACACTCCACCACGATACCGGTTGGCAGGTGGGTAATACGAATAGCGGAGTCGGTGGTGTTAACGTGCTGACCGCCTGCGCCGGATGAGCGGAAAGTATCGATCTTCAGATCGCCCGCATTGATTTCCGGCAGTTCCGCTTCCGGGATTTCCGGCATCACGGCAACGGTACAGGCTGAGGTGTGAATGCGGCCCTGGGATTCGGTCTCCGGCACGCGCTGCACGCGATGGCCGCCTGACTCAAACTTCAGGCGTCCATAGGCACCTTCGCCGGTGACGCGGGCAATCACTTCTTTGTAACCGCCATGCTCGCCTTCATTGGCGCTGATGATCTCCACGCGCCAGCGACGCGCTTCGGCATAGCGGCTGTACATGCGAAACAGATCGCCGGCGAAAATCGCCGCTTCATCGCCGCCGGTTCCGGCGCGCACTTCGATAAAACAGGCGCGCTCATCGTCGGGATCTTTCGGCAGCAACAGAACCTGCAACTGCTGCTCCAGCACGTCACTCTTCTCACGCGCTTCCTGTAACTCTTCCTGCGCCATGTCACGCATTTCAGGATCGTCGAGCATCTGCTGCGCGGTTTCGATATCTTCCTGCACCTGCTGCCAGTCGCGGAAGCAACGGGTCACATCGGTCAGCTGAGCATATTCGCGTGACAGCGCACGGAAACGCTCCTGATCGGCGATCACGCCTGCATCGCCCAGCATCGCTTCCACTTCTTCGTGGCGCTCCTGCAGGGCTTCCAGTTTGGCAACTATAGAGGTTTTCATTTAAATGTGGGATTCCCGTAACAGGTGGCGACAGCAGTGTGCCTAATCGAGACCCAGGCTGTCGCGTAAAATCTGCAGGCGTTCATTATCGCCGTCGCGGGCGGCCTGCTGAAGTGATTTAGTTGGAGCGTGTATTAAACGGTTGGTCAGCTTGTGCGCCAGTTCCTGCATGACTTTCTGCGGATCGGCACCCTGCTGCAGCGCCTGCAGCGCACGGCCTTCCAGCTCAGCGCGGATCTCTTCCGCCTGAGAACGATATTCACGAATCGTATTCACCGCGCCCTGTGAGCGCAGCCACGCCATGAATTCGCTGCTTTCCTGAACCACGATGCTTTCGGCCTGAACCGCGGCCGCTTTGCGCTGCGCCAGGTTCTGCTCGATGATCGCCTGCAGGTCATCCACGCTGTAGAGATAGGCGTTAGGCAGGTCGCCCACTTCCGGCTCTACGTCGCGCGGAACCGCAATATCGACCAGCAGCATTGGCTTGTTACGTCGCGCTTTCAGCGCGCGCTCCATCATCCCCTTACCGATAATCGGTAGCGGACTGGAGGTTGACGAGATAATAATGTCGGCTTCTGCCAGACGGGCGTCGATCTCCGCCAGGGTGATCACCTCTGCACCCACTTCCGACGCCAGCGTTTCGGCGCGTTCGCGGGTACGGTTGGCGATGATCAGATTTTTGACCTGATGTTCACGCAGATGACGCGCCACCAGCTCAATGGTCTCACCTGCGCCAACCAGTAAGACATTGACGGAGGAGAGCGATTCGAAGATCTGACGGGCCAGCGTACAGGCGGCAAACGCCACCGACACCGCGTTGGCACCGATATCGGTTTCCGTACGTACGCGTTTGGCAACCGAGAAGGTTTTCTGGAACATGCGTTCCAGTTCACTGCTCAGCGCCTGACCGCGTGAGGAGTCGGCAAAGGCTTTTTTGACCTGACCGAGGATTTGCGGTTCGCCCAGCACCAGTGAGTCGAGTCCGCTGGCGACGCGCATCAGGTGGCTGACCGCCTCGTTATCCTGATGCCAGTAGAGGCTGTTTCGCACATCCTCTTCATCCAGCTGATGATAATTGCATAACCAGCTCACCAGACGCGCCTGTAAATCGGCCTGCTGCTCTACACTCAGGTAGAGTTCAGTCCGGTTACAGGTGGACAACACCACGCCGCTCTGCACCATTGGCTGTGATAACAGGCTGTTTAACGCCTGCTCAAGCGTCTCCGGCCCGAACGAGACGCGTTCGCGCAGAGCAATGGGGGCTGTCTTGTGATTGATTCCGAGAGCGAGCAGCGTCATAGCGGTTTTGGTTGGGATGTCCCAATAATGTCAGGGTTTTGTGAGGCGCATTCTACAAGATGCGGCAGATCAAGAAAAGCCATACAAAGCCTATGACTGTAATAAGATTAACCCGATCGTGCTCAATTTGCTGCATAACAGCATTGACGGTTAAAACCGGGACGGTTAGCGTTATCCGTTACGAATAATAAATGTGTCCGAGGAGATGACCACTTGATGCTTAATTCACCACGCAATCTGTTGCGCCTTTTGCCCCTTGCCAGCGTGCTGCTGGCAGCCTGTAGCGTCAACAAACCGCAAGGCCCGGGCCCCAGCGTTACCGCGCCACAGTGGCAACAGCATCAGCAGGCGGTCTCAAAGGTCACGCACTATCAGACCCGCGGCGCCTTTGCCTATCTTTCTGACAAGCAGAAAGTCTATGCCCGCTTCAACTGGCAGCAGACCGCGCCCGATCGCTATCGCCTGCTGCTGACCAATCCGCTGGGCAGCACCGAACTGCAGCTGGATGCGCAGGGCTCGGTGGTACAGATCGTCGATAACAAAGGCAAGCGTTACGTCAGCAACGATGCGCAGAAAATGATTTCGCAGCTGACCGGCATGAACATTCCGCTGGCGAATCTGCGCCAGTGGATGATGGGTCTGCCAGGCGATGCCACCGACTATCAGCTCAATGAGAGCTATCAGCTGAGCAGCCTGAACTACAGCCGCGACGGTCAGAACTGGCAGGTCTCTATTGCGGGCTACGACAGCAAAGTCACCCCGCCGCTGCCTTCGAGCCTGGAGCTGAAAGAGGGTGACCAGCGGATTAAACTGCGTATGGACGGCTGGACCGTTCAATGATCACCCACTGGCCTGCCCCGGCAAAACTGAATCTTTTTCTCTACATCACCGGCCGTCGTCCCGACGGCTATCACAACCTGCAGACGCTGTTTCAGTTTCTTGATTACGGTGACCAGCTGCAGATTACTGTCGATCAAAGCGGCTCGATTACTCTGTTAACGCCCGTGGCAGGCGTTGCGGATGCGGATAACCTGATTGTCCGCGCCGCAAACATGCTGAAACAGGCGGCGCAGGATAACAATCGCCTGTCCGCTCACGCGGGCGCGCAGATTGCCGTTGAGAAAAACCTGCCCATGGGTGGCGGTCTCGGTGGCGGCTCCTCTGATGCGGCAACCGTACTGGTGGCGCTGAATCATCTGTGGCAAACCGGCTTCACGCCGGATGAGCTGGCAGCGATGGGCGTGAAGCTGGGCGCGGATGTGCCGGTGTTTGTCCAAGGCTTCGCGGCCTTCGCCCAGGGGGTGGGTGAACAACTTCATCCCGCAGAGCCGGAAGAAAAGTGGTATCTTGTCGCCCATCCCGGCGTGAATATCAGCACCCCAGTAGTATTCAACGACCCCGAACTGACGCGAGATACTCCATCGCGCAGTTTATCGACGCTTTTAGCATCACCCTTCACCAATGATTGTGAAGCAGTGGTAAGAAAACGTTTTCGTGAGGTTGATGAGCTTGTTTCCTGGCTGCTAGAATACGCGCCGTCACGCCTGACTGGCACGGGCGCTTGTGTGTTTGCTGAATTCGACACCGAGTCTGCTGCCCGCCAGGTGCTGGAGCTTGCCCCGAATGGGGTACGCGCATTTGTAGCCCGGGGCGTAAATGTTTCGCCGCTACAGCGTACCCTGCGAGGCGATTAGCGAATGCGTGACAGTGTCACCACGTTCCGGACACTGCACGTTTCGCATCAACACACCCGTGTGAACGCACATGACCGTACGCGCCGGTTACAGTCATGCCGTTCATTCTCTGGACGCAAAGCCTGAGGTTCTTCTCGTGCCTGATATGAAGCTATTTGCTGGTAACGCCACCCCGGAACTAGCACAACGTATTGCCAACCGCCTTTACACCAGCCTGGGAGACGCCGCTGTAGGACGTTTCAGTGATGGTGAAGTGAGCGTACAGATCAACGAAAATGTACGCGGTGGTGATATTTTCATCATCCAGTCCACCTGTGCCCCCACCAACGATAATCTGATGGAACTGGTTGTGATGGTCGACGCGCTGCGTCGTGCTTCTGCTGGTCGTATTACCGCAGTCATCCCCTACTTTGGTTATGCCCGTCAGGATCGCCGCGTGCGTTCCGCGCGTGTGCCTATCACCGCTAAAGTAGTGGCAGACTTCCTTTCCAGCGTCGGTGTTGACCGTGTTCTGACGGTTGACCTGCACGCCGAGCAGATCCAGGGCTTCTTCGACGTCCCGGTTGATAACGTATTTGGCAGTCCGATCCTGCTGGAAGATATGATGCAGATCGGTCTGGAAAACCCGATTGTTGTTTCTCCCGATATTGGTGGCGTAGTACGTGCCCGTGCTATCGCTAAACTGCTGAACGACACCGATATGGCCATCATCGATAAACGCCGCCCTCGCGCGAACGTTTCTCAGGTGATGCACATCATTGGTGACGTTGCTGGCCGCGACTGCGTGCTGGTCGACGACATGATCGACACCGGCGGCACGCTGTGCAAAGCGGCTGAAGCGCTGAAAGAGCGTGGTGCTAAACGCGTATTTGCTTACGCGACCCACCCGATCTTCTCCGGCAATGCGGTTGAAAACCTGCGTAAATCTGTGCTCGACCAGGTAATCGTCTGCGATACCATCCCACTCTCTCAGGAGATTAAGTCACTGCCGAATGTGCGCACGCTGACCTTATCTGGCATGCTGGCCGAAGCCATTCGCCGCATCAGTAACGAAGAGTCAATCTCGGCAATGTTCGAGCATTAATCTTTGCGGAACCGGGCCCTGTGCCCGGTTTTTTTATGCCTGCCGGGCGCCCGATTAACGCGCTTCTTTTTCTGATATTTTCGCGATAAATTTCCCCAAAATCGCCTGTTTTCAACGCCACCCACTCTTTTGATAAAACGCCGCGTTCCCCGCTTCTGCCCTGTGCCGTTAAGTGGTAATTTGCAGCGCACTTCTCATAAGAACCCTGACCGCCATGAGCCTCGATATCTATACGTTATTTGTCTGCGAGCTTTATGTGCTGGGTTTTCTGAGCATCATCATGTTTTTTGCCTGGATCGGATCGCAGTATGATCGCGTTCTCGGCTTCACCTGCCTGTCGCTGGTTTTCACCCTGATTGCCGTATTCTTAAGTAGCCTGCGCAGCAGTGGCCTGCATTTCCTGCCCGTTGCAGTGGGTAACGTTTTAGTGATGCTGGCTTACGGCGGATTGTTAAATGCGTTCCGGCGCTTCTGCGGTAAGCCCATCGGCACTCACTGGCTGCTGGGCGCCCTGCTCTGGGCACTCCTCTGCTGTTTCCCGGCATTCTATTACAGCTTACCCAAACGGGTGCTGGTGCTCTGCATCGCCTGCATCGTCTATACCGCGGCACTGATCCAGCTGGTCTGGCTGGCGCGTGCCACGCTAAAGGTGACCTTCTGGCCTGCACAGCTGCTGCTGTGGATCCATTTGCTGTTTCACCTGGCTCGCCTGTTTCTGGACAGCGCGATTCCCAGCACGCTGCCTGGCGCCATTGGCGGATCAAACTTCTCGATTTACGTCATCCTGGAATCGATTCTGTTTGTCATCGGTCTGACATTTACTATCCTGGCCATGGTGAATGAACGGATGCAGTCAGTCTTAGAGCATGCCTCGATGCACGATCCTCTGACCAGCGTCTGGAATCGTCGGGCTTTATTTAATGAAGCAGAGAAGATTGTGGCGCGATGCCGCCGTCAGAACCGACCTTTTAGCGCGATACTGTTCGATCTGGATCATTTTAAGAGCATTAATGATCGGTATGGCCATCAACAGGGCGACCAGATATTGATTCACTTTTGCGACATTGTCAGAGGGCTGATACCGGCTGAGGGGCGTTTTGCACGACTGGGCGGAGAGGAGTTTGCGGCGATAATTCCGGCGGCGGCAACAGAGGCAGAGGCCTGGTGCGAGACGATTCGGCGGGAGGTCTGTGCGTCACAACCCAATTCAATTGCCTATTCGGTAAGCATTGGGTTTGCCACGGTCACACATCAGCAGCAGGGTTTTGACGATTTACTCGCACTGGCGGATAAAGCGCTCTATCACGCCAAGGCCAGCGGCCGGAACCGCATCGCGCAGCATCCGGTCACTGCTGGCATCAGTTAATGGTGAGAATTGTGTGACCGGCGACAACGTTTGTCATAGTGACGATGCCAGTAATAACGATCTTCAACCTTTTCACGACCACTCAGACCCGCCCCGACCAGCCACATCATTGCACCAACAAAGATGCCGAGGATTGCGCCCTGCGCCAGCGCATCTGGCAGATCAAGCGAGGGAAGCTGGTTCATAATTGAGAAACCCACGCCCAGCACCATTGTGACTAATCCCAGTACCATCAAGCTGTTACCCGCTACGCGGCAGTGTTGATGTTTCATGCTGCACCTCCATCCATATGAGTCAATAACCGCACACAATGTTAAGTGCCATAAGCTTAGGCAATGGGTGAAGATAACGTTGCGGACTGGATCACACATCAGCCATAAATAATTAACTGGCCCTGATTGCAGCCTGTTGATTTCGATAGAAAATGATTAATCACCGTCATGAACCATTTCGATGCTTGTACTTTGTCATCTCGCCCGTGGCGAAGTAAACTAACGCCCTTTCGCGATAACAGCAGGATAATCATTGTGAGCAGCATTAAACTGATTGTGGGCCTTGCCAATCCAGGCGCTGAATATGCCGCCACGCGCCACAATGCGGGTGCCTGGTATCTGGATTTACTGGCTGAGCGCCACAATCAGTCACTGAAAGAGGAAGGCAAATTCTATGGCTATACCGCGCGCCTGGCGATAGCCGGAGAGGATGTGCGCCTGCTGGTGCCGACCACCTTTATGAACCTGAGCGGGAAAGCCGTGGCGGCGATGGCGACCTTTTATCGCATCGCGCCAGAAGAGATCCTGGTGGCGCATGATGAACTCGATCTGCCACCCGGCGTGGCGAAGTTCAAGCAGGGCGGCGGGCATGGCGGCCATAACGGGCTGAAAGATATCATCAGCAAACTGGGCAACAACAACAATTTCCATCGGCTGCGCATCGGTATCGGGCATCCCGGCGATCGCAACAAGGTGACCGGATTTGTGCTGGGCAAGCCGCCCGCCAGTGAGCAGAAGCTGATTGATGATGCCATTGATGAGGCGGCGCGCTGCACCGAACTGTGGCTGAAAGAGGATCGTATCAAGGCGATGAACCGGCTGCACGCCTTCAAGCCTGCTTAAACGCCCGAATCGTCGTGATTCCGTGTATAATGCGCGAAATTTTTCAATTCGTCTCCGACAGTCCGCCTTCTGGCGCACTGTCCATCCAGTTATAAAGGGTATCAAACCATGGGATTCAAATGCGGTATCGTGGGCCTGCCGAACGTCGGTAAATCCACTCTGTTTAACGCGCTGACTAAAGCGGGCATCGAAGCGGCTAACTTCCCCTTCTGCACCATTGAGCCAAACACGGGCGTGGTGCCGATGCCTGACCTGCGTCTCGACCAGCTTTCTGAGATTGTTAAGCCGCAGCGCGTGGTGCCGACTACCATGGAATTCGTCGATATCGCCGGTCTGGTAAAAGGCGCGTCAAAAGGTGAAGGTCTGGGCAACCAGTTCCTGACCAACATCCGTGAAACCGAAGCGATCGGCCACGTGGTGCGCTGCTTTGAAAACGACAACATCATCCACGTGGCGGGCAAAGTTAACCCGGCTGAAGATATTGATGTGATCAACACCGAGCTGGCGCTGTCCGATCTTGAAACCTGTGAACGTGCGATTCAGCGCGTGCAGAAGAAAGCCAAAGGCGGCGACAAAGATGCTAAGGCTGAGCTGGCTGCGCTGGAGAAGTGTCTGCCGCATCTTTCTGAAGCGGGCATGCTGCGTTCACTGAATCTGGATGAGGACGACAAAGCGGCAATCCGCTATCTGAGCTTCCTGACTCTGAAACCTACCATGTACATAGCTAACGTCAATGAAGATGGTTTCGAGAACAACCCGTACCTGGATCAGGTGCGCGCTATCGCCGAAGCGGAAGGTTCAGTCGTGGTGCCAGTGTGCGCCGCCGTTGAGTCGGACATTGCTGAGCTGGAAGATGAAGACCGTGACGAGTTCATGGCAGAGCTGGGACTGGAAGAGCCAGGCCTGAACCGCGTTATCCGCGCCGGTTACTCCCTGCTGAACCTGCAGACCTACTTCACCGCTGGCGTAAAAGAAGTACGTGCCTGGACCATCCCGGTTGGCGCGACAGCTCCGCAGGCAGCCGGTAAAATCCACACTGACTTCGAGAAAGGCTTTATCCGCGCCCAGACCATCGCGTTTGAAGATTTCATCGCTTATAAAGGCGAGCAAGGTGCTAAAGAAGCCGGCAAGATGCGTTCAGAAGGTAAAGAGTACATCGTGAAAGATGGCGATGTGATGAACTTCCTGTTCAACGTCTGATTAAAAATTGTTGTCTCATGGGGTTTTACTGAATCTCATGACCATCACAGAAAACAATTAAATCCACGCATTTGCGTGGATTTTTCATTTCAACGCCGTCTCAATAGTCTCTGTCAGCACATTTCAACAATGCCGCAATCATTACCTTAAAAAGGTTTATTGCTCGAGCTCCGCTCTTTCTGGTGCAAAAGTCAGCGAACGAATCTGATGCTGCCTGAGCACCCCCTTTCCCCTGCTCTTCACCTGAAAGCGGCGCTTATTCAGCCACCCATAAACTGCGTTTCGCACTGCCGGGCGATCTCCCACAGTCTGTTACGGATGACCTGCTTAAGTTGCAGAGTGGACTGCGACTGTGGCTGGTCACGGCGGCTAATCAGCATCACTTCAAACGGCAAGGGTTGCGCAATGGGTAGCAGCTTTAGCTGTTCGGCATAGCGACAGGCGGTGAAGAGATCCACGACGCCCGTACCGCCGCCTGCCAGCACCATATCCGCAATGACCGAATAGGTTTTAATCGACAACGACACGGCGGGATTCAATTTTTTATCGCGCAACGCTCGGTGAAGTACGCGTCCAAGCGGATCCTGAGCCTGCATCATCAGTAAATTATTGTTGCATAACCACGCAAGCGTAACGGGTTCATTACGGGGATGATTGAGCGGTAACAACGCGACCATCGAAGACTGAAACAGTGGTTCAGCCAGAAGATCCGCATCGACCTGCTGACCAAAAACCAGCGCGAAATCGAGCTGATTATCCAGAATCATCTGGCATAAGGTATTAAAGTGCTCGGTGACCAGTTCGACACTGACCGAGGCCATCTGTTGCCGCCAGGTGACCAATGCGGGCGCCAAAACCATCTGACCAAAAGCGTGAGCCGCGCCGACGCGAACTAATTGCCCTTCGCCCCGCCGCAGCTGTTCGGTAAGCTGGGTGATAGATTGCAGGCGCTGGCAGAGATCGTCTATTTCAGGCAGCAGACGTCGTCCTTCTGCCGTCACACTCATTCCCTGTATACGTCGCTCAAACAGCGCAAATCCCAATTGCTGTTCAGCATGATTCAGAACACGGCTGATATTCGGCTGCGAGACATTGAGCAAGCGCGCCGCAGCGCTGATGCTGCCGGTCTGTACGATGGCCTGAAAGACCTCTATATGGCGGAGCCGCATGACTATTTACCCTGGATGAATACCGAAAACGAAGGCCTCTCCGACAGGCTGTACGATCAGGTGCAGGTGCAGGCGGAGGGTGAGAGAGCAATCATTATCCTGTTGCAAAAACTGTACCGCAAAACCGGTGCAGGCTCAGTTGCCTGTCTCGCTCCTATCCGCACCCGGTAGTCCTGACTGAAGCCTCTGCAGGGAGCGGGTCTCGCGCTGCCGTGGTGCAGTTAAAGGAGCGCTGGTCAGCAGCGTGGGTTGAGCGGATTTAAGCCAGCAACGATTCTGACTCGCCAGAGGGAGGATGCGCATGCACAGCCCGCACTACAGGCGTGTGCCTGGCAGCGTGGTTTCAGGAGAACAGTAAAGGCGGGCTTAACGGGCTGACGTTGCATGCAGCCCGGGATAATTTCGCTATGACTGTGTGCTCGCCAGATAGGAGAATGCACTGAGTAAGCTGATTAACGTCTCCATATTCTCCGCCTGATACGCCACGGTAACGGCATCCAGGCGCGTGACGCCGGGGATCAGGCTGAACAGATCGGCCAGCACCGGTTTAGTGGCCTGAAGGCGCATAGCGTAAGGTGCCGTCAGGCGGCTCGTGCTCACCTGAGGGGGATGTTGCAGTGCGGCGCTTGCTGCGGCAGCGATCGCACGCTGTGCCGCTTGTGGGCTGATTGATTCCGCGCAGGTATGAGAAATGGCGCGTTTTACACAGATGTAATTAACTGCTGAGTAGTGTTCCGCAATCCAGCTCTGTAACTGATCGTCGCCGGTGACCAGCAGCAATGGCGTGCCGTGCTCAGCAGCGGCGGCCGCATAAATATCGGTTTCTCCCATCACCAGACCATTGATATGGATACGCCAGAATGCCCGGCCGTTGATGGTATGCGCCAGTACGCCGGGTTCACCTGCTGCGCTGTGAAATCCCACCAGAAACAGCCCGTCGAACGTCTGCTGCTCTATCCCTTCCACCATCGACAGGACACGGGGTTTTCCCTGCACCAGCCGGGCGCGGGGATCGATATTTTCCGCACGCAAATTGGTCATCTGCGCATGGCTGTCTGCCACCACCACTTCCGTTGCCCCACCTGCAAAAGCCCCCTCAATCGCAGCATTCACTTCCTGCTCCATCAGACCACGGGCCAGCTGATGTTCCGGGTGGCCGGGTGTACATTGCTCCGGGCGCATGACACCCGCGATGCCTTCAATGTCGGCCGAGATAAAAATTTTCATGTCGTTAATCTATCCAGAATCTGCATCAGTGAGGGGCGATGATGACCGCGAAAGCCGGTAACAGCCTCAGCGCTCAGCAAAGCATCCAGTACAGCCTGTTCAGTTGCATCTGCCGCTGCAGCAAGCAGCGGCTCCAGCGTGTCGTCCTGTGGCGGTTGCGGCAGAGGTTGCGTTGAAAACGCCACTGCAATGTCGCCTGAGCCGTGGCCCCAGTAACTGCCCAGCCGTCCCAGGCCGGCACCGGCTCGCTTCGCGATGCGCTTTAACTGACGTGCGTCCAGCGGTGCATCCGTCGCCATGATGATGATGACAGAACCGGCATCCAGCTGCGGCGTCTCCCCGGCCAGCAGCGGCGCAATCATCTCGCCAGCCCGAACGCCATCGAGCGTTAATGCCTCCAGTGCGCCGAAATTGGCCAGCACCAGCACGCCAAGCGTGGCGTTGAGCGAGGAAATAACCCGCGAGGCGGTTCCGATGCCCCCTTTCAGGCTGAAACAGCTCATCCCGCGCCCCGCGCCGACGCTGCCGCGCGCGAAGTCCGCTGAGGCCGTCTGCAATGCCTCCTGCGCCATCGCTTCAGTGATGGCCAGCGCCTGGATATCATTCAGCCAGCCATCGTTGCACTCCAGCACCAGCGGATTGACCGTGGGCAGTGTTCGTCCCAGTTCCGGGTTACGACGGATGGCATCCCGCACCAGCGTGGTAAACAGCGTGCCGACCGCCAGCGTGTTACCGAGCAGAATCGGCGTCTGAAGCACGCCAAGCTCCTCTATCTGAACCAGTCCGATGGGTTTCGCAAAGCCGTTCAGGACCTCCACCCCACACGGCAGCGGCGTGAGAAACAGATTGCCGCCCGACGGTACGATAGCGGTTACGCCAGTCTGCTTTTCGCCTTCATTCAGCGTGCAATGTCCGACACGCACGCCCGAAACATCGCTGATTCGATTAGTGGGTCCGCAGGCGCTTCGCGGCTGCCCGAGCTGACGCAGATCACGCCAGCGGTTCAGCAGCAGTTCACGCTGCAATTGTTGGAAATCCATAGTCAGCCCTTGAGTTTTGGATCGAGCGTGTCGCGCAGCGCATCCCCAAGCAGATTGAATGCCAGCACGGTAATAAAGATCGCCAGTCCCGGAAATACGCTCATGTGCCACGATCCGGCCATCATCATACTTCGGCTCATCGCCAGAATATTGCCCCATTCAGGCACGTCAGGCTCCGGACCCAGTCCAATAAAACTCAGGCCCGCGGCTGTCAGAATACTGGTGCCAATGCGCATAGTGAAATAGACAATCACGCTGGAAAGCGTGCCGGGCAGAATATGCCGCAGGATAATGACGCTGTCTGGTGCACCGGCACAGCGCACGGCTTCAACATAGGCAGCCTGTTTCAGAGAGAGCGTCGAAGCCCGCACGATGCGGGCAAATACCGGCACGCTGAATACCGCGACTGCGATAATGACATTGTTCAGACCCGTCCCCAGCAGCGCCACCACCGCAATGGCCAGCAACATGCCGGGAAACGCGAATAATACGTCGGCACCGCGCATGATCAGCATATCGACCCAACCGCCGTAATAGCCCGCCAGTAAGCCCAGCATGACCCCGACCAGCATGCCGATCGTCACCGACAGCACGCCGATATAGAGCGAGATCCGCGCGCCATAGATAATGCGGCTGAGCAGGTCGCGCCCCAGTTCGTCGGTCCCCATCCAGTGTGCCGCCGTTGGCGGTGACGATAACGCCATCCAGTCCGGAGCCATGGGATCCCATGGCGCCAGCCAGGGCGCAAAAATCGCCACCACAATCAACAGCAGCACAAACCCGCCTGAGACCAGCGCCAGAGGGTTACGCACAAGAGCATGCAGGAAATCGCGCCACGGCGAACGAATAATCTGAGGCGGATTTTCAGTCAGCGATTGAATACTCATTTTGGCTCCTGTCGCAGACGAATGGCCGGATTAACCACCGCGTAAAGCAGATCGACCAGCAGATTAATCACAATAAATTCAAACACGAACAGCATCACCAGCGCCTGAATCACCGGCTGATCCTGCGCTTTGATCGACTCAATCAATAACCAGCCTAATCCTGGCCAGTTGAAAACGCTCTCCACCACGATGGATCCGCCCAGCAGAAAACCGAACTGCAAGCCCAGCATGGTAATCACCGGAATGAGCGCATTACGCATCACATGTTTCCACGTCACCAGGCGGTTACGCAGCCCTTTGGCTTTGGCGGTACGCACGTAATCTTCCTGCGCCACCTCAAGAAAGGCCGAACGGGTAAAGCGCGCCATTACCGCCGCAACCGAAGAACCCAGCGTGATGGCGGGCAGGACTATATCGCTGGCCCTGTTAAAGCCGCTGACCGAGAACAGCCCAAAAGGCATCGCAACGAACTGGATGAGCAACAGCCCCAGCCAGAAGGCTGGCATCGAAATGCCGCCGACCGCCACGCTCATCAGCGTCCAGTCCTGCCATCTTCCACGTTTCAGTGCAGCCATAACGCCGAATAACAAACCGAGAATGACGGACCAGGTAAAACCCGCTAAGGCGAGCCACAGCGTCGGCATGAAGCCCTCTTTGATCACCTCCAGCACCGGTTGCTGGGTGCGATACGTGGTGCCCAGATCGCCCTGCAGCAGGCTGCCGATCCAGTGGAGATACTGCTGCGGCAGCGGATCGTTAAGCCCGAGGTGCTGACGCGCCGCTTCGATCGCCTCAACTGGCGCATCCGGTCCGGCATAAATACGCGCCGGGTCGCCCGGCATGAGCTTGATAAATCCGAAAACCAGCAACGAGACCACCAGCAAAACCGGGATCATCTCCAGCAATCGGCGAATGATGTATGCAAACATGCCATTCCCTGAAATGAGATGCGACTGGCCTCCTCGCGTCCCTCATCCGTTCCGGACAGGGGACGAGGAAGAAGAGACCGTCTTATTTAAAGGACGCCTGAGTGAACAGTAAATTGCCATCAGGCAGCATCGAAACGCCGCTCAGCGTGTTGCGTTTGCCGACCAGATTGTCTGGCGTGCCAAGAAACGCCACCGGTGCTTCTTTCCACAACACCTTTTGCGCTTGTGCATAGGCGATGCCACGCTTTGCCGGATCGGCCGTCGCCAGCCCGGCAGCAATCGCTTTGTCTGCATCAGGGTTACTGAAGTAGGAGACATTATACGAGGTCGGAACCCAGGACTCGGTAGCAAACAGCGGACGCAGCGCCCAGTCGGCATCCCCTGTAGAGGTCGACCAGCCGCCATAATAGAGGTCAAACTCCGCCTTTTTCGGGTCCTGAACGCCCCACAACTTAGCGTTGCGCGTGCCGGAATCCATCGGTGTTACCGTGGCTCGAATGCCTGCCGTGGCCAGTTGCGCTTTCAGCACCTGAGCGGCACGGACGCTGGCCGTGGCGTTGGTCACCCAGAGCTTAAGATCCAGTCCCTCCGGATAACCCGCCGCTTTCAGCAAGGCTTTGGCCTTATCCGGCGCATAGCCGTAATCAGGATCGCCCTGTTTCTGATAGAACTGTACGCCTTCCGGGATCGCGGATGTGGCAGGTTTACCCAGACCGGCAAAGGCCACTTTCAGCCACAGATTACGGTCAATCGCATAGTTGATTGCCTGACGCACCCGAACATCGGCCAGCGGCTTGTGCTGCGTGTTGATCGCCATGTAATAAAGATAAATGCTCGGATCGCGCTGAATGGAGAGGTGGCTGTCCTGCTGAACGGCTGCGATGAGGTCTGAAGGCAATGGCCAGATGGCATCCACCTGCCCCGACTTCAACGCTGCCACCCGTGTCGCATCTTCGGGACTTGGAGAGAAGATGACATGGTCGACTTTAGGCCATCCCTGCTGCCAGTAACCTGCATATCTGACCAGCGTAACCGCTTTGCCCGGTTTCCAGTCGACAAAGGTAAACGGACCGGTTCCCACCGGATGCAGTCGCAACTGCGCTTCGTCCGGATATTGCTTAAGAATTGACGGGCTCCACATCACCGCGGAAGGATGCGCCAGGGTGTTGATAAAGGCTCCGAACGACTGATTCAGATCGATTTTTACCTGGTCGGGTGCCAGCACCGTGACCTTATCAATCATTTTGTAGAGGCTGTTACGCTTCAGCCCTTTTTTCTGATCTGCCAGACGATCAAGGTTCGCTTTGACGGCGTCTGCATCAAAAGGGGTACCGTCCTGGAAGGTAACGCCTTTGCGCAGCGTCAGCGTAAATTCGGTGGCACTGTCATTAGAGGTATAACCGGTCGCCAGCCAGGGTTGCAGCTTCATCCGGGAATCAAACTGGAACAGGCGCTCAAAGATGCCGCTCTGAACCGAGTAGCTGACATTATCCGAGGTGTCGTGCGGATCCAGCCCCGTGATATCGGCATACATTGAAATGCGCAGATCCTGTGCCTGCGCAGTCATGACCAGCGTCGTCGTCAATGCGAGGGCGAACGAAGTACGGCGAAACAGCGTTTTCATAAATTCTCCTGGTCGTTAAGGATTATTGCAATGCAATGCCGTCAGCTACCCAGTGCTGGGGGGCAACCTGCCGATATCGGGTTTTAGTGACCGTTTCACCCACCTTACGCAACGGCGAGGGGATTTCGCTGTCATCGAAAATACGGGGCTGACGGTTTTCAGGATCCGCTACCGGCACGGAGGCCAGCAGTCGTTGGGTATAGGGGTGTTGCGGCTGATTAAATACCGACTGACGCGGTCCAAGCTCCACAATCTGGCCGAGGTACATCACCGCGACGCGATTAGCAATACGCTCGACGACCGCCATATCGTGAGAGATGAAAATCCATGCCACGCCCGTTTGCTGCTGCAGGTCCATCATCAGATTGACCACCTGCGCCTGAATCGAGACATCAAGGGCCGATACCGCTTCATCCGCAATAATCACTTTCGGTTTCAGCGCCATCGCGCGGGCAATGGCAATACGCTGACGCTGACCGCCAGAAAATTCGTGCGGATAACGACGCGCGTGCTCTGGCAGGAGACCGACGCTCTTCAGCAGCGCATCTATCTGTGGGGAAGCCTGTTCAAGCGAAGAGACCATGCCATGTAACAGCAACGGCTCGGCAATGGTGAAACCCACTGTCAGGCGGGGGTTCAGTGACGCATAGGGATCCTGAAACACCATCTGAATTTCACGGCGGAGCGGCTGGAATTCTGCCTCTTTCAGGTCAGAGATTTCCTTCCCTTCAAAGTGAATACTTTCAGCTTGACTGTTGATGAGGCGCATCAGCGCCCGTCCGGTTGTCGATTTGCCGCAGCCGCTTTCACCCACGATGGCCAGGGTTTCACCTGGCCACAGACTGAAATCAATCTGCTCAACCGCATGCACGTGATGCGTAAGGCTCGATAAGATGCCGCTGCGAATCGGGTAATAGACTTTTAATCCGCGCACATCCAGCAGCGGCGCCACGTCATAGCGAGCGGTATGCTGTTCGCCTTGCACAGCCTCGCGGGCACCGGGCAGAGGAAAGCGTTGCGGCCACATGTGTTCCCGCATATCACCGAGTTTTGGTACTGCCGCCAGTAACGCTTTGGTATACGCATGCTGCGGGGCGGCAAAAATCTCAGACACGGTTCCCTGCTCTACCACTTCGCCACGCAGCATGACCACCACGCGATCGGCGATTTCCGCTACCACGCCCATATCATGAGTGATAAACAGCACCGCCATTTGTTTCTCACGTTGCAGCTCACGCAGAATATGGAGAATGCGCGCCTGTACGGTGACATCCAGCGCTGTGGTAGGCTCGTCGGCAATCAGGAGTTGTGGGTCACAGGCAAGGGCCTGCGCAATCATCACACGCTGCCGCATGCCGCCTGACAGCGAGTGAGGATAGCTTTTCATGACGCGATCCACATCGGCGATACGCACCTGTCGCAGCAATTCACGCACCCGCGCATGGGCCTGCTTTCTGTCGCACTGTTGATGATCGCGTAATGCCTCGGTAAGTTGATCATCAATGCGCAGCACCGGATTCAGCGAGGTCATGGGCTCCTGAAAGATCATCGCCATTTCACGGCCACGCAACGTGCGGCGCTGAGCGTCATCCAGCTTTTCTAACGCATGCATTTTTCCGCTGCGTTCGCGGAACTGCATGCTGCCGCCATCGACACGGCCGTTGTTTGCCAGCAAGCCCATCACAGCCAGCGACGTGACAGATTTACCTGAGCCGCTTTCACCCACGACGGCGACGATTTCACCTGGATGAATGGCAAAACTGATGCCTTTGAGTGCCTGATTCTCACCGCTGCGTCCATGAAACGAGACGCTGAGATCCTGAATCGCCAGCACGGGAGAGGCAGAGGCAGCGCGGGTTGCAGGGGAAGTACGTTGTGTGTCCGTCATCGTCGCCTCACAGAGTTATAGCCAGATACGGCCTTGGGAGTAGCTCAGGAAAGGAGAACTGTCGGCGGCTAGCCAGATGGGGCCATCCAGATCGACGAACTCAGCGTTAACCGCGACGGGCAATGCGGCCTCCATGGCCAGTGACGAGCCCAGCATGCAACCGACCATAATGCGCATATTGAGCGTCCGGGCTTCATCCACCATCGCCAGCGCTTCAGTCAGGCCACCGCACTTATCCAGCTTGATATTGATCATCTCGTAGCGATCGCGTAATCCGGCAATATCCGCCCGCGTATGGCAGCTCTCATCGGCACAGACCGGTATGGGATGTTTGAAACGTAACAGGTCATGGTCCTGTCCGGCGGGAAGGGGTTGCTCCACCATCGCGATTTTGAATGCCTTCAGTGCCACCAGCAGGCTTTCCAGTTCCAGACCCGCCCAGGCTTCATTGGCATCGATAATGAGCGTGGCATGGGGTGCCGCCGCGCGAATCGCTGCTACTTTTTCCAGAATCGCATTACGGTCGAGCTTAATTTTGAGCAGGATGGCGCCTCGTGACACGGCATCCGCCGCTGCGAGAGCCATATTTTCCTGCGTATCCAGGCTAAGGGTTTCTGCCGTAATGACTGACTCAGGCTGAGAGCAGGTGCTCTTTTGCCACAGCGTTTGATTAGCCCGTGCGCCATCAAGTCGCCATAGCGCACAGTCCAGCACGTTGCGCGCTGAACCGGCGGGTAAGCGGTGTTGCAGATCATGATGGCTGAGGCCCGACTCAATGTCAGTGCGTACCGCTTCGAGCATGGCCTGAACGCTATCCGGCGTCTCATCGTAGCGGGCCGTTGGTGTGCATTCGCCCTGCCCGATGAATCCCTCCTGCTCCAGGGTGACACGGATGACCGTCACGGCGGTACGGGTACCGCGTGCGATAGCAAAGGGTCGCGCCAGCGGCAGCTCCACCACATCAATCTGCAACTTTCTCATTTCAGCCACGCTCCTGAAGCAGTGCGGCGATCTCATCAATACCAAAACGCACAGGATCCGTTGCCGGTAAGCCGAACTCAGCGCTGATTTCGGCGCAATAAGCGAGCGCCTCTTCTTCGCTGTAATTGGAGGTATTGATAGCAAAGCCAGCGAGTTGAACAGACTCACTGGTCACCTGCGCGGCTCGCAGATTGGCTTCAACGCACGCCTGCAGGCTGACCATGGGCTGGTGTGGCAAATGACGCATATGGGGTCGTCCCATTTCATGGCACATGACCAGCCAGTGTGGTTGCGCACCGTGCATCAGCCCCATACTCACGCCCGCATAGGAGGGATGGAACAGTGAGCCCTGGCCTTCAACGATATCCCAGTGGTCCTCGTCATTCGCCGGTGAAAGCGCTTCTGCTGCACCGGCAATAAAATCAGCGATGACCGCATCGACAGCGATGCCCTCCCCTGCGACCAGAATGCCGGTCTGCCCCGTGGCACGAAAATCAGCTTTCAGGCCGCGTGCACGCATCGCCGCTTCCAGCGCCAGTGAGGTGTACATCTTGCCCACTGAGCAGTCCGTACCGACGGTCAGTATCCGCTTACCTGAACGCTTCTTACCGCTGCCCACACTGAGCGCTGGACGCATATGACGCAGGTCAAAAAGCTCAACGCCCGAAGCCTGTGCAAGCGTCACCAGTTCCGGTTCGTCTACCAGCCGATGGTGCAGACCACTGGCCACATTCATGCCTGCTTTAATGGCACCTTTGATCGTTTCCAGCCAGTGCGCTGGCAGATAACCCCCGGCATTGGCAGTGCCAAGCACCAGCGTTTTTGCGCCGCGCGCTTTGGCGCCGGGAATATCCAGTTCATCCAGACCCAGACTGACCGTGCAGCCCGGCAGTTTAATTTCGCCAACGCACTGCTCCGGCCGCCAGATATGAATACCGCGCGCCGTTTTTGCCGCAAGGGGATCGGTAACATCGCCAAGAAAGAGTAAATAGGGTTGTGGGATTAGCATGTTGTCTCTCGTTTCAGCCAAAAGATCAGGTTCTGAAACCACTATTTCATGCGTTCTGAAAGGTGACGAATGCTTGTTTAGCAGGAGGGTATAACGGCAGGTTATAGCCAGAGGTAATAGTGATGATGGATGGGTTTTTCAGGGGGTTTGGACAGGGTATGGATTAAAAGAAGGAGTGGGTCATAGGAAAAAGATCGTGTTGAGAGAAAAATAAAAGAGAGTCGCGGAATGGGTATTCCGCGATAATAGTACTACAGATCAGTATGGGTTATTTCATGCGACGCTGCCGGGCGACGCTGGCGAGACGTTGTGTCCGGCAGTAAATGGCAAACAGGATGAAAGCCTGCCCATTAAGTATCCAGCGCGCACCCACCAAAGCCGCGAGTGCCAGAATCAGCCACAGACCCGAGTGGCTACCCATAACTACGCTGTAGCTCAAGAGTAAAACGGTCGATATAAGCAACATCGCACAGACGTAAGCCAGCCCCGCCACACCGGCTGTATGGCCTCGCGCAAGCAGGTAACTGGCCGTGAGTATCACGCCTATAACGACGATTGAGGGAACAAAAAAACTCAACGCATGTATCTGTGGACTGAGCGGAGGTAGAGCGTGCAGAAACGTCAGCAAATTAAATGCAAATGCAGCCAGCAACAGCATCAGCACGATTGCAACGGGGAAGCCATTTTGCCGGGGCAGCGCCTCAGAAGGCTGTTTAAAATAGCGCTCGAGCTCTGAAGTGGAACGGGCAAGTATCGAATCATCCTGCCGTGCGATTGCCTGATCTATTTCGCGTCCATGTTGCAGTAGTTCAGTGATATTTGGCCCGACAAGCCATGATAGAAATTGCATTAAAATACCGCCAGTGATTGAATTGTTCCCACAATATAACGCCCGGAGCGCGGCACATTACCTGGAGCAGCAATGATACCACTGACAGCACTGCCTGCCACAGCCGCTGCGCTCGTAACGACCTGCGCGAGTTGCTTAACAAGTTCTTTTTGCACCGACTCTACAGGGAAACGCTTTGGATAAAGTCCTGCACGGATGGCGGCTTTAAGCTCTTTATTACTTATACCTGGGTTTTGTGCCTTAATGATTAATTCAGTAAGGCGAGCCCGGTCCTGCCTTGGATAGTTCCGGAGCCACTCCGTTGCTTTTAAAGAAGAGACTGATTTCATCGCTCGCCATGTTGCCAGGGCTTCTTTTAACGCACCGCCCACACTGGCTAGTGAAATAAGGTCAAGGGACGTTGAAGTGGCAACGTACCAATCCTGAGAGTCCAGCCACGCTACGTTTTCACCACCGTTTTCGACGAGATCATAAACCCGGTAAATACCATTGACACATTGCACGCCTGTTGCGGCAGCGCCAGCATAACCAATAGCAACAAGCACGCCGCTACTGCCAGCGGTTATAGGCGTTGCTGAAGCGCCGATAACCGCTACGCCAGCGGTGATAATCATTGCACCACAAGAAAGCACGGTCGAGGCAATCTCCGTTCCCATTGAGGTTACGCTTACTGCTTCACTAAGTGACTTGCCCGTATTAGACGCTGTGGCTTGCTTAGGCGTTTTGGTCACAATCAGATGTGTAACGATACCACTTTGACCATTAGGATGACGCTGGCCAGGCCGAACAAGATAACGCTGTGCGCCATCTGCATAGATGATGCCAGCCTGATAAAACTCCCGAGTGCAATCCATTGCTGCACCCAGCGCTTTGAAATCAAAATCAGGTGCCCCATAACCGGTCATCCTCGCGATGTCATAACCCGGTAAGTTATTCTCGGGATTCATTCGTGGCATGTTCATTTTATCTCCTTATAGGCTCATAATGATAAAATAGAGTTTTAATACATTGAAATTCGAAATGGAAAAACCATTATTATCGCATCAGAACAATATATCAATATGCAGGTGATACACGAAAAAATCATCATCCTTTGATTAACCGAAAAATATCAACCATACCATTTATCAACACATCAATAATGATAATTAATAGCAGAACCACATTCAAAAAGAAAAAGTCTTTAGCAGATTAATTACCATATGAAATAACATTCACCAGAAAATCCTCATCATCGTGAAAATATCACCAGCGGATCTTTTATCATTTCTGCCAGCAGTACGGGAATAAATTATACATTGATATCATAAATCCACATTCATTATCTACGACTAACATATAAATGTTATAGCTTTGTTAAAATGCCATTTAGCTAAAATTATAAAATAACTTCTTCATAGAACTGATGATTTACAATCAATACCACACAATATATATCCCACAATTAAATGATCTCTCTTCCGATTGTACCGTTACTTTCCCCCATTCAAAACCCCAAACGTGTCCATAAGGGGGATCCTTTAATTCACCCTTATAATTATTGGGATATCTATTTAGCATCCATGCAAACATTCTTTTTTCTTCTTCCTTTAAAGCCTTTACATTTGCTCTTTTTTCCCAATCAGATAGACTTTTATAAAAATCACCTGTTTTACTGGTGAGGAAAACAAGCGCTTTAAAAGAAAAAACAGCCGGATTGAATTCCACAGTAAATGGTTCATCGTGCCAACTGACGTCCTCTGAAAAAAAACGATATTTTCCAACTGGTGTCAGATCATCAACTGAATTAAAAAACAAGGATTTAGTAAAAGCCTCGTAAGATGAAAGATCTATTTCACTCCCATCAATATGTAAAGCTCCATTTGACTCGTCTAAATTCATTATTTTCATATGTCAATTACTTTTCCAGGTTTCAGTTTAAGCCGAGCTTCTTCCGGTATAAAGAACTGCAGCCCTCCCCCTTCCCCATGTTTAGGATTGGCTTCAGCACGTCCTCTGGCTACAAATATATCTTCTGTAACGTAATAAGCTCTCACCTTTGAACGCATTGGATATGCTGGGTTCAACTCAACTTGCAAAGCTTCATGGTAGCCAAGTGGATCACCTTTATGTTGTTTGACTGTAGGATGACTTACAGTATAAGCAGGTAACTGATCTCCATTAGGATAAAGGGCATAAAGAATCGTCCCTTTTTTTTTATCACTGTATTCTCTTAAACATCGATGCCTGGATAAGTTTTATTCCCTGGTCCCTGCCACTTCGTCGCTTCTTTCACAGGGTCTTTACATTTCATCAACCCCCATTGATCCACCCAACCCAGCGCGTTCGGCGCATACTGGTAGAGGTTGATCCCGCCCGCCAGCCCTATCGGATCCTGCTGGGTAAACCGTCCGCTGTCCGGGTCATAATAACGAAACAGATTGTAGTGCAGTCCGGTTGATTCGGCCCCTGCGGTGCCTCACCCCCTTGGGGCCATCGCTGAAGCGATGTTCAAATTTGCTTATGCAAATTTGTCCCGGTCCAGGTACTGGCCCTGCATACGCAGGTTCTGCTCCACCACAGGAACATGCTGGCTCAACTCGCGCAGCAGCTTGCCCCACGGATTATTGATATCTTCCCAAGCTTTTATGGCCTTCACTATCAGTCAGTAAGGACATTAATCTATAATTATTATCTCAGATCTTCGAACAACTATATTTATCGAAGATAAAAACTCATGAGTAATCTTTGATTTCAAAGCTTAGAAGGATATTCAAAAAGTAATGAAATCATTTAATTAGTTACAAGCATTTTCATTTATGCTCTATAATTTCGTAATTATCTGGGGAGCGCCACATGATTTCTTTATATGAAAAATTAACTTTCCCTTTTTCTTTCAAGTAATCCATAACCTGAGAAGGTGCCCAACCCTGTCCATATGAAAATAATGCTCCCATTCCTGCCAGTTTTTCTATCAAAAAAAACTGTTTTTTTTCATCTTCAAAATCAACATTGTAACAATCTCCTTTTTTAGAAAAACCGAGGCTTTTCAATTTAGACTCTTCATTAACCACCCCTTTCAATTGAACTACAATTCTTTTCGGCTCTAAGATCGTCACTAAGATGCAATTTAACATTCTAAATATTTCCTACATTAACTTTCAATATGGTATTAACTACGGGATTATCAGTAGTAGACTGGGAATTTATCACCATCTCAGGTGCTCCGCCTGGTAAATGCTGTCCTGGCCCTTTAAAGTAATCATTCCCGCCCAGAGGGCTACGTGGTTCAAGGTCTCTGATACCACTTATTCTTCTAACTTTAAAACCGCCTAATAACGAGTCTTTATAAAGCCCCATGTCCCTTTCAATTACTCTAGCTTTAGCTCTTGTTATTGTAATTTCTTGGGCGTTTCCGGCATCAGGAAAATATTTCATTACACCTTGTTTGTCACTAATGAAAGTACCGTCTCTACCTATAGCAGGATAAGCATCCCAAGATGTGGGGCTTATATTGTAGCCTTCATTAGAGTTTTTTAGCATATCATGCTGGCGTTTACGAGCTTGCTTAACACTACACTTACTCAACCCCCACGGATCCACCCAACCCAGCGCATTCGGGGCATACTGGTAAAGGTTGATCCCGCCCGCCAACCCTATCGGGTCCTGCTGGGTAAACCGTCCGCTGTCCGGATCATAATAACGAAACAGATTGTAGTGCAGTCCGGTTGATTCGGCCCCTGCGGTGCCTCACCTCCCTGGGGCCATCGCTGAAGCGATGTTCAAATTTGCTTATGCAAATTTGTCCCGGTCCAGGTACTGGCCCTGCATACGCAGGTTCTGCTCCACAACAGGAACACGCTGGCTGGACTCGCGCAGCAGCTTGCCCCACGGGCTGTTAATGCCTTCCCAGGCTTTTTGCCCTACACCGTCAGTCAGCAGCTCCGGCATTCCGTTGGCCGCATTATGGAACCAGTAAATCTCCGGGCTTTCAACACCATCAATACGGGCCAGCGGCTCATAGCTCTGGCTGTCGCTGTAAACGTAGGTCAGCGGGATCCCGTCGTGGATTTCCTGCAGCAGGCGGTAGCCTTCCCACACAAAGCGCGTCGTGACGGCATTGCCCGACGGTCTTCCCTGCAACAGCTGCTGGCTGGTTTTACTGATGCGGCGCCCAAGCGGATCGTAGCGGAAACTCACCTTAGTGCGTGGCTTATTACGGTCCCGCGGCTCGCTGATGACGTCTGTCAGGCGATGCTCACCACTATAGCGATAACGCCAGCGGGTGTGACCGTCATCTTTCTCAGTGGTACGGCCATGGATATCGTACTGCCAGCGGATACCATTCAGTTCGGTGACGCGGTTATGCATGACATGAGCGGCACTATGGCGATCCAGCGGGTTACCTGCGCCATCCCAGCGCCACTGCTCATTACCCGGCTGCGCACCGTCCTGAGACAACAGCCGCCCGGCGTTATCGTAGTTCCATAATGTCTGGCTGAACGGATTATCGTCACGCTCTTCACGGATCAGGTTGTTGCCGTAATCGAAGTCGCGTCGACGGGACCAGACGCGCGGTGCAGGTCGCTGTGAGTCACCCTTAAACACGTCACGGCGGCGCAGTCTGCCTAACCGGTCATATTCACTGCGCATGGTCAGGCCGCCCTGCGTCCGGCTTAGCTCCCGGTGCAGCGTGTCGCGGGTAAATTCCGTGACCGGCAGGTTGTCCAGCGCGATGCTCAGCAGATGGCCGCTACCATAATAAAGCTGCTTCAGGTTGCGGCCATCCGGCAGCGCAGGGCAGTACAGTTGCCCAGCACGTCATACTCCCAGGCCAGTTCGCCCTGCTGGCTCCACTCCGTGTCCGACAGCGGCAGATACTGCGATACTTTACTCAGGCCCTGTCACCCTCATCAGGGTAGTGACAGCGATGAGTAAATGAGATTTTATTTATTTAAAATACTGATCAGTTGCAACACCTTTTGATATTCTTCTTCATCAAACTCACCATGAGCCAGATACCCACAAAAATTCCTGTACAAAAGCTCTAAATCAATATTTGAACAATTTTCATTTTTTAAAACATCCAATGCTGACTTATACAATTCCTTTCCTTGTGATTTATTTTTCCTTTCTACTAAGTCGATCAGTTCAATTAAAATTTCAATAGCTTTTTGTATATTCATATTATTAGAAACTCACTCTGTCTGTTCTAATTATCGTGGATTTTGCTAATTCCTTGATACTTATCAGTCCTTAATAGCCTCCGCCTTCCAGAACTTCCAATCTATTAGTACTTATTTGCGGAGCAGCAGTACCCTCAGTGACCCATGTTCCTTTTTGAGGTTTGAAGGTTGGAAGCAGTCAGGTAGAGGGACTAAGAAGAACAGATGCCGATGGCATCGTTCCTTGACGCGATGTACTGCAGCACCAAGCAAAGCGCGTGCTGGGCTAAGCCGGTTTTAACTCGGTGATGAAAGGCGGGCACCCTTTATTACCGCTCAGTGCAGCATCGCGGGTAGGTGGCTGGCCGTGACGGGACTTGAGACCGGCCAGGCTGTTATCGTCCGAGGGGAGGCGGGCTGTCTTACACTGACGACGGGCGGATGAAGTTAAAAGCCGAAAGTATCATTCAGACCACCTCCGGCTTTTTTAACTATATTTCCTTATAAGCTTGTTCTGCATCGATAATTATAACTCCCAACTCAAGATCAAAAGGCCATTGATCAACTATAACCCTTGATATACCTATAACCCTTTCATTCTTAGGAGGAAGATTATCCGATTTAATTATCGTTAATATATTAGAAAAAGTTTCCTTAAATTTTGTAAGTTGAGATACGGAACTTACAGATAACACTTTTATATCTTGAGTGATAATAGCTTTCTCAAGCTCATCTATAGCTTTTTGTATCTTTACAACTGCTTTTTTTACTTTTGTCATTTTCATAAATCTAATAAGTTATTGAGATCAGTTATGTATTTTTGTATCTGCCCACCGGGCAAACCGACTCCCTGAGATGATGCCCTTCCTTCAAGAATGACAGAACCCGGCTTAACTTTAAACTGAGACACATTGGTCATCTGATTCCATTGTGTCTTCACTGCCAGGCTTTCTCGGGTAGCAGGGAATGTCTCAAAAATATATCTACCTCTCGCCTTAGCATCGACACCATCATAATATCTTAACCCGTATTCTGAGTCAGTCGCTTTACGAACTCTGATTGAATCTATTTCGAATGACTCCAACGTTTGCTTTCTAAATTTTCTCGGAGTGCCGACTTTTTTTAAATAAGCCGACGCATCCTTTACACCTTTATATGGATCTGACTTGCTGCGGCCCTTACATTTACTCAGCCCCAGCGGATCAATCCAGCTGAACGCGTTCGGAGCATACTGGTAAAGGTTGATCCCGCCCGCCAGCCCTATCGGATCCTGCTGGGTAAACCGTCCGCTGTCCGGGTCATAATAACGAAACAGATTGTAGTGCAGTCCGGTTTCCCGGTCCAGGTACTGGCCCTGCATACGCAGGTTCTGCTCCACCACAGGAACACGCTGGCTCGACTCGCGCAGCAGCTTGCCCCACGGGCTGTTGATACCTTCCCAGGCTTTTTGCCCTTCACCGTCAGTCAGCAGCTCCGGCATTCCGTTGGCAGCATTATGGAACCAGTAAATCTCCGGGCTTTCAACACCATCAATACGGGCCAGCGGTTCATAGCTCTGGCTGTCGCTGTAAACGTAGGTCAGCGGAGTGCCGTCGTGGATTTCCTGCAACAGGCGGTAGCCTTCCCACACAAAGCGCGTCGTGACGGCGTTCCCGGACGGCCTTCCCTGTAACAGCTGCTGGCTGGTTTTACTGATGCGGCGCCCAAGCGGATCGTAGCGGAAACTCACCTTAGTGCGCGGCTTATTACGGTCCCGTGGCTCGCTGATGACGTCCGTCAGGCGATGCTCACCATCGTAGCGATATCGCCAGCGGGGCTGGTGATAATACTGACAGTTACACGCCGTCGATGGTCCTGTCCGGTAAGTGGCTAAGGGAGGCAGGGTTTGAGACGGGGCAGGCGGTCAGAGTTAGGGTTGGAGCAGGCTGTATTACCCTGGCGGCGGACTGCTAAAGTAAAAGCCGTAAGGATCGCTGGGATCACTTCCGGTTTTTTAGTTTTTCCTTATTTTTTCGTATAGACCGGCAATATGAACTAATTCTTTTATCAGTATATCTTCGCCTGGCCAATCGATAATAAAACGTGGATACGCAGGCATATAAACCTTTGGATTCATTACCCTAATCATTTCTTCCAGTTCTTTTTTTACCTGAGTCAACGCATGGATAGAAAGAGGTGCTTTCTCATTGCGTTCATGCCGACTAATAGCGTCAACTACCTTTTTGAGGGCGTCATTCAATAATAATTCAGAAGTAGACTTCACAATAAATTCCCATATTTCCAAGATTGAACAATAAAAAATTAATCTGCACTATCATTGTACTGAGTGCCATATTCAGATTGCGCAGCTGCTCTACCTTTGATTATTGTTATACTTGGAGCTATCTGCCATTTTTTATTGCAGTCATACCATTTCATTCTGGAGGCAATGCCAAACCAGCTCTATTCATCTGCGAAGTAAAGGTTTAAAAAATATTGCTCCTTAGCTTTGGCTGCCTTTCCATAATCATGGGACTGTGTCCCAAACTAATTATTTCCAACCTTTTACATGGATAAATTTTCAAATTCTACAGAGTCAAATAATTATTTCCTCTGCGCTCTATTAACCCGACAAAAATCCTTTAGGATTAATGATGTTATGAAATGTAAAACAAAAAGATCATTACCTACGATTTTTTTCTCTTACTTGCGTAAGTAACATAACATCATATGCATCTTGCCCGCTTTGTTGTGCTTTATGTGATTCTTCTTCACTTATTTCATATTTAACATCTTTATTGACAATTCCACCTGCATCATAATTTATATAGTATCTCCCATCCTCATGAGTGATAAACATACCATAACCACTAAATATAAGCTTTTCCATGACTTCCCCCTTAAATTATATTTTACTAATTATTGCCTTCGCGAGTGGTGTAGGATCAATAGCTGCTTCCGGAATCCCTCCTGATGTATACCCACCAGGCACCCAAAAATCATTTGCACCCAACTCATTGCCAGATGGCATACGTAATCCTGTTGGATTGGGTATGTCGATCCTCACTGGCGCATTTCCCAATTCTCCTTTCGGCAATCCTAACAATTTCTCAATTGTAGGCACATGACCGCCAGCTCGACTAATTACATCATCTGCAACTGATTTAGGCATAACAAAATGCCCTCCTTGCGGTCCAATCTCTGAATACTTTGGATTTACTCCCCACGCGATTTTTGACACACCCCCTTCGAACTTTGATAAATGCTCAGCCACATAAGCAGGTTCAAGGTAAGTTTTAGGATTAGGGAAAGGATTGTTAACTTTATCCCTACCGCGAACTGCCTTATAAGCTTTTGCCGCCCACCCTCTACTTGAGAATACACCTTTAGTGTTTTTCTGGAATGCATTCCACGCATTCTTACAACTCAGCCCCCACGGATCCACCCAACCCAGCGCGTTCGGCGCATACTGGTAAAGGTTGATCCCGCCCGCCAGCCCTATCGGGTCCTGCTGGATAAATCGTCCGCTGTCCGGGTCATAATAACGAAACAGATTGTAGTGCAGTCCGGTTTCCCGGTCCAGGTACTGGCCCTGCATACGCAGGTTCTGCTGAACGACCGGCATCCGCTGGCTGGATTCACGCAGCAGCTTGCCCCACGGGCTGTTGATACCTTCCCAGGCTTTTTGCCCTTCACCGTCAGTCAGCAGCTCCGGCATTCCGTTGGCCGCATTATGGAACCAGTAAATGTCCGGGCTTTCAACACCATCAATACGGGCCAGCGGCTCATAGCTCTGACTGTCGCTGTAGACGTAGGTCAGCGGGATCCCGTCATGGATTTCCTGCAGCAGGCGGTAGCCTTCCCACACAAAGCGCGTCGTGACGGCGTTCCCCGACGGTCTTCCCTGCAACAGCTGCTGGCTGGTTTTACTGATGCGGCGCCCAAGCGGATCGTAGCGGAAACTCACCTTAGTGCGCGGCCTATTGCGGTCCCGCGGCTCGCTGATCACATCCGTCAGGCGATGCTCCCCATCATAGCGATAACGCCAGCGGGTATGGCCGTCATCTTTCTCAGTGGTACGGCCATGAATATCGTACTGCCAGCGGATACCGTTCAGTTCTGTGACACGGTTATGCATGACATGGGCGGCACTATGGCGATCCAGCGGGTTGCCTGCGCCATCCCAGCGCCACTGTTCATTACCCGGCTGCGCACCGTCCTGTGACAACAGCCGGCCGGCGTTATCGTAGTTCCATAATGTCTGGCTGAACGCATTATCGTCGCGCTCTTCACGAATCAGGTTGTTGCCGTAATCGAAGTCGCGCCGGCGGGACCAGACGCGCGGTGCAGGTCGCTGTGAGTCACCCTTAAACACGTCACGTCGGCGCAGTCTGCCTAAGCGATCATACTCACTGCGCATGGTCAGGCCGCCCTGCGTCCGGCTCAGCTCCCGATGCAGCGTGTCACGGGTAAATTCCGTAACCGGCAGGTTGTCTAATGCAATGCTCAGCAGATGCCCGCTACCGTAATAAAGCTGCTTCAGGTTGCGGCCATCCGGCAGCGTCAGGGCAGTACAGTTACCCAGCGCGTCATACTCCCACGCCAGTTCGCCCTGCTCCCCCTGCTCAGCAACAATGCGGCCCAGCGCATCATACTTAAAGGTAATCTCCTGCTCGGCCTGCTGGCTCCACTCGGTGTCAGACAGCGGCAGATGCTGCGACACTTTACTCAGTTGTCCCCCACCGCTGTAGTGATAGCGCGTCTGGCCTTCCGGCGTGGTCCGCGCCAGCAGTTGCCCCGCACGGCTCCAGTGATAGCTATGGGTAATGGACTGAGGATGCCCGGCGGCAAAGGTGCGTAATACCGTGCGGCCCGCCGCATCATAGTCATATCGCGTGGCAACACCATCCAGCCCGACCTGGGCCAGCAACAGAGAATCTGCGCCCCACTCGAACTGATACTGCTCGCCGTTCTCATTTTGCAGCGCCGTCAACCGGCCACGGCTGTCCCAGCTTCGCTGTACCGTCTCACCCTGCGCATTACGGTTGGCGATCAATCGCCCGACATTGTCGTAACGGAATTCACTGCGCTTACCATCAGCCGACTCATAGGCCAGCGGCAGTCCGTTTTCACTCCAGTGCAACCGCTCTTCCCATCCTTCTGCACGTTCCAGCTGAAGAGGACGGCCTGCTGCATCATAGTGATAACGGGTTTCTTCACCATCCGGCGCGATGACACAGCTGAGCCAGCCCAGGGGATGATAACGGTAGCGCGTGGTCAGCCCTGAACAGTCGGTTTCACGGATAACCTGGCCGGCATCATTAAACTCACGGCGGTAGCTATTACCTGCTGCGTCAGTCTCTTCGACAACCAGTCCGAACTCATCCCGCTGATAGAGCGTGCTTTGCCCGAGCGCATCAACAACGCGTTTAAGGCCGTGATGGGGATCGTAATAGTATTTCGTTGTGGAACCGTCTGCTCCGGCAACAACCGTGGGCAACGAACGGTGTGACAGCCATTGCACCGCCTGCACACCACCGTCAGCATCCTTCTCTTCAACACGGTTGCCCAGATCGTCATAGGTGAAGCTCACCGCGTTGCCCAGCGGATCGATGCGACGCGTCAGGAGTTCGTTTTCATCCCACTCGTAGCGCCACTTCTCGCCGCGCTCGTCGATAAAACAGGTGATGAGGCCCGCGGCATTCCAGTGGTGTTCGCGCTGCTGACCGTCATAGGTCGACACGCGCGTGATGCCCGCCTCAAGATCGTAATGCATGTGGCAGCCATCACCGCTGTTGGTGCGGTTTTCTATAACGCGCCAGTGATCCAGCTTCTGCCAGCGATATTCACTCTCCAGCCCGCCCGGCAGTTGGTGCCAGACCATCAATCCATCGTCGTTGTAACGGAAGCGTCGTGAGACAACGCCTGCGGCATCAGTAACGCTGGTAAGCTGGCCCCGATCATTGTAGGTCCAGCGCGTGAGAGGCCAGTGCTGATCGCCATCAAAATGGCTGGCTGATGTCGGACGCCGCGCGTGCTGTTTGTCGTCGTAGTGCAGCGTGACGTCAATCGCCAGCGGCGCGTCATGGATACGCACCAGGCGGGCCTGTTCATCCCAGCCCATCTCCAGCGCATTACCGTACTCGTCGCTCAGTGAAGCCAGGCGCAGCACCTGCGGATCAGCGGCCGTGCGCCTGTAAAGACGCCATACCGCACCGTCATCATCGGCAATGGCGATATCGCCAGACTCGTTGCGGCGCACCATCAGCCCTTCGCTGATGCTGTAGAGCACCTCTTTTTCACCGGGAACGTCAAAACTCAGTTCGCGCCCGTTGTCATCAAACCAGGTTGCCCGATTCCCTTCCAGCGTCAGGTAGCTGTCAAACACCGTGGCCCAGCCCTGACCAAACAGGCCAGCGCGCTGGGTCAGACTGTTATAGCTGCGCTGAAAACTGAGCGGGAAACGTCCGGGGAGGGAAAAATCACGCTCGGCATCATCATTAAGGACTTTGACGCCGGTCGCCGCATGAACCGGAAACAGCGACGAGAAGGCCGCATTGATAGCCATGTCCGCCGCCATACCGCCCACGGCACCGGCCAGCGCGCAGGGCATGTTTTTCAGGATCTGACTGGGGCGACCACGGATGAGGGAAAGGCCGATCATCATCACGGCCAGGCCTGGCACCTTGCCGCTTTTGATCTCTCTGACCGTGACGGTTTGACCACCAATGATGACATTGGGGGAAACATCGTCGCTCACGGTGGCGTCACAGGTGGTTTTATCCTTTGCGCGCACCGCAGGCTGGCCATTGATAAAGACGCTTTTCGACCCCTGAGCCAGATATTGCGGTGCACTGTGTTTTTCACAAGCCACTTTGTCCTGCTCCAGCGGAGAGGTGCCCGCATCAGCGGAGGCTACCGTGGGCTGCCACATTGCACTGCCAAACTGGCCGACCGCAGAGAGCAACATGCCGCCATAGTCGGCGAAGCTCTGCGGCGATTGTGGTTCCGGTGGCGGTGTCTCGCCGGGCGTGAGCATCCCGGCCGCGCGTGCGGCTAAAAGACCATTAACGTAGACATTCACTGATCCAGTGGCGATTACTCCGGCAGGTGACGGCGGGAATATCATGTTTCCCAGCCCATCGGCCGCTTTGCTGATCTCTTGTGACAGACCAACGGCATTGGCCAGTACACCACCCAGAATACCGCTGAGCAGGCAACTGTTACCCACGGCTGCCACACTCGCCGCTGCCGCCCCTGTGCCTAGCAGGGGCGCTGCCGAGACGATAGCAGCACCCACTGCGGCACCAATGACGGCATAGGCCGCACCTTCCGCAACAATGCTCGTGATATCAGCGAAAATGCTGGAGTGAATGATCTCGTCGCCCACGCGGGCAGCAGGGTTATCCATAGGTTATGCTTTCCGTGGATTGTTCAGACTCAGGCTTTGTTTAAATGCACTCCAGCGCTGTCCATCCTCTTCATTGAATGGACGCATGGCTGAGAGCGTAAAAATCATTAAGATGTTCGAGTCAGGCACCTGTGTAGCCAGCTGTTTCTGCCACACTGCCTGCCCGTTACGGTCAAATACGGTTTCAACTTCTACCGCGTGTAATGTGTTATCCACACCTGCCATCAAACGTACAAATTCAGTCTGCTGGATATGGCCCATCTGACTCCGCAATGTGTCCCACTGACGCTGGAACTCTTTTTCCGCATCACTGCCCTCAGAAATAACACCACGGCTCACAACCCAGGCCAGCCCACTGGCTTCATCGCGGAGAATATTCATGGTGGTGTCCTGCCAGGCAGCAGGAAAAAGCGCAAAGGCGCCCTCATTGAATTGGTAATGCATATTGGGTATCCGTTTTATTAATTGTTTGTGGCGGGTGGAATAAGGTTATGGTATTCGCCATCAACGCTATCGGCATTAGTGAGTATCTGTGTATTATCACGCGCAACTTTAATGTCGAAAAGTCGATGCGTAATATCAGGATCGCCACCGCAACTGGCGTCGTGATTATCTTCACGAACCGTAATAACAAAGAAACTTTCATCACTGCTGTCGTCAAGATCGTATCGCAGGCATTTATCATCGAGGGTGGTCAGTTGCCAGGTATGAATTGCTTCGGTTGCAGCGCTGATAGCCTGGTCAGCGCTGATTTCGCTTTGCTCTGCCCCCATGTCTGTTTTCAACATGATGCAACTGACCTTTCCCTGGTCAATCTGAAACATCAACTGTTTTCCGCCAGACGGGTAGACAAGCCAATGCTGATTATCACTGTTATCTTCTTTTCCGGGTCCATAGGCTTGCTGAACCTGTTCCAGGCTATCGCCTACCTTTATATTTCGGGACGTCGGCACATTGGCATTTTCCAGTAGGATCTCAGCCAGAACCGTGTGGCTGGCATCTCCCACCGCCGCCGCGCTGAACAACTCAAAGCCGTCATAGCTATGCTGGAAGTAGTTGTACTGCTGGTTATTGATAGCCACTTCTCCGGCCAGAACTGAACTCAGAGCCTTACCAGCCCGTACGAAGCTTTCATTGCTCCATGTGTCTCCGGGAGTGAAAGCATAGTCGTTTAGCAGAACGGAAAAATCGCCCTCGTTAAGGGCAGGAATGGTCGATTCCGTGCTGGATTCAGCCCTTGCAATGCAGGATAAAACCATGAGAACAGACACAAATATAAGGCTGGTGAAAAAACGATTTACAATCATTGTGTTTTTATCGGGGGTTGACAATAGAAAACAAGAAGGGTATTTAATCACTAAGAGCAACGTAATTAAAATCTTTTAAATTAAAAAATTACTCACACTTCAACATTATGTGGGGTGGAGAGTACATATCACCACCCTAATAAAACCCATAACATTATTATAATGTCATTCTTATTACTTGAAATACAGTAAAAATCTCACTTGAGTGATAATGAAAATTATCATTCCCACTTGCCACCTTGCTTAACAAGCGTTTTATTACCCTGTACCACCTTCAATTCAAGCGGATTAAAGCTCACAACATAATCTACACCGCTATTATTGAAAAGCATCCCTTCAGCTTTATTTGAGTTTACAGGCTGCGTAGTTTTACCTTCAAGAGTAATTTGTTTTCCATCTTTATTTCTGAGGCCTATGTATTTAACCTTATCACACACAGTATAAAAACCCCCACAGCTATTCAATAAAGTAATCGTAAAATCAGATGTAGACAAAACCTTCATATCTGATTTTAAATCCCCTTCACTAACATCTTTGTCAAGATTATAAGTTTTTGGCGCATAAAACCCCCTATTCTCAGGGTCTTTGATTAATTCCCATAAAACTTTATTATCTTTAAGTTCTAAATTTGCTTTACCCTTCACTCCGCCAAATGAAGAATCAAATTCAATCAAAGCATTTTTACCGTTTGCAGTACCTTTGAGATTGCTGTCATTATCATCAGGGCAATCTATTTTGTTTCCGCCCCTTGTCACATAACAATAAATACCCGTTATGTTATTATTATTCTGTTTTAATTTTAATGTTAGAGTGGAATATAATGATCCATTATCATTTTTCTCTTGCCCACTCCACTGACCAGTAAAATTATCAGAAGCAAACAAGGATAATGAAGAAATTGACAACAAAACCGCCAAGCTAAATCCAACTTTATTCATTTGATTAACCTTTAAAATCCAGAAAATCATTAACCCTATTAATCCAGCCGTTAAGATTAGGTAAATTTAGAGTTACAGCGCCTGACTGAGCGAGTTGTCATCACGCTTTTCACAGATTAGGTTATTGTCATTGTCAAAGTTTTCACTTATCTGCGTGCCCGCCTGCTTCTGAGTTTAACTGCTACAATCTTCACCTAAAGCAAAACAATGATGATTAATAATTACACGAAAGTCAGAGGCATTTAGTTCAGTAGTGAAATAATCCGCCATTACACAATGAGCATAAAAAAAATAACAGACAGCAGCACACCTAATCGAAAAATAAATTATATTTAAGATCTGCCACTTTAAAAATCCATTTATATATGATGTGCAAAAATCGTGTGTGATAGTGCGTAAAATTAGCACACCATCACACAGAAATTTAATTACTCGGAATCACTCTTCCATTTTCCGTCTTCAGATAGTACGATTTTATTATTAACAACAACAGTAAGATTACTAATTACATTATTGATAATATAGGTTGCATCATGATTACGGAATTTATAACTCAACACCGGGCAGGATGCTTGACCACAATCACTTTTCATGGCTTTGCCTTTTAATCTGACAACTGCCCCATCTGATTTCCTTACACCCTCATAACTAACGTCATTACACTCCGAACCCACAGGGCAAAGCGACGTTATTCTGATTTTGAATTTTTCCGTCTCGAAAACTTTCTCGCCATTGCTTTGCATTTCTTTTTGGTTTTTAGCAGGAGTAACTGACTGTTTTTTATCAAAACGCTTTGCCCAACTCGCAATATCTTCCTGCATTTTATTATTTGCACGATCATTGCTTACATAATGTATTTTATTATCTTCAGGCAGCATCCATGCAGCATACACTTTACCGTCAGGCTGTATAACAAATGCTGAAGCCTGCTCAAGATAAAGATCTTTTAACCAGCCCTCGACAAATATACCCCCCTTAGCTGTTTTGTGAGGCTCGCCAAATACATCAAAATTCTGGCTAAAGTCACTGTACTCGCTGCCTAAAACAGATTTTAAACTGGAAACTACTTTCTGGTCATTAAAAATAGCTGAAACACTATTCAGGTTATTATACTGAGAATAAGCCGTCTGAGTATCCGATGCTGTTGCAACACCTATTGAGCCACCTGTAAAAACAACCAGAAAAAATAACTTAATAAATAGATTCATTTCATTCACCTGAAAACTTCAAAAATTCAGCAGCTTCATTGGTATAGCGCTTAGTCAAACCGGTTGAATAATGATCCCACCAGTTATATGAAACACCATTTTTCACCGTAGTGGTTGAACCATATATAGCCTTGTCATAATTCAATCTGGCGCTGACAAGGTCATTTTGGAATTCAGAAGAACCCATTTTTTCAACATAGTCAATAGATTTTTCAGTGAGTTGTGAAGATTTGACGATATCATCACCACTCATAGAATTGAGTATAGCCTGAGCACCTCCCACTCCTCTCATGTGTGCTAATGACATAACGGCTGCTTGTTTTCCTGGATCACTAAAATTAAGCGCCCCGGCTTTTTGGGCTGTCTGGTTCATATATTTTGACACCACCTCAAATTCTTCATCACTCCCCTGACCATACTTCTTCCTGGCGGCTGCGATATCTTTATATGCAGGCCCAAATCCTTTTCTGAAACCGTACATTTCCGGAACACCGCCCTGTTCACCACCCGCTCCTTCTGACTTCATAATTGATCGAACAACACTGTCATCAAGTTTCTTAGCGTCATCCGAATTAGCGGTTTGTTTTAACGGTGCAGCCGCCCCTTTCGCCGGTGCCGCCGCAGCTTTTGGCGCAGCCGGAGCCGCCTGTCCTTTCTGTTTTGGCGGGAACAGATTCTCTAAGGCCTGGCTGATGTTTTGTTTATGACTGGATCCCGGTGCGCTTGTGCCCGGCTTGGCGCCATCCGTGTTCAGGTTCAGTTTGCCGCCAGAGGTGGTGATATGGCCATCGCCCTGCACGAAAATATTGAACCCCTTGCCCACAATATTAATCTGGCCGTTCGCATTCAGTTCGATAGCACTCTCTCCGCATTCAAGGCGAAGTTTAGTCCCCGAACCCACTACATAGGTATCGACCACCGCATCGAGTTTGCCTTTACCGGTCAGCCGCTCTTCGCCCCCTTTTACACCGTGGACACGGTTGGTTTCGACACGGTAGAGCTCATTGCCGCCCGCATAATGGCTGTGATTGTTGGCGACTGAATGGCTGGCGTCGTTTTTAACATGCGTATCCATGTTCTTCTGCGCCTGAATCCACAGATGTTCCTCACCCGACTTATCCTCAAACCTCAGCGCGTTCGCGGTGTCCGCCGTGCCATCCTTCGACCGGCTCAAAAACCCCATCTGCGTCGCCGCTGCCGGCAGCGCCCACGGCGGCATGCTTGCCTCGTTGTAAACCCGGCCGATGATCAGCGGACGATCCGGATCGCCGTTGATGAAGTCCACCACCACTTCGTCGTTAACACGCGGGATCTGCACCCCGCCAAATCCCTGGCCCGCCCAGGCGCTGGAGACGCGCACCCAGCAGGAGCTGGTGTCATCGCCCTTCGCCAGCCGGTCCCAGTGAAACTTCACCTTCACCCGCCCGTAGCGGTCGGTCCAGATCGACTCGCCTTTGGGTCCCACCACCTTCGCCGTCTGCGGGCCGTGCGTTTTCGGCCACGCCGTTTCCGGCGGCGTGCGGTAGGTCACTGACGACGGCAGCACCGTGAAGTGGATGTTGTGACGGCTGTCGCCGGTGTCGCCGCTGGCGTAGGCGTTCTCGGCAAAGTCATAGGTCGCCGAGGTCACCAGATACTCGCCGTTGTCGCTGAAGTGCGGCGCGTTGATGATCGAGAAGGTAAAGCCCGGCGCGATGCCGGTGGCCGTGCCCGACCCGCTGACGCTGTGGTGCTCGGCCTGCCACACTTCCTGACGGATGCGCGCGTAGGACTCACCGTGGCTGTGGTCGACAAAATGGCCCGGCCAGTCGTAAACGTCCACCGAGCCCGGCACCGGCGACGCCGGATTCTGCCGCGCCTGCAGCATCCAGGCGTTCGGCTTGCGGAAGTCGTAGTCGTCGGTGCTGTAGATGCCCGGCGTCACGCTTTCCGCCAGCGACCACTGGCTGATGCCCTCTTCAGTGACCACGCCGCCCGACGGGGTGACGTGATAGGCAATGGTCTCATAGCCCGGAAACGCCTGATGCTGGTCCGGCGCGTCGCACAGCACCAGCGTGTGTTTGTCCGCCTCGTGGCGGAAGAAGTAGTAAATCCCCTCCAGCTCCATCAGGCGGCTGATAAAGTCCAGGCTGCTCTCCTGATACTGCACGCAGTACTCCCACACCCGGTAGCTGCCCGCCAGGCGCGTCTCCACATTGACCCCGTACTCCTTCAGCAGCGTCTGCACAATCTGCGGCACCGTCTGGCTCTGGAAGATGCGCAGGTTGCGGTCGCGCTTCATCGGCCACAGATCAGGCTCGACCGTCAGCTCATAGATCGCGTAGCGGGTGCCGCTCAGCTCCTGGCTGCGCACCGCCACCCGGGTGATTTTGCCGTTAAGGTAGCGCGGGCTCAGCGCGTTCATCAGCCCGTCGGTCGGCAGCGTAAACGTCACCGGCTTCCCCAGCAGGGCGTGGCGGTCGATGCGCGCGTCGGTGGCCAGCAGTTCAGCGGTGAGCACAAACGGACGGGACAGCGTCTCGGTCCCCTTAAGCGTATGGAACAGCAGGCCGTCCGCCGGCAGCTGTGCGGTAATGCGTGAGAACATAATCAGATTCCGTGCTTATATTAGAGAATGGGTACCAGTACATCATGGCGCTGTCATCCAGCGTATCGATGTGCACCAGCGGCTTCCAGCCACCCCCCGCGGTCGACAGGTAATGCGTGTCGCGCTGCTGCTTTCACCCACCTTTTACAACCCGCTATACAGACAGCGCACCGTCCCGTATTAGCTCCTGTGGCGGTGCGGGACTTTAAGCCCGTCATGGCAGGCTTTTTTAACAGCCAGTCAGACGCATTTATCTCACACTGGCAACCTTCATACGCGGCCCAAACTCCCGGACAGGATGAGTCATATGTGGTTAAGTAGTGTCCGATATGGGTTAAACAGATATCTGGAAAGGCAACCGGTATCAGTTCCGCTAGCTTGGGGTTTTTGATAACACAACTTAGTAATGCAGCATTTTTTTCTGGCCGGAGTATAGAGGCATGTCCAGAAGCGCTGTTCGATCGTTTCTCTAGAGAAACCCGGCTTAAGGGGCAAACCAAAGTCCGTATCAAAATTTACAGCCTGTTTCCCTTCTTAATTTAATTAGCCAGCCAGATACCATAATAAATCACTATAGATCCAAGAGAAAGAATGACCTTTGAAAAAACGAACAGCCCTGGCGCCAGTTTATTGATAGCTGGTGAAAACCTCCTGTAATTATCAGCATTATATTTCTTGTGAAAATCCATAATATTGCCAAATATATTGCACAACCCAACAAGTATAAACCTCATACCCCATATAAAAAATAATGACGAACCTAACGCCTCCATTAAATCCCCTGCGGCGTCCCTGGTAAAACCTGGCATTATCGCTGCCAGTCCTTTAAGCACGAACCCGATAGCGATAATGGCGATAAAAACACCGACAAAAGCTTTACCTAGACCAGCCAGCGTTTTTCTCCCATAGGAAATCTTACTGCTCCAGATAAAAAACTCCGTCACTAATAAAAACAATAAAAATGCAATGATTTCCACGCTATTGTCATCTCTTTTAAAAATCATTTGCCAGCCAGAATCGTTTTAGAAGCGCTAATGATAGCGGTCACTTTTCAACGGTCACAGGTCAGGCTCGGCCGTCAGTTAATAGACCGCATATCGTGTGCCGCTTAGCTCCTGGCTGCGCACCGTCAGCGGGTGATTTTGCCGTTAAGTTAGCGCAGACTAAGCGCGTTCATCAGGCCATGGGTCGGTAGCGTAAAAGTCACCTGCTTGCCCACCAAAGCGTGATGGTCGATACGCGCGTAGGTGAACAGCAGTTCGACGGTGAGCACAAACGGACAACCAGCATTTCGGTGCCCATAAGCGTATCGAACAGCAGGCCAGCTGCGGTGAAGTAATGCGCGGGAACATGGTTCATCCGTACAGCCAGTGAAGCGAGCCAGTTAAAGTTGAAGGGAAATGATTTTTACTAAAAGTATCTTATGATTAGAAGTAACAGGTGTCAGGATGAAATTATCTTTCTACACAGACTCCTGCCTAAAAAAAGCAAAATCTATGGACATAGTTAATAGAGTAACTTTTTCATTTAATATGTGATCTGGATATCAACCAATAAAGACTGAGTAAAATAGGCCAACACCCATTTACTTATGAAATTTTAAATATCTTTTTTTACGCTTTTCATATTCAGGATCGGTTTGATGAGGAAGAATAACCTTGAGTCCCGCACCTATTTGAGATGCAATATAATTTGCGTTTGAAAGATGTTTAGCAAGCTCTGGATCAGTTGTATCAAACTCTTTGGAAGCCAAACTTCCCAGACTCATGCTATGCAGGACACTTTTATCTTTCTCTTCACCAGTTAGTATTTTTTTTACATAAATAAGCTGCTTCAGAGCAACCTGAAAAACTGTAAACTCCGGCTTTTCCATGGCTCTTTGATTAGTTATATCAATAGCATCATTAATGTAGTCAAGAGCGTTATATTCGTCTTTATTTATTATAACCAAAATGCATCATTCTCGTTTGAGAGCAAAGGCAGATCTAAATTAGAACTTATTGGACCCACCTTATTTATATATAGAGACCAACCAAAAACGCACTCTATAGTAACTTTAATAGAAAACACATGAGAATTAACTCTCTAAAGAGGTGATTAGTCGCAACGAAGTTAATAACAACCTCAAGATTTTACTTTTTTAAATATCAACAAAAAAATTAACCCTTAATACCAAAGTCAAGATAACCCTCTGCAGTAATAGCAAAACACCAACTCACTTCCTCATCAAAAAAATAATGATGCTGAGGGGTGTTATTTATTACATAAATTACAAAAGACAAGAATATTTTCGAATCAAGCGAAACTGCAAAATCAAGCGACGAATCATTAACATAATAAACTATCTCACCCTCATTTATAAATTCATATAACCCACTTTCCTTAATGAACCCTTCAACTTCTTTTTCAATTTGTGTAGATTTGAAATCAATCGGCTTTTCAATATGTAATCCCAAACACTTCCAGTCTATTTTTTAGCCTTTCCAATTAAATGACTCAGAGAGCACATCAGCAATTTGCTCCCATTCATTAATTATTCTTGGCTTGGGATGAAACTTATCCATATTCAATGAGAACTCTTGATCTAAATTCATTCTTATCTCCACGGATTTGATAGTAAGTTAAACAATTCCTGTAATCTCTTCACTGATGATTCACGACATCCTTATTTTAAATCTTCTGCACCACATCATCTTCGTTAAGGAAAACTTCAAAATCCATATCTTTCGAACAATAACTAAGGAAAGACTTGCTTGTGTTCGTATCAGAATTGAGAGCAATACATCCGAACCCAACATCATCATGAGGATAAATAGCCACATTTTTTGATAAATTAATATAAAAACAGACCTGGCCAATTACTCCCGCGTGACACATTAACAATCGAGAAAGATCTTTGAAGTCATTAGCATCAAAACTCAACTTTAAAGAACTTGCAGGTAAACAGGAGTCCCCATATAGATAGCTTTCAAAATCATCATTCATAGGAAATACTAACCCTTTATCTTTTACATCCTCGTATAACTTCCCATATTTTTTTATAGTATCAACGTCATCCTCTCTTTCATCATTGAATGAAAGTGCAACCAGAATAATACCCTCATCACCACTAGCCCCGAAAAACCCCTCAAATAAATTGATTGCCTTATCAATTAAGTCATATGAAAAAGCACCTTTTTTTTCAAAATAACCAACCCAATTTTCTGACTGACTAAAACCAGAAAAATTGATATCACTTAGTGAAAAACTACTTGTCAACTTTGATAATTTTACCATCACTCATACCTATAGTTATTTTATGCCTTGGTTTTGGTGCTGACTTACCTATACCAACTTTCCATTCACCTTGCTTGTCACTATGCGAAGTATTACTTTTACTCCAAATTTCGTTAGTGTGGTTGTTCTTATAATCTCCTCCTTTAACTTTAATAAAGTCTTCCGGATGCGATGTTGGGGTTCTGACAATATCTCCTATTTCAGCGCTATTTACTTTTTTCTTAGGGTTATCCAGATGGCATTTGGAGAGCCCCAGCGGATCCACCCAACTCAACGGATTCGGCGCATACTGATAAAGGTTAACCCCACCAGCAAGCCCTATCGGATCCTGGCTCACAAACCTGCCCGCATCCGGATCATAATAGCGAAAGCGGTTATAGTGCAAACCTGTTTCCGCATCGAAGTACTGACCCTGATAGCGCAGCGGCTGATAGAACGGTTCTGCATTCTCCACTGCTGCCTGCTCTGTGCGCAGCGTATTGCCCCAGGCACGATAGACGGCACGCCAGACCACACTCCCATCAGCACCAGTCAACTCCCGTGGCAGGCCAGACACGTCGTTGTGATACCAGAAGATCTGAGCTTCATGCTCCGTTTCACCCTGCTGCAGACTTAGCTGCGCCAGCGGAGCAAAGCTGTCATCCTCATAAACCCAGATGTGCTGACGCGAGCCTCTCACCTCACTCAGCAGGCGATTGCCTTCCCAGATGAAGCGCGTGATACCAAAGGCATCGCGTTTCCAGCTTCGGCGGCCAAACGCATCATAGCCGTAGGTGGTTCGCTGCTCGGTCCCGTTGCGGGCGCTTACTGATTCGGTCAGCTGATGTTCAGCGTTCCAGATAAAGAGCTGATCTGTGTGGCGGCCACTCTGTTTGCGCGTCACATTACCGAAGCCGTCATAGGTCCAGCGCTTGTCTTCATAAACCCTGAGTCGGTTATCCTGTAAGGGCTGCGTCTGAGCCTCACTCAGCAGATTATGCGCCGGGTCAAAGGCGAAATGCTCATCACGCGCCCGCGTCATCCGTCCCAGCGCGTCATATTCGTAACGATAATCGCCCGTGTATTTATCTGTCATCTGCGTCAGTTGGCCATCGCGCCGCCAGACGTACTCGCGTGCCACCGCTGACTGCGCTCCACGACCCGCCCGCTGGCTTATCAGCCGTCCCATTTCGTCGTGAAGATATTCACTGGTGATTGCACCCTGAGTGCGGCGCACTTCACGGTGCAGGACGTCACGTTCGCTTTCGCTGATGACACGGTTACCAAAGTTCACCTGCACCCGATGCCCGCTGCCGTAGTAGAACTGCTTCAGTTCACGACCATCGGGTAAAGTGGTGTGCGTCCGGTTACCCAGCTCATCATAGCTGTGGCGCAGTTCATAACGATGACCCCGAACCAGCGTCCGCTCTGCGAGCAGTTGTCCGGCATCATCCCATTCGAGTTCAGAGCGTCCGCCGTGATTGACACCGGCCTTGAGGCGCCCCAGCTCATCGTAACGATAGCGGGTACGTTGCCATGTAGCATCTCCGCCGCGCGACACCAGTTTTTCCAGCAATCGTCCGGCCGGATCCCGTTGATAGTGCGAGTGAATTACTGACACGCTGCCATCGCCTTCTTCAATACGAGCAAGCAGCCAGCCACTGTCATCATATTCATAACGCGTTTTACAACCATCAAAGCCACGCTCCTCCACCCGGTTATCCCGGGCGTCGTAGCGGAATTTATATCGCGCACCGTTCTCATTAATCAGTGCGGTCAGGCGACGGGCCAGATCGTATTCGTAGCCAATGCTATGGCCGAGTGCATCAGTGCGTGATAACGGCAAGCCATCAGCGGCAAGCCTCCAGCGCGTAACCTGCCCCTGAGGATCCTGCCAGGCAATCAGACGTTTCCAGCGGTCAAACTCAAAGCTTTCCGTTCCACCATCGGCTTGCACAATACACTGAGGCAGGCCATTCCATCGGTTATAGAACAGCGTCTGGTTGCCTGCGGCATCCGTCTGCTGCTTCAGCCAGCCATATTTGTCATAGTCAAATGTCGCTGTGCGCCCAGAGCAGTCGGTATGACTGATAAGGAAGTTGGACTGGTTCCAGCAAAACTTTTGTACGCCCGCCGCAGCATCACGCACCCTGACCAGATTGCCACGGTCGTCATGGTTGTATTCCGTGATGCGTCCGATCTCATCCGTAAAGCGGATTAAGTTTCCTGCTGTGTCGTAGATAAATTCCCGCGAGCCGCCCAGCATGTTGGTCACACGGACCGGTGTGTTCCAGCGTTCGTGATAATCAAAACGTGTAGTCTGACCGTCCGGCTCAATGACTGCCGTACAGTTGCCGCGTTCATCATAGCGGTAACGCGTTATCCGGCCACACTGATCAGTAAGTTGTGTCATCTGACCGCGGACATTACGTTTGATACGAATGGTTCCTTCCATCGCATCCCGATAGCCGATAAGTTCCTGGTTATCGTCGAAGTCGTAACGTGTCACGCGTCCCAGAGCGTCAACAACCGTTGTGGTCTGACCGCCATACTCAAAACGCCATTCCCCGCCGAGGCTGTCACGATGTGCCAGAACTTTTCCTCCAGGGGAATATTTATCGTAATGATAAAAACACTCCATTTCGCCCGCACGACGATGCGCCACCATAATATGGTTACGGTAACGAAATTCACGCAGCACCTCATTGAGCTCGTTACGCACGGCAATCAGGTCACCCTGAGTTGAATAATCGTAGCGACACAGGGTTTCAGCATTCAGAGGATCGGAGGGATAACAGACGCTGACGCTGGTGATGCGGAAAAAAGCGATGCCCGCGTCCGATTCAAAACGTGAGAAGTTGATATTGAATCGACGGCCAGCGCTATCTTCAATCTGCACCGGCAGATGCCGGATATCATAACGGAGCATCAGCCGGTTGCCATGACGATCGCTGATGGCAGACAACAACCAGCGGTCAGATTCAACTTTATGACTGAAGTGCCAGTGCTGGCTTTCATCCGCGGCCGAAATACAAAATTCCTCAGGCTGCGGCTGCGAGAGGTAGAGTTGCTCATAGCGATGAAGCTGAGGCTGGCGGCCCGCTTCCGGATAGGGGAACTCAATTTCGCGACCCTGTTCATCCATTAAGACCAGCAGACCCGCTTTCCTGCGTACTTCCTGTGAAATGGGCAGTGACCAGCCCTGTCCCAGCCAGCCATTGCCGATTTCATCGGAAAAATAGTAGCGTTGCCAGTTAAGGGGGACCGAGGCTGGAAAAGAGAAATCATTATCTTCAGGGCCGAACAGCAGTTTGATCCCCAGTACAGGGTTAACCGGACTACCAATCGCCATATCGACCTGCGGCAGAGGCCTTGCCGGAATTTTGCATGGCTCAGTCTTTTTCTGCGCATGTCCTTTGTCACTGCCTCCCTTTTCACTGCCCGCTTTCTTAGCACTGATAACTTCATCAGCTTCTTTTTTGGTGGCTTTAGCTTCAGCTTGAGCGGCGGTTGTTTCAGCCTTGACGGCTGCTTTTTCTGCCAGTTCAGCACCTTCTTTTGCAATACCTTTGCCCACTTTCGCGGCTTCTACTGCTTTGCCAGCCTTTGCTGCCAGCTTACCGGCTTTAAATGCCGCCCCACCACCGGGTACAAAGTTAGCTGCCGCCGAAGCAGCTGAAAGTGCTGCGTTACCATAATCGCCTTCTGCGGTGTAAATGGCCGCGTTCGCGCCGTCAGCCACCGTGCCGACAATCGGAACTGCGCCTAACACGTCCAGACCGGTATGGACCCAGTCGCCATAACTGCTCCACCAGCTTTTCTTTTTCGGCGGGTTGGCACTGCCCGCCGCCACATGGCCTTGTGGCGCAGGCGCATATTGTAATTTACCAATCGTATTTCCGGTTGCCATTGGAGCTCCGTGCGAACATTTACAGGATGAAAAATAAAGTTATTGATAAAACGAATTTACCCGGAAATAAGTGATCACATCAGGCGGCGCAATAATATGAAAAGTCAGCCCAGTCTGAACTTGATCATTGCGGGAGTGAGGTGAGAATAAAAGCGCAGTAACCAGGGTTTGTCACAAAGGCTAGCCGATGCAGACTCAAAGAACTTATTCCGAATAGTGACAGTGACGCTGTTTTTTAGTCTGACTATAGTGGTATGGGTTAGTTGCACTAAAATCGTCTGACGATTTTAGTGCAACTAACCCATACCACTCAGCCTGTCCCAAAACCCTATGGGTTTGCTTGTGCCAGCGCTTTTATCTCTTTCAGCTTATCAATAGCTTTTACATTATCTTTATTTGTATTACTCATTACTTTATCCAGTAGCTGATTAAAAGTTACATTGTTAACATCAGTAATATTTGCATCAGCGCCATGATTTAGAAGGTATTCAACCTGATCATATTGCTCGCCATATATCCCTTCAAATATTGCCGTTTGTCCAAGACCATCTTTGGCATTGACGTCTGTACCAATCTCTACAAGATATTTTAGAGTCGGGAAGGCTTTTTCATTAGTTGCATAAAATATTATTGGCGTGCTTTTAAAGCTCGCATTTTTATCCATCCCTCCCTTAATCAATGCCTTGATAAAAATAGGGTCTGAATATCCCGCTGTATTAGTTGCCACAGATCCCATATCGGCAACGTATTGTAGAGGATCAGCGCCATGCTTTACTAAAACACTCATTACATTGAGTCTGTTAACGTCCTTTTTTGAAGCTTCACTGAGGGCATAATACAAAAACGTCAATCCCTTCTCACCAGGTTTATTAAGATCAGTCTGAGCTGATAATTTCTCCACCTCATCAACATTACCATCTTCAATTGCCTGCGCGAGTTGTAACTGGCTTCCTGAGAAATATTCTTCCGGATGGATCTTTTTCATATCACCACAAGCCTGTAATGTTAAAAACGAAAATAAAAAAAGCAAAAAAATCATCTTTCTTAGAATGTTCAAATTTTTCCTCCTGTAATCGTTGCTATATCGTGGCTCTTTTCTAACTCCAGACAATGTATCACCTGCTCCATGCCGTGCAACGTGACAGGATTGCCCTCTCCGCCGGATAGATTGTGCCTGATACCTAAAGAGTCGGGCGCCTTTCCTGCAATATACGCCTTCAATGCAGTCAGCCCAGGGCCATACTTCATTCCAAATTCCAGCAACCTTCCAGGACTATTCTCCTGAACATCAGTCAGTATCTCTCCTTTCACTCTGAATGCATCGATATTCTTTGCATCCCCGGAACCCGGTGAACCGGAATATCGTGAGACGGTATTTTTGTTTAATCCTGCAGCATTAAATGTCCACCCTTTAACCTTTCCCGCTTCTGATGCAGAAGACGCTAACCCACCGCCCAGAGAGTGCCCGACAACGTCAACGTTATCCGTTGTAGATAAACGCGAGCCGATCTTAACCGCCTGACTATAATAGCCCGTTTCTTTGTCAACTCCCTGATTGAAATTTGCCTTCCAGTCTTCAATCTCACTCTGCCTTGTACCTCGAAAAACCACAGATGTTTTCATATCATCGCCAAATACAGCCGGATCCGGCGCATAAACTCTGGCTCTGAAACCAGGAGAGCCGTCAGCATTAAGATTTTCAGGTTTCAAATTTATCTTCTTTAAAGCCTCTGAATCATTACTTATATCAGTCCATCCTTCAGGCATACCGGGGGTTGGTTCAGATGGTTCCCCTCCGTCATAGATTACTGAGGCTAAACGGGCTTTTTCAACGGCAGTGTTATCCAGTTCGAGACGATTTGCTGCAGCCTGCACATCCTTGTCGCTACTGTTCTTTCCCAATTCGATAAGATGCTTACGGTATTTCCATCTTTCACTTTTGGACATGCCGAGCATGCCTGGCAAGAAACTGCCATTCATGAAAAACATATCCTGAACTCTGATAATTCTGAAACCGCCTATGTTGGTATCAGGACTGTGTTCAATCGGCCAACAATTCCCCTCTACCGTTCCGCTGGTAACACCCTTGTTCGTTCCTGCTGCATCTCCAATCGTTTTGGGCACAAAACTTTGATTGAATACAAAGGCTGGATGACCATTAAATTTGACAGAATTAATTGTGGATGCAGATGAGTCAAGCGTGGTCTGTATGGGATAGGGAACCGGAGATTGCGATCCCGGCGTAAAACAAAGATCAGGTGCCATGCCTACTACTTTGTATGCACCATCTTTACGGGCAGCGTAATTTTCAGCCATTCGTTTTCACCTGGTGTAATTTCGCCAACAGACTCGGTGGTAAAGGCACAAACTGGCGTGAAGCAGAGTGACTATTATGGCTTGCGGCAAGCTCAAGCTGTTGCTGGCGTTGTTCCGCTTTGATGAAACGCAGTTCGGTCATCACCGACTCCATAAGTTCCGAAATTACAGTACGATAGCTACAATGTACTTTTCGCTCATTTAGGTCGATAACCAACGTATCAAGGACCATATCTTTTGCCACTCCAGCCCCTTTCTCCGTGGTAATAAATACAAAAAGTGACTCCACGGGTACCTGCAAATGAATTTGCTGATTCTCAATCACACGGGATGAAATAAAATAACGCAGCGTTACAGGTACACTTTTGAGTGGTTCCGGTAAGGGAAATTGCATTAAGGGATGCGCGCCATTCCAGTAAGCAAAGTTAAAATCCTGCGGCAGCAAAGGATGACGCTCTTTTCGCCATTTTTCATCGTAACGTCCTGCCAGTTCAATCCTTCCTTGCCAGCCCCGGCCAAAAAAGCCAAAACCCGCAGGTGATGACTTTTGATCAATTTTTTGTACTGGCTGTGTTGGCCACTCGATCTGTGGGGCTGTCAGGCGCTGGGCGTTCAGGTTTTTCAGTACTTCGGGAGGATACCATCCCATCCCAACACTGTTTACCGGAGAGGCAATAATTTTTTCACCTTCTAAGGAGTAGAATCCCCCCGCGGCGTATTCGTAGCGAAGATCCAGCGATGTTATCGGTTGAGATTCACTTAGCTGCCAGGTCGCAATCATCTTTCGCCATTCACGCGGTCCATTAATTTTAATGAGACGGGTAAAATCCCCCAACTGAACGCCAGCGGTAAAACTTTTCACCGGCTTATCTTCAGGTGCCCAGGCCGTCGCATTAATGACCACATCCAGGCGTGGTTTATAGGGAGCTAAATCGCTTTCAAATCGGACACTACTCCGGCCCTGCTCAGCAAAATAACTATCCTGCTCAACCAGTTCCCCCTGATCCTCACAGAGAACCAGTTCACCACTTTTTATATCCAGATCATAGCTAAGACGGGCAACGACTGTTGAAAAGCCATGGTCGTGTTGATCTAAGGAATCAAAGAGTAATGCAGGAAAGGCAGTTAAATTGGCAAAGTTTTCCATAATCAGTTGATGTCTATCTGTGTTCCGTCGATATCAATCACCTTCTCACCGACCAGCTTGATCTTGTTCGCGCTGATGGTGATGGTGCCATTCTGCTCAAGCACAATCATCGATTCGCCACATACCATGGTGATTTTGTCTTCGGCACTGAACTCCGCAGTAGTCCCGGCAGTCAATGCCATATCCCGCCCGGTATTGAGCGAATATTTCATGCCGACATGGTGTGCCTGCATTCCGCCGACATTAGTCATCCAGCCGCCACCAACGTTTAGCATGTATGCCGCGCCAATATTGGTGTTCTGCGCCAGACCGACATTGAGCATTGAAGCCAGTGCAATGGTTTCAGCTTTCGCCCTATCCACTTTCAGTGTCTGGTTGCCATTAATCGTTACCGACTGATTCTGACCAATCCGCACTTTCTCATTCTGATCGACTATTTCAGTGCGGTTACTGTGTACAGTGATTGTTTCATTACCATCCACCGTTTCAGTACGATTCTGATGAACGGTAATGGTTTCATTTTGATCAACCGTTTCTGTGCGATTTTTCTTCACCTCGGTGGTTTCATTGCCGCCGATGGTTTTAGTCCGGTTGCTGCCGACGCTGTGGGTTTCATTGTTCTCAACCTCAGTGTCCATGTTCTTCTCGGCATGCAGCCAGACCTGTTCCTCACCCGACTTATCCTCAAACCTCAGCGCGTTCGCGGTGTCCGCCGTGCCATCCTTCGACCGGCTCAGAAAGCCCATCTGCGTCGCCGCTGCCGGCAGCGCCCACGGCGGCATGCTTGCCTCGTTGTAAACCCGGCCGATGATCAGCGGACGATCCGGATCGCCGTTGATGAAGTCCACCACCACTTCGTCGTTCACTCGCGGGATCTGCACCCCGCCAAATCCCTGGCCCGCCCAGGCGCTGGAGACGCGCACCCAGCAGGAGCTGGTATCGTCGCCCTTCGCCAGCCGGTCCCAGTGAAACTTCACCTTCACCCGCCCATAGCGGTCGGTCCAGATCGACTCGCCTTTGGGTCCCACCACCTTCGCCGTCTGCGGGCCGTGCGTTTTCGGCCACGCCGTTTCCGGCGGCGTGCGGTAGGTCACTGACGACGGCAGCACCGTGAAGTGGATGTTGTGACGGCTGTCGCCGGTGTCGCCGCTGGCGTAACTGTTTTCGGCAAAGTCATAGGTCGCCGAGGTCACCAGATACTCGCCGTTGTCGCTGAAGTGCGGCGCGTTGATGATCGAGAAGGTAAAGCCCGGCGCGATGCCGGTGGCCGTGCCCGACCCGCTGACGCTGTGGTGCTCGGCCTGCCACACTTCCTGACGGATGCGCGCGTAGGACTCACCGTGGCTGTGGTCGACAAAATGGCCCGGCCAGTCGTAAACGTCCACCGAGCCCGGCACCGGCGACGCCGGATTCTGCCGCGCCTGCAGCATCCAGGCGTTCGGCTTGCGGAAGTCGTAGTCGTCGGTGCTGTAGATGCCCGGCGTCACGCTTTCCGCCAGCGACCACTGGCTGATGCCCTCTTCAGTGACCACGCCGCCCGACGGGGTGACGTGATAGGCAATGGTCTCATAGCCCGGAAACGCCTGATGCTGGTCCGGCGCGTCGCACAGCACCAGCGTGTGTTTGTCCGCCTCGTGGCGGAAGAAGTAGTAAATCCCCTCCAGCTCCATCAGGCGGCTGATAAAGTCCAGGCTGCTCTCCTGATACTGCACGCAGTACTCCCACACCCGGTAGCTGCCCGCCAGGCGCGTCTCCACATTGACCCCGTACTCCTTCAGCAGCGTCTGCACAATCTGCGGCACCGTCTGGCTCTGGAAGATGCGCAGGTTGCGGTCGCGCTTCATCGGCCACAGATCAGGCTCGACCGTCAGCTCATAGATCGCGTAGCGGGTGCCGCTCAGCTCCTGGCTGCGCACCGCCACCCGGGTGATTTTGCCGTTAAGGTAGCGCGGGCTCAGCGCGTTCATCAGCCCGTCGGTCGGCAGCGTAAACGTCACCGGCTTCCCCAGCAGGGCGTGGCGGTCGATGCGCGCGTCGGTGGCCAGCAGTTCAGCGGTGAGCACAAACGGACGGGACAGCGTCTCGGTGCCCTTAAGCGTATGGAACAGCAGGCCGTCCGCCGGCAGCTGTGCGGTAATGCGTGAGAACATAAGTAATCCCTGACTATTAACTGTGTGGATCGAGCAACCAGACACCTTCTTCACTGATGTTCAGCGTTTGTTCGCGGGTGCCACTCTGGCCGCTGATGGCAAAGGTGTAGTTGCCCGGTGCCAGTTGCAGCGTGGCGAAGCCATTCACCGCCGGCACCAGCGCCTGCGGCTGACCGTTCACCTGAACGCGTTCACCCTGCTGCAGACGGATATAGACCTGGGCGACCGGCGCGGGCGGTGGTGCCGGTTGTGGATCGGGTTCACGTGCGGCGGTCTGCACCGGCTCAGCAGTCTGAGCCGGAGTGCTGGCAACCGTATCCGGTGAGGCGTCAGCCTGGGTCGGTGGCGCGGCAACCGGCTGGTTAACCGGCGCGACGGTGACGGCAGGCGCGTCGTTCTGTGCGGTCTCAGCCGGCGGTGACTGTTCGTTACCGCGTGACATCAGCAGACCGGCGCCCAGGCCGACCAGCACGCCAGCGGCAACCAGGCCTGGCAGTGCAAAGCGGTGTTCCAGCAGCGTTTTCAGTTTCGAGGCGGGTTTGATCACCTCCTCTTCTTCTTCAATCGGCACCAGCATGGTGCCCGGCCCGCTGATTTTTGCGCTAAGCAGCGGTTCCGGTTCACGTTCCGGCAGCGCCATCAGCGCAGCAAAATCATCAATGCTCTGCGGACGATCTTCCGGTTTCAGCGCCAGCGCGCGATCGACGGCGCTGAGTAGTGCAGTCGAGTAGCCTGCCAGACGACGCTGCACCAGCGGCTGGTAGTTATCTTCGATGCTGCGCACCACGCTGACCGGCGGTGGCGCACCGGTGATCAGGGTATGCAGCACCGCGCCCAGCGCGTAAATATCGGTCCACGCGCCCTGCTCACTCTCATCATTGTCGCTGTACTGCTCAATCGGCGCATAGCCGGGACGCAGCATCGTCTCGCTCTCATCCGACAGATTGCCGATGGTTTTACGCGCCGACCCGAAGTCCAGCAGGATCGGCTCCCCGCTGCTCTGGATCTGGATGTTATCCAGCGAGATATCGCGGTGCAGATAGCCCGCTTCATGGATGGTTTTGATCGCGCCCAGCAGCGGTGGCAACATGCGACGGATCCAGGCCTCATTTACCGACTGCGGATTACGTTCGCTGAAGTTCGAGAGTGTGGTGCCGCTGTAGAACACCGTGCCCATGTAGGCGGTGTCGTTCTGCACCCAGAAACGCAGTACGTGCAGCAGGTTGGGATGGTTAAAGCGCGCCAGCAGCCGCGCCTCCTGGATAAAGCTGTTCAGTCCGGCGTGAAAGGTTTTGCTGAACCGTTCGCTGCGCAGCACCAGGTTGAGGTCATCGCTGCGCACTGCCAGTGAGGCGGGCATAAACTCTTTGATGGCGATATCACGTTCCAGCTGGTGATCCCAGGCGCGATAGACGATGCCAAAGCCGCCACCGCCGATGACCTCTTTGATTTCAAACTCATTGAAGCGGTAACCCAGCGGCAAGGCGTTGGGGACATTCAGGGGTTGATCATGTTCCGACATATTCGATTACTCTCTGATAGCCAGGCTTTAAACCGCGAACTGGCAGACAAATTCACCCTGCTCACAACGCACATCGACGCGGCGATAGCGTTCATCACGGGCGTGGGCGCTCAGCAGGATCTGGCTCATCTGTGGCAACAGCGTGTTGGTAAGGATGGCATCCACCATGCGACCGCCCGACTCTACCTCGGTGCAGCGCTGAACGATCTGGCTCACCACCGACTCGTCGATCTGCGCTTCAATGCCGTGGTTCTCGGCCAGACGACGCACAATGCGCGCCAGCTGCAGCCGCACAATCTCCGCCAGCATCGCATCGCTGAGCGGGTAGTAAGGCACCACCAGCAGGCGGCCCAGCAGCGCAGGCGGGAACACCTCCAGCAGCGGCTTACGCAGCGCGGTGCTCAGAGCATCGGGATCGGGCATCAGTTCAGGATCGGCACACATCGCGCTGATTAACTGCGTTCCGACATTGGAGGTCAGAATGATGATGGTGTTGCGGAAATCGATGTGCCGGCCTTCGCCATCCTCCATCCAGCCTTTATCAAACACCTGGAAGAAGAGCTCATGCACATCCGGATGGGCTTTCTCAATCTCATCCAGCAGCACCACACTGTAGGGACGACGGCGAACGGCTTCGGTCAGCACGCCGCCCTCGCCGTAGCCGACGTAGCCCGGCGGTGCGCCTTTCAGCGTCGAGACGGTGTGCGCTTCCTGAAACTCACTCATGTTGATGGTGATGATGTTCTGCTCGCCGCCGTACAGCGACTCGGCCAGCGCCAGCGCGGTCTCGGTTTTACCGACGCCGGAAGGGCCGCACAGCATAAACACGCCGACCGGCTTGTTGGGATTATCAAGACGCGCGCGCGAGGTGCGTACCCGTCTGGCGATCAGATCCAGACCGTGACGCTGGCCGATGACCCGCTGGTTCAGGGTGTCGGCCAGATTCAGCACCGCGTCGATCTCATTCTTCACCATTCTGCCCAGCGGAATGCCGGTCCAGTCCGACACCACGGCAGCCACCACGCCCGCATCGACGGCGGCAAACAGCAGCGGCGTGTCGCCCTGCAGCGCAGTAAGCTGCTGCTGCGTCGCATCACGCTGTTCACGCAGCGCCGCATCCTCTTCTGTCACACAGCGGGCGCGCAACGCAATCAGTGTCTCGACCAGTTCGCGCTCCTGCAGCCAGCGCTGTTGCAGCGCTTCCCGCTCGGCTTCCAGCGCAGTGCGCTGCGCTGCAATCGCCTGCTGGCGGGTGGCGTCGCCCAGGCCCACCCGGATTTCACGTTCGATGATCTCCGCTTCAATCTCCAGCGCCGCCAGACGGTGAAGACAATCTTCCAGCGCCGCGGGCTGCGCGCCCTGGCTAACTGCCACGCGGGCGCAGGCGGTATCCAGCAGCGCCACCGCTTTGTCAGGCAGCTGGCGCGCCGGAATGTAGCGATGCGACAGTTTCACCGCCGCACTGACCGCATCATCCAGCAGCAGCACCCGATGATGTTTCTCCAGCGCGCTGACGGTGCTGCGCAGCATCAGAATCGCTTTGGCTTCATCCGGCTCCTGCACCTGCACGGTCTGGAAGCGACGGGTCAGCGCTGGATCTTTCTCGATGTACTTTTTGTATTCGGCCCAGGTGGTCGCGCCAATGGTGCGCAGCTGTCCACGTGCCAGCGCCGGTTTCAGCAGGTTGGCGGCATCACCGGTGCCCTGCTGACCGCCTGCCCCGACCAGGGTGTGGATCTCATCAACAAACAGCACAATCGGCGTCGGGCTGGACTGCACCTCATTGATCAGCGCCTGCAGTCGCGCTTCAAACTCCCCTTTCATGCCGGCACCCGCCTGCAGCATGCCGATGTCCAGCAGCCAGAGCTGCACATCGCGTAGCGGCGCAGGCACATCGCCCGCCGCGATACGCAGCGCGAGGCCTTCGACCACCGCGGTTTTGCCGACGCCCGCTTCGCCGGTCAGCAGCGGGTTGTTCTGGCGGCGACGCATCAGGATATCGACCATCTGGCGGATTTCGTCGTCACGTCCGGTTACCGGATCAATGCGGCCTTCACGGGCGCGCGCCGTCAGGTCCTGCGCATATTGTGCCAGCGTGCTGCCACTGGCGGCGGGCGGTGCACCGCCAGCATCCGCCGGTGCGCTCAGCGCCTGCTGCGCTTCTTTGCTATTGCCGAGCAGCGTGTCGAATTCCGCCAGCAGCGCATCGGCGTTGACGCGGCTGAACTGACCGGAGATGCCTTTCAGCACGCTGGCCAGGTTGAAGGTTTTCAGCATGCCGATCAGCAGATGGCCGCCGCGAATGCGGGTCGCGCCATATTTCAGCGAGGCGTAAACCCACGCCCGTTCAACGGCACTGTCGATATGCTCGGAGAGGTCGGAGACCGCACTGGCACCGCGCGGCAGGCGATCCAGCGCGGCAACGATGTCCTGAGTCAGGGCCTTTTCATCCAGTGAAAAATGTGTGATGACCTGCTGTAAGTCGCCATCCTGCTGCTGCATCAGCTGATGCAGCCAGTGCACCAGCTCAACATAGGGATTGCCGCGCAGTTTGCAAAAGGCGGTGGCGCTTTCCAGCGAGGTAAATAACAGCGTATCCAGTTTGCCGAATAGCACGGCACGGCTGATTTCTGACATAGGGGGCTCTCTTCAATGAAAGACGCAGGCTGTGTAACAGGAAAAGCGGCTGGGCTAGCGCGAAGCAGCCTCAACCTCAAACATAAAATCTTCACGATCTTGCGGCTGCGGCGCATGCCCCAGCCAGCTGGTATAGCCGAGTCGGGCAGTGCCACCCAGCGCCACACCCTGTACCTCGTCAGCGGCCAGGATCAGGCTGAGATCCCACTGCATTTCGATGCCGAGGTAGTGACGCACCCAGTCGCGTACTTCACGCGCGCCGGGGGCATCGGGCAGAAAACGGGCATACTGCGCGGCGCTGAGCGGTCCCAGGTGCAGGCGAAAACGGTGCTGCACGTCGCGCACCGCCACGCCGAGAAACGCAGAAGCGCCCAGCCGGGGCATATGGCGTCCCGCGCACAGCCGGGCCTGATCGCGGCTGTCCAGCGTCAGCCAGTGCGGCAGGTTCTGCGTCAGCCTGACCGGCACGCCAAAGTAGTGGCGCAGAATGCGCACCAGCCCTTCGGCATCGTGGCCGTGACGGCTGAGGTGACCCACCAGCATCAGCCGGGCATGGAGGCTGAGCGAGCTGGCCTGCTGCTGGGCCGGTAAGCCGATGCCCGCCAGGCAGGCGAGATAGTTCAGAAAGCGACTGTCGTCGGGGCGATCCAGCGACACGGTCGGCTGCGCATCGGCCCAGGCACGATAAAAAAGCAGCGTGGCGCGATGGTGAAACAGGTCAGCAAACGCCGACAGGCTGTGATCCTGATGATGCACGATACGTTCATGCACATATTCGGTCAGATGGGTCGGCAGCGGGCCGTTGGGGCCAAACAGGCCGAAGCTGTAGATGGAGAGCTCATGACGTCCCGCCTCGTCACGCGGCGTGGCATTGGCGACGGTGGCGGGCGCAAACGCCAGTGACGGCGTCTGACCAATACGCACCGATTCGAACTTCGGCAGCGGCGCACGGCCCAGCGGATAGCGCTGACCGCCCTGCGCATCCAGCCGCCGCAGCAGCTGGAACAGATCGTAGCGCCACGGCGCGGCCATCACCCGCTGCCAGAAATCATCCGGCAGACGGGTGAGCCGGGGCAGCGAAATCACCTTTTCGCCACTCATATCAGCGCTTTCCGGCCCATGCGCGGCGGCCAGTAGCCCACTTCTCCGCGCTGCTGGCTGTTCAGGGTGAACTCCGTGAAACTGTTGAGCGCCACGAGGCGGCCACAGACCCGCTCCAGCACGCTGCCGAACAGCCACGGGCTGGCACCCGAAAACGCCTGCTCATCTACTTCCAGCGTGATGCTGACGCCGCGCGCAAACACCACCGGACCCGGTTCCGGCACGCGGCGGTTGACCGCGCTGAGCGTACAGTGGCGGATGCCGTCAATCTGACGTGCGACCGGCGCTTCCGCCAGGTTGGCGTAGAGGCTCAGCAGCTGGCGCAGCGCCGCCGCGCCTTCTCCGTCGCTGCTGTCCATCAGGCTGAGGTAGTTCATCTGCAGATGGCTGATCAGCCGCCACGCGGAAAGTCCCTCGGCCAGCGCCGGACGCGGAGGCGTCGGCCCTTTGCACAGCTTCAGCTCCGATACCGGAATGGAGTCCGGCATCACGAAATTACCCTGATCCTGCTGCAGCATCAGCGGCAGATCGCGGCTGGTGCACATCACGTCAGCGGAGAGATAGCGCACCTCGTCGTGCCACGGCGCGTGATGCTCATCCACCAGCGACAGAAAGACTTCTGAACCGATATAGCCGGTGCGCGTACCGTAGCGCTGCGCCTGCTCTGACAGCGTGCGCTGTTCGCGGCGCAGTGAAAAATAGGCACCGTAATCGCCCTGGTCACCGCTGAAGGTGCTCCAGAACGGACGGAAAACCTGCTCTTCCCGCTTGCCCTCTACCGTAGCGAACAGCCGCTGTACCGAGTGCACCTCATAATCCAGCGGCCGGATGTTATCTACCACCAGATGATATTCATGCTGGCTGTCGCTGACCTTCAGGCGCTCGGCGGTTTTCGGAAACAGATTGATGACAGGCGTGCAGTGCAGCGCCAGATGGCTGTGATCGACCACGCTTTCCAGCGCGCTGTCCGCTTTATCGAGCAGAATGATGATGTCGAACGCCATGGCGTTGTCGCAGCGGCGCAGAAACGGGGCCAACTGGCTCAAACTGATAAACTGGAAGCGCGCCGGAAAGGCGAAATACTCCTGCAACAGACGATAGCCGTCAAAGTTGCGCAGATCGTCCGGCAGCAGCGCCTGTTCGGGCGCAAAGCCCTGCTGCTGTAACGCGTCATCTGTCAGCACCTGACGCTGTGGCCGCTTCTCTACCGACTGCAGCACGATGCCCACCCGGTGCTGCATCAGCAACTCCAGCAGTTTAAGCGCCTGGATATCCGGGCCGCTGAGAAACAGCATCAAATCGTCCACGCTGAGCTGACTGAGCGAGGAGATCCCTTCGCAGCTGATGCGGATACGCAGCGCACTGACCGCGCCCAGACCGCCGAGTTTCAGCTCGCCAGAGGGCAGATCGCCGGGCACGCCGCCGAGACTGGCTTCACTGATGCGCAGCGGATGCAGTACCACATCGTGCGCGGTGGTGTAGCTGCAGGTCACGCCGGTTTTTTTCAGGTTCTGGCTCTCCATCATGGTGCCGCGCGGCACGCGAAAGCCCTGGGTGATGTCGCCTTTGCGGCTGTCCGGCGTCAGCTGAGCGATCGCCATTGACGGCGTTGGCGAGAGATAGGATGGCGCAATCATCTCCAGCAGACGCTGCGAGAAACGCGGAAACTCCGCATCCATCTTCAGCTGCACGCGCGACGTCAGGAAGGCAAAACCTTCCATCAGCCGCTCGACATAGGGGTCCGCCACGTCAATGCCACGCATGCCAAGACGTCCTGCCACTTTAGGGTAGCGCGCAGCGAACTCGGCCCCCATCTCACGCAGGTAGGCGAGTTCACGGTTGTAATAGTCGAGCAGATTGCTGTCCATGATTACCCTGCATCCTGTAGTTCGAAATGGCCGCTCTCCAGATCAACCTGAGTGCGGAACAGAAACGCCAGCGGATAAGGCACGCACCAGAGCCGCCCTTTGATCTCAATCGACAGCACGTTGTGCAGGCTGAGCGAGCCGAGATCGCTGACGCAGCGCACCTGTAAACCCTGCGGCAGGATGCGCGGCTCGAAGTGCAGAATGGCGTTGGTCATTTTGCGCTGCATATCCTGCCATTCGATATCGGAGACGTTCTGCCCGGCCAGCGGTGCCACACCGAAGTTCCAGACAGAGCGCTGCACCTGGTCAAAGCCGCTGAGATCCTGCTGCGCTTCATTGTTGATGGTGTTGAACAGCCACTGCAGATCGCGCAGTACGTGGCGGCGCAGCGTGCTGTGAGTGATCAGCATGCTGTTGTCCGCTTCCTGCTGTTTATCCGGCGCGTTGTCGGTCAGGCGATCCAACAGCGAGGATTGCAGCTTGTCGCGGGCGGTTAACGCATCGCGTTTTTTACGCGCGCGAAAGCCGCCATGCAGCTGGGCATAGCCGTCGTTTTGCGCGCCTGAATCATGGCTCATCGGCGGACTCAACGCTGTCAAACGCGATCTGCTGCAGGCTCAGCAGCGAAAATTCCGCGCTGTCGCTGAGCCACATTTTTTGCCCCTGACCGATGAACTGGTCCGGATCGTCGCCCAGTGGCTGCCATTCGGTGACGCTGGCGCGCAGAAAACGTTCGTCAGATGCCGCCAGCAACGGATAGCGCGCCGGGATCTGGCACACCTGCTCACTGCCATCAACCAGCTGCACACGCGTGTGACGCCACACCAGATCGGTGACGCTGGCGGGTGCCTGAAACTGCATCTCACGAATGGCGGCAAACGGGATCCAGTAATAACGGCCCTGACTGATGACTTCACACACTGGCCCGAAACGGCTGTCGCCATCCATCAGCCAGCTGAATGCGGTGGGCTGATCCTGCTGCGTCGCGGTGCCGGGGTTGGCCGCCGCGAGCTCAAGCGCTTCAGCCCGCAGCGTGCTGCCGCGCGCGACATCACCCGCCGTTTCGGCCTGCAAGGCGGCCAGCAGCGTGTCGCACCAGTGCCAGGCGCTGCCCGGCAGCACCGGGTCGGCCTGGCCACGCAGCACCGCGTCACGCTGCAGCTCACCGGCGATCGCCTGTTGCAGCAGATTAACTGTCGGTTGCGCCTGCGGGCTTAACGCCAGCCAGGATTGCAGCTGCGTCTGCGCGCGCGCCCAGTTGCCTGAAAGACAGAGCAGCTGCACAAAGGCGGCCCGCAGGTCAGCATTCGCCGGATTCGCCTGAATCTGGCGGGTCACGTCAGCGAGCGTCTCGCCGAGGGTGGCGCTGGCCAGACGGTGTTGTAAGGATTCCATGCAAACTCCTTTTGCGTCAGTTAAGGGTGCGGTAGACCGCAGCGGCGGGATCTTTCAGTTCAGGATGCAGTTTTTCCACCAGCTGCACGCTCAGCGCGGCATCGCCGCTGATCCACGGCGACCAGACTTTACGGACTTCCTGCAGACGCGCCTGCAGCGCACTCTGATCGGCGGCTTCGCTGACGGGCATCTGCACCACCACCTGACGCGTTGCCTGCCAGCCGTTAAAGCGGTTGCTGAACGGCAGAATCAGCCAGCTGTCCGGGGATTTTTCATTGCTCAGCACCATGCGTTCACTGTTGACCGTGGTGATGTGCAGTTCGGCTGTGGGCGACTGATTGCTCAACCCCATCACCGGAAAACCCTGCAGGAAGGTCACGCCGACTGCCGCAGGTGCGCCGTTACCCTGTTGCGTCAGTCGGCTGTGTCCGCTGAGCCAGCCATCGGAACCACACACCAGCCCCTGATTTGCCGGAACAAACAGCGCGCTGCCCTGCGCCGGGTGCTGCCACCAGGTGCGGAAATGGCAGCCGTCGAGCAGGCTGAATTGCAGCCACGGCGACGTGTCGGCCTGAGCGGCGTTGCGCAGTGCATCTGCGGGGACCGCTATAGCCGTCGGCTGGACCGGCTGCGTCGCGGGCGGCGTCACCACGGTTTTCCACTGCTGCGCACGGGCGGCGCTGCCAGTAGCAATTTCACTCCCCTGCGCATCGGTCAGTTGCCAGTGCAACTGTTGCAGCGGTTTACACTGCGACGCCATCAGTCCGGCAACGCGCGGCAGAAAATCTTTCAGCACCGCGGCGTTTTTTTCGCCCAGAGTGACGATGCGCAGGTTAATGGTGCTGTTACACCAGCTCGACAGCTGATTGTTTTTTACGTCATCAATCCAGACATCCAGTTTCTGTGCCGGGGACTGTACGATGCGATAGTTTTCAGCATAAGCCTGCGTGCTGAGCAGCAGCGCAGCCAGACCCAGTAATCCATATTTCATGTTGGCGTTCTCAATCTCGCAGAGGGAAGAACTGCGCCGCTTCAGAGAGCGAGTGCAGCAAGGTGGTGTCCTGAGGTGATCCAATCCAGACGGCCAGCGCACTGAAATTATCCTGCTGCCCCTGATCCGGCTGATCGTTTCTGATGATTTGCTGCATCAGCGTCAGCCACTCTTCCGGCGTATTCACCATGTGCAGCGACTGCTGCATCTGTTCCAGCGTCACGCCGTGCCAGAAACCATCGGTGCAGAGTAAAAAGGCGTCGCCATCTTCAATCCCGACCACCTCGCTGTAGCTGGCGTCGCGCTGCTCATCGCCCATCCCCAGCGCAAAATAGAGCAAATTGCTGTTGATGCCTTCGGTGCGATGTCCGGCATCTTTCATCTGCTGCACCAGGCTGTGGTCGGTGGTCACGAGATAGAGATAGCCGCGACGGAACAGATAGAGGCGGCTGTCGCCTGCATGGGCCCAGCAGGCCAGATGGTAGTCGCGGTCAATAAACAGGCTGACCAGCGTAGTGCCCATCCGGCTGTGTTCGCTGCTGGCTTTCTGCTGCTGACGGATGGCGTGATTCGCCTGATTGACGTAGTTACGAATCGACTGCGCATTGAGATGCGCATCGCCATCAAACGACTGCAGCAGGCTGCTACGGGCAATCGATGCCGCGATATCCCCGCCGGGAAATCCGGCTACACCGTCGCAGACCACAAAGCAGGCCGAGCGCTTACCGATGACATCACCGATCTGATCCTGATTACTGGCGCGATCGCCCTGATTCGACGTCGAGGCAATAGTGATATTCATGCGTCATCCGTGTGGGTTTGTGAGTCTTTGTACTGATTAACTTCCAGGTCATAGGCGTGCAGGAACGCTTCGCCGAACAGGGTGTGGAAATCGTCTTCGATCTCGCCTGCCGTCTCGCCGTAGCGCTCAACAAAATGCTCCCAGAGCGCCGCTTTACGGCTGCCCGGCAGGCCGATACGTGACACCGATCCCGCCTGACGCGCCTCCTCCTCCAGCTGCTCCGGGTTAAAGGATTGCAGCATTGAGGCGATGATGGCGCGGATACCGGCGATCATGCCCAGCTGGTGCGCCTGCAGATCGATCAGCGCATCACGCACAGCCTGACGCGGCGGCATAAAGCCCGGCATCCGGCTGCCAAACATCTGCATTAAGACGGTTTTGCCTGAAGGCAGCAGCTTGAACGGGTTGTTGGCGTCGTCGAGGATCACCGTCATGTCAGCCTTTACCCCGCGCTTGAGGATCGAACGCGAAGAGAGCAGCGCCACCGTACCCTGCGAAAACATGCTCAGCATCTGCCCGAATTGCAGCATCTGCTCACGGTCAAATTGCGGCGTCGGTTGCAGGTCGCGCAGACCCATTCCCTCCAGCAACGCATCCAGCAGTTCGCCTTTAAGGGCATCACCGCTGCTCTCGCTGGGTGTCGTCGGGTGCGCAGCGGCGGCATGGTGGCGACCGGAAGCAACGGGATCGATGCGCAACCGCCCTTTCGGCGTCGGGGATGGCGTACGCTCTACCGCCTGCGGCGTGGGCAGCGTAATTCCGCCGTAGTCGATCTGTGGATTTATCGCGTCAGACTGGCCGGGCAGCGCCTCGTCAATCAGCGGCGACTGCTGCTGTGCCTCAGAGTGAGGCTGGCTGTGAGTCTCATGCTGTGATTCGTCGAAGCTGAACAGCGGTGAGTGATCCATGTCGGTCAGGCTGGCGGGAGCCTGCTCCGGTGAACGTGCGGCCATCGGCTCAGTTTTTGCCACCGGTTGAGGTGGCACATGCAACGTGGCCGGTTTCGGCGTCGTCAGCTCCGGCTGGGCCAGCGGCACCGCATTCCCCATCATCAGACCCAGCGGATCATCATGGTTGCGCGCATCCACGCTGCTCTCGCCGTCAAACAGGCTCAGCGGATCAAGTTCAGCGGCAGGCGTTTCAGCCTGCGGTGGCGCCGTGTTCTGCTGAGCAGACAGCGTGCTTGGCGTCCGGTCGTCAAAAATACTCTGCTGCCCGAACAGCGCATCGCCTTCATCAAACAGGCTGCTGTTTTTTGGCTGCTGCCCATAATCCAGCGGCGCGTCGTTAATCAGCTGAGCCAGCGGATCTTCCGGATTTCGGTCAGGACGAGCGGGCGCAGTCAGCGGATGGGCCTCAGGCATCTCTGGCGCAGCTTTGCGTTTAGAGAGATCGTCCGAAATCGAAAACTCTTTCGCCAGGCTGTCCCAGATTTCGCTGGGAATGGCGGCGGTGGTGCTGGCTTTTTCCGCTGCCGGTTCGCGAGCGGGTGCTACGGGCTGCACCGGCTCAGGACGCGGAACAGCTCTTTCACTCTGCGGTTGCTGTGCACTGTTGAGATCGCTGACCAGCAATTGGTAATCATCGATGCCCAGTATGTCTCCATCCTGCAGCTCAACCTGACGTCCGCGTTCCAGCGGAATATCGTTGAGTAACACGCGCGTCACATTGCCACGGTTGGTCAGGCGACATTCGCCATTTGCCGTGATGTGCACAATCGCCTGCAGGCGGGAGAGTGTGCGATCGTCATCCGGCAGCACCAGGTTATTATCCACACCACGACCAATGGTGCCGCCAGGCGGAAAGAAATCACAATGAGTTTGCGGCGGCTGTTGGCCGGGTTTAGTCGTTATTATCGTAAAGCGCATAACGGATTCCTGCGGTTAGCGGTTCGGCATCTATACCGCGCACCTCTCGGGGAAAGGCGCGGGGTATAGAAAGCGGGGGGATTTAATTTTGGGAGTTGTTTTTTAAATACTGTGTCACTGGATTAATTCAATTCTTTAAACAGAGAAAATTTATATTTATTTAAAAAGATGAAGCTGCGTTAACGGCTTATTTTTAAATAATATACAGAGTAAAAATTAAAATAGTTGCAAAGATGATTGCATTACAATCACCAGAAACCACTCTGCTGAAATATCATTTATACAGAATTATTTACCAGTATTGAAAAAACGGGATTACAGCGTAATGCAGAGAGTGATATTCATAGAGAATGTCGTGCCCAGCCTGTAAACCCTAAGCACGACGACATAATCAGTAAGGCAGTTGCTTCAGAATAGCAGTGCGTTCTTTGTCGATGCGGATAACACAGAGGTTGGTGGCAACCGCATTCGCATTGCTGCCTTCTTCAGCGGCAAAAGCTTCCAGCTTGCACTGACCATCACGATACTTCAGCCAGTTACGCTGGGTATCCACCAGCGTGGTGACATAGTCATCAGCCAGTTTTTTCTGCGTTCCGTACATCTGTACAATGCGTTTTTTAGCCGTCTGGTATTCTTTGTTGAGGTCATCTTCCGCCAGCTTCTTCTGCTGAACAGTACACTGAAATAGCGCACTGTCTGAAGGCTGTTTTGCACAGGTATCTTCAGCGAGCGCTGAAGCGCTGATGCAAAGAGACACAGTGATTAAAGCCAATTTATGCAGTCTCTTCATATATTTCTCAGCAGTCTGTACCATCAATGATAAGGAATTAACTTAAGTTTTTTAATTCTTTGCTCGTTAAGTTCAGAAGTACACATATTAATATTAGCGTTACTTAAATCACTTCCCTTATCTGCAGCATAAGAAGCCAGTTTACAATCATTCTCTCTATACTTCAGCCAGGCTCGTTGAGCTTCAGTCAACGCATCCATATACTGGCTTAACTCTTTGTTGTCACCTTTAAAAAGCGTTTCAACTCTGGTCTTAGCCAGCTTATATTCTTTGTTTAAATCAAGCTCAGTTTCGTTCCTGTTTTTCTGAGTGCAGGTATGAACTTCCTGGTCATTATTTCCGCTTGAACAATCACTGGTTGCGAAGACGGGGGAAACATAAAAAACTGTGACGCACAGCAACAAAGAAAAAAAAGTTCTCATTAAAAATCTCACATGTAATAACACACCTATGTCTGAGAACAAGTGCAGACTCAATATGCAGTAATTTTTATAAACGATGTTATTTAATCACCCCAAGATCCCGAGCAATAACTTTACTTTTAAAGGTTACGATATAATCCCAGAGGCCGTTGCCCTTCTGGCTTGGATAAAAAGAATAATCATACTTTCAGTTGGTAAAGCGATAACCCCGGAAGTCGCAGACGTCAGGACAATTTGAATTTATCGTTTCACCTTTAAGAAATATCGATGAATTGTCTTTTACTCTGGTTGACTTAAGCGAAACATCATCACAGGTGACGTTACCTTCATCACAATCATATTCAATATCCGCTTTGAATATTTTTCCTTCAAAGTGTGAAACTGACTTCGCCAAAACAAATGAAGGTGAAACTAAAAGCACTATCATAATCAAATGACTTACTTTCTTCATCATGTGGCAAGTTCCGTATAAGAGTAATTTACATTATACTGCTCAACTTCAGGTTTAATTATCGGCTTCATTTAACTAAACATATTCTCTTTTGAAAATTCGCTGCTGATGTTTAGCGCTGCATCAACTTTTAATTCCCCTAAAAATAAACGCTATTTCTTATACTTATTGTAGAGCGCCTCGGCATCCTGACTTTGGGAAAGCAACGTGCATTTCATCATATTGAAGTTTCCTGTGACCGAGCCAGTCAGGTTCATCTTCAGATACGCATTGATTAACTTATCACCATCACTGAATGCTTCAACAGGGAGATGACTTACCTCTAACCAGGCTGACGCGCTTTTAAATGCATCATCGGTGAAAGCCTTGTCAGTCGCAGCTTTTCCTGCACAACGGTTCAGAAGCCAGTTGCTGAAAATCTCCGGTTGCTTAAAGGAGTCTGGCGCCGGTGGCGTTATCGCCAGCGCCGCAGGAGATAAAGTCAGAGCAAATAACATCAGGAATTTTTTCATTTCAGTATCCACAAGGAGGCAACATCAGGAACAAAACTACCATTTTCTGCGCCACCCAGGAAGTGACAGGTATCAGAGCAGATATTGCCGTTCCAGAGTGTCACGTGCCCACGGGCATTGCTCCAGCCACTCCCCTGAAACACAATAATCCCCTGTTTACCGTTAAATGAGCCGGGTTTTGGTGAGGTCACAGTCAGGTCTGGCTGACCAAACGCACCGACTAAAAAGTCCATCATATCGTTGACGCGAAACATATAACGCTTTTTGTCTTTACCCGTTACGGTCGCATAACGGCTGTTTGCGGGAACAGGAACACCAGTGTAATTAAGAACATAGCTCATTCTTATTGGGCAGGCATTCTCGAAAATTCCGGCGGTGATATTCGCCTCTACTTTTCCACCCAGTATTTCCCCCACCTTCTCTACTCCAACATTGACTTCAGAGAAGCGATTCCAGGCGGCCGAAAACTGAGGTCTCAAATGTGCCATAGCAGAACTCCTTTTAAAGCCTCCCCCGAAGGGGAGGCGGCTATAAAACATTACGCTTCTTTGTTGCCTTTGATGTCCCAGCCGGCGCTGCTCTCTGCGCCTTTGCCGCCGGAAGAACTCTGCTCCCAGTACTGCTGCTTCACTTTAGAGGCCTGGAAGGAGTAGGTCATTCCCAGGGTGTCGCCGTTGTCGGAGCCATTGTAATTCACAGCGGTCACCAGAACGTCTTCCAGGGTAATGCGTGCATACTCAACCTGAGAGCCACCTGCTTTACAGATTGAGAGTTCAACTTTAGCGAGGTGTTTACCGCTTGCGCAGTTCTTCAGCAACGCCGTGGTGGATTTGTCGATCAGTGCATTGACGTGCAGGTCGTTGAAGTTAACCTTACCGGCGCCGCCGCCGCCGCCAACAGACATATTACCTGGCTGAGAAGCACCCCATGAGAAAGAGGTGATATCAGTCCAGCCAGAGTGGTTAGAGTCTTTAGACTCGCCGGTGACTCCGTCAACCTTCATAAACATATCAATAGCCATTATCTTTCACTCTTTATTGGTTGAGATTATTGCTTTCAAAAAAGCAAGGATATGGCAAAAAGAAAAGCATGGGGCTGAATAAAACAGTCCATATTTTACCTTTGCCTTGCTTCTGAAATATCGTCATAAACCATATTTCAGACGTCGTATTGCCAGTTATTTAACCAGGCAAAAATCAGTATGCGTTTTTCATGGCGAGGCCAACATCGATAACCTGATACCCTGCTGCATCCCGCGCTTTCAGGTGGTCATTTCATAGACATAATCCTGGCCGATAGTTTATAGTAGGCAGGCGCTTAAAAAGTTCACAGAAGGAATGAACATGAAAAAGATCATCTCACTTTTCCTGATAGTCGTGTTGTCGCTGCTTTCTCTTTACGTCATCGCTGATATTATTGGTTCGATATATCTGGTTGCTCGCTATGAAGAATTTACTCTCTCTTCTTCCGGTCTCATTGCCGGTAAAATTCTCTTTACCGCTGTCTGCCTGGCCTTTGTTTTTATTTTAATTAAAATAGCGCGCAGAAAGCCGGTTAATTAATTTGCTTCAACTTTTCTGCTACGGCATAAAGCGATATTGACGCCATCCATAGAAACATTAACCAGAACTGCGTTAACAATCTTTCCTCGCACTACAATACTCCAGTGAGAAAAGCTAAGAACCTGCACAGGTTATTAAAATAAGAGAAGAAATAAATACCAGAAGATAATGCAGCAGGTGCAGAACTGACTTTTTAAGCATCCTGTCATCCTCTCTGACATTTATCTCAGCAACCTTTCTGTCAGCCATCAGGCGCAAAAACCTTTCGCGCCTCATAAACCTGTAATTCAGAGGATGAATGATGCCAGGTCATCCCCGGCATCACGCCTCCCTTTCAGCCCTTACGCATTATCATTTTTCAGCGACGGCAGCTTGGAGACCAGACGCAGAGAAACCGTCAGCCCTTCCAGCTGATAGTGCGGACGCAGGAAGAATTTCGCGGAGTAATAGCCAGGATTATCCTCCTGCTCTTCCACATTCACCTCGGCAGCCGCCAGCGGCTTGCGTGACTTGGTCTCCTGCGAGGAGTTAGCCGGATCGCCATCGACATAGTTCATTACCCAGTCGTTCAGCCAGCGTTCCATTTCATCACGCTCACGGAAGGAGCCGATCTTGTCGCGCACGATGCATTTCAGGTAGTGCGCGAAACGGCAGCAGGCGAACAGGTACGGAAGACGCGCGGCCAGACGGGCATTGGCGGTGGCATCGGCGTCGTGATACTCCATCGGCTTCTGCAGTGACTGCGCACCAATAAAGGCAGCGAAGTCAGAGTTTTTACGATGCACCAGCGGCATAAAGCCATTTTTCGCCAGTTCGGCTTCACGACGATCGCTGATGGCGATTTCGGTCGGGCACTTCATATCCACGCCGCCGTCATCGCTCGGGAAGGTGTGGCACGGCAGATTTTCCACTGCCCCACCCGACTCCACGCCGCGGATTGCGGTGCACCAGCCATACTCTTTGAAGGAGCGGTTGATGTTGGCGGCCATCGCGTAAGCCGCATTGCTCCACGTATAGTTGCCATGATCGGAACCATCGGTCTGCTCTTCAAAGTCAAAGCTGTCGACCGGGTTGGTACGGATGCCGTAGGGCAGACGCGCCAGGAAGCGCGGCATCACCAGGCCCAGATAGCGTGCATCTTCCGACTCACGCAGGCTGCGCCATGCAGCATATTCGGTGTTCTGGAAGATTTTGGTGAGATCGCGCGGATTCGCCAGCTCCTGCCAGGACTCCATCTGCATCACTTCGGGCGCGGTGCCGGTGATAAACGGACAGTGCGCCGCCGAACCAATACGCGCCATTTCGCCCAGCAGCTCAACATCCTGCGGGCTGTGGTCGAAGTAGTAGTCGCCCACCAGGCAGCCAAACGGCTCGCCGCCGAACTGACCATACTCCTGCTCATAAATCTTCTTGAACAGCGGGCTTTGATCCCAGCCAGCGCCCTTGTAGCGCTTCAGGGTGCGGCCCAACTCCTGCTTGGAGATGCTCATAAAGCGGATTTTGAGCATCTCGTCAGTTTCGGTGTTGTTCACCAGATAGCTCAGGCCGCGCCAGGCGCTCTCCAGCGACTGAAACTCCGGATGGTGAATAATCTGGTTCACCTGCTGCGACAGCTTTTCGTCGATCTCCGCGATCAGCGCCTGAATGGTGCGATAGGCATCGCTGGAGACGGTAACGGTGTTCTCCAGCGCCTGCTGTGCCAGGGTTTTCACCGCGCTTTCGACCGCAGCACGTGCCTGATCGCTTTTTGGCCGGAACTCTTTATTCAGCAGCGCGCTGAACTCATCCTGACTGAAACTGGCTGCGCCCTGCGACTGCGGTTGTTGTGAAGTCTGCGTCATGCCTGCGGCTCCTTACCTTCAGTGGCCTCATCCTGCTTTGGCAGATGGGTCAGCGCCTGCAACAGCGTAGGATCCTGCAGCACCTTACCAATCAGCTCTTCCGCGCCGTTTTTGCCATCCATATAGGTCAGCAGGTTCGCCAGCTGGGTACGCGCTTCCAGCAGCTTGCTCAGCGGCTCCACGTTGCGGGCCACCGCGTCCGGCGAAAAGTCATCCATGCTGTCAAAGGTCAGATCGATGTTCAGCTTGCCTTCGCCATTCAGGGTATTGTCTACCTGGAACGCGGCGCGCGGCTTCAGTGCTTTCATGCGCTCATCGAAGTTGTCGATGTCGATTTCCATGAATTTACGGTCATCAATGCCTGGCTGTGGCTCCAGCGGTTTACCCACCAGATCCGCCAGCACGCCCATTACAAACGGGAGCTGGATTTTGCGTTCCGCGCCATAAATTTCCACGTCATATTCAATCTGAACGCGAGGCGCGCGATTGCGGGCAATGAACTTCTGCCCACTGGATTTGCTTGTTGCCATGGTTTTCTCCATACATGATGCGCGGATAAAGTGTCACAGCAGGCGCGCAGGTCCCGCTGAGTGTGTGTGCGTCACGCCTGCTTAATCGCGACGTCCGAAAATGGTTTCCAGCTGATGTACGCCGTCGGGTGCCAGTTCGCGGATGATCTCCAGAAAGTCGCGCTCGATTAAGCGCTGTACACGGTCGATCATCAGCGGGGCCGGATGACTCGGCTCATGCTGGGTGAAATAGAGCTTCACTTTCTCCAGCATCAGCTGCGCGTCGGCGCGGGAACTGATCTGCACCGTGCGCCAATCAGCGGCAGCGCGCGGGCTGGCCGGTGCAGGCGATGCCGCGGTTTCTGCGGGCTGTTCCACTGCGGCTGTGGGGATCAGCGCATTCAGATCGGTGGCCTGGCAACGTTCAGCGATCAGCGCAATCTGTCTGCGCAACTGGGTGAGTTCCGGCACCGCGGCTTCGCCCAGCCGTTCGGTCACGGTTTCGCAGATGGTCTGCAGCCGCTCATGAATCTGCAGCACCGCCTCAATACCGGGCTGGTCGCCGCGCGCCAGTTCGTCGATCAGACGCGGCAGGCCGCCAGGATAGTCCGCGACTTCGGTTTTACTGCCGTCGCACAGGGCGGCCGCATCGCGCAGCGTGATGCCGTCAGAGGGATAGCGCAGCAGCCAGCACTGACGTACCGCACCGCTCAGATCAGTTTTGTCACCCAGTAGCGCCAGCGCATTAATGCGGTAGAAGGGATCCTGCTCGCCGAACTCCTCCAGCCGGGGCCACAGCGGCTCCCAGTAGAGCAACAACGCCTGTTCAATCAGCTTCAGGCCCTGGGCATAGCCCGGCAGCCCTTTCAGTTCGGTCCAGGCGTGGGTCAGCGCCAGCATTACCCGCAAATCTTTGCTGCGCGCCAGCAGCGCTATCGCCAGCTTCTCGACTCTGTTCCAGTCGGCCGGTTCTGCCGGAATGATGGTATTGCCGAACTGCTGCTCCGCTTTACCGGCGCTGGCCTGCTCCATCGCCTGAAAATCAGCGTGGTACTCCAGGTTATCGCCGCCGGGATTGTCCTCGCTGACCGGAGCCAGCAGAGCCTCTGTATTCATCGTCATGCGTGTCGCCTCAGGATTCAAACATCGGGGGATAAAGTCCGTTTCGTCCCGGCTTTGCCCCACCGGCCGGATCAAACAGCAATGAAAAGAGCTGGGCGGTAAAATTACCGCTGTGGACCTGGGTATAAAGCGGGAAACCGTCGCTTTGATTGGTCCACCAGAAACTGGTGTAGAACTGCGGGTCGAAGTTCTCGCCCGGCAATGTCCAGTTCAGTGTCGAAGGGGTATCGCCATGCCCGATGACGTTGAGAATGTCTGACGTCTCGTCCGACTCCTGCGGCGGCTGCGGCTGAGGAATGCTGATCAGCGCCTGATCCAGCTGCTCCGGTGACCCGCCGCCCTGCACCACCCGCAACAGCGTATTGCCGACCTGCTGATACCACTCGCCGGAGCGCGCCAGCAGGGCTGGCGACCACTCGGCGGGCGTGAAGTGGCGCAATGCGCAGAGTGGGTAGTTACGGCCCACGCTGTCACGCGCGGCAATCAGGCAGCCCATCTGAATCAGCTGACTGCCCAGCATCGGCGGCACCACAAAATTCCAGACCGGCGCGTTGAGGAACGGGCGCGACGGGGCGTTATCACTCTCCTGACTGCTCTGCCAGTGATGCAGGCCCACCTGAAACCAGCTGGACCATTGGCGATAGAGCACGTCCGGGAAGCGGCGCTTCACAAAGTCACCCGCGCTGGGCACTTTGCCGTACCAGCAGGGTGCAGCGTAATGAGTCATTGTCGGGTCCTGTTTCAGGGGCAGCTAAAGCCGGGAAGCTGGAACGGGTTACGAATGCTGCCAGGGGTGAACGACAGCGTGACCTGATGACCGTCCACGCTGAAACTCGCTTCGCGGGTCAGGCCGCCTGCCGCTGTCAGCCGGGCGCGGTCAAAGAAGCGATTGAGCGCCCAGGGACCGCTGGTGACCAGCGTGGAGGTAGTGCCGTTGGTCAGACCCAGCTGCATCCGCACCTGGCTGGTGCCGCCGGGGCCGGGCCAGCTGACCATCTGCACCGCCTGCGGTCCGTGGCTGTAGCGTAAAATCTGCCCATCCACATCCAGCGTCAGGTTAAGGATGTCGTTATCCATTTTTACCGTGCGCAGCGTGACGCGGAAGCCGGGCGTGGTCGCACCGTTGGCAAAGAAGGCATCGCGGATTGACTGCGCCTGCTGGAAAGGCCGCAGCAGGGCTTCGCCTCCCGGCAGGGTTTTACCGTCAATGCCCGGCGTAAAGCGCCACGCCGCGTTGGTGGTGTCGACTTTGCTGGCCAGGTTGTCGCGGAAGAAGCTGTCCATCATGCCGCTGCCGGGTGCAAACATCCGCGCCAGATCGTCTGGTGTGACCTCACTGCGCGCAGAGCGAACCAGCGGATAGCGACCGGCGATCGCCTGGCGGCAGAAACTGCCCACTTCCATGGTGATGCGTTTGCGGACGTTATCCATATCGCGGCGCTGTGCGTCGCTGCTGGCACCCACCGCCATGCTGGAAACCATGTTCTGCAATGAACCCGGCAGACGGCCGGCACTGGCCTGCAGACGACTGATGGCATCGCTGGCCGGGGGCGGCATCCCGCTGTTCGCCGCATCCTGCACGGCGGTGAGGTAGCGATAGAGATCGTCAATCTGATGCAGGAAATCATCCACCGCCAGCACCTTACTGCCCTGCTGCAGCGGCTGGGCCAGCTCCAGAACCGGCGCAAAGTGAAGCGCGACGGCCTGCTCCGGTGATGCCTGGGTGGCGGCCTGTCCGCGCGCGGCACTGGCCTCGGGCGAGGTAAACAGCGCTTCAAGGGTGCGGGTGGCGCTGTTATCCGACGGCTTTGCTGCCTGCGCGGTTTTCTCATCCGGCTGCGCCCGGTTCAGCGTCAGCAGACCACCGAGGTTGATCACCAGCTGGCGCAGCGGCGAATGGTTGCCCGACAGCAAACGGGCGGTGTTGATGCGTTGAGAGAGATCGGCACTGCTGTTGAGCTGAATGTCACTGAGAAACTGCTCCCACTGCCGGATATAGTCCTGCACGTAGAGCTGGCGCACCGCAAGATCCGTCTGCTCACTTTTCTGCTGCGGCGCCGCGCCGCCCAGCACCCAGAGATCGTCCTGATACAACGCCTGGGTCACCGGGGCAATCTGCTTATCCACGTGCTGCCAGTAGCCATCCGGCGTATAGAGACCCGCCACACCTTCATTGACCGATTTACCGCTTTTGCGGGAAAACACCAGCTCGCTCTGGGGACCACCCAGCGCCGCCAGCGTCACCGGCTGCAGGCTGTCATCGCGTTGCAGCAGGCGCTTCAGCCGTCCATAGACGCGCTGTGACAGCGGCATCTGATTAATCAGCGCCTGCTCGCGCTTTACCAGCGCTTCATCCTTCGCATACGGCGACGAGTGAATCTGCGTCTCCAGCAACTGTTGCAGGTGCCACGCCAGCTGTTTCACCTGCTGCTGGGTGACGTTCTGCGGCAGTTCGCGTGACAGGTTGAGCATCAGCCACGCCTGCAGGAATTTGCCATCGTAGTGCTTTGGCTGATAGAGCATCTGATACGCCTTCAGCGCTTCATAGCTGTAGTCAGCATCACTGCCGTTGTCATTACGCAGCCAGCGGGTGATGTTCTGCGCCACCTGCGGCAACAGCAGCTGTTTCAGTGCCTTGTCGTAGAGTGCGCGGGTGGCATCGCTGACCTCGGTGCCGCGATAAAGCCCCATGCGGCGCGTCAGCGGCGGTGCTTCCAGCAAGAAGTCTTCGCTCTCCGGCAGGTGCAACAGGGTGTTGAGATAAGGCACCAGCGCAAAGAGATCGCCATTGACCTGCTGCTGAAGCTGATCGCCCAGTTGTTCAACCTGCGGCGCTTTAGCGGCCATCTCCAGCAGATAGGCTTTGTTTTTACTGTAGCTGGTGAGCCACAGCGCCCCGGCCACCAGCAATATCAGCAGCAGCGCCAGATAACCCGACCAGAGCCCGGCGCGGTTGCGCAGCTCCCACCACCGGTTGCTGCCCGCCAGACCGGACTCCTGGAAAATCACATTTTCCAGTACCCCTTTCAGGAAGAAGCTCTGCCCTTTGTTCTGCGGGATAGGCGACTCTTTATCGACCTTATCCCAGCTTCCTGACTCGCCAGCCTGCTGCCCCGGCAGATTCAGTGCGCGGTTCAGCTCGCCCATCACCCGGTCAAACGGTAGTCCCTCCTGGGTGCCGCTGGCAAAGTAGATACCGCGCGGCGCGAACTGGGTTTCAAAATCGGAGCGGGCAAACAGCGTATCCAGCGCGTCTGCCAGCAACGGTCGCAGCGCCGCAAACTCCTGCGGGAAGAGATAGCTCTCTGCCCGCGCCTGCGCGTCGCTTTCCGTCAGCAGCCGATCGGCCAGTCCGGCATCCAGACGCTGTTGCAGCAGGGAATATTCCTGCTGGAACTGGTTGTTAAGTTCGAAATCGGCGGCGGACGCCTTCGCCCATGGAAAGGTGAATCCCCAGATTTGTTCACGCTGCGCTTTATCCAGCGAGGCAAAGTAGCTGCGGAAGCCTTTGAGCAGATCCGCTTTGGTGACCAGCACATAGACCGGGAAACGGATGCCGAGGCGATCGTGCAACTCCATCAGCCGCTGACGCAGTGCCAGCGCCTGATTACGCAGCGCCTCGGGCGACTGCGACAGCAGATCGGAAACGCTCAGCGTGACGATGACGCCGTTGATCGGCTGACGTCCGCGATATTTACGCAGCAGGTCGAGAAAATGATGCCATTCGCTGGCATCACGCTCCTGCTGACTCTCCTGGGTACTGTAGCGCCCGGCGGTATCGAGCAGCACCGCGTCATTGGTGAACCACCAGTCGCAGTTGCGGGTGCCGCCAATGCCGCGTAGCGCCGACTTGCCGAACTTATCTGCCAGCGGAAACTGCAGGCCCGAGTTGACCAGCGCGGTAGTTTTACCGGCTCCGGGCGCGCCGATGATCATGTACCACGGCAGCTGATAGAGATACTGACGGCCAAAGCGCTGTGCCCAGAACGGCGTGCCCTTGCTGCTGTGGCGCTGGAAGTGCGCCTTTTTCAGCATGTCAGTGGCTTCGGAGAAACGCCCTGCCAGCACCTGCTCTTCACTGGTCAGGCGCTGACGATCGGCTTCCGGCGCATCGCTTTTGCCGGTTTCGAGGCTCGACATCAGCTTGCGATTGAGCCAGATGTTATAGAGCCGCGGAATCGCCTGGCCTAATCCCCACACCAGATAGAGCAGCGCGATACTGATAATGCGGTTCTGCTCCGGCTCAAGCGGGCGCGAATCGACGATTGAGAACACCGGGCCAATCACCCAGATGATAAAAGAGAGCGCGGTAATGCCGACAAAGCCCCACGCGAGGCGGCTGGTCAGCACCGCAAACAGAATATTCAGCATGGATCAGTTCCCTCTCGCCAGGCCGTTGAGTTCGGCATGCGTCGCATCCGGCGCCACCAGCAGGGTAATTTCAACACGACGGTTACGTGCGCGATTTTCTGCGCTGTTATTAGGCACCAGCGGATTGCTTTCACCGCGCCCTTCCGCTTTCACCCGTGACGGCTGCGCCAGCTGCTGTTGCAACAGGGTCTGTACTGACCGGGCACGCGCCAGCGAAAGCTCAAAGTTGGAGGCGAAGCGGGCACTGCGGATCGGCACGTTATCGCTGTAGCCAATCACCTGAATCTGGCCGCTGACATTGTTCATGGCGGCAGCGATGCGCTGGATTACGTCGGTGTAACGTCCGCGCACCTCGGTGGCCGCCGAGGCAAATAGTCCGTCCCCTTTCAGCGTCACCACGCTGCGGTCCGCTTCGTCACGCACCGCTACCAGCCCGGCATCAATTTCCGGTTTCAGGAAAGCGCGCAGGTTCAGCGTGGCGGGCGGTGGTGGCGCAGGGTTGCCGATCTTCACTTCCGGCAGCGCCGTCTGATAGATACGGGCCAGTACCGGCGAGGTGTAATCGCCGAGACGCCAGTTGAGCACGATGTAGAACAGACAGGCCGCCAGCCCCGCCACCGCCGCACAGGCCCACAGCGGGATCATTGGCCGCCACAATTTGCGCAGGACCGGCTGATCGGTGGGATGTGGAGACAGCGCCGCTGCATAATTGCCACGCACGCTTTTGATCATCTGCAGCAGGCGCTGTTTGATGGTCTCCAGCTGCGAGCGACCGTTGTCCAGCACCCGGTAGCGTCCTTCGAACCCCAGCAGCAGGCAGAAGTAGATCAACTCCAGCATCAGAATGTGGCGCCTGGGGTTCTGCGACAGCTTAGCCAGCAGCTGGAAAAACTTTTCGCCGCCCCAGGTTTCATTGTGAAAGGTGACCAGCAGACCATTGCTGGTCCAGACGCCGCGGCTGCCCCACGGCGTCAGCGCCGCCGCCTCATCCAGCGCGGTACAGAGACAGTATCGTGCGCCGATGATCACTTCATAGCCCAGGCCTGACTGCTGGCAGCTCAGCTCGAAGCGCCGAATCTGATCGATCAGCTGCTGACGCAGCTGCGCCGGGTCTTCATGTGATACCGAGTGACGGATTTGAGGAATGGCGTTAATCAGGGGGTTGGCCGCCGCGACCAGCACATTCTGATGACTGGCCTCCGGCGCAAGATCGCTGTGTGATTTTTGTTGTTCCTGCATCATGCTGCGTGCTCAGTTTATGATTCTGACTGACTACGAATGGCCCAGAACTCCATGTTCAGACCTGGAAACTCACCGGCAAGATGCAGCGCAAAAGCGCCCGAGCGCTCCATCTCTTTCCATAGCTCGCTGTTCTTATCCAGTTCGAAATAGCTGTATCCGGCATGCCACGGGATCTGCGGCGGCGCGCCGGGCATCGCCCGAAGTGCCAGACCGGGCAACTGCAACTGCACCAGATCGCGAATTTTGCTGACCGGGGCGACTTTCATCTGCGCCGGGAAGTGGGTTTTGAGGGTGTCGGCTGGCACGCTGGCTTTCACCGCCAGCACAAAGCCAAACTCATGCACCATACTGCTCTCCGGCACGGTCGCGACGTTAAGACCGTGCGAGCGCTGAATCAGCGGCAGCTGAATCGCGCTCTCTTCCATCACCTGGGACAGCCCCTGACGCAGCAGCAGTGACAGGCGGCTAAAACAGCTGTGCAGATCGTCATGATCGTAGAGCGGCAGGCCATCGGGCGCGCGGGCTGGCGTCCAGGTACTGAGCTCCGCCGCCAGTTGCAGCCAGTGGCTGTAGAGCGTTTCAGGATGCAGCAGCGGCAGATGTTGCAGGTGAGTGTGCAGGCCAAGCTGACGATTGAGCAGCGCCAGCAGCATAAAATCGACCATATCCGCGCTGTTAAAACGACCGGTGCCCGGCGCGCGCTGACTCAGCTGCTGGCTGCGTTGCTGGATCAGCCCGTGCAGATCGTTGAACATGTTTTGCAGCGGACGGCTGCTGTTAAGCGTCAGCATCGGCGGGATGTAGTCGCTGTCGAGCCGGATGTGGTTGTCGCTGCGTTTTTCAATCACCTGAGCCACGCCCATGGCGGTCCACTCGGCGGTCAGATCCTGTTCCAGCATCAGCCGCAGACGCAGTTTGCCGAACTGCACCGTGGCGCTGCCCACGGCCTGGGCATTGTCATCTTCCACTTCCGCTTCCCAGGCGAGGTAGCGAGCCAGAGAATCCTGCGACTCCTGAAAGGCCACCGCTTCGCGGCCATTGCGGCGTGCCGGAATGGCCAGCACCACTTTGCTGCGGTCAACGGAAGCAGGCAGATCAAGCGGGGCCGGACCGTGCTGTGGCTGGCTGAAGGCAAAAAACGTGCCGTCAGGCAGACAACCGCTGGCGGCGCTCAGCGCCAGTTTCCCCTGGCGCAGCAGCGCTTCATCGAACTCCAGATCGTAAAAACCCCAGGTATAGGCGCGCTGCGACTGGCCCCACTCACGCAGGGTGCTGAGAAGATAATTTTCTGACTGCTGGAAATGGTGAGGACGCAGAAACATCCCCTCGGTCCAGACCACCTTTTCGGCTCTGTTCATAGACATCACTGTTTTTCCACGCGAAGGCCGTTAATCCCCGCCACGATGCGCGCATTCAGCTCACCATCGTCACGCTTCCAGAACGCCCAGAATGAGGGTGATTCGCCTTCGGGAACCGGCAGCGACAGTCGCCAGACCTTGCCATCCAGCGCCTGATATTCCGCCATGATGCCGATGAAGCGCGCCTCGGGCAGACTCTTAATCCGCAGCGTTTTATGGGGCTGAGTGGAGGTCAGGAAGAACTGTTGCGTATTGAGTTGCGCATTACCCAGCGCGGTAGCGGACTGGTTTTGCAGGGAGTAGAAGTCAGCCGACATAAACTCCGCATCGGAGGTCAGTAATACCACCCGGACTTTCAGCGGCGCACCGCCGTTAACCTGGTTTTGCGCCTGAACGTCCAGGTTGTACCAGGCAACGGGCTGTGGAGTGCTGCTGCACGCGGTCATCAGCCACGTCAGCAGCACTATCAGCGCCCCACGCCATTGCGTTGTTGTCATTATCCCGCCCTCCCTGCTTAGTGCGATTAGTTAATAATCCAGGTTCCGTTAGTGCTGTTCTGGCAGGCGGTGCTGTCACCGTTTACCGCAACACAGGTTTTCTTCTTGCTGCTGCGCACCCGGCGCTTCGGCTGGTCAGCCTTAATCGTCTGATCGTAAAGCTCGCTTTTCACCACGGCGCGAAACGGCACATAGCCGGTCAGCTGAACGGTTGCCTGCGGTGCTGCGGAGGACGCTGACTCTTTAACGGCACTGCTGGCTTTACCCGGTTCAGGTTCTGCTGACGCCTGAGCGGGTTCACCCAGCGCCAGCCAGTTGTTCTCTACCTGACCAATCACGGTGTAGCTTTCGCCGGTTTTCAGCGTCTCCACCACCTTGCCGCCAAAACTCGGATGGCTCATCACTGAAGCGGGATAGAGCGCACGGTAGGTTTCATTGACCGGGCTGAACTGCGCAGGCGGTTTAACCGCATAACGGTGACTGATCACCACGCCATCCACGGTGCTGGTGACCAGCGTGTCATCCGTCATTTTTGGCGGCGTTTTACAACCCGCGACAGAAAAAACAAACATCAGGCCTAACGCAATACGGAGCTTCACCATTTTTTTCATGTTGTGTTCCATTCATATCCTGGAGAGTGGCCAGAGGCCGGTTGTCAGTAATGAAAATCGGGGATGTGGTGCTGAGAGAGCGCCACTTAGTGCCAGCCTAAAAGAAAAACCTTAAGCAAATAGCGTTAAAGTGCCATGGCGTGGCACGTTAACAGATCAACTAACGTTAACTATTAAAAAGCAACTCTGGCGACCGGGACGGGCGCAGGGAGAAATCTGAGCTGGCGATAAATGATCAGAAACATGATCTATTTTTTTCCGTCAGATTGGATGAGGCAGGCAAAACCCAAGCTTTACTTATGCCATCCCTGGCCGAAAAACGGACATATTGACTCAGATTTACACTTGTGACGCTATTCGCTGACAAAAGAAAAAAGCGCAGCGCATAGACTGATTTTCCTGTTTTTACGATCACATTCAGTAAGTTACAAGATGTGTATAAGCTCATAGCTACCGCACGAGCCAGGTATATCCTGCCCGTAGGTATGAAATCACAATTCCTTTGTAAACATAAGCTGCGAGTTTACAGAAGATTGACAAAATTTCAACGGGCCACTTTCATAAGATTTTACTTAAGTAAAGTTTAAGTAATTTACTTAGTGCAAATATGTGTTACTTTTAATCACCTGCTTAGGATTATTCCTAACAATATGAGTAACTATGAAGTATTCTTACACAGAAACCAGATCCCTCTGTAGTCAGCATTAAAAAAACTCATGTAAAAAATGGCGCTGTTTCACCAGACCGTAATGAAGGTTAACGGCGAGGTGACCGTAATACGTGGCAGTTTTTAGCGTAAAAACAGTGAGATAATGATTACAAATCAGTAAGTTGTTTCATTATGGGACGGTTCAGAAAGGGCTGAGGATGAGGTGGTCGTGAAGCGAGGTAAGCGAAGCGCAAAACGGCCCGGCGTCGCTTTAAGAAAGGACTGATTAATTGTTCTTTATCGGCATTGCAGCCATCGCCATGCTTCTGATGCTTCTCAGCATGCCTGGCTATGTGGAGCAAAAAAACCACGCCGTAGCGTGGTTCTGAGGGAAGAGTGCAGGGTTATCCTGGCAGGTTGCGGGCCAGAACTAGAAGAAGCCCAGCGGCTCGATACTGTAGCTGACCAGCAGATTTTTAGTCTGCTGATAGTGATCCAGCATCATTTTGTGGGTCTCACGCCCGATACCCGACTTCTTATAACCGCCAAAGGCGGCGTGCGCCGGATAGAGGTGATAACAGTTGGTCCAGACGCGCCCGGCTTTAATCGCCCTGCCCACACGGTAAGCACGGTTGATATCGCGGGTCCAGACGCCAGCACCTAACCCATAGATGGAGTCGTTGGCGATACTGATTGCTTCCGCCTCATCTTTAAAGGTGGTGATACCAATGACCGGGCCAAAGATCTCCTCCTGAAAAACGCGCATGCTGTTGTTGCCTTTCAGCAGTGTCGGCTGAATGTAGTAGCCGCTGTTAAGTGAGTCATCCAGCGTCTCTACGCCACCGCCCACCAGCACTTCCGCGCCCTCCTGTCGGGCAACCTCAAGATAAGAGAGAATTTTATCAAACTGCTGCTGCGACGCCTGCGCGCCCACCATGGTTTCGGTATCCAGCGGATCGCCACGTTTGATGGTTTTTACCCGCTTCATCACGGCTGCCATAAAAGGTTCGTAGATCGACTCCTGTACCAGCGCCCGCGACGGACAGGTACAGACTTCGCCCTGATTCAGGAAGCCCAGCACCACGCCTTCGGCGGCTTTCTCTATAAAGCTCTCCTCCGCCTGCATGATGTCTTCAAAGAAGATGTTAGGTGATTTACCGCCCAGCTCGACGGTCGAGGGGATCAGGCTTTTTGCTGCCAGCTCCAGAATATGACCGCCGGTTGCGGTAGAGCCGGTGAAGGCTACCTTGGCGATGCCGGAATGGGAGGCGAGCGCTTCACCCGCCTCTTTGCCGAACCCATGCACCACGTTCAGCACGCCCGGCGGCAGCAGATCTTTAATCAGATCGACAAAAACGGTGATCGACAGCGGGGTCTGCTCAGCCGGTTTCAGCACCACACAGTTACCCGCGCCCAGTGCCGGAGCCAGTTTCCACGCCGCCATTAATAGCGGAAAGTTCCATGGAATGATCTGCGCCACCACGCCCAGCGGCTCATGGAAATGATAGGCGGCGGTGAACTCATCAATCTCGGCGGCACTGCCCTCCTGCGCCCGGACACAACCGGCAAAGTAACGGAAGTGATCGACGGCCAGCGGCATATCGGCCGCCAGGGTTTCGCGAACCGGTTTACCGTTATCCCAGGTTTCATAGACCGCCATCGTCTCCAGATGCTGTTCCAGCCGATCGGCGATTTTCAGTAACAGCAGCGAGCGTTGTTGCGGCGAGGTCTTGCCCCAGGCTTCCGCCGCCGCTGCCGCAGCAGCCACAGCGTTATCAACATCGGCAACGTCTGAGCGCGGAAACTCACCGGCCGCAGAGCCGTTCACCGGGGAGGTATTGGTGAAGTAGTTGCCGTTCACCGGCGCGACGAATTCACCATTAATGAAGTTGCCATAATTCTTTTGTAGGGTAATCAGAGAACCCTGTTCTCCGGGGGCGGCATAACGCATGATCATTCTCCTGACAGGTGACTGATATAACAATGATGAAACTTATTATTAACATGAAGCATCATCAAGAGCCTGTCAGTTCTGTTAACCGGAAACTGTGACCGCCCCGAAGGAATGGGTGTTTACGCTTCGTCTTTAGATAATTCCGACTTTTACCCAAAAGGCTGGTCAGAGAGAAACTTGTGCGGCACAAAGGGGTCAACGTGAGGATGAATTCATTCTGGAGATGAGCATGCTGGCTTCAGCTTTTACCCTGATGCGCGCTAAAGCCAATTTCGTGCATCAGTTTATCCGCAACCCGCGCAAGATGGGCAGCATTACGCCCTCGTCAGAGGCGCTGTGCCGCACCATGATTGCGTCGGTGGAATGGCCTGAAAAGTTACGTATTGCCGAACTCGGCGCGGGCGACGGTGTACTGACGCGGCAGATACTGGCGCAGATGTCACCCGATGCCACGCTGGATGCCTTTGAGATCAGCAGCACGCTGGCCGATAAGCTTAATGCGCTGAACGATCCGCGCATGACGGTGCGCACCTGTTCAGCGGAATACCTGAGCGGAGAATATGACGTGATCTTCTCCGGCCTGCCGCTGCTCTCATTACCCACTGAATTGCGTGAGGCGATTCTGCGTGCGGTGTATAACGCGCTCGGGCCCAACGGCGTCTTTGTACAGTTCCAGTATACCTCGCTGACTCAGCCAGACCTGTCGCGCTACTTCACCTGGGAGCGACAGCGGGTGATGAAAAACGTGCCACCCGCCTGGGTCTATCGCTGCACGCGTCACTACGCACCCTGAGCTTGCGCCATTGCAGGGCGCGTTTGTTGCCAGAACGCCACCAGCAACTCACGTGCCCAGTCTTTTCCCTCCATCTCGTTTGCCCCATCTTCTGTACAGCCCCTGGGCATACAAACGTTCATGATGTGCCGTGAAAATTCAGGATGAAACTGCACCGATAGCGCCTGCGGCGAATAACGGACAATCTGACAGCCATCACGCGCAGAGGCGGCCAGCACCTGAGCCTGTTGTGGCGCACTGATTACCGACTGGCGATGTGACAGCCAGACGCTGAAGTCCTGTGGCAATTTCTTCAGTAGCGGATCGCGCTGCGCCTCCGGCATACAGTTGATTGGTAACAGCCCGCGTTCCCATCCATTGGGATTGTCCGCCACCTCGCCACCCAGCGCATAGGCCATCAGCTGGTGACCGTAGCAGACCCCCAGCAACGGCAAGCCGTTATCCATGGCTGCGCGAATCCATACGGCGCTGCGTTCGCTCCAGTCAGCGTGATCGGTGACCATCGCCCAGGAACCGCTGAGGATCGCCCCGGAAATCTGGTCGAAAGCGGGTAGCGCCTCGCCCAGATGGGGCCGTACAATCAGGTATTCATCGGGTTGCAGGTTTAACGCGTCGATGAACCAGCGCGGCTGTTCACCAATCTCTGAGACAACGTTTGCGGGTGGGACTTCAAGCTGAATTAACGCAAGGGGTAAGGCGGACGTGTAGGTCATACCGAATCAGTTCCTTTAAGAAGTCGTTTCAAATCAGTCTGCCAGCAACGCGCCCGAAAGTCTCATCAGGCTGCGCCGCAATCGCAGAAAATTTCTCCCTGCGATTGGCTGCAATGCCGCAGTTCGTGCCATCATTAGCGGGCTAAGCAAAAAACATCGAAAGGATATTATCGTGGCTGTGCGGCATTTTTTTCTGATTCTGATGGTGGTTTCAATCTGGGCCTTCAACAACGTTGCGGTGAAATGGGGCCTGCTGGAGCTTCCGCCACTTTTCCTGACGTTTATGCGCTTTGTGGTCGTCGCCATCGTACTGGTACCGTTTTGCCGGATTAACCGTCAGCAGCTACCCTGGCTGTTGCTGCTGGCTTTCACGTTCGGTTTTATGCACTTTTCGCTGCTGTTTGTCGGCCTGCGCTATACCGATGCCGGCACCGGCGCAATTGTGGTTCAGTTGGGTACACCCATTGCCATGCTGCTGGCGATGGTGGTGCTGAAAGAGAAGCTGAAGCTGGTGCAGCTGATGGGCATTATGATCTCGCTGAGCGGCGTTGTCGTGCTCTCCGGCAGCCCGACGATTCCGTCGTGGTGGGTGCTTTGTCTGTTGTTGTGCAGCGCCACCGGCTGGGCTGTCAGCAACCTGATTGTGAAAAAGTCACCGCCGATTAAACCGCTGACCATGACCGGCTGGATTGCGTTTCTGGCCATTCCTGTCGTCGGCGCATCCAGTCTGTTGATGGAATCACATCAGCTCTACGCCCTGCAAAATGCGGGCTGGCACGGCTGGTTTGCCATTCTTTACAGCGCTATCGCCTCGTCGATTGTCGCCTATACACTGTGGTATATGCTGCTGAAGAAATATAACGTTAACCTGATCATGCCCTACTCACTGCTGACGCCGGTATTATCCGTGCTGATGGGAATTGTGGTGCTGGGCGACAGCCTCAACAGCTTCAAGATTATCGGTGCGTCGCTGGTGATCCTTGGTACCGCTATTGCCGTAATCAACCTGCGTAGCCTGCGGATGCATGCCCGCTTCCCGCGCCTGCGGCGGCGTTAATCCCGCGTGCTATGCTTGAGAAATCACTTCTCTCAGGAAGCACAACATGGACTCACCGCTTGCCGCCTCTCTCTGGCAGCAGATGCAGCAGGGATTGCGAGGTCGCGACGCCGCCTGGCTTCTCCCCGCCTTCGTTGATCGCGCCACCTTCTCTTCTGCCTTTGCCGTCAGTGAACTGGCGGCCACCAGCATCGGTCTGGCAACGCAGGCTGCTGCTGCGCTTATCGCCACATCCCGCCCTGAACTCTCTCCGCCCGTCACCGTTAACGTCCGGCTGGCGTCACGCTGGTTTCAGCAGAGCTTTCATCCGCTGAATCGCGCGGCACCCGCGATGTGGGATGCGTTTGCCGGTGACTATCGCAGCCGGGATGGCTGGATCCGTCTGCACACCAACGCCGTGCATCACCGGCTGGCGATGGAGCGGGTGCTGGGCGCGCACGCCGATCGCGCAGCACTGGCGCAGCAGGTGCAACAGTGGCAGGCCAGCGAACTGGAGCAGGCCGTTATTGATGCGGGTGGCTGTGCCGCAGAGATGCGCAGTGCCGCCGCCTGGCAGCAGCATCCGCAGGGCCAGGCCGTGCAGCGCGAACCGCTGTTTAGCTGGCAGACCACACAACAGGCAGCGGCGCCGGCGTGGCCGCTGGCCGAAGCCCGTCCTTTACTGGACATTAAAGTACTGGATCTGACGCGGATTATTGCCGGGCCGGTCGCTACCCGTTTTCTTGCCAGCCTGGGAGCCAGCGTGCTGCGCATCGATCCGCCCGGCTGGCAGGAGCCGACGCTGGATGAAGAGATGAGCTGCGGCAAGCGACGAGCGGTGCTGGATCTGACTCAGACCGCCGATCGCGAGCAGTTTATCCACCTGCTGCGTGAAGCGGACGTGCTGGTGCATGGCTATCGGGCGGATGCGCTGGAACGGCTCGGGTTTGACGCGGAGACCCTTCAGTCACTCTCACCCGGTCTGGTTGATGCCGGCCTGAATGCCTGGGGCTGGCAGGGTCCGTGGCGCAATCGCCGGGGTTTTGACAGTCTGGTGCAGATGGGGTGCGGCATTGCTGAAAGAGGCATGCAGTGGCAGCAGAGCGACAAACCGGTTCCGCTGCCGGTGCAGGCGCTGGATCATGCCAGCGGCTATCTGCTGGCGGCGGCGGTGCTGGAGGGATTACGGCGACGCATTACTGAGGGCCACGGCAGCCAGGTCCGGCTGTCGCTGGCGCGCACCGCGTGGCTGTTGCAGCAACATCCCACCGATCAGCGCACAGGCTCCGGCATTGCGCCGCAGGTTAAGGATAACCTGCCTTGTTACGAATTAACGCCGTGGGGGTTTGGAGTGAGGCTGCGAGCGGCCGCCTGGCTGCCCGGCACCCCACAGCTCTGTGCGACGCCTGGCTGTGCGCCGGGTACGCACCCGGCGACGTGGTGAAGCGAAACATTAGATAATTAGAAAAATAATGTTGATGGCATTAGATTGCTATCTTATTATTTACACATGGCTCAGGGACGAAGTTCATTGAAACGGGGTGCAGAATGGTCAGGGTAGACTGGTCCAGGCGGGCATTGAAGCACCTTATGAAGATCGACAAACGTTACCAGAAAATCATTTACCAGAAGGTGGGTGAGTTAGTCTGTTTCCCGGTCGTCACACTGGACATTAAAAAATTGCAGGGCAGCGATAATCACTACCGGCTGCGGGTTGGCAACTACCGGGTCCTTTTTACGTTAACCGGGGGCGAACCGGTGATTCTGGAAATTACAGAGGTAGCAAGAAGAACATCCGTCACTTACTAAAGTTTTTTGGATACCGGCATAGCCTTACGCACTCACGACCTCTGCTGCGACACACAATTACCCGGATAAACTATGTCAAAACAGTACATCTATGATGAAGCAGGCAAACCCCAGTTTGTGGTCTTGCCGGTGGCGGAATATGAAAGGCTGCTCTCGGCCAGCGATGGCGAATGGGAAACTATTCCTGTGGAGGCTGACGAGCACGACGATGAGACGATCCCGCACGACGTTGCAGGGATCATGATTGAGCAGGAAGTGAGTCTTCAGGCGGCCTGGCGCATCTGGCGGGGGCTCAGCCAGCATGATGTGGCTCAGCAGTTGGGAACCACGCAAAGTGCGATCTCTCAACTGGAGCGTATTGAAAGTAAGCCGCAGAAAAAGACGCGTGAACGTCTCGCAAAACTGTATGGCTGCCGACCCGGGCAATTAATCCTGTGAGCCGATTAAGAGGGTTCAGGTGCCCGAAAAAAAGCACGCCGTATCCAGAGAATCCCCCCCCAGAACCCATTGAGAAAGATGATTCAGCACTGTGCGCCGGGTACGCACCCGGCGACGTGGTGAATCAGGCGTCAGGCGTCTCTTCGCTGCTATCCAGCAGTTCGTTGTACATCGCCTGGATCGCTTCGCGGCTCAGCATGGCAAGAGTACGATAAAAAGCGGTGGTCGCGTGCGCTTCCACTTTACCCAGGAAAGCACCGCACCACGGCAGCAGATACTCTTCAAACAGCGCCATCTGCGCCGCGCTCTCATCTTCCGCTGACTGATCTTCCAGCCATGACGCAGCCAGCATCAGCACACCAAAATGATCAGCAGGCGCATCGCTCAGCGGCATTCCGCGTGACGTTAAAAACGCACGCACTTCTGGCTCCGTTTTGCCTTCCGGCCACTGTGAGGCGTACGGCGGCACGTTGCAATCGCTGCCAACAAACAGCGCGTTGTAATCGGCGGCCAGCGCCTGGGGATCGCTGTTCTGTTGCAGACGGGTCAGCAGCTCATCCTGCTCCAGCGGCCACTGCGACTGCAGTTTGCCTTCACGCAGCAGCGTAAACAGCGGCACCAGCAGCGGGTCCTGCGGCTGACGATTAAACAGTGAGCCGATCACGCGGCACAGAATGGAAAACTCATTCATGAGTCAGATTTCCTTGAGGCAAGTAAATTAAAAGTCAGCCAGTTCAGCAATATGTTTGCCGCTGCGCAGCTCCAGAAAGTCGAGCAGGCGACGCGGCGTGACATTTAACACCCGATCCTCAGGAAAATCCACCTCGCGGGCGATGCGCAGGCAATGACCGAAGTGACCCAGCGTAAACGCCGTGTGGGAATCGGAGCCAAATGCCAGCCGTCCACCGGCATCGCGCACGGCGGCGGCGATAGCCCGGCAGTTCGGTTCACTGCCCGGACGCGAATGGGTAAAGGAGGAGTTGTTCAGCTCCAGCGCCACATCGTAGTGCGCGGCTGCCTCGGCGATAGCCGGGATATCGACCGGGAACTTCGGGTTGCCTGGATGACTGATGATATGGACCAGCCCGCCCGCCATCGCAGCGATCATCGCATCCGTGTGATGTTTCCGGTCGCGCGGCGCATAAACCGGTTCGTGAAAACCGGCGACGATCAAATCCAGCGCATCGAGCATCGGGCCGGAACAGTCGATTTCACCCTGCTGATTTTTAATATTGGCTTCGATACCGCGCAGAATACCCACGCCATCGATCACGCGCGGCCAGACGCGCATATTAATGAAGTGCCAGTAGTGCGGCGCGTCGGCCATGTCGGGGCCGTGATCGGTAATGGCAAACAGTTTCATGCCGGTTTGCTTCGCCTGAGTCACGTAGTCGTGCAGCGTGCTGTAAGCATGGGTGCTGGCGATGGTGTGCATATGCAGATCTACCGGATACATCCTCTTCTCCTGCTGAGTGCCCCTGACGGGGCCGGTTCATTAATAGCCGCGCTGACGATCCACCCTGCCCTGCGGCGGCTCGCCTGCCTGGTCCTGGGTGATGGCGCGGGCGATGTAGTCGATAGCTTCGTCGATCAAGGTTACCGCCGCATTATGGGGCGTGATCGTGACGCGCGGATGTGACCAGAGCGGATGCGCTTCCGGCAGCGGTTCAACCTGAAAGACATCCAGCGCCGCCGCTTTCAGCTGCCCGCTATTGAGCGCGGCCAGCAGATCCTCTTCCACCACCTGCGCGCCACGCGCGATGTTGAGGAAGAAAGCGCCGTGCGGCAGCTGCTGTAAAAAGTGGTGGTCGATAAGATTAATAGTCTCGTGCGTGCTCGGCAGCAGGTTGATCACCACCCGCGTCTCCTGCAGAAAGGCAGGCAATGCATCGCGACCGGCAAAGCTGGTCACGCCATCAATTTCTTTGGGCGAGCGGCTCCAGACGCGTAACGGGAATCCCCAGGGTTTAAGGCTTTCCGCCACACTCTGCCCCAGCACGCCCGCCCCCAGGATGCCGATAGTAAAGTTTTCACGCGTGTAAGCGGGCAGTGGCTGCCAGCACTGTTGCTGCTGCTGGAGACGGTAGTCGTCAAAACGACGGAACCAGCTCAGTACGTTATGAACCGCATACTCCTGCATCTGCCGCGCCATGCCGGTATCTTCCAGCCGGTACAGTGGCACGCTGTCGGGCAGCATCTCAGGGTTCTGCTGCAGCTGTTTCAGAATCTCGTCCACGCCTGCCCCCAGCGCAAAGACGCCGCGCAGGGTGGCGCGTCCCTGCAGCATTTCTGTGGGGGGCGAACGGACCAGCGCGTAATCAGCCGGACCCTTATCGCCTTGCTGCCAGGCACGCACCCGCGCCTGGGGCAGACGCTGTTGTAAACCGTTAATCCAGGCCGCTGCAGACTGCGACGGGTGATACCAGATGATCTCCATCCTGCTCTCCTTTTTTTCTTTCAGCGTCAGGGAAAAGCGAGGTGAGAGCAAGAAAAAACCAGCGTAATAAAGCGGTTTTTTCCATAAAAATAATTCCCGTGGCTTCACATTTCCGGCTCGCTTCAGGGTGAAGTGGTCAGATAAGGTCTAAAGTTGGTCCTGTGGTCAATGCGTTACGCGCGGCCGCGTTTCGGACAAGGAGAAAAACCGATGACAAAAATTGAGGTAAACGCCGCTCCACGGCGTCAGCGTTATGCGCCCTTTCTGCTCACGTTGCTGCTGAGCGTACCCGCCTTCACTGCCCAGGCCGACGACAACAGTCGCATGCTGAATAATCAGCCGCAGCCGCCTGACGTTCGTTTAGGACCGCTGTTTAATGCCGTGCAACAGGCGAAGTTCTATCCCGATCAAAAGACCTTTGCGGATGCGGTGCCGAAATTCGATCCCGCCTCAATTCTTGCCGACTGGCAGATGCAGAAGAAACAGCGCAATTTCGATCTTAAGCGTTTTGTGGATGCCAACTTTACCCTGCCCGCGGCCGGTGACAAATATGTGCCACCAGCCGGACAAAACCTGCGTGACCACATTGATGGCCTGTGGCCGGTGCTGACGCGCACCACCAGCAGCGCCGGTCAGTATGACTCGCTGCTGCCGTTGCCCAAACCCTATGTGGTGCCAGGCGGGCGCTTCCGTGAAGTCTATTACTGGGACAGCTACTTCACCATGCTGGGGCTGGCCGAGAGCGGACACTGGGATAAAGTGCAGGATATGGTGGATAACTTCGCCTCGCTGCTCGACCGCTATGGCCACATTCCCAACGGCAACCGCAGCTACTATCTGAGCCGGTCACAGCCGCCGTTCTTCAGCCTGATGGTCGATCTGCTGGCGACGCACGATAACGGCAAAGCCTATACCCGTTATCTGCCGCAGCTGCAGAAAGAGTATGACTACTGGATGGCAGACAGCGATAAAGTCGTGGCGGGCGCAGCCAGCAAGCGTGTGATTAAGCTGGCGGACGGCAGCCTGCTCAACCGCTACTGGGATGCGCGCGACGTGCCACGTACAGAATCCTGGATGGATGACATTGCCACCGCCCAGAAAGCGCCGCAGAGGAATAAAGCCGAACTCTACCGGGAGCTGCGTTCCGGTGCGGCGTCGGGCTGGGATTTCAGTTCGCGCTGGTTTACCGATGCGCATAACCTGTCGACAATTCGTACCACGCAGCTGGCCCCGGTTGACCTCAACAGCCTGCTGTTCCATCTGGAGCAGACCCTGTCAAAAGGCTATCAGATGAACAAGCAGAGCGATCTGGCGAAGCAGTTTGCCGATCGCGCGGAGAAACGCCAGGCGGCGATCAACCGCTATCTGTGGGACAGCAAGCAGAACTGGTACGCCGATTATGACTGGCAGAAAAAGCAGGTCCATCCTCAGCTGACTGCTGCCGCGCTGTTCCCGCTCTATCTGCAGGTCGCCAGCGATAAGCAGGCTGAAAGCACCGCCAGCGCAGTGGAAAAACAGCTGCTGAAACCTGGCGGTCTGGTGACCACCACCGTGAACAACGGTCAGCAATGGGATGCACCCAATGGCTGGGCACCGCTGCAATGGGTTGCCGTGGAAGGTCTGGAGCACTACAACCAGCCGAAACTGGCGAAAGAGGTGGGATTACGCTTCCTGCAAAACGTCCAGAACACCTATGACCGTGAGCATAAGCTGGTGGAGAAATATGTCGTTGATGGCAAAAATCTCGGCGGCGGCGGTGGCGGTGAGTATCCTCTGCAGGATGGCTTCGGCTGGACCAACGGCGTCACGCTGAAACTGCTGGATAAGTACTGCCCGAAAGATAAAACCTGTAACAGCGCCCACGATATTCCGCAGGCGTCTGCCTCACAACCTTAATCCACTCTGGATACCTCTGGCCTTGCCGGGGGTATCCCCACTTCATTTCCGCGAATTTTACTTGACCTTCTTTCATCAACAGGCAAAATTGCAGCCAATTTACAAAAGGTAATAATTCTCATTATGATAATGAGATTGCCTATCAAAGCTTTTATTCACCTGCCTGAACCTTTGCCAAGAAAGGAATTTTGATGAAACTGTCATTGTCGCTGAAAGGTTATGTTCGCCTCTGCACCCTGGCGCTGACCGCGCCTGCTCTGAGTTTTGCTGCCGATATGGTGGTGACTGCGCAACCGCAGGAAGATTCGACCTCGCCGACCCAGGGCTATCTGGCGACGACCAGCCAGGGCGCAACCAAAAGCGATCGTCCGCTGATCACCACGCCGCAATCGATTTCCGTGGTTACCCGCCAGCAGATGCAGGATCAGGGCGCACTGACCCTGAATCAGGCGCTGGGCTATAGTTCCGGCGTCTTCACCAACTTTGGGGGTGCCGCGACGCGTTACGACACTATTTCGCTACGCGGCTTCCATGGCGGCGATACCGATAATACCTTCCTCGACGGCATGCGACTGATGAGCGACGGTGGCAGTTACAATGTATTGCAGGTCGATAACGCCTTCCTTGAGCGCATCGACGTGATCAAAGGCCCCTCTTCTGCGCTCTATGGTCAGACGGTGCCGGGCGGACTGGTGAACATGGTCACCAAGCGTCCTCAGTTCAGCGAAGAGGGTCACATCCAGTTGCAGGCGGGCAGCAACGCCACCACCGGCACGATGTTTGACTATACCAATGCCATCAACGATCAGTGGGCGTTTCGCCTGACCGGCGTGACCCGCAACAGCGATACCCAGTACGATCACACCCGCGAAGAGAAATATGCGCTGATGCCGCAGCTGATGTGGCAGCCGGATGAAGATACGCATCTGATCCTGAAAGCCTATCTGCAGAAGGATCCGTCGGGCGGTTATCACGGTTCGGTACCGGGTGACGGCAGCCTCACCGAACACAACGGCTACAAGCTGAGCAACGGCTTTTATGAGGGCAACAGCGATCTCGATCAGTTCAAGCGTCGCGAGCAGATCTACAGCTTCGATTTCGCCCATCGCTTCAACGACGTCTGGTCATTTTACTCGACCGGCAGCTACAGCCACTCGAATGTCGATCTCGATCAGGTCTATCAGGTTGGCTGGGATGAAAATAATCCCGACCTGCTGAACCGTTCTTACTCCGGTGAGCGCTCGTCGCTCTCTGCCTGGTCCACCGATAACCGCTTACAGGCGGAGTTCGACACCGGTGAACTGGAGCACCGCGTCACCCTGGGTGCCGAGTATCATCGTTACAAAAATGAGATCAACGCGGCGGGCGGTTCAGCCAGTCAGCTCAATGCCCTGACCGGCGAGCAGGTAGGCGACATGCCGGATTACACCTGGGCAGATAAAACCCGTCGCTACTATCAGACCGGCCTCTATCTGCAGGATGAGATGAAGCTGGATCGCTGGCATCTGGATCTCTCCGGTCGTTATGACCGCATCGTCGCCAATAACAGCGGCAATGAGCGTCGTCAGGATGATCACATCAGCGGCCGCGCTGCGCTGCTCTATGCCTTCGACAACGGCATCTCGCCTTATGTGAGCTGGAGCCAGGCAATTACCCCGACCGCGCTCACCGATTCCAACAATAACCTGCTGAAGCCCACCACCGCGGAGCAGTATGAAGCCGGGGTGAAATATCAGCCGGTCGGCACCCGCGATCTCTATAGCGTTGCGGTCTATGACCTGACGCAGAAAGATGTGGCGAACCGGGAAGCACCGACGCCGTTCTTTACCCCTTCGGGCAAAGTGCATTCACAGGGCATTGAGCTGGAAGCGCGTAATCAGTTAACCCCGCGTCTGAGCACCGTGGCGAGCTATACGCTGAATCATCTGCGCTTTAAAGAGTCGGTGGATGGCAACGACGGACATACGCCATATGTCACACCCAACAGCATGGCTGCACTCTGGGGTCACTATCAGTTTGATTACGGTCTGAGTGCGGGTGCGGGCGTGCGTTACATCGGCAAACAGTGGGCGGACAATGAAAACACCACCCGTGTGCCGTCGGTGACGCTGTTTGATGCGTCAGTGCGGGCCGATCTCGGCGTCTGGAACAGCAGCCTGAAAGGTGCCTGGGTGCAGGTCAACGCCAATAATCTGACCGACCGCACCTATGTAGCGGGCTGTTACGGTACGGGCTTCTGCTACTGGGGCGCAGAACGCAGCGTGATGGCGACAGTCGGTTACGACTTCTGATAGCAAAATAAGAGATAAAAAAAGGGGACGAATCGCTTCGTCCCCTTTTTCTTTTAAACCTTTACGGTCAACTGCGTACTTTGCGGTAGATAAACAGCACCACGATGGCACCGATAACAGCGACCACAAAACTTCCGAAGTTAAACCCATCGACGCGGCCGAAGCCAAACAGCGTACTGATCCAGCCACCCACTACTGCACCGATAATACCCAGAACGATAGTCAGAATGAAACCGCCACCGTCTTTACCCGGCATAATCCACTTCGCCAGAATACCTGCGATTAAGCCAAAGACGACCCAGGAAATAATACCCATCTGTTGCTCCTTCCTTTTTTGATTAAATCGTGAACGCCTGATTAATCAAGCGGTTTACCGCGATAAGTATAACCAGCTTTTCAAAAAATGCCTGCCTGCTCACAGTTATTATTGATGAATAGCATGCTAAAGCTTTTTTTAGCCGCGCCGATAACCGAGACGAGGCAAAAAAACCGCATCAATAAAGTAACCCCCTTGTGGAGCAGGACGTGAAAGAAGCCGACCAGGAACAATATCTAAAACGTGGCACGCTGGCGGTTCTTGGCGTTATGAAAGATCTGCTGCGATTGCAGACGCCATTACTGGTGCGCTTTCCGCGTGGGCAGTTTATCAGCCGGATGCTGGCTGCCGATGAAGATCACCTGCTGTTTGACCTCGGCAGTAATAATCTGGATAACGATTATGCCCTGACCAGCGACGATCTCAGTATCACTGCGGAAACCTACGGCGCTAAGGTGGAATTCAGCCTCGCCGCGCTGGAAATCGTGGAGTTTGAAGGGTTACCCGCTTTCAGCGCGCCGCTGCCAGGCCTGCTGTGGCAGATCCAGCGACGTGAGTTTTTCCGTGTCTGCGCCCCGCTGGAGCCGCAGTTCTGGTGTCATACCGTGTGGCCCGATGGCAGGAAAACGCGCCTGCGTCTGCAGGATCTGTCGCTGGGCGGTATCGGCGTGCTGGTCGATGAAGCGCTGCCGGACGGGTTGCAGGACGGTGACAGTTTCAATTCGTTCCGGGTCGAGCTGGGCGAGTATGGCCATTTTGACGTGCCGGTAAAGCTGCTGAGCATTGGCGAGCGCAGCGTGGTGACCGGCAAAAATGAAACCCGCATCACACCGCGACTGAGCTTTCGTTTTGCCACGCTGAACCCGGCGCAGGAGCGGCAGCTTCAGCAGATTATTTTTGCCCTTGAGCGCCTGGCGCGCGATAAATCGACCCGATTCCAGTAACCGCTTTACGGATGCGCCACACAGGTGGGCCGCATCCAGGCTATGCTTCTTGCTTGTTTTCTTTTAAACCGGAACCCAGCAAGGAGACCCTCCCCAATGGAAAACTGGCTCTCTTCACGTCGTTTTCACTCCCTCTTTTTTAATCAGGAACTCTGGCTAAACAGCGCCATCGTGGTGGTGTCCACGCTGGTGATTTACTGGATATTACGTACTCTGATTCGCTTTATCTCCAACCGGATTGCCCTTTACAGCGAACATCGTCATGTTCGCGCCACTGCGATTCTGGTGGAGATATTGCGCAGTACCAGCCAGACCCTGCTGCTGATCTTTTCGCTGCTGATTGCCCTGAAGTTTGTCGATCTGCCCGCGTCGTGGAGTGTAACCATCGCGCACGGCTGGTTCCTGGCGCTGATTGTGCAGCTCGCTCTGTGGCTCGACTGTGGCATCCGGCTATGGCTGAAAAGTCTGCTGCGTGACCCGCTGCACGTGCGCAACCCGGTCACTACGGTGATCCTCGGGATTCTGCTGCGGGTAGTGGTCTGGATCATGATGTTCCTGGCCATTCTGTCGAACATGGGCATCAACATTACCGCACTGGTCGCCAGCCTTGGGGTTGGTGGTATCGCGATTGCGCTGGCGATTCAGACCGTACTGAGCGATGTGTTTGCTTCACTGGCGATAGGCTTTGATAAGCCGTTTGAGCATGGCGATTTTATTGTCTTTGGTGACATTGCCGGTTCCATTGAGCATATCGGCCTGAAAACCACCCGACTGCGCAGCCTGAGTGGCGAGCAGATTGTCTGCTCAAATACCATTCTGTTGCAGCAGACGATTCACAACTATAAGCGCATGCAGCAGCGCCGCATCGTCTTTAAGTTTGGTATCAGCTACGCCACGCCGTCAGAGCAGGTTCGGGAGATCAGCCCGCTGGTGAAAGAGATTATCCAGGGCGTTGAGACCACCCGTTTTGACCGCGCCCACTTCCTGGCCTTTGAGGATTCAAAACTGACCTTCGAAGTGGTCTATTTTGTGCTGAATGCGGATTACAACAAGTACATGGATATACAGCAGGAGATTAACCTGCAGCTGATGGCGGCACTGGAAGAGCGAAATATCCGCTTCGCCTTCCCGATTCGTCAGGTGGAATTCAGTGGCGGCAATCTGCCACCGGTGGATCTGGTTGCGGTACAGAATGATGATGACGAGGTGCGCAGAATGACGCGCTAAATCAGTGCCCGCCTTCCTTTTCAGGCGTGGCGGGCATAACAAGCCGGTGCGGGCGGAATCGTGACCGCACCGGCTGCTTCATCCCTTGCATTCAGCCGTTCCGCCTTACCGCTTACTGATGCCGGTAGCAGCTTACGCCGAGATACTCACTGAACGCTTCCTGCAGCACACCGGCCGTGGCAGAGTGATTCATCGCCACATGATGCTCAAAGCCGTTACGGCAGATCCACGCCAGCAGTGTCTCCAGCTGCGGCACCTGGATCACCGCACGGCAACCTACCGTGTCCAGCGGATCGGTGACCGACATTCCCTCTCCCACATAGGCTTTGATTTCGCCGCTGAAGTCGTCGGTAGAGAGGCGGAAATAGGTCAGATCGCCCTGCTTCATGCGGCCATGCACTGCGCCACAGGTGTTCTCTTTGCCCACGGTGGTGCCGATGATATCCGCCGTGCCCATGGTCGCTGACTCCAGGCTGGCGCTGGCGAAATTACCACAGTGAAACAGCACACATTTGTCCCGCTCGTCACCAAAGTTGTTGTTCCAGTCTGCCAGCGAGGCGGGGTTCAGCGAGCAACTGGCGAGCGCATACATCGACAGCGCCCCCATCACATCCACTTCGCAGGCGCTGGGCATCAGCTGGCCCGACATCACGCTCATGATTGAGCAAACGTTAATGCCCAGGTTCTCCTGCAACGACGTCCAGCACTGAATGGCGGTGGTATCGATATCGTTGTCGCTGATCCACTCGCTGATCACCACAAACAGTTTGGCCATGGTCACCAGTTTGTCACCCGGAATCCCCCGCGCATCGGCGTTGGCCTCCAGGATTTCACTCTTCTCTGCCACGCGGATATCGTCATCGCGCAGCCGGTTGGTGCGGGTAAAGATCTCCGATAAATCCAGGGTCTCCACCGCGATGCCCATCTTCTCCAGCAGCTTTTCGCTGTAGCGCACGGTGTTGAATCCGGCGGGCCGGGCACCAATTGCCCCGACGCGTACCCGGCGCATGGCATTCACCACCCGACAGAGCTGGCTGAACCGCTGCAGATCCTGCATAAACACGTCGCCGCTCAGTGCGCAGACGTGCTGGCGGGTCAGCGTAAACGGGATGCCATATTGCCGCAGGTTGTTGCAGAGTGAAATTTTGCCGCAGAAGCTGTCGCGGCGGGTCGCCAGCCCCATTTTATCCAGATTGTCCTCTTCGGCCTGCACCAGCACCGGCACGTTCAGCCCGGCGAGACGCAGCGCTTCCGCGATGGCTTTTTCATCACCAAAGTTTGGCAGCAGCACCACAATGCCGTGAATCGCTTCGCGGTGCTGACGAAACAGCGCGGCACAGGTTTTCGCCTCCTGACGCGTCTCGACGCCGCCCAGATTGGTCTGGGTCTCATCCAGCATCACCGTATTAATGTTCATCTTTTCAAACAGCGCGACCGCCTGCTGGCGCGCCTCGCCCACCAGATAGCTGGGAAAAAAACCCCGGTTGCCAATAATGACGCCGAAGGTTAACTGCTGAGGAAGTGTTGACATGGCTCTGCTCCGGATAAGGATTAATGTGGCTGATAACGACAGCGTGCAACGGCGTCAATCCAGCCTTTATAGTTTTCCTGCATACACTGCGCGTGCTCTTCACGCGGCATGATGACGCTGCCGCCCTGCAGCGCCTGCATATCACTGCCCTGCTGCCACCATCCCAGCACTTTGCCTGCCAGCAGTGCCGCGCCCAGCGCGGAGACCTCGGCGGTAGGCACCCGCTGCAACGGCCGCTGTAACACATCCGCCTGTAACTGCATCAGCCAGCTATTTTCGGTGGCGCTGCCATCCACACAGAGCGCCGGAAGCTGCTGGCCGCTGGCCTGCTCCATGGCAAAAAAGACGTCGGCGATTTGCCAGACGATCGACTCCAGCGCCACCCGCGCCAGCACGGCGGGTGTGGCGGCATCCGTCAGTCCGCACACCATGCCGCGCGCCTGCAGATCCCACCAGGGCGCGCCCAGGCCAGAGAGCGCCGGGACAAAATAGATGCCCTGATTGTCGTCGCAGCGCTGCGCCATCGCGGTGAGCTCGCGCGGCTCCTGCACGCCGAGCATTCTGCCCAGCCAGGCGGCACCGGAACCGGTGTGGGTGATGTTGCCTTCAAAGGCATAACGCAACGTGCCGTCATGCCAGGCCACGGTGGTGCTGAGGCCATTTTCCGTCAGCAGCGGTGTTGCCATGGACATCATCAGTGAAGACCCGGTGCCGTAGGTGGCTTTCACCACTTCAGACTCGCCGCGCCGCTGCGCCTGTAAGGCGGCATGAGAGTCGCCGATGCGCGCCAGAATCGGCGTGCCTGGCGCTAAGCCGGGAATATCATTCACCGCGACCACGCCCTGTTCACTGGCTGAAGCGGTGATGCGCGGCAGCGCGGCGCGCGGCAGTTGAAACAGCGTCAGCAGCTCGTCGTCCCAGTCATTAAGATGCAGGCTGTAGAGTTGAGTACGGGAGGCGTTAGCATGATCGGTAATAAATACCTCGCCCGCGCTGAGCTGCCAGCTGAGCCAGCTGTCGACCGTGCCGATACAGAGTTCACCCGCCGCCGCCCGCGCCGCGCCGTCGGGAATGGCGGCCAGCATCCCGGTCAGCTTGGCGGCCGGAAACATCGGGTCAACGGCCAGGCCGGTCAAACCGGTGATGCGAGGTGCTTTGCCCGCCTGACGCAGGTCGCGACAGAGTGACTCGGATCGTCGATCCTGCCAGCTCACCAGCGGCGTCAGCGGCTTGCCGTCACGCCGCTGCCAGATCAGCACCGACTCGCGCTGATTACTGATCGCCACAGCCGCGACAGGCGCGCCACCACAGGCTGCCAGGCAGTGGGTAATGGCCTCTTTTACCGCCTGCCAGATCGCCACAGGGTCCTGCTCAGCCAGTCCCGGTTGCGGGTGTTGCAGGGTTAAGCTCTGGCTGCCGCGTGCCACCACGCGGCCATCGCGATCAACCGCAATCGCTTTAGCATTGGTAGTGCCTTCGTCGATCGCCAGAATCAGGGGTCCCACCATGTTTATGCTCCTGCGCAGATGCGCGCTGCACTGTTCACCACGCTACTGGCATCAATGCCATGATGGGCGCGGGTAGAGGCGCGATCGCCGGCAATTGCATATTCCCCATCAGCAATGCCGAGCCGCAACAGCGGGATGCCGCAGCCGCCTTCCGCCAGCACTTCGGCCACCAGGCTGCCGACACCGCCATTAACGTTATGCTCTTCTACGGTAATCACCGCTGGGTAGTGATTTAACAGGTTGCGCAGCTGTTGGGTATCACAAGGTCGAATCGATGGAACCGCGATCACACCGGCTGAAATGCCCTGCTCAGCCAGTTGCTCAGCAGCGTGAACCACCTCGTGAACCGTTGAGCCCATCGCCACCAGTGCGATGTCGCTGCCTTCACGCAGCAGGTCGATCGCGCCCGGCCTGAACTGGTAGCTTTCCGCGTGCAGCTGCGGCAGATCTTTGCCATCCAGACGGATATAGACCGGCCCGACATGCTCAAGGGCGTAATCGATGATCTGACGGCACTCCAGCGGACAGGAAGGCGCATAGATCTCGATGTTGCCGAAACCGCGCATCACCGCAATGTCATCAATGCTGTGATGGGTACTGGCTAACGGGCCATAGCTGGTCCCGGCATTCAGCCCGAACAGTTTGACGTTGGTGTTGTTGTAGCAGACGTCAACTTTTACCTGCTCATTGGCGCGTGACACCAGAAACGGCGCAGCATTACAGGTCACTGCGACCTTGCCGCCCAGCGCCAGACCGGCCGCCGTGCCCACCAGCGTCTGCTCAGCGATGCCGACGTTAATCAGCCGGTCGGGAAACGCCTTGATAAAGGGGGCGATTTTGGCCGTCGACGTGGAGTCGGCTACTACCGGCACCAGATCCACACCGCGATTCACTGCGTCGATAAAGGCCGTGACCATGACGCTTGCTAGATGTTGTGCATTACTCATCTTTCAGTTCCTCCAGTGCCAGTGCGATCTCTTCGCCTTTCGGCACCCGGTGATGCCATTCCGCCTTGCTCTGGATAAAGGAGACGCCAAATCCCTTCTCGGTATGCGCCACAATCACCTGCGGTTTGCCGTTCTTCGGCAGGTTTTCAATGGTGTCGACCACCGCCGCCATATCATTGCCGTTGCATTCGGTGACCTCCAGCCCGAAGGCGCGCCATTTTTCCGGCAGCGGATCGGTGTTCATGATGTCGCGGGTCGCGCCCGCCAGTTGCAGCTTGTTTTTGTCATTGATGATGATCAGGTTGTCGAGGCCGTAATGCGCCGCCACCAGCGCCGCCTCCCAGTTGCTGCCTTCAGCCAGTTCACCATCGCCGGTCACCACAAAGATGCGGCGCGGGCTGTTATCTTTTTTCGCCGCGATAGCGATGCCCACCGCCACCGGCAGGCCGTGACCCAGCGCGCCGGTGTTCAGCTCAACGCCCGGCGTTTTCTGCCGTACCGGATGGCCGGGCAGATGCGAGTCGGCATGCTGGTAGGTTGCCAGCCAGTCGGTCGGGAAGTAGCCCGCTTCCGCCAGCACGCAGTAATAGCCCCCCACCGCATGCCCTTTGGACTGGATATAGATGTCACGCTGATCGTCGTCTGTACGATCCGGTGCGCAGTTCAGAATGCGGAAGTAGAGCGCGGTGAGGATCTCTACCTGTGACAGGTCAGCGCCGGTATGACCGCCTGCCGGGCTGCCCGCGTTAAGCTGGATGATGCGGCGGCGGATTGCCCGCGCCCGGCGCTCAAGGTCATCGACCGGAAGATTGAAAGGATTCATACACTACCTCTGAATTTTAAATCGGTTATGAATATATATTCACGTCGGTTAAAAAATTTTGTGCCTGAAAAAAAGGGGCTAATAAAGTGAACCGCCCTTTGTTCGCTATTCTGCCCGTTAAACCGGGCAGGCCGTCCGCTGCCATGAATCACTCAGCGGCACCTCCTGTCAGGTTTCACGCACTTTCCCGTCAGGGTTTTGCCGGTGACCGGTTCACTGCCCAGCATCTCACGCACGATCCACGGCACATCGATGCTGCTGACCGGCGCTTCGGCCTGAAAGCGCCCGTCGCGCAGAATGGTGATCACGTCGCCAATTGCCATCAGCTCTTCCAGCCGGTGGGAGATGTAAATCACGGTAACGCCCTGCTGCGTCAGGTCGCGGATCACCCGGAACAGGATCTCCACTTCGGTTTTGCTCAGCGCCGAGGTCGGCTCGTCGAGGATCAGGATGTCTGCATCTTCCGCCAGCGCTTTGGCAATCTCGACCAGCTGCTGCTGACCCACCTTGAGATTACCGACCCGCTCATGGGGTGAAATCGGCTGATCCAGGCGCGCCATCAGCGCGGCGGTGCGGCGAGCCTGCTCCGCCTCGTTGATCGGGGCCAGGCCGCGCTGGATCTCCCGGCCCAGAAACAGGTTTTCAGCCACCGTCAGGTTCTCAAACAGATTCAGCTCCTGGTGCACCATGCCGATGCCGTGCCGGGCGGCGTCGCGGGTGCTGCTCAGCGTCAGCGGCTCGCCATTCAGGAACAGCGAACCGGCCGTGGGCTGCTGTACCCCGGCCAGAATTTTCATCAGGGTCGATTTTCCCGCCCCATTCTCACCGATGATGACGTTAACTTTGCCGCGCCAGACCCGATAGTCGACGCGATCCAGCGCCAGCGTGCCGGGAAACAGCATCGATATCTGTTCGGCCCGCAGAATGATCTCATCGTCCATCAGGGCGTCCCCCGCTTCAGCTCAACCGCCACCACATCTTCAACGCTGTTCTGCCCGATGGTTACGGCCAGCAGCGCCTGCACCGGCTGGTTGACCCAGCTGGCATCCAGCGGTGGCAGTTGCTTCACCGCGTGACGGTTCAGCGCCCGGGTCAGTTGGGCGTACTGCACCTGATTGGTAAACTCTTCGAAACGGAATCCGGCGGCATCCCGGATAGCGTTACTGCGCAGCACCGGCCCGACACTGACCGCCACCGGCTTGCCGTTAATCATCAGCGTCAGCGTGCGTTCACGCGGGTTACTCTCATCAAAGGCGCTGGCTGTCCCCCCGGCTCGCACGAAGACGCTTTCGCGCCCGCCGGGTTTGACCGTCTGACTTTTCGCCTCCATGTCGGCCCAGCTCAGCGCATGGCTGTTCGCGGTGGTCATCACGCGCGGCTGCCAGGTCTCTTCCGCAATCTGCTGCGGTGTCTGGGTGGTATAGCTGGGTTTCGCGTGCGGATCCTTCGGCAGAATCGGCTTACCGTCCGCGTCCAGATCCACCACGGTGCAGGCGCTGAGCAGCGCCATACCGGTCAATACCGCCAGCATCCGTTTCATGGTTATTTCGCCAGGTTGAAGTTTTTCAGCTTAGCGGCGTTGCTGTCGTCAATCAGCACGCAGTCCATGAGCTGCTTCTCCTGTTTCTGCGCTTTGCCGTTCTTCAGGTAGTAATCCGCCTGCGTGACCGCCATCTGCGCCTGATCCCAGCCCGGCTGCAGCACCGTCGCTTTAATATTGCCTTTGTTAAGGATCGAATCGCGGGTGTAGTCGCTGCCATCAAAGCCCACCACGATCACCGATGTTTTCCCGGCGGCTTTCAGCGCGGCTTCGGCACCCAGCGCCATGGTGTCGTTACCGGAGATGACGCCAACGATGTTGGGGTGTTTCTGCAGCAGGGTTTCCATGCGGCTGAAGGCTTCGGTCTGGCTCCAGTTGGCGCTCTGCTGAGCCACCATTTTCATGTCGCTGTAGTCATCCAGCACATCGTGATAGCCCTGCGACCGCACGCCCGCGTTGGTATCAGACTCTTTGCCCAGCAGCTCTACATAGTCCCCTTTGCCGCCCAGCAATTTCGCAAATTTCTCCGCGCCCAGCTGCGCCCCCTGATAGTTGTTAGAGACGATCTGCGCCACCGCGATGCCGGTTTTGTTGATCTCCCGGTCAATCAGGAAGGTCGGGATCCCGGCATCTTTGGCTTTCTGCACCGGCCCGACGGTGGCGTCGGCACCAGCGTTATCAAGAATGATCGCTTTGGCTTTGCGCGCAATCGCGGTCTCAATCAGCTGGTTTTGCTTGTTTACGTCATCATCGTGCGACGCCACCAGCGTGGCGTAACCCAGCTCTTTGGCTTTCGCTAAGGCCCCTTCCGCCTCGGCTTTAAAGAACGGGTTGTCATGGGATGGGGTGATAATCGCCAGCAGGCCTTGCTCTGCCGCCAGCGCGGTCGCTGAAAAGGCGAGCATCGATGCGAGCAGGGTCAGTTTGATCAGAGGACGAGTCATTATTTTTCTCCGCTTGAATATATATTCACACGCGATTTTATATGCATAATGACTATGCGCCCGCGCTGACGTGCCGTCCAATGCGCGATCGTCAAAAAGCGAAAATGATCACAAATTAGCCTGCGTTGTGATTTTGATCATCCTGGTTAACAATACCGGGCAGAATCAGAGAGGGAAAAACCGATGGCAAAACAGGATGAACAGCGATTGATGGTGAAAATTGCCACCCTTTACTATGTCGAAGGGTTGAAGCAGTCAGAGATTGCGCAGTCGCTGACCTTATCGCAGTCGTTTGTCTCACGCATTCTTAATCGCAGCGTGAAAGAAGGTGTGGTCAAGATCAGCGTGGTGCCACCAGCCAACGTCTACCCTGAGCTGGAAAAGGCCATTGAGCAGACCTATAACCTGCCGCAGGCGATTGTGGTGGATGTGCCGGACCATGCGTCGTCGCTGCAGATTAAGCAGGCGATTGGATCGGCGGCCGCTCACTATCTGGAGACCCGACTGCGAAACGATGAGCTGATTGGTATTTCGTCATGGAGCGGCACGATCCGGGCGATGGTTGATGCGCTGCATCCGCTCAACAGCGCCTGCAAAGGGGTGATCCAGCTGCTGGGTGGCGTCGGGGCTAACGGCAATGTGCAGGCCACGATTCTGACGCAAAATCTGGCAGCGCTGCTGAACTGCCCCGCCTGGCTGCTGCCGTCCCAGTCGATTGAGCATTCGGTCAGCGATCGCCAGCGGCTCTCTGCCAACGCAGAGGTCGCCGAGGTGCTGAGTAAATTTGAGCAGGTCGACCTGGCGATTGTCGGCATTGGCGATCTGGAGCCGTCGGCGCTGTTACGTAATTCGGGCAACTACTACGATGGCAGGATGCTGCAAACGCTGGCGGCGCGCGGTGCGGTAGGCGATATCTGTCTGCACTATTTCGACGCCTGCGGACAGCCGGTGCTGAAAGCAGAAGAAGATCCGGTGATTGGTATGGAGCTGGCACAGGTAAAACAGTGTCCACAGGTGGTCGGGCTGGCAGGCGGAAGAGAGAAAGCGCAGGCGATTCGCGGTGCGCTGCTGGGCGGCTACATCAAGGTGCTGATCATCGACTATCCCACGGCGCGGCTACTGCTCACGCCGCAGGATTCATCACAACCGGTCAGATAGTGCGGTAAGCCGTGGTGACTTTCCACAGATAGCGCGGGGCCTGCGCCGCCGGATGCTTGTTCTGCACATGCTGATAGAACTCATCCGGTGACATCGCATTGATCATCGCAATGGCCCGATCGCGATCGCTGGAGAAAGTCCGCAGTAACGCCCCTGCGCCGTTGGCATAAGAGACGATGGTGGCATAGCGCAGGGTCAGCGGATCGCGGATGCCCGACAGCGCGGAGTTCTGCAGAATGCGGATATAGGCGGTGCCGATATCAATATTTTTGGCCGGATCGCGCAACTCGGCATTCGACGGCTGACCACGACGGCCCAGCGTGCGATAGACTTCGCGCCCGGCGGTCGAAGCTTTAATCTGCATCAGCCCCACCGCATTTGAACGGCTCACCACGCCCGGATTTCCACCCGACTCGACACTGATAATGGCGCTGATCAACTTCTCATCAACGCCATAATGACTGGCGGCATCTTCGGTAAACATCGCCCAGGTGCCATTGACGCTGGACGGCGGTGCCTGAGTTAATGGCGTGTTGCGCTGCTTAACGGCATGGTGCGGTGGCTCGCTGGCACAGCCAGTCAGGAGTAACGCTGAGAGTATAAGGTGTCGGATTTTCAGCAATTTTTCATCTCGTAGCTGTTGTGGCGAATGCTATCATACCCAGGCAGCCTGAGAGCAAAATTACCGTTTATCCTAAATGCATGAAAATGCGGCGCGTACCGTGACTTCAGCGGCGCTTTTCGCCATCATCGCCGTCAGTCAGGCGCTAACAGCAGGAAAGTATGATGATTTCACGTTCAGTTCGTCTTATCTCCCCCTCCGGTTACTGTCACAATCAGCCTGCGGCGCTGCAGGGCATTGCACGACTGCGTGCGGCCGGCCATCAGGTAGAGAACGAGCAGGTGATTACCCGCCGTTTTCAGCGCTTCGCCGGTACGGACGCGGAGCGCCTGGCGGATATCAACCAGCTTGCCAGTCTCAGCACGCTGCCCGATGTGGTGCTGGCGGTGCGTGGCGGTTATGGTGCCAGCCGGTTACTGGAGTCCATCGACTACATCGGCCTGCAACGCCGTCTGCTGAATCAGCCGCTGGCGCTGTGCGGCCACAGCGACTTCACCGCGATTCAGCTGGCGCTGCTGGCGCAGGTCGGCCTGATTACCTTCAGCGCACCGATGCTGGCCGGTAACTTCGGCGCCGCGACCTTATCTGAATTTACCCTTCACCACTTCTGGCAGGCACTGACTTCACCTACAGTAGAGGTGAGATGGCAAAGCGAAACGCCTGATGAGGGCGAATGGCAGGGTACGCTGTGGGGCGGGAATCTGGCGATGATCTGCTCACTGGTTGGCACGCCGTGGATGCCGCAGTTTGAGAACGGCATTCTGGTGATTGAGGATGTGAATGAGCATCCGTTCCGCATTGAACGCATGCTGATTCAGCTGCAGCAGAGCGGCATTCTGGCGCGACAGCGGGCGATCGTTACCGGCAGCTTCACCAGTACAGCCCTGACAGAATATGACAACGGGTTTGACTTCAGAACCGTCTGGCAGCGACTGCGTGACACCACCGGTCTGCCGCTGATTTGTGGATTAGATTTTGGTCATGCCGCTGACACCGTAACACTGCCTTTGGGTGCCAGCGCACGATTAGCGGTCAGCCAGGGCCACGCCCGTTTGCAGGCGACCGGGCATCCCGTCCTGCGGGAATAGCGTTTGTTTCAGGAGATCGACATTGAAGCCGTTGTATGACGATTTGTGGATCTCAACCCCGGAATTTCCGGTGGAAGATGCCGTTAATGACCTGATGATGCATGGCTTTATGCTGCGTCACCCGCGCGGCAATCTGTTGATTGGCCGCGTAGAAAATCCGCTCGATCATGAAGTCATGGCCGATACCGGCGGCGTTATCCGCCACTACCTCACCCACTGGCATGAATCCGCGCCCGGTGCGGCGCTGATCCAGCAGCGCTTCAGCAGCGCACTTTACTGCCATAGCCGATCGCTGGGCCCCATCAGCCGTTTTGCTGAGCCTGATGACACCTTTTCGCAGCAGGAGACGCACTTCGGGGATTTCCATCTGCTGCCAACGCCAGGACACACACCGGGCAGTTGCAGCTATCTCTACACCTCGCCGCTGGGGCTGACCTATCTGTTTGTTGGCGATACCGTGACACGTTCGCATGATCGCTGGATCACGGTGCTGGTGCCGGACAGTAATCCGGCTGAGCTGAGCCAGACGCTGGAGTTTTACCGCTCCCTGCGTCCCGACGTGGTGCTGATGAGTACCACGCGCGGGCATCTCTCCTGGAAAAAAGTTACGCTGCAGAGCTGGCTGGCCGCGATTGATGAAGCAGAACAGCATCCGCTGGATTTGCGTCAGCAACCGTTGTTCTGATTACAGGGCTTTCGTCAGATAGTGGCGCTGATGATGCCGTGGATAGTTATCCAGGCTGAAGCGCAGCGTATAGCCGAGCTTTTCATAGAACGGTCGTGCCTGAAAACTGGCGGTATCCACCTGGGCAAAGCGGCAGCCGCGATCCCGCGCCTCCTGCTCTGCCGCCTGCATCAGCTTGCTGCCCGCCCCCTGCCCGCGTAGCGCCTCACTCACCCACAGCATATCAATCCGCAGCCAGTTTCCGGCGGTTGATCCGGTCAGTCCGGCCAGCTTTCGGCCCTGGTCATCACGAATAAACACGCCGATCGATCTGATCTCATCAATATTAATATATTTGCTGTTGAACGCAGTCAGACCCAGCCTGACTTCATCCAGATCCTGCGTTGTGACCTTATCGGTAATCTCGGGTTGCATAGTGGCTCCCTGGGTTAAGTGTCGGAGTGCTGACGATCGTCGTAGCGCTCCAGGCTCAACGCATCAACATCGCGTTTTTCGCTGCGGCTGCAGGGCAGCAGTTTATCGCTGTCGCGGTAGACAAAAAAGGTCGCCTGGCTGCGCTGGTTCACAATCAGCTGATCGCCATTGCGAAAGCGGGTAATCGCCACCTTATCACCCGCCTCTAAACGGGTACGCTGCTGACCGGCGGCAATCTGGAAATGCCCCGGCGGCCACATTAACGTGGTTAAACCATATTCGGCACGCGAAACGGTCATGGTTGTCCGGCCGGGACAGTTAAGCTGAAATTCCGTCTCACTCCAGGCGGGTGCGATGTGACAGGCCAGCAGGCCCAGGGCAATTAATGCTGCCTTCATGCTGTTTCTCCGCTGATTTTATTGAGATTTTTTAGCTTAACACATCACAGGACGGAGAAGGGACGCGGGGCAACCCGCAGCAAGACCATTGAAAGATAGAATCGGCGTGCGAAGTAATCTGAAAGTTGAGAAAAAATGAAGTAATCCGGCCAGCGTAACAGGCTGCCACACTGACCGGATATGATTATTCGGCTGCTACCTCGGCGGCCACTAACATCAGTGCCAGCCCGGCATTCTCGCTATCGTAAGCCTGCATTGCTGCACGTATATCCGCTGAACAAGCGATCACCTGTTGCTTCTTATCGGCTTCTAACTGGTCAATCGCATGGCGAATAATCATTAGACTTGCTTCTTCTTCGTTCATCATTTATCCCTGAATTTGCCTAAGTGGTGCGCAAAGGAGCCAAGAATAACGTTTATTGATAAGCAAAGTCACCCTTTTACATTCCTGTTGCTTAACGATTAAACAAATCACAAACAGGAAGCGCAGCGTAAACTGCTATGATTAAGTAATCAGTGACGCAGCAGGATAGACTCTGCGCCACGAAACTCCCAGGGATTGAAGCAGGTAGAAAATCATGATGCGTCTCAGCATTTTTATCCTCATCGCGATGGTGACTGGATGTTCATCTGGCCCGAAAGGGGTGGAATGTCCGGGTGAGGTCTCGACAATTTATGGTCAGTCGATGGGGCATACCCAAGGCGTGATTTTTGATCTGGTTAATAGCTTCACCGTGACCCGGGATAAGGTCAGCGTTAAGAGTGGCCCGCTGCAGTCGCTGGATCGCTTTAAATATGTTCCCTCCGCCGTCACGCCTGAGGGCTATTACGCGCAGCGCCTGTCAGATAAGCAGTTCCGCCTGATCAACCCTTACCAGGACACCCAAATCACCTGGACCTGTCCATAAGGGATGAATCCTGCTGCCAGATGGTTTATTGTCAGGAAACGTCAAGCAGCAGGTCTCCCCGATGGAAAAGCGTCTGGATAACAACGGTTATATCGACTTCCCCTTCCCCGCCACCCGCAATGCGGATGGCTCCGTGAATCCCTGTGGCTTTGATCTGACGCTGGAAACCGGTCGCCTTGAGGAGATCGCGGTGCTGAACCATTCAGTGAATCTGCGGCGGCTGGTCGAGGAGATCAATCTGCAGGAGGGGCTGTTTATGACCCTGGCCTGCGACTGGCAGCAGCAGGCAGATGCGGTCTGTGGCTTTATCGATGTGGCTTTTCGTCCCGACCTGCCGCAACACGGCTTTGAGGAGGCGCTGCAGCTGGAAGCGAACTTTTATCGCTACCTGACCGGGCAGGAGCAGCAACATCAGATGCCCGCCGAGACGCTGGTCAATTATGCCCGCTCGGTACTCGACTGGAGCTGGTCGCCGCTGCGCCAGCGTCAGCGCGATTATGAAAAGATCACTATTCAGTTCTATTGCCCGCAGGCGGATGACGCCGAATGGTGTTTTGATCATCTGCGTCACTTCCTGGTGAGCGTCTATCCGGCCTGCGTCGCCGCCCGTTCACTCTGATCCTCATTGCACCCGGAGTCGCTATGCGTTCTGCTGCGCTGTCTGCTGTCACGCTGTTCTGCTCACTGTTTTTTGCCGCTGCTGTCCAGGCCGATCGCTGCCAGCAAATTCGCGCCGGTCTGGATATCGGTTCCGGCACCACCAAAATTGCGGTAGCCCGTGTCAATGTCTGCCAGCTGCGCATCGAAAAGATGCTGTATCAGGATCAGCGCGCCGTGGCCTGGAACGAGGCCTTAGCGCATTCAACAGATAATCAGCTCGGCCCGGCGATGACTCATGAAGGTGCCGCTGCCCTGCAGCAGCTTTTAACGCAGGCACGGCGCTTTCATCCACAGCGCATCAGCGGCGTTGCCACTGCGGTGTTCCGCAACGCCAGCAACGGACAGGCGGTCATCGATCAGTTGCAGCGCCAGACCGGTGCGCAAATCAGCATCATCTCGCAGCAGCAGGAAGCGAAACTCGGTTTCCTCTCTGCTAAAGCCGCGCTTAACGATCCGGCGATCCGTGATGAGCAACTGCTGGTCTGGGATATTGGTGGGGGATCGATGCAGATGACTGCCTGGCGACAGCAGGCGGGTCAGGCGGTTGCAGATATCTATCAGGGCAAACTGGCCTCGGTGACGTTGAAAAACTTTATTCTGACGGTGCTGAAGAACAGCCCGGAGGCCAAATCCCCTAATCCGATTGGCTCCTGGCGGCAGTCGGTGCTGCGCTTTGTGCAATTTTATGCCGCTAATGAGGTCAGTCCGCAGATTAAACAGGATCTGGCGAGCCGTCGGGTCATTGGCATCGGCGGCGTCCATGGTTTTTCAATCCGTAATCAGTTACCGGGCAAACCCCATCGCTACAGCCTGACGACATTAAGTCAGCTGTCGCAGCAGCAGGTCTGGAAAGGCGACAGTGAACTCCCGGGCGACTACCGGGCCACTGATGTCAGCAATCTCTTACTGGTTGAAGGTTATATGCAGGCGCTGAAAATTAATGAGGTTACGATTGTTGAGGCCAGTCTGATTCAGGGCGTGCTGCTGCAGTAGCGCAGCCTTTCCGCACTATGCTAAACCTCAGGCTTAATCAGCCGGATAGCATGATCCAGCATCCGCTGCTCATCCCGTTCACTGTGGGCCCGCTGCTGACGTATACGTTTAAGCAGGTCGTAGATTTCGCCACGGCGGGTGTCATGGCCGCGCTCCGACAGCACAATGACCGCATCGCCAATGACCCGGCAGACTTCGTCATAGTCGTCATCATTCAGTGCATCACGTTTCATTGCTTATCCTCCGGCTGTAGCTTTGGCTATGGCTGTGGCAGCGCCTGAGTGCGCCTCTCTTTCCAAAGGCTAGACAGTAAATCCCTTACCCGCAAACGCAGCGCCATTAACAGCCAGAAATGATTTTTTAGCCCATTTTCCTCCGCTGGAGGAGCAGAATTCACTATCTTTGCTACGCTTTGAGGGTCTCACTCAAAACCAAGGAGCAATAAATGTCAGGAAAAATCGAAGATAAAGTAAAAGAAGCCGCTGGCGCAGTTCAGGAACAATGGGGTGCAGCAACCGGTTCATCTGAGCATCAGGCTAAAGGCGCAGCACGCCGTTACACCAACCAGGCAAGCTATGCTGCCCGCGATGCTGCTGACTGTATCAAGGATCAGGTTCAATCCAATCCTGTTGCAGGTCTGGCCGTTGCTGCAGGCGTTGGCGTATTTATCGGCTTCCTGCTGGGCCGCAAGTAATCGCGCTGAACGTCAACAGAACGGGAGCCACTGGCTTCCGTTTTTTTTTGCCTGGACTCTCTCCGCCGGCTGAGAAACATCTGAAAGATAAGCCTTTTCAGGCCAGAGTGCGGTAAGTATCTATGCTTAGTCTGGTTTCGTCTCTTTCTGACAACATCAAGGTGACCTTATGAAAACAATTCCTGCCCTGCTGCTGGTTGCAGCGACCTTAACCTCTCTTGCGGGCTGCTCGCAGAAGAGCGACGCAATTAAAGATGATGGCCGCCCTCATGCACCAAGCGGTCAGTCGTCACCGGGCGGTACGCTGGGTTCAGGCCCGGTGGGTCAGCCACAGTCGTAATACCCTGCCCCGGCACACGTGCCGGGGTTTGTTTTATCGCATGTTTTTTAATAGATAGAAGTCATAGAATAATTCCGCTAATAATTAACCTGCTATTAGTTATGGCCGGAATCAGAATATTTTCCATACTTTCCTTTTTATAAGAATCATCCCATCTCTTTTTAATAATCTCTTACTTCTTTTACACAATTCTGTATATATACCCAGAATAAACAACATTAAAATTGTGGAAACAATTTAAACGAAATTTCTACGGCAGCGAAAAAATAAACCTTAATAATGAACTTTAGTCGCAGAAATATTCTCTAATAACTCACAACACCTTTTGTTAAATATTATTGATACGTTTAAGAGAATTCAGACGTGAAGAAAAAAAAGATTTATCTGATAGACCGACTTTTAACGCTCTATTCTCGATTTTCCAGCAGAACAAAACCACAGGCCTTGCACGACCTGGCCCCACAAACAGTGGTGATTTACTCCACCACGGCACTGGGCGACTTTCTGATGAATACGCCGGCTATCTGGAGCCTGAAAAATCGCTTTCCCGCCAGCAAGTTTATTCTGGTTTCCAGCAAGAAAAATAAGGATCTCGTCAGCCGTTATAACTGGTTTGATAAGATCTATATCTGGGATAACAAACTGGCGAATTTCCTGCCGCTTTTTTTCAAACTGCGCCGTCAGAAACCTGACCTGTCAGTAATATTACACGCCCATTTCCCCTACGATATTATGAGCTCGGTACTGACCGGCAGTAAGGTAATTGTGCGCGATCATTACGGCCGCGAGTCGCCTCTGCTAAATAAATATCTCGATCACTATTCAGGCTATTTTGATGACCATACCATCAAGCGTAAGCTGAAACTGATTGAAGTCCTTGGCGCAGAGACAGAGCAGACCCGGATGCACCTTCCGGCACTGAACAACAGTCCGACTACAAAGGCTGACCATCGCCGTATCGGTTTTCAGTTAGGGGCATCAAAAGATATTCGCCGCTGGCCGCTGGCCTCCTTCAGCCAGCTGGCGACAGCCTTGCTTGAACGCTGGCCTGACACGGAAATTATCGTTACCGGCACCGCCGCTGAGCAGCCTCTTGAGCAGGAATTTATTGAAAGCCTGCCCCTGCACTGCCGTCAGCGTGTGACGCCGATGGCGGGGAAAACGAATCTCAGCGGCCTGATTAGCCTGATTCGCACGCTGGATGTGCTGGTTACCGGGGACACCGGTCCATTGCACATCGCCGTGGCCGCACAGACGCCGACGGTCAGCCTGTTCTCCACCGCCAATCCGCGCTATACCGGTCCCTGCCAGGACAGCGCTCGGCACATCATTATTCACCGCCCGGATAAAACCGCCTCACAGCATCCGATGGCAACGATCAAGGCCGATGAGGTCGGGCAGGCCGTGGCGAAACTGGTGGGGTAATGAACGATCTTTCTCAATCCATCATTGCGCTGATTGAGCACCACAATCAGCCAACCGCACTGGGCTGGTTCCGGAAAGTGGATCGGACGGGATTTCATCTGCAGCAGTTACCGCTGAGTGAGGTGGATTTTGCCATTCTGATGAGTGATTTTTTTATCACTTTCGGCGTCTGTTCAGAACAGTATGATGACGCCCGCTATTTTCCGGAGCCGCGCCGACGGCGCTTTGCAGTGGCAAGCTGGTTTACTGCGGGCACAGCACAGCCTTATCGTCCACTGACGGTCGCCATGCTGTGTGAAGCGGCCAGACTGGGACGCTGGCCTGAAGAGGCTTACTGAGTAATGGTATGGGCGAAGGCGTCATAGACCTCGCTGCTGCTCAGCGCATTGACCTCACGTGACGCCGGTTGCAGCACCTGATAGTTAACCTGCCACGGATGCCAGCACGCCGGATCGCTGTCGCCAAACAGCGCGACGACCGGCAATCCCAGCGCCGCACCAATGTGCATTGCCCCGCCATCACTGCTCACCAGCCCCTGACACAACGACATTGCTGCAATCAACTGCGGCAGGCTGGTGGTTGCCACCGCTTTGATCGGCAGATGCGGGCAGAGCGCCATAATTTCACGCGCTTTTTCATCATCTCCCGGATGACGCGGATTATCACGGCTGCCGGGTGACCAGAGCAGCATTATCTGGCAGGGATGACGCGCCGCGATTTTTTCAGCCAGCCCGGCAAACCGCGCGGCTTCCCACTGCTGGCTCGGCTTGCGGGCGCTGATTTGCAATGCATAGACCGGAACAGCGGGATCAATCGCACAGGTGTCACGCAGGCTGGCCGCGATTGCCGCATCCGGTAGCAGCGTCAGTTTGCCTGGCGCTGTGGCGCTGAGATTGAAAGGCCGCCCCAGGCTAAACAGGGTTTCACTGATATGACACGGCAACTGGCTGGGTGGCGGCAGCAGATCGGTAATCAGCGGATGGGGATGGCCCAGGGCAATCACTCTGGCGGGACGCACTGTTTTAACCCACTTCAGGCCATGCTGATCCCAGCGGCTTTTTGCCAGAATCACCACATCGTAACGCTGTTTTTTCAGGGTCAGCATCAGCTTCAGTCGCTGTAAGAGACAGGTCAGTCGTCCCTGCCCTGCCTCACGGTGATGCAGTTTAGTGTAATAGAAGAGCTGCCGGATATCGGAATTATGCTGCAACACTGGCGCAGCGTAATTGTTAGTCAGCACGTCGACCTGATGCTGCCCCGACTGCGCCAGCGCACTGATCAGCGGCGTGGTCAGTAAGGTGTCGCCAATATTATCCCGACAAATAATTAAAAACCGCATGTCTGACATCCTCTGCGCAAAGGCTACGCCGTTCTGGCTGAATAAAAGTAAGACTCGCCCGGTTAACGTTCTGAAAACGGTAACGTAACGGTATAGTCAGCAAATTAGTCAGCGCAGTGTCAGATTGGTTCCATAGTTGCGATATTGTTAAAATATGAGGCCAGCACGACAGGCCAGAGACAGGCCTGAATTATTAACCGGATTATTATTTTACGGCGTCGGCCCTGCCGGGCCAGCATGCAGAAAAGGAAAAGGCCGCCCATGGCGTAATACTGGTCAGTTAAGATTAGATTTGTAAAAGCTGTCACGGTCAAACGTGCCAGCTTTTTTTCCGGGCGAGCGAGCCGCAGTGCGGGCCAGCGCACCTCTGCTGCTGCCGGGCCGTCCTCGCGCCGCTCACGCGGTACCTTCGGCTTTGACGTCGTGCCGACGAACCGTTCGGGGATCGGCCCTCCCTGGCCGGCCCCGAACTGTCCACGCTTCCCGGCGTGGACTTCTGGCCCGGCGTCACGCCTCAGCGCTGCGGATAGCCCTTTCAGCAGCAGAGGCGCTCAGGCCACCACTTTCGTGCCCTTTCTGACAACATTCACTTAAGTTTCAGAGCAGGCCGGTGGCGGGCAGGGGCAGGCAATCCGCAGCGCTGAACAGAATGAGTCTGCCAGGAGAGCCCGCAGGACGCGGGCGAAAGGCGGGGCGGCACAGGATGTGCCATCCCCGGCATTCCGTCAGGCAGGCGAATGAAGTGAAGGAACCGCGCAGCGGCGCGAGGACCGCCAGCCCCTGCCCGGCACCAGACTGCGTTATCACCTGTCGCTTAACTGACTGGCATTACGCCCATGGCGGCCTGAGGTCTCTGGCTTGATGACCGGGATCGGTCAGTCGGCGCGGGTTGTCAGCAGGCTGATAGCCAGCGTCATCACGGGTTCCGGGTTGATTCCGGTAAACATTTGATGAATTTTTTCAGAAATGGCTTCACCAGTCACAGGCTTATTTTCAGCCACGATTTCCATCACCGCCTGTCCAAATAGCAGGCGACATGCCGCAATAGCATCACTTACCGCTTCATCATCCATAATGCTCTCCCTCTGTATCGGCAGAAGCGTACACGTCTGCGGCAACCGGATCATGCGTAACTCTATTTTTTTGTGGTACAGGTTACAAAAATGAATCAGCTGTAAGGATCAAATAACGTGGCTCGACACATTTAATGCCGGGCGCTTAACTGATACTGAAAGAGATTAACAGAGGGTCGTTTAACAAATCAGGTGTGACAGGGTGGATGACAGATATGCGTTCACTCACTCTTTTACCGTGGCATCAGACAATTCAATTTGCAGAGAGAGTAAAATGCCATGCAGCGGGAAATGATTTAGCAGCACTCTCACTGAGAAAATGTCTTAAACAGTACGGTGCGAGAGCAATAAGCGCTTAGATGAGTAATCGCTATAACGATGATCGCGGCAAAGCCTGGATTGTGGTTGCTGCGTGAAGGTGATTTTATGAAGAGTTTTGGGGAAAGAAAGTGGGAAGTAAAAAGCCAACACGATTTTTACATCCGTGTTGGCTATATGTTATGTAATGCGGATTACATATTTTCGATGATCGCGTCACCAAACTCTGAACATTTCAGCAGTTTAGCGCCATCCATCAGGCGTTCGAAATCGTAAGTCACGGTCTTGTTAGCGATAGCGCCTTCAACACCTTTAACAATCAGGTCAGCCGCTTCGAACCACTCCATGTGACGCAGCATCATTTCTGCGGACAGAATAATTGAACCTGGGTTCACTTTATCCTGACCTGCATACTTAGGTGCTGTACCGTGGGTCGCTTCGAACAGCGCACACTCGTCACCGATGTTGGCGCCTGGTGCGATACCAATACCGCCAACCTGCGCTGCCAGAGCGTCAGAGATGTAGTCACCGTTCAGGTTCATACAGGCGATAACGTCATACTCAGCCGGACGCAGCAGGATCTGTTGCAGGAACGCATCAGCAATCACATCTTTAACGATGATCTCTTTGCCGGTGTTCGGGTTTTTGAACTTCATCCACGGGCCGCCGTCGATCAGCTCACCGCCGAACTCTTCTTTCACTAACTGGTATCCCCAGTCTTTGAAAGAGCCTTCGGTGAACTTCATGATGTTGCCTTTGTGAACCAGGGTCAGTGAATCACGATCGTTAGTGATGGTGTATTCCACTGCCGCGCGCACCAGACGTTTGGTGCCCGCTTCTGAACACGGCTTAACGCCGATACCGCACTGCTCAGGGAAGCGAATTTTCTTCACGCCCATCTCTTCGCGCAGGAACTTGATCACTTTGTCCGCTTCGGCAGAGCCCGCTTTCCACTCGATACCGGCATAGATATCTTCGGAGTTTTCACGGAAGATCACCATGTCGGTCTCTTCAGGACGTTTAACCGGGCTTGGCGTGCCTTTGTAGTAACGTACCGGACGCAGGCAGACGTAGAGGTCAAGCTCCTGACGCAGGGCCACGTTCAGTGAACGAATACCGCCGCCGACCGGGGTGGTCAGTGGGCCTTTAATAGCCACGCGATATTCTTTGATTAAGTCGAGAGTTTCCTGTGGCAGCCAGACATCCTGGCCGTAGAGTTCAACTGACTTCTCACCGGTGTAAATCTCCATCCAGGAGATCTTACGCTCGCCGTTGTAGGCTTTCTTCACCGCCGCATCGACGACTTTCAGCATTACCGGGGAAACATCAACACCGATACCGTCACCCTCAATGTAAGGAATGACCGGATTGTTTGGCACTGTGAGCTTGCCCTGATTCAGGGTGATTTTCTGACCTTCCGCCGGAACAACTACTTTGCTTTCCATTAACCTCTCCTGGGCGTTTGTTAATGATTTGTAAGATGCGCGTCAATACTACTTGAATATTTCCGCCACGCCAATCACCGCAATTTCACGTTATAATGCGCCGAATGTTTCTGACTGCAAAGCCCATGCGAAAAACTTCTCAACGAATTCACCAGGATAAACGATTCAGCCGCCCGACGCGTGATGCGCGGCGTTCCCCTGCCCGCCCTGCGGCTCCGCGCCGCGTGATTCTGTTTAACAAACCGTTCGACGTGTTACCGCAGTTCACCGATGAAGCGGGCCGCCGAACCCTGAAGGATTTTGTCAGCGTCGCAGAGGTTTATGCCGCAGGTCGCCTCGATCGCGACAGCGAAGGATTGATGGTGCTGACCAACGACGGCGCGCTGCAGGCTGCGCTGACTCAGCCCGGCAAACGCACAGGTAAGATCTATTATGTGCAGGTGGAAGGCGAGCCACAGGAGACGGATCTGCAGCCTTTACGGGATGGGGTTAATCTGAAAGATGGGTTGACGCTGCCCGCTGGGGTAGAAAAAGTGGCTGAGCCTGAGTGGCTCTGGCCACGTCAGCCACCCATCCGCGAGCGTAAAAACATCCCGACGCAGTGGCTGAAAATCACGCTGTATGAAGGCCGTAATCGTCAGGTTCGCCGGATGACCGCCCACATTGGCTTTCCCACATTGCGATTGATCCGGTACGCGATGGGGAGTTATTCGCTCGACGATCTGGCTCCGGGCGCGTGGCGTGAACTTAGTGAAAGTGCGCTCTGAAAACCGGTTTTTTATAACCTCAGGTTAACAATTGCGGAGAAGTGATGTTTAAACCTCATGTTACTGTCGCCTGTCTGGTTCAGGCCGAAGGTGAATTACTGGTAGTGGAAGAGACGATTAACGGTCGCCCCACCTGGAACCAGCCCGCCGGACATCTTGAAGCGGATGAAACTCTGCTGGAAGCCGCAGAGCGCGAACTCTATGAAGAGACTGGCATCGCCACGCCGATGCACTATTTCATCGCGATAAACCAGTGGATCGCACCCGACAGTACGCCTTTTGTGCGTTTTCTGTTTGGCGTGGATCTGGCGGAAAAAGCGCCAACCCAGCCGCAGGACAGCGACATCGATTGCTGCTGGTGGTTGCCGCCAGCGCAGATTCTCACTGCCTCTAACCTGCGTTCGCCGCTGGTCGCGGAAAGCGTACGCCTGTGGCAACAGGGCACGCGCTACCCGCTACATCTGGTCAGCCCGTTCCGGTGGCCGTTTCACGAGGGTGCGCGCCTGCCTTCTGCATGATAGAATGCGCCGCCTGTTTTTTTATCGTAATGCGAGCGTGTCATGTCTGACAACAGCCAGAAAAAAGTGATCGTCGGTATGTCCGGCGGCGTCGATTCTTCCGTTTCCGCCTGGTTACTGCAACAGCAGGGTTACCAGGTTGAAGGCCTGTTCATGAAGAACTGGGAGGAGGACGATGGCGAGGAGTATTGTACCGCCGCGGACGATCTGGCGGATGCGCAAGCGGTGTGCGACAAGCTGGGTATGAAGCTGCACAAAGTTAACTTTGCCGCTGAATACTGGGATAACGTCTTTGAGCATTTCCTCGAAGAGTACAAAGCGGGCCGCACGCCCAACCCCGATATCCTCTGCAACAAAGAGATCAAATTCAAAGCGTTCCTGGAGTTCGCGGCTGAAGATCTCGGCGCAGATTTTATCGCCACCGGTCACTACGTGCGTCGTCAGGACGTGGCTGGCCAGAGCCAGCTGTTGCGCGGTCTGGATGGCAACAAAGATCAGAGCTACTTCCTCTATACCCTTAGCCACCAGCAGATCGCCCAAAGTCTGTTCCCGGTTGGCGAGCTGGAAAAACCGGAAGTGCGCCGCATTGCCGAACAGCTCGACCTTATCACCGCGAAAAAGAAAGATTCGACCGGCATCTGCTTTATCGGTGAGCGCAAATTCCGCGACTTCCTGGCGCGCTATCTCCCGGCTCAGCCTGGCGAAATAGAAACTACCGAAGGCCAGATCGTCGGTGAACATCAGGGGCTGATGTACCATACTCTGGGACAGCGTAAAGGCCTGGGTATTGGCGGCCTGAAAGAGAGCAAAGATGATCCCTGGTATGTGGTCGACAAAGATGTGGCGCGTAACCGCCTGATTGTTGCCCAGGGCGGCGATCATCCGCGTCTGATGTCCGTCGGCCTGATTGCGCAGCAGCTGCACTGGGTTGATCGCCAGCCGATTACCGCCCCGCTTCGCTGCACTGTGAAAACCCGCTATCGTCAGACCGATATTCCCTGTGAGATTATCCCACACGGCGACGATCGGATTGAGGTGCGTTTCGACGAGCCGGTTGCAGCGGTGACGCCGGGTCAGTCTGCGGTGTTTTACCTTGGCGAGGTCTGCCTCGGTGGCGGTATTATCGAACAGCGTCTGCCGTTAGTGGCGGAGTAAGCGGGCTCAGCCCGCATTGATGACGCGTAAACAGGAGTAACCGTGGCGAAAAATTATCAGGAAATTACGCTGGCGCTGGCGGGCATCTGTCAGTCGGCCCATCTGGTGCAGCAGCTGGCTCAGCAGGGTCACTGCCAGCCGGAGGCGCTGACCGTATCGCTGCGCAGCGTACTGGACCTCAATCCTGGCTCAACGCTGGCGGTGTTTGGCAACAATGAAGCCAACCTGCGCCTCGGACTTGAAACCCTGATGGCGGTGCTGAACAGCAGCAGTCGTCAGGGTGCAGGTGCAGAGCTGACGCGTTACACCCTGAGCATGATGGTGCTGGAGCGCAAGCTCAGCGCCAGTAAAACAGCCATGGCGACGCTGGCCCAGCGCATCACTCAGCTGGATCGCCAGCTGGCGCATTATGAACTGGAGTCAGACACCATTCTCAGCGCGATGGCTGCCATCTATGTGGATGTGATCAGCCCGCTTGGCCCGCGTATTCAGGTCACCGGTTCGCCTGCGGTACTGCAAAATACGCAGGTACAGAGTAAAGTGCGCGCCACCCTGTTAGCCGGTATCCGTGCTGCCGTATTGTGGCAGCAGGTCGGTGGTGGCCGACTGCAACTGATGTTCTCGCGTCAGCGTTTGCTGCGTGAAGCGAAAACCCTCTTATCCCGGCTGCCACTGACTTACTAAGTCGGTGCGGCAAAACACTGCTAAATGATTCAGGAGTTGCACTGATGGAATTATCCTCTCTGACCGCCGTCTCACCTGTCGATGGTCGTTACGGCGATAAAGTCAGCCCGCTGCGTGCGATTTTCAGCGAATTCGGTTTGCTGAAATTCCGCGTTGAGGTTGAAGTTCGCTGGTTACAAAAACTGGCCGCGACCGCAGAGATCAAGGAAGTTCCTGCATTTGATGCCGACGCAAACGCTTTCCTTGATGCGATTGTCGCTGGTTTTTCCGAAGAAGATGCCGCGCGCATCAAAACCATTGAGCGCACCACCAACCACGACGTCAAAGCGGTTGAGTATTTCCTGAAAGAGAAAGTTGCCGACGTCCCTGCCCTGCATGCTGTTTCTGAATTTATCCACTTCGCCTGTACTTCTGAAGATATCAACAATCTGTCGCACGCCCTGATGCTGGAAACAGCCCGTCGTGACGTGATCCTGCCTTACTGGCAGCAGCTGATTACCGCTGTGAAAGATCTTGCCAGCGAATATCGTGACATTCCGCTGCTCTCCCGCACCCACGGCCAGCCGGCTACACCGTCGACGATGGGTAAAGAGATGGCAAACGTCGCTTACCGTCTGGAGCGTCAGTTACGTCAGCTGAAACAGATTGAGGTGCTGGGCAAAATCAACGGCGCTGTAGGGAATTACAACGCCCACATTGCCGCCTATCCCGAAGTGGACTGGCATGCGCTGAGCGAGAACTTCGTCACCTCGCTGGGGATCACCTGGAACCCTTACACCACGCAGATTGAGCCGCACGACTATATTGCCGAAATGTTTGACTGCATCGCCCGCTTTAACACCATCCTGATCGATTTCGATCGCGATATCTGGGGTTATGTGGCGCTGAACCATTTCAAACAGAAGACCATTGCGGGCGAGATTGGCTCGTCGACCATGCCGCACAAAGTGAACCCAATTGACTTCGAAAACTCCGAAGGCAATCTGGGCCTGGCGAACGCGGTAATGCAGCATCTGGCCAGCAAACTGCCGGTCTCACGCTGGCAGCGCGATCTGACCGACTCCACCGTGCTGCGTAACCTCGGTGTGGGCGTCGGTTATGCGCTGATCGCCTATCAGGCGACGCTGAAAGGCATCTCGAAACTGGAAGTGAACCGCGATCGTCTGCTGGATGAACTGGATCACAACTGGGAAGTGCTGGCAGAACCGATCCAGACGGTAATGCGTCGTTACGGCATTGAGAAGCCTTATGAGAAGCTGAAGGAGCTGACGCGCGGTAAACGCGTCGATGCCGCCGGCATGCAGGCCTTTATCGACAGCCTGGCGCTGCCGGAAGAGGAAAAAGTCCGTCTGAAGCAGATGACGCCTGCAAACTATATTGGCCGCGCTATCCAGATGGTTGACGATCTGAAATAATGCCCGCCGCAGACCGGCCCAGTCCGGTCTGCGTTAACATCTTGTTTAATACATTTCGCGTATACTTTCTGCAGGTTGACTCAAACAGAGTGTAAGGAATTTCTATGCGTGTTCTGGTTGTTGAAGACAATGCCCTGCTGCGCCATCATCTCGCCGTCCAGTTACGTGACATGGGCCATCAGGTCGATGCCGCCGAAGACGCCAAAGAAGCTGACTATTTTCTTCGGGAACATCTGCCAGATATCGCGCTGGTGGATCTCGGCCTGCCGGATGAAGATGGTATGTCTCTGATTCGCCGCTGGCGCAGCGATGCTGTGCGCCAGCCGATTCTGGTGCTGACCGCCCGTGAAGGCTGGCAGGCCAAAGTTGAGGCGCTGGAAGCCGGTGCGGATGACTACGTCACCAAACCGTTTCATATTGAAGAAGTCGCGGCACGCCTGCAGGCGCTGATGCGTCGTAACAGCGGACATGCCTCGCAAATCATCGATATGGCCCCGTTTCAGGTTGATCTCTCCCGCCGTGAACTGACGGTCAATGAACAGCCGGTGAAGCTCACGGCCTTTGAGTACACCATTGTCGAAACGCTGATCCGTAACGCGGGCAAAGTGGTGAGCAAAGACTCGCTGATGCTGCAGCTCTATCCTGACGCTGAACTGCGTGAAAGCCACACCATCGACGTTCTTATGGGCCGTCTGCGCAAAAAAATTCTGGCGTTGCATCCTACTGACGTAATCGCCACCGTGCGTGGCCAGGGCTACCGCTTTGATCTCTGACCATGTCCTGGTTTAATCGTTATCGCCCTATTTCGCTGCGCGCCCGCTTTCTGCTGGCCTCCGCAGCGATAGTCCTCTTCCTCTCACTCTCCTATGGCATGGTGGCGGTGATTGGCTATGTGGTCAGTTTCGATAAAAACACCTATCGCGTGATGCGCGGCGAGAGCAATCTGTTCTTTACGCTGGCGCAATGGCATGACAACAAACTCACCATCGCCCAGCCGGAACGGATGACGCTCAACTTCCCGACGCTGGTGTTTATTTACGATGAGCACGGCAAACTGTTGTGGCAGCAACGCGACGTGCCGGAGATCCGCAAGAAGATCCGCCGTGAATGGCTGCTGAAGCCTGACTTCTACGAGATTGATACCAGTAACCGTACCAGCATGGTGGCAATGGGCAATAACCTGAATGCTCAGCAACGACTCAACGACTGGGACAATGACAGCAACGATACCTTTACCCATTCGGTCGCCGTTAACCGTTACGATGCCACCACGAATCTGCCCGCACTCACCATTGTGGTGGTCGACTCTATCCCGCAGGAGTTGCAGCATTCTGATGTGGTCTGGTCGTGGTTCAGCTATGTGCTGGCGGCCAACCTGATACTGATCATTCCGTTGCTGTGGCTGGCGGCGCACTGGAGTCTGCGGCCGATTGGCGCGCTGACACAGCAGGTGCGCGAACTGGAGACCAGTCAGCGCGAAAATCTGGCGGATAATCCGCCGCAGGAACTGCGCAGTCTGGTGCGTAACCTCAATCTGTTGCTGACCAATGAGCGACAACGCTATACCCGCTATCGCACCACGCTTTCAGACCTGACCCACAGCCTGAAAACGCCGCTGGCCGTGTTGCAGAGCACCCTGCGCTCGCTGCGCAACGGCAAGGAACTGACGGTGGAACAGGCTGAGCCGGTGATGCTGGAGCAGATTAGTCGTATCTCGCAGCAGGTCGGTTATTATCTGCATCGCGCCAGTATGCAGGCCGATCACAATCCGCTGCAGCGCGATCTGCATTCCGTTTCCGGTCTGCTCGATAAGCTCTGCTCAGCCCTGAATAAAGTCTATCAGCGTAAAGGCGTGGCGATTTCGCTGGATATCTCACCGGAGCTGACCTTTGTTGGCGACCAGAATGACTTTATGGAAGTGCTGGGCAACGTGCTCGATAACGCCTGCAAGTATTGCCTGGAATTTATCGAAATCAGCGCTTTTCAGAGCGAAAATGCACTCCATCTCTATATTGACGATGATGGTCCGGGCATTCCCGAGAGTAAGCGCGATTTAGTGTTTGTCCGGGGTCAGCGCGCCGATACTCTGCGTCCCGGTCAGGGACTGGGTCTGGCGGTGGTGCGCGATATTCTTGAGCAATATGAGGGCAACGTCATCGCCTCCAGTAGCGCACTCGGCGGAACACGCATGGAAGTGGTCTTTCAGCGCCAGGAAGTCGAACATCGCCGCGAGTAGAAAACCCTCAGGGCTGTTATACTTGCTGGCATTTACAGCCCTAAGCGGAACCCTTTTATGGACTATCAGCTCGATATTAACTGGCCCGATTTTATTCAGCGTTACTGGCAGAAACGCCCGGTAGTGCTGAAGCGTGGTTTTAAAAACTTTGTCGATCCTCTTTCACCGGATGAACTGGCCGGTCTGGCGATGGAAAACGAGGTGGATAGCCGCCTGGTCAGCCATCAGGATGGCAAATGGCAGGTCAGCCACGGCCCGTTCGAGAGCTATGATCATCTGGGTGAAAACAACTGGTCGCTGCTGGTACAGGCGGTCAATCACTGGCATGAAGCCTCTGCCGCACTGATGCGCCCTTTCCGTGTCCTGCCTGACTGGCGTGTTGATGACCTGATGGTGTCGTTTGCCGTGCCTGGCGGCGGCGTCGGTCCCCATTTTGATCAGTATGATGTCTTTATTATTCAGGGTACCGGTCGCCGTCGCTGGCGCGTCGGTGAAAAAGTGCCGCTGAAGCAGCACTGCCCGCATCCGGATCTGCTGCAGGTTGAGCCATTCGACGCCATCATCGATGAAGAGATGGAGCCGGGTGATATTCTCTATATTCCGCCGGGGTTCCCGCATGAAGGCTACTCGCTGGAAAACGCCCTGAACTACTCCGTGGGTTTCCGTGCCCCCAGCGGACGCGAGCTAATCAGCGGCTTTGCGGATTACGCGCTGGCCAACGAGCTGGGCAGCCTGCGCTTCAGCGATCCGGATGTGCCTGCACGTGATTGCCCGTCGCAGATTCTGCCGCAGGAGATTGAAGGCGTACGTCAGTTGATGCTGGATGTGGTCAATCAGCCGGAGCAGTTCGCTCAGTGGTTCGGCGAATTCATTTCCCAGTCACGTCACGAACTCGATGTCGCGCCGCCGGAACCGCCTTATCAGCCCGATGAAATTTATGATGCGCTGCAACAGGGCGATACCCTGAGCCGGTTAGGTGGCCTGCGTGTCCTGACGATTGGTGATGCGGTCTATGTCAACGGTGAGCGGGTTGAGTGTTCACATCCCGATGTGATGGCGGTCCTGGCGCGCCACTATCGCATCACACTGGCCGATCTGGGCGATGCGCTGGATGACCCGTCGGTACTGGCGCAGATCGCCGACCTGGTCAATGCCGGATACTGGTACTTCGGCGACGAATAATCTGAGCTGATGCTGAATCAGGCTCTCTTGCCGCCGTGGCAGAGAGCCTTTTTTGTGCCTGCGGGTTTAATTCTTCTTCTGCGCCGCCAGTTCTGACAGCCGCACAATCACTTCCACCGATTTCGCCATGATATTCAGCGAAGCAAACTCATGCTTGCCGTGATAGTTATAGCCACCGGTAAAGATGTTCGGGCAAGGCAATCCTTTCCACGACAGCGCCGATCCATCCGTACCGCCGCGAATCGGTTTCACTACCGGCTCAATGCCGCAGTCACGCATCGCCTGTAAAGCCAGTTCGATAATGTGTGGAAACGGCTCAACCTTTTCACGCATGTTGCGATAGCTGTTGGTGATCTCGACAGTGACCGAACAGTCCGGGTGCAGGGTTTTGTTGATCTCTGCGGCAATCTGCAGCAGCGTCTGTTTACGCTGTTCAAAACTCTCCGTTTCGAAGTCACGAATGATATAGAGCATCTCGGCGTGTTCAACGCTGCCTTTGATCTGATGCAGATGATAGAAGCCCTGATAGCCGTCAGTATATTGCGGTTTTTCGCTGGCCGGGACCGCGGCATGAAACTGGTTTGCCAGATCCAGCGCATTGACCATCACCCCTTTGGCGGAGCCAGGGTGCACGTTATTACCGACGATTTTGACGGTGGCCGAAGCAGCGTTGAAGTTCTCATATTCGAACTCCCCTAAATCACTGCCATCAATGGTGTAGGCCCAGTCAGCGGCAAAGCCTTCCACATCAAAGTGAGAAGTGCCGCGACCAATCTCTTCATCGGGCGTAAAGGCAACACGGATCGCACCGTGCGGCGTATCGCTCGCAGCCAGTTGCGCCATCGCCGTCATGATCTCAGCGATACCCGCTTTATCATCCGCGCCCAGCAGGGTTTTGCCATCGGTAGTAATCAGCGTATGCCCAATCAGCTTGTGCAACACCGGGAACATCACCGGCGAGAGAATTTCGTTGCCGTTACCCAGCGCAATGTCTCCACCGCGATAATTTTCAATGATCTGCGGATTAACATGTTTCGCCGTAAAGTCTGGCGAGGTATCCATGTGAGAGATGAAACCGATGACTGGCGTCGGCCAGTCAACATTGGCAGGCAGTGTGCCCATGACGCAACAGTGATCGCTCAAGGAGACATCGACAAAACCCAGTGCCAGCAACTCCTCCTGCAGCTGACGCGCCAGCGTCCACTGCCCTTCACTGCTGGGCACCTGGCGCGCCTGCGGCTTAGCCTGTGTCTCAACGGCCACATAACTTAAAAAGCGCTCAAGTAACTGTTCCATATCCCATCCTTTAAAAGTGCCATCCGGTATTATTAACAGACCAGCCGGTTACAACGTTGCGTAAAATCATTCGCAGACAGGTTAGCGCTGTCGATAACCTTTGGGAAAGCAATAAGCCCGAAAAAAACGGCTGATTACGAGATTGTTGCGGCAAACCTCGCAATGCTGATAAACACCGGGCGGCTGGAATCAGCATGATGGGCAAGAAACGGCGAGGCGGCCATAGCCGCCCCTGCTTACTTATAAAGCGCGCGCAGCAGCTTATGCACAAACTCCGGCACCACTTCGCTCGCCAGGCCGTAATGTCGCTCGGCAAATTCGTTGCCCACCTGGCTTGGCTCCAGGTTCAGCTCAACAGTATGCGCGCCCTGCAGTTTGGCTTCATGGACAAAACCCGCGGCCGGATAGACATGGCCTGAGGTGCCGATAGCGATAAAGTAATCGGCCTGTTCCAGCGCCTGATAAATCTGCTCCATGCCCAGCGGCATCTCACCAAACCACACTACGTGCGGCCGCAGCGCCGAGGGGAACTGGCAGCAGGTGCAGCGATCGTCCGGCGTGATATCACCGGTCCACTCAATGACCTGACCGCTGGTGACACAGCGCACTTTTAGCAGCTCACCGTGCATATGCAGCACCCGGCTGTTTCCGGCACGCTCATGCAGATTGTCGATGTTTTGCGTGACCAGCAAAAAGTTATCGCCTAATACCTGTTCCAGCTCCGCCAGCGCCAGATGGGCCGCGTTAGGCTGAATCTCTGCCTCCTGCAATTGCTGGCGGCGCGCATTGTAAAAGCGCTGCACCAGCGCGGGATCGCGCTGAAATCCTTCGGGCGTCGCAACATCTTCAACGTGGTGCTCTTCCCACAGGCCGTCAGCGGCGCGGAAGGTCCGGATGCCGGACTCCGCTGAGATGCCTGCGCCGGTCAGCACGACAATATGCGGCTGAGGATGGGCGGCCAGTTCGGCCTGACGATCGCGCTCAAATATGCGCTGGCGAAAGCGCTGATGCACTTTTCTCCGGGTTTTCTTCAGGCGGGCAAGTCGTATGCGGCGACGTGGTGTACGCATAAAATCTCCTGGCGTAGCAGCTGCGGCGAGCCGCTCTAAACAGATTCCGGGTTAACATCACCCGATAGTAACGGTTGCTGAGGGCCGCGCCCAACAGCAAAGGTCTTAAACAGATGCGGCGCGAAAGGATTCGCGCCGCATTTTTTCACTGACCGCTTAATACCCGAGCCGGGTCAATGCGGCTGGCGCGTCTGGCGGGATACCAGCTCGCCAGCAGGCTCAGCAGAATCGCGGTAATCAATACTGAGAACACATCAATCCAGTGCAGTTCCGACGGCAGGAAATCAATGAAGTAGATATCACCCGCCAGCAGATGATGACCGGTAACCGACTCCAGCCCGCGCACCAGTGAGGTCAGATTCAGCGCCACCAGCACGCCCGCGATCACGCCGCTGACGCTGCCCAGCAGGCCTGCCAGCAAACCGTACCAGATGAAGATGGCACGGATCAGCCGGTCTTTGGCACCGAGGGTACGAAGCACCGCAATGTCACTGCTCTTATCCTTCACCGCCATCACCAGCGTTGAGACGATGTTAAAGCAGGCGACGCCAATCACCAGCACCATCGCCAGATACATGATGGCGCGGATCATCTGAATATCGCGGTACATATAGCCGTAGGTGCCAATCCAGCTCTTGATGTAGACGTAGGAACGGGTCGCTTCACCGGCATCCCGCACCAGTTTGACCGCCTGGAACGGGTCGGTCATCTTCAGGGCGATGCCGGACACGCTGTCACCCATCTCCAGATAGTGCTGCGCATCGGCGAGTGGCACCAGCGCCAGGCTGTGATCGAGCATGCCGCTCAGTTGCAGAATACCGCTGACCTGAAGCCGGATACGTTTAGGCTGAAGCAGTTTGTTATCACCATCGTTGTTGGGGATCATGATGGTGATCCAGTCGCCCTGCTTCACGTTCAGCGATTTAGCAATGCCGCCGCCCAGAATGATCTGCTGCTTACCGGCGGCAAAAGAGGACCAGCCGTTATCTGCCACAAACTGTGGCAGGGCGCTGAGGCGCGGCTCCTGTGCCGGATCAACGCCCTTTACCTGCAGCGCTTCCAGCCGGGCGCCGCTCTCAATCAGGCCGGTGAAGTTCACATAAGGCGCTGCCGCCGCAATGCCGGGCACTTTTTCAATCGGGGCAATCATCGACTGCCAGTGCTGGAACGGCTGATTGACCGCCTCGATCTCGCCGTGCGGCACCACCGCCAGAATGCGGTTGTTCAGCTCACGCTCAAAACCATTCATGGCGCTCAGACCGATAATCAGCACCGCCACGCCCAGCGCAATACCGATGGTGGAGATCACTGAAATCAGCGACACCATGCCGCCACGACGGCGGCCACGACTAAAGCGCAGGCCCAGCAACAGGGATAACGACGAACCCATTACACCGCTCCTGCCATGGTGAGCTGATCGCTTAACTGACCATCACGCATCTCCATCTGACGCGTCATGCGTTTTGCCAGCATCAGATCGTGGGTCACCACCAGAAACGCGGTGCCCTGACGCACATTCAGTTCGCCCAGTAATTCAAAAATGGCGTCGGCGTTGCGTGCATCGAGGTTACCGGTTGGCTCATCCGCCATCACCAGCCGTGGGCGGTTAACCAGCGCCCGGGCAATCGCCACGCGCTGGCGTTCGCCGCCTGACAGTTCTGAAGGCCGGTGCGCGGCGCGATGGTCCAGCCCGACCGCGGCCAGCATCTCACGGGCGCGATCCTGCGCTTCCGTTTTAGCCGTTTTGCCAATCAGCAGCGGCATCGCCACGTTCTCCAGCGCGCTGAAGTCCGGCAGCAGATGGTGGAACTGATAGATAAAGCCCAGCTCGCGGTTACGCAGCTCCGCTTTGGCCGACGAGGACATCGCATTCAGTGACTGGCCATCAAACACCACGTCGCCCGATGTCGGTGCATCCAGACCGCCGAGCAGATGCAGCAGCGTACTTTTACCGGAACCAGAGCTGCCGACAATCGCTGTCAGTTCACCGGGCTGGAGGCTGAAAGCCACATTGCGCAGCACATCGGTCTGCACGCTGCCTTCCTGATAGCGTTTGCACAGGTCGCGGCACTGCAACAAAGGAGTGTTACTCATAACGTAAAGCCTCAGCAGGTTGAACGGCGGCAGCGCGCCACGAAGGATAGAGCGTAGACAACAGCGCCACAATCATGGCGCTGAGGGCGATGGTGACCACCTGCCACACATTAATATCAACCGGCAATGCGGCACCATCAAGGAACAGGCCAATCACCGGCATTAAGTTGTTGAGCTGGCTGGCCAGCAAGACACCGAGCAGCGTGCCGAGCAGCGTGCCGATAATCCCGGCGCTGGCACCCTGCACCATAAACACCGCCACTATTTGCCGGCGCGTCAGGCCCTGGGTTTGCAGGATCGCCACTTCGCCCTGCTTCTCCATGATCAGCAAGCCTAACGAGGTGATGATGTTAAAGGCAGCCACGGCGATGATCAGGCTTAGCAGCAGGCCCATCATGTTCTTCTCCATACGCACTGCCTGGAAGAGATCGCCTTTACGCTCACGCCAGTCTTTCCAGACCAGGCCCGCAGGCAGTGTCTGCTGACTCAGACTGTCGACCGACAGCGGTTTATCCAGCCACAGTCGCCAGCCGGTAATGTTACCGGCCGGGTAGCGCATCACGCGCGACGCATCCTGAAGATTGACCAGAATCTGATAGCCATCGACTTCGCTGTTAGCGGCATAGGTGCCCGCTACGGTAAACAGACGCTGACTTGGCACGCGTCCCATCGGGGTGAACTGGCTGACCGACGGCACCATCAGTCGCAGTTGATCGCCACGTTTTACGCCAAGCTGGGATGCCAGCTGTTCGCCAAGGATGACATTATACTGCCCGGCCTGCAGCACGCTCTGCCGGGTATTGACCAGGAAAGGGGTAAGCGGATCTTTTTCAGCCGGCTCAATGCCCAGCATCACGCCAACGGAGACGCTGTGCGGGCTTTGCAGCACCACATTGGCGGTGGTCAGCGGCGCGATACGGCTGACACCCTGCAGATTCAGGGAGCTGGCGGGTTGCTGTTGTGGATTGAGACTGCCTTTGTCGCTGGTGATCAGCGCCTGAGGCATCAGGCCAAGAATATTGCCTTCGAGTTCACGCTCAAAACCGTTCATCACCGATAACACGGTGACCATCGCCAGCACGCCGAGCGTAATGCCAATCGTTGAGAGCCAGGAGACAAAGCGACCGAAGCGATCCGATGCTCGTCCGCGCATATAACGCAGACCGATAAATAGCGCGACAGGTTGATACATGGAATCCAGTAAGCCGTTGCCTGAAAATAGGTAGTGGGATGATAAAGGAGCGGCTGGCTTTATGAAACCTCTAACCCTCTGAGTCGGCAGCAAAGTTGCATCCGGATGCGTCACTTTGCGCGCCAAAGCAGCGGAATAGCCGATAAAGCCACCGCTTATTGGCTGATTATTCAGCGTCCAGGGGGGTAGACTACAATCAGTACCATGATCACGGGTGATTTATTGCCGGGCAGTATGAGGTAGCGACCATGTTGAAATTTCCCAAAGGCAGCATCGTTAAACATAAATCCGGGGAGATCAGAGGCGAAATCATCAACGTCTTTGAGCAGGGAAACGCACCAGCCGGCTACTACGTTAAGTGGGACGACGGTAACCTCAGCTATCATCCTGAGCAGGAGTTATCCTGGGCGAATATCGACCGCCCACGCATGCATTACACACAGCAATCCATAAAATAAAATGCCCGTTTAACCCCGTCGCTGCATGGCGACGGCGGTTTTTTCTGATCCCTTGCCAGACTCCGTCTATCCTCTCTTTATCCGCACGATTACCGCTGACGCCCGGTAATGGCTGACCGATCCCCTGGTTCAGCGCGGCGCGGCAGGAAAATTGTGCCGCAGAGGTGATCCCCCTGACATAATATGGAATGATTACGTCCTGGAAAAATGGAGCAACCCCGAGATCCCATGCCCGAACAGACTCGTTATACCCTGCCCGTTAAATCCGGCGATCACCGTCAGCTCGGCCAGCTCATAGGCGCTGCGCACGCGGTGGAGTGTGCCAGCATTACCGAACGACATGCTGGTCCGGTGTTAATGATTACACCCGATACCCAAACCGCTCTGCGTCTGCTGGATGAAATCCGCCAGTTTACCGATCTGCCGGTGGCGCACCTTGCCGACTGGGAAACGCTGCCCTACGACAGCTTTTCGCCGCATCAGGATATTATCTCCGCCCGCCTGTCGACCCTCTACCAGCTGCCGGTGATGCAGCGCGGTATGCTGATCATGCCGGTCAACACCCTGATGCAGCGCGTCTGCCCGCACAGTTTCCTGCACGGCCATGCGCTGGTGATGAAGCAGGGACAAAAATTGTCACGCGACCGGCTGCGCGACCAGCTTGAGCAGGCCGGTTATCGCCATGTCGATCAGGTGATGGAGCACGGTGAATACGCCACGCGCGGCGCCCTGCTCGATCTGTTCCCGATGGGCAGCGATCAGCCCTACCGCATCGACTTTTTCGATGATGAGATCGACAGCCTGCGCCTGTTCGACGTCGACAGTCAGCGCACGCTGGAAGCGGTCCCCGAAATTAACCTGCTGCCTGCGCATGAGTTTCCCAGCGACAAAGCCGCCATTGAGCTGTTCCGCAGCCGCTGGCGTGAAACGTTTGATGTGCGCCGTGAGTCGGAGCATGTCTATCAGCAGGTCAGCAAAGGCACGTTGCCAGCGGGCATCGAATACTGGCAGCCGCTGTTTTTTGAGCAGCCGTTACCCAGCCTGTTCAGCTATCTGCCCGACAATACCCTGATTGTGAACTGCGGCGATCTTGAAGGCAGCGCCAGCCGCTTCTGGCAGGATGCCGAGGCGCGCTATGAAAATCGCCGCGTTGATCCGATGCGTCCACTGCTGGAGCCGGTCACCCTGTGGCTGCGTCCGGATGCATTAATGGGGGAGCTGAAAGCCTGGCCGCGCATCCAGATGACCAATGAGGTGCTGCCCGCCAAAGCCGCGAATACCAACCTCGGTTATACCCCGCTGCCTGACCTGACCGTTCAGGCGCAGGCAAAAACGCCGCTGGATCATCTGCGTCAGTTTATTGAGACCTTCAGCGGCACCGTGGTCTTCTCGGTCGAAAGTGAAGGCCGCCGTGAAAGCCTGCAGGATCTGCTGGCCCGGATTAAACTGCGTCCTCAGCCGGTGCACCGCTTCGATGAAACTGGCGAAGAGCGTTTCCGACTGATGATCGGCGCCAGCGAGCGCGGTTTTATTGATACCCAGGGCAACCGGGCGCTGATTTGCGAAAGCGATTTGCTGGGCGAACGCGTCAGCCGTCGCCGTCAGGATACCCGTCGCACTATCAATCCGGACATTCTGATCCGTAACCTGGCGGAGCTGCATCCCGGCCAGCCGGTGGTGCATCTGGAACACGGTGTGGGTCGTTATATCGGCCTCACCACGCTGGAAGCCGGCGGCATTGAGGCGGAATACCTGATGCTCTCTTACGCCAACGACGCCAAACTTTATGTGCCGGTTTCATCGCTGCACCTGATCAGCCGCTACGCGGGCGGTGCCGACGATAATGCACCACTGCACAAACTGGGCAGCGATGCCTGGTCACGCGCACGGCAGAAAGCGGCTGAGAAAGTGCGTGATGTGGCGGCTGAACTGCTGGATATCTATGCTCAGCGCGCCGCCAAAACCGGCTTTGCCTTTAAGCATAATCGCGAGCAGTATCAGCTGTTCTGCGAAAGCTTCCCGTTTGAAACCACCCCGGACCAGGCGCAGGCGATCAACGCGGTGCTGAGTGATATGTGCGAGCCGCTGGCGATGGACCGTCTGGTGTGCGGCGACGTTGGTTTCGGTAAAACTGAAGTGGCCATGCGCGCGGCGTTTCTGGCGATTGAGAACCATAAACAGGTGGCCGTGCTGGTGCCGACCACCCTGCTGGCACAGCAGCATTACGACAACTTCCGCGATCGCTTCGCCAACTGGCCGGTTCGCATTGAGATGCTTTCCCGTTTCCGTACTGCCAAAGAGCAGGCGCAGGTGCTGGAACAGGCCAGCGATGGCAAGATCGACATCTTAATCGGCACCCATAAGCTGCTGATGAGCGATCTCAAATGGCACGATCTCGGTCTGCTGATTGTCGATGAAGAGCACCGTTTCGGGGTGCGTCACAAAGAGCGCATCAAGGCGATGCGCGCCGATGTGGACATTCTGACGCTGACCGCAACGCCAATCCCTCGCACCCTGAATATGGCCATGAGCGGCATGCGCGATCTCTCGATCATCGCCACGCCGCCTGCCCGCCGTTTAGCGGTGAAAACTTTTGTCCGTGAATTTGACGATCTGGTGATCCGCGAAGCGATCCTGCGTGAGGTTCTGCGTGGCGGACAGGTCTACTACCTCTACAATGACGTTGAAAATATCGAGAAAGCGGCGCAGCGTCTCAGCGAACTGGTGCCGGAAGCGCGTGTCGCTATTGGCCATGGTCAGATGCGTGAGCGTGATCTGGAACGGGTGATGAACGATTTCCACCATCAGCGTTTTAACGTGCTGGTTTGTACCACCATTATCGAAACCGGTATCGACATACCGACCGCCAATACCATCATCATTGAGCGGGCCGATCACTTTGGCCTGGCGCAGTTGCATCAGCTGCGTGGTCGCGTCGGGCGTTCGCATCATCAGGCTTATGCCTGGCTGTTAACACCGCATCCGAAGTCAATGACCGCCGATGCACATAAGCGGCTGGAGGCGATCGCTTCACTGGAAGATCTGGGAGCCGGTTTTGCCCTGGCAACACACGACCTGGAGATTCGCGGTGCCGGCGAGCTGCTGGGTGATGAGCAGAGCGGTCAGATGGAGACGCTGGGCTTCACGCTTTATATGGAGCTGCTGGAGAATGCGGTCGAGGCGCTGAAAGCGGGTCGCGAGCCGTCACTGGAAGATCTCACCAGCAACCAGACCGAGGTGGAGCTGCGGATGCCCGCCCTGCTGCCCGAGACCTTTATCCCGGATGTCAGTACCCGTCTTTCACTCTATAAACGCATCGCCAGCGCGGAGGCTGAAGAGGAGTTGCAGGAGCTGAAGGTGGAGATGATCGACCGCTTTGGCCTGCTACCCGATCCGGCGCGTAATCTGCTGGATGTGGCGATTATCCGGCTGAAAGCCCGCGCTGTCGGTCTGCGTAAGATCGAAGCCAGCGACAAAGGCGGTTATTTCGATTTTGCGCCGAAGAACAACGTGGATCCGGCATGGCTGATAGGCCTGCTGCAGAAAGAGCCTCAGCAATGGAAGCTGGATGGGCCGACGCGACTGCGGTTTACCCGTGAGCTATCGGAAAGAAAGGTACGACTTGAGTGGGTGCAGGGATTCGTTTCGCAACTGGCTCAACGGCAGGCGTAACACCCTGCCCGTGCGTTGATGAGCTAACCGGTTAAGCGCCGGTTAGTTTGCAGCAAAAAAAAGCGCATCCTGAGATGCGCCTTTTTCATTACTGCTGTATTACGTTGTGCTGTGTGGCCGCGTGAGCGGCAAAGCTTTGCCCAATTACGCCTGATCGCCGTTGAGAACCAGCTGACCATTGCGATCCAGTGGAATACGCGTGCCGGGGTCATTTTCCATACGGATTTTACCCTGCTGATCGCCTATTTTATAGGTCACGTCATATCCCAGTTTTTTCTCTTGTTTGTCGTAAACGGTTTTGCAGCGCTGTTCGGTTGTGGTGTAGGTATCCCGATCCTGCAGTCCGCCCTGGACCTGATTACCGGCATAACCCCCCGCTACCGCACCTGCTACTGTCGCCACATCTCTGCCGCGACCGCCACCAAACTGGTGACCCAGCACTCCACCTGCCACTGCACCTAATACAGACCCGGCAAGACGGTTTTCATCCTGCACTGCCCGACGGTGAGTCAGAGTGACATTACGGCACTCCTGACGAGGCTGTTTAATGCTCTCTTTGATTGGCGTTGCAGACAGTACCTGAGCATATTGAGGACCGCGATCAAACACGTTCATGCCTGCTACGGCTGCAACACCCAGTGCTGCTGCCACACCAATACCGATACCCGCTAACATTGATTTATTCACAGGAAGTTCCTCCTGAAAAGTGTTACCGCGCAATCCTGCTGCTAAAGCATCCTCGTTAACTGAGGTATAACCGGCGTGCGCGACGCGCCGTGTTTGTTGAGATGAAGTTTTACAGATGGACCGAAAATGCAACATCAGATAAATGGAGGAAATTGGTCACTTTGCTATCAGGACCAGTTTTTAGGAGAGTTCTGAGGTGGGGAACGTTATTAATGATGCTTTTTCGCTAAGGAAATTAAACTAATTAAATCAAAGGCATATAATTTTATATGCTTTAAGAAAAGCCTGACTGCCCGTTATGGCAACGGCCTTTCCATCGTCACCCAAAAGTATCGTCTTTATGTACCGTTATCGGGAACATTCATTCCTGAAGCACTCAGGCTTCAGGAATGAAGAAAAAGGAAACTAATCAAAAATGCTCTCGGATGGGCATACCTTTATCTCGCCCCAGCCCACAATGGTGCCATTGGGGGTAAGGTCTTTGATGGAAACGCTATCGCCTGAATATTCGGACCCTCTGACTACAATATCGTAGTCATGGTTAGCCTGAGGAATAAATTCAACAGTGGCCGATTTTTGAGTGTTCTGATGGTACCCAGCCTCTGTCCAGTAGTGAATGACACGGATCATTTGTCCTGGCTTCAGGGTAAATTCATTGATGAAAGCACCCTTGTTTTCAGACGACGCTGGCATACCTATCCGTTTATTACCTGTAACGGGGATGCCCAGAATGGCGAAACCAGAAGTGATACGGCGTTCCAGCATTTTTTTATAGCAACCTGAACTCTGTTTTTCATAGAACTGAAGTGCCGTATTGCCCTCTGAACCCACCCGGATTCGGGCCGCATCCTGCCCTTTATAATCATCCAGTGAAGGTCTGAAACCTGCCGTGCAACCGCTCAATAATAGTGCTATCAATCCGGTGATTAAAATTTTTGCAGCCATTCTTTATTATCCTTAATTTAACTGACACAGACTGGAACTGGTTATTTTATTGGTACTATAACGAGGCGGGTGTTGCGTTACCCATCGTTTATTTTGTGACAAAAAATATTGACCGTATTAATGCACAAAGACTTTATTAATCCTGCTGGAAAAAATAAAATATGGTACCCATATCAGACAACTGATTAAGGCCCGAGCCAGCATATTGATAGCAGGCTGCGTAATGTTTACGTGAAAAACCAAAGCAGGATAAAGCGTGCAAAAACTCGCAAAGATAAGACCGTATAAATAGTACGTTATCATCACGTATCTGGTTTTTACTTTCTTCCTAAAGAAGAACCAGCAAGCCAGCACTGTTACGGGAGCATTAATAATGGACAGCGCTAATAATAAAATACTAAAACTATTAACCACACCTTGTTTCTGATAAGTGTTGGCAATCAACGAAACAATACAAAAATCATTATACAGCATCGTAAAAAAACCAATAATCAAGCCTAAAGCTGGCAGATATAATAAGCCATTAATCCTGCCCTCTTCTTTTTTTTCACAATTATCACAAAATCCTGATTCTTTATTCTCTTCTGCTTCCTGACATTTAATGCATAACATTCTCGCCCCCTGAAGCTGTAATTGTTTTTCTTTGTTTTAACAAAATTCAAACCGGTTAATTCAGAACATCGACGTCTTTGGTCAGACAGGATCAGGTACTATTTTAAATGTATCGAAGAACTGCCTGATTCGACCTTTATAAAAAACGGTCCTTTCCAGAGTGCAAAAAAACAACCCTGACCAGATGACCAGGGTTGCGGTTTTTAGCGTTGAATCAGAAACGGTATCCGATGCCGATGTTAAAACCATTGATGGCAACATCTTCGTTATATTTTACGCGAGTACCTTCATAGCCAACACTCACAGAGAGATTGCTGATAGGATTCACTACAACGCCAGCGCCATAGGCAAAAGAGGTTTTATTTTCGCTATATTCTTCGGAGTAGACTCCGGGAAAAGTCACGTTCTCATCCACTTTGGTATGGGCAACACCAATTAATCCATAGAAGCTGATGTAGTCATTGATGCGATATGCAGGACCTGCCATCAGTGAGTAATATTTCACTTTGGTTTTTCCATCATATCCGCTAACATCGCTATAAATATCTTCTCGCTCAGAAAAACTTTCATCGCCTTTCATGTAGCTGAATGAGCCAATCACACTGAGAGGAGACTCCCATTCATAGCGATACTGAACGTTGACGCCACGGATATTTTTAAAGTCTTCAACCTTGCTTTGTGCATATCCAACCGAGACGGTGTGATTATCAGCCAGCGCATTGCTGCCCACGAGCAGACCGCCACACAGTAATGCCAGCATTGTCATTTTAGAGGTCATGTAATTAATTCCTTTTCATAATTTAACATTATTTCCCTGCGCTTAACGCAGGACTTCGTTCCCTGAATCACCAATACCCGACGGACAGGATGATTTTTTATCTATCCGCCTGTATTGGACAGGAATTTCATGTAGCGCTCCGCGCCTGATGTTCAGATCGGTCGGATAGCATCTATTCATACCCGGATTTTTTTAAAACTGGCTGGCCTGAGTCAATGTGAAACTTAAACGCCAGCCTTATTAAATGGCACTTCGGCCATTTAATTTAGGTTAAGTAAAGAATTTAACCACAGGATTCATCCTGGCGATTAGTTATCAATCAATTCTTAATGGCACTATTAGACCAAAAAGAATTAGAGGTATCAAGACCGAGTTGCCATAAAAAAGCAAAACACCTGAAAACCATTACGGCACATACATCCAGAAAATTATCCTGCCTTATACAATCCATTAACGCAGATTATTAACTGACCTGTATGTTCCCAACCCTTTAAAAGACTAAGTTACAGTTCTATTTAAACCCCTCTGAATAAATGAAAGCATTCGGAAAGATAACACCTGTATTTTCCCAAAAAGCGTTACTTTCAAGCTGACTTGCAATACTGCTGCCGGTGCTCATGCCCATGCTCTGGTGCTCGGTTTTATAGTACGCGTGGTTCTCAATTTTGCTGAAGCCCAGCGTGTCGGTGTCGAAACGGTTTTTATCGGCGGTGGCGGTGGAGTCTATCACCGCACCCTTCTGCCAGGTGTGCTCACGCGCTGTCACGTCAAAACGGTGTCATGTCGCAACCCTTATTACCGTTTTTGGTGGATATATGGGCGTAACGCGGAAGACAGAATAAAAGCTGGTTAACGCGGATTCACAGCATGAAAGCCAACCCGTAACAGTTAATACAGAAGGCTACGGGAAGAAGAAATGAATGAAAGCCAGACCGGAGAAAAACAATCTGGTTTTCAGAGACAGCTCGCAATTTATTACTTAGCTTTTAGCGAGTTTACCCGGCAGGTGGTGTATATTTAAACAGGTAAAACAGAGCAGGAAGAGCGTAACGAGAGATTTTTTAGCGCGGGCTGAAGGTGGTGGAACACCAACAGCCCGCTGACCACCACCAACTGATAAGGAGTTGATTATGGCTGACACGCATCATAAGCCAGGAACCCGCACGGCCACAACCGCTGCGCATTATTACAGAGTGGGATACCGCCCTAATAGGGGCCAGCCGAACCCACTGCCGCAGCTCACCATCAAAGGCCGCTGGCTGGAAGCACTGGGTTTTACTACCGGGCAGAAGATCGAGGTGATCACCGGGCCGGGGCAGTTGATCATCCGGCTGGCTGAAGGGTGATCGGCGGGTAAAAATATCCCGGCTCGGAGGCCGGGATATTCTGTTTCAAGACGGGATTTTTGCCAGCAATTCGTTAACTTTATCCGTATATTCGGGATGTAGGTGAAGATATTTTTCGCAGGCTAAGCGGACATACTGATAACACGTTTCTTCACTTACAATTACAGTATCATCTTCTTCCGGTGGATAACCGTAGGCAAATTCAACACCTTCGAAATGATCCTCTTCATCATAGCTATTCATATCTGGAAAATGGCAATATGCACCATCTTTATTTAATGCACCTTTAATCATTAATAATTCGATAGCCCTTAAAAAATCCCCATCGTTATACATTCGATCGAAGTATGCCTTGACGACCCATACAGGGTCATCATCATGATATGGTTGACCAAATAACTCTTTATTCATCCATAACCTCTACTTTGGATGGAAGTTGTTCACCAAACCGGTATCTTTATTTATATATACACGGAATGCAACACCGCCAGCTGTGGCATCATAAGATTGCTGCCCTTTAGCTATGGCTACTTTGTAGCCTTTAGCAGCAGCTTCCTGACCTAATTGCAACATTTTTTCATCAGTAAAAATATTGGGGTCATAAATAGTCTTTTTAAATGGTTCGGCACCATTATTTTTCAAACCAATTATATTACCCTCACGATCTTTAGCAGGTATTTGATATTCTATTTGAGTAATACCCTTAGTTCCCGTCGGAGTTTCACTAACTATCTTCACATTATTTTTTTTCACAGCATCATAAAATGCATTTGCATTATGCGCCCCAGTAATTACTTTTTTCTGAGTATAACCAGCAAGTTGCGCTAAGTGTTCCGGTTGATCTATTTTAAAACTGATTCCTGAAGGGTAAATATTAGCTTCTTTAACTATCGCGCTGAGTTTGTTAGCCGCTGCCGTTCCCAGGACTGGTGACATCGAAGCTGCAACGATCTTCATTCCGTCATAGGTCGATACATACTGCTCCGCCGTCGTCTTATCAACCCTAAGCTGCTCCATGGCATAGTTGACCATTGCATCCTTTACCTGCTGCTGATTCTGCGCATCAACGCTGGTAATATTCAGCAGGTTCACTATCTGCCCGTAGGCATCCGGGTACATGTCGCTGACTTTATTATTGTAGTTTCCGGTCTCATACTCACCTTTGACCGAATAAGCTTCTAACCTTGCCGAAGCACATGCGGGGGTGGCAGCCCGGCCATTACCACAGGCATCCGTCACTTTCTTGTCACGGCTGATGTTTTTCTCACGCAGGTCGTTTATCTTCTGCTGTGCCTGCTCACGCTCTGCCGGGTCGTTGCTCCTGAGTTTTTGCCTCGCTATCTCAAACTCTGTCTTTTCATTAACGTGCAGCCAGTTATTCTCAACCGCATTTTTACCCGCCTGCGCGCCCGCCACCGCACCGCCCGTGCTGTCTCCGGCCACGCCGCCCGCAAGGCCCGCCGCCAGCGTCCCCAGCGCGCTGATGGTCTGCCGCTGCTCCTCACTCAGGTCTTCGCGCTTAACTCCCGGATACATCTGCTGCGCGATGTACTCGCCCATCGCCGCGCCAGAAGCACCCGCAAGTGCAGGATTACCCGACGCGTATGACGTCACCGCGCCCACTACCGCGTGTGCAATCAGGTTCGCCTGAACGTTCACCTCCTCTTTGCCGTCCGGGCCTTTTGTGGTCGTCAGCTTGTGTATCTGCTCCGCCAGGATTACCGTATCTGAACCGGGGTTATTTTCCAGGATCGCTTTAATGATATTGGCACTTACCGGTAAGTCACCTTTCACCATCCGGGCCAGACCGGCTTGGACCAGTTACGGTGGCAGTTTCTTATCTTGGGCATATTACGCATAAGAGGTGACCGACTGACCGTAATCTATCGCTCCTGATGGCAGTATATTGTTCCACCCATCACCCAGCGCATTATTCTCAACAGTCTTGCTTAGAAGGAAAACGAAGGAGTTAGGGTTTCAACCCTACTTAACTTCATTGAAGGCCCGAATTATCGGGCCTCATTTCCTTAACTGACCAGCATTAGGCTTGGTGGCCGAGATCTTTTTTAGTCTTTAAGGCTATGATAAAAACTAATAACACTTTTTAAATCGGTACTCCATTCCGATATTTTCATGCCATCTTCATTATACGTTGTTCGCGGTTCAGTAAAACTATTTATATTTTCAGGAGTGAACCCTGGACATTCATCTAAAAATAAAATGCTATTTTGAACGAAAACAACATCTCCAGAAAAATACAATACCCAAGTAAATATAAAATTTGCATTGGCAGGCTCATACATAGAAACAGCTAAAGCAGCATGCTTTTTATTTGCCAAGCCTTCCTCAAGAGAGCATCGCCAGTTATCTTTGTAATCATTTATATTCCAGTAAGATAGAGGTATATTCATCATTTCTGAAAATTCATCAATAATTATTAATGCTGGTAAGACGCATTCGCCCTCAATATCCACTGATTTATCTTCAGGGAAGATACCAAACATATGTCAATCCTTAATCCTGTTTAGATCGCTATCATAAGTGCCCATACGTTTCCCTCTACGGTCAAACATTTTCCAGCCATTGGTAACATTATGGCTGTCGACATCAGGTGTAATATATGTTTTACCATCAAAAAATACAGGTTGACCATGAGAATTGAATGGAGCCTTAGGTGCCGGAATTCTTCGGTCAAAACCTAAATTCCCAGCAGCTTCTTGAGCCTCTTTTCCTTTAAGGGCCAGATAAGCCAAATCATCCTTATTCTGCTCAGAAATCGGTGTAACCGTGGTATTGCCTCCCGTATCCGGCATACCATCCGTATTTCCGGTATTGCTGGATCCCTGCTCACCAGACTGAACCGGCGTGATCAGCGACGTTCCCTTATTCTCATCCTGCGCCGGATTGACCAGCTTACCCCCCGTCAAATCATCATTAACCGGTACGGTTTCAGTTTTGCTGCCTGCTCCGTTCGTGTGCTGCTGTGCCGTAACCACAGCCATTATCACACAGCTGGTATTCGCCAGGCAGGTCGCGTCCAGCCCTGCTTTTACCTTTTTGGTCAGCGCCAGTGCCGCCTGTTCATTTGCGCCGCCCTGGCCCGCTTCGGCCACTGTCGCCGCATCCAGCAACGATTTAGCCTGCATCATCTGCAACATGCCCATGCTGACCATGTTATTGCTGATTTCGTTCTGGCCCGCCTGCGCTCCGGCTACTGCGTCCGCCGTAGTCTCTCCAGCCAGCCCGGCTGCCAGACCTGCCGCAACCGTTCCCAGCGCGACCAGCGTCTGCTTCTGCTGTTCGCTAAGCTGACTGACCGGCACGTCACCGTACAGAACATTTTTGATGGCTTCACTCATCGCGGCGGTGGTAGCCGCGCCCGCCGCACCTGCTGCCGCTGAATTACCCTGTGCGGCAGCTATAACTCCGGCCACCGCAGCATGTGCCATTATACGACTGGCCTCATCCGGCGCTTTCTGCTTAATCAGCTCTGCAAGGTAAGGGGCCGAACCGCCAGCCAGTGCGGCTTTCAAATCGCCCCCCGCCAGCCCCTGTATCGCCGCCGTCGCCGCGCTGATACCCTGCTGCACCGACCCGCCGGTTCCCATTCCGCCGGCCAGCATCTCCCGGTTGTACAGCGTCTGATAGACCTGTCCGGTGATGTCGGCCGCGGTCGGCTCCTGACCCGGGTTCGCTTTGCGCCACTGCGCTTCGGCGTCCTTTTTCTGGTCCGGCGAGATGTTCTTCATCTTCTCCGTGGCCGCTCTGGTCGCCGCAATCTCGCCCTGCGTCCGCGCAATGTCGCCCGCCTGGCTGCCGATTTCCGCCAGCAGCTGCGCCGTCTCCATCCGCCGCTGCTCTTTCTCCTTATCGAAGATTTTATCCAGCCCCGGATTCGCACCCGCCGCGTCGCGGCTCAGGTCCGCCACGTCCTGCGTCTGCTTCGCCTTATCCCGGATAATGAGGGTGCCGTCGCTCACCGCCGCCTTCGTCACCGACGAGGCGCTGCCGCTGCCGTTCAGCCCCGCCAGCAGACCGTTCGCCATGTTGCCTTCGAACTGGCTGCCGATGCTGCCGCCGGTGCTCATGCCCACGCTCTGGTGCTCGGTTTTATAGTCCGCGTGGTTCTCTATGTTGCTGAAGCCCAGCGTGCCGGTGTCGAGACGGTTCTTATCGGCGGTGGCGGTGGAACTGATGACCGCGCCGTTCAGTTGGGTGTGCTCACCTGCCGTCACGTCAAAGCCGCCCTTCCCGGCAAAGATGCCGGTCTGCTCGGCCACGCTCTGCCAGTTGCTGTGCATCTTATCCTGGCTGAGGTTGACGCTCGCGGATCCGGTCATCGAGCCGAAGGTGAAGCTGCCGCCCGCGCTGGCGTTCTGCTGCTTACTGTCGTAGCGGTCGCTGTCCTGCTCTGAGGTCAGCGTCAGGTTGCGGCCGGTATCCACCTTCACGCTGTCCCCGCGCACCTGTGCGCCGGTCAGCGTGGTGTCGCGCCCGGCGTTCAGGCTTAGCCCGTTGCCCGCCGTGAGCGTAGTCTCGGTATGGGTCAGCCCGTTGCCGTTCTCGCGGCCTTTGCCCGCGTTGACGCTGGCTGAAACGCTGATGCCGTAGCCGCCCGACCCGGCGGTCAGGCCGATACCCAGGCTGCCGCCCTTGCTGCTGTTAGTGCTGTCGGTGCGCTCGCTGTTCTGCGCTGAAAGCAGGCTGATGTCGTTTTTCGCCGTCAGCCCGAGGTCGCCGCCCGCCTGAAGCTGGCTGCCCTGCACGAGGATGTCGCCCGCGCTGCCCGGCTGTGCACCGGTGGCGGTGATGGCCAGGTTACCGCCCGCGCCCAGCGTACTGCCCTGCGCTTCACGGCTTTCGGTGCGGGTCTCGCTTTTCGACGACTGGCTGCCGTAAGAAAGACTGATGCCGATCGAGTTGGTGGAGCCTTCTTCATAACCTTTGTCGCCCGGCTTCAGGCCTGCGGCGGTGTTTCTGGCGTTCGCCGCGTCGGTCTGCGCGCCGTCCATCTGGTACGCCTGCGCGGCCTGGGCCGCCGTCAGCGCCGCTTTGGTGCCCTGCAGCGCCTTCAGCCGGTCATCGCCGCTCTCATCGGCGGTACGGGCGGTCTGCACTGCCGTGTTCAGCGCCGCGCCCACCGTTCCGGACAGCGCCAGCGTCAGCCCGCTCTGCTTCTGCTCAGTTTTCGTCAGTGCGGTGTGGCTGTTTTCGGCCGCACTGAGGGTCACGTCGCTGCCGCTCACCAGGTTTTGTCCCTGGATGACGCCGTGATCACCGACTAACTTTCCGGTTGAGAGTTGCAGATCGCCACGCGCCACAATGCCGCCGCGATCGCCGCTGGCGCTGTTGTTCAGCTGCGCGCCGTGAGTATCCAGTGAGAGCGCCTGACCCGCTTGTAATAAGCCTCGCTGATTGTCGAGCGCGCCGGTCTTCAGCGTCAGCGCCCCATCAGACATCAGTGTGCCGTCAATGTTGGTCAGCAGGCCGCTGCTGATGTTGGCCGCCGAGGCAGCGGCGATGACGCCGTTCTGGTTATCCAGGTCGCCACTGTTAAGGGCAAGTGCGCCACCGCTGATTATCCCTGCTTTACCGCTGTCACGGTTAATCAGCGCCTGTCCGTGGGTATCAAGTGTCAGATCGCCGACTGACTGGATCAGACCGCTGTGATTGTCCGTTGTCCCGCTTGAAATGCTGAGATCGGTACGGGCGACCAGGTTGCCGCCAGTATTGTTCAGTTCACCCTGCTGCGTGTCGATGGTCACGCCGCGGCCGAGCAGGGTTCCACGCTGATTATCCAGCGCCTGACTGCGCAAAGTGACCTGCTGGCCCGCTTCGATGCGACCCTGGGTGTTATCAATAGCCTCGCGGGTCTTCAGCGTAGCGTCACCGCCAGTTGAAGCAATCAGGCCCTGCTGATTATTCAGGCTTGCGCTGGTGAGTTGCAGATTGCGACTGGCCTGCAGCGCACCCTGCGCGTTCGTCAGGGTCTCCTGAACATCCAGTTGCAGATCGCCGCTGCCCGCAGCCAGCAGCGTGCCACCGCTGTTATCCAGGCTACCTGAGGCAAGATTCAGATTACCGCCGCTCTCAATCCGCCCATCGCGGTTGTCTGTGTCACCCGAAACCGCGATCGCCATCTCACCAGCGCCACGCTGCGACAGCAGACCCTGACGGTGATCCAGCGTGCCCGCCGTCAGCGTCAGCGCCTCTGCCTGGGTGTGTGCCTGTGAGAGATCGAGCCTGTCGCCGCTGAGCGTTAACGCACCCGCTGACAGCAGATTGCCCTGATTGCCCTCCAGCCGTGTCGCATTAAGGTTCAGCGCGCCATTATTGCCCGCCAGCTGCACGGTGCCGCCCTGATTATCCAGCCATGGCGTATCCAGCTGCAGTGAGTCACCGTTACCTGCGATGAGCCCGCTGCGGTTTTCAATATGCTGCGCCTGCAGCCGGGTATCGCCTTCATTGCTCAGCGTGCCCTGATTGTTGAGCAACGCCCCCGTGGAGATCGTCAGGGCTTCGCGGTTTTGCTGGCGCAGCAGGCCGCGATTGTTACTGATGTTTTGTGCCGCGACAGCGAGGCTGCCCGCCGCCAGTTTGCCGTCATCATTGTTAAGCGCCGTCGCAGCCTGAATCCCGAGTGTACGGCCCGCCACCGTGGCGCCCTGGGTGCTGATATCCGCCTGCGTAGAGGTCAGCGCGATGGCATCGGCTGAGGTCTGGCTCCCGGCGAGATCGACCCGGCTGCCCCGCGCCTGAATCTGGTCGTGTGCCAGGTTTTTACCCCGCGCCTTAAGCTCGCCCTGGCTGGTCAGCAGCAAATTACCGGGCTGGCTCAGCGTCTCATTGCCGCCAACGCCTGCCGCCAGCGAACTCTCAGCGGTGCTCTCAATGGTGCTGGCGGAGAGTGTCGCGTTACGGCCTGCGCTCACCAGCCCGCTGTTGCGCAGCGTGCCGCTGGAGGCCAGCGTGACATCCTGCTGTGACACGATGTTGCCACGGTTCTCCTGGTCGCCAGCGCTGGCGATCTGCAGCGCGGCCTGACTTTGCAGCGTGCCGCTGTTCTCCAGTCTGCCATCCACTGTCAGGTGCAGCTCACCGGCGCTTGCACCCAGCTCACCGGCATTACGCACTCCAACGCCCTTTTCAGTACCGGTCAGGGTGATTTTATGGGCATACATGCCGCCAATAGCTGCGACGTCGAGCGCAAACTCAGGCCGTGTCGTCCCATTATCCGCTTTCACCGTAGTGACGGTACCTTCGGTCGCAACCTGGTTCCTGCCTGTGACCACATTGAGTTCGCGGGCATGAACTTTTGCGTTAACCGCTACCGACTGCGCAATGATCTGGGTGTAGTCAGCATCGCTGTCATTCAGGCCCTGACCTTCGATATTGATTCGGCCGCCATTAACATCGAAGCCTTTGAGCTGGCCGTTTTCAATCAGCGCCTGTCCGGTGGTCAGCGTATTGCGGCTGGCGTTGATAAATCCGCAGCCGTTACAGGTAATGCCTGACGGGTTTGCAATGACTACCGCAGCCCGCTTACCGGCTACTTCGATAAACCCGTTAAGCTGGCTGGGATTACGGCTGTTGACTTCGTTGAGAATGACCGTCGCTTCCTGCTTTGACAGCCAGGGGTTAGCTGCCACCATGCCACCCAGTTGAGTAGCCGTGTTCTGATGGCTGTTGTTCAGGATTGCGCCGCGCGCGTCAACGTCGAGCTGGCTGTACTGGTTGCGGGAAACACCCTGGCTATTGGGCGTCTGAATGTTGATTTGCGGCAGACCATTTGCGGTGGCCATGACGGTAGGCTGCTGGCTGCCCGGCGCGCTGCTGTCTGCCATAATGTTGGCCTGCACCGGCAGACTGACCACACCCGCTGCCAGCCAGAGAGCAAAGCTGAGCGGTGAGATCCGCACCCTCGCCTCTGCATATGAGGTGCGCTTCGGGCTTCGGGCAACACATGAATAGCCGCTACGGGTGATGTCAGACACCACCATTAGCATGCCGCGAACCCGGTTGAAGATAAGGCGATAGCAAAGTTTATTCATAATGCGCACAGTCCATTGTCAGCAATATCGATAAAAGGTTTAGTAGTTCCAGTTCACGCTGAAACCATAGGTGACAGGATCGGTTTTGAAGCCGTCCGGTTTCGACAGAGGAATCCCGGCAAAAAAGTCGTAGCTCAGGCTGGCGGGCGTGATCGCGCCGCGCAATCCGATGACGCCGCCCGCCAGATGTCGTCCCAGAGGTCCACCCTGGGAGGCGCTGTTGCCGCCCACCTCGCCATAGTCGGCACCCAGGTAAAGCTCCTGAGCGGGCAGCGGCGTCTGCCAGGCCAGCGTGTTCTGAACGGTCCAGCCGCGACTGGCGCTGAGGGTGCGCTCACCATCAAAACCGCGCACCGTCCAGCGGTTGCCAATCGCGAACTCATCCTGCGGTGTCAGCGGGGTGTTGCTCATCTGGCGACGATATTGGATGTTGTAACTTAAACGCTGATTACCCAGCGCGAACGGCGTGGTGAGTCCCGCCTGCCAGGTCAGGATTTTAGAAAGCGCGGTGGCATAGGTAGAGTCCTGATATGACTCCTCCCAGGCGGGCAGCGCACCGAACCAGCGCGTACCACGCTGATAACTGACACCGGCGTCCAGCGTCGCCGGACCGATGAAGTGCCGGTGCGACAGGCCGAGTCGCCATGCGCTGGTACGGCGCTGCTGGCTGCTGATTTCGGTGTCGTTGATGAAGTTGCGCGACTCTTTAACCAGCACATCGGCGCTGACGGTGGTTTTGGCGGCGGCATTGCGGTAGATCACCCGGCTGGCCTGCACATCCAGCGAGCGGCTCTTTCCGGCGTAGAGAAAATCGCGGCTGTAACCGGCGACTGTCTGATGGTAGTCGTAGTCGCTGGCGGTAAGGCCAAACAGCCAGTAGCCCACAGGCACCGAGTAATGTCCCGACAGGCTTTTGCTGCTTTTTCTGCCAGCAAATCCCAGGTCGCGACTGGCGGTCAGGTAGAAGAGATCGCTGAGAGAGGTCGGGTTATCCAGCGCCAGCATAATCCCGCTCTGATAGCGCCCGGTACTTTCGGTGCCGGAATCATCCAGCCATGCGCCGAGTCGCCAGAAACGGCGCTGCGTGCGTTCAATCACGATGTCACTTTCACCCGGATTGAGGCCTGGACGGAGCGCCATATGCGCTTCCACCGTCGGCAGACGCTGCAGGTTTTCCAGCCCCTGTTCAATATCCCGTAAATCCAGCAGATTGCCTGCATGGGCGGGTAATGTCGGCCACAGGCTGACATAGCGAGATGATGAGGGTGACAATTCCACACTGCGGATTTTGCCAGGCACTATCAGAAGTTGCAGCACGCCCTGACGCAGATCCTGCTGCGGAGCCAGCACGCGCGTAGTGACCCAGCCATGATTGATCAGCCGGTTTTGCAGCGTGCTCATTAACTGGCTGATGCCTTTCACGCCGAGACAATGACCATTGGCCTGACTGGCCAGACGCTGCAAAGGCACCCAGTGCGGCAGCGCCTCCTGCCCGGACAGAGTGACCTGCTGAATAACAAAACAGGGTGTTTCCTGCGGGAACGTCAGGTGGGAAGGTGCCGGAACCGTTTCTGAGAGACGCACATCAGGCACCTGTGGCATCAGCCGCTGCTGACGCGCTTTTTGTTGCTCCTGCTGATGCTGTAATTGCTCATCACCCGGTGCCGCCTGCACAGTGCAAACTGGCAGGGTGGTAATCAGCAGAGCGCAAAGCAGAGGTGCCAGCGTTGTTAAAACTCCATTTTTTTGGGGCTGCATAACCGATCCGTGTGGTTAAGTTGTAACAAAATGTATATTACTGCTTTCCTGCGCACATTATGCCGCTGGAATCAAAAACCACAAGAAAAATTATAGAAAAACTTACACTAAACTTACAAAAGTTAGTGAGACACGCCATTTAAAAAAGTACCAGTAATTAATCGTAGTTCAGGGATTGCTGAGTCTGGCGAATCGCCGGGATTAGCTAAAGGCACAGAGGCGGATATTTTTAGCCAATGAATAACAAGGAATTAGCCATTCGTTCAGCGCGTCAGAGACCAGCTTTGTAGCCGGGCTAATGACGGAGCTGAAGTAGCCGAACTCGTTACCTTAAAAGTTTTCTGGCTATAGCAAATATTTTTTCGGTTATTCTCTTTTTATGAATGGTACGCATTTCAGGCATCACCCTGATACTACTCTGCCATTCTCATAAAATTTTACTTTAGTCAAAATTATGAATGCATTTTGCTTTAACCGATACCACACTGTCCTGCGCCAGCGTCTGTTTCAGGGGCTTCTCCGGGGCATAAAAAAAGCCCCCTCAGAACCGAGGAGGCTTAACATTAATTAGCCAGCGTTATTGCTGTTGCTTAGTGCAGCTTCAGCCGGGGACGAATAACCCGGTTAATACTGCCGACCAGCATCATCAGACCGGTTTTGAAGTAGCCGTGCAGGGCGATCTGGTGCATACGGTAAAGCGAGATGTAGACAAAGCGCGCGATGCGCCCTTCCACCATCATTGAGCCGCGCATCAGGTTGCCCATCAGGCTGCCGACCGTACTGAAGCGGGAGAGCGATACCAGCGAGCCATGATCTTTATAGACATAGGCTTTCAGCGGCTTACCGTGACGCTGCGCCAGGATGTTTTCCATGGCGCGTGAAGCCATCTGATGCGCTGACTGGGCGCGCGGTGGTACAAAACCGCCGCCCGGCAAGGCGCAGGAGGCGCAGTCGCCAATCGCGTAGATGTCATCGTCCAGCGTAGTTTGCAGCGTCTCTTTGACCACCAGCTGATTGATGCGGTTGGTTTCCAGTCCGCCAATCTCTTTCAGGAAGTCGGGCGCTTTGATTCCAGCCGCCCAGACCATCAGATCGGCTTCGATAAACTCACCGCCTTTGGTATTCAGGCCATTACGCTCGGCGCTGGTGACCATGGTCTGCGTCAGCACGCGAACGCCCAGCTTGGTCAGCTCCTGATGTGCCGCAGCAGAGATGCGTGGTGGCAGTGCAGGCAGGATACGCTCACCCGCTTCAACCAGTGTCACATTCAGCGCTTCGCGTCCCAGGCCTTTGAAGCCGTAGCTGTGCAGCTGTTTCACCGCGTTGTGCAATTCAGCTGACAGCTCTACGCCTGTTGCCCCGCCGCCCACGATAGCGATGTTAACTTTCTCGACCCGGCCTTCGCTGGCGGAGAATTTCAGGAACAGGTTGAGCATTTCGTTATGGAAACGACGCGCCTGATGCGGATTATCCAGGAAGATGCAGTGATCTTTGACGCCCGGCGTACCGAAATCATTCGAGGTGCTGCCCAGCGCCATTACCAACTGGTCGTAGGCCACTTCACGCTGTGGCACCAGCACTTCGCCCTGCGCATTCAGCACTTCGGCCAGGCGGATCACTTTTCGGGTGCGATCGATATCGGTGAGCGAACCCAGCTGGAACTCAAAACCGTGATTGCGGGCATGAGCCAGATAGCTCAATGCATCAATGCCTTCGTCCATTGAGCCGGTCGCCACTTCGTGCAGCAGCGGCTTCCACAAGTGACTGTGGTTACGATCAACCAGGATAATCTCGGCCTTCTTTTTACGACCCAGTTTATGGCCCAGCTGCGTGGCCATTTCCAGGCCGCCCGCTCCCCCTCCGACAATAACAATTTTCTTAACAGACGTAGTCAACAAAGACCCCCTCAAATTGTGAACCAAAAGTTAACCAAAGGTTAAATTAAACCTTAAGAAACATAGGGTTGGCGAAGTTTAAATCGCAATCTGCTGGGAGAATAGCATGGCGGGAAGAGGAGAACATAAGAATATTGATATACATCAAAGCGGGAAAATAAAACTCAGATAATTACGTAATAAAAACAGGCACCTTGCGGTGCCTTTGCTGCTTAACCTAATGTTTTAAAAGCTTTTATCCGCTTAAGATGTGGGGATATATTTTTGAATTTGTGCCCTTCCGTCTCATCCCAGACAATTTCATAAAACGGATGCAGCTGGTCAGCAATGTGCTGGCTGTCGAGCGCCTCATCGTGACGGGAGAGAATGGCCAGGCAGCGGTCACGATTACGCTCGCGAAAATCGCTGACGCACTTCGTTGCGATATCCTGATACTCCTCCGGCCGGTCGATCTTCCCTTCCATGTTCGCCTGAGGCGAGAGGTTGGGATTAAAAATCACCTGGCGGATGCCGCACAGAAATCCAATGCGCTCTGACCAGAAGCCGCCCAGTCCGACGCCGCAAATCAGCGGCCGGTCGTCGTCAGAAAGCGTCAGCATCTTATCGGTCTCTTTTAGCAGAAACTGCATGTCATGTTTGGGATGGCGGGTGCTGTAACTGATCAACCTGACGTCAGGATCGATAAATTGCAGTTGCAGCACTTTTTCGTGATTGCCCGGACTGTTGGAATCAAAACCGTGCAGATAGATGATCATGATAATCCTCAAGGTAGTGATAGCGCCGGGCAGTCACTGCTTACCACGACGCCTTATGAGCCAGCCAGCGTTCCTGAAGCGCACTCAGTTGCTGAGCATTGTTTTTCCAGCGATGCGTTCCCCGCAGTTCATCGCGGGTAAACCTGCCCTGATGATACAGCTGTGTGACCCGCTCTGACCCGACCGGGATCAGGTTATCCAGTACACTGATGGCGCCCTGACGCTGATTGCAGACCAGAATCATGTCACAGCCCGCGGAAAGGGACTGCTGCGCCCGCTCAGGATAGCTGCCCATCACCGCTGCGCCCTCCATCGACAGATCGTCGGAGAAAATAATACCGTCAAAGCCCAGTTGCTCACGCAGCACGGTTTTAAGCCAGTATGGCGAACCACTGGCGGGCAGCGGATCAACTTCGGAGTAGATGACGTGTGCGGGCATGATGGCGTCCAGTGCCTGTTCGGTAATCAGCTTGCTGAAGATTGCCATGTCATGCTCACGCAGCGTCTTTTCGTCCCGCGGATCGCGTGGGGTCTCTTTATGCGAATCCGCACTCACCGCACCGTGACCCGGAAAATGTTTACCCGTAGTCTTCATGCCCGCCTCGTGCATCCCGGCAATAAAGCGGCGGGCGACGTCAAGGGCGATGGCCGGATCGGCATGGAAAGAACGGTCACCAATCGCGGCGCTGATATGACCAATATCGAGTACCGGCGCAAAGCTGATATCGATATCCATGGCGATCATCTCGGCCGCCATTTGCCATCCCGCCTGTTGCGCCAGTTCACCGGCGGTATCCAGGTCGTGCAACGCAGCAAAAGATTGCATGGCAGGCAGTTGGGTGAAGCCGTCACGGAAACGCTGCACGCGACCGCCCTCCTGATCCACCGCCACTACCAGCCGGGTGTGAGAGGCGGCGCGGATCTGCCGCACCAGCTCAGCCAGCTGTGCGGGATCATGATAATTTCGGGCAAATAAAATTAAACCGCCCACCAGCGGATGCTGCAGGATGTCGCGCTCTTCGCCATCCAGTTCATAACCCTCGACGTCAAGCATCAGGGGGCCGGGTAAATCTGATCTCATATCATGAATCCTGTAGCGAAACGCACCTGCGTAACGCGATTAAATCTGTTCCCAGCTCTGTCGAGCCAGCTGTTGTAATGTGTCGTCATCACGCTGACTGGCACGGAGCTGATACCAGCTGGCCATCAGCAACTGCAGCCAGGGCTGCCAGCGTCTGACCTGCTGCACCAGCGCGGTAAGCGGCAACTGCATCGCCGCGGCATACTCAGCCAGCCAGTCGGCCTGGTGCTGCGGATCGCTGGCACAGACAGCCGCCAGCTCCAGCGCCACGTCGCCATCGGCGGCATACTCCCAGTCGATCAGACGCAGACCTTCGGGACCTTGTATGACATTTCCGGCATGCAGATCCATGTGCAGCGGAGCCAGCCGCAGCGGGTGAGGTTCACCCTGCTGCGTCAGACGTCTGAGCGCCCGCAACCAGCGGTGATGCCGCTGTGGAGTGAGCTGCCAGTAGCGCCATAACAGCGGCAACAACTGCAGACGATAGCCGGTCAGCGGCTGCTGATGCAGCTGCTGTAGCAGTGCCACGATCTGTGGACGCTGCTGGCTGAAACGGTGTTCATCCAGCGCTTCGCCTGCGCACCAGGTCAGGATAATCCCCTGATGATGGCCCGCCACGGGCTGCGGTGCCACTCCGCTGGCTTGCAGTTTGCGTAACAGACGGAATTCGCGCTGCCGATCCACAAACGGAATAACCGGTTGCGGTGCCGCCCGCGCGATAAAAGTTCCGCGCGGGCTGACAATCTTCTGGCTGTGCCCGGTCAGACCGGCAAGCGGGATAAAGGATGTCTTTTCTGGTTCGCCGGTGACCTGCTGAATCATCCGCTGGAAAGCGGGATTAATTCTGTGCAATGCCGTTGCCGGACCAGATGATCTCGCCGGTCTGAACCAGCATCAGTTGCATTTGCAGCGTCGGCGCTTTGACATCGCCACGCGCGTTGCTGTAAAGCACATACTGAGCGTTAACGTTACGCGCCAGGCCAATCGCTTTACTGCGCGAGTTCAGGCTGTCATCCGGCGATAATCCCAGCGTCTGCTTGGCCTGCGCCAGTTGGTCAGCAGAAACCAGGGTGAATTTGCCGTTGTTATTCAGCGCATTCTGGATAGCTGCCGTCGCTTTCTCGCTTTGCAGCGCACCGTTGGTGCTGTTTTTAACGCGATCCACCAGCAACACGCTGCCCGGCTCGGCGCTGGCAGCCTGTAACATCTGCGCCACCAGCGGCTGAACGCTGGCATCCCAGTTGATAGTGACCAGTTTCGGTGGCTGCGGCACAGGCTGCGGTTGCGGCACCGGTTCAGGTTGTGGAACGGGCTGCACCGGCTCCACAGGCTGAGTCGGTTCAACTGGTGCAGGCTGCTGCTGTTTCACCACACAGCCGGTCAGAATGAGCGCCATCAGGAGCGCTCCGGTACGATTAACACTGCGTATCACGTAGAAAATCCTTAAAGATAGAGATAAAGACGAACCTTGCTGGCCGTCAGGTTACCCAGTTGCGAAGTGGCGATAATGCTGCCCTGCGCCGGAACGGTAACGGTCTGCGCCGGTTCCTGCGGGGTGATTTCCAGCCCTTTGTCGTCATACCAGTAGTAACGATAGTGCACAACAACCGGTGTTTCGCGCTGATTATAGAGCACGCTGGTGGCACGCTTTAGTCCATCGTTCTCATCCAGCGTCGGTTCATCGGTAATGATCCCTGCCGACAGCACAGAGGACTCCATCACCAGCGACTGTGACGTATTGATCATCGGTTTTTCACTGCTGCAGGCCGTCAGGCAGAGCAGGATCGGCAGGCCAGTCAGCCAGGATCGCATAGCACGCTTCCGTTATCAGGTCAGTTAGAGAGCATCGGTCCCAGCGGTTCACCGCCCAGCAGATGCATATGAATGTGATAAACCTCCTGACCACCATGTTGATTGCAGTTCACAATCAGACGATAACCATTTTGATCGATACCTTCCTGACGGGCGATTTTCGCCGCGGTAGTAAACATACGTCCCAGCGCATGCTCATGCGCCGCTTCCGCCTCGTTGACCGTTGGGATCAGCACATTCGGCACGATTAAAATATGGGTTGGCGCTTTGGGCGAAATGTCGCGGAAGGCAGTGACCAGCTCATCCTGATAAACCACATCAGCGGGGATTTCGCGGCGGATAATTTTACTAAAAATGGTTTCTTCTGCCATGGTGCAATTCCTTTAGCCTGAGTCTTAATCAATCAGTATGCGGGAGAAATTTGTTTTCTTTCAACCTCAGGACCACTTTTCTTGCATTGTTCGCCTGCCTTTGCAGCAGCCCCCTCTCTCCGTGACCCGCACGCTGTTCAGAATGCTGGCAACGCCCCTGCCACACCATAAAATGAAACGCTGTTTTATAAATTAGAATTTCGCCACCCTTTTCTTTGTATGACTGCCACTTCAGCGCCAGCACTTGCCAAATTGCGAAGGTTTAGCCGACCCGTCAGTTCTACTTTGCTAACCAGTCCGGGTGAGATGACCGGCGTCACCAGGGATAAACCGCCATAAACATCAAGGAGCATCAGACATGCGCTCACGTAAAATTGGTCTTGGCCACTATCTGGCCTACGGTTCCGGAGATTTTCTTGGAGCAGGCACCACGGCGCTGACCGCCGCCTGGTTGCTCTATTTTTACACCACCTTTTGTGGGTTAACCCCGATTCAGGCCACGCTGATCTTTGCCGCTGCCCGCGTGCTGGATGCGATAGTCAGTCCGCTAATGGGCTTTCTGACCGATAACTTCGGTTCGACCTGGCTGGGCAAACGCTTTGGCCGCCGCAAATTTTTTATCCTGCTCGGCATACCCTCTGTATTCAGTTATAGCCTGATGTGGCTCAGCGACATGAGTTTCTGGTGGTATCTCTGCACGTATCTGCTGTTTGATATCGTCTACACCATGATCCTGGTGCCGTATGAAACGCTGGTGCCGGAAATGACCGACGATTTCAAACAGAAAACCCGCTTCTCCGGTGCCCGCATCGGCCTGGCTCAGCTGTCGGCCATTCTGGCTGCCTTTTTACCCGGTATTTTGCTGGGTATGCTGGGCAAAGATAATCCTCTCTCCTTCTTCTACGCCAGCCTGGTGTTCTCGGTAATCTGCGCGCTGGTGCTGACGCTGGTGTGGTGCTTTACCTGGGAGCGTCACCCCGACGACTTTTCCGCCGAGTCACGACGTACAGAACAGGAAAAGCAGCAGCTGACGCTGATGCAGAATCTCAAGCGGCTCTATGTCGAGCTGGCTTCAACCTTACGCATCCGCATCTTCCGCCAGCACCTTGGCATGTACCTCGGCGGCTATATCGCCCAGGATGTGTTTAACGCCGTCTTTACCTGGTATGTGGTATTTGTGCTGATGCAGAGCGCTCAGGTCGCCTCCAGCCTGATGGGCACCATGGCGGTGCTGCAGTTTATTGCCGTGATGGCGATGATTCCGCTCTGCATCCGCATGGGACCCGCGCCCGCCTACCGTCTGGTGGCTGTGCTGTTTGGCCTTGCGGCGCTCTCCTACGCTGGATTGTGGTATGCCGGAATGAACGACAACATGTCACTGCTGTTGGTGATCTCCGCCCTGGCAGGTCTGGGACGTGGCGGCATCAACTATGTGCCATGGAACACCTATACCTATATCGCCGATGTGGACGAGGTGATCACCGGACAGCGCCGTGAAGGAATTTTTGCCGGCATCATGACCCTGACGCGAAAAGCGTCGCAGGCTGGGGCAGTCATGCTGGTCGGTATCGTGCTTCAGCTCTCCGGCTTTGTCTCTGGACAGGCGACCCAGGTACCCGGCGTCAGCCACACTATCCTGGCGATTCTCAGCATAGGCACTGTGGCCGTGCTGGCCTGCGGCTTTATCGTGTCACTGCGCTTTAAGCTTAATCTGCAGACCCACACTGTGCTGCGCCAGGAGACGCTGAAGATGCGCGACGCGGGCCGCATCGTGCCGGAAAGCATCACGCCGGAAGCACGCGGAATTGTAGAAATGCTGGCTGGCATGCCTTACGAAAATCTTTGGGGCAACAACAACATTGGCTTCCTTAATCGTAATAAGCCAGCGCCGGAAAAATTGTCCGCACATCCCACTTTAAACCCTTCTTTAAACCCGACCTTAAAACGACAGGAATAAACCATGACTGTATTTCCCGTTAAACACAGCAAATTATTGTGCCAGCCCGAACATCTGTTGCCACGCAGCGAACTTGTACAGCTGATTCAAAAGCTTACACAGAATCTGGTTAACATCACCGATGAGACAGGCGAATTTTTATTACGGCTGGACGATGGCCGGGTGATTGATACCAAAGGCTGGGCGGGTTGGGAATGGACACACGGCATCGGTCTGTATGGCATGCTGCACTACTATCAGCAGACCGGTGACCAGCAGACGCTGGCGATCATTGATGAGTGGTTTACGCAGCGTCTGGCGGAAGGCACGCCGACGAAAAATGTGAATACCGTTTGTCCTTTTCTGACGCTGGCCTACCGTTACGAAGAGACCGGTAACCCGGCCTGGGTGCCGGTGCTGGAGCGCTGGGCAGAATGGGTTATGTATGAGATGCCGCGTACCGAACAGGGCGGCCTGCAGCACATTGTCTATAACAACGAAAACCCGCAGCAGCTCTGGGACGATACGCTGATGATGAGCGTGATGGCGCTGGCGAAAATTGGCCAGTTGCTGAAGCGCGATGAGTGGATTGAAGAAGCGAGTTATCAGTTTCTGCTGCACACCCAGTATCTGATGGATCGCAAAACCGGCTTATGGTTCCACGGCTGGAACTTTGACGGCCGCCATAACTTTGCTGATGCACGCTGGGCGCGCGGTAACAGCTGGGTGACGATTGTTATTCCCAACTTCCTGGAGATGATGAACTGGCCTGAGCATCACGCTACCCGCCGTTTTCTGCAGCAGGTGCTTGAGACCCAGGTTAAAGCACTCAGGGAGTGTCAGCACAGCAGCGGATTGTGGCACACCCTGCTTGATGATCCGCACAGCTACCCGGAAGCCTCCGCCACCGCCGGGTTTGCCTATGGCATTCTGAAAGGGGTTCGTAAGCGTTATCTGCCCGCGGAGTATCGCGAGGTGGCAGAAAAAGCGTTGCGCGGCGTGATTGCCAATATTGATGACGATGGCGAGTTAAAACAGGTCTCCTTTGGTACCGCAATGGGCAAGGATCTGGATTACTACCGCACGGTTCCTCTGACCTCTATGCCCTACGGCCAGGCGATGGCCCTGCTATGCCTGACAGAGTATCTGCGCGTTTACCTCTGAATCCCGGCCAAAAAAAAGCCCCGCTTAGCGGGGCTTTTTCATCGCTGTAAATCATTACATGCTGCGGATGTAATCATCCATATCGGTTTTCAGGTTATCGGATTTAGTCCCGAAAATCGCCTGCACACCGGAACCGGCTACCACCACGCCACGGGCGCCGAGGTTTTTCAGTTCAGTCTGATCCACTTTCGCCACATCGGCGACGCTGACACGTAAACGGGTGATACAGGCATCCAGGTTGGTGATGTTCTCTTTACCACCAAACGCCGCCACCAGTTTGCCCGCCATCTCTGTACCGGTCGCGGTAGATTGCTCGCTGCTGCTGCTCTCTTCGCGGCCAGGTGTTTTCAGATCCAGCTTCGCGATCAGTACACGGAATATGGTGTAGTAAACCAGACCATAGATGATACCAACAATCGGGAACAGCCAGATTTTACTGCTGTTGCCGCTCAGTACGATAAAGTCGATCAGACCGTGTGAGAAGCTGGTGCCATCACGCATCCCAAGCAGGATACAGATTGGGAATGCCAGACCCGCCAGCAGCGCATGGATCACATACAGGATTGGTGCCACGAACATGAATGAGAATTCAATCGGTTCAGTGATACCGGTCAGGAATGCGGTCAGCGCGGCGGAGATCATGATACCGCCCACTTTGGCGCGATTTTCAGGCTTCGCTGAATGCCAGATAGCAATCGCTGCCGCTGGCAGACCGTACATTTTGAACAGGAAGCCGCCAGAGAGTTTACCTGCGGTCGGGTCACCCGCCATATAGCGCGGGATATCACCGTGGAACACCTGACCTGCCGCATTGGTGTATTCACCGATCTGCATCTGGAAAGGAACGTTCCAGATGTGATGCAGACCAAATGGCACCAACGCACGTTCAATTACGCCATAAATACCAAAGGCGACAACCGGGTTTTGATAGGCAGCCCACTGCGAGAATTCCTGAATCGCGGAACCTATCGGTGGCCAGATAAAGGAGAGCAGCACGCCGAGAATGATAGCTGCCAGACCGGAAATAATCGGCACAAAACGCTTACCGGCAAAGAAGCCCAGATATTCTGGCAGCTTGATGCGGTAGAAGCGATTAAACATGTAAGCGGCGATGGAACCGGCGATAATACCGCCCAGTACCCCGGTGTCGGCGAGGTGTTTAGCTTCGATCTCCGCCGCAGGCAGATGCAGCACCAGCGGGGCAACCACCGCCATGGTTTTCACCATGATGCCATAGGCAACAACCGCTGCCAGCGCCGAAACGCCGTCATTATTGGTAAAGCCCAGCGCCACACCAATAGCGAAAATCAGCGGCATGTTGGCGAACACCGATCCACCCGCTTCTGCCATCACATGCGAAACCACTGCAGGTAACCAGCTGAAATTGGCTGAACCGACCCCTAACAAAATACCGGCAATCGGCAGAACCGATACCGGCAACATCAGCGATTTACCGACCTTTTGAAGGTTGGCAAAAGCATTTTTGAACATAGCGTGAAGCTCCTGAGTAAGAGTGCATATTTGCGCAGTGCGCGTGGCAAAGAGGGAGGATTCTTTGCCGGGCTGGCGGTGACCGCCTTTTGATTTATTACGAAGGGTAAAATAATTCCCGATTTGTTACTTTGACGGGTATCACGTTTCGACAATCACAAGGGCGCACTTTACGAAATTTCTTACTGATCCGCACCAGTAATCGGCGATAAAAAGCTGACCCTGTCTGAAAAAACAGGGTCATATACGCTGGTTACAGATTAATTACAGAGGCTGAAATAATAGCTGATCAGGCGCCCAGCTGGCTCATCGGGATATGAAACAGCGTTGAGAAGTTTTGGGTTGTTGTGGCTGCCAGCGTTTCTAAATCCACCCCTTTTAGTACAGCCAGATATTCGGCAACATCGCGCGTATAAGCGGGCTGATTCTCTTTACCACGGAAAGGCACCGGGGCCAGATAAGGCGAATCCGTTTCCACCAGCATCCGATCCAGCGGCACATAGCGTGCGGCTTCACGTAACTGCTCGGCATTGCGGAATGTGACGATGCCGGAAAAAGAGATGTAGAAGCCCATATCCAGCAGTTTTGCTGCGGTGGGCTGATCCTCAGTGAAGCAGTGCAGCACGCCGCCGCAACGTTCAACCTGCTCTTCACGCAGAATCGCCAGCGTATCTTCGCGGGCATCACGGGTGTGAACAATGATCGGTTTGTTCAGCGCAATACCGGTACGGATATGTTCCCGGAACGAGCGCTGCTGCTGATCTTTCGTTTCTGGCTGATAGTGATAATCCAGCCCGGTTTCCCCCAGAGCCACCACCTGAGGATCGGCAGAGAGCCGACGAAACTCCTCAACATCATAGGCCTCTTCCTGATTCAGCGGATGCACACCGCAGGAGAGCGCTATATTTTTCCGTTCGCCGACCAGACTTTTAAGGGTATGAAAACCCGGCAGCGTAGTGGCGATTGCCAGCATAAATTTCACATCACGCGCCGCCGCTTTGGCGATCACATCATCCAGGTCACGATGGTTTTTTTCATAGTCCAGACCATCAAGATGGCAATGGGAATCCACAATAAACATAATTACTCTCAGATAGGTTTAGCACACCTGCGCGGGCTTCTGTTTGTCCGCCCAGCTCAGAAGCTGATCGGTCAGCAATAATTCGCGATTTACCGATGCCACATGCAGTAGCTGCTCGCGACAGCGCATCCACTCCTGGATGCTGCTGTTGAGCGCGCTGGCTGAAAAGTATCCGGCCAGCAACTGCACCACATCCTGACGATCGATATTACTCAGCCACTGACCTGCATGTTGCTGCCACTTCATTGCATCCAGCAGCAAAGAGAGCAGCCAGCCGATACGCGCTGCCGCGTCGTCGGCGTTCAGCGCAGGCAGCAGTTGCAGGATGTCCTGCTGCAACGCAGCGGACAGCGCATCGCAGAGCTTCTGCCGGGCCTGCCACGGTCCGTTCTCCAGCAGGCTCAGCGCCGCACCGGGTGCACCTGCGCTCAGACGCAGAGCCGCCAGCAGCATCTGTTCGTCGTGCGAAGCGTGCTTCTTCAGCCAGAGCAGGCTTTGTCCTTCGTCCGGCGGCGTCAGATGCAGCGCCATGCAGCGGCTGCGCAGCGTGGCCAGCAGGCGCGAGGGATCGCGGCTGCTGAGGAAGAACCAGCTGTTGGCTGGCGGCTCTTCCAGCGTTTTCAGCAAGGCGTTAGCCGCCGCTTCCGAAAGCTGCGCGGCATCCGGCAGCCAGACCACTTTCGCGCCGCCCTGCTGACCAAAGTGGTACATTTTTTCCGTAACCTGCCGCACCGCATCGATGCCCAGGGTACTTTTGCCCTTCTCCGCTTCAAGCCGATACCAGTCAGGATGGGTATTGGCCTGCATCAGCTGGCAACCGTGACACTGCCCGCAACTTTTCAGGCCATCCCGCTGCTGGCACATCAGCCAGCGGCTCATCCCCCAGACCAGCGCCTCATCGCCCATACCTGCCATCGCCTGGATCAACAACGCATGGTGAGCGCGATTCTCCTGATGCTGGCCAATCACCTGGCGATAAGGCTGATTCAGCCACGGGTACCAGTTCATCACGCCTGCTCCGCCAGCCAGCCATCCAGCACCGACTGAAGTGACGCTGTCACATCACCAAGTGATTGTGTCGCATCGATGGTGATGATGGTAGGGTCCTCCGCTGCCAGCGCCAGATAGCGCGCGCGGGTGCGTTCAAAGAAGCGCAATGACTCCTGCTCAATGCGATCCAGCTCACCGCGCGCACGGGCGCGCTGCAGACCGATGTCGGGTGTCACATCAAGATAGAGCGTGAGATCGGGGCGGAAATCGCCTAAGACGGTATCGCGCAGCGTCTGCATCAGATCGGCGTCAAGTCCACGTCCGCCCCCCTGATAAGCCTGAGAAGAGAGATCATGACGGTCGCCGATCACCCAGGCACCGCGCGCCATCGCCGGTTTAATGACCGTTTCCACCAGCTGAACCCGCGCCGCATAGAGCATCAGCAGTTCCGCTTTATCTGTAACCTGCTCGCCCTCAATACCCTGCTTAACCAGCACCCGCAGCTGTTCTGCCAGCGGCGTACCGCCTGGCTCACGGGTAAAGACCAGATCGTGAATGCCACAGGCACGCAGCGTGGCGACGATGGCATCACGCGCGGTGGTTTTACCAGCGCCTTCCAGGCCTTCAATGACGATAAACTTACTGTTCATTTTTTTCCTTTAGCGTCTGCCGGTAAACCTGCACCGCCTTGTTATGGCTGGCAAGATTAGTCGTAAAGGTATGGCCGCCCTTGCCGTCTGCAACAAAGTAGAGATAGTTGGTTTTCTCGGGATGGGCCGCTGCCTGCAATGAAGCTTTACCCGGCATGGCGATCGGACCCGGCGGCAGACCGTTAATGATATAGGTATTGTAAGCGCTGACCGTCTCAAGATCTTTGCGGGTCAGCGTCCCGTTATAGCTGTCGCCCATGCCATAGATGACGGTGGGATCGGTCTGTAACCGCATACCGGTGCGCAGGCGATTGATAAACACCGAGGCTACGCGCGCGCGCTCTTCGCTGACGCCGGTCTCTTTCTCAATGATTGAGGCCATGGTCACCAGATCCTGCGGGGTTTTATAAGGCAGATTATCCGCCCGTCCCTGCCACACCTCAGCAATGGTTTTTTTCATCCGATCATGAGCGCGCTGTAGCAGCGCCATATCGGTGGTGTTAGCCGTGTAAAGCCAGGTATCCGGGAAGAAGTTGCCCTCCAGCTGCTCAGGCTCCACTTTTAGTGCGCTGGCAAGGGTGGCGAACTGATCATCTTTTAGAGTATGCCGGATATAAGGCGCTTTGCGCAGCTCACTCAGCCACTCTTTCAGCCGCTGGCCTTCCACGAACCGCACCGGGAACTGCGCCTCTTTACCGCTGGCCAGCAGCTGTAACAGCGAGCGCACCGTCATGGTTGGCTCAAGGCGATAGGTACCCGCCTTGAAGGTCGCCAGTTCCGGTTCCAGACGCAGCAGCGCGCCAAACCAGATACTGTGCGGAATAATCTTCTGCTCTTCCAGCTGCGCTTCAAGTGCGACCCGGCCCGTGCCGGCAGGCAGCGTGTAGATCGTTTCCTGCTGCAGGGTTAACGGGGTGGCCGCAAACCGCTTAACCTGCCAGTAACTCAGCACAGCCGCGAGACCCACGATCGCCAGCAGGCTGACGACGATTTTTTTGCTTCGAATCATGATGCATCCATTATCTTTTCACAGCTTGCGCGCAACTGATTAAACAGCGAACGCTCAGTAAACTCTACCGCTTCTATCTGTCGGACCGGCAGGACCGGCATCAGCGCATTACATATCACCACTTCATCGGCGGCCAGCAGCTGCGCCGGTTCGCTTTTTATTACCTGGCAAGCCTGGCCTTCGGCCGCAAGTTGCGCCATCAGACTTCGCCGCATAATGCCATCCACACCCGACGCTGACAGATCAGGCGTGAAAATTTGCGAGCCCTGACGCCAGAATAAATTGGCCGCACAGCATTCCACCACCCAACCTTCAGTGTCAAGCACCAGCGCCTCGTCGGCGTCTGTCTGGTCAAGATGAGCTCTGATCATCACCTGCTCCAGACGATTAAGGTGCTTGATACCGGCAAACTGTGGGTTTCGTGCCAGACGGATCGGGCTGAGCCTGAGTGACGCGCCACGCTGCTGTATATCGGCGTAATGTTGCGGCCAGGGCGCCAGCGAGACGATTCGCGTGGGTTCACCACAGCCGCGCCGGCTGTAGCCCCGTCCGCCGCTGCCGGCGCTGATAATCACTTTCAGCACCGCCTGGGTTTGTTGCTGCGCGGCCTGTCGCATTTCAGTCTCAAGCTGAAGCCAGTCGACGCCATCAATCCATAATCGCTCACAGCCCTCTTTGAGGCGCTGAATGTGGCTTTCCAGCAGCACGATTTTACCCTGACGCACCGCGGCGGTAGTAAAACAGCCATCCCCAAACTGCAGGCCGCGGTCACTGGCGGCCAGCATCGATTGTTTTAACCCGTTAATCCACATGGTTCTCTCCTGAGCGTGACTCGTGATTTCAGCGCATTCTGCAGGATAAAAAAAGGCCCGCATCGCGGGCCTTTTTAGCAATCAACAACGATTACACTTTACGGAAGATCAACGAACCGTTGGTTCCGCCGAAACCGAAGGAGTTACACAGGGTGTACTCCAGACCGGGAACCTGACGCGCGGTGTGGGGCACGAAGTCGAGATCGCAGCCCTCATCCGGATTGTCGAGGTTAATGGTCGGTGGAACGGCCTGGTCGCGCAGCGCCAGAATCGAATAGATCGATTCAACCGCGCCTGCCGCACCCAGTAAGTGCCCGGTCATTGATTTGGTCGAGCTCACCATCACGCTGCTGGCTGCTGCCCCAAAGACCGATTTCACCGCCCGCGCTTCCGCTTTATCACCCGCTGGCGTGGAGGTGCCGTGCGCGTTGACATAGCCGATCTGCTCTGGCGTAAGCTGAGCATCGCGCAATGCGTTGATCATTGCCGCCGCGGCGCCTGATCCATCTTCTGGTGGTGAAGTCATGTGGTAGGCATCGCTGCTCATACCAAAACCTACGATTTCCGCGTAGATTTTCGCACCACGTTTCTTCGCATGTTCATACTCTTCGAGTACCACAATGCCAGCGCCGTCACCCAGCACAAAACCGTCACGATCTTTATCCCACGGGCGGCTGGCCGCTTGCGGGTTTTCATTACGGGTTGAGAGAGCACGTGCTGCACCAAAGCCACCGACGCCTAATGGCGTACTGGCTTTCTCTGTGCCACCCGCCAGCATCACATCAGCATCGTTATAGGCGATGATACGTGCGGCATGACCGATGTTATGCACACCAGAGGTACAGGCTGTCGCGATAGAGATGCTTGGACCTTTCAGGCCATACATGATGCTGAGATGACCCGCCACCATGTTAACGATGGTTGAAGGCACAAAAAATGGGCTGATTTTGCGCGGGCCGCCGTTAACCAGTGAAGTATGATTCTCTTCAATCAGACCTAAACCACCGATGCCGGAGCCAATTGCTGCGCCCATACGGCTTGCATTTTCGTCGGTAACTACCAGACCACTGTCCTGCATGGCCTGCATACCGGCCACAATGCCGTACTGGATGAAGGCATCCATCTTGCGCTGATCTTTGCGCGAGATGTAGTCATCACAATTAAAATCTCTTACCAGACCTGCAAAACGTGTTGCATAAGCACTGGTATCAAAATGGTCGATCAGGGTAATGCCGCTCTGACCGGCAAGGAGAGCACTCCAGGTAGACTCTACGGTATTGCCGACAGGAGACAACATGCCAAGACCAGTCACAACTACACGACGCTTAGACACGTTCGTCCTCCAGGGAGGGGAAATAGGGAACTATGTGGGACAAACAAAAAAATCAGGCGGTCGAGCGACCGCCTGAAGATATTCATTAGCCTTTATGGCTATTGATATAGTCGATCGCTGCCTGAACGGTAGTGATTTTCTCAGCTTCTTCGTCTGGAATCTCAGTATCAAACTCTTCTTCCAGAGCCATCACCAGCTCAACGGTATCAAGAGAATCGGCACCCAGGTCTTCTACGAAAGATGCAGAGTTGGTGACTTCTTCCTCTTTCACACCCAGCTGCTCACTGATGATTTTCTTAACGCGTTGTTCGATATCGCTCATACTATTTAATTTCCTATCAAAACTCGCTTTCGCGATGGTTTTCGTAGTGTATAAAATGGTGAAAAAGATGCAACAAAATCCCGGCTGGTCGAACCACGATTTTGCGTTATTTTGCGGTTCTAACCGCAAATAAAGCAAATCATTTCGTGATTTATCAGACCATGTACATTCCGCCGTTGACGTGCAGCGTTTCACCTGTGATGTAGGCTGCTTCGTCAGAGGCTAAAAATGCCACAGCATTGGCGATTTCCTGAGCATCGCCTAAGCGACCCGCAGGAACTTCCGCCAAAATACCGGAACGTTGATCTTCGTTCAGTGCCCGCGTCATGTCAGTCTCAATAAAGCCTGGAGCCACGACGTTGACGGTAATGCCACGTGACGCGATTTCGCGCGCCAGTGATTTGCTAAAGCCAATCAAACCCGCTTTTGCTGCCGCATAGTTTGCCTGGCCCGCATTACCCATGGTTCCAACAACGGAACCAATGGTGATGATACGGCCCACGCGCTTTTTCATCATGGCACGCAGGACCGCCTTGGAAAGGCGGAATACCGATGTGAGGTTGGTATCCAGGATATCCTCCCACTCATCGTCCTTCATGCGCATGAGAAGATTATCACGCGTAATGCCTGCATTATTGACTAAAATATCCACTTCGCCAAATTCAGCACGAATATTCTCTAAAACAGTGCTGATTGAGTCAGCGTCAGTCACATTCAGTAACAGGCCTTTGCCCTTGTCGCCAAGGTAAGCACTGATGGCGTCGGCGCCACTCTGGCTGGTTGCAGTTCCTACCACTTTAGCACCGCGTGCCGCCAGTGTTTCTGCAATCGCACGACCAATGCCGCGACTCGCGCCGGTAACCAGCGCAACTTTACCTTCAAAGCTCATGATTTTCCTCTTATTCCTTACCGAGTGCAGCCGTCAGGGATGCAGTATCGTTAACGGCAGCCGCTGTCAGGCTATCGACAATACGTTTCGTCAGTCCGGTCAGGACTTTACCTGGCCCCATCTCCAGGAGCTGCGTCACGCCCTGTGCTGCCATCGCTTCCACGCTCTCGGTCCAGCGAACCGGGCTGTAGAGCTGACGGACCAGCGCATGGCGGATGGCCGCAGCGTCGGTTTCAGCTTTCACATCGACGTTGTTGATCACCGGTACCGCAGGCGCGTTAAAGGTGATGCTCTCCAGCGCCACCGCCAGTTTATCGGCCGCAGGCTTCATCAGTGCGCAGTGAGAAGGAACGCTGACCGGCAGTGGCAAGGCACGCTTAGCGCCCGCTGCTTTACAGGCGGCACCCGCACGTTCAACGGCTTCTTTGTTACCCGCAATAACCACCTGGCCCGGCGAGTTAAAGTTAACCGGTGAGACAACCTGACCCTGCGCGCTCTCTTCACAGGCTTTGCGGATAGTCGCGTCATCCAGGCCAATAATCGCCTGCATCGCGCCAGTGCCTTCAGGCACCGCTTCCTGCATCAGTTTGCCGCGCAGTTCAACCAGCTTCACTGCATCCGCAAAGTTAAGCACACCCGCGCAAACCAGCGCTGAATATTCACCCAGGCTGTGACCAGCCATCAGGGCTGGCTGTTCACCGCCCTGCTGCTGCCAGACACGGTAGATTGCCACGGAGGCGGCTAACAGTGCAGGCTGAGTCTGCCAGGTTTTGTTCAGCTCTTCAGCCGGACCCTGACTTACTAATTGCCACAGATCATATCCCAGCGCGTCAGAGGCTTCACGGAAGGTCTCTTCTACCAGCGGATACGTTGCCGCTAATTCAGTCAGCATGCCCACGGTCTGTGAACCCTGACCGGGGAAAACAAATGCAAATTGCGTCATTTTTCGTTCCTGTCAATCAAAAGCGAACCAGCGCAGAACCCCAGGTGAATCCACCACCAAAGGCTTCCAGCAGAATAAGGTGTCCGGGTTTGATGCGGCCATCACGGACCGCTTCATCCAGTGCGCTTGGCACCGATGCGGCAGAGGTATTGCCATGACGATCCAGTGTGACGACCACTTTATCCATGGTCATGCCGAGTTTTTTCGCGGTGGCGCTGATAATGCGCAGGTTCGCCTGATGCGGCACCAGCCAGTCCAGCATTTCACGATCGAGATTATTGGCCTGCAGCGTTTCATCAACGATGTGAGCCAGCTCGGTGACGGCAACCTTGAAGACTTCGTTGCCTGACATGGTGACATAAGCGGGCTGATCCTGATGCGCACGATCCTGATAAGGCAGCGTCAGCAGCTGTGAATAGCGACCATCAGCATGAAGATGGGTAGAGATGATCCCCTGCTCTTCGCTCTGACCCAGCACGACCGCGCCTGCACCATCGCCAAACAGGATGATCGTGCCGCGATCTTCCGGATCAAGCGCGCGTGCCAGGACATCAGCACCAATCACCAGCGCATGTTTCACCGCGCCATTTTTGATGTATTGATCGGCCACGCTCAGTGCATAGGTGAAACCTGCACAGGCGGCAGCGAGGTCAAACGCCGCGCAGTCTTTGATTTCCAGCATTTGCTGGATCATGCAGGCAGAACTGGGGAAGGCATGACTGGAAGAGGTTGTGGCGACAATAATCAGCCCAACATCGTTCGCTTCAATGCCTGCCATTTCAAGGGCGCGTTGCGCCGCGCTGAATCCCATGGTGGCGACGGTTTCGTCAGGCGCAGCAATACGACGCTCGCGGATGCCGGTACGGGTAACAATCCACTCGTCCGACGTCTCCACCATTTTTTCCAGATCGGCATTGGTGCGGATCTGGCTTGGCAGATAACTGCCCGTACCGATAATTTTGGTATACATCTAGGCTTTGTCACTCCTGGCTAATACAGCATCAAGGCGCGCAGCAATTCGCTCGGGAATTTGCTGCCTCACCGCCTGCTCTGCCTGTTCTATCGCCACAGCGAAGGCGTGTTGATTTGCCGCACCGTGACTCTTGATCACTGTTCCGCGCAATCCTAACAGACAAGCGCCATTGTACTGGTCAGGGTGGAGATGCCCGAAGCGCTTCGTCAGACGTTTCTGAATCCAGCGTCCCAGCAACAGAAGCCACCATGACCGTTTTTTACCTTCCCCTGATGACTTCAGCAGAGAAAGAAACATTCTTACCACGCCTTCCATAGTCTTCAGCGTGACGTTTCCGACAAAACCGTCACAGACCATCACATCCGTTTTACCGGTGAGCAGTTCGTTACCTTCAAGGTAACCAATATAGTTGATTTGCGGTGATTCTCGCAGCACTGCCGCGGCGTCGCGGATCGTTTCCAGCCCTTTGGTCTCTTCATGACCAATATTGAGCAACGCGACACGGGGCCGTGCAATACCAAGCACATGCTCAGCCATTACCGACCCCATTACAGCAAACTGCACCAGCATCGCACTGTCTGAGCCCACATTTGCGCCCAGATCCAGCACCACGGTTTTACCCTGTTGCTGGTGCGGTAAAACGGACATCAGCGCCGGACGTTTAATGCCATCCAGCGGTTTTAATAAGAGTGTCGACAGCCCCATCAGCGCACCGGTATTCCCGGCGCTGATGCAGGCCTGCGCACGTCCCTCTTTAACCATCTCCAGTGCAACACGCATTGAGCTGCCGCGACTGTTGCGGATGGCCTGAGCGGGCCGCGCATCACTTGCAATAACCGATTCGGCAGGGATGACCTGCAAACGCCCCATCAGGGAGGAATCCGCTTTGGCAAGCAATGGCATGAGGGTGTCGGGATGTCCGACCAGAAGAAGGAATAGTTCCGAATGAGAGGCCAGTGCCTGCAATGCTGCAGGCACTGTCACGCAGGGACCGAAGTCCCCGCCCATGGCATCAATCGCCAGGGTCAAACGTGTCAAGGTATCGCCTTGCTAAGCAAGAAACTTACTTAACGATAACCTTGCGACCGCGGTAGTAACCGTCCGCAGTGATGTGGTGACGCAGATGAGTTTCGCCAGAAACTTTATCTACTGACAGAGCAGCAGTGGTCAGCGCATCGTGTGAACGACGCATACCACGCTTAGAACGGGTGGGTTTATTCTGTTGTACGGCCATGGACCTTACTCCTATTACTTACGCTTTAAACTGGCTAATACGGCAAATGGATTTGGTTTCTCCACCTCTGCAGGCAGTTTACCAAAGACCATGTCCGCCTCGGACACTTCACAGTGTTCAGAATCGTGCACCGGAACGACCGGCAGCGCGAGAATAATTTCATCCTCGACAACCGCCAGCAGATCGATCTCACCAAACTCGTTGACATCGACCGGCTCGTACGCTTCCGGCAATGCCTCGGCCTGCTCTTCAGAAGAGACAGGGCTGAAGCAGTAACTCACTTTTACGTGATGAGGAAAGGTCTGGTTGCAGCGCTGGCAACGCAACGTCACTTGTACTTCAGCAGTACCCGTCAGTACTGCCAGACGTTGGTTATCAACCGCAAACGACATGGCACAATCCACATCACTGTCCACACTAACGACCGACTCGGCCACACGCTCCACCTGTACAGATGTGTAGACACCCTGATAATCAAGGCGCTTCTGAGCAGTGCGGACAGGGTCCAGCGTTAGGGGTAATTTTACCTTTTGCATAGGGCGCGCATATTAACTTTGTAATGTCATAGAGTCAAAGAAAAAGGCCGTTAAACAGCATCTTTCAACCACTATTCGCATCCAGTGCGGCGCACAGTTTAAAATGACTGTCACCAATTCGCTATCACTATTGAAAAAAAATGACGCCATCGATTCTTTTAGCTTCAACCTCGCCCTTTCGGCAGGCATTACTGCATAAACTGGGCCTGCCTTTTATTACCGCCGCGCCTGAGGTTGATGAGTCACCCCAGCCCGATGAAACCGCTGAAGCGCTGGTAACCCGTCTTGCCGTAGCTAAAGCGCAGGCACTGGCAAAAACGTATCCCAGCCACTGGATAATCGGCTCCGACCAGGTTTGCGTGCTGGATGGCGCTATCGCCGGTAAGCCTCACACGGCTGAGAATGCGCGGGCGCAACTGCGTGCCGCCAGCGGAAAAGCCATTACCTTTTATACCGGTCTGGCGCTATTTCATCCGGCCAGTGGCACGCTGCTGCACTGCTGTGAGCCCTTTGTGGTTCATTTCCGCACGTTAACTGACGCTGAAATCAGCGGCTATGTGGAAAAGGAGCAGCCGCTTCAGTGTGCGGGCAGTTTTAAAAGTGAAGGTCTGGGGATTTGTCTGTTTGATCGGCTGGAGGGACGCGATCCCAATACGCTGGTCGGGCTGCCGTTGATCGCGCTCAATGAGATGTTGCAGCAGGCCGGCATCAATCCTTTAACGAACTGATGCCGGAGAGATTACGCTTTCCGCTGACGCAGCTTAAGCAGGCATTGCTTCAGGCCATCATCCAGTGGCGCTTCGACCCGCATCACTTCGCCGGTGCCGGGATGCGTAAAGGTCAGCGCCGCAGCATGCAGGAAAAGGCGTTTTAAACCGGTTGCCGCCAGCTGACTGTCAAACTCACGTTCTCCGTAGCGATCGTCGAAGGCAATGGGATGCCCGGCATGCAGCGTATGGACGCGAATCTGATGCGTACGACCGGTGACCGGGCTCGCTTTCACCAGCGTGGCAAATTCGAACCGCTCTTCTACTTTAAAGCGGGTTTCCGAGGCTTTGCCTTCGCTGCTGACGCGCACCACGCGCTCACCGCTTTGCAGGATGTTTTTCAGCAGCGGCGCCTGAACCACCTTCAGGTGTGACGGCCAGTTGCCGCGCACCAGGGCCAGATAGTCTTTCTGCATCCCCTTTTCACGCAGTTGCTCATGAAGAGAACGCAGCGCCGAACGCTTTTTAGCGACCAGCAGAATGCCGGAGGTGTCACGATCCAGGCGATGCACCAGCTCCAGAAAGCGTGCTTCCGGTCGTAGGGCACGTAACCCTTCAATCACCCCGAAGCTGAGTCCGCTACCGCCATGCACGGCTGTGCCGGAAGGCTTGTTCATCACCAGCAGCGACTCATCCTCAAACAGGATGGCATCGGCCAGTGACGCCACTTTCGCCAGTTTGGGGGAAACGGCATCTTCATCGCGTTCCGCTACCCGAACCGGCGGAATGCGCACCTCATCGCCCTCCTCCAGCTTATATTCTGGCTTGACGCGCTTTTTATTCACCCGCACCTCGCCTTTGCGAACGATGCGATAAATCATGCTTTTGGGCACACCCTTGAGCTGGGTGCGCAAAAAATTGTCAATGCGTTGTCCGGCATTTTCAGCCGTGATGGCGACAAAATGTACGCCGGGATTCTCTGTTTTCATGGCGGCGATTCTAAATAGTGTCCCCTGATAGCGCCACCCCTTTTTCTGTGCTTAACTCTGGAGTTGATGTGACGGCAGGTCGCCTCTCTGCTGGCTTTTTCAGCAAAGCGCTGTTTTGTCCGACACATTAGCGATTTAAATGTAAAGAAACTTCACAAGCTGGCTAAAGTCGCCTTGCTATATGAAGGTTAGCAATGGAATAATGCTTGAGTTTCTTACCTGAACCATTTCAGGGCAGAAAAAGAGCGAAATTGTCATTTTGCCGGATTGAGCAGACACGCAGCAATGGCGTAAGACGTAATGCGAAATCAGGCACTTAGCGGGCTGCGGGTTGCGGCCTGGACAACAGTATGGGATGCACGGGTTTTCTTTATTCTCTCAGGCATTTCCACTATCTGGTGCTGTTTTCCCTTATGAAAAACAGGCCACCGACGTTATTTGCGCCCCTCGCGCGGTCGACAGCCGTGAGGTTGACGACATTGCACTAAGTCACGGGGCCATCGGTTGATACTCGTCCAGGGTAACTATGCCCGCAGCTGTAATCACTCATGAAAGAATAACGAGTAAGTCACGATGAAAAGAATGTTAATAAACGCAACTCAGCAGGAGGAGTTGCGCGTTGCCCTGGTTGACGGTCAGCGTCTGTACGATCTGGATATTGAAAGTCCTGGACACGAGCAGAAAAAAGCCAACATTTACAAAGGTAAAATCACTCGCATTGAACCCAGCCTTGAAGCTGCGTTTGTCGATTACGGCGCAGAGCGTCACGGTTTCCTCCCGTTAAAAGAAATCTCCCGCGAATACTTCCCCTCCAGCTACAACGCGCATGGTCGTCCGAATATTAAAGACGTGCTGCGTGAAGGTCAGGAAGTCATTGTTCAGATCGATAAAGAAGAACGCGGCAATAAAGGCGCTGCGCTGACCACCTTTATCTCTCTGGCGGGCAGCTATCTGGTACTGATGCCGAACAACCCACGTGCAGGCGGTATCTCTCGCCGTATCGAAGGTGACGATCGTACCGAGCTGAAAGAAGCCCTGTCGGCGCTGGAACTGCCGGAAGGCATGGGCCTGATTGTCCGTACTGCGGGCGTCGGTAAATCAGCCGAATCGCTGCAGTGGGATTTAAGCTTCCGTCTAAAACACTGGGAAGCGATCAAGAAAGCCGCTGAAAACCGCCCTGCTCCGTTCCTGATCCATCAGGAAAGTAACGTGATTGTGCGTGCCTTCCGCGACTATCTGCGTCAGGACATCGGTGAAATCCTTATCGATAACCCGAAAGTACTGGAACTGGCGCGTCAGCATATCGCTGCGCTGGGCCGTCCGGACTTCAGCAGCAAAATTAAGCTCTACACCGGTGAAATCCCGCTGTTCAGCCACTATCAGATCGAATCGCAAATCGAATCCGCTTTCCAGCGTGAAGTCCGCCTGCCTTCCGGTGGCTCGATTGTGATCGACAGTACCGAAGCACTGACCGCTATCGATATCAACTCAGCACGTGCAACGCGCGGCGGTGATATCGAAGAGACGGCGTTCAACACCAACCTTGAAGCGGCCGATGAGATTGCACGTCAGCTGCGTCTGCGTGACCTGGGCGGCCTGATCGTTATCGATTACATCGATATGACGCCGGTACGCCATCAGCGCGCGGTTGAGAATCGTCTGCGTGAAGCTGTCCGTCAGGACCGCGCCCGCATTCAGATCAGCCACATTTCACGTTTCGGCCTGCTGGAGATGTCCCGTCAGCGTCTGAGCCCGTCATTAGGTGAATCCAGTCATCACGTCTGCCCACGCTGTAGCGGCACCGGCACCATCCGTGATAACGAGTCACTGGCGCTGTCGATCCTGCGTCTGATTGAAGAAGAAGCGCTGAAAGACAACACCAAAGAAGTTCACGCCATTGTTCCGGTTCAGGTGGCCTCTTACCTGCTGAATGAAAAACGTGAAGCTGTTAACGCTATTGAAACACGCCAGGGTGGCGTGCGGGCTATCATCGTTCCTGATGACAAGATGCAGACCCCACACTACTCCGTGCTGCGCGTGCGCAAAGGCGAAGAGACGCAGACCCTGAGCTATCATCTGCCGAAGCTGCATGAAGCCGAAATGGCGATGCCGTCGGAAGAGGAACATGCTGAACGTCGTCGTCCTGAGCAGCCTGCTCTGGCCGCGTTTGTGATGCCTGATGCGCCTCCGGCACCGGTAGAAGTTGAGCCAGAAGCGCAGCGCGCTGAAGCCCAGCCAGCCGCAAAAGCAGCACCTGCTGTGGCTGCGCCTGCTACCGTCAGCACCGGCTTCTTTGGCCGTCTGCTTGGTGGCCTGAAAAAAATGTTCGCAGGCGAAGAAGCCCCTGCCGCCGCACCCGTGGCCACTGAGGTTGCAGAACCGCAGAAAGCGCCTGAAAGCGAGCAGGAAAACGGCAACGGCCGTGGCGAGCGCCGCAACAACAATAACAACCGTCGTAACAATAATCGTCGTGAGCGTACGCCGCGCAACGGAGATAACGCGCAGTCGCGTGAAGGCCGTGAACCACGCGAAAACCGTGAGCCTCGTGAAAACCGCGAACCTCGTGAAAGTCGTGAACCGCGCGAAAGTCGCGAGCCACGTGAAAATCGCGAGCCGCGCGAGGGTAACGATAATCGCCGCAACAAGCGTCAGTCCCAGTCTGGTGAAGTGCGCGAAGAGCGTCCGGCACTGAGCGAAGAAGCGCGCCAGCAGCGTGATGAGCAGCAGCAACAGCGCCGTGAACAGCGTGCTGAGCGTCAGCGTCGTCGTCAGGAAGAGAAACGCGCCGGTGAAGAAGCCGCCAAAGTGGCTGAGCAGCCGGTAGTGGTAGCCGACGTTCCGGACGTGACCGAGCCGCAGGATGATGAGCGCGTACAGGTTATGCCGCGTCGCAAGCCGCGTCAGCTGAACCAGAAGGTGCGTGTTGATGATAACCGTCCACCTATGCCAGCCGAAGCCAGCGACTTTGCCCAGCCAGCTGAAGTGCGTCAGCCTCAGCAGACAGACGTGGCTCAGCCGCAGCCTGAGTTCCAGGCACCGCAGGGTGAAGAGCAGGATGACAACGACAACCGTGATAACGCCAATATGCCGCGTCGTTCACGTCGTTCGCCTCGTCATCTGCGCGTCAGCGGACAGCGTCGTCGTCGTTACCGTGATGAGCGTTATCCGACTCAGTCAGCAATGCCGCTGGCCGCTGCAGCTGCATCACCTGAGATGGCATCCGGTAAAGTCTGGATCCGTTACCCGGTGAGCCAGGCCAGCGAAGAGCAGGTTCAGAATGTGACTCACGAGACGTCAGCGTACAACCGCGAAGAGACAGCAGACGCCGCCAGTGCGCTGCCCGTTGCTGCCGCAGTTGAATCTGTTGCTCAGGAAGCGCCAGTGCAACAGGCCGAGCCGCAGGCAGAAACGCCAGTGCCGGTCGTGAACACTGACGATACTCGTGCTATCGACGCGCCGGTTGACGAGCAGCCTTCCGTTGTTCCGGCGGCAGATGAAGCAAAAGCGGAAGCGGTAGCAGCTGAAGCCGTGCCTGCTGAGCCTGTCACCGAAGCGCCGGTTGTGACACCTGCGGTTGAGACTGCACAGCCTGCAGCGGTTGCAGAAGAAGCACAACCTTCAGAGGTTGCTGAGCAATCGGCTACCGACGTCAGCGAAGCGATCGCAGCAGAAGTTGAAGAAGTTCTGAATGCGCCAGTCGCTGCTGAAGCTGAAACAGCGCCAGTTCGTGAACCTCATGCTCCGGTGGCCGCACGCGATGTCGCCCCTGCAGCACCGGTCACTGCGGCCGAACCTGTTGCATCAGTGCCTGCAACGGCATCCGAGCCTGCAACTGCCTCAGTGCCGAATGACGGTACGCGCTGGAAGCATTTTGCCTCTGCGCCGATGACTAAAGCACCTGCGCCAGTCTGGCAGTCAGAACCGGCACCGCACAGTGACTGGGTGCGTGCACCTTATGAGTTCGACGGTCGCGGTTCTGCGGGTGGTCATAGCGCCACACATCATGCCACTGCCCCGGCGACCAAGCCGTAACGCACAAGCTGTTGTGAACTGAACCCCGGCCTGCAGGCCGGGGTTTTTTTATGCCTGCGATTCTGCCCGCCAGCGGACAGAGGATAATTAACCTCCCCTCCTCGCTTATCAGGAATCAGGAAAGTGTGTGCGTGGCGTGAAAGCAGGTCTGTTATGCGAGCAGCCTGTCGCTGTAAATCAACCCGGTTTAATTTCTATGGTTCCCACCACCGGCTGAATCGCAGGCAAAAAAATCCCACCCTCCTTTAGCGGGAGGGTGGGAAAAAGTAAGCGTATCCGGTTAAAGTACGCTCAAAATTTCAGGTCAGACTACGAATTCATCTGGAACAGCGACATCTTAGACATGTCGGTAAAGGTCTTATAGGACGCCTGTAATGCCGTCTGCTGCATGGTGTAGTTAGAAGCTGCTTCGGTTAAATCCACGTTAACCAGGTCACTCATCTGCGAGCTGTAAATCACACTACGGTCATCGCCCTGGGCATTCAGCGTATCGATCTCACCAAGCTGGGTACCAATCTCAGAACGCACGGTTAAGACATTATTCAGCGAGTTACCCAGGCCACGGTTGGTTTTATCCATCGCCGCCTGGAAGGTCTGTTTGGTTGCGGCGTCAGCATCATCCTGCGGCACTTTCAGCGCAGCAATGGCGCTATCCAGCATCTTAAACACATTCGTTTCGCTGGCGCTGCCATCCGGCTCTTTGGTGGCATTGCCGGAGATCGCCATAAAGATATTGTCACCGGTATGGCCCACAGTCATGGTACGGCTGGTATCGACCTTCTGAGTGATCGCCTCGGTGCCGCCTGCGTAGCCGACGCCGGTGCCTGCCGCATCCACAAATGGCGCACTGTCAGTTTTATAACCGGCAAAAATATAGCGGCCATTGGCATCCTGGCTGTTTGCCTGGTTCAGCAACTGGGCACGGATACCCTCCAGCTGGGTAGCAATCGAACCACGGTCATCGTCGCTCAGCGTACCGGTTGAACCGTTGACGATCAGCCCTTGCGCAGCAATGATCCCATCGGTGACGCCTTTCAGCGTATTCTCTTCCAGTGAGAGACCCTGCTCGGCAAAGGTACGCGCCAGCGCATACTGCTTGCCCTGCTGCTGGGTTTGTGACAACACGACAGCACGAGAGGCGGCAATCGGATCGTCCGAAGGATTATTCACACGGCGGCCGCTGGAGAGCTCCTGGCCTGATTTCAGCCAGGAGGCCTGTGAGTCAGTGATGCCACGCACCTGCTGCTCAAAAATCATATTTGTACTGATTCGCATGTTATCTCCTGCCCTTAGCGAATATTGATCAATGCATTAAACACGGTGCTGGCAGTCTGCAGCACCTGCGCATTGGCCATGTAATATTGCTGATATTTGGTCAGGTTGGCGTACTCCTCATCGAGGTTTACCCCAGAGACCGATTGCTGGCGCTGGGTCAGCTGACTGACCACGCTTTTCTGAGTGGTGCTGGTGGTTTCCAGTGAACTGGTTTTGTTACCCACACTACTGACGATGGTGGCGTAGGCCTGAGACAACGTGGCGTTGCCGCCGACCAGTTTCACATCCTGCAGATTCAGCAGTTTTTGCGCATTACGGTTATCACTCTCGCCGCCTACGGCACCCGCGGCGGCCACCTGCGATTCACTGGTGATCGCGACTGACATATCGTTGATGGCGTTCTGGACCGGCTTCACCAGGAAACTGTCTTTGGCAGCAGGTGCAGGCGTGCCGGCGACGGTCAGTTTCAGGCCGTCAAAGCTCAGCGTGGTGTTGCCACTGGCATCGGTACCTGGCGTGATGGTAACGGCCGTACTGTCTGAGGCGCGGGTCGCGGTCCAGTTATTGCCGTCATAACTTACGGTGTAGTTGGACGCTTTCAGTGCACTGGTATCGGTCCACTCAGCGGTGACGGACGCGGCGGTGCTGTTTTTACTGTTGCCCACCACGATCGGGCTGCCGATATTAAAGAAATCGACGCCCTGATTGCCTTTGCTATCAAATCCCTGCTTGTGAACATCGTTGAAACTGGTGGTAAACGCCGCCGCTAACTGACCCAGCTGGTTCTGTGCCAGATCCAGATCCTGAGTACGGAACGCCAGCAGACCGCCCAGCGAACCGGTGGTGATCAGCTTTTCCGGGATCTCGACGTTGCCCGCCTGCTTATCGACATAGCCGATGGTAGTGCGGGTCGGATCGCTGCTGGAAGGCATCGCCACCAGATCGTGAGATTTGTCGCCGTTCACCAGCGTCAGGCCATTGGCCATCGCAACCGTGTAGCCGCCATCCTGCTGCGATACCGTCACACCAACCACGTTATTCAGGGTATTCACCAGCTGATCGCGCTTATCGAGCAGATCGTTAGGTGCGGCACCGTTTGCCGTGCTCAGTTTGCCAATCTGTTTGTTCAGATCGGCAATCTGGCTGGTAATGGTATTGACCTGCTTGATGCTGGAATCGACATCGGCGTTGACGCTGTTCTGCATATTATTCAGGTATTGCGCTGACGTCTGGAACTGGCTGACCAGCCCCTGCGCATTGCTGAGCATCGACTGACGCGCCGACGGATCGTTGGCGTTGCTGACCACGTTCTGCAGGTTGGTAAAGAAGCCCTGCAGCGAGGTCGACAGGCTGGTAGTCGAGGTCGACAGCAGATCGTCAATGTTAGAAATCTGGCTGTGCTGGGTGCTTACCGCGCTGTAATTCGCGCTGGAACCGCGCAGCTGCGTAGCAATAAACGCATCATATTCACGTTGTACACCGGTGATATTCACGCCGTTACCATAATAGCTATTGCCCTGCAGGGTACTGTTCGCCTGCGCCAGTACCGTGGTCTGACGTGAATAGCCCGCCACGGTGTAATTGGAAATGTTGTTACTCGTGGTGCTCAGAGCGGCCTGCGCGGCACTCAATCCGCTCATCGCGGAGTTAATTATGCTGGACATCTCGGTTCCTTACGTTCCCCGTCAACCGGGCTGGCAGACATCAAAGTGGGCGCCAGCAGGCGAAAACGCTTCTGGCTATAGGGATGTTATCGGCTTGCTAAAGTGAAACTTGAGGCGCAATGATCAGAACAGGTCGCCCATATCCTGACTGTAAGCTTTGACCACTTTGTCGCCCATACTTTTGAATTGCTGAATCATTCCCACCAGCTTTTGCGCATATTTTGGATCGGTGGCATAACCGGCCGCCTGTAAGGCCTGCGCACCCTGCTCTGCGCTTGAGGCGTTCGTCACCGCCGCATAGCGTGGGTTTTTGGTCAGGAGTTTGACGTAGTCGGTCAGCGCCTCGAAATAGGAGTTATAGACGCGGAAGCTGGCACGCACTTTCTTCGCTTCGCCCTGCTCATATTCGGTGGTCATGATATCGGTGGTGTCACCTTTCCAGTCGCCGCTGGCTTTAATCCCGAACACGTTGTAGCTCGGTTTGCCGTCGCGGGTCAGGATCTGACGCTGGCCCCAGCCCGACTCCAGCGCAGCCTGCGCCAGAATCAGGTGATGAGGAATGCCACTCTGCTGGCTGGCAGCCTGCGCCGGTTGCGTCAGCTGGGCGATAAACTCGCGGCTGTCACTGGGCAGACCCGTCGGTGAAGCGACCGGCGGCAGACGCGGCATTGCCTTACGCACAATCTGCTCCAGCTGCTGCGCCGGCAGTGGTGTTGCCCCGCTGGTGCTGAGAATAAAGCTGTTATCCAGCTTCATCGGCACCGTACCGGCTTTTTCATCCGGCGCGGTGGCGGGCTGCATCTGTTTGACGATGGTTTCCGCCAGGCCGAGGCCGCGCTTCCCCATCTCCTGTGCAATCTGCTGATCATACATAGAGGTAAAGAGTTTGGTCTGCTCGTTGCCCATAATGCCGTCCTGCGGCAACGCCTCGCGCATACTCTTCAGCATCATCTGTACAAACATCCCTTCGACCTGACGCGCCACCTGCAACGCTTGTCCTTTCGGATCGTTGCTGGCCTGGCGTTTCAGTTCATTCAGGGAACGGCTGTCGAAAGCCGAACTCGTCAGAGATTGCATATCAGCCATCAGATAATTTCCAGTTTGGCACGCAGACAGCCGGCACTCTGCATCGACTGCAGAATTGACATCAGTTCGATAGGTGACGCACCCAGCGCATTCAGCGCACGCACCACGTTGTTCAGGTTGGCGCTGGCGTTGACGCGTTGCAGCGCACCGCCGGTCTGGCGCAGATCGATCTGAGTCTGCGTCGTCGCCACCGTCTGACCACCGGCCAGTGGAGTATCAGGCTGACTGACGTTCTGCTGCTGGTTAACCGTCACCGACAGGTTGCCCTGCGCGACCGCACACTGATTCAGCGTCACTTCACGGTTCATTACCACCGAACCGGTACGGGAGTTGATGATGACTTTGGCATCTTCAACCGGGATAGACACATTAATGTTCTGGATCTCAGCCAGCAGACGTACCTGCGCACCATTATTAGGCGATACGCGGATCTGCACGGTACGGGCATCCAGCGGCTGCGCTGCGCCGTAGCCGCCACGGGCGTTAATGGCATCAGCAATTCGCTGCGCCATTGAGAAATCTTCGCTGTTAAGCTGCAGGTTAATGGTGTTCTGCGTACCAAAGTTGCTCTGCAGTTCACGCTCAACGGTTGCACCGCCGGTGATACGGCCACCGTTCAGCTGGTTAACCTGAACACTGCTGCCGCCCGCTGACGCACCCGCGCCACCGACAAGGATATTACCCTGCGCCAGCGCATAAACCTGGTTATCGACCCCTTTCATCGGCGTCATTAACAGCGTGCCGCCGCGCAGGCTTTTGGCGTTACCCAGCGACGAGACCACCACATCCAGGTTCTGTCCCTGACGGGCAAACGAGGGCAGTTTAGCGGTGACCATGACGGCCGCCACGTTCTTCAGCTGCATGTTGGTTCCGGTGGGAACGGTAATACCAAGCTGCGACAGCATGTTGCTCACTGTCTGAGTGGTAAATGGCGTCTGGGTGGTCTGGTCACCGGTGCCATCCAGCCCCACGACAAGGCCGTAGCCCAGCAGCTGGTTATCACGAACGCCCTGTACCGTGGTTAAATCACGAATCAAATCGGCTTTTGCCAGCAGGCTGACGCCCAGCAGCAGCGCCAGCCCGGCGCGTAACAGCGTTAACTTTTTCATTGAAACCTCTTACATCGGCGAGATGTTCAGGAAGAAACGCTGGAACCAACCCATGGTCTGCGCCTCATTGATGTAACCATTTCCGACGTACTCAATACGTGCATCGGCGACAGCGGTAGATAACACGGCGTTACTGGCGCTGATGGTGCGTGGGTTGACCACGCCCGAGAAGCGAATGAACTCCGTGCCCTGATTAATAGCGATCTGTTTTTCACCGACCACGTGCAGGTTGCCGTTTGACAACACCTGATCCACGGTGACGGTAATGGTGCCGGTAAAGGTGTTATTGGCGGATGCGCCGCCTTTACCTGCGAAATCGTTTTTGCCTTCGGCGCTGAGGTTGGCTTTTTCACCACCTGCACCCACCAGGCCTGCCAGACCGGTCGGCACCGCGCTCACACCAAAGCTGTTGCTGCCATCGCGGCTGGCATTGGCTGAGGAGCTCTTGCTGGCGCTGACGTTTTCCTGCAGCGTAATGGTCAGGGTATCGCCAATGTTGCGTGGACGGCGATCCTCAAACAGCGGCTGATAGCCGTAGTTAAGCGGCGCGACGCCCTGGAATATAGAGCCGTTGACCACCGGTGGCGCGGACGGCATTGGTTGCGCTGTAGTTGCACCTTCGACCAGCGGGGTACGCGGGACCAGGGCACATCCGTTGAGAGTTAGCAGCAACGAGGCGACTAACCAATGTCCAGGCTTGAGAATCTGTTGCTTCGCCACGGCGTCACGACCTTATTAATGTCTGTCATTCAGGCCAGCACGGGCTGGCCCTGTTCGGGATTAAAGCTGAGTTAATTTCGCCAGCATCTGATCAGAGGTACTGATCGCCTTGCTGTTTATTTCGTAAGCGCGCTGCGTCTGGATCATGGTGACCAGCTCTTCCGCCACGTTAACGTTCGAGGTTTCGGTATAGCCCTGATAGAGCAGGCCCGCGCCGTTCTGGCCTGGCGTGCTGTCCGTCGGAGCGCCCGATGCCTGCGTTTCCTTGTAGAGGTTTTCACCCACGCTATCGAGACCGGCGTCATTCATAAAGGTGCTCAGGGTTAACTGACCGACCTGCGCGGCCTGAGCCTGTCCCTGCTGCGTTACGCTGACCACACCGTCACGCGACACCGTGATGCTGGTGGCGTTAGCCGGAATGGTAATGCCTGGCTGTACCGGGAAACCGGAGTTGGTCACCAGCTGGCCGTTCTGATCAACCTGAAACGCGCCGTCACGGGTATAAGCAGAGGTGCCATCCGGCATCTGAATCTGAAAATAACCCTGGCCGTTAATGGCGATATCTTTTGAGTTGCTGGTCTGCGACAGGTTGCCCTGCGTATGCAGACGTTCAGTGGTCACCGGACGTACACCGGTACCGATCTGCAAACCAGATGGCAGCGTTGTCTGTTCTGATGACTGGGTGCCCGGCTGGCGCATGGTCTGGTACATCAGATCTTCGAACACGGCACGTGAACGCTTAAAGCCGTTGGTGCTGACGTTTGCCAGGTTGTTGGCAATGACGTCCATGTTCATCTGCTGCGCATCAAGACCGGTCTTAGCGATCCATAAAGAACGAATCATGTTGTTATCCTCGTGCCTTAGCCCATGCTCAGGAGCTGGTTGGCTTTTTGTTCATTTTCGTCGACGTTGGTGATGACTTTCATCTGCATCTCAAAACGTCGGGCGTTGGCGATCATATCAACCATGGTTTCTACCGGTTTGACGTTGCTGCCTTCCAGCACGCCAGGCATCACCTGCATGGTGGCATCAGCCTGCAGCGCGGCACCGCGGGTCGCCTGCGTCGACGCAGTAGGCCGGAACATGCCGTCATCACTGCGCTGCAGCTCCTGCCCGGTTGCCCTGACCAGCTTCAGCTTGCCCAGCTGAACCGTGGCGTTCGGTGAATCACCGGCATTCAGCCCGGTGATCGAGCCGTCGGCTGCAATGGTGATTTCAGTGCCCTGCGGGATCACAATCGGACCGCCATCGCCCATCACAGGATTGCCCTGAACCGTCAGCGTACCGGTCGGACTGATTTGCATATTGCCGTTGCGGGTATAGGCTTCGCTGCCGTCAGCGGTACGCACCGCCAGCCAGCCATCCTGCTGCACCGCCACATCGAGCGGACGCTCGGTGTAATCCATCGCGCCCTGACTCATGTCGGCGCCCGGTGTCGAGGCGGCGACCAGCGTACGGGTTGGCAGCGACCAGCCACTCACCGGCACGGCGCGCAGCGCATTCAGCTGCGCACGAAAACCCGGTGTAGAGGCGTTGGCGAGGTTGCTGGCGGTAACCGCCTGCTGATCCAGCGTCTGGCTGGCCGCGCCCATCGCGGTATATATCGCGTGATCCATATGGCAATCCTGTTAGCGAATTAACGTAAGTTAACCAGCGTGTTGAGAATCTGGTCCTGAGTTTTGATGGTCTGCGCATTCGCCTGATAGTTACGCTGCGCGACGATCATGTTCACCAGCTCTTTACTCATGTCGACGTTGGAAGATTCCAGTGCGCCAGCTGTCAGTGAACCAAAGGTGCCGGTATTCGCCAGACCGATTGCAGCCTGACCGGATGCACTTGACGCAGACCAGACGTTGTCGCCCTGAGACTGCAGACCTTCCGGGTTAGAGAAGCTCGCCAGGACAATCTGACCCAGCAGCTGGGTTTTCTGGTTTGAATAGCTGCCGGTGATGGTGCCGTCATCATTGATCGCGTAGCTGGTCAGATCGCCAGGCGCATAACCATCCTGGGTCGGGCTGCCAAAGGTGGTGCTGCCGGTGTTCTGCTGCAGGCTGCCCAGCATGCTCAGGTTGATCGGCTGATTGGCGACTGCGCCATTCGCTCCGCCCACGTTCAGCGTCAGGCCGACGGTGCCATCGGTCGTCGTGCTGACGACAGCGCCGGTGGCATCCAGCTTAGAGACGCTGGTCAGCTTACCGCTGGTGTCAAACGCCATTCTGAAGTCACCCGCTGAACTGCCGGTGTTGCCATCAATGGTACGCACGGTCCAGCTGTTGCTGGTGGTGTCTTTCACGAAATACATGTCGAGCGCGTGGTCATTACCCTGCGAGTCGAACACGGTTGCCGTGGTTTTCTTGTTGTAGCTGTCTGCGTTCGCCGTCGAGAAGGTGGCCACAGATGGCGTTTTGTCCGTTGAGTTCAGGTTGGCAACCAGACCGGCGGTAGTGGTCGCACGGGCTGACATCTGCTCGGTAGGAATACGCAGCGCCACCGGGTTAGCACCTGCCTGGATAGTGGCCGGTGAACCGCTGGCCGGATAGCCGGTCACGTTCAGACCCTGGGTGTTGACCAGGTTACGGTTGGCATCCAGCGTTAACTGGCCATTGCGTGAATAGAAGACGCCGCCGCTGCTGTCGGTCATACGGAAGAAACCGTTACCGCTCAGCGCAACGTCCAGGCCACGGCTGGTCGTGGTGGTGGCGCCATCGTTAAAGTTCTGGATTACCGCAGCAACTTTGGTGCCGAGGCCGACGTTAGAACCGGCAAACATATCGGCAAACGCGATGGTGCTCGATTTAAAGCCCGCAGTGGCGGAGTTGGCAATGTTATTACCGATGACATCAAGGTTACTTGAAGCAGCACCAAGGCCGCTGACCGCTTGGGAAAATGACATGTGTTTGTTTCCTGTCTACAGGTTAATCAGAGAATCTGACGTACGTCGTCAAGGGTGGCGGAGCCCATGGTGCCGAGATCCAGTTTTGTGGTGTTGTTCGCAGTACTCACCCCATTGACGTAGGCGTAGTTAAGCGGTTGTGCCACCAGTTGTGTGTTGCCATTGCTTGCGGCAATCGCAACGCTGTATTTACCATCCGGGGCGACAGAGCCATCTGTCAGCTTGCCGTCCCACGAGAAGGTGTGCACGCCAGCGCTCAGCGCGCCCAGATCGACGGTGTCGATCACCGTGCCACTGGCATCTTTAATGGTGGCCGATGTGCCGGTTGAAGCGGAGGCCAGCTCAACGCCAAATGGCGTTGTGGTGCCGTTGCCTACCAGAACCTGTCCGCCATTGACCATTACGCCATGCCCAATCAGCGTGGAGCTCTGCAGCGACTGGCTGGTGCTGATCTGGCCGGAGATCGATCCCAGCGTGGTATTCAGTTTTTCAATGCCGCTCAGGGTATTGATCTGTGCCAGCTGCGTGGTGAGCTGGCTGTTATCCATTGGATTGGTGGGATCCTGGTTTTTTAACTGCGTCACCAGCATGGTCAGGAACTGATTCTGCAGATCCTGCGCATTGTTGCCGGTGCCACTGGTGTTAGAGGAGCTAAGGACCGTGGGGTCCAGTCTTTCGTTAACGCCTACCGCGATAGCCATAATTTTTCTCCGTTATTGCCCGATCGTCAGGGTTTTCATCATCATCGACTTCACGGTGTTGAGCACTTCGACGTTGGCCTGGTAGCTGCGTGACGCCGACATGGTGTTGACGCTTTCAGAGACCACATCCACGTTCGGCATCTTCACGTAGCCTTTGGCATCTGCCATCGGATTGCCCGGGTCATAGACCAGCTTCGCAGGTGTAGGGTCATCCACGACTCTTGCCACTTTCACGCCGCCGGTGGCTGAGCCTGGCGCCGCATCGGTCTGGAAAACCACCTGCTTTGCCACGTAAGGCTTGCCATCGGGGCCGGTGACGCTGTCGGCGTTCGCCAGGTTACTGGCACTGACGTTTAATCGCTGTGATTGCGCGGTCATCGCTGAACCGGCAATGTCAAAAATATTCAGCAAGGCCATAATTATTGTCCTTGTAACACGCTCATCATGCCTTTGATCTGGCTACTGATGAGGGTGAGGTCGGTTTGATATTTCAGGCTGTTATCCGCGAACTGCGTACGCTCACGGTCCATATCTACGGTGTTGCCGTCGGCAGAAGGCTGGTCAGGAATGCGATAAAGCATATCCATCGATGGCACGCCGTTTGTCTGTGCTTCAATGTGGCGAGCTGACGTGACTTTTAACGCCATGCTGCTGCCTTCCGCACGACCATTGGACATCACCCGACTCAGCTCGCTGGCAAAGTCGATATCCCGGGCCTGATAACCAGGGGTATCGGCGTTGGCAATATTTGACGCCAGGATCTCCTGACGTTGAGCACGCAGGTTGAGGGCCTCCGTACCAAATTTCAGCGCCGCATCCAGTTTGTCGAGCATGTTTCCTCCGCGTATGAGAATTTCGAGCTCGCAGCTTAATTTGAAAATGCAAGGGGTCATCGTCTGAATAAGGCCTCAAATGACCGCTATTTTGACAATTAAGGATTTTTCTTAAGGGGTACACTCGTCGCCATCATCAGTGAGGAAATGCACAATGCGTCGATATCTGACCCTGCTGACCAGCCTGCTGGTCGCGATCGCCCTGCCGGTTTCCGCCGGGGATCTCAATGCACAACTGAATCAATTTTTTAAAGCGCGTGACGCCCAGCATGCTGATGGCATGGTCGTGGTGGTACGCACACCGCAGGAACAGTGGCCAGCCTGTGAGGCGCCACAGTTCACCCTGCCCGGCAACAGCCGGTTGTGGGGCAATATGAGCGTGGCGGCAAACTGTGGTGAGAACCGCCGTTATATTCAGGTACAGGTGCAGGTCACCGGTTCCTATCTGGTGGCGAACCGGCTGCTGAGCCAGGGCAGTAGCGTGAGCGAGAGTGATTTCACTCTGCAGACCGGCCGCCTTGATACTCTGCCTGCCCGCGCCCTGCTGAATGCGGACTCGGTCGCAGACGCCGTGGTGCTGCGCGATATCCAGCCAGGACAGCCGATTAATCCCTCCACGCTGCGTCAGCCGTGGCGTGTGAAGGCGGGTCAGAATGTGATGGTGATTGCCAGCGGTGACGGCTTTGACGCCAGCGGTGAGGGCAAGGCGCTGAATAACGCCGCCCGATCGCAGTCGGTCCGGGTCAGGATGGGAAATGGCCAGATTGTCAGCGGTAAGGTACGCGAGGATGGGAATATTCTTATAACGCTGTAAAGTGTTAAAGAAGCCAGTAGTGCTGCCGATAGAAGAATCAACGAAGCGATAACGCTATTCTGATTCAGGTGGCAGACTTCCCCTGACCGTACAGGAGCCCGAACATGAGCATTGACAGAACGCAACCTCTGAAACCCGCCAGCACCGTACAGAGCCGCGATAGCAGTGAGTCCGGCAGCAGCAAAGTGCGCCAGAGCGCCAGCCCGGTGGCAGCAGCCACGACCCCTGCAGCAGCCCAGGTCAGCCTGAGCAGCGCGCAGTCGCAGCTGATGCAGCCGAGCAGCAAAGATATTAACGTCGAGCGCGTTGAACAACTGAAAACCGCCATTCGTAATGGCGAACTGAAGATGGATACCGGCAAAATCGCCGATGCGCTGATTGCCGACACCAAGGCGTATTTAGAGGGTAATTAGTTCCCATGAGTAATTTGCAGACCACCTTAGATAAGATGCAGGACGTGCTGGCGTCGCTCTCAGCCGTGCTGGAAGAAGAGCAGCAGCAGCTGGCAGCCGGAAACATTAACAGTAATCTGTTGCAGCGTATTACCGAAGATAAAAGCGCGCTGCTCAGTACGCTGAACTATCTGGATGAGATGCGCCGCACCGCTGAGCAGAGTCAGGCGACATCGGCACCTTATCGTGGTCAGAACGACATGGCGCGCCGCTGGGACACTATCCAGCAGCATAGCCGTCGTCTGCAGGATGCCAATGTTCATAACGGCCTGCTGCTGCAACACCAGATCCGCTACACCCAGGATGCGCTTGACGTGCTGAAGCCGCATCAGACCCAGGCCTTTTACGGCCCGGATGGGATGGGTAAAGGCCAGGCGACGTTAAGTCGCAAAGCCTGAACCGGAAAGTAGCGAAAAAAAATCCCGCCTGGTGCGGGATTTTTTATTGGTGCGTTTTTTCCTTCACCATGATGAGCTTTAAAATTGAGCCTGCACAGGGAACAGGGGCAGATCGGAAAGACGCTAAAGCCAATCCCTGGCCGCTCGGCCCGCGCGATTACGCACCTCATCCCTGAGGTGCGCCCGTTGCCGGGCCAACGCGTTGCGTTGTTCAAAAACGCTCCCGGCGTTTTTGTCCATGGCGCGGGACGCTTTCCTCCTCTGCCCCTGTTCCCTGCGCGTTGAATTTATTTATTGCGGCAAGCTTTACACAGCGGTGCGACGCGCATAGTCGCGCAACCGGAAGCCCAGCAGTCCCAGCGCCAGGAAGTAAGCCCCGCCGCCCACACCACAGACCGCGGCCAGACGCAGCAGCCGCCACAGCATCGATCCCTGCTCCCAGGCTGGCATCCACTGCAGCATGGCAAACAGCGCACCTGCCATCACCACTACGGCTATCAGCAGGCGGATCAGGAAGCTGCTCCAGCCCGGCTGCGGCATAAAGATATTCTTCTTACGCAACTGCCAGTAGAGCAGCGACGCATTCAGACAGGCTGCCAGCCCAATCGACAGTGATAGACCGGCGTGTTTCAGCGGACCAATAAACGCCAGGTTCATTACCTGCGTCATGATCAGCGTGATAATCGCGATTTTAACCGGCGTTTTGATGTCCTGACGGGAATAGAAGCCCGGAGCCAGCACCTTGACCACGATCAGCCCCATCAGTCCGACGGAGTAGGCGATCAGGGCGCGCTGCGTCATCAGAGCATCAAAGGCAGTGAATTTGCCGTACTGGAACAGCGCCACGGTCAGCGGGCCGGAGAGCATGCCCAGCGCCACCGCGCTGGGAAGCGCCAGCAGGAAACAGAGGCGCAGACCCCAGTCCATCAGCCGGGAATATTCATCATGGTTGCCGCTGGCAAAACTTTTGGCCAGCGACGGCAGCAGAATGGTGCCCAGCGCCACGCCCAGCACCCCCGAGGGGAACTCCATCAGGCGGTCCGCGTAGTACATCCAGGAGACCGAACCTGAGACCAGAAACGAGGCGAAGATGGTATTGATGATCAGCGAGATCTGACTGACAGAAACGCCCAGAATGGCAGGTCCCATCTGACGCATGACCCGCCAGACGCCCGCATCACGCAGATTCAGGCGTGGCAGCACCAGCATCCCGAGCTTCTTCAGGTGTGGCAGCTGATAGCCGAGCTGCAGCACGCCACCTGCTACCACTGCCCAGGCCAGCGCCATTACCGGTGGGTGGAAGTGCGGCGCGGCAAACAGCGCAAAGCCAATCATGCTGACGTTCAGCAGGGTCGGTGCAAAGGCCGGTACCGAGAAGCGGTTCCAGGTGTTCAGCACCGCACCCGCCAGTGACGCCAGCGAAATCAGCATAATGTAGGGAAAGGTCACCCGCAGCAGCGAGCTGGTGAGCGCAAACTTATCGGGACTGTCGGCAAAGCCGGGGGCCGTCACCATGATGACCCAGGGCGCAGCAATCATGCCCGCCACCGTGACCAGCGCCAGCGCCAGAGTCAGCAGGCCCGAGACGTAAGCCAGGAACAGTTTCGTCGCCTCTTCGCCCTGCTTGCTTTTATATTCAGCCAGAATGGGCACGAAGGCCTGAGAAAAGGCGCCTTCAGCAAAAATACGCCGCAGCAGATTGGGAAGTTTAAACGCAACAAAGAACGCATCGGTCGCCATTCCGGCGCCAAACACCCGCGCCACGATGGCATCACGGGCAAAGCCCAGTACGCGGGAAAACAGGGTCATAGAACTGACCGCTGCCAGCGATTTCAACAAATTCATAATTGACGGCGCATCCTGAAAAGAATCGGCAAAAAAGGAGAATTAGCGCGGGCACCCAGAAGATGCCCGGCGACAGTCTACTGCCACGGAGGGAAATGACCAGCACGGAGTGTTACAAGGCGTTATTCCTGCGTCGCCTCACGCCACAATTTTTCCACCACACGCTGCGCCATCAGCGCCTGCTCACCGCTGGTTTCAGGCTTCGTCTGATTTTGTACGCAGTCGATGAAATGGCGAGCCGCACCGCTGAAACCGCGCTGGGTCAGATGACTCTGCCAGGCGGGCGGTGGCGTAATCAGCAGCCCGTCACGCCGTTCTTCCTGCCAGTCGCGCATCTCACTAATGTCGATGCATTTACCGTCACATACTGCGCTGACCCGCTCGCGCTGACTGCCTGCGCGCCGGTGCATGCTGGTGGTAATCGACAAGCCCTCAACAGCGAAATGATGCTCGGCATAGAGCATCTGCCCCTGTTCGTTGGTGTCGATGCGTCCCTGAACCTGGCGAAAAGGTTTCCCACCCAGCCAGAGGGCGGTATCCACCACATGCAGATAGTCATCGAGCAGGGTAAAGCGGAGATCCTGTGGCCCGACGCTGTCGCTACGGTGCTTTTCAATCCGCAGAGAAGTCGCGCTAGCCATCTCCGCCCGCAGCTGCTGATAGCGCGGGGCAAACCGCCGGTTAAACGCCACCATCAGTTTACGCTGCCGTTTTTCCGCCAGCGCCACCAGCGCCTCAGCCTGTTCCAGGGTTTCAGCCAGCGGCTTATCGACGCAGACATCCTTTCCTGCCAGCAGCAGCGCCCTGACCACTTCATAGTGCGTGGCGGTGCTGCTATGGACAAAGACCGCGTCGCAGGCAGCGGCTAATTCATTCAGCGAACCAAAATATGGCATGCGATAGCTGTCACAGACCGGCCGGGCTTTGGCCTGGTTCGGGGAAAACGCCCCTGCCAGGGTCCAGTCCGTCGCCGCCGACAGCACCGGCAGCCAGGCTTTCTGCGCGATACCGCCTAATCCCACTACGCCAATACGTAAGGTCATCTCAGCTCTCCGGTTGCAGCAGTTGGGTGAGTTGTGCCTGAAGCGCTGCAACCTGCTGTTCCAGCGTTGCGACGCGCGCCGCCAGTTCGCCCTGCTCTTCCGACGCGTCTGCGGCCTGCGGCTGGTCACGCTCATCGCCCAGCAGATGCATAAAGCGGCTTTCGCGCTTGCCAGGTTCACGCGACAGACGGATCACCTGAGCACTGTCGTCGCGCTGCATCAATCCTTCCAGCGTTTGCTCAACTTCGCTGACATCACTGAACTCGTGCAGACGGCCGCTGCGGGTACGCAGTTCGCCTGGCGTCTGGGGCCCGCGCAGTAACAGCAGCGTCAGCAGAGCGACTTCTGCGCTGTTAAGCTTTAGCGTGCCAAACGCGGAGTTGCAGAAACGCTGCTCATATTTCACGACCCGCTGCCCGGCGGCGCTGCTGGCGGTGATCAGATGCCGTTTTTCCAGCTGATCGAGCTGATCCTGTACCTCACTTTCGCTCAGCTCCATCACCGGCTCGCGGTTCGATTTCTGGTTACAGGCCACCACCACGCCATTCAGCGACAGCGGATACTGTTCCGGCGTGGTGACCTGCTTCTCCAGCAGGCAGCCCAGCACGCGCATCGCCTGCGCCGATAAAGTCATCTTCATGCTCGCATCCTCATTATTATCCACGCCGGTCAGGCGTCCATTCCCGCAGGGTTAAGGCTGTCAGCACGTGATCCTGCCAGCGTCCGTCGATCAGTAGATAATCTTTCGCGTAACCCTCTTTCTCAAAACCGAGTCGCGCCAGCAGATCGCCGCTGCGCTGGTTGTGCGGCATGTAGTTAGCCATGATGCGGTGAATATGCTGCTGGCGCTGCATATAGCGGATTGCCACCTGCAACGCTTCGAACATGAACCCCTGCCCCTGCCACTTTTCACCCAGTGAATAGCCGAGATAACAGGCATGAAAGGATCCGCGTAACACGTTGCTGAAGTTTGCCACTCCCCTCACTTCGGTTTCATCGCTGTCCATTAAAATGAAATAGAAGGCCGAACCCTGCTTATGCATGTCGGAAATCAGCCCAAGCCGCGCCTGCCAGCCCGAAGGGTAGCAGTGGCTGTCATCACGCACCGGCTCCCACGGTTTTAAAAACAGGCGGTTTTCCGCGTAGTAATCTGCCATTCGCCAGGCATCACGCTCGTGAACCAGACGGACCACCAGCCGATCGGTGGTTAATCGCACCCTGGGCGCGGCAGAACGATAGCCAAACATCCTGACTCCTGAAATCAATGGCTGATAGAGATGAGCCGTCATTACCCGGCTTTCACTATAACCGCCGCCTGGGCTCCGGTAAAACGTTACAGCGGTTTAGCGATAAAGAGGCTGATTTTGCTCGGGTCGCACCGCGGATAACCCCTGCTGCAGGCGGCATCACCAGCGGATCCTGCAGCGCGCCTGACAGGCAGGTTTGCCCTGTGGAGTAATCTCTTCCATACTTTTTACGAGCCCGAAAGCAGGATGAATTGATTCACTCTGTTAAACACTAAACCTGTAAAACCCGGGAGATCAGGATGAAGCTCTATATCTACGACCACTGCCCTTTCTGCGTTAAAGCGCGAATGATTTTTGGCCTGAAAAACAAACCGGTTGAGCTGGTGGTAATGCTCAACGACGATGAAGAGACGCCGAAACGACTGATCGGACAGAAAATGGCGCCCATTCTGCAGAAGCAGGATGGCAGCGCGATGCCTGAAAGTATGGAAATCGTACACTATGTCGATCAGGAGGATGGCGAACCGCTGATCATCGGCGCGCTGAATCCGGCGATCGGCGACTGGCTGCGTCACATGAACAGCTATGTCAATAAACTGCTGCTGCCGCGCATTGCAGAGGCGGCGTTTGCCGAATTCGCGACGCCGGAGGCGCGTGACTATTTCCGCAACAAAAAGCAGGCGAGCATCGGTGATTTCGACACGCTGAAAAGTCATTCTGCCGGCCTGATTAAAAACGTCAGCGACGATCTGCGCAAGCTGGACAAATTAATCGTCCAGCCCAATGCGGTGAATGGCGAGCTGTCCGAAGATGATTTTAATCTCTTCCCGCTGCTGCGCTCTCTGACGCTGGTGGCAGGAATCGACTGGCCGAGCCGGGTCGCTGACTACCGCGATAACATGGCCAAACAGACCCAGGTGAATCTGCTCTCCTCAATAGCTCACTAACCCCTCCCGATGAGAGACGCTGCGGCGTTTCTCATCTCTTTCCTGATGACACCCGCTACGCATTCAGGCAGGCTATGGCCTGTTTATTGGCTCTGATATTCAGGATAAAGATCGATGAAAAAGGCTTTTTTCGGGCTGACTGCCCTGTTGATCGCGCTGCTGGTGAGCGGCTGTAATCAACTGACGCAATACACCATCAGCGAACAGGAAGTAAACCAGGCGCTGCAGAAGCACAACAACTATGAGAAAGATATTGGCGTTTCCGGGCTGGTTAATGCGCACATCGTCCTGAACAACCTGACCAGTCAGATTGGCCGTGAAGAGCCAGGTAAAGTGACGCTCTCTGGCAATGCTAAAATCAATGTGACGTCACTGTTTGGTCCGCAGCAGGCCGATATGCAACTGAAGATGCGTGCTCAGCCGGTCTATGACCAGCAGCAGGGTGCAATCTATCTGCGCGATCTGGAAATTGTTGATGCGCAGGTTGCTCCGGAAAAAATGGCCTCCATTATGAAAACGCTGACGCCTTATCTGAATCAGTCGCTGAAAAACTACTTTGATCAAAAGCCGGCTTACGTGCTCAGCGCCGACCGCAGCAAAGGCGAGTCGCTGGCGAAGAAATTTGCCAAAGGACTGGAAGTGAAACCTGGCGAACTGGTTATTCCCTTTACGCAGTAACGCCAGTCAGTTAGGCGACAGGTGACAACGCAGTCTGGTGCCGCTCAGGGGCTGGCGGTCCTCGCGCCTCTGCGCGGTTCCTTCACTTCATTCGCCTGCCTGACGGACCGCCGGGGATGGCACATCCTGTGCCGCCCCGCCTTTCGCCCGCGTCCTGCGGGCTCTCCTGGCAGACTCATTCTGTTCAGCGCTGCGGATTGCCTGCTCCTGAGCGGCACGGCCTGCTCTGAAACTTCAGTGAATGTTGTCAGAAAGGGCACGAAAGTGGAGGCCTGAGCGCCTCTGCTGCTGAAAGGGCTATCCGCAGCGCTGAGGCGTGACGGTGGGCCAGAAGTCCACGCCGGGAAGCGTGGACAGTTCGGGGCCGGCCAGGGAGGGCCCATCCCCGAACGGTTCGTCGGCACGACGTCAAAGCCGAAGGTACCGCGTGAGCGGCGCGAGGACGGCCCGGCAGCAGCAGAGGTGCTCTGGCCCGCACTGCGGCTCGCTCGCCCGGAAAAAAGCTGCCCCGTTTGACCGTGACAGCCTTTACAAATCTAATCTTAACTGACCAGCATTACCCTGTTGGGCAGCGGATTTTCTTTGACAGCATAAAAAGCAGGTGCAAACGGTTGCCTGAATCCTTATGCTTAGACCCCGGCCAAAACACGCCTTTTGTTTCCCTTCTGCCGGAGCTTCACTGATGACAGCACAACCTCAGCAACTTACCCTGCGTCGCCCTGACGACTGGCATATTCATCTGCGCGACGATGAGATGCTCAACACGGTCCTGCCCTATACCAGCGCGGTGAATGGTCGTGCCATTGTGATGCCTAACCTGGTGCCACCGGTGACCAGCGTGGCAGCAGGTGAAGCGTACCGCGATCGCATCCTGGCGGCGCTGCCCGCCGATCACGCCTTTACGCCGCTGATGACCTGCTATCTGACCGACTCGCTTGATCCTGATGAGCTTGAGCGCGGTTTCACCTCCGGTCTGTTTACCGCGGCTAAGCTCTATCCGGCGCACGCTACGACGAACTCCAGCCATGGCGTTACCGATATCGCCTCCATTGCCCGCGTGCTGGAGCGGATGCAGAAGCTCGGTATGCCTCTGCTGATCCACGGCGAAGTCACCGATGCGCATGTCGACATTTTTGACCGCGAAGCCCGATTTATCGAAACGGTTATGGTGCCGCTGCGCAGCCAGTTTCCGGCACTGAAAGTGGTGATGGAGCACATTACCACTCAGGACGCCGCAGAATATGTTGCCGCCGCCGATGAGACGCTGGGCGCGACCATTACCCCGCAGCATTTGATGTTTAACCGCAATCACATGCTGGTGGGCGGTATTCGTCCGCACCTCTATTGCCTGCCGATTCTTAAACGCAACGTGCATCAGGAAGCATTGCGCAAATTAGTGGCGAGTGGTCATCCGCGCGTGTTCCTCGGCACCGACACAGCACCGCATCTGCGTCATCTCAAAGAGGCCAGTTGCGGCTGCGCGGGGGTATTTAATGCGCCAGTGTCGTTACCCGCTTACGCCACCGTTTTTGAAGAGCTGAACGCGCTGGAACATTTTGAAGCGTTCTGTTCGGAGAATGGCCCGCGTTTTTACGGCCTGCCGCTGAATGAAGGGACGATTACTTTGGTGCGTGAGTCCTGGCAGGTGCCAGAGTCCATCGCGCTCGGCAGCCATTCACTGGTGCCGTTCCTGGCGGGTGAAACACTGAACTGGTGCATCGCATAATTTTACTTGCCTCCGGCCTGCCGATACTGTAAATATATACAGCATCTTAAACGGAGGCTGTTATGCGCGTTGAAATTACCGTATCAAATACCCGACCTCTTCCTGCTGGCGCGATAGAAGCGTTGAGCGATGAATTATCGCGCCGCATTGATGAACAGTTCCCTGACTCGACCAATCACGTCAAGGTACGTTATGCCAGTGCCAATAATCTCAGCGTGCTGGGCGGTGGAAAAGAGACGCGCGACCAGATCAGCGAAATCCTGCAGCAGACGTGGGAAAGCGCTGACGACTGGTTCAATACTGATTAACCGCCACTGTGCTTTTTTTCCGGGTGTCGCCACCCGGTTTTTTATCTTTTCTCCCCTCTCGCACTTACCCCGTCCTGCATCTAGACTCTTAATGATCAATGCCCTATCCTTGCGCTCGTCACGCATAACAGGAGGTGCGACACCATGACTACTGATAAACCGGAAGAGGCGATGACCTTTGGTGAGTTGTTAGCACTGATTGGTGATCAGAAGCGTCGTTTAACGGTGCTGGAAAATGCCTTTTCCAGTCTGATTTTCTGTCTTGACGATCGTGCCAGTCAGCTACTGGTACACAATCTGTCGCTGGAAGCCCAAAATCAAAACCATGATGAGCAGCTTCAGCAGCACTTTGCCCGTCTGGCAGAAACACTGCAAAAACGCGGCGGCGGCGTAGTGCCAGAAACGCCGGCTCTCTGAGTCCGCTCACGCGGCTAAGCCCGCTTTTTGCCTGTCTTTTGATTGCTGATAAAAATGCCTGCCCGTCAGGCATTTTATTTTTTTACGTCCGCCTTTCAAACGCAAATATTCTGTGAGAAGCTGACTCACGGCATTTTTTAAACAGTGATACCCTCGTTTACTGTTATAATTGTTTCGCTATTGGAATAAAAAAGCCGCATTGAACCTCATCATGCACTTCGTTTAACGAGTAATAAGGAGGTTATAATGGACAGAAGAAAAGATGTTATACAGACTCACCCACTGGTGGGCTGGGATATCAGTACCGTTGACAGCTATGACGCCATGATGATCCGCCTGCACTCGTTGTCGTCGCAGGATCAAAAAGAAGAAGAAGCGGATGTTGGCCCGACATACTGGCTGACAACGGATGTGGCAAGGCAATTTATCTCGATCCTCGAAGCAGGCATCGCCAAGATAGAATCAGCCGAGCAGATAGAACGACTCCTCAAAAAGCATTAATTTCTGCCGCATCAAAGAGGCGCCCTCAGGGGTGCCTTTTTCGTTTCTGTTTCTGGTATGCTTTTGATTATCTGTCTCTTAGAGCGTAGTTACCATGATTTATGATCTTATCGTCGTTGGCAGCGGTTCCGTGGGCGCGGCGGCAGGCTACTATGCCACCCAGGCGGGTTTATCGGTGTTAATGATCGACAGCGCCCATCCTCCCCATAATCAGGGCACACATCATGGCGAGAGCCGGCTGATTCGTCACGCCTATGGTGAAGGTGAACGCTATGTTCCCCTGGTCCTGCGGGCGCAAACGCTGTGGGATGAGCTGGAACAGCGTGCCGGTGAGCGCATCATGCATCGCAGCGGCGTACTTAACCTCGCCCCGAATCAGTCGCCGTTTATTCAGAACGTCATCGACAGCGCGACCCGCTGGCAGCTCAATATTGAGGTGATGCAGCCAGATGAGGTGCGCAAGCGCTGGCCACAAATCAATGTGCCTGAGGGCTATCTGGGCGTATTTGAGCCGCAGTCCGGCTATCTGAAATGTGAACAGGCGGTACGCAGCTGGATCCAGCTGGCGGAGCAGGCGGGCTGCGCGCAGCTGTTTAACTGCCCGGTTTCAGAACTGGGTCGCGATGGCGATCTGCAGCAGGTCACTACCCTGGATGGCGTCTATCGGGGCCGCAAAATGTTGATCAGTGCGGGCACCTGGGTTGGCAAATTAGTTCCTGACCTGCCGGTCGCGCCCACCCGTAAGGTGTTTGCCTGGTATCAGGCAGATGGCCGCTACAGTGAGAACAATAAGTTTCCCGGTTTTACGGTGGAAATGGGCGATGGCAGCCAGTTTTATGGCTTCCCGGCGGATAACAACGCCCTGAAAGTAGGTCGTCATGATGGCGGTCAGCTGATGCAGCAGCCTGAGGATCGTAAACCTTTTGGCGCGGTGGCGGCCGATGGCAGCGAAGCTTTTGGATTCCTCCGTCAGTTTTTACCTGGCGTCGGTGTCTGTCTGCATGGCGAAGCCTGCAGCTACGATTTTAGCCCGGATGAAGACTTTATAATTGATACCCTGCCGGGTGAACCAGACCGCTTGTTAATCACCGGGCTCAGTGGACACGGGTTTAAATTCGCCAGCGTATTGGGCGAACTGGCTGCAGAATTTGCCCAGCAAAAACCGTTCTCTTTTGATCTGACACCCTTCCGCCTCTCACGTTTCTGACTCTGATAAAGGGTGGTATCAGCCTGATGCCGCCCGACTGACAGACTTTGACGAAAATTGACTATTACTGACATAAAGTCAGAATATATTTCGCCCTTTTGGTTAATTCCGGCTCTTTTTAGTTGACGACCAGCGCCTCACAAATAACTTATTCAGTAATATTGCGCATTTCACACCTGATTTATTCAACCTTTTCACAATATAAAATTAAAGTTATAGAAGCGTAAGGATGATTGCTTTTATATTTCATAATGTGGATGCTTATTTCAGATTATTACTTCATGAAAACCTCATTATGTTATTACGTAATTCATCTCATCAGTTTGGCCTGGTTGCCGTGCTGCTGCACTGGTCGATGGCGCTGGCGATTTACGCCATGTTTGCGCTGGGATTATGGATGGTCGGCCTCGGCTATTACGACAGCTGGTATCACGACGCGCCTGAGATCCATAAAAGCATCGGCGTGATCCTGTTGCTAACGCTGATCGTTCGCCTGCTGTGGCGCATTATTTCACCGCCGCCAAAACCGCTTAGCAGTTATTCCCCGCTGGTACGCATCAGTTCGGTGGTGGCCCACCTGTTACTGTATACCCTGCTGCTGGCGATTCTGATCAGCGGCTATCTGATCTCCACCGCCGATGGCAAACCCATCTCAGTATTCAGCTGGTTTACCCTGCCCGCGCTGTTCAACGGTGCTGGCGAACAGGCTGATCTTGCAGGCGACATTCACCTCTGGCTGGCCTGGACGGTTGTGGTCCTGTCACTGCTGCATGGGCTGGCTGCGGTAAAACATCACTTTATCGATCGCGATATCACTTTAAAACGGATGTCGGGTTTGCGTTTCACCTCTCCCTCTGAAAAGGATAAATAATATGTTTAAAAAGACCCTGCTGGCGATGACCGGTGCCAGTCTGCTACTCGGCTCACTCACCGCCTCTGCCGCTGACTACAAAATCGATAAAGAGGGCCAGCACGCCTTTATTCAGTTCCGTATCCAGCATCTGGGTTACAGCTGGCTCTACGGCACCTTTAAGGATTTTGATGGCCGCTTCACCTTTGATGAGAAGAATCCTGCCGCAGATAAAGTCGACGTCACCATTAACACCAGCAGCATCGATACTAACCATGCTGAACGTGACAAGCACCTGCGCAGTGCGGACTTCCTGAACACCAGCAAAAATCCGCAGGCCACGTTCAAATCCACAGATGTGAAGAAAGAGGGTGATGAGCTGAAGATTACTGGCGATCTTACGCTGAATGGCGTGACCAAACCGGTAACGCTCGAGGCGAAAATGCTGGGTGAAGGTAAAGATCCGTGGGGCGGCTACCGCGCTGGCTTTGAGGCTGAAGGGGAAATTGCACTGAAAGATTTCAACATCACCAAAGATCTGGGGCCAGCTTCGCAGAAGGTTCAGCTGATGATCTCGGTTGAGGGTGTACGCCAGTAAAACAGCAAGCCGCCTGAAGCTGACTTCAGGCGGCAACGCTTATTTCTTCAGCGGCGAGGGAATGGTCATGTTTAACAGGCCACGCGACTTGTTAAAGATCTTGTTGCCATTTTCACGTCCTGCCCGACGCGCGCGCTGCTCTTCCGGTGAGAGCTTCGCCTCTTCCTGGCAGATCGGGCTACAGCAGTTCTCAAACTTCTCCGCGCAGCTTTTGCACTGAATAAACAGCAGATGACAACCGTCATTGACGCAATTAACGTGGGTATCACAGGGCTCGCCGCACTGATGACAGTTCGACAACACATCGTCAGAGATCCGCTCACCCATCCGCTCATCAAAAACAAAGTTTTTGCCTTTGAAGCGTACCGGTAATCCCTGCTCACGGGCGCGTCGGGCATACTCGATGATACCGCCCTCAATGTGATAGACATCCTCAAAGCCGTTGTGCCGCATCCAGGCACTGGCCTTTTCACAGCGGATCCCGCCGGTGCAGTACATCACGATCTTTTTGTCTTTCTGATCCTGCAGCATCTCAACCGCCATCGGCAACTGATCGCGGAAGGTGTCAGCAGGCACTTCCAGCGCATTATCAAAGCGACCCACTTCATATTCATAGTGGTTACGCATATCCACGAACAGGGCGTCAGGATCGTCCAGCATGGCGTTAACGTCCGCCGCTTTAAGATACTGACCCACATCGCTGGCATCAAAACTGTCGTCTTCAATACCGTCCGCGACAATACGGTCGCGTACTTTCAGACGCAGCACCCAGAACGATTTACCATCATCATCCAGCGCAATATTCATCCGCAGGTTGTTCAGCGCCGGATCAAAGCCATATAGCCATTCTTTCATCTTTTCATACTGGCTGGCTGGCACGCTGATCTGCGCATTGATGCCTTCGTGGGCCACGTAGACGCGACCAAAGACCTTAAGAGCTGTCAGGCCAAGATAGAGCGCGTCACGGAATGCTTTGGGATCGGCAATCTGGAAATATTTATAAAAAGAGACAGTGGTGCGCGGCTCGGTTTCAGCCAGCATGCGCGCCTTCAGCTCTTTATTGGAAACGAGGTTATGTAACACTGGCATGGTGTTCGTCCTGTTATCAATAGAAGAAATTTAGCGCGCACATGATACCTGATTTCACCGGGATGCAAAGGCCAGTGACCAGATTGATCGCCTGTTGCCGTTTTTTGCAGCAACATTGGACTATTAACCTTTGTTCATTGATGGCACGTTCCGATAGTGATATTTAAGCGCACGTCAAAAACTGGCACAATGGTGTAAATCAACGAGATATCAGCACCGCACGGTGCGCGACGCAGGAAAATTAACCTTCACATGACTCAGTTGCCTCAGTTTTCACGAGAACTGCTTCACCCGCGCTATTGGCTGACCTGGCTGGGTGTCGCTTCTCTTTATCTTTTGGTGCTACTTCCTTATCCCCTGCTTTATGTTCTCGGCTGTAATATTGGCCGCATTGGGATGCGTTTTATGAAACACCGCGTCAGTATTTCCCGGCGTAATCTGGAATTAAGTTTTCCGGATATGCCGGTAAATGAACGCGAAGCGATGGTTAAACACAATTTCGAATCGGTCGGCATGGGATTAATTGAGACCGGTATGGCGTGGTTCTGGCCTGACTGGCGCATCAATAAATGGCATACGCCTTCAGGGCTGGAGCATATTCAGCAGGCGCGCGATAGCCAGCGCGGCGTGCTGCTTATCGGCATGCACTTTCTGACGCTGGAGATTGGTGCACGCATGTTTGGTATCCATAACCCTGGCATTGGCGTCTATCGCCCGAATGACAACAAACTGATCGACTGGCTTCAGGTCAAAGGTCGGATGCGGTCGAATAAAAGCATGCTCGATCGTAAAGATCTCAAAGGAATGATCCGCGCACTGAAACAGGGTGACATTATCTGGTATGCGCCCGACCACGATTATGGCCCGCGCAGCAGCGTCTTTGTCCCCTTCTTTGGCGTGGAAAAAGCAGCCACAACGGTGGGCACCCATCTGCTGATCCGCACCGGTAAACCGGCTGTCATCCCTTTTGTGCCGCGTCGTCTGCCTGGGGGTCGCGGCTATGAACTGATGATACTGCCTGACATCAGCGGCGAATTTACGCTGGAAAGTGATGTCGCAACCGCAACCAGAATGAATCAGGTTGTTGAAGAGGGTGTGCTGCTGGCACCTGAACAGTATATGTGGCTCCACCGCCGCTTTAAAACGCGCCCCGAGGGCGAACCCTCCCGTTATTAATCTGTTCGCGCTAAATGTCTGTCAGGCATTTAGCGCGTTTTACTCCCCTGCTAAATAAATCACTCATGGCTGACTCAGCCTGTAAGCGAAACCGCAGGTCCAGTAATTAATAAACACCTATATTCATAATATAATTTGTCTCTGTTTAAATTTAAAAAAGCTAATCAATTAACAGGACGGCAGGCGGCATTCAGCCTGTTTCGCTATTTATTAATTAATATTGCAGCGAGTGCTATTAAATCTGTTATGGCGCTGATTATTCTGCACGCCAGGCCTAATCCTATTTAGCCGGTCTTAACGGTGTCTCACCGCTTATGAATCGATAAAAATTAACTTATTTTACAAGCGATTGCCTTGCTGATTTAGCTTATATTCCATTTTACATTTTTTTAACACCCCGATAGATCATTATGGAATTTGAACTCATTAATGCTTATCGGTAGTTTCTTTTGTAACAGTCAGGCCTTTAACGGCTCTGGCCAGAATTATAAAAAAGACAACACAGCAAACCTCTAATGGGACAGTTAATATGAACAAAGGTCTCTACTATTACGTTACAATCGGTACCGATCAGGAAAATTATCACTTTCTTCATCGTAAAGGGTGCAAGCGTATGCCTGATAAAGAAGAGGTCATATTTATCGGCACGTTATATAATTTGAGTCAGGCCCTCTCCATCGCCAGAATTAATTTTAAGAAAGTTAAGCCATGTATAAAATGTTGTATCCGCTACTCAGCCCCCGTGATTCATGAGTCCGTTCAACCTGTTTTGCATTTCCCGCAAAAGATGATCTGACCCTGACTGGCGGGAAATGGCTTATTTCCCGCCAGTTGCACCGGCCTGACCTTTCCCTCCTTCAGATTTCGTCTATCCTTCACTGAAATCAAATAAATCCATAGTCATAGACCCGTGAAGGAGAAGAGCGATGAGCATGTACAGTACCTTAGAGGAAGCCATCGATGCTGCACGTGAAGAGTTCCTCGCTAACCACCCGGAGCTCGAGGAAGGGGATGCATCAATCAGCCAGTTTGGTCTGCAAAAGTATGTGATGCAGGATGGCGATATCATGTGGCAGGCTGAATTCATGGCAGAAGAAGGTGAAGCAGGCGAATGTCTGCCTTACCGTAGCGGTGAAGCGGCACAGGCCATTTTTGATGCCGATTTTGACGAAGTTGAACTACGTCAGGAGTGGTTAGCAGAAAATACCCTGCACGAGTGGGATGACGGCGAGTTCCAGCTGGAGCCGCCGCTGGACACCGAAGAGGGTGAAGCCGCCGCGCAAGAGTGGGAAGATGATAACAGCGATTCCGATCGCAGTTACTCGTAAGGACCGTGGCTGGCATCCACCGGTAACAACAGGGTATCAACCACCAGCGACAGCGGCAGGTCGAGGATCGTCAGGACCCGCCATCCGCTGTCGCGAACATCCCACTGTACGCCGGGATAGTACTGATTACCGTGCCCCTGCCCGGGAATGGTACGGCTGATAATACTGCCGCATCCGCTTAAGCAGAGCACAGCCGCGACGATAACACCCGCCTTTAAGCACCCTTTCACCACACATATCCGCCATGAAGAAACAGCCATTGAGATCGTCACGCGCTGCTCGCGGTGACTGCCAGCAATAAATTTATCAGCCAATCGCTGTTTTAATCCGATAAAAAAAGCGGCATCGCTGCCGCTTTTTCAGATTACGCGTTGTTTGCCAGCGCGTTGGGGTTGAGCGTGAGTTTTTGATAACTCTCAACCCACTGATGATACTTGTCCGCATCTTCCCACAGTCGGGTATGAACACGGGCCAGCACCACCGGATCGCTGATCAACTGCAGACGCTGTTCGCGGCCTAGTTTATCCGGCGCATCGCTCAGCGCCTGATCAACCCGACGGTCACGCGCATAGTCCAGTAACTGACTCTGCTTGTGGCGCGATGTGGCCAGTGCCGTTGCCAGCGCGTTGAAGGCAGGATGGAATAAGGCATGCATAAAGCCATTTTCCAGCGCGCGCTCACGGTTCAGTACCACATAGCGATCGGTATCCACCAGCTCCTGCGGCGGCGAGTACTCTTCCGGGATCAGGAACAGCTTCGCTTTCTTGCTCTTAATGCCCAGCGTTGCGCGGCTCGACATGACCGAGACAAACGGCGACAGAATCAGTGAGAAGACGATCGGTGCCAGCCACCACAGGAAGTTAAGATCCAGCAGTCCCATACCAATCGCCCACACCAGACCCAATGCCATCTGCGAACCGTGACGTTTAAACGCCTCGCTCCACGGTGTCGCATCGTCATCACGCTGCGGTGAGTTCCACACCACTTCCCAGCCGAGGAAGGCGCTGACCACAAACACCGTATGGAACAGCATACGCACTGGTGCCAGCAGCACCGAGAACAGCGTTTCCAGCACCAGTGAAGCCAGCAGCCGCAGAGGTCCGCCGTAGGCCTTCGATCCTTTAAACCAGATCAACACGACACTCAGCATTTTCGGCAGGAACAGCAGCACCATAGTGGTTGAGAACAGCGCTATTGCCAGTTCCGGACGCCACTGCGGCCAGACCGGGAAGAGCTGCCGCGGTTGCAGGAAGTAGGTCGGTTCCATCAGCGTATGCACTACCTGCAGGGCAGTGGAGAGCGCCAGGAACATAAACCACAGCGGAGCCGAGAGGTAGGACATCACACCCGTCAGGAACACTGCACGGTGAACCGGGTGCATCCCTTTCACCAGGAACAGGCGGAAGTTCATCAGGTTGCCGTGACACCAGCGGCGGTCACGTTTCAGCTCATCCAGCAGGTTCGGTGGCAGTTCTTCATAGGATCCCGGCAGGTCATAGGCAATCCAGACGCCCCAACCGGCACGACGCATCAGCGCAGCTTCTACGAAGTCATGCGACATGATTGAACCCGCAAAGGAGCCTTCTCCCGGTAACGGTGCCAGGGCACAGTGCTCAATAAAGGGTTTCACGCGGATAATGGCGTTGTGACCCCAGTAGTGAGACTCGCCCAGCTGCCAGAAGTGCAGACCGGCGGTAAACAACGGACCGTAGACGCGGGTCGCAAACTGCTGACAGCGCGCATAAAGCGTATCCATACCCGATGCTTTCGGCGACGACTGGATGATCCCGGCATTCGGGTTGGCATCCATCATGCGTACCAGACCGGTGAGACACTCTCCGCTCATGACGCTATCGGCATCCAGCACCACCATGTAGCTGTAGTTGCTGCCCCAGCGACGGCAGAAGTCATCGATGTTTCCGCTTTTACGCTTCACGCGACGACGACGACGGCGATAGAAAATCTTGCCTGCCCCGCCAACATCCCGCACCAGTTCCATCCAGGCTTTCTGTTCGGCAATCGCGATATCCGCATCGTAACTATCGCTGAGGATGTAGACGTCGAAGTGTTCAGCGTTACCGGTACGAACCACCGACTCCCAGGTCGCACGCAGACCGGCGTAAACACGCTCAACGTCTTCATTACAGATCGGCATAATCAGCGCGGTACGATGTTCCGGGTTAAGCGGTTCATCTCCGACCGTTGAGTAAGAGATACTGTATTTATCACGTCCAATCAGCAGCTGCAGGAAGCCCATCAACGCCGTCCAGAAACCGGCAGAGACCCAGCAGAAAAGTATGGCGAACAGGAACAGGATGCCGGTCTGCAACAAATAAGGCAGGATCTGCATCACTGACTGCTGCCAGTTCTGATTGATCATCTCCATCGGATCCAGAAGCGTCCAGCCCTGATACGGCAGAATACTCTTCATGTACCAGGTGGCGACCACGGTCTGGAAAATGGTCAGGATCAGCAGAATGTAGCGGCGAATTGAACCGACATGACGCCACTTCTCCTCGGCACGCCGCTCTTCGGCATTGCTATAACGCGGCACCGATTTGTGTCCACGCAGTGAGTCCCAGGCACGGGCGACCGGGTTGGTACGCCAGGCTTCCGGGAACATCAGTGAGCGTTTGACCTTCGGCATCGCCTTCAGCGTGGTGCGGTCGAGGTAATCTTTACCCAACTGCTGACCTTCGGCCAGCGAATCGGGCCAGGCCATTTCAACCCGCGATGAGACCGATTTTAACGGCGCATCGTCGGGACGGTCACTGGCTGCGACATCCCTGCCCAGCACATCATGGATGAAGTGGAACTCGCTGGCATTCTGCAATGAGACGCTCAGTCGGGCCTTCCCTGCCGCATCCAGCGGCAGAGATTCCACATAACGTTGAGGTGTAAAAGTCGATTTATTCATTGGCAGGTAACTGATAGCTCCAGGTTTCCGTCAATGTCTTGTCGCCGCTAACCAAGGCCGCACGCATTTCGGTGGACTGCTTGGCATCTTTCACACGCAGACGCAACACCAGACGCCAGCCTTTGGTGACCGGGTTATAACGTACGCTCTGCTCAACCACATCAGCATTTTTACCCACGCTGACCTGCGGTGCCACCTGACTGTTTTCCGCCATCTTGCTCATGTCTTTACCCACGAAGTCGATGGTGAAAGCCACGGTGCCATCCGGCTGACGCACCAGATTAGACTGCTTCACGTCACCCGCTGAACGCAGGGTATTTTTGACCCAGGCGGTATCATCGGAGTGCAGCTGGTTTTCGTCGCGCGAGAAGTGCAGACGATATTTGAAGTTCATCTCTTTGCCAGGCTCTGGCAGCGTCTCCGGCGTCCAGAACGCAACGATGTTGTCGTTGGTTTCATCTGCCGTCGGGATTTCAACCAGTTCAACCCGGCCTTTACCCCAGTCGCCTATTGGCTCAACCCAGCCGCTTGGACGAAGATCATAGCGGTCATCAAGATCCTGATAGTTGTTAAAGTCACGCCCACGCTGCAGCAGACCAAACCCTTTCGGATTCTCGATGGTGAAGGTGCTCACTGCCAGATGACGCGGGTTGTTCAGCGGACGCCAAATCCACTCCCCGTTGCCATTGTGGATAGAGAGACCGTCAGAGTCGTGCAGTGCCGGACGGAAGTTGTTCACCGTCGATGGCTGGTTCTGACCAAACAGGAACATACTGGTCAGCGGTGCAACACCCAGTTTGCCGACGTTATCACGCAGGTAAACTTTTGACTGCACATCAACCGTTGAAGCGTCACCCGGATGCAGCACAAAGCGATACGCACCCGCCGCACGCGGCGAATCGAGCAGTGCGTAGATCACCAGCTGTTTGTCCTGTGGTTTAGGACGCTGAATCCAGAACTCTTTAAAGCGCGGGAACTCTTCACCGGACGGCAGCGCCGTATCGATGGCAAGTCCACGCGCCGACAGGCCATAAACCTGACCGGCACCGATGACACGGAAATAGCTCGCGCCCAGGAAGCTGGCGATCTCATCGTTTTTACCCTTGTTGTTGAGTGGGTAAAGTACTTTGAAACCGGCAAAACCGAGGTTTTTTACCGCATCTGCGTCATGTTTTACATTACCGAAATTAAAATAATCGGGGTTGTATTTAATCTCGCGCACCGCGCTGGCGGTCACTTCGTTGATCTGCACCGGGGTATCGAAATACATTCCCTGATGATAAAACTCCAGCTTGAACGGCGTGCGCAGTTTGCCCCAATACGCTTTATCGTGGTTAAACTGGATCTGCTGATAATCAGCAAATTTCATTTCACGAAATTGAGAGGGTAAATTGCTTTTAGGCGCTTCGAAGCTTTTCCCTGCCAACGCTTTGGCTTGTTTGGCAACATCGTCGATGTTAAACGCCCAACTGTTATTGGCGTACAACGCCAGCAGAACTGCAGTACCAATCCAGCGTACCTTCATCAGTCCGGCTTTATTTTTTTCTTTAGTCAGCACATCCCCCCCTTTCGTGTGCTTAAATCAAACCCGTTTATCTTAAAGGATTATTCGGTTTTCCGACAGCTTATGCGCAACATTGTTCCCGCATTTCGTCAGGCTTAACCCTGCTTTTAGGACAATTAGACACTACGGATTCCACTGATAGTATACCTGGTTTATCCCAGGTAGAATTTTCACAGAGCATAATCCGGTTTCAGGGTGAAACCGGTTAAACGTACTAACGAACTGGAACTTTATGAGTACTGTAAAACCTGAACGTGAATACTTCCTCGACTCCATCCGCGCCTATCTGATGTTACTGGGGGTGCCGTTTCACGTTTCCCTCATCTACTCCGCGCAGAAATGGGCAGTAAACAGTCATGAAGCGTCGTTGTGGCTGACGCTGCTGAATGATTTTATTCATGCGTTTCGTATGCAGGTGTTTTTCGTCATTTCGGGCTATTTCTCCTACATGCTTTATCTGCGCTATCAGCCACGTCGCTTCCTGAAGGTGCGTCTGGAACGGGTAGGTATCCCAATGCTGACCGCCATTCCGCTGCTGACGCTGCCGCAATTTTTTATGCTGAAAGAGTGGACGGATAAGCTGGCTGACTGGCCCCGTTTCACGCCCTATCAGAAGTTTAATAACCTGATGTGGGAGCTGATTTCACACCTGTGGTTCCTGGTGGTGCTGGTGATGCTGACCACGCTGGGGATGGTGACCTTCCGCTGGCTGCGCGATCAGCATCGCACCATTGATTATTCGCGGGTTGGCTGGGGATCGCTGACGGCGGGCGTACTGGCGTGGGCGCTGCTCTGGTGTGTGTTCCGGCGTCTGGTGTTTATTTTCCAGCCTGCGTGGCTGATGGATGGTTTGTTTAGCATCATTGTGATGCAGACGCTCTTCTATCTACCGTTCTTTATGCTGGGAGCGCTGGCGTGGAAACATCCCCCGCTGAAGCAGCTGTTTGTCCGCTTCAATCTGGTGATGTGGGTCGGTGCGCTGCTGATGTTTGCGGCCTATTGCGCCAACCAGCGACTGAGCAGCGGTGAGGGCTGGTTGTATGAGCTGGATGCGATTATCTCGACGCTGATGGGCATTTGCATGCTGAACGTCTGCTTCTGCTTTGGTCATAAGCTGCTGAATTCACATTCGCCGCGCATTATGTATCTGGTCAATGCGTCACTGTTTATCTATCTGGTGCACCATCCGCTGACGCTGCTGTATGGCATTTACGTGACGCCACGGATTGAAAATAACACCCTGGGCTTCTTCGTTGGCCTGCTGATGGTGTTTGGCATCGCGTTTCTGCTGTATGAGATTCACCTGCGCATTCCGCTGCTGCGGTTCCTGTTCTCGGGGAAATTTGAGCGTAAACAAGCACAATGACAGGCGATCAGTGACCTCGGGCCATAAGTGAGGTCAGGCTATAAATGATGTGTCTCACAGACAGCTTAAGAGTTTAAAGCGATGGGCGCATACGCCAGTAGCAAAGCATAGCGGGCCAGGGACAAAAACGCCGGGAGCGTTTTTGAACAAAGCAACGCGTTGGCCCGGCAACGGGCGCACCTCAGGGATGAGGTGCGTAATCGCCCGCGCTGAGCCCGCCAGGGATGGCGGGTTTTGCGTCTTTGCGGAGGGCGTATGCTTCCTGAGCCAGCGCCTGTACCCAGGCAAGGTCCAGCTTAAAGCAGCCACTCAATCGGCAGTCGCCACACCAGGCGTACCTGCAGGCGCTGCCACCAGGAGCAGCCCGGCTCGTGTTTATGCACAATCTGCTGCGGCTCACCCGGATACTCCAGCCAGTTTACCCTGCCCCACTTATCCAGCCGCAGCGTCCATGCCCGATCGCGCATTGACTGGCTGAAACGCTGATGCGTCTCTCCGGCGAGCGCCGCACTCTCAATCACCAGTCCCATTTCCGTATTCAGCACCGCTGAACGGGGATCGAAGTTAAACGAGCCGATAAACAGCGTCTGTTGATCCACTGAGAAGGTTTTGGCATGCAGGCTGGAGCCGGAGTTACCGGTTAATCCCCGGTCGTGCGGGGCATCAGGCACGCCCGCCTGCGGTTTCAGCTCATAGAGCGCAATACCATGACGCAGCAATTTTTTGCGCCACTTAGCGTAGCCGGCATGGACAATCGACACATCGTTAGCCGCCAGCGAATTGGTCAGAATGGCAATTTTTACCCCTTTGCGCTTCAGCGACAGCAGCTGAGCGACCCCTGCGCGGGTCGGCACGAAATAGGCCGAGATGATGTCGAACTGCTTTTGCGGCGTGCCTATCACCTCCAGCATTCGCTGCGGCAGCAGGCTTCTGGCACGCGCTTTGCCCAGCCCTTTACGCGGATCATCGCTCAGCAGGCGCGCTTTTGCCCAGGTCAGAGCCAGCGTGCCCTCTTCCAGCTCCTGTAGCAGCGAAGAATTTTCCAGCCGCTGAAGATAGCGCTGCACCGGTTCACTGTGACGCCACTCTGCTGGCAGACTCACACTGTCCTCTTCCGGCTCCTCTTCATCCAGCACCTGTTGCAGCGGCGAGACCGGCTTGCTGCGCCAGTAGCGCTCAAAATCCTCTGCGACTTCTTTAACCACCGGGCCTATTGCCATAACGTCGAGATCGGCAAACAGCGGTTCATTGCCAGTGCCGAAATATTCGTCGCCGATATTGCGCCCACCGACCACGGTCGTGACGCCATCCACCGTAAAGCTTTTGTTGTGCATGCGGCGGTTCAGACGGGCAAAGTCGGTGAGATAACCCAGCGCGCGCAGGGTGCGAAACGAGAACGGATTAAACAGCCGCACCTCAATGTTGGGATGGCGGTTGAGCTGGGCCAGCGTGTCGTCCAGGCCCGGCGTATTGTTGTCATCCAGCAGCAGCCGCACTTTCACCCCGCGTCGGGCAGCTTCCAGCACGGCGCTGAACAGCAACCGGCCAGAGAGATCGTTTTGCCAGATGTAATACTGGATATCGAGTGAACGCTCCGCTTTTTGCATCAGCAGATAGCGGGCAGCAAAAGCATCCAGCCCGTCGCTCAGCTGATGGACGCCGCTCAGCCCCGGATGGCGCAGACACTCTGGCTCCAGCTGTGTTTCCAGCCAGCTGGACCGTTCCAATGGCTGGGAGAGCTCAAACGCTTCGGTCATGACATTTCCCTGTAAAAGGCAGTTATTTTTATTATTCCCCGGTCCGACCTCTGATGCTATTCCTCTGTTCTGAGTTAGTGAGGGGTCACGGGCGTTTTTAGTCTAGACTTAACCGGACGATCTGTGACCGGCATTATCCCGGCAGGAGAGGAATATGTCTCATCAATCCCTTACAGATGCCCGCCAGCGCTATCATCCCAGCCTGTTTCGCAGCTTTTTCCAGGGCAGTTTCCCCTGTTCCACTGCCTGCCGTACGCCCGGTAAACGGCTGGATATGGTAATCAGCAGCGGACACGATATGCTGCTGGAAAAAGATTATGCCGCCCTGGCTGAGCAGCATCTGCTCACCGCCCGCGACGGTGCGCGCTGGCATCTGATCGAAAAGATCCCTGGCCAGTATGACTGGCAGAGCTTTCTGCCGATGGTCGACGCTGCGCGACGTCAGCAGATGGAGATCATCTGGGAGCTGGCTCATTTCGGTTATCCCGATCATCTTAATATCTGGAAAGCCGAGTTTGTTGACCATTTTAGTCGTTTCGCTCGCGCGATGGCACAACTGATGCGCGATCAGGGCATCGAACGCCCCTTCTTTACACCGGTTAATCAAATCTCATTCTGGTCATGGGCCGGGGCGGATGTGGCCTGGTTTAATCCCCATGCGGCGCAGCGTGGTAAAGAGCTGAAGCGCCAGCTGGTTCGCGCCTCGCTGGCGGCGATACATGCCATTCGCGAGGTCTATCCGGAGGCGCGCTTTGTGCTGACTGACCCGCTGGTGCAGATCGCTCATCATCCTGATAATCCGGACAGCAAACCCTATGCCGATGCGCAGCATCAGGCGCAGTTCGAAGCCTGGGACATGCTGGCCGGTCGCGTCGATAAGGAGCTAGGCGGCAGTGAAGATTGCCTGGATATCCTCGGCCTGAACTACTATCCCGATAACCACTGGTTTTTCCCCGACCAGCCGATGTCGCTGGAGGATCCGGAGCGTGTGCCGCTGCATATTCTGCTGGCGCAGTGCTGGCAGCGCTACCAGCGTCCGATGCTGATTGCCGAAACCGGCGCTGAGGGTGAAGCGCGCGCCCCCTGGCTGCAGGAGATCAGTGAAAATGTGGCGGTGGCGCTGGATCAGGGCATTGCGGTGGAGGGGATTTCGCTCTATCCGGTAGTGGAGTATCCCGCCTGGGCCGATGACCGGCGTTCCCCTGGCCCGCTGCTGGGATTAGCCGATCCCAATGGCAACCGTAATCTGCATGAGCCGCTGGCGCTGGTATTGCGCAGTCAGCAGATTAAGTTTGCGACACGAAATCAGACGTGCTGAGAAGGTGGCTTTTTAGGGTAACAGGAGCGAACGTCGAGAGAGGGATCGGCAGGATGACGTACGTCGGTCAGCCAGACCATGGTAAACAGGAAGGTCACCCCGATCAGGCAGGCCGCCAGCAAACCGATAATTGCGATTAATTTGTCATCTCCGGAGTCCATCGCCTTCTCCTTATTCAATCCGTTGAATCCCTGTGCGTGTCAGCTCATCCAGAGCGTAATCATCAGGACAAAGATTATAAGCGTTACCGAGGTCACCGCAAGCACCACTATCGCAAAGTGCGCATCGTCAAGTGACTGGCGAATTGGCTCATCGTGATCGTCGGGTGGCAAGGGTAAAGACATAACTATCCTGTGAAAAACATGGGCCGCCGGGAGTGATGCGGTGAGTGACAGTGTAGATGAAAGGCTGATTATCGTCCGGTTCTTTCGTCCGAAAAATAAACTGGCCCGTGCCAGCGCGGCACGGGCCTGAGATCAGACGCCGCGCCAGCGTTTGAAGATCAATGAAGTGTTAATGCCACCAAAGGCAAAGTTGTTGCTCTGGATATAGTCGGTTTCAATCTCACGCGGCTCACCCATGATGTAATCCAGCTGGCCGCCATCTGCTGCCGGTTGCGTCAGGTTCAGGGTTGGCGCAAACCACCCTTCCCGCATCATCTCAATGCTCATCCAGGCTTCCAGCGCCCCACAGGCACCCAGCGTATGGCCAAAATAGGACTTCAGCGAAGAGATCGGCGTCGTTTCGCCAAACACCGCCGCCGTCGCCAGACTTTCGGCCATATCACCCCGTTCAGTGGCGGTGCCGTGCGCATTCACATAACCAACGTCTGCGGCCGTGATACCGGCGCTTTGCAACGCCCGCTCGATGCAAATCTGCATGGTTTCTCGCTGCGGCTGAGTAATATGGGCGGCGTCGCAGTTGGTATGAAAACCGGTGATCTCGGCGTAGATCGTTGCACCGCGTGCCAGGGCATGTTCCAGCGACTCAAGGATCAGCGTGCCCGCCCCTTCGCCAATTACCAGACCATCGCGCTGCTGATCAAAGGGTGCGGGCGTGGTGTGCGGCGCGTCATTACGCTGGCTGGTGGCAAACAGGGTGTCAAACACCGCGGCTTCCGACGGACAGAGCTCTTCAGCGCCACCAGCCACCATCACCGTCTGATACCCGTGACGAATCGCTTCCCAGGCATAGCCAATCGCCTGGCTGCCAGAGGTACAGGCGCTGGAGGTCGGGATCACCCGGCCGCGCAGGCCGAAAAAGAGTCCGGCATTGACGGCCGTGGTATGCGGCATCATCTGCACATAGGTGGTGCCGGTGATATTGTTGGTGTGCTTTTCGGTCAGCATGGTGGCGAACTCGCTGACCGGCCCGGTGCTGCCGGTGGAAGAACCGTAGGCGATACCCGTTTCTCCGCTGGTCAGCACCGGATGGTCAATCAGGCCCGCCTGGGTCAGCGCCAGCTCGGTCGCGCGCGTTGCCAGCAGCGAAACGCGGCCCATGGCGCGGATGCGCTTGCGGGTGTAGTGCGCCGGCAGCACAAAGTCATCCACCGGTGCGCCGAGCAGCGTATGCAGCCCGTCGTAGATCTGCCACTCCGGCATAAAGCGCACCGCATTGCGGCCCGCACGGATCCGTGCCGAAACCTCAGCCCAGGACTCACCAAAGGCGGTTACGCCGCCCATGCCGGTTACGACTACCCGCTGGATCACAGCATGCCTCCGTTAATAGAAATGACCTGACGCGTCACGTAGCCTGCGATATCGGACATCAGATAGCTCGCCAGTCCGGCGACCTCTTCAGCCGCGCCCATGCGCTTCATCGGCACGATCTTCATCGCTTCCTCAATCACCTGAGGTTCCAGCCCCTCCATACCGGTATCAATCAGGCCTGGCGCAATGCAGTTAACGGTGATTTTGCGTTTCGCCAGCTCAATCGCCAGCGCCTTAGTGGCACCAATAATGCCCGCTTTCGCCGCGCTGTAGTTCACCTGACCGCGATTACCCATTATCCCCGACACCGACGAGAGCGTGATAATGCGGCCGCCGCGCCGCAGACCGATCATCGGCATCACGCAGGGCTGGATCACATTGTAAAAACTGTCGAGATTGGTGTGGATGACGCTGTCCCACTCCTGATCCGTCAGGGCGGGAAACGCCGCATCGCGGGTGATACCGGCGTTGCTCACCACACCATAATAGGCGCCATATTGCTCAATATCCGCCTCCAGCGCAGCGCGGGTTGCCGCCCGATCGGCCACATCAAATCCCAGCATACGGCCGCTGCCGCCTGCGGTTTCGATCTGCTGCAGGCACTGCTCAGCGCCTGCGCGGTCACGGTTGAAGTGGACGATAACCTGATAGCCATCCTGGGCGAGACGCAACGCAATCGCGCGGCCAATCCCTTTACTGGCGCCCGTCACTAATACCGAATCTGTCATGGCTGATTTCCTTGTGACATCAATTGCTGTAATTCTGCTTCATTGGGTTGATACGTATTCAGACGACCGCTGGCAAGCCGCTGGGTGCCGTAATGAATGTCGCCCTCAAAGCTGCCCATGCGGTCATCGCGCATCAGCAGCGTCATTCTGATATCCAGCGTAACACTGGCGGGAAAGAGGGATCGCTCTGCCCGCCAGCCGCGTCCGCCCAGCAGCATGCCGGGCGGGATAAGGGTGGCGCCGCCCTGCTTTGCATGCCAGCCCGACCAGACGCCCACGGTTTGCGCCATCATCTCGACGCCAAACCAGGCGGGCAGTTCACCCTGAGGCGTCAGAAACGGTGTCAGTACGCCACCGGCGCAGGTCGACACCTGACAGTGGACCTGCTCATCATCCACGGCGATCAGCTGATCAAGCAGCAGCATCGGCGCAGCGTGCGGCAGCCAGCGTGCCGCGGGAGAATTAATAACCATGTTGGCGTCCCAGAATCAGACAGGTGTTATTGCCGCCAAAGGCAAAAGAGTTAGAGGCGATGACCGGCCGTTGCAGCGCCTGCGGCTGTAATAACAATCCGCAATCCGGCAGCGTCTCATCCGCCGCCATCTCACTGAAATCCTGCGCGGGCAGCGGCAGATTGTTTTGCAGGATCAGCGCACTGAGAGCGGCTTCACACACTCCCGCCGCGCCGAGCGTATGGCCGGTCAGATGTTTGGTCGAGCTGCACGGCACTGCATTGCCAAACAGGCGCTGAATCACGGCGGCTTCCATCTGGTCGTTAAGCGGCGTTGCAGTGCCGTGCAGATTGATATAACCCACCTGCTCTGGCAACAGATTCGCCTGTTGCAGCGCCATACGCATCGCCCGTTCAGCGCCCTCGCCCTGCGGATGGGGAGCGGACATGTGCCAGGCGTCAGACGATTCGCCAGCTCCCAGTAGCGCCAGCGGCTGCGGTTCCCGCGTCAGCAGCATCAGTGCGGCCCCTTCGCCAATCGAGATACCGTCGCGATCGCGGCTGAAGGGAGCGCAGCGACGTTCAGAGAGCGACTCCAGGCTGTCGAATCCGTTGATCGGCATCCGGCTCAGCGAGTCCGCACCGCCCACCAGCGCCACATCCACCAGCCCTGCCGCGATCAGCCGCTCACCACTGATAATGGCGCGGGCGCTGGAGGAGCAGGCGGTTGAAATGGTATAGGCCGGGCCATCCAGGCGCAGATAGTGAGCCAGGAAACGGGAGGGATCGCCCAGTTCCTGCATCTGATAGTGATAACCGGACTGACTGCCGCCAATCTGCTGATCGCCCTCATCCACGCCCGAGGTGCTGGTTCCCAGCACAACTGCCACTCTGCTGGCACCATAGTGAGCAATCGCCGCGTCGAGCGCCGGACGGATTTGCGCCAGCGCGGCCAGCAGCAGCTGGTTATTACGGGTGTTGTGCACGCTCAGGGCAGCAGGAACCGATGGCAAATCGCCTTCAACCCTGCCAAGCCAGCAGGCGCGGTCGCCGCTCAGCCAGCCATGACGCAGCTGCATGCCGGGTGCCTCACCCCTGGTAAGGCTGGCCGCAATCTGCTGAGTGTTGTTCCCCAGGGCATTCAGCATGCCGATGGCAGAGATGTAAATCATGAGCCGTCCAGATGTTGAATGCGGATCTGATAGCCAAACGCATGCTGCTGAATGCTGATGGGCTGGCGCTGATTACCGCGTTGCAGATAATCGATTTCGGTAACCAGCTTATTATCGGCATCGATCAGCCGTCGCTTTAACCCCTGATCCTGCAACGTCCAGCCTGGCGGCAGCTGTTTTTGCCACAGCTCCCGTGGCCAGTAACTGAGCATAATATCCGCCAGCACCTGACTGGCAGGCGGCATCTGCGGCAGCGGCACCAGCTGCTGGGTGTGAATACCGCTGGCATCGTAGCGCAGGCTGAACAGACGAATACCCACCGAGGAGAGTCCGGCCAGATCAATTTGCTGTTCATCGGCGCTGAGCAGCACCAGCAGTGACTGACTCTGGCCTTTCACCTGTCCGGTCAGCAACTGCTGCTGCTGGAAGGCGGGACGGATGCCCGGCGGTGGCAGCGTCACCTTCACGCCCGGTTTCAGCCAGGCGGTGGGACGGCTGCTGTCGGGTGCAGGTCCGGCACAGGCGCTGAGCAGCAGAGCCGTCAGCAGAATAAGAGCGGCGCGGATCATCGTTTACTCCTTGATCGGGTGGGTCGCATCGCCAGCGGCGACAGCAGGAAAGCGCTGAAGATGCCGCTGCATAACACTGTGCCAAAACTGGCAATCGCGCTGGTGCTGCTGAATACCAGCATACCCAGCGTCAGTAAGGTGGTAATCATCGCCAGCGACACCGCCAGCAACGAGGTCAGCGGCGTACCCTGCGGGTTGCTGAAAAAGAGCGTGTAATTAATGCCGATGCCCAGCACCAGAATCAGTGCCAGCAGGGCAAACAGATTCAGCGACGCGCCGATCCAGCCCAGCGTTGCCAGCGCCATCGCCAGCGACAGCACTGATGGCAGCGCGCTGCGTAAGCCCGCCTTTAACCCCAGTCGCAGGACAAAACTCAGGGTGATCAGCAGCAGCGCCAGCGCCAGTAACCCGCTCAGCAGGGTGCGCCAGAAGCTGAACAGCGAATCGTAACCTGATTTGCGGTCAATCCAGCTGACGCCCGGATGCTGTTTGGTCAGCTCCGCGAGTGTAGCGCTGTTTTTTACGCCGCTGGTGGGGATCAAAACACCGCTGCGCCCGTCTGGCAGCGTCAGCCACAGCAGTCGCCAGCCTTCACTCAGCGGACTCGACAGCCACGCCTCTGGTGTTACCGGCATCGGGGTCAGATCCGGTGCCGGCAGCGTGATACCCGCCTGCTGCAGGCGGGCCGTAATATCCGGTGCTGCCTGTTTCAACAGCTGAAGATCCCGCTGTTGCTGCGCCAGCGACGTCAGCGGCAGCAGACGATAGTGCTGCAGCCAGCCCTGCTGCTGCGCCTGGTGCAGATCCGGTGCCAGTTTTTCCAGCCGCTGCAGCGTCTGCTGTGCATCATCGCCCCAGACCACAAACCAGGTCTGATCGGCGCGCTGTCCGGTCAGGGTTGCCAGCTGGCGATCCTGCTCCAGCAGATGCGCAGGCGCACTTTGCAGATGAGCGATGTCATCATCCACCTTTAACTGGGCGATACCGGCCAGCGCGAAGATCGCCATCGCCACCGGTAATCCGACGCGCAGCCCGCGCTGGCGACGCCAGGCGGCAAGCCAGCGCGCCAGCGGCACCATCAGCGGCACCGGACGCACCGGTAATCCGCGTACCAGCCACGGGTAGATCAGAATCACCGTCAGACAGGAGGCCGTTAATCCGCTGGCGGCAAACACCGCCAGCTGCCGCAGCCCCGGGAACGGTGCCAGCAGCATCAGCAGCCAGGCGATGGCGGTGGTCCCGAGCGCCAGCAGCAGCGTGCCGCGGACTTTTCGCAGGCTCTGCCACGGCGTCTGCTGATCGCCGTGAACCATGCGCTCGGTGAGATAATAGAGCGTGTAATCCGCAGAGATGCCGACAATACTCAGGCTCATCACCAGCGTCATCAGATGCAGTTCACCGAAGCAAAGCAGCGTCATCACCGTGCCCGCCATCGCGCCGATGGCCACAGACGTGACCGTCAGCAACAGCGGGCGCAGTGAGCGGAAGACCAGCAGCACCAGCAGGACAACGCCACCCAGCGTCACACTGCCCAGCGTTTTAACGTCATGCTGCGCACGCTGGCTGGCGTTGTCGCTGAACAGCACCGTGCCACGCGTCAGCAGTTTCGCCTGCGGCCAGCGGCTTTTAAGCTGTTGCTCCAGCGCGCTGAGTCGGGTAACCAGCGAATGACTTTGCTGCATACTGAAGGCGTTGTTCGCCAGTTCGCCATGCAGAAAATACCACTGCTGACCCTGTGCATCTTTTACTGTCAGCCAGCCATCATGCAGCGTCATGCGCCCGGCGTTTTGTGCCAGCGCCAGCTGCGAACCCCGCACCAGCATCATGGGATCGCCCTGCAACTCTTTGCTGCTGACGCCAGAGAAGGCCGAAAAGAGCTGCGCCAGCAGCCAGTCAGCCTGCGCCTCGCCGCCGTTCTGTAAGCGGTCGCGCGTCACCTCATCGATCAGGCCGTTACGGTGTTGCCAGGCAAAGCGGCCCCACTGCTGCTGCTGTTGCCCGTCGAGATCACCCTGCACCTGTTTCAGGTCAGGCAGCGCGCGCAGCTGGGCCAGCCACCAGGCGGCGACCTGGGGATCGTCCTGCTCACCGGGTGAAACCAGCCACACCAGCTGGCGATCCAGCCGCTGCATAAAGCCCTGCTGCAGCGCAGGCGGTGCCGCCCCCAGATTCTGCTGCGGCAGTAGCGCCAGCACGCTGCTGTTGAGCTGACTGCGCGGCAGCAAAAAAGAGAGCGCAGCTGCCAGCAGCAGACAGAGGGCCAGCCACAGGAGGGCCAGCAGCCGATCGTTACGGCCCGGCAAAACGCGCCTGCTCCTCGTCGCTTAACTGCGGCGGTTCAATTCGGGTGTTGCTGAGCTCTATTTGCGTTTTATCGCCCTGTTTATCATCCAGGTTGATGCTGTCCAGGTAGGCGCTGCCCGCCAGCGAGATACGGTTGAAGATTTTGTTGAGCGGCGCCGCTTTGGGCGTCAGCTCCAGCGTCCAGGCTCCGTTGCCGCGATCGCTGAAGGCCACGCTGAAGTTCTCGTTCAGCACTTTCTGGTCGGCCTGGAACAGCGCCCGCAAGAGATGGTTGAACTGGAACATCTGCGGGTTACTGTCGGCGGTGATCACCTGAGGCTTCTGGCCGCTAAGGCTCTGCACCATGCGTTTATCATCCAGCAGCAGCGTCATCACAAAGGGTGTCTGCTGATGCCACCATAAGCCCTGCTCGCGAGCGATCAGCATCTGCCCGTGCGAGACCAGCGGCTGACGCATGCCGGAAATGGTACGCGTCTGGATAAAGTCTGCCCGAATCACCGGCTGGCTGGCAAAACGCTGCTGCAGCTGATCCAGCGTGACCGCGCTGGCGGCACTGGCCCACAGCAGCAGGCTGGTAAGCACAATTTTCAGCATCCTTTCACTCCTAAACGTTCCAGTAAAATATCGGGTGAAACAAAGCACAACGCCTGACTCTCCTGCTCCACCGCCACCTGCAGAGTATGCGCTTTGGTGGTGATCTGGCCGGCAGCATTTCGCACTTCATAGTCGATGCGCAGACGGTTCTCATATTCCGTAATCCGGGCGCTGACGCGAATCGTCTCTTCGCAGCGCAGTGGCTGGCGGTATTTGACCCGGGTATCGACCACCGGCCAGACGTAGCCGCTGGCGGCCATCTCGCCATAGCTGTAGTTAATGCTGCGCAGCAGGGCTTCACGCGCCACTTCGAAAAAGCGAAAATAGTTGCCGTGCCAGACCACGCCCATGGGATCGCAGTCGTGGAATGAGACGGTCAGCACGACTTCAGCATGATGTTCAGTCATGGTCAGACTCCTTGTGGTGCGCCTGTTGATCAGGCAGCGTCCAGAAATCGAAAAAGTTAAACCAGTCGAGCGGCGCCAGCAGTGCGTAATGGGCCAGCCGCGCTGCGTAACGATCGACCGCCTGTTGCAGTGCCTGCTGACGTTGCGCACGCGGCAGCAGCAGCGGATCGGCGAAGGGCTCACAGTGAATACGCAGTTTACCCTGTTGCTGCAGGGCGAACATCAGCAGCACCGGACAGCGCAACGCGGCCGCCAGTACAAACGGCCCCTGTGGAAAGGGCGCGGCGCGGCCCAGAAAGTCGCTCCAGATCACCCGCCGCTCGCCGCCGCGCTGCGGATTGACCGCGGTGCGATCCCCGACAATCGCCACCCATTCGCCCGCATCCAGCTTCTGTTGCAGCAGGATAGCGGTCTCCGGCCCGATATCGCTCACCGGCATCAGATTCACCCCCGCCTGCGGGGCGATGGTTTCCAGCACCGCCCGAAAACGCCGGGCGTTGTCGGTAAACACCAGCGCATTAATCACCAGTCCGCTGACCTGCTGCGCCATCGCGCGACAGGCTTCAATGTCACCAAGATGGGAAGCGAGAATCAGCTTGCCCTGCGGCGTGGGTGTGCGGATCACCGCTTCTGCGCCTGGCGCAAAATCGATATCACGTCCCCAGCGCAGATCGCCGCGCCAGCTGGCCACTTTATCCAGCATTGCCCCGGCGAACCGCAGGAAATGGCGGTAGCTGTTAAGCCGTGGCGGTAACGCAATCTGCTGCTGCTGAGCGGCGGTAGTGACCTGCGCCAGCCACTGCCGGGAAGCGCGTCGCGCGCGCTGACCGCTCAGCCAGTAGACCGCCACTACCGGCCAGAGTAGCAGCGTAAAGGGGAGCCGCCCGCCGTAGCGATAGACCGCCAGCATAAAACGTAATCCCCACTGTCCGCGCCGCTCCGTTTCCGCAGACCAGTGCGTCGGCGGTTTACGCATCGCCAGCAGACGAGGAATGCGCGGCAGCATGCCGAAAAACAGCCGGGTATGCATCCAGGAGATGCGCAGGTTGTCGTAGAGCGCATCGAAGTGTGACAGCCCGCTGGCCGGATAGGTGACGCGGGTCGGGATAAAGCGACTGCGGGTTCCCTGCCAGTAGAGCCGCACCATGATCTCGGTGTCAAAATCCATGCGCTGACCGATGGCCCGGCGATCGCACAGCGCCAGCGTCGCGGCCAGGGGATAGACGCGGAAGCCGCACATGCTGTCGCGGATCGACAGCGACAGCGTTTCAATCCAGACCCAGAAGTGGGTGATGTAGCGACCGTAAAGGCGTGATTTGGGGATCGAGTCGTCATAGAGCGGCTGACCGGAGATCAGCGCGTCGGGATAACGCTCCGCTTCCGCCAGCATCAGCGGCAGATCTTCCGCCTGATGCTGGCCGTCCGCGTCGAGCTGCACCGCATGGGTGAAGCCGCGTGCCGCCGCAGCCCGCAGACCGTGGATCACCGCCGCGCCTTTACCCTGATTGCTGTCGAGTCGCAGCAGGCTGAGCTGCGGGGCGTGCAGCGTCGCCAGCTGAAGCTGAGTGGCCGCATCGCTGCCATCATCCACCACGATTACCGGCAGATTAAAGGGCGCCAGCCGTGCCAGCACTGACGCCATCATCGCGCCGTGGTTGTAGCAGGGGATCACCACGCAGGGTGAAAACGGGGCGCTTAACACAGCGCGATCTTCCCGCTGCTGGCGATCTGCTCGCCGTCGTTCTTCAGCAGGCTGTAACGGAAACTCAGGCGGGATTTTTCAGCGTCCCAGTCCAGATGCAGTTGCAATAGCGAGTCGGGTAATACCGGCTGCTGAAATTTAATGTTATCAACGGCGGCAAACTCTTTGCCGGGCGCAAGCAGTGATACCCCGTAGTGCATTACCCAGTCGAGCTGAGCCACACCGGGCAGAATGGGCAGATGCGGAAAGTGGCCCTGAAACCAGAAGAGTCCGGCATCTATCTGCAGGGTCAGCGTGACGCTGTCAGCCCGCAGCTCCCGGCTGCGTTCAATCGGCAACATGAAAAAGTTCCTCTATTTGCGGCCAGGCGCGTTTGCTTTGGGTGGTCACCGGAATAGTGGCCACAATCCGCCAGTAGTGCGGCATCGCCAGCGGTTCCAGCCAGCGCTGCAGCTGGCGTTTCCACTGCTGCCTGCGCTGATGCAGAGCCGCCTCATCCAGTGCGCTGTTCAGCGCCAGCACGACGCCAATCGCCTGACGCTCATGACGCGTGACCACCAGCGCTACGGCATCCTCGATTTCCGGCAGGTCGGTCAGACGGCGCTCTATCTCGCTTAATGAGATGCGCTTATCACCGATTTTTACGATGCGATCGTGGCGTCCTGCCAGCTGAAATCCGCCGTCCGGTTGCATAGTCAGTCGATCGTCGAGCTGCAGCCCGCTGTCACCAGTAATCAGCGGCGACCAGACCTGCCAGCGATCCGGGGTCATCTGTTCCAGCCTGACCTGGGGGAAGCAGCGCCACGGCACCTCCGCCCGAACGCACTGACGCCAGGCCAGAATGCCGGTTTCGGTGCTGCCGTAGATTTCACTGACCTGACAGCCAAATCGCTGCCAGACCTGCTCCGCATCAGAGTCGCGTAGTGCGCCACCGGCAGAGACAATCAGTTCACAGGCGGGCGCTTTCAGCGTGCTGTCCAGCCGCGATAAAAAGGCCGGGCTGCTGATAAAGGCATAGCGAACGTCACGCGGAAGCTGGGCCAGTTGTTCACCGTAAAACAGCGGCTGGGCGGCAAACGGCAGCCTGAGCATCATCGGCAGGAAAAGTCGAAACGATAAACCGTAGAGATGCTGATGGCTGACCGAGGCGATGACCCGGCACCCCCGCAACGGTTCGCCCCACAGGCTGCTGAGCCAGCGACTCTCCTGCTCCATCACCGCCAGCGACTTCACTACCTGACGCGGTGCGCCGGTGGATCCCGAGGTGAAGAGCACCAGTTCTGCACTCTCCGGCAGCGGCGGCAGTTGCCCCTGCGCTTCTGCGTCGTCCCACGCCAGCAGCGGCAGGCTGACCGCCAGCGGCATGTCGCACAGCACGCCATCCAGCCGATCCTGCCTCTCATCCAGCAGCGCGGCGCGGCAGTGACCCGGCATCACCGGCGTTTTACCGGCATACCAGCATGCCAGCAGCGCCACACAAAAACGGTAACTGTCATCAAAACAGAGCGCCCAGTGGCTGCCCGGTTGTGCTGCCAAGCGCTGGCGGAGCGCCACGACCTGACGATGCATCGCGCTGAGCATCAAACGTTGATCGCCGCGCCAGGCAACCTCGCGATCGTCTCCCGTCAGCCAGTCGGCCACTCTCATGCTTTTCGCCTCACGCGCTGACGTACCAGCCATTCAGCACTCATCAACGCTGCGATTAACAGATAACTTATGCCGCCATTCCACAGCGTCCAGAGCCGCAGATCGCCCAGCAAACAGGTATAGAGCGCCATGCTGCCGTTGCCGATAAAAAACAGGCACCAGATTTGGGTGACGCGGCGGGTATAGCGCACTGCCGCAGGGGGAAGCACGGGCTCACGCAGCCGGGCGATGCGTTCCACCACCGGCATCACACTCCAGAGTGAGGCGCCAAACACCAGCAGCACCGCCAGATTGACCGCCACCGGGTACCACAGCAGCAGATGCTGAGTGCGTAATAGCTGGCTGCTGACACAGAGCAGTGCACCGAGCAGCGCCAGCCAGCCCATGACCGCACCCATGGCGTTTTGCTGACGACGCAGCTGCAGCCAGCGCAGGCCAAACAGCAGCGCCAGCAGCCAGAAAAGTCCCTGCCAGTGCGGCTGGGTCAGCGCCAGCCAGACCAGCAGTGGCCAGGCTAGCAGCGTAAGCAGATTCAGCAGGCGAAGCGTAGCAGCAGGCACGGCGGGATCAGGCGTCTTCGCGCATCAGTTGTTCCACGGCATCCACCACATCCTGCACGGTGCGCACTGCGCGGAAGGTTTCCGGTTTAATTTTACGGCCGGTACGTTTTTGCAGATGAACCACCATATCGACGGCATCAATGCTGTCGAGTTCGAGATCTTCATACAGACGTGCCTCGGGATGGATATCCTCAGGCGCAATTTCAAACAGGCTGGTCAGCAGCGAAGCCACTTCCTGATAGATCTGTTCTTTGTTCATCATAAGGTTGTCTCCGCTTTCAGCCGCGCTGTTGGTTGACGAACGCAGCCAGCGTCGCAACAGAGAAAAAGTGCGCGCGCAGGGTTTCACTCTCAGCGGACAGCGCCACGCCGTAGCGATTTTTCACTGCCAGGCCAAGTTCCAGTGCATCAATAGAGTCCAGCCCCAGTCCGTCGCCAAACAGTGCAGCGTCGGTCTCTATATCATCGGGACTGAGATCTTCAAGGTTCAGCGTGTCGATAATCATCTGTTTGATATCGTTAATTAATGAATCCATACCGGTTTTCGTCTTACCTGTTCTGGGGGACCAGCGCCTGCTGTAAATGGCGGGTCAGGCGACGCGCGGCCAGCGGCTGCGCGTCGGGATTGCTTTCACAAAACGACTGACTGTCGATTCGCGTTTGTACACGCACGGTAAACAGTGGTTTAACCGGCGGAATCTGATACCAGCGGCTCTGTTTATCGAGCATACGCTGGCTACAGGTGATGTGAACCACACGCAGATCGCATCCGGCGCGCACCGCAATATTGGCTGCCCCGCGCTGCAGAGTCAGTGGATGACCGTAGCGGGTGCGGGTGCCTTCCGGAAAGATCAGGATATTGTCGCCGCGCGCCAGTCGCTGCTGGCTGTCCGGCAACAGCGTCTCCGCTTCACTGTTGATCAGATAGTCCGCGGCGCGGATCACCCCACGCATAAAGGGGTTCTTTTGCAGATCGGCTTTAACCAGACAATCCATCTCTGGCAGTACCGAAGCGATCATCACGTAGTCGATCAGTGATGGATGATTAGCGACAATCAGGCATCCGCGATCCTGTTGCAGCAGCTCTGCGCCTTCAATCCGGTAGTCATAGACCCCGGTCATCCGGCAGAATCGCAGAAAGCAACGGAAGCTAAAGGCGATAGCGCGTCGGGCCAGCAGGCGGCGGCGCAGCGAATCGCGCTGTACCAGCAGCAGCAGGTTGAAGCCAATCAGCGACAGCAGCAGTCCGCCTATGCCAAACAGCGTAAAACTCACCGCCGTCATCACCAGCCGCCAGCAATAGTTCATGCGGCTGCCGGTGTAGTGCGCCGGTTGTGAACAATCAGCCATGATGAATCTCCCAGTGCCATGTCAGGCGTTCGCCCGGCAGGCTGAAGGTGGGCGATTCCGCCAGCCACTGCTGCAGAAAGCGCAGGCTTTGCGGTAACCCTGTTTCTGCCCTCTCATCTCTGCCAGCACGGCCAGTGCAGTACAGCTGGTCGCCCGGGCGCAGCAGCAGCGCCACCGCATAGGGAAAGTTCACACGCTGTTCCGGCAGCCACGGCAGATAGTAGTCAGGCACGATGCCGTCGAAATCGACCAGCAGTACCTGCTGATAACCCGCCTGATGCAGCGCGCTGACTTCGATCAATCCCTGCTGAAACGAGTCGACTCCGGCGGCGATTGAGGTGGAGACCAGTGGTGCTTTGGCTGCAATAGTCAGGCTGCCGACCGCCGAATTGTGAACCGACATGGCAAAATCCGTGGGTGACATAGACTGCTGATCGGCCAGGGTTGTGAGGATACGCAGATTACGTTCCAGTTCACCGTGACGACTGGTGAACACGATAGCGTCAACCTGCTGACGTGCAAGCAGCGCCAGCCCACACTCTACCGCCGCACGACTGCCGCCGCTCAGACGACGTGCTGTCATCATCGGTAAAAATTGCGGCTTTGCCATCGCCTCTTTAGGGTCTATGACGATGCCCTGTTGTGCCCAGTGCTGCCAGCCCTCGCCCCCGTGTAATCCCGGAGCCAGAGCCTGCCAGTCGACCAGTGAGTAAGCGAGTCTCATCTCAACACTCTTTTTGTCATATGTGTGGCGTCGGCGTTTATCGGGGCATCACCCCGGCCCTCTGCAAAAAAAGTGCGTCCGGGAAACCCTCTGCCGATTCCGCATCAGGCCTTCACGGTAGAGGGTTACTCAGTGGTTCAGCAATAGCAGCTCATCTGATTTGTCGGCCGGCTGCCGGAGATCTTTATGCTTTGATCGGCTGTCGACACATCATTGCGACAGCGCACGCATTACTGAGCGGCAAGAGCAGAGAGTCGTAACTGAATATCCTGATCGAGATTGGCAATCCAGCGGTTGTAGTTATTGTGGATCTCGCCCTGCTCCGCTTTCAGGTTCTCACTGCTGACATAATCGATGCGGTAGTTCTGGCTGGTATACGTGATGCGAATAGTCGCCACGAAATCACGCTGAGCCAGACGACCATTGATCACGCCAGGCGAAACGGGAGTCATCACCCATTTCCGGCCAATACCCGCTTCAATGATCGCCAGTTTCATCTGGTTGTCGCTGTAACGCTGAGTGAGCGTTTGATTCACGTTATGAATCGGTGCAGTGCGCGCGCAGCCGGTTAATAACGCAGCGACCACGGCCAGCGTGCAAATAGTTTTTTTATTCATGATGAATCCCTTCTTTTATTTTTATATCAGTAAGTTAAACGGATAATCCGTCTCGCGCAGGCTAAGCTTTCAGTGCGCTTTTCCGTCTGGCTGGCTTAAAACCCGCGCATGATACCACCGAATGTAAAGACAGGTAAGCAGAAGTATGCATGGGTTTTAGGGGGTTATTTGGGGGATTAAAGCGGGGAATATACGCAGTCGTCGCGACAGCGCAGAGGCCGATCCCTGCCGCAGAAACTCTGGCTGCGGCTGGATCGGTCTGGGGATTACTGTGTGGAGGCGGGTGTCCAGCCACCGCCCAGCGCGCGGTAGAGATCGATCTGCGCCAGCAGCAGGTTATTTTTGACAGTCACCCGATTCAGCTGCGTTGAAAACAGGGTTCTCTGCGCATCCAGTTCATCCAGATAGGAGGCGTAGCCGTTCTGATAGCGATTGCGGGCAATGCGCAGCGCCTCCGTTACATAGGCTTCCTGCTTTTGCAGCTCCTGAAGTTGTGCCTCACGCTGCCTGATGGCGTCTATTGCATCGTTAACTTCCGAGAAGGCGTTGCGCACCACTTTTTCATAGCCATAAAGTGCCTGATTTCGCGTCGCCATTGAGACATCCACCTGCGCCGTCAGTGCTTCACGGTTCAGCAGCGGTGCCAGGATGCTGCCGCCCACGCTCCACAGCCGGAACGGATCATCCGCAAGCTGGTGCAGCACCGAACTCTGCAGGGTGCCAGTCGCAGTGAGGTTAAGCCCAGGCAGCAGCTTAGCGCGCGACGATGCCAGGCTGGCATCTGCGGCCAGTAACTGACGCTGAGCCTGCACAATATCCGGACGGCGATTGAGTAGCTCTGATGGCAGCAGTGACGGCATCCGCTGCGGTGAAATCTGGTCAAACTGCTGACGACGGGCGATGCTGCGCGGGTTCATACCCACCAGAAGGCTCAGCGCATTCTCCTGCTGGGTGATCTGGTGCTGCAACTGGGGCATCTGCGCTTTGGCCGACTGATATTCCGAGGCGGCCTGCATCCACTCCAGCCTGGAGGTGTAGCCGGTTTCAAACTGACGCTGTGCCAGCTTCAGCGAATTGTTGCGGGTCGCCAGCGTTGCCTCCGTGACCCGCAACTGCTCATCCAGCGCGCACAGGTTGAGATAACCTGACGCCACCGAACTGGCGATGGTCAGCTCGGCGGCAGACGCAGCGGCCTGCTGCGCCGCTAGACTCGCCTGCGATGCGGTGATGCTGCTGCTGCGTGCTCCCCAGAGATCGACCTCGTAGTTCGCCTGTAATAAGCCCTGAAAAATATCGGTTTCATAGGGCTGGCCCGTCACTGACGAGAGCGTACGCTCACGGGTCGCGGCCATACCGGCGCTCAGGGTCGGAAAGTTATCGCCCTGCGTGGCGCGCAGCTGGGCGCGATACTGGTCAACCCGGGATCGCGCCGTGAGGATATCAGGGTTATTGCGCAGCGCCTGCGTCACCAGCCGGTTGAGATTTTCATCATGAAAAGCGCGCCACCACTCCGCCTCCGGTGCAGCAGATGGCCCGACACTATTGCGCCAGGCGTCAGGGATCGGCAGAGAGGCCGGTGCCTTTTCAACCTGCGTGGCACAGCCGGTCAGAAGGAGTGTCAGTGCGCTTACTATTAAGCTGCGCCGCATCATGGCGCACCCTCACCAGCGGGTTGTGCGGCGGTGTCGATGTTGACTTCGACCGACATACCCGGGCGTAACTGATGCATATCCTGTTCATTGATGCGGATGCGAACCGGAATGCGCTGCGCAATTTTAACGAAGTTACCGGTGGCGTTGTCGGGCGAAATTGCGCTGAACTCTGAGCCTGCGGCCGGAGAGATAAATTCAACCTGACCCGTAAAGCGTTTGCCATCCAGCGCATCGACCCGAATCGTCACCGGCAGGCCAGGACGAATATTTGCCAGCTGGGTCTCTTTCAGATTCGCGATAATCCATTTGTGATTAGGCACCACCGAGGTCAGGCGCGTACCTGCCGTGACATAGGCGCCGGTGCGCACCGCCAGCTGGCCGAGCTGGCCATCATCGGGCGCGGTAATCCGGGTATTCGCCAGATCGATCTCCGCCAGCTCCAGCGCGGCGCGGGCGCTGTCGACATCGCCTTTCAGCGCGTCACGGTTAACGATGACGGTTTGCAGATTCTGCTGGGCGACGGCGATCTGCGCCGCAGCCTGACGAACCTGTGCCTGCGCCTGGGCGTCTGCGGCCCGGGCGGCGTCGCGCTCACGCACTGACAGGGATCCATCCGCCGTGAGATTTTCGACACGCTTCAGATCGAAGCCGCTTTTCAGCGCCTGTGCTTTGGCATTCTCCAGTGCCGCTTTATTGCTCTGGATGGTCGCTTCTGCGCTGCGACGCTGCTGCAGGTTATTGTTCAGCGCCGCCTGCTTCATCGCCAGCTGCGCCTGCGCCTGATGCACCCGCTGGCGATAGATACGGTCGTCAATCGTCATCAGCAACTGCCCTTTTTTCACCGGCTGCAGATCGATCACCTCGACTGAGGTGAGATAGCCATTAACCTGCGGGCTGATAAAGGTCACCTGACCGCGCACATAGGCATTCTCAGTGCTTTGTATTGCGCTGGTGAAGGGCCAGAGTTGCCAGGCGTAAAGAATAACCAGTACACCAATCACCACAATGCCGCTACCTGCGGCGATAGAAAGAATACGGCGGCGATTCGCGCGTTCGCGTTCCGCCGCCTGAAGCTCATCCTGCTGACTCATTGTTTCTCCGTTGATTCCTGTAATGCGGCCAGCTGTTGCTGCTCACGCAGGTTAAATTGCGCCTGACGCCAGTCAAGATAACGACGACGGGTCAAACGCCAGATCACCCACATCAGGGTGACCAGTGCCAGCGCAGCGGTTAACAGGTAGGTGTCGTTATAAGCGAGCACGTTGGCCTGCAGCGTGGCGATTACCTGTAACTGGCTGGTGCTCTGCGCGCCGCGCAGAACGTCGTCACCCACCAGCGAATTAAACAGCGCATTATACTGGCTGAGCCGTTCGGTGACGTTGGGATCGAGCAGTGAGAGCTGATCGCCCAGCAGGCTGGAGTGATATTTTTCCCGCCAGACCTGAAACGTGCCAAGAATAGCGGAACCGATCAGCCCGCCGAGGTTCTGACTCATGCCAAACAGCACCACAAAGCTCACCAGATTTTTCGGCTGAGTCACCACGCTGCCAATACCCATCAGCATCGCGGGCGCCATGAAAAAGGCGCTGCTGAAGCCCAGCAGAAACTGGCTGAAATACATATTACTGGCGCGGGTCAGCGGACTGGATTGCGCATCCATCAGCGAGGCGATAATCATCACCACCAGCGAGGTGACAATCGGCCAGTTGAGATGATTGGGCTTGATAGTCAGCGCACTGGCGGCAATGCCCGCAATAACCCCGGCCATGATCGCCAGCGCCAGACCACGCATTTGATCGTTCTGCAAGCCAATCTGCTGCAGAAAGCCGATTGCACCGGTGTTCTGTTCCGCCAGTACGATACGGATCATGATCATCACAATGCCCAGCCGCACCATCATGCCGCTGCTGAGCCAGCGGGTATTGATCAGCGGGTTGCGCCGGTTATGCTCAATGACAATCGCAGCGACAATCAGCGTCAGGGCGATCGCGGTACAGATACCGAGCCAGGGCGTGGTAAACCACCACTCAATACGGCCCAGCGTCAGTACGCCGCACAGCAGCGCCATACCGGGTGCCAGCAGGATAAAGGTGACGAAATCCATCTTTTCAAAGGTTTTGATGCGATCGCCCGGTGGCAGTTTCACCAGCAGTACCCCGCCCAGCGCAATCAACGCCAGACCGAGTTCAAACAGATAGAGACCGCGCCACTCGTTGAGCTGCAGTAATTCCGAAGAGAATAAGCGGGCCAGCGGGATAGCCAGTTGCGATACCGTCAGGCCAATCACCAGCGCTTTCAGGCGATGTTTCGCAGGCCAGGCCTGTACCTGATAGTAGATGCCCAGAGAGCTGAGCGCCGCCGCCACCATACCGTGAGCGGTGCGCACAATGATTGCCGAACTGAGATCGTTGGCGAAGAGATGGAAAAACGCCACCAGTACATACAGCACCAGAAACGCCTCGGTAAAGACACGCAGGCCAAACTGCTGGCGGAATTTCACCAGCAGCAGGTTAATAGAGATGTTGCCCATCACGTAGACCGCAGGCAGCCAGGCAATCTCATTCGACCAGGCACCAAAAGTCCCCTGCAGGTTGACCAGATTCGCCGTGACCAGCGCGTTACTCAGCGCACCGGTCAGCGAGATAAGTAAACCGATCAGGCCAAACGCCAGGCGTTTTGGCATCGGATGCAGCGGCGTCGAGGGCGATCCCGGCAGCATCGGTTTTTCGTGCGGCAACCACTCGCGTGCAGCGTAGGGATTTCGCTTTGCCACTGCTACATACTTCCCATGCGGCTCAGAAGTTGTTGCAATACGCGCTCGGTCACGGCCAGATCCTGAGGGTCAATATCGGCCAGCATTTCAGTACGGAGTGCGTCAGCCTCGGTTTTCACTTTGGCGAACGCTTCGTTACCCTTATCAGTCAGCACCAGGTGACGCTTACGTCTATCTTCTGGCGGCTGTACCCGCATCAGCAGTGACTGTTTCACCAGCCTATCCACCAGCGGTACCATGCTGGCATCTTCCAGCCCCAGCAGCTGTGCCAGCTCGGTCTGGGTCATGCGTTGCGGCTCACTGGCAATCAGCCCGATGGCCATCCAGCTGCTCATGCTTAAGCCGCTATCTTTAAGGTGACGATCCACCGCCAGGCGCCAGGCATGTGCGGTCAGATGCAATAAGTGGGTAAAGGTACGCGTGTGCTGAGACAAATGTTAGCAGCCTAATAGTAAGAGTTCTAATTGAGTGGTGACGTTATTATACGCAAAGCGAAACGCCAATGAAAAGCGTCCGGTCTGTTAAAAATTAGTGGATCGCGGCAGAATGTCCAGAGGCCGCAACCGGGAGCCGGATAACATGAAACAGGCATCAGCAAACTGGGTCGATCTGCGCCGTGACGCCGTCAGCGGTATTGAGGCACTACGCGCCCATTTTACCGGACACGCCTATGATCCTCACTGGCACGACAGTTATCTGATTGGCGTGACCGAGCAAGGTGTACAGCAGTTTCATTCGCGGCGCAAACAGCATCAGAGCCGACCAGGCACGGTCTTTATGCTGGAGCCGGAGGAGCTGCATGATGGTGATGCCATCAACGAAAGCGGTTTTACCTACCGGATGCTCTATCTTTCGCCGCAGCAGATTGCGCAGCACCTGGCTCCGATGCTGGCTGATAAACCCTCACTGCGTGAGCTACGTTTTGCCGCCACGCTGCGCGACGAGCGTCCACTGGCTTATGCCGTCTGGCATGCGTTTGATGCCTTGTGGCACAACCATCCCGACATCATCAAAGAGGCGGCGCTGGACCGGATGTTTGGGCAGCTCATCCCGCACCGGCAGTGGTCACTGCCCGCTCAGCCCCCGGATAAAGATGCCCGGCTGGCACTGCAGTCGCGTGACTGGCTGATTGCCCATCATGCGGATAATCCCGGTCTGGAGCAGATGGCGCAGCATCTGCAGGTGGATCGCTTCCGGTTATCGCGTCTGTTCCAGGCTCACTGGGGTTTGCCGCCCCACGCCTGGCTGGTGCAGTGGCGGCTGAGCCAGGCGCGTCGTCAGCTGGCGCAAGGCCAGCCCGTCGCCGATGTGGCAGCCGCGCTGGGTTTCGCCGATCAGAGTCACCTGGGCCGCTGGTTCAAACGCGCCTGCCAGCTTACCCCTTCCCGTTATCAGCACGCCTGCACAAATCTTCCAGACCTGGGTTAAGCCACTTGCCACAATGCGTTTTTTTAGTCAGGAGAAGCGCAATGCAAGACCCACGCTGTGTAATGATACTCAATGCCGCTCTGCCGCCTGGCAAAGCCACCAATGCTGCCGCCGTGATGGCATTAACCCTGGGACAGCGACATCCGGCGCTGGTTGGCGACACCCTGGAGGATGCTGACAGGCGCCCTTCTCCCGGTTTGATCACTACCGGGATTCCGGTGCTGGCCGCGACTGATGAACAGCTCAGTGCATTGCGGGAACAGTGCGAACAGGCTGAATACGATCTGGTGCTGTTTCCGGAAGAGGGCCAGACCACTACCGATTATCAGGCGCTGAGCGCCGTCCTGCGACAGCAACCGCGTCAGCATTGGCGCCTGCTGGGCGTCGCCATCGTCGGCGATAAAAAAGCCCTGCGAAAGCTGACGGCAAAACTGGCGCTATTCAGCTAATCTTTTTGCGGGAAGCTGGTCATGGCTTCCTGTTTTTCCCCTCCCGCCCCTCGGCCCCGCCGTTTGTACAGGTTACTTGTACAGCTTTCGTTTCGGAATAGTCCTTATAAGCTGCTGATAAGTGTCAAATAGCACACTTTGTTAAAGAATCCGATTGTACAGATTGGGCTTCATTGTATAAGTTTACTGCCACGAGTTGTCATGCGACTCTGTAACGAATGATGCACTTGCGTCGCCTCTGAAGGTGTCAGTGGATTTCCACCCTCAGAGGTTATTTTTTCTGTTCAATTTGTGACACTGGTACCATCGCATCTGTCCATGCGGTGGTTTTTTTGATCGCTTTTGTCCTGACATCCGAACCGGAATCGGGCTGTTCTGAAGGGCTTACACATGCAATATATTCTTCCCCGGACCAATCAGGAAATTGCTGATTATTTTAATCCTGCCGCCAATAAACCCGCCAGCGAGATGGAGATGCTGGGTATCCTGGTTGCAGAAATTTTGCAGTCAGGCATGCCAGTGAACAATAAAGCGATTATCTCAAAGCTTATTCATCGGCTGGAGCTGGAAAGCGACAGGGAATTACTGGATATCTACCGACAGCTGCTTGAACTGGTGGTCCATAAAACCCCGGACGATTTTTCACTGTAGCATCGACTCCACGGAAGGAGTCATCTGCCTTTTTCTGGTATCTTCGCCAGTCGCCCGGTACTATCTGCCCCTCACTGTTTATCCTGATCTTCCCGCCCCTCGCGCGGGAGCAAAATAACTAAAGAGCCTGCAATCTTTTATGACTCAAACCAATGATATTGCCGCAACCGACGTTGTGGCGGGCGATATCAGTGTAGGGCGCGTTCTGCGTTCGCCTGCGCTGCTGACCCGCGAATGCCTGGCCGGGGTGATTACCGCGCTGGCGCTGATCCCTGAAGTGATCTCCTTTTCCGTTATTGCCGGTGTAGACCCTAAAGTCAGCCTCGTCGCCTCGGTGGTGCTCTGCCTGACCCTGTCGATACTGGGCGGACGTCCGGCGATGGTAACAGCGGCTGCGGGTTCAGTGGCGCTGGTTATCGGGCCGATGGTCCATCTGCATGGCGTTGAATATATTCTGCCCGCGGTGGTGATGGGCGGCGTCATTCAGATTCTGTTTGGTGTGGCCGGCCTGGCGCGCATGATGCGTTATATCCCCCGCTCGGTGATGCTGGGATTTGTGAATGCGCTCGGGGTGCTGATTTTCTTTGCTCAGGTGCCGCACGTCTGGGGACAATCATCACTGGTGTGGATCTTCTTTGCCGTCACACTGGCTATCGTGCTGTTGTTGCCGCGTCTGATAAAAAGTGTTCCTTCACCGCTGGTTGCCATTGTGGTAGTGACTGCCGTCGCGCTGCTAATGGGCTATCGCATGCCGAACGTGGGCGATGAAGGGCCGATGAGTCCCGGTCTGCCCGGTTTTAACAGCCTGCTGGTGCCACTTAACCTGCAGACCCTGCAGATTATCTGGCCCACGGCCCTGAGCATCGCCTTTGTCGGGCTGATGGAGTCACTGCTGACCGCCAAACTGGTCGATGACCTGACCGATACCCCCTCCAGTAAGCGTCGCGAATCCTGGGGCCTGGGCGTGGCGAATATTCTGGCGGGCTTTTATGGCGGTATTGCCGGGTGCGCGATGATAGGTCAGACCATCGTCAATGTTGAGCTGGGCCGGGCGCGCAGCCGGGTCTCCACCGTGGCCGCCGGTCTGGTGCTGCTGTTACTGGTGACCGGACTGAGCCGGATTATGGCGCAAATCCCGATGGTGGTACTGGCCGGGATCATGATGGTGGTGGCCGTGAAAACCGTTAACTGGCATAGCCTGCAACCCGCTACCCTGAAACGTATGCCGTGGTCAGAGACGCTGATTATGGTGCTGACGGTAGCGGTGACTGTCTGGACAGGTAATCTGGCTCTGGGCGTTCTGGCTGGAGTAATCCTGGCTATGCTGCTGTTTGCCCGCCGTATTGCGCACGTTATTCATGCGGAGCGTCAGCTGAGCGAAGATGGCGAGTCGGTGCGCTATGTGGTGCGCGGCCCGCTGTTTTTCGCCAGCAGCAACGATCTGTTTGAGCATTTCGATTATGCCCACGACCCTAAAAAGGTCACTATCGATTTAACGCACGCGCAAATCTGGGATGCGTCCAGCGTCGCGGCGCTGGATGGCATTGAGTATCGCTATCAGCGTTATGGTGCAGAGGTGACCATTGAGGGGCTGGACCCACGCAGCACGGACTTCCATCAGCGCCTGACCGGTAATTTCGGCTAAAAACGCCGTTCTGCTGCCTCTCCGGCAGCAGAACTCACTCAGCCTGTTGCCGCCGCGCGCGGTAGCGGCCAACCATGGTAATCAGCGCCTGGTAGATTAAACCGGCGTAGAGACTTGTCAGAATCGCCAGACCAGGCTCTTTGCCCTGCTGCTGCCATGACATAAACCACATGAATACGCCCCACAGTACAGAGAACACCAGCCACCCGCGGACGAACTTCATCATGCCATTCATAACGACTCCTCTTAAATGAAGCGCTACCTTAGCGCGCTCCGGCCTGAAACGCATTGCCAGCATGCGCGAGTTGCGAGGCGTCTCAAATAATCGTCGACAATTTGCCATGCGTGTTGATGATTTAGCCCTCTCCGGGCGATTTTGTTGCGATTCTCTATACTCAACGTTCCGCTTACCTGATCGGGGAATTACGATGAAACGTACTGCTTATCTGTTATCCACACTGGCTATCCTCGCCACGCTTACGGCCTGTGCACCGCCGCCACCGGGCAGAGATGCCCCGCCACCGCCTCCACCTGGCGGGCAGCAGCCGGTAGGCGCACCCGGCGGCAGCGGCCCGGCAGGACAACCGCAGGCCTGACATTATTCTGCCAGCCTGCGTTGCGGGCTGGTTAATGCCGGAAGGCGCAGCCGCAGGCTGACATCTCACCCGGCAGCACTTTGCCTGCGTGAGAGTGACGCCGCTGTAATTGCTCCTGCTCTTCAGCAATGCTGTTGCCTGCCTGCTGTCCCAGCCAGCGATCCAGCGCGCGACCAGCGATCTGCCGGATGTCAGGTGACCAGCTGGTGAGATGCCAGGTTGAGCTGCGGGCTTCTTCACTATCGCCAAAACCTGCCACTGCCAGATGGATACCCTGACCAAAATCCCGAATCGCCTGCATTGCACCAAAGGCCATCAGATCGCTTTTACAGAAGAGTGCCTGGATACGCTCAGCAGCACGTGTCTTTTTCAGGTAAGACATCATCGCCTGATAAGCGCAGTCACGATCATCACTACCCACAGTCAGTTCGGCGTTCAGCGCCATGCCCGCCGCCAGCAGAGAGGCGCGATAGCCCTGTTTTTGCGCCAGTTCGCCTGGCTGAGCCTGCATAAAGCCAAACCGCTGATGCCCTTGTTTAAGCAATAATTCCGCTGTCACCTCACCCGCCCGCAGTGCATCCGCCTGCAGTTCAGGCTCAGCGTCAATCTGAAGCACTGGCAAATTGCAGGCATCAGTAACGCGGTTACCGGGGAGTAACAGCAAACCACGCAGCCCGAGTGGTGTAGCCTGCCGGATGAGTGCGGTCAGTGTGACGTCGGTTTCGGCACTCAGTAGCACCGAGATAACACCGCGCGCGTTAAGCTGGCGCATCACTTCGTCCAGCATTTTTTGTTGATACGGATTGAGCAACTGGCTGGCGACAACACCGATAACCGGAGGGACCGCCGGTTCAGTTAAATCAGGTGTGGAAGGTGTAATCATTGGCATTAATTCTCTGCGACGGCAAACAATAGCCACCACAATACGGTAAACCACAACGTTTCAACAGGTTACAGAGTTCGACACAGGCCGCAAAAATGAGTGAAATCGGATGTAATTGGAATAGATCGGCAGAAACCCAAAAGGGATAAGGCTGGCGTTAACGTAGATGCAGGAGAGGGACCGGGCAGCAGGAGTTGAACCCGCATCGTCAACCCGTTAAGAGTTGCAGTAATACCTTTATACCATGCCCGAATGGCGTGCCTGGAAAAGCCGCGCTATGTGAACAAGAATCGTAGTACGACTTTCTGACCAGGCAAGCGCAAGCGGCAGGTATTTTTGCAACCGTCGTATGAAATCAAAAAAGAGGTGCTGCTGCCTGTAGGCATTGATTATTCAGCTAACCTTAAGTTTCAGGCAGCCTGTTCCGACCGGGACTTATGGCCAACATTTTGCAGAGGTCAAGACTATGCCGTCAGGACAATTTTACGTGGTTGATCAACCCGAACTGAATTTTACCGCCAATTATCATATTGATACGGTTAATGATAAACCCTACCCCTCGCGCATGGTACTGGAGATCCGGAAGCAGTCACAGCCAACCGACGCCTTTGATGATATCAGCATCGGCCATGAAGTGACCTTTGTCTCTTCCAGTGGTGAGGCGCAACGGATGGTGCTGGTGAGTGACACTGATGATGAGCTGGTATTCAGCTCCCGGGGCTGATGCCGGGTTATACCGCTAAACGGAGGTTGCAGTCGCCATATCCGCCAGATAGCAGGCACAAAAAAACCGCCCTTGGGCGGTTACGACATTACTGCATATTGCTTTTATTTTATTAGATTTTCTTCGGCAGAAATATGGTGCCCGGGGCGGGACTTGAACCCGCACAGCCTTACAGCCGAGGGATTTTAAATCAGGCGCTTTTAGAAGTTAAATCAATACAATATGCTAGGTTTTCATAATTTAGCCTCAAGGTCAGCCCTAATTTATTCAATAACTTAGATGCGAACATGAGGCCATATTATGAAGTTTTTACTTAAATTATTGGCCTGCAAGGCTCATAAACTGACACTACCTCGGCCGTCACTTTCCCCAGCACAATGATGCCTTCCATGCCCTCTCCGTCGATCGTCTCACCGTCTGAGGTGATAATCCCTGTACTGAACAATCTGCCCAGTTGTGGGAACTCACCCATCTGGAATGCAATCTTGTCTCCCGGGGCAGGCTTCAGAGATTTGTCTGCCAGCACGAACCCGTCAGACGTCTCAACCAGCAGCATGTTGTTGCGGTGAGGCATCAGGACATCGTTCAGGTCGATGCGCCGCTCTATATAATCGGACGCTGGTGATGGAAATCCCATAGTTACCTCACGTATCCCATGTTGCGTAACGACCAGGTCTTATTCTCGGTCTCCTCGGTAACCAGCTCGAAGAAGAAATTCTGGTAACGCCTAATCCACCGGTTGCACTCTGCCAGCGTCCACACGTGATTCAGGTCATCCAGCCGCTTCTGGAACGCCGCAGTGGTGACAATCTGCCGCCCCCGGCCGTCCTTCGTTATCGCTCCAGTGAATGCCGCGTGTATGTCACTCTCTCTCGCCATGATAAATTCCCCTCTGATAGATACTGTATGGATAAACAGTAATATCGATCGGTTGATTTGATCAAGGCGGACCAGTTATGAGATTTGTAAAGGAGGGGTAGTTGCTGAAAATTTAAGATAATGCAGAGTTATTCTTCAGATGCTGTGAAGCATAACCTCACAGCACCCTAACTTACAGACAATTACTTTCTGCGGCTTTTAATGCCACCTTTTCGACCTGCAGTAACTGCTCGCTCAGGATCATTCTTAAAGTTTCCTCCGCTTACAGTTCCACCTTTGCGCCCAGCTTCAGCCGCTCTCTCTGGATTGGCTGCGAAATTGCCTGCTCCGCCTCTGTGACTAGTCATGATAATCTCTAATAAGTTAAGGACTTTTCAAGTTTAGAATGCTTTTAAAAATCTTTCTCGCAGTACAAGATATTCCTTGCGATATAAGATGTTTCTCATCGCGTTATTGGTGGAACTAAATTAACTAACGAGCAGCCTTGTCTCACTCATCCGAGCGGTTAGTTATAGTTATTCCTAAAACTGGATTTTTACCGCTTACGCTTGTCTTTCAAACTTCATTTTCTAACCTGTTACTTGTTGTGAAACGGCTAAGCGCTCATGCCGCTGGCTGAGATGATGCTGTAAGGATGAGCGTCATCTGACTCACAACATTTAGAAGCCACATAAGAGTTTCATTATCTACACCGCGATTCATGCCTGCTACCAGCCTCTGGGGGCAGGTATTTTTTTGCGCTCCCTGCCACGCTCTATCTAAGATGCTCACCTACCCTACCCCTAGTCACCTTGTAACCTGCTGAGACTGGCGCGGTACATGTCTGCCCCGTCGCCGGGGCTTTTTTATGGTTTGGTGACCAAAAGATCAACGACCAATTGATTAATATATTTTATTAAATTATTATCCACTTAAACTTAATAGCCTCACACTCATGAGCCCTATTAAATATACTTAAACTAATAGTGAATAAGCGATGCTTGATAAAGAGATTAACAAAGACATTGAGGTTTTAAGGGCAATTGCGATTGTTACAGTGATGCTAGCTCACATTCCGTTAATACTTCTTCCAGATTCATTTTATTTTAAAATACTAAATATTAGTAAGTTTGGAAGTGGTGTTGATTTATTTTTCTGCGTATCAGGATTCATAGTAACGAGAAGTCTAATCAACAAAGACTTCCACAAAATGAATCGTTCTGATTTCTTGTTACAGTCAAAAATGTTTTATATTAAAAGAGCATTCAGGCTCTTGCCTGCCGCGTTTTTTTGGATAGCCATATCAATAGCTTTGACTATAGCGGTTAACAACTATCAAGCATTCCTGCCTTTACCAGAAATGTTAAAGTCGGCATTTTTCGCGATAACACAAACAAGTAATTTTTATTTTATTTCTTGCAGACCAGCAGGAAACTGCGGAAATCTTGGGGTTTATTGGAGCCTTTCTTTAGAAAATCAGTTTTATCTCTTGCTGCCAATTTTTCTGTTTATGTTCAAGAACAGAAACTTGTGCATTGTGATGGCAATAATTATTGTGGCTCAATTCTTTATCCCGAGGACATTGAATTCGAATACTCCTATGGGCTGGCCGCTTCGAACAGATGCTATTGCGTTAGGGGTAATCATTGCCGTGTTAAGCACAAAAGAAACCTACCAGAGGTTTAATCCTAAATTTATGTCCCACAAAGTACTGGCTTTGGCAGTGCTGCTTGCTCTGACCTTCTTGCTTTGCATTTTTACGGACCCCAATCCTATCGTTAGTTTTCAGGTGGGAGTGGTTGCACTGCTTTCAGGAGTGATGGTATTCATTGCAAGCTATAACCGGAGCTACTTTTTGTTCAGTGAAAAGTTTGAGAAAGTGTGTCTATATGTTGGGTCGAGATCTTACTCTATTTATCTCACTCACTTCATCGCCCTTTCGATAACGAAGTACGTTTTTATTTTGGATGATAGTGTCATTATCAAAGATCTTAGCTTTTTAAAATTCCCTTTCTTTATAATTCTAACTATCGCGATGTCTGAGTTTAGCTTTAGATTTGTAGAGAGCAAGTTTAGATATGCATGGAAGAAAATTCCAAAGGTGACGGCAAAAGCTCCTTGATGAAAGAAACTCCTGCCGTCTAAGCTCAGATGGCAGGAGTATCAGGCCAAGATACTTCTGGAGCAGTTTTCATATCAAGTTCATTTAATGAGTCAATATAATCCAGCCATGAATTCAGCTTTACCTTATCACTATCGCTCAGTCTTCCTAACAACAGTTTTGTCTGCCAGATACTGATCGCATCAGTGGCGACATTCAACCGATATTGCCTTTCCTGATCTGCTATAGAGGCATAATCGATAACTGGCGCAGTAAACTTACCTTTGAGATAACTCCACCCATATTCGGGCTGATTTTTTTCTTCTGTCACATTTACCCAGGTAAATGATTCAGGAAACATTTCCTTCATGTCGCCATCGGTTTCAAATATCTCAGCGACTAAATCATTTTCTATACGCGCATACAAAGCCATTATGAGTATTCCTCAAGATAGATGATTCCTGGTGCACCCATGTTCTGACCTGCTGTGTTTGCAGCCTGGTTGCCGCCACCACCTGAGCCCGGAGCACCATAATCAGATTGACCTGTTCCTGTTCCTGCTTTCCTGCCTCCTCCCCAGTAAGAAGCGCCACCATCACCACTTCCATAGCCTCCCAGTGATGAGTCTGTCGCGTCACTGCCGTAACCACCAGACAAGTTAATGTCGCCGCCAGACCCAACGCCTGGCGCGCCACCGCCACCGCCAGTTGCGTAACCACCACCTGTGGCAGCGCATTCTGTGCCAAAGGAACTGCTGCCGCCTGGTGATCCACCCACAGCCCTTGCACCTACGACTAAGGTGTACGCATCCTGAGTGAGCGTCACTAATTTAATAGCAGTTCCGCCAGCACCACCACCTCCTCCTGGAGGTGCCGTGGCAGACGAGCCTCGGGCTCCAGAACCGCCTGCACCGGTATCGGTATCGCTATTTTTCTTGTCGTCGTAAATGCGCGCTAATGTGCTCATGCTGTGGTCAGCTCCCATGTCAGGACAATAATCAGTGCGGCAATCATCACCGCTGCGGTGCGGATGGCCTGGTAGAAAATCTCATTGCGTTGGTAGTGGCTCTTCAGGTGCGCTTTCATTGGCGATCCTCACTCAGGAAGCTTTCGCCAATACGGCCTGTATCAAGCCCGCCATAGCTGCCACAGTTCAGGGAACCCTCTGCTGCACAGCGGTCGCAGTTCTCTTTGGCTTCGTTACGTGATGCATCGAAATTGGCCACCAGCATTGCTTCACGCCATACCCGTGCTGCACGCAGCCAGAACCCTTTGCTCTCCAGTTCTGTAGCCTGCTTCGCCAGGTGGGTGTATTTCTCGCTCTCAACCGGTAACGGGGCGGTGTTGATCGAATAACTCCAGTCGCTGGCACGCTTGAGAGTCCCTCTGGTGAACAACGGTTTGATAAAGCGCTTCACTGAAGTCTCATGCAGGCCAGTGAGCTTGCAGAGATCGCGCACCTTCAGCGGGCCATTGCGGGTAATCAGTTCAAGAATTTTTGATTCGTGGTTGATCATGATTTTCTCCCGTTAACCGCGAAAGCCGTGAGGCACTGAGCTGTCAGGCTGTGGAATGACAGTGATATCCCGCTGCATGTTGCGCTTCAGGGCATTCCACTCAGAGCGTGGCGGGCGACCGGCCTTATCCCACTTGGCCGCTGACTGGAGATAGCCAGGCAGGTTGCCGGGGATGAACAGAGTTTTGGGCCGCATGTACTGGTATTCCTCAGTGCCTTCCCAGTGGGCATGTTTGTAATCCACCACCAGACAAAGCTCTTCGACCGTAAATGCATCTTTCAGCCGGGATTTGATGTGACCCATCGACGACTGCGCCTCTGTGTGCTTAGCGCCAGTAACTTTGTTCAGGTGGCGTAATACTTCCCGAGAACGATGAAGGGTTGACCACTCATCGTCTGGTTGCGTCGCAACCTGACAAGAAGGGGTTGTTGTAATCTCTGTAGTATTCTCTGTTGTATTCTCTGTAAGATGAGGGCAATTTGCCCCGATGGATGAGGGCATGTTGCCCTTATCGATTGGTGCAGGCTGCTCTAATCGATTGGTGCAACTTGCACCCTTCGATGAGGGCAAATTGCCCTCATCGGTCAACAGTGGGTTTGCGTGGTTAATTGCGTAATAATTAGTCCGATCATGCTGAGATTTTTTCAGCTGCTCGACAAAAATCAAATTGTGCTTTTTGAGAGAGGTCAGAGCGCGTTTAACCGTGTCAGACGACCAGAACGGGAACTGATTAGTCCACTCTTCGATAGTGTTATAAACCCAGCGTTTGCCGTCATATTCGACGCCGGATGTAGTGTCTTCCAGCCAATAACAAATCTGCTGCAGCACAATTGCCTCATTCAGACCAATGCGCTGCGCAAGCTCAGGGCTTATCACCAACGGTTTAACTTTCAGAAGTAGGCTCATGAATTACTTCGACCTCCCTGAAATACTGCTTGAACCGTTCGAGAGAACTGAAGCACTCGCCATGTTCGTAGTTGTCGCGCAGGTAGATAACCCTGTCGCTCTCTGGCTCCCAGCGAATGACCCGCACAGGGATGCCGCGCTTGTCGCGGAAGATTCGGTCGAGCTCTCGCATTTGGTCGCCTTCATTCGCTGGTTAGCATTGCCCACAGCCCAGTCAACAAAGCTGTGGTTAACTTCTTCGCTGACGCCTGGTACATTGAGCACATACCGCAGCGGCTCACTGCTGAGACGTCCACCAGCTGAAGGAAGGCAACGGAATTGCGGTAACCCTGATAATCTGATTAAATTGATCACGCGATTAGTTCTCCACACACGTTGATTTAGTCGCATCGAACGCCGCGGGCTGCAATCCTGCGGCGTTCACCTTTTCTGGCGGGCAAAACACGCGATACAGCAGCGTCAGATGCTCCTGCCACTTAGCCATAACCTGATAGCTGTTCTCTTCAATCTGCTCGCGCTCCGACGCATCAATCACGCCATCGGCGGTTGCTTTACGAATGTAGGCAGAGTGCTTGCCAATCCACTCAACTGACTCCATCAGTCGCTGATTGATATCCGCGTTATCAACATCCTCAATGTCCACCAGCGGAACGTTGACGCTGTTTGACTGGCGGGATACGGCGTTAGCGATGTACTTGGTGCCGCTTGCCTGTTGCAGGACCATCGCCCAGCCCATTGGGAAAATCTGATCGCCATTGGTACGAAGACGGTTGAACAATGCATCTTCAGTCACGCCCAACCATTCAGCTGCTTCTGCATACCCGCCCGGTAGACTTGAAATAGTCTTCTTGATTGCTGCCACCAGCCATGCCGGTTGTTTATCTACTTGCCAATGCTTTTGATCCACGGTAGTCCTCTGCTTTCTGTGGTTATCTTTACGAAGCGTTTGAAGTAGGCTTGTCGTAAAGGGACGGTTGGAATTTGAGCTTGCCTTTAGTGCGGAAGGCAGCTTCGGCGGCACGGCCTTTTGGAATTAAACCGCCCGGACGCTTTCGCCACTGATAAAAGGCTTCTGGTGAAACATTGAAAAAGGCTGCCGCCTTGTTTGGCGTACCGAAAAACTTCTCTAAATCACTGGTAGTCATAATGGCCTCCCCTAAGAATTCTTAGATAGTATTTTCTAAATTAACTTTGGTCAATAAAAACTAAGATAACTTAGTTACTTTTCATTTAGGGGATTTACTGTGAGCTCTCTTGGGGGGCGCGTTAGGGCGCTACGCATGGAAAAAAGGCTGACGCAGGGTCAGCTCGGTAAGGCAGTAGGCGTTTCGGACGTGACCGTAGGCTATTGGGAGCGCGATCAGAACACACCCGGAGGTTTGAAGCTTTCTAAGTTAGCTTCTGCGTTAGGTGTAAGCGAAACGTATTTATTGTACGGTAAGGAAGATGAATCAAACATTGCGCCAGCGCCTATCGGCAGCATGAAGGTTCCAGTAATAAGCTATGTGCAAGCTGGAGTCTGGAGCCCTGAATGTGATGCGCGCAATTTAGAAGGGAATATTGATTACGTGTTTAGCACTGGTAACTTCTCACAGGGAACGTTTGCCTTAAAGATCAAGGGCAAGTCGATGGAGCCAGATTTTGTTGAAGGTGACCTTATCCTTATCGATCCAGAGCTTAGCCCTCAACCTGGCGATTATGTTGTGGCTAAAAATGGCGAAGACGAAGCGACCTTTAAAAAGTACCGAGCCAGAGGTGTAACTGAAGACGGCAAGGAAATTTATGAGCTTGTTCCTCTGAATGAAGACTTTGCTGTACGCAGTTCAGCCAAAGAAAAATTTAATATCATTGGCGTTCTCGTCGAACATCGTCGCCTTATGAGGCGTTAAACATATAAAAAAATTTGGAGCCTAAATTTATTTAGGCTTTTTTCTTGACCTCAAATCTAAGTTATCTTAGATTAATTGCAGATTACTTAGCCGCGCTTGCAGGCGCCGTTTTTAAAAGTGTGTGGAGAGGCAATGAAAATGATCAAGAACATGTCGAACACAACGGTCAGGGACCTGATTACCTTTTTGAGGCTCTTTCCAGATGCTGATGTTGTCTGTTGTGGTGATGCCGGTGTGGTGAGTGTGCAGTGTGATGTTGAAAACGTGGTTCGCGGACCAGCGTTTTAAGAGTACGGAATTGCTGTGTTGGCGGTTACTCATGAAGGTTTGTTTAACCGCCCTTTTTTCATAACGGTGAGAGCATTGCAAGAGCTGGAGCATGGGCAGCTATCAGGCGGGCCTGAGAACCTTTCTACCTGATAGCTGGAATTAAGCAGTGCTCTCCCCGTTGTGGTGAATGCGGCCAGCGCGCGCGGAAGACTGACAAAGATTGCACACAGTCTAAGAGTTTCCGCTCTGGTGTTTGTCAGTCTGACCAGAGCACCGGGAGGCACCCGGCACCGCAGCAACCTTTCAAGTGTGTGGAGTAATCGGGCTGTGGGTTATTGCAGTAACCCACCAGCCAACTTAAACGAATCCCAAAAGTTTTTTATTGCCATCACTGGCAAGGGATTCATGCAACCAAAAATCGTGTGTGGAGACAGAAATGAGTAACGAAAACAATATAGCTAACAGCCTGGCAACAGCAATTGCAGCGCACTGCTCAGAGTTTGAAAAGTCACCTGAATTTGCTGACATGGTGCGCAAGCACGTCACCAGCCTTTATGAAGAGGCCATCAAAGACACGTTCCGTTGGGGGGAATTCCCGAAGGCGGTGAAGAAGGCGCTGGAAGGTGCGCTGCCCGCGAATATCAGCGAGTTGGTCGATCTGCCGCGTTACAACCTGCTGATGGCGAAAGAGCTGGCCGCGACATGGGAAGGTAACGCCGTGTCTGAACGCTTGGTCACCTCGATGCGCGAACATGTGCTGGAGTTCGTAAAGTCGCACGAGGTCCCGAAATATATCAAGGCATCTGACCTGTGGACGGCATACTGCGAGCAGCACGAGGAAGAAGCCGCTTCTGAGGGCTGGGAGGCTCCGCAGGTAGTCATTGATGATGAGCGTGATGGCTTCTTCTACATAGGCTTTGAGAAGGAACCCGCGTCCGAAAGTTCGTACCGCAGAAACCGAAAAGACAAAGCGCACGAGTGCGAAGTTTATCTCGGTTTCCATGAGCAGTTCAATCGTGAAGGTAACGATAAGACGCCCATGATGCACGACGGCCACCCGGTCTATGAGCTGTTTAATGGTCAGCTGGAGCATGGTGACACTCTCGGCAAAAGGCCGGTTCAGTTCCGTTCAGATTTCGAACGGCTGGTAGGAGCGCTTTACTACGGAAACAGCCTGCTCGTTCTCGACGCTGATGATGCAGACGAAATTTGTTATCCAGGAGTCTACTGAGATGCAAAAGCCAGATGATCATATCACCGTTGGCATCATTACCCTGCCCTACAGCCATATCCTGAACGGCTGGATTATGCCTGATGGCTCGGTAATCAGTAATCCCATTAAGGCGCAGCGTGAAGCTGAGCGGCTTAATAAAACCATCAACATCACCATCCACTGAGGGCCAGCAACATGCTTTCTTCTAAATCGAATAAAGAAGTCGTCGCTGCTGGCCACCAGTTCGCCAGGAGTATCGGTAAAGAAACCTCTCTGCTGGAAATGGCAAAGATGGTTAGTGAATTGGCTACGCGTCTTGATGTTGCCACCGTCCGCGCCAGCCTGATGGCTTCAGAGGTTCTGCGCATCAACAGCGTGCTACCTGACACCATTTCAGCCCTACAGGCTGCAGGCGCAGACCTGACGCTGATTGATGACCTGAATGCAGCACTTGCTACGCCAGCCTGCGACCAGTGGATTCGAACACTGCGTGGTGAAGCACTCGGTGAGGCACGTCGGGCTGTAGCAACTATGGGTAATCAACAGCTGCCAGGCACCTTACAAGCGATCAACATCATTTCCCAAATGGAAATGGATTTGCTGCGCTCACGTACGGTAACGCTAAAGGTGGTGTCATGAAAAAGGTCGCCCAATTTCGCCGCAGTAATGGCCCAAATGCTGGTTTCAGTGAAAAGCTCGCCTGGCAGTTATCCAAAGGCCCGGCAACGGGTCGGGAGCTGGCGCAGCAACTCGGTATGACCCTCAGTGAGTTCAACCGTTTGGTTCTTCACATCATGCGCCGCGGTGGTGAAACACTTCAGGTTGAGGCATCCAATCAGGTCTGTCTCGGTGGCGGATCAATTGACCGCACTTACACCCTGGTCAGAAATCCGCGCCGGGTTGCGCCCTCGCCATGTAAGCCAATGGTTATCAACTACAGCAACGACCGTTCTGAAGAGGCTATTAAGCGCCATCGTGAAGCAGCTGTACGCCGTGCTCGTCTGATTGCCAGCGGGCTGTATCTGGAATGTATTGTTGGGAGTGCTGAATGATGGACGCAACCGCCAAAAAGAAATACCTCTCCAAAATCCAAAAATTGATGCGCCTGGCTGAGAACACCAGCAGCCCTGCAGAAGCCGCCAGTGCCATGTCAAAAGCGCAGGCATTCATGCGGGAGCATGGCCTGAGTGAATCAGAGGTCGTGTTCTCTGAAATCAGCACCAGCGATAGCAAAAGCTCTCCGAGTGATGCTGAAAAGCTGCCCCGTTACATGATCTTCCTAACTCAAACCATCGAAAAAGCCTTCGCTGTGAAATGCCTTGTGGGTTGGAGAGCAACCTCTGGCTACCGCTACAAACGCGTCGTTAGTTTTTACGGGTTGGATAACCGTGATGTTGCAGCTGCGTACATTTTCGACGTTCTGACACGCCAGATTAAGCAGGCGCGAAAAAACTTCATTAACGAGCACTGCGAAAGTTGGCTTGCTTCGAAGCGAAAGGCGGCACTGGCTGACCAATTTTGTGAGGGCTGGGCCTCTGGTGCCTATCACGCAGTGAAAGAGCTTGTCATCGATGAAGAGCAGGAGGCCAAAATGAGTGCCTACGCTCAGAAACTGAAAGATGAGGGCATGGGTAAAGCCAAGGCCCGCAACAGCAAAAATGCTGATAAACCCTCTCATGCCAAATATCTGGGCTATCAAGAGGGCATGCACGCAAAAGTTTTCCATGGGGTGGATGGTAGCTCTAATGGCCCTGCGTTAATCGGTATGGGGGAATGACTATGCGTGAACGCCCAATCCTCTTTAACGCCGACATGGTTGGTGCAGTTCTCGACGGCAGAAAGACGCAGACGCGCCGGATCATCCAGTCAGCGGCAAAAAATATGCAGGCTCGCGGCCATGAGGTGATTTCCCACCGTGCAGCAGGCGACAAATGGTATGGAGACTACGTCTATTCCATGCGTGATCGCAGCGGCGTATGGCAGGACTTCACCAACGACCAGTTTTTGGCTAAATGCCCTTTCGGTGTTGTTGGTGATCGCCTGTGGGTCCGTGAGACTTGGATGCCTGACGCGCCGCGTGATGGCTCGTGGGGAGATGTTGAGTTTTACGGCTGCAAAGGTTCTCCGCTAAGCATGATACCTGAGCGCTATCGCAAGCCTGAGCATTGTATTCACCGGGCTTCATGGGATGGGAGCGAAATGGTCGGCTGGACGCCCTCCATCCACATGCCGCGCTGGGCTTCCCGCATAACGCTGGAGATTACCGGCGTTCGTGTGGAGCGGTTGCACGCCATAACGCTTGGGGATATCTGCAAAGAGCTTGGTTGTGGCCTGTATGACTTCCGACCTGCCACTTATGGCTTCAAGGTATGGGAAGAACTCTGGCAATCCATCTACGGCGCTGACAGCTGGCAGGCTAATCCGTGGGTGTGGGTAGTTGAGTTTAAGCGCGTGGAGGTGGAGTGATGTCCACCAAGGCAGATTTGCAAGCCAGGGTTGATGAGCTGGAAAAGGATAATCAGGCTCTAAAAAAACTTTTGGCGCGGGCAGAACGCGAGTTGAATGACAAGCTTTATCCCGAAGAACTGCCGCCCTTGCCAATCCCCTACCTCATTACTTGTCAGATGAAGTATTACCGGATGCCGTGGGAGCCATTCTGGTGTTACGAACATCTTCAATGGTGCGATGAGTTGGATAGCAGCTTTCCATATTCAATGGCTGACAACTCATGCCCTGTTTGTAGAGGTGCTGAATAATGGCAAAGTCACCCGCCGAACGCAAAGCAGCGCAGCGTGCCCGCCAGGCCGCTGCCGGTGGTAAAAAGCTGGAGCTGGCGCTGGATAGTCAGGAACTGGAGATGCTGGCGCAGAACTGCGCCGCACGCCGCCCCGGTCGCGAACCGTATGAGCTGAACGAGTATATCGCGCTGTTAATCCGGAAAGACTCCGCTGAGCTGGCGCAGCAACTTGAGGCTCTGGCCCACCAGCAGTGCGGGAAATGCAAAGAGCAGTTGCCGGTGCAGTCATGCCCTTGCCAGGGTGAGGCGGCGTGCTGGGCCACCAGCGGATGGCACAAACTTAAATTGAATATCAATACGCCGTGACCTGTCACAGCTAAACAAACCTGATGCAGCAGGAATGTGTGGAGAAACTATATGTCTGATATAAACAACGCAATTATTTCTGATGCCGATATCGAAAAAATAACCGGCTATAAAATCCCGTCTAAGCAATGCCAGTGCCTGAAACAGGCAGGTATATTTTTCGTCGTTCGCCGTGATGGTCGCCCACGGACAACTTGGCAGCATTTCAATGACCCAATATCGTCGCGCAAAGCCACAGAAATGATTCAACCTGAACCCAACTTCGGAGCATTGGATTAATGGCTCGTGTTCGCAAAAATAGTGCTGATGCCTGGATGCCGCCGCGCGTTTATCGTGGCAAATCGGCCTATGAGTTTCATCCCAAAAACGGAGGCGCTATACGCCTCTGTGCACTGGATGCAGCTCAGTCCTCAGTATGGTCGGCATATGAGGCGCTGATCAATGAAATACCTGATGACAAGCTGCTGGCGTCACTGGCTGAACGTTTCTTCAAATCGGCTGATTTTTTTGAACTTGCTCGTGAAACGCAGCGGGATTACCTGAAGTATTCAAAAAATGTTTTAGCTGTCTTTGGTGCCATGCCCTCAGATGCAATTCGTCCTGAACACGTCAGAAAGTACATGGACAGGCGCGGATTGAAAAGTCGAGTTCAGGCCAACCGGGAAAAGGCGTTTATGTCCCGCATGTACCGCTGGGGCTATGAGCGTGGCATGGTAAAAGGTAATCCGACCAAGGGAGTTAAAAAGTTTAAGGAGACCTCGAGAGATCGATATGTGACCGATGCAGAGTATCAGGCTCTGTATTCATGTGCGCCGGATATTGTGAAGATAGCAATGGAACTGGCCTACCTCACTTGCTCCCGACAAGGTGATGTTCTCGCAATGAAAAAGAGCCAGATCATGGATGAGGGTGTACTGATCAAGCAGAGCAAGACCAGTGTTGCTCAGATTAAGGCGTGGTCACCACGATTTGCTGCAGCAATAAAAATGGCATCTGGACTACCGCTAAAGCCAGGAATGAGCAGTATCTTTATACTCCACCAGCCTAATGGCTCGGGCTACACTCGCGATGGGTTTAACAGCCGCTGGAGTGCTGCACGTGAGGCGGCAAAGCTTAAATTTCCGGAGCTTCTTTTTGATTTCACATTCCATGATTTGAAGGCCAAGGGTGTGTCTGATCTGGAGGGAGATTTGTACGAGAAAAGAGCCATAACAGGGCATAAGAACGTTGAGCAGACTGCCGCATATGACAGGAAAATAGTTATTGTCCCTGTAGTTGGAGGGCAGGCAAAGGGGAAATAATATTAGGAAGAGGTATTAGGAATAGTAATTCAGATACAAAAAAAACCGCCTCTGTGGGGCGGTCATACGACACTGCTTATCATTGATTTTATTGGTAATTCGATATGGTGCCCGGGGCGGGACTTGAACCCGCACAGCCTTACAGCCGAGGGATTTTAAATCCCTTGTGTCTACCGATTTCACCACCCGGGCAGGGTGTAACTGGAGGCGCGTCCCGGAGTCGAACCGAGGTACACGGATTTGCAATCCGCTGCATAGCCACTCTGCCAACGCGCCTTAAACTGATGTGCCGTCAGGTTAACCTGACCTGCGAATCTGGAGCGGGAAACGAGACTCGAACTCGCGACCCCGACCTTGGCAAGGTCGTGCTCTACCAACTGAGCTATTCCCGCAATTCAGCAATTTCGTCGAACCTGCTGATTTTATTTATCTTCTGGCAGCCTGGCTGCCGTTCGATGCGATGCATTCTACTTAGATGACGCAATGAGTCAATAAAATTATCCTCACAGCGCGTCCGTTTGCTGCTTTTTAAATCGTATCGATCACGGTTCGAGCAGATCGCCGCGCGCGGCGCTTAAATACTGGAACATAGACCAGAAAGTCAGCACGGCAGCAATGTATAACGCCACCACACCAATCGCCACGACGGTGGCATCAGGACGCCACAGCAAGGCAAACAGTGAGAACATCTGGGCAGTGGTTTTCACTTTACCAATCCAGGAAACCGACACGCTGCTGCGTTTACCAATCTCCGCCATCCATTCACGCAGCGCAGAGATAATGATCTCGCGTGCAATCATGGTGGCGGCGGGCAGCGTAATCCACCAGGCGTGGAAATATTCCGCCACCAGCACCAGCGCAATGGCCACCATCACTTTATCCGCTACCGGATCGAGAAACGCACCAAAGCGTGTCGTCTGCTTCCAGCGGCGCGCCAGAAAGCCATCAAACCAGTCGGTGATGGCAGCAAAAACAAAAATCAGTGCAGTCGCCAGCGGCGCCCAGGTGAACGGCAGATAGAAAGCCAGCACAAAGAACGGGATGAGCACGACTCGAAACAGGGTGAGACACGTCGGAATGTTTAATTGCATATGCCGGTAACTGTCTGGATATAGGTAGAATTTAGCCTATGTTCCTACATTGCCCCCCCCGTTTCAATGCTAGTGTTTCAACGAGTAGTATATTTTTTCTGCCAGAGCATGTGAGATACCGGGTACATTGGCGATCTCCTCCACCGACGCGTTCATCAGCGGTTGCAGGCCCCCCATGTACTTAAGCAGTTGCTGACGCCGTTTCGGCCCCACCCCTTCGATGCTTTCCAGTGCGCTGGTGTTCTTTACTTTGGCCCGTTTTTTACGGTGGCCTGAAATGGCATGATTGTGAGCGTCATCACGAATATGCTGGATCACATGCAGCGCTGGTGCATCGGGTGGCAGCGAAACGCCCTCACCTTCCGCTTCAAAAAACAGCGTTTCCAGTCCGGCTTTACGATCGCTGCCTTTCGCTACGCCGAGTAAAATCGGCCGGCTTTTGTCCCAGGGCACATCCAGTTCCGCGAAGACCTGCTTCGCCTGAGACAGCTGGCCCTTACCGCCATCGATCAGAATTACATCCGGGATCTTATCTTCTTCAATCGCTTTACCATAACGGCGGCGTAGCACCTGATTCATGGCGGCGTAGTCATCACCCGGCGTAATGCCGCTGATGTTGTAGCGACGATAATCGGCACGCAGCGGACCATTCTGGTCGAACACCACGCAGGAGGCGATGGTCTGCTCACCCATGGTATGACTGATATCGAAACACTCCATGCGTTTAATTTTGTCCAGCTCAAGAAACTCCGCCAGCGCCATCAGCCGCTGATGAATTGTGGAGTGCTGTGACAGACGCGTGGTTAACGCCGTCGCGGCGTTGGTGCGTGCCAGTTTGAGATAACGGGCGCGATCCCCGCGCGGCTTGCTCTGAATACTCACCCGACGCCCGGCCAGCTCACTGAGCGACTCTGCCAGCAGTTCACGCTCTGGCAAGGTAAAGTCCAGCAGAATATCGCCAGGCAGCGTACGTGCCTCGCTACCCTGCAGGTAGAACTGCCCGACAAAGGTCTGAACGACCTCAGCCAGATCGGTATCGACGGGCACTTTCGGGAAGTAGCTGCGGCTGCCTAACACTTTGCCCTGACGGATAAACAGCACGTGGAGACAGGCCATGCCCGCTTCATAAGCCACACCCATCACATCAAGGTCATCGCCCTGATTCGAGACAAACTGCTTTTCGGTGATACGTCGCACAGCCTGAATCTGATCGCGCAGGCGTGCCGCCTCTTCAAAGCGCAGGCCCATGCTCGCCTCTTCCATCCGTTTGACCAGCTGGTTAAGAACCTGATCGTCTTTACCCGCCAGGAACAGGCGCACGTAATCGGTCTGCTGTGCATACTCCTCCTCACTGACCAGTCCCGCGACACAGGGACCCAGACAGCGGCCAATCTGATATTGCAGACAGGGCCGGGAGCGATTGCGGTAGACACTGTTTTCGCACTGGCGGATAGGGAAAACTTTTTGCAGCAGTCCCAGCGTTTCACGAACCGCATAGCCGTTGGGGAACGGGCCAAAGTATTCGCCTTTGGCATGCTTTGCACCACGGTGCATCGCCAGCCGCGGATGGGTATCGCTGCTAAGAAAGATGTAGGGGTAAGATTTATCGTCGCGCAGCAGCACGTTGTAGCGCGGCTGGTAGAGCTTGATGTAGTTATGCTCAAGCAGCAGCGCTTCGGTTTCGGTGTGGGTTACGGTGACATCGATGTGCTGGATATTACTAACCAACGCTTCGGTTTTGCGGCTGCCGACCTGAGTGCGGAAGTAGCTGGTCAGACGCTTCTTCAGGTCTTTGGCTTTGCCCACATAGATGACGGTGCCTGAGGCGTCATACATGCGGTAAACACCGGGCTTGCTGGTTACCGTACTCAGAAAGGCTTTGGAATCAAAAACGTCATTCACTACTGATTAACGGCTCCGCATTATAGAGGCCATGTCGAATGGCCAGATGCGTTAACTCTACATCGCCACTGATATTCAGCTTGCTGAACATCCGGTAGCGGTAACTGTTAACGGTTTTAGGACTGAGATTTAACTGCTCGGAAATTTCCGTCACCTTTTGTCCACGGGTGATCATCAGCATAATCTGCAATTCCCTTTCCGACAAACAGCTGAAGGGGGATTCCGCTTTTTGTGGCTCAATCTGACTCAGCGCCATCTGCTGAGCGATATCTGAAGCGATGTAGCGCTGTCCGGCATTGACCGAGCGAATCGCATTGATCACCTCCTGCGGCGCAGCCCCTTTACTGAGGTAGCCTGCAGCCCCCGCCTGCATCACTTTCGCAGGTAGCGGATTTTCCGTGTGAATGGTCAGCATGATGATTTTGATATCGGGATTGTAACGCACGATTTTGCGCGTTGCCTCCAGTCCACCGATGCCCGGCATGTTCATATCCATGAGGATCACATCAACCTGATTGGCACGGCACCACTTAGCGGCATCCTCGCCACAGTTGACCTCTCCGACCACGGCCAGACCTTTGACATCCTCCAGGATGCGACGGATTCCGGCACGGACAAGTTCATGGTCATCAACAAGAAGCACACTGATCAACGGGGAAACTCCAGAGGCTAAAAAAAGAGGAATCAATTAACGAATACAGGCGATAATCATACCCGCTTTTACCTCAAAAGCACATCAACAAAGCAAAACAGTCGACGCTTCGCATAACGATTTCCAGCCCCGTGCAGCCAGCAATAACAGAGATTTCTTACAACCGACAGGCGTACTGAATAATCCTTAAACTCTTACTATTTCATGGTATTAACACCAGACTTTGCTGTGCCTTATCGCTGCAGGCCCTTGTGATATCTGGCCCGGCAACACCTGTAATTACTTTCAGCGATTGATTAGTTGTACTGGACAAACCAGCTCTTTATAGCGAAGCGAACCGGCTGCTCCAGCAACTTACTGACCCTGTGATATACTCACGCACTGCTGTTCGGACAGATTGCCGACACATTGTCATTCACCAAGGAGAAACGCATGAGCGATGAAGATTTTGCAACTTCGCAGGAAGCCCGGAAATTAGCGGATGAAATCGCGGGTCTGAAGATGATGATCACCCTGATCCTGAAAGGTATGGGCCAGGCTGATGCCGGCAAAGTGATTATCAACATGGAACGCTATGTACAGACGCTGGGCGACAAGCCTCAGGCGGAAGTATTCAGCAATACCATTAAGCAGATCAAAACAGCCTACCGTCAGTAAGCTTGCTTGCCCCCAGCCGCGGGGGCAAATTAATTAACTGTGCGCCTGCCAGTTAACCGAAACGCCCAGCGTAGGCAGAACCTCTTCCGGACTAAAGCGCCGCGTTCCCCGATACTTTTCAGCCAGCGCTGGCTGAACCACCGGAATACGGATCGCAAACAGATTATCTTCTGACAGAATAAGTCCCGGCGTCAGCGGCTCATACACCACCTGATGCTCTTCAAACATCTTCTCCAGCATCGGCGTTGCCGAACTGATGATGTATTCCATACCGTTCAATTCTGCCAGCTGCACGGCGTGCCAGAGAATATTCAGTGGCAGTTCAGCGTCCACATCCAGCCGTGCCGAGAAGCGCGACATTTCCCACACTTTCTCATGGCTGAAAGGCAGTACGATGCCTTCACTCAGTTCAGGTTCGAACCAGGGCATCAGACGCGCACAGCCGCTGATGCCCTCCCGCGCATTCCATGCGATCAGCCAGGTGACATCTGAACGATCGTAGCGATCATATTCCTGTCCTGGCGTGCTCAGACGTGGCGGAATTGACCACCCTTCGCCGCGCGCAAAGACGCTGTATCGGTAGCTGCCGAGTTCGGCAAGCAAAGAGGATGGCATATCCTTTAATTGCGTTTGCACTATTTTCATCATGCGCCTCTGACATCCCCATGTTTGCAATGATTTCTTTGCGCCAGCCTGGCAAAGTCCCGGCGCAGAATAGACAACAGACCTGTGCAAAGGAACGGCGAAATGTAGCCGTTGCTTTATGTTCAGATCAGTCCGATTGCCGCTGCATAGCAGGCAATCTGCGTTTTATTGGAAACATTGAAACGCTTTTGCATATTTTTTTGGTGAAAGTTAACGGTATGTTCAGAGATGGATAAAATAAGTGAAATTTCGACCGCCGTTTTTCCTTCGGCTGTCCATTTCAAAATTTCCAGCTCGCGCTGACTAAACTCTTTTTTTAGTACCATCATTGCATCATCGCTAAAGCGTTCCAGCGTATCCAGACTTAGTTCCGCTAAAAGGTGTAGTTTCACCTCCAGCTCAGCATGGCAGAGCTGGACAGAAATGGGCTGTTGCGACGATATAGATAATATACCAATGACGCGATTTGGTGCCATTGCAGAGCAAGAAAATCCGCTCTGCAGCCCATATTCTCTCGCCTCACGCCACAAATTGCCGGCGTCAGCGAACAGTTCCTCCGTCCACGCCATGCCTCTGCCCGGTCGCTGACACAACCTGAGCACCGGATCGACAGCGTAATAATTCTGCTTCTCATAGCGTTTAACCCATAGTTTGGGATAGGTGCTATGTAAATGAATACGCGGTCGGGTAAAAGGCACCGGGTGCTGAATCAAAAAGGCAAAATAATCGAAGCCTAATGATTCAATAAATTGTTGCAATAACGGCTTCAATTCAGAAGAAACCGTTAATGCCTGAAATTGTTCTTTCGCCTCAGCTCGCCAGGCGAAATAATTTTCAGTACTCATATTGCCTCAGCGTTAATTTCACTCGCCCTTCCGGTAATATTCATTCAGATTCATCGGATAAAATAAATTTGCAGAAGAAAACTAATTTATCGTGCAGGACGAACCTGTCCCGATCTACAGCGCATTTAACCTTTCACCGTTGGAGCGGAGTGAAAAAGTGTTCCTGCCTTTACAAGGTGAGGCCGATCACAGCAATTTCAATCACCCCACAAGAATAAGATTTTTCTGATGGGATTTCAATCCCTGACCTCCAATGCAATTTTTTCTCAGACTTGAAAAGTCTGCTGAAAATATTGAATCGCGATGCTGATTGTTGGGTAAATAACGAGTAAACAAGGCGTTAATTACTCCATTATAAGCGAAGCGGCAGTGGCAAATTTCTGACATATTTTTTATCAGGAAATAAGACCGGCTCTGTCATTGCAGCCATCAGGACAGGCTTCGTCAGACGTCCCCGCAGCCCCTGTGGCGTCTGCTGAGGCAGCTAACCGGCTTGCTGACCGCGCCACGCGCTTGCAGGTTACAGACCTGTCCCGGTTTTCAGTGGCAGCCCTGTAAGCGTAACGATGTGCTGTTTAATAAACCTTTTCTGGTCTCCTCTACCCGACCATGCTCTGTGCCCGTCGATTCACATCCTGCTGTGGTTTATCGACTTATCTGACTGCAAATACCTGATCCAGGACAGCGCGTCCGTAAAAGTCGCCTTTACTTACTCTGCTGTCTGACCGCAATACGTGGCGGAGATCACTATTTACGGCGTAATGCTCAGCACTGACTCTATTTTAATCAGTTAAATCACTTTCCCGATAGTCACGCAACTAAATCATCTGAAAATAAATTTGCAGGTAAAATCCGTTCTTTTCTTAATCACGCACTTTTTTATTTATGCGATACCTTTCCCTTATTTCTGCCAGCGCAATCATGAAATAATTTCATCATGCCGCCAGCAGGCGCTGAGCAAATGACGCTGAGAATCTGCACAAGGGTTTTATCCCGCAGGCATCGTTTTATTCTTACAAATGGCCCTGAAATCGGTTTTTTTAGGAGCATCCAGACCTGTTGTCAGACTATTTCAGTAAGGGATCAGGTTCAGCAATGATAACTGGATGGGTTTTACTGGCACCATAAGAACATTTCTTAATCAAACACGGTATTAATCCTGTCTGATGATTTATCGGCAGTAGCCTGCACCTCGCATACCCAGATGAAAATGTGAGGCGTGAGCGGCGTTATAGTCCGGCCCCAGCGCATTGCCGAATACCTCACAGCCGCCACGCCACAGCGTATGAAGCATTGCCGCTTTTTCTTCCGGCTGTTGCCAGTGACGACTGACCTCAAGCCGCTGGCCATCAGCCAGCTGAAAGCCTGTCACATCCCAGGCATCGGCGGTGGCATGTTCACTGAGCCGCCCCTGAGCGCGATGATAAATATTACGGCAGGCGTAACTGCCGACATGGGTAATTCGTACCAGTGGACTGTGCAACTCTCTGGCGATCTGTTCACGACTGCGCAGAGCATACATGGTGCTGGCGACGGCCATAGGGCAACTGGCCAGAAAGCTGCTGCTGAGGCTGACCGGGCCAAATTTCTGAACCCGCAGCGGATGACTGAGCGGACAGTGACCCGTGACGTCCGGACGCTCGCTGAAGCTGACCCAGCCCGCCTGTTGAGCGCGGCGCATCACCGCCAGACATGCGTCAGGATCGCTGGCCAGCCTTTTCATCTTAATCTGCGTCATCCAGCCCGGCGGATCGGTAACAGAGAGTGGCGTAAAGGGATTAAACTGCGGCGGCAGATGCTGCTTAAGCCAGGGTAAGCTGACCCATCCCAGCGCAAGCAATAGCAAAAACAGGATAAGCGTGCGCATAGTCCCTCTCGCAGCATGATGATTAGCAAACAAAAAGTGTAGAAGCGCATCGCCCTTCACGCCGCCTGACTGACATAACGTGATGAATAATTACCCAGGCTGACGAAGGTTTGAACAAAATCGCGCTTTATTGCCGCTTCCGGGACGGCAGGCATCACAATTGGTAAAAAAGCGTTACCCGATTCCGGCTCTCTTCCTCTATCTTATGCCGACTTGCCCTCAGGCAGACGCCTTGACTAACAGCCAGCAGAGCTGAACACAACATCACGACAGGAAAGACAATTCTATGGTTGATCAATCTAAAGAAACCGCAAGCACCCACGAGACGCCCGATAAACTCCAGCGCAATCTGCACAATCGTCACATCCAGCTGATCGCCATTGGTGGCGCTATCGGTACCGGCCTGTTTATGGGCTCAGGTAAAACCATCAGCCTGGCTGGCCCCTCGATCATTTTTGTCTATATGATCATCGGTTTTATGCTGTTCTTTGTGATGCGCGCCATGGGGGAGCTGCTGCTCTCCAACCTTGAGTACAAATCCTTTAGCGATTTTGCCGCTGATCTGCTTGGCCCGTGGGCGGGCTACTTTACCGGCTGGACCTACTGGTTCTGTTGGGTGGTAACCGGCATTGCCGACGTGGTGGCAATCAGCGCCTATTTCCAGCTCTGGTTTCCGGGCTTCTCGATCTGGATGAGCGCCCTGCTCTGCGTGGTGGTTTTTCTGGCGCTCAATATTGCCACCGTCAAGCTGTTTGGCGAGATGGAGTTCTGGTTTGCGATCATTAAAATCGTCGCCATTGTGGCACTGATCGTAACCGGGATTGTGCTGGTATCGATTCACTACCCCTCACCGGGCGGCGGCACAGCGTCACTCAGCAACATCTGGGATCACGGCGGCATGTTCCCGAAAGGCCTCAGCGGCTTCTTTGCCGGCTTCCAGATTGCGGTGTTTGCCTTTGTCGGCATTGAACTGGTGGGCACGGCAGCGGCTGAAACCCACAATCCGCATAAAGTGTTACCGCGCGCGATTAATGCGATTCCGTTGCGGGTCATTATGTTTTACGTGCTGGCGCTGATGGTGATTATGGCGGTAACGCCCTGGACCCAGGTGATGGCCGATCGCAGTCCGTTTGTTGAGATGTTCGTTCTGATTGGTCTGCCTGCGGCTGCGAGTATCGTTAACTTTGTGGTGCTGACTTCTGCCGCCTCCTCAGCCAACAGCGGCATCTTCTCCACCAGCCGTATGCTCTATGGCCTGTCGCAGCAGGGTGTGGCCAGCCGCGCCTTTGGCCGACTCTCTGCCCGTGCGGTGCCGACTACCGGCCTGTTTTTCTCCTGCCTGTGCCTGCTGATTGGTGTGGCGTTGATCTACCTGATCCCGGATGTAATGAAGGTCTTCACGCTGGTGACCACCGTCTCGGCCATTCTGTTTATGTTCGTCTGGACCATCATTCTGTGCAGCTATCTGGCCTACCGTAAAAAGCATCCGCAGCGCCATGCGGAGTCGGCATTTAAGATGCCGCTGGGCAAATTCATGTGCTGGGTCTGCATGGCATTCTTCGCATTTGTGCTGGTGCTGCTGACGCTGCAGGAAGATACGCGCCAGGCGCTGATGGTTACGCCACTCTGGTTTGCCCTGCTGGGTGTCGGCTGGATGCTGCGTAATCGTCGTAGCCGCTAATCGGTAATATCATGAAAAAAGCCCGGTCAGATGACCGGGCTTTTTTTTACAGGCGATCGCCCAGCGCAGAGAAAATGGCGGATAAAGAGGGGCGTTCATAAGGTAAGCGCTGCGGCCGGGGATCGGGCTGCTGAGGCGTGCCCAGACCAAAGGTGAAGGTATACTTATCGCCTTCGCCCATGCGCAGGTCGGCAATCGTCGTCTGCCCGTCCTGCTCACGCAGTGCGTAGAAGCCGTGGCTGAACCAGGCGACACGTTCTGCATACCAGCTGCCCCGAAAGGCGTCGAACAGTTCAGGATGACGCGGATACCACGCCACCTGCAGTGGCCGTGAGGGCGACAACAGCGACCAGTAAACTTCGCCATAGCGATCCGGCGTCATAATCACGCTGCGCCATACCAGCGTATTAAAGGCCGTGGGCGTCACCAGCACTTTATTGTCCGGAATACCCTGCTCCGCCAGCGACGCTCTGATCTGCCAGCCTGCGACGCCCTGAATCACCACACTCCAGACCAGATAAAGGGTACTCAGCATCAGCCCGAGCCGGTTTCCGCGCAGCCCTTTATCACTGCGCCGCCAGAGCGCGACGCCCAGGCCTGCCAGCAGCGGCAGGGTATAGAGTGGATCGACGATGTAGATACTGCCGATGGCATAAGGATAATCGGTAATCGGCAGGCCAAGCTGGGTGCCATACACCGTCATCAAATCGAGCAGCGGATGGGTAATCAGCGCCAGCCAGATGGCAGGCCACCATGCTGCCCACTTCACCCGCTGGCGAAACAGACCCGCCACCAGCCATGCAACCAGTGGCGAGAGCAGCGTGAGCCAGAGCAGTGCATGCGTTTCCGTGCGATGCAGGGTCATGTTGCGTATCGCATCGCCATGATCAAGAAAGACATCAAGATCGGGTAAGGTGCCGCAGACGCCGCCCACCAGCGCGGCCTGCCAGACCGGTACCCGACGTCCCATCACTGCGACACTGACTGAGGCACCCAGCACCAGTTGCGAAACAGAATCCATTGATTAACTCCGTACCTGAACCGTGGATGTATCCTGAATTAGCGTACGCGAATCCCTTCGATGATCATGCGCTGCACATTATCAACAGCCTGATCGAAAAACGCCGGATCGCTGAGCGTCTGGCCGGTAACGGCCTCAACCTGAGTGGCAAAATCGGCGTAATGCTGCGTGGTGGCCCACAGCATAAAGATCAGATGCTGCGGCTGTACGCCCGCCAGACGTCCTTCATCAATCCAGCGTTCAATAATTGCCGCTTTGTCATCCACCAGCTGCTTAAGATCGCCTGCCAGCTCCCCTTTCAGAAGCGGAGCACCCTGCAACATCTCCAGACAGAAGAGCCGGGAAGCCTGAGGATGATCGCGCGACACTTCCAGCTTCAGCCGGATGTAGCGCCGAATCGCGACCAGTGGATCCTGATCGTGCGCCAGCGCGCGCAACGGTGCCAGCCAGACATCCAGAATCTGCTTAAGCACTGCCACATAGAGCACTTCTTTAGAGGGAAAATAGTAGAGCAGATTGGTTTTAGAGACATCGGCCAGCTCGGCCACCTTATCGAGGCTGGTGCCGTGAATGCCAAACTGTGAGAAGAAGGTTAATGCCGCTTCCAGTATGGCGGCCCGCTTCGCTGCGACCGCACGCGAACGTCGCGTTGGCTTTTTTTCATCGGTATTCACACGTTTACCTCATCCTTCTGGTGTCAGCGCATCATAGCAAAGGGATTCATCGCTGCCCAATCCGCGCCCTGCACCTTTTTTGCTCAGCCTGCATGGAAAACGTGCAGCGAATTTTGACCAGATGGTCTGAAATGGACCAGTTACTCCACTTACCTCTTTCGGGTTAATTTTAACTCACTGTTATTTAAAACAATAAAAAAAGTGGCACACAGTTTGCAGAATTGTGACTGAGCGCGGCCCACACGGACGATGCAGGATGCAGTGCAGCGCGTGAAACACCTTTCCCCCATCGCAACGAGGTTTCACATGAAGATAGGCGTCTTTATTCCGATTGGTAACAATGGCTGGCTGATTTCGTCCAATGCGCCGCAGTACATGCCGACCTTTGAACTGAACAAAGCGATCGTGCTGAAAGCAGAGCATTACCATTTCGATTTTGCGCTCTCGATGATCAAACTGCGCGGCTTCGGCGGAAAAACCGAGTTCTGGGATCATAATCTCGAATCGTTCACCCTGATGGCAGGCCTGGCCGCCGTGACATCACGCATTGAGATCTACGCCACCGCCGCCACCCTGACGCTGCCTCCGGCGATTGTGGCGCGCATGGCGTCCACCATCGATTCCATTTCAGGCGGTCGCTTTGGCGTCAACCTGGTGACCGGCTGGCAGAAACCGGAATATGAACAGATGGGAATGTGGCCTGGCGATGAGTACTTCAGCAGCCGCTACGCTTATCTGACCGAATACGTTACCGTGCTGCGCGACCTGTGGGGCACCGGAAAATCGGACTTTAAAGGTGAGTTCTTCACCATGAACGACTGCCGGGTGAGTCCGCAGCCGCAGCGCCCGATGAAGGTGATCTGCGCCGGACAGAGCGATGCCGGTATGGCCTTCTCTGCTCAGCACGCCGATTACAACTTCTGCTTTGGTAAAGGTGTTAACACGCCTGCCGCGTTCAGCTCTACCTCGATTCGCATGAAGCAGGCCGCTGAAAAAGCGGGCCGCGATGTCGGCTCCTATGTGCTGTTTATGATCATCGCTGCTGAAACGGACGAAGAAGCGCGGGCGAAGTGGGAACACTACAAAGCCGGTGCGGATGAAGAGGCGCTCTCCTGGCTCACCACTCAGAGTCAGCAGGACACCAAATCGGGCAACGACACCAACGTGCGCCAGATGGCGGATCCGACCTCGGCAGTCAATATCAATATGGGCACCCTGGTGGGGTCGTATGCCAGCGTGGCGCGGATGCTGGATGAGGTTGCGCAGGTCGAAGGCACCCACGGCGTGCTGCTGACGTTTGATGACTTCCTGCAGGGTATCGAGAACTTCGGGCAGCACATTCAGCCGCTGATGGCCTGTCGCAGCGCCCTGCTCGACGCACAGCAGGAGGTGGCATGATGGCTACTGTTTATTGTGCTCACACGCCGGATGTTCCCCAGGTTGAACTGCCGGCGCGGCCAGAGCCGATCGCCTTTCCGCCTGGCCAGACCGCGCTGATTGTCGTGGATATGCAGAACGCCTACGCCACTGAAGGCGGCTATCTCGATCTGGCGGGCTTCGATGTTTCCGCCACCAAGCCGGTGATTGCGAAAATCCATCAGGCGGTGACGGCAGCCCGTGCGGCAGGTGTCCAGATCATCTGGTTCCAGAACGGCTGGGACAGTGACTATGTAGAAGCGGGCGACGCCGGTTCCCCCAATTTCCACAAATCGAATGCCCTGAAAACCATGCGTAAACGGCCTGAACTGCAGGGGTCGCTGCTGTCAAAAGGCGGCTGGGATTACGCGCTGGTCGATGAACTGGTGCCACAACCCGGTGACATCGTGCTGCCGAAATCGCGTTACAGCGGCTTCTATAACACCCCGCTCGACAGCATGCTGCGCAGCCGCGGGATCCGTCATCTGATGTTTACCGGCATCGCCACCAACGTCTGCGTTGAATCGACGCTGCGCGACGGCTTCTTTCTGGAGTACTTCGGCGTGGTGCTGGAAGACGCCACTTATCAGGCCGGCCCGCCCTTTGCTCAGCAGGCTGCCCTGTTCAATATCGAAACCTTTTTTGGCTGGGTATCGGATGTCGATACCTTCTGCGAAAGCCTGAATGCCCGCTAATCCACGATAAGGACGACGCTATGCCGAAAAGTATTATTGTTCCGCCAGGCACCACCACCCCCATCGCCCCGTTCGTTCCCGGCACGCTGGCGGATGGCGTGGTCTATGTCTCGGGTACGCTGCCGTTTGATGCTGACAACAACGTGGTGCATGTGGGTGATGCCGCAGCGCAGACCCGCCACGTGCTGGAAACCATTAAAAAGGTGATTGAGACCGCCGGTGGCAGCATGGCCGATGTGACGTTTAATTCGATTTTTATCACCGACTGGTCGAACTACGCCGCGGTGAATCAGGTTTATGCCGAGTACTTTCCCGGCGAAAAACCGGCGCGCTTCTGTATTCAGTGTGGGCTGGTCAAGCCTGACGCGCTGATTGAGATCGCCAGCGTGGCGCACATCGGCAAAGCGGAGGTCTGATGCAGCTGGATATTCTGGGTCTGCAAAATCCCGATGCACCGACACTGGTGCTCTCATCCGGTCTGGGCGGCGTGGCGGGTTTCTGGCAGCCGCAGCTGGCCGCGCTAACGGCACGCTATCGGGTGGTGACCTATGACCAGCGCGGCACCGGTCGCAGCGCTGACAGCCTGCCGGAAGGCTACAGCATGGCGATGATGGCGTCAGAACTGGCCGCCGCGCTGGCGCAGCACGGCATCCTGCGCTTCAGCCTGATCGGTCACGCGCTTGGCGGTCTGATGGGGATGCAGCTGGCGCTGGATTATCCGGATCGGATCGAACGGATCGCGGTGATCAATGGCTGGCTGGCGCTGCATCCCCATACCCGTCGCTGCTTTCAGGTACGCCAGGACCTGCTGCTCAACGTCGGCGTCGAGGCATTTGTCCGCGCTCAGCCGCTGTTTCTCTATCCTGCGGAGTGGATGGCGCAGCATCAGACGCGGCTGGATCAGGAAGATAGCCATCACGTCGCACATTTTCAGGGAATGGAAAATCTGATGCGCCGGCTGCACGCCCTGATGAGCGCCGACTTCAGCGCGCGGGCTGCTGCCATTCCACAACCGGTGCTGGTGATTGCCAGCCAGGACGATCTGCTGGTGCCGTGGAGCTGCTCAACTGAGCTGGCCGCGGCCCTGCCCAATGCGACTGAACAGATGATGGCCTGGGGCGGCCACGCCATGAGCGTCACCGCCCCCGAAAACTTTAATGCCCTGCTGCTGCAGTGGCTGGATCAGACTGATGACGTGCAGCCGCTGCAGCGCGTCGTCGGATAACCTTTTCGCGGAGAACACGATGAGCCTGGATACCCTTACCCCTGCCGTTGAGAAAACTGAGTTTCGTAATGCGATGTCGCGGCTGGGTGCTGCGGTCAACATCATCACCACTGAAGGCCCGGCCGGACGCGCAGGCTTTACGGCCTCGGCGGTGTGCAGCGTCACGGATTCGCCGCCGACGCTGCTGGTCTGCCTTAACCGCTCTGCCTCGGTTTACCCGGTGTTCCGCGAAAACATGCAGCTCTGCGTCAATACGCTGGCGGCGGGCCATGAAACGCTCTCCAATCTGTTCGGCGGCAAAACGCCAATGGCTGATCGTTTTATTGCCGCTGAGTGGTCAACGGCCGTGACCGGCTCGCCGGTGCTGAGCGGCGCCGTCGCGTCCTTTGACTGCCGCATCACTCAGATTGTCAGCGTCGGTACGCATGACACGCTGTTCTGCGAAGTCGTGGGGTTAGTGCGCAATGATGACACCCACGGTCTGGCGTGGTTTGACCGGGGATACCATCCCCTGTTGCGGCAGGATGCCTGTTAACGCTTCCCTGAATCCCACCGGCATTCATAACGCTCTGGAGTAGACGATGGCACGATCCTGGTTTCCGCAATGGCAAAAGAAGTCGGCATTAACAGAAAACGGTATTATCGCCCCGGATGAGACCCTGCCTCTGGGGCAGACGCTGGTGCTGGGTTTACAGCATGCGGTAGCGATGTTTGGCGCAACGGTGCTGATGCCCCTGCTGATGGGGCTGGATCCCAATCTGGCCATTCTGGTCTCGGGTATAGGCACGCTGCTGTTCTTCTTTATCACCGGCGGTCGGGTGCCCAGTTATCTCGGGTCGAGCGCTGCCTTTGTCGGCGTGGTCATTGCGGTAACCGGCTTCAGTGGTCAGGGGCTGAATCCCAATCTCAGCGTGGCGCTGGGCGGCGTGATCGCCTGCGGCCTGCTCTACACGCTGATTGGTCTGGTGGTGATGAAGTCCGGCACGCGCTGGATTGAAAATCTGATGCCGCCGGTCGTGACCGGTGCGGTGGTGATGGCTATCGGGCTGAATCTGGCCCCGATTGCGGTTCACAGCGTCTCCGCCTCGTCATTCGACAGCTGGGTTGCGGTGATGACCGTACTCTGCATTGGTCTGGTAGCGGTATTTACCCACGGGATGATTCAGCGACTGCTGATTCTGGTCGGCCTGATTCTGGCCTGGGCGATCTATGCACTGCTGACCAACGGTCTGGGGCTGGGTAAGCCGGTCGATTTTACGCTGCTGTCACAGGCTGCCTGGTTTGGTCTGCCGCACACCACTGCACCCACCTTTGATCTGCAGGCGATGGTGCTTATCGCCCCGGTGGCGATCATTCTGGTGGCTGAAAACCTCGGGCATCTGAAAGCGGTGGCGGGTATGACCGGACGCAATCTCGATCCTTACATGGGACGCGCTTTTGTTGGCGATGGCCTGGCCACCATGCTCTCCGGCTCGATCGGCGGCAGTGGCGTCACCACCTATGCCGAAAATATCGGGGTGATGGCGGTGACCAAAGTCTATTCTACGCTGGCATTTGTCGCCGCGGCGGTCATCGCCATCCTCGCCGGTTTCTCGCCGAAGTTTGGTGCGCTGATCCACACCATTCCGGCCCCGGTGATTGGCGGCGCATCCATTGTGGTGTTCGGGCTGATTGCGGTAGCAGGTGCACGCATCTGGGTACAGAACCATGTTGATTTAGGCCAGAACAGTAACCTGATCATGGTGGCGACCACACTGGTGCTCGGAGCCGGGGATTTCGCGCTGAAAATCGGTTCTTTCACGCTGGGGGGTATCGGTACCGCCACCTTTGGCGCGATTATCCTCAATGCGATTCTGCGCCGACGCAGTGCGGCAAAGCAGGACAAGCCACTGGCGCGACAGCAGGGTTAACGACCTACTCCAGCGGTGTGGCAGCAGGCTGCACCGCTTTTTTTCGTTTCAGCCGCAGCTCACTGACGATCACCCCGCAGACGATCAGCGCGCCGCCCAGCAACGCCAGCGCAGGCAGGCGCTCACCCGCAATACGCCCCACGACGCCGGCCCAGACTGGTTCCCCGGCATAAATCACCGTAGCGCGGGTTGGCGAAACGCTGCGTTGCGCCCAGTTCATGGTGACCTGAATCAGCGCGCTGGCTGCACCCAGCCCCAGCGCGCTGAGCAGCAGCGGCGTTGAGATGGCAGGCACCGTTTCCCCATTGGGGATCATCAGACCAAAGGCGCACAGCGACGCCACCGCCAGCTGGATCAGGGTCACACGGCGCACATCGACCTTACCGGCATAGCGGCTGATTAAGATGATCTCGGCGGCGATCGCCAGGGTACTGATCAGCGTCGCTATTTCACCCGCATTCAGAGTGATGCGACCATCCTGCGGCCCGGCCACCAGCAACAGGCCGGTAAACGCCAGTACAATCCCCAGCCACGACATCAATCCCGGCGGACGGCGCAGAAACAGCCATTGCAGCAACGGCACGACAGGGACATAGAGCGCGGTGAGAAAGGCGGACTGACTACTGGAGATGGTCTGCATTCCCCACGTCTGAAGACCATAGCCCCCGGCGATCGACAGGCCTATCAGCGCACCCGCTTTCACCTCCAGCCAGGTCATGCCTGCCAGATAACGGCGGAAAAAGAGCGCCAGCAGCAGCGCGGCGGTGGCAAAACGCAGGCCGACAAAGAAGAACGGGCCGGAGTGCTGCATCGCACGATGCACCACCAGAAAGGTGCCGCCCCAGATCATGGTGATGAAAAGTAATACCAGCTCCTGCCGCGTCAGGCGCAGGGTTAAACCGCGGAGTGTGTCCGACATAATTCACCTGATGATGTGTCCGGACAATATTGTGGGGAGAGCGAGGGGGAAAAGCAACGACGTTAACCGCCGGTCTCAACCGGCGGCAGTGTGGGGCTATGCGTCCGGTTTTTTAGGACTGCTGCGTCCCCCTTTCTCACCGGCACGCGCGGCGCGCTGCGGATCGTTTTTAAAATTACCGCCGCTGTTTTTTCCCCCTTTACGTCCCGCTTCTGCGGCACGTTCACGGTTTTCAGCAAAATTTCCAGAACCCCCACGATGTGTTGTCATGATTTGCTCCTGTCGCGTAGTGCGATAATTAAGAATTAAAAACAGAGGGCTGACGGCCCGAAACGCGAGCTCAGCCCATGTTTAAATAATAGCCAGATTATCCTTTCACTCGTCCGCCAGTCACATTTAGCAACAGAGTAATCACCAGAAATTTGGCTAAACAACGAACACTCTGCCGACTTACAACCGATTAGCTGCTGATTTATTGCCCGACTCCTCCGTTCCGGCTTCGGCATCGCCTGCGTAAAATGAAAGCTCTTCTATACTTTTTCTGGACGTCAAAACCATCTGGAGAGATCAATGGCTAAGATTCTGGTGCTCTACTACTCGATGTACGGACATATTGAAACAATGGCGAACGCGGTTGCAGAAGGCGCTCGTCGGGTTCCCGGCGCGGAAGTGGATATCCTGCGGGTACCAGAAACGATGGAGGCCGATCGCTTTGCCCAGGTGGGCGGCAAAACCGATCAGCAGGCAGCAGAAGCCACGCCTGAGGTGCTGCCGCACTATGACGCGATTATCGTCGGTACCCCGACCCGCTTCGGCAACATGGCCGGACAGATGCGGACATTCTGGGATCGCACCGGCGGACTCTGGGCGTCAGGCGCGCTGTTTGGCAAGGTTGCCAGCGTCTTTACCTCAACCGGCACCGGCGGCGGACAGGAACAGACCATCACGTCTGTCTGGACCACCCTGGCGCATCACGGCATGGTGATTGTGCCAATCGGCTACGGAACCAAAGAGTTGTTCGATATTTCACAGGTTCGCGGTGGAACGCCTTATGGAGCCACCACCCTGGCGGGCGGCGATGGTTCGCGTCAGCCTACCGAAGCGGAACTGAATATCGCCCGTTTTCAGGGCGAACATGTTGCCGGACTGACCGTCAAACTGCAGGACTGATTTAATCAAAGGAGAAAAGTATGTCTACTGAACAATCAAAAGCACATCACGTTGGCGAATGGGCAAGTCTGCGTCATACCTCCCCTGAAATTGCCGAGGCCATTTTCGAAGTGGCCAATTACGATGAAAAACTGGCAGAAGAGATCTGGCGTCAGCAAGGCAGTGATGACGTGCTGATTCGCGCCTTTGAAAAAACCGATAAAGATCTCCTGACCTGGGATGACAAGCCCGTAGAACGTAAGAACGTCTGATTCAGGGGCGGGACTTTCCCGCCCTCAATTTTTAGCTCACCAAGGAGTACGCTATGTCTTCCTATCAAAGCATTAATCCCGCAAACAACCAGTTGCTGAAAAGCTGGCCGTCACACGATGAAGCTGCCGCCAGCCATGCCCTCGAAGTGGCCGATCGCCTTTTCCATTCTTCATGGAGCAAAGGTGATATTCAGCCGCGTCTGCAGGTACTGAAAAAACTGGCTGACCTGATTGATAGCCGCGCGGAAGAACTGGCCACCATCGCCAGTAAAGAGATGGGTAAACTGATTGGTCAGAGCCGCGGAGAAGTGAAAATCTGCTCGCAGATTGCCCGCTACTACGCAGAGAATGCGGAACGTATTCTGCAGCCGCAGTCCTATCCCAGCGATCTGGGCGAAGCCTGGGTTGAGTATCACCCGATTGGCGTTTTAGTTGCCGTCGAGCCGTGGAATTTCCCTTACTATCAGCTGATGCGCGTGCTGGCACCTAATCTGGCGCTGGGTAACCCGGTGCTGGCAAAACATGCCAATATCGTGCCGCACTGTGCCGATGTCTTTGAGAAGCTGGTTCGTGAAGCGGGTGCGCCTGAAGGGGCCTGGACTAACCTGTTCATCTCCACCGATCAGGTCGCCGCTCTGATTGCTGACGACCGGGTGCAGGGTGTCGCCCTGACCGGATCCGAGCGCGCTGGCAGCGCCGTGGCTGAGCAGGCCGGTAAGCATCTTAAGAAATCGACGCTGGAGCTGGGTGGCAACGACGTGTTTGTGGTGCTGGATGATGCCGATCTCGACGAAGCGGTACGTCAGGGTGTGCAGGCTCGCCTCAGCAACTGCGGCCAGGTCTGTACCGCCGCAAAACGTTTTATTCTGCATGAGAAGATTGCCGATCGCTTTATCAGCCAGTTCAGCGCCGCGCTGAGTTCTGCCACGCTGGGCGATCCGCTGGATGAAAAGACCACGCTTGGCCCGCTCTCCTCCGCTGACGCGCGTGATCGCCTGGTGAAACAGGTAGACGAAGCCGTCGCCAATGGCGCAAAACTGGTTACGGGCGGCAAAGCCGTTGAAGGTGCAGGTTGCTACTATCAGCCAACCATTCTCACTGGCATTACCCCGGATAATCCCGCCTATTATCAGGAGTTCTTCGGTCCGGTCGCGCAGATTTATGTCATAGGTGACGATCAGGCGGCTGTGGCGCTGGCGAACGACTCTCACTATGGTCTGGGCGGCTCGGTCTGGACACGCGATATTGCACGCGGTCGTAAACTGGCCTCCGCCATTGAAACCGGCATGGTGTTTATCAACTCCCAGAGCGACACCTCAGCGGAGCTGCCCTTTGGTGGCGTGAAACGTTCAGGTTATGGCCGTGAGCTGTCTGATCTGGGCATCAAAGAGTTTGCTAACCAGAAACTGGTGGTCGTGGCGGGTTAATCGCCTTGCAGCCATAAAAAAACCCCGTCTCGACGGGGTTTTTTATTATCAGCCGGAAAGCACGATTACTGTGTTGCCACAGCCGCTGACTTTGATTCGTCGTTGTGCGCTGTTGCAGGCGTGTTCGAGGCGTTAGCCTGGTCAGCCGCACCTTTATCGGCACTGGCTGATTTCGCTGCCGCGTTGTCCGCTTTCGCTTTCTCAGCGGCGGCTTTATCGGCTGCTGCCTTGTCCGCTTTTGCCTTCTCAGCGGCGGCTTTATCGGCTGCTGCCTTGTCCGCTTTTGCTTTTTCAGCGGCGGCTTTATCCGCTTCAGACTTCTCAGCGGCAGCTTTATCGGCGTCAGCCTTCTCTTTCGCCGCGGTCGCTTTATCCGCTTCAGCCTTATCAGCAGCAGCGTCATTGGTCGCTGCGGCTTTCGCACTGTCGTCGTCAGACTGGGCTGCCGGTTGTGGTGCCGCCACTGGCTGCATTGGCGTGCCCTGCAACGCAGCATTCAGCACCTGAGAGAACTGATCCCAGCTGCAATAGCCGTTTGCATCGGTCTCACAACCCGCCAGCTGCAGCGTAACGCGCTTCGGTGGGTTCTTCAGGCTCAGCACGTCTGCGTTGCGCAGCTGATCGGCGCTCTGATAGACATACTCAACTTTGAGCAGGTCTTTATCATTTTTCGCATCATGCCAGCGTTCGAAAACAACCTGACCGCCAATCGGCGTTTTTTCGAAGGTATCAGTCAGTTCATAAGGCTTGACCTGCAACGCGCTCAGCAGCGAGGCGATGTTTGAGTCATGGCCTACCATCAGCGTAAATTTTGGCGCGTTGGCTTTGTCCTGATCCACTAACTGACTGCGGATGTAGTCCACCAGCGGTGCCGCCACTTCACGGGAAATGTCCGGGCTGGTAAACAGTGCGTCCTGGTAACCATTTTTAATCGCTGACAGCTCTTTCCACTGCTCAGGCGTTTTGATCTGGCCCCATGCAACCTGATCCAGCGGGAAACCTTCGTAATATTGCAGCGTGAACGCATCCATCAGGGAATTCCCCGTTTTCAGCGGGCCACTGACATTCGGTTCTTTACCATTTTCAGCGCTGAAGGTGTTCTGACCACTGCTGAGGTCGCACTGCTTTTTATTGTTGCAGGCAGGCGATGCTTTGTAATCGACAATCTTTTCCAGGCGCTGGAAGGCAGGCTTCAGCGACAGTTTTTCATTTGCAGCGGCCATCTCAGCCAGCGCTTTCTTATTGAATGCTTCACTGCCATCTGTGATAACCGGATTGAAGATAGGATCCATGGAACCCATTTCATCCTGATGAGAAACAGCGACGTCACAGCCCGGGAAGGCGCCATTAACAAAGAACTGGGCGGTGGCCACAGTGCGCTGCAGGCTGTTGGCGTAAACAAAGACGTTATTGCTGTCAGGACAGCTGCCGTTCTTTACCAGGCCCTGCTGTGCCAGCCACTGACGGGTGTAGTTACCCATGTAGACTTCCAGCACACCACCTTTCGTGGTCAGCTGTCCGCCGGGAACATCCCACTGCGGCCAGCTCTTTTTGGTCGACTGCGCCAGCACGCTGCCATTATCAGCCAGCGGTGCACGCAGATTGTGACGACTTAACATCAGCACCTGTTGCAGCTGCATATCACCCTCAGCAGCAAATGCTACCGTTCCGACCGGCAATGCAGCGAGCACTGACAATGCGCAAAGACTCAGTTTCTTGATCATTGTGCCTATTCCATTCATTCAGTAAAGAAACACTCTGGCTATCAACCCATTAGCTCGCCTCAGAGCGATGTAATCAACAGTGTAACTCAGCTCGCCTCAGAAAAGCGCCAGATGTTTGCAAAAACGGTGAGTGGACTATAGCAGAGATGCACCGGAGAGATGAATGCGCAGCCACGCGTCACAGAGAGTGGCACGCTTTTTTCAGACAGGAAGAAGTTACAGAGAGAGCAGAAACGAAACAGGCCAGCACTGCGTGCTGGCCTGTAAAATGTGGCGGGCCGCCCGAGATGGGGATGAGAACTACGAGATCGTCATATCCATTTGAAACGAATAGATAGTTTTCAGCGGACTCGGTATTCGGCGGTGATCGGCTACATTTGAGTGCTCATCAGCGGGAATATCGGGCTTTCGGCGGTTCCCTGAGCCTTCGGAGAACAAGATTGCGTTCGATGCCGAGACTCGCATGATGCTTTCCCTAAAGGCAGAGCGCGTACTTGGCCGCACTCATATTGGGCGCATAGCCAAGGTTGATCGTGCCAAATTCCGCCGCGATGTCGGGCTTCAAAACCTTGCTTTCGGTCAAATACTCATTGGTATTCGACGACAGGAAAACGATCGGCGTCGTCACCCCGGCAGCACGCAAGGCCGAAACGGCCTCAAGATAAGTTTCATAGACCAGGCAATCTTTGGAGGATTCCTTGCCACGTCTCGCGGGAGCGATGCCAGCGTTGACCCGAGCAAATGCTTTGGCGGGGACAACAGGGCTGGGCGTGACATTGCCGAGCTTGGCGAGCCAACGCCCGACAACCGCCCTTGCACGCCCGACATGATCGTCGAGATGCGTAAGGTTGACGTTGCCTGGAGCACCGAAGACGGCGGATAGCTTGTTGATGCGCTCGACTTGCTCCCGAACCCTCCTGAGATTGCGCTCAGCCTCATCCTGGACAGGCTGGTCGTGATCGGAAAACTCGATCGCTACCTGTTCCGCCATAAGGCATATGAGACGACCCGATTCCGCCGCCGCCACGAGATCGATGGCTGCCTGCCGGTCGTGCGGTTTCGCCGTCTCGCGTGTCGGATCACGCATGACGTCCAGAATGAAACATGTGTCGATGCACAGCACCGGAACGCCCGCTGATGCAATCGCGTGTGCGTCCATCCGGCTCAATGCTCGTCGTAATAGGCAAGAAGAGCGATGGCGGTCTCAAAATCGCCTGCAAGATTGTGAGCGGAGTTCTCGTCCCAACCGTCCACTTCATGTAGCCAACGCGCCAATCGATCAGCGCCGGGCTTGTCGCCGCTGCGATGCACAGCGACAATAAAATCGAACCAGCGACGTTCATCCGAAGGATGGCTCGCTCCCGTCGACTTATTGGCCGCGCCGGAGAAACGCTTGAGTTTTAGCGCAGCGTCCGGAGACAACCAGTCATCGAGTGTTTGCCGAGGTTCCGTCGTCGAGATTGTGAAACCGTATTGGGCTGTGACCGGCGCAGCTATGCGCGCAATAAAATCTGTGAGCACGGCATTGTATTGGGCGAAAGTGAGGCTTCCCATCTCCAAAGGAACGATGTTCGGGACATAGTAGCCGTCCTCGGTTCCCCATAGGGTAAGCCCGGCCTCCGGATAGTCTTGGCCAGCATCTCGACGGAAAAGAACGACATCCTCCGAGGTCACAGCGTTCCGCGCTACCTCCGCCGACCTTTCCAAATCCACGCGCCAAGGTTCAATCGCCGCCGCGATGAGCGCTTCGCGCAAGTCGGGCCGTTTCGCGATGGGGCCACGGATGGCCATATCTTGGAAAACTTCGAGTTTGTCTGTCATATAATTTCTCTCGGATTATCTTTGGCTACTGTCGCCTCCTACGCATCGGCCTGCGGCCAACGCAGTTTTCCGCGGCCGACACGAAGCGCCTCCACTAGTCTTGTGTTGCCGGGCAACCGACCCGAAAACAGGCTGGGCTTGGGATCGACCGCAGCCTTCTTGAAGGCGGCGACACGCTGGTAGTCGGGCGTTGTCAGCCAAGTCCGCCCATCACCCTCGTCGGTGACGATCCTATACAGGCCGGCAGGCGGAGCGACGGCGATGTCGAGCAGTCGCTTATAGTGTTCGACCGACCACTTCTGAATGCCGCCGCTAAGGGCCTCGGTTCGGAACCGCGCCCATAGCGCAGCCGTATCGGGCGTTGGCCAATCGCCAGCGTCGGTGTAGGCCGTGATCTCATCAGATTCGAGCCAGGCCCGCATCTCAGCAGGCGTAACGAAGACTGGCTTGGCGTCCTCGACCGCCGCCATGGCGGCGCGCCTCGACGGAAGACCGGCCCGGATTAACATCGACATCATGAACTGCGGAACGCCGGTCTCGACCGCAGCAGCGGCTCCACCCGCCACCGTATCCGGCGACCAGCCGAGGGACATGCGGCGAGTACGGACAGCTTCCAAGGCCCAAACCAAACGATAGGTGAAGGCATCTTCGACGGCCCGCATGTTCTGCGGCCCGATCTTGGCCACGTCCTCGCCAGACACCCAACTGCGTAGGATCGCCTTCCAATTGGCTGGTAGCGCGTTCGCCTTGTCAGGAATGAAAGGACGCATGAACAGCAGGCGGTCGCCAAGACCACCGAGGGCATCGACAAGTTCGCCGATGTCGCCGCTCAGCGCCGCTTGGTCTGCGCGGTCGAGGAGTTCGGCCAACTCGTCGGCCATGGCGTCGATGGTGAGACCCGCCTCAAGTCCTACGCCCATCGCGAAATGTCCGCGCCGCGCCTGCGCCGTGGTGGTCTTCCAGATGAGGTCGGCGCGTGCTTCGAATATCTTTCTGTGCAGCGGTGCGATATCCTCGTTCTCGCGGGCAATCTGGCGTGCCCAAAGCGATCCCTTGAGCGCCTCGTCCAGAAGCTTGGGCAGGTCGGCCCGATCAGCGTCCAGCGCCTCGATCAGACCGAACACGGTCGCGTCGAGGCGTTCGACGATCTGCGAAAGCGGCTCCTCATCAATGATCTCTTCCTCATCGCCGCCGTCTTCATCATCGTCGTCGCCATCGTCGTATTCCGCGCCGGCAGCCAGACGCTCAGCGACGGCAGCTTCCTCCGCTGGCGATCTCCAGGCTTCGCGGGCATTGGCGAGATATTCCCAGGCGTCATGACGATCCAGCACACCCTCTCGTGACAAGCGGTCAAGAATCTCGGCGACGATCTGGATGAGGCCGCTCTTCAGCGTGCGGGCCTTTGCGGAGGCGACCAGCTTCCGCCATTCCTTCTTTCGCCAATCGATCTTATCGAACATGACGTGAACGATGAGCCCTTCGACATCGACGAAGGCGCGGCCGGCGCGACCCGCGACATTCGCGAACTCCTCGCCCTTGATCTTCTCGGACGCCCGATACAGCGCTGGCACTAACAGGACGGCGGCGTTGAGGTTGAGGCCTTGCGATAGCGTCGGCGACGCGACGATGACCTTCAGCACACCCTCGGACAAAAGGGCTTCCAGCTCACGAAGGAACGGACTCGGCAGCCGGCCATGGTGGACGGCAACGCCCGCCTTCAAACAAGCGACGGCGGGATGGTCTTCGCCCAACCATTCCTTGCCGACCTCCAGAGCGCGGGCGATCGACGCCTCATCCTCCAGCAGCGAATCCAGATAACCGCGCTTGCAGAGGTCCACGACCTGTTTGCCATAACTTTCGACCCAATTTGCCTGGGTGGAGAAGATCAGGGTCCGCTTGCCTTGGCTCGCAAACTCCCATGCCGCGAACAAGGCGAGATGCGAGTTCTTGCGCGGATAAGGCTTCTTCTCCTTTCCGAGCGCGGGCTTCTCCAAGACAAATTTGTCGAGGAACGGGCCATCGTCATCGAGATCCAGTCGGAGCAGCGCATCCTTGCCCCGCCAAGTGAGCGCGCCGAACCGTTGCCGCGTCGGCCGCCAATCGGAACGCACCGGCTCGCCCGGTTCATCGGCGCGAATCCATGCGGTGAGATCGTCAAGTTCGTCGCCGCTGGGCAGAATGGCGGAGAGGCACACCATTCGGCGTTCGTCCGCGTCCGCGCGCCGGAGCAGGCGCTGCACGAGCGTCTCATAACGGATTTCGCGCTCGCTCGGGCCGATCATATGGCCTTCGTCGAGGACGATCAGGCCGACATCATCGATCAGCGAGGGGTCGCTTCTCAGTGCGAAGTCGAGCTTTTCGGGTGTCGCGATGATGATCTCGCGGGAGCGCAAGGCGTCTTCATCTCCAGCCGAAAGACCGCTGGCGCCATAGAGCGAAGAGACGCTGAAGCCGAGTGGCGCGAAGGTCTTTCTGAAAGAGCGCTCGGTTTGAGCGGACAAAGCGCGCAATGGCGTAACGATCAACACCCGGCGCGCCGACGACAGCGTCATCAGCGCGGCGATCTCGGCCACGCGCGTCTTGCCGGCGCTGGTCGGCAAGGCGACGACCAAGTCATCCGTGACATCCGTGGAGCGCTGCGCCGCCTCGCGCTGCGATGGCCACAGTTCCACCTCGGAGGTCCGGCGCGCATAGAGTGACGAGATGAACAGCCGTCGCAGGCCCGGATATTTTTCCTCCGTCCCCTCCGGTGGCTCGGTCGGCAGTGTCTGGTGGAGCGAATGCTGCCAAAGGTCGTCGATCAGATGGCGGCAGAGGTTCGAAATCCACCACAGCGGCACATTCTCCGCGTTGTCAGCCAAACTGACCGCGGTGCCAAGAAGCGCGCGCGCGATCTCGATTGGCTCGGGTTCGCCGGTCTCCAGTGCAAAATCAAAATGGGCCAGCGCCCGGCAAATCGTCGTGTTGAGGATCGTCGATATAGCTTCATCGATATCGGGTTCTTCCCCCGTCAGGGCGGCAGCGATTTGCTCATCGCCATGAGCCTCGTCGGCCAGCCAGTCGCGAACATATCCGCGCAACTGGCCGAGATCGCGCAGGATCAGGTGTTGGATCGCCGTCTCGCCCGGAGACGCATTGAGGTCGCCCGTTATCTCGTTGAACAGAGAATAGGCGACGGCCGAGAAGCCGGCCAAGTGATAGGCCGCGGCAGCGATGGTGCGGCGAAAACCGCGATCGGGTGATTCCGGATCGCCGTTGCGCACCAGCGCCTCAAAAGCGTTGGCGGCCCGCTCGAATGCCTTGCTGGTCAAGGGCGAAGCACCGGCCTGCGTCCGCAAGGCCATTGCGCCCCGGAGCAGGGCAAAGCCGTGTTCGGCGAGATCCGTCTCGATCGTCGCGCCAAGGGGCGGCGCATTCGCCGGCAGCACGCCTTCTTCGCGCATCAACGACCAGGCCGCGCCGCGATAGAGGAGACGGCCGAGAATGCCGTCAACCGTCGCTGTCGCCAAGAATGCGGTCAGTTCGTCAATCGTCTCCAAGGTCTTCCGCCTCCTGGTACATCGCTGCGATGAAGTCCTGATGATCCTCGACGTGAATGTTCAAGACATAGTGGTCGCGATTGGTCCCCGTGGCATCGAGGTCGTCTTTCAGCGAAGCGTGCGGGCCGTTGCCAGACACAGTGAAGAGCATGTGGTCGATGCGATCGGCGCGAAGGGACTTCAGGCCCACCTCGTCACGCAGGCTGCGCCCCAATGCGTTGTCGTCCGGGTCATTGCTCTCCAACAGGCGGTTGGCGACAAAGAGCAGGGAATCGGGCGTGCAGCGGCCGTTGTCGCGGTCGAGCACCTTGCGGGCGCTCGTGACCGTGGCCTTGCCGAGCACCTTGTTGCTTTTGGCTTCGCCTTTCAGGAGCCATAGCTTTTCGCCAGTCGCATCGTATCCCGCGCCGATAAAATCGTCGCCGCGCATCGCCATGTTGCGACCGTCCTTGTAGCGGAGGCGGCGAACGGGAACGCGCAGGCCAATTTCTTCCTCGACCAGTTCGGTCGCGAGAATCTCACCAAGATCGCCGGAGCGTCCCTTGGGTGTCTGTGGCATTGCCTCGCTGAGAATTTTTGCCGCGACCTTGTAGCCGAGCCGTCCCACGTCTTCGGCAATGCGTTCCAGTCTGTCGTAATGTGAGCGGATCGTCTCGGCGAGGGCATCGCGAATTTCATCGCGCCCGCCGTCCTTCTCGACATAAGTCCAATAGTGCTTTCGCTTGTCTTTGTTCTTGGTGGCCTCGCACCAGCTTTCATACAGGCCCATGCGATCCTCCTTTGGCTGTTTTGTTCGTCGGCGCTTCTCCATCCCAAAGGCTCGACAATGGCGCCGCTGCTAGCCTGTCGCCGAACGGCACGACATCCACGCTGTCATAGAGGACGACGCCGAAAGCGAAGCGATCTCCGCACGCTTCGGCCAAAGCGCGCAGCCCCCCGAAATCACCAGCCTTCACCGTAGCGCTGGCCTTCACCTCGATCCCGACGATCATGCCGTCGTCGCGCTCCAGCACGATGTCTACCTCGCGCATGTCGCGATCCCGGAAATGATGCGGAGTCAGCCGCAGGTCCGAAGCGCTCATCAGCTTCAGAGTTTCCGAAAAAACGAAACTTTCGAGAAGCGCGCCGAATGTGCCGCGATCGGCCTTCACTCTGTCGAAAGTCAGACCGCGCACGGTCGCCAGCAAGCCGGAATCGAGGAAGTGCAGCTTGGGCGTCTTGGCGATGCGCTTCAGGGCATTGGTGAACCAGGGCTGCACGGTTGCGACCAGAAACACCTGTTCGAGCAGCCCGACATAGCGCTGCCCCGTCTTGTGGGTGACGCCAATGCCCGCGGCAAACTGGGAATAGTTGACCAACTGCCCCGAGTGTTCGGCCAGCAGCCTCACGAATTTCGGTAGCTCCGTCAGTTTCTCGACGTCGGCGATGTCGCGCAGGTCGCGCGTCAGGATCGAGGTGAGATAGGATCGCAACCAATCCTGCCGCCGCCGCTCGGTGTCACGGCTGATGGCTTCGGGAAAACCACCGAGCAGGACGAGTTGGACCAGATCGTCACCGACGATCGCATTCCGCTGACTCTGGAGCTTTCCCTCGAACAGTCGCTCCAAAAAGCTCGGTGTCCGGCCTTCGACCTCGGCCTTGGCCAGCGGCAGCATCTGGATGGTTTCCATTCGCCCCGCCAGGCTGTCGGCGATGCGCGGCAAGGTCAGCACGTTCGCCGACCCCGTCAGCAGGAATCGTCCCGGCCGATAGTCCTCATCGACTGTCTTTTTGATCGCTAACAGCAGGTCAGGGGCGCGCTGGATCTCGTCGATGATGGCTTGATCCAGCCCCCGGATGAAACCGGCCGGATCGGATTGAGCGGCCGCAAGAACCGTTTGATCGTCCAGCGTGATATAGGTTCGGCCAGCCTCGCCCATCTTGCGGACGAGCGTGGTCTTACCGGCCCGGCGCGGCCCCACGATCAGGACCACGGGCGTATCCGAAAGGGCTTCTTCCGCCCGTCGTTCTACAAACCGTCCGTACATGCCAACTCCGAGACTCAGCAGATTGAGACTATCTGCCCCGGCAAATTGGGAGTCAATGGCCCGCATATTGGTAATGAAAGGGTCGCGATCCGGGAGAGGTTGGGGAAAGCCTTCCCCTGCGACCGAGCCTTGGGTCTCAGCCGACCCCTTCTGCGGGGACACCCCGCAACACCCCAAGAAAGAATAATCCGGCGGAGATTGCACGACGGCCTGAGTATAGAGAGAGGCTTACGGCGCCCGTCATGAAGGTGTCCCTATAGACAGATACTCGCGGTACAATACGGCGATCAGGCTGCACGGCTTTCAGGCTCTGCGGCTTTGCACATCCTGATCCAGTTTCGTGCCCGGCGCCCGCTGACGCTCATGCCGGGCGGGTTGCTTGGGGGCTCTGCCCCCTGGCGCGGCGCAAGGGATCGCTGACGCTCGTCCGGGGCGGTCTCCCCAGCCTTCCTCCACGGCTCCGCCGTTCCGTGCAGGCCGGGTGATCCCCCTCCGCCGGTCGCCCTTGCCCCTTGCACCCCCCGGTCTCGCCGACGGGCAGGGTTGCAGCGCAGCGCTGCGCTCCAACCCAAGCCCATGAGGATCAAGACCATGACCGACACTGTTGATACGATCGCCACGGTTTCCGAAACCCCCGCCGCCGAGAACGGCGCGGTGCTGTTCGTGCCGCTGAACAAGCTCAAGAAGTCGCCCCGCAATGCCCGCAAGACCCCGCACAGTGACGCCCATATCGAGGCGCTGGCGGCCAGCATCGCCGCCAAGGGGATGCTGCAAAATCTGGTGGTGGAGCCGGAGACGAATGCGGCGGGCGAGCCGACCGGCAGCTATTTCGTGACCATCGGCGAAGGCCGGAGGCTGGCGCAGATGCTGCGCGTAAAGCGCAAGCAGATCAGGAAGACGGAAGCCGTCCGTTGCGTTCTGGATACCGAGAACGACGCGGCGGAAATCTCGCTCGACGAGAACATCACCCGCGAGGCGATGCACCCGGCCGACCAGTTCGAGCGGTTCCGCGAGCTGGCGGACAATCGTGGATGGGGGGCGGAAGAGATCGCCGCCCGGTTCGGGGTGTCGGTCCATGTCGTGAAGCAGCGGCTGCGCCTCGGCGCGGTCAGCCCGAAGTTGATGCAGGTCTATCGCGACGGCGGCTTGTCGCTGGACCAGTTGATGGCTTTCACCATCACCGAGGATCACGACCGGCAGGAGCAGGTGTTCGACACCCTGTCCTATAACCGCGAGCCGTGGATCATCCGGCGCGACCTGACCAAGATGAACGTTGCGGCTTCCGACCGGCGCGCGATCTTCGTCGGAACGGAGGCTTATGCGGAGGCCGGTGGCACCATCCTCCGCGACCTCTTCACCGAGGATCGGGGCGGCTATTTCGAGGACGCCGCGCTGCTGGACCGGCTGGTGATCGACAAGCTGGAAGGGATCGCCGTCGAGGTGCAAGCATCGGAGGGGTGGAAGTGGACCGCCGTTCACATCGACTTTCCCCATGCGCACGGGATGCGCCGGACCTATCCGCATCCGGTAGACCTGTCGGCGGACGATGCCGCCGCCTATGACGCCGCGCAGGAGGAATACGACCGTCTGACCGCCGAATATGACGGCTATGACGAATTACCCGAGGAAGCGGATCAGCGGTTCGGCGAGTTGGAAGCGAAGATCGAGCGGATCGACGCCAAGCGCCATGCCTATGACGGCGACGAGATCGCGCGCGGCGGTGTGTTCGTTATCCTCGGGTCGGACGGCACGGCGCGCATCGAACGCGGCTTCATCCGCGCCGAGGACGAGGCCCCGGAGGCAGAGGACGAAACCGCCATCGTGGAGGGTGTGGCCGTCACCGAAGACGGGGAGATCGTCGGAGGCGAGGCAACCGGCACGGACGACGACGCCGAAACGCAGACGGAGGAAGAAGACGCCGGGGATGCGGGCAAGCCGCTGTCGGACTTACTCATTCGCGACCTGACCGCCCATCGCACACTCGGCCTGCGCCTCGCCCTTGGCGAACAGCCGGACATGGCGCTAGTCGCCGTGGTCCATGTGCTGGCGGCGCAGACCTTCTATCGCGGCGGCGAAGCCTCTTGCCTCGAAATCCGGCTGACCAGCGCGTATCTCGCCCCTCACGCGGACGGGATCGAGGACACGCCCGCCGCGAAGGTGCTGGCGGATCGTCATGCCGGATGGGCGTCGGACATGCCCCGTGATGTGGCGGACCTGTGGGGCTTCGTCGCCGGGCTGGATCCTGCGAGCCTGATGGCCTTGCTCGCGCATTGCGCATCCCTGACCGTCAATGCGGTCAGGATACCGTGGGAGCAGAAGCCGAACGCCCGCGCGACCACCGAGACGCTGGCGAGCGCGGTGGCGCTGGACATGGCGGCGCACTGGACCGCGACCGGCCCGACCTATCTCGGCCGCGTGACCAAGGCGCATATCCTAGCCGCCGTGCGCGAAGGCGTCAGCGATGACGCCGCCGAGCGGATCGCGGGCTTGAAGAAGCCGGAGATGGTGCAAGCCGCCGAACAGCTTCTGGCCGGAACGGGCTGGCTGCCCGCCGTGCTGCGCACCGCGCGAATCGAAGCCGAGCCGGAAGCGGACGCCTATCTCGAAGCCGCCGAGTGAGGACCGGGCCGGGATCGCGCGAGCGGTCCCGGCCTTCCTGTCTTTTCCCATTCAGAAAAAATCGCGGTCGCGCGGGGATCGACCCCGCGCGACCGGCCGATGACGCGACCGTCATCGGTTCAGGAGGAATGTGCGATGATCCTGCTCCTATTGATGGCCGTCGCGCTGGTCGCCGGTCTGTGTGTCCTGGCCTATATGCTGGCTGTTTACGCGCTGCCCTTCATATTCGGCGTCGAGGTCGCGCGTTGGGCCTACGCCTCCGGCGCTGGCCTGATCGGCGCGGGACTGGTCGGGCTGGTGGCGGGTGCAGCCGCCTACGGTCTGCTACTGGTATTGTTCATGGTGGTGCGCCCGCCGATCCTGCGCCTCGCCGTGGCGCTCGCCTTCGCCGCGCCCGCCGCCATCGCCGGCTATGCGCTGGTCCACGGCATCACGCGCGAGGCGGTGCCGTCCGAGGTCTGGCGCGTCATCTTCTGTGCGATCGGCGGTGGCATCACTGGACTGTCCGCCTTGGCGCGTCTGATCGCAGCCATGCCGCGCGTAGACGGATGATGCCCTTCGACCGCTTCTCCTATGCCGCGTGCTGAGCGAAGACCTCCTTGGCGGCGAACAGCCCGTTCAACGCCGCCGGGAAGCCCGCATAGACCGCCATCTGCATGATGATCTCGGTAATCTCTTCACGGGACAGGCCGACGTTCATCCCGGCCTCGATATGCACCTTCAATTGCGGCGCGGCGTTGCCGATCGCCGTCAGCGCTGCGATGGTTGCAATCTCCCGCGCCCGCAGATCGAGACCGGGGCGGCTGTAGATGTCGCCGAACGGAAACTCGAACAGATAGGTCGCGAAATCCGGTGCGATGTCGGCTAGCGCGGCGATCACCTTCGCTCCGGCTTCGCCGTCGATCTCAGCGAGCGCGCGCTGTCCGCGTTGCAGTCGGCTTTCGGCGTCGTTCTGGCGGTGTTGCGTCATAGTCTTTCATCCTCTGATCCTCGCCGGCATATCCGGCGATCTTGGTGTCGAGGACGAGCAGGCAATCCTGGAGGTCAGCTACATGGGCACGAACCTGCGCCCGATGCTGTTCCAGCAGCGCGCGGCGTTCGGCTTCCGTGCCGACACCTTGCTCCCGCAAGGCCGCATAGCGCAGCATGTCCCGGATCGGCATCCCGGTCGTTTTCAAGCGGCCGAGAAAGGCGATCCAGATCAGGATAGAGGCGTCATAGTCCCGTTGGTGCGATCGATCCCGGTCGGCATAGGGAAGCAGCCCGATCCGCTCGTAATGGCGGATGGTATAGGCCGACAGTCCCGAACGCTTCGCCAGTTCACCGATCTTCATGAGCACCTGTTTCGTCACGACGCACAGGAAGCTACGGGTTCGAGCGCACTCTAAGTCAAGCATGTTTCCTCATGACCGGAGAATGAGGTCGTTGCCCTGCGGGCCGCGCTCTTGGCTGCGCCGGAACCACGCCCACGGGCGCGTTTCCGCCATTCGGCTTCGATCGCTAACGCAGCGGCGGCAGCGGGCCGCATGAAGCCTCGCCGATGGCAGGTGCGACGGTGCGTGGCCGAAACGGCGCTGGCGGCGGGACCAGTTGAGTTTATACCAACCTCAGTGCGCCGACAGCACCGCGTCGCAGATCAGGCCGGGGCGGTTCGTCCAGCCCGTTCGACAGCAGCCGGGCGGGAGCATTCCATCCAGCCGGCCCGTCTGGTGGCGCGGACGATCCAGCAGAGCCGCCGCGCAGCGTTCTCCATAGGGTCGGGACAGGCCAGCCGCCTCCCGTAACAGGGCCATCAATACTGGTGATCCCGTGGCCCGTTCCATCCCGTGACAGGGTGTCGGAGTCGCATGTCCGTATCTTTCCCGTCCTGCAGGGCCACGCCCACGGCGTCCTCGAATGCCATGGGTCTGACCGAAGACCGGCTTCGCCTCGATCATCCTCCCGCAACGTCCGGCGCCGGCTTTTTTCCGCCGCGCGCGAGCGCGCTTTGCATCGCGAGACAAAAAAGCCGCCGCCGCCCGTCCTCCATTGCATTCCGGCCTTTCAGGTGCGGGCTGATCGTCCCCGGTCGCACGACCCGCATCGAGGTCGCGATGGGCGCGGCCCGAGAAACGGAGTAAGCGACAATGGCGACCATCGGCACCTTCACCAAGACCGCGAACGGCGACATCACCGGCACGGTCAAGACCCTGACCCTCAACGTCAAGGCCAAGTTCGTCCCCACCGAGGGCGACAGCGAGCGCGGCCCCGACTACCGGATCGTCGCCGGCGCCACGGAATTCGGTGCGGCCTGGAAGAAGACCGCCCGCGAAACCGGCCGCGAATATCTCTCGGTCAAGCTGGACGATCCGAGCTTCCCGGCCCCGATCTACGCCAGCCTGGTCGAGGACGAGGGCGGCGAGGCCCACAATCTCATCTGGTCCCGCCGCAACGGCGACTGAAGCTGGACACCTCCCGAAGCCCTGCCGCGCGCGGGGCTTCGGGAGGCCGGCGCGCCGCCTTTCAGGGAATACGGCATTCAGGATGTACGGATGTCCGTAATTGACGCCGACCGGCTCATCTCGAAAGCAAGGTCGAGCAGGTTGAGCAGCGCCGGATTGCGGTTGTGCGGCGACCATACGGCGCTGAACCGGGCCAGCTCGGTCTCATCGGCGATCGGTCGGAACACGATGCCGGGAAACAGCACATGCGTCGTCGCCCCGCTGGTCAGGGTGATGCCGTCGCCGGCGGCGACCAGCCCCATCAACGTGTCGCGGGCGACATCGCAGCGATGGATGCGCGGCGAGCGCTCGCGTTCGCTGATCCGGCGCACGACATGCTCGAAGACCTGCGGCCCGGTGCCGCCGTGGCGGATCAGGAAGATCTCGTCGGCGAGATCGAGCCAGGTCACGGCCTTCTGTTCGGCCAGCGGATGATCGGCGGGAAGCGCGACGACGAAGGGTTCGCACCATAGCAGGCGGGAATGGCAGTCGGGCGCCTGGACCGCACCGAAGATGAAGGCCACGTCCAGCGTTCCTTCACGAACCATCGCGATCGTCTCCGACGATCGGCCTTCCAGCACCGATTGTTCGATCATCGGATAGCTTACGCGATATTGGCGGCGTAGATCGGTGAGGAAGCCGGCAGTGATCGGGCTGTTCAATCCGATCGCAAGGCGTCCTTCCGTGCCCTCGCTTGTTGCTCCGGCGGTGCGGACGGCATGGTCGAGTTGCGCGATGCCAGCGGATACCCCGGCAACGAAATGGCGCCCGGCCTCGGTGAGCCGGACGCCCCGATGCCGCCGCTCGAACAGAAGGATGCCCAGCGTCTCTTCCAATGCCTTGATCCGGGCGCTGACGCACGATTGCGTCGTGCCCAACATATTGGCGGCGTGGTGGAAGTTCAGATGCTCGGCTACGGCGAGGACATGGATGAGCGAGACCATCGGTATCCGCCCGCTCGCAACGCCCGAAATCTCCGAAGCGCGGTGCGTTCGACGCATGTCACACCCGCCTCGCTGATCGGCGTGCGGACATGCTCATGCGACCGGCGGGATTTCCGCTTCGCGGGCCAGCGCGGCGATGACGGAGGGCCTCGACCCGATCGATGCCTGATAGGCGGTGATGTGCGTCCAGGCGTCGAGATCGATCCTCAGCGTCGGCATCCAGCCCAAGACTGTGAACAGATAAGCATCGGCGATGCTGAAACTGCCACCCAACAAATAAGGGCGTTGCGCCAGCGTCGCATCGATCAGATCGAAGCGCTTCGACAGCCGCGATGCGAAAAGATCGCGAACCGCCACTGGCAAGTCCGCATTGAACAGCGGACTCGACCCCGTATGAATTTCGCTGGTGATGAAGTTCAACCATTCCTGGAGGCGCGTGCGCTCCAGCGTGCCGTTCGGGGGCGCAAGACCTGCGTCCGGTTTCAGGTCGGCCAGATACTGGACAAGTGCAGGGCCCTCGGTCAGCACCTCGCCGCTGTCGAGCCGGAGTGCGGCCACATAGCCCTTCGGATTGACGGCGAGGAAATCCCCGCCCTCCGAGGTGCGTTTCGTGCGGTTGTTCACGCGCACGAGATCGTAGGTCAGTCCTAACTCTTGCATGACGATGTGTGGCGAAAGCGAGCAGGTATCGGGGGCGAAATAGAGCTTCATTGGGAAATCTCCTCTGGCGGTTGGCGTCACCGTGGAGATTGACCCGGCGCATGAAAGAAGTAAAATTACTGCCAAAGAAACATGATATTAGATATGCTACTATGAATCTCACCCAGCTTCGTTCCCTGATCGCCGTTGCGGAAGCCGGCAGCTTTACCGCCGCCGCCGAAGCAATCGGCGTCACCCAGTCCGGCATGAGCCAGGCACTTGCCGCACTTGAAGAAGCGCTCGGCGTCAAACTGTTGGTGCGGCAACGCCATGGGGTTGAATTGACGGCTTTCGGCGAGCGGGCGCTTGTCCATGCCCGCGCCGCATTGGCCCATCTGGAGGCGATCCGACAGGAGGCGATGGAGGTAGGGGGCGAGGAAACCGGCTCGCTGCGCATCGCGGCCTTTCCCAGTGTATTTTCCACGGTGTTGCCGCCCCTTTTGAGGCGTTTCCGGTCTCTCCATCCCGGTATCGAGGTGGTGTTGCTGGAAACGGATGACCGAGAGGTGGAGAGGTGGCTGGAGGCCGGGTCCATCGATCTCGGCGTCGTGTTGAACCCATCCCCGGAGAGCGATTCCGTTTCGATCGGGCAAGATGCGTGGGTCGGAGTTTTGCCCGCCGCCCACCACCTCAGTCGCCGCAATACGCTCTCGCTCGCAGAACTCACTGCCGAGCCGTTCGTTCTGGCGACCGGCGGCTGCCATGCCCATGCCGGTACGCTGGCCCAGGCTGCGGAGCTATCATTGATCGATGTTCGGATGCAGGTGCGTGACTGGACGAGCGCGATTGCGCTAGTCCGCGAAGGCGTCGGCGTCGGTATCGTCCCGGAATCGACCTTGCCCGAGAAACGGAAAGGTCTGCGCATCGCGCGGATCGATCCGCCGCTCTGCCGTCGCTTCGGGCTGGTAGCGACAGCGGCGCGCAAACCCTCTCGCGCTACCGATCTGTTTCTCGACGCGGTCAGGCAATCTGCGCGCTGATGACGCATGTCGCCTTACCGGCTCTGTTCGATCACGGTGAGGACTCTCGATACAATCGAGGCCATCAACGCTGGATCGATCGATTGGTCAGCGAGACGCCGAGAGCCGCGACGCCGAAGACCAGCCCGATCGCGCAGACGCCCTGCCATCCCCAGCTATTCCACGCAAAACCTGAGAGAGCCGAACCCGCCGCACCGCCCAAGAAAAAGAGTCCCGTGAACAGCCCGTTCATCCGGCCGCGCGCTTCGGGCCGGATGAGATTGATTGCGCGTCGCCCCAAGGTTTGATCCGCGATGACGCCGAGATCGAGAACGATGGCTGCGATCATGAGGACCGTTAGAGACGCGTGACCGCTTCCCATCATCGTGGTGCCACCGACATAGGCGAGAACCATCGCGACGATCACAGCCGCATGGGCCAAAGTCGTCACGGGGCGGGTAAGACCACGATCGCCGGCGCGACCGGAAACCGGTGCGATAACGGCACCCGCAGCCCCCGCCAGGGCAAAGAGGGCGATGCCGGTCTGCCCCAGCGCGAAAGGCGCTTGCGCAAGGCGCAGCGCGACCGCGGTCCAGAAAACGCTGAACGCTGCCATGCACATGGCTTGACTGGCCGCACGAATCCGGAGGATCGGCTCGTCCCGCAGTATTGCTCCAAGCGACCCGATCAGCTCCAAATAGCTGGTCTTTCGCGATGGCTGGCACGTCGGAATGAAGAGAGCGAGGACTACAGCCAACGCGGCAACGGCAAACCCCAGCAATCCGTAGAGAGCACGCCACCCGAACCACTCGGTGACGAGGCTGGCGATCGGACGTGAGAAGAGAATGCCGAGCATCAGGCCGCTCATCACATTGCCGACCGTCCGTCCGCGGCGCGCTTCCGAACTGAGCGATGCGGCCACCGGAACGAGCATCTGGATTGCGCTGATCGACACGCCGACCAGAAAGGAAGCGATGAGGAACGTCGTTGCGGTCGAAGCGGAGGCCAGAGCTGTCAGCGCGCAGACATTGGCCATGAGGGTCGCGACGATCAGTCGGCGGTTCTCGATGATGTCGGTCAGCGGCACCAGCAGGATCAGGCCCGAGGCATAGCCGAGCAGGGTCAGCGTGGTCGCCAGCCCCGACAGATCCGGCGAAAGACCGAGCTGCCGTCCGATAATCCCGACGAGTGGCTGCGAGGCAAAAAGGGCTAGGACAACAACGCCGACCGCAACGGCAAAAAGCGCCGTCAGCCGCGTGCCGATCTCCCGCCTATCATCCGGATGTTCGCCCGTACCGCCATGTCCCATCGTCATGCGCCCTCCATTCAGCATGACGACATTGTATATTACGCGAAATGGATGATAATGATCGCCTTACATCATTCACTCTCACGAATTTTAGTAGAATGGCGACTATTGAACAATACCGAGCTTTCGTAGCGACGATCGAGGCGGGTAGCCTGACCGCTGCTGCGCAAAGGCTGGATTGCTCACTTCAAACGGTGAGCCGATCACTCATAAGTCTTGAAGCGGAATTGGGGGTGGACCTGGTGCGTCGAACTACCCGCCGTCTTCAGGCCACCGCCGTCGGGATCAGTTTCTACGAGCGGATCAAAGTTGCATTGGGCGAGATCGACGACGCGAGAAGCGACGTGCTGCGCGGAACGTCGGAGATCTTCGGCCTGTTCAGGGTCGGGGCGTCCGTGCAGTTCGCGCCGCGCTATGTCGTTCCGACCACCACGGCCTTCATCGAGCGATATCCCGACGTCGAGATCGATCTCGAATTGTCCGACACGATCGTCGACTTGCTGGAGCATAAGCTCGATGTCGTCATTCGCATTGGAGAGCCGCCGTCGTCCTCGCTGAAATCCCGGTTGCTTGCCAAGTTGAGACGGGTCGTCGTCGCATCGCCTCGCTATCTTGCCCTTCGCGGCTATCCATTAAAGCTCGTCGATCTCAAGGATCATGACTGTGTCGTCCGTACCTTTGGCCCCGAAGGCGACCTGTGGCCGATGACGGACGGCGGCAATGTTGTCAGGGTCCCAGTCAAGGGCAAGTTCCGTTGTAACGATGCGGCCGCTGCCAATACGGCTGTCCTGCAAGGCGCCGGGATAGGTCTGGCACCGCTCTGGCAGGTGCGATCGGACATCGATCAGGGTCTGTTGGAACCCTTGCTTGCCGAACACGAGCCTCCGCCGGTCCCCGTATATGCGTTGTGGCTGGAAAATGGGACGACACCGACCCGCACGCGCGCATTTGTCGACATGCTGAAGCAACGCATGTCGGGCGAGAGGATTTGAGTTGAAAACGGAGCTTGGGGGCTCTGCCCCCTGGCGCGGCGCAAGGGATCGCTGACGCTCGTCCGGGGCGGTCTCCCCAGCCTTCCTCCACGGATCCGCCGTTCCGTGCAGACCGGGTGATCCCCCTCCGCCCCGGTCGCCCTTGCCCCTTGCACCCCCCGGTCTCGCCGACGGGCAGGGTTGCAGCGCAGCGCTGCGCTCCAACCCAAGCCCATGAGGATCAAGACCATGACCTACCGTCTCGCCACCCGCTTCGGCCGTAATTCGCATCAGATCAGCGGGCGCGAAGCCCTCGACAACGAAACCCTTCACCGTCACGTCCCGTCGATCTTTGCCCGCGAAGCCCATGACAGCCGTTCGGATCGCTATGTGTACGTCCCGACCATCGAGATCGTGGAGGGGTTGCGCCGAGAGGGATGGTTTCCGTTCTTCGCCGTGCAGGCGGTGCCGCGTGATGGCGATCGTATGGGCCATGCCAAGCACATGCTGCGCCTGCGTCGCGATGGCGGCATCGGCAAGCCCGAGGCGGCGGAAGTCATCATCGTCAATTCGCACGACGGGACCAGCGCCTATCAGATGTTTGCCGGCGTGCTGCGTTTCGTCTGCACCAACAGCATGATTGCGGGCGAGCGCTTCGAGGAGGTTCGCGTGCATCACAAGGGCGGCGTACAGGATCAGATCATCGAAGGCGTCTATACCGTGGCGGAGGATTTCCCGCGCCTGATCGACGCCACCGAGACCATGAAGGACACCCGGCTGTCGCGCGATGAACAACAGGTGCTGGCGGAGGCGAGCCTTGTCGCCCGCTATGGCGAGGACGAAAGCCCCGTCCGCCCGGATCAGATCATCGCCCCGCGCCGTCGCGAGGATGTCGGGCAAAGCCTGTGGCAGACCTTCAACATCATTCAGGAAAACCTGATCCGGGGCGGGATCGACGGCCGCCGTGAGACTTCGGACGGCCGTATCCGCCGCAGCCGGACGCGTCCGATCAACGGCATCGACCAGAATGTCGGGCTGAACCGGGCGCTGTGGACTCTCGCCGAGGGAATGCAGCGGCTCAAGACCGCCTGATATGCGGAAAGCCGTGAAGCTGGGTTTCCGGTTTCACGGCTTTGCCCTTTTCCGCGAAGGCGTGGATCAGATTTCGCGCCGATCCGCCTTTGCGGATCGGCGGCTTTCTGCCGGGCAGAAAGTAACGCGGCTCGCCGGGCGTGGCCCGGCTCGCCAAATCGCATCCAGAATGATAGTAATCGTTAACCGAAATCGATCGCGATGCACGATCGACATATCTGCAAACAGTATCTCCAAAATAAACCCATGGTTGTTCATGCTGCCCAACTCTAGCGCCGGTCAACAGGCGCGTGAGTGGAGAGGTAACGCCATGCCGAGTTCAGATTGGCGCTCGCCGGCCGCCTATGCCCATGCGAACAGCATCCCGGCCGCCGGCTTTGCCTGGGAATATCTCCGCCGCGACGAAGACTATCGTCGCGCGTTCGACCGGGTGAACAGGCTTCCCCGCAGCGACATCGACGCCCGGACGGGCTTCTCCGAACATTGGGGGTTGCGATTTCCCGGTCGATCCCGACCAGCCCGCCGATATCGCTCCGACGATCTGGCTGCCCAAGCTGCTGCCTGACGCCATACAGTTGGAGCCCGTCGTTTCAGGTGCTGGCGACCCTGCCGCCATGCCCCTCGATCTTGCAAGCCTGCCCGGTATCAACGGGCGCGTTGCGATTGACAACACATGGCACGGCCTCTGGCGGCCCACCGACGTTGCGCACCAATTCTGGATGAGCGATCCGCCCGCGACCGTCATGACGAGCTATTTCGTCATGCTGCCGCTCGACGCGCTCCTGGAGCTTCGCACCGAGGCGGTGCTGCGCTTCTGGCGGGCGCTTGTCGGGCGACCTCCCGGCCAGCGCCCGCATGATCTGCCGCCGCAAACCCGCAGCCGTCATATCCTCACTCTGCGCGCCCTCGACGGCCGCAGCGATGGTGCGAGCTATCGTCAGATCGCCGAAGCCCTCCTCGATTTCCGGGGCACCAAGGCCGATTGGGAGGTCGATCCCCGCAAGAATCGAACGCGCCGTCTGATCGCGGATGGTCAGCGCTATATGCGCGGCGGCTATCGCGATCTGCTGCACTATCCCGTCCGCTTGCCACGACGACGCTGACTTTCGGATAGCGAAGTAACGCTCGGGGGGTGCCGGAATCGCACCCCCCTGATTCCGGCACGCTCGCCGCCGCCGGTTCTCCGCCACGGTTCGCCATAGCCCGCTGTCCTCGCCGGCAGCGCCCGAACCGACCGGAGACCCGATCATGCTCGATCCCAAGACGGGGCTGCCGCCCCGATACCTGCGCGCGCCGGATGCCGCCCGCTTCCTCGGCATTTCCATCCGCACGCTGGAGAAGCACCGCACCTATGGCACCGGCCCGATCTACCGCAAGATCGGCGGTCGCATCGTCTATGCCGTCGATGACCTCCAGGCGTGGACCGAAGACGGCATCCGCAAATCGACGACCGACGAGACTGCGACGCGCGTCTTCCCGGCGCGTCCGCTGACCCCGGCCGAAAAGGCGTCCCGCTGAATGCCGGGCGCCGACCATCATAGCCGGCGATGCCTTTCGCAGGGGAGCGAGCGCCAGCGGCTCGATCCTTTCGTGATCGCGACCGGCGACGCATCCCCACGCGATCAGCGCGACCTTATGGAGCGTCCGTTCTTCTCGCTGTCGAAGACGCCGCGCACCAGGCCCATCCTCTACAAGGCCGCCGACATCGAGGTGCAGGTGCTCGGTATGCCCGAACACGGCATGGCGACGATCTGGGATGCCGACGTGCTGATCTGGGCAGCGAGCCAGATCGTCGAGGCCGAGAACCACGGCCTGCGCACGTCGCGCTTTTTCCGCTTCACCCCCTACCAGCTCCTGCGCGGCATCGGCCGCGACACCGGCAACCGCCAATACCAGTTGCTGAAAGCGTCGCTCGCCCGCCTGCAATCGACCGTCGTCGCCACCACCATCCGCAACGGCGTACATTGGCGGCGCCGGCAATTCTCGTGGATCAACGAATGGGAGGAGATGACCACGCGCGACGGCCGCGTCGAAGGCATGGAGTTCGTCCTGCCCGAATGGTTCTACAATGGCGTCGTCGATCGCTCGTTGGTCCTCACCATCGACCCCGATTACTTCCGGCTGACCGGCGGCATCGAACGCTGGCTCTACCGCGTCGCCCGCAAGCACGCCGGCCGTCAGCCGCATGGCTGGCTGTTCGAGATCGCGCATCTCCATGAGAAGTCCGGCAGCCTCGCGCGGATATCGGACTTTGCGCTGGATCTCCGCCGCATCGCCGCCCGCCAACCGTTGCCCGGATACGGGCTGTCGATCGAGCGCGAAGGTCGTCGCGAATGCTTGCGAATCCTGCCGATCGAACAATTCACAGTGCCTGTGGATAAGGGTGTGAATGGCATCGGCACATCAGGCGCAAAGGCTATCGGTACATCAGGCGCAGCCCTATCGGCACATCAGGCGCACAAACCGCAATTAAGTCTTTGGCCCGAAACGCGGAATCCGACTGCTAACTTAGAGTCTAATAGAGAATCTAACTTTTTGTCTTTGACGCGCGCGGGCGCTACCCACGGTGCCGGTGCCGTCGGGCGGCCGAGGCGGCTACCATGATCGTCGCCCTGCTCAACCAGAAGGGCGGCGTCGGCAAGACCACGCTGGCGCTGAACCTAGCCGGCGAATGGGCGCGGCGGGGACGGCGCGTCACCCTGATCGACGCGGACCCGCAAGGCTCGGCGCTGGACTGGTCGGAGGCGCGCGCCCGCGAAGACCTGCCGCGCCTGTTCGGCGTCGTCGGCCTGGCCCGCGACACGCTGCACCGGGAAGCGCCCGCGCTGGCCCACGACGCCGACGTGATCGTCATCGATGGGCCGCCGCGCGTCGCCGGCCTGATGCGCTCGGCCTTGCTCGCCGCCGACCTGGTGCTGATCCCCGTGCAGCCATCGCCGCTCGACGGCTGGGCCTCAGCCGAGATGCTGGCGCTCGTCGCCGAGGCGCGCATCTACCGGCCCGAACTGGCCGCGCGCTTCGTGCTCAATCGCTGTGCCACCCGCACCGTGCTCGCCCGCGAGACGGCCGAGACGCTGGCCGACCATGATCCGCCGGTGCTGACAGCCACCATCGGCCAGCGCATCGCCTTCGCGGCTGCTGCGCAGTCCGGGCGGTTGGTCGCCGAGCTGGACGACGACACGCCCGCCGCGCGCGAGATCGCCGCGCTGGCGGATGCGATCGGCGCGCTTGGTATCGGGAGACCAGCGCGATGAGCGGGCGTCCGACCCGTCGCGGTTTCGCCGCCCGGCCCGCCGATCCCGATCGCTGGATCAAGGCGGCGGACAGCCCGAAGCCCGACGGCGACGCGTCTGCTTTCACCGCGCGCCTCACCATCGACGTGACGCCCGACCAGCGCGGCCGGATCAAGATCGCCGCCTTCCGCCGCGGCGTCACCGTCGCCGACATGCTGCGCGACCTGCTCGCGCGTGAATTCCCCACCTCCGAAGGAGACCATCCATGACCAGCGCCGCGGTGTCCCGCGCGCGCGGCGGCGCCATGCCGGCCGCGTTGCCCGCCGACAGTCTCACCCATGTCGAGCTGACGCATATCGAGAAGCGGATCGAGAACTGGATCAGGTTCGGCCGCGAGGCGCACGAACAGATCCTCGACCGAAGGCGGCGCGTGCTGTCCTTCCGCCCCGGCAGCATCTTTGCCTTCGTCCGCTGGGCCGCCAACGACTACGGCACCGTCACTTCGCGCATCGATATCGTGCGCGCCGTGAGCCCCGGCGAACCGTACCAGACGCTGCGGTGCATCCGTCCGGGCGGCGACATCCTGCTGACGATCGCCGGCTGGCCCAAGGTCGAACAGGTGCTTCGCCATATCGACGCGGTGGACGCCGCCGGCGTCGATGCGTGCGATGTCGCGCCGGACCATTGGCGGCATCTCGGCAACCGGATCGGCGCCGGCCAGGAGCCGCGCGCCTACACGTCGGACCGCCACCGGGCCTTCCTCCTGCGCCGGAGGATCGAACCATGACCCGCTTCGGCTATGTCATGGTGACGTACATCTCCGCGATGAGCGCCACCATCGCGTCCTTCGTGCCGATGCCGCTGCGCCTCGTTTGGAACGCCTCGGCTAGCGTGCCGATCGGTCTCTACGACCTCGATCCGCCACGCCACCTTGCTGTCGGCGATCTGGTCGCCGTGATGCCGGACAAAGCGCTCGCCGGCTGGATGGTCGAGCGCGGCTATATCGGTCGCGGCGTGCCGCTGATGAAGCATGTGGCGGCGCTGCCCGGTCAGCAGGTTTGCCGCACCGGCAATACCGTCACCGTCGATGCCGTGGCGTTCGGTGACGCGCTCAATCGCGATCGGCGCGGCCGTCCGCTGCCGGTCTGGCAGGGCTGCCGGCGCATCGCGGACGGCGACGTTTTCCTGATGAATCCCGACGTGCCGGACAGTCTGGACGGCCGCTACTTCGGGCCGATCGCCGCGCGCGCCGTCATCGGCAAGGCGACGCCGCTCTACACCGACGAGGATGGCGACGGCCACTTCGTCTGGCGCGCGGCGACACGCTGACGACCGCTGCTTCTCCCTTCCACAACAATCCCATGGAGGTTCTCATGCCGCAGATCGGCACCTTTACCCGCGAGCCATCCGGCTTCACCGGCCGTATCCACACCTTCACGCTCTATCGCGAGATCACCATCGTTCCCGCCGAGCCGTCCGACACCGAGAACGCGCCCGATTATCGCATTCATCACGGCAATGGCGACGGTCCCGAGACCGGCCCGGAGATCGGCGCGGGCTGGAAACGCACCGGCGAGCGTGCGGGCGAGTACATCGCATTGCTGATCGACGATCCGGCCTTGCCGCAGCCGATCCGCGCCAACCTGTTCCGCGACGACGAGGCCGGCCATGCCTGGTCGCTGCACTGGAGCCGCCCGCAAAAGCGCGACGGGAGGGACTGACATCGTGAACATCGTCAGCCCGTCCGAACGCTCGATCCTCACTCAATCGGTCATTCCTTGGTTCGCGAAAAAGCCGTCTCATTCCTTCGTCCCGCTCGATCGCAGGTCGGCCGGCGCGCGCAGCGAAGGTCAAGGACGATCGAAGATCGGCGCTTCGCGCGTATCCTTGACCGTAGCGAGCACGCTGGCAGGCTGGTGTCGCAGCGGAGAAAGCACGCCTGTCCGATGGGCGGTCATTCTGCTCGCGGGCCTGCTGTCGGGCGGTGCTATGCCGTCGATCGCGCTGGCGCAGAACGCACCCGTCGCGCAATCGTCGCCGCGCGATCCCTACGGCGATCCTATCGCCGAGGCGGCGCAGCGCTTCGCACTTCCGGCCGCCTGGATTCGGGCCGTGCTGATGGCCGAGAGCAACGGCGATCCCCGCGCGATCTCGCCAAAGGGTGCGATGGGGCTGATGCAGATCATGCCGGACACCTGGGCGGCCTTGCGCCTTCGTCACCGTCTCGGCCGCGATCCCTATGATCCGCATGACAACATCATCGCGGGCGCGGCCTATATCCGCGAGCTGTTCGACCGTTACGGTTCGCCCGGTTGGATCGCCGCCTACAATGCCGGTCCCGGCCGCTACGAGGCGTCGCTGAGCGGCCGACCGCTTCCGGCGGAAACCCGGGCCTATGTCGCTGCGGTCGGGTCGTCACTGGACGGCAACAACGCAGCCAGCCCTGTCATGGTCGCGGCGGTCGATCCATTGGCCTGGACCCGCGCGCCGCTGTTCATCGCGCCGCCGGATCGCAATCCCGCTGCCGATCCGGTGCAGGCCGGGCGTGCTGCGATCGACGCGGCACCGCCGACGGCCGTGCGCGATGTCTCCGCCATCGTGCCGCAATCGGGCGACCTGTTCGTCGCGCGCGCGGTAACGGGACGGCAGCCATGAGCATCGCGATCCCGTCTGTCGGGCGGCCGAGTTCAGTGTGCAGTGGATGGGACGGGCAGCAGTCTCATTCGTCGGCAGGAGGGGCAGAAGGGAGAGGAAGGCGGGAGGGCAAGATAAAAGCGGACGGCACCCCATGGGTCCGATCCGGGGGCCAAGCCCTTGTCTGCACACTGTTCGGGGCGGCACCGTCCGCGGGCCGTCATGGTGCCGCGAGGCGCGGCAAAGCCCGTCTCTGCCACGTTTTTGGCGGCACTCTTCGCCGAAATCGCCGGTTCCGGGCGGATCGGCCGTGAGCGGAGACGACGACAATCGCTTCCGGCCGAAGCCCGGTCGCGTCCGCGCCGACGCGCCGAAGGCGGGTCGGGCCAAGAGCTTCTTCACCCAGGTCAAAAAGATCGCCCGCCAGCAGAGCACGGCGGCATCATCGCGCCGGTCCGCTTCGGCGAAGGCGTCATCGTCCGGCAAGGCCGGAGCGAAGCGCAACGGCTTCGCGGGACCGGGCGTCCGCCGCGGCCGGGGCGCCAGCTTCGTGCAGTCCCGGCACATCGCCGGCGGCTGGCGACACAGCACGCCGGGAATGCGCCGCGTCGTCATCAAGACCCGCTTCGTCAAAGGTGCGGGCAAGACCAGCAAGGCCGCCGCCCATCTGCGCTATATCCAACGCGACGGCACAGCCCGCGACGGCGAGCGCGGGCAGCTCTATTCGGCGGGCGAGGATCGGGCCGATGGTGACGCCTTCCTCGATCGCGGCCAAGACGATCGCCACCAGTTTCGCTTCATCGTCTCGCCCGAGGATGCTGCCGATCTCGCCGACCTCACCGGCTATACCCGCGAGCTGATGGCGCAGGTCGAATCCGACCTCGGCACTAAGCTCGATTGGGTCGCGGTCAATCATCACAACACCGGCCATCCGCATGTCCACGTCATCGTCAATGGCCGCGATGCGCTCGGCGAGGATCTCGTCATCAATGGCGACTATCTCGCCAACGGCATTCGCGAGCGGGCGAGCGAACTGGCGACGCTGGAACTCGGCCTCGTCACCGAGATCGAGCAACGTCGGAAGCTCACGGCCGAGATCGATCAGGACCGGCTGACCCGCATCGACCGGGCGATGATCGCGGAGGCCGATGACCGCTTCCTCGACCTACGCCACGAGCCGGGCGATCCGCGCGGCCAGTCCGACCGGACCCTGCGGCTGCGCCGTCTCGGCAAGCTCGGCGACATGGGTCTCGCCACCGAACACGCGCCGGGCGTTTGGGAATTGAGCGAGCGGCTGGAGCCGACGTTGCGCGAGATGGGCGAGCGTGGCGACATCATCCGCACCATGCAGAAGGCGCTCCAGGCCGATGGTGCCGAGCGCGATCCGATGAGTTTCCAGATTCACGATGCGGCACCCGCCACGCCGATCACCGGCCGCGTCATCGACAAGCATCTCTCCGACGAGTTGGGCGAGACCCTGATGCTGGTGGTCGATGGCATCGACGGGCGGACGCATCATGTGTCCGGGATCGACCCGGCTCGCGTCGAGGACGCCCGCATCGGCAGCGTGATCGAGATCGCGCCGCCCGACAACGCTGGCCGCCCCTCCGACCGCGCTATCGCCGGCATGGCCGAGGGCGGCATCTACCGGCCGAGCCGCCATCTGGAGCAGGCCCGGTTCGAGGGGCGCGTGCCGGGGGGCGACTATGAAGGCTTTGTCGATGCCCATGTACGCCGGCTGGAGGCGTTGCGTCGTGCTGGCATCACTGAGCGGATCGACGCCGACCAATGGCGCATCCCCGAAGACTTCGAGGCGCGTGCCGCCGCCCATGATGCCGGACGCAATGCCCGCGCCAATATCCGCATCCTTTCGAGCTTCGACCTGGAGCGGCAGATCGGATCGGATGGTGCGACCTGGCTCGACCGGCGGCTGGTTGGCGCGAGCGCGTCGGACCTGTCGGCGTCGGGCTTCGGGGAGCAGGTGCGCGAGGCGATGGAGCGCCGGCGCGAGACGCTGATTGATCGCGGCGACGCCATCCTTCAGAACGACGGCCGCACGGCTTATCGGCGCAACCTTATCACTACGCTTCAGGATCGCGAGGTTGCCCGCGTCGGCGAAGAGATGGCGGCGAGGAAGGTGCTGCCGTTCAGAGCCGCCACTGATGGCGAAACCGTCAGCGGCACGTTCAGCGGAACCGTGCAGCTATCGAGCGGTAAGTTCGCCATCGTCGAGAAGTCCCACGAGTTCACGCTCGTCCCGTGGCGGCCAGTCATTGACCGCCAGCTCGGTCGCGAGGTCGCGGGCATCGTGCAGGGCGGATCGGTGTCCTGGCAGTTGGGACGACAACGAGGATTGGGAATTTGATGACTGAGTATCTATCAGGTGCCATGGCTTCTCGAAGCTGAATAACTCAGCGCGGTGCGGTCGCCGCACAACCGTAGTCCTGCGCTCAAGAACCTGCTCGATCTCGCTTTCGAGATGAGCCGGTCATCGCTTCCCGCCCGCTAACCTCACCAACTCTCCGGCGTCGACGCCGAGAGCCTCGGCGATCTGCCCGAGCACCGTCACGCTCGCGGACACGTCGGCGCGTTCGATCGCGCCGATATAGCGCGCGCTGAGGCCGGCGTGATCGGCCAACTCTTCTTGCGTCATGTTCCGATCATGACGAATCCGACGCAGGTTGACCGCCATGACCTCCTTGAGGTCCATGGCCCGAGAGGAACCAGTGCAGGAACGATCGTTCCAGGAATGATCGTTCCGATTCGTCCCGGCCTGTGATATTCATTGCGGTATCGGTCGGGTCCTGGGCGTGATCGGTTGGATCTTCGCGAGCAAGTCGCTGGCGGCGATGCTGAGGACCGCAGTAATGTCGATGAACTCGATGACATCAATCCGTCGCTCGCCACGTTCATACTTGGCGACGAAGGATTGTGGCTTGCCGAGAGCATCGGCCAGCTCCGCCTGGGTCAGTCCCTTGGTCTTGCGCGCTTCGATGAGGAGAGATTGCAGCAGGATTTGTCGGGGCGCGCGCAAGGATTTCTGCATTCGGAATGGCTCTCCGTTGAAAAGGGGAAGCCGTTCCGCTAATCCTGATTTAGGATTATCCCATTTCGGGTTTATTGTGAGCGCGAGGTTCGTAGGAGGGCCGTGCGATGCGGGTGCGCCCCGAACTTGACCCCGATGTCGATGACCTGGCGCCGGCCGCGCCAGAGATCACGATCTACGACGAGACGCACTTCGTCACCTACCTGCGCCTGCTCGACGCCGAAACCGATGGCGCGGACTGGCGGGAGGTGGCGCGGATCGTGCTGCATCGCGATCCGGTCGGGGAAACCGATCGGACCCGTAGATGCTGGCAGAGCCATCTTGCGCGTGCGCACTGGATGACGAAGACCGGCTATCGCAAGATCCTGGAACAGGCGGCAGCCGAGGCGCGACCGTCACGGCACTGACCGTCCTTTTTCTTCGCCATGGTATCCGGAATCCCGACGCTTCGGATTTTCTGTTGCTTATGGCCGGAACGGCTATTCTCTGATCAGCTCCGTCTCTTCTGCTGATCGGAGTTTTTATGTCGGGAAGCCGTGTCCTGTGGGGACAAGTCGCCCTCGTTCTAACAATCGTGTTTACCGCGATCTGGTGCGCGACGGAATGGACGGCATGGCGTCTCGGCTTTCAGGCGCAACTCGGCGCGCCCTGGTTCGAGGTGGCGGGCTGGCCGTTCTACTATCCGCCGATCTTCTTCTGGTGGTGGTATTGCTACGACGCCTATGCGCCGCCCATCTTTATCGAAGGCGCCACGATCGCGGTGGCAGGCGCATTCATCTCGATCGTCGTCGCCATCACCCTGTCGGTAATCCGGGCGCGCGAGGCGAAGAACGTCGCCACCTATGGCTCGGCGCGATGGGCCGAACCCGAGGAGATCAAGGCCGCAGGGCTGCTCGGCCCCGATGGCGTCCTGCTCGGCCGGCTCGATGGCAACTATCTCCGCCATGACGGTCCCGAGCATGTGCTGTGCTTCGCCCCGACCCGCAGCGGCAAGGGCGTCGGTCTCGTCGTACCGACGCTGCTGACCTGGCCGGGCAGCGTCATCGTCCATGACATCAAGGGCGAGAATTGGGGCCTGACCGCCGGCTTCCGCGCGGGCCACGGTCGCGTGATGTTGTTCGATCCGACCGATCCCACGTCGTCGGCCTATAATCCGCTGCTGGAGGTGCGGCGCGGCGACAAGGAAGTCCGCGACGTGCAGAACATCGCCGACATCCTCGTCGATCCCGAAGGCGCGCTCGACAAGCGCAACCATTGGGAAAAGACCAGTCATTCGCTGCTGGTCGGGGCGATCCTGCACGTCCTCTATGCGGAAGCCGACAAGACCTTGGCGGGCGTCGCCAATTTCCTGTCCGATCCGAAGCGCCCGGTCGAGGCAACGCTGCGCGCCATGATGAGCACACCGCATCTGGGCGAAGCCGGTGTCCATCCCGTCATCGCCTCATCGGCCCGCGAGCTGCTGAACAAGAGCGACAACGAGCGTTCGGGCGTGCTCTCGACCGCCATGTCGTTCCTCGGTCTCTACCGCGATCCCGTCGTAGCGAAGGTGACGGCGCGCTGCGACTGGCGCATCGCCGATCTGGTGGCGGGCGAGAAGCCCGTCAGCCTCTATCTCGTCGTACCGCCCTCCGACATCAACCGCACCAAGCCGCTGATCCGCCTGTTGCTCAATCAGGTCGGGCGGCGATTGACCGAAGACCTGAAGACCTCCGCCAATCGGCATCGCCTCCTGCTGATGCTCGACGAGTTTCCGGCGCTGGGGCGGCTCGATTTCTTCGAAAGCGCGCTGGCCTTTATGGCGGGCTACGGCATCAAGTCCTTCCTGATCGCGCAGAGCCTCAACCAGATCGAGAAGGCGTATGGCGCGAACAACAGTGTGCTCGACAATTGCCATGTGCGCGTTGCCTTCGCCACCAACGACGAGCGCACCGCCAAGCGCGTGTCGGATGCGCTCGGCACCGCGACCGAGATGCGCGATTCCACCAACTATGCCGGCCACCGGCTGTCGCCCTGGCTCGGCCATCTCATGGTGTCGCGGCAGGAGACGGCCCGGCCGTTGCTGACCCCCGGCGAGGTGATGCAGCTTCCGCCGGCTGACGAACTGTTGCTGGTCGCGGGTGTGCCGCCGGTGCGGGCGAAGAAGGCCCGCTATTACGAGGATGCCCGTTTCCGCGAGCGCATCCTGCCGCCGCCCAAGCCGAACGCGATGGAAGCACCGGCAACCCCACCGGTCGACGACTGGTCGGCGCTGGCGATCCCGACCGCATCGGCAGGAGCCGCACCAGGCAACGAAAATGGTATTGCCGCCGATCCGGCCAACGCCGGCATCCGTCGCGAGCCGGAATTGCCCGAGCATGAGGAGATCGCACCGCCGGAGCGTCCTGCCTTCAACGAGTTCGATGTGCTCGACGATGATCCCGATCTCGACGCCGCCAAGGCGCGTCGTCTCCGTCTTCAGGTCACATCGAACGCCCGGCAGGCGACGATGGACCCGGCCGACGGCATCGAGTTGTGAGGGGGCGGCCATGCAGACCAAGACCCGCATGAACGTCTATTTCGAGCCGGACCTTTTGAAGAAGGTCGAGGCGCTGGCGCTCCGCCGCAACATCTCGAAATCCGCCGTGATCGAAGCCGCCGTCGCGTCCTTCCTCTCTGCTGATGCCTCGGAGCGGCTGGAGGCGGTGTTCGCGCGCCGCATGGACCGGATCGGCCGCCAGATCGATGGGCTGGACGAAGACCTCGCCATCCTCGGCGAAACGCTGTCGCTGTTCATCCGCTTCTGGATGACGCTGACGCCACCATTGTCCGACAGCGCACAAGCCTCGGCGCGCGCCAAGGGCAACGAGCGGTTCGAGGGTTTCCTGCAATCGCTTGGCCGCAGGCTCGCGACCGGCGACCGGTTCCTCAAAGACCTGTCGCGCGACATCGATGGACGCCGGGAAGGCGCCGACAGGCCGCCAACTGAAACCTGACCGCCGCGACCTGGGCCGCTATGACGAAGGTCAGCCCGCCGCGTCCGACCCGAACCAGAAATCCAGCTCCCGCAGGCGGCGCTTGTCATAGGCTTTGGTCGCGTCGGCGATCTGCCATGTGTCATCGTTCGCCAGACCGGACCAGCGCGGCTTGCCATCCTGCTTCTGGACCGACTGCCGCCAGCGGTACTGCGCATAGATTTCCATGATCTTGCCGGCATACTGGCTGGCGAGCGCGCCATTGCCTTCGATGATGAGCAGGTTCTCGTCGTTCACCCCGCTCGCCTTCGGCCCCATATTGTGCGAGCCGGTCATCACGACGGGCTTGTCGCCATAGGGGTCGATCACGACGACCTTGCTGTGAACCATGGCGAAGGTTCCGGGGAGCTTTACCAGTTCCTTGTGCCAATATTTGAGCGGGCCGGGTATAGCGGCCGGCAGAAGCACGTCGGCATTCGCGTCGATGCGGTCGCCGCGATTGAACAACACGACCGGGTTCTTGTCGGTGCCGGGATTCTGATTGACGACGCCCTGAATGTAGAGATCGGGCTTGAAGTTCGGGCTACCCGGTGAGGCCAGCTCGATGATATCGTTGAGCAGCGTGCCGCGCGGTCCCGGATTGAACATCAGGAAGAGGATGCCATGCCGGGCCGCCGCGATCAGTTCTCCCGCCTGATCGAGATCGGCACCACCACGCATCGGCGTGAACCAGAGCGTCGTGCCTTTGGCCTTGGTGCTCTTCCGGGGCGTGCCGTTGCTCCCGTAAAGCGTGTCCGGTGTCGCATCGCCGGCATCCGCCAGCGCCTTCCACTGATCGAGATAGAATTGCGCCAGCGCAGGGTTGGCGATCAGCACGGCATTGTTGGCCTGCGTACAGAGGCCCGTCTTCGTCCAGTTGGTGCTGCCCGTCCACACCGCCTGCGGTGTCTTGTCGGCGTCGCAGATCACCAGAAACTTGTTGTGCGCCAGCGCGCGCGGTGCCGTCATCCGATCGCGCACGTCGCAGCCGCTCAGGGCCGCGCGCGCGTCGTCATTCTCGTCCTCGCCCTTCTTCTTCACCGCGCCATTGCCTAGCACGATATGGGCGCGCTTCTTGAGCGCCTTGAGCAGCGGGATCAGCTCTGGATCGTCGAGTTCGAACAGCGCGGCATAGACATGCGCCTTGGCAGCGGCGGCATTGGTCAGCACCGACAGGAGCTTGTCGCGGACAGGGCCGCCGAGGAACGCACGGATGCGGCTTTGCGGATCGGCGATTTCCTCTCGCAGCTTCGTCGAAGGGCTGACATCGGGCAGAAGCCGCGCCAGCCATTGGCTGGCGACGATGCCGCGATTGAAGAAGCAACTCGCCCGCCCTTCGGTTTCCGCGCCAATCGCGACCGGCTCGCTCCAGGGCGAAGCCTGATCGATGGCTTCCTGCATCGCCGCTTCCGGGCCGATCATCGGGGCGACGCGATAGGCGACCTCGTCACCCGGACCGACCGCGAAGTCCGACCAGAGATATTTCTGGATCGGCCATTCCGTCGTCGGCTTGCGCGTGCCTTCCTCGACATCGGGGCCGTCCGCGAAGCCGACCCAGCTCGCCACGATCTCCTCGACGAACCCATCGGCATCGGCGGCGCCGGTCGCATTGGGACTGGGGGCGCTGCCTGCGGCGCGCCTGACCTTGCGCCGTAACGCGAAGCCCCGGCACCCGTCGATAAACGGTGCGCGCCACGCCAAGAATGCACTGTCGACGCCCGGATGTACGATCAGTTCGATAGCCATCGTCCGCCCCTTCGAGAAAGTGTCTCCGGTATATTTTACGATTGCTTCAGAATTACATCATCGGCGGTCGAATCGGAAGTTCTCTCGCGGTCACGGCCATGATGCCCAATCCAGCGTACTCCGCCGATCACCGCCATTTCTCGCCGATCCCCGCACGACATTCGATAGTTGTTGAACCAGCCTGATTTCGGGCTCTTTTAATCATCCCCGTCCGGGGACCGTCTGTTTCTCCCCGGCCGACACGGGGATCAGATGGCGGCTTCGCATCACAACTCGGAAGGACTGGCACGCGGCGCGCGGATGCTGCGCACGGCGCTGGGGCCTGCGATTGCCCGGTATCTGGAAGACGCCGCCGTCGTCGAGGTGATGTTGAACCCGGACGGGCGCATCTGGATCGATCGTCTTTCCAAAGGGCTGTCCGACACGGGCGAGCGGCTGTCACCCGCCGATGGCGAACGCATCGTGCGCCTGGTTGCGCATCATGTCGGCGCCGAGGTCCATGCGGGCGCACCGCGCGTCTCGGCCGAGCTGCCCGAGACCGGCGAGCGGTTCGAGGGCCTGCTGCCGCCCGTCGTCGCGGCTCCCGCCTTCGCCATCCGCAAGCCTGCCGTCGCGGTGTTCACGCTCGACGATTACGTCGCAGCCGGCATCATGTCCGCCGCGCAAGCCGAGGCGCTGCGGACGGGCGTAGCGGCGCGGGCCAACATCCTCGTCGCCGGCGGTACGTCGACTGGCAAGACGACGCTGACCAACGCGCTGCTGGCCGAGGTGGCGAAGACCGCCGATCGCGTCGTCATCATCGAGGATACGCGCGAACTGCAATGCGCCGCGCCCAACCTCGTTGCCATGCGCACCAAGGATGGCGTCGCCTCGCTGTCCGATCTCGTCCGCTCATCGCTTCGCCTGCGCCCCGACCGCATCCCGATCGGCGAGGTGCGCGGCGCCGAAGCCCTCGACCTCTTGAAGGCATGGGGGACCGGCCATCCCGGCGGCATCGGCACCATCCACGCCGGCAGCGCCATCGGCGCCCTGCGCCGGATGGAACAGCTCATTCAGGAAGCCGTCGTCACCGTCCCGCGCGCCCTGATCGCCGAGACCATCGATCTCGTCGCCGTCCTATCCGGCCGTGGTTCCGCGCGCCGGCTGTCCGAATTCGCCCGCGTCGAGGGCCTCGGTCCCGATGGCGATTACCGCGTCGCACCCGCCGTCGGCCTTCCCGTTTCCGGGGCCGACGGTGCTGCGGCTTCCCCCCGTCGAGCCCTCGACACCAACCCCGAAGGAGAAAATCTGTGATCCAACGCCACCATCCCGCGCGGCTGACCCGCGTCCGCCATCGCCTCGCCATGACCGTATCGGTTGCCACGCTCAGCGTGGTTATGGCCGCGCCCGCTTACGCCTCCGGCTCGTCCATGCCGTGGGAACAGCCGCTGCAACAGATCTTGCAGTCGATCGAAGGCCCGGTCGCCAAGATCATCGCGGTCATCATCATTATCACCACGGGCCTGACGCTGGCCTTCGGCGATACGTCGGGCGGTTTCCGCCGACTGATCCAGATCGTGTTCGGCCTGTCGATCGCGTTCGCGGCAAGCTCGTTCTTCCTGTCGTTCTTCTCGTTCGGCGGCGGGGCGCTGGTCTGATGGCGAGCGCCGTCGATCAGGGCGGGGACGTACCCGGCTATACCGTCCCTTTGCACCGGGCGCTGTCCGAACCGATCCTGCTCGGCGGCGCGCCGCGCGCCATCGCCATCATGAACGGGACGCTCGCCGGCGCGGTCGGTCTCGGCCTGCGGCTGTGGCTGGTCGGCCTCGCCATCTGGGCGATCGGGCATTTCGCGGCGGTGTGGGCGGCGAAGCGAGACCCACTCTTCGTCGAGGTCGGCCGCCGCCACCTGCGCATCCCCGCGCACCTCGCAGTCTGAGGGGAGCGCGACCATGATGAACCTCGCCGAATATCGCAATCGCAACAGCCGGCTTGCCGACTTCCTGCCCTGGGTGGCGCTGGTTGGTGCCGGCATCGTGCTCAACAAGGACGGCAGCTTCCAGCGGACCGCACGGTTTCGCGGTCCCGATCTGGATTCCGCCGTGCCAGCCGAGTTGGTCGCGGTCGCGGGCCGGTTGAACAACGCCTTCCGCCGCCTTGGCTCCGGCTGGGCCATCTTCGTCGAAGCGCAGCGCCATCCGGCAGCGACCTATCCCGACAGCACGTTCCCAGATGCCGCGTCGGCTCTGGTCGATGCCGAGCGCAAGGCCGATTTCGAGGAAGCCGGTGCGCATTTCGAGTCCAGCTATTTCCTGACCTTCACCTACCTGCCGCCGGCCGAGGACGCGGCGCGCGCCGAGACTTGGCTTTACGAGGGCCGCGAACAATCCGGCGTCGATGGACGGGAAGTGCTCTCGGTCTTCGCCGATCGCACCGACCGGCTGCTACGCCTGATCGAAGCCTTCATGCCCGAATGCCACTGGCTCGATGATGCGGAGACGCTGACCTATCTGCACGGCTGCGTTTCCACGCACCGGCATCGCGTTCGCGTGCCGGAGACGCCGATGTATCTCGACGCGCTGCTCGCCGACCAGCCGCTCACCGGCGGGCTGGAGCCGCGCCTGGGATCGTCGCATCTCCGCGTGCTGACCATCACCGGCTTCCCGACCGCGACGACGCCGGGCCTGCTCGACGAGCTGAACCGGCTTGCCTTTCCCTATCGCTGGTCCACCCGCGCCATCCTCCTCGACAAGACCGACGCGACCAAGCTGCTGACCAAGATCAGGCGGCAATGGTTCGCCAAGCGCAAGTCGATCGCCGCCATCCTGAAGGAGGTGATGACCAACGAGCAATCCGTGCTCGTGGACACGGATGCGTCGAACAAGGCGGCGGATGCCGACCTCGCCTTGCAGGAGCTGGGCGCTGACTATGCTGGGATCGCTTATGTCACCGCGACGGTGACGGTGTGGGACACCGACCCGCGCATCGCCGACGAGAAGTTGCGGCTGGTCGAGAAGGTCATCCAGGGCCGCGACTTCACCGCGATGGCCGAGACCATCAACGCGGTGGATGCCTGGCTCGGCAGCCTGCCGGGCCACGTCTACGCCAACGTCAGGCAACCGCCCATCAGCACCTTGAACCTCGCCCATATGATCCCGCTATCGGCGGTGTGGGCGGGGCGGGAACGGGACGAGCATTTTGCGGCACCCCCACTGCTCTTCGGCAAGACCGAAGGCTCGACCCCGTTCCGGTTTTCCCTTCATGTCGGCGATGTCGGCCATACGCTGATCGTCGGCCCGACCGGCGCCGGCAAGTCGGTGCTGCTGGCGCTCATGGCGCTCCAGTTCCGCCGCTACGCCCGCGCGCAGGTCTTCGCCTTCGATTTCGGCGGTTCGATCCGCGCCGCCGCGCTCGCCATGCATGGCGATTGGCACGATCTCGGCGGCGGGCTGACGGATGGTTCGGAAACCTCCGTCAGTCTTCAACCGCTGTCCCGTGTCGATGATGCCGCCGAACGGGCATGGGCCGCCAACTGGATCGGCGCGATCCTGTCGCGCGAGAGCGTCACCATCACGCCGGAGGTGAAGGAGCATCTCTGGACGGCGCTGACCTCATTGGCCTCAGCGCCGATCGAGGAGAGGACGATCACCGGCCTGTGCGTCCTGCTCCAGTCCAACGACCTGAAGCAGGCATTGCGGCCATACTGCATCGGTGGGGCCTGGGGCCGGTTGCTCGACGCAGAGGCCGAACATCTCGGCACCGCCACCGTGCAGGCGTTCGAGACCGAAGGGCTGATCGGCACCGACGCCGCGCCGGCCGTGCTCGCCTATCTGTTCCACCGGATCGAAGACCGGCTCGACGGATCGCCGACGCTCATCATCGTCGACGAAGGCTGGCTCGCGCTCGACGACGAGGGCTTCGCCGGCCAGCTCCGCGAATGGCTGAAGACGCTGCGCAAGAAGAACGCTTCCGTCATTTTCGCCACGCAATCGCTGTCTGACATCGACGGGTCGGCTATCGCGCCCGCGATCATCGAGAGCTGCCAGACCCGGTTGCTGCTGCCGAACGAACGGGCGATCGAGCCGCAGATCACCGCCATCTATCGCCGCTTTGGTCTCAACGACCGCCAGATCGAGATTCTCGCGCGGGCGATGCCCAAGCGCGACTATTACTGCCAGTCGCGGCACGGCAACCGGCTCTTCGAGCTGGGCCTGTCCGAGGTGGCGCTGGCGCTCTGCGCCGCGTCATCGAAGTCCGATCAGACCGCCATCGCCGGCATCGTCGCCGAGCATGGCGCGGACGGCTTTCTCGCCGCCTGGCTGCGCCTTCGCGATCTCGGCTGGGCCGCCGATCTCATCCCCAACCTCGCCAACCTGGAGACCTTGTCATGATACTGCGCCGTTCCCGCGCGGCGATGCTCGCCGCGTCCATCCTGTCCGTCCCGCTGGCCCTGTCGCCGATCGTCACGACCCCGGCCTACGCCATCATCGTGTTCGACCCGTCGAACTATGCGCAGAACGTCATCCAGGCGGCCCGCGCCCTCCAGCAGATCACCAACCAGATCACCTCGCTTCAGAACGAAGCGCAGATGCTCATCAACCAGGCGCGTAACCTTGCGAGCTTGCCATACTCGTCGCTGCAACAGCTTCAGCAGTCGGTCCAGAAGACCCAACAGCTTCTGCAACAGGCGCAGAACATCGCCTATGACGTGAAGCAGATCGACCAGGCGTTCGCCCAGAAATATTCGACCGCCTCCATGTCGGTGTCGGATCAGCAGCTCGTCGCCGGCGCCAAGGCCCGCTGGGAGAACACGGTCGGCGGCTTGCAGGACGCGATGCGCGTGCAGGCGACCGTCGTCGGCAATATCGACACCAACCGCACGCAGATGTCGGCGCTGGTCGGATCGAGCCAATCCGCCACCGGCGCCTTGCAGGCGACGCAGGCCGGCAACCAGCTTCTCGCGCTTCAGGCCCAGCAGCTCGCCGACCTCACCGCCGTCGTCGCCGCCAACGGCCGCGCGCAGGCGCTGCAATCGGCCGAACAGGCCGCCGCCGCGGCGCAGGGTCAGGAACAGCGCCGCCGCTTCCTGACGCCGGGCGCCGGCTATCAGGCCGGCAACGCCCAGATGTTCTACGGCAACCACTGAGGCAGGGCCGATGGACGGCAAGACCCTCGCACGCATCGGCGCCATTGCCTTCGTCGCCATCGCCATCATCGCGACCGCGATCGAGATGAATCGCCACGACGATCCGCAGAGTGCCGCACCGACACAGGCATCGCCGGCCCCGGAGCGAGATCCGCTGGACGCGGAACTCGCCCGGTGCAGCGGGATCGGCGAAGCGGGTGCCCGCGATCCGGCCTGCCTGAAGGCGTGGGCCGAGAACCGCCGTCGCTTCCTCGGCCAGCCGGCTGCGGCTGGGGCCGCTGCGTCCGCCCCATCGGCGGCACCAACCACGCTGTTTCCGGCCGAAACGCAATCCGCCCAACCGGGGACGCGCTGACATGGGCGGCACCGGCGTCATCGATCATTTCCTCGAAGTCTTCACCCGCTACATCGACAGCGGCTTCGGGCTGCTCAAACCCGAGGTGGCCTTCATCGCCACCACGCTGATCGTCATCGACGTGACGTTGGCGGCGCTGTTCTGGTCGATGGGCGGCGACGAGGATATCATCGCCCGGCTGGTCAAGAAGACGCTGTTCGTCGGCGTGTTCGCCTACATCATCGGCAACTGGAATAACCTCGCCCGCATCGTCTTCGACAGCTTCGCCGGCCTCGGCCTGAAGGCGTCCGGCACCGGTTTTTCGGTCGGCGATCTGCTGCGCCCTGGCAAAGTCGCGCAGACCGGGCTCGACGCCGGGCGTCCGCTGCTCGATTCGATCTCGAATCTGATGGGCTATTGGTCCTTCTTCGAGAACTTCATCCAGATCGCCTGCATGTTGTTCGCCTGGGCGCTGGTGCTGCTCGCCTTCTTCGTGCTCGCCGTCCAGCTCTTCGTCACGCTGATCGAGTTCAAGCTGACGACGCTCGCCGGCTTCGTGCTGATCCCCTTCGGCCTGTTCGGCAAGTCCGCCTTCATGGCCGAACGGGTGCTCGGCAATGTCATCTCCAGCGGCATCAAGGTGCTGGTGCTCGCCGTCATCATCGGCATCGGCTCGACGCTGTTTGCCGAGTTCACGCGCGGCTTCAACGGCGCGACGCCGTCGATCGACGATGCCATGGCAATCGTGCTCGCCGCCTTGTCGTTGCTCGGCCTCGGCATCTTCGGCCCCGGCATCGCCAACGGCCTCGTCTCCGGCGGCCCGCAGCTCGGCGCGGGCGCGGCGATCGGCACGGGGCTCGCCGCCGGTGGCATGGTTGCAGCCGGAGGTGCTGCGATCGGCGCCGTCGCATCCGGTGGCGCTGCCCTTGCCGGGGGTGCCGCTGCTGCCGCCCGTGGCGGGGCCGCGCTCGCGGGCGGCGCGTCCACCGCCTACAGCCTCGGCGCGGCCGGTCAGTCCGGTGCATCGGCTGTCGCCTCCGGTCTCGGCAATGTCGCCTCGACCGGCGCACAGGCCGCTGTGTCGCCGCTCAAACGCGCGGCCGGCCGTGCCGCCGACAGCATGAAGCAGAGCTACCAGTCCGGTGCGCGCACCGCCTTCGAGGTGTCGGGCGGATCATCGACGGCCGGCACGGTCGGCGGCGACGCCACTGATGCCGCGTCCGCACCGGCTGCATCGTCTGCCGCACCCGGCAGCCCGCCCGCTTGGGCGACGCGGATGCAGCGCTCCCAGAAACTCTCCCACGGCGTGCAGGCCGCCGCCCATGCCGTCAAATCCGGCGACGCCCATGGCGGCGGCGCGTCCGTCAATCTTTCCGAAAGCGACTGATCCATGTTCAAGCGACCTTCCGCCCATTACGGCAAATCCCCCGAACCCGAGACGCCCTATCAGCGCGCCGCGCAGGTCTGGGACGACCGCATCGGGTCGGCTCGCGTGCAGGCGAAGAACTGGCGGCTGATGGCCTTCGGCTCGCTGGCGCTCTCCGCCGGCCTGTCGGGCGCGCTGGTCTGGCAATCGCTGAACGGCTCGATCGTGCCGTGGGTGGTGCAGGTCGACAAGCTCGGTCAGGCACAAGCCGTCGCGCCCGCCACTGCCGACTATCAGCCGAACGATGCGCAGATCGCCTTCTACCTCGCGCGCTTCATCGAGCAGGTCAGAAGCATTCCCTCCGACGCGATCATCGTGCGGCAGAACTGGCTCCGGGCCTATGACTTCACCACGCAGGGCGGTGCACTGGCGCTGAACGACTATGCCCGCGCCAACGACCCCTTCGCCAAGGTCGGCAAGCAGCAGATCGCGGTCGAGGTCTCCAGCGTCATCCGCGCCTCGCCGTCGAGCTTCCGCATCGCCTGGATCGAGCGCCGCTATCAGGACGGCAGCCTCGCCGCCACCGAGCGCTGGTCGGCGATCGTCACCGTCGCCGTGCAGCCGCCCCATGACGCCGACACGCTCAGGAAGAACCCGCTCGGAATCTACATCAACGCCATCAACTGGTCGAAGGAGCTTTCGCAATGACACCGACCTTCCGTCATGCCGGGAGGCCGGCTTTCCTCATCCTCGCCTTTCCAGGTGTCCGCTTCGGCGGCTTTCCGGGTTTACGTAAATCCGGCTTGCCGCTTCTGCTGCTTTGCACATCGGCGCTCGCCGGCTGCGCCGGACATACCCCGCCGCCGGACATCGCCTATGACGACGCGGCGCCCGCCGTCATCGCCGTCGATCCGCCCAAGCCCGTGCAGGTCATCGAATTGCCGAAGGTTTTGCCGCTGCCCGGCCAGTTGAAGCTGGTTGGCAAGGACGGCAAACCAACCCCCGAGCTGCCGGACCCTGCCGCGCGCGTCAGTGAGGCCAATGCCGCCGCCCGGATGCAGCCGGTGCGGGGCGGCTTCATCAATGCGATGCAAGTCTATCCCTTCGTCGATGGCGCGCTCTACCAGGTCTATGCTTCGCCGGGGCAGATCACCGATATCGGTCTCCAGCCCGGCGAGACGCTGGTCGGCGCCGGCCCGGTCGCGGCCGGCGACACCGTGCGCTGGGTGATCGGCGATACCGAGAGCGGCGCGGGCGCGGCGAAACAAATCCATATCCTGGTGAAGCCGACACGCGCCGACCTGATGACCAATCTCGTCATCAATACCGATCGGCGCACCTATCACATGGAGCTGCGCTCGACGCCCGCGACCTATATGGCCTCGGTGTCCTGGCAATATCCGCAGGACCAGCTCATCGCCCTGCGCCGCCAGAATCAACAGGCGGAGGCTCAGCAGCCCGTCGCCAGCGGCGTCGATCTCGCGAAGGTCAATTTCCGCTACGAGGTCTCCGGCGACCGTGCCCCTTGGCGTCCGCTGCGCGCCTTCGACGACGGCCGGCAGGTGTTCATCGAGTTTCCGCGCGGTATCGCGCAAGGGGAAATGCCGCCGCTCTTCGTCGTCGGCCCCGAGGGCGACACCTCCGAACTGGTGAACTACCGGGTGCGCGGCAACTACATGATCGTCGACCGCCTGTTCGCCGCCGCCGAACTCCGCTTTGGCTCCGCCAAGGACCAGAAGCGTGTCCGCATCTCCCGCACCGATGGGAGGCCGGCATCGTGAGCGAGGAACATCCCGAGAAAGAAGAAGGCAAGAAGCCTGACAGGGCAGAGGATGACGCCAAGCCCCTGACCGGTGAACCCATTGCACCGATGCGGCTGCGTCCCGAGCCGCCGCGCGTCACGCGGCTGTCGCGCAAGGTGCTGGCCGGTCTCGGCCTGGTTGCCAGTCTCGGCGTCGGCGGCGCGCTGGTCTATGCGCTCCAGACCCGGAACGGCGGCCATCAGGGTCAGGAACTCTATTCCACCGACAACCGCACGACGCCGGATGGGCTGGCCGGCTTGCCCAAGGACTATAGCGGTGTGCCGAAGCTCGGCCCGCCGCTGCCGGGCGATCTCGGCCGCCCGATCCTCAATGCGCAGAACGCCGGCCAGCCGGTCCCCACGCCGGGGATCGCCACGCCCAATACCGGACCAGTCGGCCCCACGCCGGAGGAACAGCGCCAGGCGCAGGAGCTGGAGTCGGCCCGGACGGCGCGGTTGTTCGCCTCGACCGAAACCCGGCCCGCGAACAACGGGACAGCCGTGCAGCCGTCCACGATCGCGACGATGCCATCGACCGACCTTGCCAGCCTCGGCCTCGCACCCCAGCCGGCGACGCCCTCGGCGCAGGATCGCCAGCTCGCCTTCCTCAACCAGGCGCCCGACAAGCGCACCGTCGCGCCCGATCGCGTCGCGGCCCCGGCATCGCCGAACGTGCTTCAAGCCGGCGCGGTGATCCCCGCTGCGCTCATCACGGGCATCCGTTCCGATCTGCCCGGCCAGATCACCGCCCAGGTGACGGAGAACGTCTATGACAGTCCCACCGGCAAAATCCTGCTGATCCCGCAGGGGACGCGTGTCGTCGGCCAGTACGACAATGGCGTCGGCTTCGGTCAACGTCGTGTGTTGCTTGTCTGGACGCGGCTCATCATGCCGAACGGTCGCTCGATCGTTCTCGAGCGCCAGCCGGGCGCCGATGCCGAAGGCTATGCCGGCCTTGAGGATGGCGTCGATCATCACTGGTGGGATCTCGCCAAGGCCGCTGGCCTGTCGACGCTGCTCAGCATCGGATCGCAGGCCGGTTCGTCCGGTGAGGAAAGCGACATCGCCCGTGCCATCCGCCAGGGCGCGTCGGACGGCATCAGCCAGGTCGGCCGGCAGGTCGTCGGCCGCCAGCTCGACATCGCGCCCACACTGACCATCCGGCCGGGCTTCCCGGTCCGCGTCCTCGTCACCCGCGACATTGTATTAGAGACATACGGAGGCTGACATGGCGACGCTCAAACTCTCATCCATTCCCGACGACAAGCCGGTCAAGGTCACCCTGGAACTGCCAGCCGGCCTGCATCGCGATCTCACGGCCTATGCCGGCATCCTCGCCCAAGAGGCGGGACAGCCGTCCGCCGATCCCGTCCGCCTCATCGTCCCCATGCTGGAGCGCTTTATCGCCACCGATCGCGGCTTCGCCAAAGCCCGGCGGGCGTCCACGATCACGAAACGCGATTGAGGTATCGCGCTATGCAGACTTCACGACGATACAGATCGTCCCACACTCGATCGGCGGCGATCCGCCGCGCTTCTCGATCGGGTGATCCGACGACAACTTGCTCCAGACGGTGACGCCATGTCTCGACGCCGCGTCCAAAGGTCGGCGCGTCGGGCGTCTGACGCTCCCGGTGTCCTGCCTGACGACCTCTATGATTATTATACGGCCGAGCCCGGGCCGCGTCGCACCCCAACGCCGATCGAAGAGATCGAAACCTGGCGCGTCGTGGATGACTGGCCCGATCGCATTCCCGTCAGCGAAGCAGAGATCGAGGTGTTCGAGCGCTGGTTCGGAGACCTGTTCGACGAGTTGTTCGGTTCGCCATCGCCCGAAAAGGGCTTGAATAAGTTATCTCAATCTGATAACAAACTCCCATGAGCGAGGTTCGTGATCCGAGCCTCGACACGCTTCTGGACCTCGACGGGCAAGTGCTTGTCGTCGATCCCGACGGCGGTCATTGGGTGAAGTTCGTCGTGACACGCATTCCGGTTTCTCCGGAAAAACCGCACGGCCTCGATTACTCGCTCACGCTTCACGGGCCTTCGGGCGAACGGCTGGTCGGGTTCGACAATGCCCATCCGGTCGGCCGCCAGAAGAAGGGCGAGCCGCAGGACCATCGCCATCGGCTCCAGACCGTGAAGCCCTACGCCTATGAGGACGCCGGCACACTGCTGGCCGACTTCTGGGCACAGGTCGATGCGGTGTTGAAGGAGCGAGGCGTACTATGACGACCCTGAAAGTCGGCATCGCCGACTATGACGAGATGAAGGCCCGCACCATGCGGATCGCACGCGGCGAGGAAAAGCCGGCGTCGGACGATCCGAACGTGTGGTTCACCTCCACCGAATCCTTTGCCAAGGTTCTGTCCGCCGGCAATCGGGAACTGCTGCGCATCATCGCCGAGCAGGCGCCCGGATCGCTGGAGGAACTGGCCGAGATCACCGGCCGCGCCAAATCCAACCTGTCACGCACGCTCAAGACGATGGCCGGCTACGGCCTCGTCCGTATGGAGCCGGGCCAGGGGCGCAAGCTCGCGCCGAAGGTCGTGCATGATCGCGTCGAACTGGCGTTGCCGCTGGTCGAGGGCCGCAGGGCGGCGGGAGGCCGGCCATGAACGCTGAAACCCCGATCCTCTCGCAGCGCGCCGCGCTTTACTTGCGCGTCTCGACCGTCCGTCAGGCCGAACATGACGTGTCGATCCCCGATCAGCGCAAGCAGGGCGAAGCCTATTGCGCCTCGCGCGGCTATCAACTCGTCGATACCTTCGTGGAAGCGGGCGCGTCCGCCACCAATGATCGACGCCCCGAGTTCCAGCGCATGATCGAGGCGGGCACGTCCAAACCAGCGCCCTTCGATGTGGTGGTGGTCCACAGCTTCTCGCGCTTCTTCCGCGACCACTTCGAGCTGGAGTTCTACGTCCGCAAGCTCGCCAAGAACGGCGTCAAGCTCGTCTCCATCACGCAGGAAATGGGTGACGATCCCATGCACGTCATGATGCGGCAGATCATGGCGTTGTTCGACGAATACCAGTCGAAGGAGAACGCCAAGCACGTCTTGCGCGCCTTGAAGGAGAATGCCCGGCAAGGCTTCTGGAACGGGGCGCTTCCGCCGATCGGTTATCGCATCGTTGCGGCCGAGCAGCGCGCTTCCAAGACCAAGAAGAAGCTGGAGATCGACCCGCTGCACGCGGACACGATCCGCCTGATCTACCGGCTCGCCCTGGGCCGGGAAGGCGATGCCCCGCAGATGGGCGTCAAGGCGATCGTGAAATATCTCAATGAACGCGGCATCTTCACCCGCGACGGCGGACGCTGGGGCATCGGCCAGGTCCACCGCATCCTGACGCGGCGGACCTATATCGGCGAGCATCATTTCAACAAGCGCTCAAAGAGCAAGCAGTTGAAGCCGATCAGCGAAGTCGTGACCGTGCCGGTCCCGCCGATCATCGACATGGAGACGTTCGATACGGTGCAGGCGCTGTTGCAGGCCCGCAATCCCAAGACCGAGATGCCCGCGCGGGTTATCCTCGGCCCGACACTGCTGACCGGCATCTGCTTCTGCGACAAGTGCGGCGGTGCCATGACCGTGCGCACCGGCAAGAGCGGGCGCTATCGCTACTATGCCTGCTCGATCAAGGCACGGCAGGGAGAAACCGGCTGCAAGGGCCGCGCGATCCCGATGGACAAGCTCGACGGCCTTGTCGCTCACCATATCGAGGAACGGCTGCTCGATCCCGAACGGCTGGAAGACATCCTCTCGACCGTGCTGGATCGCCGGCAGGAGCAATCTGAACGCCGCCAGCAGCATATCGCCGAGCTGAACCGTCGCGCCGCTGAGTCGGAACTGCGCCTCAAGCGGCTCTACGACGCCATCGAATCAGGTGTTGCCGATCTGGACGATTCTTCGCTCAAGGAGCGTATCGCCGGCCTCAAGGTCATCCGCGACCAGTCGAAGCTGGATGCCGAACGCGCCCAAACGATGCTGGAAAGCTCCGGCCATAACGCCATCAGCCCGGCGATGGTCCGCCGCTTTGCACGGGTAGCCCGTGAACGGATGCGGATCGATGGGGGCGGCTATCGGCGGGATCATCTGCGCGCCCTTGCGCAACGCGTCGAGGTCGCAGATCGCGAAATCCGCATCCTGGGATCGAAGTCTGACCTGCTGAGGACGCTTGTCGCCGCACAGGGAGGGAAATCGGCGACTATTGGTGTGCCCAGTCAAGGACTGAAATGGCGGAGGAGGAGAGATTCGAACTCTCGGATGGTTTCCCATCGGCGGTTTTCAAGACCGCTGCCTTAAGCCGCTCGGCCACCCCTCCGTTTTGAAACTGTACTGCATTGGCAAAACATCTATTTTTGCCGCTTTATTGCCCAGGGCAGATAAAGTGGCGGAGGAGGAGAGATTCGAACTCTCGGATGGTTTCCCATCGGCGGTTTTCAAGACCGCTGCCTTAAGCCGCTCGGCCACCCCTCCGCAATGACGCGCACTATAAACACCCCGTTTAGGGATGTAAAGCACCTATCTGTCTATTCGCCTGAAAAACAGCCAGATTGTGATTTTTCGGTGTCAAAATCGCCACTCTGCTCAAACAATTAGCAGTTTAGCGCGTAAAGAAGGGTAAAACGCCTTTTCCCTCTTTAATGGCCTGCGTATTCTCGGCACATATTTGGTGTTCTGCTTAAAGGAGCGCAACATGGAAAGAATTGTCACCTCATCGCAGTCCTCACTGCTGTCTACGCACAGAGTTCTGCGCAATACCTATTTTCTTCTCGGACTGACCCTGGCCTTCTCGGCCGTTACGGCTACCGCCAGCACCCTGCTGGCCCTGCCTGCGCCGGGTTTAATCCTGATGCTGGTTGGCTTCTATGGCTTAATGTTTTTAACCTACCGTCTGGCTAACAGCCCGATGGGCATTCTGGCCGCTTTTGCCTTTACCGGCTTCCTGGGTTATTGCCTGGGGCCTATCCTGAGCTCATTCTTAACCGCAGGCATGGGTGACGTGATAGCGCTGGCGCTGGGCGGCACGGCGCTGGTGTTCTTCTGCTGTTCGGCTTACGTGCTGACCACACGTCGTGATATGTCCTTCCTCGGCGGCATGATGATGGCAGGTTTCGTTGTGTTGCTGGTTGCTGTGGTAGCCAACATCTTCCTGCAGCTGCCTGCATTGCATCTGGCCATCAGCGCCCTGTTCATTCTGTTTTCAGCTGGTGCGATTTTGTGGGAAACCAGCAACATCATTCACGGTGGCGAAACCAACTACATCCGGGCGACGGTCAGCCTCTATGTTTCGCTCTATAACATCTTTGTCAGCCTGCTGAGCCTGCTGGGGTTTGCCCGCAGTAACTAATCCGCAGTGACAGTAGCCTGTAAAACCCCGCTTCGGCGGGGTTTTTGCTTTTACTGCCCGCCAGGTTTGATAAACTGCGCCGTCATTTACTAAGAGGATGTCACGTGAATTTTAACGGTAACGAAATCGCCGTCGATGCCGAAGGCTATCTGAAGCATCCCGGCGACTGGAGTGAAGCACTGGCTGTCCACATCGCTGAGCAGGAAGGCCTGACCCTGACCGAAGCACACTGGGAAGTGGTCCATTTTGTGCGCGCCTTTTATCTGGAATATAACACCTCCCCTGCCGTGCGAATGCTGGTGAAGGCGATGGCGCAGAAATATGGGGAAGAGAAAGGCAATAGCCGCTATCTGTTTCGCCTGTTCCCTGAAGGGCCGGCTAAACAGGCGACGAAAATCGCCGGCCTGCCTAAACCGGCGAAATGTCTGTAATTAACCGGTCGTAAAATCGCGGGGCGGCTCTGCGGGCTGGTGCGGCTCCACCAGCACCTTTTCAACGCGCGCGCTGCGTGGCCCGCCCGCTTTAAGCCAGGCGATCAGCGCATCGACCTGCTCCGCCTCACCCCAGGCCAGCACCTCGACACTGCCGTCATCCAGATTTCGCGCATAGCCCAGTACGCCCAGCATCCTGGCTTCTGCCTGAGTACTGTAACGAAACCCGACGCCCTGGACGCGGCCATGAACCCATGCTTTAAAACAGGCTGCTGACATTATTCTCTCCTGCTGCTGTTCGTTGCAATTTCCCGTTATCCACCGGACAATGGCGCCTCATTTTTTCAGGTAAGCATAGCAAACTATGACAGTCAGATTGATTCTCGCAAAGGGACGTGAAAAGTCCCTGCTCCGTCGCCATCCATGGGTCTTTTCAGGTGCCGTTGCGCGTCTGGAAGGTAAAGCGCAACTGGGTGAAACCATTGACGTTTGTGACAGCAACGGTAAATGGCTGGCTCGCGCCGCTTATTCACCCGAGTCGCAGATCCGCGCCCGCGTCTGGAGCTGGCAGGCCGATGAATCCATCGATATCGCCTTCTTTGTCCGCCGTTTTGAACAGGCACAGCAGTGGCGCGAATGGCTGGCGGCCCGCGATGTTCTGGACAGCTATCGCCTGATCGCCGGTGAATCTGATGGTTTACCGGGCGTCACCATTGACCGCTTTGGCAACTTTTTAGTGATGCAGCTGCTCTCAGCAGGCGCAGAATATCAGCGTGCAGCGATCATCACCGCCCTGCAGCACTGTTTCCCTGGCTGCGCCATCTATGACCGTTCTGACGTCGCCGTTCGTAAGAAAGAGGGGCTGGCGCTGACTCAGGGCACCGTTACCGGTGAACTGCCGCCGCCGCTGCTGCCGATTACCGAACATGGCATGAAGCTGCTGGTGGATATCCAGGGCGGTCACAAAACCGGCTATTACCTTGATCAGCGTGATAGCCGTCTCGCCACGCGTCGTTACGCGCAGGATGCCCGCGTCCTTAACTGCTTCTCTTACACCGGTGGATTCGCGGTTTCTGCGCTGATGGGTGGCTGTAAAGAAGTGATCAGCGTGGATACTTCACAGGAGGCGCTGGACGTTGCCCGTCAGAACGTTGAACTCAATGAGCTGGATCTCTCACGCGCGCAATTTGAGCGTGATGATGTTTTCAAACTGCTGCGCCGTTACCGGGACAGTGGCGAGAAATTTGATCTGATTATTATGGATCCGCCAAAGTTCGTTGAAAACAAAAGCCAGTTGATGGGCGCCTGTCGCGGCTATAAAGACATCAATATGCTTGCCATTCAGTTACTGAATCCGGGCGGCGTATTAATGACCTTCTCCTGCTCCGGTCTGATGGCCACCGATCTGTTCCAGAAGATCATCGCTGATGCCGCGCTGGATGCGGGCCGTGAAGTACAGTTTATCGAACAGTTCCGCCAGGCCGCGGATCATCCGGTGATCGCCAGCTATCCGGAAGGTCTCTACCTGAAAGGTTTCGCCTGCCGCGTAATGTGACTTGAAAAAACGGCTCCTGCCCCCATATTGGTAAGAGAGCTTTTTTTTGGGAGGTCACAATGATTGCCAGTAAATTTGGTATTGGTCAGCAGGTTCGTCATCGTTTGTCCGGCGTACTGGGCGTTATCGTCGATGTCGATCCTGAATACTCGTTAGATGAGCCTAAAATTGAAGATGTTGGCGCGGAAGAGAAAATGCGCACCGCACCCTGGTATCATGTGGTAATGGAAGATGAGGAAGGCGATCAGGTACATACCTATGTTGCGGAGATTCAGCTTTCCGGCGAAACCAGCATTGAACACCCTGAACAGCCTTCAATGGATGAGCTGGCAGCATCGGTACGTCAGCAATTACAGGCACCTCATCTGCGACACTAATTAGTGGCGGCACGCTCTGCCGCCACACTCATCATTTCTGACGCGTTATTCCCAGACGCGGAATTTCAATCTTCGGGCAGCGATCCATAATCACCGTCATGCCCGCATCCTGTGCCAGTACCGCCGCCTGCTCATTAATCACACCCAGCTGCAGCCATAATGTTTTTGCCCCCACGGCGATAGCCTCCTGGGCCACGCCCCACGCGGCTTCAGAATTGCGAAACACATCCACCATATCAATCTTGCCCGGTACATCCGCCAGGCTGGCATACCCCTGCTGCCCCAGCAGCGTTTTCCCTGCCAGTTTCGGGCTGACCGGGATCACCTCATACCCCTGATCGAGCAGATATTTCATCACACCGTAACTGGGACGTTCGGGGCGATCGCTTGCTCCGACTAAGGCGATACGTTGGGTGCGCGTCAGCACCTCACGAATTGTCTGATCGTTCATGTTTATCTCCTTTCAGGCCAGTGTTGAGTGTAGATTGGCGTGCCCTTTAGCGGGTAAGCCCTAAGCGAAATTAATTGAACCCGCGCACGAATAAATATGTTTAAATGTAAATTAACTGCCATAATGTAAGAATTTGCTACACACCATCCTTTGTGTCTTCAGTTACCGGAGTTGAAATGAAGCTGTCGCTGGCTGTAACGGGGTTACTTACCCTCCTCGTTTCGGCGTCCTGTTCTGCCATCACATTAAAGCTCGATCCTCAGATCGATTTGCTGGTGCTGGATGGTCGAAAAATTTCAGGCTCCCTCCTCAAAGGCGCAGACAGCCTGGAGCTGGACCGCGGTCAGCATCAGTTTCTGTTTCGGGTAGAGCAGCAGCGCAAAGGTCAGAAAGAGAACGTCATCGCTTATCAGTCGGTGCCGATGATCGTCACGTTCACCGCGGTAGCCAAAACCATCACCATTCGGTTGCCTGCGCTGGAGACAAAACGCGAGCGTTATCATTTTGACCGCAGCCTGAACTTTCAGCTGGTGGATGAAAAAGGCACGGAGATTACCAGCGTGCGCGACCACCTGCCGGTCACCACATCCGCAGATATGGAAAAAGCGATGCTGAATTATAATCGCACCCGCCAGATTGCCTCTGTGCCCCGGTTTGCAAATACCACTTCTGCTACGCCCTCTTCCGTCCGGCTTACCGCCGATCTGGACTGGACCACTCAGGCCGAACTGCCCTCGCTGCACCGCTGGTTTCACCGCTTCGATGAAGCCACGCGTCAGCAGCTTCTGACGCTGGTCAAAATGCTACGTACAAGTTGATAGAGTCGAAAGGCCAGAGGTACACTCATGCTCTCTCTTCTTGCGCATGAGCCTTACCAGGACGCCTTTATGGAACAGACTGTTCGTACCCTCGGCACCACAAAACATATCGCGCTGGTCGCCCACGACCACTGCAAAGCCGCCCTGCTTGACTGGGTGAAACAAAACCAGCCCGCGCTGGAATCGCACATCCTCTATGCCACCGGCACTACCGGGAATCTGATCAATCGCGATACGGGTCTGAATGTGACAGCCATGCTGAGCGGCCCGATGGGCGGCGATCAGCAGGTGGGTGCGCTGATTTCGGAAGGGAAGATCGATGCACTGATTTTTTTCTGGGATCCGCTCAACGCAGTGCCGCACGATCCGGATGTCAAAGCGCTGCTGCGTCTGGCTACCGTATGGAATATCCCGGTAGCCACTAACCGCTCCACGGCTGACTTTATCATTCAGTCGCCACTGTTTGCGCAAAGTGTAGAGATTATGATCCCCGACTATCAGCGCTATCTGGCCGATCGTCTGAAGTAACTCAGGCTTTACGCAGCACCGGCACACCCAGCTCGCGGAAGTGATCGACAAACGGTGACGGCGCTGCCTTATCGAACATCAGAAAAACCTGCTGACGCGCGCGCGTCAGTGCCACATAGGCCAGACGGCGCTCTTCTGCATCAGGAAACGCTTCTGGCTGCGGTAATAAGCCCTGTTCAATAATCGATTCGCGCGCTTCTGCCGGGAAGCCCTCTTTACCCTGCTGTAATCCCAGCAAAATGACGTAATCCGCCTGCTGACCTTTGCTGGCATGAATCGTCATAAATTCCAGATTAAGCTTCGGCCAGCGGGTTCTGGCTTTATCCAGTAAATCCGGCCGCAGATAGTGATAACGCGCCAGCAGCAGAATTCGCTCATCAGGCTTCGCGTAACCGCTGAGTTTGTTCAGCAAGGCTTCCAGCTGATCCTGCGCCAGCAGCGAAATCGACTTTTTATTGCCTTTGGTGACGCTGTTCAGCGGTTTTGCCAGCTGCTGCGGATTCTGTTGTATAAACCGGTTGGCAATGTCGCCGATGCGGTCGTTGAAACGGTAGGTTGTGTCCAGTACGCAGCGGTCTCCCTCACCAAAATAGTGATGGAATGCCGTCGTCAGCGTCATCTCCGCCCCACTAAAGCGGTAGATGGCCTGCCAGTCATCCCCAACAGCAAACAGTGCGGTACGCTTATTCTGCTGGCGCAATGCGCTCAGTAACGCGGCACGCTGAGGCGAAATATCCTGGAATTCATCCACCAGAATGTGTTTCCACGGACTGATAAACCGTCCTTTTTCCAGAATGGAAATCGCCTGGTGAATCAGACCCGAAAAATCGACCGCGCCCTCCTCTTTTAATGCGCTCTTCCACGCTTTCAGCAACGGTGCCATCAGTTTGATGCGCTTACTGAAGAGATCGCGGATCTCTTCGGGCACGTCGGCGATCATCGCTGCCTGCGCACCGCCATGCATGCGCATCAGACCAAGCCAGCGCTCCAGCCGTGACGCCAGCCGGTTTGCCAGCCTGTCGTCCTCCCAGAATGGCCCATCGGGCAACTCCCACTCCAGTTCATCACGCAGCCACTGACGCCAGCCGTTTGCCTGCGCCTTCTTCTCATGACACTGCTGCCGCCACTGCTGAATCAGCAGCGTGCGACGCGCATCGGCATCACTCTCAAGTTTGCTGATAACCGGCTGCTTATTACTGCCTTCACGAATAATATGCAGCGCCAGAGAATGGAAAGTCCGCGCCTGGATGTCATCAGCGGAGAGCCGCGACTGGATACGTGCGTTCATCTCTTCAGCCGCCTGGCGGCCAAATGCCAGTAACAGGATTTGATCGGCGCTGGCCAGCTTGCGCTGCATTAACCAGCCTGCACGAGCCACCAGCACCGAGGTTTTACCGCTGCCCGCGCCTGCCAGTACCAGCAGAGAATTCTCGCCATTAACCACCGCCTCACATTGCGACTGATTGAGTGGCGTGCTCTCGACGCTGGCAAAGAAATCCTGATAGCGGGTGAGCATGGCGGCCGTCCAGTCACGGTTTCGCTGCCGCAACGCCGTTTCGCCCTGCTCCAGCCAGCGCTGACAGAATTGCCAGTTGTCCCGGCAGTCAGCAAAATCTTTTAAGCGGGAGAGCGGCATCGGCAATGCATCGAACTGTTTGAGGATGTTGGTTTTCAGCGCCTGCAACTCGTGGCGGTTCAGCCAGCGATCCTGCGCGCCAAACGCCTCGATTTCGTCGCGTAGCGCCTGCAGCACCTCGCGGCACACTGCGCTCATCTCCAGACTCCAGCTCTGCCAGGCCTGCAGCAGATAGTGGTGAAAGCGCTGCGTTTCCTGCCATTCCGTGCCATGCAGGCGGACCACTTTTTCATCGGCCAGCAAAAACTCCAGCTCGCCCCACACCAGCCCGCGCTTGCAGGCGATATCCAGTAACTGGTTAAAGGGGATCAGATACTCATGCTTATCGCCGCTGACTTCGACGCCTGCCGCCATCAAACGGACACGATTATAAGGATGCTGGGCAAGCCGTTTGCCCATCGAGGTTGCTTTCAGTTCCACGCCGACACCAACGTCAGAGAATAGGATTAGGGGGAGTTTACCTGTCAGACCCTTAGCGCTCCAGCCTTAAAACAGGCTAAACTTGGCGTCACATCTTGCGGAATGCAAAAGGAAAAGAAGATCATGCGCACCGTTTTAAATATTCTTAATTTTGTTCTGGGCGGTTTTTTCACCACCCTGAGCTGGCTGTTTGCCACGTTAATCAGCATCGTGCTGATTTTCACCCTGCCGCTGACCCGCTCCTGCTGGGAAATCACCAAACTCTCGCTGCTGCCGTTTGGCAACGAGGCGGTGCATGTTGATGTGCTGCGTCCGGAAAGTAAGAGTCATATTCTGAATACCGGCGGCACCTTTCTGAATATCTTCTGGCTGATTTTCTTCGGCTGGTGGCTCTGCCTTTCGCATATCTCCGTGGGGATTGTGCAGTGCATCAGTATCATCGGTATTCCGGTAGGGATTGCGAACTTTAAGATCGCCGCTATCGCGCTCTGGCCGGTTGGCCGCAGGGTGGTGTCGGTGGAAGAGGCGCGTGCCGCGCGCGAAGCCAATGCCCGCCGCTATTAATATGATGTCGGATGCCGTGCCAGGCTGGCGCAAATATCTGTTTAACAGTACGTGGCGCTATCTGCTGCGGATCCTGTTTGCACTGAGTGGCTGCGCCGCCATTCCCTGGTGGCTGCATCAGATTGAGTGGACGATCCCTCTGACCCTGGGAGTGGTCGCTGCTGCGCTGGCCGATCTCGATGATCGCCTGGCCGGTCGCCTGAAGAATCTGCTGATTACCCTGCTCTGCTTCTGCATCGCCTCGGTTTCAGTCGAGTTACTGTTTCCTTATCCGTTCGCCTTTATTATCGGGCTGGCAATCTCGACCTGGGGCTTTATTCTGCTGGGCGCCCTTGGCCAGCGCTACGCGACTATCGCCTTTGGTGCTCTGCTGATTGCGGTCTATACCATGCTCGGCATCGGACTGTTCAGCCAGTGGTATATGCAGCCGATGCTGCTGCTGGTCGGCGCGCTGTGGTACAACCTGCTGACATTACTGGGCCATCTGATGTTTCCGGTCCGGCCGGTGCAGGAGCAACTGGCCGGGAGTTTTTCACAACTGGCGCGTTACCTTGATGCCAAAGCGAACCTTTTCGATCCCGACGCAGGCGATCAGGATGATGCCGCGTTTATCGATGCGGCGATGGTCAACAGCCAGTTAGTGGCGCAACTTAATCTGACCAAGACCACACTGCAGAGTCGTCTGCGCGGCGATCGCGGGTCGCGCGGCACCCGCCGTAGTCTGCACTACTACTTTGTGGCGCAGGATATTCATGAACGGGCCAGCTCTTCCCATCTGCAATATCATCTGCTGCGCGGCGACTGGCGCTACAACGAAATTCTGTTTCGCTTTCAGCGCCTGCTGAATATGCAGGCTCAGGCCTGTCGCCAGCTGGCACATTGCATTCTGATGCGTCAAAGGTGGGTGCATGACAGCCGTTTTGAGCGTGCATTTGAACGATTACAGAAAGCGATAGAACGTCTGGAGCAGCATGACCCCGACGCTACGCATACCCGTGCTCTTTTCTGGCTGCTGCGCAACCTGCGCGCCATCGACGCACAGCTTGCTTCGATCGAATCAGAACAGACGCTGGCCGGTGAAGATCCTCAGCACAGTGACAATCTGCTGTCACGCGAAGGATTGAGTGGCTGGAGTGATATCCGGCTGCGTTTCAGCCGCCACCTCTCGCCCGCATCGGCGCTGTTCCGGCATGCGGTTCGGATGTCTGTGGTGCTCTGTATTGGATATGGTTTTATTCAGGTAACCGGGCTGGAACGGGGTTACTGGATTTTGCTGACCAGCCTGTTTGTCTGCCAGCCCAACTACAATGCAACGCAGCGACGACTGGCCTTGCGCATCGGCGGAACGCTGGCGGGGATTGCGATTGGTCTGCCCGTTTTATGGCTGGTGCCTTCGATTGAAGGTCAGTTAATCCTGATAGTGATTACCGGCGTACTGTTCTTCGCTTTCAGGCAGGTGCAGTATGCACAGGCCACGCTGTTTATCACTCTGCTGGTGCTGCTCTGCTTTAACCTGCTGGGCGAAGGGTTTGAGGTTGCCCTGCCGCGGGTAGTGGATACCTTACTGGGCTGTGGCCTGGCCTGGCTGGCTGTCGCGTTTATCTGGCCTGACTGGCGCTTTCGTCAGTTACCTGCCGTGGCAGAACGAACGCTGAAAGCGAATTGCCGCTATCTGGACGCGATCATGGAGCAATATCATCAGGGCAAAGATAACCGTCTCGCCTATCGCATTGCACGGCGTGATGCGCATAACGCGGATGCTGAACTGGCGTCGGTGGTCTCAAACATGAGCAGTGAAAGTCGCACCAGCCAGAAGCTGCGCGATTCGGCTTTTCAGCTGCTTTGCTCCAACCATTCGTTTCTGAGTTACATTTCTGCGCTGGGCGCTCACCGCGATAAAATTACCGCACCCGAACTGCTGACATTGCTGGATGATACGGTTTGCTATGTGGAGGATGTGCTGCAGACGGAAGTTGTCAGCGATGAGCACGTAGAAACGATGCGCCATCAACTGGCTCAGCGAATCAGCCAGCTGGCCGCAGATGCGGATACGCGTGCGCCGCTGGTGCTCCAGCAACTCGGTCTGCTGGTGGCATTAATGCCCGATGTGGCTCGCCTGCGCCGCACGCTAATCACTGATTAGCCTTCGCCGCTTCTGAGATTGGGGTTTGATAAAAGCGTGCGCTGGAACCACGCATTCAGCTCCGCCCGTGTCGCCTGCGGCAGCGCGGCGGCATGGTGGCCCGTGATGGCCCCCTGCAGCGCAAGTAATGTCTGGAACCCAACGTGCTGGTTGATCGCTTTAAGCTTCAGCCAGCACTGTTTAGCCCCCATCTGGTAGAGATGATTGACGCTCATGACGCCCGCCTCGTACAGCATCATCTCCATACGTACGCTGAGATTTGGCAGATCTTTTAACCGCGGTGAGGATTGTCGGTCCTGCAACTCCAGCTGCGCCGTTTCTAAAGAGGCAGCAGAGAGCGCCAGCAGATGGTCAGGGTCGCGCCATAACGCCTCATCGACCCGAAAGTAATTGAGACTCACCAGCTTGCCCCGCTTGCGAAAAATCAGGGGTTGCAGCGGACGATCTGTAAGGTATTCCCGCAGAGGTTCACTGGCACGCAGATAGAGTTCGTCTTTATTAATTAAGGCAAAAACCACACTTTCTACAGCCAGGGCATAGCCTCCGAACTGGGTGCGCGACTCTATTGTTCCTAATGGGGCCAGGCGCGCTCTGGAGCGCTCTACAACCGGATTCACCTTTTTCATTGCACCACCTCCATGTAAGAAATATATCGTAAATTACCTTGGGTATCAGGTAATTAGAAGATAAAAAAAAGCGTCAACGGGTTCAATGAATAAATAGCGTTTCAACTAATCTTGTCGCGATTTTGCGAGGCGTTTTCAGAAATTTGGGTTGATCTTTATCCAGGATGACAGTACTGTATATTCATACAGTCCACTGCTGGTGATTAACTTATGCGAACACAACATCCTAATAATTCACGCTATGCTCATCATTATGCGTCCTCTTCCGTTCCGGCCTCTCAGGGCGGTGGAATTACTGAGTTACGCTACAGCGAACAGCCCGGTATGATGCAGATGTTGCTGTTGCCTTTATTGCAGCAGCTGAGTCAGCAATCACGCTGGCAGTTGTGGTTAACACCGGCATATAAACTGAATCGCACCTGGCTGCAGGAATCAGGATTACCACTGGATAAAAGTATGCATATCGCCGATTCTGAACGTCTGAATGCGGTTGAAGCGATGGTTAAAGCATTGCGTACAGGAAATTACAGTGTCGTTCTGGCATGGATTCCTTACGATCTTGACGAAGATGAACGACGTCAACTTGAAAATGCGGCGGCAGAGGGTGAAGCGTTAGGATTGATTTTGCGTGCAAGCGGGACATCAGAAGCGCCTCTCAGACCGCAAACTGCGATAAAAATTCAGTCGGATTTGTTTCATTAAGTAAAAATCAGAAGTTTCCCAAGCTATTTTTCTTATCTGTCGCAGCTAAACCACTGATTCTGTTAGTTCGAGCGTTGACAATGGTTTAGCAAGTTTTTAGGGCTTTTTGCCGCGGCAATAAGACCAGCCTAATTGTTAGAAATTGTGTATAAATCGCTGTTTTTTTACATAAGCGCCTCACATCATACTTGTAAGTTTCCAATCTCGTTGTAGACTTTAGCTCGCCAGGGTGCTCAATAACCTCCGTTTTTTGCGGTAGAGTCATAAGCGAGCGTTTTGACCCGGCGAAGGATTTAAACCAAGAGCAACCTTTTTGCTCATTGCCTATTTGGATGATAACGAGGCGCAAAATGAAAAAGACAGCTATCGCAATTGCAGTGGCACTGGCTGGCTTCGCTACCGTAGCGCAGGCCGCTCCGAAAGATGACACCTGGTACACCGGTGCTAAACTGGGCTGGTCTCAGTATCACGACACTGGTTACTACGGTAACGGTTACGAAAACAATGACGGTCCAACTCATGAAAGCCAGCTGGGTGCAGGTGCATTCGTTGGTTACCAGGCAAATCCATACCTGGGCTTCGAGCTGGGCTATGACTGGCTGGGTCGCATGCCTAACAAAGGCAACGTGACTAACGGCGCATTCAAAGCACAGGGCGTTCAGCTGGCTGCTAAACTGAGCTACCCAATCTATGACGATCTGGACGTGTATACTCGTCTGGGCGGCATGGTATGGCGTGCAGACTCAACGCAGACTAACCCAACTACTGGCCGCATCAGCGACCACGACACCGGCGTATCTCCGCTGGCTGCTGTTGGTGTTGAATATGCGCTGACCAAAAACTGGGCTACCCGTCTGGATTACCAGTGGGTTAACAACATCGGTGATGCACAGACTGTTGGTACGCGTCCAGACAACGGCATGCTGAGCGTAGGCGTTTCATACCGCTTCGGTCAGGATGACGTCGCTGCTCCGGCGCCAGCTCCGGCTCCAGCACCAGCTCCAGTTGTTGAAACCAAGCGTTTCACTCTGAAGTCTGACGTTCTGTTCACCTTCAACAAATCTACCCTGAAGCCAGAAGGCCAGCAGGCTCTGGATCAGCTGTACAGCCAGCTGAGCTCAATGGATCCTAAAGATGGTTCCGTTGTCGTACTGGGCTTCACCGATCGCATCGGTTCAGAGCAGTACAACCAGAAACTGTCTGAGAAACGTGCTCAGTCAGTCGTAGATTACCTGGTATCTAAAGGTATTCCTTCTAACAAGATCTCTGCACGTGGCATGGGTGAATCTAACCCAGTTACCGGCAACACCTGTGACAGCGTGAAAGGCCGTAATGCCCTGATCGACTGCCTGGCGCCGGACCGTCGTGTAGAAATCGACGTTAAAGGTATCAAAGACGTTGTAACTCAGCCACAGGCTTAAGTTTATACGTAATAAAAAACCCCGCTAAGGCGGGGTTTTTTTATGCCGGTAATAAAACCGGACTGAAAGATAAAGGCTCTGATTGCCCTGCCCGATTCCGATTATTCGCTCTCTGAACCGGAGTTACCCAGAATCGCCTGCAAATCCTGCTTCAGGCTCGACATCTGAGTGGCATATTTCTCTTTACGTTCTGCATCTTCTATCAGCTGAACAATCGTTTCAGAGAGCGTGCAGCCGCGCCGCTGTGCCAGACCTGCCAGTCGCTGCCAGACCAGATACTCCAGGTCTATCGATTTTTTTCGCGTATGCTGATGTTCAGCGTTGAAATGGCGTTTTCGTCGGGCACGGATGGTCTGCTTCAGTCGGTTATCCAGATCAGCGTGAATATGTTCTGCGATCCATTCATTCACTGTAACCGGATTATTTTCCATTGCCAGCAGCTTATCCACTGCTGCCTGCGCCGCGCTTAACTCAAGGTGACGCGTGATCAGTTCACCTTCCCGATGTTTTTTCACCAGGTATTTCCACTTCCATCCACATTCAAGATTTTCGAGTTGCTGGTATTTCATCGGAATCTCATCGTGATCACGTAACGAACTAAGAATAACAGCTTTTTTCCCGGATGCAGCAACGAAAAACATGCTGTCACCATCACATCTTCAACAGGAAGTCTGCAGTGCTTAACAAGGGTGAATCCTGTATAATCTCGCTTTTCTTAAAACAGACAAATGCGATTATTTTGACCAGCACTCAACTTACGTGGCAGACCTTACAGCCAGATAGCGCGCAATACCAATCCGTTTTCTCCCGAATTGCTGATGAAGAAACTGATGCTCTGGCAACGGTACAGCCCCGGTTGCTGAATGCACTGGCGCATTTACACCATCAGACGCAGGGTTTCCCGTTACTGCTGGTTCGTAGCCAGGAGAATCGCGATTATCTGACATTCATTGCCCAGGCCGCAGAGCGGGTTATGGCCGACAGTACCACTCTATTCGGCGGTGATTACCATATCATGGCCGACAACGTCACGCTCCAGCCCCCCTCCGATCCTCAACGCCCATTCACCAGTCAGGGTGGTATTCACTTTGCTGAATGGACTGAGATGGAGCAGTTGTTTGGCTGCGTGCGCCAGTATAAAGATCGCATCCAGCTGGAACCGGGCCTGATCCATCGTGCTAATGGCGGCACGCTGCTGCTTTCACTGCGTAGCCTGATGACGCAACCGATTCTCTGGTTACGCCTGAAAAAGTGTATTGAGCAGGGTTATGTTGAGTGGACATCTCAGGATGAACGCCGGCCGCTGCCAGTCTCGATTCCTCCCTTGCCCCTCAATCTGAAACTGGTCCTGTGTGGCGATCGGGAAGCGCTGGCAGAATTTCAGGAGCTGGATCCCGAAGCTCACGAAATGGCCATCTATACTGAATTTGAAGAGAATATTCAGATTCTGGATGAAGATGACATGCTTGCCTGGTGTCGCTGGAACATCGAACTGGCGCAACAGGCGGGTCTGCCCCAGCCGGAAGCGGACTTCTGGCCAGAACTGATTAAAGAAGGCGTCCGCTACAGCGGCGATCAGGAAACGCTGCCACTCTGCCCCCGCTGGCTACAACGCCAGATGCGCGAATCGGCCCTGATGGGCGATGAACTGAACGCTGAAGCGCTGCGTGATGCGCTGGAAGCGCGTTTGTGGCGCGAGAATTATCTCAATGAGCGGATGCGTGACGAGATCCTGCTGCGACAGATTCTGATTGAAACAGAAGGCGAAGTGGTTGGTCAGATTAATGGCCTGTCGGTCGTTGAATATCCTGGCCATCCCCGTGCCTGGGGCGATCCCTCGCGTATTACCTGCGTGGTACATCCCGGCGATGGCGAATTCATGGATATCGAGCGCAAAGCGGAGCTGGGCGGTAATATTCATGCCAAAGGCATGATGATTATGCAGGCTTACCTGATTGCCGAGCTGGAACTCGATCAGCAACTGCCCTTCTCGGCCTCAATGGTCTTTGAGCAATCTTACTCCGAGGTGGATGGTGACAGTGCTTCACTGGCTGAACTCTGTGCCTTAATCAGCGCGCTGGCTAATCAGCCCATCAATCAGCAAATTGCGGTGACCGGCTCGGTTGATCAGTTCGGCAACGTACAACCGGTGGGCGGACTGAACGAGAAAATCGAAGGCTTCTTTGATATCTGCCATCAGCGAGAACTGACAGGTCAGCAGGGTGTGATTATTCCCGCCAGCAATGTCCGTCATCTCAGCCTCAGCCAGGCCGTTGTCAGTGCGGTTGAACAGGGTCATTTCCATATCTGGGCAATTGACCGTGCCGATGAAGCGCTACCGCTGCTGACCGGTAAAATCTGGAGTACCGAGGATGGCCTGGGCGATTGCCTGCTTAATACCATCCAGGAACGCATTAGCCTGTTCAACCAGCCGGACGGTCCGCAACGTCCCTGGGCGCTGCGCTGGCTTAACTGGTTCAACCACCGTTAATCCGATTTGCTCAGCGTACAACTGTTCGCTAATATTCGTGATTCACTAAAACAAGGCTTATTGAAAACATGGTAGATAAACGCGAATCCTATACCAAAGAAGATCTGATTCTGTCAGGTCGTGGTGAACTGTTTGGCGAAAATGGTCCGCCGCTTCCATCCGGCAACATGCTGATGATGGACCGCGTGGTCAAAATGACCGAAGACGGCGGCAAATATGACAAAGGCTTTGTTGAAGCGGAACTGGATATCAATCCTGATCTCTGGTTCTTCGGCTGTCACTTTATAGGCGATCCTGTGATGCCGGGTTGTCTGGGCCTTGATGCCATGTGGCAGCTGGTTGGTTTCTATCTGGGCTGGCTGGGCGGCGAAGGTAAAGGTCGTGCGCTGGGCGTGGGTGAAGTGAAATTCACCGGTCAGGTCCTGCCAGATGCGAAGAAAGTGACTTACCGCATTCACTTCAAACGCGTTATTAACCGCAAACTGGTTATGGGTGTGGCAGATGGTGAAGTGCTGGTTGACGGTAATCTGATCTATACCGCCAGCGATCTTAAAGTCGGCCTGTTTAAAGATACCGCCGCTTTCTAAGTGTTTCCCCCGGAAACAAAAACCTCCGCGCATGGCGGAGGTTATATTCCCTTTTCAGTGACATCCGGTTATGCAGCTACCGACCTGTCCTCCATGGCTTGTCGCCAACCTCCCAACCAGTGAGACTTAGCGTCAATCAACTGATACGGACACATCTCTTTTGAGCGTCCAGTAATGCCTGCCTGATAACCACGTGAATGGGCGCGTTCGAGGCGGTCTCGTTTCTGTCTCTTCATACTCCGTGTCCCTCATGTAAGGTCTGTGGAATCTGGTGGAAAGAAAAGTGGTGAATTAATGTTCAACCACCCTTATGTTCTACCTCCTGCGCACCCAAAGATCAATGCCCAATCTTCATGCCAGTGTCATAAATGTGACCTTAATCGGTAAAAATAATGACGTTCTGTGATGCATGCGACAACACTATCTTTCTGATTAAGCTAATAAAAAAGCCCCTCACCCATGTCGAAAAAGCACGACAATCGGTCAGGGGCTTAGCTTATTTATTCACATCAATCTTAATTTAACGCAACCACACTATTGGCAATCTTCTGTGCTGTCTGTTGCCAGCCCGCCGCCAGCGTTCTGACCATCGCATCGTAGCCATCTTCGGTCTGCGGCAGTACCAGGTTAAACGCCTGTTTAGTCAGCCGGCCCTGATGTTCCAGCGTCCATTCGCCACTGACGATTGCTTTGCCATCATAGCGCCCCTGAAAGCCTGTCACGGTCACATTCAGCGTATCGTGCTGCGCGCCTAAAGGTGAACCGGCTACCAGCCGGCCTGGCAGCGCCTTGCTCAGGTTAGTGATCAATGTCTGCTGCAACTGCTGATCGAGCGGGCTGGCCCAGAGATTATTCGCGGCGATAACGTATTTGACATCGCTGGTCTGATAAACCAGTCCGTTGCCTGCCAGATAGTCCGGCACCGTCACCTGCTGCACCCATAACATCGGTTGCGCTTCATTCAGCTGGCTGCTGCTGACCTGCATGGAAGCTGCCCCGGAGGGCAGCTGATACCAGGTATTGTCAACGCTGCTACTGCACGCACTCAACACCAGCGCGGCACAAAGTATCAATCCTTTATTCACTGTTTCGCCCTCTTCGGCTGGGGATCCTGTCCCGGTTTTGCCTCAAATACCAGCGCATTGCTCTTGGTGTTAAGCGTTCTTAACACCGGCTGGAGTTCACGCAGAACCTTATCCAGGCGCTGCATATCCCCCACCAGCTTGCTGTAGGCTGGTGAACCTGGCTGCAGGCCTTTCATGCTGCGGTTCAGCTCGCGCAATGTCTGCTGCAGGTCTTCCGGCAGGGTTTTCATAGCCGGACTGGCGGTGACTTTGTTGATGTTGTCGATGGTGCGTTGCAAATCACGCATCGTTTTCTGGCTCTCTTTCAGCGTACCTGTCGCTTCATTGACCATACCGTTCAGTGGCAGACTGTTGATCTTATCCAGCGCCGCCATCAGCTTCTGCTGAATCTGGCTCAGGCCACCGCTGACCGTTGGGATAACTTCATAGCCAGAGACTTTCTGCGGCCCTTTGTAAGGCGGTGCATTGTCATAGAAGTCGAGATCGACATAGAGCGCCCCCGACAACAGGCTACCGGTTTTCAGCGTCGCACGCAGGCCACGTTTTTTACCATCCTGCAGATGCTGCTGCAGATCGAAGTTCTCACCCAGTCGGCTGATAAAGCGATCCGGCTCAATGCGAATCAGCACCGGCACGCGGTAATCATTGTTCAGCGCCTGGTCCAGACCGGCTTTCATCAATGGCGCTTCTGAGACGGTACCCAGGCGAATGCCGCGGAACTCAACCGGCGCCCCCGCCTGCAGACCACGGATGGAGTCGGTGAAGAACATCAGGTAATCAATATGGTTGGTGTAGAGCGAGTCCTGAATGCTGCGCTGATCGTCAAACAGATGATAGTCAGACTTATTCTGCGCAGGCTGACCCAGCTCCCAGCCATCCGGCACGTCAAAACTGACGCCGCCGCTGAACAGCGTGGTCAGCGATCCCATTTCCACCCGCATTCCTGAAGCGGACATATCCACGGCGATGCCACTGTCCTTCCAGAAGCGCACATTGGTTGTAATCAGGCGATCGTAAGGCGCAGCGACGAACAGCTGATAGGTCATCATGCGTTTTTCGGTATCAAAAGCGCTGGTCTCGACTGTACCGACGCGATAGCCACGGAACAGCACCGGATCCCCCGGATTGAGCTGACCCGCTTTCTTGCTGTCCAGCACGATGCGAATCCCTTTGGCATCCGGTGGCGCTAACGGCGGCGCATCCAGCAGCTTAAACTGCTCGGGTGCCTGGCTTTTAGTGCCCGGCTGTAATTCGATATAGGCACCGGATAACAGAGTGCCGAGACCGCTGATCCCTTCGCGACCCACCTGCGGTTTCACCACCCAGAAAACGCTGTCGCTGTGCAGCAGTTTTTCCATGCCTGAATTCAGGCGCGCTTTGATTTCCACATGGTGGAGATCGTCGCTTAACACCGCGCTTTCCACCACACCTACATCCACGCTACGGCTTTTAATCGTGGTTTTACCCGCAACAATGCCTTCGGCGTTTTCGGTGATGAGGGTGACTTCCGGCCCCTGATGGCTGAAGTGATAAAAGAGGATCCATCCGCCGATTAACAGCGTAACGATGGGGACAATCCAGACTGGCGACCAGCGCTTAATCTGTTCCACCTTTGCATGGCCGTGATTAGTTTCCGTCAAGGCGCGACTCCTTCATATTGTTTTCGCGTACACGATCCCAGGTTAATCGCGGGTCAAAGGTCATGGCAGCAATCATGGTGATAATCACCACCATTGCAAACAATACTGCCCCCCACGCGGGATAAACATTCATTAATTGCCCCATGCGCACCAGCGCAGAGAGCACGGCAATAACAAACACGTCGATCATTGACCAGCGGCCTACAAATTCGACCACTTCATAAATTTTGTGCATCCTGTGGCTGTCACGCTGTCCGCGTCCGCTGGCATCCCAGCAAAGCCAGCCAATCGCCAGCATTTTCAGCGTAGGCACCATGATACTGGCGATAAAGATCACCAACGCCACCGGATAGGAGCCATCACCCCACAGCACAATCACCCCCGCCATGATATTGGAAGGATAGGCAGTGCCGAGGGTTTCCGTCACCATGATCGGCAACAGGTTGGCCGGGATATAAAGCAGTATTGAGGTGAACAACAGCGCCAGCGTCCACTGCAGGCTGTGCTTACGCCGTGCCTCAGCCGTGACGCCGCAGCGGGGACACTTATGCTCTGCTTCCGGCAGAATGGCCGTACAGCAGGGACAGGAGCGCAGACCCTGCTCTAAACCACTGATGCCCACTTCGGGCGGATGGGGCAGCGCAGGCCGGGGTGACAGACTGTCCCACAAGCCACGTCGATCAACGCACTGAAAGGCCCGCAACTGCAGCAGACAGAACAGAACCCATGGCCAGAAGCTGGTCTCCAGGCCGATCTCGCCATAGGCCATCAGCTTGACGAAACTGACCAGCACGCCCGCCATAAAGATTTCTGCCATGCCCCAGTTACGCAGCTGAAACAGAATACGTGCCAGACCAGTTTTGAGTCCAGTCGGCAACGGGACCCGATTGACCAGCAGGATAATGGTGATCATGCAGAAGGCCGGAACCGCCTGCACAAAGAGAAGGAACAGCGTCGCCAGACTGCTGTAATCTTCCGTCACCATCACCTGAGGTATCTGCGCCAGCGTGATCTGGCTGGTCAGCCCTGCCACCTTCATTGAGACAAAAGGAAACAGATTCGCCAGCAGCAGCATAAACAGCGCTGCCAGCGCATAGCCCGTTGGCCGTTTACGCGGTTCGTGCCAGTTGGCCGTCAGGGAGGTGTGGCAGCGCGGGCATGACGCACGGCTGCCAACGGGAATGTCCGGCAGCTTAATCATTAAATCGCATTGTGGACAGAGCATCCACGCGTTACTTTTCACTGCTGAACACATCCGTTAGCCCTGCCCTACGCGCCGTTTTTCAGTGACTCTAGCTCTTCCCAGCGCGCAAAAGCGGTTTCCAGCTCCTGCTCAGTCTGAGCCAGATTATCCAGCACCGGTTGCGTCTGATCGTGTGCCTGACTGAAGAAGTCGGGATGACTCATCTTCGCCTGCAGTTCTCCGATACGCGCTTCCAGCTGCTCCAGTTTTTGCGGCAGCTGTTCCAGCTCACGCGCCAGATTGTAGCTGAGTTTATTCACGCTACGCTTCGAATCACCCTTCTCTGCTGCAGGCTTAGAGGCGTTGCCCGTCGCTTTCGCCGGTGCTGCCGCCTTGTGCTGCCGGTAGGCGGCGCGCTGCTGCTGAGCATCGTGATAACCGCCTACAAAGGTACCAATCTCACCGTTGCCTTCAAAAATCCAGCACTCGGTAACGGTATTATCGACGAACTGACGATCGTGGCTCACCAGTAACACGGTGCCCTGATAACCATCAATCAGCTCTTCCAGTAGTTCCAGCGTTTCGACGTCAAGGTCGTTAGTCGGTTCATCCAGAATCATCAGGTTGCTGGGACGCAGGAACAGGCGTGCCAGCAGCAGACGGTTACGTTCACCGCCCGAAAGGGCGCGCACCGGCGTCATGGCACGTTTTGGATGGAACAGGAAGTCCTGCAGATAGCCCAGTACGTGGCGCGGTTTGCCGTTGACCAGTACTTCCTGCTTGCCTTCGGCCAGGTTGTCCATCACGGTGCGATCCGGATCCAGTTCAGCGCGATGCTGGTCAAAGTAGGCCACTTCCAGCTTGGTACCGGAATGCACACGACCATGGTCAGCTTTCAGCTGCTGCAGCATCAGGCGCAGTAAGGTAGTTTTCCCGCAGCCGTTCGGTCCGATCAGCGCAATTTTGTCGCCACGCTGCACCTGGGTTGAGAAGTCCTTCACCAGCACTTTGCCATCGACCGCGTAGTCGACATTTTCCAGCTCAAAGACAATCTTGCCGGAACGGGACGCTTCGCCCACCTGCATGTTGGCTTTGCCCATCACTTCACGACGTTCTGAATGTTCACGACGCAGCGCTTTCAGCGCACGCACACGACCTTCATTACGGGTACGACGGGCTTTGATGCCCTGACGGATCCACACCTCTTCCTGCGCCAGCTTACGGTCAAATTCCGCGTTCTGCATCTCTTCAACGCGCAACGCTTCCTCTTTGCCTTCCAGATAGAGATCGTAGTTGCCTGGCCAGGAGACCAGCTTGCCCCGGTCCAGATCGACAATGCGCGTCGCCATGTTGCGGATAAACGAACGGTCATGGGAAATAAAGATGATGCTGCCGGTGAAGTTCTTCAGGAACGTTTCCAGCCAGTCGATGGTTTCGATATCGAGGTGGTTGGTTGGCTCATCCAGCATCAGGACGCGCGGGTTACTCACCAGCGCACGACCCAGTGCCGCTTTACGCAGCCAGCCGCCCGAGAGCGATGACAGCTCGGTATCGGGCTGCAGACCAATCTGCTCCAGCACGTCATGGATGCGGCTCTCCAGCTGCCACAGATTCTGATGGTCGAGAATGCTCTGCAGACGCGCCATCTCATTGAGGTTTTTATCGCTGGGATCTTCCATCACCACATGGGAAATGGCGTGATAGGCTTTCAGATGCTCAGCCTGCTCTTCAACACCCTCGGCCACGAAGTCATACACCGAACCGGTAATATTGCGCGGCGGATCCTGTTGCAGACGCGCCACGACCAGATCGGTTTCATAAATAATGCGGCCATCATCCAGTGGCTGTTCGCCATTGATGATTTTCATCAGCGTGGATTTACCCGCACCGTTACGGCCCACCAGACAGACGCGTTCGTTCTCTTCGATGTGCAGTTCGGTGTTGTCTAACAGCGGCGCATCGCTGAAGGAGAGATAAGCGCCGTGGATACTGATTAATGACATGTAAGCTTATTCCTTACCGGCGTGAGTGATCAGCCAGCAGTTGTGAATTTGACGGTTACGCGCGAAGTCCTGCGACTGCGTTTTCTGGGTAATATCCTGCGCCTGCAGGCCCAGTGATTTCAGGCCATCCATGTCCATTTTGAAACCGCGTTTGTTATTGGAGAACATGATGGTGCCGCCGCGACGCAGCAGGCGCTTCAGGTTACGCATCAGCATCATATGATCGCGCTGAACGTCGAAGCTCTCTTCCATACGTTTTGAGTTGGAGAACGTTGGCGGATCGATAAAGATCAGGTCAAAGTTCTCGTCACTCTCATTCAGCCAGCTCAGACAGTCCGCCTGCATCAGACGATGCTGACGCCCGGTCAGTCCGTTAAGACGCAGGTTGCGCTCCGCCCACTCCAGATAGGTACGCGACATATCTACCGTGGTGGTTGAACGCGCGCCACCCAGACCGGCATGCACACTGGCAGTACCGGTATAGGCAAACAGGTTCAGGAAATCTTTGCCCTGACTCATCTGGCCCAGCATTTTACGGGCAATGCGGTGATCGAGGAACAGGCCGGTATCGAGATAGTCGGTCAGATTCACCCAGAAACGCGCATTAAACTCTTTAACTTCGAAATAGTCGCCCTTCTCGCTGAGCTTCTGATACTGCGCTTTGCCTTTCTGGCGTTCACGCGTTTTCATAATCAGACGGTCGGCAGGCAGTTGCAGCACGCTCAGCGTTGCGCTGATGACATCGAACAGACGCTGACGCGCTTTATCAGGATCGATGGTTTTCGGTGGCGCATACTCCTGGATAATCACCCAGTCGCCATAGCGATCGACAGCAACGTTGTAGTCTGGCAGATCGGCATCATAAATACGGTAGCATTCAATGCCTTCCTGACGCGCCCACTTCTCCAGTTTCTTCACGTTTTTACGCAGGCGGTTAGCGTAATCTTCCGCAATCTGTCCGGCGCTTTCATGACTGTTAACCGCCAGCTTATAGTTTTTCTGCACGCAATCCAGCGGACCGTTCTTCGCTTTAAACTGGCGATCGGCACGCAGCTGCAGGCAGCTCAGCAGTTCTGGCGAGGCGCTGAACAGCGACAGGTTCCAGCCGCCAAAATGCTGCTTCATCAGACGTCCGAGCTGGCTGTGCAGCGCAATCAGGGCTGGTTCGCTCTCCAGACGTTCACCGTAAGGAGGATTACTCAGCACCGTACCGTGAACCGCCGGATCGACCGGATTAGTCAGCTTCAGCAGATCCTGCTGGCCGAAGGTGAAAAGTTCAAAGACGCCAGCGCGGCGGGCATTCGCCTGCGCCCACTCCAGCACCCGACCATTATTGTCGTAGCCAAAGAAGCGCGCCTGAGTGGCAGCCGTACCAGTGCGGGCACGATTCTGCGCCTCGGTTTTAACCTCCTGCCACAACGCAGCGTTAAACTGGCTCCAGGCGGTGAAGCCCCAGTGCTTGCGCAGCAGGCCTGGCGCACGATCGCAGGCAATCAGTGCGGCTTCAATCAGCAGCGTACCGGAACCACACATCGGATCGATCAGCGGTGTCGTCGGCTCCCAGCCAGAACGCAGCACGATGGCCGCCGCCAGGGTCTCTTTTAACGGCGCCTGACCGGTCTGCTGGCGATAACCACGCTGATGCAGCGAGCTGCCGCTGAGATCCAGCGCAATGCTGGCGCGATCATCATTCAGCCAGACGTTGACACGGATATCTGCCTGCTCACGATCGACGTTGGGTCGTTCGAGGTTCTGACGGGTAAAGCTGTCCACGATGGCATCTTTCACTTTCAGCGCGCCGAACTGGCTGTTACGGATCGAATCGTTGGTACCGCTGAAATGCACAACAAAGGTTTTGTCGCTGCCGAACATCGTCGGCCAGTCCACGCTCTGCACGCCCAGATAGAGATCCAGATCGCTGTAGACGCCAAACTCTCCCAGCGGCAACAGGATGCGTGATGCTAAACGACTCCACATCAGGCTTTGGTACATAGTGCGATCGTCGGCTTCGTAGTGAACGCCTCCCTGCACCACTTGCAAATCCTGCGCGCCCAGCGCGTCCAGCTCACTTTTTAACAGCTCTTCGAGCCCACGCGCCGTGCTGGCAAACAGAGAATTCATATCGTCACTTTTTAACTCTTGAGAAAATTGTCGCGCATTATAGCGAATCGGAGACCTATGTCATAAAGTTAGCTTCTTTTGTGCTGCGCGTCGGGTTCAAGGAGAACACCATGATCACGCTTTCCCGCTTATTTATTCATCCTGTGAAGTCGATGCGGGGATTAGCGCTGTCACACGCGCTGGTCACTGACAGCGGACTGGCATTTGATCGTCTGTTTATGGTGACCGAACCTGATGGCACCTTTATTACCGCGCGTCAGCACCCGGAGATGGTGCGCTTCACGCCCGCGATTTTACCGGATGGCCTGCTGCTGACGGCCCCGGATGGCAGTCACTCCCTGATCCGCTTCAGCGATTTCGATGAGCAGGATCACCCCACCGAAGTCTGGGGAAATCATTTCACCGCGCGCATAGCGCCGCGTGCGATTAACCAATGGCTGAGCCAGTTCTTCCCGCGTGAGGTTCAGTTGCGCTGGGTCGGGCCGCAACCCAGCCGCCGGGTTAAAGCGTTTAATCATATTCCGCTGAGCTTTGCCGACGGCTTTCCGTTTTTGCTGATCAACAACGCGTCGCTGCATGATCTGCAACAGCGCTGCCCGGCCAGCGTCCGTGCCGAACAGTTTCGTCCGAATCTGGTCGTCAGCGGCGCTGCCGCATGGGATGAAGACAGCTGGGCGGAGATTCAGATTGGCGACGTGATATTCGAGGTGCCTAAGCCATGCAGTCGCTGCGTGCTCACCACTGTCAGCACCGAAACCGGCGTTAAGCATCCTGCCGGTCATCCGCTGGCCACGCTGCAGACGTTCCGTACCGCCCTGGATGGCAGCGGGGATATTGATTTCGGTCTGAACTTAGTGGCGCGCAACAGCGGGGTGGTGCGCGCCGGTGATGAGATGATTGTCCTGAAACGTCATGCACCGCGCAGCTATGGTGCCGGTGAAGTGGTCGAAACACTGAAACCAAAGCAGCAGGCGCCAGATGCCGTGACTATCACGTTTCAGGGTCAGACGTTCACCGGGGATAATCAGCAGGTATTACTGGATCAGCTGGAGATGCAGGGCTTCCGGATCCCCTACTCCTGTCGGGCAGGACTGTGCGGCAGTTGCAAGCTGAGTCTGGTTGCGGGTGAGGTTAAGGCGCTGAAACAGAGCGCCCTGCGTCAGGACGGCACGCTGTTGAGCTGCAGCTGTATTCCGGCTGGCGATGTAGAACTGAGGTAGTCAGACTGCGCGGGCGTAGCGCGGCGCGACATCCTGATATAGGGGCTGCAGGCGATCGTTCATCACCTTAATAGCATCGCCGAGCACCATGTTTTTTCCGGCCAGCGTCAATCCCGGCTGCGCCAGCAGGCAGAGTGCCGCGTTATCGCCACTCTCAACCACCAGCAGGCGTGCCTGCGTTCCCTCTTCTGCCAGCGTAACCTGTACCATTTCACCGGGACGGGGCTGCATTGCCGGAGCATAAGAGGCGAAATGCCAGCTTTTCGGCATCAGTGGCTTGAGGAAACGTGCAGCGACCAGCGCATTTAACACCAGTTCGGCGCGATGGCTGCCACTGAGTTTGCACTGACGGCAGGTCTCTTCAAAGGTGTAATAAAGGGCGGCGTCATCGACACAAAAACCCGATTCAGTGAAGGCATCCGGCGTGAGCATCTTGCGGGAATAACGGGAACGGAAAAGCATACCGTCTGCCAGGTCGAGCATCATTCGGTCGTGGCTGCTGTCAAAATACCAACGCCAGTTATCATCGGGTTTAATTTTCATCGTGTGCCCTGTATTTACCGCTGCGCCAAAAATCACGCAGAATTCAGCGAAAAAAGAAACATAAGGAAAAGCTGAAAAAGCGTGCAACAGGACAAAATATAAACGAGCCGAGGGGATAAATAAACCCCCCGGCCAATGATTGTGAGAATTGTCTTAGAGATGGGTGACGATATCTTTAATTAAGCCTGGCCCCTGATAAATAAAGCCTGAATAAATCTGAACCAGTGTTGCCCCGGCGGCGATTTTTTCACGCGCTGCCGTCAGAGAATCGATCCCGCCTACCCCAATAATCGGCAACCGTCCCTGCAGTTCCTGAGAGAGACGCTGGATCACCGCCGTGCTGCGCGACTGCACTGGCCGTCCACTTAACCCACCCGCTTCCTCAGCATGCTTAAGACCGCTCACCAGCGAACGATCGAGCGTGGTATTGCTGGCAATCACGCCATCAATCTGATGACGAATTAAACTGTCCGCGACCTGAATTAACTCTTCTTCAGAGAGATCGGGCGCAATTTTTACGGCCAGCGGAACATATTTCAGATGACGCTGTTCCAGCTCTTTTTGTTTCTGTTTGATGGAAGAAAGCAGATCATCCAGCGCCTCGCCATATTGCAGCGAACGTAAACCTGGGGTGTTAGGCGAAGAAATATTGATGGCAATATAACCGGCGTGGGCATAGACCTTCTCCATGCAGATGAGATAATCATCTTTGCCCTGCTCGACCGGCGTATCTTTATTTTTACCGATATTGATCCCCAGCACGCCGTTAAAACGCGCTTTCTTCACGTTCTCAACCAGGTGATCAACACCGAGATTATTAAATCCCATCCGATTGATAATTCCGCCCGCTTCGACCAGACGAAACATGCGTGGCTTATCATTTCCTGCCTGAGCGCGTGGTGTGACGGTGCCGACTTCAACAAAACCAAAGCCCATCGCCGCAAACGCATCAATACACTCTGCGTTTTTATCCAGACCCGCCGCCAGGCCCAGGGCATTCTTAAAGGTCAGTCCCATACAGGTGACCGGACGCGACGGCAGATTCTGGCGATAAAACATCTCCAGCGGGGTGCCATTCATAAAACGCAGTTGCTGAAAGGTGAGTTCGTGTGCGCGTTCGGGGTCGAGTTTAAACAGCGCCGGTCGGACGATAGGATAAAACATGCACTCTCCTGAAGGACGGAAGCGATCGTGGAAGTCGGTGCACGGGAAAATGTGCGCCAGAATGGTAAAGTGCTCTGGCGCAAAAGTAAATCGAACAGCGGGGATGCATAAAACTATCTGAAAATGCTTTGATCTTACGCGGCGGAATCGTTTACGGGGTGATTTTTCACCTCAGAGGGAAACAGATATTCCCGCAGGATGCCGTGACGTTGCATGATGCCAAAAATACCGAGACAGACAAACGCTTCAGCCCCGACCATCGACCATGCGGCACCGATTGCGCCAAACTTCCACGCCAGGAAACAGCACAGCGGCACGTTAACCACACCAGCGGCCATCATCACCCACATACGCTGGCGGGCCAGACCATGTGGGATCAGAATCTGCAATCCAGCCGGATAGGCAATGTTGCCAAACAGGAAGCAAAGCACAAAGACGCGCAGCACATCCGCCGACGGGATAAAGTCTTTACCCAGCAATATGGAGACCACCAGGTCAGCAAAAAACCAGGTAAAGATCACAATTGCCAGACTCAGGGAGAACGACAGCAGCAGGCTTTTGCGTGTCGCCGCAATCGCGGCCCGTTTATCCCGGCCAAACAGGTGGCTGACGCGTGGGAAGAAGGCGCTGCCAATCTGCTCCGGGACAGAGTTGGCCGCTTTACGCAGGCGATCGGCGCCGTTGTAGATCCCGACCATGTAAGTAGAAGCAAAGGAGGCGAGAATCACCACGTTGACGCTGTTGAAAAGGTTAGCGCCGGCAATGGCGATAAACACATCCATGCTGTCGGTGATGCGCTGTTTGATTTCGCATGGTTCAAAGCGATAGCGGCCAATGACTTTCATCTCCAGCACAAACTTCAGCGTAATCGCCGCGCTGATAATGGAGACCGCGCCAGGGATCAGGGCCGCCAGCCAGGTGTCCTGCGGGGATTTCACCAGCAAAAAGGTCAGCGGAATCGCACAGAAGTTACCGAAGGTGGCGATCATCGCCGTCTTACCCAGCTTCTCAAAGCCCTGCATCAGCCAGCCGAATGAAAACAGCGAGCCGACCAGCGTGGTGCAGTTCGCCAGAATAATGAAGAACAGAGGGTGCCAGGAGGGATTAAACCAGGTCGCGGTCAGCAGCGTGCCGCTGGTGACCACCAGCAGCATCAGCTTGGCGTTAAACGTTGACCAGAAGAGCTGGCTGACGCGTTCTTTGTCATCACGATGGTGAGCAATATCTTTGGTGGTAAAGACATTGAATCCCCAGTCGGAGATGGTGCTGCAATAGAGCACGCAGGCGATCGCCAGCGCCAGCGTACCCATCTGCTCTACACCCAGAACGCGGGCAAGATAGGGCAGCGTGGCCAGCGGGAACAAAAACGACGCGCCGCGGTAAGCCAGCAGCGAAAAAATATTAATAACCAGACTTTTATCGAGAACTTTTGCCATGACGCAACAACCTTATACACATTGCATGTCTCACCTTCTCATTTCGTAAAGGCATAAACAATATCGCTAAACATTTTTCAGAATCAGGCTGTTTTTCAGAATCAGGCCGCGTTTTTCAGCTCTTTTTTAACCTTGTAATGCTGTAGCGCTATAAACAGTTCAGGACGTTTGAACAATAACCACTCTTTAAAGCTCTCTGTTTTCACATTACGGCCCATAAAGCGAATAGCGTTAAGCACATATTCCGGAACAGGGGTGCGATTATAGAGTGATAAATAGATCATCAGACGAAACGAGTGCACTAAATAAGCTTTTTCCAGCGTATCGCGCCACGCTGATTTAACCTGAGAACAGGTTAAGGTGTTGTAGGCGTGCATAAAGGCATCATAGCGCTGATAGAAAAACTCATTACTTTTGGTACTGTTAGTCAGTGAGCCGTTGCGAATACGCTGTTTATAATAGACCTGATGACTGACCCATGCCTGCTGACTTTTCATAAAGCAGGAGAGCGTAAAATTGTGATCTTCATGAACGCGCTTAACAAAGCGTAATATATGCTGCTCAATAACGCGTTTGCTGATGACATAGCTCCAGGCCGCAGAGGTATAGCTGCCGTTACGCAGCAGGCCCAATAAGACTTCCTGCGATTTCTGCTGGCCGAAGTGTTCGTGTCTGACTTTTGGCGATGTGATCTCTGTCTGACCATCGCGGTAGACGCAGGAGTTAAAACAGAACAGGTTGGTTTCAGGGTGCTTTTCCGCCACCATGGCCAGTTCAGCTACCAGCCCATCCGCTACGACGTCATCCGGGTCACAGAAAAAGAGAAACTGGCCCTGCGCCTGCTCAATACCCACATCCCGTGCATGACCGGCACCGCCATTTTCAGTGGTAATTATTTTCACCTGAGAAAGATGCGCATAATTCTGTTCAAGTAAGGCTAATGTTCCATCGGTGGAGCCATCATTCACAATGAGTATTTCATTGGGCGCTTTAACCTGACGTAATAATGAATCGACGCACTCCACAATATATTTTTCAACATTGTAAGTTGGAATAATCACTGATAATAAAGTGTCAGACATAGGCAATTCTCTGCTGTTAGAAAAAAGACAATACGATTCACCCGCCAGATGCAGGGCATGACCAGAGGCGAAACGTCGAAAAGAGTAATGCGCTAATATTATGATGGCTTTCATTTAGCCTGATTATCTTAAACCGGTAAGGCGAAAAAAGACCAGTCGTAAAAATTATCTTAACGTTTCACGTGAGAATCACTGTTAACGAAAGTGCATCTATAGCCTGCGTTAATGTTAAAACCGTTGATGATCGATTTAAAATAGCCCTGTGAAGCAGACGTAACCAGATTCAGGAATCTGTAAGCGAACATCTGAAACGATGAATAAGTTCAGCATTCCTTCATTTTTATTACAGTCTTCTTTCTGCAACTAATCCTAATCCCTGAAAGATGCTTGCCGCAGATAAGCTGATTCTGTGCTGCTTCGCAGCGCTCTTTTGTCAGCCGTTTCGCTTTATTGCCGCGCCACTCTCAGGGAAAATGATTAAGCAATCAGACGAAAGCTATTTTTTCTGCTGAACCGTCTCATTTTGACGATCTCGTATCATCCCTCTTAATGAATTGTTCTGCTGCCGACACATAATTTAAGAATTATCGGAAGCGGCGATGCTGACACCTGCCACTACCGCTTCTATTTGCAGATTTCACCCTTACTTTGCCGGATAAATCATTTAAGCCCACTCTCCTGCTCTGACAGTATGAAGACATAAGTTCTCAACATTTGATAATCAATAACTTTTAGTTATAAGGAGTGATGATGCGAGTTATTACGCTGGCAGGCAGCCCACGATTCCCCTCCCGCTCAACCTCACTGCTGACGCTGTGTCAGCACAAGCTGGAGGCGCGTGGCATTGAAGTCATCCCCTGGAATATTCACAACTTTCAGCCTGACGATCTGATCAATGCGCGTTTTGATGCGCCTGCGCTTCTCGCCCTGCGTGACGATCTGGCTTCGGCTGATGGCCTGATTATTGCGACACCTATCTATAAAGCGTCGTTTTCGGGTGCGCTGAAGACTCTGCTCGATCTGCTGCCTGAGCGCGCACTGGAACACAAAGTCGTATTACCGCTGGCCAGCGGCGGCAGCGCCGGTCATATGCTGGCGCTGGACTATGCCCTCAAGCCGGTGCTCAACGCCTTAAAGGCGCAGGAGATCCTGCATGGTGTTTATGCCGAAGACAGCCAGATCAGCCATTACGACCGTCAGCCCGAACTGCAGGATTCACTGTCACAGCGCCTGGATGAAGCCGTCTCCGCCTTCTGGCTGGCGCTGACCCGTCACCACCATCCCGTTGCGCAAGCGGTATAAGGAAGAGATCGATGAAACAGAGATTAGGAAAGTGGCTGGTGGCCGGACTTTTACTGGCTGGCCTCCAGGTACAGGCCGCCGAATCCGATCCGTCTGAGATTCGCATCGGCTATCAGAAAGGTTCGGTCAGCATGGTGCTGGCGAAGTCACATCAGTTACTGGAAAAACGATTTCCCCATACCCGGATTAAGTGGATCGAGTTCCCTGCAGGTCCGCAAATGCTGGAAGCGCTGAATATCAACAGTATCGACCTGGGCAGCACCGGTGACCTTCCGCCGCTGTTTGCCCAGGCCGCGGGCGCGGATCTGCTTTATGTCGGCTCTGAACCGCCAAAACCCAAAGCGGAAGTGATTCTGGTGCCAAAAAGCAGCCCCCTGAAACAGGTTGCGGATCTGAAAGGCAAGAAAGTGGCTTTCCAGAAAGGCTCCAGCTCACATAATTTATTGCTGCGTGCCTTGCAGCAGGCGGGTCTGACCTTTAAAGACATCACGCCGGTCTATCTCACCCCCGCCGATGCGCGCGCCGCCTTCCAGCAGGGTGACGTTGATGCCTGGGCAATCTGGGACCCCTACTATTCATCGGTGCTGCTGCAGGGAAATTCGCGCCTGCTGATTGATGGCAGCTCCCTTAATCTGACCGGCTCCTTCTATTTAGCGACCCGCAGCTACGCCGAAGCCCATGGCGCGTTTATTCAGCAGGTGCTCGACACCTTCAGCACTGCTGACGCGCTGACAATCAGCCAGCGTCAGCAGAGCACCACGTTACTGGCGCAGGCGATGGGCTTGCCCGAACCGGTTATCGCCAGCTACCTCAGCCATCGGCCACCCACCCGCATTTCGCCGGTCAGTGCCGAAACTGCCGCAGCTCAGCAGCGCACCGCTGACCTGTTCTATGCCAATCATCTCTTGCCAGTAAAAGTGACGATTCAGGATCGCATCTGGCATCCGCATACCGTGACGCAATAAGGAGCAACAATGAGCGTATCCATTTTCTGGTTCCTGCCGACGCATGGCGACGGTCACTATCTTGGTACCGCCGAAGGGGCGCGACCGGTTGACCACGCCTACCTGCAACAGGTGGCACAGGCCGCTGACCGCCTCGGTTTTGGTGGCGTACTGATCCCGACCGGCCGCTCCTGTGAAGATGCCTGGCTGGTTGCCGCCTCGCTGATTCCGGTGACGCAGCGCCTGCGATTCCTGGTGGCGTTGCGTCCTGGGGTGATTTCACCAACCCAGGCAGCGCGTCAGGCCGCCACGCTGGACCGTCTTTCTAACGGACGTGCGCTGTTTAATCTGGTGACCGGCGGCGATCCGGAAGAGCTGGCGGGCGACGGCGTGTTTCTCGATCACCGCGAGCGTTACGCGGAATCCGCCGAGTTTACCCGCGTCTGGCGTCGGGTGCTGGAAGGCGAAACCGTCGATTATGAAGGCAAGCACGTGAAGGTACGCGGTGCGCGTCTGATGTTTAAACCGGTGCAGCAGCCTCGTCCCCCGCTGTGGTTTGGTGGCTCTTCTGAACCCGCCCAGGAGCTGGCGGCCGAACAGGTCGATGTCTACCTCACCTGGGGCGAACCCCCTGCGCAGGTTAAAGAGAAGATTGATCAGGTGCGTGCGAAAGCGGCTGCCCAGGGACGCACCGTCCGGTTCGGCATCCGTCTGCATGTGATCGTGCGTGAAACCAATGAAGAGGCCTGGCAGGCCGCAGACAAACTGATTGCCAATGTGGATGACGCCACCATCGCGAAAGCGCAGGCGGCGTTCCAGCGGGCAGACTCTGTGGGGCAGCGCCGGATGGCCGCACTGCATGGCGGTCGCCGCGACAAGCTCGAAATCAGCCCTAACCTGTGGGCAGGCGTCGGCCTGGTGCGCAGCGGAGCCGGGACCGCGCTGGTCGGCGATGGCCCGACCGTGGCCGCACGCATCAAAGAGTATGAAGCGCTGGGCATTGAGACCTTTATCCTGTCGGGTTATCCGCACCTGGAAGAGGCTTATCGCGTCGGCGAACTGCTGTTCCCGCATCTTGATCTGCAGATTCCACTGGTGCCCCAGCCGCGCGTGGTTCAGGCACACGGTGAAGCGGTAGCCAACGATTTTACCCCTGAGAAAAAAGTCGCCCGGGGCTGAGGAGAGCATGATGACCAGAACCCGAAAACGCCTTGCTGATAAGCTGGTGCCCTGGCTGCTGCCGACGCTGCTGGTGGTGGTGTGGCAGATTGCCTCGCAAACCGGCTGGTTGTCGACCCGTATTCTGCCCGCACCGGAGAAAATTGTGACCACTTTCTGGCAGCTGACCGCCAGTGGTGAACTCTGGCAGCATCTGGCGATCAGTAGCTGGCGGGCGCTGATCGGCTTCAGTATCGGCGGCTCTATCGGCCTGCTACTCGGGCTGATTACCGGCACCTCCAGAACCGGTGAACGGCTGCTGGATACCTCGGTACAGATGCTGCGCAATGTGCCGCATCTGGCGCTGATCCCGCTGGTGATCCTCTGGTTCGGTATCGATGAGTCCGCCAAAATCTTTCTGGTGGCGCTGGGTACGCTGTTCCCGATCTACCTCAATACTTATCACGGCATCCGCAACATCGATCGCGGGCTGGTTGAGATGGCGCGCAGCTATGGCCTTTCCGGCTGGAGCCTGTTTATTCAGGTGATCCTGCCCGGCGCGCTGCCCAATATCATGGTCGGCGTGCGTTTCGCGCTGGGTCTGATGTGGCTGACGCTGATTGTCGCAGAGACCATCTCTGCCAACGCGGGTATCGGCTATCTGGCCATGAACGCGCGTGAATTCCTGCAGACCGATGTGGTGGTGGTCGCTATTATTCTTTACGCCCTGCTCGGCAAACTGGCGGATGTCGCTGCGTTGTTACTTGAACGTGTCTGGCTGCGCTGGCATCCCGCTTATCAACTGAAGGAGGAGAACGCATGAGTCAGACTCTCTCACCGGCGCGCCTTAACACCGGCACCCCGGTTGGCGTTAACGGCGTCAGCAAACAGTATGGCAGCCGCACCATTCTGAATAAGATTAACCTGCATATTCCCTCCGGCCAGTTTGTGGCGGTGGTGGGTCGCAGCGGCTGTGGCAAAAGCACGCTGCTGCGCCTGCTGGCCGGTCTCGAACAGAGCTCCAGCGGTGAACTGCTGGCAGGCAATGCGCCGCTGCAGTCGGCACGTGAAGATACCCGCCTGATGTTTCAGGATGCGCGACTGCTGCCGTGGAAAAAAGTGATCGATAACGTCGGGCTGGGTCTGCGCGGACGCGAATGGCGCAGCGCGGCGCTGGATGCGCTGGCGGCGGTAGGCCTCGCCGATCGGGCTGATGAGTGGCCAGCCGCCCTCTCCGGCGGCCAGAAACAGCGCGTCGCACTGGCCAGAGCGCTGATCCACCGGCCCGGTTTACTGCTGCTGGATGAACCGCTGGGGGCGCTGGATGCCCTGACCCGCATTGAAATGCAGGGATTGATTGAGTCACTGTGGCAGCAGCATCACTTTACCGTACTGCTGGTCACGCATGATGTCAGTGAAGCGGTGGTGATGGCAGATCGCGTGCTGTTGATCGAAGAGGGTCAGATCGGGCTGGATCTGCTGGTGGATCTGCCTCGTCCTCGCCGTCGCGGATCGGCGCGGCTGGCCGAGCTGGAAGCGGAGGTTCTGGATCGGGTCATGCAGCGTACGGAACGACCGCAGCCGGTTCGTTACGCGCAGCAGCGCTAAAAAAGGGGAGTGTCTCAGACACTCCCCTTTTTAATTATCAGGCGTTCAGTGCCCGGGTAATTTTCTCGTAGAGGTCGCCAGAAAGTTTATCCAGCTCCAGCAGCTGCTCCAGCGCCTGGCGCATCATCGCCTGACGGCCTTCGTCATAACGTTTCAGGCGAATCAGCGGCTCCACCATCCGTGCCGCAACCTGCGGATTGCGGGTGTTAAGGTCGGTAAGCATCTCCACCAGGAACTTGTACCCGCTGCCATCTTTAGCATGGAAGGCGGCCGGGTTAGCCGAGGCAAAGGCACCCACCAGCGAGCGAACGCGGTTCGGATTACTCATGGTGAAGGAGCGATGATTCAGAAGCTGACGCACATTGCGCATCACGTTAGCGGCCGGACTGGTCGCCTGCAGCACAAACCATTTGTCCATCACCAGACCATCCTGATGCCAGCGCTCATCGTAAGCTGCCAGCAGCGCATCACGGCACGGTAACTGTGCCGCAACAGCAGCAGAAAGCGCCGCCAGCGCATCGGTCATGTTGGTCGCCTGGTGATACTGGGTCTGCACCAGTTTATCCGCCAGCTGCGCATCGCTGAAGGCGAGATAGGTCAGGCAGATATTTTTCAGGCTGCGCTGACCAATCGCGTCATGCTCCACGCGGTATTCAGGCTGCTGATTGGCGTTGTAGATCGCAAAAAACTCATCGGCCAGTTCGCGTGCCAGCGTGCGTTGCAGCGCGTCACGCACCAGCGCAATCGCCTGCGGATCGATAGTATCAAACAGCTCGGCAATCTCATTTTCCGACGGCAGCGTCAGAATCAGCGCGGTCAGTGCCGGGTCGCAGTCGGTATCCAGCAGCACCGCGCGGAAGGCGTCGGCGACATGCAGCGGCAGTGACAGATGCTGGCCCTGCTGATAGCGGGCGACATTCAGACGGATATAGGTCGCCAGCAGGCTCTGAGCCGCATCCCAGCGGGAGAAGTCGTTGCGTGCATGACGCATCAGGAAGGTGAGCTGAGCATCACTCCATTTGTAATCAAGCTTCACCGGGGCAGAGAATTCGCGCAGCAGCGACGGCACTGGCTGGAAGTAGACATTATCGAAAATAAAGGTCTGGAACTCCTCGGTGACATTCAGCACATGATGTACCGGATGACCATTATTCTGCAGCGGGATCACCTTGCCTTCGCCATCGTAGAGTTCAATATCCAGCGGGATATGCAGCGGCAGCTTCTCTTTCTGATCGGCAGTCGCAGGCGTGTGCTGCGTGACGTGCAGCGTATACTGCTCCAGCTCCGGGTTGTAATCGTCGCGCACGGTCAGCACCGGCGTACCGGACTGGCTGTACCAACGGCGGAACTGCGACAGGTCAACATTTGAAGCATCTTCCATCGCCTGAACAAAATCATCGCAGGTGGCGGCGCTACCGTCGTGGCGATCAAAATAGAGCTTCATGCCCTTCTGGAAATTCTCTTCACCCAGCAGGGTGTGCATCATACGGATCACTTCTGACCCTTTTTCATACACCGTCAGGGTATAGAAGTTGTTCATCTCGATGACCTGATCCGGACGGATCGGGTGTGCCATCGGGCTGGCATCTTCGGCGAACTGCGCACCGCGTACGATACGCACGTTATCAATGCGGTTCACCGCGCGTGAACCCAGATCAGAGCTGAACTCCTGATCGCGGAACACCGTCAGCCCCTCTTTCAGGCTGAGCTGGAACCAGTCGCGGCAGGTCACGCGGTTACCGGTCCAGTTGTGGAAATATTCGTGACCGATAACCGCTTCAATGCCCAGGTAATCTTTGTCCGTCGCCGTTTCCGCTTTAGCCAGCACATATTTGGCATTGAAGACGTTAAGGCCTTTGTTCTCCATGGCGCCCATGTTGAAGAAGTCCACCGCCACGATCATAAAGATGTCGAGGTCATACTCCAGACCGAAACGCTCTTCATCCCACTTCATGCTGTTTTTCAGCGACGTCATCGCCCAGTCGGCACGGTCGAGGTTACCGCGATCGACGAAGATCTCCAGCGCCACATCACGTCCTGAACGGGTAGTGAAGCTGTCGCGCAGCACGTCGAAATCGCCCGCCACCAGCGCAAACAGGTAGCAGGGTTTCGGGAACGGATCCTGCCACTTCACCCAGCTACGACCCTGCTCATCCCGGCCGCTGTCAATGCGGTTACCGTTGGAGAGCAGGAATGGATAACGCTCACCATCGGCATAAATGGTGGTGGTAAAGCGCGCCAGCACGTCGGGGCGATCGAGATACCAGGTAATATGACGAAAGCCTTCAGCCTCACATTGGGTGCAGAGCGCCTCGCCCGATTTGTACAGCCCTTCCAGCGCGGTGTTCTGGTCCGGGTGAATATCGTTAATAATTTTCAGGGTGAAGCTTTCCGGCAGCTGGCTGATGACCAGTGCGCCCTCTTCTTCACGGAAGGCCGTCCAGGCTTGCCCGTCGACCTCCAGCGCTATCAGCGTTAACGCTTCGCCGTCCAGTCGCAGCTCAGCCTGGCTGTCGCCCAGTCGTTTAACCTGGCTGATGGCCGTTACGCGGGTGGTGGACGCATCCAGTTCAAAAGTTAAATCGATATCGGTGATGGTGTACTCAGGCGCACGGTAGTCGTGGCGATACTTGATTTGGGGCTGTTGCGTCATATTGCGTCTCGCGTTGTTATAAGTTTACCGGCAAAGTCTAAGCTTGTTACTACAAGCTTGCCACGCACAATGCACCTAAAGGGTGAAATGGCTACACTTTGTTAACAATGGCACAGATTGGCCTCGACCCGCCCGTCTGAAATATGCTGTGATCGGCTTCAGATAGTGAATTATACTTTTGCGTCTTTATGACTGTGTACAACACCGGGCTCTGCGCCACCGAACAGGATGCTGAAACGCGCCATGACAGGACATGCTTCCCCGATACTGACCTCGCTGCTGGATACGGACGCCTATAAGCTCCATATGCAACAGGCCGTTTTCCACCGCTATCATGACATAACGGTGGCGGCGGAGTTTCGCTGCCGCGGCGACGAACTGCTGGGTCTCTACGCTGACGAAATTCGTGACGCGATAACCGCAATGCAACACCTGGCGCTGACTGATGATGAAGCGACCTGGTTGTCTCACCTTCCCTTCTTCCGGCAGGATTACCTCAGCTGGTTACGCCAGTTCCGCTATAACCCGGATCAGGTTGAGGTGCGCAATCATCATGGCAAGCTGGAACTCCGTATTCAGGGGCCGTGGCGAGAAGTGATCATGTGGGAGGTGCCGCTGCTGGCGCTGATCAGTGAGATTGTGCATCGTCATCGTACGCCACAGGTCACCACTCAGCAGGCACTTGACCACTTACATCAGAAACTCGGCGACTTTAAAGCTCAGGTGGCTGACCTCGATATGTCACGCTTCCGCCTGATGGATTTTGGCACCCGTCGTCGCTATTCGCAGGATGTGCAACAGTCGATCGTCTCAACGCTGAAACAGGAATTTCCGTGGCTGATTGGCACCAGTAACTATGATCTGGCGCGCCGTCTGTCACTGACGCCAGTGGGAACACAGGCGCATGAGTGGTTCCAGGCCTTCCAGCAGATCAGTCCGGTACTGGCCAACAGCCAGCGCGCTGCGCTACAGGCGTGGCTGGATGAGTATGACGATAAGCTGGGCATCGCCCTGACCGATTGCATCGCCATGGACGCATTCCTGCGCGATTTCGGCCCGGTGTTTGCCCGCCGCTACCAGGGACTGCGCCACGACTCCGGCGATCCGGTCGAATGGGGCGAGAAAGCGCTCGCCCACTACCAGAAGCTGGGTATCGATCCGCAAAGCAAACACCTGGTCTTTTCTGACAACTTAAATCTCGACAAAGCGCTGGCGCTTTACCGCCACTTTGGCCAGCGGACGAACGTCGTGTTCGGCATCGGAACCCGCCTCACCTGCGATATTCCGGGCGTGACGCCACTGAATATCGTTATCAAACTGGTGCAGTGCAATGGCAAGCCGGTGGCGAAACTCTCAGACAGCCCGGGCAAAACCATCTGCCAGGATAAAGCCTTTGTCAGGGCCCTGCGTAAAGCTTTTGATCTGCCGCTGGTGAAAAAAGCGAGTTAATCCTCTTCTTATCGGGGCGTTGATACGCCCCGCCTCTGCTGTAATAAATCTGCTTTCCCCCTGAATTTTGCTTGTTTCCTGAAGACTCGCAAGTAACATAGCAAAACCCCGGATGGGGCAACTTTTTTACTCACTTCTTCTATATAGAGAGATATTTATGAGCGTAGTGCCTGTAGCGGACGTACTGCACGGTCGCGTCGCGGTTGACAGTGAAGTCACCGTACGTGGTTGGGTGCGTACCCGAAGAGATTCCAAAGCCGGTCTTTCCTTCATCGCTGTCTATGACGGCTCCTGCTTTAATCCCGTTCAGGCTGTTGTCAATAATTCTCTGAATAATTATCAGGATGAAGTGCTGCGTCTGACCACGGGCTGTTCCGTTATCGTCACCGGTAAAGTGGTGGCCTCACCGGGTCAGGGCCAGGCGTTTGAGATTCAGGCGACCAGCCTGGAAGTCGTGGGCTGGGTGGAAGATCCCGACAGCTATCCGATGGCGGCGAAACGCCACAGTATCGAGTACCTGCGCGAAGTCGCTCACCTGCGTCCGCGCACCAACCTGATTGGCGCGGTCGCCCGCGTTCGCCACACCCTGGCGCAGGCGCTGCATCGCTTCTTCCATGAGAATGGCTATTTCTGGGTCTCGACGCCGCTGATTACCGCCTCCGATACCGAAGGTGCCGGCGAAATGTTCCGTGTCTCTACGCTGGATATGGAAAACCTGCCGCGTAACGATCAGGGCAAAGTTGACTTCAGCGAAGATTTCTTTGGTAAAGAGGCGTTCCTGACCGTTTCAGGTCAGCTGAATGGCGAAACCTATGCCAGCGCCCTGTCGAAGATCTACACCTTCGGTCCGACGTTCCGCGCAGAGAACTCCAACACCAGCCGCCATCTGGCGGAATTCTGGATGCTGGAGCCGGAAATCGCCTTTGCCTCACTGGATGATGCCGCTGCACTGGCCGAATCAATGCTGAAGTATGTCTTCAACGCGGTGCTGGAAGAGCGTGCCGATGACATGGCCTTCTTTGCTGAGCGGGTAGATAAAGAGGCGGTTGAGCGCCTGCAGCGTTTCATCACCACCGATTTCGCGCAGGTGGATTACACCGATGCGGTTGAGATCCTGATGAACTGCGGTCAGACCTTCGAAAACCCGGTTTCCTGGGGTATTGACCTCTCCTCTGAGCATGAGCGTTACCTGGCGGAGAAACACTTTAAAGCACCGGTGGTGGTGAAAAACTATCCGAAAGACATTAAAGCATTCTATATGCGCCTGAATGATGATGGCAAAACCGTGGCGGCGATGGATGTTCTGGCGCCAGGCATTGGTGAGATCATTGGCGGTTCACAGCGTGAAGAACGTCTGGATGTCCTGGATGCGCGTCTGGAAGAGATGGGTCTGAATAAAGAAGATTACTGGTGGTATCGTGACCTGCGTCGCTACGGTACCGTGCCACATTCTGGCTTTGGATTAGGCTTTGAACGTTTAATCGCCTATGTCACCGGCGTACAAAATGTCAGGGACGTAATCCCCTTCCCGCGCACCCCACGCAACGCGAGTTTCTGATATTCGGCATTAAATATAAGAAATTCATATATATAACGAGGTCGGCACTGCCGGCCTTTTTTTATTTTTGTAAATTTTGAGTTCTCTCACAAAGTTCCGTGTTTTTTACATTTTGTAATACATATTTTCTTACTGAAACAAGATTACGAGTTTAGTAGCATTTAAGCGCTAGAATTACGGCGGGTGGGATGGAAAGATGCGTGCAGACACAGGAAGACACCAAACTTCGTTCAGGGTTCCCGTAAAGATTTCCTGACGGCAGTGGCAGGTGTACAAATAACTCCAATGAGGGTAATGAATAATGATGAAGCGCAATATTCTTGCAGTGGTTATCCCTGCTCTGTTAGTAGCTGGCGCAGCAAACGCTGCAGAAATCTATAACAAAGACGGCAACAAACTGGACCTGTACGGTAAAGTGGATGCGCGTCACCAATTCTCTGATAGCGCTGGTGATGATGGCGATCAGACTTATGTGCGCTTCGGCTTCAAAGGCGAAACCCAGATTAATGACCAGCTGACCGGTTACGGCCAGTGGGAATACAACATTCAGGCGAACAAATCTGAAGGTGATGACGCACGGGACGGCACCAAAACCCGTCTGGGCTTCGCGGGTCTGAAATTCGGCGATGCCGGTTCAATCGACTACGGCCGTAACTACGGTCTGGTTTACGATGCAATCGGCTGGACCGATATGCTGCCAGTATTTGGTGGTGACTGGGGCGGCTCAGACAGCTTTATGAATGGTCGTAGCACCGGCCTGCTGACCTACCGCAACACCAACTTCTTCGGCCTGGTTGATGGCTGGGACTTTGCTGCTCAGTATCAGGGTAAAAACGAACGTACCGCAATCGATCGTGCTAACGGTGACGGCTATGCATTCTCAACTTCATATACCTTACCAATTGGTGTAGGCATTGTTGGTGCGTATAGCAGCAGCGACCGTACAAATTCGCAGGCAGCGGGTGTTGCTGTGAATGGTAACGTAGTTGGTCAGGGCAAACGTGCTGAGAACTGGGCAACCGCGCTGAAATATGATGCGAACAACGTTTACCTGGCAGCGCTGTACGGTGAGGGCCGTAACTCTTCCGTTATCGGCATCCCTGTAGCTAACACTACCGACTCAGTGACTGCATTTGCCAATAAGAGCCAGACTATTGAATTAGTTGCTCAATACCAGTTCGACTTCGGTCTGCGTCCATCCGTTGCATACGTGCAGCAGAAAGGCAAAGATATCGAAGGTATCGGCGATGCTGACCTGTACAAATACATCGACGTTGGCGCGACTTACTACTTCAACAAAAACATGTCTACCTATGTTGATTACAAAATCAACCAGCTGGATGACAACAACCCACTAAATCTGAACACAGACGACATTGTTGGTGTAGGTCTGGTTTACCAGTTCTAATTCCGCTTTAAGCATGTTTAAAAACGGGGCTAAGGCCCCGTTTTTTTATGGCTGCTATTCACCAGAACTCTGTTTTCTCACGCCCTTCTACTCCGCTTAAACGTCTGCATTTCCCCGTCGCCCAATCCACACTACAAAATGTATGAATTTGTCTCGCAAACGGTTGGCATTTGACTGGCCGGACGCTAACCTGAGAGCTCTTTTCGCTAAAGTTCACGCTAATGGACCTGACACATGTTTGAATCGATCTCTGCTGCACCCGCCGATCCTATTCTTGGGCTGGCCGATCTGTTTCGTGCTGACGACCGCCCGGAAAAAATCAATCTGGGTATCGGCGTCTATAAAGACGAAACCGGCAAGACCCCGGTGCTGACCAGTGTTAAAAAAGCTGAGCAATATCTGCTGGAAAATGAAACCACCAAAAACTATCTCAGCATTGATGGCCTGGCTGATTTTGCCCGCTGCACACAGGCCCTGCTGTTTGGCAACCAGAGCCCGCTAATCACCGCTGGCCGCGCTCGCACGGCTCAGACACCGGGTGGTACAGGCGCGCTACGCGTTGCAGCCGATTTCCTCGCCACGCAAACATCGGTGAAGCGGGTCTGGATCAGCAATCCAAGCTGGCCGAATCACAACAACGTGTTTAACGCTGCCGGTCTTGAGGTCTGTGAATACCACTATTACGACCCGGCAAACCATACGCTGGATTTCGATGGCATGGTCGCGTCACTGAAACAGGTTCAGCCAGGCGATGTGGTGCTGTTCCACGGCTGCTGCCATAACCCGACCGGTATCGACCCGACCGCCGAGCAGTGGCAACAGCTGGCGCAGCTGTCACAGGCCAATGGCTGGCTGCCGTTGTTCGACTTCGCTTACCAGGGTTTTGCCCGTGGTCTGGAGGAAGATGCAGAAGGCCTGCGTATTTTTGCCGCCTCGCATCAGGAACTGATCGTCGCCAGCTCTTACTCCAAGAATTTCGGCCTGTATAACGAGCGTGTCGGTGCCATCACGCTGGTTGCCGCCGATGCGAGCGTGGCAGATACCGCGTTCAGTCAGGTGAAGTACACCATTCGCGCGAACTACTCCAATCCGCCGGCACATGGCGCCGCCATCGTCGCCACCATTCTGGGCAACGATACCCTGCGTACCATCTGGGAGCAGGAGCTGTCGGACATGCGTCAGCGCATTCAGCGCATGCGCCAGCTCTTCGTAAATACCCTGGCGGAAAAAGGCGCACAGCGCGACTTCAGCTTTATTATTAAGCAGAACGGTATGTTCTCGTTCAGCGGCTTAACCAAAGAGCAGGTCATTCGCCTGCGTGAAGAGTTTGGCGTCTACGCGGTGAACTCAGGGCGGGTGAATGTGGCGGGCATGACGCCAGACAATATGTCGGCGCTGTGCGAAGCGATTGTCGCCGTGCTGTAAGCAGGATGACCGAATTGAAAAATGGGCCTGCTGGCCCATTTTTTATTGCAGGAAAGGATTACTGATGCGTTCATGCCCCAGCGTAGAAATCGGGCCGTGACCGGGCAGAAAAGTGACATCATCGCCCAGCGGCAGCAGTTTCGTGCGGATAGCATTGATTAACTGCTGATGATCGCCCTGCGGGAAGTCTGTGCGTCCCACACCACCATTAAAAATCACGTCACCTGAAATCAGTAAACGTCCTGGCCGATCGAAGAACACCACGTGGCCAGGCGAATGTCCCGGACAGTGCAGCACTTCCAGCGTGGTCAGCCCTACCTGTACGCTCTCCCCCTCTTCCAGCCAGCGATCGGGGGTAAAAGGCGCGCACTCATCAAGTCCGAACATCCGGCTCTGGGTAGGCAGCGCCTCCAGCCAGAATGCATCACGCTTTTGTGGTCCGACAATCGGAATCTGCCAGAAGGCAGCCAGCTCGACGGCGGCCCCGACGTGATCAAGGTGCCCATGGGTCAGCAGAATCCGGGAAGGTTTAAGCTGGCATTGTTCCAGCGTCTCTTTGATCAGATCGGCATCGCCGCCTGGATCAACCAGCGCGGCTTCACGAGTAGACTCGCACCAGATAACTGAACAGTTCTGGGCAAACGCGGTAACAGGAATAATGTGGTAATTCATAACGCTCCATGACCGGCTCACGCAGCGTTGCCGGTGTCATTACCAGTGCCTGATCGGCCCGGTATCAATATGTACAAAGTTACTGCGGGGATAATATCCTACACCACCCGCACGCAGAGATAACGCCGCTTTGCGTACATTGGCCAGAGAAACTCCTTCGATATGGAAATCCATTGCCTGTCCTTTGGTATGATAGCTGTGCTTTGCCACCCCAGGACCGCTCTCACGTAACATGTTGTTGGTTGCCAGTGAACGGTAGCCCGAAACCAGCTGTATCGGTTTACGCATTCCCAGCAGCGCCTGCAGGCGGAAGATTTGATCAAACAGGTGCGGATCGATGCTTTTCACTTTATTGGCGCGATAGTCACGGAAAAAGTGATTTAATCGTGACAACTCATCCTTGTCGTAACTCTTACCATTAAAAAACTCAGTTTTAAGGGTTTCACCGGTATGAAGATTATTAAGCATCAATACACGCGGGCGAGAGGTAGAAAGCGAGGCCCTTGCAGAAGCGGGTAATAATGCCAGACCGGCGGCGGCGCTACCGCACAGCAGTAGTTTGCGACGAAAAGAATCAATAGTAGACATGTAACGATTTACCTGAGAGTGAAGCCATAGAAATGTGCAAAAAGCGCACAGCCCGAACCATAACTTTCTCTCAGTAGAGCGTCAACCCATCTGCAACCTGTTTGCGTGGCGATCCCTGCAGGAATCGCCATTTGATAACATTTTTCTGAATAACCGGCCCGCCGCTAACGATTTAAAATCAATCACTAGAGCAGCAATTGCTCAGCCCGACTCAAAGCCTGGCTGCCCGAACGCGCGGTGTCATCATAATTGTAAATATCTGTGCGGAACTGTGGTTTGCCATCATCAGCGACCCACGCCGTCAGATAATAGAGATTGACCGGAATACGATGCCGAATGGGCACGTAGCGGGTGTCACCCTCTTTTAACGTACTGGAGATGCGGGCATCGTTCCAGCCCGCGTCCTGCAGTAATAAGCCCGCCAGTTCGGACGCTTTATTTACCCGGACGCAGCCTGAGCTGAGCGCGCGGATATCCCGCTGGAACAGGTTGTGGTTCGGCGTGTCGTGCAGATAGATCGCATCTGAGCTGGGCATATTAAATTTATAGCGGCCCAGCGCATTCGCCACACCCGGTGCCTGAATCAACCGATAGGGGAACGATGAAGCGGTGACCATGCGCCAGTCGATCATGCTGGGATCGATCACTTCAGCGTCAGCGCTCCAGCCCGACAGCAGGGTATAGCCATGCTTATAGAGATAGGTCGGATCCTGCTTCACTTTAGGAATGATATCTTTACGCACCAGCGTGGTCGGCACATTCCATGGCGGGTTCAGCACCACATTATTGAGTGCGCTGCGCATCAACGGCGTTTTGCGATCGGGACGCCCGACGATGACGCGTGATGAGAGGATCTTGTTGCCGTTGTTGTAATAAATCAGCGAGTAGTTGGCGATGTTCACCATAATGCCGTTGTGCATATCGTCCGGCAGCAGGCGCAGTCGCTGAATGTTCAGCGCCAGCAACGAAGCACGCATCTGCGGAGAGACGTTAAGCCACTGCCGCGTTCTGGCACCGATAGCACCGTCGCCATCCAGTCCCTGCCACTGCTGGAAACGCTTCACACCTGCCACCAGCGTCTCGTCATAGACATTGGCGGTATTCCCTTCCAGCGTCTGACTCTGAACGTTACCCGGCGAATGCAGTGAAGGCGCGGACAGATCGGTGACTGGCGCGGCGGAAGGGCTGACCGCAACCGGCTGGTCGCTGTGGGTCACTGGTGAGGCGGCCACCGGCACCGCATCGTCATCCGGTGCAGGTGCATTAACCTGCGCCGTTAACATGCCGCTGCGCTGCAGGATTTCACGCAGCGCCGGCACATCGTCACTGACCTGTCCCGGACGCAGCGTTTCACTGCTCTTCAGCTGCGGCCAGGGCTGCTTATCACCTAGCAGGGTTTTCAGCGCGGCGTGCATCGGCTGATACTGCGGGTGCTGCGGCTGCAGTGACGCAATAAACGTGTTGCCCGATCCTGCATTGACCGCGTTCTGCCATTGATTCACGACCGCCACCGACGGCTGTGTCAGCCGGTAGGGAACATTGCTGTAAAGCCAGGTTTCACCCTGCGTCGGCACATTAGAAACAAATTGCAGATAGCCCAGCATCGCATCGGACAGCGCGACATCCCGGGCAAAGCCGGTGATCGCCGGGTTAGTCAGACGCTCAATCCAGCGCGTGAATTGTGGCTGAACACCAGAAAGTGCCACTTCAGCCAGCTGCTGCTGAAATTTTTGTATCGCCTGAGGATCCTCCCAAAGCGGCTGCATATGGCGGGATGCATAGAGCGTCGCCAGCGGTGCCAGATAAAACGGCTGATCGGCGCTGGAAAACGCCTGCCGGATGCGTTGCTGACTTTCGGAAACGGAGATAGCCGCCTGCGTTGTCCCGGGCAAAGCGGCGATGACAGCGGCCTGCGGTAGCGTAAATGGAACAACGGTTAGCGCCAGCGCTAACAATGATAGAACGCGATGATGATTTAATTTTTTTACCAGCAACATCCCTGCCCCCTTGTTTTTCAACTTCGCAGTGTTCCCTGTATCCACTGCGACCGCGCCGTGACTCATCATGTGAGTATACAAACAAAAACGGCATTTGCCTCATGCGACAAATGCCGTAACCAGATTAACGAATGGTTCAGTTTTTGACTACGTTTCCGCCTGCGAATTTTCAGCGGTTAAATCGGGCAGCGCATCTGCGTCGCTTCCCGCCCGCACCGGCGAAGGATCGGCAGCAAAACCACGCAGACCGACCACATGCACATGCTCGGTGTTATTAAACACCTTACGCACCAGTTTGTAGGTCGTGCCTTTTTCCGGACTGATATTCTCCGGTGCTGCAATCACCAGCTGCATCTCCAGTCGCTCACAGAGTTCAAACAGCGTGGCGATGGAACGGGCATCAAGACGGGCCGCTTCATCAAGAAACAGCAGTCGGCATGGCGAAATATCTTTGCCGCGCAGACGACGGGACTCTTCTTCCCAGCTCTGCACTACCATCACCAGAATGGACATACCGGTACCGATCGCTTCACCGGTTGAGAGCGCCCCGCTCTCTGCGCGCAGCCAGCCATCGGAACCACGGTTAACTTCCACTTCCATCTCCAGATAGTTGCGGTAGTCCAGCAGCTCCTCACCGATGGTCTGCGGCGTACGCTGCCCCATGTCGATATGCGGATTAAGACGCTGGTAGAGCTTCGCCAGCGCCTCCGAGAAGGTCAGGCGATTGCTGTTAAAGAGATCCTGATGCTGCTCGTGCTCTTCCGACAGCGTATCCAGCAGCATGGCGTGGGTTTCACGCACGTTCACGTTGAGCCGCACGCTGCGTACCTGACCAAAGCTGACGGTCTGAAGACCCTGGTTGAGCTGGCGGATACGGTTCTGTTCACGCTGGATCGTTTTACGGATGATGTTGGCCGCACTGCGCGAACTGATTGCCAGCATCTGCTCACGCGCCGTCAGCTCTTCCGTCAGACGGTTCAGTTCGATTTCCATCTGCTCAATTGCTTCGACCGGATCGTCAGTCCGAATAATATCCTGACGAATACGCTCGCGCAGATGCTGATAAACCGCAATAAAGAACTGAATTTTACGTTCCGGACGTTTTGGATCTTCCGAGAGTCGCAGCACGTCGCGCAGATGTTCGTTGTCCGCTACCGCCAGACGCAGCGCACCCAGCGCTTTATCCGACATAGAGCGCAGCTCATCGCCGCTCAGGTAGGCCAGTTCACGGCGATGCAGACGACGCTCAACGCCATTCTCTTTCACCAGACGCAGTACAGTACACCAGCCCGCTTTGGCGCTGACCACCTGTTCACGCACCTGATGATACTGACGCTCCAGCTGACGCAGTCGCTTCTGCAGGTTATCCATCTCCGCTTCGCAGAAGGTGAGCTGTTTCTCCAGCTGATTGCGGCGGGCGCGGTTATGACTCAGTGCCGTGTAGAGTTCGTCACGGCGAACACGCGCGCGTTCTTCCGCGCTGCTGTCAGCCTGGACGCCAATGTCCTGCATCTCCTGCTGCAGCTCTTTCAGCATGTCGCGCTTGGCGTCATAGGCGCTTTTCAGCGAGGCCAGCACCTGGGAGTATTGCGTCAGCTGCGCCTGATGTTCACGCAGGCGATCACGACTGCGGCTGCGTTCGCCCTCAGCCTGCTCCAGACGCTGACGCAGCTTATCGCTGAGATCGTTGTTGCCGTTGAGCATGCTGGCCGAGTCGTCGTAGCTGAAGTGGGCGCGACGCTGCACCACTTCTGTCAGGGCAAAGGCCTGCTGACGGGCGTTGCGCTGCTGCTGCTGCGCCTGCTGATAATCCGCCTGTAACTGCTCATGCTGTTCAGGATCGCTCTGCAGCACGGCGATGATCGGTTCCAGCTTCGCCAGCTTAGCGCCATGCTGATGCAGGAAGCGCGCCGCTTCCTGTGCGGCATCGACCTGCTCGCGGATCTCTTCGCAGCGATCGCCCAGCGTCTCATCCAGCAGCAGATTGACGCGTGGCAGCAGCCGGTTTAACTGTGATACGCCCTCTTTGGCCAGCTCATACTGCTGACGCTGCTGCTGATTGTTGCTCTCATGCTGATTCAGCGCACGCTCCAGCTCACCCCGGCGTGCGCCGAGCTGACGGATCTGGGCTTCCGGATCGGCGTCAAAGGCGACGGCCAGATGACTGCCGATAAAGCGGCTGAATGACTGATGCAGACGCTGCGTTTTCTGCACGTCGAACGACAGCGTGGCGTAGCGTTCGGCCAGCTTATCGCGCTCAAGGTGCAGCAGCTCCAGCTGATTCTCACGCGCCGCGCGGCCAAACAGCGGGATTTTCGGGAAGCGGGAGTAGCGCCACTGACGCTCTGCCACCTTCACCACCACCGCATTCTGCAGTTCATCGACGCTGAAGACGCTGTCATCGAACGACTGCGGATCACCCTCGATCAGGTAGAGATCTTCCGGACACTCTTCCAGACCATCCAGCAACTCACGAACGCGGGAGAGATCCGGCACCACAATCGCATGACGCGACGGACCGTAGAGCGCCGAGAAGTAAGGCGCATCATCCAGCGTCACATCATCGTAAATCTCTGACAGCAACACGCCGCCAAAACGTTCAGCAAGCTGGGTCAGGCGCGCATCTTCGGCACCGCCCGGCTGGCTGAGCCGCTCAATCTGCCGCTCGATATCGCGTTTACGCGCCGCCACTTCGTCGCGCTCGACGGTGGTTTCACGCTCACGCTCCAGCAACTGCTGCATATATTCGGTCACGTCCTGGCTGCTGTTCAGCGCCTGGCCGGTCTGTTCGCTGAGCTGGGTCAGGATCTCCTGCGCCGCCAGCCAGTGTGGCGCACGGGCGGTCAGGCTGGTGATGCGTTCACGCAGCTGCTCCAGCTCCTGGCGCATCATCATGCGCTGTTCACCGGCGTCGGAGACGCTGCTATTCAGCTGTTCAATCTGTGCTTCAAGCTCCTGCTGCAGGCCTGCCAGCGCATCCGCTTCATAATGCTGCCCCTGACGCTTGCAGAATTCCGCCAGCAGACGCTCCGCCTCATGCTGTTCGCGCAGACGCTGTTCCAGCTCATTGAGACGCAGACGCAGCGAAGAGAGCTGTTCGGCGTGATGACGCTGGTTGCTGGCATCACGCAGCAGTTCGCGGCCGGTTTGCCAGGCGTCCTGACGGGTCACGTCACCGGCAATGCTGGTCACCAGCGCCAGCGCCTGTTCAAACTGACTGTGCGCCGCTTCCGCTACGCTCAGCTTCTGCTCCAGGCGCAGCAACCGTTCTGTCGCCTCTTCCTCTTTGGCCTGGAAGCTTTCCTGCCATTCAGCCGCATTTTCAATGCTCAGATCGGGCAGCTGGCAAAGCGTGCGGGCGCGTTCCAGCGCCTGCAATGCCTGCTGATACTGGATAGCGCGGGTTTGCTGCACGTCGAGCGCCTGCTGGAAATCGGCCAGCTGACTTTTCAGCTCATCCACTTCCAGCTCAGCCGCTTCGGCACGCGCTTCATTCTCTTCCTGAATTTCACGCGCTTCTGCGACCACTTCGGTCTGCTCTTCCAGCCGCAGCGTCAGATCTTCGATATCCGCATCGTAGCGCTCAATCTTCTCCTGCTGACGCATCGCCGTCTGTACCAGGTTCAGGTGATCGCTGGCGGCCTGATAATCGACTTCAAGATCGTTTTCTGCACCATTGTGCTCGGCCAGTTCGCGCGCCATCTCAACATGACGATACTGCTCGGTGGCGAGCTGCTTGCGGCTGCTGAACAGCTCGTTGCGCAGCTGTAACGCGCTGTCGAGGTGTCCCCGACGCTCGTTGGCGTGGCGCATATAGTCAGCCGAAACGTAGCTGGTCGCCTCGGAGATGAGATGCTTGAAGAGATCGCGGTCAGACTGGGTAACGCGGATCGCCTCCAGCGTCATGCGGTTCTCGCGCAGCGCGGCTTCCATATCCTGGAACGCTTTGCGCACGCCACTGTTTTCAGGCAGCAGGTAATCACGCAGCGATCGGGTGATGGCGCTGGAGATACCGCCATACAGCGAGGCTTCAATCAGACGATAAAACTTGCTGCGATCGCTGGCAGAGCGCAGACGACGCGGCACCACACCAAGATCAAACAGCATGGCGTGATAATCGGTGACTGAGTTATAGGCGCGGAACTGTACCCCTTCCTGCGCCTCAACCCGCTCTTTGACTTCGTTCAGCGGTAATACGCGTGCCTGACGGCTGTTAAGCACTTCCGTCAGCATATCGGTTGGGTTGGTGTCGGTGGGCAGGCCATGAATACTGAATGGCTTGATATCGACCTTTTTATCGCGTCCGGCGACCTGTTGCAGACGGACACCGACCACGACACGCTGATGGCGTGAGTTCACCACATCCAGCATGGAGTAGCAGACCCCAGCCCGCAGTTTACCATGCAGACCCTTGTCACGGGATCCTGATGTCGCGCCCGCTTCGGTGGTATTACGGAAGTGCAGCAGCGTTAAATCGGGGATCAGCGCGGTGACAAATGCCGCCATCGTGGTGGACTTACCCGCACCGTTACCGCCTGACAGCGTGGTCACTAATTCATCGAGATCAAAGGTACGGGCAAAAAAGCCGTTCCAGTTGATCAGCGTAAGCGAACGAAACTTTCCGCGCTCAATCATGCCTGTTCTTCCTCTGCGTTCTCACTCGCGTCGCCTTCCTGTCCTTCACCGTCATCGGTGTCGACCGGTGCTGTCGCGTTTTCCAGTAGCATGGCCTCGCCATCACGAATCAGACGAAGCTGCGCTTCACGGGCGTCATCACCGCCGCGCACGTCGGCACCAAAGCGGAACACCGATTCCGTGATGCGGAACTTGCTGCTGTCGTTGCCGAAAAACCACACCATGCCAAGGCGACGCAGGCGGCTCAGAGAGGCGCGCACTTTCTCCTGCAGTTTGGTGCGATCCAGATCCGAACCGGTTGAACGCTGGTTGACCAGCTTCAGCAGGCGGTTCTCATCGGCCAGAGAGAGCAGTTCGTCGTACAGCTCCTGCTGGGTGAAGATACCTTCATTGGCCAGTCGTTCCGGGCTGAGATAGAGATAGCAGAGAATCTTCCCGACCATCATGTCCAGTTCAGAGAGCACGGAACGCGGAATCAGCGTGGTTGAACGCGGACGCAGATAGAAAAAGCCTTCCGGCGCACGAATTAACTCAACGTTATAGCGGCTGTAAAACTCTTCGAGAAACGACTGGTAGTCCATCAGAAAAGCGTGATTATCCAGCTCTTCGATACCGATATGGCGTCCGGCGCGTAACTGGCTGTCCAGCGCAGGAAAAATCGGGTTGGCCAGTGCCTGTGCCAGCTTAACCGGCATCACTTGTTCAATATTTGTCGATGACATGTGCCTGCACCTTGGCTCCGTAATCATTGATGGCTTGCCATTCCACAGGCAAACCGGCTAAATCAGCTTCCGCTACGCCAAGGCGCACCGCCTGATCCACCACAATACGCGCCAGATCGAAATGGCGGGCTCGGGGATACTGGGCCAGGTAGTCGCGCATCACTGACGCGAGGTTGAGCGGTTTTTGTTGCGATTTGTAGACCTGCAGCGCTTCTTCAATCATCGCTGCCAGCTGTTCGCGGATTTCGTTGATCTCTTCGTACTCCATCTCCGGCGGCAGTTCACCCATCACTTCGTCGTTACGCAGCGTCAGCGCCTCATCACGCATGTCATACAGGCGGTCGGCGTTGGCATAGGTCAGCGCCCAGGGCGCGTCGAAGTAATTCTGCACCGATACCCGCAGGCGCTGCGCAAAGACGCGGTTTTTATCCATGTCGATGGCGGTACGAATAAATTTATGGACGTGGCGGTCATAGCCGATCCAGAGGTCAATCGCCTGCTGGCCCCAGCTGGTAATACGGTCGAGTTTGCTTTGCAGATCAAACACCAGCTTATCGACGAAGCCCAGATCGGGACTGTCCAGCGTGGCATCCTGAATGCGCAGCAGATTTTCCTGAAGTTTGTCGCCTGCGGCTTCCAGCGTATCCTGCAGTTCACGCAGCGTCCCTGAGGTTTCAGAAAGCAGCATTTCACAGCTGGAGATGGCCGCGCGCCAGTCTTTGTTCAACAGTTCGGCGATATCATTTTTAACCGCCTGCTGCTGTTCATCCATCAGACGCTGGGTCATATCGATGCTGTCGAAGATCTCCGCCACGGAATATTTCAGCGGCGCGAAAACATTGCGGTGCCAGTGAAACTCATCGCCGTTTTCCTGCGCGGCATCGGCTGCCCGCTTAAGCTCATTGGCCACAATCGACAGCTGCATCGACAGGCGCAGGGTCGAGAACTCACGCTGACGGATGTAATAGTCAGTGATGCCGATCGCCAGCGGCGTCAGGCGATAGATGGCATTGCCTTCCGTGATTTCGCTGGTAAAACGGTTGAGCAGGCGCTGTCGCACCATGTCGTTGATGGCGTTGTTGGCACGAACCAACACGGTTTCATGGGTTTGTTCGAAAGCTTTACTGACGTGACGGAAAGCATCAATCAGATCGCCTTCGCTCATTTCGCCATCCATCCGCTCACCGTTGAGGGTGGCGATAGCCAGCAAAAAGGCCAGACGTTCCACTGGCAGCGCAAGGGAAAAGTCATTTTTGCGCGCCCAGGAGACCAGTTCAGGTACCGTCTGGGAAAATTCACTCATAATTCGTCCTTCTGCCCGGGTTTACGCGCGGTCACGTGGATGTAGCGCCCTAAGCTCAAAAAGGGTTCCTGACGGCAGTAACGCCGCTCCATCTCAATAATTTCGTCGTCGCTTTTTGGCTCGCCCTTCGGCGGCTTCATGTAGTCACTGAACACCCGGATCCCGGCACGCTGCTCAATCACAAAGCCACACGCCTCCAGCCAGCGATAGACCTGCTCGGGGTCGCGCGGATAGTCAGGCGACAGCGTTCGCTTTTTGCGTTTGGTCAGGTTGGTGCGCAGATAGCCGAAGTTACCCAGCGTTAAGGTGCGCAATGTCAGGCCGTGCAGATTGTAAAACATCAGCGACATGACGCCCCCCGGACGCAGCAGATCGAACAGCGCTTTCAGCACCTTCTCCGGTTCAGCGACCCACTCAAGCACAGCGTGGAACAATACCAGATCCACCGGCTTATCCAAATGTTCGCCCACCTGCTGAGCGCTAATTTGTCTGAATTGCATGTTGTGGCTCACACCCTGTGCCGCTGCATTTTCCGCGGCCCGGCGCAGCATCTCGCTGGAAAGGTCGCACAGCAGAACCTGATGGCCCTGCGCAGCAAGCCCGCTGGAGACCTGGCCGACACCGCCGCCAGCATCCAGCACCGACAGCGGGTGCGGTGACAGACCGGGCACTATCTTCTCCAGCTCATCCCAGAGGATGGCCTGGCGTATCTTCCCTTTAGTGGTGCCGTAAATATTTTGCGAAAATTTATCCGCGAGATCGTCAAAGTTACGATCCTGCATGGCATGCGCTCCGGTATGCTGCGGTGAGACTTGTGCTATTTTGTCACAGGCACCAGAAGAATGAACCTTTCATCCCCATCTTCCCTTCCGGGTGCTCTATTTTCGGACAACAGGACTCTTTTTTGATGTTATTTACCCTTAAAAAAGTTATCGGCGGGCTGCTTTTACCCCTGCCGTTTCTGCTTTTGCTGATGGCGCTTGGCATTTTACTGCTTTGGTTTACTGGCTGGCAGAAAAGCGGCAAAACCGTGATCTCCGTCAGCTGGCTGTTACTGCTGCTGCTGAGCCTGCAACCGCTGGCCGATCGTCTGCTTTTGCCGCTGGATAGCCGCTATCCGACCTGGAACGGATCAGAGAAGGTGGACTTCATTGTGGTGCTGGGCGGAGGCTACACCTTTAACCCGGCGTGGGCACCCAGCTCGAACCTGCTGAATAACAGTCTGCCGCGCGTGGCAGAAGGCGTTCGTCAGTGGCAGCGGAATCCGCAGTCGACGCTGATTTTTACCGGCGCAGCGGGCGGCACCAATCCAAAGAGTAGTGCCTGGGTAGCGGCACAGGTGGCGGAAAGTCTGGGCGTTCCCCGCGAACATATTCAGATTCTCGACCAGCCCCGTGACACCGCGGATGAAGCGCAGGCAGTTAAAACCGTGGTGGGCGATCGCCCGTTTCTGCTGGTCACATCCGCGAATCATATGCCGCGGGCAATACGCTTTTTCCACGCGATCGGGTTGAAGCCGATGGCCGCTCCCGCTAATCAGCTGGCGATTACGTCACCGCTGAATGGATGGGAACGGGCGATACCCTCATCGATCTGGCTGAGTCACAGCGAACGTGCGGTCTACGAAACGCTTGGCACACTATTGCAACGGCTGAAAGGCGAGGAATCGGACTCAGCCGAGCCAGGGAAGTAATTGCGCGCGTGCATGGTCAAAACGTGGACGATTAAACGTGCCGGTCTGTACCAGATGCTCAATGCAGTCCCACAGTTGATAAACCCACCGACGCCAGACAAAACCCTCTGAAACCGGCGCCCGTTGCAGGTAATTGTGCAGCAGCGCCGTTTCGGCAGGCGAGGTATCCAGATGGATAAGATCGTATTCACGGGGTGCCCAGAGGATGGTGCCCGGCTGTGTCATCGCGATTAACTGGTCACTGCGGCTATCTTTCAGCATGCTCTGCAGCTGAATGTTGCCGTGAACCATCACACAGGGATCGTCGAAGCCGCGAAACAGATACGCCAGTCGCGCCCGGCAGCGAAACAGAATCTGGCGATCTTCCAGCGTAAAGGCTGGCGGACGCAGATAGCTCAGGGTCGCCCATAGCACCTCAACCCGTTGTGCATACCAGGCGGGCCAGCTGTTCTGCTGCGTGCTGTCCACCGTACCGACCAGGCCATGGCTGTCGAGCCGGTGCCAGGCCAGCACTCCCTCGACCACCTGTTCGCAAAACTGTTGCCAGCGCTGAGCATCCCGCGCAGGTGCCTCCGCCGTCACGCCATTCAGTCGCGCCAGCAGGAGCATTTCATGCACCGGCGGCTGCTGGCTCATCACCAGACCATAGACCGCTGGCACGGCGATCAGTCCGGCCTGGCCCAGCAGCGCCAGCTTTCTGGCTTCCATCGCCGCCCGGCCCTGATGACGAAAATATTTCGCCACCACCGGCATGGGGCGCCCATCCCGATCGTATAACGCATAAAGCCGGGTGGGTGGATGTTCACTGATCATTTCGAGGCGGCTGATGGTTTCACCCAGCGCCAGCGTGAGTTCCGATTTAAGCTGTTCCATGCGGCATCCTCCTCAGATGAGTATCACAATATCCTGAAGGAAGTGTTGGAGATAAGTTTAGCGGCGGATCAAGAACGTTGCGCTGAAACGGGGAGACAGGCTCCCCGCTTGTCAGGCCTGCATGGCATCACGAACGCGTTGCAAATCGTCTGGCGTATCCACACCCACACTGGGAATGGTTTTCGCGACGGCGACATGAATTTTTTCGCCGTACCATAAAACACGCAGTTGCTCGAGCAGCTCAATCTGTTCCAGAGGACAAGGCGCCCAGGCGACATAGCGGCGAATAAAACCAGCACGGTAGGCGTAGATGCCAATGTGGCGCAGCAGCGTATCACCGATCTGCTCGCGCGAGGCGGCGTACCGTTCACGATCCCAGGGGATGGTCGCCCGTGAAAAATAGAGCGCGTAGCCATTCACATCCATGACGACTTTCACCGCATTCGGATTAAAGGCTTCTTCCACATCGGTGATCGGCACCGCCAGCGTCGCCATCCCGGCCGCCGACCCCGCCAGATTGGTCGCCACCTGACGCACAATCTCGGCCGGAATCATCGGCTCATCGCCCTGCACATTTACGATGATTTCATCATCGGCAAACTGATATTTTTCGATCACTTCCGCCAGTCGCTCAGTGCCAGACTGGTGATCGGCGCGCGTCATGCAGACTTCGCCGCCTGCCGCTTCCACTGCCTGCGCCACGTCGGGATGATCGGTGGCAACAATGACCCGGCTGGCACCCGATTCACGGGCCCGCTCCATTACATGCACGACCATCGGTTTACCGTGGATATCGAGCAGCGGCTTGCCGGGTAAGCGGGTTGACGCATAACGCGCAGGAATGATAGCGGTGAAACTCATGGATGAATCTCTTCAACTGACAGCGTGCGGGCTTCGGTTTCCAGCAGCACCGGAATGCCGTCCCGGACCGGGAAGGCCAGGCCATCAGGTTTGCAGATCAGCTCCTGTTGAGCATTGTTGAAGTAGAGTTTGCCATTGCAAACCGGGCAGGCAACGATTTCGAGTAAACGATGATCCATATGTCCTCCATCAGGGACCGAATGCTTAAGGATTCAAGCATACCATAGCGCGGCGCGTGCGGGATGGGGTAAAACGCCATCCCGCAGCGGCTGCCGCAAAATTGATTAATCCAGCGTCCACAGGGCTGGCCACTGATCGTTAAGCGCGTCGGGTGCCTGCAGGATAGCGACACTTTCAGCACCCTGCCACGTCGCGAAGCGTTCGATAGCACGCCGGATATCCAGCAAAAATCGCGCCGTAACGCGGGTCTTCTCCTCCAGCCAGATATTTTTAATCTCCAGCTGTTTTGCCTGACGCAGCATGCGGGCATCCAGCCGCCCTTTTATCTGGCCGCGATGGAGGATGGGCAAAACAAAATAGCCAAATTTGCGTTTTTCCTCTGGGGTATAGCACTCAATACGGTAGTCAAAATTGAACAGCTCACGCGCACGCTTGCGATCCCAGACCACCGGATCAAACGGCGACAGCAGCGCGCTGTGCGTCGCCTGCAGCGGCGTATCCAGCAACGGCACGTAGTCACGATGCAGCCACATCTCACCCAGTCCCTCTGTATTGACGGCGACCAGATCGCCCGCAGCCTGGGCGTCAGCGATAAAGTGGTTCACGGGTGCCCGCTTCAGGCGATAGTAATCCGCCAGCCAGGCCGCGCGGAAAATCCCTAAGCTGCGGGCGCTATTCATCAGCATCTGACGGGTCGCCTCCGCTTCACTGATGCCATGTATCGCATCCTGCCAGTCGGGCATCACGCGGCTGCGCAGATCGTAGACGCGCTGAAAATTACGGCGTTCGGTGACCATCAGCTCACCGGCGCTGAAGAGATTCTCCAGATGACGTTTGTGCGGTTTCCATGCCCACCAGCCTGACTTCGGGTTATCGGCATGGGTAAAATCGGCGGCGCGTACCGGGCCGTTGTCTCTGATCTGCTGCAGTAATTCGGCAATGGCCTGCTGGTGCTCAGCGACCCATTGCGCATTGTATTTCCAGCCCAGACGTTCCGGCGACAGCATGCGATGACGAAGAAGTCGGTAATCGGCACGGGGAATAAAGCAGGCTTCGTGCGCCCAGTACTCAAAGAGTTCGCCCTGTGCCAGAGCCTGTTCCAGCCATGCCTGAGGATAGTTCCCCAGGCGACTGAACAGCACCAGATACGGACTACGGGCCACCACATGAATGGTATCGATTTGCAGCAGCGACATGCGGGAAATGCAGTCAATCAGATCCTGATAAACAGCACGTTTTGCCGGAGTTCGCAGCAGGCCCTGCGCGGCGAGATGAAGGTGGCGTGCTTGCTGTAACGAAAGTGAATGCGTACTGTTCATCCTCTTCCTTATCAGGCTTCACCTGAACGGGGGCGGGTATCAGGAAATATGGCGGCAGAGTTGTTCAATGTCATCCAGTAACGGCGTCACGGCATTACCAGTTAAATGGGCATCGACCGGCAAATACCACCAGTCAGGCTGGGCAAAGTGACGGCATTTCACCGCGTCTTTTTCGGTCATCAGCAGTTGCTGACCCGCCTGGAGTAATCGGGTCAGTTCATCTTTGCTGTAGGCGTGATGATCGGCAAAGGCGATCTCTGCGACCGGCGTTATACCCTGCTGTTTCAGCGTGGTGAAAAAACGCGGGGGATGACCAATACCGGCCATGGCGACTACCGCACCCAGTTGCTCCGGCGGGCAGGTTTCACCGGTCAGCAGATTGGTGGCCAGCCCGGGCTGAAGTTGCATGGCAATCTCGTCGGGCTGTGCTTCGCCGCCGTTAATGATCACGGCATCGACCTGCTGCAGACGATCGGCACGTTCACGCATCGGACCGGCAGGCAACCACCAGCCATTACCAAAACGACGGACCCCATCAACCACCACGATCTCGCGATCGCGCTGCAGGGCGTAATGTTGCAGGCCATCATCCGTGATGATCACATCCAGCGAACCCTGTTTCAGTAACGCCTCAATCGCCCGTCGCCGTTGAGGGGCGACCGCGACCGGCGCCCCGGTGCGCTGGGCGATCAATACCGGCTCATCCCCGGCCTGTTCGGTGGGGGTCTGCGCCGTGACCAGCAAGGGATAGTGGTCCGCCTTGCCACCATATCCTCGGGAGACCACGCCAGCGCGCAGGCCGCGCTGCTGTAACGCCTCGACCAGCCAGATGACCACCGGCGTCTTTCCATTCCCGCCAGCAGTCAGGTTACCTACCACCACGACCGGCAGAGGCGCACGCCAGCTTTTACGCCAGCCGCGCCTGTAACTGATGCGTATCAGGGCCGTGATCGCACCATACAGCAGGCTGAATGGCCATAGCAGCAGCCATAGCGGTGAGCGACCACTCCAGATACGTTCAATCATTGGCCGAATTGCATCTTGTGCAGCTGTGCATAGGCACCGCGTTCTGCTAACAGCACCTGATGCGTACCGCGTTCAACAATCTGGCCATCTTCAATTACCACGATTTCATCCGCTTTCTCGATGGTAGAGAGTCGGTGCGCAATTACCAGCGAGGTACGGTTCTTCTGCAACTCATCCAGTGCAGACTGAATCGCGCGTTCAGACTCGGTATCCAGCGCCGAGGTGGCTTCATCGAGGATCAGGATCGGGCAATCACGTAACAACGCACGGGCAATGGCAATACGCTGACGCTGACCGCCAGATAACAGCACGCCATTCTCGCCAATCATCGTATCCAGGCCCTTATCCATTTTATTGATAAAGTCCATGGCATGCGCCATGGTGGCCGCCTGCTCGATCTCTTCACGACTGTATTGCTCACTGCGGGCATACGCGATGTTATTGGCAATCGTGTCGTTGAAGAGGTGCACATTCTGTGACACCAGCGCCACCTGATTACGCAATGAGCGCAGGCTGTACTCACGCAGATCATGACCGTCCAGCAGGATTTCGCCCTGCTGGATATCATAAAAGCGGGTCAGCAGGCTCGCCATCGTAGACTTACCGGAACCGGAACGGCCCACCAGCGCCACCGTTTTTCCTGCTGGCAGCGACAGATTGATATTACGCAGTGCCGGAATTTCACGACCTGGGTAGGTAAAGGTGACATCACGGAATTCAATATCCCCTTTAGCACGGGTAATTTCGCGCGTACCGTTATCTACTTCCTGCTCACTATCCAGAATAGAGAACAGTGTCTGACAGGCCGCCATCCCACGCTGGAACTGGGCGTTGACGTTGGTCAGAGACTTAAGCGGGCGCATCAGGGCAATCATCGAGGAGAAGACCACGGTGATGGTACCGGCTGTCAGGGTATCCATGACGCTGGGGAAGCTGGCGGCATAGAGCACAAAAGCCAGTGCCAGCGACGCGATCAGCTGAATAATCGGATCGGAAATGGAGGAGGCTGAAACGAGTTTCATTCCCTGCTGACGCATCCGGTTACTGACGCGGGAAAAGCGCTCCGATTCAATGTCCTGTCCGCCAAAAATCAGCACTTCTTTGTGCCCTTTCAGCATTTGTTCGGCGCTGGTTGTCACCTGCCCCATAGTGTTCTGCATACTTTTACTGATGGTGCGGAAGCGCTTAGAGACGGTGCGGATAGCAAAGGAGACGATAGGTGCCAGTACAATCAGGATCAGCGACAGCTGCCAGCTGTAGTAGAACATCATGATAAACAGGCCAATAATGGAAGCCCCTTCACGCACTACGGTGACCAGCGCGCCCGAAGAAGAGGAGGCGACCTGCTCAGAATCGTAAGTAATGCGTGACAACAGAGTGCCGGTTGACTGCTGGTCGAAAAACGAAACCGGCATGCCCATCATATGGCTGAACAGACGACGGCGGATGTTCATCACGACGTTGCCAGAGACCCAGGAGATGCAGTAGCTGGAGATATAACTGGTAACTCCGCGTACCAGCATCAGGCCAATAACCACTAACGGCAGCCACAGCATCACCGATCTGTCAGCTTTACCAAAACCATCATCCAGTAACGGTTTCAACAGTGAGAGCATTAAGGCGTCGCCCGCAGCATTAATAATCAGGGCGACTGAGGCCGCAATTAATCCCGCTTTATTAGGCGCGATCATCGGCCAGAGTCGGCGAAACGTCTGCCACGTAGAGAGATCTTTATCTTGATGCATTATTTATTCACGCTGTTGGAAATAGCCGGCCATTCTACCTGGATTCGCGTTTGACGCCAAACCACTGATGATACCAACGGGGCATTAATTGATCCCGCAAGGTGGAAACCTGCGCTCTGCCCTGCTCTATCCTGATACTGATTTGTCCTGACTGGCCCGTATCCAGCCACTGAAAACCGGCCGTTCGATAGTTTTCCAGCACATTTTTCGCGGGCATACGCCATGCATTGTAGCGTGCCAGCGAGGCGATAGCGGTGTGGCCTGCGGCTTTACGCAGCAGCAATGAGGTCGACGACGTCCGGCTACCGTGGTGCGGGACCTGCAGAATATCGACCTTCAGCCCCTGCTTCTCCAGCGCCACCAGCTGGCGTTCCGCTTTCGCTTCAATATCACCGGTTAACATCAGCCGGACCTGACCATCATCAACGATCACCACACAGGAGTCATTATTTCCGCCCGGCAGGGGTGCCGTCAGCGGCCAGACCACCCGAAAGTGGAGCTGCCGCCAGCGCCACTGCGTGCCCCGTACGCAGGGTAAGTGTGCCTCATCAGCCAGCGCACTTCTGACTTCAACCGCTGGCCAGCGTTGAGTAATCGCCTCCAGCCCGCCAGTATGATCCAGATGTTTATGACTCAGGATGACCTGTTTTAACCGTAACTGCCTGCGCTCCAGCCATGGAATGATCACCCGACTCCCCGCATTATCGTTCTGCCAGCGCGGGCCGGTGTCATACATCACCGCCTCGTCGCCCTGGCTGATCACCAGACTCAGACCGTGCCCGATATCCAGCATATCGATGCGCCAGCCCTGCTCCTGATTTGGCTGGCGACTCAGTATCATCGCCAGCGCTAAGGCGCAGCTGCTTAGTGGCAGAGAGAAGAAGAGCTGCGCACGCCAGAGAATCAGGCCGCCCCATACCATAACCGTAAACCAGGTTGTGCCACTCAGCGGCCACCAGCCTGGTGGCAGCAACGTCAGGCAATGAAACAGTGCACGTAAAGAGAGATCGGCCGCTCCCCAGAAGAAGCCAGATAAATTCGCCACCGGCAGCAGCAGGGCGAGCGTCACCAGAGGCATGGTAATAAACGAGACGACCGGAATCGCGACAACATTTGCCACCAGCGCAGTCAGGCTGATGCCGTTGAAAATCGCCACCTGCAACGGCACCATTAAAATCATCATGCCCGCCTGTAAATGCAGCAGCTGTACCGGAATCCAGCGCCGTTGCTGACGGAACGCCGCAGGCAGCGGGAACCAGTGATACCAGACCAGCAGCATGCCCACAGCCAGTACCGAGAGCCAGAAGCTGTCAGAGAACACGGTCAGCGGGTCGGTTACCAGCAGCAACGCAATACAGAACGTCCAGACCTGCCAGCTATTCAGCTGAACACCCGCAAACCGTGTTATCGCCCATAGCGTCAGGGCAAGCAGCGAACGCTCTGCGGGAGGCTGTGCACCAGAGAGCCAGGTATAGATTGCAGCAAACAGCCAGCTCACGATGAGGGGGAAAAGATAGCTGATATAACGGGCTGGCAAGATAAATTGCACCCCACGCGCAATCATCCAGCCGGTGCTGGCGGCCAGGGCGATATGCATGCCCGATATCGCCATCAGATGCGCGGTACCGGTATCCCGCAGTAGCTGACGCGTCTGCTGGCTCATCTCATCCCGAATGCCAAAAGCCAGTGCCTCCAGCGTTGCACGTGCAGGCATTGCACGGGTCCTGTCACGATGCCATAAAATAAATCGCCAGCGGCTATCACAGCGATCGCTTACCGCAGTCTGCTTAAGGATTCGTCCCTGAAGCGGCGTATTATTAGCCAGTGCAAAACGCTGCGCATCAAAATCGCCCTCATTAAGGCGGGCATGTTCCGGTCGCAGACGTAGTTGCATCGTCCAGCGTTGTCCTGGACAGTAGACCTCCGGATCAGCATCAAACCAGATCCAGGCAAAGCGAGGCGGAAAAATCATCCTGCCCTCCTCTTTCAGCAGACGAACCCGGATTTGCTTCCGCTCTTTCCGCAGTTCACTGATCTGAAGGGTGTAGGTGGCAGGACGCACCGAGAACTTTTCGATATCCCGCACTATCAGACGGGCGTCGTTACAGGCCCATGCCAGCAACAGCAGAGTAATACCGGCCAGACGGACGGGTTGGTAAGGGCAATGCAGCAGAGCCAGTCCTGTGAGGAGGAAGCCCCACATCACCTCACCGGAAGGCAGCCGGGCCATCAGCATTAGCGGTAACGTTGCAACGATCGCCAGTCGCGCCAGAACGGTCCATGTCAGCATAATCGTATCCATTGATTCAGTTCGATTATTCTGGGCAAAGGAGATGAAAGTAACAGCGGATGATCAGGCAGGCTGGAGCGCTCTCACAAAGAGAGTGCGGTGTTGCAGTGTTGATGACAGCAATCCGGATGTCAGGTCTGAGCCTGAATCGCAGGCAAAAAAAAACGACATCCGGAGATGTCGTTTATCTGGTTCGGTATCGGCTTAGCCGTAGATATTTGCGCGATCGCGCAGCTCTTTGCCTGGCTTAAAGTGGGGAACGTATTTACCTTCCAGATCCACTTTGTCACCCGTTTTCGGGTTACGTCCAGTACGCGGAGCGCGATAGTGCAAAGAAAAGCTGCCGAATCCCCGGATTTCGATGCGTTCGCCCTGTGCCAGCGTAGTGGCCATGTGCTCTAGCATCTCTTTTACTGCATCCTCAACGACTTTCGCCGGTATATGAGTATGCTGTCCCGCCAGTCTTTCGATCAGTTCTGACTTGGTCATGTAACCTCCGGTTTATCCCTATGGGAATGTATGACAGCTTTTACCGAAACCGGGTGGTTGCCCACCCGGTGCTTCAGGCCGATTACTCGCCTTTAGCCGCTTTGAACGCTTCAGCCATAGCGCTAGAGAAATTGCCTTCTTCCTGTTTGGTGTTAACAGTATTGATGGCTTCTTTCTCATCAGCCTGGTCTTTCGCACGGACAGACAGGCTTACGACACGGTTTTTACGATCAACGCCGGTGAACTTAGCTTCAACGTCGTCGCCAACGTTCAGAACCAGAGTTGCATCTTCAATGCGGTCCAGTGAAGCTTCAGAAGCGCGCAGGTAACCCTCAACGCCGTCTGCTAATTCAACTGTAGCACCTTTAGCATCAACTGCAGTCACTTTACCGGTGACGATGGCACCTTTCTTGTTCAAAGTGATGTAGTTGTTGAACGGATCTTCTGCCAGCTGTTTAACGCCCAGAGAGATACGCTCGCGCTCTGCATCAACCTGCAGTACAACGGCAGCGATTTCGTCGCCTTTTTTGTACTCACGAACGGCTTCTTCGCCAGTCGCGTTCCAGGAGATGTCAGACAGGTGAACCAGACCGTCGATGCCGCCATCCAGGCCGATGAAGATACCGAAGTCAGTGATTGACTTGATTTTACCTTCAACACGATCGCCTTTGTTGTGCGTCTCAGCGAACAGCTGCCATGGGTTAGATTTACACTGCTTCAGACCCAGGGAGATACGACGACGCTCTTCGTCAATGTCCAGAACCATAACTTCAACCACGTCGCCTACGTTAACAACTTTAGACGGATGGATGTTTTTGTTGGTCCAGTCCATTTCAGACACGTGTACCAGACCTTCAACGCCTTCTTCGATTTCCACGAAGCAGCCGTAATCAGTCAGGTTGGTAACACGACCGGTCAGGCGAGTGCCTTCCGGATAGCGTTTAGCGATAGCAACCCATGGATCTTCGCCCAGCTGCTTCAGACCCAGAGAAACACGGGTACGCTCGCGGTCGAACTTCAGCACCTTAACGGTGATTTCGTCGCCCACGTTGACGATTTCGCTTGGATGCTTAACGCGTTTCCATGCCATGTCAGTGATGTGCAGCAGGCCATCAACGCCGCCCAGATCAACGAATGCACCGTAGTCAGTCAGGTTCTTAACGATACCTTTGACTTCCATGCCTTCCTGCAGGTTTTCCAGCAGCTGATCGCGCTCTGCGCTGTTTTCGGATTCGATAACCGCACGACGTGAAACCACGACGTTGTTGCGTTTCTGATCCAGCTTGATCACTTTGAATTCAAGCTCTTTGCCTTCCAGGTGCAGCGTATCGCGCACCGGACGCACATCTACCAGTGAACCTGGCAGGAACGCACGGATACCGTTGAGCTCAACTGTGAAGCCGCCTTTAACTTTGCCGTTGATAACACCGGTAACAGTTTCAGCGTCTTCGTAAGCTTTCTCCAGCGTGATCCATGCTTCATGGCGCTTAGCTTTCTCACGGGACAGCAGGGTTTCACCGAAGCCGTCTTCCACTGCATCCAGAGCAACATCAACTTCGTCGCCTACCTGGATTTCCAGTTCGCCGGCTGCGTTCTTGAACTGCTCTGCAGGAATTGCAGATTCAGATTTCAGACCCGCATCAACCAGAACGACATCTTTGTCGATAGAAACGACGATGCCACGAACGATAGAACCCGGGCGGGTTTCGATTGTTTTTAAGGATTCTTCAAATAGTTGAGCAAAAGATTCAGTCATATTGATAATCTTCAGGATTCTTCAATTTAACGTCCATCTGACTTCATGTCGGATGGGGTTGTTTCACATGCCCGGCACCGGATCCATGGTACAGGGTGGTAGATTCAGTTAAGCCGTAATACCCAGCTTCTCGCGGGCATATTGTAGCGCTTTTTCAATGACTTGATCGATAGACATCTCGGTAGAGTCCAGAACCAATGCATCGCCAGCGGCTACTAAAGGCGCAATTGCGCGATTACGATCGCGGTCGTCGCGTTCTTTTATCTCGGCTAAAAGGCGGTCAAAGTTAACATTAAAGCCATTATCCTGCAACTGTAGCATACGGCGCTGAGCACGCTCTTCCGGGCTGGCATCAAGGAAAATTTTCACTGGCGCATCCGGAAAAACCACGGTGCCCATATCACGGCCATCAGCAATCAGGCCCGGCATCTCGCGGAAACCGCGCTGGCGGCGCAATAATGCTTCGCGTACCCGGGGAAAAGCGGCAACACGAGAAGCGGTGTTGCTGACCTCCTGAGTACGGATTTCACCGGTGACATCTTCACCTTCAAGTATGACCTGCATTTCACCATTTTGTGACACAAAGCGCACATCCAGGTGAGCAGCAATCGGCACCAGCGCTTCTTCAGATTCAATCTCCACCTGATGATGCAATGCGGCCAACGCCAGCACGCGATAAATAGCACCGGAGTCCAGCAGATGCCACTGCAGCGATTCAGCCATCGCTTTGCACAGGGTTCCCTTTCCCGCTCCACTTGGCCCATCAATAGTTATGACCGGGGCAGTTACTGTCATTATTCCCTCCTGTTGCTGCGTGCTTCCTGACCTTTCGGTCACCATTAATGACTAGCATTATACGCTGCATAGCACGGCTTGGTTACCCTTTCGCACTGATCGGGTTCGTAATCTTAGTCAATTCAGAGGATCTCTGGCCTGTTACAGCCAGATAAAATCAGGGGAGTTCCGGTGCGAACCGCACCGGAAGGGAAGATATCAGGCGCTCTGGCTGATTTTAGCCAGTTGAACGAAATAGTCCGGGAAGGTTTTTGCAGTACAGCCAGGATCGAGAATGGTCACCGGGGTATCAGAAAGTGCAACCAGAGAGAAACACATCGCCATGCGGTGGTCATTGTAGGTGCCAATATCCGCATGAATCAGCGTCGCTGGCGGCGTAATAAGGATGTAGTCATGACCCTCTTCGACTTCTGCCCCGACTTTACGCAGCTCTGTGGCCATTGCGCTCAGTCGATCGGTCTCTTTTACCCGCCAGTTATAAATATTGCGTAACCGGGTGGTGCCCTCTGCAAATAGCGCCGTAGTCGCGATGGTCATTGCAGCATCCGGAATATGGTTCATGTCCATATCGATGGCCTGCAGTTTTCCGGCCGTACAGGCAATGTAATCATCGCCCCACTCAATCGTCGCGCCCATCTTTTCCAGCACGTCAGCAAACCGGATGTCACCCTGCACACTCTGGCGTCCAATCCCGGTGACGCGAACCGTTCCGCCTTTTATAGCGGCAGCGGCCAGGAAATAGGACGCGGAAGAGGCATCGCCTTCAACCAGGTAATCACCCGGCGACTGATACTGTTGCTGTCCCTTGATCAGGAAGCGTTGATAGTTCTGATTCTCAACCTCGACGCCAAAGCACTGCATCAGATTGAGGGTAATATCGATGTAAGGTTTCGACACCAAATCACCTTTGATGGTGATACAGGTATCCTGCTGTGCCAGCGGCGCGGTCATCAGCAGCGCGGTCAGGAACTGGCTGGAAACGCTGCCATCCACACTGACTTCACCCCCGGTAAAACCACCGCGTAAACGCAGCGGCGGATAGTTTTCGTTTTCCAGGTACTCAATGGTTGCTCCGCCCTGACGAAGTGCGTCAACCAGATGCCCGATTGGACGCTCTTTCATGCGGGGTTCGCCGGTCAGTTCGATATCGTGCTGGCCCAGACAAAGCGCCGCGGCCAGCGGACGCATTGCGGTTCCGGCATTGCCCAGAAACAGTGACAGCGGTTGAGATGCGTGCAGTGGCCCGGCATTTCCCGTCACTTCACACAGGGTGCGATCGCTGGAAAGCGTATAGCTTACACCAAGCGCGGTCAGCGCATTCAGCATGTGCTTAACGTCGTCGCTGTCGAGCAGGTTGGTAAGACGGGTTGTACCTTTAGCCAGAGCAGCCAGCAGCAATGCACGATTGGAAACGCTCTTTGAGCCGGGCAGATTTACCGTGCCGTTGACGCGCGCAATCGGTTGGAGAGTCAGGGAGTCCTGCATGTGAAACGAAATCCTCAAAAAATACAGAGACCTCGCCGTGTGACGAGGTCTGGCATCAGCATCAATGCTGATATCTTAATAATCAGCCGTGACGGCGTTCAAAATCGACCATGAAATCGGTCAGAGCCTTCACACCTTCCAGCGGCATCGCATTATAAATAGAGGCGCGCATACCGCCTACTACACGATGGCCTTTAAGCGCGTGTAATCCCGCCTTAAACGACTCTTCCAGGAACAGCGCATCGAGTGAAGCATCGGCCAGCTGGAAAGGGATGTTCATGCGTGAGCGGTTTTCTGTTGCCACATCATTACGATAGAAGCCACTGTGATCGATTACGCCATAAAGCAGGTCAGATTTTGCCTGATTGATACGATCAATTTCAGCGACACCGCCCTTCTCTTTCAGCCATTTAAACACCAGCCCTGAGAGATACCACGCAAAAGTCGGCGGGGTGTTAAACATCGAATCGTTATCGGCCAGCACTTTGTAATCGAGGATTGAGGGCACAGAGGCGTGCGCCTGACCCAGCAGATCTTCGCGAACGACAACCAGCGTTAATCCGGCCGGACCCACATTTTTCTGCGCACCCGCATAAATCACACCGTAACGACTCACATCGATAGGGCGTGACAGAATGGTGGATGAGAAATCAGCAACAACGGTTTTACTGCCAAAGTCGGGCTGTTCGTCAATTGCGATGCCATCAATGGTTTCATTCGGGCAGAAATGCAGGTAAGCGGACGTCTCACTCACCTCCCATTCGCTCATTGGCAGGATGGCTCGTTTACCGTCGCGCGTTGTTTTGACATCCAGCGTGCGTGGGGAACAATACTTTTCCGCTTCTTTTATTGCGCTATGCGCCCAGTAACCGCTATCAACATAGTCGGCACTGGTCGCTTTACCCAGCAGATTTCCCGGTACGGCAGCGAACTGCGCACGCGCCCCGCCATGACAGAATAAAACTTTGTAATTCGACGGTATTTTTAGCAGATCACGGAAGTCCTGCTCCGCTTCTTCAGCCACCTGAATAAACTCTTTACTGCGGTGACTGATCTCCATTACAGAGGTACCCAGACCGCGCCAGTTCGTCAGTTCCTGTTCTGCACGACGAAGCACTTCAACCGGTAGCATCGCCGGGCCAGAGCTAAAATTATAAACTTGCGTCATTTCCCCTCACCACTGTCATATCGAACGGTTATGAATAACCATCCGGTTTTATCACTGCATTCTGATAGCTGCAATCATAAATCAGGGAGCGGTCACATTTTCTGAATCTGGCTCGCCGGAGGTTATGTTACCAATGCAAATCTGCGCGGAATTTTGTGAGGCTTTATCCAGCGCCATTAATTCGCGTTTGGCCTTAGAGCGAAAGTGATGAAAACTAAGCCGGTAAAGTAAGCCGGTAAAAATGTCCCGCCCTGATAGCGGTCTGTTAGCAAAATCCGTATCATTGCGCGCTTTACGCACCCTATGACAACTGAGAGAGCGGCACTATGACGCAAACATTTATCCCGGGCAAAGATGCCGCACTGGAAGACTCCATTGCGCGTTTCCAGAACAAGCTGCAGGATCTTGGCTTTAACATTGAAGAAGCATCCTGGCTGAATCCTGTCCCCCATGTCTGGTCAGTGCATATCCGCGACCGCGATTGCCCGCTCTGTTTTACCAACGGCAAGGGCGCCAGTAAAAAAGCGGCGCTGGCCTCCGCGCTTGGCGAGTATTTCGAGCGTCTCTCAACTAACTATTTCTTTGCTGACTTCTGGCTGGGAAAAAAGATCGCTAACGGCGATTTTGTTCACTATCCCAATGAAAAATGGTTTGCGTTACCTGATGATGAATCCTTACCTGAAGGTATTCTGGATCCACGCCTGCGCGCATTTTACGATCCCGATAATGCCCTGACGGCTTCCGGCCTGATTGATCTGCAGTCCGGGAATACTGAACGTGGTATCTGCGCCCTGCCCTTTACCCGTCAGTCCGACCAGCAGACTGTCTATATCCCGATGAATATTATCGGCAACCTCTATGTCTCAAACGGCATGTCGGCAGGTAATACCGCGAACGAAGCGCGTGTTCAGGGGCTGTCTGAAGTGTTTGAGCGCTATATTAAAAACCGCATTATTGCTGAAGCGATCAGCCTGCCTGCGATTCCTGATGACGTGATGCAGCGTTATCCTGAGGTGATCGAAGCCATTGCACGTCTTGAAGCGGAAGGCTTCCCGATTTTCGCTTATGACGCCTCTCTCGGCGGTAAATATCCGGTTATCTGCGTGGTGCTGTTTAACCCAACCAACGGAACCTGTTTTGCCTCATTTGGTGCTCACCCTGATTTCGGTGTGGCGCTGGAGCGTACCGTTACCGAGTTGCTGCAGGGCCGAAGCCTCAAAGATCTGGATGTGTTTACTCCACCGACCTTTGATGACGAAGAAGTGGCTGAGCATGCCAACCTTGAAACACACTTTATCGATTCAAGCGGCCTGATCTCCTGGGATCTGTTTAAAGAAACTGCGGATTATCCTTTTGTCGACTGGTCATTCGCGGGCAGCACCGAACAGGAATTCGCCACGCTGATGGCAATCTTCACCTCGGAAGATCAGGAAGTCTATATTGCAGACTACGAGCATCTGGGTGTCTATGCCTGCCGCATCATCGTGCCAGGCATGTCTGATATCTACCCGGCAGAAGACCTGTTCCTGGCGAACAACAGCATGGGAGCGGGCATGCGTGAAACCCTGCTGGCCCTGCCTGACAGCAACTGGAATCCGGAAGAGTATCTGGATCTGATTGGACAGCTTGATGATGAAGGCTTTGACGACTTCACCCGTGTTCGTGAGCTGCTGGGTCTGGCGACCGGTAAAGACAATGGCTGGTACACGCTGCGTGTTGGCGAATTAAAAGCGATGCTGGCGCTGGCGGGCGGCGATCTGGATCAGGCATTGATCTGGACAGAATGGACGATGGAGTTTAACAGCTCAATCTTTACGCCAGAGCGCGCTAACTACTATCGTTGCCTGCAGACCCTGCTGTTACTGGCTATGGAAGATGAGCGTGATCCGTTGCAGTATCATCACGCTTTCCTGCGGATGTATGGTGAGAGCGCAATGGAAGCAGCCTCAGCCGCGATCAGTGGTGAGAATCCGTTTAATGGCCTTCAGGCTGTTGATGATGAGCTGCAGGCCTTCCCGGCCCATCAGTCGCTGCTTGCCGCCTACGAAAAACTGCAAAACGCCAAACGTCACTACTGGAAAAACGCGTAAGCCATAACGCGTCAGACTGAAAGCAGACGGCTAACCATGGCACTGGATTTATCTGGTGCCATCATTCCCCACTTTCTCTATGAAACATTAGCTACTTTAAAATTCCTTCTTATTACATCACATCATTTTAATTAACACATAAGCCATTAATTAATAACACAGCCTGAACTAAAAAAGTGGCGCATCACTTTATATTAAAATATTTTTGTATTTTTAAAATAAATTTATTTTTTTATATTCAGTTAGTTAACTCATAATTTTCTCATTAATTTGCGACCAGTGGGTTACCACCCTGGCAAACATGATCCATATCAATTACTGACCTATACTCCTTTGTTAGTATTTTTTCAGACAACTTCAGGAGTAAGTTAGTGTGAAAACTGACAACCCTTTTAATCTTTTATTACCCGCCGCGATGGCGAAAGTGGCCGAAGACGCGGGTATCTATAAAGCAACCAAACATCCTTTTACGACCTTCTTTCTGGCAATAAACGCCGGCGTATTTATCTCAATCGCATTCGTTTTTTATATTACAGCAACCACCGGTAGCGGCGCGATGCCCTATGGCATAGCCAAACTGATTGGAGGTATCTGCTTTTCACTTGGCTTAATGCTGGTCGTGGTATGTGGTGCTGACCTTTTTACTTCTACTGTATTAATCGTTGTCGCCAAAGCCAGTGGCCGTATCAGCTGGGGCCAGCTGGCCCGCAACTGGATTAACGTCTACGCCGGTAACCTTGCAGGTGCACTCTTCTTTGTCGCCCTGATGTGGTTTGCAGGACAGCACATGGTCGCGAATGGTGCCTGGGGATTGAATGTCCTGCAAACCGCCGACCACAAGATGCATCACACCTTCATAGAGGCGGTTTGTCTGGGTACATTGGCCAATCTGCTGGTCTGTCTCGCCGTCTGGATGAGTTACTCAGGCCGCACCCTGACCGATAAGCTGGTCGTGATGATTCTGCCTGTTGCGATGTTTGTCGCAAGCGGTTTCGAACACAGTATCGCCAACATGTTTCTTATACCCTATGCCATTGCTATTCGTGACTTCGCGACACCTGAATTCTGGCAGGCAGCTGGCACCACGGCGGCACAGTTTCACTCGCTGACCCTCAGTAACTTTATTATCGACAACCTGATTCCCGTGACCATCGGAAACATTATCGGCGGCGGCGTTCTGGTTGGGTTGACCTACTGGGTTATCTATCTCCGTAAAGGTGACCAGGTTCATTAAACGCATTTTTGACGGCACAGGAAGTTGGCTGTGCCCGACCGTAAAGTCTCCTCATATAAGGCAGGTATATTATGACCGAACTTAATGCAAAACTGGCTTCAGCATGGGAAGGATTTGCTGAAGGCGAATGGCAGAATAGCGTCAATGTGCGCGACTTCATTCAGAAAAACTACACCCCATATGAAGGTGACGAGTCATTCCTGGCGGGTGCCACCGAAGCGACCACCAAACTGTGGGAAAGCGTGCTGGAAGGCATCAAAATTGAGAACCGCACCCACGCGCCAGTCGACTTCGACACCGATCTCGCCTCAACCATTACCTCGCACGACGCGGGTTACATCATTAAGCCACTGGAAAAAATTGTCGGTCTGCAGACCGAAGCGCCATTAAAACGCGCCATCATTCCTTATGGCGGCATCAAAATGGTCGAAGGGTCATGCAAAGTGTATGGCCGTGAACTCGACCCTTCACTGAAAAAAATCTTCACCGAATATCGCAAAACGCACAACCAGGGCGTGTTCGATGTTTATACCCCGGACATTTTGCGCTGCCGTAAATCAGGAATCCTGACCGGCCTTCCTGATGCTTATGGCCGTGGCCGTATTATCGGTGACTATCGTCGTGTGGCGCTGTACGGCATCGATTTCCTGATGGCGGATAAATTCGCTCAGTTCGCCTCACTGCAGGAAGATTTAGAGAATGGCGTTAATCTGGAAGCGACCATTCGTCTGCGTGAAGAGATTTCTGACCAGCATCATGCGCTGGCCCAGATTAAAGAGATGGCAGCAAAATATGGCCATGACATCTCCGGTCCGGCTACCAATGCGGTTGAAGCAGTACAGTGGACTTACTATGGCTACCTGGCTGCAGTTAAATCACAAAACGGTGCTGCCATGTCATTTGGCCGCGTCTCAACCTTCCTTGATGTTTATATCGAACGTGACCTTAAAGCCGGTAAACTGACCGAAGAGCAGGCACAGGAACTGATTGACCATCTGGTGATGAAACTGCGTATGGTTCGCTTCCTGCGTACACCTGAATATGATGAGCTGTTCTCAGGTGACCCAATCTGGGCAACAGAATCCCTGGCAGGTATGGGCGTTGATGGCCGTACCCTGGTCTCAAAAAGTACGTTCCGCTTCCTGAATACCCTCTACACCATGGGTCCTTCACCTGAGCCGAACATGACCATCCTGTGGTCAGAAAAACTGCCGATTAATTTCAAAAAATATGCCGCTAAAGTCTCTATCGATACCTCATCTTTGCAGTATGAGAACGATGACCTGATGCGTGCTGATTTCGACAATGATGACTACGCAATCGCCTGCTGCGTGAGCCCGATGATTGTCGGCAAACAAATGCAGTTCTTTGGCGCACGTGCCAACCTGGCGAAAACGCTGCTCTACGCAATCAACGGCGGCGTGGATGAAAAGCTGAAAATGCAGGTTGGACCGAAAGGCGACAAAATCAGCGACGACGTACTGGATTTCGACACCGTCATGGAGCGTATGGATCACTTCATGGACTGGCTGGCAAAACAGTATGTGACTTCGCTGAACATCATTCACTACATGCATGATAAATACAGCTACGAAGCGGCGCTGATGGCCTTACATGATCGGGATGTCTACCGCACCATGGCCTGTGGTATCGCGGGTCTCTCCGTCGCTGCGGATTCACTTTCTGCCATTAAATATGCCAAAGTGAAACCAATTCGTGACGAAGATGGTCTGGCCATCGACTTCGATATTGAAGGCGAATATCCGCAGTTCGGTAACAACGACTCACGGGTAGATGACCTGGCCTGCGATCTGGTTGAACGCTTCATGAAGAAAATTCAGCAGCTGAACACCTATCGTAATGCCGTGCCGACGCAGTCTGTTCTGACCATTACTTCGAACGTGGTATATGGTAAGAAAACCGGTAACACACCAGATGGACGTCGCGCTGGCGCGCCGTTTGGACCAGGTGCTAACCCGATGCATGGTCGTGACCAGAAAGGTGCAGTTGCCTCGCTGACTTCCGTCGCGAAACTGCCGTTTGCCTACGCAAAAGATGGTATCTCCTATACCTTCTCAATCGTACCAAACGCGCTGGGTAAAGATGATAACGTGCGGAAAACCAACCTTGCCGGTCTGATGGATGGTTACTTCCATCACGAAGCCAGCATCGAAGGCGGTCAGCACCTCAACGTTAACGTTATGAACCGTGAAATGCTGCTGGATGCGATGGAACATCCAGAGAAATATCCGCAACTGACCATTCGCGTTTCCGGTTACGCTGTGCGCTTTAACTCACTGACTAAAGAGCAGCAGCAGGATGTGATTACCCGAACCTTCACTAAGTCACTGTAATTACTGCTCTACCTGATAAAAAAGGCTCCTCGCGGAGCCTTTTAATTAAAAGTCTGTTCTGGTGGTCATCTCCATCAAGGTTCCCACCAGAATCGATTTCCTGCCCTGAGCGCAACAGAGATTGCGCCGTCTGTCCCGGCAGACTTACTGGAGAAAACATCGCAATGTCAGTTAACGGTCGTATCCACTCATTTGAATCCTGCGGCACCGTCGATGGTCCCGGTATCCGTTTTATCACCTTCTTCCAGGGCTGCCTGATGCGCTGCCTCTACTGTCACAACCGCGACACCTGGGATACTCACGGTGGCAAAGAGATCAGCGTCGAAGCGCTGATGGCGGATGTACTCTCCTATCGCCATTTTATGAACGCCTCTGGTGGCGGCGTCACGGCCTCAGGCGGTGAAGCCATTCTCCAGGCTGAATTTGTGCGCGACTGGTTCCGTGCCTGCAAGGCCGAAGGTATTCATACCTGTCTCGACACCAACGGCTTCGTACGCCGCTATGATCCGGTGATCGATGAACTGCTCGACGTTACCGACTTAGTGATGCTCGACCTGAAACAGATGAATGACGACGTGCATCAGATTCTGGTGGGTGTCTCCAATCACCGTACGCTGGACTTTGCCCGTTACCTGCAGAAAAAAGGCAAACGGACATGGATCCGTTTTGTCGTGGTGCCCGGCTATTCCGACGATGATGACACCGCGCATCGCTTGGGTGAATTCACGCGTGACATGGAGAACGTTGAGAAGATTGAATTGCTGCCCTATCACGAGCTGGGTAAGCATAAATGGATTGCGATGGGTGAAGAGTACAAGCTGGACGGGGTGAAGCCACCGAGCAAAGAGACAATGGATCGCGTGAAAAACATTCTCGCCAGCTATGGCCACGAAGTGATGTACTGAAGAATCTGCCACAAAAAAAGGGAGCTTAACGCTCCCTTTTTGCTGTTCAGCGATCAGGCATGTGCCACTGGCGTAGCCTGATGATTCGCTTTGCGCAGCAGCATCACCAGATAAATCAGCGCCACAGCAGCGATCATCACGAACAGCAGCTGGTCAGAATAATTCTGCATCAGAACAGAGGTCATTGCCGGTCCAGCCAGACTGCCCACGGTATAACTCATCAGCAGTGCCTGATTCATCGCTACCAGTTCATGATGTGCGACCGTCTCGCAAGCCCAGGACATCGCCACCGGATAGAGTGTGAAGCCTGCCAGCCCCAGAACAAATAGCGCTGGTGCCATCGCGGCATTGGTTAACATGGCCATCGCACCCAGGATAACCACAAAGACCTGAACTCGCAGCACCAGCATGCGACCAAAACGATCGGCCAGACGGCCAATGGGCCACTGGCCCACAATGCCTGCGCTGACCAGCAACGCCATCCAGTAACCCACATTGGCATCACTCATTCCCTGATGTGACAGGTAAAGCGGCATCAGGCCATAAAGCGAGCCCAGAAGGATGCCAGAGATAATGCAGCCATTGATGCCCAGACGTGAGCTACGGCGACGCAGCATCGGCCAGATGCGGGCCGGAGCGGCTTCTGTCGCTTCACCGCTGGCGGAGACGCGAGTAAAGACCAGTGGCAGCACGGCGCAGAAGACCAGCGACGTCACCCACGGAATCACGCTGAGTAATTCCGTAGACAGTTTGCTGACCAGCAACTGGCCTGTCACGGTGCCGATGTAATAGACAACCATATAGGCCGCCAGCAGCTGTCCCCGATTACGTACCGTTCCGCTGCACAGAAGTGCGCTCTCGACCACCACCCACATCAGCGCACAGCCGACACCGGCGATGAAACGCATTGAACTCCATGCCCAGAAACCCGACATCATCGCCAGGCACAGAGTCGCGACGGCAAACATCAAGGTAGCCAGGTAGTAGCTGCGGTTGAAGCCGTAATGCCTGATTAACCAGCCAGCCAGCAGAGTCCCTGCGAGGTTACCGGTGTAATAGGAGGAGCTTACGATGCCCACCTGCCAGGTTGTCAGTAAGTCATGCGTCAGCCACAGTGGAACGAGCGTATTCAGCACGGCAATTGCGACAGTCATTAACATCAGGCCGCAAAGCAGCAATATCACGGGGCGTGACCAGGTTGACATAGGGGATAGAAACCAGAGCAAATGAAGGAAATTGCGCGCAGTTTGCCACTGGCCTTTTTAAAGTCAATGGGCGAACTTTAACGGCAGCACATTTTGCTGTGCGACAATTTAATTTACTAATCTTCAGTGGGTTACAATCGTAAGAAGCGGCAGGTCGCTAAATGCTATCTCTATGAAAAATTAGGTTTTTAGCCATTCTGGCCTGGCTGGTATCGATAACGTTTATTTGTGATTAAAATGAGGCCTGACAGAACAGTTTTTCCGGAGCAATAACATAAAAAAACCCGGCCATGGCCGGGTTCAGAGAGTTACTGTTGCTTAGCCGATAATTTCGACGCCATTCATATAGGGGCGTAAAACCTCAGGCACAGTGATGCGGCCATCTTCCTGCTGATAATTTTCCAGCACCGCCACCAGGGTACGGCCTACGGCCAGCCCTGAGCCATTCAGGGTATGAACCAGACGCGGTTTCTTATCCTGTTTGTTGCGGCAACGCGCCTGCATACGACGCGCCTGGAAATCACCCATGTTGGAACAGGATGAAATTTCACGATAGGTATTCTGCGCCGGTAGCCAGACTTCCAGATCGTAAGTTTTAGTCGATCCAAAGCCCATATCGCCGGTGCAGAGTAAAACCTTACGATATGGCAGGTTCAGCAGCTGCAGCACTTTCTCAGCGTGACCGGTCAGCTCTTCCAGGGCATCCATTGACTGCTCCGGCGTGACGATCTGCACCATCTCAACTTTGTCGAACTGGTGCATACGGATCAGGCCACGCGTGTCACGACCGTAAGAACCCGCTTCAGAACGGAAGCACGGCGTATGCGCAGTCAGTTTAACCGGCAGGCTATCCTCTTCGAGGATCTCATCACGCACCAGGTTAGTCAGCGGCACTTCCGCAGTAGGAATCAACGCATAGTTGCTGCTGTCTGACTCCTCTTCCAGCGGACGGGTGTGGAACAGGTCTTCGCCAAACTTAGGCAGCTGTCCGGTACCGTAAAGCGTTTCGTGGTTAACCAGATAAGGCACGTAGGTTTCAAGGTAGCCATGCTGCTCGGTGTGCAGGTCAATCATAAACTGACTCAGTGCACGGTGCAGGCGGGCAATCTGCCCCTGCATGACCACAAAGCGTGAACCGGTCAGTTTCACGGCAGACGCAAAATCCAGGCCTTTAGCCGCTTCACCCAGCTCAACGTGATCTTTAACCTGGAAGCTGAACTCGCGCGGGGTACCCCAGCGGCTCACTTCCTGGTTTTCGCTGTCATCTTTGCCCAGCGGCACTTCATCGGCCGGAATGTTCGGCAGTGCCAGTGAGAAGTCACGGATTTGATTCTGCAGTTCATCCAGTTCTGCTTTTGCGGCATCCAGGCGTTCGCCCAGCGCGTTCACTTCCTGACGCAGCGGCTCGATGTCTTCCCCACGTGCTTTGGCCTGACCGATGGATTTGGATCGGGAGTTACGCTCTGCCTGCAGATTTTCTGTTTCCACCTGCAACACTTTGCGACGCTCTTCAAGCGAACGCAGCGTTTCCACATCCAGTTTGTATCCCCGGCGTGCCAGTTTTTCTGCGACTGCGTCTGGCTCGTTACGCAGCAGATTGGGATCGAGCATGCTTATCCTGTGTATAAAAAGTTGGTTGAAAGAAGGGACGCATTCCAGCGGAATGCGTTGAAAACATTGCCCACATTACCGTAACGTCTGTTTCAGCGGTAGCGTTTTGTCGGGCTATTTTGATCCTGCTCGGCCAGCCAGCTTAGCTTTTCACCAATCTTACCCTCAAGCCCGCGCTGGGTTGGGGTGTAATAGCGCGCGCTGGCCAGTTCCTGCGGGAAATAGACTTCACCCGCGGCATAGGCGTTGGTTTCATCATGGGCATAACGGTACTCTTTACCCAGGCCCATCTCTTTCATCAGCTTAGTCGGGGCATTGCGCAGATGTTCCGGCACATCGTAATCGGGATGGTCGCGCGCATCACGCATTGCGGCTTTAAACGCGTTGTAGACCGCATTACTTTTAGGCGCGCAAGCCAGATAAACAATGGCCTGGGCAATCGCGCGCTCCCCTTCTGCCGGACCGACGCGCGTGAAGCAATCCCAGGCCGCAATTGCCACCTGCATACCGCGCGGATCGGCATTGCCGACATCTTCGGAGGCGATTGCCAGCAACCGACGAGCCACATAGAGCGGATCGCCGCCCGCAGTGATAATGCGTGCATACCAGTAGAGCGCCGCATCCGGTGCGGAGCCGCGTACCGATTTGTGCAGTGCAGAAATCAGATCGTAAAAACGATCGCCTTTATTATCAAACCGCGCGGATCGCTCACCAGAGACTTCGTTAAGCAGCTGCGGCGTCAGTTCCCGCTGACCTGATGCGGTGATTTCGGCCATATCAGCCATCATCTCCAGCGTGTTCAGCGCCCGACGTGCATCACCACTAACCAGTTCAGCGATCATCCTGCGCGTGTTGTCCGGCAGCACGATGTCACTGTCCCCATAGCCTCGCGCTTTATCCTGCATCGCCTGATCCAGCACCTGCTCAATATCTTCCAGAGTCAGTGATTTCAGCAGGTAAACGCGGGCGCGTGACAGCAACGCTGAGTTAAGTTCAAAAGAGGGGTTTTCGGTGGTCGCACCAATAAAGGTAATGGTGCCATCTTCGATATGGGGCAGAAAGGCATCCTGCTGGCTCTTGTTGAACCGATGGACCTCGTCCACAAACAGGATCGTGCGTCGCCCGGCATGTTTATTCTGACGGGCCCGCTCAATCGCCTCACGGATCTCTTTTACGCCGGAGGTGACGGCTGAAATACGTTCCACATCGGCGTTACCGTAATGGGCAATGATCTCAGCCAGCGTGGTCTTGCCGGTCCCGGGAGGTCCCCACAGGATCATTGAATGCAGGTGCCCTGCTTCAATCGCGCGCGGCAGAGGTTTGCCTGCGCCCAGCAGATGTTGCTGACCAATGTACTGTTTCAATGTTTCTGGCCGCATACGCGCGGCCAGAGGTTTGAAATTTTCGGTGGAAAAATCCAGGGACAGGTTACTCACCGTGACCTCACTGACGTTGGTCGTCCACCGTCACGCCTTTTGGCGGTGTGAACGTGAATTTATCCGGGCTGATAGCGCCATTCTGCTGGCTTTTCAGCTGGTAATCGCTGCGCTGGCCATCCTGCTCGATAGCACTGAAGCGGTTGATGGTCCCGCTGGACGTCACCTGGATGGTGAACTGTTTCAGGTTGCCGTCGCTGTTCTTAGGTGTCAGTTCAAAATTGTCACCCTGCTGTTTGATATTGTACTGCTTCCAGTCATTTGACTGGTTGCGGGCAATCAGCATAAAGGGCGTGTTGCTGGTCGCATTCTGCAACAGGCTGACTGTCGCCTGCTCAACAAACGGGTTGTAGAACCACAGCGATTTACCGTCGGAGATGATGATGCTTTCGTCCGGCGCGGTCATGTGCCAGTTAAACAGGCTGGGACGTTTTACCCACAATTCGCCTTCGCCGTCCTGCACATTCGCGCCGCTGCTGTCGGTCACTTTTTGGGTGAAGCTGGCGTGGAAGCTGCTGACCTTGTTCAGGCGCTGTTGCAGATCACTGGAAGCATCAGCCAGAACGCTGGCTGAAGAAAAGGTGGCCAACAGGCCCAGAGCGATTACGCGTAATTTCATCTGCTTCAATTCCTTATTTAAACGTTCCCATCGATAACTGCATTAAGCCTGGCCGCCGTTCCGCCATCAGAACAGAGGAAAAAACCGAAAGCTGATTCAGATATGGGGTTTAACCGCATAAAAACAATGAGCCAGTCGGAACTGGCTCATTGCGTTGTGTTTCAAAACATTTAGCCACTACATATCGTGTGGCGGTGGCGACAGCACTTCACGGTTACCATTGTGTCCTGGTGCAGAAACGATGCCCTGCGCTTCCATCTGTTCAATGATACGTGCCGCGCGGTTATAGCCGATGCGGAACTGACGCTGAACGCCTGAAATCGACGCACGGCGCTTATCGACCACAAAACCGACCGCCTGATCGAACAGCGGATCGAGCTCTTCATCACTGTCGATGCCACCGGCATTTTCGCTCTCTTCGCCCGCCGTAATGCTGTCGATATATTGCGGACGACCACGCGCTTTCCAGTCCTGAACCACTGCATGCACTTCCTGGTCACGAACAAACGCACCGTGAACACGAATCGGCAGCGAGGAGTTCGGCGGCATGTAGAGCATGTCACCCATACCCAGCAATGACTCCGCGCCGCCCTGATCGAGAATGGTACGTGAATCAATTTTGCTGGAAACGGTAAAGGCGATACGCGTCGGAATGTTCGCTTTGATCAGACCGGTAATGACATCCACGGATGGACGCTGTGTCGCCAGTACCAGATGGATGCCGGCAGCACGGGCTTTCTGTGCCAGGCGGGCAATCAGCTCTTCCACCTTTTTACCGACTGCCATGATCAGGTCAGCAAACTCATCGACCATCACAACAATATAAGGCAGCTTCTCCAGAACCGGCGGCGTCATATCCATGCTGTCGCCCGGCTTCCAGAACGGATCGGGAATCGGACGACCCATCGCTTCGGCCTGTTCCACTTTTTCGTTGTAGCCCGCCAGATTACGCACGCCCAGTGCCGACATCAGCTTGTAGCGACGCTCCATTTCACCGACGCTCCAGCGCAGCGCATTGGCAGCATCCTTCATGTCTGTGACCACTTCGGTCAGCAGATGCGGAATACCTTCATAGACCGACAGCTCAAGCATTTTCGGGTCGATCATGATGAAGCGAACTTCTTCCGGCGTCGCCTTATACAGCATGCTGATAATCATGGCGTTCACGCCCACAGATTTACCGGAACCGGTGGTACCGGCGACCAGTAAGTGTGGCATTTTCGCCAGATCGGCCACCACCGGCTGACCGGCAATGTCTTTACCCAGCACGACGGCCAGCGGTGAAGGGTTGTCGCGGAATTTAGGGCAATCCAGCACTTCACGCAGATAGACGGTCTGACGATGCTTGTTTGGCAGTTCCAGACCTACGTAGGGTTTGCCTGGGATCACTTCCACCACACGAACCGCTACCGTCGACAGCGAACGCGCCAGATCGCGGGACAGGTTGGAGATACGCGCCGCTTTAACGCCCGGTGCCAGGTCAAGTTCGAAGCGGGTAATAACCGGGCCAGGCGAGATACCGACCACCTCCGCTTTGACGCGATAATCGCCTAAGCGCGACTCCACCAGACGGGCAGTCTGCTCCAGCGAGAACATATCAACCGGTTCTTCCTCTTCTGGCGGTGCGGTCAGCAGATCCAGCGAAGGCAGTGGCGTGGAAGGTTTCTCCAGCGGCTGCTCATGGCGCATCAGGAACGGATGAATCAGGCTGTCATGCAGTGAAGGTTTCGCCTCTTCCACCGGCTGAAGCGGCGCTGCCGGTGGCGTGCCATAGGCAGGCGCAGCGTACGCCGGAGCCTGAGGAGCCGCAGGGGCACTATAAGCGGGCGCAGAGGTTGCCGCAGGCGCAGCATAGTCAGGTTCAGACGGTGCAGCCGGCGCGCTATAGGCAGGTTCTGCCGGGGCAAAGCTGGCTGGTGCAGGAACATGAGCCGGAGCCTGAGGTCTTGAAACCTCACTCACCTGCTGCCAGGGTTCGTGCGAAACCGCCGGGGCTTCAGGTTCTGGCGTCGCCGCAATGGTAAACAGCGGTTCAGAAGGACCGTCATCCACCAGATCTTTCATCGGTGAAAAATCAAACGCTGAGGCGGTATCAATATTAAATACCGGCTCTTTTTTCACTTCTGGCTCATAGCGCTGCTGTTGCTGCTCGACGAACTGACGCGCCAGTGCATCCTGCTGCTGTGCATCCTGTTCATCTTCCTCGTCCTGCTGCCAGCTGGTGCCGTAACGCTGCTGCTGTTCAGACTGGAAAGCCTGTCGCAGTTCAGCCTGCTGCAGCGCCTCTTCAGCATCCGGAGCAGAGGAAACGGAGCCAGCACTAACCGGTTCGGTCTCTTCCGTTTTCGCTTTCTCTTCTGCCATGCGCTGAGAAGGCAGCTTAATGCCATAAGAGGCCAGCTCACGACGGGTTGGCAGTTTTACCGGGTTAGGACGCGGCAGTGCCGGGCCGATACCTTGTTTAACCTGCGGATTGAGATTGGTTTCAGGGGCTAAATCAAAAACAGGCGCAGTACGCGTTGTTGCCTGGGCTGCCGTTGCAGCGGCTGCCGCTGCCGCTGCCGCCGAGGCCGCAGGGATGGCTGACGTATCCCGCCAGTTACCCATTTTAGGTTCATCATCGTCGTAAGCACTGAACGACGGCGTAGCCGGAGCGTCGTCTGGCATTTCAAAATGATAAAGCGGTGGTGAGTCTGCGGGTTCAGAAGCACTCTGCGCCGGGGAATTCGCCACACTCTGCGGAGCTGGCGCGCTCTGTGCGTACGCAGGCGCAGGTTGTGCAGACGGCGATGCAGGGATGGATGTCGCTGACGCGGCAGGCGCCGAAGCTGAAACCGCAGCAGCAGGTGCAGCGACAGGTGCAGGCGTCACCGTGACTGCCGGGGCGAGGGTCACCTCAGCGGCTTCAGCGGTGGCCGCGACTGCCGCACTGGTGGCTGCTGCAGCTTTAGCCAGCAGCGGATCCTGTTGTGACGCCGCAGGCTCAGCAACTGCACGTGGGGCAGAAAGCAGCACATCATCATCCTGATCGGCGGCATGAAGCTCAGGCACATCCGCGTATTCACGCGCGTCCCGCTCGTCATCCTCTTCCTGCCAGGGTTCATCGTGACGTGAGCGGTTGCTGGCAAACGTCAGTACGCCCATGACTACGCCACCAATTCTTTCTGCAATGGTGAGCCATGACCAGCCGGTGTAAAGGGTAATGCCCGCCGCCCAGACGCAGAGCAGCATCAGCGTGCCGCCAGCCGGACTGAACCAGGGTGCAATAGCATTACTGACCAGGCTGCCGATCACGCCGCCCGAGGCAAAGTACCAGATATCATCGGCATTCAGCGCCGCCATACCACAGGTCGTCACCACCAGCGCGAGGACGCCAATTAAGCGCAGCCCGACGGCAAAGTAGTCAAAGTAGTCCTGGCTGTCGCGCTGACGGAAAGCAATCCAGCACAGACCCAGGATGACGGGCGGAATGGCATACGCCATCACACCAAAAATGAAGAGTAAGGTGTCAGCCAGCCAGGCACCGACGCTGCCGCCGATATTGTGGATAGGTTCATGCCAGGCCGTTTGCGACCAGCTCGGGTCGGAAGGGTTAAAACTGACCAGAGAAACCATCAGGTAGATGGCAAACAGCGCCACCAGAATGAGCATTGCTTCCAGCAGACGACGTCCACTGCTCATCGATTGTAACGAAACGTCTTTATCTTCTGTATATTCCTGGCTCAAGAGGACTCTCCAGGTGCCTGTAAAGTAAGAAGCAACAGCGCCGGGCGAGCCCGACGCTGATCCTGTATGAATGCACAGGAGTGTACCGAAATCTCACAGGTTTTGCACCTGCCCCGCATCAGCGAGTTTTGATCACCAGTCGATTGCTCTGTTTAACCTCTTCCATCACCACATACGTACGCGTGTCGTTTACGCCCGGCAGGCGCAACAGGGTTTCACCCAGCAGCTTACGGTAGGCTGACATATCAGGTACGCGCGTTTTCAGCAGGTAGTCGAAATCGCCGGAAACGAGGTGACACTCTTGAGTTTCCTCAAGTTTTTGCACAGCGGCGTTAAATTGCTCAAACACATCCGGTGCACCACGATTCAGAGTAATCTCAACGAACACCAGCAGCGACGCATCCAGATAGTGCGGGTTCAACTGCGCGGTGTAGCCAAGAATAAATCCCTGACGTTCGAGACGACGCACGCGTTCAAGACATGGCGTAGGCGATAAGCCTACGCGTTTGGAAAGCTCTACGTTTGAAATGCGACCATCTTTCTGAAGTTCATTCAGAATGTTCCTGTCAATTCTGTCGAGGTCTTTCCCGGGGCGTTTCTTATTGTCTACCATTATTATTGTCTCTCTTAATTCCTTCCCTTTACCTGCCACGCCCTGAAAACGCTCATTGTTCGGGGCATTTCTGAAGTGAGCTAACAGAGCCTGTGTTCTGACACCTATCGATATGACGCATGTTGTCTGTCCACATCATGCGTCATTATCCATATCAGGCTGCTTTTATTCGGCGTTACGTGCAAAACGGGCGATGAAAACCTGTTTTGTTCCGATAAATGTTATTCGCTTCTGATAATGTTTTCGCAAAAGCGCAGGCGATTGTCAAAGTAAAATCACCAAATTCAGGACAAGATGCCAGACAGTCCGCTGGGTATCTGTTTTTAAATGACTATTTTTCCACTATTGCACCCCTCTAACCCGAGTTTTGCCCCCTTTTGGCGCATTGGCCCAGGCAAAACCGTCGCTCATCGTCTACGCCGTTTGCAGCTATCGTTAACAAAATTGCCTAAGCCTTGTCATTGTCGCCGGATATTCCCTACAATCGCAGGCTATGTCAGCCGAATGAAACTGAGGAACGCATGAGTACGGCCAAACACAGTAAGTTACTCATTCTGGGCTCCGGCCCAGCGGGTTATACCGCAGCCGTTTATGCTGCACGCGCCAACCTGAACCCGGTACTGATTACGGGTCTGGAAAAAGGCGGACAGCTGACCACTACCACCGAGGTGGAGAACTGGCCGGGCGACCCGCACGATCTGACAGGTCCATCGCTGATGGAGCGGATGCATGAGCATGCCGAAAAATTTAATACTGAGATCATTTTCGATCACATTCACACCGTCGATTTGCAGAACCGTCCGTTCCGCCTTACGGGTGACAGCGGCGAATACACGGCAGATGCCCTGATCATCGCCACCGGTGCGTCAGCGCGCTACCTCGGTCTGCCTTCCGAAGATGCCTTCAAAGGCAAAGGCGTCTCTGCCTGTGCAACCTGTGACGGCTTCTTCTATCGCAACCAGAAAGTCGCGGTGATTGGCGGTGGCAACACGGCTGTGGAAGAGGCGCTCTACCTGGCGAATATTGCGGCTGAAGTGCACCTTATTCACCGTCGTGATAGCTTCCGCGCAGAGAAGATCCTGATCGACCGCCTGATGGAAAAAGTGCGCAATGGCAATATCGTGCTGCATACCCATCGCACGCTGGAAGAAGTGGTGGGCGATCAGATGGGTGTCACCGGTCTGACGCTGCGTTCTACCCAGAACAGTGATGAGACAGAAGCGCTGGAGGTGGCGGGTCTTTTTGTTGCTATCGGACACAGCCCGAATACGGCCATTTTTGAAGGTCAGCTGGCGCTGGAGAACGGTTACATCAAAGTTCAGTCAGGTCTGCACGGCAACGCCACTCAGACCAGCATCCCTGGCGTCTTTGCGGCAGGCGATGTGATGGACCATATCTATCGTCAGGCGATCACCTCTGCGGGCACCGGCTGTATGGCCGCGTTAGACGCTGAGCGCTTTCTTGACGGACTGGTTAAAAACGATCAGTAAGTTGTTAACCCTCTGATCTCAAATGTTCCAGGCGACGGTTTTTCCGTCGCCTTTTTTATTGCTCTCATGCTAGATTCTTGCGCCTGAAGAGATGGAAATGTCTTTCCATTTTCACCCGTCATCGACATTCATCATGGTCTCGCATGGACAAATCGCGGCAGCAGCATCTTACCCGCTGGCTTCGTCAGCAACGTCATTTCGCCGGTCGCTGGTTGCGACTCAACACCCTGCTGGGCATGGCAAGTGCACTTCTGATCATTGCTCAGGCGGGTTTACTGGCCTCGCTGCTGCAGGCTCTGATTGTTGACCAGCAGCCGCGTGAATCCCTGACTGTCAGCATCCTGCTGTTACTGCTCTGCTTTGTGCTCCGCGCCCTGATTAACTATGCCCGTGAACTGACCGGTTATCGTGCCGGACAGGCTATCCGTCAGGCTTTACGTCAGCAGGTATTAGACCGATTGTCTGATCTGGGGCCGGCGTGGATTCAGGGAAAGCCAGCCGGCAGTTGGGCGACGCTGCTGCTGGAGCAGATCGAAGAGATGCAGGAGTATTACGCGCGCTATCTGCCGCAGATGACCCTGGCGGTGCTGATCCCCTGCTGCATTCTGCTGACTATTTTTCCGCTCAACTGGACGGCGGGTCTGATCCTGTTTGCCACCGCGCCACTGATTCCGCTGTTTATGGCGCTGGTCGGGATGGGTGCGGCCGAGGCCAACCGCCGGAACTTCCTGGTGCTGGCCCGACTGAGCGGTAACTTTCTCGACCGCCTGCGCGGCAGAGAGACGCTGCGGCTGTTTCATCGTGGCGCAGCGGAGCAGCAGGCGGTTGCCGCCGCCACCACCGATTTTCGCCAGCGCACCATGGAAGTGCTGCGCTTAGCCTTTCTCTCCTCTGCCGTGCTGGAGTTTTTTGCCTCGCTGGCGATTGCCGTGGTGGCCGTCTACTTTGGTTTCTCCTATCTGGGCGAATTGCATTTTGGTGATTACGGCCAGGGCGTGACGCTGTTTGCCGGCTTTCTGGTGCTGATCCTCGCCCCGGAGTTTTTCCAGCCGCTGCGCGATCTCGGCGCTTTCTATCACGCCAAAGCCCAGGCTGTAGGCGGTGCCGATGCCCTTGAAGCCTTTATGCAGGCGACGCCTGCCACCGCGCCGCAGGAAGGCCAGTTGCCCTTCACTGCCGATCGCTCAATCGCACTTACCGCCGAAGATCTGCGTGTCTGTGCGCCTGATGGTCAGGTGTTGTGCGGCCCGCTCTCTTTTACTGTCGTCCCTGGCGAACAGATTGCGCTGGTCGGTCAAAGCGGGGCCGGTAAAACGGCCCTGATGAACGCCCTGCTCGGTTTTCTGCCTTATCAGGGTTCGCTGAAAGCGAATGGCGTTGAACTTCGCGATATACGACGGAGTGACTGGCATCAGCAACTCAGTTGGGTAGGACAGAATCCTCAGTTACCGGCCGCCACCTTGCGCGACAACATCGTGATGAATGCGGCCTGGGATGACGAGCGTTTTGCGGCGCTGCTGGAGTCGTGCGGCATTAATGAGTTCCTGCCTCGTCTGCCCCAGGGCATTGACACCCTGCCAGGCGATGGCGGTAATCAGCTGTCGGTGGGTCAGGCGCAGCGGGTCGCGGTCGCGCGCGCACTCTATAAATCCTCGCATTTTTTGCTGCTCGATGAACCCGCAGCCAGCCTGGATGCGCTCAGTGAACGTCATGTGATGCTGGCACTTAACCAGGCGGCAGCCCGCCAGACCACGCTGATGATAACCCATCAGATTGATACGTTAAGTCACTGGCAGACCCTCTGGGTAATGGAAGCCGGTAAGCTGGTGCAACAGGGTAACTGGCAGCATCTGTCGCAACAGCCGGGTGCTTTCAGTGAGATGCTGAAGCATCGTCAACAGGAGATTCGCTGATGTCCGCCTTGCGTCCTTTTCTTCGTCTCTGGCTGCGCCACCCTTATCGCCTGGCGCTGGGCATCGTGCTGGCGATTGTTACCCTGCTGGCCAGCATCGGCCTGCTGACGCTTTCAGGCTGGTTTCTGGCCGCCTCGTCAGTGGCAGGCGTAGCCGGTCTCTATACCTTCAACTATATGCTGCCTGCGGCAGGCGTGCGTGGCGCCGCCATCATTCGCACTGCCGCACGCTATGCTGAACGGCTGGTCAGCCACGATGCAACATTCAGGGTTCTTCAGCATCTGCGTGTCCACACCTTCAGCCGCCTGATGGCCCTTTCGCCAGGCCAGCTTTTGCGGTTCCGGCAGGCGGACCTGCTCAACCGCTTCGTGGCCGATGTCGATACGCTGGATCACCTCTATCTGCGCGTCATCTCGCCGCTGATCGGCGCACTGGTGGTGATTGTCGTGGTTGCCCTCGGAATGAGCTTCATCGATCTTCAGCTGGCACTGACGCTGGGCGGCATCATGCTGAGTACCCTGGTGGTGATGCCAGCGCTGTTTTACCGTCTGGGATCGCCCGCAGGCGGCGCGATTGCCCGTGGGCGCGCCCGCTGGCGCTTACAGCTGATGCAGTGGCTGGCGGCTCAGGCTGAACTCACCCTGTACGGTGCCTCGCGGGGCTGGCGTCAGCAACTTGATGAAGATGAACAGCGCTGGCAGCAGGCTCAGAGCCAGCAACAGCGCTTGCAGGCTGCGGCACAGAGCCTGCTGCTGCTGATCAGCGGCGTAACCGTCACACTGTTGCTCTGGCTCAGTGCGGCGACAATCAGCCAGCAGCAGTTGCCCGGCTCGCTGATTGCCCTGGTGGTGTTTTGCGCGCTGGCTGCTTTCGAGGCGCTGGCACCGGTTGCAGGGGCCTTTCTGCCCATGTCGCAGGTGATAAATGCCGCTCAGCGGGTCAATGACATTATCGAGCAGTCACCCGCTATCACCTTTCCGGCAGATTCAGATGCCCGGCCAGGACGTCTCGCAGTCGATATCGATCAGCTCGACTTCAGCTATCCCGACCGCCCGGATAAGGTACTGAACCGCTTTACCCTTAAGGTGGCAGCCGGTGAACACATTGCACTGCTGGGGCCGACCGGCTGCGGCAAATCCACTCTGCTGGTGCTGTTAACCCGTGGCTGGGATAGCCAGCACGGTGTTATCAGCCTGAATGACCTGCCGATCACCGCATGGTCAGAGCCAGCGCTGCGTCAGCGCATCAGCGTGGTGACTCAGCGGGTTCATCTTTTCAGTCAGAGCCTGCGTGATAACTTACTGCTGGCCTGTCCCGATGCTACTGATGAGCAGTTACGCCGCGTGCTGAATGACGTCGGCCTGCAGCGCCTGCTTGAGAGCCCGGAAGGATTAAACGCCTGGATGGGAGAAGGCGGTCGCCCGCTGTCAGGCGGCGAACTGCGTCGGCTGGCGCTGGCGCGTGCGTTACTGCATAACGGCGATCTCTGGCTGCTGGATGAACCCACCGAAGGACTGGATGCCACAACCGAGCAGCATATCCTCACCCTGCTGCAGCGGCTGACCGCTGGCAAGACCGTAATAATGGTCACCCACCGGCTCAGCGGCCTGGAGCAGATGGATCGCATCTGCGTGATGGATAATGGCGTGATTGTGGAACAGGGAAGTCATGCCGAATTAATCTCAAAAGCGGGTCGGTACTGGCGTTTCCGACAGCGGATTGCGCTATAGTCTTAGCGAAATGCTGATAGGTAACAAAACGCGATGAGACTGGTACAACTGTCACGGGAATCTTTGCAATTCCCCCCACCGGAGATGGCGCTGCGCGAGCCAAACGGCCTGCTGGCCATGGGGGGTGATCTCTCCCCTGCCCGGTTACTTAACGCTTATCAGCGCGGCATCTTTCCGTGGTTTTCTTCCGGCGACCCGATTCTCTGGTGGTCGCCCGATCCCCGTGCAGTGCTGTTACCTGAGCAGTTTCATCTCAGCCGGAGCATGAAGCGTTTCCACAGCCGTTCGCCCTATCGGGTGACGATGAATGAGTCATTTGCCGAGGTGATCGAGGGCTGTGCCACCGGTCGTGAGGAAGGCACCTGGATCACCTTTGAAATGAAGCGCGCCTGGTTGCGATTGTATGAACTGGGCCACGCCCACTCCATTGAAGTATGGGACGAACATCAGCTGGCAGGTGGCATGTATGGGCTGGCGATGGGGCAAATCTTCTGCGGCGAATCAATGTTCAGCCGTCAGCAGAATGCGTCAAAAACCGCACTTTGGGTATTTTGTCAGCATTTCCTCAGACATCAGGGCCGTCTGGTGGATTGTCAGGTACTTAACCCTCATACGGCCTCGTTGGGGGCGCAGGAGATACCGCGCGCTGACTATCTGCAATATGTACAAAGCCTTGCGTGCCAGCCTGTCAGCGATGGCTGCTGGCAGACACAAACCCTTTTTTAGTCGCACAGAGATGTTTTGCACACATAAAGGCGTATTAAGTGGTATAATGGTCGAGTTTGGTATGTCGTCCGCGCTTCGCAATAACGAGCCGGAATTGCCAGGCTGGGAATCTCAACGCACTCTCGGAACTGTTTTCAATCGTGCGCGTGTAACCGGTTGATACAGATTCTTAGCCCGCTAATCCCCCGCAGACGTCACATAAACACCCTAATTTTACCGGATGCGCGCGACTGACGTGCACCCCGGCAAAGCGTTGGCAAAATCGCCGACGGTTCTTTACATAAATCGTTGAATTGGGCATTATCTTGCCGGTTCAACTGAAAGGTAGTACACCCAGAGGATTCGATGGCCAAAGAAGACAATATTGAAATGCAAGGTACCGTACTGGATACGTTACCTAACACCATGTTCCGCGTAGAACTTGAGAACGGACACGTGGTTACTGCTCATATCTCCGGTAAAATGCGCAAAAACTACATCCGCATCCTGACGGGTGACAAAGTGACCGTTGAGCTGACCCCGTACGACCTGAGCAAAGGCCGCATTGTCTTCCGTAGTCGCTAATTTGCAGTAATCTCATCGCTCTGCAATTTGCAGCGAAAAAAAGGCCGGATTTTAATCCGGCCTTTTTCATATCTGCAGCAGGTGATTAATGCACAGTGCCTTCGGTTTTGCGTTTTTCAGCACTCAGGAAGTGATAGGTCAGTTCACCTTTCTCACGATCCAGCGCCACTGACACCGAGCCGCCATCCACCAGCGAACCAAACAGCAGTTCATTGGCTAACGGTTTCTTCAGGCTGTCCTGCACGGTGCGCGCCATCGGACGAGCGCCCATCGCTTTGTCGTAGCCTTTCTCAGCAAGCCAGTCGCGTGCTTCATCGCTGACTTCCAGCGACACGCCTTTGGCATCCAGCTGCGCCTGCAACTCGACAATGAACTTGTCGACCACCTGATGGATCACCTCTGGTGACAGGTGGCTGAACCAGATAATGTTGTCGAGACGGTTACGAAACTCTGGAGAAAACATCTTTTTGATCTCTTCCATGGCATCGGTGCTGTTGTCCTGATGAATCAGGCCAATCGACTTACGTTCAGTCTCGCGGACACCGGCGTTAGTGGTCATGACCAGCACCACGTTGCGGAAGTCCGCTTTGCGACCGTTGTTGTCGGTCAGCATACCGTTATCCATCACCTGCAGCAGCAGGTTGAAGACATCCGGGTGTGCTTTCTCAATCTCATCCAGCAACACCACCGCATGAGGATGCTTAATCACTGCATCCGTCAGCAGGCCGCCCTGATCAAAACCGACGTAACCCGGAGGCGCACCAATCAAACGGCTGACGGTGTGACGCTCCATATACTCGGACATATCAAAGCGCAGCAGCTCAATGCCCAGCGCTTTCGCCAGCTGCACGGTGACTTCCGTTTTACCAACACCGGTAGGCCCGGCAAACAGGAAGGAACCGACCGGCTTACGATCCTGACCCAGACCTGCACGGCTCATTTTGATCGCTTCCGTCAGCGCCTCAATGGCGTTGTCCTGGCCAAACACCAGCATCTTCAGACGATCGCCCAGATTTTTCAGCGTATCGCGGTCGCTTGCTGACACGCTTTGCTCAGGAATACGGGCAATACGGGCCACCACCGTTTCAATGTCAGAGACGTTGATGGTTTTCTTGCGCTTACTGGCTGGCATCAGGCGCGCACGCGCACCCGCTTCATCAATCACATCAATCGCCTTATCAGGCAGATGACGGTCGTTGATATATTTCACAGCCAGTTCCACGGCTGCGCGCACCGCTTTCGCGGTATAGCGCACATCGTGATGCGCTTCGTACTTGGTCTTCAGGCCATTCAGGATCTGCACGGTCTCTTCTGGTGAAGGCTCCGTGATATCGATCTTCTGGAAGCGACGTGCCAGGGCACGGTCTTTTTCAAAGATGTTGCTGAATTCCTGATAGGTGGTGGAACCCATCACCCGAATCTTGCCAGAGGAAAGAAGAGGTTTGATCAGGTTCGCAGCATCGACCTGGCCGCCGGATGCAGCACCCGCACCGATGATGGTATGGATCTCATCGATAAACAGAATGCTGTGTTCGTCCTGCTCCAGCTGCTTCAGCAGCGCTTTGAAACGTTTTTCAAAGTCACCACGGTACTTGGTGCCGGCTAATAACGAACCGATATCCAGCGAGTAGATCGTGCAGTCTTTCATCACTTCCGGTACATCGCCCTGCTCTATGCGCCAGGCGAGACCTTCAGCAATGGCGGTTTTACCCACACCCGACTCACCCACCAGCAGCGGGTTATTTTTACGGCGACGGCATAGCACCTGAACGGTACGTTCCAGCTCTTTATCGCGACCAATCAGTGGATCAATACCACCGACGCGAGCAAGCTGATTAAGATTGGTGGTGAAGTTTTCCATACGCTCCTCCCCGCCTGCTTGCTCTTCGTTAACCGGATTTTCTGCGCCTGGCGCCTGGCCAGACTCATCTTTACGCGTACCGTGAGAGATGAAGTTCACCACATCAAGGCGGCTCACTTCATGTTTGCGTAGCAGATAAGCCGCTTGCGACTCCTGCTCGCTGAAAATGGCGACCAGCACATTCGCACCGGAGACTTCGCTGCGACCGGATGACTGGACATGGAAAACCGCACGCTGCAGGACGCGCTGGAAGCTAAGCGTGGGTTGTGTATCACGCTCCTCTTCGCTGGCAGGCAGCACGGGCGTAGTTTGTTCGATGAAGGCTTCGAGTTCCTGCCGCAGAGCCACAATGTCCACCGTACAGGCTTCCAGTGCCTCTCTGGCCGACGGGTTACTGAGCAACGCCAGTAACAGATGCTCGACGGTCATAAACTCATGACGGTGCTCACGCGCTCTGGCGAAAGCCATATTTAAACTGAGTTCCAGTTCTTGATTGAGCATTAGGCACCTCCCCCAATTATCGCCCTTACCTGTTTCCTATATGGAGACGGGTTCAGGCCTTTTCCAGCGTACACAGCAACGGATGATGATTTTCCCGTGCATAGTTGTTCACCTGGGCCGCTTTTGTTTCGGCGACTTCTGCAGTAAATACACCACAGATCGCCTTGCCGTGATAGTGAACTTTCAACATCAGCTGCGTTGCACGTTCAACATCATAAGAAAAGAACTTTTGTACAACGTCAATAACAAATTCCATAGGTGTATAATCGTCATTATTCAGAATGACTTTATACATAGAAGGCGGCTTTAACCCTTCACGTACTTTATCGTCGGCCAGATGTTCAAAGTTAAGCCAGTCGTTTGCGTTTGCCATAGTGTTCCGTTGAGATTTTGCTTTTAGCCTTTAAGTAGCTACATATTGAGAGTTTAACATGCCTGTCAAGCCGCATGCCGCTGCTGAAAATTTATTCAGAAATTCCCCTGCGCGACCTGCATCACAAAATTTGCAATAGCGTTAACTGCCTCAAATTTTGATGATTTTTCCCCCACCTGGCCCGGTGGTTTGCTTGACGTCAGCCGCGCTTTCTCTACATTCTAGCTGCACAGGCTGATTGAGTTTTAATCAAATCCGACTCACAGCTTCGATGACCTCACCTACTTATAAAATGTCTTGCGAGGGAAGTAAAAGCATGGAGACGGGCACAGTTAAATGGTTCAACAATTCCAAAGGCTTTGGCTTTATCTGTCCGATTGGCGGTGGCGAAGATATTTTTGCGCACTACTCCACCATTCAGATGGAAGGCTACCGCACGCTTAAGGCAGGCCAGCAGGTACAGTTCGATGTCCACGAAGGCCCGAAAGGCAATCACGCCAGCCTGATCGTGCCGGTCGAGGTGCAGGCTGTGGCCTGACACATATCGCCTTTCTGAACAAAGACCCAAAAATGCCAGCCAGTGCCGCTGGCATTTTCCTGTTCGATGTCACCTAATCTGCCTGGCCCTGCGCCAGTCCAATCACCCGGGCAAACATCTGCCGCATCAATGGCGGGATGGCCTCTGGCCCGCGTTCCGCCGCCGACGTAGCCACTGCGATCGCCAGTTCCGGCTTGGAGCTCTGGTGAATCGCTTTAGTAATAATACGCCTGGAACTCATCGGAACGTTTAACGGCAGGTGCGCCATCTGATGATAGACATCCTGAAAGCCGTGCTGATAGAGAAAATTTTCCATATCCAGCGCCGGTAACTGCGTCAGAAAACGCGGCTCCGGTTCACCCGGCTGTAACTGAGTGCGTGCCGTACTGGCATATTTATTCCCCGCCTGATCACCGTCAGTCAGGACATGCCAGGCGATACCCATGCGCCGGGCAAACTTCAGTAGCGGTTTTAACCCCGACTGCGCAAACTCAATCACCTTCACGCCTTCAGCAGCGAAGTTGTAACCGCACTGCTGCGCCAGCTCATTCATGATCCAGACTTCGGTTTCTCCCTCCACCAGCAGCCAGCAACGGGCAAACAGTGCAGCAGGCCGGTTGACCCGAATATGGAAGCCAATGCGCCGGCTCTCTTCGGCACTCAGTCCCTCTGGACCGATGCGCCAGGCCGCTACGCGCGAGGGTCCACGCACCAGACGACAGACGTTTTCCACCGGCACCTGCGACAGCAGCTCCGGCGAATTAGTGGTGGCGATTTTTTGCAGCGGCAGCAGCCTCAGCAGATTCCATGCTACCGACAGCATAATCGGATGCAGCCGGGTTTCCGGATCTTCAATCAGCAGCAGCGGGCGGGCACCGGCGGCCAGCGGGACGTCTCCTCGTGCCTCAATCAGCAGGGTAAACATCTGCAGCAGTATCAGCTGACGGCTGCGGGAGTCGGTTCCGGCAATCAGCTGATTCAGGTGATCCAGCGCCCGCCATCCCTGTCCCCCCTCGCGCGTCTGCGGGTCCCGTAGCCTGACCTCGTTGCCCGCATCGGGCGGCTGCACCAGAAAGTAGTGCTGCATCAGTTGCTGCATCGTCTTCAGCCCCTGCCGCAGCACCTCATCGCTGAGCTGTTGCGGATGGTGCTCCAGATCGCGCGCCAGCGTCTCCATACCCGCCAGTAGCTCAGGATGTGCGGTGGGGAGCGGTGCACTACTCCGCGTCCGCTTACTGAAACGCGCATCGCGCAATCGCAAAACCGGATACCGTTTCAGCAAAAGATCGATGGCCGCCGCGCAGTTCTGCTCAGGCAACAGCTGATAGTTCAGGTCAACAAAACGGCGCCGGGTTTCGATACCGCTGTCACGCCAGGTGGCGCTGACGCTGTAACAGAGCTGACGCTGGCCCTGAGCATCACGCTGCCAGAAGGTTGAGAGCACCGCATCCGGGTCGTTGCCGTCATCGCGAAAGTGGAACACCACCGACAGACGGCGCATCGCATCGGTCACATCGCCTGGGGTGAAATGGAAATCAGCCTCGGTAAAAACATAGGCCGGTTCATGGGGCGAAAGTAACAGGCTCAGGGCATCCAGCAGACTGGATTTGCCCCAGGCGTTCTCACCAATCAGCAGATTGGTCTGGGTTAAAGGCAGTGAGAGCTTATTGATGCCGCGGAAACCGCGAATGTCGATATGTTCCAGAATCATAGGCGTCCATCCTCAGTTTATAAACAGCATGGTTGCCGCCAGCGAGCCGGTCAAGCCGCTTTATCAGGGTTTACTCCGTTACGCTTTTTCGCTAGCGTGTGGCCTCTTCCACCATGGATGGCCCTTATCGCTATGTACTCCGGACTCCTGATTATTCTTCTGCCGCTGATCGCCGGCTGGCTGCTACCGTTCCGTCAAACTTCAACCCTGCGCCGGGTCAATCAGCTGCTGGGCTGGATGGTTTACGTCATTCTGTTCTTTATGGGCATCAGCCTGGCCTTTCTCGACAACCTGAGCAGCAATCTGCTGGCGGTATTTCACACCGCGCTGGTAGCGGCCTTCTGTATTTTGCTGTGCAACCTGCTGGCGCTGCGCGGGCTGGAAAAATATGCCCCATGGCAGCATGCGCATCGGCAGGAGAAACTGCCCTCGCGGCTGCATATGGCGCTGGACTCTCTGAAGCTATGCGGCGTGGTTGTCATCGGTTTTCTGCTTGGCCTGACCCAGTGGCCACTGCTGCAACACGCCTCGACGGCCAGCGAATATGCGCTGATCTTCCTGCTGTTTCTGGTTGGCATTCAGCTGCGCGGCAGCGGCATGACGCTGCGTCAGATTATCCTGAACCGTCGTGGCCTGCTGGTTGCCAGCGTAGTGCTGGTCAGCGCGCTTATCGGCGGCATGATTGCGGCGTTGCTGCTGGGCGTGCCGCTGAAAACCGGTCTGGCGTTAGCCAGCGGTTTTGGCTGGTACTCTCTCTCCGGCATTCTGATGACCGAAGCTTTTGGTCCGGTCATCGGCAGCGCCGCCTTCTTCAACGACCTGATACGTGAACTGGTGGCAATCATGCTCATTCCGGCGCTGATTGGCCGTCATCGCTCCAGCGCACTGGGCCTGTGTGGCGCAACTTCAATGGACTTTACCCTGCCGGTGCTGCAGCGGGCGGGCGGCAATGAGATCGTCCCGGCCGCCATTGTGCACGGCTTTGTGATGAGCCTGCTGGCCCCGATTCTTATCGCCCTCTTCTCCGCCTGAATCCTGTCTGATATGCGCTGAGCTCTGCCAGCGCATTTTTTCACGCCTGCTTTTCTTCCGTGTCGTCTACGCTTCTTTTTTCGGTTCTGGTCACGTCACTCTTCAGGGCGGGCCGACAAAGGAGAAGAGCATGAAACAAACCGTCGCGGCGCTGGTCGCCAAAACGCTGGAAAGCGCGGGCGTAAAACGCATCTGGGGCGTCACCGGGGATTCCCTTAACGGCCTGAGCGACAGTCTTAATCGCATGGGCACCATTGAATGGATGCCGACGCGCCATGAAGAAGTCGCCGCATTCGCAGCGGGCGCGGAAGCGCACATCAGCGGTGAACTGGCGGTCTGCGCCGGCTCCTGTGGGCCAGGCAACTTACATCTGATCAACGGTCTATTCGATTGCCATCGTAACCGCGTTCCTGTTCTGGCGATTGCGGCACATATTCCCTCCAGCGAAATCGGCAGCGGCTATTTTCAGGAAACCCATCCGCAGGAGCTGTTCCGCGAATGCAGCCACTACTGCGAACTGGTTTCGAACCCTGAGCAGCTCCCGCAGGTGCTGGGCATCGCGATGCGTAAAGCGATTCTGAATCGTGGTGTCTCGGTGGTGGTGCTGCCTGGGGATGTCGCGCTTAAACTGGCACCAGAGAGCGCCAGCGCGGAATGGTATCCGCCACAGTTGCCGCAGGTCCTGCCACAGCCCGCCGAACTGGCGCAGCTGGCGCAGACGCTGAACGAAGCCAGCGATATTACGCTGCTGTGCGGCAGTGGCTGCGCCGGAGCGCATCAGGAGGTGGTAGCGCTGGCAGAAGCGCTGAAAGCCCCTATCGTCCATGCGCTGCGCGGCAAAGAACACATCGAATATGACAACCCTTATGATGTCGGCATGACCGGACTGATCGGTTTCTCATCCGGTTTCCACGCCATGATGAATGCCGGGACGCTGGTGTTGCTGGGCACGCAGTTCCCCTATCGCGCCTTCTATCCGGAAAAGGCTAAAATCATCCAGATTGATATCAATCCGGGCAGCCTTGGGTCACATTGTCACGTCGATCAGGCCTATGTCGGCGATGTGAAAAGCACACTGCAGGCGCTGCTGCCGCAACTGACACACAAAAGCGATCGCAGCCATCTCGACAGCGCGGTTAAGCACTATGGCGAGGCGCGCAAAAGTCTGGACGAACTGGCGCAGCCCAACGACAAGCAGCCGATCCATCCGCAATATCTGGCACAGCAGATCAGCCACTACGCCAGTGATGACGCCATCTTTACCTGCGATGTCGGGACACCGACCGTCTGGGCGGCGCGCTATCTGAAGATGAACGGCAGACGTCGCCTGCTGGGTTCGTTTAACCACGGCTCAATGGCGAACGCGATGCCACAGGCGCTGGGCGCGCAGTCGATTGATCGCAATCGTCAGGTGGTAGCACTGTGTGGCGACGGCGGCTTCAGCATGCTGATGGGGGATTTTATCTCGCTGGCGCAACTGAAAATGCCGGTCAAACTGGTGATTTTCAACAACAGCGTGCTGGGCTTTGTGGCGATGGAGATGAAAGCGGGTGGCTATCTCACCGATGGCACCGAGCTGGAGAATCCTGACTTTGCCGCTATCGCCGAGGCCTGCGGTATCCGGGGTATCCGGGTGGAAAAGGCATCTGATCTCAATGGCGCGCTGGAGCAGGCGTTTGCCCACGATGGCCCGGTGCTGGTGGATGTCATTACCGCCAAAGAGGAACTGGCGATGCCGCCCGAGATCAAAATGGAGCAGGCTAAAGGCTTCAGTCTCTACATGCTGCGCGCCATTATGAATGGTCGCGGTGATGAGGTGGTAGAACTGGCGAAAACCAACTGGCTGCGGTAAAACAGAGACTCCATCCAGGCGGGCGCGATGCCCGCCTTTTTTTTCTTCCGCCACGTTCAGGAGCATAGGGTGATCGATTTACGCAGTGATACCGTAACCCGGCCCAGCGCCGCCATGTTAAGCGCGATGATGTCTGCCGAAACCGGTGATGACGTCTACCGTGACGACCCCACCGTAAATGCGCTGGAGGCGGAAGCCGCACGGCTGAGCGGCAAAGCAGCGGCGCTGTTTTTCCCGACCGGCACCCAGGCAAATCTGGTGGCGCTACTCAGCCATTGCGAACGCGGCGATGAATATATCGTCGGTCAGCAGGCGCACAACTACAAATATGAGGCGGGCGGCGCGGCGGTGCTGGGCAGTATTCAGCCACAGCCGATTCTGGCCGCCGACGATGGCACCCTGCCGCTCGACGTAGTAGCGGCCGCCATCAAGCCGGACGATATTCACTTTGCCCGCACCCGTCTGCTGAGTCTGGAGAACACGCATCACGGTAAAGTCCTGCCGCTGGCGTATCTGGAACAGGCGTGGACTTTTACCCGCGAGCACCAGCTGGCGCTGCACATTGATGGCGCACGCATTTTCAATGCGGTAGTCGCGCAGCAGACCACGCTGGCGGCGATTGCCCGCTACTGCGACACCCTGACCATCTGTCTCTCTAAAGGCCTGGGCACGCCTGTCGGTTCTCTGCTGTGTGGCGACACGGCGCTGATTGAGCGCGCACGTCGCTGGCGTAAAATGACCGGCGGCGGCATGCGCCAGGCCGGTATTCTGGCGGCGGCGGGTCTCTATGCGTTAGAACACAACGTGGCGCGGCTGCAGGAGGATCATGACAATGCCGCCTGGCTGGGACAGCAGTTGCATGAGCTGGGCGTTCAGGTCATCGATCAGCAGACCAACATGCTGTTTGTGGCGGTGCCGGAAGCCCAGGTCAAACCATTAGGTGAGTGGATGAAGGCGCGCGGGGTGTTAATCAGCGCAGGAACCCGCACCCGTCTGGTCACCCATCTGGATGCTGATCGTGCGGCACTGGCGCAGGTCGTCGCCCACTGGAAGGCGTTTTTACACCAATAATCCGCTATTGCGCCGCGCCATATTTATCCAGTAGCGCGGCGGCTATCGCGGCGGTTTCTGCATCGGGCTGCCCGCGATAATCCGCAGGCCGGAAATGCATCTGAAACGCGGCGATCACCCTCTGCTGTTCACGCGCGCTCATCTCTGCCGTTACGGGATAGCCATAGCGCTGTAAACGTTCCAGTAGTGGCTCCACGGGCACCACCGCGTGCGGATCCTGACCCGCTAAATGAAACTGCACTCGTCCGGCATCAGGCCAGGCACCCATTCCGCGCTGGGCCAGCTGATGCCACGGAAAGAGTGGGCCGGGATCCTGCTTACGCTGCGGCGCGATATCACTGTGACCGACAATATTTTCCGGTGTGATGCCGTAGCGCTGTGCAATATCGCGCAGCAGCGCCTCCAGCGTGGTGATCTGCGCAGCGGTAAACGGCTGCCATTCAAGACCGGTCAGGGTCCGGCGATAACCCTGGTTTACCAGTTCGATACCAATCGATGTGTCATTGATGCGGCTGGCTCCGCGCCAGAAGCTTGGACCGGCATGCCAGGCGAGTTGCTGCTCCGGCACCAGCTGCCAGATAACACCTTTCCCGGCGCGCTGTGGCGGCTGGCGGGGGATCAGATAGTGGGCGCTGACTTCCCGATCGGTCAGGGTCGCCAGCGACGAAGAAAAATCTTCGGCGGTGTAGTGGATCACAATCACCTTCACCCGCGGTCGCGCGCCCTGCGCCGGATGCCGCAGATCGGCCCAGTAGCCGTCACGGGATTCTATCCCGGACTGGCAGCCCGCCAGCAGCAGCGCCAGTATCAGCCACAGCCCCCGTTTCAACGAATGATCACCGCCGTGCCGCTGACGCTCACCATCAGCATGCTGCCATCTTTGCCGACCGTTTCGTAGTCAATATCGATACCGACCACTGCGTTGGCGCCCAGCGCTTTTGCCTGCTCCTCCAGCTCTTCAAACGCGATCTCTCGCGCTTTACGCAGCTCTTTCTCGTAAGCACCGGAGCGGCCACCGACCACATCACGGATGCCAGCGAAAAAGTCACGGAAGATGTTGGCACCCAGAATCGCTTCACCGGTGACGACGCCACAATATTCGCTGATGCTGTGACCTTCCAGCGTGGGGGTTGTTGAAAATTTCATCGCATTCTCCTTGTTGAAAACCGGGCTAAGGCTCTTTCGACTAAAAAGCACGGCTATACTCTATGCTAAAAAGGGCACCTTGCCAGAGAACCATAAGGAAATCGAGATGAGAAACAACGCGTTTGCGCTAATGATCCCGGCGGCCCTGCTGCTCAGCGCCTGTACCACCGTTGAGCCAGTGATTAAGGATAATGGCCCACGTACCGCACCGTGCATTGAAGGCGGTCCTGACCAGGTGGCCCAGCAGTTTTACGACCTGCGTATCGAACAGCCTACGCAGGGTCTGCCCGACAGCAACACCCTGGCAAAATATCGCCCTTACCTGAGTGATGCGCTGTACCACTCATTGCAGGCGGCCAGCGGCAGCAATGCAGGCGCACAGTGGCGCAATGGCGATCTCTTCTCCAGCCTGTCACAGGGTCCGACCGCCGCCAGCGTCGCTGATGCTTCCACCATTCCGAACCGCGATGCACGCAACATCCCGCTGCGGGTCGATCTGAGCCGCGACGGCAAGCAGTGGCAGGATGAAGTGCTGATGATCCATCAGGGCAGTTGCTGGGTGGTGGATGATGTGCGCTACATGGCCAACCCTGCGCATGCAGAGGGTGGCAGCCTGAGCCAGATGCTTGAGAAATCGAAAAAATAACCTCAGGCTTAACCGTTCAGAGAAGCGCAGTCGCCCCCGGGCGCTGCGCTTTTTTTATTTCCGCCGCCCGTCCCGCTGCAGTGGGCTGACCCCAGGCAGTGCATGATATTGTGCTAAGCTTTTGCGGTTAGCCTGCTGTTTTACAAATTTTAACCCACCTTATTTGCATAACTATTCTGGTGACGTTAAAATCCGCGACACTAATAGCTATTCAAATCTGGCGCATGAGTATTCAACTAAACGCAATAAACTGCTTCTACGGTGCTCATCAGGCGCTGTTCGACATTAACCTTGAGTGTCCGCAAGGCGAGACCCTGGTACTGCTGGGTCCCAGCGGTGCGGGTAAGAGTTCGCTGCTGCGGGTGCTTAACCTGCTGGAGCAACCCCGTTCAGGTCAGTTGCAGATTGCCGGTAATCAGTTCGACTTCAGCCAGAAACCCTCCGATGCTGCGATTCGCGAACTGCGTCAGAACGTCGGTATGGTGTTTCAGCAGTACAATCTCTGGCCGCATCTTACCGTGCTGCAGAATCTGATTGAAGCGCCCTGCCGGGTACTGGGTCTCAGCAAAAGTGACGCCCGCGCCCGCGCCGACAAGCTGCTTGACCGGCTGCGCCTGACGCCCTACAGCGATCGCTTTCCGCTGCATCTCTCCGGTGGTCAGCAGCAGCGTGTGGCGATTGCCCGCGCGCTGATGATGGAGCCGCAGGTGCTGCTGTTCGATGAGCCGACTGCCGCGCTGGACCCTGAAATTACCGCACAGATTGTCAGTATCATTCGCGAACTGGCCCAGACCCGCATTACCCAGGTGATTGTGACCCATGAAGTGGAGGTGGCACGTAAAACGGCCAGCCGCGTCGTCTATATGGAGAACGGTCACATTGTGGAACAGGGCGATGCCAGCCGCTTTACACAGCCGCAAACCGAGGCGTTTGCTCACTATCTTTCGCACTAAGTCAGGATGCTAAAAATGAAAAAAATGGTACTTGCTGCACTGCTTGCTGGTTTTAGCCTGAGCGCTACGGCGGCACAGACGATTCGTTTTGCGACCGAAGCCTCTTATCCTCCTTTTGAGTTTGTGGATGCGGACAACAAGATTCAGGGCTTTGATGTCGATCTGGCCAATGCGCTGTGTAAAGAGATTGATGCGACCTGCACCTTCACCAATCAGGCGTTCGACAGCCTGATCCCAAGCCTGAAATTCCGTCGTTTTGATGCGGTGATGGCGGGCATGGATATCACACCAGATCGTGAAAAACAGGTCCTGTTCACCAAGCCTTACTACGACAACTCCGCGCTGTTTGTTGCCCAGAAAGGCAAAGTCGCCAGCGTGGAAGCGCTGAAAGGCAAGCGGGTTGGCGTCCAGAACGGCACCACCCATCAGAAATACCTGACTGAGAAACATAGCGAGATCACCACCGTTCCTTACGACAGCTATCAGAATGCGGTGCTGGATCTGAAAAATGGCCGTATTGATGCTGTGTTCGGTGACACCGCAGTCGTCAACGAATGGCTGAAGCAGAATGCCGCGCTGGCTGCCGTTGGTGAGAAAGTCACGGACAAAGCCTACTTTGGTACCGGCCTGGGCATTGCGGTACGTACCGGTAACACCGATCTGCAGACCAAATTCAATGGCGCGCTGGATAAGATCAAAGCAGACGGCACGTACAAAACCATCTACAGCAAATGGTTCCAGCAGTAATCTCTGATGAATGAAATGATGACCCTCGCAAGCGCCGCCGGCATGACCGTCGGCCTTGCTGTTTGTGCTCTCATCGCTGGCCTGGTGCTGGCGATGATTTTCGCTGGCTGGGAGTCACTGCGCCTGAAACCGCTGGCGTGGATTGGCACCGGCCTGGTGACGCTGATCCGCGGCCTGCCGGAAATTCTGGTGGTGCTGTTTATCTATTTTGGCGCCTCCCAGCTGCTGCTCACCCTCTCTGACGGCTTCACCCTGAATTTCGGCCTGTTTCAGTTACCGATTCAGGTTGAAATTGAAAACTTCGACGTCAGTCCGTTCCTGTGCGGTGTGATAGCGCTGGCGATGCTCTATGCCGCCTACGCCTCGCAGACGCTGCGCGGCGCGCTGAAAGCGGTGCCGATGGGTCAGTGGGAGTCGGGTCAGGCGCTGGGCATGAAAAAATCGGCCATCTTTCTCCGGCTGATTATGCCGCAGATGTGGCGTCACGCCCTGCCCGGTCTGGGCAATCAGTGGCTGGTGCTGCTGAAAGATACCGCGCTGGTCTCGCTGATTAGCGTCAACGATCTGATGCTGCAAACCAAAAGTATTGCCACCCGCACGCAGGAGCCGTTTACCTGGTTCCTGGTGGCGGCCGCTATCTACTTAGTGATCACGCTGTTCAGCCAGGCGGTGTTACGCCGCATCGAACTGCGCACCACCCGCTTTGAACGGGGGAACAGCTAATGCTGGCCTATCTGCCTGAACTCCTGAAAGGGTTGCATACCAGCCTGACGCTGACGGCAGCATCGCTGGTCGTGGCCCTGCTGCTGGCGCTGCTCTTCACCGTGGTGCTGTCGCTGAAAACGCCGGTGTTCAACCCGCTGGTCAAAGGCTTTATTACACTGTTTACCGGCACACCGCTGCTGGTGCAGATCTTCCTGATCTATTACGGTCCGGGACAGTTTCCCTCGATCCAGCAGATCCCCTGGCTGTGGCATTTACTGTCGCAGCCCTGGCTGTGCGCGATGCTGGCGCTGTCGCTGAACAGCGCGGCTTACACCACGCAGCTGTTTTACGGTGCGGTGCGTGCGATTCCTTCCGGACAGTGGCAATCGTGTGCCGCGCTCGGCATGAGCCGCAAAGATACGCTGCGCATTCTGCTGCCATATGCATTTAAACGCGCCCTCTCCTCCTACTCCAATGAAGTGGTGCTGGTGTTCAAAGGCACCTCGCTGGCCTACACCATCACCCTGATGGAAGTCATGGGCCACGGCCAGTTGCTCTATGGCCGCACCTACGACATCACAGTCTATGCCGCGGCGGGTCTGGTTTATCTCTGCGTTAACGGTTTGCTGACGCTGATGATGCGGCTGATCGAAAAGCGCGCCCTGGCCTTCGAACGACGTAACTGATATCCGGGCGAGGCCCCTCGCCCTTTTCGCCTGAAAAATCACACTAATTGCATAAAAATGCATTTTATGGCAGGGTATCGCCTTCTCTGGCTGACCACATCACAGGAATCATAAAATGAAAAAATGGATTGTTGCCGCTGCGCTGGCTTCGCTGGCACTTACCGCCCAGGCAGCGGAAAAGATTCGCTTCGCCGCCTCAGCGACCTACCCGCCGTTTGAATCCCTGGATCGGGAAAATAACCTGGTGGGATTCGATATCGATCTGGCCAAAGCGCTGTGCCAGCAGATGAAAGCGGAGTGTACCTTTACCAACAATGCCTTCGACAGCCTGATCCCGTCACTGAAGTTCCGCCGCTATGACGCGGTGATTTCCGGCATGGATATCACCACTGAGCGCAGCAAGCAGGTCGATTTTACCCAGCCTTATTACGCTAACTCCGCCATCGTGATCGCCCGTAAAGGCCAGTTCAGCAGCTTTGCTGAGCTTAAGGGCAAGCGCATTGGCGTGGAAAACGGCACCACTCACCAGAAGTACCTGCAGGATAAGTATCCGGAAGTGAAAGTGGTGGCCTATGACAGCTATCAGAATGCGATTCTGGATATGAAGAGTGGCCGGCTGGATGGCGTGTTTGGCGACAGCGCGGTGGTGAATCAGTGGCTGAAGACCAATGCGGATCTCGCCACTGTCGGTGAACATGTTACGGATGCGGACTACTTTGGCACCGGTCTCGGCATTGCCGTACGCAAAGGCAATACGGCGCTTCGCGATCAGTTCAATCAGGCGCTGAACGAACTGAAAGCCAACGGCAGCTGGCAGCAGCTTAATCAGAAGTGGTTCCCGGAGTGATTACCGGCTGAGGCTACCTCTGACGATGCTTTCCCGGACGCGTGCTGACGGCGGGTTAACAGCGTCAGCACTTCAAAATGGGCGGTGTGGGGAAACATATCGAACAGTTGCACCTTCGTCACCTCATAGGCACTCAGTCGGGCAATATCCTGCGCCATGGTCTGCGGATTACAGCTTGAATAGAGCAGATAATCCGGGGCCATCTGGCTGAGATAGTCGCACAGCGCCTCACCAATTCCACGACGCGGCGGATTAACCAGCACCAGCTGCGGCACCGCATCGCGTCCGGTCGCAAACGCCGTAGAATCCAGCGCCGCAAACTGCACTTTTTCCAGCCCCAGCATCTCAGCGGAACGCTGGGCGCATTTTATCGCCTCGGCGCTGATCTCAATGCCCGTCAGTTCCATCTCCGCTGTCGCGCAGTGCAGACCAAAACCGCCTACGCCGCAGAAGAGATCCCACATGCTGTTGACCGGCAGCGCCCTGACCCAGTCGCGCGCGGTGGCATAGAGTGCGCTGGCAACCTGCGGGTTGGTCTGGAAGAAGCTTTGCGGGCGGATCCACAGCGGCACGCCGTTGAAGTTCTCTGCCAGCGACTGCGCGGGCGTCAGCGCAATCTCCTCTTCCCCCTCCAGAATCGCCATATGCACCGGCTGAATATTGGCAGAGATCACCACCAGCTGCGGCAGTTGCTGTTGCAGCCACGGCAATGCGGCGCGCAGCTGTTCCAGTTTCGCGGTTGAACGCAGGACAAAGCGCAGCATCACGCCGCCCTGCTGGCTTTCGGTTATCAGCAGGAATTTGAGTTCGCCGCGTTTGCGCGCCACGTTATAGGGCGTCAGTCCGGCACGGGCGATAAAGGGCTTAAGTGCAGCAAAAACCGGCTGGAAGCTGGCGGGATAGAGCGGACAATCGCACAGATCCACAGCTTCACCATCACGATGGATTAATCCCAGCACCGGACGCTCTACGCTGCCACTCACCACCATTTTGGCTTTATTACGAAATGCCTGCTGCGGTGAGGTGACCGGCGGCAACCAGGCAGCGACCTGCTGCTCAGCCAGTAACTGTTCCAGCAGCGACTGTTTGTCGTTCAGCTGAGTGGGATAGGGTTTTTCCAGCCACTGACAGGAGCGGCAGCGGTTAGCGTCATAAAGCGCGCAGTGCATGGTAAAGCCTTAACGATGGGGTCGGGCGGAGCGCGATTGTATCATCGCTTCCTGAAAAAAGCGCGGCTGCTGGCAGGCAGAAACAGCAGCAGGAGCACCAGCAGATCGGGGATTTTCTGCGACAGGGTATGGTGGATAATCTGAACGTTATTGTCGCCATCAATGCTGAAAATCTCAGGGTAGATCCAGCCCAGCGAGGCGACCAGCATATAGCTGAGCACAATCACCTGCGTCGCCACATAGCCCCAGCGTCCACGGTTACTGCCGCGCATCAGGGTAAAGGCGCAGCGCAGTTCGAACAGGAAGATCAGCTGGCTGGCGATAAAGATGAGTGTCGCGTCCCAGGACTGGGCGCTGCGGTGAACAAAGTTGGCGAGTTCGCTGTAACCCAGCTCGTTTGCCAGCATCAGGACGCTCAGGCAGCGGGTCGCGATAATAGCAATGCCCGCAACGGTCACCGGAACCGGCGCGATTGAAAGCGTAGCACTGCTTTTGAAGATTTCTGACATAGTCCGTGACTCCACCTGATCGAAAAACGGGCCGGTCAGACCGGCCCGTTCATATAGTGGCAAAGGTTACGGATTTCAGCCACGTTTAGCTTTCTGAATATCGCTTAAACGTTGTTTTTCTTCGTGTGCCATCACCCGCCAGGCGATAAAACCCACTAAACCGACCACAAACAGGATCAATGAAGCCAGCGCATTGATTTCCGGGTTAACGCCGCGTCGCACGGTGGCGAAGATCGCCATCGGCAATGTAGTGGCACCCGGCCCGGTCACAAAGCTGGCGATCACCAGATCGTCGAGTGACAGGGTAAACGCCAGCAGCCAGCCGGTCACAATAGCCGGTGCAATCATGGGCACGGTAATCACGAAAAAGACCTTCAGCGGCGTTGCGCCTAAATCCATCGCCGCCTCTTCGATGGAGCGGTCCAGCTCACGCAGACGCGAGTTAATCACCACGGCCACATAGGCGGTACAGAAGGTGACGTGGGCCAGCCAGATGGTCAGCATGCCGCGTTCGCTCGGCCAGCCAAAGGCGTTGCCCATTGCCACAAACAGCAGCAGCAGCGACAGTCCGGTGATGACGTCGGGCATCACCAGCGGCGCGGTCAGCATAAAGGCAAAACCATTGTGGCCACGGAAGCGACCAAAGCGCACGATAATCACCGCCGCCAGCGTGCCCAGCACCACCGCCATGGTGGCGGAGAGACCGGCAATGCTCAGACTCAGCAGCACGGCGTCAATCATCGCGCTGTCCTGGAAGAGCACCCTGTACCAGTGGAACGAGAAGCTCTCCCACACCGTCACCAGCGGTGAGCTGTTGAAGGAGTAAACCACCAGCAGCAGCATCGGCGCATAGAGGAACAGGAAGCAGCAGACCAGAATACCGGTACGCCAGGGTGAGCGGATGGTTGGCAAATTATTCATGCCTTCTCTCCCATTTCACGGTTTTGATGCTTATGGAACCAGATGATCGGCAGAATCAGGATCAGCAGAATGATGACCGCCAGCGCGGAGGCCACCGGCCAGTCGCGGTTGTTAAAGAACTCCTGCCACAGGATACGGCCAATCATGATGCTGTCCGGGCCACCCAGCAGTTCAGGGATCACGTACTCCCCCACCGCCGGGATAAACACCAGCATCGATCCGGCGATAATGCCCCCTTTAGTCAGCGGGACAATAACGCTGAAAAAGGTCTTCAGCGGACGCGCACCCAAGTCCAGTGAGGCTTCCACCAGCGAGTAATCAATGCGGGTCAGGGCTGTGTAGATTGGCAGCACCATAAACGGCAGATAGCAGTAGACGATACCGATATAGACCGCTGTATTGGTGTAGAGGATCACCAGCGGATGATCGATCACCCCCAGCCACAGCAGGAACCGGTTCAGAATACCGTTGTTGTTAAGCAGCCCCATCCAGGCGTAGACGCGCACCAGAAATGAGGTCCATGACGGCAGGATCACCAGCAGCAGCAGAATGGTGCGCATGGATGGCTTGCTGTGCGCCACGGCCCAGGCAAGCGGGTAGCCAATCAGCAGACAGATCACCGTGGAGATCGCCGCCACTTTCAGCGACTGCAGATAGGCATCGACGTAGAGCGGATCGTCGGTCAGCGTCAGGTAGTTGCCGAAATTGAGCACAATGCTGAACTGGTCATCAGCCCAGCTCACCAGCTCGGTGTAGGGGGGAATCGCACGCGCAATGTCCGCGAAGCTGATCTTCAGCACCGTCAGAAACGGCAGCAGAAACAACAGCACCAGCCAGACATAAGGCAAGGCGATCACCAGCTTGCGGCCATGCTGCATTTTTATCCGCGTGGCCCAGCGTTGCAGCGGCGTGCCGACCAGTCGGGCAGGCGCTTTAGCGCGTTGGAAAATCTGGCTCATAGCCGCTCCTTAAACCGTCAACACCACGCAGCTGTCGCATTCCCAGCAGAGGCGGACTTCATCACCCCAGGTCGGCAACCCTTTGCGGTAGCGATGCGCGTTTTGCAACTGTGCGCTGATCATCTGTCCGCTGTGCAGACGGACATGGAAGATAGAGAGGTCGCCGAGATAGGCGATGTGGACCACTTCACCCACCGCAAAGTTACAGCCATCGGCAGGCACCTCATCGCACAGCATCACTTTTTCCGGGCGCAGCGCGACATGGACCGGAACGTTATCCACCACCGAGACATCGGAGTCGACTTTCAGCGGATGCATCAGGCCGGGACTGTCGATCACCAGGCCATCCGCCTGACGTTCACGCAGTAAGCCTTCGAAGACGTTAACCGAACCGATAAATTCCGCGCTGTAGCGGCTGGTAGGATGCTCGTAGATCTCCTCCGGCTCGCCAATCTGCACGAACTTGCCGCGATTCATAATCGCGATACGGCCCGCCATGGTCATCGCCTCTTCCTGATCGTGCGTCACCATCACACAGGTGGCGCCAACACGCTCCAGAATATCGACCACTTCCAGCTGCATCCTGTCGCGCAGCTTCTTGTCCAGTGCCCCCATCGGCTCATCCAGCAGCAGCAGTTTTGGCCGTTTCGCCAGGCTGCGGGCCAGCGCCACACGCTGACGCTGACCACCGGAGAGCTGGTGCGGTTTGCGTTTAGCAAACTCCTGCATATGCACCAGCGCCAGCATCTCTGCTACCCGGCTGGTGATCTCCCCTTTCGGCAGCCGATCCTGTTTCAGACCAAAGGCGATATTCTGCTCCACCGTCATGTGGGGAAACAGCGCGTAGGACTGGAACATCATGTTGATCGGGCGCTGATAGGGAGCAACGTGGGACAGATCCTGGCCATCCAGCACAATCTGCCCGCTGGTTGGCGGCTCAAAACCGGCCAGCATGCGCAGCAGCGTTGATTTACCACAGCCCGATGCGCCCAGCAGGGCAAAGATCTCACCTTTATAAATAGTCAGGCTGACATCATCCACGGCGTGTTGCCCGTCAAAGGATTTGGTCAGATTGCGAATTTCCAGCAGTGGCGTTAACGCCTTTGCGGTTTTATTTTGAGGACGGGGAATGGCATCGTTCACAAAGGTTCTCTCCGGAGCCAGGCGGAACATGGCGACAAAATTTGCCGCTAAAAATGGCACAACAGAGGCCGACACCGCGCCTCTGTTGCTGATTCATGACAGGTCAATCCGTTAAGGACGAATTACTTACCACTTTTTACTTTAGTCCATGCGCGCGTACGCACACGATCCAGTTTAGGATCCTGGACTTTCAGCACAAACAATTTCGACATCGCTTCTGGCGTCGGGAAGATACCCGGGTTGTTGCGGACGTCGGCATTGATCAACGGCAGCGACGCTTTGTTGCCGTTGGCGTAGTTCATTTTGTTGGAGACATCGGCGATCACTTTCGGATCCATGATGTAGTTCAGCCAGGCGTAAGCACCATCGAGGTTTTTCGCATCTTTCGGGATCGCCATCATATCGAAGAAGGCCAGTGCGCCCTCTTTCGGTACGCTGTAGCCCAGATGCACGCCATTTTTCGCCGCATCAGCACGGTTTTTCGCCTGCAGAATATCGCCCGACCAGCCAATGGCGACGCAGATATTACCGTTGGCCAGATCGTTGATGTACTGCGACGAATGGAAGTAGCGGATATTCGGACGCAGTTTCAGCAGCAGGTCAGTGGCCGCGCCGGAATACTCTTTGGCATCAGAGGTATTAGGATCTTTGCCCAGGTAGTTGAGCACCGTGGCGAAAATCTCTTCTGGCGCATCCAGGAAGGAGACGCCGCAGCTTTTCAGCTTCTCCAGATTTTCCGGCTTCAGCACCAGATCCCAGCTGTTGACCGGCGCATCGGCGCCCAGTGCGGCTTTGACCTTGTCGACGTTGTAGCCGATACCGGTGGTGCCCCACAGATAAGGAATGGCATATTTATTACCCGGATCGTGCTGCGCCACTTTTTCCATCAGCGCCGGATCGAGGTTTTTGTAGTTAGGCAGTTTGCTCTTATCCAGCGGCTGGAATACCCCGGACTGCAACTGACGCGCCAGGAAGCTGGAGGATGGCACCACCACATCATAGCCGGTGCTGCCCGCCATCAGTTTGCCTTCCAGGACTTCGTTGGAGTCAAACACATCGTAGACCACTTTGATGCCGGACTGCTTTTCAAAGTTCGGCACGGTATCTGGCGAAATATAATCGGACCAGTTGTAGACGTGCAGCGTTTTATCTTCCGCCATGCTGCTGGCCGATGCGGCCATCAGCGCAGCAGCTACCACAGCTGACAGCCATTTCTGACGTGAGTTGAACATATTTTTCCATCCTCCTGAGCGGGTCATTACAACGCTGCAAACCAGAGATCCCTGCATTGCGTTCTGTACAAGACGTCAGTGACACAATGAATCATTATTCAGCGGGAGTTTAATAGCAAAAACCTATAGCTGAGGCGCAGTTACGCGCCTGTTACAGCCCCGCAAGCATAGCCCCCCCGGTCAGGCTTCACCAGACCCCAGCGTAAAAAACGCCTGAAAGCGATATTTTATGCATGTTTGAGCTATGAGGTTCGGCTTTGATGGCATAAACCACGACTAATATCTGGCGTTAAAGGGCAAAATGCAGAATAAAAAATTATCGCGGCAGCGGATGGCGGGCATAAAAAAGCCGTCTCAGGGACGGCTTAGTGTGTGACCATGTCGGGCTTAGTGCAGCACAGAATGAACGCTGGTCACCGGAACGTGCTCTTCTTCTTCGCCCACGATCAACAGATTGTTGGCAAAGGCTTCCAGGATCACCATGGAGATCTGCTCTTCACTCTGTTTCATAAAGTGCGAGAACTGACCAAAGGTTAACCCGGCGGTGGTAATCATTGACTGACAGACAATGAGTTTCGGCAGATTATCATCCTGAATGTCGATAAATGCTTTCACCGTCAGCGAACTGGCATTGATCTGCGACAAATCGCCAACCAGTGGAATCAGCGCCGTCGGCTTCACTTCAGCCAGCGCCGAAAACAGAATGACGTTGTCGACCAGATCGATTTTGGCGTCAAACACCCCATCGAAGTTTTGCATGTGCGGCAGATGAAGTGCCTGACAGGCATCGCATTCGAACCAGGTGATATTTTGCTGATCCAGCCAGCGACGCAGCAGGTCGATATCAGGAACGACAAGAGAATCCATCGTAAAATCCCAGTGGGGTGATAAACAGGCGACTTAGCTTACGGAAAAATGCGCGACGATGCCATGAAAACCGCTGAAAAGCGCGTGTCAGCCAGCGGTTTTAGGACGGAGCCCGGGGATGGCCTGCTGCTCAATCCGTTCGATCATCAGGGCGGCGATGTTAAGGTCACTGCTGGTTTCAATGCCTTCAAGACCGGGCGAGGCGTTAACTTCCATCACCAGCGGGCCGCGATGGGCGCGCAGAATATCGACGCCCGCCACTTCCAGCCCGAGCGTAGCCGCCGCTTTCACGGCGATCTGGCGCTCCTGTTGCGTAATGACGACCGGATAAGCTTTGCCGCCGCGATGCAGATTAGAGCGGAAGTCGCCCTCTTTCGCCACCCGCTCAATCGCTGCCACCACCTGATTGCCAATCACCAGACAGCGAACATCACGACCCTGCGCTTCTTTAATAAACTCCTGCACCAGAATATGGGCATTCAGGCCGCGAAAGGCATCGATAACGCTTTCTGCCGCCTGCCGTGTCTCCGCCAGCACCACGCCAATGCCCTGGGTACCTTCCACCAGCTTGACCACCAGCGGCGCACCGCCGACAAGGGCGATCAGATCAGCGGTGTCATCGGGTGAGGAGGCAAAGCCGGTGACCGGCATGTCGATGCCTTCCCGTGCCAGCAGCTGCAGCGAGCGCAATTTGTCACGGGTGCGGGTAATGGCGGCGGACTCATTCAGCGGATAGCTGCCGCACATCTCAAACTGTCGCAGCACGGCCGTGCCATAAAAGGTAATAGGGTTGCCGATGCGCGGGATAACCGCATCAAAATGGCCCAGCGGTTCACCACAGTAGTGAACCGCCGGTGAGGCGGGATTAATATTCATATAGCAGGAGAGCGGATCGATGATCTGAACCTGGTGGCCGCGTGCGGCGGCCTCCTCACGCAGTCGCCGACTGGAGTAGAGCGTCTCATCACGTGACAGGATAGCTATCTTCATCGCTGCTCTCCCTTACTGGCTTAACGCGTGGCCCAGCCCTGCTGATGCAGATAATCGAGCATAAACGGACGCGTCTCTTTAATGATCAGGCGCTGGATCAGCTCACTCCAGGTTTCGCTGCGCTGGTTGCTGCCGCGCTGCTGATAATAGAGTTCTGTGCGGCTATCGTATTCGGCCAGTACCGCCGGATCCAGCGGCTGATAGCGGTTCTCATGCACCAGCATCGCGTGCGGCATACGCGGTTTGACGTCCGGCTTTGACTCCGGATGGCCCAGGCAAAAACCAAACAACGGCAGAACAAATTTCGGCAGGCCCAGCAGTTCGGTTACTTCCACGATACTGTTACGGATTCCGCCGATAAAGACGCCGCCCAGATCCAGCGATTCCGCTGCGACCATGGCATTCTGACCCATCAGCGCGGTATCGACGCAGCCCAGCAGCAACTGCTCGGCACGACCCAGCTGCGCATCAGGGCAAATCTGCAGGTGGCGATTAAAGTCAGCGCAGAAGATCCAGAACTCAGGCGCATCCGCGACCCAGGTCTGTCCGCCCGTCAGCGTCACCAGCTTGTCGCGCAGGGCTTTGTCGGTGATACGGATAATGGAAGAACACTGTAAAAAACTGGATGTGGACGCCGATTGCGCCGCAGTAATAATCGCTTCACGCTGTGCTTCGCTGACCGGCTGGTCAGTAAAGGCGCGGATTGAACGATGGCTGCACAGTAGATCAATGGTCGGTGTCATAAAGTCTCCAGCAATATTATCTTTTTTTGTCAGTTTGATTAAACAGCTGTGGTGCTATCGCTTTCGCGGTGCGCCACATTAACAGCCAGGCAGCAGGCAGCATCAGAACCACGCCAGCAATAAACAGCACAGTGGCCAGCGTTTTTACATCCGCCTTGTCTGGCAGCGGAAGCCAGTGGTTGATCAGCAGCAGCGCGGCCACGATTAACAGGCCGCCAGCCGCCTCCAGCACCACCACAAACCGGGGTAATCTGGCTACACTCTGCATGATATCCTCCTGCCTTAGCGGCTGACTGAGCGTCAATTATGGTCAACAACCCAAAAATTGCGCGAGATACACGGGCTGCCGGCGCGAAAAAGCCTCTGATTCAGAGGCTTCCTGACCGGGCAGCGATAGCGTGCGGGCATCAGACTAACAGGCAAATCCTGCTTTCCTTAAGCGATACGAGCGGGCATCATGGTTGCCATTCTCTGTTTCATTGTGTGATACACATCACATAATAGTCGCTGCAAGGAGTTTCAATGATTGCTGTTATTTTTGGTCGTCCGGGCTGTCCCTACTGTGTGCGTGCCCATGAACTGGCCGACAAGCTGACCGCTGAACGTGATGATTTTAGCTACCAGTATGTCGATATCAACGCAGAAGGCATTACTAAAGCCGACCTGGAAGCGAGCGCCGGTAAACCGGTCAGCACCGTGCCACAGATTTTCGTCGACGAAAAACATATCGGTGGCTACACCGAGTTTGCGGCCTGGACCAAAGAGAATCTGGGATTTGCCGCGTAAGCGCTGATATCCGGAATGAAAAAGGCGAGCCAGGATTTCCTGGCTCGCCTTTTTGCGCTCTGCCTGACACCCGTCACCCGGCACTGTTTAATTGAGTGAGGCCATCACTATCTGCATCAACCGCACCAGCAAAGCCCCGCAGCCTGCCCAGAACAGCGCGCTAAGGCTCCATGCGACCACAAAAAGTGCATTGCTGTGGATAAACAGGCTGCTGTTTAACAGCAGTGCTGCCAGTAACGTTCCCCATAGCCCCATCAGCAGAGTGCTTTTTAACGGGCTTTCCACCTGCACCAATGCCATCACGATACCGGGCAACATAAAGAGCAGTAATTCGGGCTGACCGCGAAGCGGGCCGGGACCGACCTGCCAGAAATGACAGGTAAAGACAAACACCAGACTGTACAACACCACGCCGCACAGGCGGGTAGTCCAGAGATAAGAACGCTGCGGCATACCACCCCACTGATTAAAAGTAACCCCGAAAATAACCTGCTGATAACCCTGATGCGTTCAGATGGAAATAAAAAGAAACAGTTCGCTGTGGCAACGAATGAAAACAGCCAATGGCTGTGAAAGATATTTGTGATTAGAATAGCGCCGCGGTAAAGGTTCCATTTGCAGTACTGATGCAACAGCACCTCAACGGCCTGCTAACGATAGCGAAAAACAGGCTACTCTTCAATAGGTTACATGTAAACAAGAAGTTAAACAGTGAATATTAACGTCGCAGGATTGTTAAGCGGAAATGACATTTTGTTATTGTTTGTCGTTTTAGCGCTCGGCCTCTGTCTGGGTAAGTTGCGTCTGGGCTCGGTTCAGCTCGGAAATTCGATTGGCGTATTAGTGGTTTCGCTCTTATTAGGCCAGCAGCACTTTACGATCAATACCGATGCATTGAGTCTGGGCTTTATGCTGTTTATTTTTTGTGTCGGCGTCGAAGCGGGTCCCAACTTTTTTTCCATTTTCTTTCGCGACGGCAAAAACTATTTCATGCTCGCCATCGTCATGGTGGTCAGCGCACTGTTGCTGGCGCTGGGACTGGGCAAACTCTTTAGCTGGGATATCGGTCTCACCGCCGGCATGCTGGCCGGGTCGATGACCTCAACGCCGGTGCTGGTCGGGGCGGGCGATACCCTGCGGCAAAGCATCAGCGATCCGAAGCAGCTTGGACTGATGCAGGATCAGCTGAGCCTCGGTTATGCCGTGACCTATCTGATAGGCCTGGTCAGTCTGATTTTCGGCGCACGTTATCTGCCCCGTCTGCAACATCAGGATCTGCCCACCTGCGCCCAGCAGATCACCCGGGAGCGCGGTCTGGATGCGGACAGCCAGCGCAAAGTTTTCCTGCCGGTGATCCGCGCCTATCGCGTCGGTCCGGAACTGGTGGCATGGAGCGGCGGCAAAAACCTGCGCGAACTGGGTATCTATCGTCAGACCGGTTGCTACATTGAGCGCATCCGCCGCAACGGTATTCTCGCCAGTCCCGATGGTGATGCGGTGTTACAGCTCGGCGATGATATCTCGCTGGTGGGCTATCCCGATGCTCACGCCCGGCTCGACCCCAGCTTCCGCAACGGCAAAGAGGTCTTTGACCGCGACCTGCTGGATATGCGCATCGTCACTGAAGAGATCGTGGTGAAAAACCACAATGCGGTAAACAAACGCCTCAGCAAGTTAAACCTCACCGATCACGGCTGCTTCCTGAACCGGGTGATACGCAGTCAGATTGAGATGCCGATCGATGACAGTATCATGCTGAACAAAGGTGATGTGCTGCAGGTCAGCGGCGAGGCACGACGGGTCAAAAGCGTTGCGGATCGCATTGGCTTTATCGCGATTCACAGTCAGATGACCGATCTTTTAGCCTTCTGCGCCTTCTTTATCGTGGGTCTGATGATTGGTCTGATCACCTTCCAGTTCAGCAATTTCAGTTTTGGTATTGGTAACGCCGCGGGCCTGCTGTTCGCCGGTATCATGCTCGGCTTCCTGCGCGCCAACCATCCAACCTTTGGTTATATTCCGCAGGGCGCGCTCACTATGGTGAAAGAGTTCGGTCTGATGGTGTTTATGGCGGGAGTGGGATTGAGTGCCGGTAGCGGCATTAATCACGGCCTGAGCAGCGATGGTGCGCTGATGCTGCTGTGCGGCCTGCTGGTCAGCCTGATTCCGGTGATCATCTGCTATCTGTTTGGTGCTTATGTGTTGCGGATGAACCGCGCCCTGCTGTTTGGCGCCATCATGGGCGCACGTACCTGCGCACCGGCCATGGAGATCATCAGTGATACGGCACGCAGCAATATTCCGGCGCTGGGCTATGCCGGAACCTATGCCATCGCCAACGTGTTGCTGACGCTGGCGGGAACGCTGATTGTGATTATCTGGCCGATATTGCCCCTATAAAATTTTTTTGCCTGCGTCCAGAACTTTATTGTTAAGGGATAGTCATAATAAGTGCCACTGCTTTTCTTTGAAATCCCCAAATTGTGGAGCCCGCTGGTCTTTTTCCCGGCGGGTTTTTTTATGCCTTTTTTCGTCCCTCCCCGTCATTCCCCGCCTGATTCGCAACTTCAAGTGTCATAAAACTTAAACCGTTACACAACTCAACGGCAGATTAAGAGCCTTTCTATAGACGAACAAAACGGTAAAAAGCAGGATAGACCGCTGTTTAGTTAGCAATTTGTGCTGACTGATTGGGTGAGCGAGCTGTCGCTTACCGTTTTTTTTGCCGCTGTTATCGGACCGGGCTGGCGGGATGCTGCCAGCTGCCGTTAACCGGACCGTCTGCTGAGGAATTTATCCCGAAATGGAAGAGCTGAACCATTCACTGTTTACTGCCATTAATGCCACACCGGCTTCACCCGCCTGGTTACTGCAGCTGGCGACGTTTTTTGCCAAAGATCTGATCGCCATCGTGCCGCTGTTAATCGTGGCGATGTGGCTCTGGGGACCGCGCGATCAGGTTTCTTCGCAGCGGGTGCTGGTACTGAAAACCGGTATGGCGCTGATCTATGCGCTGGCGATCTCCTGGTCTGTGGGCCAGCTGTTGCCGCATCCCCGCCCTTTCGCTATCGGTTTTGGTTATCAGTTCCTGCATCACGCCGCCGATGACTCCTATCCCAGCGATCACGGCACCACGATCTTCACCTTTGCACTGGCCTTTATCTTCTGGCATCGCCTCTGGTCAGGTGTGGTTCTGATGGTGGCCGGTTGCGCTATTGCCTGGTCGCGGGTCTACCTTGGCGTTCACTGGCCAATGGATATGCTGGGCGGGTTCCTGGTGGGTCTGCTGAGCTGTCTGGCTTCGCATCTGGCGTGGCAGTTCTATGGCGAGCGGATGCTGGCGGTAATCAATCCACTCTATCGGTCGCTGTTTGCCGTGCCGATTCGCAAAGGCTGGACGCAGGATTAAGAAAGGGACGCGTTAGCGTCCCTGAAGCTGTCGGAAAAAAACTGCACCTGACAGCGGTGAGATCGAGCCTGCGCAGGGAACTGGGTCAGATCGGAAAGACGCAAAAACCGCCATCCATGGCATGCTCGGCCCGCGCCATCCCTGGCGCGGGACGCTTTCCTCTTCTGACCCAGCTCCCTGCGCGCTGAGCTAATGCGTTGCGGTTAGATCCTGTTTTAGAAACAGCGCTCGTCTGAGAGGAACATATCAGCGTCCCTGCTTACTTATGAAAACCACTTCCCGAACCAGCCATTGAATTTCATCATCACGAAATCAATCATCCGGCTGAAGAACCCGCCTTCCGGCACATCCTGCATCACCACCAGCGGCCGCTGCTCAATCGTTTTCCCGTCCAGCTGGAAATCGATGGTGCCGACCACCTGATTCTTCTTCAGCGGGGCTTCCAGCTGCGGCGTAGTGAGTCTGAAACTCGCCTTCAGATTCTTCATCTGCCCTTTAGGGATGGTTAGCGCAGCATCTTTCGCTACGCCCAGATTGACCTGGCTGCGATCACCGAACCAGACCCGCTGCTGCGCAAACGGCGCATCCGCTTTAATCGGCGTGACCGTTTCAAAGAAACGGAAGCCCCATGTCAGCAGCTTTTCACTTTCGCGGAAACGAATCGCATCGCTGGCGGTGCCCAGCACCACCGAGATCAGACGCATATCCCCTTCGGTTGCTGAAGCGACCAGGTTATTCCCCGCGCCTGAGGTGTGGCCGGTTTTGACGCCATCAACCTTGAGATTGGTGCTCCACAACAGGCGGTTGCGGTTGATCTGGCGAATATTATTGAAGGTGAACTCTTTCTCTTTATTCAGCGCGTACTCTTCGGGCACATCGCGGATCAGCGCCTGAGCAATCAGCGCCATGTCACGCGCGGTACTGTACTGCCCTTCTGCATCCAGACCATGCACCGTCATAAAGTGGGTATTCTGCAGTCCCAGCGCCTTCACGTAGTTGTTCATCAGGCCGATAAACGAATCCTGACTGCCCGCCACATAATCCGCCAGCGCAATACAGGCGTCATTGCCGGACTGGATCACGATTCCCTTATTCAGCTCATGCACCGGAATACGATCGCCCGGCTTGAGGAACATCAGCGACGAGCCGCGCAGCTTAGGGTTGCCGGTGGCCCAGGCATCCTGTCCGACGGTAACCAGGTCATCCGGCTTGATTTTCCCCGCTTTAATCGCCTGACCCACAACATAGCTGGTCATCATTTTAGTCAGACTGGCGGGGTCGAGGCGCTGATCGGCACTGGATTCGGTTAACACCTTACCGCTGGCGTAGTCGATCAGAATCCACGCTTTAGCATCAATGCCTGGCGCGGCGGGAGCCTGCTCAGCAAAAACGCTGACGGGGGCAAGAATCAGTAATGAAGTGGCAGCAAGGTGCCGCAGGCGAGATGTGAAGCGAGTGTTTGTCATGGGCTTGGCCGGATTGTCCTTGTTAAATCGAAATTCCAGGGGCAGAAAATTCTCACTCAAACGCTAACCCTTGACGGCAGCGAAAAAAACCGTCGAATCGTAAAGTTTTTTAGAGTTTAGTAGAGTAACCCTGGCATAAGTGCCGCGCGCGTGCCGCTTTTCCCCGATTCTGTCGCTATTAAAACTGCGTGAAATTCCGATTTTTCGCAGAAGAGTTAAGCCCGTCACAAATATCAGTTAACCTGAACGCCAGTCAGCCGAGGAGACCGACCATGGACTTAGCCCTTTTTGATCTGGATGAAACACTCATTTGTGAAGACAGCACCAGCCTGTGGCTGCGCTGGCTGGTATCACAGGGATTCGCCCCTAGTGAACTGATTGATCAGGAACAGGCATTAATGAGCCAGTACTATGCCGGTACGCTGTCGATTGAAGAGTATATGAATAAAACACTCTCCCCTCTGGCGGGCATGGCCACGCTTACCGTTGAAGGCTGGGTGCGCCGCTTCATTCACCGCGACATTATGCCACGCGTTTATCCTGCGGCCCGCGAGCGGATTGAATGGCACCGGGCGCGTGGCGACAAGGTCATGATCATCTCCGCCAGCGGCGAGCATCTGGTGGTGCCGATTGCAGAAAAGCTGGGTGCCTGCGGCGCGCTGGCGATTGGCGTTGAAATCGTGGACGAGCGCTACAGCGGCAACACTTACGGCACCATGACCTATAAAGAGGGCAAAGTCACGCGACTGGGTGACTGGAAAGCGCTGCAGCAGGACGAGGCCTTTGACCGCACCTGGGCCTACAGCGATTCGATGAACGACCTGCCGCTGCTGGAACAGGCCGATCATGCCCATGTCATCAACCCTGACGAACAGTTACACAAGGAAGCGTTAAACCGCGGCTGGCAGGTTTATCACTGGGCGCGCTGACTCAGAGCCTGCTCCATCAGGCATACTGTTGCTGGCAGCCTGGACACGGGCAGCGCGGCACAATCCGTAGTACACGTAGTCCGTGAGGATTACTCGCTGCGCTCGCCCCTTCAGGGCCGCCCTGACGGGCGTTCAGGTTGCTAAAGCAGCCTGTGTGAGCACTGCCCAGGCCCAGACTGACCAATAAAATAGCCCGGGGACAGGCTCTTAGCCGCGGGACGCACCAGCGTCCTGCGCTAATCCCACTTTCAGCAGCTTGCCATTGGCCTCATCGGTCAGCACATAGAGCCAGCCATCCGGCCCCTGACGCACATCGCGAATGCGCGCCTTCTGATCGTCCAGCAGACGCTGCTCTTCCACCACTTTCTCGCCGTTGATACTCAGACGAATCAGGTTTTTCTCTTTCAGAGCGCCGATAAACAGCGAGTTTTTCCACTGCGGAAAACGGGCGCTATTGTAGAACGCCATGCCGCTGATGGCCGGAGAATCCTTCCAGTGATAAAGCGGCGGTTCGGTACCCGCAACCTGTGTGCCTTGTGACTCCGGCACTTTGTCACCGCTATAGTCGATGCCGTAGGTTGCCAGCGGCCAGCCGTAATTCTTGCCCCGCTCCATGATATTCAGTTCATCGCCGCCGCGCGGGCCATGTTCATTTTCCCATATCTTGCCGGTCCAGGGGTTAAGCGCCAGCCCCTGCGGATTACGCAAACCATAGGCCCAGATCTCTGGCCGTGCGCCGCGCTGTTTCGCAAACGGGTTATCGTCCGGCACGCTGCCATCGGCGTTGAGCCGCAGCAGTTTGCCCTGCAGCTTATCGAGATCCTGCGCAGCGCTGCTGGCAAAGTTATCGCCGAAGGCGATCCAGAGATAGCCCTGGGTATCAAACGCCAGACGGGTACCGATGTTGTTGCCGCTGGAGAGCATCGGCGTCTGCCGAATCACCTCGCGGAAATCGCTGAGTTGCCGGTTATCCTTGCTCAGCGTGCCCACGCCTACCACCGCGCCCGCTTTGCCACTGCTGTTCGCTTCGGTATAGCTAAGCCAGACGCGACGACTGGTGGCAAAATCGGGTGCCAGCACCACGTCCAGCAGGCCACTCTGCCGTTCTGCCCAGACCTTTGGCACGCCCTGGATCGGCTGCGACAGGCCGCTCTCCGGGCTCCAGCTGCGCAGTTGTCCGCTACGTTCGGTAATCAGCAGCGTTTTGTTGTCGGGCAGGAAGGCGACGGACCATGGATGTTGTAACTTATCCTGTAATACCTCGACCTTTACGTCGGCGGCAAACAGGGGGGCGGTACAGAACAGGGAGCCACTCAGCAACAAGGCAGTTGAGAAACGGGCCATAACGATCTCCTGACGGGATAGAATGCCCTTAAGCGTAGTCAGCCCCTCTGCAATGATGTTGAGGATTTACAAAAGATTAATCAGGGCGACAGCGCTCTGCTGTCGCCCGTCAGAGTCAGGGCGCGTTAAAACTTACCGTGTCACGCACCATCGTATCGATACCAGGCTTCAGCTCGTCAAAGGTGATCGGCGTATTGCTGTTACTGACCGTTTTGCCAAAGGCTTTGCGAACCACCCGGATCATCGGTTTGCCCGTCACCGCATCGGTGGCTTCTATCTCCAGAAACAGTTCGCTGTTCTGAGTACGATGCCCTGACGCCGCCATGGTGCTGGCAACGACCGCGGGAACCGGTACCACTTCATAAAACTGCACGCCCTGATTTTCTGCTGACACTGCGGTAATGGCGGCCCTTACCTTCAGGGTATGCGGCGTAGCCTGATTCACCAGCGGCAGGCGGGTGGCTATCGCGCCTTTTAGCTGGATCTCGGTGTAACTGAGCACCTGATCCAGCGTTTGCTGAGTGACGCGTGGCGTGGGGTGCGCCGCCGGGTAGTAGATCAGCGATGTATAAAGCACATCTTTATAATGGCTGCTTTGATAGTCGGGTGATATCCAGCGCAGAGTCGGTTCACCACTGGCTGACGAAGCCGGTTGCAACTGACTGTAATCGCTTAAAAAACCTGAATATTGCTGCTTATCAGCAACATGAGAAGTACAACCACTGAGCAGCACGGCAGAGACCGCCAGAAGAGCAGCAACGGAAGTTTTACGCATCATCAACTCGCTTGTATCAGGAAGGTTTAAGCAAGCATAGATAAGCCAGAGGGGAAATGCAGAATAACAGAGGCGGTTTAACGCTGTTATGCAGAATAAATAGCAGGAAAACCCGCTGCAGAGCACAGCGGGCGAAAAAGATTACTCAAAGCAGGTATCAGGATTCTCAGACAGGGTGATGAACTGTTTGCCACCCTGGGTCAGCGCCATAATGGTGCCGCTTTCGATATCGTAAACCCAGCCGTGCAGACGCAGCTTACCGTTACGCAGCGCGACGGAGACGGAAGGATGGGTTTTCATGTTGTTCAGCTGGGCGATGACGTTCTCTTTGACCATCTCGTTCAGCTTCTTCTCTGGCGAGTCATACTCACGCTGCTCAACCACCGCTTTTGCCGCATCGGCATAGCGCAGCCAGTGCTCAACCGCAGGCATGGTATCCATGCAGGCGCAGGAGGCGATGGCGTTCATGGCACCACAGTTAGAGTGACCACAGATGATGATGTCGGAGACGCCCAGCGCGACCACCGCATATTCGATAGTGGCGGAGACACCGCCTGGCTCCGGGCCGAATGAGGGAACGATGTTGCCCGCATTGCGGATAACGAACAGCTCTCCTGGCTCCTGCTGCGTCACCAGTTCAGGCACCAGACGGCTATCTGAACAGGAGATGAACAGCGCTTTCGGATTTTGATTTGATGCCAGGCTTTTGAAAAGATCCTTCCTTTCAGGAAACACATTCTGCTGGAAATTCAGAAATCCGTTGATGATCTCTTTCATTATTTAGCTCTCACATTATCCATTTCATTACCTGAGGGGCATAGCCCCCTCAGTGGGGTTTGCCCGTTTATTATTAATGAAAACAAGTGAATATCAACCCACCTTTTACCGGATGCTCTAAACAGCGGACACTGTCAGCGTTTCGCTTGTTCACCAGTCAGAGGCTCCGCAGCCAATTTCTTTTTATAGCACGGGAAGTTATTGGAAAAAGCACGGTTTGAACCGCCCGTTTTTTTGCCTGTGCTGTGGATCGGCTTTTACGCGTTTTTTCACTACTTTACGCCCCCGGCTCGCCAGCAGAAAAGGTTTCTCTTCTGCTGCTGTCTGACTTTATCTGGCAAGCGTGGCGGGCTATGGCGTTTTGGGGCGTGGCGAAACGGCTGCGCATCTGACAGCACGGGCGCTGCGCCAGAACCGTTGCAGGCAAGGAATGAGGGATAGGAGAGAGCAGGACGGGTTCATTAAAACAACCCCGGCAGCAGGAGGTAACAGCTGCCGGAAGAGCAGGATTAACGCTTAGCCATACTGCTGCTGATGCGCTTTTTTACGTCGCAGATAGTCTTCATCTGCACGAAGTTTGTCCCAGTAGCCTTTGAAAACAGCCGCCGCCGCGGCTTTTTCCTCGTTGACACCGCGCGGCAGCTCCTTGCCATCCGCATCATATTTGCGTCCGCCCTTGTGGTTGCTGTAACGGCGCGCACGGGTATACCCCATCTGAATAAATTTGCGCGCCATATCCATGCCGACAAAATCATCTTTGCGCCGATACTCCTCAAACAGCGCCATGATTTTCTCAGCCGACTCTTCAGCAATGGGAACGGTACGAAAACGCCAGTGTGGCAGTATTTCGCCTTTATAAGGCTCGACCATCAGCACGCCCTGCTCACCACGCCCGACCTGATAAAGCTCGGGGTGCTGGCGGAAGTCGATAGTGCTGAAGTCCTGATCATAATCGAAAGGTTTCATCTCTTTAGTTTAGGATCAAGTGCGTCGCGCAGCCCGTCTCCGAGTAAATTAAATGCCAGAACGGTGAGGAAGATGGCCAGGCTGGGGAAAATTGCCACGTGAGGCGCGATAACCATGTCGGCCCGCGCCTCATTCAGCATCGCCCCCCACTCCGGCGTAGGCGGTTGTGCGCCCAGCCCCAGAAACGACAGGCTGGCCGCGGTAATGATTGAGGTACCGACCCGCATGGTGAAATAGACCACAATCGGCGATACCGTGCCGGGCAGGATATGCCGCATCAGGATAGTCCAGTCAGAAGCGCCGATACTGCGTGCCGACTCAATATAGGTCTGATGCTTCAGCACCAGCGTATTGCCGCGAACCAGCCGGGCAAAAGCCGGGATACTGAAGATAGCGACCGCCACAATCACATTACTCATGCCGCTGCCCATAATCGCCACCACCGCAATCGCCAGCAGAATGCCGGGAAAGGCAAACAGCACATCGCAGATACGCATGGTGATGCGGTCCCACCAGCCTTCGTAATAGCCGGCTAACAGACCAAAGAATGTACCGATCAGCGCGCCGATCACTACCGAAAAGAAGCCCGCAATCAGGGAAATCCGCGTGCCGACCAGCACCCGACTGAAAATGTCACGCCCCAGCGAATCGACGCCAAACAGATGCATCAGCGAGGGGCCGTCATTGAGCCGGTCATAATCGAAGTAGTTCTCTGCGTCGAACGGCGCAATCCATGGGGCGATAACCGCCAGCACAATCAGTACCAGCACAAACAGCCCGGCCAGCAGCGCCACCGGCTGTCCTCTGAAACGCCGCCAGAATTCACGCCACGGCGTTCGCACCCGATTCTCCGCAATCAGCGGCATCGTTTTCAGTGCCGCTTCGCGTCGCCAGTTTTTCATCGCGACTCCTTAAAGCGAATAGCGGGATTAATCACCGCATAGAGCATGTCGACAAACAGGTTGATCAGAATAAACTCCAGTGAAAACAGCAAAACTTCCGCCTGAATAACCGGGTAGTCGCGCATCGCCACGGAATCGACCAGCAGTCGCCCCAGGCCCGGCCAGTTAAACACCACCTCGACCACGATCGATCCGCCCAGCAGGAAACCAAACTGCAGCCCCATCATCGTCACCACCGGGATCATGGCGTTGCGCAGGCCATGCTTGACCACCACCAGCGACTCGCGCACCCCTTTGGCCCGGGCGGTCCGCATATAATCTTCCTGCATCACCTCCACGAACGAGGCACGGGTAAAGCGCGCCATCACCGCCGCCACCGCCGCACCCAGGGTGATGGAGGGCAGAATGTAATGTTTCCAGCTCTCTGCACCGACGGTTGGCAGCCATCCCAGCTCCACCGAGAAGACCTGCATCAGCAGCATGCCCAGTGCAAAGGCGGGAAACGAAATGCCCGACACCGCCAGCGTCATCCCCAGTCGATCGGGCCAGCGATTGCGCCAGACAGCGGAAACGATGCCGATTGCCATGCCAAAAATCACTGCCCAGATCATGCTGACCAGCGTCAGCCACAAAGTTGGCATAAAGCGTGAGGCGATCTCCTCCGCGACCGGCCGCTTCGAGACCATCGACTGGCCGAAATCGCCCTGCAGCGCATTCAGCATAAAGTGCCAGAACTGCTGCGGCAGCGGCAGGTCGAGTCCCAGCTCCTGACGCACCAGCGCCACCACCGAGGCATCGGCTTCCGGCCCGGCGATCAGACGCGCCGGGTCGCCCGGCAGCAGGTGAACAAACAGGAACACCAGCACCGCCACAATCAGCAGCGTGGGGATCAGCCCAAAGAGTCGTTTGAGAAAATAGTTAAACATGCAACATCCTGCAGCTGCGGCCAGCCTCGCGGGCTGGCCTGCTCCGTTACTTCAGAGTTGCCTCATCGAAATTGAATGAGGTATCGGGCATCACATAAAAACCGCTGAGGTTTTTGCTGTTGGCAGAAACCAGCTGCTCAACCACCAGTGGGATCCACGGATGATCCTGCCAGATGGTATCCTGCGCATCTTTGTAGAGACGCGCTTTCTCGGCACGATCGGTGGTTTTCAGCGCATCTGCCAGATCTTTATCGACCTTAGGATTGCTGTAAAACGCGGTATTGAAGATCGCCGGTGGCCAGGCCGTAGTAGCAAACAGTGGCGTCAGTGCCCAGTCCGCTTCGCCGGTTGAGGCGGACCAGCCGGTGTAGAACATGCGCACGCCGCTCTCTTTCTGGCCCTTGCCTTCTACTTCAGCGGCACGCTGACCCGCATCCATCGCCGTAACTTTAACTTTCACGCCAACCTGCGCCAGCTGCTGCTGGGTGAACTGCAACACTTTCTGCGCGGTGCTGTGGTTGTGTGACGACCAGAGCGTGGTTTCAAACCCGTTCGGGTAACCCGCCTCTTTCAGCAGGGCTTTCGCTTTGGCCGGATCGTAGCTGATGGCCGGATAGGTCTGAGCGAAGTCGATGGTGGGCGGCACGATGCCGGTAGCAGGCGTGGCGTAACCGGAGAACGCCACTTTCGCCAGCGCCTGACGGTTGATGGCATATTCCAGCGCTTCACGCACCTTCGGATTATCGAACGGCTTCTGAGTGACGTTAAGGCTGATGTAACGCTGCATAATCGATGGCGTGGTTACCACAGCAAGCTTGCTGTTCTTCTCCAGCAGTTTTGCCTGCTCATAGGGCACCGGGAAAGCAAAGTTCGCTTCGCCGGTCTGCAGCATCGCCGCGCGGGTGTTGTTATCCACCACCGGTCGCCAGGTAATGCTGTCCAGCTTCGGATAGCCCGGCTTCCAGTAGCCGTCCCACTTTTTCACCTTCACAAAATCGGTCTGGTTCCAGGTTTCGAACACAAACGGGCCGGTTCCTACCGGATGGAAACCGATCTCTTTGCCATATTTTTTCAGCGCGGTGGGTGAAATCATCGCCGCCGCCGGATGGGCCAGAATGTTGATAAAGGCGGAGAACGGCTCTTTCAGCGTTACTTTTACCGTAGTTGGATCCACCACTTCGGTGCTGGCGATATGTTTAAACAGGTTGTAGCGCTTGAGATGGTTATCCGGATTGCTGGCGCGATCGAGGTTGACCTTTACCGCTTCCGCATTGAAGTCAGTGCCATCCTGGAATTTAACTCCGGAACGCAGCTTAATGGTGTAGGTCAGGCCGTCGGCGCTGGCCTGATAGCTCTCAGCCAGCACGTTGGTGAGCTTCATCTCTTTATCAAAGCTAAACAGGCCCTGATAGAAGGATTTCGCGACCGCCTGCGACAGCGTGTCGTTGGCGTCATAGGGATCGAGAGTGGTGAAGTTGGACGCGACGGCAATCACCGCATCCTGTGCTGCCCAGGCGGGCAATGCCATTGCGCTGCTTAACACGCCAGCCGCCAGTAACCCTTTACGCATCGTAATCTGCATCTTGTTCTCCTGTAATCCCTGTCGGGTTGGTCGCCGGGGCGACATCGTCACTGTTCAGGTCGCACTGATAACGTGGCGGGCGACGAAATGGCCCGGAGCCACCTCCATCAGCGGCGCCACTTCAGGTTCATCCCCTAACGCATGAATCGGGCTGGGGATCTCATCGACCAGTAAGGCTCGTTCGCGACGCCGGTGAGCCGGATCGGCTACCGGCACCGCTGCCATGAGTTTTCGGGTGTAAGGGTGCTGAGGCTGCTCAAACACCGCCTGACGCGGCCCCATCTCGACAATCTGACCGAGATACATCACCGCCACGCGATGGCTGATACGCTCCACCACCGCCATATCGTGAGAAATAAACAGGAAGGCGATGCCAAACTCGCGCTGCAGGTCGAGCATCAGATTAATAATCTGCGCCTGAATTGACACATCCAGCGCCGAGACGGACTCATCAGCGATCACCACTTTGGGATTCAGCGCCAGCGCGCGGGCTATACAGATGCGCTGACGCTGGCCGCCGGAAAACTCATGGGGATAGCGCTGAGCATGTTCCGGTAGCAGACCCACTTTATCCAGCAGCCAGGCGACGCGCTGCTCCGCCTCGCGACGCGGCATCGCCTTGTGGACCAGCAGCGGCTCCATAATGGAGAAGCCAACCGTCAGCCGGGGATCCAGCGAGGCGTAGGGATCCTGGAAGATAAACTGAATGTCGCGTCGCAGATGGGCCAGCGCGGCACCCGACAAATGGTCTATCCGCTGTCCGTCAAACGTCAGGGTGCCACCCTGACTGGCCACCAGCTTCAGCAGCGATCGCCCGGTGGTCGATTTACCACACCCAGACTCGCCCACCAGCGCCAGCGTCTCACCGGCATAGAGATCAAAACTGACTTTTTCGACGGCATGCACCCGGCTTTTGACGCGGTTCAGCAGGCCGCCGCGAATATCAAAGCGGGTGACCAGATCGCGCACCTGCAAAATGGGTGGCTGCAGGCGGCGAACCGTATCCTGCGGTACGTCATCAACGGCATCGCTGTGCAGCAACGGAAATTTGGCCGGCAGGGGCTGGCCCTGCATCGAACCGAGCTTTGGCACCGCCGCCAGCAGTGCCTGGGTATAGGGCTGCTGCGGTGCGCTGAACAGCCTGGCTACCGGGGCATTTTCTACTACTTCGCCGCGATACATCACCTGAACCCGATCGGCCATTTCGGCGACCACGCCCATATCGTGAGTGATAAAAATCACCCCCATCTGCATCTCTTTTTGCAGCACGCGGATGAGTTGCAGAATCTGCGCCTGAATGGTGACGTCGAGCGCGGTGGTCGGCTCATCGGCAATCAGCAGGGCCGGTTTGCAGCAGAGCGCCATGGCGATCATCACGCGCTGGCGCATCCCGCCCGACAGCTGATGCGGGAAGCGGGATAATACATTTTGCGCATCCGGGATTCGTACCAGATCCAGCATCCGGCGCGCTTCGGCCAGCGCGCCAGCGTGGCTCAGACCCTGATGCAGACGGATGGATTCCGCGATCTGCTCGCCCACGGAGAAGACCGGATTCAGCGAGCTCATCGGCTCCTGAAAGATCATCGCCATATCCGCACCGCGCACCCGCCGCATCTGACCTTTTGAGGCGCGCATCAGATCCAGCACGTCGCCGTTGCGACGCCGCAACAGCACCTCGCCGCTGACCCTCCCGCCAGCCTGCTCAATCAGCCGCATCAGCGCCAGCGAGGTCACTGATTTCCCTGAGCCTGACTCCCCCACCAGCGCCAGCGTTTCGCCGCGAAACAGATCGAGTGACAAATGACGCACCGCGTCAGTGACGGTGGTTTCGTGCTGAAAACGCACATTGAGATCGCGCACCGCCAGGACCTGCTCAGGGGCCAGCGGCGGTAACGTTTGCCTGTCGCTCATCTCTGCTCCTTAACTTTCGCGATAGATAGCGACGTCTGCCACTTCGCCAACCCGCGCCACACCGCGATACATCCCTTCGCTGTTGAAAGGCAGCGCTACGTTGCCTGCGCGGTCGACGGCAATCAGCCCCCCGCTGCCGCCCAGCTCCAGCACACTGTCATGAATAACATTAACCGTGGCCTGCTGCAGTGAGCGCCCGGCGTAGCGCATCTGCGCTGCCACATCGTAGGCCGCCAGCGTCCGCATAAAGACTTCACCGGTGCCGGTACAGGAGACCGCCACGCTGTCGTTGCTGGCGTAGCAGCCTGCGCCCGGCAGCGGCGAGTCGCCGACCCGCCCGGCCTGCTTGTTGGTCATACCGCCCGTTGACGTGGCGGCCGCGAGGTTGCCCTCAAGATCCAGCGCGACGGCCCCCACCGTACCAAACTTACGGTCCGGGTCGAGCGGGTCATCGCTGTGCGCGGCTCCATCATGGTCCAGCACTGCCGTATCGCTGTTCAGCGCGCGCTGCAACTGCTCCCAGCGTTCCGGGGTCGAGAAGTAATCAGGCGTGACCGTTTCCAGCCCGTGCGCTTTAGCAAACTGCTCTGCGCCCTCGCCGATAAACAGGACATGCTCGCTATGTTCCAGCACGGCACGTGCCGCCAGCACCGGATTCCGTACCCGCGTTACGCCCGCGACCGCCCCTGCACCCAGGGTGCGGCCATCCATGATGCAGGCATCGAGTTCATGTGTGCCCTGATGGGTGAAGACCGCACCTTTACCGGCGTTAAACAGCGGGCACTCTTCCAGCAGCCGCACCGCTTCGGTCACCGCATCGAGTGCGCTGCCGCCCTGAGCCAGTATCTGCTGGCCCTGAGTGACAATATCGTGTAGCGCCTGACGATAGAGTTGCTCTTTTTCGGCGCTCATTGCTGAGCGCGTAATGGCACCGGCGCCTCCATGAATGGCGATCACTGCATTGACCATAACGATCTACCCTGTGGTTGCATCAGGACGAAAAACACTGATTTAAAATGGTTTTCACCCATTTTTGGTGATTTTTGACTATAGAAAGCCTGCTAAGTGTTGTAAAGCGGAAACTGTTCCTGTGGTTATAACCTTTTCTTACCGCCATATTTCACTTTGGCCACAACAACAGGCAAGTCAGGCCGACACCGATGTGACTCAGCGGCTAATTCCCACCATAATAGGCAGCATCTGAGATAACCAGGCTGGAATATCCATGGAAAGTTTTACTGCAGGCTTGATCTCCCTTGAGGAGGCACAACAAAAAATGCTGTCACAGCTGACGCCCGTCACCGACTCTCTTAGCGTGCCGCTGGCCGAAGCGGTCGGGCGTATCACCGCCAAAGCGGTGACCTCACCGATTGCCGTGCCGCCATTTGATAACTCTGCGATGGATGGCTACGCCGTCAGGCTGGCAGACGCCAGCAGCGGTCAGCCGCTGCCAGTGGCGGGTAAAGCCTTTGCCGGCGCACCGTTTAACGGTGAGTGGCCGCAGGGCAGCGTGATTCGCATCATGACCGGTGCGCCGGTGCCCGCAGGCTGTGAAGCAGTAGTGATGCAGGAGCAGACCGAAACACAGGGTGATGCGATTATGATCACCGCGCCGGTCCGTCCCGGACAGAACATTCGTCTCATCGGCGATGACATTCAGCCAGGCACCGTGGTGCTGGAAGCGGGAGCGCGTCTGGGCGCGGCGGAGCTGCCACTGCTCGCCTCACTGGGTATCGCACAGGTCAGCGTGCTGCGAAAACTGCGGGTCGCTATCTTCTCCACCGGTGATGAACTCCAGCCGGTAGGCGAGCCGCTGGCCGAAGGCCAGATCTACGACACCAATCGCTTTGCGGTATCGCTGATGCTGCATAAGCTGGGTTGCGAAGTCATCGACCTTGGCATCATCAAAGATGACCCGGCCGCACTGCGTGCTGCTTTCACCGAGGCCGATCGGCAGGCGGATGTCGTGATTACTACCGGCGGCGTCTCGGTGGGCGAAGCGGACTTCACCAAAACGATGCTGGAAGAGCTTGGCGCCATCAGCTTCTGGAAGCTGGCGATCAAGCCTGGCAAACCATTTGCCTTTGGCCGCCTCAACAGCAGCTGGTTCTGCGGCCTGCCTGGTAATCCGGTCTCCGCCGCCGTGACCTTTTATCAGCTCGTTCAGCCGCTGCTTGCCACCCTCACCGGCCAGCAAAAATCAGCATTGCCGCCACGTCAGAAAGTGCGCTGCGCCTCGCGGCTTAAAAAGTCACCAGGCCGGCTCGATTTCCAGCGCGGCATCCTGCGACAGAACGCACAGGGTGAACTGGAGGTGGAAACCACCGGGATGCAGGGTTCACACGTCTTCAGCTCCTTCGCCCAGGCAAACTGTTTTATTGTGCTGGAACGGGATCGCGGCAATGTTGAACCGGGCGAATGGGTCGAGGTGGAACCGTTCAACGCCCTGCTGGAGGCGTAAATGCTGCCTGAATTAAGCGATGAGGAGATGCTGCGCTACAACCGGCAGATTGTATTGCGCGGCTTTGATTTCGACGGTCAGGAGCGGCTGAAAGCGAGTCATGCGCTGGTCGTGGGGCTGGGCGGACTCGGCTGCGCCGCTGCGCCCTATCTGGCGGCTGCCGGTGTCGGCAGCCTGACGCTGCTCGACTTCGATACCGTATCGCACTCCAACCTGCAACGGCAGATCCTGCATCATGATGCTGATATTGGTCATGCCAAAGTGGACTCCGCCGCACAAAGCCTGGCCGCCATCAATCCGCACTGCCAGCTGCATCCTGTTAATGGACAGCTGGACGATGCAGCGCTGCTGGCGCTGATCGCCCGGCAGCAGGTGGTGCTGGACTGCACCGACAACGTTGCGGTGCGTGAGCAGCTTAACCAGCTCTGCCGTCAGCAGCGGGTGCCACTGGTCTCCGGCGCCGCGATTCGGATGGAAGGTCAGATCAGTGTATTCAACTGGCAGCCCGGCACACCCTGCTATCGTTGCATCAGCCGCCTGTTTGGGGAACAAACCCTGAGTTGCGTGGAAGCGGGCGTCATGGCTCCGCTGGTTGGCGTGATTGGTGCGATGCAGGCGATGGAAGCGATTAAAGTGCTGACGGCATTTGGCACGCCCGCCACCAGCCGGTTGCTGATGTACGATGCGATGAGCGCGGAGTTCCGCAGCATGAAGGTGGCGCAGGATGCGCATTGTGAAGTGTGTGGAGACGGGGCTTAACGTCAGCGGGTATACGTTCACTGACAGCTCAAAACTTAAAGCGAAGGGAGCATACGCCTGTAGCAAAGCATCGCGGGCCACGGATGGCCCGCGCTGAGCCGCCATGGATGGCGCTTTTGCGTCTTTGCGAAAGGCGTATGCTCCCTGAAGCCCGTGCTCAATCAACAGACCCAACAGCATCAAAAATAACAAAACCAATCATCAGCACAAAAAAAACGGGGTGACCTGCGCCACCCCCGTTTCAATCAGACGATACCCTGACTCCGCAGGTAATCTTCGTAATTACCGGTGAAGTCCACCACGCGATCTGCTTTCAGCTCTATCACGCGGGTTGCCAGCGAGCTGACAAATTCACGGTCGTGTGAAACAAACACCAGCGTGCCTTCATACATCTCCAGCGCCATATTGAGCGATTCAATCGACTCCATATCAAGGTGGTTGGTCGGCTCATCCATAATCAGAATGTTCGGTTTTTCCATCATCAGCTTACCGAACAGCATACGACCCTTCTCTCCACCGGAAAGCACTTTGGCCGGCTTCTTAATATCATCCTGCGAAAACAGCAGGCGACCCAGAATACCGCGAATGGTCTGCTCATCATCGCCAGGCTGTTTCCACTGACTCATCCAGTCAAATACCGTCAGGTCATTGGCAAAATCATCGGCGTGATCCTGAGCGTAATAACCAATACGCGCATTCTCTGACCATTTAACGCTGCCGTTATCTGGCGTCAGCTGACCCACCAGCGATTTTAACAGTGTTGATTTACCGATACCGTTGGCACCGATCACCGCCAGCTTCTCACCCACTTCCAGCAGCAGATTTAAATTCTTAAACAGCGGACCGTTATCAAATCCTTTGGTCAAACCTTCCACTTCCAGCGCATTACGGAACAACTTCTTGTCCTGCTCAAAGCGGATAAACGGGTTCTGGCGGCTGGAGGCTTTCACTTCATCCAGTTTAATTTTATCCATCTGCTTAGCGCGTGATGTCGCCTGACGCGATTTAGAGGCGTTGGCGCTAAAACGACTGACGAACGATTGTAAGTCAGCAATCTGCGCTTTTTTCTTGGCGTTATCGGATAACAGACGTTCACGCGCCTGGGTCGCCGCGGTCATATATTCGTCATAATTACCGGAATAAACCCGCAGCTCGCCATAATCCAAATCAGCCATGTGCGTACAGACCATATTAAGGAAGTGACGGTCATGCGAAATGATAATCATGGTGCTGTCACGCTCGTTCAGCACCTGCTCCAGCCAGCGAATAGTATCGATGTCCAGGTTGTTCGTCGGTTCATCGAGTAACAGAATATCAGGATTAGAAAACAGCGCCTGCGCCAGCAGCACACGTAATTTAAAGCCCGGCGCAATTTCGCTCATCGGGCCATAATGCTGCTCAACCGGAATGCCGACGCCGAGTAATAACTCACCGGCACGAGACTCCGCGCTATAGCCGTCCATCTCACCGTAAAGTGCCTCAAGATCGCCGACTTTATACCCCTCTTCTTCGCTCATTTCTGGCAAAGAATAAATACGGTCGCGCTCCTGCTTCACTTCCCATAACTCATGGTGACCCATGATAACGGTGTCCAGCACGCTAAATTGTTCAAAGGCGAACTGATCCTGACGCAACTTACCGATGCGCTCGTTGGGATCGTAAGAAACATTGCCGCCTGAAGGCACCAGATCGCCACCCAAAATCTTCATGAAGGTGGATTTTCCGCTGCCGTTCGCACCGATTAAACCGTAACGATTACCGCCGCCAAATTTAACGGAGATATTTTCGAACAGTGGCTTGCTGCCAAACTGCATGGTGATATTGCTGCTAACTAACACGGCATTGACCTTTGTGAAGAGAATGGATGAAAAAACGGCGGCTATTATGCCAGATGTGACGCAGCGCACGCCAGCGTCAGCCGTGGATTCCTTGCGGGGTGATTGATATCCCGGCAGAAATAAAAAAGCCGGAAGGCCATAATGGCCCCCCGGCTCCCACTTACAAGGATTGTGTCGATCAATCGATCAGGAAACTGTCCAGGCTTTTACCGGAATCCAGCGCTTTTTTAATCGCTGCCGGGGTACGGCCCTGGCCAGTCCAGGATTTCTGCTCACCATTTTCGTCGGTGTAAGAATATTTAGCCGGACGCGGCGCACGCTTGGTACGTTTTTTCCCGCTTTCCAGTGCACCTAATAATTCATTAGGATCGATACCGTCAGCCAGCAGCATTTCGCGATATTTAGAAAGCTTTTCTTCTTTTTCGCGATTCTGCGTCTCTTCCGCTTCTGCTTCTTCACGGCGCTCAGTAACAACAACCGTTAATTTTTCCAGGATCTCTTCAAGATCGGTCAGTGGCAGTTCACGAGCCTGGGCACGTAATGTGCGAATATTGTTCAGTACCTTAAATGCGTCACTCATCACAATGTCCTTGATTAAGGGGGGTTAATAAAACTGTAGCGCCAAGACTACCTAATTCAAATAAAAAAATAAATTATTTTTACGCTACAGATAATTCCTAAGTATTAATTCGGCCGAAACAGAGCTATTAAAATCGGGCGTGCCTGACCTTTTATTAACGCTGAATTAACAACAAATGGCACTTTTACTCAGGAGTTGAAAACGATTTCAGGCAGATTATCCCGGCAGAAGGCAGTTAACGCTATCAACTAAATGCGGGCCATGCAGCCTCATTATTTACGCTTACGGGCCGGAGATAACAGATTAAAAATGTGCCTGCCCGTGACCCCAGTCACACCAGCTTACAGATTATGCTTAAAAAGCCACCCCCGGCACCGTTAAATAGCGCAAAAGAATTAACGCTCTGGTGGCTTTTTTAATTATGCACTTTGCCACCTGTTAACCATTTTTGCCGCTGCGATTTATAGCAGAGTCGGATTATTCGCAGATCGCTTAGCTGCGCAATAACAGTTCCGCCCGGCTCAGGCTGACTGAATAGCCTCACGCGCCCTCACTCGTTCAGTCGAAAGTTGCCTTAAAAAAACGCCAAAGAAATAAACTGAGAAAGGTGACAGAGCTCAAAAACCTGAATCCGGAAAGTGCCTGCAACATAAAATTAATCGCTCGCCGGAGGCGCTGATAATAACCCTGCGATTACCACTGTTTTATTTTCTGCTGGCTGCGCCCGTTCCAGTGATGCTGAGAAGCTCTCTTTATCAACGGGTTAGATCATGATGAACAGCATGGAGAGACAGGCAGCATCGGTTTAACGCTGCCGGAGGAGAGATAAAGCGGTAACTGCGCAGAGGCAGCTACCGCCGGATGACTAATTCGCCTGCGTGGCCGGGCCAAATACCGGATATTGCGGCATATCCACGTTCTGGTAAGTCTCCCAGCCGCCGCCCAGTGCTTTATAGAGCGCCACTAAATCGAGTGCACTCTGCATCCGCGCCTGTGTCGCCTGCTCCTCTGCCTGAGCCAGCTGACGCTGCGCATCCAGCACCTCCAGGAAGGTCGAGAGCCCCTGGCGATAACTGTCGCTGGCGAGATCAAACGCGCGCTGAAGCGCACCGGTTGTCTCATCCAGCGCGGTGACCCGCTGCTGATCGGCGCGATAGCTGACCAGCGCATTCTCCACATCCTGCAACGCCGTCAGCACCGTCTGGCGATAATCCAGCGCGGCACTGGCCTGCTGTGCCCGCGCTAACTTCACGCTCGACACCAGCTGTCCGCCCTGGAAAATCGGAATCGATAACGACGGGCCATAACTGTAGAAATGGCTGCTCCAGTTATCCAGATAGCTGACATCGGTGTTGCGCACGCCCAGCTGGCCGGTCAGTGACAGGCTCGGGAAAAGCTGCGCGACAGAAACCCCAATCTCAGCGGTTTGTGCATGCAGCGTCGCTTCAGCCTGACGAATATCAGGACGACGACGTGCCAGCGTAGAAGGAATGCCTACCGGGACAAACTGTGGCAGCGGGGGTAACGCTTTTGGCGTACTGAGTTCAGCATCCAGCGCACCCGGCGTCTTGCCGAGCAGCACCGCTAACCCATTCATCGCCTGCCGTGCCTGCGACTGATACTGCGGCAGCTGCGCCTGCAGCGTGCTGAGCTGGGCACGCGCATTTTCCACATCGGTCAGCGGGGCCAGGCCATTACGCTGCTGGCTTTGGGTCAGCTCGGTCGTCTGCTGCGCCACCTCAATCTGCTGTTGCAGCGTCTGAATCGTGCTCTGCGCGCCGCGCAGTTGCAGCCAGGCACGCGCCACTTCGGCCTCCAGTGAGACCAGCGCATCGTTGCGCTGTTCTATCGCTGCCTGCTGCTGGGCATTAGCTGCCTCAACCTGACGGCGCACTTTGCCCCACAGGTCCAGCTCCCAGCTGGCATCGAAGCTGCCCTGATAGAGGTTAACCGGCTGGGTCAATCCATTGAGCTGGCTGGCCACGTTGCTGTCGAGCTGATCGGTTGCGCCATTGGATTTAAGCAAGCCTTCCAGCCCGAGCTGCTGACGCGTCACTTTGGCTGAACCGCCCAGGGTGGGGAACAGACTGCCCTGCGCCTGCGTCAGCTGTTCACGTGCCCCGGCAATGCGCAGCACCGTCTGCTGCAGGCTCAGATTGCCCGCAATCGCGCGCTCAATCAGACTGTCGAGCTGCGGATCATTGAAGCTGCGCCACCAGCGTGAATTAATCGCGGCGTTTTGTGGCTTAGACGCCTCCTGCGAATCCAGGGTGTTGTAGCCACCCGGCACGGCAGGTTTCGGCGCCTGATAGTCAGGTCCGACGGCGCAGCCCGCCAGCCCGAGGGCCAGCAGTAAACTCAGGGGTTTCAGGCGATGAGAATAAAAAACCTTCATGTTAGTGTGCTCCTGCACTGCCTTCGCTCTTAATCGGCGACAGCAGCCAACAAAATGGAATCAAAATCAGGGCGACAATACTCAGGCCTGAGAAGACATCGATGTAAGCGAGGATACGCGACTGCGCAATCATCTCCTGATAGAGCTGACCGGTTGCCAGCGTGACGGGATCGCCTACCGCCGAGGTAAAGTCGCGTATCGCCTGCGCCCAGTGCTGAAGCGTAATGTTGAACGGCTCATTCAGCGGCGTCATGTTATGCACCATGTGCGCTGACCGCACCTGTTCGCGCTCGGTAATGGCAGCGGTCGAGAGTGAAATCCCAATCGATCCGGCAACGTTACGGAACATGGTAAACAGCGCCGAGGCGTCAGCATTAAGCCGCTGCGGAATGGTGACAAAGGCGATAGTCGTCAGCGGGACAAACAGGAAACCCAGCCCGATTGACTGTGCGCTACGCATCAACACCAAAGTGGTGAAATCAACGTTGGGCGTTAAGGTAGCGGAGTAGAGAAACGCCACGGCCAGACAGCTAAAGCCAAAGGCAATGATGTAGCGCGTCTGAACGATTGGCATCAGTTTCAGCACCAGCGGTATGGTCAGCACAATCAGCACCGCGCCAGGCGACAGCACCAGACCTGACCAGGTGGCGGTGTACCCCAGATCCTGCTGCGCCAGCTGTGGCAGCACTACGGAACTGCCATACAGAATCATCGCCATCCCCGCCATCAACAGCCCGGCGACCCAGAAGTTGCGGTCTTTCATCACCAGAATATCGACCACTGGCTTACGGGCATACATCAGCCAGTAGATGGCGCCGACGATGCCAATCAGCGCCAGAATGGCGAACAGCACAATAAAGTGCGAGGCAAACCAGTCCTCATCCTCTCCGCGATCCAGCATCACCTGCAGACAACCCAGTCCTAAGGTAATCAGGCTGATACCGATATAGTCGATCTTCAGTTTACCTTTGGCCCATTTACGCTCCCACGGTGGATCTTCCAGCAGCTGATAGATCGCCAGCACGGTAAGTACGCCGACCGGAATGTTGATAAAGAACACCCAGCGCCAGCTGTAGTTGTCGGTAATCCAGCCACCTAATGTCGGACCAATCACCGGCGCGACAATAATGGCGATAGAGGAGAGCCCAAATGCCTTGCCGCGATCTTCCGCCTTGAAGTAGTCCAGCAGCACAGACTGCTGAACCGGCTGCAATCCGCCACCAAAAAAGCCCTGCAGCACGCGGAACAGAATGATTTGCCACAGTTCGGTAGCGATGCCGCACAGGAAGGAGCAGATGGTAAACATCACGATGCAGATCAGGAAAAACTGTTTACGGCCAAACAGTCGGCTGAAGAACGCAGAGATAGGCAGCACAATGCCGTTCGCCACCAGATAAGAGGTCAGCACCCAGGTTGACTCATCGTAACTGGAGGAGAGCGAACCGGCGATATGCGGCAGCGCCACGTTAACAATGGTGGTGTCGAGGATCTCCATAAACACCGCCAGCGTGACCGTGATCGCCACTAACCACGGATTACTGGCGGGTTTCCAGCTCTGCGCCGTACTCATTCCACCGTTACCTTCGGTTCAACAGAGAGACCCAGCGGCAGAGGATGGTTCGGATCAAGGCCCTTGTCGATGACGATTTTCACCGGCACGCGCTGAACGATTTTCACATAGTTACCGGTGGCGTTTTCTGACGGGAAAGTCGAGAAGCGTGAACCAGAGCCCATCTGAATACTATCGACATGCCCTTCCAGCTTCATATCCGGCCAGGCATCGACGCTGATTTCAACTTTGTCGCCAGGATTCATGTGTTGCAGCTGAGACTCTTTGAAGTTAGCGGTGACCCAGATCTCAGGCGAGACCAGCGAAAACAGCGACGATCCCGCCTGCACCAGTGTGCCCAGCTGAACGTTACGCTTGGTGACAAACCCGTCATAGGGCGCGCGAACCTGGGTATAGGAGAGATTAAGATCGGCCGTGCTTAACTGCGCCTTCGCCTGCTCAACCTGTTGCTGACGCGCTTCAACATTGGTCTCCTGCTGGCGAATCTGCAGAGCAACCTGTGACGCCACTTCAACCTGTGCTTTCGCGCTTTGTAACTGCGCCTGCGCCGAACGTAACTGCGCGGACGCGCTGTCGATATTACGCTGACTGGTCGCACGCGGATCGACGCCGCGCTGGCGACGATAATCCGCCTGCGCATTAAGCAGATTCGCTTCGGCTTTCGCCTGATCCGCCAGCGCCTGATCGCGCTGTGCCGGATACTGTACCTTTGACAGCGCAAGTTGAGCCTGCGCCTGATGCAGCTGTGCGACAGCTAAACCGAGCTGCGCATTAGCCTGTTCACGCTGGGCACGATTGTCGCTGGGATCGATCTCCACCAGCAGATCGCCCTTCTTCACCCGCTGGTTATCTTTCACCAGCAACTTCACGACATAGCCGGAGGCTTTAGGTGCAATGGTAACGGCATCGCCTTCGGTAAAGGCGTCGTCGGTGGTTTCAATATTGCGGGTAGTGAACCAGAACCAGAAGCCGACAATCAGCATAATCACCACCACTACCGCCAGAATAATCAGCGGCTTTTTACCGGGGCGTTTACGCTCAGGCTGCTGGTCGTTGTCCTGATTTTCCTCTGACTGACGGTTTTTATCCGTCGCATTCTCTGCGTCCTGCTGGTGTGGATCGCGTTGGTTATTCTCGCTCATAGTTCCCATCACTGGCTAAGGCCCTAATTCCCGGGCATAAAGGTCCTGTTAACCTTATATCGGAAACTGACAAAATCCAGCGCAACTTTACGAAACTTGAGAAATGGCGCACATCCTGCCACCTGTGGCGGGTAGCAGGATGCGTCGGGCCTAATTAAGCAGCCGCAACAGCAGCCAGCCGCTGGCCATCGACCAGGCAAGCAGAGGGAGAGAAAAGAGATGGAAATGCCACCAGACGGCCCGATCTTTCGCCATACGCAGGGCAATAAGGTTAGCGAGCGAACCCGGCAGCAGGCCGAATCCGCCAATATTGACCGCCCAGGCCAGCACATCGCCAGGCGGGACTTTTTGCAGCAGCAGAATCGTCGCCGGAACGTTGCTGATCACCTGTGACAGACCAATCGCCAGCAGGTAGAGCTGCCCCTGACCGAAATGAGAAACCGCATCAAAGTGAGCCTGCATCACCGGCAGACGCGTCATCAGGAAGACGTCAATAAACATGGCGATAAACACCGCCAGCAGGCTCCAGTCGATGCGCAGCAGCACCGGACGCGCCATCACCAGGAACGTGGCAAGAATCAGCAGCAGGACCCAGCCGGTGATTTCCAGCTCCAGGCCGGCGATAAACAGCAGGTATAGCACCACGCTGACAATAAACAGCGGCTTCTGCCACTGCGGCTGTTCCGGGTTGTCATGCTTATCAATCGACCGCTTTGAAAAGCTGAACCAGGTTAATACCATCAGGCTAAGCAGCAGCCAGGCGGCCAGCGGCAGCATCTGCACAATAAACGCGACAACGCTTAGTTTGCCGTGGCTCCACAGCAGAATGTTTTGCGGGTTGCCGACCGGCGTCAGCAGGGATCCGGCGTTGACCGCCAGCGCCTCGAAGATGATCAGTCGCGAGATGGGTAAGTGAGAGAACTTTCGCAGCGTCAGCGTCAGCGGCACCAGAATAAACAGCGCCACATCATTGGTCAGAAACGTAGAGAGCAACGCGGCAGCCAGCACCATAAACAGCGCCAGCGCACGTTCGTGCCGGAAACGCGCAATCAGTCGTCCCCCCAGCACGTCAAAGTAGCCACTGGTTTCCAGCCCTTTGGTCAGGATCAACAACCCGGTGAGCGTAATAATGGTATGCCAGTCTACGGCACCGGGCAGATCGGCCCAGCGAAAATCCGCCAGAAATGCCAGAACTACACCAATCACGATTAATAAATGCAAAACAGAGTCATGCAAAAAAGATCGAAGCAGTTGAGGCATGATGAAGGTACGCCTTAGCGTTAGCGGGTTTCGGAGAATTTCTTAAATACGGCCAGCGTTTCATCACTGACGTGATGCTCAATACCTTCTGAATCACGTCGGGCAGTTTCGGGACTGATGCCTAACGCCAGCAGAAAACTTTCAACAATGTGATGACGGGCGCGACTCTCCTCTGCCAGTTTCTCTCCTTCACCAGTCAGAAAGACACCGCGGTAAGGCACCTGTTCAACCAGCCCGGCACTGCCAAGCCGCTTCAGCATTTTCGCTACGGTCGGTTGTGAAACGCCCAGGCGGGCCGCCATATCAACCTGACGCGCTTCGCCAAATTCACCAATCAAATCAGAGATTAACTCAACGTAGTCATCAATTAATTCCCGACGATGCGCTTCACGCACCTGCCGAAAACCTTCGACATGCTCTTCAATATCTTTCAGTGGTCCTTTTGGCGCAGAAACCACGCTTTTAGCACGACGACTCATTCAGCTTCCTCATTATTTTTTCCCGTACTGTCACTGCTGTACGGATTTAGCTGCGCTCATTGTAAACCAGCCGCAAAGAAGCTCAAATTTTTCGTCATTAGCCTTGGCTAAAGGATATAGCCAGTGCTATATTTGACGATAATGTAAGCAGCAAAAGAGCGATCCCTGGTGATCCTCTGTTGCTCCGGTGATGATGACGCCTCTCACCGCAGGCTGCTGACTACCGCGTCGACAATGATTGGGAGGTGATTCTATGAGCACCCTGAAATGTTGCTTAGATTGCAGTAAATGCTTCCAGACTGAGAAGAAAACAACCACGGAGATGAAATCCTGGCTGTGCCTGCTGACGCGTTCACCGTTCACACTGCGTCTGATGTTGCTGGAAAAACTGCTGGGCCATAAGTCTGACGATCGTCGCTGTGAGAATCTCATCTGGCGCGGCTAATCCTGATTCTATGCCTTTCAGCCGCTGGCTGAGAGGCGCACTCTCCCTTTCTGCTCTCTCTTTTTCCTGTTTCCCCATCGAATCAATATGACCTGCGGCTTCAACCAGCATGGCTGCTGATCGGCTACAGCGATCCGGAAAAGTCGGGAAACGTGCAGATACGAGAGAAGGGTGAGTAAATCAGCACAATAAAAAACGGCCCACAAGGGGCCGCTTTTTTGCAGGTCAGCTAAGCTAAACTTAGAAGCTGTAACCTACGCCAGCAATCCAGGTGCCAACGTCAACGTTACGGATACGGCTCTGCTCGTAACCAACGTCTACTGCGAAGTCCTGAACTGGGTTAAACTGCAGACCTGCGCCGTAAGAGAAACCTACGTCGCTTGAATCAGTTTTATCGCGTGATGAAGTATCGTTCTGCTGGAATTTACCGTAGCCGATACCCACAACACCGTAGATGCTTGCCCAGTCGTTCAGACGGAAAGCAGGACCACCGGTCACACCGTAGTACTGGCCTTTGTTATAAATGCCAGAATCGGTGTTATCTTTTTCTGTGTAGGTGAATGAACCGATCCAACCCAGTGGGTTAGAACCGTCTTCGTAGCGGTATTTCAGGTTGAAGCCGTTAGCTTTGTTAGCTACGCCCTGATAGTCGCTCTGAGCATAGCCACCAGTTACGGTGCTCTGTGCCATTGCTGAACCTGCAGATACTGCCAGTACACAGGCTAATGCTGAAAGACATGCAATTTTTTTCATAACCACCTCAAATGTGAAAATACTTCTCTCCTGACAACGCTGAAAATATAACAAAAAATAGCGAGAAACTCTGCCCGGATTTTGTTGTCTAACAGAATGTTTGGTGTAACAGGAAGTTAATGCGACAACCTATGTCATTCATTTTTCTTATAAAATCCGTCATCTTTCTGCAATAATCATTTTGTGCTCATTTCGTTCTTTAAGTTAAATCCTAAAAAAACCTGACATTTCTTTACCTAAATGGCCCTGATTCTGGCCAAAAATCACTCAGTTGAGAGAAATTTAAAACCCCATTCCGTGATTTTTTGCCTGCTATTTCCTTTACACTGGCTGACTCATTACGTTGATGACCAGGAAAAGTACACAGGATGTCTGCCTCTCCCGCTTCTAAAAACCTTGCCCCGATAGTGATGCCGATTGCCGTGCTGCTGATTGCGATGCTGTCGCTTCAGGGCGGTGCTTCGCTGGCGAAAAGCCTGTTTCCTGCCGTTGGCGCTACCGGCATCACCGCGCTGCGTCTGGGATTTGGCACCCTGATACTCTGTATTATCTTCAAACCCTGGCGTTTACGCTTTAGCCGGGAGCAACGTCTGCCACTCCTGATGTATGGACTGGCGCTGGGCACAATGAATTTCACGTTCTATCTGGCGATTCGTACCGTGCCGCTGGGTGTGGCGGTGGGACTGGAATTTACCGGCCCACTGGCGCTGGCGCTATTCGGATCGCGCCGGCCACTGGATTTTGTCTGGGTGCTGCTGGCCGTGATTGGTCTGTGGTTCCTGCTGCCTTTTGGCACAGGCATGACTGCGATTGATCCGCTGGGCGCTGCGCTGGCGGTGAGTGCAGGCGCCTGCTGGGCGATCTATATCCTGGCGGGACAGCGGGCAGGCGCAGAACATGGCCCGGCGACAGTGGCTATCGGGTCGCTGATTGCCTCAGTGATTTTTGTACCGCTGGGGCTGACGTTCGCAGAAAGTGGTATCTGGACATGGGCAGTTATGCCGATCGCGTTGCTGGTTGCCCTGCTCTCCAGCGCCATCCCCTATTCGCTGGAGATGATCGCCCTCACCCGCTTACCGGCGCGCATCTTCGGCACGCTGATGAGTCTGGAACCCGCCATGGCTGCCTTTTCAGGCATGCTGTTTCTGGGGGAAACCCTGACCGGGCTTCAGTGGCTGGCGCTGCTGGCGATCATCATCGCCTCGGCAGGTTCAACGCTGACCATGCGGCCGAAAAAGAGTCAGTTAAACAGCGTTGAATTATCAGATGATATCCAAAAATAAACGCTATCCGCCCCGCCTGCTGGCGGGGCTAAATAATAATCATGCTCATCATGAGAATTATTCCTAATCTTCGCTCCTTCCTGAGTTGCCTATTTTGAAACAGACACTTACCAGTTATTTACGTAATAGAATAACAACATGATTTAAATAGCTATTTATTTTATTTTATATTTTAACATGGCATTAACCTTCTTAGCCCAGCTCTGCTCTGACTAAAGACGCACGCTATTTCATCCATCGACAAAGTCGTTTCTGCAAAGCTGAAAAGCGCTGCTATACTTATCCGGTACTTGATTAGGACAACCATCAAAGAGAGGACTGAAACGATGAGTACCGCTAAATTGGTTAAAACTAAATCTTCTGACCTGATTTATACCCGCAATGATGTGGCCGAAGACGATAAAAAAGCCACCATCGCGGTGTTAAACCGTCTGGTAGTCGAGTTTATTGACCTGTCATTGATCACTAAGCAGGCGCACTGGAACATGCGCGGTGCTAATTTTATCGGTGTGCATGAGATGCTGGACGGCTTCCGCACCGCGATTACCGATCATCAGGATACTATTGCCGAGCGTGTGGTTCAGCTGGGTGGCGTGGCACTGGGCACCACGCAGGTCGTTAACGATACGACTCCGCTGAAGAGCTATCCGCTGAATATTCACAGCGTTCAGGATCATCTGAAAGCGCTGGCAGACCGTTACAGCGTTGTCGCGAATGACACCCGTAAAGCGATCACTGAAGTAAAAGACGAAGATACCGCTGATATCTTTACTGCGGCATCACGTGACCTTGATAAATTCCTGTGGTTTATCGAAGCGAACATCGAATAAGACTCAATGCAGTCTGTCAGGCGGGGAAACCCGCCTTTTTTACGTCTGTGTTACCGCATTTTTATGACCCTGTTAACAGTTCTTCCCTCCTCCGCTTCACAGCCTTAACATCTGAGGCACACTACCGCTTGCACCAAAACAGCCACCTGCACCAAAATTGAGCACCAAACTGGTGCAATGGCAGAATTAACTGCAAAATCGTGTCAGCTATGTTATTTAACTCTCTGATTTCGCGGATTTTGCAAAGTTGGCATAATTCTTTCATATGACAAGCCGCAAACGCAGGCCCTGCCGCCTGGTAGTAAAAAAAGGAAAAATGATGAAGTCACTGTTAAAAGTTTCTGTGGCCGCGCTGGCGCTGGCCTTCTCTCTCTCTTCCACTGCAGCAGACAAGAAGCTGGTCGTCGCCACGGATACCGCCTTTGTTCCGTTTGAATTTAAACAGGGTGATAAATATGTCGGCTTCGATGTGGATCTGTGGGATGCCATTGCGAAAGAGCTGAAGCTCGATTACACCCTGAAGCCAATGGACTTCAGCGGCATTATCCCTGCACTGCAAACGCGCAATGTCGATCTGGCACTGGCGGGTATCACCATTACCGAAGAACGTAAAAAAGCGATTGAGTTCTCTGACGGCTATTACAAAAGCGGTCTGCAGGTGATGGTGCGTAACAATGAAAACGACATCAAAGGCATCAGCGATCTGAACGGTAAAGTGGTCGCAGTGAAAAGCGGCACCGGCTCCGTGGAATACGCGAAAGCCAACATCAAATCCAAAGATCTGCGTCAGTTCCCGAATATCGACAGCGCCTATATGGAGCTGGGCACCAACCGTGCGGACGCCGTGCTGCACGACACGCCAAACATCCTTTACTTCATCCATACCGCCGGTAAAGGCCGCTTTAAAGCGGTAGGCGATTCAATTGAAGCGCAGCAGTATGGTATCGCCTTCCCGAAAGGCAGCGACGATTTACGTGAAAAAGTAAACGGCGCACTGAAAACCCTGAAAGAGAACGGCACCTACAACACGCTCTATAAAAAATGGTTTGGCACTGAACCTAAATAATAATTTGCCCGTTATCTGATTTCAGCAGGGAAACCTTTTCCCTGCTTTTTTCCATCGCAACATATCTGGAGTGACACCATGGAGTTTGACTGGAGCGTCATCTGGCCCGCCATGCCGGCGCTGCTTGAAGGCGCTAAACTGACCTTAATTATCTCAATTATTGGACTGGTTGGCGGCCTCTTCATCGGCCTGGTAGCGGGCTTTGCCCGCGCTTACGGTGGCTGGATCACCAATAACATCGCACTGGTGTTTATCGAAATCATTCGCGGCACCCCTATCGTGGTGCAGGTGATGTTTATCTATTTTGCTTTGCCGATGGCGTTCCCCGACCTGCGCATTGATCCCTTCAGCGCGGCGGTGGTGACCATCATGATTAACTCCGGCGCTTACATTGCCGAGATTACCCGTGGTGCCGTGCTGTCGATCAACAAGGGCTTCCGCGAAGCCGGACTGGCGCTTGGCCTGTCGAGCCGCGAGACGCTGCGCTACGTGATTATGCCGCTGGCGCTGCGCCGCATGCTGCCACCGCTGGGCAACCAGTGGATTGTCAGCATCAAAGATACTTCGCTGTTTATCGTTATTGGTGTGGCTGAACTGACCCGTCAGGGTCAGGAGATTATTGCCGGTAACTTCCGCGCGCTGGAAATCTGGAGCGCCGTCGCGATTATCTATCTGGTTATTACGCTGGTGTTGAGCTTTGTGCTGCGCCGCATTGAGAAAAGGGTGAAAATCCTGTGATTGAATTTAAAGATGTCTCCAAACATTTTGGCCAGACCCAGGTGCTGCACAATATCGACCTGAAGATAAACCAGGGCGAAGTGGTGGTGATTATCGGCCCATCCGGTTCCGGTAAATCAACTCTGCTGCGCTGCATTAACAAGCTGGAAGAGATCACCAGTGGCGAACTGATTGTCGATGGTCTGCGCGTCAATGACCCGAAAGTCGACGACCGCCTGATTCGTCAGGAAGCGGGCATGGTGTTTCAGCAGTTTCATCTGTTCCCACAGATGAGTGCGCTGGATAACGTCGCCTTTGGTCCTATCCGTGTGCGCGGTGCCAGCAAAGAGGCGGCACGCCAGCTGGCGCGTGAGCTGCTGGGCAAAGTGGGCCTCGCCGAACGCGCGCACCACTTCCCGTCTGAGCTTTCCGGCGGCCAGCAGCAGCGCGTGGCGATTGCCCGTGCGCTGGCAGTTAAGCCGAAGATGATGCTGTTTGATGAGCCAACCTCAGCGCTCGACCCGGAACTGCGTCACGAAGTGCTGAAGGTGATGCAGGATCTGGCGGAAGAAGGTATGACGATGGTGATTGTGACGCATGAAGTGGGCTTCGCACAGAAGGTGGCCTCACGGCTGATCTTTATCGATAAAGGCCGGATTGCGGAAGATGGCGATCCCGACAGCCTGATCAGCAACCCACCGAGCGAGCGTCTGCGCGAATTCCTGCAGCACGTCTCCTGATCAAAATGGGCCGCTAAGCGGCCCGTTCTATTTTACTCTTCGCCCACAGATACACCTGTTACCATGTAAAGCGACACCTCAATTCCCCAGGCGACTCAGCAGTTTAGTGCGCTGGGCGGCAGGCATAAAACTCCACGCCAGGAAGCGACTCTGTTTCTGCCCCTGCGCCATATTAACCACGCGCATCTCCGCCACGTCGAGCGCCTGCAGCTGTTTTTCCAGCGCCGGTAAGTTCTCTTTGCGCGACACCAGCGAGGTAAACCAGCCGATCTGACGACCAAACGCCACGCTCTCGGCGATCATCTTGCCGATAAAACCTTTTTCGCCCCCGGGATACCACAGCTCATTGTGCTGGCCGCCAAAGTTGAGCGGCGCACTCTTATCCAGTCCGAGATTGCGGACCTTACGCTGCGATCCCGATACCGCCTCTTCCGCCGAGGCGTGGAATGGCGGGTTACACATCACTGCACTGAAAAATTCAGTTTTACTGACCACACCAGCCAGCACTGCATCGCTGTTTTTCTGACGACGCAGACGGATCTGGCGCGTCAGGCGCGGATTGGCCGCAACAATGCGGTTAGCGGCTTTGATGGCGGCTTCATCGACTTCGGTGCCGGTAAAGCGCCAGCCATATTCTGCCGCGCCAATCAGCGGATAGATGCAGTTTGCACCGCAGCCGACATCCAGAACGTCCGCCGTCGGGATCACGCCGTTGTTATCCAGCGCCAGCAGATCGGCAAGGTAGTGCAGATAATCGGCGCGTCCCGGCACGGGCGGGCAGAGTGAGCCGGGAGCCAGCTGCCAGTCGATGTCGTAAAATAGTTTGATCAGCGCCTGGTTCAGCAGCATCACCGCCTCCGGGTCCGCGAAATCCACGGACTGCACGCCATAACCATTGGGCCGGACTTTGGCTTTCAGCGGCGGATGGGCAGCGGTTAACGCGGCAAAATCGTATTCGCCCTGATGGCGATTGCGGGCGTGGAAAGGCGACGTGCTGGCTGACTTTTTCATACGTTCTCTCAATTATTCAGGCGCGCGTACAATACGCTGTAGGCGGCGGAAAATAAACCCGCACCATCCGCTTACCTCTTTCCGATTCCGTCGGGCGATGCTGTCGGGCTAAGATAAATAAAATTCCCTGCTGGAGAAGTTATGACCCGGAAACGCTATTCCTATCAACCCCGTGCTGGTCACGGTCTGCCGCACGATCCGCTGAACGCCATTATCGGGCCGCGCCCGATCGGCTGGATTAGCTCAGTGAGCAGCAGCGGCCAGCACAATCTGGCACCTTACAGCTTCTTTAACTGTTTCAACTATCATCCACCGATTATCGGTTTCGCCAGTAGTGGCTGGAAAGACAGCGTGAGAAATATTGCTGAGACCAAAGAGTTTGTCTGGAACCTGGCGACGCGTCCGCTGGCGGAAGCGATGAACGAAAGTTCCGCCTCGCTGCCTGCCGATCAGGATGAGTTCGCCTTTGCCGGTTTAACGCCGCTGGCGGCTTCTCAGGTCAGCGCCAGTCTGGTGGCAGAGAGCCCGGTCAACTTCGAGTGCCGCCTGACGCAACTGATTCAGCTGCAGGATGCCAGCGGCAATCTGATCGACAGCTGGCTGGTGCTGGGGGAAGCGGTGGCGATTCACATCGATGAATCGCTGCTGGAAGAGGGCATTTATCAGACCGCTAAAGCCGAGCCGATTCTGCGCGCGGGCGGCCCCAGCGCCTATTACGGCATCAGCGAAACGCAACGTTTTGATTTAGTCCGTCCGGACGCACGCCGCAGGTAATCCTCACCCCACAAGCGCATCGGCCCGGTGCGCTTTAATCTGAGCTACCGCGCAGGCGATGTCGGGTGCCAGCCAGCGATCCTGCTGCCAGCGCTCAACAACCTGCCGCAAATGCTGCCAGGCGCGCCGCGTGCCTGCTGCCAGCTGTGACTCACCGTGAAACTCCAGCGCCTGCGCCGCCAGCAGATACTCAATCGCGATAATATGATCAACATTGCTGACCAGTTTCAGCAGCTTCAGCGCCGAGCCGGTGCCGAGGCTCAGATGATCCTCCTGTAATCCTGAAGTGACATAGTTATCAAGCACCGCAGGCTGCGCCAGCTGACGGTTCTCCGCGCAGAGTGATGCCGCCACGTACTGCGCAATCATCATGCCGGAATTGACGCCCGGCTCGGCCACCAGAAACGGCGGCAGGCCGCTGACCAGCGGATTCACCAGCCGATCAAGCCGTCGCTCGGCGATGCTGCCCAGCTCCGCCATCGCAATCGCCAGCAGGTCGCAGGCCATTGCCACCGACTCGCCATGCGGATTGGACTGTGACACCACGCGCCAGGCCTGCGGCGTCCCCAGCACCAGCGGATTGTCGGTACAGGCGTTGAGTTCGGTCTCCACCTGACGGACAGCGTGACTAAACTGATCGTGACAGGCGCCGTGCACCTGCGGCATCGAGCGCAGACTGAGTGCATCCTGAGTCCGGATGCCAACGCTGGCTTTCAGCAGCGGGCTGTCACTCAGCAACTGGCGCAGGCGTTCGCCACTGCGCTGAATCCCCGGGCTGGCCTTCAGCGCCAGCACCTCAGGGTCAAACGCCACCAGCTGACCGCGCAGCGCCTCAAAGCTCATCGCACCGGTGACGTCTGCCCAGTCCAGCAGCCGTTCGGCATCGTCCAGTGCCAGACAGGCTAAGCCGGTCATGCATGGTGTGCCGTTGACCAGGCTCAGCCCCTCTTTGGCACCAGGCCGGTAAGGGGCTAATCCCGCCTGGGCCAGCGCCTGCTGCGCGGGCATGATTTCACCCTGCCACTCCACCTCGCCGATGCCAATCAGCGCCAGGCCGATATGCGCCATGTGGGTCAGATATCCCACCGATCCCTGCGACGGTACCTGTGGCGTAATCTGCAGGTTTAGCAGCGCCAGCAGCTGTTGCACCAGCGCCACTGAAACACCCGATTTGCCGTGGCTGTAGTTCGCAATCGCAGCGCACAGAATGGCGCGGACCTCGGGTTTTGCCAGCATCGGCCCGACGCCACAGGCATGGCTCAGCAGGGTATTGCGCGACAACTGGCTCAGTTCATCTTCAGACAGGGTGATGTTGCACAACGCCCCCAGCCCGGTATTGATGCCGTAAGCCACCTGCCCCGCCGCCACGATATTACCGACGATTTCACGGCTCTGCGCAATGCGCTGCCAGGCACTGTCGCTCAGCGTCAGGGTGGCGCCGTGCCGGGCGACCTGCACCAGCGCCTGCCATTTCAGCGGGCCATCGCCCCAGACCAGCGTCTGACGTATTACGTCGCTCATACCACCGGCTCCACCTGATGATGACTGGAGATAAACTGCTTAAAGCGCGCCGATCCCGCCTCGCCAAACATCGCCTCTGGCGTGCCCTGACAATCAATAGTGCCCTGATGCATAAACACCACCCGGTTAGAGACGTTGCGGGCAAAACCCATCTCATGGGTCACCACCAGCATGGTGCGGCCCTCTTCCGCCAGGCTGCGCATGACCTTCAGCACCTCGCCTACCAGTTCCGGATCGAGTGCCGAAGTTGGCTCATCAAACAACATCACCTCCGGATCCATTGCCAGCGCACGGGCAATCGCCACCCGCTGCTGCTGACCGCCTGAAAGCTGGGCGGGATAGAAATCTTTGCGATTCAGCAGACCGACCCGATCCAGCAGCTGTTCCGCCTGGGCAATACAGGCTTTTTTATCGCGCTTGAGGACGTAGTGCGGCCCTTCAATGACATTTTGCAGCACCGTCAGGTGAGACCAGAGGTTAAAGCTCTGAAACACCATGCCGAGCCGGGAGCGCAGCCGCTCAATCTGACGCGGATTAGCCGCCAGCTGATGTCCCCGGGCATGGCGCTTCATCTCAATGGTTTCACCGCCCACGCTGACCACGCCCGCGTCAGGCGTCTCAAGCAGATTAATGCAGCGTAGCAGCGTACTTTTGCCCGAGCCGCTGGCACCGAGTATTGAGATAACATCGCCCTGGTGCGCCTGCAGCGAGATGCCTTTCAGCACCTCCATGGCGCCAAAGGATTTATGGATATCGCTGGCCGACAGCGTGACGGGTGGCAGTTCAGACATGTTTATTTTCCTCCAGGAATCGGCTTAGCGGCCGGTAACGGCTTTTTTTCCGGTTTATGAACCGGCGTCAGGCGCCGCTCCAGCAGGGCATAGAGTTGCACAATGATGAAGTTGAGGATCAGGTAGATTGCCGCCGCACAGAGAAACACCTCCATGGTGCGGTAAGTACGCTGAATAATCTGCTGCGCCACCCCGGTGACATCCCAGACCGTGACCAGACTGGCCAGCGCGGTCGACTTCACCAGCAGAATCGCCTCGGTGGAGTAAGCGGGCAGCGCATAACGCAGCATCACCGGCGCGATAATGCGCCGCAGCAGCAGCCCGCGCGACATGCCGCACGCCATCCCCGCCTCCACCTGACCGGGCGGCACAGCCAGCAGCGCACCGCGCAGGATCTCCGCAGTGTAGGCGGCGGTGCAGAGCGACAGCGCCAGCACTGCACAGGTAAAGGGCTCACGCAGAAACGGCCAGAAGAGACTGTGCCGGATCACACCAAACTGCCCGAGGCCGTAGTAGATCAGGAACAGCTGGATCATCAGCGGCGAGCCGCGAAACACCAGAATATAGCCACGGGCAAAAGCACTCAGCAGACGCCAGCGGCTCATGCGCAGCGCCAGAATACCCACCGCCAGCACGCCACCGCACAGAAAGGCGCTGATAAACAGGCCCAGCGTAACCGGCAACGCGGCGCTGAGTTTCAGGAAGGTGTCAGTGAGGAACGCGAAATCGATCATAAGTCTCCTTAATGCTGTGCAGCGGTGCGGCTTTGCCAGGCGCGACCAAGACGGGATTCAGCCCGCAGAAAGGCGCGGTTCGACAGCAGCGTCAGCAGCAGATAACAGGCACCGCCCACCAGATAAAAGGAGAAGTAATCACGGGTGGAACCTGCCGCAATCTGGCTGGCCCGCATCAGCTCGACAATGCCGGTCACTGACACCAGCGCCGAGTCTTTCAGGCTCATCTGCCAGACGTTTGACAGGCCGGGCAGCGCATAGCGCGCGACCTGCGGCAGCAGGATGCGTTGCCGGATGCGCCAGCGCGGCATACCAATAGCGACAGCGGCTTCGATCTCCCCTTTCGCCAGGGCCAGCCGTGCGGCACGATAGACTTCCGCCTGGTAAGAGCCGGAGATAAGCCCGATGGCCAGCGCCCCGATCAGAAACGGCGGCGCTTCGATAAACCCGTCCGCGCCAAACAGTTGTCCGATCTGCGTGATCAATCCCGATCCGCCGAAGTAGAACAGGTAGATCACCAGCAGCTCAGGGATGCCACGAAAAATCACCGAGTAGCCTTCCCCTGCCCAGCGCACCGCGCGGTGCGGGGATAACTTTGCAGCGGCAACGCCCGATCCCACTACCGCACCGACCAGCAGTGCGGCAAATGAGAGCAGCAACGTCGTCAGCGTGGCACTCAGAATCAACCGTCCCCAGCCCTCCGGGCCAAAACTCAGCAGGCTTATCATCAGTTACCTCACTCAGGGTGTGACGTCAGTTTTGAACCACTTCTCGCTCAGCTTTTTCACTGTGCCATCGGCCAGTGCGGCTTTGATAGCCTGATCCAGCCGGGCTTTCAGATCGTTGTCTGCCATGCGCACGCCCATCGCCTCACCCTCACCCCAGATTGGGCCGCCCAGCTGCGGACCGCTAAAGCTGAGGTTACGGTTATCCGGTCGCGCCAGCATCGACTGCGCAAAGGTCACATCGTCAAACACCGCGTCAATACGCCCCGCCTGCAAATCGAGGATCGCATCGGCTGAGCTGGTGTATTCCCGCACATCCGCCACCTCTTTGAAGTACTTGTCGATAAACGGCGTGTAGACGGTGCCGGAGGCGATACCGATGGTTTTGCCCTTCAGCGCCGCTTTCAGGGGTGCGATGGCAGGCTCCACGGTTTTCTCATCGTCGGTGAGTTTGATGATCTTACTGTCGGCAGGCAGCAACGACCCTTTCACCGTGATGAAGGTGGCGGGCGTTGAGGCGTAGGGCACGGTGAAATTGATCACTTTCTTGCGCTCGGGGGTGATCACAATTGCATCCATGATCACGTCATATTTTCCGGCATTCAGACCGGCGATCATTCCATCCCAGTTCTGCACCACCAGCTTGCACTGTATTGCCATACGCTGGCAGAGATCGGCCATCAGCTCCGGTTCAAAACCGCCCAGTTTGCCGCCTGGCAGGGTGAGGTTCCAGGGTTCATAACTGCCTTCGGTGGCAATGGTGATCGACTTCCACTCTTTGGCCTGGGCGCTGACGCCACAGAGCAGCAGGCTGGAAACCAGCGTAGTGAGACATAAACGACGAAGAGTCAGAGGGTGCGTCATACGGTTCTCCTGAAAGTAGCGGTCTGATGATCGCCCTGACGAGATTTAACATAAATTTCACAGGATGATATGTCATGTATATACAAGTTAACGCAGCGCAGTTCATTGCCGGCTTTATCGTTTTGTGAGCCAGACAGAATTTATTACGCAGATGGCGGTGCTGCTGCACTTGTACATACAACCAAGCAAAGGTTATGCCAGCTCTGCAGAAGTGGAAAAAAGCGGCGGTAGTCTGGGAGCGGGCAGGCGACCTGCCCGCCGCTGCACTTAAGCAGGGCAGCGATGCACCGGAGTGGCGCATCGCTCTGGTGGATTTTATTGCGATTTAGTCTGCGCCAGCATGGCGTGGATCAGTGCCTTCAGCACGTTCTGCAACCGGGCGGCACGCGCCTGCTGCCAGGCGTAAGGTGGGGTTTCATCCATGTAGTTGAGCTGCGCCAGCTCCAGCTGGACCGCCTCAATCTGCTGCTGCGGCTGACCGTAGGCACGGGTGATGTAACCGCCTTTAAAGCGCCCGTTAATCACCCAGCTGTAGTCGTTCTGCGCCGCGCACACGGCCTCCAGCGCCGCACTCATTGCAGGCGTGCAGCTTGCGCCGTCGTTGGTGCCGATGTTGATATCGGGCAGACGGCCGTCAAACAGGCGGGGAATTTCACTGGCGATAGAGTGGGCGTCAAACAGCAGCGCATAGCCATGCTGCGCTTTGAGCCGCGCCAGCTCCTGTTGAATCTGCTGATGATAGGGCTGCCAGATCTGATCGATGTAGCCCTGACGCGCCGTGTCGTCGGGTGTTTTGCCTGGTGCAAAGGTCGGTGTACCGTCGAACAGGGTTTCCGGGAACAGGCCGGTGGTGGCGCTGGTGTAGAGCGGCTGGTTATCGGGCGGGCGATTGAGATCGACCACAAAGCGGGAGTAGCGGCCGATTAACACGCTGGCCCCGAGATCACGCACAAAATCATACAGCAGGGGAATATGCCAGTCGGTGTCGGGTAAGCCGCGCGCGGCCTCACTCAGTCCGGCTTCCACGTCGGGCGTCAGCTCGGTACCGGCGTGGGGAATGCTGACCAGCAGCGGCAGACTGCCCTGGGTAAAATGGAAAGAGTTCATTGCGGTTCTCCACGATAGATAACGGTACAGGGCAGTTCACCACCCAGCCAGTAAACCAGTTCTGCCGGACGGGCCAGCGGCCAGTGAACGAAGTTCGCCACTTTTCCCGCCTCCAGCGAGCCGTGACTGTCAGCCAGCCCCAGCGCTTTTGCCCCCCACAGCGTGACGCCCGCCAGCGCCTCTTCCGGCGTCATGCCAAACAGGGTACAGCCCATATTAAGCATCAGACGCAGCGACAGCGCAGGCGAGGTGCCGGGATTGGCATCGCTGGCCAGCGCCATCGGCACGCCATAGCGCCGGAAGAGATCCACCGGCGGACGCTGCGTCTCCCGCAGCAGATAAAATGCACCAGGCAGCAGCACCGCCACGGTGCCATGTTGTGCCATCGCTCTGGCATCCTCCTCGGTGGCATATTCAAGGTGGTCGGCAGAGAGCGCCCCATAGCGCGCCGCCAGTGCTGCGCCACCTGACGCCGAGAGCTGCTCCGCATGCAGTTTCACCGGCATGCCAAGCGCCACCGCCCGATCAAATACCCGCGCCACCTGCTGCGGTGAAAAGGCGAGATGCTCGCAGAACGCATCCACCGCATCCGCCAGTCCCAGTGCCTGCACCTGCGGCAGCAGCCGTTCGCAGATGATATCGACCCAGCCATCCGGGTCGTGCTTAAACTCCGGCGGAAAAGCATGTGCCGCCAGACAGGTGGCGCGCACGTCAGCGGCTACGCTCTCTCCCAGCCGGCGAATCGCCCGCAGCATCCGCAGTTCGCTCTCTTCATCCAGACCATAGCCGGACTTGATTTCCACGGTGGTGACGCCCTCGGCCAGCAGGCGGTTAAGCCGCCAGCGAGCCGATGCCACCAGTTCCTGTTCAGTGGCGGCGCGGGTAGCGCGCACGGTTGAGAGGATGCCACCGCCCTGCGCGGCAATCTCTGCATAGCTGACGCCATTCAGGCGCTGTTCAAACTCCTGGCTGCGGTCGCCGCCAAACACCAGATGGGTATGACAATCCACCAGCCCCGGGGTCACGATGCCGCCCGGCAGATGATGATGCTGATCGGCGACGAACGCAGGCATCTCCGCCTGCGGCCCGACCCACACCAGCCTGCCCGCCCGCACCGCCAGCGCGCCCTGCGGGATAAGATGGTACTTTCCGTCACGCATGGTGACCAGGTCAGCCCCGGTCCACACCGTCTCTACGCGTATCTCTTCTGCCATCGCTGCCTCATGCCTCCGCCGTTTACACTGTGCCTCAAAGTATGTATATGTATATACAACCACATCCGATGAGGATCAACCATGGCGACTTTTTTTGCCTCGCGTGCCCTGCTGGCGGAGGGCTGGCAGCAGCAGGTGCGTATCACGGTCAATCAGGCCGGTTTTATCGACTCCATTACCCCGGATAGCCACGCTGATCAGGCTTTCCGACTCAACGGCGAGGTGATCCCGGCAATCGCCAACCTGCACTCGCACGCCTTCCAGCGTGCCATGGCGGGTCTGGCTGAAGTGGCGGGCGATCCTCAGGACAGTTTCTGGACGTGGCGGGATCTGATGTACCGCATGGTGCAGCGCCTGACGCCGCAACAGGTGGGCGATATTGCCGCCCTGCTCTACATCGAGATGCTGAAAGGCGGCTACACCCAGGTGGCGGAGTTTCACTACCTGCACCACGACACACAGGGTGCGCCCTACAGTGATGATGCGATGCTGCAACAGCTGATTGAAGCGGCGGAGATCGCCGGTATCGGCCAGACGCTGCTGCCGGTGCTCTACAGCTACAGCGGCTTCGGCAGCCAGCCAGCGTCGGCGGGTCAGAAGCGTTTTATCCAGCAGACCGACCGCTATCTGCAACAGCAGGCGCGGCTTGATACGTGGCAGCAGCAAAGGCCACTGCTGAACCGTGGCCTCTGTTTCCATTCACTGCGGGCGGTGAGTGAAAGCCAGATGCAGGACGTGCTGGCGGCCAGTGATCTGACACTGCCGGTACATATCCATGTGGCTGAACAGCAGAAAGAGGTGAATGACTCGCTGTCGTGGAGCGGCGAGCGTCCGGTGGCCTGGCTGCTGAACCGCTTTGAGGTGGATGCGCGCTGGTGCCTGATCCACGCCACCCATCTGGATGAGAGTGAGCTGGCGCGTCTCGCCCGCAGCGGCGCAGTGGCGGGTCTCTGCCCGACCACCGAAGCCAACCTCGGTGACGGCATCTTTCCGGCAGTGGAGTACATCGCGCAGGGCGGACGCTGGGGCATCGGCTCTGACAGTCACGTCTCGCTGAGCGCCCAGGAGGAGCTGCGCTGGCTGGAGTATGCTCAGCGACTGCGCGACCAGCGTCGCAACCGGATTACCCTGCCCGGCCAGCCGTCGGTAGGCGATCTGCTGTGGCAACAGGCAGCTGCGGGCGGTGCGCAGGCGTGTGGCATTCAGCAGGGCACGCTGGCGGTGGGACAACGTGCCGACTGGCTGGTGCTGCGGGATGAGGCGTGGCTCGGCAGCGTCGGGTCGCACGCCGTCCTCAACCGCTGGCTCTTTGCCGGGCAGCGCGATCAGATTCGGGACGTTTATGTGGCGGGTAAAACCGTGGTTGAAGATGGGGTGCATCCGCACCAGACGGCGTGTGCCGCCCGCTTTGCTCAGGCGATGGAGGCGCTGCGATGATCGCCCGGTTCACGTACGCGGAGCTGGCGGTCAGCCGCTGGCGCAACGGCGGCGGCGAAACCCGCGAAATCATCAGCTTTCCACCCGGCGCGGAGCGCTTCGGCTGGCGCGCCAGCATTGCGACGCTGGCGCAGGATGGTCCCTTCTCTGCCTTTCCTGACATTGATCGGGTGATTACCCTGCTGCATGGCGATCCGGTGTTGCTGACCGCGCCGGGCGGGCAGCACTTACTGACGCCTCAGCAGCCCTGGGCGTTTGCCGGTGAACTCGCCTTAACGGCAAAGCTGCAGGGCAGCGTCAGCGAAGATTTTAATATTATGACGCGGCGCGGGGAATGGCAGGCAGCGGTGGAGGTGGTGACCACGCCGGTCAGCACTCTGCATGGCGTCGCCTGGGTGCTGGCTGGCACCTGGCAGACGGCTGACGGGGAACGGCTGACCGCACAACAGGGCGCGTGGTGGGTCGATGAAGAAACAGCACTCAGCCCGTGCGATACCGATGCCCGGCTGCTGTTTACCCGTCTTAACCGTGTCCCCTGAAGCGGCCCAGTAGTTTGTAACGTGAGCCGGGATAGAGCAGCCGCGCATAGGTCACGATTTTAGTGTCGCTCCAGGTCTGACGGCGAATCAGCAGGCAGGGTTCGTGCTCATCCACCGACAGATGTTTACGCTGACGCGCATCGGGCAACACCGCTTCAACAATGTGCTCGCCCGCCGTCAGCGGCGCGACGCGCATCAGATAGGTGTAAGGCGTCATCTGCTGATAATCCTGCGTCAGGTAATCGGGCGCGACCAGCGGATTGACCAGACGGTCCTCCAGTTGCACCGGCAGATCATTTTCGTAATGCACAATCAGCGAATGATAAAGCGTCTGCCCGGTGGTCAGTCCCAGCACCGCCGCCTGCTCAGGATCGGCTTTGTCCTGGCCGATGGCGAGAATTTTGCAGCTGTGCTGATGGCCGCGCTGAGCGATCTCATCGGCGATGTTATGCACCTCCAGCATGGCGGTGTAGCCTTTCATCTCCGCCACGAAGGTTCCGACGCCCTGCATCCGCACCAGAAAGCCTTCGCTGGTGAGTTCACGCAGCGCCCGGTTAATGGTCATGCGGCTGACGCCCAGTTCATTAACCAGTTCACTTTCTGATGGCACACGCTGATTCGCTTTCCACAACCCTTCACGGATCTGGCTGACGATGGCCTGCTTCACCCGCTGATAAATCGGGGCAGGCTCATCGCTCATTGCCGCCGCCAGTTGTGCCAGTGCCGTATGCTCAACCATTTGCTGTTCCTTATGCTGAAAGTCCCCTAAGTTTACTGTCTCACCGTGTGAATGTATATACATCCAGTACGCTGCGCGGTGCCCCAATGGTGCAGCCTGCGCATCCTGATGGTGCAGCCTCTGAGTAGCGCTAAATAGTCAACCCGCAGCGGACGGGCAATCGATTTTTGTGATCGGCCTGGCACGGCACTTGCTTGCTACCTTTGATTGTATAGACAAGCATAGACAAGAATTAACGCTTATGTTTCACTCGTATTATTCCGCTGGATCAGGGCAAGGAGAGCAGTTTAGCCACACCAGCACACTTGTATAGACAGGAGTAGACTATGTCAGGTTCGTTTCAGGTTTTGCGCCTGGTGCCAGGCGAGGTGGACCTCGCCACATTACGCGCTATCTATCAGGGCAACGTCACGCTGACGCTTGATGAGCCCGCGCGTCAGGCGATTGCGGCGGCGCAGCAGACCGTGGATGCGATTGTCGCCTCCGGCAACGTGGTATATGGCATTAATACCGGCTTCGGCAAGCTGGCGCAGACGCAAATCCCGGCCAGTCGGCTGGCGGATCTGCAGCGTAATCTGGTGCTGTCACACAGCGTCGGGCTGGGCGATCTGCTGCCCGACAATGTTACCCGCCTGGTGGTCGCCACCAAAATCATCAGCCTGGCACGCGGTCACTCTGGCGTGCGAATCGAACTGGTTGAGGCGCTGCTGGCGCTGTTCAATGCGGGAGTCATGCCCTGCATCCCGGAAAAAGGCTCGGTCGGTGCCTCCGGCGATCTGGCACCGCTGGCGCACATGTCCCTGATGCTGCTGGGCGAAGGTCAGGTCCGGCTCAGGGGTGAGTTGATCCCGGCCACCGAAGGCCTGGCAAGCGTGGGCCTGTCGCCGTTTGTACTCGGCCCGAAAGAGGGACTGGCGCTGCTTAACGGCACCCAGGTCTCAACTGCGCTGGCGCTGCGCGGCCTGTTTGAGGGTGAAAACCTGTTTGCCGCTGGTCTGATGGCCGGTGCGCTGTCGCTGGAGGCGATTAAAGGCTCGCTAAAACCGTTCGACGCCCGTATCCATCAGGCGCGCGGTCAGCGTGGTCAGATTGCGGTCGCCGCTGCCGTCAGCACCCTGATTGAGGGCAGTGAAATAGTGCTGTCGCATACACATTGCGGCCGCGTTCAGGATCCCTACTCCATCCGCTGCGTGCCACAGGTGATGGGTGCCTGCCTGGACAACTTCAGCCACGCCGCGCGGATTCTGGAAATCGAAGCGAACGCGGCCTCTGACAACCCGCTGGTGTTCAGTGACAGCGGCGATGTGATCTCCGGCGGCAACTTCCACGCAGAACCGGTGGCCTTTGCTGCGGACATCCTGGCGCTGGCGATTGCCGAAGTCGGGGCCATCTCCGAGCGACGGCTGGCGCTGCTGCTGGACAGCGGCTTGTCGGGCCTGCCGCCCTTCCTGGTGCGCGACGGCGGCGTAAACTCCGGCTTTATGATCGCCCAGGTGACCGCCGCCGCGCTGGCCTCTGAGAACAAATCGCTGGCCCATCCGGGCAGCGTCGACAGCCTGCCGACCTCCGCTAATCAGGAAGATCACGTCTCGATGGCAACCTACGCCGCGCGCCGTCTCGGCAGCATGTGCTTTAACAGCGCCGCGGTAGTCGGCATTGAGGCGATGGCCGCCGCACAGGGCATTGAATTCAACCGGCCGCTGAAAAGCTCTGCGCTGATTGAGCAGGCCATCGACACCATTCGCGAGCAGGTCGCCTTCCTTGAGGAGGATCGCCTGCTGGCTCCCGATATCGAGGCAATGCGTCAGTGGGCAAGTCGCACTGACTGGCCTCAGGCATTGACCGCGCTGCTGCCGAGCATGCGCCCAACTTCTTGAATTAAGGAATCTTTCATGAGCGAAACTCTTTCTCAGGCTGTGGCACGTGAAATTCGCGCGCCTCACGGTACCACGCTGCACTGCGCCAACTGGCTGATTGAAGCCGCTTACCGCATGATTCAGAACAACCTCGATCCCGATGTTGCCGAGCGGCCGGAAGATCTGGTGGTTTATGGCGGCATCGGTAAGGCGGCGCGTAACTGGGAGTGCTTCGAGCAGATCCTGCGTTCGCTGCGGGCACTGCAGCCGGATGAAACCCTGCTGATCCAGAGCGGCAAGCCGGTCGGCATTTTCCGCACCCACGCGGATGCACCCCGCGTACTGCTGGCAAACTCCAATCTGGTGCCGCACTGGGCGACCTGGGATCACTTCCATGAGCTGGATAAAGCGGGCCTGATGATGTACGGCCAGATGACCGCCGGTTCCTGGATCTATATCGGCGCGCAGGGCATCGTGCAGGGCACCTACGAAACCTTCGTGGAAGCGGGACGTCAGCACTACAACAACGACCTCAGCGGACGCTGGATCCTCACCGCCGGGCTGGGCGGCATGGGCGGCGCGCAACCGCTGGCGGGCGTTCTGGCCGGGGCCTGTGTGCTGGCGATTGAGTGTCAGGAGTCGCGCATCGATTTCCGCCTGCGTACCCGCTATGTAGATTACAAAGCCACCACGCTGGATGAAGCGCTGGCGTTAATCAGCGAAGCGACCGCGGCGAAAAAAGCGATTTCGGTCGGGCTGCTGGGCAATGCCGCCGAGATCCTGCCGGAGCTGGTGAAACGCGCCCGGGCGGGCGGGCCAAAACCGGATATCGTGACCGATCAGACCTCGGCGCACGATCCGATTAATGGCTACCTGCCGGCTGGCTGGGATCTGGCGCGCTGGCAGCAGGAACGCGTCTCACAGCCGAAGGCAGTGGAGAAAGCGGCGCGTGCCTCAATGGCGGTCCACGTGCAGGCGATGCTCGACTTCTGTCATATGGGCATCCCGACCGTGGATTACGGCAACAATATCCGTCAGGTCGCGCTGGATGAGGGTGTCAGCAACGCCTTCGACTTCCCTGGCTTTGTACCGGCCTACATCCGTCCGCTGTTCTGCGAAGGAAAAGGCCCGTTCCGCTGGGTGGCGCTGTCCGGCGATCCGGAAGATATCTACAAGACCGACGCGAAACTCAAAGAACTGTTCCCGCATCACAAAACGCTGCATCGCTGGCTGGATATGGCGCAGGAGCGCATCGCCTTCCAGGGACTACCAGCACGTATCTGCTGGCTGGGACTGGGCGAACGGCATCTTGCCGGTCTGGCGTTCAATGAAATGGTGCGCAACGGCGAGCTGAAAGCGCCGGTGGTGATTGGCCGCGACCATCTCGACTGCGGCTCGGTTGCCTCACCTAACCGTGAAACCGAAGCGATGAAGGATGGCTCGGATGCGATCTCAGACTGGCCGCTGCTTAACGCGCTGCTGAATACCGCAGGCGGTGCGACCTGGGTCAGCCTGCATCACGGCGGCGGTGTTGGTATGGGCTTCTCGCAGCACGCCGGTATGGTGATTGTCTGTGACGGCAGCAAAGAGGCGGATGCGCGTCTGGGTCGGGTGTTGTGGAATGACCCGGCCACCGGCGTGATGCGTCATGCCGACGCGGGTTATGAGCTGGCACAAAGTTGCGCGGCAGAGCATGAACTGAACCTGCCGATGCAGAAGTAATACGCTGAACGGGGCGGGCAGCGACTTGCCCCGTTTTCTTCGCATTTTTCCCTTCTGAAGCCCTGCCCGGACATCACTTCCTTATTACTTATTCCATTTTGATTTAGCCTATAGCCAGATTTCGTCCTGCCGGCGATAGACGCAGCGCCACCCGACCTCTAAAGTGAAATCTTCTCATTCTGTATGGAGCGCGACTCTGCATGACCCTTTCCCCTGCCCTGCTTGAAGATGCCCTGCGCTGGCGCCGTGAGTTTCATCGCCACCCCGAATTAGGTTACCAGGAACAGCAAACCAGCCAGTTTATCGCTGATGAGTTAGAGCGGGCGGGATTGCAGGTGTTTCGTGGTCTGGCGGGCACCGGCGTGATCGGCACGCTGGAAAACGGTCCCGGCCCGGTTATCGGGCTGCGTGCGGATATGGATGCGCTGCCGATTACGGAAAAAGGCGACACTGAATGGCGCTCCGTCACTCCCGGCGTGATGCACGCCTGCGGGCACGACGGTCACAGCGCCATTCTGCTGGCCGCCGCCCGACAGTTGGCCGCCACACGCCAGTTCAGCGGCACGGTACATTTCATTTTTCAGCCTGCCGAAGAGAACCTGGGCGGTGCGCGCAAAATGGTGGAAGAGGGACTGTTCCAGCGCTTCCCGATGGATGCGATCTATGCGATGCACAACTGGCCGGGCCTGCCGCTGGGGTCACTGGCGGTTAACCCTGGCGCCATGATGGCGTCGCTGGATTCGTTTGAGATTACCCTGCACGGCAAAAGCTGCCACGCGGCGATGCCGGAAAGCGGTGCCGATCCAATGGTGGTAGCGGCTGAGCTGATTCTGGCGCTGCAGACGATTCCGTCACGTCGGCTCTCGCCGCTCGCCTCGGCGGTGGTTAGCGTGACGCAGATCCACGGTGGCGAAGCGATCAACGTGATCCCGGAACAGATTGTGCTGCGCGGCACGGTGCGTTGCCTGCAAACCAGCGTGCGCGAAAAAGTACGCGGACTGATTGATGAATTTGTCGCTACCCTGCCACGTCCGTTTGGCGTCAGCGGTGAGATTGAGTGGTTACCGGGCTATCCGGTGACCGCCAACCATGCGGTCCCGGCTGAGCAGGTACGCGAGGTGGCGCTGGCGACGCTGGGGGCCGAACAGGTTCAGTGGCAGGTTAATCCGTCGATGGCGTCTGAAGATTTTGCCTGCATGATGGAGGCCTGTCCGGGTGCTTACTTCTGGCTGGGCGCGGATGGCGACACGCCTTCCGCCCCGTTGCACAACGCCCGCTATGACTTCAACGACGCGCTGCTGCCAATTGGCATTACTTTCTGGCAGAACCTGGTTGAACAGGCGCTGCCAGCAGCCTGAGTCAGTAACCGGCGGCGAGGATCTGCTGCTCTGCCGCCGCCAGCGAGTCGCACTGGCCGCTGGCGCGCAGGCAGCAGGCGAGTTGAAGTCGCAGTGATGCGGGCACCGGCCGCTGCTGATTCAGCACCTGCTCAATCCAGCGCGCGGTTACCTCTGCCGTCTTATCGGCCGGCAGTTCAACGGCCACTTCGGGCTGACGCTCAACCCACACTTCCGCTTCTGCGCCTGCGCCCTGAATCATGCTGATCGCCGGGCAGCGCTGTGGATTGGCATAGACCTCCCCTTCGGTGCCATTGAGCAGTATCGCAGGCGCATCGATGTCACTGAAAAATTTCGCCACACGCGGTACATACTCTGGGTGCGACACGCTCGACAGACGCAGCGCCGCACGTTCGGCAAACGGGGTCGCCAGTTTTGCCAGCGTATGCGCGCTATTACGCACGCCCATTCGCCAGCGCAGCGACAGCTGTTTCGCCATTGGCGGGCAGAGATGATCGATGGTGATAAAGGCGAGTTCGCCCTGATCGAGTTTTGCCTGCGCCGCCTCTGCGGTGGTGACGGGGGTAATACCTAGCGCGGCAAACACCGCTTCACTGGTGATGCGCGTCGCGTCGTCGCTGACGCCATGCACCAGCACCGGGAAGCCGAGTTTCACCAGCAGCAGCGCCAGCAACGGCGTGAGATTGCCCTGCCGACGCGCACCGTTGTAGCTGGGGATCACAATCGGCATCGGGCGGTTTTCCGGCGCCTGCAGTTGCATCATCTGCGCCTGCATCGCCTGATAAAAGCCGCGCATTTCCGCTTCGCCTTCGCCTTTAATACGCAGCGCAATCAGAATGCCGCCCAGCTCCAGGTCCGGCACCTCGCCCGCCAGCATCGCGCCATAGAGCGCCACGGCAGTATCAAAGTCGATATCGCGGGCATGATTTTTACCGCGACCAATCTCTTTAATGATTTTATTCAGTTCCATCACTCGCTTCCGGTTAAGTGCGCGGCTCAGCGCCGCGTGGGACGTCGTTTACGCACCGTGTTTTTTGGCACCACGGTGGCCGGTATCGCTGCCGGCTCTGGCGTTTCCGGCTGCTCAATCGGGAAGATCGGCAGCGCCGCTAACAGCCGGCTGCCGTAAGATTTGCTCAGCAGACGGCGGTCGTAAATGACGATTTCGCCATAACATTGATGGCTGCGAATCAGGCGTCCGACCTGTTGAATCAGGGTAAAAGAGGCGCTGGGTAAGCTCTGCACCTCAAACGGATAGCGTTTCAGGCTTTTCAGCCACTCGCCTTCGGTCAAAATTACCGGACTGTCTACCGGGGGAAAAGCGATTTTATGGATATGCACCTGACTCAGCAGATCGCCTTTGAGATCCAGCCCTTCGGCAAACGACTGCAGGCCAATCAGGATGCTGGTTTCCCCTTTGGCGACGCGCTGACGATGCAGATCGACCAGGCGGCTGCGAGGCTGATCGCCCTGAACCAGCATTGAGAGGCGCAGGTCGGGCAGACAGGCGACAAACTGCTGCATCACCCGGTTGCTGGCAAACAGCACCAGCACGCCTTTGTGCTTTTTCTCCGCCATCTGCTGCCGGAAGAAACCGGCCATCTCCGCGATATGCTCCGCTTCGTGCGTCATCAGCGGCTCATAGCGCATCTGCGGGATCACCAGCTTGCCCTGCTCCACGTGGTTAAACGGGGAGTCCAGCGCCACAAAGCGGTCGCCCGCTTTCTCGCTGAGTCCCGACATCTCCTGCAGGCGGTTGAAACTGTTAAGCGATCGCAGCGTGGCGGAGGTCACAACCACGTGCGGAATTTTACGCCACAGCATCTTCTCCAGCTGGTCGCTGACGCGGATGCCAGCGCAGTGAAACAGCAGGTGCGCCTGACCTTCGCGCAGCTCGCGGGTGATCCACTTCGACACCGGCGCGCCAGAGGCTTTTTCCATCGCCGCCAGCCGCCACAGTTTGCTGACCGATTCGAACCAGCCAAACTGGCGATTGAGCTGCAGCAGATTGCGATGCAGTCGCACCACATCCACTTTACCTGTCTGCTCGCTCAGCGCATTAATCAAACCTTCACTCAGGCCGCGTAGCGCATCGCTGAGCTTAAAGAGCCGGGCGCAGAGATCCAGCAGCTCCTGCGGCAACGCGCCCAGCACAAAGCGGAATTCGCCCGGCTGGTTATGCGGTGGCAGCAGCGGATTCAGCGCCTGAGCGGTAATCGTCAGCAGTTCGCGCAGCTCATCGCAGTGCGCTTTCAGCCGCTCCGGGTTAGCCAGCGGCGGCGGCGATTTTGGCCGCATCTGCGTCATAATGCTCTCTACCAGCTTGATAAAGAGGTCGAGCTGCAGGCTGCTCCAGCCCGGCGTGATGTCGGCGCTCATCTCCAGCGCATCGCGGGCCACTTCCGGCAAGTGATGCCCTTCATCCAGCACCAGCATCAGGTTTTTTGCCGGTGGCAGCACCGACTCATTCTCCATTGCGGCCATGACCAGCGCATGGTTCGCCACCACTACATCCACCTGCTCGATTTCGCGCCGCGCCACAAAGAACGGGCATTCACGATACCAGCGACAGTGTGCGCCAAGGCAGCTCGCTTTGTCGGTGGAGAGCCGCTGCCACAGGCTGTCGCTGACGTTCTCGTCGCTGTGATCGCGCAGGCCGTCCCACTGATAGCGATCCAGCGATTTCTGCAACCGGCCACACTGCGTCTGCTCCTCTTTAGTGCTGCTGACGGCGTCATCGTCCAGATAAAGCAGCAGATCGCCCTGCTCATCGTCATCGGCCGCCATCGCCGCCAGATTACGCGGACAGACATAGCGCCCGCGGCCAAAGGCGGCAGTAAAGGTGAGATCGGGAATGATTTTTTTCAGCAGCGGCAGATCTTTGGTGAAGATTTGATCCTGCAGCGCCACGTTGGCGGTGCTGATCACCAGCCGCTTCTCCTGGGCGCGGCTGGCCGCGATGCCCGGGATCAGATAAGAGAGGGTTTTGCCCACGCCGGTTGGCGCTTCAACCGCCAGATGGCGCGAATCGTCGCCCGCCAGGCACTTCGCCACTTCGGCGATCATCTGGCGCTGCGGCGCACGTGGGATGAAGTCAGGCACCTGCTCCTGAAGCGCTTTATACCATTGCGCTATCTGGCTTTTTACTGCGGCTGTCAGGGCCATGATTTGCGTTACCACACCGAAAATATGGCCTGTATTTTTACACAGTATCCTGTTGGCGTCAGCTTTCGCGCCGAATTTTTCGTGCGACGTCGTAAATTTCAGCAGTTGCCCGTTTCAGGGTCGTGCGGGCAGCCCGTCAACCCAGGCCGGTCCGGCACGAAGAAAGGCCAGCCGCATGAGCTAGCGGCTGGCTACGCCAGCACTTTGTACATATAGGTGGTGGCATCCAGCACGCCCGCGGTGGATTCGGCATAAAACGGGATCGACCCCGCCACCTGCCAGCCCAGCGAGCGATAGAGATCGCTGGCGACATCGCCGCTGCGCGTATCCAGCACCAGCAGCGTTTTGCCCTGCGCACGGGCCTGCTGCTCAGCGCGCTGCATCAGCTCACGCGCGATGCCCTGACGGCGCGCCTGCGGATGCACCAGCAGTTTGCTGATCTCCGCCCGGTGTCGGCCATTAGGCATGGCGCTGCCATTGAGAATGACCGTGCCCACGATGCGACCGTGCTGCCGCGCAACGAATAGTTCGCTGTCGCCGTCTGCCAGACCGGCAATCCGCTGCTGCCAGAATCGCGTCATCACCTCTTCGTCTTCAGCATCAATAAAGCCGACGCTGGCGCCGTCTGCCACACAGCCCTGCAGCACCGCTGTGAGTTCATCCAATTGCGGTTGCGCTTCGTCGGCGCGAAGTATTCTGTAATCGATCATGGTTTCGCCACCACCAGTAAATAGCGCGCGCCGTCAGTCAGGTGCGCCTCAAAAGCCGATTTCCCGACCAGATGAAAACGTAAGCAATCACCGGGCTTCAGCGCCCACTGCTGCGGCCCCATCGTGACAGTGAGGCCGCCCTCGCGCAGCCAGATATGCTGCTCCAGACCCTGAATGGGTGGCGCATCGTAATCTATACGTGCACCAGGCCGTAATTTGCCCTCAACCAGTTCGCATCGGAAATGAAGCGCAGGAGGTGAGACATTCCGGCGAATAAATCCGCTGGATTCATCCTGCCACACGGGCTGCTGGTCATCTCTGATCAGCAGGCTGGACTCAACCTCCACTTCACTGAGCAGGCGCGACATCGTTAATCCGTAGGCAACACACAGACGGTTAAGCAGCGCAGCAGTAGGGCTGGTCTCGCTTCGCTCAATGCGCGATAATGACGCACGACTGATGCCCGTTGCGACAGCAAGTTCATCCAGCGACCAGCCGCGTTGCAGGCGTAATTCTGCCAGCCTCACCGCCAGTCGTTGCTCTGTATTCAGCTCTGACATGGTGATTTCTCATATTTGGGAATAATTCTCTTATATGAGATATAACGGAGAAACGGCGTATCAGTCAAGTTGTACATCGAGAAATGTATTGTACAACTTAGTCGGCTTCGTTATGGTAATTGCACTCAGACCAATCGAAAGAGGAATTTATGACCTTATACAGTATCGGTGACGTCGCCGAGCGCTGTGGCATAAACCCAGTCACCCTGCGCGCCTGGCAGCGTCGTTATGGCTTACTGAAGCCGCAACGTACCGAAGGCGGACATCGTCAGTTTGACGAAGAGGATGTTCATCGCATCGAAGAGATTATGCGCTGGATTGAAAGCGGCGTGCCGGTCGGTAAAGTTAAGGCACTGCTGGAAGGTGGCGATGTAGATGCCCATGACGGCTGGACCACACTCCAGGATGAGCTGATCAGCGTCCTGCGTCACGTCAGACCCGCTAAACTTCGTAATAAAATTGCCGCGATTGGTCGTGAACATCCGATTGATGCGCTGATCGACCATGTTTTTATGCCGGTGCGCCAGAAGCTGAGTCTGGATCAGAACACCGCCCGCACCATGTGCAGTCTGCTGGATGGTTTGCTGATCGATTATGTCGCGTTCTGCCTGACCGGCAGCCGCAAAAAATCGGGTAAAGATGCGCTGATTATTGGCTGGGGTATCGACGATCGTACCCGCATCTGGCTGGAAGGCTGGCGTCTGTCGCAGCATGGCTGGCGGATTGATGTGCTGGCAGAACCGCTGGATTTACCGCGTCCTGAACTCTTTCCCGGCATGAATATGTTTGTCTTTACCGGTAAAAAACTGACCCGCCGCCAGCAGGAACAGCTGTCACACTGGCAGGAACAGGGCTATGCCGTGCGGTTGCACGACCCCGCCTGATAACAAAAACGCACGCCGGGCACTTTGCCTGCTGCCTTGCGCGCGCTATTATCCCCGCCTCACTGTTAACGAGCTCAGGTTTTACCCATGAACTGTAAAAAAGCTTTCTTCGCCACGCTGTTTTTTATTATGGCGGCAGGTGGCACCGGCGGTCTGATGCTGGTGGGATACTCTCTCATCGTTCACTCACGCTAAGCCAGCGCTGCAGGCGTTCAAACAGGCGATCGCTGACTATCGCCAGCAGCGCCACCAGTAATGCCCCCTGAATGACATAGGCTGTATTAAAGCCGCTTAAGCCGATAATCACCGGCGATCCCAGACTTTTCGCGCCGACCGTCGAGGCGATGGCAGCGGTGCCGATGTTGATGATCACCGAGGTGCGTATCCCGGCGATGATGACCGGCGCAGCCAGCGCCAGCTCAATCTGCCACAGCCGTTGCCAGCTACTCATGCCGACCCCGATGGCGATCTCCCGGCTGCTGGCCGGTACGCTATCAATACCCGCCAGCGTCCCCTGTAAAATCGGCAGCAATCCATAGAGCAGCAGCGCCACAACTGCGGGCCAGGCCCCAAATCCCATTACCGGCACCGCAATTGCCAGCACCGCCACCGGCGGAATCGTCTGCCCTGCCGCCACAATGGTTTCCATCAGCGGCCGGAACGCCCGCCCCGCCCGCCGCGTCACCAACACACCACTGCCAATGCCAATCACAATCGCCAGCAGGCTGGCGGTGATCACCAGAAACAGATGCGCCAGCGTCAGCTGCCAGAAGCTCTCCTGCTGATAGAGTGGCCGCGCCAGTTCGGGAAAGCAGCGGTGAAACAGCGGCCCGCTGTAAGGCATCAGGGTCAGCAGCGCGCCGTAGAACAGCACCAGCCACAGCAGCGGATCCCTTAGCCTGCGCATGTTAAATCCTCGCGCAGTTGCAGCAGATCGCCAAAGTGGAGCACGCCCAGCGGCCGCTGCTGATCGTCAATGACCGGCAGTTTATCGGTACGCCGGGCGATAAACTGCGACAGGGCATCGCGCAGCGTCAGTGCCGCAGCTATCGGTTCGCCCGGCAGCCACTCGCCGCGCCGCACGGCATTACCAACCTGCTCCAGCGACAGCAGCCGTACTCCCATTTCGCTGCGGCCAAAGAAGTCGCGCACAAAATCATTTTTCGGCTGGGTCAGCAGCTCCACCGGCCTGCCCTGCTGAACAATCTCGCCGTTATCCATCAGCACAATACGGTCCGCCAGCGTCAGCGCTTCGTCGATGTCGTGCGTCACCAGCACGATGGTGCGGCCCGACAGTTGATGAATGCGCAACATCTCCTGTTGCAGCACCCCGCGCGTCACCGGGTCGAGTGCACCAAACGGCTCATCCATCAGTAACACTTCCGGATCCGCCGCCAGCGCCCGCGCCACGCCGATGCGCTGTTGCTGCCCACCCGAGAGCTGATGCGGATAGCGGTCCAGCAGCTGCGCATCGAGATTCAGCAGCGCCAGCAGCGCCGTGATACGTTCATTGACCTGTGCCCGGGGCCAGCCCAGTAGCACTGGCACCGTGGCGATATTCTTCCGCACCGTCCAGTGCGGAAACAGGCCAATCGACTGGATGGCGTAGCCCATGCGCCGCCGCAGCGTGCGGGCATCGAGCTGGCGAATCGACTCTCCGGCAAAGCGGATTTCACCACTGTCAAACTCCACCAGCCGGTTGATCATCTTCAGGGTGGTCGATTTGCCCGAACCGGAGGTGCCAAGCAGCACGCAAAATTCCCCTTTCGCCACCTGTAACGACAGATCTTTCACCGCCGCTTTACCGTTAAACGCGCGGGAAACGCCGTCAAACTCAATCATCTTTTCTCTCCAGCAGTGAGATCAGCAGGCGGAACAGCGCATCAATGACCACCGCCAGCGCAATCACCGGAATTACTCCCAGCAACACCAAATCAAGCGCACTGCTTAACAGTCCCTGGAAAATAATCGCGCCAAAGCCGCCCGCGCCAATCAGCGCTGCGACCACCGCCATGCCCAGCGTCTGCACCACCACCACCCGCAGGCCCGCCAGCCAGACCGGCAGCGCCAGCGGCACATCCACCGCAATAAACTGCTGCCAGCCACTCATGCCGACGCCGCGTGCACTCTCCCGCACCTCGTGCGGCACCTGTTGCAGCCCCACCACCACGCTGCGCACCAGCGGCAACAGGGCGTAAAGCACCAGCGCGATCAGCGCCGGAGCCATCCCAATGCCGCTGATGCCCCAGTCGCCGAGCCACGGAAACTGCTGAGCCAGTCCGGCCAGCGGCGCAATCAGCAGACCAAACAGCGCCACCGAGGGCACAGTCTGAATCACATTCAGCACGCCGAACACCCCGCCCTGCCAGCCAGGCCGCCTGAACAGTGTGACGCCCAGCGGCAGCGCAATCATCAGCGCAGGCACCACCGTTCCCGCCAGCAGGGTGAGATGACGGCTCAGCGCGGCATCAAACACCGCGTGGCGGTTGGCATACTCTTTCAGCAGGGAGAGATCGCTGAGCTGGCCACTGAACAGCAGCAGCAGCGGCAACAGCCAGACCTGCAGATTGAGCAGCAGCTGTGCCAGCCGATGGCGGGTCAGTTGCCGCACCTGATCGGTGATCAGCAGCAGGATCAGCGCGCCGCTGCACCACAATCCGCTGGCAAAGCTGGTGCGCGCCAGACGGCTGCCCTGCTGGCTGAGTAAAGTGGCCTGATGACCGCTGAGCCAGATGATCGCCGCCAGCATCAGTTCTGCCGCCAGCAGCGCCAGCATCAGCGTGATGCGGGTCGGATGCCGCCACAGCAGCAGCCACAGCGTCAACAGCGGCAGCAGCAACAGCCCGAAGCGGCTAATCTGCCAGCCCATCAGCGGTTCACCCGCCACCAGACGGTTTGGGGCGAAGTTCAGAAACGGCAATGCCACCAGCGCCAGAGTCAGCAGCGTCAGCAGCAGCAGTGCCACCGGCTGCTCAACCGGACGGCTTATCGCTTCCCGCGATATCTGCATCGGTTACAGCAGCTTTTTCTGCTGCAGCCATTCGGTCGCTACGCTGCTGGCATCCTGACCGTCGACCGCGATTCTGGCGTTGAGCTGTTGCAGTGTCTTCTCATCAAGCGCGCTGAACACCGGCTTCAGCCACTCTGCAATCTCTGGATAGGCTTTGAGTACCGATTCACGGATCACCGGCGTCGGTGCATAAATCGGCTGAACCCCTTTAGGATCGCTGAGCGTCTGCAGACCTAATGCCGCTACCGGACCGTCGGTGCCGTACGCCATCGCCGCGTTTACGCCGGAAGTCTGCTGTGCCGCTGCGCTGATGGTAACAGCGGTATCGCCGCCAGCCAGTGACAGCAGCTGGTCCTGCTTGAGATCAAAGCCATAGGCTTTTTCAAAGGCGGGTAAGGCATCGCTGCGTTCAATAAATTCTGCTGAGGCCGCCAGTTTGAAGGTGCCGCCTTTTTTCAGCCAGGCGCTGAGGTCCGCCAGAGAGTTGAGCTGATTTTTTTCAGCCAGATCTTTTCGCACAGCGATGGTCCAGGTGTTATTAGCCGGAGCGGGTGTCAGCCAGACCAGATGGTTTTTCTCCGCATCCAGCTTCTTCACTTTCTCGTAGCCTTCGGCGGCATTTTTCCAGGCGCTGTCTTTCTCATCATTGAAGAAAAATGCACCGTTGCCGGTATATTCCGGATAAATATCAAGTTCGCCCGCCGTGATGGCACCGCGCACCACCTGCGTGGTGCCGAGCTGAATTTTATTGACGGTTTTTACCCCATGCTTTTCCAGCACCTGAAGGATCACATTGCCCAGCAGTGATCCTTCGGTATCAATTTTTGAGCCGACCCGCACCGGGTCTGCCGCCTGTGCTATCCCCATGCTGAGCAGCAAAGCGCTGACGCCCATCCAACCCCGAATTCTGACCATGGCTTTTTCCTTATCGCAGTGTGTTGTTTTTACGTTTTGTTCGTGCGTGATGATTAACAAGGCGTTGTGCGCCTGCGCGTTCAGGCTGCCCTCCTGCCACTCTGCGGGAGGCTGGCAAGGCGTGCAGCGGAAATTATCTGCCTTAAAAGCGTAGCCTGGCGCAGCGGCGATGCAGCTGACTTTATCGCAAATTGATAACGATTTGAGATTATAAATTCATCTCATATAACCTAAAGGAATTTACGTCTGGGCGTCTAAACGGCTATTCTCGGAAATCTGTTTTTATAATAAAAGACGCACAACATCATGTCCGACCTGACCTCTTCCGCCCATGTGGCAACAGCAGGGAGTTCGCCCGGTGGCGAAACACAGTGGATCCGCAGCGCAGCTGACGTCTCCCGATTAGTGAACAGTGGCGACAGCGCCCGTAATAATGCCCGCATTGTGGTGGCGATTGCGCTGGGGGGCGTCTTCCTTGACGCCTACGACCTGGGTGCGCTGGCCTTTGGCATCAAAGACATCACGCGCGAATTCAATCTCACCCCGACCGGCACCGGCATGGTCGCCTCGGCAATCACCTTCGGGGCCATTATCGGCGCACTGATCGGCGGCTATCTCACGGATAAAATTGGCCGTTATCGGGTGTTTATGGCCGATATGTTCTTTTTCGTGGTGGCGGCTATCGCCTGTGCGTTTGCCCCCAATGAGTACGTGCTGGCCGGCGCGCGTTTTGTGATGGGTCTGGGAGTCGGAATCGATCTGCCGGTGGCGATGGCGTTTCTGGCGGAGTTTTCCAGACTACGTGGCAAGGGAAATAAAGCGGCCAGCGTGGCGATGTGGTGCCCAACCTGGTATGCGGCAATCAGCATCTCTTATCTGCTGGTGCTCTTGCTCTATGCCGTGTTACCCGAAAGCCACACCGACTGGCTCTGGCGTCTAATCCTTGGTTTTGGTGCCGTTCCGGCGATTATCATCATCGCCATCCGTAGCCGTTACATGAGCGAATCCCCGGTTTGGGCGGCGAATCAGGGCGACCTGAAAGGTGCCGCGGCGATTTTACGCAGTGCGTGGAGTATTAATGCCCAGGTGGCACCCGACGCCGCGCTGACGCCTGCCATGCCGGTGCGCAAGGCGAGCTGGCGTAACTATGGTGCGTTGTTACAGGGCGTTTATCGCCGCCGTACATTGCTGGCGACCATCACTTCCATTGCCTCATCTTTTGCTTATAACGCGGTGGCGTTTGGCTTGCCGGTGATCATCTCCAGCTTCTTTGCCCAGTCAATGCTTACCACCATTCTGGTGTCGCTGGCGCTGAATCTGCTGTTCGCCTTTGTCGGCGGGATACTGGCGGTGCGGCTGGTGCCGCGCCTCGGAGCGTGGAAGATGTCGGTGGCGGGTTATGCCTGTCAGTGCGTGGCGCTGCTCGGGCTGGCGCTGATTGGTCGTCCGGAAGGCGGCCAGGAAGCCGCGCTGGCGATCGGCATGCTGGCGCTGTTCCTGTTTGGACAGGGATTCGGGCCTGGCTCCCATACCATGACTTTTGCTTCGCTGAGCTACCCGACGTCGCTGCGCGGCGTGGGTGTCGGCTTTAACCAGACGCTGATGCGCGGCAGCTCTACCGTTTCGCTGTTTCTGTTTCCGGTGCTGGTCGCGGCGCTGGGCACCGGCGTGTTCTGGGTGATCTTCCTGGCACCACTGGCGGGCCTGCTGGCGCTGCTGGCGATCCGCTGGGAACCGTCGGGTTATGATGTGGATGCGGAAGATTTCGAGCTGCAGCGATAATCAATGGTCAGGACGTGGATAGCGCACCGACTCAGGGAGCAAAAGTCCCCCCGCAAAGACGCAAAAAATGCCCTCTAAGGCATGCTCAGCGCGGGCGATTACGCACCTCACTGTACGCCATTGACTTACCCTCCTTGCATGATAATATGACTCTACCCTACGCCAATGACGTACAGACATGTTATTCATTGAGACTCCTGTATTCACGGAAGATGTAAAGGAACTACTCAGCGATGATGAATATCGCGAGTTTCAACAATTCATGGCTGACAATCCAGGCTGGGGTGATGTTATCCAGAATACGGGTGGCCTGCGTAAAGTTCGCTGGGCGGCCAAAGGCAAAGGTAAGCGTGGCGGCGTTCGGGTGATTTACTATTACAAAGTCTCTGAATCACAAATCAGGCTGTTGCTGATTTATAAAAAAGGCGTCCAGGATGATTTATCCGAGGATGAAAAACATCTGTTAAGGGCGTTGAACGAGGGCTGGTAATGGACAAAAAACTGTTTGAGCGTTTGAAAGAAAGCATGACTCAGATGAATGAGATCGTCGAAGGCTCCCGAGCACCTGCCCGCGAAAGCACAGTCACTGCGGTTAAAGTCAAAGCTATCAGAAACGCTACTGGTCTTTCGCAAAGCGGGTTCGCTAAGCTGATTTCCGTGAATGTAGACACGCTAAAAAACTGGGAACAGGGACGACGTGAGCCAACCGGCCCGGCTAAAGCTTTACTCCGGGCCATAGAACGCGATCCGCAGCATGTGATCCCAGCGCTTGCTGATAAATAATCATTGAAGAAACCGGCCTTTGTGCCGGTTAGCAGGGATAAAGAGCGGGAGCAATAGGCTTTTAGAGCACGAAGCAGGCATCAGAGCCAAAGGCAAAAGAAATTCTCAAATCGCTCAATATTGCAGATGATAAAACATGCGATATGTACGAACAGATTTAGCTAAGCTATCTGTAGCTGTTTATTTCTCAGCAATTCGTTCGATCTGCATGAGAAAGAAGTAGAGGCTGTTGCTATGATTGAGGACATACCACACCGATCTTCTCTCGCAATGCTCGTCATTGCGGCCAGTTTATTCACCTGACCCGCCAGCTTCCTTATTATGATCTCCGAAATTTAAGATTTTATGATACCGGTCATTTTTCCAAAAATCATTTTATTATTCTTTTTTGAGCTGCCTATAAAACTGTTGCATCAAAAAAATAACTCACCTGAATTATTGCAATCGAAAATATCCCCATCAGAGACAACATGAGGCGTGGCAAATCTGCATATACAATAAATCCATAAATTTATGGAATCCGGTTGGAGAAAATTAAGGATAAAGAACTGAAAAAAATGATTTTTCTGGTAAGATCACATGTGCGACTTTTACAATAACCTGACATTTTAGATAGTATTCTAAAACTGGCGACGGGTGTTAAAGCGTCCGTTAGGTCGCTTAAGATTAAAACTTCAAAAATAGCGTTCTGAATCAACATATTTCAGACTTTGATATATTTCACTGTCAATTATACTCGCCTACAGGTGTTATAATCTGTTTGAGTGTAATTGCGTTTGGCTTTACCATCAGAATTCACCACAACGAAAAGGAGTTTAAATGTACACATATAAGATGGTTCAGATTCCACCCAACATTTCAGTCAAGGCAAAAGACAACAAGAATGGAATTGCCGCAGCATACCTGGAGCAAGAGGTTAACTCATGGGCTACTGAAGGCTGGGAGTTCCACCGTGTTGACACCATCGGTATAGATGAACAGCCGGGTTGCTTTGGTGGAAATAAATCCACATTGACTCACTATTACGTCATTACCTTTAGAAAAGAAGTTGCAAGTGCTTAAGTGGCTCAGTATTCGATTCGTCATGTTGTATCGGACATATGCACCGATGAATATCCGAAATCGCTGTCGTCACACTCCTTCTTGCTCTAAGTACACCCTGATAGCGCTAAAACGCTTTGGCTTTATTACGGGATGGAAACTGGGGTTACAGAGAATCTACCGCTGTCGGCCACCTAATTGCGGGATTGATTACCCTCCGCACAGGTAAGCCAAAAATCATAAAGGTCACCGAGAGTATGCTGGTGACCTTATTCACATATGCAATTCGAATTGGGTAAGCAAATCTGAAGCTGCTCAGCAAGCACCTTCAGAGCGATAATAATAAGTCACGTAAATCCTTTCATCCATACGCATCTTTTAAATGAGCGCGGTATTACTGTCAGGGGCTTTTTCCCACCGTCCGTATGAGACCTAATAGTTCTGGTCATCAATATTTACTGATTGTCTGACCAGACAATCACGCACAAGCCGATTTCCGCCCGAAACTCCGAACCTGCTATTCCGAGAGCAGCGGGATATACTACTCACCTCAAAGCATTTTTATGCCGGGAAAGGAAACTGCTCCAGATAGTCCGGGATGCGCGGGAAAGTATGCAAAAACCACGGTGTGAACTGCTGTGGCTGCATCTGCATCTGCTGCTCAATCAGCGCCATCGGGCGATAATCCCAGGCATCCGCTTCCTGCGGATTCAGCTGCGGCAGGCTGTCGCAGACGGCAAAGAAGACGTGACCATACTCATGTTCAGTCAGGCCATTGCTCAGTTTCAGGTTGTAGCTCAGCTCAAACACCGGCGTCAGCGTCACCACCATCCCCATCTCTTCACGCAAGCGGCGCTCGGCGGCGTCGCGGGTTGATTCATGGGGATAAGGATGACCACAGCAGGTATTACTCCACAAGCCACCACAATGATATTTATCGCTGGCACGCCGTTGTAGCAACAGCTCCTGCCGGGAATTGAAGACGTAGACCGTCACCGCGCGGTGCAGTAATCCTTTTTCATGCACTTCCAGCTTTTCCATCTTGCCGGTGGGACGATCGAGGTGGTCAACGAGGATAACTTCAATAGCAGACATGGCGTTTCCTTGAGATTATTCCCAACTATTCTGGCACAGAATTATCGGTTTGGGCGGATCATCGAGGATTTTTTACCCGGGTCAGGCGGAGATAAGCGGATGAAGCAGAGAGAAAATCAGGCCAGCAAGGCTGGCCTGAAGAGGGATTACAGTCGGAAGCTCTGAACCACCCGCTCAAGCTGGGTGCTCTGCGATTCCATCGCCTGCGCGGCAGCAGAAACCTGCTCCACCAGCACGGCGTTCTGCTGTGTGGTGCCATCCAGCTGGGTAATCGCAACGTTAACCTGTTCGATGCCCAGGCTCTGTTCGCGGCTGGCTGACATGATTTCACTCATCAGCGTTGTCACACTGCTCACGCCCTTCATCAGCTCATCCATGGTCTGACCCGCCTGCTCGACCAGCGCGCTGCCGGTATCGATGTTCGCCACCGACTCTTCGATTAACTTTTTAATCTCACGCGCCGAGTTGGCTGAACGCTGTGCCAGGTTGCGCACTTCTGATGCCACCACCGCAAAACCGCGACCCTGTTCACCGGCCCGTGCGGCTTCTACTGCGGCGTTCAGCGCCAGGATATTGGTCTGGAATGCGATGCTGTCGATCACGCTGATGATATCGACCACTTTACGGGATGAGTGATGAATCTCGCCCATGGTGGTGACCACCTGACGGACCACTTCAGTGCCACGTGCGGCCACCTGCGAGGCATCACCCGCCAGCTGGTTAGCGTGAGTCGCGTTGTCGGCGTTCTGACGCACGGTGCCGGTCAGTTGCTCCATCGACGCGGCCGTTTCTACAATCGAGCTGGCCTGATCTTCGGTACGGGAGGAGAGATTAGCGTTGCCGCTGGCAATTTCACGCGACGCGGCGGTGATCGCCAGCGCGCTGTCGCCCACCTGCTGGAGCAGCCCCTGCAGATAGCTGATGAACTGGTTAAAGCTCTGCGCGACGGCGTTGAACTCCGGGCTGTTGCTGGCTGGCAGACGCTGAGTCAGATCCGCACCACCGGTCGACAGCGCTTCGATGTTGCTGTTCAGCACGTTAAGACGTTTCATCATGGCGCGGACAAAGCCCAGCGACACCAGCAGCAGGATTACCGCCAGAGGGATCTGCACCAGACCCAGGCGGGTCAGCATGTTGTGAGACTGCGCTTTCAGCAGGCTGGTTGGCAGGCTGCTGGCGAGATACCACGGGCTGCCAGGAATGGCCTGCACGAACAGCGTCTGCTCGCCTTCACTGCTGTCATAGGTGGTTTCCAGCGGCTGATTGCCAACACCGTTAAGCAGCGTTTTCAGCGGTGCTGCCATCGGCATCTGTACGTCAGCCAGGTTTTCGAGCTTCGGTGCGGCATTCACCAGTGCGCCATTGCCCACGACTTTACCGTCGGCTTCGACGATCAGGACGTTGCCCTGAATGGTTTCACCCATCTGCTTCGCCAGCTGGTTAAAGAACCCCAGCGTCACGTCGATGGTGGCGACACCCCACGCCGTGCCGTTTTTGTAGATGGCCATAGCACAGTTGGTGCGCGGCTGCGGACTGGCGGCATCCTGATAGGCTTTTGCCCAGGCACACTGGCCTTTCGGAGCGGCCATGCCATCTTTGTACCAGGGTTGCTCCCAGTATTTGTCAGCCGCGTCGGAGTTCCAGTAAGTGTTCACCTGCAGTTCATTGCTGGCATTACGGGCAAAGAAGCTGCTGTCCTTCTCTTTGGCTGGATCACGACGGTTTGGCAGTGGCCAGATCCCGCCACCAAACACATTGCTGTCCTGATACTGGTTAACCAGCGTCGGTAACAGGGTGTCGATGGTGGCGCTGTCCATGACAGATGCGGCTTCGGTAATGGCGCGCTGCTGGGCCTGAACGCGGTTCATCTGTTCAACGATACCGGAAGCCAGCGAATCCACCTGATAGCGAACCAGACGGCTTTCGCTATCGACCAGCTGTGGCGCGACAAACTGATTAATAACCCAGACTGTAACGAGTAAAAGCGCAACAAAGAACGCGATCATTGTTGCGGTGAAGCGGGATTGTGTTGTTTTAAACATCTTCGTTCCCCTGAACCTGGTGCGGCGCGATTGCCTGATCGGGTTTAACGGCGCGGCAAGCGGGAACTTGAGATGAGCAGGATCACATATTTGAGAAATGTTTGATTTTTGTAAAAATTTAATTTCAGAGCGGAACTATCACTTCCCCGGCGGGCGCCGGGGAATGGGCGAACAGGCGCACTATTGCTGGCCTACTCTTCTGAACTGACGACCTGCTGGCGCGGACGGAAGATGTGATTATTGCCATCCGCCGTTAACAATTCCCGTAACTTCTGACCGCCATGTTCATCCGCCTGGGCGAACTGCCGCTCCGCTTCCGTAATCGGCGTAGTCCAGAGCAGAGTCGGACGGTCGCCGTCGCGTTTTGGCAACGAGAACTGCGCCTGTTCGGTTGCCAGCTCATTGGCGAGCAGGAAGCTTTCAAAGCCGACCGGCGCCACTTCCGACGCCAGCGTATGGCCCTCGCCCAGCCAGGTCAGCCGCGCCCACGGCAGATGCACGAACTCCGCCAGCGCGCTGGCCATCTGCACCGCGTTGCCTTCGGTCATGACCTCACCGTCAACCGCCATGCCGAGTTCAATGCGACGATACTGCGGCGCCAGCTCATCAAACAGATAATCGACCTGCGGCATCGGCCGGATGCTCATGCCGATGGTCAGGAAATACCAGACGCCCTGATGCCAGTGCTGGGAGATCGCCATCGGCGGCCAGCTGCCCTGATCGATAGCGTAATACTTCACTGACTCGCCAAAGCGCGCCTGATAGCAGGCCATCAGATCGTTCTGCACCTTATCCCACTCGCTGCCGTCGTGCCATTCGCGCCAGAACTGACGCTGATGCTCCGCACGGGCGTAGTAGTCATTGGTTGATGCCGACCCCAGCGGTGCCGTCAGCCGGTTCTTTTTGATGCAGCCTGCAGAGAAGCTCACCTGCTTCTCCTGATAGAGGCTCCAGCCGGGGATCACCGCCAGCAGTTGGCCGTAGTACCACAGCGCCGCGCCATCATCGCTCGGCTCCCATAGCACCTGCAGACCGGCTGGATCCAGCGCGGGTTCCGCTTCCAGATTACGGCAATACTCGGCGCTGAGCAGCGGCGCTATGCCCTGCTCCATCGCCTCGCGATCTTCCTGCGCCGGTGCCGGCAGCAGGTTTCGTAGCCAGCAGCCGCGTACCGCATACTGGCTGCGGAACAGGTCGGTTGGCCAGATGTAAAAATAGGCAGTGCGCTCATCCTGTTCGACAATGGCGGTCAGGGTGCGCAGCTGATTGTGGACTTCAGCAATCAGGGATTTGTACGTCATAGTGCCTCGACAAAGCCTGGAGGAATCCATTTTCCCCGAGAATAGAGCAGGATCCTGGCTGCGGCTATCTGAGACAAGGGTAATAGTCTCAAAGTGTGGAGGTTGGAGGGGTGGTGAAGAGTACAGCAGGCGCAATTGGCGGGAGCAGAGGCCCATCTGGCAGCATACTCATACCATCACGGTCTGATAATGCTCTTACAGTAACGGGTGGATGCAGCGAAGGAGCGCGATGCACTGCCCCATAAAGTTAACCGGATACGGTGTTGATTGTAGCGTTCACTATGGTTAGCAGACTGACTTCTCTAATCCATGGTACTCATATCGTCCTGTTTAATGCTTTTTGAAAAAACCTTTCAGCAACCATAAAAGCGCAACAGACATAATGATAGAAATAAGGATGTTGGCTGTAAGTACAAAGTCGAGAGTTGCCTCATCGCCATTAATATTGAAAAAACCTGCGATGGCATAAAAGAATGTTACCGGCACGATTACAGCAATAGCTTTTGAAATAGAAATCGCACAAAAAACAAACAGAAAAATAGTTAAAATAAAGCGCATCGTTAGTATACCTTTACCGTTCCATAGGCTTTGAGCTGGCTGCCTGGGATGTTAAGCGTTGGGCCAGATTTAAGGAACATGTCGCGCATGTAATTGAACTGAAGAGGATGCTGAAGTGTGATGCAGCCTTCACTCAGCCCTAATGGCCCAATAGGGTGCAGACGGAAATTACCCCGCCTGATGCCTTGTACAAACGTGTAGTCATCGATTTTTCCATCGTCACGAAATAGTCCAAACCATGTTGAACGATCCGTACCGTATATGTCTTTCAACAAGCGTTCTCTAAACGGCCCCAATCTTCCACCTGAAGGTCGTTCTACAATAAAGTAACGGCCACGAACTATTGGGCCTATATCAGGTACGTTTGTTTTTTCAGGATTATTGCGGCCTTCTTTTTGACCAGAAAAAGCAGGAAATGCACCAATACCAGGGCAGCTCAGGCTGGTCATTTCACGCCGATTGAGAAGTAAATAGCAGCTATATGACATGAGAACTCCATTCCTTATGTGCGAATATAGTAGATCCACTTGATTCTAAAATAACCATTGCCTTTTGGTAGTGCAATGTCAATTGTGCCCGGCATCTGCCTTTGAGTGGCTGACTGGAGGGACGTTACCTGTTCCCGCAGAAGGGCAAAAAAAACCGCCAGGCGGCGGCTCGCCTGAATTTACCTACTTTTATTAGGACTCTTTGTAAAAGAGCCGCCGTAGACAGTGGCATCAATGGCATTGCGGCAGTCTTCGGTACCGCGTGGATCAGAGGCTTTCGTGCATTCTTCATATTTAGCTTCGCGCTCCGCGTCATGCGCTTTATACCAATCAATACTCTTCGCGCCAGCATCGCAACAGGTAAGCAGCGTGGTGGCCAGCAAAACCAGTGAAAGCAGTTCTGCTTTCGTCAGATCTCCCTTTAGAGAATTAATTGCGACTGCAGTTATAGAGCAGTAGTGCGCTCGAGCGGATGAAGCAGGCACTGTCAAAAACAATGTCCGCTATGAGCGAGAAGCAGACTTAGCGGTTGTTCTCAGTACCATGAAGAGCTAGTTAAACCTAGGTGTATTAATCAAATGGGAGCAGGTCAACCTGACTTGTCCCCATAAATTATGATATTGCGATGCTAGCAAAATCCGCTTTTAGCAATTACTGTGAGGGTAACTCCTTTTTCAAATCAGGATACCCGTTTTAAGATCGAGCTTAAAAGATTCCCAGCCTCCTGGCGGGTCCCACTCTCCTTGGCCAAGCACGGTATCATTCTCTATTGATGTTATGATTACACCATCAATGGCGCACTGCCTGGATTTCCAGAGAATGCCTGCAGCAATATCCATCAGAAAAACGTGGCAGTAAGTTGCAACCAAAACCCGATCATGTAGCTTGTCAGTATGGATGTCAGGCACTGAATAAATATGGCCGACGTAATCACCTAGTGGATGGCTTCTGAACGCGTGTGTGGCTATGTCAAAAACATGAAAATAGTCCCCACAAATGATAGCCACGTGGGATTCATTGAGGAGAAAATCAGAAAAGGCGCTGGAAATAAGCCAGCCATCCTCATCTGCACGTATATATAACTGTAAAATCAGAAGGGGCTCACCGTCGTTTCTGATTAGCAGTCGCCGATCCTTTTCCCCCTTAGAGCCAAAAGGATTGACGTCGATGATCGAAACACCTTCCGTTTCAGCGCCGGGCGTAAGCTGTTCAATATAGGTCGCTTGTAATGTCACTGACTATCCCAAGTGTGAAATGCAGAACAACTCATACAACTTTACAAGCTGAGGTCACGACAGCGTCATACGTTGTCATATGTGCTGACCAGCCCCGCAGATTAGTCATTCCGATGTTAGCCACGTCCGCTCCTGGCACATAGCGGACGAACTAATTGAGTTGAAGGTCCGCTGTGAGCGAGAGGCGGACATCACTGACGTTTGCTCAAAGGCCTAACTTATCAATTATAAATTTAAACGATAACCTGGCGGCCCGGTTTCGAATGCGTCCAGCCTGGTTTTCCCCAGTCTTGTGCGTTTCTCAATCTAATGCCGCTAGCATGAAGCGATGTCAGCCATATACTTTTGAGTGGCGTGAGTCTCTCCATTACACGAAGCGTGATATTCCTTGATATAAGTTCAGCATCCAGGTTTGAAATTACCTTCAAGCCAGTTGGGATAACGTTTGTCCGGGATACCCACATACCGACCTCTCCCGTTGGCTCAAAGTGATCTACAGGCAATTCATATCTGTAAACTTTTCCATTTTGAAAGCGTGATAGCCATGCATGCTCGATGCAGGCAATGGCAGTAGCATGTGAGTTGTTTCCCATCCATTGTTCAAGGTCCACTCTGTTTGTATCAGGTAGTGGCCAAAATACGATGCGCGGGCACTCCCGAGGGAAAAGATAAAGTAATTCGTGAGCTTCATCAGTAGCCCATACCAGTGACCCATTTAACCACTCTTGTCCAGCAGGCCTGTCGACATGAACCCTTATTGGGCGAGGTTTGAATATGCTGATATCAGGACTATCGCTGAAATGAAAAAGACGCACTTAAGGCTCCATTCAAAATGTATCCAATATTCCGAATAAATCATTTTGAGTATCTAAAGTGTCATCCATATGAATGTTACTTAGCTTAATTTCCTTGAAGTAGGCCGCAGCGGATCATATGCGAATGTGGATATGTGAGATGTCCGCTACTGGCACAAAGCGGATGGAGTCAGATGAACGTCCGCTATGAGCGAAGAGCGGATATATTTATAGATAAGAACAGCCTGGATTTTCTGGGGCAATCATATCCATTTCAGCTACGCGTGGGAACGATGTTATCCAGACCTGCATTACGCCATATACGGAGTAAGCTATGCCGGGAATGAGGATATCCTTCCTGCAGGTACTGAAGAGATTTTAATCGCGTTACGTCGAAATGACGGAAGTCGTTACGTTCTTCACACCATGCAGCAAGCACAATAGCGCCGGAGAAGTAACCCAGCGCGAAAGGCCATATCGTTCTTTCACTCATATTACCGAGTCTGTCTGTATAACCTGCACGGATTTTACGCCTCCACCTGATGGCGCTTCGAACAACGCCCAGGTTTTCAAAGTAGTGATGAGCTTCCTGTCTCTTTCCCACCAATAATGTCGAGTCATCAAACAGTGTCTGTAACTGTGGCGGAAGACCGTGGCGGACTTTCCCCGTTACCTCTGAAGCCGCTTTAGCAATGCCCTTATCACCATATGTGGCTACCCAGCGTAAACCGAGCGCCAGTGCATCGAGCTGTTCGGGGGTAAACATCACCGGCGGTAAATGATGGCTCCGGGAAAGGATATATCCTGTGCCAGCCTCACCCTGAATGTCGGCACCCTGAGCGCGTAGTGCGCCAATATCACGGTAAAGTGTACGAAGACTGATTGAAAGTTCTTCAGCCAGACTGTGGCCGCTTATCGGATAGCGATGCTGATAAAAAATCTGCAGAAGATTGAGAAGGCGTTCTGCTCGTTTCGGTCCTGATGCTGACATGTTCTGTCAATGCTCCCTGCAATAGTGAAGTCTCATTCTTTTTGGCGTGAGAGACTCATGATACCTAACCTGATCATTCTTTATGTTGATAATCCGATTGTCAGCAGTGGTTTTTACCAGAAGCTATTCAATACAGAACCAGACGTGATGCTTCCGACGTGGGTGGCTTTTTCCTTTAATAACGGCCTGAACCTTGGACTATGGTCAACGACAGCGAGTGACTTTGTATCCTGCGGTGTAGGTAGCCGAACTGAATTAAGTTTTATGGTGAAAGATATTCAGGAGGTTGATGTGCTTTATCAGCAATGGTCAGAGAGCGGTGTGCAGATAGAACAGGAGCCCAAACATGCTGTTTTTGGCAAGACGTTCGTTGCGCTTGATCCTGACGGGCACCGTATCCGGGTATGTATCCCGGACGAATAAGTTAAAACGCTTACCTCCCATTTTTGAACCTGACGCATTCGCTTCTGGCACAGGGCTGCTGTTGCAGCCCTCACAGTCTAGACTTCAATTGACTCCGATATTTCCAGAGCATCATCTACTTCAATGCCAAGGTAACGTACTGTGCTTTCAAGTTTTTTGTGCCCCAAAAGTAACTGGATTACCCGAAGGTTCTTCGTTTTTTTATAGATAAGATATGGCTTGGTTCTGCGCATTGAGTGCGTACTGTAGAGCGTCTCATCAAGACCCAGTTTCCCAATCCATCCATGAAAAATGCGGTTATATTGTCTGGTTGAGATGTGTCTTGAAGAACCAACGCGGGACTGGAAGAGATAGTCGCTATTACTTAGTTGAGCCATTTTGATCCACGCGGCTACAGCCTCTCTGGTTCCCTTAGTCAGTTCAAACTGAACAGTGCTGCCCGTTTTCTGCTGCAGCACTGTCGATCTGCCCGAAACAGAGTGCCCATAGGCTATATCAGAAACTTTTAGCTTAACCAAATCACAGCCCCGAAGTTTACTGTCCAGAGCCATGTTAAAAAGAGCCAGATCACGAACTTTTCCTTCCAGCTCAAGACGGATACGAATTCCCCAGATATGAGAGATCTGAAGAGGCCGTTTCTGGCCGATAATGCGGCTTTTGTTCCAGGGGGGTGTTGTCATGTTCAATCTCCATTGGGTTAGGAGATGTGATTATGAGTGTCCCGTATGAGCGAGGAGCGGATGTTCCTGCTTTAGAGTGAATGTCTGCGCTTCCATTCATCAACCACATCACCTAAATTTTTTGGTATGTCATTTCGTAACCAGGCCATAAACTCGCGATCAAATCGGAAATCTGGACCGCACTCATCCACCATAAAACGGCGAACGTTTTGTGTGTTTTTGTAATTTTTATCAATGATGGTAGAACGTGTTAGTGAGGAGCTATGCCAATCAGTTTCCATCTTTCCAGCTCCCGTAATGAGTGGTTTTAAATAAAAATTAGTACTCCACTTTAGTCAGAGAAGCTGAAATTTCTCAAGGTCCGCTTCTGGCACAAAGCGGACGTTGATATCTGCCCCGATCAGCCTATTTTGAATAACCCAAATAAATTTATTGGGTGAACAAAAGCGTCTATCCAATTAGCAGCATCAATCACTAGTGCTGCCTAATCTCTTTATGACCACTAGCCCCCCCACCCTTTTACCCGTGAACCCCTCACCCCACATCCCTTCCCATCCGCACCATCGCCCGATACCAGGCACCGCGCTGAATCGACCACCTTAATCCCACCGCAATCGCATTAATCTTCCGGTCAATGATCGCCTGCTGAAAGCGGCCGATCTCAGTACCGGACATTGCCTGCGCCCAGGCTGGCATCAGCCCGAACCCTGACTTAAGCATGATTTTCATCACCGGTTTTGCCTGCCAGCTAGGTGCAGGGGCATTCATCAGCAATCGCGTCACCTCAGCGGTACGCTGGTCAAAGCGCAGCTCTGAACGCATCTGTTGCAGGTAATCCGCGACGTCGACGACACTTTTAGGGACCTTCTCAGCCCCCAGCGCTTCGGCAATCTGCGCCGCTTCCTGATAGTACTGATCCTGCCCGGCGCGGCTGAGGTGTGGATTTTTGTAGCGCAGATGGGCGGCCAGAAAACGGCTGGTCTCCGCCACATGCACCCAGGTCAGCAGATGCGGATCGCTGGCGGCATAGGGTTTGCCTTCGCTATCAACGCCGCTGACTTTCAGGTGAATGCGTTTCACCCGGTCGATCAGCGTCTGTGCATCCTGCGAATTACCGTAGGTGGTCACCGCGATAAACTGACTGGTGCGCCGCAGGCGGCCCATCATATCTTCACGGAAATTGGAGTGATCCCAGACGCCCGCCAGTGCCGCCGGATGCAGCATCTGCAACAGCAGCGCGCTGATCCCGCCGCACATCATTGAGGTGAAGTCACCGTGGACGCGCCAGATCACGCTGTCCGGGCCAAACAGGCCGGGATCGCCAGGCGGTTGAGAGAGGTCAAATTCATTCATCGACAGGCCGTTAAGGCGGAATACCTGCTGCTGAATGCGGTCACGCAGATTAATCATGATGGCTCTGATAGTGGATATGACGCGGCGCGCCGTAGCAGGACGCTAACGACGCGCCGCATCACCTTCCCCTGACGTCAGGGGAAAGGCTGACGGTTATAAATAGTTGAACTGCCCATCCTCGGTACGAACGGAATCGAGTCCAATCATCACGTTGAATTTGCCGGGCTCTGCAACATGCTGCATCTGCTGGTTCCAGAACTTCAGCGCATCCACGTCAATTTTAAAGGTCACGGTTTGCGACTCGCCCGCTTTCAGCATGATGCGCTTAAAGCCACGCAGCTCCTGCACCGGACGGCTGATGGAAGCGACCGGATCGTTGAGGTACATCTGCACCACCGTCGCGCCATCGCGTTTACCGCTGTTGGTCACGGTCACGCTGGCTTCGATGCTGCCGTTACGCGGCATAGTCGGTGAGGACATTTTTACCGGCGACACGGTGAAAGTGGTATAGCTCAGGCCGTAACCAAACGGATAGAGCGGACCGTTAGCCGCGTCGTAGTAGTGCGAGGTGTATTTGTTCGGCTTAGCAAAGTTGTAAGGACGACCGGTTGGCAGATGGTTGTAATAGATCGGAATCTGACCCACTGAGCGCGGGAAGGAAACCGGCAATTTGCCCGACGGGTTGTAATCGCCGAACAGCACATCGGCGATGGCGTTGCCGCCTTCGGTGCCGCTGAACCAGGTTTCCAGCATCGCATCGGCCATCCGATCTTCATTCACCACTGACAGCGGGCGTCCGTTCATCAGCACAATCACCAGCGGCTTACCGGTGGCTTTCAGTGCTGCTAACAGCTTCTGCTGGCTCGGCGGGATCACCAGGTCGCTGCGGCTGGAGGCTTCGTGCGCCATACCCTGCGCTTCGCCCACGGCGGCAACTACCACATCGGCCTGCTTCGCTTTGGCAACCGCGTCATCAATCAACTGCTGCGGTGAACGCGTATCCACGGAAACCGCCTGCTCATAGAGGTTCAGGAAGTCCTGAATCCCTTTATTGTCGGTGACGTTGGCGCCCTTCTCATAGAGCAGCGTAGCCTTGCCTTCGGTGGCATTGCGCATGCCCTGCAGCAGCGAAACAGATTGCTTCGCCACGCCAGCGGCGGACCAGCTGCCCATAATGTCGCGCTGACTGTCTGCCAGCGGACCAATCAGGGCAATGGTGCCCGATTTTTTCAGCGGCAGCGTTTCCAGGCGATTTTTCAGCAACACGATGCTCTTACGCGCGACGTCGCGCGCTTCAGCCCGGTGCAGACGGCTTTCCGCATTGGTGTCCTGCGGATCGCTCTCTTTCGGACCTAAATGGCTGTAGGGATCGTTAAACAGGCCCATGTCATATTTGACGTTGAGCACATGGCGCGCCGCATCGTCAATCTCCGCCATGGTGACGTCGCCGCTCTTCACCAGAGCGGGCAGATACTTGCTGTAATATTCGTCGCTCATGCTCATATCGACACCCGACTTCAGGGCGATGCGCACCGCTTCCTGCGGATCGCTGGCGACGCCATGCTTGATCAGCTCTTTGATTGCGCCATGGTCGCTGATGGTGATGCCTTTGAACTTCCACTTATCGCGCAGCAGATCTTTCAGCAACCAGCTGTCCGCCGTGGCGGGTACGCCATTGATCGAGTTCAGCGCCACCATCACGCCGCCGCTGCCGGCATCCAGTGAAGCTTTATAGGGCGGCAGATAGTCCTGGAACATGCGCTGCGGGCTCATGTCCACGGTGTTGTAATCGCGTCCGCCTTCAACTGCGCCGTAGAGCGCGAAATGCTTCACGCTGGTCATCACGCTGTAGCGATCGGCAGCACTTTTGCCCTGCATCGACTGCACCATGCTGCGACCCATTTCGCTGGTGAGATACGTATCCTCACCGAAACCTTCAGAGCCACGGCCCCAGCGCGGTTCACGGCTGACATCCACCATTGGCGCCCAGGTCATGTTCAGGCCATCGTCGGCCGCTTCATAGGCAGAGACGCGCCCCACCTCTTTCACCGCATCCAAATCCCAGCTCGACGCCAGCGCCAAAGGAATCGGGAAAATGGTGCGCTGACCATGAATAACGTCGTAGGCGAAAAACAGCGGGATCTTCAGGCGGCTGAGCTGCATCGCCTGATCCTGCATCGCGCGGATATCCTGACGGGTTACGGTATTAAAAATCGCGCCAACCTGACTCTTCTGAATCATGTCGCGAATCACTTCTTTCGGATTATCAGGTCCGACGCTGATTAAACGCAGCTGGCCGATCTTCTCGTCCAGCGTCATTTTTTTAAGCAGTTGATTAACGAAGGCATCCCGCGCCTGTTCGGTCATCGGGTGGTTACCTGGCACTGTCTCAGCCAATGCCGGTTGCATCGCGAGGGAGACAGCGAGACTAACAGAGTAAATCCATTTCATCAGGTTGGGTTCTCTTAAGTAACTGCGCAATATCGAATTAACAGGCGGCAGTGTGCCACAAGATGAGAATAGCAGGTAGCTGCCGCTGTCACACTGCGTTGAGGTGAGTTGACGTGCTACAGTTAGGACGCACTGATAAGACAAGGGAATTGCTCATGATACAAACCTCTGCCCTGCTTTCTGACCTGCGCCGCCTGGTCGGCCCTACCCATCTGCTGACTGAACCTGAACAGACCGCGCGCTATCGCAAAGGCTTTCGCTCCGGCGAAGGCGAGGCGCTGGCGGTGGCGTTTCCCGGTACGCTGCTGGAGCTCTGGCGGGTACTGCAAACGCTGGTAAATGCCGATGTCATTATCCTGATGCAGGCGGCGAATACCGGCCTGACCGAAGGCTCGACGCCGCATGGCGACGATTACGATCGTCCGCTGGTGATTGTCAGCACCCTGCGGCTGGACAAGCTTCAGCTGATCGACGAAGGCCAGCAGGTGCTGGCGTTCCCCGGCAGCACACTCTACCAGCTGGAAAAAGCGCTGAAGCCGCTGGGGCGTGAACCCCACTCGGTGATTGGCTCCTCCTGTATTGGTGCCTCGGTGCTGGGCGGCATCTGTAATAACTCCGGCGGATCGCTGATCAAGCGCGGCCCGGCCTACAGTGAAATGGCGCTGTTTGCCCAGATTGATGCGCAGGGAAAACTGAAGCTGGTGAACCATCTCGGTATCGATCTTGGGACGTCACCGGAAGAGATTCTGGGGCGGCTGGATGACGACCGCTGGCAGCCCAAGGATGTGCAGCACGATGGCCGTCACGCCTCCGATCATGAATATGCCGACCGGGTTCGTGAAGTGGATGCGGATACGCCCGCCCGTTACAACGCCGATGCGCGTCGCCTGTTTGAAGCCTCTGGTTGTGCCGGGAAGCTGGCGGTCTTCGCGGTGCGACTCGATACCTTTGCCAGCGAACCGCAGCAGCAGGTGTTTTACATCGGCACCAACGAGCCCGGCGTTCTCAGCGATATCCGCCGTCACATGCTGGCGCATTTCACCCATCTGCCGGTGGCGGGCGAATATATGCACCGCGACATCTATGACATTGCGGAAGTCTACGGCAAAGATACCTTCCTGATGATCGACAAGCTGGGCACCGACAAGATGCCGCTGTTTTTCACGCTGAAGGGACGGGTTGATGCCTGGCTGAGCAAACTCTCTTTTGTTAAACCACACTTCAGCGATCGCCTGTTGCAGCGCCTGAGTAAACTGTTTCCGGCGCATCTGCCGAAACGCATGAAGCAGTATCGCGACAAATATGAACACCATCTGATGCTGAAGATGTCTGGCGACGGCGTGGCGGAAGCGCGTAACTATCTGCGCGACTACTTCCGTGAAGGCGGTGGCGAATTCTTCGAGTGTGAAGGCAAAGAAGGTGCGCACGCCTTTCTGCATCGCTTCGCAGCGGCGGGTGCGGCGGTGCGCTACCACGCAGTGCATTCTGATGAGGTCGAGGACATTCTGGCGCTGGATATCGCCCTGCGTCGTAACGATGCGGACTGGTTCGAAACCCTGCCCGATGAGATCCGCGCCTCGCTGAGCCATCGTCTCTACTATGGTCACTTCTTCTGTCATGTGTTTCATCAGGATTACATCGTCAGAAAAGGCGTCGATGTGCATGCGCTCAAAGCGCAGATGCTGGAGATTCTTCAGGCGCGGGGCGCGGAATATCCCGCTGAACATAATGTCGGTCATCTCTATCAGGCCAAACCGCAGCTGGCGGCGTTCTATCGCCAGCTCGATCCCACCAACAGCTTCAATCCTGGGATTGGCAAAACCAGCAAGCAAAAGGGATGGGCGGTGAAGCAGGTTTAATCGCCTTATCGATCAGCCTGCTTATCTGAGCAGGCTGATTGTCATACAACCGGGAGGCCCGTTCGCACCGCCAGCTTCCCGTTGCAGTAGCCCTGCCAATAGCTAACATCTTCATCAAAATATTAATCTCCCCTCCCATATTACACCTGCTTTATTTTATCTCATCGGGTTCTGCGCAATAGTTCACAAATCACCACGCTGCTAATTGATAATTCGCGTCGCGAAAAATAGAGTACCGCCACAATAATAATATTCTGCTTAATTATCCGGATTGCATTCAGGGAGGAATGATCATGCGAAAAATTAATTACGCGTTAGCGTTAGTTGAAATGGCCACCGCATTAATAGCGTTAACTGCAATAAGTTCATCAGCGGCCTACGCCAGCGGATTTATTGAGGACTCATCGCTGAAAGGTAATGTTTTTTACTGGCAGCGTCAGCGAGATCGCAGAGACACCGATCCCGCCAGTGAATATCAGGGACAGTATCGGGCTAATTTACATCATGCCTCGCTCAACAGTAATCTCGACTATCAGTCAGGCTATGCCGGAGAGTGGATTGGTCTGGACCTCGCCATTTTCGGTGCTGCTGAGCTTTCCAACAGCGGCCCCGCCGCACCCAATGAAATTGGCTTCAGCAAGGCGCGTACCCGCTGGGATGAAAAGTGGAATGGCGACAGCGGCGGTGCTTCTGTTTATAAAGCCGCACTGAAATTAAAATATAACGATTACTGGTTGCGTGCCGGTTATATTCAGCCAACCGGCCAGACAATTATTGCGCCACATTGGAGTTTCTTACCCGGAACCTATCGCGGCGTCGAAGTCGGTGCGCTGTATGATTTCCAGCAGGCCGGTGCATTATCGCTCTCATTGATGTGGAGCGACAAATATAAAGCGCCCTGGTATCGTGACTTATATAATTTTCGTCAGGCTGATGGCATAACGCCTGTCAGCTACCTGCATTCGTTCGGCATGAAATATGACTTCAAAAATAACCTGGTGCTTGAGGGCGCATTTGGCCAGGCGGCGGATTATATGGATCAATATTTTGCCAAAGCCTCGTGGTCAGCCACGCCTGGCGGCAATGCACTCTACACCAGCTATCAGTTTTACGGGGCGCACGACAAAGTAGCGGGTGGTGCCGCTAATCCCCGTGATGTCTATGACGGCCTGGCCTGGTTACAGGCGATCACGGTCGGCTATACCGTCGGCCCGGTTGATCTGCGACTCGAAGGCAGCTGGGTCAAAGCAGAGGGCAATCAGGGCTTCTTTTTGCAGCGCATGACGCCAGGCTACGCCAGTTCCAATGGCCGACTGGATATCTGGTGGGATGCCCGTTCCGACTGGAACGCCAATGGCGAAAAAGCGATCTTTGCCGGGGCGATGCTCGACTTAACGCCGTGGCAACTGGCGGGATGGAAAGTGGGCGCATCGTACGTCTGGGGCTGGGATGCCAGACCCGCCACGCTGCCCACCGTTGACCAGAGCCAGCGGCTGAAAGAGTCCGCCTGGAACCTTGATCTGATCTATCAAATCCAGCAGGGCCGCGCCAAAGATACCCTGTTTAAACTGCATTACACCCGCTACGACAATCACAGCAATCTGCCCAGTTACAGCGGCGGTTACGGCAACATTTTTCAGGACGAGAAGGACATCAAATTTATGGTTATCGTGCCGTTTACGCTGTTCTGACGCCCTGCAGACTCCCGGATATCTCTTCAGCAGCAAGGATGAATCAATATGTTTAAGTTAAGCCTTATCGCGCTCACTCTGCTGGGCGTTGCAGCCACAGGCCACGCCAGCTCGTCAGCGCAGCAGGTGGTGAATCAGATCAGCCAGTTTGGCGTCACTTATCAGGTGAACGATAATCAGGCCGCCCTGCATGGCACCGACTGCGCTGCGCTGGGTGCCGACTATGCCGCCTGCAATCGCGCCACCATTACCCTGACCAATAACGGCCCTGCCCTGACCGATAAACACTGGGCAATCTACATGAGCAACGTCCACCAGACGCTGCGGGTCGATAACGAACAGTTCAAAATGACCCATCTGATCGGCGACCTGACCCGGCTGGAGCCGACTGAGAAGTTCACCGGCATTGGCGCGGGCGAATCGGTGCAGATTCCGATCGTTAACGAATACTGGCAGCTGTTTGCCACGGATGTGATGCCGCGCTGGTATGTGACGTCCGGGCAGGCCACCCCCAAAATTATTGCCAGCACCGATCATGAAGATCCCAGCCAGTTTGTGTTGCCGCTAGGGGATAACTGGCGACGCAGTGCCGATGACCGGAATATCCTGATGCAACCCGCCAGCCGGTTTGATAAAAACAGCGATGTTGCCACCCTGCCCGCCTCCGCGCTGCGCGGTCAAATCACACCCACGCCGCTTGAGGTGAAACTTCGTCCACAGGATGCCGATCTCAGCCGTGGCGTCAGTCTGTCTCTGACCGGGCTGACCCGTGAAACCGGTGAGGCGGTGAAGCAGCGTCTGACCCTGCTCGGCCTGAAAGAAGCGGCTGATGGATTTGCCATCAGGACGCAGATCAAACCGGGTCACTTCAGCGGCAAACAGGCTAAACCAGGCGCATACGATCTGGATATCACTCCCCGCCGCGCCATTGTGGTGGGCTACGATGCTGCCGGTGCGTTCTACGGTCTGATGTCGATTCTCTCGCTGATACCCACAGAGGGCGCGCCGCGTATTGCCACGCTGGAAGCCCATGATGCGCCACGCTTTGCCTATCGCGGCGCGTTTCTTGACGTTGCCCGTAACTTTCACAGTAAGCAGGCGGTCATGCGGCTGCTTGATCAGATGGCGGCCTGGAAGATGAACCGCTTCCACTTTCACCTCAGTGACGATGAGGGCTGGCGGATTGAGATTCCCGGCTTACCGGAACTGACTGAGGTGGGGGCTAAACGCTGCCATGACCTGAGCGAACAGCGCTGCCTGCTGCCGCAGCTCGGTTCCGGTCCGTTCAGCGATAACAACGGCAGCGGCTATTTCAGCCGTGCCGACTACATCGAGATTGTGAAGTATGCGCAGGCCCGTCACATCCAGGTGATCCCGGAAATCGATATGCCCGCCCATGCCCGTGCCGCCGTCATCGCCATGGAAGCGCGCTATCAGCGGCTGATGAAGGAGGGACAATCTGAACAGGCCAGTGCGTATCGCCTGATCGATCCCACCGACGACTCCAATACCACCTCGGTGCAGCTCTATGATCGCACCAGCTATCTCAATCCCTGCATTGCGGGTTCGCAGCGGTTTGTCGATAAAGTGATCGGTGAGATGCAGGCAATGCACCGGGAAGCGGGACAGCCGCTCGGTGTCTGGCATTTTGGCGGTGACGAAGCGAAGAATATCCGGCTGGGTGCTGGCTACTCGGATAAACGCGACCCTAAACCGGGCACCGGTCTGCGCGACTGGAGTAAAGAAGATCTGCCGTGGGCGAAATCGCAGGTTTGTCAGGCGCTGGTGAAGAGCGGCAAAGTGGACGATCTGGCGCATCTGCCGAGCTACTTTGCCCTGACCGTCAGTGACATTGTTAACCGGCACGGTATTGGCAAAATGCAGGCCTGGCAGGATGGTTTAAAACATGCCAAAGATTCAGCAGCCTTTGCCACACCGCGCGTCGCGGTCAACTTCTGGGACACCCTCTACTGGGGCGGTTTTGACACAGCCAGTGACTGGTCACAAAAAGGTTACGACGTGGTGATCTCCAGCCCCGACTATCTCTATCTGGATTTTCCGTATGAAGTTAACCCGCTGGAACGCGGCTATTACTGGGGCACGCGCTTCAACGACGAGCGCAAAATTTTTGGCTTCGCGCCGGATAACCTGCCGCAGAATGCTGAAACCTCGGTGGATCGCGACGGCAACTTTTTCAGCGCCAAATCAGAGAAGCCCTGGAGCGGTGCTTACGGCATTTCGGCCCAGCTGTGGAGCGAAACGGTACGCACTGATGCTCAAATGGAGCACATGATCTATCCTCGCCTGTTTGCGGTAGCAGAACGAAGCTGGCACCGCGCCAGCTGGGAGCAGGATTACAAGGCGGGTCAGGAGTATGCGGGGGGCAAAACCCATCTCGTCGATCAGCTGGCGCGCCTGAATGACTGGCAGCGATTTGCCAACTTGCTGGGACAGCGGGAACTGGCGAAGCTGAATAAGGCGGGCATCGATTATCGCCTGCCGGTGCCTGGAGCCAGAATCGTTGATGGCATCCTGTCGATGAACGTGGCCCTACCGGGCGTTACGCTGGAGTACAGCCTGGACAAGGGCACAAACTGGCAGCGCTACGATGCCACCAGACCGCCGCAGGTCAGCGGTGCGGTGGCAATTCGCTCGGTGAGCCGCGACGGGCAGCACACAAGCCGCGTTGAATCCCTGTAGAAAGTGAAGTCTGAACGGGCTGAGAAGCCAGCGTTTGAACATAAAAAAGGCCGACAGCAGTCGGCCCTTTCACACTTAAACCAGCTTCTCTTCGGGGACCGGCTCCGCACCCGCCATCTGCTGACGGCGCTCGATAATCATGGTTTGCGGTGTGGAGAGCAGAATGCCCTCTTTACGCAGACGCGTCAGAATATCGAACAGCAGGTCGCTCTTCGCCCCTGCGATCTGGCGCTGACCCGCCACGTTACCGGTCACGCTCAGTATAATTCCCTGCTGAGTCAGATCTTTAAACGAAACGGATGGCTCTGGCGTCTCCAGAATGCGTTCATTTTCGTTGTAGACCTCCAGCAGGATATCGCGCACTTTCGCCGGATCGATGTCGAGCGGGAACGTCAGCGTAATCGTGACCACCCCTTGCGCATTACCCATGGTGGCATTTCGCACGTTCTGCGAGATAAACTGCGAGTTCGGCACAATCACCGTGGATTTATCGCCCAGCTGGATCTCGGTGGCGCGCACGTTAATCCGGCGGATATCCCCTTCGATACCGCTGATGCTCACCAGATCACCAACCTTCACTGGCCGCTCGGTCAACAGAATCAGCCCCGAGATAAAGTTCTTCACAATCTCCTGTAAGCCAAAACCGATACCTACCGACAAGGCACTGACGATCCAGGCCAGCTTATTCCACTGCAGGCCCATGATCGACAACGTCAGCAGGATAATCAGCACATAACCGATGTTGCTGAACAGCGTCACCAGCGACACCCGCATACCCACATCCATGGTGGTTTTCGGCAGAAAATCGGTGTCGAGCCAGCGGCGCACCGTTCGCAGCACATAGATGCCGACGATCAGGCAGATAATCGCATTCACCATGTGCGCCGGGACGATATTCAGGGATTCAAGTCCTTTACCGCCCCAGAACTCAATCACTTTTTGCAGCAGTTCAATCGGCGTTGAAGAGGCAAAGGTCCCGTTGACCAGCGCCAGCGCCACAACCAGCACCAGGAAGGTTTTACCGATAGCCGTCAGCAACGTAGCCGTTTGCTGCAGATGACGCTCATTGATGTTAAGCGAACTCTGAATGCGGCGACCGGTTGCGTTACTGGTCGAGAACAGGCTCTCACAGCCATCGTTAAGCAGATGACTGAGGAAGTAGAACGAACCAAACAGCAGGCCGCACCAGATCACTTCATAACTCAGGAACCGCGCCAGCGTGACGTAACCGATGAGCAGCGACACCAGAATGGCGATGCCGGTCAGCGTCAGGCCCATCTGGATCAGTCCCACCAGCGTAGAACGGGCCTCCGGTGGTGTGCCCGCCTGGGTCATACGGCGACGAACCCGGTTGGTGCGCATGCTGATCGCCAGCGCGGTAGTACCAATCAGCAGTGCCGTCAGCCCGTTGGCAAAAATGGTGGTATTCAGGCTGGTGCCGACGCTGTAGTTAAACGCCTCGACCGTCTGGAAGATAAAGACCAGCACGGCGGTAATCGGTGGAAACGGTTTTAACGCCATCGCCACTTCATTGGAGATGGTCGGTAAACGCCAGCTGGGTCGACGGGTAGAGAGGAAAGCGCGTCCCAGTCCGGCAATCAGGCCACAAAAGACACTGAGCCGAACCAGTTGATCCACAAAGTCCTGAACGTTTTCAGAAACCTCATCACGGCGGGTAAAGGCCAGGGCGATAAAGTTAAAGGTGAGGACGACAGCCACCAGGGTGGTCAGGGCTATCGCTGCCGCCAGGAAACTGCGGCGCAGCTTCCCTTCCGGCAGTTTGTGAATGCTGATCCAGGCCAGAAACTCTTCGCTGTAACGACGGCCAGCCGTCATCACCAGCATCGCAGCCAGCAGCCAGAAAACACTGCCCACGCGCCAGCCCGGCTCCCATGAGAGTGCCGCAGTGTCCTGCAACTCCTGCAGGAATTCACCGATTTTCTCGCCATCCAGATCCTGACTATTGAGCAGCGGTGACCAGAAGCGCGGCCCCAGAATGGTGCCGGAGTTCAGCGCCAGCTGGCTTTTCAGCTGATCGCGGCGCAGGTTAACAATCTGCGAGGAGAGCATCAGCGCGCCATTTTTAATGCCTTCGGCCTGTTTGATCTGGTCGTCGAGTTTGCTTTTCTGACTCTCCAGCGCGTTACGCTTGCGCGTAACTTCCGACGTCTCTTTTACGCCGCTGTCAGCTTTAGGTGCCGGCCCCAGAACCTGCAACTGGGCTTCCAGTTGCTGGCGATCGGGGAGCAGCGCCTGGCCCAGCGTGTCGGCACTGCCCGAGAGCTCAAGCGCCATTTCATTCAGCTGAGTCAGCTTGTTTTCGCCAGCATCAACGGAGACCTGACTTTTGATTTTATCGAGGATCTTCTGCATTTTCGGCAGTTCAACCGCAGCATTCAGCTTCGGCGGCGCATCCTGTTCCTGAGCAGCAGTGGCCTTATCATCCGCGGCCAGCGTCAGCGCCGGGGCAAACGCCACCAGCGCCAGCATTAACAATGCAAAAAAGGATCGTAGCTTAAACATATGAGTAAGATTCCGGCAGCATAAATCAGGCGATCGTCCCTCGCCAGTCGCGCGTAGTGTAGGGCTTTGCAAGGGATGGCAATATAGGAATAACGGGCATTTTTCGGGCTAATTCGGTGCAGACAGAGGCGTGAAAATCGCTGTACGCCTCTGCCTGCATAATCCCGGATACCCGCTCAGCCTGCAGATAATGCCAGTGTCCGCAGCGCGCAACACCGGCTGTTTTCTACTCAACGTCGGCGCTGCTGGCCCCATTACTGGCAACCTGGCCCGATTTCTGTTTTTTATATGCCAGTGCGGCAGCCGGCACCGGCGCCGCTTTACCGGTCTCAATCCAGCTGCGCAGACGGTTAGCGTCGGCGAAGTGGGTATATTTGCCAAAGGCATCCAGCACCACCAGCGCCACCGGACGATTATTAATCATGGTGCGCATCACCAGGCAGTGTCCCGCCTCATCGGTGTAACCGGTTTTGGTTAGCTGAATATGCCAGTCATCTTTATAGACCAGATGGTTGGTGTTGCGGAACGGCAGCGCATAGCTCGGATGGGCAAACACTGCCGTCTCCTCTTTAGTGGTGCTGAGCGCGCCAAGCAGCGGATATTCCCGCGTCGCTTTGAGTAGTTTAACCAGATCCTGCGCGCTGGAGACGTTTTGCGTCGACAGGCCGGTTGGCTCCACATAGCGGGTCTGTTTCATGCCCAGTGACCGCGCTTTCGCGTTCATCGCCCGGATAAAGGCGTTATAGCCGCCCGGATAAGCATGAGCCAGGCTGGCGGCGGCGCGGTTTTCCGAGGACATCAGCGCCAGCAGCAGCATATTCCGGCGGCTGATCTGGCTGTTGAGCTTAACGCGTGAAAAGACACCCCGCATTTCCGGCGTCTGGCTGACATCGACGGTTATCATCTCGTTCATCGGCAGATGCGCATCCAGCACCACCATTGCGGTCATCAGCTTGGTGATGGAGGCAATGGGCCTGACCCGATCAGGGTGGCTGGAAAACAGCACTTTATTAGTCGTGAGATCGACAATCATCGCACTGCCAGAGGCGATCTGCGGCTGAGCAATCGGCGCCAGTTGCGACAGCGACGTCGTCGCCTGCGCCGGAAGTGAAACAATCTGCCCTGAAACGAGCAGCGCCAGCGAAAGCAGGGTAGAACGAATTTTTGCAGGCATCGTAGAAAAAACCCGGTTATGAATATGTACTGTGTCAGACCGACACAGGCCGCCCGCTTCAGTGAGGTCGGAGCGCGGGCTGGCGGCGATATCATACCCGTAAGGTTAAGAAATTTCCTGGTGAGAGTGTTTCCGGGCGTAAAAAGAGAACTGCCGCCAGAGCGGCGGCAGCGAGCTGTCAGAACAGATGCGGTCCATATCCCCACAGCACCACGGTTAATGCCAGTAATACTTCAAATACCAGCACGCCGATGGCCAGCGTTGAACCGGAAAAGCGCAAACTCTCTTCGCGGTCGATATTAAGAAACAGTGGAATACCGATATAGAGCAGATAGCCGGTGTAGAGCAGCGCCAGGGCGCCCGCCAGCACGCAGAGCCAGACCAGCGGATAGAGTGCCACCAGCCCGCTGAGAAACAGCGGCGTGGCCACATAGCCCGCAAACACCGTACAGCGCTGTACGCCGGGGCGCTGCGGATAATCACGTGCCATCCAGTGAATCACGCGTCCCATTACCGCGACGCCACCCAGAATAATCAGATAGAACAGAATGCCAAGCCCAATCCCGGTCAACAGGTTGAGTTGCACATATTGCCCCTCGCCCAGATTCCAGCCCAGCTGAGTTGTACCGATAAAGGCGCAGATCACCGGAATCGCCGCCATCAGCAGAACATGGTGGGTGTAATGGTGCGATACGCTCTCATTCTCTTGCTTGATATGACGCATTTCCTGATTCGGATGCGCCAGCAGACCCCAGACATGATTCATAGATTCACTCCTCTGATGCAGTGGGCCGCCCGATGATGCATCCGTCTTTGGGGGCAGCGTCCTCTCAAGTATAAACGGCAGCGAAACTTTCGTGGTGACCGGACAAAAAAACAGCATAAATAAACGCCCCCATGAGCCATGGGCGGAAGCGAAGCCAAATCGCGTATAGACTTGAAGAAACAGTCACTGAACAGGGAGGGTCATTTTGCATCTGGATATCAACGCATTAATTACGCAGTACGGTTATCTGGCACTTTTTATTGGCTGTATCGCCGAGGGGGAAACATTTACGTTGCTGGGCGGCGTCGCCGCGCATGAGGGGCTGCTGCATTATGTAGGGGTGGTGCTGGCCGCGATGGGTGGCGGTATTGTCGGCGATCAACTGCTCTACTGGGTCGGTCGCCGCTGGGGCACACAGATCCTGCGCCGCTTTAAAAAGCATCAGGATAAAGTGGTCAAGGCGAACCGCCTGATTAAACGCCATCCCAGCCTGTTTGTGATTGGCGTGCGCTTTATGTATGGCTTTCGACTGATTGGCCCAATCATCATCGGGGCCAGCCGCCTCAATCCGATGAAATTTTTTATTCTTAACGTCATCGGGGCGGCTATCTGGGCGCTGATCTTTGTCACCCTGGGTTATTTCGCGGGCGGCATCATCGCGCCGTGGCTGCATAAACTCGACCAGCATCTGAAGCATCTGCTGTGGCTGGTCGGCGCAGTGGTATTCGCCTTTGCGCTGCGCTGGGTGATCCGCCGCTGGCACAATCGTCGTGCCGATCAGGAATAAATGAACCACGGATTCGCCAGCAGACGCCATCGTCTATGAGAGTGAGCTGACCGGTGGTAAGGGTCGCCGACGCTGAGCAGCGCCAGGCGACCCTGCTGGCGATTTCCCATGTCTCACCCGCCCTCACCCCTTCCCTGCCTCATTCAACCGTACGTTAACCATCTGTGCCCAAACGAAGCCGCATCAGATGGCTCAGCTATAGTTAGGATGGACACTGACAGGGAGATGAGGATGAGTAAGGTAAAACGTAAGATTGAAGACCATGGCGTGATCGGAGATTTGCGCACCTGCGCACTGGTCGCGAATGATGGCACCATTGATTATCTCTGCTGGCCGGAACTCGACAGCCCGTCGGTCTTTGCCGCCCTGCTCGACAGCGATGATGCCGGGCTTTTCTCCCTGGCCCCTGACTGGCCCAATGCGCGACGTCAGCAGCTCTACCTGCCCGATACCAACATCCTGCAGACCCGCTGGCTGGATGATGAAGGCGTGGCGGAGATCACCGACTACATGCCGATTTGTGATGACAAGGACAAGCTGCCGCGTCTGATCCGGCGGGTCAAAATGGTTCGCGGCAGCGCGACCTTTAGCCTGCGCTGTTCACCGCGTCACGACTACGCCCGGGCGCAGACCCGTGCAGAGGCGCACAACGGCTGTATCGATTTTCATGCCGAAGGCCAGCCGTCGCTGCGCCTCGCCGCCAGCGTGGCGATGACGCTGGAGGATGAGAGCGCGACCGCCCTCTTCACGTTACAACCCGGTGAACATGCGCAGTTTGAATTTGGCAGCGTGGATGATGCGCATATCGAAGCCCTGACCACCGAACACTGCTTTGAAGAGACGCTGAACTACTGGCGACGCTGGAGCGCCCACAGTAACTATCAGGGACGCTGGCGCGAAATGGTGCAGCGTTCGGCGCTGGTCCTCAAACTGCTGACCTCACATCAGCACGGCTCTATTGCGGCGGCAGCGACCTTTGGCCTGCCCGAAGAGCTGGGCGGTGAACGCAACTGGGACTATCGCGCCTCCTGGATCCGTGACGCCTCGTTCAGCATGTATGCCCTGATGCGTCTGGGCTATATCGATGAAGCCAAACACTTTACCCACTGGGTTGGTCGCTGCGTTGAAAACAGCCATCACGATGAGATGCGCCTGCAGGTCATGTACCGGCTGGACAGCGGCACCGAGCTACACGAGATGGAGCTGCTGAATCTCTCCGGCTATGCCGACTCCCGTCCGGTGCGCATCGGCAATGACGCCTGGCAGCAGACCCAGCTCGACATCTATGGCGAGCTGATGGATGCGGTCTATCTGGCCAATAAGTATGGTGAGGCGATCTCCCAGCGCGGCTGGGAACATGTCGTCAAAATGATCGACTGGCTGTGTGAGAACTGGGATCAGCCCGATGCCGGTATCTGGGAGATGCGCGGTGAACCGGAACATTTCCTGCACTCGCGTCTGATGTGCTGGGTGGCGATGGATCGCGCGCTGCGTCTGGGCATGAAGCGATCGCTGCCGATGCCTTATGAACGCTGGGATCGGGCGCGCCGGGAGATCCGCGAAGATATCTGGGCTAACTTCTGGAACAATGAGAAGGGTCACTTCTCTTCGACCCGTCATGGCGAATATCTCGACGCCTCAATGCTGCTGATGCCGCTGGTGCGTTTTGTGGGCGCTACCGACCCGGACTGGATTGCCACGCTGGATGCGATCAAAACTAATCTGGTCAGCGACGGTATGGTGCGCCGTTACAATACACATGAGACGCCTGCCGATGGCCTGAAAGGCTCAGAAGGGTCCTTTGGAGCCTGCTCCTTCTGGTATGTCGAGTGTCTGGCGCGCGCGGGCCGGATTCAGGAAGCGCATTTTGAATTTGAAAAGTTGCTGAGCTACGCCAATCCACTGGGCCTCTACGCAGAGGAGTTTGACAGCCACGGCCATGCGCTGGGCAACACGCCGCAGGCGCTGACCCATCTGGCGTTAATCAGTGCCGCCTTTTTCCTGAACCGCAAACTCAGCGGCGAACAAACGCAGTGGCAACCTTAGTCAGGGATAACCCCGGAAAGCCCCATTTTTAGCGCCCTGCTTTCCGGAAATGCGCTAATATCCGCGGTGAATTTACGTAAAGTATTGCAGGCAGGTTAAAATCCCGATTCACAACGTCAGATTAATGAACATATAATGCGCAGCAGGTCACAGTGGCCAGCATGAATTCGACACACTGAACAGCCTGAAATATGGCGATAAAGAATTGTAAAATATGAAAATCATTCGCGCTTTCGCTTCAATCGCACTGGCTCTGGCGGCCTTCAGCCAGTCAGCCTTTGCTGTGGTTTACCCGTTACCGCCGGCCAACAGTCGTCTGATCGGCGAAAATATCGAAATTACTGTCCCTGAAGACAGCAAACTGCCGCTGGAAGCTTTTGCGGCGCAGTACCAGATGGGCCTCAGCAATATGCTGGAAGCCAATCCGGGCGTTGACGTTTATCTGCCTAAGGCTGGCAGCAAAATGATCATCCCACAGCAGCTGATCCTGCCGGACGCACCGCGTGAAGGCATTGTGATTAACAGCGCGGAGATGCGTCTTTACTACTATCCGAAAGGCAGCAAAACCGTGGTGGTGTTGCCTATTGGTATCGGTGAACTGGGTAAAGATACCCCGATTAACTGGACCACAGCGGTAGAACGTAAAAAAGATGGCCCGACCTGGACGCCAACCAAAGGCATGCATGCGGATTACGCGGCGCGCGGTGAAACCCTGCCAGCGGTCTTCCCGCCAGGCCCGGATAACCCGATGGGCCTGTATGCGCTCTATATCGGTCGTCTCTATGCGATTCACGGCACCAACGCCAACTTCGGTATCGGCCTGCGCGTGAGCCATGGTTGTGTGCGTCTGCGCGCTGACGATATCAAATGGCTGTATCAGAACGTGCCGGTCGGTACGCGCGTACAGTTTGTTGATCAGCCGGTAAAAGCGACCGTGGAGCCAGACGGTTCACGGTATGTAGAAGTGCATAACCCGCTGTCGACCACCGAAGAGCAGTTCAACTCGCGTGAGCTGGTGCCGATTACGCTGAATCAGGCGGTGAGCAAAGTTCTGGTTGATGCCAGCGTCAATCAGGATCAGGTTAATGGCGCGATTCAGGGCCGTACCGGTATGCCAGTAAAAGTGAACGGCGTGGAGAACAACATCCAGACTGCGCCAGTTCCGATGCCGGAAAATCCGCAGGCTGTGCCACAGGAAGAGCCAATGACGCCAGTCACCTCTCAGGGCGCAAACAGTGATGCCGCGCAGCCACAGCAGCCGGCCACTGAGCCAGCCGCACCGGCCGCTCCGGTAACACCAGCAGCCCCTGCAGCCGCGGCCAATACCAGCTCGTAATTGCCGTCCTGCTTGCAGAAGCCAGCGCCTGTCGCTGGCTTTTTTATTGCCTGCGTTTCTGCGTTTTTCCCCGCACTCCGCTCAGAATGCCCCGTCCGACGATCATTAATCTGTCATATAAAGCGCGTATCAAACTGCGTTGACCCGGTGCAAATCAGCATCCGGCATCAGCCACCAGAGGTACACCATGAGCGAAAACAGTCTCTCCTCCTCATCAGCCCGAGGTCGCCCCGATTTCAACGGCAAAAATAGCCGTTTCAGTAAACCGCTGTTCTTTATTCTGCTGGTTGCCGGACTGGCGTTCGCCGGTCTCAATCTGGTCAGCGATGTTGAAGAGACCAATATGCCGGTCACCAGCTATCTGCCGTTCTTTCTGCTGGGGCTGGCACTGCTGATTGCGCTCGGCTTTGAGTTCGTGAATGGCTTTCACGATACCGCCAATGCCGTGGCGACCGTGATCTACACCCATTCGCTGACGCCCGGCGTCGCGGTGGTCTGGTCCGGTTTCTGTAACTTTCTGGGTGTGCTGCTCTCCAGCGGCGTGGTGGCGTTTGGCATTATCTCACTGCTGCCGGTGGAGTTGATCCTGCAGGCCAGCAGCGGCAGCGGGTTTGCCATGGTCTATGCGCTGCTCTTCTCAGCGATTATCTGGAACCTGGGCACCTGGTATTTAGGGCTGCCGTCGTCGTCGTCCCATACGCTGATCGGCTCGATCATCGGCGTCGGCGTTGCCAATGCGATGCTGCACGGACGCAGCGGTCTGAGCGGGGTTGACTGGGATCAGGCACTGAAGGTCGGCTATGCACTGCTGCTGTCGCCGGTGGTCGGCTTTGTCTGCGCCGGGCTGCTGCTGTGGGTGATGAAACTGTTTATCCGCAATCGCCAGCTTTATCAGGCGCCAGAAAGCAATCAGTCGCCACCGGTCTGGATCCGCGGCCTGCTGATCCTGACCTGTACCGGCGTGTCGTTTGCGCACGGCTCTAACGATGGTCAGAAAGGAATGGGGCTGATTATGCTGATCCTGGTGGGCACCATGCCGATCGCCTACGCCCTGAACCGATCGCTGCCACCCGATCAGATCCCGCGCGTCGCGGCGCTGAACGAAGTGACCGCCCATCAGCTGCTGCAACTGCAACCCGCTTCGGCGAACCCTCCTCCGGCCCGTGAGGTACTGACCGGCTTTGTTGGCAGCAACAGCATGAATCCCGACGTGCTGCCCGCGCTGGCGATGACGCTGCGCGAAGTCGGCGATGAGATTCGTCGTTACGGTTCAATGGAAAACATTCCAGCCCAGGCGGTGACCAATACCCGCAACCAGATGTATCTGGCGTCAGAATCGATCAAGCATCTGCAGAGCGCCGAGGTCAGACTGCCGCAGGAGACGGAACGCAACCTTAAGGCAGTGAAAACGGAACTCGACAGCGCCACCCGTTTTATTCCGATGTGGGTGAAAGTGGTGGTGGCGATTGCGCTGGGACTGGGCACCATGGTCGGCTGGCGCCGGATTGTGGTCACAGTGGGAGAACGGATCGGTAAAACCCATCTGAGCTATGCTCAGGGCGCCAGCGCCGAACTGGTGGCGATGATGACCATTGGCGCGGCAGACGGTTTCGGTTTACCGGTTTCCACCACTCACGTGCTCTCATCCGGCGTAGCGGGCACTATGGCGGCGAACCGTTCCGGCTTGCAGCTCTCGACGCTGCGTAACCTGGCCGTCGCCTGGATTTTAACGCTGCCGGTATCTATTCTGCTCTCTGCCCTGCTCTACTGGGCGTTCAGCCATTTTTAACGGTCTGCGGCTTATAGTCATTCAGGCGATAAGCCGCTGCTGCCAGTAAAGCCGCAGGGTAATCAGCAGCGCTCCCAGCACCATCAACGCCGCCGCCAGATAGACTGACTGCATCCCCCAGTGTCCGATAAGCAATCCCGCCACCGGGCCGGTTAAGCCCAGGCCCAGATCGAGAAAAGCTGAATAGGTGCCCAGTGCAGAGCCCTGATCCTGACGCTCAACCCGTTTAACCGCCTCAACGCCCAGCGCCGGAAAGACCAGAGAAAATCCGCTGCCGGTAAGGAATGCGCCCGCCCCTACCAGCCAGGCGCTGTCCGCCTGCCAGATAATCAGCAGTCCCAGGCACTCCAGCAGGAAAGAGAAGAGCGACACGCGCAGCCCGCCGAAACGGGTAATAAAGCGACCAAACCCCAGACGCACCAGCACAAAACCCAGGCTGAACAGCGTCAGCGCATAGGCCGCGCCCTGCCAGTCGCGGCTGGCAAAATAGAGGGTGATAAAGGTAGCGATAACGCCAAAACCGATGGTGCCGAAGCCCAGCGCCAGGCCATAGAGCCAGACGCGGGAGAAGACGCGGTGAAACGGAATGCGCTCGCCCACACTGACCGTCACCGCCGGTTTGCGGCTGGCCATCAGATAGCCCGCCACGCCCATCAGCGCAATCAGCCCGGCAAATCCACTCATACCAAATTCACTGTTCAGCAGCACGCCCAGCGGTGCACCGACGGCCATTGCCAGATAGGTCGCAACACCGTTCCAGGAGATCACGCGCGCGGTCTGCATTGGCCCGACGATGTTCATGCCCCACAGGGTTGAGCCGGTGCTGCTGAAGCTTTCACCCACGCCGAGAAACAACCGCCCGATGGCCAGCAGCGCCAGACTCAGCCATGGCCAGCCGCTCAGCAGTGCGGCCACGATAGTCAGCACCCCGCTCATGCCGCAGCAGAGCAGTCCCAGCATCACCACCCGCTTTGGTCCAAGGCGATCGGCCAGACGGCCCGACTGCGGACGGCTGAGCAGCGTCGCAAAATATTGAATGCTGATAATCAGTCCGGCGATAAAGGAGCTGAAGCCAAGATGATTTTTGACGAAGCCTGGCAGCACGGCCAGCGGCAGTCCGACAGAGAGATAGCAGAAGAAAGTGAAGATAATAACAGAGAGGATTCGTTTGTTGAGCTGGCTGTTGCTCAACACAGCGGAGTCAGACATAGCAGGCAAGGGGTCCAGGAAATTTTTCCCACTATACCGTCAGGCCGCTAAAGGGTCGCCTGATTTTTTATCACAAACCATGAACATGTGCGTGACGATCAATCGCCTGTGCAATGTCGCCCGACGATTTTAACGCACGGATTTCGCTGAATAAGCCATCGGCTTCGCCATAGGCTTTGCGCAGATAACCGAGCCACTGTTTGATACGCGCCACGTGGTAGAGGCCGGTATCTCCCTGCTTTTCCAGCCGGCTGTATTTCTGTAATAACCGCACCACATCAGGCCAGGCCATCGGCGGCTCGTTATATTTCACTACCCGGCTCAGGTTGGGGATGTTCAGTGCGCCACGGCCAATCATCACCGCATCGCAGCCGGTTACCGCCATACAGTGTTGCGCGCTTTGCCAGTCCCAGATTTCGCCATTGGCAATCACCGGAATGCGCAGCCGCTGACGAATATCGCCAATCGCCTGCCAGTTAATCGCCTCTGCACGGTAGCCCTCTTCTTTGGTTCGTCCATGCACCGCCAGCTCGCTGGCACCGGCCTGTTGCACCGCATCGGCAATCTCCAGACTGCGGGCGCTGGAGTCCCAGCCGAGCCGAACTTTTACCGTTACCGGCAAATCTTCAGGCACCGCTTCACGCATCGCTTTCGCGCCGCGATAGATCAGATCGGGATCTTTAAGAAGAGTTGCGCCGCCTCCGCTGCCGTTGACCAGTTTAGAAGGACAACCACAGTTGAGATCCACACCCCATGAGCCCAGTTCCACCGCACGTGCGGCGTTTTCGGCTAACCATTCGGGATGCTGCCCCAGCAGCTGCATACGCACCCGCGTGCCGGAAGGCGTGCGGCTGGCGTTATGCAGTTCGGGGCAGAGACGGTAGAAAGATTTTACCGGCAGCAGTTGATCGACCACGCGCAAAAACTCAGTGATGCAGAGATCGTAGTCGTTCACTTCCGATAACAGCTGGCGCACCAGTGAATCCAGCACGCCCTCCATCGGTGCCAGTAAAACCCTCATACTCAGACGTTTCCGGTACGCTTCGCTGCTGCCGGACGACGCGGACGGGCTGCGGGCCTATCGCCCTGAGGAGCGGCCTGGCTCTGACGACGCGCCTGAGGACGCTTTTCGCCGGATGAAGATGAGCGCGATGCGCCTGCACCCTGTCCGCCCTGGCTGCGACCACGGCCGCCGCCACCGCCACCTGCACCGCCGCGAGACTGCTGCTGACGACCGTTGATGATCGGCTCCGCTTTGATGCTCGGATCGGGTTCATAACCTTCAACGGCCAGACGCGGGATTTCACGCTTCAGCAGACGTTCGATATCACGCAGCAGTTTATGCTCATCGACGCAGACCAGTGACAGTGCGACACCGGTCGCCGCCGCACGGCCGGTACGGCCAATACGGTGAACGTAATCTTCGGCGACGTTAGGCAGCTCATAGTTCACGACGTGTGGCAGCTCTTCGATATCCAGGCCACGGGCCGCGATATCGGTGGCAACCAGGACGCGAATTCCGCCTGACTTAAAGTCGGCCAGCGCGCGGGTACGTGCACCCTGGCTCTTGTTGCCGTGGATCGCGGCGGCGGAGATGCCATCTTTGCCCAGCTGCTCGGCAAGGTGGTTCGCGCCGTGTTTGGTACGGGTAAAGACCAGCACCTGCTGCCAGTTGCCTTCGCCAATCAGCTGAGACAACAATTCACGCTTACGCTTCTTATCAACGAAAGCCACCTGCTGCGCGACCTGCTCGGAGGCGGTGTTGCGGCGAGCCACTTCAATCATTTCCGGGTTGGTCAGCAGTTTCTCAGCCAGGCCTTTGATCTCATCAGAGAAGGTGGCAGAGAACAGCAGGTTCTGACGTTTGGCCGGCAGACGTGCCAGTACGCGACGGATGTCGTGGATAAAGCCCATATCCAGCATACGGTCCGCTTCATCCAGCACCAGAATTTCGACCTGTGACAGGTCAACCGCATTCTGTTGTGCCAGATCCAGCAGGCGTCCAGGCGTTGCCACCAGGATATCGACGCCGCCACGCAGTTTGACCATCTGTGGATTGATGCTGACGCCACCAAACACCACCATGGAACGCAGCGAGAGATATTTGCTGTAGTCGCTGACGTTTTCGCCGACCTGCGCCGCGAGTTCACGGGTTGGGGTCAGGATCAGGGCGCGCACCGGGCGACGACCGCGGATGGGCGTGGCAGTGGCAGAGAGTTTTTGTAACATCGGTAAGGTAAAGCCGGCTGTTTTGCCGGTGCCGGTCTGGGCGCTCGCCAGCAGATCGCGGCCTGCCAGCACAACAGGAATCGCCTGGCGCTGGATAGGTGTGGGTTCGCTGTAGCCTTGTTCGGCGACCGCGCGCAAAATATCGGCACTCAGGCCGAGAGAGTCAAAAGACATTAAGTGATTTACTCCGGTCCGCTCTGACCGTGATTCACGGTGTAGTTTTCAGAGGGATAGTGACGCCAGCCAGGGCTGACGCGTGAAAAGGGCGCAAACTACGATGCGTAAGCGGGCGAGTGTAACAGCTTTGAGAGCAGTGTGCGAGATAGCTCACATTTCCTGACACAACTTAACCGCCTGAAAACAGGAAGGCCACCTTCCGGTGGCCTTCAACTTAACTACGTTTGTTTTCGATTCGTCGCGGTGGCTCTTTGGCCAGCAGCGAGACCAGCGCCGGACCCAGCAACATCACTACGCCGAGACACGCCAGCAGCAGGTTGTTGTGGTAAATCCGCGACACCAGGAACAGTGTCATCATGGCGGCGCCAAAGTAGTAAGTGGTGGTCGCTTCTTCAAGATAATCGCCGAGAGTACGTAAACGGGCAATGCGCTGTGTCACCAGCATGGCAACAAAAACCAGTGCGTACATCGCCACCAGCGTACTGCAGACATCAACCAGCGCTTTGTGCTTCCAGCCCCAGATCAGTGCAGCGATCACCAGCAGATGCATAGCAATATGCAACAACGTTTGACCCGTGATAATTTGAATACGATTAGACCATTTCATTCAGTTCTCCTGGCAGACCCAACAGGTCGCCCAAGTGCTACCGGCACAAGCCGGAAACGATTTCCTCAATGTAAAACAATTTTCGGATAACGCCCTAATTTTCGCCCTCTTTCACCACCCATTTGTGACAAAGACTACACTTTGATTCTATTGATGATGAAAAGGAGTGCGTCGCGAGTATGCCACAAAACAAGCAAGGATTTTCAATAAAAGTCCTGACGATCAATACACATAAGGGTTTCGCCCCTTTCAATCGCCGCTTCATCCTGCCCGAATTACGCGACGCCGTTCGCGCAACGGAGGCGGATGTGGTCTTTCTGCAGGAGGTGATGGGCACGCATGCCATCCACTCCCTTAACCATGAGGAGTGGCCCGACTCTCCTCATTATGAGTTTCTGGCCGACACCATATGGAACGATTTCGCCTATGGGCGTAATGCGGTCTATCCGGAGGGGCATCACGGCAATGCGGTGCTGTCTCGCTTCCCGATCGCCGACTATGAGAACCGGGATATCTCGGTGGCGGGCAGTGAAAACCGCGGCATGCTGCACTGCCAGATCGCCCTGCCCGAGCCGCACGGCACGCTGCATGTCATCTGCGTTCATCTGGGTCTGAAAGTGGCCCATCGTCACGCGCAGATGAAGAAAATATGTGAAATGGTTAACTCACTGCCGCCCGACGCGCCGGTGGTGGTGGCGGGCGATTTCAACGACTGGCAGCGACGCGCTAACTCCATTCTGAAACATGGCGCAGGCCTGAAAGAGGTATTCAGCATGAAAACCGGACGCCCGGCGCGCACCTTCCCGGCGCGCTTCCCGATCCTGCGGCTTGACCGCATCTATGTCCGCAACGCCACCGTCAGTCATCCGTGGGCGCTGCCGCGCAAGCCCTGGTCCCATCTTTCCGACCATGCGCCGCTGGCGGTGGAGATTCACCTATGAATTTTAGCTGGCAGGAAGGCAACCGGCTGCTGTTGCTGGAAAATGGCGAAGCGTTTTTCCCGCGGGTCTTTGGCGCGATCCAGCGGGCGGAACGTACGGTATTAATCGAAACCTTTATTCTGTTTGAGGATGACGTGGGCAACGCCCTGCACCGCGAACTGCTGGCGGCAGCCCAGCGCGGCGTGCGGGTCGAAGTGATGGTCGATGGTTATGGCTCTGCCGAACTCTCCGACAAATTTGTTAACAGCCTGACCAGCGCTGGCGTGCGTTTCATCTATTACGATCCGCGTCCGCTGGTGATGGGGATGCGCACCAACGTTTTCCGCCGCCTGCACCGCAAAACCGTGGTGGTGGATGACGTGGTAGCCTTTGTCGGCGGCATTAACTTCTCAGCCGAGCACAACACCGATTATGGCCCGGAAGCCAAACAGGATTATGCGGTGCAGGTCAAAGGCCCGGTGGTGGGCGACATCGCCCGCTATCTGCAACAGGCGATTGGCAGCGAACAGAATACCCGCCGCTGGTGGGGATCGCGCTCTCATCGTCCGGCGGTCAACGCCACGCCCGGCGATGCTCAGGTGCTCTATGTTTATCGCGATAACGACGAGCATCGTGACGACATCGAAGTCCACTACCTGGAGATGCTGCGCGAGGCGAAGCGGGATGTGATTATCGCCAATGCCTACTTCTTCCCGGGTTACCGGCTGCTGCGTGAGATGCGCAACGCCGCGCAGCGTGGCGTCCGGGTGCGACTGATTGTGCAGGGCGAGCCAGATATGCCGATTGTGAAAGTGGGCGCGGAGCTGCTCTACAACTATCTGGTCGATGGCGGCGTTGAAGTTTACGAATATATCCGTCGCCCGCTGCACGGCAAGATCGCGGTAAAAGACGACTACTGGGCCACCGTCGGCTCCAGCAATCTCGATCCGCTCAGCCTGTCACTTAACCTTGAAGCCAATCTGATCATCCACGACAGACCGTTTAACCAGACGCTGCGTGATAACCTGGAAGCGCTGCTGGCCAACGATTGCCAGCGCGTGCAGGAAGATCGCTTACCGCCGCGCAACTGGTGGCAACTGAGTAAAAGCGTGGTGGTATTCCACTTCCTGCGCCATTTCCCGGCCATCGCTGGCTGGCTGCCGGCGCATACGCCGCTGCTGGCCCAGGTAGGTGAGCCGGTACAGCCTGAAATGGAGACGCAGGATCGCGTTGAAACTGATAACCCGGGAGCAAAATCCTGATGGCAAAAAAACATCCACGCTGGCAACTGGCGAAAAAAATCCTCACCGTGCTCTTTTTCATCGCGGTGGTGGTTCTGCTGGTGGTCTATGCCCGCAAAGTGAACTGGGAAGATGTTTATGACGTCATCGTTAACTACAACCGCTTTGTGGTACTGACCGCCGCCGGACTGGTGGTGCTGAGTTACCTGGTGTATGGCTGCTATGACCTGATTGGACGCGCCTACTGCGGCCATAAGCTGGCGAAGCGGCAGGTGATGCTGGTGTCGTTTATCTGTTACGCCTTCAACCTGACGCTGAGCACCTGGGTGGGTGGCGTCGCGATGCGCTACCGGCTCTATTCACGGTTAGGGCTGGATAGCGGCACCATCACCCGCATCTTCTCTCTGAGCATCGCCACTAACTGGCTGGGCTATATTCTGCTGGCGGGCGTGGTATTCAGTGCGGGCATGGTGTCGATTCCCAGCGGCTGGTTTATTGGTGAAACCACCCTGCGGCTGATTGGTGGCGCTCTGCTGGTGCTGGTGGCGGTCTACCTCTGGGCCTGTGCCTTCTCAAAGCAGCGTCGCTGGACGGTAAAAGGCCAGACGCTGCAGCTGCCCTCGCTGCGCATGGCGCTGCTGCAGTTTGCGGTTTCCTGTGCCAACTGGATGGTGATGGGGGCGATTATCTGGCTGCTGCTGGGACGAGACGTCGGTTATCCGATGGTGCTGGGCGTGCTGCTGATCAGCAGTATTGCCGGGGTAATCATTCATATTCCGGCGGGCATTGGCGTACTGGAAGCGGTCTTCCTGGCGTTACTCAGCGGTCAGCACGCCTCGCATGGCACTATCATTGCGGCGCTGCTGGCTTATCGCGTGCTCTACTTTATCCTGCCGCTGCTGTTAGCGCTGGTGCTCTATCTGGGGCTGGAGAGTCGGGCGAAGCATCTGCGTCAGAAGAACGAGCAGAAGTTGCAGAAGTCGTAATAAAAAAGGGGAGGCGCAGACAGTGCGCCTCCCCCGCTACTCCCTCAGGCTTAACGGCGGTTGCCGAAAATCCGCAGCAGCATCAGGAACAGGTTGATAAAGTCGAGATACAGCGTCAGTGCGCCCATAATCGAGTAGCGACGCAGGTTTTCCGTATCGCGGGCATCGATCTGCTCACCGATATTTTTCAGCTTCTGCGTGTCATAGGCCGTTAACCCCACAAATACCACCACCCCGATGTAGGTAATCGCCCACATTAGCGCCGGGCTTTTCAGCCAGAAGTTCACCAGCGACGCCAGCACGATGCCAATCAGCGCCATAAACAGCAGGCTGCCAAAACGGCTGAGATCGCGTTTGGTGGTATAGCCGTAGAAGCTCATCGCGCCAAACATCCCCGCCGTGATAAAGAAGGTGCTGGCGATCGAGGAGTTAGTGTAAACCAGGAAGATACTCGCCATGGTCAGGCCGGTCAGCGCCGAGTAGAGCATAAACAGCCCGGTTGCCACGGCCCCGCTCAGGCGATGCACCATACCTGACAGAAAGAAGACCAGCCCCAGCTGCACGATAATCAGTCCGAAGAAAGTGATGCGGTTAGCAAACACCAGCTCCATGATCGCTGGCGTGCGTGCAGCGTACCAGGAGACAAACGCCGTCAGTAACAGACCGCAGGTCATCCAGCCATAAACCTGCGCCATATAGGCTTGTAAACCGCGAGATGCGGATTGAACGATGGAATCATTTCGTGGATATCGGTCCATGATGCACCTCTTGTTAAACGGATTAGGACCGGCTCCACACAGGGAACCGGATGAATAACCTGGTCTGGCAGGCATACGTTGTTTCTGTTTCAGCACCTGTGGCCAGCGACAGCGCGACACAACCGCCACGGGCCCGTACGGCCTTATGAGGATGCGCACAGTTCAGGGCCAGAATAACAATAAAAGTCGCCCGGAACTGGCTCTAAGTGTGGCACAGCTCAGCTCAACTGTGCCACAACATGCCGCTTAACGTCGCGACAGGCACTGCTGATAACGGCTGTCGACACGCTGCGCAAACCACGCCGTGGTGAGATTACGGGTAATTTTCGGGCTTTCCAGCTTGATGCCCGGCAGCATTTCACGCGGTAACTTTCGAACCGCCATTTTATCCGCCAGGGTAAAGACCTGTTTCCAGAGTTCGCTGTCGCTGAACGACGCTTTCTCCCCTTTCTCCAGATCGCGGCGAATGTCGCTGTTGCTCATATCGATCTGCTTCGACAGCGTGCGCACCGCCAGTTCGGTGCCGCCCGCCGCATCCGATCCATAAAGAATCAGATCGCCATCCAGCGCCAGCTTCATGCCGGTGGCGCGCGACACCGCCGCCTGGAAGGCCGCATTGCGGCTGGCATACCAGCCCGCATTGTAGTCGGCAAAGCGGTAGAGCAGCTGGCTGTAGTCAGCCGGATAGCCGAGCAGGTGCATCGTCCCGAAGTAGATCCCGCCGTGGCGGGTAAAGACTTCACGTCGGATGGTGCCATCGATCGGCCACGGGTAGCCTTTGGCATGCGCTTCGGCAAACGCAATGCTGACCTGCATCGGCCCGCCGGTGTGGATTGGATTGAGATTACCAAACAGCGTCTGGCCCATCGGCACCATATCGATCAGGTCATCGAAAATAGCGCTCAGCTCTTTCTCACTGCGCACTTTGTCCAGCCGGGCGGCGTAGCTTTCACCGGTGGGCGATTTGATCTGCAGCGCGGTACGCACCAGGAATGCCGGAACGTGCACCTGCGCCGCACGGCGATTGATCTCGCCCCAGGCGATTTTTGGCAGACCCGGCACGGCGGCCTCGGCGCTGAAGTTGCTCTCCTGATCCGCCACGGCGATCACCGCGCAGAGGTTGCTGGCGCTGGGATCGATCTGCTGAGTGCGGAAGGTGGTGTAGATATCGTCGCTCCACGCCGCTTTATTGCTGACGTGCGACGGCAGCAGCCGCTGGATCTGCGCTTTGACATCTTCAGGCTGCCGCACCGGCGCCTCAGGGGTTTTCTTGCTGCTACAACCTGCCAGCACCAGTGCGGCGACCAGTGTCAGACGTTGCAGAATCGGGGTGGATGACATGCCTGTCCTCAGAATGAACCAAAGCTCTACTCTACCATTGCCAGAGTTTCACAGGCAGGCGAGAACTGAACTAAGGTTATCTTTTTTACCGTTAAAGGAACTTACGATGTTTAAACTCTGGCCAGTTGCGGCGTTCAGCCTGTTATTAACCGGCTGCGGCGCCAATAATACGCCTGCCCAGGTAAAATCACCGGGCGCACCCACCTCCTCCTCGCTTAAGGTGCTGGAGACCGGCGCCAGCGTGATGCAGTCACGTCCGCCCATCGACGCCATCAACACCTATCTTGACGGATTCCATTTTTATAACGGCGATAAGAACGGTCAGATGGAGGCGCACCACTATGTCACCGTGCTGAATGACGATGTGATGCAGGCGGTGATTTACGACGGCAACACGCGCGATGCACGGCTGATGGGCGTGGAGTACATTATCAGCGAACGGCTGTTTAACACCCTGCCGCCCGAAGAGAAGAAGCTCTGGCACAGCCATCAGTATGAGGTGAAATCGGGCACGCTGATTGCACCAGGCTTACCGGAAGCCGCCGACCACGCCCTGATGAAGCGCATTGTGAACACCTACGGGAAAACCTGGCACACCTGGCACACCGATCGCGACAAAACGCTGCCGATCGGCATTCCGGCGCTGATGATGGGCTTTACGGAGGATGGTCAGATGGACTCGCGACTGCTGGCGGACCGCGATCGTCGTTTTGACGTCGACAGCAAAAAGATCCGCGCCCAGCGTGCGGATATCGTGGCGCATCCTGCCGCGGCAGGTGCCAACGCCTGGCAACAGGGCCAGGTCATTCAGCTGAAGCGCACCGCCGGCGGCGGCGAACACAGCCACGGTCAGACCGGTTTTGGTCCGGCTGAGCAGCTAAAGCAGCCTTAATCCCGCCCTAAGCGTCGTGATGTCCGGGGATGCGGGCAGCGGCGTGTCTGCGGTTAACGGCTCAGCGGGCGCAGACACTTCTGCCCGCTAAGCCGTTAATGCAGCTTAGTCCCAGCGCTGAGCCGCCTGGTGGTCGCTGTCGCGGGCATCCACCCAGCGATCGCCCTGCTCTGTCGCTTCTCGCTTCCAGAACGGCGCGCGGGTTTTCAGGTAATCCATGATGAACTCTGCAGCGGAAAAGGCGCTGCCACGATGGGCACTGGTCACGCCCACCAGCACGATTTCATCGCCGGGAAACAGTTCGCCCACGCGATGGATCACCGTGACGCGCTGCAGCGGCCAGCGTTCGCGCGCCGCATCAACAATCTCCTGTAGCGCTTTTTCGGTCATGCCGGGATAGTGCTCCAGCGTCAGTGCCGCGACGTCGTTGCCCAGATTGTGGTTACGGACTTTGCCGGTAAAGGTCACGACCGCACCATCTTCATCACAGGCCGCCAGCCAGCGATACGCTTCCGCCATATCAAAGGGCGCGGGACCGACGCGAATCTGCGTTTCCATCTTAGCCTCCGGTCACGGGCGGGAAAAAGGCCACTTCATCACCGGCGTGCAGCGGATGACTCATCGGCACCAGCGTCTGATTCACCGCCGCCAGCAGCTTGCCCGACTCGAGCGCCAGCGCCCAGCGGTCATCGCGATCTGCCAGCGCACTGCGCAGCGCGGCCACATCCGGATAATCAGCACCGACCTCAAGCGATGAGGTGCCGATCAGCTCACGGACCTGGGCGAAAAACAGCACCTTAATCATGCGCGACCGCCTGGAAATCGCCGCTTTTGCCACCGCTCTTGCTGATTAACCGCAGCTGATCGATAACGATATCTTTCTGCACCGCTTTGCACATGTCGTAGATAGTCAGCGCGGCAACCGATGCGGCCGTCAGCGCTTCCATCTCCACGCCGGTTTTGCCGGTCAGGCGACAGAGCGTGGTGATGCGGACCCGGTTATGGTCCGGTTCAGCCTCCAGGTTCACTTCCACTTTACTCAGCATCAGCGGATGACAGAGCGGAATCAGTTCCCAGGTGCGTTTCGCCGCCTGAATGCCGGCGATGCGCGCGGTGGCAAAGACATCCCCTTTGTGGTGGCTGCCTTCGATAATCATCTGCAGCGTTTCTGGCTGCATGAGCACCAGCACTTCTGCCCGCGCTTCGCGCACGGTTTCCGCCTTGGCGGAGACATCCACCATGTGCGCTTCGCCCGCGGCGTTAATGTGTGTGAGTTGAGACATACTTACCGTTTCTTGAGATGTGAGACAAAATTACAGGGCGCGGTGCGCGCATCAAGCTGGTCAACGATAATGCGTTCCCAGGCGGTGCGGCAGGCGCTGGTGGAACCCGGCACGGCCAGGATCAGCGTCTGATTAGCCAGACCGGCAATCGCGCGCGACTGCAATGTCGAACCGCCAATCTCTTCATAGGAGATCATCCGGAACAGTTCGCCAAATCCATCAATCTCGCGGTCAAACAGCGGCAGCAGCGCTTCCGGCGTGCTGTTTTTCAGGTTAAAGCCGGTTCCGCCATTAATAATCACGACCTGAACATCTTCACTGGCGATCCAGCGCGACACGGTGGCGCGAATACGATAGAGATTATCCGGCACGATGGCGTGATCGACCACCTCATGCCCCGCTTCGGCTGCGGCTTCGCGCAGATAGTCGCCGGAGGTATCGTCACTGGCATCGCGACGATCTGACACGGTCATCACCGCAATCTGCACTGCCTGAAATTCGCTGGCTGGTTTACCCATACTGCCTCCTGAAATTAGCCGCCAATGTAAGAGAGATTCTGTGTGATGCCGGTGTTGCCCTGATGCAGAAAGTGCGTCTGCTTTTTCTGCCCCAGACTGCTGGCAATACGCGCCTGCAGTTCGGCCTGCTGGTCGTCTGACGCCAGCAGATCGCGCAGCGGCACACCGCCGTCACCAAACAGGCATAGATGCAGATTACCGTGCGCCGAAACGCGCAGACGGTTGCAGCTGGCACAGAAATCTTTGGCATAAGGCATGATCAGACCAATCTCGCCGACATAATCGGGATGGTAAAAGACCTGCGCCGGGCCGTCGCTGCGTCCGCTCTCCCGACGCTGCCAGCCCTGGGCGATCAGCTGATCGCGGATGACCATGCCGGAAACGTGCTGATCGCGGAACAGCGTGCCGCCGTCGCCGGTCTCCATCAGTTCGATAAAGCGCAGCTGAATCGGACGGGTGCGGATCCAGTCGAGGAACGTAGCCAGATTACGGCTATTGAGATCGCGCATCAGCACGCTGTTGACTTTGACCTGGCGAAAACCGGCGTCGAGGGCAGCATCAATACCGCTCATGACCTGATGGAATTTATCCTGACCGGTAATGGCGTGAAACTGACGGGCATCCAGGCTGTCGACGCTGACGTTGAGTGCGGTTAACCCCGCGTCACGCCACTGTTTCACGTCACGTGCCAGCCGGTAGCCATTGGTGGTTACCGCGATCTGGCGAATGGAGGCGTTTTCGCGCACCGCCGCAATGATGTCGGTGAAATCGCGGCGCAGCGATGGCTCACCGCCGGTCAGCCGCACTTTTTCCGTTCCGGCAGCGGCAAAGGCCCGCGTGACGCGGCGGATTTCATCCAGCGAGAGAAAGCTTTTGTTACGAATTCCCTGCGGCTTGTAGCCGTCAGGAAGACAGTAGGTACAGCGGAAATTACAGACATCCGTGACCGACAGGCGCAGGTAATAGAACTTACGCGCGTATGCATCAGTAAATTGTGACACCAGAACACCTTTCCAGATTGGGAGATGCAGTCATTTCTTCCTGCACCCTGGCAGCTCGATGGCTACGGCCTGAACCCCCTATCCGCAGAAGTAGGCATTCAGGCTTGAGTGTACGCTGACCCGTTGATCAGCGCGGTAAGCATGATGGTAGCGTGATTTTCGTCACTCTTCCATTTGCTGTTTTCGCTATATATTCTTATACATATCGAATTTTCACCGCATTTCCGCGACAGGATACGTTAAAATGCGATCCAGATTTTGACGTAAGTCATCCGCGCGGGCTTAGCGATTAGAGCCACGCCACGCGAACGGATATTAAGGAGAAGTATGAATCGCACACTGGCCGATCTTGATCGCGTTGTGGCACTGGGAGGCGGACACGGTTTAGGCCGCGTCATGTCTGCCCTTTCCCCGCTGGGCTCGCGTCTCACCGGTATCGTCACCACCACCGACAACGGCGGATCAACCGGCCGTATTCGTCGCTCAGAAGGCGGCATCGCCTGGGGCGATATGCGTAACTGCCTTAACCAGCTGATTGCAGAACCCAGCGTCGCCTCGGCGATGTTTGAGTACCGTTTTGCCGGTAACGGCGAACTGGCCGGACACAACCTGGGTAATCTGATGCTGCGGGCGCTGGATCATCTCAGCGTTCGACCGCTTGAAGCGATCAACATCATCCGTAACCTGCTTAAAGTCGACGCCTTTTTAATCCCGATGTCGGAGCAGCCGGTGGATCTGGTGGCGATGGATGTTGAAGGCAACATGGTTTATGGCGAAACCGCAATTGACGAGATGAAGCAGCCGCCGCAGGAGCTGATGCTGCACCCTAACGTTCAGCCAACGCGGGAAGCGCTGCAGGCGGTTGGTGAAGCGGATCTGATCCTGATTGGACCCGGCAGCTTTTACACCAGCCTGATGCCGATTCTGCTGATGGAAGAGATGGCGCAGGCCTTGCGTCGCACGCCTGCCACTATGGTGTTTATCGGCAATCTGGGCCGCGAACTGAGTCCTGCCGCCGCCAGTCTCTCAGTGGCTGACAAGCTGCAGATGATGGAGCGTTATATCGGCAAGCGGGTGATTGATGCGCTGGTCGTCAGCCCGGCAGTGGACACCCGTGGCATTGAAAACCGACTGATTGTCCGTGAACCGCTGGAGGCCGCCGATATCCAATATCGTCACGACCGCCAGCTGTTACGGGTGGCGCTGGAACACGCCATTCAGGGCTTTAACGGCGCTACGAGGCCGCAATAAACAGCGTTCGCAGTTCATGCAGCTGATCGCGCACGTTGGCCGCCTGTTCGAACTCCAGGTTCTGCGCATGCTGCTGCATCTGCCCTTCCAGTTCGTGGATTTTCTTCTGCAGAGCCTGCGGCGTTAACAGCTGGAAATCGGCCAGCGCCTGAGCTTCGCCAGGACGGGCTGGTTTCGCTTTGCCGCGGGTTTTCACCACGTTTTTGCCCAGTTCCAGAATATCGGTAATCTTCTTATTCAGGCCCTGCGGCACGATGCCGTTCTCTTCGTTGTGCAGCTGCTGTTTCTCACGGCGGCGCTCGGTCTCTTCAATGGCGCGCGCCATCGACGGCGTGATTTTATCGCCGTAGAGAATCGCCTTACCGTTGATGTTACGCGCCGCACGGCCAATGGTCTGAATCAGCGAGCGTTCGGAGCGCAGGAAGCCCTCTTTATCCGCATCGAGAATCGCCACCAACGACACTTCCGGCATATCCAGCCCCTCACGCAGTAAGTTGATGCCCACCAGCACATCAAACTCGCCCAGACGTAAGTCGCGGATAATCTCCATACGCTCTACCGTGTCGATATCGGAGTGCAGATAACGCACCTTCTCACCATGCTCAGACAGATATTCGGTGAGATCTTCCGCCATGCGTTTGGTCAGCACCGTCACCAGTACACGTTCGTTGATCGCCACGCGCTGACGGATTTCTGACAGCAGATCGTCGACCTGGGTACCGACCGGACGCACTTCGATGATCGGATCCAGCAGACCGGTAGGACGCACCACCTGATCGATCACTTCGTCGCCCGACTTTTCCAGCTCATATTTGCCCGGCGTCGCCGAAACATAGATGGTTTGCGGGGCCAGTGCCTCAAACTCTTCAAACTTCATCGGACGGTTATCCAGCGCCGACGGCAGGCGGAAGCCATACTCTACCAGCGTCTCTTTACGCGCCCGGTCGCCTTTATACATGCCGCCAATCTGCGGAATGGTCACGTGCGACTCATCCACCACCAGCAGGCCATCGGCGGGCAGATAGTCAAACAGCGTCGGTGGCGCTTCGCCTGGTCCGCGTGCGGAGAGGTAGCGTGAGTAGTTCTCGATGCCGGAGCAGTAGCCCAGCTCACTCATCATCTCCAGGTCAAACTGGGTACGCTGGGTAATGCGCTGCTCTTCCAGCAGCTTATTGTTCTCCAGCAGCACCCGGCGGCGGTCCGCCAGCTCGACTTTGATATCTTCCATCGCCTGCAGAATACGCTCACGCGGCGTGACGTAGTGCGTCTTGGGGTAGATGGTAAAGCGCGGCACGACCGAATCAATCTGGCCGGTCAGCGGGTCAAACAGCGACAGACGCTCAACCTCTTTGTCAAACAGCTCGACGCGCAGCGCAATATCGTCCGACTCCGCCGGGAAGATATCGATCACTTCGCCGCGCACCCGGAAGGTGCCGCGCTGGAACGCCTGGTCGTTGCGGGTGTACTGCAGCTCTGACAGACGGCGCAGAATACTCCGCTGATCGATAATCATGCCGCGGGTCAGGTGCAGCATCATTTTCAGATAGAGATCGGGATCGCCCAGACCGTAGATAGCCGAAACCGATGCCACCACAATGACATCGCGCCGTTCCAGCAGCGCCTTGGTGGCCGACAGACGCATCTGTTCGATATGTTCGTTCACCGACGCATCTTTTTCGATAAAGGTGTCGGAGCTCGGCACATAGGCTTCTGGCTGGTAATAGTCGTAGTAAGAGACGAAAAACTCGACGGCGTTATCCGGGAAAAACTCTTTCATCTCGCCATAGAGCTGGGCGGCCAGCGTCTTGTTGGGTGCCAGCACCATGGTCGGACGGTTGAGGTCGGCAATCACGTTGGCGACGGTAAACGTTTTACCGGAGCCGGTTACGCCTAATAAGGTCTGATGGGCCAGTCCATCCTCCAGCCCCTCTTCCAGGCGACGTATCGCCTCAGGCTGGTCGCCCGAAGGTTTAAAGGCGGAGTTCAATTTAAAGGCTTTGCTCATGAATGCAGTTCCTGCTGGAGAAGTCGGCGGGCAGGCACTTATTTTACTCTGCTATGGTGATTTTGCCAGAAAATAATACTGGATATAAAAACAGTATTGGTGCAATGTTAACGCCAGCAGGATGGCACCTGATGTCCCTGCAGGCTGGCAGCGTTATCGCTCAGCATGTTGCGCAATGTTATCCCCAGGAAGGGATCTGATTTAACATTTGTCAATAGAGTGTCACAAAATTACAGTACGGTTACCTGACAGATAATTCTCAGGCTTGTTTTTTGATAAGCAACTGATTTTACTGATATAAGGCTATGAGGCCAGATTCTCGTCATTATGTTACCAGGCCGCGTATTTCCTCGCTTCCAACTGGTTTTCATTACCTAATGCACAAGGTTATCCACAGGAATGGTGGATAAGTGATGGCAGCCCCGACGCCATCAGCTGTGTATAATTTTTCCCTGCCTTCTCACTACCGTGAAAATAATTTTTTTTGCGTTAAATTTCGCGTCGCCTGCTGACGGATTATTCTGCAATTTTAATCTGTCACCGGGTGTCGTACGCAAATTTGTACGCCTCATACTAAGATTCTTAATCGGACTTCCTGCCACGTTACAGTACGTCTGCACCAGAAACAGCGCTCCAGGGCACTGCAAAAGTGCAGGCGCGTGGTCACCGTGGGAAATTGATAAGTTTTTCTCACCTTTCATCCCTGATACGTGGCGCTGCAGCAGGAAACAGGGCCGTTTTTAGATCTGGCCTGGGAATTGCAGGAGTTCAGTGGCGTCACCGCGCGAAACGCGCACTGTGCTGCAATGGCGAGGCTGCCATTGCTGATGACTTGTTTGCCAGACGACAGAGCGCGGAAGCAATCAGGCTAACGATCGGGAAGGAGAGTGTCAGATGCTGAGTTTACGTTCGGTAAATCAATTTTACGGTCAAAACCATATTCTGTGGGATGTGGACCTGGATCTGTCGCCTGGCACCTGCACCGGCATTCTGGGCCGACCTGGCATGGGTAAAACCACGCTGGTAAACTGCATCATGGGCAGATTGCCAATTAACAGCGGCTCTATCTCCTGGAAAGAGGATGGCTCGCCGCCGGAAGATCTGCTGCTGCAACCGGCTGAACAGCGGGCGCAGATGGGGATTGGCTATGTGCCGCAGGGCCGCCATATTTTTACCCAGATGAGCGTGGAAGATAATCTGCTGATTGCCCTGCTGGCGGGTGCCAGCCAGCGCGACCGCCATCGCGCCATTCCCGAAATGGTGTTCGACCTCTTCCCGGCGCTCTACTCTCTGCGCCAGCAGCGCAGCGGCGATCTGCCGATCGATCAGCAGCAACAGCTGGCCCTGGCGCGCGCGCTGGTGCTGCAGCCCAAACTGCTGATTCTGGATGAGCCGACCGACGGGATGTCGCCGTGGCTGGAAGAGGAGATGGGCAATCTGATCCGTCGGCTTAACCTCGACTACGGGCTGACCATCCTGCTGCTGGAGCAGCGCCTGTCGCTGATCCGTCGCGTGGCGGACTATTTCCTGCTGCTGCACCGCGGCCGCAATGTGGCGCAGGGCAGCATGGAACAGCTTGATGACCACACCGTCGATAAATGGCTGACGGTGGCCTGACATTCAGCGCCTGCCCCACCGGGCGTAAGTGTTGCAGGCAGGCTGAAGACGGAGCGCGCGGAACCACCGGAGCGTGTACACAGCGCGCAAGGATGGAGAGCACTGCCCGGATTCAGCACGACAAATAAAATAGCCAGGCTACGCGGTTACTCCGGCAACGTCAGGTAGTGACCACAGGACGCCTGCTGCGCCGCATCAGTGAGAAACGGGATGGTGCCCAGACAAGGCGCAGGCAGTCGATTTTTCAGGCTGGTGAGATACTCCTGATAGCGTTTACCCGGGGGTTCGACGGTGTTGGCGATCCAGCCCACCAGCGGCAGGCCGCTTGCCCGCACCGCGTCAGCGGTGAGCATGGCGTGATTGATGCAGCCAAGCTTAATCCCTACCACCAGAATCACGGGCAGCTTTTCGCTGACCACCCAGTCCGCATAAGTGTGCGTCTCCGACAATGGGGTATACCAGCCGCCCGCGCCCTCTACCAGAATCCAGTCTGCCAGCGGTTGCAGCGCCGCCAGACCCGCCGACAGCGCCAGATGGGTGATCGGCCTGCCCTCTTCGGCGCTGACGATGTGCGGCGAAGTCGGCTCGAGAAACGCCAGCGGATTGACCTGCTGATAGGTTAACGGCACGCTGCTGTAACGCTGCAGCGCCAGCGCATCGCTGTTACGGATGCCCTCTGGCGTCATCTCACAGCCAGAGGCAACCGGCTTATAGCCCGCACAGCGATAGCCCGCTGCGGCTGCCGCCTGTAGCAGCCCGCCGCTGGCAACGGTTTTACCGACCTCGGTGTCGGTGCCAGTGATAAACAGGCGTTTCATGATGCACTTACTCCATAGATTAAATGGTAACTCAGACGATAGCCGTGCCGATCGCGCGGCCAGCGCGCCTCTAACTGGTTGAGCCGTTGTCGGGTTAATACCTGCCCGTCACGCCCCTGATGCAGATGGGTCGCGCCAATCCCCTTCAGAGAGCGCATGGCGCTGAGCGCATCGGGAAAATGCAGGGTCACCACCTCTGAGGTACAGCGCAGCTGCTCTGCGTGGCAGGCCGCCGCAATCTGTGGCTCGCTGAGAAAGCGGTTGGCGTGAGGCAGCGCATCCAGATGGGACCAGGCTTCATGAACCTCCTGCAGAGATCCGTCGCCCAGAGTGGAAAACAGCAGCGTGCCATCGGGCCGCAGCACCCGCCGGAACTGGCTCAGCGCGCCGGGCAGATCCTCGCTCCACTGCACCGCCAGGTTGCTCCACACCAGATCAATCGTGTTATCCGCCAGCGGCAGCGCGTCGATATCACCGGCCAGATAGTGCTGCGCCGCGTCATTGTCCCGCGCCTGTTGCAGCATCTGCGGAGAGAGATCCAGAGCCGTTACCTGTTTGCCACGTTCGCGCCACAGCCTGCTATACCAGCCGGTGCCGCAACCGGCATCCAGCAGTTGCAGACCACTCTGTGCGGGCGCCAGTGCCAGCAGGGCATCGCCGCTGAGGCGTTGCAGCGCCGCATGGGAATCGTAATGGCTGGCCGCCCGGCCAAAGGCGCGTGCCACCGCCTGCTTGTCAATCCGCAGCGTCATGCAGCGCCTCCAGTAACCGGTCAATATCCTCAGGATGATGAGCCGCGGTCAGGGTGATGCGCAGCCGGGCCGTCCCGGGCGGCACGGTCGGTGGCCGGATGGCGCTGACCCAGCAGCCCGCCTCAGCCAGCCGCAGGGAGAGCGCCATCGCATCGCCATTTTCGCCCACCAGCAGCGGCTGAATCGCGCTGCCGGAGTCCATCAGTTGCCACGGCAGCGAGGCCGCACCGCGCCGGAAATGCCCGATGTTCTGTTGCAGTTGCTGCCGCAGGGCATCGCCCTGCTGAACTTCACGCAGCGCCGCCTGCAGCGCGCTCGCCTGCGCCGCGGGCATCGCGGTGGAGTAGATCAGATGTCGGCTGAACTGCAGGAAATAGTCGGCGGTGGCCGCGTCGCACAGCAGCGCGGCACCGCTGACGCCAAAGGCTTTACCAAAGGTGACCACCAGCAGTTCCGGTTTAACGTCCTGCTGCCAGCAGCTGCCGCGCCCCTGCTCACCCACCACGCCAATGCCGTGCGCATCATCCACCAGCAGCCAGCCCTCTGCCTGGCGCGTCTGTTGCGCCAGGGCGGCCAGCGGCGCACTGTCGCCATCCATGCTGAAAATACCTTCCGTCACCACCAGCGTTTCGCCCTCGCAGGGAGAGGCGAGCCGGGCTGCCAGACTCTCCGGTGCGTTGTGATGGAAACGTCGTAGCTGTGCCGGACTATGGCTGGCGGCGTCGAGCAGCGAGGCGTGGCTGAGTTTATCGGCCAGGATGCGATCGTTTTTCTCGCCCAGCAGATGGATGACCGCCTGATTGGCCGCAAAGCCAGAGATAAACAGCAGCGCACGGTCGTAGCCGAGCCAGTCGGCCAGCTGCGCCTCAACATCGGCGTGCTGACGGTGATAACCCGTGACATGCCCTGAAGCACCGGCACCTGCGCCCGCCTGCGCCGCGCCCTGTTGCCAGCCCGCAATCACCGCCGGATGCTGGGTTAAGCCGAGATAATCATTGCTGGAAAAGTGGAGATAGCTGCGGCCGCCGCTGTGCAGCGTGCGGGTCGATTGCTGATCGATCACCCGTCGCTGCCGCCAGCCATCGGCCGCCCGGCGCTGCGTCAGCGCCTGACGGATACGTTGCTGCCAGCCCATTACAGCGCCGCGTTGTAGAACTGTTCAGTGTCGGCATGGAATAGCTGCTCGCTGAGTTGCTGCTCCTGCTGCTGATCGCCGTGATGAGTGTGAGTATGCTCCGGGTTAAGACCCAGTTTGCGGAACAGCACGCGGTCTTTATCCTCTTCCGGATTCGGCGTGGTCAGCAGTTTGCAGCCGTAGAAAATCGAGTTCGCCCCGGCCATAAAGCACATCGCCTGGGTCTGCTCGCTCATCTGCTCACGGCCCGCTGAGAGGCGCACATGCGAGGTCGGCATCATGATGCGCGCCACCGCGATGGTGCGGATAAAATCGAACGGTTCCACATCATCGTTATCCGCCAACGGCGTGCCTTTTACCTTCACCAGCATATTGATCGGTACACTCTCCGGCGGCGTTGGCAGGTTGGCTAACTGCACCAGCAGACCGGCGCGGTCGTTAACGGTTTCGCCCAGGCCGACAATGCCACCCGAACAGACTTTGATGCCGGCGTCGCGCACTTTGCCCAGCGTATCCAGACGTTCCTGATAGCTGCGGGTGGTGATGATGGAGCCGTAGAATTCCGGTGAGGTGTCGAGGTTATGGTTGTAGAAATCGAGACCCGCGCCCGCCAGTCGCTGCGCCTGGTGGTCGCTGAGCGTGCCCAGCGTCATGCAGGTTTCCATTCCCATCGCCTTCACGCCTTCTACCATCTTCTCCAGATAGGGCATATCGCGCTCGTGCGGGTTTTTCCACGCGGCACCCATGCAGAAACGGGTTGAACCGGCGGCTTTGGCCTGACGCGCTGAGGTCAGCACCTCTTCCACTTCCATCAGCCGCTCCGACTCCAGGCCGGTCTTGTAGCGCGCACTCTGCGGGCAGTATTTACAATCTTCCGGACAGGCGCCGGTTTTGATCGACAGCAGAGTACTGACCTGCACCTGGCGCGGATCGAAGTGCTGCCGATGCACCTGCTGCGCTTTAAACATCAGTTCAAGAAAGGGTTGATCAAACAGCGCTTGCGCCTGTGCAATTGTCCAGCGTTGAGCCATTACTTACTCCAAAAAGGGTGTCATCCCGACGAAAAGCAGGGTTATACTTGTAAACTATATTTTTTTATTTTGGTTTACAACTCCGATGACTATCCCCGTTTTCTCCTCAGACGATGCCCGCTTTGACCGCCAGCATATCTGGCATCCCTACACCTCGATGCAGGATCCGCTGCCCTGCTACCCGGTGGTCGCCGCACAGGGTTTTCAGCTGAAACTGGCCGATGGCCGTGAGCTGGTGGATGGGATGTCCTCGTGGTGGGCGGCGATCCACGGTTACAACCATCCGCGCCTGAACCGGGCGCTGACAGAGCAGGTCACACAGATGTCGCACGTGATGTTTGGCGGCATTACCCATCCTGCGGCGGTGGCGCTCTGCCGTCAGCTGGTGGCGATGACGCCTGAGGCGCTGGAGTGCGTCTTCCTGGCCGATTCAGGCTCGGTGGCGGTGGAAGTGTCGATGAAGATGGCGCTGCAGTACTGGCTGGGGCGTGGCGAGACGCGTCAGCAGTTCCTGACGCTGAAACGCGGCTATCACGGCGATACCTTTGCAGCGATGTCGGTGTGCGACCCCGAGAACTCGATGCACAGCCTGTGGCGCGGCTATCTGCCCGAGCATCACTTTGCGGCGGCCCCGGCCTGCGGCTTTGATGATGAATGGCACCAGCCTGATTTCGATGATTTCGCCAGGCTGATAGAACAGCATCACCGGCAACTGGCAGCCGTCATTCTGGAGCCGATTGTGCAGGGTGCGGGCGGCATGCGTTTCTACCATCCGCGCTATCTGCAGCAGGTACGGGAAGCCTGTGATCGCTATGGCGTGCTATTGATTGCGGATGAGATCGCCACCGGGTTTGGCCGTACCGGCAAACTTTTTGCCTGCGAGCATGCGGGCATTACCCCGGATATTCTCTGCGTCGGCAAAGCACTGACCGGTGGCATGATGACGCTGGCGGCGACCCTGACCAGCCGCGAGGTCGCGGACACCATCAGCCGCAGCGCGGCGGGCTGCTTTATACATGGCCCGACCTTTATGGGCAATCCGCTGGCCTGCGCGGTAGCGGCGGAGAGCCTGACCATGCTGGCGGAAGGTCACTGGCAGCGCCAGGTGACGGCGATCGAACAGCAGTTACGGGCTGAGCTGCTGCCGCTGCGCAGTTCACCGCAGGTGGCCGATGTGCGCGTGCTGGGCGCGATTGGCGTAGTGGAAACCCATCAGGCGGTTAATATGGCGGCGCTGCAGCAGTTCTTTGTTGAACAGGGCGTCTGGATCCGGCCTTTTGGCCGGCTGATCTACCTGATGCCACCCTACATCATCACGCCGCAGGCGCTGAGCAGGCTGGTGCAGGCGATTGGCGGCGCGCTGGAGCATTCTCAACATTTTGCCGCCTGAAGCGGGCTGACCGCTGGCACTGACGGCACTTTTGGTTATGATGACAGGCTATTCATCGACAATTAAGGAGATGTGATGCGCGTTTTTAGTCAGGGTTTTAATGACGGCGAGAAAATGCCTGAAAAGCATGTTTTCAACGGCATGGGTTATCAGGGCGAGAACATCTCTCCCCATCTTGCCTGGGAAGCGGCACCAGAGGGTACCAAAAGTTTTGTGGTGACCTGCTACGATCCTGATGCCCCGACCGGTTCCGGCTGGTGGCACTGGGTGGTAGCGAATATTCCGGCCAGCACGACGTCACTGCCGCAGGGTGCCGGTTCCGGCAAAGCGTCACTGCCAGCAGGCGCAATCCAGACCCGTACCGATTTCGGTCAGGCGGGCTACGGTGGCGCGGCGCCGCCACAGGGCGAAACCCATCGCTACATTTTCACCGTGCATGCGCTGGATGTGGAGACGATTGAAGTAGATGAAGGCGCCAGTGGCGCAATGGTCGGCTTTAATGTGCATTTCCACGCACTGGCGAGCGCCTCGCTGACCGTGAATTATCAGTAATTCATCACGCCAGACTACTGGCAAACCCAAGGCTGGGTGACCTGGCAGCAACGTATTAGCTCAAAACGCAGGGAACGGCGTCAGAAGAGGAAAGCGTCCCACGCCATGGATGGCGGGGGCAGAGCGTGCCATGGATGGCGGTTTTTGCGTCTTTCCGATCTGACGCCGTTCCCTGTGTCTGCTCGATCTCACAGCTGGGCTGCGGCAGACTTCGTCAACTATCTCATACCTCTCCCTGAAAGGAGAGGCGTTTTTCGTAGCGGGTTACGCCTGTAACTGATGAATCACAACCCACATCGGGCCCTGCCCCACCGCATAACGTCCCAGCGGCTTTAGCAGCCCTTTCGGTTCGGTAATCGCATAAACTTCGATGTGATGAGATTTCTGTCCCGCCGCTACCAGATAGCGTCCGCTGTGATCGATATTAAATCCGCGCGGCTGCGTTTCCGTCGGCTGGAACCCTTCCAGGGTCAGCTCATCGCCCAGGTCGCTGACGCTGAAGACTGCCAGCGTGCTGCTGGTGCGATCGCAGGCATAGAGGAAACGGCCATCCGGCGTCAGATGAATATCGGCAGCCCAGCGCGTACCGCTGAAGTCAGGCGGCATCATATCCAGCGTCTGCACGCTTTCTGCTTCGCCTTCGCCCGTATTTAATGCCCAGACCTCAACCGTGCTGTCGAGCTCATTCACGCAGTAAGCATACTGGCCGCCCGGATGGAACTGCATATGACGCGGGCCAGCGCCTTCTACCGTCGTGACCTGCGTCTGTTTACGCGGCGGCGTCAGCTGACCATCTTCGCCCAGCTTAAATAAACAGATACGGTCCTGCTTCAGAGCCGGCACGTAGAGCGTCTTGTTGTCATTATCGATGTTGGCCGAGTGACAACCATCCAGTCCGCTGATCACCTGCAGCGGGGCCTGCGGGATGCCGTCATCGCCAATCGGGCTGACGCTGACGCAGGCATCATTGTAGGAGCCGCAGAACAGGAATCTGCCCTGGCGATCGGTGGAAATGTGAGTCGGACTGCCGGGCAACGGCGCCTGACCCGCTTCGGTCAGCGTGCCATCGGCGGCAATGCGAAACGCCAGCACGCGGAAATTGGGACGCACACCGACATAGAGAAAATCGCGGTTCGGACTCACCACCATCGGCTGAACCTGGCCGGCGACATCGGTCACCTGAAGCAACGTCAGCCCGCCCTCATCATTCATCTGCCAGACGTGGATCTGCTGGCTCTCGGGACTGGCGGTGTAGACAACTTGTTTCATGCATTCTCCTTTTTTGCTGCCTGATCATGATCTGTGAATCACTGTAGCCTGTTTTATTGCCCTGCGCTGGGATCATTTGTGCCCTGTTTTTTGTCTCCGGGCCGTGGTGAGGTGTAGACTTCAGCCCCTGCAAACCAGGAAAAACGAGAGGATTAATGAGCTACCGTGTAATTGCCCTCGACCTCGACGGCACGCTGCTGACCCCAGCCAAAACGATTCTGCCGCAGTCAATCGAAGCGCTAAATCAGGCACGCCAGGCGGGCGTTCATGTCGCTATCGTGACCGGACGCCATCACTGCGCTATCCACCCTTTTTATCAGGCGTTACAGCTGGATACACCCGCAATCTGCTGTAATGGCACCTATTTGTATGATTACCAGGCGAAAAAGGTGCTGGCGTCCGATCCCCTCGACCCGCAGCTGGCGTTACAGGTGATTGAGATGCTGAATCAGCAGCAGATTCACGGTTTGCTCTACGTGGATGATGCGATGCTCTATCAGACCCCGACCGGCCACGTGATGCGCACCCTGAAGTGGGCCGAATCGCTGCCCGCCCACCAGCGTCCACTGTTCCGCCAGGTGCCCGACTTAGCCCAGGCGGCACGCGACGCCGGTTCGATCTGGAAGTTTGCCCTGTCGCACAACAACATTCCGGAACTGCAGCAGTTCGCCACCAGAGTGGAAGCGGAACTGGGGCTGGCCTGCGAATGGTCGTGGCACGATCAGGTCGATATCGCCAAAGGCGGCAACAGCAAAGGCAAACGACTGGCGCAGTGGGTTGAATCACTGGGGCTGAGTATGTCCGATGTGATCGCGTTCGGTGATAACTATAACGATCTCAGCATGCTGGAAACGGCCGGACTGGGCGTGGCGATGGGTAATGCCGATGAGGCGATCAAAGCGCGGGCGAAAATGGTGATCGGCACCAACCTTGAAACCGGTATTGCCGATACCCTCTATCAGTACGTGTTGTAATCAGGGCGTCACCGAGACGCTTTTGATCTGGGCATAAAGCCACTGATCCGGCCGGATGCCCAGCTCATCCCGCGCCCACGGCGTGATGCGCGCCCAGAGTTCGCTGATGCCGATGCGCAGCTTCACCTCAACCTGGTCCCCGACCTCCAGCAATTCCACCACCTGTGCCGGTAAAATGTTGCGGATCGAACTGTGTTGCGGCGGTTGCAACGCCAGCGAGACATCGGCCGAGGCAATGCGAATACGCAGCGGGGTTTTAACCGGCTGATTCACCCGGCTGACCCAGATGTGCTGATCGCCCAGCGACAGCGCGGTCATCGGATAGTCGGGATGCTGTTCCAGCACCTGCACCCGCAGCACGCTGGTCAGTTCACTCACCGGCAGCCAGGGCCGCATCGCGCTGCTGCTCCAGACCCGCTCCAGCGGACCAAAGGCTTTGACCTTGCCCGCATCCAGCACCAGCACGTTATCAGCCAGCTGCAGGATCTCCTCCAGGCTGTGCGAAACGTAGAGCATCGGAATCTCAACCTGCTTCGCCAGCTTTTGCAGATAGGGCATCAGTTCACGTTTGCGTGGCAGATCCAGTGACGCCAGCGGCTCATCCAGCAGCAGCATATCCGGTGCGGTCAGCAGCGCACGGCCAATCGCGACCCGCTGCTTTTCCCCGCCCGACAGCGACAGCGGAAAGCGCGGCAGCAGCGCCTCCAGACCCAGCAGAGAGACCAGACTGTCGAACTGCGCTTTCATCTTAGGTGCCATACCATATTGCAGGTTGCCACGGACCCGATAGTGCGGGAACAGCCGCGCATCCTGGAACACATAACCGATACGCCGTTTTTCCGGCGGCAGCGCAATCTTCTGCTCCGCATCAAACAGCAGACGATCGTGCAGCTGGATCCGTCCTCTCTGCGGCTGAGTCAGCCCGCTGATCGCGTTGATCAGGGAGGTTTTTCCGGCGCCTGACACGCCGAAAATAGCGGTGATCCCTTTGGCCGGGATCTGCAGGTCGACCTCCAGCACGTGATCGCCCTGCTGCTGCATAATGTTGAGTGATAGCATCAGTTTTCCATCCGCTTACGGCCTGCACGTGCCAGCCATTCCGACGCCAGCAGTGACGCCAGGGCCAGCACGATCGCGATGACGCAGAGCCGTGCCGCCGCCCCTTCCGCACCCGGTGTCTCTATCAGTGTAAACATCGCCAGCGGCAGCGTGCGCGTCTCGCCGGGAATATTGGAAACAAAGGTGATGGTGGCGCCGAACTCGCCCAGCGATCGGGCAAACGCCAGCACCGTGCCAACGATCACGCCCGGCAACGTCAGCGGGAGCGTAATGGTGAAAAAGACCCGCCAGCGTCCGGCGCCCAGCGTGCGCGCCGCCTGCTCCAGCCGGCTATCCACCGCCTCCAGCGCCAGCCGGATGGCGCGCACCATCAATGGAAAAGCGATCACGGCAGAGGCCAGTGCGGCACCACGCCAGCTGAAAGCAAAGCTGAAGCCGAACCAGTCATAAAGCTTTTCGCCTATGATGCCGCGCCGCCCAAGGCTAATCAGCAGCAGATAACCCACCACCACCGGCGGCAGCACCAGCGGCAGGTGGATCAGGCTGTCGAGCAGCGCTTTACCAGGAAAACGGCAGCGCACCAGAATCCAGGCCATCAGGATGCCAAACGGCAGACTGCCTATCACGGCTATGCCAGAGACTTTAAGGCTAAGCAGTACCGCCTGCCATTCGGGATCGCTGAGTATCATTTCGTCGGTGTGAATCCGTAATGTTTAAAGATAGCCGCGGCCTGAGGCCCTTTCAGATAATCATAAAACGCTTTAACGGCAGCGTTGTCGTGATCGTTCACGATCGCCATCGGATATTCTACGGGTTTATGGCTGGTTGCCGGAAAATGCCCGACGACCTGCACTTTGTCGCTGGCGACCGCGTCAGACCCGTAGACAATGCCATAGGGCGTTTCATCACGCTCGACCAGCGCCAGCGCTGCCCGCACATTATTGGCTGGCGCTAACGAAGGCGCAACGCCTTCCCAGGCACCCAGCTTTTGCAGCGCCTCTTTGGCGTAGATGCCCGCAGGAACGTGGTCCGGATCGCCGACTGCCAGACGCTCACCGTGCAGCAAGGTTTTCCAGTCAGTCTGCGGGTCCAGCGTCACCGCTTTCGCGTCAGCACTGCGTGGCGCAATCAATACCAGATCGTTGCCCAGCAGGGTATAGCGGCTACTGGTAATCACACTTTTTTTCGCCACCGCATCATCCATCCACTGCTGATCGGCAGAGATAAAGAGATCGGCAGGAGCACCCTGCTCAATCTGGCGCGCCAGCGTTGAAGAGGAGGCAAACGAAGAGACCACCGTCACCCCCTTTTCCTGCTTGTAACGGCTGGCAATATCCTGCATCGCGTTGGTCAGAGAAGCCGCGGCAAATACAGTGATGTTGTCGGCGGCCACAGCCTGCCCGGCCAGCGAAACGGTGATCAGGGCCGCGACGCCCCAGCGATAGTGTTTAAATGACATGATTTTCTCCGGCTATTCGTTGTGTAGCGGATAATATAGCGCAATGTCAGTGAGGTTCAGTAAATTATCGGCAGGGGGAACAAAAGGTTAAATCAGGAGAGATAAAAACGACCACGCCCGCGCAGATGGCGGGCGTAGCAGCAATTAATTGTGCGAACGGGCTGAGGATTTTTCGCGATGACCAATTTTAGAGATGACGTTAAACACTTCACCCAGGCCATAAATCATGCCCAGCATCAGCGCCATCACGACAGGCACCATCAGTATGGCGACGGCGAGGCTTTTAAGTAATTCCAGCATGGAGAGTCTCACTCTGCTAACAAAAAAGAGATTGTAACGGGTCAGCAAAATTTTGCGCAGCCCTTTTCGTGCTTTTACTTTGGTCACAAAACGCCGCTATCATCGGCCTTCGCCTTAACCCTTTGCCGGAGCTGTCATGGAAGCCGAACTGTCCCTTCATATCCGTTTACAACAGAAACTGTTTGCCGATCCGCGACGTATTGAGCTGCTGAAACGCGTACAGCAGACCGGGTCGATCAGTCAGGGTGCGAAGCTGGCCGGCATCAGCTACAAAAGTGCCTGGGATGCGATTAATGAGATGAACCAGATGGCGGATGAAACGCTGGTGGAGCGGGCCACCGGTGGCAAAGGCGGCGGCGGTGCAACGCTGACCCGCTACGGTGAACGCCTGATTCAGCTGTTCCAGCTGATGGAGCAGATCCAGCAGAAAGCCTTTGATGCGCTGCAGCAGGATACGTTACCGCTCGACAGTCTGCTGGCGGCCATCGCCCGTTTCTCTCTGCAGACCAGCGCCCGTAACCAGCTGTTTGGCACCGTTGTCAGTAACGATGCGCAGCAGGTGGTCCAGCATCTGCTGATTCAACTGGCCGATGGCGTCACGCAGCTTAATGTGGCGCTGACCCAGCGCAGCGCCGATCGCCTGCAACTGGCCGCCGGTAAAGAGGTGCTGGTGCTGATCAAGGCGCCGTGGATCCGCATCAGTCGTGACGCCGCACAGGATGACAATCAGCTGGCAGCGACGGTCAGTGCCATCGAACCCGGCGAGCAGATGAGTGAAGTGCTGATGAAGCTCGCCAGCGGCGAAATCCTGTGCGCGACCCTGAGCAACGATCAGCTGCAGCAACTGACGCTGCAGCCCGGCGACGCAGTGATCGCCAGTTTCAATGCCGAACACGCCATCGTCGCCACCCTGCTCTAGCCGTTGATTTGACTTCATTACGGGCAATGGTTACAACTCAGTGACACGATGCAAAAAATGGAACAGAACATGGCTTCATTGCACATTTCGCAAGGCACGTTTCGTCTTAGCGATACCCGGATACTGAGTCTGAATCAGGTGGAACTGCAGCGCGGCGAAAGCTGGGCGTTTGTCGGAGCCAACGGCAGCGGCAAATCATCACTGGCGCGCGCACTCTCTGGAGAACTGCCGCCGCTGGCCGGTTCAGTCAGCAGCGACTTCAGACGGCCGGTCCGGCTGTCGCTGGAGCAGCTACAAACACTGGTGGCGCAGGAGTGGCAGCGCAACAACACCGATATGCTCAGCGAAGGTGAAGAGGATACCGGGCTGACCGTGGCAGAGGTGATTCAGGCGGAGGTGCAGCAGCCCGAGCGCTGCGAGCAGCTGGCACAGCAGTTCGGCATCGAAGCGCTGCTTTCACGCCGCTTCAAATATCTCTCTACCGGCGAAACCCGCAAAACCCTGCTCTGTCAGGCATTGATGAACCAGCCAGATTTGCTGATTCTGGATGAGCCGTTTGACGGGCTGGATGTGGCGTCGCGCGCCAGCCTGACCGACACGCTGCGCGGCCTGCAGCAGCCGACATTTACCCTGGTGCTGGTGCTCAATCGCTTTGACGATATTCCCGACTTCATTCAGCAGGTTGGCGTGCTGGCGGAGTGCACCCTCACCCACAGCGGGCCACGCCAGGCCATTTTAACGGAAGCGCTGGTGGCACAGCTGGCACACAGTGAACAGCTGATGGGAATGGCGTTACCTGAGGCGGATGTGCCGGATCAGCGGCCATCGCTGGCGGATGATGCGCCGCGCGTTATCCTGCGCAACGGCACCGTCTCGTATAACGATCAGCCAGTAATTCAGGGTCTGAACTGGCAGGTCAACGCCGGCGAGCACTGGCAGATTACCGGCCCGAACGGCGCAGGGAAATCGACCCTGCTCAGCCTGGTGACCGGCGATCATCCTCAGGGCTACAGCAATGATTTAACCCTGTTTGGCCGCCGTCGCGGCAGTGGTGAAACCATCTGGGATATCAAGCAGCATATTGGCTATGTCAGCAGCAGCCTGCATCTCGATTACCGCGTCAGCACCAATGTGCGCACGGTGATCCTGTCGGGCTTCTTCGACTCCATTGGTCTCTATCAGGCGGCTTCTGACCGGCAAAAAGCGCTGGCGCAGCAGTGGCTGGCACTGCTGGGGATGGATAACGGACAGGCCGATGCGCCGTTCCACTCGCTTTCATGGGGACAGCAGCGGCTGGTGCTGATTGCCCGCGCGCTGGTTAAGCATCCGACGCTGCTGATACTGGATGAGCCACTACAGGGGCTCGACCCGATTAACCGCCAGCTGGTGCGGCGCTTTGTCGATGTGCTGATTGGCGAGGGACGGACTCAGCTGCTGTTTGTTTCGCATCACGCGGAAGATGCGCCCGCCTGCATTACACATCGCCTGAGCTTTATCGCCCATGACGGCGGCTATCACTATCAGCAGGAAACCCTGCACTAGGGCTCTTGTAACGCATCACCCCACGCCGCTGCTGCGGCGTTTTAAAGCGCTCTTGTGTAAGCGCTACCATTCCACATCACCTTTCACGCCATATATCCGCGCACATTGCCACGAAATAAGAATATTCAGCTTGTGTAAACGATACCATTTATTCAGACTTGATCACGCTTTCGGGCGCGCTGATGTGCTACTTTTTACCGATGCCTCTTTGGCTTTTGACGCTTACCAGGATCTAACATGGAAAAATTCAACCCGGTCGATCACCCGCATCGCCGTTACAATCCACTGATTGATCAATGGATTTTAGTTTCACCTCATCGGGCCAAACGTCCGTGGCAAGGCGCGCAGGAAACCCCGGCGGTCAATACGTTACCGGCGCACGATCCGGACTGCTTCCTGTGTGCCGGAAACACCCGCATCACCGGCGACAAAAACCCGGACTATTCGGGCACCTACGTTTTTACCAATGACTTTGCTGCGCTGATGACCGACACGCCAGACGCGCCCGAGAGCGACGATATCCTGATGCGTTGTGAAAGCGCACGCGGCACCAGTCGGGTCATCTGCTTCTCGCCCGATCACAGCAAAACCCTGCCGGAGATGTCGCTGAACGCACTGGAAGAGGTGGTGCGTACCTGGCAGGCAGAGACCGCCGATCTGGGTCAGCACTATCCCTGGGTGCAGGTGTTTGAGAACAAAGGCGCGGCGATGGGCTGCTCCAACCCGCATCCGCATGGTCAGATCTGGGCCAACAGCTTCCTGCCGAATGAAGCGCAGCGTGAAGATGATCATCAGCGCGACTATTTCGCTAAACATGGCTCGCCGATGCTGGTCGATTATCTGGCACGTGAACAGCAGGATGGCAGCCGCACCGTGGTGGAAACCGATCACTGGCTGGCGGTGGTGCCGTGGTGGGCCGCCTGGCCGTTTGAAACCCTGCTGCTGCCGAAAGCGCACGTCAAACGAATTACCGACCTCAATGAGGCGCAGCGTACTGACCTGGCGCTGGCGCTTAAGCTGCTGACCAGCCGCTACGACAACCTGTTCCAGTGCTCATTCCCCTACTCCATGGGCTGGCACGGCGCGCCGTTTAACGACGAAGCCAACGATCACTGGCAGTTGCATGCTCACTTCTATCCGCCGCTGCTGCGCTCAGCAACGGTGCGTAAATTTATGGTTGGCTATGAAATGCTGGCCGAAACCCAACGCGATTTAACGGCGGAACAGGCGGCGGAACGTCTGCGTTCTGTCAGCGACGTTCACTTCCGTGAGGCACAACAATGAGCTTAAAAACCATCACGCAGCAGCTTTTCTCTGACACCTTCGGTTACGCCGCTACGCATACCATTCAGGCACCGGGCCGCGTTAACCTGATTGGCGAGCATACCGACTATAACGACGGCTTCGTGCTGCCGTGCGCCATCGATTACCAGACGGTGATTGCCTGTGCCCGCCGTGACGATCGCCAGATTCGGGTGGTCGCGGCGGATTATGAAAATGCGCAGGACACATTCTCGCTGGATGAAGAGATCGTCAGCCTGCAGGAACCGATGTGGGCCAACTATGTGCGCGGCGTGGTGAAACATCTGCAGCAGCGACATGCCGATTTCGGCGGTATCGATATGGTGATCAGCGGCAACGTGCCTCAGGGCGCGGGCCTCAGCTCATCTGCGTCGCTGGAAGTGGCGGTCGGCACCGTGGTGGTGCAACTCTATAATCTGCCGCTGGATGGCGCCGCCATTGCCGTGAATGGTCAGGAAGCGGAAAACCAGTTCGTCGGCTGTAACTGCGGCATCATGGACCAGCTGATCTCAGCGCTGGGCCGGAAAGATCACGCCATGCTGCTCGACTGCCGCACGCTGGGCACGCGTCCGGTGTCGATGCCGGAAGATATCGCGGTGGTGATCATCAACTCCAACTTCCGTCGTACCCTGGTTGGCAGCGAATACAACACGCGTCGTGAGCAGTGTGAAGCGGGCGCGCGTTTCTTCAATAAGAAGGCGCTGCGTGACGTTGAACTGGCCGAGTTTGAAGCGGCACAGGCGCAGCTCGACCCGCAGGTGGCAAAACGCGTGCGTCACGTCCTGACCGAGAACGCCCGCACCCTGGAAGCAGCCGATGCGCTGACGCAGGGCGACCTGACCCGTATGGGCCAGTTGATGGCCGAATCTCACGCCTCGATGCGTGACGACTTCGAGATCACCGTGCCACCGATCAATACCCTGGTTGAGATCGTGAAAGCGCAGATCGGTGAGCGCGGCGGCGTGCGTATGACCGGCGGCGGCTTTGGTGGCTGTATCGTCGCGCTGATGCCACTGGATCTGGTCGATCAGGTCAAAGCCGCCGTAGCGGAGCAGTATGAAGCAGCAACCGGCATCAAAGAGACCTTCTACGTCTGCAAAGCCTCTGAAGGAGCTGGCCAATGCTGAACGACGTCAACTCCCATGCGCCCGACGGTCAGCCGTGGCGCATAACGGTGCTGCGCAATGCCAACGGCATGCTGGCCACCTTTATGGACTGGGGCGCGACCTGGCTCTCCGCCCGCGTGCCGATGCAGGATGGCACGGTGCGTGAAGCGCTGCTCGGCTGCGCCACGCCCTCTGACTATCTCCATCAGGATGCCTATCTGGGCGCGACGGTCGGCCGCTACGCTAACCGCATCGCCGGGGCAAAACTGAATAAACTGAACCGCCAGCTGGTGCCGAACCAGGGCGCACATCAGCTGCATGGCGGACCGGAAGGCTTTGATAAGCGCCGCTGGCAGATTGTCAGCCAGTCTGACAGCGAGGTGCACTACCGCATTGATTCGCCTGATGGCGATCAGGGCTATCCCGGCAATCTGATTGCCGATCTGCGCTATCAGCTGGATGACCAGAACTGCCTGAGCATTAGCTATGAAGCGCGCTGCGATCAGCCCTGCCCGGTCAATCTGACTAACCACGCCTACTTTAACCTTGATGCGCATCATGGCGACGCCCGCCAGCATCGCTTACAACTGCACGCCGACCATTATCTGCCGGTCGACAGCGAAGGCATCCCGAATGCGCCGCTGAAAGAGGTTGCCGGAACCAGTTTTGATTTCCGCGAGGCCAAAGTCGTGGCACAGGAGTTTCTGGCAGACGACGACCAGCGAGCGGTGAAGGGCTATGACCATGCGTTTCTGCTCAGCAGCGCAGGCGACGACACTCAGCCTGCGGCAGAACTCTGGTCGGAAGATGGCAGACTGCAGCTCAGCGTGACCACTTCGGCACCGGCGTTGCAGTTCTACTCCGGCAACTACCTGGCAGGCACCCGTGCCCGTGAACAGGCGAGCTATACTGCATTTCAGGGTATTGCGCTGGAGAGCGAATTTTTACCGGATTCGCCTAATCATGATGAATGGCCTCAGCCTGATTGCTGGCTGCAGCCGGGAGATCGCTGGGAATCCGTGACGCGTTATCGCTTCACGCCACGCTGAGCCTCCGGCTGAAAAACGCGCAGTGCGTCACACACAGGCTTACGTGCTGCCCGCTTTTCCGTTATGGTATGGCGCAATCAGCTCGCGTGTCAGGCGGGCAGCAGCAGGTTTCCAATCTCACAGAAACATCACAGTATTAAGGAGTTAAGCTATGGCTGTAACTAAGCTGGTTCTGGTGCGACACGGCGAAAGCCAGTGGAACAACGAAAACCGCTTTACCGGTTGGTATGATGTTGACCTTTCTGAGAAAGGTCGTGGCGAAGCCAAATCAGCAGGTCAGCTGCTGAAAAAAGAGGGCTTTGTTTTCGATTTCGCTTACACCTCAGTACTGAAGCGTGCCATTCACACGCTGTGGAATGTGCTGGATGAGCTGGATCAGGCCTGGCTGCCGGTTGAGAAAACCTGGCGTCTGAACGAGCGTCACTACGGTGCGCTGCAGGGTCTGGATAAAGCGGAAACCGCTGCCAAATATGGTGATGAGCAGGTTAAGCAGTGGCGTCGCGGCTTTGCCGTTACTCCGCCAGAGCTGGATCGTTCAGATGAGCGCTTCCCGGGCCATGATCCGCGTTACGCGAAACTGACCCCAGAGCAGCTGCCAACCACCGAAAGCCTGGCGCTGACTATTGACCGCGTTATCCCTTACTGGAACGAAACCATTCTGCCGCGCATCAAAAGCGGTGAGAAAGTGATCATTGCCGCACACGGCAACTCACTGCGTGCGCTGGTGAAATATCTGGATAACCTGAGCGAAGATGAAATCCTCGAACTGAACATCCCTACCGGCGTACCGCTGGTCTATGAGTTCGATGAAAACTTCAAACCGTTGAAACGCTACTACCTGGGCGACCAGGACGAGATTGCCGCGAAAGCCGCAGCCGTTGCGAATCAGGGTAAAGCGAAGTAATTTCTCGCTGAAATGCAAAAAGGCCAGACGAAAGTCTGGCCTTTTTTATTGGGCTGCGCGCACGAACGCTGCGCACTGTGTTCGTTGTCAGAATAAAGAGATCAATGAGCCAGGCAACAACTGATTGGCTCAAAGCGCAGGGAATACGGTCAGAGGCACAATCCTCAACGCGAACCGGGTCAGACCTTGTCAGTTATCCCACTCAGCCGCGGCGCTGTTTAACCGCTGCCGCCAGCTGACGCAGCACCTTGTCGGTATCTTCCCAGCCGATACAGGCGTCGGTGACGCTTTTGCCATAGACCAGCGGCTCGCCGCTCTCCAGACTCTGGTTGCCTTCCACCAGATGACTCTCGATCATCACACCGACAATCGCCTGCTCACCATTAATCAGCTGCTGTGAGACATCGTCTGCCACAACCATCTGACGCTGGAACTGCTTGCTGCTGTTGGCGTGGCTGAAATCGATCATCACCTGCTGTGGCAGACCCGCTTTTGCCAGGCCCTCTTTGACCTCTGCAACATGCTGCGCACTGTAGTTCGGCTCTTTGCCGCCGCGCAGAATGATATGGCAGTCACCGTTGCCGCTGGTTTCCACAATGGCGGAGTGACCATACTTCGTCACAGACAGGAAACAGTGCGGCGATCCCGCCGCGTTGATGGCATCGATCGCCACCTTAATGGTGCCATCGGTGCCGTTTTTGAAGCCGACCGGACAGGAGAGACCGGACGCCAGCTCACGGTGTACCTGGGATTCCGTGGTGCGCGCGCCAATCGCGCCCCAGCTCATCAGGTCAGCCACATATTGCGGGGTAATCATATCCAGAAACTCGCCCGCCGCCGGTAAGCCGCTGTCGTTAATATCCAGCAGCAGTTTACGCGCCAGACGCAGACCGTCATTGAGCTGGTAGCTGTTATCCATGTAGGGATCGTTGATCAGCCCTTTCCAGCCCACCGTGGTGCGCGGCTTTTCAAAATAGACCCGCATCACCACTTCCAGCTCGCCTTTCAGCTCATCACGCAGCGCCAGCAGGCGGTCGGCATACTCTTTTGCCGCTTCAGTGTCATGAATTGAGCAGGGGCCGATCACCACCAGCAGGCGATCGTCCTTGCCCTGCAGGATCTGATGAATCGCCTGACGGGCCTGTGAAACGGTCTGTGCAGCACGATCGGTCGCCGGGAATTTTTCGAGCAGCGCAACCGGAGGTAACAGCTCTTTAATCTCTTTGATGCGTAAGTCATCGTTCTGGTAATTCATACTGATTCCATATTATTTCTGGCCCGGCGCCCGCCGGACACAACCTGCCCAATGTAGCCCGAAGCGCCTGGGGTGTAAATTCCCGCTGCGGGTTAAATGTGCGGGTGATATTTGCATTAATCAGGTTAGCGACTAGACTTTTTAATGGTAAGCACTGAGGAACGTCCCGCTTACCAAATTAAATCACCCTGTTTAAGCCAACCGGCGAATTATATTTCGTCAGGGATTTTCTTACCCGAAATTGCACCTCTGGGCTTAAAGCATCTTCATTTATTAACGGGAGCATAATGATGAAAAAGTTTGCCTTACTCTTTTTGACAGCAGCAATGACACTGAGCAGCGGTGCGGTACTGGCTGCAGACAGCAGCAGCAATAACGGTACATCGAATCAGGCAGCCAGTGCAGGTGCAGCAGCGGGCGGAGCGAAAGAGAATCTGCCGCCAAATAATGTCGATAACAGCAAAATTAATAACACTGGCAACGATACCAATCCTGCAACGTCTGGCAGCACCACCAGCCATGGTAATATGTCTGCTAACGAAATGGACCAGAACGCCCAGTGTAAAGATGGTAAATGTCCGAACATCAATAAAAAAGTTCAGACTAAAGTGGGCGGCGGTGACGTAGATACCAAAACCGACGGCACCACCCAGTAATTCTGTTTAGCCAGGAGAGCTGACGCTCTCCTGGTTTTTCTCCCCTCTGTCCCACTCTTCCGCTATGCTAATCCTGTGAATTTTACAGGAAATCCTTCATGGCCGTTTTGCTTCTGATTGACGATCATCCGCTGGTTGAAGTGGCACTTGAAGCCGCTCTGAGCCAGTCGCCTATTCCGGTTCAGCTCCTCTCTGCCAGCAGTGAAAAAGCCGCCCGTCCCCTGCTTCAGCAGCCACTGGACATCATCGTGCTGGATATTGGCCTGCCGGATAGCGATGGGCTGGAGTTTTTGCGTCGCCTGAAGATCCATCGGCCCGACTGTCCGGTATTGATCTACTCTGCTCAGCAGACCCGCCACTATGTGCGTCGCGCCCAGGCGCTGGGTGCCGCCGGTTATGTGGTGAAGAGCCAGCGCATGGCGCAGCTGCTTAGCGCTATCCTGGCGGTGCTGGGCGGTCAGACGGCGTTTCCGGTGATGGATGATGAACCGGAACTCCCGCTGACCCAGAAAGAGCGTCAGATTCTGGCGCTGCTGGCCAGCGGCCTGTCCAATCTGCAAATCGCCGCCCAGTTGCACATCAGTAATAAAACGGTCAGCACCCATAAAAAGAACATTCTGGAAAAAACCGGCGCCCGTTCGGTGGTGGAACTGGCTGACCTGTGGAAGGCGCAGCAGTGAGAACTCTCCTGCTGATGCTGCTGTTGCTGTGCGGCTCCGTTCTGGCTGAGGTGCGTCCGGTGAGCAGCATCAATCTGCCGATGATGCTGCCGGTGACACACGCGGAAACCATGCAGGGCAAAATTCTGCGTGTTGGCCTGCTGGAAGAGAACCACGCCCCCTGGGCGATGCGCATCGGCAACGACCTGTATGGCATCAATGCTGACTATCTTTCCGCACTGCGCCAGCTGACTGGCGCGCAGTTCAGCCTCAACCTCTACAGCGATCAGCCGCATCTGATGCAGGCGCTGAACAGCGGCCAGATCGATTTTGCGCTTGGCATGTGGATTTCTCCCCTGCCAGCCGGCGCGCTGAGCAGCGATAACTGGTACAGCAGCCCGCTTCGGGTCTACCGCAATCAGCAAAACCAGCGTGCCGTGATGTTTAACAGCCAGAATGCCCAACTGGCGATCAGCGAAAGCACGCTGGCACAACTGCCGCCTGCGCTGGCGGCCCGCCACAGCTGGCGACGCTACAGCAGTGATCTGCAGGCGCTCTATACCCTGCTGAATCAGCAGAATGATTATGTGGTGGCGGATGAGACCAGCGCCGGATTTCTGCTGAGCCAGCTGCAACAGGGCCAGATTTATCAGATCGCCTCACACATCGAGGCCGGACAGCTCAACCTGCGCGCGGTCTCCCGCGATCCGGAGCTTATCAGCTGGATTAATCAGAGCCTGCGTCAGTTGCCAGCAGAACTGATGAACACGCTGCAGGCGCGCTGGAGCAGTACCCTGCCGCGCTACCAGGATACGCAGACCCTGATGCTCAGCCCCACTGAACGCGCCTGGATTGCCGATCATCCGCGTATTACTTACACCGCCGAACCGGACAACTATCCCTGGAGTTATCGCGATGCCAGCGGGACCGCCAGAGGCTATGGCGTGGATTTGCTGAAAGCGATAGCTCAGAGCACCGGCCTGCAGTTTGAACCGGTGTGGGTCAGCAATCCGCGTCAGGCGAACACGCTGATCGGTCAGCAGCAGGCGATGCTGCAGCTGATGCAGCCGCTGAACGGCGATGCGATGCAGAGCACCTCGCTGCCGGTGTGGCGCGCGCTGTGGGGCATCTACACCCTCCAGCCCGATACGCTGGCGCACTGGCGCGACCTGCGCGGCAAGCGGGTCGGCGTGTTACAGGATGACCTGGCGCTGCGTCTGCTGCCTGCGGATCTGCAGCCGCTGCAGTTTGCCGATCGTAATAGTCTCTATGACGCGCTGGCAAAAGGGCAGATCGATGCGCTGGTCGATAACGTGCTCTCCGCCCGCTGGCGTATCGCCAGCCGCGATGATGCGCGCATCCACCTCGCCTTTGCCGCCAGCGACATCGCCTGGCCGATCGCGCTGGGCGTGACGGCTGACCAGCCGGTGCTGCGCACCCTGCTGGATCGCGCGCTGCAGCAGATCCCGGCTGACACACAGAGTCAGATGCGCGACAGCTGGTCAACCCCGCCACAGCCCGGCAGCGTGATGGTGATGCGTTCGCTGCCGATGATGGTGCTGGCGGTGGCAGGTGCGGCCATTGCGCTGCTGCTGCTGCTGCTGGCGCGCCGCTACTGGCAACAGCGCCGGGAGCGTCAGCAGCGTGAACAGGCTGAGCACGCCAATGCGATGAAGAGCCAGTTCCTGGCGACCGTCAGCCATGAGCTGCGCACGCCGATGCAGGCGATCCTCGGACTGCTGGAGCTGGAGAAGCAGCAGCACAGCAGCCAGAACCTGACGCTGCTGCACAGCAGTGCGCAATCGCTGCTGACGTTGCTGAATGATCTGCAGGATCATGCGCGCATCGAGAGCAACAGTTTTACCCTGGCGCCCCGTCCGCTGGCGCTGGCGCAGTGGCTCAATCAGCAGCAGCACTTTTATCATCCGTTAATGCGCGAAGACGGCCCGCATCTGATCGTCGAGGCGCTGACGCCGCTGCCTGATGCCGTGATGATCGATGCCGATCGCCTGCAGCAGGTGGTCAACAACCTGATGACCAATGCGCTGAAATTTACCCGCCACGGCGCGATTCGCCTGACGCTGGCCGCACAGCAACAACAGCTGATTCTGACGGTGAGCGACAGCGGCAGCGGCATTCCGCCAGAGGAGCAGCAGAAGCTGTTCGATCCCTGGTATCAGGCGCCGTCCGGTAAATCGGTTTCGGTGCAGGGCAGCGGCCTGGGGCTGTTTATCTGCCGGGAAATGGTGCAGCGGATGGGCGGCGACATCCGGCTCGCCTCTGAACCCGGTCACGGCACCCAGGTCACCGTGACGCTGCCACTGGAGGTCTGCGCACCAGCAAACCACGTGGATGAAACCGCCCTTCCCGACCTTCCACCGCTGCGGGTGGCGATTGTCGATGACCATCCGACCAATCTGCTGGTGATGCAGCAGCAGCTGTCGCGTTTTGCGATTCAGGCTGACATCTTTGAGCAGGGACGCGCGCTGCTGCAGGCCGATGCGCAACAGCCTTATGACCTGCTGTTTATCGACCAGATGATGCCGCGGCCTGACGGCACGCTGCTGCTGCGGATATTGCGGCGGCGTGACCGTCAGCGGAAGCGTCAGGCGATGCGGGTGCTCTGCTCCGCGGATGCCCAGCTGCTGTCACGACCGCTGGAGGCGCGGGAGCGGGTAATGATAAAACCGGTGCAGTTAGCCGATCTCAGCGCGCTGCTGACAGAGTGGCAGGAAGATCCGCTGGCGGCGCTGGATGATAATCTGTGGCAACTGGCGCAGCAGAATGAGAAATTCCTCCGCCGTCTGAGCCAGACGCTGCACAGCACGGTGACACAGGATCTGGCCGTGATGCGCGAAGCACGCGAACGCGAGGCGTGGATGCCGTTCGCCGAAGCGGCACACCGGATGAAAGGAAGCTGGTTACTGGTGGGACTGGATCACGGCGCACAGCTCAGCCAGCAACTGGCGGAGCAGGCAAAACAGCATCAGGACACGTCTGAGACGTGGCAATTACTGATATTATTAGCAAACAGGTTACTGAAAAAACTGGAATCTTATGGCACATACCCACACTCATAGCGGGCAGGATAGTAATCGCACGCGTCTGGCGGCCGCCTTCGGGGTGACCGTTGTCTTTATGGTGGCTGAAGTGATTGGCGGCTGGCTCTCGGGTTCACTGGCGTTGCTGGCGGACGCCGGGCATATGCTGACCGATGCCGCCGCGCTGCTGATGGCCCTGCTGGCGGTGCAGTTCTCGCGCCGTAAACCCAATGCACGCCACACCTTTGGCCTGCTGCGTCTGACCACGCTGGCCGCATTTGTTAACGCCATTGCGCTGCTGGGCATTACCGCACTGATCGTCTGGGAGGCGGTGCGCCGCTTTGCCGACCCGCAACCGGTGACCGGCGGCCTGATGCTGGGGATTGCTATTGGCGGCCTGCTGGCCAATATTCTGTCGTTCTGGCTGCTGCATCACGGCAGCGAAGAGAAGAATCTCAATGTGCGGGCCGCGGCGCTACATGTGATGGGCGACCTGCTTGGCTCGGTGGGTGCGATTGTCGCGGCGGTGATTATTATGCTGACCGGCTGGACCCCAATCGATCCGATTCTGTCGTTGCTGGTGTCACTGCTGGTGCTGCGCAGCGCCTGGGCGCTGCTGCGTGAGAGTCTGCAGGAGTTACTGGAAGGGGCGCCGCGTTCGCTGGATGTGAACCGGCTGATACGTGATCTCACCCTGAACATCGCAGAGGTGCGCAATGTTCACCATGTGCATCTGTGGCAGGTGGGCGAAAAGCCGATGCTGACGCTGCATGCGCAGGTGATCCCGCCTTACGATCACGATGCGCTGCTGCATCGTATCCACGACTATCTGCGCCAGCACTATCAGATTGCGCATGCGACCGTGCAGATGGAGTATCAGCCCTGTGCCGGTGCCGAGTGTGAACTCGGCTTAAGCGGCGCTGCCGCCACCGGCCATGATCACAGCCATTCACACGACCATGAGCATGCTCATGCTAAAGGCGAAGCGCACACTCACTGAGCCGACAGCGCGCGGGAACCCTGTTGCCGCGCGCTGCGGATCCACATGCGCGAGCCGTTCAGCGCAATCAGCGTCAGAATCACATACTCCAGCGACATCGCATAGACGCCCTGACGGGCAAAAATCATCACGCTAATCACGTTGATGATGACCCACAGCAGCCAGTTCTCAACATATTTGCGCGTCATCAGCACCATCGCCGCAATCGACAACACCATCATGCAGGAGTCCCAGAACGGGAACGCATCCGGCTGCAGCGCGGGCATCGCCACCGACAGGCCAAGGCCGTTCATCAGCGTGACAGCCGCACGGGTTAACAGCGCAAACACCGGATCGATATAGAGGGTCATCAGCGCAATCGCAATCACACAGCCCGCCGTCCAGGCCAGCGCCTTAGGCAGCGGCAGCCAGCGGATTTTCAGCGCCGCCTGATGATCGGAGGTTTGCCGACTCCAGGCGTACCAGCCGTAGATATTGGCGGCAAAAAAGAAGAGCTGCAGCAGCAGGCTGGCGTAGAGCTGGATCTGAAAGAAAATCACCGCAAACAGCGTGACGTTAATCAGGCCAAAGGGATAGTTGATGATTTTTTCCAGGCTGGCAAACCAGATGCAGAGTAAGCCCGCCAGCGTGCCGATAGCCTCAATCCATGAGAGATCGTAGCCTCCGGCACCCAGAGGAATGTGAACCAGAATATTGTGTGTGCTGAAGAAGTCCATGCTGAGCACCTGTCCGGAAAACGCTTACGCGTTTCCCTTCACGTTGAGTTTAAGTTCCGCTGCAAAGGATAGCATGCGATTAAGCGGCAGTAACGCCGCCTCACGCAGCGCCTCATCCACCTGAATCTCATGTTCCATCCCACCCGACTCCAGCGCCTCTGCGATGGCTTTAAGGCCGTTCATCGCCATCCAGGGACAGTGAGCACAGCTGCGGCAGGTGGCACCTTCACCGGCGGTCGGCGCTTCAAGCAGCTCTTTATCCGGCACCGCCTGCTGCATTTTGTAGAAGATGCCGCGATCGGTCGCCACAATCATCTGCGGATGCGGCAGGGATTTGGCGGCCTGAATCAGCTGGCTGGTCGAGCCGACCGCATCGGCCAGATCGACAATCGCCTGCGGTGACTCAGGATGCACCAGCACTGCCGCGTCGGGATAGAGCGCTTTCATACGCTGCAGCGCCTGGGTTTTGAACTCGTCGTGCACAATGCAGGCACCCTGCCAGCAGAGCACGTCCGCGCCCGATTTTTGGGTGACGTAGCGGCCAAGATGGCGATCCGGCGCCCAGATAATTTTTTCGCCCAGACTGTCGAGGTGCTCAATCAACTCGACCGCAATGCTTGAGGTCACCACCCAGTCGGCCCGCGCTTTTACCGCCGCCGAGGTATTGGCGTAGACCACCACAGTGCGATCGGGATGGGCGTCGCAAAAGGCGTTAAACTCTTCAATCGGGCAGCCGAGATCCAGTGAGCACTCCGCCTGCAGCGTCGGCATCAGTACGGTTTTCTCCGGGCTGAGGATTTTGGCGGTTTCCCCCATAAAGCGCACGCCCGCCACCAGCAGTGTCGTCGCCGAATGGTTGCTGCCAAAGCGTGCCATCTCCAGCGAGTCGGAAACGCAGCCGCCCGTCTCTTCTGCCAGCGCCTGAATTTCCGGATCGGTGTAGTAGTGCGCCACCATCACTGCGTTTCGCGCCTTCAGCAGCGCTTTAATTTTCTCACGGTAGAACGCCTTCTCGTCGTCACTCAGACGAGCGGGTTTGGGCGGAAAGGGATAAACGGCGCTTTCTGGATCGAACATCACACTCATGACACAGCTCTCGTTTTGTCTAATTAACGAAAATCGCCTGTTCCGGCGACTTATGGCGTTGAATCCGCCATCGTGTTTTATATGCTAAACACGATAGCGGAAAAGCCTGGCTGTGTCGTGCGATATTTATTCTGTCTGCATCACAGCGCCGACCCTGCCGGGCTGCGTTTCATCTGCCAGTACCAGCGGTTTTTGCGGCGCTTCCAGTGCCAGCAGAAAGGCTTTGATATCCAGTCCGCCCGCAAAGCCGGTCAGCTTGCCGTTGGCCCCAATCACGCGGTGGCACGGTGCGACAATCGAGAGCGGATTACGCCCATTGGCCGCACCGACGGCTCGCACCGCCAGCGGATGGCCGATCTCCCGCGCAATCTGGCTGTAGCTGCGCGTCTCACCAAACGGGATCGCCACCAGCGCCTGCCAGACTTTTTTCTGAAACTCAGTGCCGACAAAATCGAGTGGCAGCTCAAAGCAGCGACGAGCACCGGTGAAGTACTCGCTGAGCTGACGCTCAGTTTCGATCAGAATGGGATGATCGTCATCGCGCGTTTGCGGCAAAAACCGGGTGCGTTTGGGATCGTCGTTTTCCCACAAAATACCCGCCAGGCCGCTATCGCTGGCGACCAGTTTCAGTTCACCCACCGGGGTGACTATCGGTTTGAAGTAGTACATGGTGATTCTCCCGTCACGGTTCTGTCGCCTATTATCGCACTTTTCATCAGCCTGACTGGCTGTTTTCGGTCATGGCGATAAACTGTTGTGCTGTCCGAAAACAGCCAGTCTGCCGGGATTCACCGGTGTAGGCTGCGCTTATTTACCGGAGAACTGCCATGCTCGATCCCGACATTGCCTATCAGGCGCTGACCTCTCGTGATACCCGCTTTGACGGCGTTTTCTTTGTTGGCGTGACCTCAACCGGTATCTATTGTCGTCCGGTCTGCCCGGTTAAAGCGCCGATGCAGAAGAACTGCCTTTTCTTCAGCAGCGCCGAAGCGGCGGAGAAAGCCCGCTTTCGCCCCTGCCTGCGCTGTCGGCCTGAACTGGCACCCGGTAATGCGCCGGTTGATCAGCCGCACCGTGTGGCAGAGCGGCTGGTTCAGCGTATCGAGGAAGGCATGCTGGAGGAACGTGAAGGACTGGAGGCGATTGCCGCTGAATTCGGTATCAGCCTGCGTCAACTGCGCCGTATCGTGCAGCAGGAGCTGGGTGTCTCGCCGCTGGAGCTGAAGCAGACGCGGCGCATGCTGCTGGCTAAACAGCTGCTGACCGAAACCCGACTGCCGATTATTGACGTTGCCTATGCCAGCGGCTTTGGCAGCCTGCGGCGCTTTAATGATGTCTTCCAGGCGCGTTACCGCATGACGCCAGGCGCGCTGCGCAGGGACGATACGGGCACTCAATGCGCGCAGCCCGGCGACCGCGTGACGCTGCGGCTGGCCTATCGCCCTCCCTATGACTGGGCGGCGATGCTCTGGTTTTTGCAGACACATCTGATGAAAGAGGTCGAGGCGGTGGAAGATGGCTGCTGGCGACGCACCGTGGTGCTCGGCCGCTGCCGGGGCTGGGTTTCTGTTTCGCATCTGCCGCAAAAGAATGCGCTGCAGGTGACGCTCTCAACCTCGCTGACGCCGGTTCTGCCTCTGCTGCTGCGCCGTCTGCGTGATCTGTTCGATCTCGACGCACAGCCGCAGCGTATCGCCGCCTGTCTGGCGCAGGACCCACTGCTGGCACCCTGCCTGATCTCGCATCCGGGTCTGCGTGTGCCTGGCGCATTCGACGCCTTTGAGCTGGGCGTGCGCGCCATTATCGGCCAGCAGGTGACGGTCAAAGCGGCCACCACGGTCAGCAGCCGTTTTGCCGCCGCCTTTGGCGAACCCTGTGAGACGCCGTTCGCCGATCTGACCCGCTACACCGCCCATCCTGAACGCATCGCCGGACTGACGGTAGACGATGTCGCGCCGATGGGGATTGTCAGTGCCGCCCGCTCCCGCGCCATCATCGCCTTTGCAAATGCCTGCGCCAGCGGAGATCTGCGTCTTAGTGCCGCTCAGGCGCCAGACGAGGTCATCAAAAAGCTGGTCAGCGTGCCGGGTATTGGTCCCTGGACCGCGCACTACATCGCGATGCGCGCTTTGCGCTGGCCGGATGCCTTTCCCAAAGAGGATATTGCCATCCGGAATAACCTGGGCGGCATGTCATCGAAAGAAGCGGAGGCGCGATCGCAGTCGTGGCGTCCCTGGCGCAGCTATGCAGTGATGCATATCTGGGAGAGCCTGGCAGTGGCAAAGGCAAAGAAAAAGCCGTGACGGCGAGAGTGGGGGCAAATCTGCCAGCAATACAGAAGCTCAACGCGCAGGGAACAGGGAACAGGGTCAGAAGAGAATGGCGCGGGCCGACAGCCATCGCCAGAGGCTTTCCAGACTGCTTACAAACTCGCACCCGACTGGATTTGGCCGCAACGAAAAAGCTCAACGCGCAGGGAACAGGGTCAGAAGAGGAAAGCGTCCCGCGCCAGGGACGGCGCGGGCCGAGCATGTCATGGATGACGGCTTTTGCGTCTTTCCGATCTGACCCTGTTCTCTACGCAGGCTCGATCTCACAGCGGAACGGGCCGGAGTTTGCTCACAATTTCAAAAACCAATCACGTTTTGCTTTGAAAAAGTAATCAGATACCGCAGAAACAAAAAAAACGCCCTGAGGGCGCTTTTTTCTTAATTGGTGGGTCGTGCAGGATTGCCTCGGCCCATCCGGGGCCTCGCCCTTCGGGTGATGCTGTCGCATCAGCCTGAATCGCCTGGCGATTCAGTCGAACCTGCTGCAGGTTCTCACCCTGCACGGGGAACGCCGTGCCGCAGAAACAAAAAAAGCGCCCTGAGGGCGCTTTTTTCTTAATTGGTGGGTCGTGCAGGATTCGAACCTGCGACCAATTGATTAAAAGTCAACTGCTCTACCAACTGAGCTAACGACCCGCTGGGGGCTTACAACCGTTCAACACGCCAGGCGGCTGAGATAAGATGGTGGGTCGTGCAGGATTCGAACCTGCGACCAATTGATTAAAAGTCAACTGCTCTACCAACTGAGCTAACGACCCATCTTAGGTTGTGAAGCAATGCTGAAGTGTTCTTCTTAAAACTGCGCGGTAAAAGCGCGTCTGAGGAAGATGGTGGGTCGTGCAGGATTCGAACCTGCGACCAATTGATTAAAAGTCAACTGCTCTACCAACTGAGCTAACGACCCATCTTCAGGCTTACCAGACACTTTGCAATGTGTCCCGGCAACGGCGGCATATATTACTGATTTAGCGGGGTAGCGCAACTCTTATTTCTGCTAAATGCTTCAGTTGCTTACCTTTCATACGGCAAGACCAGAAATCACACGATATCTGGCCTGAACCGTACAGATTACAGACTTGTCAGACGTTTTTGCGCCTGCTTAGCAGATTCGGTGTCTGGATAAAGTTTGATCACCTGCTGGAAGACCGCTTTAGCTTTCGCTGTGTCTTTTTTCTCCTGCATGATGACGCCCACTTTCAACAACGCTTCTGCAGCTTTCGGCGACTTCGGATAGTTTTTCACTACCGTGGCGTAATAGTAAGCCGCGTCGTCCTTTTTGCCTTTGTTATAGTTCAGCTGTCCCAGCCAGTAATTGGCGTTCGGCTGATAGGTCGAATCCGGGTAACGTTTTACCCACGCCTGGAGCGCGCTGATCGCCTGATCATACTGTTTCTTCTCCAGAATCAGCGCCACAGCCGCATTGTAATCGCTGTTAGCGTCACCGGTCTGCGCAGGTGCGCTATCCGTTGATGCTGCCGCGCCTGCGGTTGCTGCTGCGCCGGTATCCGCTGCGGCATTACTGCCCGCTGCCTGCTGACCGCCGCTGGTGCTGGCGCTGCTCAGGCTGTCAATCTGCTGGTAAAGCTGCTTCTGCCGCTCAACCACCTGATTCAACTGATACGTGTTTTGCTGGATTTGCCCACGCAGCGCGTCGATATCACGCTGGTTATCGCTCATCTGCTGCTGCAATTGCTGCATCAGCTGTGCCTGGGCATTAGAAATTCGTTCAAGAGTGGTGACACGGTCTTCGACCGAGCCGGAGCCAACGCTACTGATTGACGCTTGGGCATTAGCGGCCCAGGGGGCCGCTACGCCAATCAGTAACGACAGACTCAACAGGTGATGTCTGAAGTTACTAACCATGTGATTCTCTTAGTAGACCAGAACGGCACGACGGTTTTTAGAATACGCTGCTTCGTCATGACCCAGAACGGCTGGCTTCTCTTTACCGTAAGATACGATAGACATCTGATCAGCCGACACGCCTTTGCCCTGCAGGTACATTTTAACCGCGTTAGCACGACGTTCGCCCAGGGCGATGTTGTATTCCGGCGTACCGCGCTCATCCGCATGACCTTCGATGGTCACTTTGTATGACGGGTTGCTGCGCAGGAAGGTTGCATGCTGATCCAGCATCTGTGCGTAATCAGACTGAACGTCATACTTGTCCAGGCCGAAGTACACGATGTTGTTCTGCTGCAGCTGCTGCATCTGCAGACGAGCCTGCTCGTCAGAAGACATGTTGCCGCCGTTGCCGTTCATGCCAGAATTTGCACCGTAAGCGCCGCCATCAGCGCCCATGCCAGTCTGGTCATTGTTGTTGTTCTTGTGTGAGCTACAAGCCGCTACTGCCAGAACCGGCAGAGCCAGCATCAAACCCTTCAGCACTTTGTTCAGTTGCATTTCAAAATCCCATTATTGTTTATTGTTTGTGATGTCTGAACTGTCAGACATTACAGATACGGCGACCAGGCAGGAAATTTTACCTGTCCATCAGTTGCCGGAAGACGCGCTTTGAAACGGCCGTCGGTAGAAACCAACTGCAACACGGAACCCATACCCTGAGTAGAGCTGTAGATTACCATTGTGCCATTGGGTGCCAGGCTCGGCGTTTCATCCAGGAACGTGTCCGTTAACGTTTGAACGGCTCCCGTTTCCAGATCCTGTTTGGCGACGTGTTGAGCACCACCGTTGGTGCTAATCATCACCATTGACTTACCATCTGTTGCGACATCCGCATCCTGGTTCTGACCGCCTTCCCAGGTAATACGTTGTGGCGCGCCACCGTTAAGTCCGACTTTGTAGATTTGTGGAGCACCAGCCTGATCGGAGGTGTAAGCCAGTGTCTGGCTGTCCGGGAACCAGGTTGGTTCGGTGCTGTTATAGCGACCATCGGTAATCTGACGCGTCTGACCTGAGGCCAGATCCATCACATAGAGGTTCAGGCTGCCGGTTTTAGAGAGCGCGAACGCCAGCTTAGAGCCATCCGGCGAGAACGCTGGGGCACCGTTGTGACGTGGATAGGAGGCGATCTGACGGATAGCACCGTTCGACAGCGTCTGTACCACCAGCGCAGATTTGCCGCTTTCAAAGGTCACGTAAGCGACTTTGCTGCCATCCGGAGACCAGGCTGGCGACATCAGAGGCTGTGGTGAACGATGCACGACAAACTGGTTGTAACCATCGTAGTCAGCAACGCGCAGTTCATACGGGAACTGGCCGCCGTTGGTCTGCACCACATAGGCGATACGGGTACGGAAAGCGCCCTTGATACCGGTCAGCTTCAGGAATGTTTCGTCACTGGCCGTGTGAGCGGCATAACGCAGCCACTGCTTCGTCACTTTATAACTGTTTTGAGCCAGCACGGTACCGGGAGCACCGCCAGTGTCGACCAGCTGGTACGAAACCTGATAGCTGCCATCCGGGTTAGACGCGACCTGACCGACGACCACGGCATCAATGCCGAGTGCACTCCACGCGGCAGGCTGAACTTCCTGAGCGCTGGCAGGCTGCTGTGGCAGACGCGAGCGATCCAGTGGATTAAATTTGCCACTGTTGCGCAGGTCAGCTGCAACGATGCCGCCGATATCTTCCGGCGCTGCGCCAGCACCGGCCCATTTAAACGGCACCACGCCAATCGGGCGCGCAGTGTTGACACCCTGGGTGATCTCAATTCGAACTTCTGCATGCAGCATGGCTGCCCACAGCAGGATAAAAAAGCCTAACGTAACGCGAAGAGCTTGCTTCATTTTATCTCCCTTATCTGAACCTCAGTCCACGATAATTGGCACTGTTCCTGGAAACCACGAGTACAACTTAAGTACGGCACGCTAAACATAGATCAACTTGCCGCCCGTTACTGCATTATTGCGGTTTAAAACGCATTGGGGCGTTTTTAAACACTTCGTAGACCGCCTGCGAAGGCGGCTTCGGAATACGTGCCTGTTTTGCGGCAGCAATCGCGGCCTGACAGAGCGCGGGATCGCCACCCTCTGACTTAACATCAATCAACAAGCCATCAGGCGCAAGTTTAATCCGCAAATCACAGGTTTTTCCGCGATACAGATCCGCATCATAGAATCGGCTCTGAATCGCACTCACAACCTGACCCATGTAGGAGTTGATTTCCGCGCCTGATGCACCCGCTTTCTTCTGGTTTCCCTGCCCTGCTGCGCCGCCAGAGGTGCCGCTTTTCGGTGCATTTTTACCGGAAGCGAGTCCACCCAGCAAATCATCGACATCGCTGTCGTTGGCAGCATCGGCGGCGGCTTTCGCTTTAGCATCCGCTTTGGCCTTAGCGGCAGCATCGGCTTTGGCTTTCGCCGCGGCATCGGCTTTCGCTTTCGCGGCAGCTTCCGCCTTCTCTTTGGCGGCCTCTTTAGCCGCTTCCGCTTTCTCTTTTGCTGCTTCTGCGGCTTTCTCTTTCGCCGCCTCTGCGGCTTTTTCTTTGGCTTCAGCAGCTTTTTGTTTAGCCTCTTCAGCCGCTTTGGCTTTGGCATCCGCCGCCGCTTTCACTTTGGCTTCAGCTGCGGCTTTCGCATCTGCTTCAGATTTCGCCTTCGCTTCCGCAACGGCTTTCTCTTTTGCAGCAGCGGCAGCGGCGGCTTTCGCCTGCTGATCAGCCTGCTTCTTTGCTTCGGCTGCGGCCTGTTTCGCCTGCTCAGCCGCGGCTTTTGCCTGCGCATCTGCCTGAGCTTTTGCATCCGCTTTGGCTTTGGCAGCCGCCGCTTCCGCCGTTTTTTGCTGCTCCTGCGCCTGCTTAGCAGCGTCTTCGGCAGCCTTCTGCTGCTCAGCCTGCTGTTTTGCCTCTTCTTTCGCGGTTTCCTGCGCGGCTAAACGCTCTTTTTCCAGCGCTTTCAGACGCTGCTGTTCAGCAGCCTGTTTCTGTTGCAGCTCTTCAGCCTGCTGCTGCGCCTGCTTTTTACGCTGCTGCTCAGCCCGCTGGCTGTCACTTTGCTGGTTCTGCTGACGATTGTATTGACTCACGACGGCACCGGGATCGACCATCACTGCATCAATATCACTGCCTCCGCCACCCGCACTGCTGGCGTCAATGTGCTCATTAAACGAGCTCCAAATCAGCAGCGCGATCAGCACGATATGCAGAATCACCGAAATGATTATCGCGCGCTTTAACTTCTCGTTTTGCTCGGTTGCCTTCGACACACTCGGTTCCCAAAAAACGGTTCGATTTTAAATCGGCTGCGTCATCAAACCGACAGATTTAACACCCGCCTGGTGCAGCAGGTTGAGCGCTTTAATAATTTCATCGTAAGGCACCTCTTTCGCGCCCCCGATCAAAAAGACCGTCTTAGGATTCGCTTCCAGTCGACGCTGCGCTTCGCTGATTACCTGCTCTGGCGGAAGTTGATCCATACGATCGTGATCCACGACCAGGCTGTACTGACCCACGCCCGCCACTTCGACAATCACCGGCGGATTATCATCGCTGGCAACGGTTTTCGAATCGGTCGCATCAGGCAGATCCACTTCCACGCTCTGGGTAATAATGGGCGCCGTTGCCATGAAGATCAGCAACAGCACCAACAGGACGTCCAGTAGCGGAACGATGTTGATTTCCGACTTCAGGTCGCGGCGTTTGCGACCACGTACTCTGGCCATCATTAACCTCTATTTACTTAGCGCTATCGCTGGAGAAAGCCTGGCGATGCAGAATGGCAGTGAACTCTTCCATGAAGTTGTCGTAGCCCTGCTCCAGTTTGTTTACGCGCTGGTTCAGACGGTTGTACGCCATCACCGCCGGAATCGCGGCAAACAGACCGATAGCGGTCGCAATTAACGCTTCAGCGATACCCGGTGCAACCATCTGCAGGGTTGCCTGCTTCACGGCACCCAGTGCGATAAAGGCGTGCATGATCCCCCAGACGGTGCCGAACAGTCCGATATAAGGGCTGATAGAACCGACGGTGCCGAGGAATGGAATGTGGTTTTCCAGCGCTTCCAGCTCACGGTTCATTGAGATACGCATCGCACGGCTCGCACCATCAATGACCGCTTCCGGCGCATGGCTGTTGGCGCGATGCAGGCGGGCGAACTCTTTAAAGCCGGAATAGAAAATCTGCTCCGAACCACCCAGTTCTTCCCGGCGCTCCTGGCTCTCCTGATAGAGGCGCGAGAGTTCGATGCCGGACCAGAATTTGTCTTCAAACGCCTCCGCTTCTCTTCCCGCCGCATTCAGAATACGTGTGCGCTGAATAATGATGGCCCAGGAGGCAATAGAAAAGCCGATCAAAATCAACATGATAAGTTTGACCAGAAGGCTCGCCTTCAGGAACAAATCAAGAATGTTCATGTCAGTCACTGCTTGAACTCCGCGACAATAGACTTGGGAAGCGCAATCGGCTTCATTAGATGTGGGTTAATGCAGGCAATCAGGACTTCTGCCTCATTGAGCACTTTGCCTTCAGTATTCACGATACGCTGAGTGAACGTCATGGTAGCCCGTGTCATTGATGTGACCTCGCTCTGGATCTCCAGAAGGTCATCAAGACGCGCCGCCGCCAGATAGTCCACCGATATACGCCGTACCACAAAAGCGATCTGCTGTTCTAACAGCGTCTGCTGATTGAAATGGTGCTGTCGCAACATTTCAGTACGTGCTCGTTCATAAAAAGCGATATAGCTGGCGTGATAAACCACACCACCGGCATCAGTATCTTCGTAGTAGACCCGAACCGGCCAGCGAAACAGCGTTGTACTCACTCTACATCCCGGCCTCGTTTTAAACGTTGTTACTATACGCAAGAGAATTGGGGTTGGGAATGGCTCGTCAGAGCCAGGCGAAAATAATTATCGCTCCGTAACAAACGGAACGATTTCAGGGAGATTAATTGACCAGACGCTGACAAAAATTCACTGACAGCGCCGATGAGGCGGGGTCTTAAAGATAAAAACGGTAAAGCGCAATAAATAGCACCAGCATGGCGGGTAACGGGGCAAACAGCGCCTGCCATCGGGTTTGCTTTGGCCGGAAGCCCACACCGTGGATCACCCCACTGCAGACCGCCCAGATCAGCACCAGCCCCTGCAGAGCCGGTAACTGGCCTGCCTGATTGGCAAAGCGTGTCGGATCCCACATCACGCCGCCTGCGGTCAGCAGCGCCAGCAGCAGTGAAAGGGCCCGTAACGGGCCCTTATCCATCAGATCATACAGCATCCGAATTAGCGTTCGCATCAGTGAGGCTCATCCTGCGCTTCAATGTGCTCAATCGCCAGCGCGGTCACGATACCAAAGGCACAGGCCAGCAACGTGCCGAGAATCCAGGCAAAATACCACATGCGACGTCTCCTTAATTAATAGAGTGAGTGACTGTTGCTTTCAATATGCTCTTTGGTGATACGACCAAACATCTTCCAGTAGCACCAGGTGGTGTAGGCCAGAATGATCGGCACAAAGATAGCGGCGGCAACGGTCATGGTTTGCAGCGTCAGCAGGCTGGACGTTGCGTCCCACATGGTCAGGCTCATACCCGGCACCGTGCTGGATGGCATGATGAACGGGAACATTGCAATGCCGGCTGTCATGATGACGCAGGCCAGCGTCAGTGAGGAGAACAGGAACGCCCAGGCGCCCTTCTCAACCCGCGAGCAGAGTATGGTCAGCAGCGGCAGCACAGCGCCCAGCAGCGGGAACAGCCACAGCACAGGATGGTTCTGGAAGTTGACCATCCAGGCACCCGCTTCGCGCACTACGGTTTTGCCCAGTGGGTTAGAGGCGGCGAAGTGATCCATGGTGCTGGTCACCACATAACCATCGATACCATATTTCACCCAGACGCCCGCCAGGATAAAGCAGACCATCATCACCAGGGCGGCAAGTTGTGCTGCGGTGCGTGAACGCAGATGCAGTTCGCCGGTGGTGCGCATCTGCAGATAGGTTGCACCCTGCACCAGAATCATCGCCACACTGACCACACCCGCCAGCAGCCCAAACGGATTCAGCAGCTGGAAGAAGTTACCGGTATAGAACAGGCGCAGATACTCATCGGCATGGAACGGCACGCCCTGTAACAGGTTGCCAAACGCTACGCCAATCACCAGCGGCGGCACGAAACTGCCAATAAAAATCCCCCAGTCCCAGGCACCGCGCCAGCGATTGTCTTCAATCTTCGAACGGTAATCGAAGCCAACCGGACGGAAGAACAGCGACGCGAGCACCAGAATCATCGCCACGTAGAAGCCAGAGAAGGCTGCCGCGTAAACCATCGGCCAGGCGGCAAACAGCGCGCCACCTGCGGTGATCAGCCAGACCTGGTTACCGTCCCAGTGTGGTGCGATACTGTTAATCATGATGCGACGTTCAGTATCATTCCGGCCCAGAATGCGCGTCAGCATCCCGACACCCATATCAAAACCATCTGCGACGGCAAAGCCAATCAGCAGTACGCCAATCAACAGCCACCAGACAAAGCGCAGAACTTCATAATCAAACATGGTCGCTCTCCTTATCCCTGTACCGGCTGGGTGATTGCCGTAATCTGCTCATGATGATAACGCCCGGTTTTCAGGCTGCTCGGCCCAAGGCGGGCGAATTTGAACATCAGGTACATCTCAGCCACCAGGAACATTGTGTAGAGTCCGCAGATCAGGATCATGGAGAAAAGCAGATCGCCAACGGTCAGGGAGGAGTTGGCCACCGCAGTCGGCAGCACTTCACCGATAGCCCAGGGCTGACGGCCATACTCCGCCACAAACCAGCCTGATTCGATAGCGATCCACGGCAGCGGAATACCAAACAGCGCCGCTTTCAGTAACCAGCGATTTTTACCGATGCGGTTACGCAGTACGCTCCAGAACGCCAGCGCGATAATGCCCAGCAGCAGTACGCCACACAGCACCATGATGCGGAAGGCAAAATAGAGCGGAGCGACACGCGGGATAGAGTCCTGCGTCGCCTGTTTAATCTGCGCTTCGGTTGCATCAGCCACGTTGTCGGTATAACGCTTCAGCAGCAGACCGTAGCCGAGATCCTGTTTGTGACTGTTGAACGCGTCACGCACCGCCGGATCCTGGCTGCCACCGCGCAGCTCATTCAGCAGGGCATAGGCTTTCATGCCGTTGCGGATGCGCACTTCATGCTGTGCCATCAGATCTTTCAGGCCGGTTACCGGCGTATCGGTAGATCGGGTGGCGATCAGGCCCAGCAGCCAGGGGATCTGTACTGCGTATCGGTTCTCCTGAGTTGCCTGATCGGGCAGGCCAAACAGGGTAAACGAGGCCGGTGCCGGCTGGGTTTCCCACTCCGCTTCGATAGCGGCCAGTTTGGTTTTCTGCACGTCCCCCATCTCGTAACCTGACTCATCGCCCAGAACGATGACTGACAGCACCGCCGCCATGCCAAAGCTGGCCGCGATAGCGAACGAGCGTTTAGCAAAGGCGAAGTCACGGCCTTTCAGCATGTACCAGGCGCTGATGCCCATAATAAACATTGCACCGGTGGTGTAACCGGCTGCCACGGTGTGAACGAATTTCACCTGCGCGACCGGGTTCAGCACCAGCTCTGAGAAGCTGACCATCTCCATGCGCATGGTTTCGAAGTTGAACTCAGAGGCGATCGGGTTCTGCATCCAGCCGTTAGCCACCAGAATCCACAGCGCCGACATGTTTGAGCCCAGCGCCACCAGCCAGGTGACGGCGAGGTGCTGCACTTTGCCCAGGCGATCCCAGCCAAAAAAGAACAGGCCAACAAAGGTGGATTCCAGGAAGAACGCCATCAGACCTTCGATGGCGAGCGGCGCGCCGAAGATATCGCCGACGTAGTGAGAGTAATATGACCAGTTAGTCCCGAACTGAAATTCCATGGTCAGGCCGGTGGCGACACCCAGCGCAAAGTTAATACCAAATAACTTGCCCCAGAACTTCGTCATATCTTTATAGATTTGTTTGCCGCTCAGGACATATACCGTTTCCATGATCGCCAGCAAGAACGCCATACCCAGCGTTAAAGGGACGAACAGAAAATGGTACATCGCCGTTAAGGCAAACTGTAACCGCGACAGCTCGACGATATCTAACATAAGGACTCCTTGCTCCTCGCTTTGTCTCCGTCACGCGCGCGATCAGATCGAACGCAATCAGAGTCAGCAACGACTGTTTATTGATTCCAGTTTTTTATTACCCGCAGAACAGGTCTGTGAGCTGCCCGAACAGGCGAGTAGCGAATGAAGCAGCTCAGAAAATTGTCAATCAGCGCTTTCGTTAACGCATGCTTTAACAGGAGGAAAGCGGGTGTTATCCCGGGTTGAGCAGACGTTTGAAAATTTGTGTAAAAGGCTGGATTGATGCAGCGCAATTTACGCCCTTAGCGTTGCGCTTTGCCAGAGATATAGTTGGATATAAGTCGCGATTAATTGATCTGGATTAACGCAATAAGTTTCCAGATAGGGTCAGGTAGGTTTCTTGTTAATGAGATGTCAGCATTGAAATAAAGCGCGAAGGAATCATTTACCTTTGACACTTTTTCTTAACGTGATGAGTCGTGGGCCGGTTATTTAACCGCGCACTCTACTCTTTAGCTCCCTGCGTTATACCTCTCATTTACAGCCATAAAAAAAGCCACCCGAAGGTGGCTTAGTCTCAGATGACGCTGACTTATTTAGCCGGTAATACGGCTTTAACTGCGTCACCGATATCCGCCAGACTGCGGACAGTTTTCACGCCTGCCGCTTCCAGCGCAGCAAATTTCTCATCTGCTGTACCTTTACCACCGGCAATGATGGCGCCAGCATGGCCCATACGCTTGCCTTTCGGCGCGGTGACGCCAGCAATGTAGCCTACAACCGGCTTGGTCACGTGCTCTTTAATGAAGGCTGCAGCTTCTTCTTCTGCGCTACCGCCGATCTCTCCGATCATCACGATAACTTCAGTCTGTGGATCATCCTGGAACATTTTCAGGATGTCGATGAAGTTAGAGCCTGGGATCGGGTCACCACCGATGCCAACGCAGGTTGACTGGCCGTAGCCGATATCCGTGGTCTGCTTAACCGCTTCATAGGTCAGGGTGCCTGAACGTGACACGATACCGACGCGGCCCGGCTGGTGAATGTGGCCCGGCATGATGCCGATTTTACATTCGCCTGGGGTGATAACGCCTGGGCAGTTTGGACCGATCATCCGCACGCCTGCTTCATCCAGCTTCACTTTCACAGTCAGCATATCCAGGGTCGGGATGCCTTCGGTGATGGTGATGATCAGTTTGATGCCCGCGTCGATCGCTTCCAGGATGCCATCTTTACAGAAAGGAGCCGGAACGTAGATCACAGTGGCGGTCGCGCCTGTTGCTTCTACCGCTTCGCGAACGGTGTTGAACACCGGCAGGCCGAGATGGGTCGTGCCACCTTTGCCTGGCGTCACGCCGCCAACCAGTTGGGTGCCGTATGCCAGCGCCTGCTCAGAATGGAAAGTCCCCTGGCCACCGGTGAAACCCTGGCAAATGACTTTGGTGTTTTTGTCGATCAGAATGGACATTATTTACCCTCCGCGGCAGCAACAACACGCTGTGCGGCGTCTGTCAGGCTGGTTGCTGCAATGATGTTCAGACCGCTGTCCGCCAGTTTCTGGGCGCCCAGCTCGGCGTTGTTACCTTCCAGACGTACCACAACTGGTACGTTCACACCCACTTCAGCGACTGCGCCGATGATGCCGTCGGCAATCAGGTCGCAGCGTACGATACCGCCGAAGATGTTAACGAATACGGCTTTAACCGCATCGTCAGACAGGATGATTTTGAAGGCTTCGGTCACGCGCTCTTTGGTTGCGCCGCCGCCGACATCAAGGAAGTTGGCCGGTTGACCGCCGTGGTGTTTAACGATGTCCATGGTGCCCATCGCCAGACCTGCGCCGTTAACCATACAACCGATGTTGCCTTCCAGCGCAACATAGTTCAGTTCCCACTGTGTCGCATGGGCTTCACGCGGATCTTCCTGGCTTGGATCGCGCATTTCGCGCAGCTCTGGCTGACGGAACAGGGCGTTGCCATCGGCACCCAGTTTGCCATCCAGGCAGATCAGGTCGCCCTGTTTGGTGATCACCAGCGGGTTGATCTCAACCATCGCCAGATCGCGCTCCAGGAACAGTGTCGCCAGACCCATGAAGATCTTGGTGAACTGGCCAACCAGCTTGCCGGTCAGGCCAAGTTTGAACGCCAGCTCACGACCCTGATAAGGCTGCGGGCCGGTCAGTGGATCCAGCGCCATTTTGTGGATCAGGTGCGGGGTCTCTTCCGCCACTTTTTCAATTTCCACGCCGCCTTCAGTGGAGGCCATGAAAATTACGCGACGCGTTGCGCGATCGACCACAGCGCCCAGATAGAGCTCCTGATCGATATCGGTCGCCGCTTCAACCAGAATCTGGTTTACCGGCTGGCCGTTTGCGTCTGTCTGATAGGTAACCAGGCGTTTGCCCAGCCAGTTTTCAGCAAAAGCGCGAATCTCTTCTTTGCTGTTAACCACTTTCACACCGCCCGCTTTACCGCGGCCACCGGCATGAACCTGACATTTAACTACCCACGGGCCTGCGCCAATTTTAGAGGCTGCTTCTTCCGCTTCACGTGGTGTAGTACAGGCGTAACCCGTTGGTGCCGGCATGCCATACCGTGCAAACAGTTGTTTCGCCTGGTATTCGTGTAAGTTCATGATGTTCTATCCATTCAGGTCTGAAAAGAGTAATGAGGTTGGGCGCGCGGCAAGGCGCGCCCGGTGAAAATCAGACATCCAGCAGCAGGCGCGCCGGATCTTCCAGCATCTCTTTCACTGCAACCAGATAACCAACTGATTCACGGCCATCGATCAGACGGTGGTCGTAGGAGAGCGCCAGATACATCATCGGCAGCACCACAACCTGACCATTGACCGCCATCGGGCGATCTTTGATGGCGTGCATGCCCAGGATGGCGCTCTGCGGTGGGTTGATGATCGGGGTGGACATCAGTGAACCAAAGACGCCGCCGTTGGTGATGGTAAAGTTACCGCCGGTCAGATCCTCAACTGTCAGTTTGCCGTCACGGCCTTTCACTGCCAGCTCTTTGATTTTCTTCTCGATGTCCGCCATGCTCAGCGCATCCACGTCACGCAGGACTGGTGTAACCAGACCACGTGGCGTAGAGACCGCAATGCTGACGTCGAAGTAGTTGTGGTAAACCACATCTTCACCATCGATAGAAGCATTCACTTCCGGATAGCGTTTCAGCGCTTCAACAACCGCTTTGATGTAGAAGGACATAAAGCCCAGACGTACACCGTGACGCTTCTCGAAGGCCTCACCATACTGCTTACGCAGATCCATGATGGGCTTCATGTTGATTTCGTTGAAGGTGGTCAGCATCGCGGTGCTGTTCTTCGCTTCCAGCAGACGCTCGGCAACACGCTTACGCAGACGGGTCATCGGCACGCGTTTTTCGCTGCGGTTAGCCACTGGCTGCTGCGCGGCGGCCGCATCAGCAGCTGGCGCAGCGGCTTTGGCAGCCTGCGGTTTGTTGGCCAGATGTTTTTCAACATCTTCACGGGTCAGACGACCGCCAACACCGCTGCCTTTGATCTGTGAGGCATCAAGATTGTGCTCTGCAATCAGACGGCGGATAGCCGGGCTGAGCGCATCGTTGCTCTCTTCTTCCAGTGACGCAGTCTGACGCTGAGCCGGGGTAGACTCTTTGCTTTCAGACTTCGCGCTGCTCTCTTTACCGGCGCTGTTGCCCTCTTTCAGACGACCCAGGATCTGGCGGGAAGTGACGGTGGCGCCCTCTTCTTCCAGAACGGCTTCCAGGATACCGTCCGCAGAGGCTGGCACTTCCAGCACAACTTTGTCAGTTTCGATTTCGACCAGCACTTCATCGCGAGTGACTGCATCGCCTGGTTTTTTATGCCAGGTTGCCACAGAGGCATCGGCAACCGATTCAGGCAGGTCGGGAACGAGAATATCTACGCTACTCATTATCTTTCCTTTTAATTAATTAACGTTCAGCGCGTCATTAACCAGGTCTTGCTGCTGTTGTTGGTGTACGGACATGTAACCCACGGCCGGTGAGGCGGATGCCGGGCGGCCTGCATAACGTAAGGTGGCACCAAACGGCACAACTTCACGGAAATGATGCTGACTGCAATACCAGGCGCCCTGATTCAGTGGCTCTTCCTGACACCAGACAAAATCCTGCACGTGAGCATACGCTTTTAATGCTTCCTGTACCGCGTGATGCGGGAACGGATAGAGCTGCTCGATGCGCACGATAGCCACATCGGTCTGCTCATTTTTACGACGCTGCTCCAGCAGGTCGTAATAGACTTTACCGGAGCACAGCACGACGCGTTTCACGCCCTGCGGATCCAGATCATCGACTTCGCCAATCGCAGGCTGGAAGCTGCCGTTAGCCAGTTCATCCAGCGTGGAGATCGCCAGCGGATGACGCAGCAGTGATTTCGGCGACATCACAATCAGCGGACGGCGCATACCGCGCAGCGCCTGACGACGCAGCATATGGTAAACCTGCGCAGGGGTAGACGGCACGCAGACCTGCATGTTCTGCTCAGCGCAGAGTTGCAGATAACGCTCCAGGCGCGCAGAGGAGTGCTCTGGCCCCTGACCTTCATAACCGTGCGGCAGCAGCATCACCAGGCCACACATCCGGCCCCATTTCTGCTCACCGGAGCTGATGAACTGGTCGATAACAACCTGTGCGCCGTTGGCGAAGTCACCAAACTGCGCTTCCCAGATGGTCAGGATGCGCGGCTCTGCGGTGGCATAACCATATTCAAAGGCCAGTACCGCCTCTTCTGACAGCACGGAGTCCCACACTTTGAACTGACCCTGTCCGCTGTGCACGTGGTGCAGAGGGGTATAGGTTGAGCCGTTCGCCTGGTTATGGACTACCGCGTGACGATGGAAGAAGGTTCCGCGACCGGTATCTTCACCCGACAGACGCACCGGAATGCCTTCATCAACCAGCGTGGCGTATGCCAGGTTTTCCGCGCCGCCCCAGTCAAAGGCTTTCTCGCCTTCAGCCATCAGGCGACGGTCGTTGTAAATCTTGGCAACACGCGACTGCACTTCCACTTCTTCCGGCACCTGGCTGATACGCAGCGCCAGCTCCTTCAGACGTTTCATGTCGACCTGAGCCGGGTAAGGTTCATCCCACTCATGATTCAGGTAAGGTGACCAGGTAAAGGAGTGCAGGCTCATTGGACGCCATTCCGGCACCACACACTCACCCGCATCCAGCGCGTCACGGTAGAGATTGACCATTTCGGTCGCATCTTCCTGCGTGGCAATGGCTTCACCTTCCAGACGGTCGGCATAGATTTTACGCGGCGTCGGGTGTTTTTTGATTTTCTGGTACATCAGCGGCTGGGTCGCACTTGGCTCATCCGCCTCGTTGTGACCATGACGGCGATAGCAGACCAGATCGATAAACACATCACGCTTAAAGGTGTTGCGATAGTCGAGCGCCAGACGGGTCACAAACGCGACCGCTTCCGGATCGTCAGCATTGACGTGGAAAATCGGTGCCAGCACCATTTTGCCGATATCGGTGCAGTAAGGGGTCGAACGCGCATCTTTCGGGTTGGAGGTGGTGAAGCCAACCTGGTTGTTGATGACGATGCGAACGGTACCGCCCACTTCATAACCGCGCGCCTGTGACATGTTCAGAGTTTCCTGAACCACGCCCTGGCCAATCACGGCCGCATCACCATGAATGGTGATCGGTAAGACTTTATTGCTGGCTGGCTCATCCAGACGATCCAGACGGGCACGTACTGAACCCATCACCACCGGGCTGACGATCTCCAGGTGCGACGGGTTAAACGCCAGCGCCAGGTGAACCAGGCCGCCTTCGGTTTCCACGTCAGACGAGAAGCCCATGTGGTACTTCACGTCACCGGTGCCCAGATGCTCTTTGTGCTTACCGGCGAACTCGTCGAACAGATCCTGTGGCTTTTTACCCAGCACGTTGATCAGCACGTTGAGACGGCCACGGTGTGCCATACCCAATACGACTTCACGGGTTCCGCTCTTACCGGCATGACGGATCATTTCGCGCAGCATCGGAACCAGTGCATCGCCGCCTTCCAGCGAGAAGCGTTTGGCACCCGGGAATTTCGCTCCGAGATATTTTTCCAGCCCTTCGGCCGCGGTCAGCTCTTTCAGGAAACCTTTTTTCTCTTCATTGCTGAAGGCTGCACGGCCCGCGACTGACTCAAGACGCTGCTGAATCCAGCGTTTCTCATCAGTGTTGTTGATGTGCATATATTCTGCACCGATCGAGCCGCAGTAAGTCTGAGTCAGCGCCTCGAACAGTTCGGCCAGCTTCATAGTCTCTTTGCCAATGGCAAAAGAGCCGACGTTAAAGCTTTCCTGAAAATCGGCCTCGGTCAGATCGTGAAAAGCGGGATCGAGATCGGCTACCCGGTCCTGTTTCCACAGACCAAGCGGGTCAAGATTGGCGTGCTGATGACCGCGAAAACGAAACGCGTTAATCAGCTGCAGCACTTTTACTTGCTTGGAGTTGGTTTCAGGATCGGAGACAGATGAGGTGTAACGAGATGCGTCTTTCGCCAGGCGACGGAAGTACTCACGTGTGGTGGAGTGAAACTGCTCAGGTTTCATTCCGGTGCCCGGTAACTGCTGGAACATCGAGCGCCACACTGCATCGACAGAGTCAGGATCGGTCAGGAAATCCTCATAGAGCTGCTCTATGTAAGACTGATTCGCGCCGGCCAGCCAGGAAGAGTCCAGCCAGGGCTTCATCGCGCTGTTCTGCATTGTGATCCCTTAAGCATTGCTATGCTTTTTTGAGGTTTCATTTGTTGCCGCTTTCGCGGTTTGCCGTAGTGAGTTCAGCGATACGAGCACTTTGCGCAGCGCGCGTGGCCCGTAAGGGAACCTTTGTAAACGTGGTAATCACCGCGCTTACAGAGGCTTCCGTAAAACACCGGGAACCTGAGGTTCCCGGCAGAAACTGTTTATGCGCCGCGCTGCAGCAGCATCGACTTGATATGGCCGATGGCGCGCGTCGGGTTCAGCCCTTTCGGACATACGCTCACACAGTTCATGATGCTATGGCAGCGGAATACGCTGAAAGCATCATTCAGATTGTCGAGACGCGCCTCGGTTTCGGTGTCGCGGCTGTCAATCAGGAAGCGGTAAGCGGCCAGCAGGCCAGCAGGACCGATGAACTTCTCAGGATTCCACCAGAATGATGGGCATGAGGTTGAGCAGCAGGCACAGAGTATACATTCGTACAGGCCATCCAGGTGCTCACGCTCATCCGGCGACTGCAGATGTTCACGAGCTGGCGGATTTTCCCCATTATTCAACAGGAAAGGCTTAATTTTCTCATACTGTGCATAAAACTGGCTCATGTCTACAACCAGGTCACGCACCACCGGTAAACCTGGCAGTGGACGGATAACAATTTTCTGTTTGCCGTTGCCCAGCGCCGAGACGGGCGTAATGCAGGCCAGTCCGTTTTTACCGTTCATGTTCAGGCCATCGGAACCGCAGACGCCTTCACGACAGGAGCGACGAAACGCCAGGGTCGGATCTTTCTCTTTCAGGCGAATCAGTGCGTCCAGCAGCATCATGTCGCGACCATCTTCCGCTTCCAGGGTGTAATCCTGCATGCGCGGTTTGTCATCGACGTCCGGATTGTAGCGATAAATTGAAAACTCGAGTCTCATGATCGTCTCCGAAATTAGTAGGTACGCACTTTCGGCGGGAAGGCCGCGCGCAGTTTCGGCTGCATGTTCACCTCACGGCGCGTCATGCTTTCGGTTTCCGGGACATAAAGACTGTGGCACAGCCAGTTTTCATCATCACGATCCGGGAAGTCGAAGCGACTGTGCGCACCGCGGCTTTCGGTGCGATAGTTAGCCGCTACCGCCGTGGCAAAGGCCGTCTCCATCAGGTTATCCAGCTCCAGGCACTCAATACGCTGGGTGTTGAAATCCGGTGAGCGGTCATCCAGACGCGCTGACTTCAGGCGCTGGCGAATCTCTTTCAGCTCTTCCAGACCCTGTGCCATCGCTTCGCCTTCACGGAATACCGAGAAGTTATTCTGCATGCAGCGTTGCAGCGCTTTACGAATCTCAACCGGATCTTCACCCGTGGTGTTATTTTCCCAGCGGTTGAAACGCGCCATCGCCCCGGCGATCTCATCTTCTGTGGCATCACGCAGGTCGCCCTGCTCCTGAATACTCGCCAGCAGATGCAGACCCGCTGCACGGCCAAAGACCACCAGGTCGAGCAGTGAGTTACCGCCCAGACGGTTGGCACCATGCACCGATACGCAGGCGATTTCACCGACGGCGAACAGGCCTGGAATCACTACATCTTCGCCCTGCTCATTGACGCGCAGGGCCTGGCCGGTCACTTTGGTCGGTATACCGCCCATCATGTAGTGGCAGGTCGGGATGACCGGAATCGGCTCTTTAATCGGATCGGCGTGCGCAAAGGTGCGTGACAGCTCAAGGATGCCAGGCAGACGTGACTCAAGCACCTCTTTACCCAGATGATCCAGTTTCAGTTTGAGATGTGGACCCCACGGGCCATCACAGCCGCGACCTTCACGGATTTCAATCATCATCGAGCGCGCAACCACGTCGCGGCCCGCCAGATCTTTGGCGTTCGGCGCATAACGCTCCATGAAGCGTTCGCCATGTTTGTTCAGCAGATAGCCGCCTTCACCACGGCAGCCTTCGGTGACCAGCACGCCCGCACCGGCGATACCGGTTGGGTGGAACTGCCACATCTCCATATCCTGCACCGGTACGCCCGCACGCAGTGCCATACCTACGCCGTCACCGGTGTTGATGTGTGCATTGGTGGTGGACTGGTAGATACGGCCCGCGCCGCCGGTGGCCAGAATGGTCGCTTTCGCTTTGAAATAAACCGTTTCGCCGGTTTCGATGCAGATAGCGGTACAACCCACGACTGCGCCATCGGCGTTTTTCACCAGATCCAGTGCATACCACTCAGAGAAGATAGTGGTTTTGTTTTTCAGGTTCTGCTGATAAAGAGTGTGCAGCAATGCGTGACCGGTACGGTCAGCCGCAGCCGCCGTACGTGCCGCCTGCTCGCCACCGAAATTCTTTGACTGGCCACCAAACGGACGCTGATAGACACGACCATCTTCCAGACGCGAGAAAGGCAGACCCATGTGTTCCAGTTCCAGAATCGCTTCCGGGCCGGTTTTACACATATATTCAATCGCGTCCTGGTCACCGATATAGTCGGAACCTTTGACGGTGTCGTACATGTGCCATTCCCAGTTATCTTCATGGGTATTACCCAGCGCAACAGTAATACCGCCCTGCGCAGATACGGTGTGGGAACGGGTCGGGAAAACTTTAGATAACAGGGCACAGCTCTGGCCGCCCTGGGAGATTTGCAGTGCGGCTCGCATTCCTGCGCCACCTGCGCCGATTACCACGGCATCGAACTCTCTGATTGGCAAACTCATTTACACACCCCACACAACAACAAAGCCATAAATCGCATACCACAACAGTGCCACGACAATCACAAACTGCAACAACAGGCGGGTTGGCAGTGATTTAACGTAGTCTGTTAACACCTGCCACATGCCAATCCAGCCGTGGATCAGAATGGAGAACAGCGTCAGCAGCGTGAACACTTTGGTGAATGCGGAAGCGAAGAAGCCACGCCACAGGTCATAAGTCAGCGTGTCTGTCATCACCACGAAACCGAGGATGTAGACGATGTACAGCGTAATGAGAATTGCAGTTGCCCGCAGCAGCAGCCAGTCCTGAATGCCGTTGCGACCCAATGCGGATGCATTGCTTACCATACGAGGACTCCCGCCAGAATTGCCAGCACGACAGTGATCACAAAAGTCATATGAGCGGAACGCTTACCAACCTGCAGCGTTTCGGCCAGATAACCAAAATCCATCAACATATGACGAATCCCGCTCACCGCGTGATAGGCCAGCGCCGTTAAGATGCCCCACATAATGAACTTCGCGAAGAAGCCATCCATGATGGACGCAGCGTGCTGGAAACCTTCAGGAGAGGAGAGAGAGAGACCGAGCAGCCACAGCAGGATGCCAATGGCAACCAATGTGATTACGCCGGAGACGCGGTGAAGAATGGACGATATTGCAGTAACGGGAAACCGGATCGTCGAGAGATCCAAGTTGACAGGTCTTTGTTTTTTCACGGTTTTGCCCACACAGCTCTTTTTTATTTTGCTTCCTCCGGACCTGAGGCGGAGTCTAATCACAACGCGTGGCAGACTTTAACCGTCACCAAAAAAGCAACATCCAGTGTTAATTGACGCGGTAGTAAACGCTGGGTGGCTCCTGGTGTCAGGGTGTTCCGGAGACCTGCCTGGAGTATAGGAGGATCACATTCTGATTACAATTCCCCTACAAACTCTTTGGTATATTTTAGGTGGAACAGTGATCCTACTCACGATTTTCACAATTGATACAATTTTAATTATCTGATTTGACAATAGTTCAACAATTCAGTTACAAACTAAGCCTGTAAATTCCTATGATGCGCAAAAGTTATGGGGATACACTTTCCCCTAAGCGCAAGTTATGTAACATTGCGATAATGAGCATTAAAAAGCATCAGGTTATTGGTTACCAAGAAGTTATGTCCTGACCGGATCTTTAACAACCGCGATATGCAGCATGTCCATGGCTCACCGGTTCCCGCTGGGAACGCGCCGCTCACTCTGTACCCTGCACCCGTTTTATCCCCGCAGAGTGATACTGTGTAGTTTTGCCAACCGCAACATGAACGCGTTTCAGGTGTCTAAAGATCCTTACCTACATAAGGCGCTATGGAGACGAAAATGACAGATAAAAAAGTAACGCTAACCCTGCAAGATGGAACATCTATTGAACTGGACGTGCTGAAAGGTACGCTGGGCCAGGATGTCGTTGATGTCCGCACTCTGGGTTCAAGTGGCCTGTTCACCTTCGATCCCGGTTTTACGTCTACCGCGTCCTGCGAATCTGCAATCACCTTTATCGATGGGGATGAAGGTATCCTGCTGCACCGTGGTTTCCCTATTTCTGAGCTGGCGACCCACTCTAACTATCTGGAAGTCTGCTATATCCTGCTGAACGGCGAAGCACCAAACCAGAAACAGTTTGATGAGTTCCGTACCACGGTTACCCGCCACACCATGATTCATGAGCAGATTACCCGCCTGTTCCACGGCTTCCGTCGCGATTCGCATCCGATGGCGGTAATGTGCGGTGTTACTGGTGCACTGGCTGCGTTTTACCACGATTCGCTGGATGTAAACATTGAGCGCCACCGCGAAATCGCAGCATTCCGTCTGCTTTCTAAAATGCCGACCATGGCAGCGATGTGTTACAAATATTCTATCGGCCAGCCGTTTGTCTATCCGCGCAACGATCTCTCCTATGCGGGTAACTTCCTGCACATGATGTTTGCCACGCCGTGCGAAGAGTACAAAGTGAATCCGGTGCTGGAACGCGCCATGGACCGCATCCTGATCCTGCATGCTGACCATGAGCAGAACGCCTCAACCTCTACCGTTCGTACCGCCGGTTCAAGCGGCGCGAATCCGTTTGCCTGTATCGCCGCCGGGATCGCCTCCCTGTGGGGACCGGCGCACGGTGGTGCCAACGAAGCGACCCTGCGTATGCTGGAAGAGATCAGCACCGTTGAGCATATTCCGGAATTTGTTAAACGCGCCAAAGACAAAAATGACTCCTTCCGTCTGATGGGCTTTGGTCACCGCGTTTACAAAAACTACGATCCACGCGCGACCGTGATGCGCGATACCTGCCATGAAGTCCTGAATGAGCTGGGTATGAAGGATGACCTGCTGGAAGTGGCGATGGAGCTGGAACACATTGCGCTGAACGACCCGTACTTCATTGAGCGTAAACTCTATCCAAACGTGGACTTCTACTCCGGTATCATTCTGAAAGCGATGGGTATTCCATCCTCCATGTTTACGGTGATCTTCGCGATGGCCCGTACCGTTGGCTGGATTGCACACTGGAAAGAGATGCACGACGAAGGCATGAAGATTGCCCGTCCACGTCAGCTCTACACCGGTTATACCGAGCGCGAATTCAGCTCACAGCTGAAAAAGTAAGGTTCGCAGGGCAGATAGGGATTTCCGCTTGATGTTGGTATAAAGCTGGGGGCAGTTAGCTGTGATACTGCGCCTGCGCAGAGAACACGGTCAGATCGGAAAGACGCAAAAGCCGTCATCCATGACACGCTCGGCCCGCGCCATCCCTGGCGCGGGACGCTTTCCTCTTCTGACCGTGTTCTCTGCGCGTTAAGCTATTTTATTGCTGTAAGATTCACACGGGTTTGACTCTGTCAGCCGTAAGAGCATTTTACCCTTTTGACTTTACTGTCTATCTCTGACAACCCGGACACCAGTAAAAAGGCCGTGATGAGAGCGTGCCCTTCTCAATCACCGTGCCGCAGCGTCGGCATTTTTTGCCCTGCCGATGAAAAACCTCAAACTGAAACGCCGCTTCCTCATGATATTTCTTCATGGTTCCACGCATCCGATAGGCATGGCGCGGCACTGAAAGCAGCGCTTCGCTGAAAGCAGTCAGCTGATCGTTACTGAGATCCTGCGCCCGATGATTTGGCAGCAACTGCGCCAGCCACAGAATCTCGGCACGCAGGTAGTTTCCCAGCCCGGCCAGAAAAGCCTGATCCAGCAACAGACCACTGAACTGCCGCCGCCGGAAACGGGGTGACAGCAGCCGCTCTTTCACCTCTTCCACTGTCAGCGCGCTGTTCAGCACATCCGGCCCGATACGATTAAGAAACGGATGTGCCGCCAGCGTATCCGCATTAAGCAGCTCAATATCAGAGGCGCTGTAGAGCAGAATCGCTTTGCCCGCCGTCGCCAGTCGCACCCGCAACTGACGGGTGGAATTCAGTTCGGTGTCGGGTTTTACAATGCGCCAGACACCATAAAGCTGGTTATGGCTGTAGAGCGTCAGGCCATTGCTGAAATGAGTCAGCAGCGCTTTACCCCGCGTCTCAATCGCATTAACCTGCTCACCAATCAATGCCGGTTCATAGGTTTTGAGCTGAGGAAACGCGAACCACGCTTCCGTTAACGGCTGACCCACAATGGCGTCTTCAAGTTTATCCGCCACGCGGCGAATTTCCGGTCCTTCAGGCATCGTTCATCCTCTTAATGGGTGGCGCCGCCAGCCTGTCTGATATCCTCGCCGGTCTCCAGCGTGACCTTTACCGCAATTTCCAGCGCCTGAATAATGGACGCCAGCGCCATGCTCGGTGCGCCCGGATGCTGCGCCGCCTGTTCAGGCAGATAAGGAATATGGATAAAGCCTCCCCGCACCGGACTGTCATGCTGCTCAAGCCAGTGCAGCAGGCCGTACATTACGCGGTTGCAGGTAAAGGTGCCCGCCGTTTGCGACACTGAAGCGGGGATCCCCGCTTCCCGCACCGCCGCCACAATCGCTTTGATGGGCAGACGGGAAAAATAGGCTGCCGGGCCACCTGCTACAACGGGCTCATCTACCGGCTGATGACCAGCGTTGTCCGGGATACGGGCGTCATCGACATTAATACCAATACGTTCAACGGTAATGTCGCTTCGCCCGCCCGCCTGCCCCACCGACAGAATCGCATCCGGTTTCACCTCTTCCAGCGCCTGATTCAGCACCCTGAGTACGTCGCTGAATACCACCGGCAACTGGCGGATAACTATCGTCGCCCCGCTAATCTGTTTACCTTCCAGCGCGCGCACCGCTTCCCATGAAGGGTTAATCGTTTCACCGCCAAAAGGTTCAAAGGCGGTCATCAGGACAGTTTTCATGCAACCTCACAGGAACATCAGGAAATAGAGCAGGAAAATATTAACGATTAACAGTAGCACACCGGTCGGAATCTGAGCCTTGATCACCGCGTTACGATCGGGCAGTTCCAGCAGCGCTGCCGGGACGATATTGAAGTTGGCCGCCATCGGCGTCATCAGCGTGCCGCAATAGCCGGAGAACATGCCAATTGCCGCCATCACTGCCGGATTTCCGCCGTGCTGCAACACCAGAATCGGGATGCCGACGCCTGCGGTGATAATCGGAAACGCCGCAAAAGCATTACCCATGATCATGGTTAAAAGCGCCATCCCGACGGCATAGACGGTGACCGCGACAAAGCGATTATCTACCGCCAGCCAGGTTTCTGTCAGATGCGAAATGGCGCTGCCCACGCCCGCGCTGGTAAACAGCAGCCCCAGGGTGGCGAGGATCTGCGGCAGGATAAAGGCCCAGCCAATCGAATCCAGCAGGCGACGGGTCTCCTGCATCGACTGCACCGGTTTCTCGTGGGTCAGTTTTAACGCCACCAGCCAGCCAATCACGCAACCGACCATCATTGAAAACAGCGTCACCAGCGTGGCGTGGTTACCGGGGCCGAACACCGCATCCTGCAAACCGGGAATATGGTTAAACGCCAGCACACCGACCACGGTCACGACCGGAATCGACAGTGCAGGCAGAAACAGTTTATTGCGCAGACGCAGCGCACTGGCCTGTTTCTCTTCATCGCTGCGCTGATGATAGCGACCCAGCCTGACACCGCCAAACCCGGCAATCAGCGCCATCACCACCACAATGACACCGATGCCGATGTGCAGCATACGGGTGCCCGCCGCATCTGAACCCATCCAGGCGCTCATCAGTTGCGTCGTCCAGTCACCGACCAGAAAAACCAGGCCATACAAGGCCCAGAACAGTCCGGTGGTAAAGCGACGTGGATTCGCGCTGTCACGCCAGGAAAGCACCGCCACTACCAGCAGGATAATGCCCGCCAGCCACATCAGATATTGTTGCTGGAACATTACTCACCTCCTTTGGCTTTCAGCGCCTGACGGTTCAGCTGCTGCAGCTCTCGCGCCAGTTGCCGATCCAGCCGCACCAGACGTGCCGAGTGGATCAGGAACGCGGCGACGGCAGTCGGAATGCCCCATAAGGCGATGTGCAGCGGTTCGGTCTGAATCCCGGCTGACTCCTGCATAAAGTTGTGCATAAAGATAATCGCGCCAAACGCCACGAAGATATCCTCACCAAAGAAGAGACCGACATTATCGGTCGCTGCTGACATCGCGCGCAGCCGATGGCGCAGCTCAGGTGAGATCTCGCCATAGCGACTTTCAGTTGCTCCTTCCGCCATCGGTGCCAGCAACGGACGCACCATCTGCGGATGTCCGCCGAGACTGGTTAACCCCAGCGCGGCGGTGATTTCGCGCACAAACAGGTAGACGATCAGCAGCCGTCCGGCGGTTGCCGTTTTGATCTGTGCAATCCACGCCTGCGCCCGCTCTTTCAGTCCGTGACGCTCCAGCAGGCCAATGACTGCCAGCGGCAGCAGCAGGATCAGTGGCAGGTTGCGGGTGTTGAGAAAACCTGCCCCGAGCTTTTCCAGAATGTCCGCCAGCGGCATCATCGCGGCCAGACCGGTCACAAACCCGGCGACAATCACCACCAGCACCGGATTGAACCGTAACAGGAAGCCGACGACGATGGCGGCGATGCCCAGTAATGGCCAGAGATTTACTGCACTATCCATGGATTTCCCTCAGAGTTGAAAAACCCGGCATACGCCGGGCTAAGTGTGGTTGTTCAGTTGCTGGTGACACGAATCTGCTGATCGGCAAACGCATCACGCAACCGCTGTGCAAATTGCAGGGCGTGCGCGCCGTCGCCATGTAAGCAGACGGTCTGTGCATTCACCGCAACCCATTCTCCGGTGATACTTTTTACTTTGCCCTGCTGCACCATCGTCAGCGTCTGACTGATAGCCTGCTGTTCATCTTCAATCAGCGCACCCGGCTCGCTGCGCGGCACCAGCGCACCGCTGCTGAGATAGCCACGGTCAGCGAACACCTCTTCCCGCGTGCGTAGGCCGTAATGCGCCGCCGCGCGAATCGATTCGCTGTTAGCCAGTCCCACCACAATCAGCTGGCTGTCGACCGCCCTGATGGCACGGGCAATGGCGTCCGCCAGCACCGGATCGGCTGCAGCCTGGTTGTAGAGCATGCCGTGCGGTTTAACATGAAGCAGCCGCGCACCTTCGCTTTCCGCCAGACTTTTCAGCGCACCAATCTGGTAGATCATCTGGGCGTAGACCGTTTCCGGCGGCAGCTGCATGGCGCTGCGGCCAAAGTTCTCCCGATCGGGAAAAGCGGGATGTGCACCAATCGCGACGCCGGATGCCTGTGCCCAGCGCACCGACTGCAGCATGGTCTGCGCATCACCTGCGTGAAAGCCACAGGCGATGTTGGCGGAACTCACCAGTTGCAGCAGCGCCTGATCGCTGGCGCAGCCCTCGCCCAGGTCGGCGTTTAAATCAATTTTCATTGAGTCCCCACTTCATCTGGTCCAGGGCGCGTTGCTGATGCTGACGTGCCAGCATCGCTTCTGGCAGGGTGCAGTGAATAAAGTGAATCGGCTCACCCAGCCGGATTTGCGCCAGGTGATAGAGATCGGCTTCGATAACCGAGGCGATGCGCGGATAGCCGCCGGTGGTCTGGGCATCCGCCATCAGCACGATAGGCTGTCCGTTCGGCGGCACCTGAATCACACCCGGCATCACGCCGTGTGACAGCAACTCGCGCGGACTTTCGCGCTCAAGCTTGCGTCCCTCAAGCCGGTATCCCATCCGGTTACTTTGCGGGCTGAGTTTCCATGCGGTACGCCAGAACGCCTGCTGCGCTTCGCGGCTGAACTCGTGATACTCCGGGCCAGGTAGTGCGCGGATGCGGTTGCCCCACAGCAGTTGCCGCACCCCGACTTTACGGTCAAACGTGCGGGTCGGTTTACCCAGCGGGAGCTGATCGCCATCCTGCAAGGTTCGCCCCTGGAATCCGCCAAATTTTGCTTTTAGATCGGTGCTGGCAGAGCCGAGCATCGCGGGGATATCAAAACCGCCCTGCACTGCCAGATAGCTGCGCATGCCGCGCTGCGGCATCGCCAGTGACAGGAGCTGCCCCCGTTTCACCGGGGTACGCCAGCCCGTCCAGACCGGCTGGCCGTCAAGCTCCGCATGGCAGCCTGCGCCGGTCAGCGCAAACCAGCCATCGCGGGTAAACTCCGCTTTGAACTGGCCGAGCACCATCTCCAGTACCGCGCTGTCGGGATCATTGCCCACCAGCACATTGGCGGTGAACATCGCGGGATGATCCAGCACACCGCCAGGGCTGATGCCATACTGACGCCAGCCGTAACGGCCCGCATCCTGAATAGTGGCGGCCAGGCCGGCTCGCAGAATGTTTAACATACGCCCTCCTGTTGCGGCACAAAGCGAACCCTGTCACCGGGACGGAGCAGCGTGGGCGGTTGCTGCAGGGGATCAAACAGCGCGGTGCGCGTCTGGCCAATCAACTGCCAGCCGCCGGGCGAAGCCAGCGGATAGACGCCGGTCTGGCTGCCGCCGATGCCCACCGAGCCGGCGGGCACTGCAACCCTGGGCTCAGCACGCCGCGGGATGTGCAGGCGCTGATCCAGTCCGCCCAGATAGGGAAAACCGGGCTGAAAGCCGATAAAAAAGACCACATAGTCGCTGCTGCTGTGCAGCTCAACCACCTGACGGGGCGTCAGCGCGGCGTGTTCCGCCACCACCGTCAGATCGGGGCCAGACTCGCCGCCATAGATCACCGGGATCTCCACCTGACGCGACTCCGGCAACTGCGCTTCACTCTCTTCCCACCAGCGCTGAAGCCGCTCTATTGCGTCCAGCGCGCTCTGCTGGGGATCACGCAGGATCAGGGTGATGTTGTTCATGCCGGGGATTACCTCCAGCACGCTGGCATAGTCGTGCAGTCGCTGATTCAGTCCCCAGATTCGTTGCTGGCTCTCCAGTGAGACCGGCGGTTCCAGCTCCAGCACGACAGCGCGTTCACCCAATAAATAACACCGTGCTCGTTGCAACAGCTACCTCCCGCTCAGTTGAGATCGCGCCTGGCCGACCTGACCGGATGCCCGGTGCAGCCCATTGCTTATCTACGTAAAGCAAACAGTTATGCGAAAGTGACAGGGATGTGTCAACAGATTTAGGTCCTGCGCAGGCGCGCAGGACAAGGGAGAGTGTCAGGCAGGATTGGGGATATCGATGAAGGTCACATCAAGATCGTGGTGTTGCGCCAGCCAGTCGCCCAGCGCTTTTACGCCGCCGCGCTCGGTGGCGTGATGGCCTGCGGCAAAGAAATGCAGCCCCTGCTCACGCGCGCTGTGAATAGTCTGTTCAGAAACTTCACCGGTGATAAAGGCATCGACGCCCGCCGCCGCGGCCTGGTCGATAAAGCCCTGCCCGCCCCCGCTGCACCAGGCAATACGACGGATCAGCGCTGGCGCGTTGTCACCACAATGCAGGGGTTCACGTCCCAGCCTCTCACCGATTCGGCGGGCCAGCTGTTCGCCGGACAGGGGCTCAGCCAGCTCACCCCAGAACACCAGCGGCATCACTTCGCCGCGCACTTCGATATCCAGCAGTTTCGCCATCTGGGCGTTGTTGCCTAATTCAGGATGCGCGTCGAGCGGCAGATGCCAGCCATAGAGATTGATATCGTTGGCCAGCAGAGTCCGCAGACGACGGCGCTTCATGCCCTTAATCGTGGCCGGTTCACTTTTCCAGAAATAGCCATGATGGACAATAATCGCATCGGCCTGACGCGCCACCGCCTCATCCAGCAGCGCCTGACAGGCAGTGACGCCGGTGATAATCGTTTTGATCTCGCTGCGTCCCTCAACCTGCAAACCGTTGGGGGCGTAATCGCTGAAACTGTGGCTATCGAGTTGCTGATTGATCAGCGTCTCTAATTCGTAATGGTTCATTCAGGCTCCTTCGAGGCCTCAGGCTGCGCTTTTGGCGCGCTCAAAGGCGTCTAATGTCTTTTTGCGTGCCACCTTATGATCCACGATTGGTGCCGGATAATCGAGTTTCTTATGATGCTTCTCCGCCCAGACATGGGGCTGGTGAATATCGCTGTCAGGCACCCCGGCCAGTTCCGGCAGATAGTGACGGATAAAATCCCCCTTCTCATCGAAGCGCTCGCCCTGCGTGGTCGGGTTAAAGATGCGGAAATAGGGCGCCGCGTCCGTGCCGGTCGAGGCCGCCCACTGCCAGCCGCCGTTGTTCGCAGCCAGGTCACCATCAATCAGCTGCTGCATGAAATAGCGTTCACCTTCACGCCAGTCGATCAGCAGATCTTTGACCAGGAAACTGGCGGTGATCATCCGTAAGCGGTTGTGCATCCAGCCCAGCGCCTTCATCTGACGCATTGCGGCATCGACAATCGGATAGCCGGTTTTACCCGCTTTCCACGCGTCGAAATGTGCGTCGTTACGCTGCCATTCAACGTTTCGCGTCCAGTCGATAAACGGCTTGTGTCGGCACAGCGCCGGCCAGGCAACCAGCAGATGACGGTAGAATTCACGCCAGATCAGCTCGTTCAGCCAGGTGAACGCGCGGCTGTTGTCCAGCGCATCGGGATGTTCATGCAGCACGCGATGCAGGCACTGACGTGGCGACAGTACGCCGGTCGCCAGATAAACCGACAGACGGCTGGTGGCGTCCAGCGCCGGAAGGTCGCGCTTAGCGGGATAGTCGATAACCGGTTGCGTGGCGAAATGGCGCAACCGCTTCAGCGCCGCCGCTTCGCCTGGCGGAAACAGATCCTGATCAAAGTCTTCGGTTGGATAGTCAAAGGCGGGAATCGGGGAGGCTTTCAGCGGTGCGCCTTCGCGCGCTTTCGGCGCAGGCACGCACTCAGGCAGCCCCTGCTGCAAGCGGCGGACAAAGGCTTTGCTGAACGGGGTAAACACCTTATACATCGAGCGATCGCCGCTCTGCACACTGCCGGGCGGCAGCAACAGGCTGTCATCAAAGCCCTGGCAAATCACGCCCGCGTCGTCGAGACGTTTTTCAGCCTCCGCATCGCGCTGGCGTTCATTAACTTCATACTGGTAATTGTAGAAGAGCTGATCGACCTGCTGCTTAGCGCAGAACTGCAGCAGCGCATCAATACTGTCGCTGAAGGCGTGACACGCCTGATAGTGCAGTTCAATGCCCCGCTCTGCCAGCGCACGCTGCACCTGCAACAGACTGGCGTGGATAAACGCCGCCTGCTTCGGTGACATGTCATGCTGCTGCCACTGTGCTGGCGTGGCAAGGTAGAGCGCAATCACTTTTGCATCGCTGTCGCGGCAGGCGGCGTGCAGCGCCAGATTGTCGTTGACGCGTAAATCGTTACGCAGCCAGACCAGATGGGTGGTCATACTCCTCCTGTATTACTGTCCGTAGCGTAAGCACAAGGCTTCGGGATAGGGATCGAAATAGCGTTGCTGGGCCAGCCACGGGTGCGGGTACTCCGCCATGTAGTGTTTGAGAATGGTAATCGGCACCAGCAGCGGTTGTGTGCCCTGACGATAGCGGTCAATCAGCGTTGCCAGCTCCTGGCGCTGCGGTGAACTCAGATGCGTGCGGAAGTAGCCCTGCACATGCATCAGCACATTGGTGTGATTGCGACGTGAGGCGGGACGTGACATCAGTTCCATCATGCGATTGCGGTACTCAAAGGCAAAGGCGTCCAGCGACTCCCACTGGCTCATGGAGGCGACAAAGGGTCCCAGCTCGCGGTATTTCTCCTGCGAATGCGCCAGCATCATCAGCTTGTAACGGCTGTGGAAGGCGATCAGTCCCTGCCGGGTCAGACCGCTTTCCCACATCTGATTAAATTCATGCAGCGCGCAGACACGACCGATAAAGTTCTCACGCAGGGCGGGATCGTGCAGACGACCATCTTCTTCCAGCGGCAGCCAGGGCATCTCGCGCTGCAGGAATTCAGTAAAAATACCGGTGCCTGCTTTGCGGTTATTGTTGTTATCGGGCTCATAAACCCGCACCCGCTCCATGCCACAACTGGGTGATTTGGCGCAGAGGATATAGCCACAGAGGTGATGCAGCGATTTTACCCGCTCAGCAGACCAGTCACGCATCTGCGTCGTAACCTCTTCTCCGCCATCTTTGCTGAAGCAGAGATGCAGCTCATCATCGCCCTGCTTCACCAGACGCAATGCCGGGCGCGGCGTTGGCAGACCAATCGCCATCTCAGGGCAGATGGGCTCAAAACGGACAAATGGGGTGAGATCGTCGGTCGCAAAAGTAAGACGCTTATGCCCACCATCAAATCTGACGCGGTCGCCGAGCAGGCATGCACTGATTCCAACGGGGATTTTTTTGCTCATACTTGTACAACCTCCGAAATCTTGTAGAGGTTTAAGTGTAGCGTAAAATGGTCAGGAATAAAGGGTTAAAACGGGATTCCGGATCGCTTATTCTCAGAAAAAACGCAAAAAAAAGCCCGGTCAATTGACCAGGCCTGTTTTGCGGCAGGGGAAATCACCAGAACGCGCCACCGCCCGCTTCAGCCTGCGCCAGCCAGACCGGCTTGGCGCTGGTCTTACACCAGACGCGGTGCAGATAGCTGTAGAAACGTGCCCGATCCTGTCGAAACAGCATAACAGGAAGCGCCAGTACGCCGAGAAGAACCACCAGCGTACGTCGCGCAATAATTTTATAACGTGGATAAGCCCGATACATGGTTTCTCCTCCCGGTAAGTGAAATAGTGTGAATGTGATCTGTGTTCAACTTTACGCCAGGTTGTGTAATTTTACTACTCATCTGACCACTTATTTACCGCTATTTTTGCTGTTTAAGAATTAACCTGTAATTAAGTTACAAAAAGGTTACCGCCTGGTTGCGTTAGCGTTGAAAGGGCCGACAGATTATGGTCGCGGACGCCAGCATAAAATGTTGATAAAGTAGCGCTTCGGTCCCCACTCAAGGCAGGTATTGCGTGACCACGGTTTTGATCGTTGAAGATGAAAAAGAGATCCGGCGCTTTGTCCGGCTGGCGCTGGAAAATGAAGCCCTTAAGGTGTTTGATGCCGATACACTGCAACGCGGACTGATTGAAGCGGCGACCCGCAAGCCGGACTTAGTGATCCTGGATCTGGGTCTGCCGGATGGAGATGGCACCGATTTCATTCGTGACCTGCGACAGTGGAGCGCCATACCGGTGATTGTGCTGTCAGCGCGCAGCGATGAGCAGGATAAGATCGCCGCACTGGATGCGGGAGCAGATGACTATCTGACCAAACCCTTTGGCATTGGCGAACTGCTGGCGCGCGTCCGGGTTGCGCTGCGTCGTCATAGTGGCCAGCAGCCGGATGCCAGAGTGACGTTTGCCGACGTCAGCGTCGATTTCGCCGCACGACGGGTACAGCGCGGCAGCAGCGAGATTCACCTTACCCCGATTGAATTTCGTCTGTTGAGTATTCTGCTTAACAATGCCGGTAAGGTGCTGACACAGCGGCAGTTGCTGAGCCAGGTCTGGGGACCCAATGCGGTGGAGCACAGCCACTATCTGCGCATCTATATGGGACATCTGCGCCAGAAACTGGAAGCCAATCCGACACAACCGGCTCATCTGCTGACGGAAACCGGGATCGGCTATCGCTTTATGCCATAAAAAAAGGCGCCAGAGGCGCCTTCAGAGTGCTGATAAAGCCAAATCCTGTGAATCTCACCGCAATGAATAAATTCAAAGCGCAGGGAACACGGCCAGAAGAGGAAAGCGTCCCACGCCAGGGATGGCGTGGGCCGAGCGTGTCATGGATGACGGCTTTTGCGTCTTTCCGATCTGGCCGCGTTTCCTGAGCTAGCTACACGGCCTCACAGCGATGAAGGCCGCGCTTTACCAGCAGTCTGAGGCGCGCGATGCGCCTCTTTATCTGCCCGACTAATCAGGCGTTTTTCAGCACTTCGCTGACAATCTCAACGGCTTCTTTCTCAATCTGCGCGCGGTGTTCAGCGCCCAGGAAGCTTTCACAGTAGATTTTGTAAGCGTCTTCGGTGCCTGAAGGACGGGCAGCAAACCAGCCATTCTCCGTCATCACTTTCAGACCGCCGATAGATGCACCATTACCTGGCGCGGCAGTCAGACGAGCGGTGATAGGATCACCCGCCAGCGTATCAGCGCTGACCATCTCCGGTGACAGCTTCGACAGCGCGGCTTTCTGCGCTGAGGTGGCTGATGCCTGCAGACGGTTGTAGCTTGGTGCGCCAAAGCGCGCTGCCAGTTCGTCATAGTGCTGCTGCGGGTTTTTACCGGTCACTGCAGTAATTTCAGCGGCCAGCAGACACATGATGATGCCATCTTTGTCCGTAGACCACGGCGTACCGTCGAAACGCAGGAATGAAGCGCCTGCGCTCTCTTCGCCACCGAAACCGAGGCTGCCGTCATACAGACCATCAACAAACCATTTGAAACCCACCGGCACTTCCACCAGCTTGCGACCAATGTCGTTGACCACACGGTCAATCATGGCGCTGGAGACCAGGGTTTTACCCACGGCAACATCCTGACCCCACTGTGGGCGGTGCTGGAACAGATAGTTGATCGCCACCGCCAGATAGTGGTTTGGATTCATCAGACCCGCCGGGGTCACAATGCCGTGACGGTCATAATCGGGATCGTTGCCGAACGCCAGATCGAACTTGTCACGGTAAGCCAGCAGGCCTGCCATTGCGCTTTCAGACGAGCAGTCCATGCGGACCACGCCATCTTTATCCAGATGCATAAAGCGGAAGGTCTGATCGACCGCGTCATTCACCAGCGTCAGATCCAGCTTGTAGTGCTCAGCAATACGTTGCCAGTAAGCAATACCGGAACCACCCAGTGGATCCACACCCAGCTTCAGGCCCGCTTTCTGAATCGCCGGGAAGTCGATAATCTCTGCCAGACCTTCAACATAAGGCTGGATCAGATCTTTCTCGACCACATGACCGCTGGCCATCGCCTGCTCCAGCGGCAGACGTTTCACCTCTTTCAGGCCATCTTTGATCAGCTGATTGGCACGATCTTCCACCACTTTGGTGACGTTGGTATCAGCAGGTCCGCCGTTAGGTGGGTTGTACTTGATGCCGCCATCTTCTGGTGGGTTATGCGACGGCGTAATCACGATGCCGTCAGCCAGCGCGCCACCCGCTTTGTTGTGCTCAAGAATCGCATTCGAGATCGCAGGGGTTGGCGTATAGCCATTATCCTGCTGCACAATCACATCAACGCCGTTCGCCGTCAGCACTTCCAGAACAGACAGGATGGCGGGTTCAGACAGCGCATGGGTGTCTTTACCGACGTAGCAAGGCCCGGTGATACCATTCTTTTTACGCTCTTCGGCAATCGCCTGAGCGATCGCCAGAATGTGCATCTCGTTGAAGCTTTGACGCCCTGCACTGCCGCGATGGCCGGAAGTGCCAAATTTCACCGCATGTTCCGGGTTCGCCACATCGGGCTGCAGGACATAATATTGTGACGTTAATTGTGCAACGTTAATCAAATCGCTCTGCTGGGCGGGTTGCCCGGCACGTGGGTGATTGGCCATTGGCGCTGCTCCCTGACGCTTAAGTTTTAAATGGTGCCGCAAACTTTCTCGGTCAGTTCCGCAGGGAACTGCATCGAGAGCATGATGTGTTCAATCATGCTGCATTTACGACCAGTATTGGTGTTGGTGATCACCCAGTACGGCGTGCCGGGCACATGCTTCGGCTTAGTATGGGTGCCATTCTGCAACAGCGTATGCTCATCACCTGCAAAATAGACGCGGGTGCGGCCCTGCAGAGATGCAGTAGCTTCAGCAAAGGCTGCGGTATCAAGACGATAGAGCGTTGACAAGATAAGCATAAAGCGATTCACCGCCCGCTTCTGCTCCGCATATTCATCGGAAAGCAGCAGCTCGCGCACCGCGCGGACACGATCCTGCGGGCGCGAACCCACAGACGCAGGCTGGGACTCTTTCGCTGCATCTTTTGAGGCTGGCTGTGCAGGCGAAGCGGGTGCAGTCTGACCGGCCGTGAACTTCAGCATACGACGCAGAATGTCGGATGCGCTTTCACCAATGTGTTGCGTGTGGCTGGCAATATAACGGTAGAGCTCTTCGTCAACTTCGATCGTTTTCATCTTATTCCGTACGGTTCTTTCTCATGACAGAACCACCTGTTTCCTGAAAAGCTCTGAGTATAGTCAGGCAATTCAAAGGGTGTGTGGGTTCTAACATCAGGATTATAAAGTTAAAGTCAGGCGGGTTGTTAGCAATCAAACGGTTTACGGGCAAAAGTCAGAATATGTCCTAATGCCGCCGGAACCGGCGCGCCTGAAAAGGTGAAACCATGATAACCTAAGCTCAGGTCTCAAACTTAAGAACTTTGCTATGATTTTGAACGCCCGTCTGCAAACTGAACAATCCCCTGCTGATTCTCTGCCCATCCTGCTTATCCACGGTCTGTTTGGCAGTCTCGATAACCTTGGCGTGCTGGCGCGCGGGCTGAAAGATGCCGGTCCGTTGCTGCAGGTAGATGTCCGCAACCACGGACTTTCACCACGATCTGACGAGATGAACTACGCTGTAATGGCGCAGGATATGGTCGAAACACTGGATGCACATGGCATTGATCGCGTCGCGGTGATCGGACACTCGATGGGCGGTAAAATCGCCATGACCATGAGCGCGCTGGTGCCGGAACGCATTGAGCGCCTGGTGATGATCGATATCGCCCCGGTGGATTACCAGACGCGCCGTCATGACCAGATATTTGCCGGCATTCGTGCCGTCACCGATGCGGGCGTCTCATCCCGCAGCGAGGCGGCGAAGGTCATGCGAACGCTGATCGAGGAAGAAGGGGTGATCCAGTTCCTGCTGAAATCCTTCCAGGAGGGGGAGTGGCGCTTCAACGTCCCGGTGCTGTGGGATAACTACACCACGATATCTGGCTGGCAGCCGGTTCCCGCCTGGAATCACCCGGCGCTGTTTATTCGCGGCGGCGACTCCAGCTACCTGGATAACAGCTATCGCGATGCGTTGCTGCAGCAGTTCCCGGCCGCTCAGGCGCATGTGATCGGTGGCGCAGGACACTGGGTTCATGCAGAGAAACCCGATGCCGTTTTGCGCAGTGTCCGTCGCTTTTTTGCGCTTTAAAAGCAAATAGATGGCGGTAAAAGTTTAGGATTGGCGTCCGGCGTAAGCGTGAAGTATGATGGCGCGCTAAAATTTTGCCGCGGGTCAGTTTTGCTGCGGCAATGGCCAATAATTTATAATCTGCGCGGTGAGTGTCTGGCGCCCGCCCCCATTCAGTTTTACTAAGCCATGGCAAAAGAACAGACTGACCGCACGACGCTTGATCTCTTTGCTGATGAGCGCCGCCCTGGTCGACCCAAAACCAGTCCGCTTTCGCGTGATGAACAGCTGCGCATTAACAAGCGCAATCAACTGAAACGTGACAAAGGACGCGGGCTTCGTCGTGTCGAACTGAAAATGAACAGTGACGCCGTCGATGCACTCAATACGCTGGCAGAACAGCGCAATCTCAGCCGTAGCGAACTGATTGAACAGATGCTACTGGCACAGCTCAAACTGGATTAATGCGGGCAAATCGCACGCAGAGGCAAATGTCGGGGCTTTAACCGTTCACCGGTTTTCTCTCGTCTGCTATTATTCGCTGAAATGTGCTGCGGCACACATCTCATCATCAGGATTTAAGAGGTTATTTTACTCATGGCACTCGTAGGCATCTTCTTCGGCAGCGATACCGGCAATACCGAAAACATTGCAAAAATGATCCAGAAACAGCTGGGTACAGATGTTGCAGAAGTCCATGACATCGCAAAAAGCACAAAAGAAGATCTGGAAGCGTTTGATATCCTGCTGCTGGGTATTCCGACCTGGTACTACGGCGAAGCGCAGTGCGACTGGGATGACTTTTTCCCGACGCTGGAAGAGATCGATTTTAACGGCAAGCTGGTTGCGCTGTTTGGCTGTGGCGACCAGGAAGATTACGCAGAGTATTTCTGTGATGCCATGGGCACGATTCGCGACATTATCGAACCGCACGGTGCCGTCATTGTCGGACACTGGCCAACTGAAGGCTACCACTTCGAAGCTTCGAAAGGCCTGGCCGATGATACCCACTTCCTGGGCCTGGCCATTGACGAAGATCGCCAGCCTGAGCTGACCAGCCAGCGTGTTGACCAATGGGTTAAGCAGATTTTTGATGAACTGCAGCTGAAAGAGATCATCGAAGCCTGATCCTGCCCGACTCAATGTGAGCGCCAGCTCACATTGAGGCAATGAAAATGCCTATAGAAATAATAGCCACATTTTTTTAACTTTCTCCGTTTAATCTGTAGAATACCCGCATCGATCTTCCGCTTATTTTCTCAGGCGGCAAGACTAAGTGATGTGCTAACAGACCTCTGTCAGAATCTTCCCCGGCCCGGTGACGCATCCCCAATAGCCCATGATGATTCAGACACGCCCTCTGGTTTTCATTTCATCGCTTCAGTTCTATAATGAGACGCAAATGAGAATGAGCACAGATCGACATTCAAGGCGATAAGCCACAAAAGTGAATATTAGTAACAGGACAAAATCCGCATGACTGACAACAACACCGCATTAAAGAAGGCTGGCCTGAAAGTAACGCTGCCCAGACTGAAAATTCTGGAAGTGCTTCAGGAACCTGAGTGCCATCACGTCAGTGCGGAAGATTTGTATAAACGCCTGATCGACATTGGCGAAGAGATTGGCCTGGCGACCGTTTACCGTGTTCTGAACCAGTTTGATGATGCCGGTATTGTGACTCGTCACAACTTTGAAGGCGGCAAGTCTGTCTTCGAACTGACGCAGCAGCATCACCACGATCACCTGATCTGCCTGGATTGCGGCAAGGTTATCGAGTTCAGCGACGAATCGATTGAAACGCGTCAGCGTGAAATCGCGACCCGCCATGGCATCAAGCTGACCAACCACAGCCTCTATCTCTATGGACACTGTACGCTGGGCGATTGCCGTGAAGACGAAACGCTGCACGACCAGTAACGCTGGCGCGGCCTGAAATAAAAAAACCGGTGAATTCACCGGTTTTTTTTCGTCTGTTTTCTGCCCTCATCTCAGGCGACCAGCGTCTCCTGCAGATAGCGCCAGCGTGGAATGGAGCTGCTGCAATCCAGAATGGCCAGCGAAATGCGGCTCTGGTTATTGCCGTTCATCATCTGCATTTCGCGGTACTGTACGACGATCTCTTTTTCATGATGAGAGAGAATGACATGTTCACAGGTGGCAATGCGCATCCCTTCCCGCTGCCCTTGTAACTGCTGGAAAAGATCCTCGACCTCGTTCAGATTGTACTCTTTGCCCTTTGGGGTCACCATGCGAAACTCAGGATGAAAATAGGACATCAGCAGCTGGAAACTGTCGTCAGATCCGGCTGGCTGATTAAAAATACGTTCAATGAGCTGATGTAAAACGACGACACAGTGTTTGGCTTCCTGGGCGAGAACTGTCATTTTTTTTCCTTCTGTAACCCGCTTTGCAACCTCTGAGAGCGGATAGCCTACCTGAAAGCTGACAATTCACATCCTGAAATTGATTAATTTTTTTAAACTCAGATTACTCCCACAAGTCGGTATTGAACCGGTTGTGGTTAGTGCAGAATAAACGTCGGCGATGGTAAAAATCGGGGCAATAAAAAAGGGCGATAAATCGCCCTTTTGTCATTTTATGAGGTCAGCCCCAAAAAATTTATTCGCCCGTTTTGGTCCAGGTATCACGAAGACCGACGGTGCGGTTAAACACCAGTTGCGTCGGTTTCGAGTAAACGCTGTCGGCGCAGAAATAACCTTCACGTTCAAACTGAAACGGTGTTGTCGGTTCCACATCGCGCAGGCTGGGTTCAACAAAGCCGTTTTTGATGGTCAGTGACTCAGGATTAATGACCGCCAGGAAATCCTCTGCAGCAGCCGGGTTTGGCACACTGAACAGACGATCATACAGACGGAACTCAGCTGGCTGCGCGTGATCCGCAGAAACCCAGTGAATCACGCCTTTGACTTTGCGGCCATCGGCTGGATCTTTGCTCAGCGTATCAACATCGCTGGTGCAGTAGATGCAGGTAATGTTGCCCGCTTCATCTTTGGCGACCCGCTCAGCACGAATCACATAGGCGTTACGCAGGCGGACTTCTTTGCCCAGCACCAGACGCTTATATTGTTTGTTCGCCTCTTCACGGAAATCCGCGCGATCGATCCAGATCTCGCGGCTGAACGGCACTTCACGCGTGCCCATCTCCGGTTTACCCGGATGATTTGGCATGGTGACGATTTCGCTATGGCCTGCTGGCAGGTTTTCGATCACCACTTTAAGCGGATCTAAAACCGCCATGGCGCGGGGCGCATTCTCGTTGAGATCATCGCGGATACAGGACTCCAGCGAAGCCATCTCCACGATGTTATCCTGCTTGGTCACGCCAATACGACGGCAGAACTCACGGATAGAAGCGGCGGTGTATCCACGGCGACGCAGACCTGAAACGGTCAGCATGCGCGGATCGTCCCACCCTTCTACGTGCTTCTCGGTCACCAGCTGAGTGAGTTTACGTTTCGACATCACCGCATACTCCAGATTCAGGCGCGAGAATTCATACTGACGCGGATGAACCGGAATAGTGATGTTGTCCAGCACCCAGTCATAGAGACGGCGGTTGTCCTGAAACTCCAGCGTACAGAGCGAATGCGTAATGCCTTCCAGCGCATCGGAGATGCAGTGGGTAAAGTCATACATCGGGTAGATGCACCACTTATTGCCGGTCTGGTGGTGTTCCGCGAACTTGATGCGGTAAAGCACCGGATCGCGCATCACGATGAAATTAGAGGCCATGTCGATTTTGGCGCGCAGACAGGCGGTGCCTTCGGCAAACTCACCGTTTCGCATCTTCTCAAACAGCGCCAGATTCTCTTCCACGCTGCGATCGCGATAAGGGCTGTTTTTACCCGGCTCTTTCAGGGTGCCGCGATATTCACGAATCTCATCCGGACTCAGTTCATCAACGTAGGCCAGTCCTTTGGAAATCAGCTCGATGGCATAGTTGTAGAGCTGATCGAAATAGTTTGATGAGTAACAGACCTCACCGCTCCACTCAAAACCCAGCCACTGAACGTCACGCTTGATGGATTCAACGAATTCCATATCCTCTTTAACCGGATTGGTATCGTCGAAACGCAGGTTGCATTGCCCCTGATAATCCTGGGCGATGCCAAAATTCAGACAGATCGATTTCGCATGACCAATATGCAGATAGCCATTGGGCTCCGGCGGAAAACGGGTATGCACGCTGCTGTGCTTACCGCTCGCCAAATCTTCGTCAATGATCTGACGAATAAAGTTAGTTGGGCGGGCTTCAGCCTCACTCATCTCAAAAATCCTCAATACGAATAACGGGTGATTTGTACCACGAAGTAACGGAGTATGATCCACAAAGCGTCTGAGGGAAACAACCGTTTGTTAAGCCTTTAAAACAAAAAAGGCAGGAATCGCTTCCTGCCTGTGGGGTTCTGTTGCGGGGATTAGCCTTTCACTTCATACAGCGGGGTTTCCCCTGCTATTACCTGACCCTGTGCCAGTAAAGTCAGACCGGCGAAATCGTCGCTGTTGCTGACCACGACCGGACTCACCATTGAGCGAGCATTGGCGTTAAGGAATTCAAGGTCCATCTCCAGTACTCGCTGACCGGCGACCACGCTGGCCCCCTCTTCAACCAGACGGGTAAAGCCTTTACCTTCCAGCGCCACGGTATCCAGCCCCATGTGCACCACAATCTCCACGCCATTGTCGGTTTCCAGACAGAAGGCATGATTGGTGTTAAAGATTTTCACCAGCGTACCGGCAATCGGTGCCACTACCCATTTGTCGCTGGGCTTGATCGCCAGACCGTCGCCCACCGCTTTGCTGGCAAAGGCTTCATCCGGCACATCATCCAGCGCCACGACTTCACCGCTGACCGGCGCCAGCAGCGTGGCGATGACCTGCTTCTCACTGTTCAGCACCGCCTGCGGTTTAACGTCCGGCTCGGCCGGCGCACTGCTGGTAGCCGCTGCAGCGACCGGACCTTTGGTCAGCACTTTTTTCATGGCCGAGGCGATGCTTTCTGCCTGGGTACCCACGATGATCTGCACGCTCTGTTTGTTAAGACGGATCACACCGGACGCGCCAAGACGCTTAGCAACCGCCTCATTCACCTGCGCCGAGTCATTCACGTTAAGACGCAGACGGGTGATACAGGCATCGATGCTGGTTAAGTTAGCTGAACCACCAATCGCCCCAATGTAGCGGCGCGCCAGTGACTCTGTGGCACTTTCACCGCTATCCGTTTTATCAACGTTAACGTCATAACCATCAGTTTCATCACCATCAACCGCCAGCTCGCGGCCCGGCGTCATCAGGTTGAATTTTTTGATGGTAAAGCGGAACACCACATAATAGATAACGAAGAAGACCAGACCCTGCGGGATCAGCATGTACCAGTGTGTCGCCAGCGGATTACGGGTCGACAGCACCATATCCACCAGCCCGGCGCTGAAACCAAATCCGGCAATCCAGTGCATGCTGGCAGCGATGAAGACAGAAATACCGGTCAGGACGGCGTGGATCAGATAAAGCACGGGTGCCACGAACATGAAGGAGAACTCCAGCGGTTCGGTAATACCCGTAAAGAAGGCAGCAAACGCCGCGGCCAGCATGATACTACCCACTTTGACGCGGTTCTCAGGACGCGCACAGTGGTAGATAGCCAGCGCAGCACCCGGCAGACCAAACATCATGATCGGGAAGAAGCCCGCCTGATAACGACCGGTGATGCCGACTGTTGCCGAGCCATCAGCCAGTGACTGTGCACCGCCAAGGAATTTAGGAATGTCATTAATGCCCGCAACATCGAACCAGAACACCGAGTTCAGGGCGTGATGCAGACCGACCGGAATCAGCAGGCGGTTAAAGAAGGCGTAGATACCGGCACCGGCAGAGCCGAGCTTCTGGATATGTTCACCAAAGCCCACCAGACCGTTAAAGATAACCGGCCAGATATACATCAGGATAAAGGCGACCAGGATCATCAGGAACGAGACCAGTATCGGCACCAGTCGCCGTCCGCTGAAGAAGGAGAGTGCTTTCGGCAGCTCGACGTGGCTGAAGCGGTTATAGACCTCCGCCGACAGGATACCGACCAGAATACCGACAAACTGGTTATTAATTTTGCCAAACGCCACAGGTACCTGGTCAACCGGCATCTTCTGTATCATCGCCACCGCGGCCGGTGAGCAGAGCGTGGTGACTACCAGAAATCCGACAAAGCCGGTCAGGGCTGCCGCACCATCTTTATCTTTCGACATGCCATACGCGACACCAATCGCAAACAGCACTGACATGTTTTCAATGATGGCAGCACCAGATTTGATCAGCAATGCCGCCAGCGCATTACCTGCGCCCCAGCTGTCTGGATCGATCCAGTAGCCCACGCCCATTAATATCGCTGCTGCTGGCAGGGTTGCTACCGGCACCATCAGTGCGCGCCCCACCTTTTGTAAGTAACCTAACATATCCCCTTCCCCCTATGAGCCTGACTTGTCGCTTTGCGCTGCTTAATGTTGTTATGTCAGCTGCAAAGATCGTTAATACACTTCATATCACGCAGCGAAGTGTAATGATAAATTAATTCGCCTCGCAAATTAAAAGCCTGGTAAATGTGATTTTTATCACTAAAAAACATCGTTTCATACGGCAACATCTGGCTATGACCGTAAACTTATTTTATGATCCGAAATATTGAATTATGCGCTGGCCATGGCGACAATGAATCATCTGTTCAGATTGTTGACTCACGCAACGGCTTAGCCATCCCCTTTCTATTTTCAATTGAGGTGAAACATGAGACTGATTCCTTTAGCGACACCAACCCAGGTGGGAAAATGGGCCGCCCGACATATTGTTAATCGTATCAATGCGTTTAACCCGACGGCGGATAAACCTTTTGTCCTGGGTCTGCCAACCGGCGGTACGCCACTGGAAGCGTACAAACACCTGATTGATATGCACAAAGCGGGCCAGGTCAGTTTTAAAAACGTCGTGACATTCAATATGGATGAATATGTTGGCCTGCCAAAAGAGCATCCTGAGAGCTATCACAGCTTCATGTATCGAAATTTCTTCGATCACGTTGATATTCAACCGGAAAATATCAACCTGCTGAATGGTAATGCCCCCGATATTGACGCAGAATGTCGTCAGTACGAAGAGAAAATTCGCGCGCTGGGTAAAATTCACCTGTTCATGGGCGGCGTTGGCAACGACGGTCATATCGCCTTTAACGAACCGGCTTCCTCTCTCGCTTCCCGTACCCGCATTAAAACCCTGACCCATGACACCCGCGTGGCGAACTCCCGCTTCTTTAACGGTGACGTTGATCAGGTGCCTAAATATGCGCTGACGGTCGGCGTCGGTACGCTGCTGGATGCAGAGGAAGTGATGATTCTGGTTACCGGCCATGTTAAAGCGCAGGCATTACAGGCGGCGGTTGAAGGCAACGTTAATCATATGTGGACCATCAGCTGTCTGCAGCTGCACGCGAAATCGGTGGTAGTGTGCGATGAGCCGGCCACCATGGAACTGAAAGTGAAAACCGTGAAATATTTCCGCGAAATGGAAGCGGAAAATATGAAAGGCGTGTAACAGAACATTGTCATGCCCTGCTGTTACGCTGAGTGACAGCAGGCCAGGACGGGAGAAGAAAGATGTACGCATTAGTTAACGGTCGAATCTACAGTGGCCATGAGGTTCTGGATAATCACGCGGTGGTGGTTGCCGATGGGCGTATAGCGCGCGTCTGTCCGCGTGAAGCCCTCCCGGCGGATATTGAGCAGCGGGATATGGCGGGGGCGAATATTGCGCCAGGCTTTATCGATCTCCAGCTCAATGGCTGCGGTGGCGTGCAGTTCAATGACAGCCTTGAGGCGCTCAGCATTGAAACGCTGGAAACGATGCAGCGCGCCAATGAAAAGTCTGGCTGCACCAGCTTTTTACCGACGCTGATAACCAGCAGCGACGCCCTGATGAAACGGGCGATTGAAACCATGCGCGCCTACCTGCAGAAACATCAGAATCAGGCGCTGGGTCTGCATCTGGAAGGGCCCTGGCTGAGTAAAGCGAAAAAAGGCACCCACGATCCGGCGCTGATTCGCCTGCCGGATGCGGCAATGGTGCAGTACCTGTGCGACAACGCGGATGTCATCACCAAAGTCACGCTTGCCCCTGAAAATGCGGGTAGCGATGTGATTCGTCAATTGACTGATGCCGGGATTATTGTCTCAGCCGGTCACTCGAATGCGACCTATGAAGAGGCTAAAGCGGGCTTTTCTGCTGGTGTGAGTTTCGCGACGCACCTCTACAACGCCATGCCCACCTTTGCCGGACGTGAACCCGGGCTTATCGGTGCGCTGTTTGATTCGCCTGATGTATACTGCGGCATTATTGCGGACGGTTTACATGTACATTACGCTAACGTGCGCAATGCAAAACGCATCAAAGGCGACAAACTGGTGCTGGTCACGGATGCCACTGCACCGGCTGGCGCGGACATAAGCGAGTTTATTTTTGCAGGCAAAACAATCTATTATCGCGATGGGCTCTGTGTCGACGAAAACGGCACATTAAGTGGTTCTGCCCTGACGATGATTGAAGCGGTACAAAACAGCGTTGAGCATGCAGGGATCGCACTGGACGAAGCGTTGCGCATGGCAACACTCTACCCGGCACGGGCGATGGGCGTGGAAAGGCAGTCAGGCTCGATCGAAGCAGGAAAAATCGCGAACCTGACTGTGTTTACGCGCGACTTTAAAATCATAAAGACGTTTGTCAACGGAGACGACGTCCTGAGCGAGTAAGCACTGAATGACCACTGGCGGCCAGTCACAAATAGGAAATGTCGATCTTGTTAAGCAACTCAATAGCGCAGCGGTTTACCGGCTGATTGATCAACAGGGGCCGATATCGCGCATTCAGATTGCCGAACTTAGCCAGCTCGCGCCCGCCAGCGTCACCAAAATTACCCGTCAGTTGATTGAGCGCGGCCTGATCAAAGAGGTAGACCAGCAGGCGTCTACCGGTGGTCGCCGCGCCATCTCCATTATCACTGAAACCCGCCATTTCCATACCATCGGCGTCCGCCTCGGACGCAACGACGCCACCCTGACTCTGTTTGACCTCAGCGGTAAATCGCTGGCGCAGGAAGATTATGCGCTGCCGGAACGCACTCAGGAGACGCTGGAACATGCGCTGTTTAACGCCATCAGCAGCTTCATTGAGCAGCACCAGCGTAAAATTCGCGAGCTGATCGCGATTTCAGTGATCCTGCCGGGGCTGGTCGATCCGATTAACGGCGTGATCCGTTATATGCCCCACATCTCTGTCAGCCGCTGGCCGCTGGTCGCCAGTCTGAAAAAACGTTTTAACGTTACCAGTTTTGTGGGTCATGATATTCGCAGCCTGGCGCTGGCCGAGCACTATTTCGGTGCAAGCCGCGACTGTGCTGACTCGATTCTGGTGCGTTTACACCGGGGCACGGGCGCCGGCATTATTGCCAACGGCCATATTTTTCTCGGCAGCAACGGCAACGTTGGCGAAATCGGCCATATTCAGGTCGACCCGCTTGGCGAGCGCTGCCACTGCGGCAACTTTGGCTGCCTTGAAACCATTGCCGCCAACGGCGCCATTGAAAATCGGGTACGCCATCTGCTGAATCAGGGCTATCCCAGCGTACTGACGCTGGAGGCGTGCCAGATATCCCACATCTGCAAAGCGGCCAATCAGGGTGATGCACTGGCCTGCGAAGTGGTTGAGCACGTTGGCCGTTATCTTGGCAAAGCTATCGCGATTGCGATCAACCTGTTTAATCCGCAAAAAGTGGTGCTGGCGGGTGAGATCACTGAAGCAGAAAAAGTGCTGCTGCCAGCGATTGAGGGCTGCATTAATACTCAGGCATTAGAGGCCTTCCGTAAAAATCTGCCGGTCGTGCGTTCCACCCTGGATCATCGTTCCGCTATTGGTGCCTTTGCGCTCGCTAAACGTGCCATGCTTAACGGCATTCTGCTGCAACATCTTCTGGAAGACTAAGCTAACCCGCTGCTGTGGCGGGCCATATCGGATCTGACTATGACCATTAAAAGCGTAATTTGTGATATCGATGGCGTGCTGATGCACGACAACACGGCCGTTCCCGGCGCACAGGAGTTTTTACAGCGCATTCTGGCCAAAGAGATGCCGCTGGTGGTGCTGACGAACTATCCCTCGCAAACCGAGCAGGATCTGGCAAACCGCTTTGCCTCGGCCGGTGTCGAGGTGCCCGACTCCGTTTTCTATACCTCCGCAATGGCAACCGCCGACTTCCTGCGCCGTCAGGAGGGCAAAAAGGCGTATGTGATTGGTGAGGGCGCACTGATTCATGAACTCTACAAAGCGGGCTTTACCATTACCGATGTGAATCCCGATTTTGTCATTGTCGGAGAGACGCGCTCGTTTAACTGGGACATGATGCATAAAGCGGCCTTCTTCGTGGCTAATGGCGCTCGCTTTATTGCCACCAATCCGGATACCCATGCGCGCGGTTTTATTCCTGCCTGTGGCGCACTCTGTGCGGGTATTGAGAAGATATCAGGCCGTCGCCCGTTTGTTGTCGGCAAGCCCAGCCCCTACATCATGCGCGCCGCGCTGAACAAAATGCAGGCCCACTCGGAAGAGACCGTGATTGTCGGTGACAATCTGCGAACCGATATTCTGGCCGGTTTTCAGGCGGGTCTGGAGACGGTGCTGGTGCTCTCCGGCGTCTCGACGCTGAGTGATATCGATGCCATGCCGTTCCGTCCGGACTGGATCTACCCTTCTGTGGCCGATATCGACCTGTTCTGATTCATTTCTCTTATGACGCATCCGGCTAATCTGTGATGCGTCCCCCCTTTTTGCGCTATATCTCCCACTTTTACTGTCTGCTTTCTGCTCTAAAAAGCTATTTTATTGCTGATCCATCAATGAATCGGCTTTAAAATTATCGTTTATTCAATTTTATTGCCATGCAAGCAATCTTTTTATCAGTAAATCACGATTCCTCTTGCATTGAATGCACCAAATAGCGCATTTTCTTATGTATCACGCAGCATCAGGCTGCCGGACAAACGCAAAAGATAACATCGCCGTAAGGTGAGCTCAGGAGTCAGTTATGTGTTCAATTTTTGGTGTGCTGGATCTGAAAACCGATCCTGTTGAGCTGCGCAAAAAAGCGCTGGAATGTTCACGCTTAATGCGTCATCGCGGCCCGGACTGGTCAGGCGTCTACGCCGATGACCATGCTATTCTGGCGCATGAACGTCTCTCAATTGTTGACGTTAACAATGGCGCACAGCCGCTATACAACGCCGATCACACCCACGTACTGGCAGTTAACGGCGAAATTTATAACCACCAGGCACTGCGCGCTGAACTCAGCGATCGCTACGCGTTTCAGACCGGTTCTGACTGTGAAGTGATTCTGGCGCTCTATCAGGAGAAAGGTGTCGATTTCCTCGATGAGCTGGAAGGCATGTTCGCCTTTATCCTCTATGACACCGTTAAAAAAACGTACCTGATTGGTCGCGACCACATCGGCATCATCCCGCTCTATATGGGTAACGATGAGCATGGCAACCTGTTTGTTGCTTCAGAAATGAAAGCGCTGGTACCTGCCTGCCGTTCAATCAAAGAGTTCCCGCCGGGAAGCTACCTCTCCAGCACCGATGGCGAGATCCGCCGTTACTGGCAGCGCGACTGGATGGAATATAAAAACGTTGAGCACAACACCACCGACGCCGCTGGCCTGAAACATGCGCTGGAAGAGTCCGTGAAAAGCCACCTGATGTCAGATGTGCCTTACGGCGTGCTGCTGTCAGGCGGTCTGGACTCTTCCATCATTTCAGCCGTGACCAAGCGTTACGCGGCGAAGCGGGTTGAAGATCAGGATAAAAGTGATGCGTGGTGGCCACAGCTGCACTCCTTCGCGGTAGGGCTGGAAGGTTCACCCGACTTAAAAGCGGCGAAATCGGTGGCGGAGCATCTGGGCACCGTACACCATGAAATTCATTTCACCGTGCAGGAAGGTCTGGATGCCATTCGCGATGTGATTTATCACATTGAAACCTATGACGTCACCACCATTCGTGCCTCTACGCCAATGTACTTAATGTCGCGTAAAATTAAAGCGATGGGCATTAAGATGGTGCTGTCGGGCGAAGGCGCAGATGAAGTCTTCGGCGGCTATCTCTATTTCCATAAAGCGCCAAACGCCAAAGAGTTCCACGAAGAAAACGTACGTAAACTGCAGGCGCTGCATATGTTCGACTGCGCCCGTGCCAACAAAGCGATGTCCGCCTGGGGCGTTGAAGCCCGCGTACCGTTCCTGGATAAAAAATTCCTGGATGTGGCGATGCGAATCAATCCGGCCGATAAAATGTGCGGCAGCAACGGTAAAATGGAGAAGCACATTCTGCGTGAATGTTTCTCCTCTTACCTGCCGGAGAGCGTGGCGTGGCGTCAGAAAGAGCAGTTCTCGGATGGCGTGGGTTACAGCTGGATCGACTCACTGAAAGAAGTGGCTGCGAAGCAAATCAGCGATCAGCAGCTGGCTACCGCTCACTTCCGCTTCCCGTTCAACACGCCGGGTTCGAAAGAAGCCTATCTCTATCGTGAGATCTTTGAAGAGCTGTTCCCGTTGGCGAGCGCGGCAGAGTGTGTGCCTGGCGGTCCATCGGTCGCCTGTTCTTCTGCCAAAGCGATTGAATGGGATGAAGCGTTTAAAAACATGGACGATCCATCTGGTCGTGCCGTGGGTGTGCATCAGTCAGCCTATAAATAAGCCGGCTGAAAGCAACCAGAATGGGCCCGCTGCGGCCCATTTTTTTTACGATTAGCGTTGTATTCACTGAAAAATTGCCGAATAAACATCCAGGCTGGTTATAAGCCAGTCAAACAGCGATTATCTGGCAAAAAACGGTAAAAAAATTGTTGACGCTGTCTGGTCAACTCCGCATAATGCGCCCCGCAACGCCGATGAAGGTAACGCGAAAAAAAGATGGCTACGTAGCTCAGCTGGTTAGAGCACAGCACTCATAATGCTGGGGTCACAGGTTCGATTCCCGTCGTAGCCACCATCTTTTTTTGCGGGAGTGGCGAAATTGGTAGACGCACCAGATTTAGGTTCTGGCGCCGCAAGGTGTGCGAGTTCAAGTCTCGCCTCCCGCACCATTTCATTATTCGGCAGCGTGGATGGGATATCGCCAAGCGGTAAGGCACCGGTTTTTGATACCGGCATTCCCTGGTTCGAATCCAGGTATCCCAGCCAATTTCGATGATTCTCGAGGCTGAGAACGGACGAATGGGATATCGCCAAGCGGTAAGGCACCGGTTTTTGATACCGGCATTCCCTGGTTCGAATCCAGGTATCCCAGCCATCATTGAAATGCAGTACAATTTGGCTACGTAGCTCAGCTGGTTAGAGCACAGCACTCATAATGCTGGGGTCACAGGTTCGATTCCCGTCGTAGCCACCATATAATTGGGGTGTCGCCAAGCGGTAAGGCACTGGTTTCTGATACCAGCATTCCGGGGTTCGAATCCCTGCACCCCAGCCATACAAAAGACAATTTGAAAAACACCATTATTGGGGTGTCGCCAAGCGGTAAGGCACTGGTTTCTGATACCAGCATTCCGGGGTTCGAATCCCTGCACCCCAGCCAAATTGCACAACCTGGCCCGCTTTTGCGGGCTTTGTTGTTTTTGTCGTTCCCCTTCCTGATTTCCTGATTGCAGGCCCGCCGTGCGGCGAGCCAACATGCGCAATCTGCTATAACCCCAGCGCGTAGCGCAATACCTGCCGCTTCAGTACCCCGGAATGTTCGGCGGCAATCAATCCGAGATTACGTGCAAACCGCAGCGGTGCCAGCTGATTGCTGAAGGCAAAATAGAACAGATCCATACCGCCCTGCATCAGCATATTGTCTTTACGACGTTGCCGATGATAGCGCTGCAATACGCGCTCGGATGCCCAATCTTCCGCCGCACCGCGTGCGCTGACCAGCACATTAATCAACGCATCAATATCGCGATAGCCCAGATTCACGCCCTGCCCGGCCAGCGGATTAATGGTATGCGCGGCATCACCGACCAGCGCCAGTCCTGGCAGGACATACCGTGAAGCGTGACGCCGTACCAGCGGGAAGCCGCCAGCCGCATGGGCTTTAAAACGTCCCAGCCGCGCCGGGAAGTGGCTGGCTATCTCTTTTTCCAGCTGGGCCATCGGCATCGCCTGTAGCTGGCGGACTCTTGCAGGCGCGTCATACCAGACCAGCGAGGCCCGGTTGCCATACAGCGGTAAAAAGGCGCGCGGTCCCTGAGGCGTAAAGTGCTGCCAGGTCGCATCGCCTGCCGGATGTTCGCAGGTCACGCTGATCAGTAAACAGGATTGCGCATAGCTCCAGCCATGAATACCGATCCCGGCCATCTGTCGCACCTGAGAGTTCGCGCCATCAGCCCCAACCACCAGGCGGGTGTGTAAGGCAACGTCGTCGTTGAGGTCGATGCGCCAGCCGCCATTTTCTGGCTGCAGGTTCTCCAGTGTGGCCGGGCAATAGCAGGTCACGCCCAGCGACTGCATCTCCTCCCATAGCGCCCGCTGAAGCACGCTGTTCTCGACCATAAAGCCCAGCTCGGGCAGCCCCAGCGAGGCCGCATCAAAACTCACCTGCGCCGTCTGCCACTCCCAGGTTTCCAGCCTGCGATAGGGCGCGCTGCGCATCGCCTCTACCCGTGGCCAGACGTTGAGCTGCTTCAGCAACCCCACCGAGGATGAGCCAATCGCAGAAATTCGCAGATCGGGATCGCTGTCGGCATCAAAAGGCGCGGGTTCGGCACGCTCAATGACCGCAACGCGAAAATGTTGCTGCGTCAGTCCACAGGCCAGCGCCGCACCGACCATGCCACCGCCAACAATCACTACATCAAACTGATTATCCTGCATTGCTTATGTCCCTCTCTTATTCCCGCCAGCCTGCGCAACACGGGTCTGAATAAAGCAAAGTGTACCGGAAAACCGGATTGCTGGCAGAAAAGCCCTGAGGCTGGTCACAACAGCATCAAAGCATTACAATACGGCCCCCGCACTTCACTGCACTGAATCAATGGTTAGCGCGATGACAAAAAAACTGCATATCAAAACCTGGGGATGTCAGATGAATGAGTATGATTCATCCAAGATGTCTGATCTGCTGAACAGTACGCACGGCTATACGCTGACCGAGGTTCCTGAAGAGGCGGATATTCTGCTGCTTAACACCTGTTCTATTCGTGAGAAAGCGCAGGAGAAAGTATTCCACCTGCTGGGACGCTGGAGAAAACTCAAAGAGCGCAACCCGGATGTGATTATCGGCGTGGGCGGCTGCGTGGCGTCGCAGGAAGGGGATCATATCCGCCAGCGTGCGCCCTGCGTGGATATCGTTTTTGGTCCGCAGACACTGCACCGCCTGCCGGAGATGATCAACACCGTGCGCGGCACCAAAAGCCCGGTGGTCGACATCAGCTTCCCGGAAATCGAGAAATTTGATCGCCTGCCGGAACCGCGCGCAGACGGCCCGACTGCCTTTGTCTCCATCATGGAAGGCTGCAACAAATATTGTACTTTCTGCGTGGTGCCTTACACCCGTGGCGAGGAAGTGAGCCGTCCCAGCGATGACATTCTGCTGGAGATCGCTCAGCTGGCGGCGCAGGGCGTGCGTGAAGTTAACCTGCTTGGCCAGAACGTCAACGCCTATCGTGGTGCCACCTTTGATGGTGAAATCTGTACCTTCGCTGAGCTGCTGCGCCTGGTCGCCGCCATCGACGGTATCGACCGCATTCGCTTCACCACCAGCCACCCGATTGAGTTCACCGATGACATTATCGAGGTCTACCGCGATACGCCGGAACTGGTGAGCTTCCTGCACCTGCCGGTTCAGAGTGGATCAGACCGTATTCTGACGCTGATGAAGCGTGCTCATACCGCGCTGGAATATAAGTCGATTATCCGCAAGCTGCGCGCGGCGCGCCCGGATATTGAGATCAGCTCTGACTTCATCATTGGTTTCCCCGGTGAAACTCAGCAGGATTTCGAGCAGACCATGAAGCTTATCGCCGAGATCAATTTCGACGTCAGCTTCAGCTTTATCTACTCTGCCCGTCCCGGCACGCCCGCCGCTGACCTGCCGGATGATGTCAGCGAAGAGGAGAAAAAGCAGCGTCTGTGGATCCTGCAGGACCGCATTAACCAGCAGGCGCAGGCGATCAGTCGCCGCATGGTGGGCACAGTGCAGCGTATTCTGGTGGAAGGCATCTCCCGCAAGAACGTGATGGAAGTCTCTGGCCGCACCGAAAATAACCGCGTGGTGAATTTCGAAGGCTCGCCTGAAATGATCGGCCGCTTTGTGGATGTTGAGATTGTTGATGTCTACACCAACTCGCTGCGCGGCAAACTGGTGCGTACTGAAGAAGAGATGGGGCTGCGCATGGCGGAAAGCCCGGCGTCAGTGATCGCCCGTACCCGTAAAGAAAATGAAATCGGCGTGAGTCTGTTCCAGCCGTGATGCCCGCTTTACTGTGCGGCAGCGCGCATCGCGTTGCCGCCAATTTCACTTTGCACCACTTGCTTTCTGAAAGTGTCGCCCAAATATCTCTCCATAAGCTTGCGCCCAGGCGTTACGGCATAAATAATTTCGTTATGGTGCATCCGGTTAAGTTTAACGGTGCGTCAGACACATCCCATAACTGGCCCTGAGTGACCCAAAGGATTCGTTTGAATATCGAAACTCGTGAAATCGCCCTTGAACCGGCTGATAACCGTCGTCTGATGAGCCTGTGTGGGCCTTTCGACGATAATGTAAAACAGCTTGAGCGTCGTCTGGGCATTGAGATCAATCGTCGCGACAACGTTTTTAAGCTGTCAGGACGTCCACTTTGCGTCAATGCCGCAGCAGATATTCTGAAAACCCTCTATGTCGATACCGCGCCTGTGCGTGGCGACATCCCGGATATCGAGCCTGATCAGATTCACCTGGCGATCAAAGAGAGCCGGGTACTGGAGCAAACCGCTGAGAGCGTGCCGGAGTACGGTAAAGCGGTCAATATCAAGACCAAGCGCGGTGTGATCAAGCCGCGCACCCCAAACCAGGCCCAGTACATCGCTAATGTGCTCGACCACGATATCACCTTTGGTGTCGGCCCGGCTGGTACCGGTAAAACCTATCTGGCGGTAGCCGCGGCAGTGGATGCGCTGGAGCGTCAGGAGATTCGCCGCATCATGCTGACCCGCCCTGCCGTCGAAGCGGGTGAAAAGCTGGGCTTTCTGCCAGGCGATCTGAGCCAGAAAGTCGACCCTTATCTGCGTCCGCTCTACGATGCGCTGTTCGAAATGCTCGGCTTCGAGCGGGTGGAAAAGCTGATGGAGCGCAACGTCATTGAAGTCGCCCCGCTGGCCTACATGCGTGGTCGTACCCTGAACGATGCGTTTATCATTCTTGATGAGAGCCAGAACACCACCATCGAGCAGATGAAAATGTTCCTGACGCGTATCGGCTTTAACTCTAAAGCGGTGATTACCGGCGACGTTACCCAGATTGACCTGCCGCGTCACGTCAAGTCAGGCCTGCGTCATGCCATTGAGGTGCTGGCGGACGTTGAAGAGATCAGCTTCAACTTCTTCCACAGCGAAGATGTGGTGCGCCATCCGGTAGTTGCCCGCATTGTTACCGCCTATGAAGCCTGGGAAGCGGCCGATCAGACCCGTCGTGACCAGCAGGCCGAAGAGCGTAAACGTGAAGCACTGGCTGCACAGAGCGCCACGCAGGAGAGCAAATGAGCGAGGTGATTCTCGACCTGCAGGTCGCCTGTGACAACACCGCTGACCTGCCTGATGAAAGCCAGTTTCATCGCTGGCTGTCAGCGGCTGTCACCCCTTTTCAGCCGGAAAGCGAAGTTACGGTGCGTCTGGTTGATGAAGCGGAGAGTCATGAGCTTAATCTGACTTATCGCGGCAAAGACAAGCCGACCAACGTCCTCTCTTTCCCGTTTGAAGCACCGCCGGGCATTGAGCTGCCGCTGCTGGGCGATCTGATCATCTGCCGCCAGGTCGTTGAGCAGGAAGCCGCTGAACAGGGTAAAAGCGCTGAAGCCCACTGGGCACATATGGTGGTACACGGCACGCTGCATCTGCTGGGTTATGACCATATTGAAGACGACGAAGCGGACGAGATGGAAGGGCTGGAGACCGAGATAATGCTTGCTCTTGGGTATCCTGATCCGTACATTTCGGAGAAAGAAGACGCCTGAATCCTGAATTCAGTCAATCCTGCTGTCAGTACAGGTTACTGACAGCACCCATTCCTCACCAGAGAGATCTTTAAAAACCGCCATGAGCGACGACCATTCTCAAAACAGCGATGCACCCAGTAGTAAAAAGGGATTTTTCTCCCTGTTGATCAACCAACTCTTTCACGGTGAACCAAAAAGCCGTGATGAGCTACTGGAGCTGATCCGCGACTCGAATAACAAAGAGCTGATTGACCAGGACACCCGCGACATGCTCGAAGGGGTACTGGATATTGCGGAGCAGCGCGTGCGTGACATCATGATCCCGCGCTCGCAAATGATCACCCTGAAACGTAATCAGAGCCTCGAAGAGTGTCTGGATGTCATCATCGAATCCGCCCATTCTCGTTTCCCGGTGATCAGCGAAGATAAAGATCATGTGGAAGGGATTCTGATGGCGAAAGATCTGCTGCCGTTTATGAGCAGCGAATCTGAGCCTTTCAGCATTGAGAAAGTGCTGCGTCCTGCGGTGGTTGTGCCTGAAAGTAAGCGTGTCGACCGGATGCTGAAAGAGTTCCGCTCCCAGCGTTACCATATGGCGATCGTCATTGATGAGTTTGGCGGTGTCTCCGGTCTGGTGACCATTGAAGACATCCTGGAGCTGATCGTCGGTGAAATTGAAGATGAGTATGACGACGAAGAAGATCGTGATATCCGTCAGCTCAACCGTCACACCTTTACCGTGCGTGCACTGACTGCCATTGAAGATTTCAACGAGGTGTTTGGCACCCAGTTCAGTGACGATGAAGTCGACACCATCGGTGGTCTGGTGATGCAGGGCTTCGGTCATCTGCCCGCTCGCGGTGAAAGCATCGAGATTGAGGGTTACCAGTTCAAGGTGGCGATGGCTGACAGCCGCCGCATCATCCAGGTTCACGTGACTATTCCGGAAAATTCGCCACAACCTCAACTGGAAGACGAATAAGTCTATGGCTTTAGCCTCACTCTACCCGCGTCAGCGGGTTCGCCTGCTGCTGGCTTTAATAACGGGTGCACTTGGCACCCTCGCCTTTTCTCCCTACGATTTCTGGCCCGCCGCACTGCTCTCGCTGTGCGGCTTACAGCTGCTGACTCTTAACCGCTCCAGCCCGCAGGCCAGCGCCATTGGGTTTGTCTGGGGTTTAGGTCTGTTCGGCAGTGGCATCAACTGGGTTTATGTCAGTGTCGCCACCTTTGGCGGCATGCCTGGCCCGGTCAATGTCTTTATCGTGGCGCTGCTGGCGGCTTATCTGGCGATCTACCCGGCGCTGTTTGCCGGCGTACTGAATCGCATCTGGCCGCGAACGACGCTGTGGCGCCTGGCGCTGGCGGCACCGGCATTGTGGCAAATCACCGAGTTCCTGCGCGGCTGGGTGCTGACCGGCTTTCCGTGGCTGCAGTTTGGTTACAGCCAGATCGATGGCCCGTTAAAAGGCCTGGCCCCGCTGGCGGGCGTAGAGACGCTGACCTTCCTGCTGATGGTGGTGGCTGGCCTGCTGGCTTATGCCCTGCAACAGCGCAACGTCAGAAGTCTGGGAGCAGCGCTGCTGCTGCTGGCATTGCCATGGCCGTTGCGCTACATCCAGTGGGTTCAGCCGATGCCCGAGCGGGCCGTCGAGGTGGCGCTGGTGCAGGGAAACATCCCGCAATCGATGAAGTGGGATCCGCAGCAGCTGCTCACTACCCTGCGCATTTACAACGGTCTGAGTCAGCCGCTGATGGGCAAAGCGCCGATTATTATCTGGCCTGAATCGGCAATTACCGATCTGGAGAGTAATCAGCAGCCGTTCCTGCGTTCGCTGGATGACGAACTGCGTGAGCGCGGCAGTTCGCTGATCACCGGCATTGTGGACTCCCGGCTGGAGCAGAACCGTTATCACGATTACAACACCGTAATCGTGCTGGGCGGTAAAGCGCCGTACAACTACTTCAGCGGCAATCGTTACCAGAAGAATCACCTGGTGCCGTTTGGCGAATTTGTGCCGCTGGCCGATCTGCTGCGTCCGCTGGCCCCGTTCTTCGATCTGCCGATGTCGGCATTCAGTCGTGGCAACTACCTCCAGCCGCAACTCAGCGTGGCGGGCTATAACCTGACCAGCGCCATCTGTTATGAGATCGTGCTGGGAGAACAGGTGCGGGCCAACTTCCATCCTGACACCAACTTCCTGCTCACCGTTTCGAACGATGCCTGGTTTGGTCACTCTATCGGCCCATGGCAGCACTTCCAGATGGCGAGGATGCGTGCGCTGGAACTGGGACGTCCGCTATTGCGCAGCACCAATAATGGTGTGACTGCAGTGGTCAATGCCAGTGGTGATGTGGAAGCCATGCTGCCGCAGTTTACCCGCGATGTGCTGACCAGCAAGGTTACGCCAACACAGGGAGAAACCCCTTATGCGCGGGCTGGCATCTGGCCAGTTTGGTCACTGACGCTGCTGGCGGCGGTGATAGCACTCCTGCGTCGGCGTCGATAACCTCCCCTCCTGTGCTCACTGAAGGCGAAGCACGTGCTTCGCCTTTTTCATGGTGACTCTCCGGTTTTTTTCACTCCCCACGCCGCACACTCTGCTGTCTTTCTAACCCATAACCTCTTTCTGGCACGATGATTGCAAAATGTTTCACTGCTTTTCGCAAACAGGCTGATTGCAGGCGCTGATGCCGGGCGGGTTGCACCAAAACAATTGACGCTGCTGCACCATTAACGCGCAGGGTGAAAAAATTGCCTTTTTTTGGTGCGTATCACCTCGCAAAAAAGAAACTTTTTTGTTTCATTGCGTTAACAATCCGCTATGTTAATGACTCTTCTGCGCCCGTTTAAACCGCAGAATGAGCAGAAACGCAGCAGAAAACAGACACAACATCATAATCAGCGCAGGTTATATCCTGTGCCTTTTTCATACGAAGGAGTTGGAACATGCAACTACGCAAAGTGGCATTATCTCTTCTGCTGATCAGCGCAGCGGCGGGAGCGGCCCAGGCGGAAGATCTCAGCGGCACCCTGAAGAAGATCAATGACAATGGCGTCATTGTGGTCGGGCATCGCGAATCATCAGTTCCCTTTTCTTATTATGACAACCAGCAAAAAGTCGTCGGCTACTCACAGGCTTACTCAAACGCCATCGTTGAAGCGATTAAAGCAAAGCTGAACAAGCCTGATCTGCAGGTCAAAATGATCCCGATCACCTCACAAAATCGTATTCCGCTGCTGCAAAACGGCACCTACGATTATGAGTGTGGCTCGACCACCAATAACCTTGAGCGCCAGAAACAGGCCGCCTTCTCAGACACTATTTTTGTTATCGGCACCCGTCTGCTGGTTAAGAAAGATGGCCCGATCAAAGATTTCGCTGACCTGAAAGGCAAAACCGTAGTGGTGACCTCAGGTACCACCTCTGAAGTGCTGCTGCACAAACTCAACGACGAACAGAAACTGGATCTGCGCATCATCAGCGCAAAAGATCACGGTGACTCCTTCCGTACGCTGGAAACCGGTCGTGCCGTGGCCTTTATGATGGATGATGCCCTGCTGGCAGGCGAACGCGCCAAAGCCAAAAAGCCGGACAACTGGGAAATTCTGGGCACGCCACAGTCAAAAGAAGCTTATGGCTGCATGCTGCGTAAAGATGATCCGCAGTTCAAAGCCCTGGTGGATGAAACCATTGCCAAAGCCCAGACCTCTGGCCAGGCAGAAAAATGGTTCGACACCTGGTTCAAACAGCCGATTCCACCAAAGAACCTGAACATGAACTTTGAGCTCTCTGATGACATGAAAGCGCTGTTCAAAACGCCAAATGATAAAGCACTGAATTAACAACAAAATACCCAATGGATTTCAGATTGCATTGAGGCAGCAGAAAAATGACTCCCGATGAGCCTACTCCGGTAAGTGATTCGGGTGAGTGAATGTAGCCAACAGAAATGCAGCCTGAAAGACGACGGGTATAACAAGGGCGGCCTGGCTGCCCTCTCGATTGCTGAAACCGCGGCATGGACAGACAGACTGACACGGGTCGTTCCCCTGAGTCAGGAAATAAAACGCCGTTCATCAATCTTCAGGGTAGCTTAGCTACCCTTTTTTTCCGGAGCTCGTTATGGGTATCGATTGGAACTGGGGCATATTCCTCGAACAGGCCCCGTTCGGTAACACGACCTACCTCGGCTGGCTGTGGTCCGGTTTTCAGGTGACAATTGCCGTCTCCTGCTGCGCCTGGATTATCGCCTTCTGTGTGGGTTCATTTTTCGGCATTCTGCGCACCGTGCCTAATCGCCTGCTGTCGACCATTGGCACCTGCTATGTAGAACTGTTTCGTAACATCCCACTGATCGTCCAGTTCTTCTTCTGGTATCTGGTGGCGCCCGAGCTGGTGGGCGAAAAGCTTGGCATGTGGTTTAAGTCTGAGCTGGATCCCAACATTCAGTTCTTCCTCTCCTCGATGATCTGTCTTGGCCTGTTTACCGCCGCCCGCGTCTGCGAGCAGGTGCGCGCAGCGATTCAGTCACTGCCGAGTGGACAGAAGAATGCCGGTCTGGCGATGGGCTTAACCCTGCCGCAGACCTATCGCTATGTGCTGCTGCCGAATGCGTATCGCGTGATTGTGCCGCCGATGACCTCGGAAATGCTGAACCTGGTGAAGAACTCCGCTATCGCCTCCACCATTGGTCTGGTCGATATGGCGGCGCAGGCGGGCAAACTGCTCGACTATTCTGCCCACGCCTATGAATCCTTTACCGCCATTACGCTGGCCTACGTTGCGATTAACCTGGTGATTATGTTGTTGATGAGTCTGGTCGAGCGCAAAGTCCGGCTGCCAGGCAATGCGGGAGGCAAGTAATGTACGAGTTTGACTGGAGTTCGATTACACCCAGCCTGCCCTATCTGCTTAATGGCTTAGTGATCACCTTTAAGATCACGATTACCGCCGTGGTCTTCGGCATCCTGTGGGGCACTCTGCTGGCGGTGATGCGCCTGTCGACGTTTAAGCCTATCAGCTGGTTCGCTAAAATTTACGTCAACCTGTTCCGCTCAGTGCCGCTGGTCATGGTGCTGCTGTGGTTCTATCTGGTCGTGCCGAGTTTTCTGCAGCAGGTGCTGGGCCTGTCGCCCAAAACGGATATCCGACTGATTTCAGCCATGGTCGCCTTTTCGCTGTTCGAAGCGGCGTACTACTCTGAAATTATTCGCGCCGGCATCATCAGTATCTCGCGTGGACAGGGCAGTGCGGCTCTGGCGCTGGGCATGACGCAGTGGCAGGCAATGCGACTGATCATCCTGCCACAGGCGTTTCGCGCCATGGTTCCGCTGTTACTGACGCAGGGTATCGTGCTGTTCCAGGATACCTCGCTGGTTTATGTCTTAAGCCTGGCGGACTTCTTCCGTACCGCATCCACCATTGGTGAGCGTGATGGCACCCAGGTTGAAATGGTTCTGTTTGCAGGTCTTGTCTACTTCGTTATCAGCCTGAGCGCATCGCTGTTGGTCAGCTATCTAAAAAGAAAAAGGACGGTTTAAATGATTAGCCTGAAAAATGTTTCTAAGTGGTATGGTCACTTTCAGGTGCTGACCGACTGCTCAACCGACGTCAAAACCGGTGAAGTGGTGGTGGTGTGCGGCCCGTCCGGCTCCGGTAAATCAACGCTGATCAAAACGGTGAACGGCCTTGAGCCGATTCAGCAGGGCGTGATTGCGGTGAACGGCACCGAGGTGAATAACAAAAAGACTAATCTTGCGCAGCTTCGCAGCCAGGTCGGGATGGTGTTCCAGCACTTCGAGCTGTTTCCGCATCTGAGCATTATCAACAACCTGGTTCTGGCGCAGGTGAAAGTGCTGAAGCGCGACAAAGCGGCAGCCCGCGATAAAGGGCTGAAGCTGCTGAAGCGTGTGGGTCTTTCCGCCCATGCTGAGAAGTTTCCCGGCCAGCTCTCAGGTGGTCAGCAGCAGCGTGTGGCGATTGCGCGAGCGCTCTGCATGGACCCTATCGCGATGCTGTTTGATGAACCCACCTCCGCGCTGGATCCGGAAATGATCAACGAAGTGCTGGATGTGATGGTTGAACTGGCACAGGAAGGGATGACGATGATGGTGGTGACCCATGAGATGGGCTTCGCCCGTAAGGTTGCCAATCGCGTGATCTTTATGGATGAAGGGAAAATTATCGAAGACACCAACAAAGATGACTTCTTTAATAATCCACAGTCTGAGCGCGCTAAAGATTTCCTCGCAAAAATTCTGCACTAAACCTGACGAACAGGCGGGTCACCCAGGGTGGCCCGCTTCATTTAGCTACGCCGCACTATCAGGGTTCGAAAGGCTGACGCTGGAACTGGTCGTTGCCGCATTCCGGACAACGTGACAGCGTTTCAGGCGTGTAGATTGCCCGGGTGAACTGGCATTTCTCACAGACCAGATTGCCCAGCCCCACCACTTCCCCGCTCTGATAAACCCCGTGGTGATGCAGATCCTGGAAGACCTCTCGCCACTCCAGCTGACTTTTATCGGTGATATCCGCCAGCTCTTTCCAGACGCTCTCGCGGATGATGCGCATAAACAGTGAGTCCGCCAGCGGTTCTTCCACATCGGTGTAGCTGCGTGCAAACTCGCCCAGATCACGGCGCACTGAGCTGAGCGCCTGGTCAATCTCCTGTTCCGTCATATCATCGCGCACCAGCAACTGGCTTCGTCGCCCGGCAATCAGCTCATCAAGGTTACGATCGCCCTGACGAAGACGTTCGGTCAATACGGCTAACGACTCGCGATATTCCTGAGCCACTTTATTCATTTTGTTCTCCTTTATGCAGACCCTCGCTGAACTAAGTTTAGTCGTAATGTTGCTTTTGCCGTGTCGTCTGTACAGTGAATTACAAAAGGGTGAAGGCTCTGACGCTTTCGGCAGAAATCGTGCCGGCAAAAGTGGGAAGTGTTGTTGATACGCGGCCTTATGGGTATGCTATGCGGATCTTAGAGCCAGAAAAATGTTTTTCATAAAGGACCACAGGCAGCCATGCAAGAGCAATACCGCCCGGAAGAAATTGAATCCCGTGTGCAGCAGCACTGGGATGAAAACGAAACGTTTAAAGTGACTGAGCAGGAAGGTAAAGAGAAATACTATTGCCTCTCCATGTTGCCCTATCCTTCTGGCCGCCTGCACATGGGCCACGTTCGTAACTACACCATCGGCGACGTAATCGCGCGTTATCAGCGTATGCTCGGCAAAAACGTACTACAGCCGATTGGCTGGGATGCTTTCGGCCTGCCTGCGGAAGGCGCTGCGGTGAAAAACAACACCGCTCCGGCCCCGTGGACTTACGACAATATCGCCTACATGAAAAACCAGCTCAAACTGCTGGGCTTTGGCTATGACTGGAGTCGTGAACTGGCAACCTGCCAGCCAGAGTACTATCGCTGGGAACAGTGGTTCTTTACCAAACTGTATGAAAAAGGCCTGGTCTATAAAAAGACCTCTGCCGTGAACTGGTGCCCGAACGATCAGACGGTGCTGGCGAACGAGCAGGTGATTGACGGCTGCTGCTGGCGCTGCGACACCAAAGTTGAGCGTAAAGAGATCCCGCAGTGGTTTATCAAAATCACCGATTATGCGGAGGAGCTGCTAAACGATCTGGATACGCTGGAAGAGTGGCCTGAGCAGGTCAAAACCATGCAGCGTAACTGGATTGGCCGCTCTGAAGGTGTCGAAATCACCTTCGATGTGGCTGACAGCGAAGAGAAGGTCACTGTCTACACCACCCGCCCGGATACCTTTATCGGCGCAACCTATGTTGCTGTTGCCGCAGGCCATCCGCTGGCGACCCAGGCGTCGGTCAATAATCCGGCGCTGGCTGACTTTATCGCTGAATGCCGCAATACCAAAGTGGCCGAAGCCGATATGGCGACCATGGAGAAGAAAGGCATGGCGACCGGCCTGTCTGTTGTTCATCCACTGACCGGCGAGCTTATCCCGGTCTGGGTTGCCAACTTCGTACTGATGGAATATGGCACCGGCGCTGTGATGGCGGTTCCGGCGCACGATCAGCGCGACTGGGAGTTTGCCACTAAATATGATCTGCCGATTAAGCCGGTCATCCTGAATCTGGATGGTTCCATTCCTGATGTCAGCATCGCGGCGATGACTGACAAAGGTGCGCTGTTCAACTCAGGTGAGTTTAACGGCATGGATCACGCCACCGGTTTTAACGCCATCGCGGATTCGCTGGCGGCAAAAGGCGTGGGCGTGCGTAAAGTGAACTACCGCCTGCGCGACTGGGGTGTCTCCCGTCAGCGCTACTGGGGTGCTCCTATCCCGATGGTGACGCTGGAAGATGGCACCGTTATGCCTGCACCAGAAGACCAGCTGCCGGTGATCCTGCCGGAAGATGTGGTGATGGATGGCATTACCAGCCCAATCAAAGCGGATCCGGAGTGGGCTAAAACCACGGTAAACGGCCAGCCAGCCCTGCGTGAAACCGACACCTTTGACACCTTCATGGAGTCTTCCTGGTACTACGCGCGTTATACCTGCGCCAGCTACAAGGAAGGCATGCTGGATCCGGCAGCGGCAAACTACTGGCTGCCGGTCGATCAGTATGTGGGCGGTATTGAACACGCCATCATGCACCTGATGTATTTCCGCTTCTTCCACAAGCTGCTGCGTGACGCCGGCCTGGTGAACTCCAATGAGCCAGCCAAACGTCTGCTGTGCCAGGGCATGGTGCTGGCTGACGCCTTCTACTACCTTGGTGCCAACGGCGAGCGTAACTGGGTTTCACCGGTTGACGTTGAGGTTGAGCGGGATGAGAAAGGCCGCATTGTTAAAGCCACAGACACGCAGGGCCGCGAAGTGATCTACGCGGGCATGAGCAAAATGTCGAAGTCGAAAAACAACGGCATCGACCCACAGCTGATGGTTGAGCGTTACGGCGCGGATACCGTGCGTCTGTTTATGATGTTTGCTTCACCGGCGGATATGACGCTGGAGTGGCAGGAGTCGGGCGTTGAAGGGGCGAACCGCTTCCTGAAACGTGTCTGGAAGCTGGTCTTCGAGCATACACAGAAAGGTGCGACCGTGGCACTGGATGTGGAGAGCCTGAATGACGAGCAGAAATCGCTGCGTCGCGATCTGCACAAAACCATCGCCAAAGTGGCGGATGATATTGGCCGTCGTCAGACTTTCAACACCGCCATTGCGGCGATCATGGAGCTGATGAACAAACTGGCACGCGCCCCGCAGGAAAGCGAGCAGGATCGCGCCCTGATGCAGGAAGCGCTGCTGGCCATCGTCCGTCTGCTCTATCCGTTTACCCCGCACGCCTGCTATGTTCTGTGGCAGACGCTGGGTGGCGAAGGCACTATCGATGAAGCGAGCTGGCCGGTTGCGGATGAAGCCGCTATGGTTGAAGATTCGCTGCTGGTAGTGGTTCAGGTTAACGGTAAAGTGCGCGGTAAAATCACCGTGCCAGCCGATGCAACACAGGAACAGGTTCAGGCACGCGCTGCGCAGGAGCATCTGGTAGCGAAGTATCTGGACGGCGTGACTATCCGTAAAGTCATTTATGTACCGGGCAAACTGCTTAACCTGGTCGTAGGTTAAGTTCAGGAGGAACTGTGCGACATCCGATTATCAGGCTGTTTGTCATGCTGGCGGTGGTGATCACCGCTGGCTGTGGTTTTCATCCGCGCGGCACCACTCAGGTGCCCAGCGAACTGAAAACCCTGATTGTTTCAACCGGCGATCCTTATGGGCCGCTGGCGCGTACTGTGCGTCAGCAGCTGCGTATCAACGATGTCAAAATTGTTGAAGACAGCAAACAGAATCGCACGGATATTCCAACGCTGCGCCTGGGGCCTGAATCCTCGGGCCGTAACACGGCTTCGGTCTTTATCAGCGGCACCACTGCCGAGTATCAGCTGGTGATGACCCTCACCGCGCAGGTGCTGCTGCCGGGCAAAGGTATCTATCCTATCAGCACCACGGTTTATCGGTCGTTCTTCGATAACCCGAACGCTGCGCTGGCAAAAGATGCCGAGCAGGATCTGATTACGCAGGAGATGCGTCAGCGTGCTGCTGAACAGCTGGTACGTAAACTGCTGACGGTACACGCCGCGCAGATCAACAGCAAAGAGACCTTACCGGCGTCAGTGATTCCGGTGCCGGGTCAGGGTTCACAGGAAGCGCCCACTTCCTCTGCTACCAGCCTGCAATGATCAGGATTTATCCTGAGCAACTCAGCGCGCAGCTCCGTGAGGGGCTGCGCGCCTGTTATTTGTTAGCCGGTAACGAACCGCTGCTGCTGCAGGAAAGTTCAGATGCGATTCGCGTCGCCGCAACCGCGCAGGGATTCGAAGAACATTTTAGTTTTACGCTGGATGCACAGACTGACTGGGAGAGCCTGTTCGTCAGTTGCCAGTCACTGAGTCTGTTTGCTCAGCGTCAGACCATGACGCTGCAATTCCCCGATAATGGCCCTAACGCCGCGATGTCAGAGCAACTGGTTAAGCTGTCGCAGTTGCTGCACGCCGATATTCTGCTGATCTGCCGGATGGCGAAGCTGACCAAAGCGCAGGAAAACAGCGCCTGGTTTAAAGCGTTGTCCGCCTCTGCGGTATTGGTGCCCTGTCAGACGCCTGAACAGGCGCAACTGCCACGCTGGGTCGTTAATCGCGCTAAGGCGCTGAAATTATCGGTGGATGACGCAGCCGTGCAGCTATTGTGTTACTGCTATGAAGGCAATCTGCTGGCGCTGGCGCAGGCGCTTGAGCGGCTCTCGCTGCAGTGGCCCGACGGCAAGCTGACACTGCCCCGGGTTGAAGAGGCGGTCAGTGATGCCGCGCACTTTACTCCTTTCCACTGGGTGGATGCCCTGCTGGCGGGAAAAAGCCGCCGCGCCCTGCATATTCTGCATCAGCTGGAGAAAGAAGAGAGCGAAGTGGTGATACTGCTGCGTACGCTGCAGCGTGATCTGCTGACGCTGCTGCATCTGCAACGCCACCAGACAGCGCAGCCGCTGCGTACGCTGATGGATCAGCAGCGCATCTGGCAGAATCGCCGTGCGCTGTTTACCGACGCGCTGCAACGAGTGGATGCCACGCGTCTGCAACGCGCCATTCATCTGCTGAGTCAGATTGAAATCACCCTGAAGCAGGATTATGGACAGCCGGTGTGGCCGCAGTTACAGACCCTGACGCTGCTGCTCAGCAGTCGTGCTTTTCCGACGAGCTTTGCCCATGTCTGAGTTACACGCACTGTTTGGCGGCACCTTTGATCCGATTCATTTTGGCCATCTGCGCCCGGTCGAAGCGCTGGCGCAACAGACCGGCCTGCAGCGTGTGACGCTGCTGCCCAACAATGTGCCGCCGCATCGTCCGCAACCGGAAGCCAGCGCTGCCCAGCGGGTTGCTATGCTGCGCTGCGCTATCCGCGACCTGCCGCTGTTTGAGATCGATACCCGCGAGCTGGAACGCGACACGCCGTCCTGGACCGTGACCACCCTGGAAGCCTGGCGCACCGAACGCGGTGCAGAGCAGCCGCTGGGATTTATTATTGGTCAGGATTCATTGCTGAGCTTATCAAAATGGCATCGCTGGCAGGATCTGCTGTCACTCTGCCATCTGCTGGTGTGCCAGCGCCCCGGCTATCCGACCCGGTTCGACTCGCCTGACATGCAGCGCTGGCTTGAGCAACACCTCGCTCAGGATATCCGGCAGCTGCATCAGCAGCCCGCAGGCCATATCTGGCTGGCGGACACCCCTCTCTATGACATTTCGGCCACGGAAATTCGCCGCCGTCGCCACCAGAATCAGCCCTGCGACGATCTGTTGCCCGCTGCGGTTATCGATTATATCGACCGCGAAGGCTTATATCGCGACTGATCCGGGCATGCTATACTACGCCGCTTAATTTTTTGGCTGCACTCTCCGGGCTTACAGCCGGCTCGTTACCACCAGATTCCAAGGGGAACCTTTTGCAAGGTAAAGCACTCCAAGAGTTCGTTATTGATAAGATTGATGATCTCAAAGGCCAGGACATTGTCACCATCGACGTTCAGGGCAAATCCAGCATCACCGATTTCATGATCATCTGCACCGGCACCTCCACGCGTCATGTGACTTCGATCGCAGAACACGTAGAGCAGGAGTCGCGTTTAGCAGGCCTGATGCCATTAGGCATTGAAGGTAAAAGCGCGGCAGACTGGGTCGTGGTCGATCTGGGTGATGTCATCGTGCATGTGATGCAGGAAGAGAGTCGCCAGCTGTATGAGCTGGAAAAACTCTGGGGCTAATCGGTGAAACTGCAACTTGTTGCCGTCGGCACGAAAATGCCTGACTGGGTGCAGACCGGTTTTATGGAATATCTGCGCCGCTTCCCGAAAGATATGCCGCTTGAGCTGACCGAAGTGACCGCAGGTAAACGCGGTAAAAATGCTGATATCAAACGCATTCTTGAAAAAGAGGGTGAAGCGATGTTAGCGGCGGTCGGCAAAGGCAATCGCATCGTCACGCTGGATATTCCTGGTCATCCGTGGGAAACCCCGCAGCTGGCACAGCAGATTGAACGCTGGAAGCTGGATGGTCGCGATGTCAGCCTGCTGATTGGCGGGCCTGAAGGCCTGGCCCCCGCCTGTAAAGCGGCGGCAGAGCAGAGCTGGTCACTGTCAGCATTGACGTTGCCCCATCCGCTGGTGCGCGTGCTGGTAGCCGAAAGTCTGTATCGGGCCTGGAGCATAACGACAAATCATCCTTATCATCGTGAATGACCGATCAGCCCACATCAGACATGACAAGTAGCGGATGAAATTACAAAGCAACGCCTTTCGCGATTACAGCGCCGAACAGAAACTCTTTGTCCGTCGGGCCTTTATCGCCTTCGTCGGTATCTTACTGCTCTCTTCAGTACTGGTGGTTAACCTTTACCACCTGCAGATCCTTCGCTTTGATGATTACAGCACCCGCTCCAACCAGAACCGTATCAAACTGGTGCCTGTGGCCCCCAGCCGCGGCATAATTTACGATCGTACCGGCACGCCGCTGGCGCTGAACCGCACCATCTATCAGGCAGAACTGGTTCCGGAAAAAGTAGATAATCTGCAACAGACCCTGGAAAACTTACGCCCGATTCTTGAGCTGACTGACGACGACCTCGAAAACTTCCAGAAAGAGCGTAAACGCTCGCGTCGGTTCACCTCTATCCCGGTTAAAACCGGTCTGAATGACGTGCAGGTCGCGCGCTTTGCGGTCAATCAGTACCGCTTCCCCGGCGTGGAAGTTAAAGGTTACCAGCGCCGCTACTACCCTTACGGTGCCACGCTGACGCATGTGGTCGGCTACGTCTCAAAAATCAACGATCGTGACGTTGCACGCCTCGACAAAGAGGGCATATGGCCTAATTACGCCGCGACGCACGACATCGGTAAGCTGGGCATTGAAGCCTATTACGAAAATTTGCTGCACGGCAAAACCGGCTTTGAAGAGGTTGAGGTCAACAACCGTGGCCGGGTCATTCGCCAGCTGCATGAGGAGTCCCCTCAGGCAGGCCGTGATATCTATCTGACTATCGATCTCAAACTGCAGCAATATGTCGAGACCCTGCTGGCGGGCAGTCGCGCGGCCGTCGTGGTCAGCGACCCGCGCACCGGCGAAATTCTCGCCATGGTCTCAACGCCCAGCTATGACGCCAACATGTTTGTCGACGGTATTTCCAGTAAGGATTACCGCGGCCTGCTGGAAGATGAAAACCGCCCGCTCTATAACCGTGCGATTCAGGCTGCCTATCCACCGGCTTCGACGGTTAAACCTTATGTGGCGGTCTCTGCCCTGAGTGCTGGCGTGATTAACCGTAATACCAGCCTGTTTGATCCCGGCTGGTGGCAGCTTCCCGGTTCAGAAAAACGCTTCCGCGACTGGAAAAAATGGGGCCACGGACGTCTGAACGTCACCAAAGCGCTGGAAGAGTCTGCCGATACCTTCTTCTATCAGGTTGCCTATGACATGGGCATCGACCGTCTGTCGGAGTGGATGAATAAATTTGGTTACGGCAGCCGTACCGGCATCGATTTACCGCAGGAGAGCGCCGGTAACATGCCGACCCGCGACTGGAAACAGAGACGCTTTAAAAAGCCGTGGTATCAGGGCGATACTATTCCGGTGGGGATCGGACAGGGTTACTGGACCGCTACGCCGTTGCAGATGAACAAAGCGATGATGATTCTGATCAACGACGGCGTCGTCAAGGTGCCGCATATGCTGCGCGCCACCCGCGAAGGCCGCACCCTGGTGCCCTATCGCCAGCCGCCTGAAGCCCCGATTGGTGATATCCATTCCGGCTACTGGGAAATTGCCAAAGATGGCATGTATGGCGTGGCGAACCGGCCCAACGGCACCGCGCACAAGAGCTTCGCCGATGCGCCCTATAAAATCGCCGCCAAGTCCGGTACGGCGCAGGTCTTTGGCCTGAAAGAGAACGAAACCTATAACGCCCATAAAATTGCTGAACGATTACGCGACCATAAATTAATGACCGCGTTTGCCCCTTATGACAAACCTCGGGTCGCCGTGACCATTATCCTGGAAAACGGTGGCGCCGGTCCGGCTGTCGGCACCGTCATGCGCCAGATTCTGGATCACATTATGTTGGGTGATAACAATACAGTCCTGCCGGACGCCGCTCCTGTGCCGCCCGGTTATGAAGGTGAATAAACATGTCGATGCAAGATAGTCCGCAGAAACGTTCGATCTGGATGCGCATCCACATCGATCCGCTGTTTATGCTGATCATTCTCGGCCTGCTGACCTACAGCGCTGTGGTGATCTGGAGCGCCAGTGGTCAGGACCCCGGCATGATGGAGCGTAAACTCGGTCAGATCGCGATGGGGCTGGTCATCATGATTGTGCTGGCGCAGGTACCGCCGCGCGTCTATGAAGGCTGGGCGCCCTATCTCTATATTGTCTGCGTCATTCTGCTGGTGGCGGTGGATGCCTTTGGGCAGATCAGTAAAGGCGCTCAACGCTGGCTTGACCTCGGCTTTGTGCGTTTTCAGCCCTCTGAGATTGCCAAGATAGCGGTGCCTTTAATGGTGGCGCGCTTTATCAACCGCGATGTCTGTCCGCCGACGCTGAAAAATACCGGCATTGCGCTGATTCTGATCTTCCTGCCCACCCTGCTGGTGGCGGCACAGCCCGATCTCGGCACCTCAATTCTGATTGCCGCCTCCGGCTTGTTTGTGCTGTTCCTCTCGGGTATGAGCTGGAAACTGATTGGCGTAGCCGTGTTGCTGGTCGCCGCCTTTATCCCGATTTTGTGGTTTTTCCTGATGCACGATTATCAGCGTGACCGCGTGATGATGCTGCTCGACCCGGAAACAGATCCGCTGGGAGCGGGTTATCACATTATCCAGTCGAAAATTGCTATTGGCTCAGGAGGTCTGCGCGGTAAAGGCTGGCTGCAGGGCACCCAGTCTCAGCTGGAGTTTTTACCGGAACGTCATACCGACTTTATCTTTGCGGTTCTGGCCGAAGAGTTAGGCCTGGTTGGCGTGCTGCTGCTGCTGGCCCTTTATCTGCTGCTGATCATGCGGGGATTGGTGGTGGCAGCCCGGGCGCAGACCACCTTTGGCCGGGTAATGGCGGGCGGTTTAATGCTGATTTTATTCGTTTATGTTTTCGTTAACATTGGCATGGTTAGTGGTATCTTACCGGTAGTTGGCGTGCCGCTGCCGCTGGTCAGTTATGGCGGCTCCGCGCTTATCGTGCTTATGGCGGGATTTGGCATTGTGATGTCGATCCACACTCACCGAAAAATGTTATCTAAAAGTGTCTAAGAGGCTGCAGATGCGTAAGGAATGGCTTGGCGTTGCACTGGCATCACTGGTTCTGGCGGCCTGTACCACGCCGGAACCCCAAAATACGGCGCCGCCGCAACCGGCTTACAATGGACCGGTGGTGGAGATTCCAGGCGTTGAGCCACGTTATGAGCCGATCAATCCGGGCACCAGCCAGGATTACAGCGTGAACGGCAAAAATTATCGCGTCATCAAAGATCCGTCGAACTACAGTGAAGTCGGCCTGGCCACCTGGTACGGCGAAGAGGCGCAGGGCAACCGCACCGCTACCGGCGAAGCCTACGATCCTGATGCACTGACCGCGGCCCACCCTACTCTGCCGCTGCCGAGCTATGTGCGCGTGACCAATATCGCGAATGGCCGTCAGATTGTGGTGCGCGTTAACGATCGCGGCCCTTACACGCCAGGACGCATTATCGACCTGTCGCGGGCTGCCGGTGACCGCCTGAACATCTCCAACAATTCGCGCGTGCGGGTTGATTACATCAAGGTCGCCCCAGACGGCTCGCTCTCTGGCCCCGGCACCATCGGGACCGTCGTGGCAAAACAGAGCTACTCTCTGCCTGCCCGTCCGGACCTGAGTGGTGGCGCGGTGATGAACGGCGGCAGCGTAGCACCCACAGAGCCACCTGCGCAAAATGTTGAGGCCATCAGCAACAGTACGCTGCAAAGCGGTGACAACATGGGCGCGCCGGTGCAGAGCAGCGGCTTTCTTGGTGCACCCCAGCCATTAGCGACCGGCGTACTGGAAGGTAATGAACCGCCAGCCGCCGCACCCGCCAGTTCCGCACCGGCAGTCAGCAATGCTGCTCCCGCAGCAGCCAGCGCCGCGCCTGCAGCCAGCAGTGGTGGTGCCGACGGATATGTGGTGCAGGTCGGTGCGCTGAATGACCCGGCGCGTGCCCAGCAGATGATGAAAAGCCTGAGCCAGCGTTATGGCGTGCCCGGTAAGGTAGAAGACGCGGGCAACAATGTGTATCGCGTTCAGCTCGGCGGTTACGCCTCCCGCGCCGAAGCGGCTGCGCTGCAACAGCGTCTGAGCAGTGAAGGCCAGGCCGCCTCATTTATTACTAACACGCGTCGCTGAACCGTTTATCAGACAGCTGCACGTTACGTCTGCTAACAACCCAATCATCACGTCCGGTGCCAGTTAATCTGGCATTGGGTATGATGAGTGACATTTTCAACCTCAAACTCACGGATGTTGTAGTCCTACACATGAACACGCTGAAATCATCTCGTTTGCTGAAACGCCTGACAGTGGGATCACTGATCGCTTTCTCTCTCAGCCATGCTGCTATTGCTGATGACGTCAATCTCAAGACCATGATTCCGGGCGTGCCGGACATTGATGCCGAAGCGTACGTCCTTATCGACTACAACTCAGGCAAAGTGCTGGCAGAGAAAAATGCCGATGCACGCCGCGATCCTGCCAGTCTGACCAAGATGATGACCAGCTATGTCATTGGTCAGGCCGTTAAAGCGGGTAAAATTCATCAGGACGATATGGTTACCGTCGGCCCGGATGCCTGGGCGACCGGCAACCCGGTGTTCAAAGGCTCCTCGCTGATGTTCCTGAAGCCAGGCGACCGCGTGCCGGTCTCTCAGCTGACCCGTGGGATTGTGCTGCAGTCCGGTAACGATGCCTGTGTTGCGATGGCTGACTATGTCGCTGGCAGCCAGGATGCGTTCGTTAATCTGATGAACAATTACGTCAAAGCGATTGGCCTGCAGAATACCCACTTCCAGACCGTTCATGGTCTGGACGCGGAAGGTCAGTACAGCTCCGCGCGCGATATGGCGTTGATCGGTCAGGCGCTGATCCGTGACGTGCCGGAAGAGTATGCTGTCTATAAAGAGAAAGAGTTCACCTTCAATAATATCCGTCAGATGAACCGTAACGGTCTGCTGTGGGATACCAACCTGAATGTGGACGGCATCAAAACCGGTCATACCAACTCAGCCGGTTACAACCTGGTGGCGTCTGCGACTGAAGGCCAGATGCGCCTGATTTCTGCTGTCATGGGCGGTCATACCTACAAAGGCCGTGAAACTGAGAGTAAGAAACTGCTGACCTGGGGCTTCCGTTTCTTTGAAACCGTGGCGCCACTGAAAGCGGGCAAAGAGTTCGCCTCTGAGCCAGTCTGGTTCGGCGATAACGACCGTGTGCAGCTGGGCGTGGAAAAAGATGCTTACCTGACCATCCCACGTGGCCGCATGAAAGATCTGAAAGCCAGCTATGTGCTGACCAACACGGAACTGCATGCACCACTGAAGAAAAATCAGGTGGTCGGCAGCATCAACTTTCAGCTGGATGGCAAGACTATCGAACAGCGTCCGCTGGTGGTACTGAACGAGATCTCTGAAGGAGGTTTCTTTGGCCGTATCGTTGATTACATCAAGCTGATGTTCCATCACTGGTTCGGTTAAGCGTGGCGGGTGATTGAAAAATCACCCCTTCGCCCCCATTACACGATATTATGTTGCTCCCGCTCAGGCGGGAGCCTGTTTTTTATGCACCGGAGTTAATATGAAAACCAAACTGAATGAGCTGCTCGAATTTCCTACCCCATTTACCTACAAAGTAATGGGTCTGGCACAACCGGAGCTGGTTGATCAAGTGGTTGAAGTGGTGCAACGCCATGCGCCAGGCGACTACAGCCCTGAAGTTAAGCCGAGCAGCAAAGGCAACTATCACTCCGTCAACATCACTATCACCGCCACCCACATCGAGCAGGTAGAACGCCTGTACGAAGAGCTGGGCAACATCGAAATTGTGCGGATGGTACTGTAATTTACGGGTCGGCAAGGCGCCTCTGCCTGACGGTTTGCCGACGTTATCCTCAGCGTTATTTCCTTTAGCGGGCTATCGTTTTGTCAGTTGAAACTCTTCTTGTCCGCCAGTCAGGTCTGCGCGACTGGCAATCTGTCTCCGACGCCATGCATCACTATACCGACCAGCGCAACGACCAGAGTCGTGATGAAATCTGGCTGGTTGAACATCCTCCGGTCTTTACTCAGGGTCAGGCGGGCAAAGCAGAGCATCTGCTGATGCCAGGCGAGATCCCGGTGGTGCAGAGTGACCGTGGGGGTCAGGTCACCTATCACGGGCCAGGACAGCAGGTGATGTACGTCCTGATCGATGTAAAACGCCGTAAGCTCGGCGTACGCCAGCTGGTGACCATTCTGGAAGAGACGGTTATCGCCACCCTGGCAGAGTTTGGCGTCAGCGCCCGCGCCCGTGCTGATGCACCTGGCGTCTACGTCGGGGAAGAGAAGATCTGTTCACTGGGATTACGCATCCGTAAAGGCTGCTCGTTTCACGGTCTGGCGCTGAATGTTGCTATGGATTTGTCGCCCTTCCTGCGTATTAATCCCTGTGGTTACGCCGGCATGAGCATGACCCAGTTGAAAAATTTCCAGCCAGAGGTGACGACGGAGCAGGTACACTCTCCGCTGGTCAGCGCGTTTGCGCGGCTGTCAGGTTATGAAAATGTTGAATGGATTTCAGGGGATCTCCCTGTTAAACCTTAACGCAGAATGCGAATTTACAAATATGTAACTTATCCGCGCTGACTGTGGCTGCTTCGCAGGCGATGTGATGATATAATTTTTGCACTTTTTTCAAATAAAGTTGAAAGCAGCCTTCCCGGTTTGAGTGGGAACGCTTTCAAATCGCAATCCGACCGGAACCTGCTGATTTATGAGTAAACCAATTCAGATGGAACGCGGCGTCAAATATCGTGACGCAGACAAAATGGCGCTGATCCCGGTGAAAACCGTGGCTGTTGAACGGCAGGAGATGTTGCGTAAGCCGGAATGGATGAAAATCAAGCTGCCAGCTGACTCCAGTCGTATTCAGGGCATTAAAGCCGCGATGCGCAAAAACGGGCTGCACTCAGTCTGTGAAGAGGCATCCTGCCCTAACCTCGCCGAATGCTTCAACCACGGCACCGCCACCTTTATGATCCTTGGCGCAATCTGTACCCGTCGTTGTCCGTTCTGCGATGTGGCACATGGCCGCCCCAATGCCCCTGACGCTAACGAACCCGCTAAACTGGCGCAGACGATTGCCGATATGGGCCTGCGCTACGTGGTGATCACCTCGGTTGACCGCGATGATTTGCGTGATGGTGGCGCACAGCACTTTGCCGACTGCATCAGCGCGATTCGCGAAAAAAATCCGACGATCAAAATCGAAACGCTGGTGCCGGACTTCCGTGGCCGTATGGATCGCGCGCTGGAGATTCTTACCGCGACGCCACCGGATGTGTTTAACCACAATCTGGAAAACGTACCGCGCGTCTACCGCCAGGTGCGTCCGGGCGCGAACTATGAGTGGTCACTGAAGCTGCTTGAACGTTTCAAAGAGGCGCATCCTCATATCCCAACAAAATCGGGTCTGATGGTGGGCCTGGGCGAAACCAATGCCGAAATCGTTGAGGTGATGCGCGATCTGCGTCGCCACGGTGTCACCATGCTGACGCTGGGCCAGTATCTGCAGCCGAGCCGCCACCACCTGCCGGTTCAGCGCTACGTCAGCCCGGCTGAGTTCGATGAGATGAAAGAAGAAGCGATGGCGATGGGCTTTACCCATGCCGCGTGCGGTCCGTTTGTCCGCTCTTCCTATCACGCGGATATGCAGGCCAAAGGCGAAGAAGTGAAATAAGCACGCTTTTGCTTTAGAAAGCCCGAAAAACAAAAAACCAGACTGGAAACAGTCTGGTTTTTTTATCTGTGCCTGAAATAAAAAGTAACAGTTATTTGCAGCAAATAACCGATTAATCTTTATGAACGACGCGTTCTGCCGGCACGTCTTCAGCCGCAGTTCGGGTTGCGCTGGTATCTTCATCTTTCATGGCTTTTTTAAAGCCCTTGATTGCGGAGCCCAGATCGCCACCCAGTGAGCGCAACTTGTTGGTACCAAAAAGCAGTACGATAAGCGCACCGATAATCAGCAGCTTGGCAATACTGATACCTTCCATATTTAACCTTTCAACTTTATCGAATCACGGTGACTGATATTTACGCGCAGTTTGCCTGCGGCGACAACTGGAATCTGTAACAGAGTAAGATCTCAGATAAAGCGACTCAGGAACGCCTGGGTGCGCGGATGCTGTGGATTCGCGATCACCTCTTCAGGCGTGCCCTGCTCCACCACCACCCCCCCATCCATAAAGACCACGCGATCGGCGGCTTCCCTCGCAAAGCTAATCTCATGAGTCACCACGATCATCGTTAATCCCTGGTCGGCCAGGGTACGCATGGTCGCCAGCACTTCGCCCACCAGTTCCGGATCGAGCGCGGAGGTCGGCTCATCAAACAGCATCAGCTGCGGCTTGATCGCCAGCGCCCGCGCAATCGCCACACGCTGTTGCTGTCCGCCCGAGAGGTGACGTGGCCAGGCGTCCGCTTTATCGCTTAACCCCACCGTCGCCAGCAGCGATCGGGCATGGGCCATCGCCTCCTGACGCGGGAATTTATGCACGCCGATGGGCGCTTCAGTGATGTTCTGCAGCACGGTCATATGGGGGTAGAGATTGAACTGCTGAAACACCATGCCAATTTTCTGGCGCTGACGGGCGATCTGGCGTGGCGACAACCGGTGCAGCACATGCCCTTTAAGTACATACCCGATCTGCTCATCGCCGACCCGAATCGATCCGGCGTTCATCTCTTCAAGATGATTGATGCAGCGCAGAAACGTGGATTTACCGGAACCAGATGGCCCGAGGATCACCACTACTTCACCGGGCCAGACATCCAGATCGATCCCTTTCAGAACCTGATTGTCGCCGTAATTCTTCTGCACGTTGCGGGCGCAGACCAGGGGTTCACGCTGACTCATTGCTCCTCCTGCTGGGGTTGCACGTTAGCCGCGATGGTGGCGCGTCTGGGGGCGCTGGCCACCCGACGAGTGCCACGCGCGTAGTAACGCTCGATGGCGGACTGGCCCAGATTGAGGATCGAGGTGATCAGCAGATACCAGATCACCGCCACCATCAGCATCGGGATGATCTCGAAGGTACGGTTGTAGATCGCCTGCACCGAGTAGAGCAGATCGCCCATTGCGATCACGCTGACCAGCGACGTCGCCTTGATCATGCTGATCAGCTGGTTGCCGGTGGGTGGAATAATCGATCGCATCGCCTGAGGAATGATGATGCGCCGCAGCGCCCGTGAACGACTCATACCAAAGGCCTGGGTAGTCTCTACCTGACCGTTATCCACCGACAGCAGACCGGCGCGAATAATTTCCGCCATATAGGCCGCTTCATTCAGCGCCAGCCCGGCAATAGCGGCTGTCAGTGGGGTGATCAGATCGTTGGTATTCCAACTGGCCAGCGTGATATCGGTCCACGGCAGCGTCAGCGACAGCGCCGGAAACAGCGTAGAAAGGTTGTACCAGAAGATCAGCTGTACCAGTAGCGGCGTGCCACGAAAGAACCAGATATAGAGTCCGGCAACGCCGCGCAGCAACCGGTTCTCAGAGAGCCGCCAGACGCCCAGCAGCAGACCGAGCAGCGTGCCGAGCACCATCGACACCACTGTCAGCCCCAGAGTGACCTGCAACCCTTTGAGCACGGATCCTTCGGTAAACCACTTGAGTACCACCTGCCATTCAAAATTAGGGTTGGTCGCCACCAGCCACAATAGATTGGTGCCGATCACCAGCACTAAAATCCAGCTGATCCAGCGTCCGTAAGTGGGGGCGCTGCGAGCGAACGCCACGTCGCGTAGCTGTGCCTCGCCGCTGTGCAGATGGCGCGGCGGGCTCATTTGCTGGCCTCATTCGCCAGATTCAGTCCGGGTGCGGTGGTCATGTTGCCCTCAAGCTGCCACTTTTTCATGATGGCCGCATACGTCCCGTTCTGATACAGCTCTTTGTAGGCATCCAGCACCACCTGACCCAGCGGCGAGCCTTTCGGCACCACCGTGCCCTGGAAAATATCGCCAAAGCCGTTTTTCTGCCCTTTGCCCGCCAGCTCAAGTTGCCCTTTCGCCTGATTAACAAAGTAAGTCAGCGGCGCCTGTGATGAGAAGAACGCATCGGAGCGTTTAGAGCGTACCGCCAGAATTGATGAAGGTTGATCGGTAAAGGCCTGCACCGTCACGGCCGGTTTCCCGTCGGCCACACACCGGGCTGACTGCTTACGGATAACCTGTTCCGCAGAGCCAGCGGCCATAACGGCAATGCGCTTGCCGCAGGTGTCGTCCAGCTGATTGATTCTGGCCGGATTGCCCTTCTGCACGCCGAACACCACGAACTCCTGCACAAAATCGATGAAATCCACTTTCTGCTGACGGTCCGGATAATCACCAATCGGCCCAATTGCCAGCTGATAACGACCCGCATTGATGCCGGTGAGTACGCCCGATAAACCACTCACCGTCGCATGCTCGATCTTCACACCCAGCAGTTGTGCCAGTGCAGTCGTTAATTCGGCCGACGCGCCCTCCATTGAGTGCGGGCCATTCACAATTTCATAGGGCGGAAATGAACCGTTATTCACTGAAATCATTTTGCCCGATTTTTTGATCTCATCCGGCAGCCTGTCATGCAGGGCCTGGTCAACTTTTTGCACCGGAATAGCGTCGGCAGCCTGCGACAGGGATGCAGTCAGCTCAAGCGCCACGATTAAGGCGGTTGCTCTCTTCGTCATAATGGATTCCTGGTTCAGCGGATCAGTTGAGTTCGGGACGGGCAAAGCGCCGGTTTTCCAGTACCGGTAGCACCCGGCGGGCATAGGCGACGCGCTCAGGATCGAGATCGGCAAACAGCAGCGCCGGCGATTCCGCCGCATTCGCCACCGCTACACCCAGCGGATCGACCACCAGACTGTTGCCGATATTGCGCGGGCCACACTCCCCCACCGCCACCATATAGCAGGTATTTTCCAGCGCGCGGGCACGGGTCAGCAGTTCCCAGTGCATCTCTTTCAGCGGACCTTTAACCCAGGCGGCAGGCAGCACCAGCACCTCTGCACCATCCAGCACCAGCCGACGCGCCAGCTCCGGGAAGCGCACGTCATAGCAGGTCATTAATCCGATTTTCATACCCGCGACCTCAATCAGCGGCGGAATGACGTGGCCGGGATTGACCCGCTGCGACTCCTGCATCGCAAAGGCATCGTACAGATGCAGCTTTTCATAGGCGGCGATGATCTCACCGTTGCGGATCGCTACCAGCACGTTGAGCGCTTTTTGCTCGCCGGTGGGAACGTGAATGCTCATCATGGTGGTCAGCGCAGTCTGCTTGCTGGCGGCCAGCAGCTGGCTCAGAAAAGGGCCATCCAGCGGCTGCGCCGCCTTCAGCACTAAATCGGGGTCGGCTATATCACGTGCCAGCACCCCTTCCGGCAGTACCAGCAGATCGGCGCCACCTTCTGTCGCCCGCTGCATTAAGTCCAGACAGATACTGGCGTTCTCCTGCCATTCGCGGCTCACCGCAAATTGTCCCAGTGCTACTTTCATCATTTCTCTTCTCCCGCAGCGGCCGGAAACATTGCTTCCGGCGTCAGTACCTGGTGAGTCAGCCCTTGCTCATAGAGCTCGCGACCAAAGTCCGCAATCATCTTTCTGTTAACGCTAAAACCATTCTGATTCCAGTCAGCGGGTAATTCCTGCGCAGTGCGTCGCAAATCGTCCAGCAGCCACGGCGTGGTGTCGGCATATTTCTCTCTTTTCTGCATCCACAGCCGGTAAGAGCGATCGATGACTTCACTTAACGCCGCAGCCAGCCACGGATGCGCCGCCGCCAGTGCCGGTTTCAGCGCCAGAATGTGGATGCCCGGCACATAGCCGACACGATTAAAGTAGTCCCGCTCCGCCTGATAAAAATCGATCTGCAGCTGACGTAATCCCGAACCAGGCAGGAAAAAGCCCTCCGGCATAAATGGCGTGAAGATGGCATCCAGCTCACCCGCCTGCAGCATCTCTATCAGCGGTCGTTCGTCAGGCGCGGGTTCAATGCGGCCCGGGCGGCCAAATCCCGCCAGCCGATCGACAATCGGATGATCGGCAGTAAGACGACCGGCATACCAGAACACATCATCGATTTCGACGCCTGCTTCACGCAGCACCGTGCGTGTCCAGGTATTGCCCGAATCCTGCCAGCCGGTGACGCCGATTCTCTTACCTTTCAGCTGCGCAGGCGTGGTGATGGGGCTGCTGCTGGTTGTGATAATGCAGCGCTGGCGGAAGCCGCGCATCAGGAAGTGCGGCAGGCCAAGCAGTGTTTCGTCTCCTCTGGCCCGGCCCTGAGCATAGCGGCTGAAGGAGACTTCGCCCGCGTCATAGTCGGGGCTGGTCGCCAGATCATTCACAAGTGTGCCGACGCGGTCGATCTGCAGTTCAAAACCTTCTGGTCTGATATCGCCCAGCGCCAGCGGGGTGAAGTAGTCCCAGTCGCGTACCGCCAGTCTGATGAGTAGCCTTGCCATGATCTCTCCGTTTACGCTGCACCGTCGGGACGGGGCATGAAATAGTGCTTGAATTTGATACTAGATCCGGAATACTTACCTGAACAATCATTAATTTGTTACTGAACAAAGTATTTTCTTATGACAGAGAGCGTCGACCTCAACTGGTTTTGCAGCCAGATAAAATCGCCTTCAGTGAAAGGCATTGCACAGGCAGCCTCCGCGCTGATTCGTGACGGACAGATCGCGACAGGTATGCAGATGCCTGCGGTGCGGGAGATAGCGGAGCAGCTGGGTGTCAGCCCGGCAACCGTTTCTGCTGCCTGGGCGCAACTCAGAAAGCAGAAAGTGCTGGCGGGCAAGGGGCGCAGTGGTGTCTGGGTCAGTAGTAATACGGTGATGCCGCGTCCGATTCGCTTTGAGAAGATCGGCAACTACGGTGATAACATCCGCGCCGATCTGACCCTCGCCGCGCCCGACCCCGCCCTGCTGCCTGACCTGCAGCGTGCGCTGCAGGCGGCCCTGCACTCACCGCAGCTCAACAGCTACACCCGTGAGGCGATTTCCGCGCCGCTGCTTCAGGCGATCGCGCCGCGCTGGCCCTATGCTGCAGAGGCGTTTCTGGCGACAGATGGCGGTTTTGACGCGATGAATCTGCTGGTGCAAACCCTGGTCTCGCCGGGAGACCGCGTGATTATTGAAGATCCGACCGCGACCCGGCTGCTCGATATACTGGATAACGTCGGCGCAGAGATTCTGCCGCTGGCGTGTGATGATCAAGGCCCGCTCCCAGAGGTTCTTTCTCTTCTGCTGGAGCAGGCACCGATAATGTTGATCTATCAGCCCCGCACCCACTCGGCCACCGGGAACAGCATCAGCCCGGCGCGACGTCAGGCAATGGCGCAGGTTCTGCAACAGAGCAACACACTGATCGTTGAGGATGATGGTATTGGCGATCTCTCCGCGGAGGCGAGCTGGAGCCTGGGTTCAATCTTTCCTGAGCGCACGCTGCACGTCCGTTCGTTTTCCAAAGCCTATGGACCGGACCTGCGGCTGGCAGTGCTCTCTGCCACCTCGGAGATGGTCAGGCGCATTCAGTCATGGCGAAATTTTGGCGTCAGCTGGACCAGCCGCATTCTGCAGGATGCGGTGGCGTGGCTGCTGGAGGATGAGGAAACGCAACGGCAGATCGCTACCGCACGCGCGACCTACCGGCAACGGCGTGAAGCGTTGCTCGCGGCGCTGGCACAGCGTGGACTTGATCTGCCGCTTCGCGACGGATTAAGCCTCTATATTCCGGTGACTTCAGAGCAGTTTGCCATGATCACGCTGGCTGCCCGCGGTATTGCGGTCGTGCCAGGCGAGCGCTGTCGGCTCGGCCCAACCCAATTTATTCGCGTCAGTATCGCCAGCCTCAGGGATGAACAGCGGGAGATGATTGCCGGGGCGCTGGTCATCGCCAGCGGACGGGAATTTAACTCGCTTGCAGATCTTTGATGAGATAACAGGGGGATTCAACATAGCCTTCGCGGGCGTAGAACTGGTTCGCCTTGAGACGTGACTGATGGCAATGGACTTCCATGCGATCGCAGCCACGACGAGCCGCCAGCATTTCTGCATGCTGAATCAGCTGCTGGCCGACGCCTTTACTGCGCTCACCTTCTGCAATGCAGAAATAGCTGATGCGGGCGAAATCACCGGCCAGCGCCAGCTGAGGAATAAAATGTAAGGAGAGAAACCCCAGCACCTGACTGCCATGTTCAGCCACCAACAGCGCTTCACTGGGATCGCTGCATAACTGCGCCAGGCGCTGTTCAATAAAGCTTTCAGTGCCGCCGTAGCCTAACTCGCTCAGTAATGCACTCAACGCAAAACTGTCTTTCAACTCTGCCTGACGTATGTTCATCCTGCCTCCTCACTCACCGGGTTCTGTCGCACAGTTATATAGCGTCGCAAGCCAAAAAGCTGCATCTCGGGTTGTTATAAATATGTTACGGTTATTTAGTGTGAACCGCCGCGCAGTTTGTGCGCCAACACGCCGAGAGTGAGAGTACGACAGGGGGGATGAAGCGCAGATTACAGCCATAAAAAAACCCGCCATAAGGCGGGTTTTTAGAATTCTGACTGTTAACTTACAGACTGATAACGTTAGCAGCAGATGGGCCTTTAGCGCCGTCGGTGATTTCAAACTCTACGCGCTGACCTTCAGCCAGAGTTTTGAAGCCGTTGCTCTGGATTGCAGAGAAATGTACGAATACATCTTTGCTGCCATCTTCAGGAGTAATGAAACCGAATCCTTTAGATTCATTAAACCACTTAACGTTACCTTTGATCTTAGACATCTATATTACCTTTACATGAAAAATGGACACTAAACTGTGTCGGGGTCTAGTACAGCAATTGCTGAGGGATTTGTCCAGCATGATTTGATGAAAAAGTGATAAATATCGACATTCTGTACATCCATCACACTTTCCTGCTTTTCGACTTGCGAAACATCGCTCAACGCGTATCAGGCGCAGAGCGGGTATCGGTCGCTAACCTGCTGGAAACGAAACCCTTTTTAATTTTAAGCGGTTATGTTACTGACGTTAAAAAGAAAAATCTGATTAAGATATATTCCTGTTCTTAATGACGTTTACGCCGCTAAAAGGACATTTTTTTTCTATCATCCGGACGGTAAGTCCCATGACCTTAAACCCGTTTTTCTGCTTTTTCAGGCCTGCGTCCTGCCAGTGGCTATTTATTGTACGATAAATCTTAAATTCACTGGCGCAGATCCCGCTCCCTCGCCAAAAAAAATGAGTCGGCTATGCAATTATCATCAGTCATGGCAGGCTATTCGCGGATATTTTAGCCAACAACTAATAAACACTGATCTGGATCAATGAAATGCTTTTTAGTGGCCGGATGCGCATTTGGCAACAAACAATCAAAAGCATAAGAAACTACTTTTCTTATCGCAGTGCGAAATAATATTGCCGCGCAATAGATAAAGTCCGCTTAACCGGTCAGGCACAGGCATCCGTTAATGCTGAGTAAAAGGAGGGGGAGACACAGGATGGTGATGAAGATACGTTGCGGTCAATGTGGAAGCGCCCGATTCGTTTTTACTGATTACCGCGAGGGCCAGCGAAACTTTCATGGTGCCTGCTGCGCATACTGTAAGAAACCTCTGGGCTCACAGGATCTGCTGCCCAATACGCCGATGGATCCCATTACAGATGCTCTGTTGGCCAGCCAGAAAACATTGCGGGCACCTGATTAGGTGCCCGCTGTTGCTAAAGCGTTAACAGATATCAGAAAATCAGTTTGAACACCCCTGTCAGGGTCAGTAAGCCAACGATAAAAATGATCGCAATAATCCACAGAATAATTTTCATTTCCTTTCCCCTCACCAATTAAACACTTTTCCTGTAAGCATTATAGACAGGAAAATGCGCCCTGCCGCTTCACTTACGGCTCAACTGGTCATAAGTTCATCAACCCTGAGCTTTATTTAAATTCTGAGATAACGATCGCAACACCACTTTTTAACGGCTCTCTTTCTTCGTTTTACAGAACACTCCTGGCTAAAATTTAGGCGGCAAGGCAGGCCTCAAGAGTGATGAGATTGAAAATGAGTCGCGAGGAGATCTTATGAGCACGATTAATACCAGCATGGGCCGCTACAGCCTCAAGGCAAAAAACAGCGGTAACCACATCAAAGGGACTTTCGCCATCAACGATGAAGGCGGCACGCAGCTCTCTCTGCAGGAGTTTGACGAGCACTACCTTGATGATGTGGTGAATAACGTTATCTACCCCGTTACCGGTGGCAACCGTGACATTGCACACGCGCTGCGGGAACAGATGGTGAAAGCCGGTTTTGAACCGCCTCATTAACGTGGCAGATTCAGACTGAATCTTCTCTGTCAGGCCGCACCTTGCGGCCTTTTTTATGCTGTCTGTCCCGCACATCCCGCCTTTCCGGTTTAACCGGCAACAGGGGCAGCAAGCGCGACGGGATGTTCAAAGCTCAAAGAGGCAGCGGGAGAGACGCGAAAGCGAAGAGCCGCTGGCAGGCTTGCCAGCGGCCAGAAGTTAAATCGCCCAGGAGAGCAGCAGGCAACCCACCAGACCACAGACCGAAATAATGGTTTCCAGCGCCGACCAGGAGCGGATGGTTTCGCCAATCGTCAGGTTGAAATACTCTTTGAACAGCCAGAAGCCCGGGTCATTAACGTGCGAGAAGATCACGCTGCCGGACCCTACGGCGATGACCATCAGTTCCGGGCTGGCGCCGCTGGTAACAATCAGCGGTGCCACAATTCCCCCGGCGGTAATGGCCGCTACCGTGGCAGAACCCAGAGCAATACGCAGCACCGCGGCAATCGACCAGGCCATAAAGATTGGCGACAGCTGAGTAGAATGCATCATGCTGGCAATGTATTTATCCACGCCGCTGTCCACCAGCACCTGTTTGAAGGCACCGCCACCGCCGATGATCAACAACATCATGGCGATGATTTTGATCGAGTCGGTCAGGGTATCCATGACCTGTTCCATCGTGCGACCGCGATTCAGTCCAAAGGTGAAGATTGCAATCAGCACCGCAATCAGTGTCGCCATCACCGGGTCGCCAAAGAACTCCGCATAGGGCAGCAGCACATGGCCTTTAGGCAGCAGCATCTCTGCCACCGCACGCAGCGCCATCAGCACCACAGGTACCAGTGCCGTCCAGACGCTGACGCCAAACCCAGGCATTTCCGCCTCGGTAAAGGTTTTCGGGTTATAGAGACCCTCAGGAATCGGTTTGTCGATGCCTTTCAGGAAGCGGGCGTAGACCGGACCCGCCAGAATCACCGTAGGAATACCCAGCAGCGTACCAAACAGCAGCGTTTTACCCATGTCAGCGTTAAACAGCGTCGCGATTGCGGTCGGGCCAGGATGCGGCGGAAGAAAGCCGTGCGTCACGGACAGGGCAGCCGCCATCGGCACCCCGACATAGAGCAGCGGCACACGTGCCGATGCCGCAACGCTGAACACCAGCGGCAGCATCAGTACAAAGCCGACTTCATAGAACAGCGCAAATCCGACGATAAAACCGGTCAGCACCAGCGCCCACTGAATATGCTTAGTGCCGAATTTTTCAATCAGGGTGGTGGCAATACGCTGCGCACCGCCGCAGTCGGCCAGCAATTTACCGAGCATGGCACCAAAGCCCATGATCAGCGCCAGGCTGCCCAGCGTGCCGCCCACGCCCGCTTTGATTGAGGTAATCACTTTGTTTACCGGCATGCCCTGCATCACACCGACCGCCAGCGCCACCAGGATCAGCGCGATAAATCCATTAAGCTTAAAGCGAATCATCAGCAGCAGCAGTAACGCGACGCCAATCGCCACATAGAGTAATGGCATAGCTTTTCTCCACCTTGTGCACTGAACATCATTCAGTGTCGGTTTATTATCATGATCCCCTGAGGGCTACAAAACAGTGCGCTGTAAGATGTTTACACATCCCGACAAACGCTGTTACCGATAACATGTTAAGGGTAACATCAGCAGGAAAGCACCACCCCGCCGGGGGTGAATTTCTGTTTTGCGAAGGTGATCAACTTTTTGCCAATGCGTTATCAGAAAGTTTGCCAGTCCCGGCGCCTTGCTTTTCGTTACACTCAGATTTTAGCGAAATGTAAAAAGGATGCGCTGGTGAGTGAGAACCTGAGTGAGCTGTACAGTAATCAACGAACCCTCTTTGGCCGGGGCAGCCTGGATAAACTGGTACCGCTGCTGGCCGCCCGGTCACAGCCTACCCTGCTGTTTTGTGGACAATCTTTTCTGCAAGGCCCCGCATATGCCCGGCTAAAAGCCGGACTCAACGATCATATTATTGGCTATGAAATTGTCAGCCATGAAGCCTCACCCGCCGAGATTGATGGCTGGGTTGCGCGCTGGCGCGGTCATGTGGATCGGGTCGTCGCGATTGGCGGCGGGAGCGTGCTGGATGCGGCGAAAGCGTTTAGCGCGATGGTGCAACACCCATTGCCAACCGCCCGCTATCTGGAAAAAGTGGGTGACACCGCGGTTCAGCCCATCACGTTGCCGCTGATTGCTATTCCGACCACCGCCGGTACCGGCAGTGAAGTGACGCAAAATGCGGTAGTGACTGATCAGCGTGACATTCAGATAAAAGCGTCACTGCGCCACCCGGTCTTTGTGCCGGAGGTGGCGATTCTCGATGCCGATCTGCTGAAAGGTGCGCCTGACCGGGTGCTGGCGACCTGCGGTATTGATGCGTTTACCCACCTGTTTGAAGCGTATCTCTCCGGCAAAGGCAACCTCTTTACCCGACAGCTGGCGCTGACCGGCCTGCATCAGTTTGTTCAGGCCTGGCCTGCCCTTAATCGTGAGGATGCTGCTGGCGACGCGGCACGGGAAGCGATGATGATGGCGTCGTGGCTGGGCGGTGTCAGTCTCAGCAGTGCGGGTCTGGGGGTGATCCACGGTATTGCGGGGGAACTGGGCGCGATAAAGCCGTTCCATCACGGTGAAGTGTGCGGACGTCTGCTGTTTCCGTTCCTGGATCTGTTGTCCGACAGCGAACAGCCGCTGCAGCGTAAGCTAATGGCGGAACTGCACCCGCAGCTCTTCAGCGAAACTACGGACTCACCGGCGCAGTTTCTGAAACAGTGGCTGCAGCAGCAGGCGATCACCCCATTCTGGCAGGATGGCCCTTCACTGAGCCGCGCCGAGGTGGAGTGGATTCTGGCGCGAGCCAACAGCAAAAATTCGCTGGTGAATTACAGCCGCGAACAGATGCAGATGATGATCGCGCAGGCCTGGGAAATCACGGCGTGATCAGGAGCCGCGTTGCCCGCATTCGCTGACCAGGCACAACCGGGCCTGCCAGCCTCGCCCGGCTTTGCTGCTCCTCAGCGCTATCCTCTTGCACCCGCTCTCTGAGCCAGGCGGCTGGCTGAATCACGGCGCTAACCGCCCTGGCTTAATCGCAGCGCCAGACGGCTAAGCCTGCGTGGCGCTAAAAGGCCCCTCACCTGCCAGCATCTGCTCAATCACCTGCAGCACGCCCTGCTCGTTGTTAGAAGGCGCGGCATAGCGTGCCGCCTGTTTCACCCGCTGTGGCGCGTTGTCCATGGCAAAACTGAAGCCAGACTGTCTGAGCATCTCAAGATCGTTACCGCCATCACCAAAGGCCAGCACCTGGTCGTGCGCGATCCCCCAGCGTTGTGCCAGCAGATCCAGACCGTGCGCTTTATGATTCCCCGGCACGATCAAATCCACCGAGCCGTGACCGCTTGAGGTCGCTGCCACACGCCCCTGATGCAGACGTTCAATATCCGCCATCAGTGGCTCGATATAGTCATCAGAGAGATTCAGCGCGAACTTAAACAGCCGGTCATGCTGCACCTCATCCAGATGATGAATCGGCTTCAGCCGGTGACAGTAATGGCGCATCTTCTTCAGCCAGTTTTCTTCCATGCCGTCGAAGTACCAGGCGCTCTCCCGGCCACACAGCAGGTAACGCAGACCCGGATAGTCGCCGTTTTGCAGGGTATCGATCACCGCGTCAACATCGCGGCGTTCAAAGGCACCGCAAAACAGTTCCTCATCACGATCGATAATCCATGCGCCGTTTTCGGCTACAAAGGCGATATCGCTGGCGATCTCCGGGAAGAAGGATTTGAGCTGGTAATACTGATTGCCGCTGGCCACCACAAATTTGATGTCACGGGCGGTGAGTTGCTGATAGCAGTCGAGAAAGCGGGATCGATTGTACTGCTTGTTATCGTCCAGAAAGGTGCCATCCATATCTACCGCAACCATCTTAACCGTCGTCATCATGACTCCTCACACAGGGAATTTTCAGCGTGGAGTGTCAGGATAGCCGCTGGCGCAGCAAAACGGAAAGAAAGAGGGATGGCCGCAGCCATCCCCTGGGGATCAGTTCAGGGCGCTGTTCAGCACCAGCGCGGTAATTACCCCGGTTGCAGCAGCAATCAGCACATAGTTGCCGTCGATGTTTGCCCAGTGATAACCGCGCGGCGGTTCACGCAGACCGCGTTCATGCCAGTCGGCTACGCGGTAATGGTCGCCGCGGTACTCTTGCGGGACAGGATGCCCGCGACGGAAGTCGTGTCCCTGCCAGGCGAAATGGTCGCGGTCATTACGTGCCTCTCTGCCCCGACCGTTGTTGTCCTGATCCGGGCGATGATTGACGCTGTCATGACGGTTGTTGCCACGCTCCTGATTCTGGTCAGAACCGCGATTGTCAGCACGATGGTCACCGTTCTGATGCGGCACAGGCTTGCGGTGCGCGTCATCACGATCGTCTGCCCGTGAGGCCTGAGAAAAGAGTGTGCTGCATGTCAAAAGTGAAGCGATAAGCGTTAATGTTGTTTTTTTCATGATACTGCCTCCGAAAATAACGGCTGTTCAGGCACCGTTGATCGGCATCATGGCAATAATTGTGGCGGGAGACATCTGTAAAAGTCTTAAAATCCGGTAACTTACACACTATTACGCTTGCTTAGCGCTTTCTTAACACAGGACATGCGATGACAACGTTGCTGACGCAATCCAGAGGTTAACCGGGCAACCTGCGCTGTCTGAAAATCACGCTCTGGTTGACGGATGATGGCCGATGAAAAGTCAGGATGCTGAAACGCACCCTGACATTTTTGCGGTTATGGCGTGCTGAGGATCACTGGCGCATCCGGTAACCCGGTAAAGTGCGTCACGATGTGGTGGTAATCAGCCGTCGGGTCCAGATCGCGGAACACTTCCGGATAGAGATCTTTTGCCAGAATTTCCATGCCGATAATGTTGTAAGGGTGATTATAGAAATGGTGATAAACGCCATACACCCGCTTCTGTTTCACCGGTTCGATCTGCTCCAGACCGGTGCGGCTCTGCAGGCGGTTAAAGGTGGCGGTCACGTCGGTCTGACTGGCACCGTAACCAAACGGCAGCACGTTACTGTTCGGGCGTTTAGAGCCGGTCATGATATAGACGTCCGGCTTCATGGCGATAATCTTCTCCAGCGACACAAATCCTGAGCTGCCGGGCAGCAGTGCAGAACCGATATTCTTGCCACCGACCGCTTCCACCAGCGCGCCCCAGCCGTTATGACCGTGGGTAAAGCAGCAGTTGTCGCTGTTACCGGCAATAGGTTCAATAAACACGGTTGGCTTGTGGGGCACCTGCGCAATCTTCTGCTGAAGCATCTGCCAGCGCTGCTGGTAAAAATCGGCGTAGGCTTTCGCCTCGGCTTCGCGATTCAGAACGGTGCCCAGCACTTTCACGCTCTTCAGGGTGTTCTCTTTCGGATGAAGTTCAACATCAAGGAACAGCACCGGGATATGGAGATTTTTCAGGGTGGCGAGCACGCCTGACTGGGTCAGGGCCGGTTTGGCGCGCAGTTGCGCAATCATCAGATCGGGCTGCTTCGCCAGCACGCTCTCCAGATTGACCTGCCCCTGATCGTTAAAGCCCATATCAACAATCGATGCCGCCTGCGGCCAGCGCTGCTTCAGCAGGTCCCAGGTCTGGGTATCCTGCTTTTTCGGCAGGTTGTTCCAGGCAACGACACGCTGAAACGGGTTCTGGCGATCCAGTAATGCCAGCGCCATCACGTCACGCCCATCCTGTAAAATCACATGCTGCGGCTCTTTTTGCAGCGTAATTTTCTGACCATCCATATCGGTCACCGTGACCGGATAGGTGGTAGCCGCACAGGCGGTTGACAGTAAAAGTGTGGTGGCAGCAACTATCCCGATTTTCATTTTTCTCCTGTCCTTTTAGGGAATAATAATTATTCGCGTTAACTCTACCATGCTGATAAGTACCAAATGTAACTATTGCTAACCAGATGCGTCTGAGAGGCGGCATTAACAACGCGGCAGCGGGCTTAAATCAGGGAGCGATATCGCTGAATACGTGGAGGTGCACGGAGAGAATGGCGAAGGGCGGGCAGAATGGCAGGCGCATCCCAGGGGGATTGAGATGCGCCTGTTGCGCTAAGTGTTACTTCACCAGCGAATAGAAGATTGCGGAGATGGCAATCAGTCCGATCAGCACGACAAACAGATTGCTGATGTGACCGCTGTACTTCCGCATCGCGGGTACCTTCTGGATAGCGTACATCGGCATCAGGAACAGAATCATCGCAATGACCGGCCCGCCAAGCGTCTCAATCATGCCGAGAATATTGGGATCCAGCGTTGCCACCAGCCAGGTCGTCAGCAGCATAAAGAGTCCGGTCAGGCGATTCAGTCTGGCGGGCGCGATGGTTTTGCCGCGACTGCGCAGCGCCTTATTAACCATGCCGTTAAATCCTTCGCGCGCGCCAAGATAGTGACCGAGAAACGATTTCGTGATCGCCACAATGGCAATCAGCGGTCCCAGCCAGGCGATCATCGGCACCTTAAAATGGTTCGCCAGATAGGAAAGAATGGTGATGTTCTGCGCCTTGGCGGCGTGTAAATCTTCAGGCGACAGGCTCAGCACGCAGCTGAAGACAAAGAACATCACCGTCACCACCATCATCAGGTGCGAGCAGGCCAGAATGCGCGAACACTTTTTCTCTGCGGCATCGCCATACTCTTCCCGCTTTGCCAGCGCGAATGAGGAGATAATCGGCGAGTGATTAAAGGAGAAGACCATCACCGGAATCGCCAGCCACAGCGTCATCCACAGGCTGCTGCCCGCGGGCTGAACGTTCAGGGTCGAAAGCACAGCGCCGTGCCAGTGCGGGATCAGATAGCAGGCCATCAGCATCAGCACCGCCACAAAGGGATAAACCAGCACGCTCATCGCTTTGACAATCATCTTCTCGCCGAAACGCACAATGGTCATCAGTCCGACAATCAGCAGCAGCGACAGCAGCACACGCGGTGGCGGCACCAGGCCGAGCTGATTCACCATCAGGCTCTCAACCGTGTTGGTGATCGCTACGCTGTACATCAGCAGAATCGGGTAGATAGCGAAGAAATAGAGCAGCGTAATCAGCTTGCCCGCACCAACACCAAAATGCTCCTCGACCACCTCGGTGATATCCCCGGCCGGATTTTTACCGGAGAGAACGAATCGGGTCAGGGCGCGGTGCGCAAAAAAGGTCAGCGGAAACGCCAGTATCGCCATGATGATCAGCGGGATCAGCCCGCCGACGCCAGCATTGATAGGCAGGAACAGCACACCCGCCCCAATCGCCGTGCCGTATAAACCCAGCATCCACATGGTGTCGGTTTTACGCCATCCCGTATCGACGTCACTCTCAAGCGCGCCCAGCGTGCCAGTTTGCGTGGTTTTCATCAGATCTTCCGTTTTAAAAGCCGCCAGTAACCTGAGCCGTCAGGCAGGCAAATGTCCGCCCCACTCTGCGCCTCAGCTGCAACCGGATCAGTCAACGTGATGCTGACCCGTCCGTGCATAGGTAATCGATTGCGTGCGCCACTTTTTACACTACCTGACGATAAAAGTTCAAGCCGTGCAGAAAAACACGCATGGATTGCTGAAAAAATCGTCAGGTTGTGCAAAGTGACTGCGCGGCGATCATGCCATCTTTGTGGCGGTTTTACCGCCCCTAAAAAGGTGATCCCTGTAACGGTTCAGCGCAACGGGCTACGCTTAAACAGATTCTGTCGCGATCACGCCGACAGGTGCACAGGAGAAGAGAATGAAAATTGCCTGCCTCGGATGGGGATCGTTAATCTGGAAAGCTGGCGCACTGCCGGTGGCCAGTCAGTGGCATCATGATGGTCCTGAGCTACCGATTGAGTTTGTGCGCATCGCTGACGGCGGCGAGCTGTCGACCGCGATCTGCCTTAACGCCAGCCCGGTGCCGGTGTACTGGGCCTGGCTGAATACCGCCTCACTTGAGAGCGCCTGCGGCGCATTGCGCCTCCGTGAAGCCATTCCGGACAGCCGTATCGATGGCATCGGGATGATGACGGTGACAGCGACCTCAGCGGGACCACTGGCAGAGTGGGCTAAGACCAAAGGCATAGAAGGTCTGATCTGGACCGGTCTGCCTGCCCGCATGGCGGGTGTCGAAGGCCAGATCCCGACGCTGGACGACGCGCGGCACTATCTGCAGCAGCTCACCGGTGTAACGCGTGAGCATGCCTGGCACTACATCGAACAGGTTCCGGCACAAATCGACACGGTTTATCGTCGTGCGTTTGCCGACCTCGCTCTCTGGCAACCCGAAACCCGAGCCGTAACGGTCGCCACAACGCAGGTTCAGCCGCCCTGTCAGCCCGGCTGAAACTGACCAGCCTGCTGCACCGCTCTGCTTACTCCTTAAAGGATTACTACACTTCAGGCAGGTTTCGATTTCAGGTTTCCTGAGTCTTTCCCGTGCGTGGCCACGCCTTCTGGTCTGGCCGCCGTCCCCTAATCATCAGGAGATAAACAGATGAAAGCATTAACTTATCACGGCCCCCATAAAGTCAGCGTCGATAACGTGCCCGATCCCGGTCTGGAAGCCGCAGATGACATTATTCTGCGTGTGACCGCCACCGCTATTTGCGGTTCAGACCTGCACCTTTACCGCGGCAAAATCCCCGGTACCGGGCACGGAGATATCTTTGGTCATGAGTTTATGGGCGAAGTGGTTGAAGCAGGCAGCGCAGTGACCGCCGTGGCCAAAGGCGATCGGGTGGTGATCCCGTTTGTTATCGCCTGTGGCGACTGTTTTTTCTGCCTGATGAGCCAGTATGCTGCCTGTGAAAATACCAACAGCGGACGGGGTGCCATCCTGAACCGGAAAAACATCACGCCGCCCGCAGCCCTGTTTGGTTTCAGCAAACTCTATGGCGGTGTGCCTGGTGGACAGGCGGAATATGTCCGGGTGCCGAAAGCCAATACCGGCCCGTTTAAAGTGCCGTCGGTACTGTCGGATGAGAAAGTGCTGTTCCTGTCAGACATTCTGCCCACCGCGTGGCAGGCGGTGAAAAACGCCGAGGTGAAACCGGGCTCCAGCCTGGCGATTTTCGGTGCCGGACCGGTTGGCCTGCTCAGTGCCGCCTGCGCCCGACAGCAGGGTGCCGAACAGATCTACATGATCGACCACAACAACTACCGCTTAAACTTTGCCCGTGAGCGCTACGGTGTTATCCCGATTAACTTCGATGAGATCGATGACCCGGCCGGCTGGATTATCGAACACAGCACCGGCAATCGCGGTGTGGATGCGGTAATTGATGCAGTAGGATTCGAGGCAAAAGGCAGCATGACCGAAACCGTGCTCACCAATCTCAAACTGGAAGGCAGCAGCGGTAAAGCGTTGCGTCAGTGTATTGCCGCAGTAAGGCGTGGCGGTATCGTCAGCGTGCCGGGCGTCTATGCCGGATTCATTCACGGCTTCCTGTTTGGTGACGCCTTTGACAAAGGGCTGACCTTTAAGATGGGACAGACCCACGTACACGCTTATCTGCCCGACCTGCTGAAGCTGATCGAACAGGGTCATCTGACGCCAGAAGAGATTGTGACCCACCATCTGCCGCTGGAAGATGCTGCGCGTGGCTACGATATTTTCGCCAAACGCGAAGAGGAGTGCCGCAAGGTGATTCTGGTGCCTGGCATGGCTGCGACACAGGCCACAATATAATTTCACAACGGGTCTGAAACGCTTAACCCTGGCTCCCCGGCTGTTTTCCGCCGGGGATCTCATCTCAGAACGGCTTGCGTTGCAGGCTGCTTCGCCACTCCCGCCTCTCCAGCAGATGTTCATCCGGCGAATCCGCCGTATCAACCTGACTGCTCTGCTCCAGCCATCGCGCACTGCGTGAATGGGGATGACTTTCGCTGATCACCTGTTGTGAAAACGCGCCAAACGATAACAGCAAAAACAGTAATGCACTGGCTAGCCTCACTTTCATACGCACACCTCTTTGGTAACGGTGCCGCTATGCTGCCCGAAGGGTTTTCATTTTCTGTCAGTAACAGGCAAAGTTATGTGGTAAGCGGGAACAAGCTGCGACGGGTTTAACCGCGGTTCAGGATAGTCCGTCAGCCCGGCATCATAAGTTTCCCGGCTAAACGTCCGTTTTCTTTCAGGAGAATGCTATTGAACCTCAATCAGTTTGATCAGCCGGTCGGTGAGGCTCTGCCCGACTGGCAACCGGTCACCAGACCACCCTGTATGCCACTCACGGGTCAGCACTGCCTTCTCCTGCCGCTAAGCATCGATCATGCAGAACCGCTATTGCAGGCATTTATGCTGGCACCGGATGATCGCGACTGGACCTGGCTGAGCGCAGAGCGGCCCGCCTCTCTGCCGCAGATGCAGCACTGGATTGCGGATAAAGTGGCGGATGCGGCCCTCGTGCCCTTCACGGTCTGCTCGCCAAATCAGCAGCCCTGCGGCGTGGTCTGCTTCGCCAGCATTGAGCCGGGACACGGCACTGTTGAAATCGGTCACGTCACCTGGTCGCCGCTGATGCAGCGCAGTGTCATTGGCAGCGAGGCGATTTATCTGCTGCTGCAACAGGCTTTCTCGCTCGGCTATCGGCGGGTGGCGTGGCGCTGTGATTCAACCAATATCGCATCACGACGCGCAGCAGAACGGCTGGGGTTCCGCTTTGAGGGCCGTTTTCGTCAGGTGATGACGCGTAAACAGCGTAATCGCGATACCGACTGGCTATCAATTATTGACCGTGAATGGCCGGATGTTCAGCGCGCCCTGAGTGCCTGGCTAAGTGCGGATAATTTCGCTGCCGGGGGACAGCAAAAGCGCCCGCTCAGCGCCTGCTTCGCCGACGTTAACCCGGCTGATGCAAACGCGACAAGTCCTGAACGCGGAGCGGATGCTGGCGATTAATGCAACCGACGCACGGTCAGTGCCGCGGACCAGCGCTGTCGCTGACAGCGCGGGCAGACTGCCTGCTGCTCAGCCTCAATGATCTGCGTCTGGCCGCAATGGGTGCAGGCATAGAGCGCGCTGACCGGCACAGTGCTGTAATCCTGCCGGTGCTCTGGCGGCAGCACGCTTAACCCGGCGCGCATCTCATCGTCATCGTAGAAGTAGAGGCTAAGCTGACCATCTACCTCCACCAGCGCCAGCCGGATCTGCCCCAGATGCTCCACACCACTCTGGCGCAACTCCATATAAAACTCATCTTCGGAAATATTCAGACGATCCAGACTCTCCAGCACATACAACCCCTCTTTAATCAGGGTAATCACGTCGCCCTGAATAAGCCGTGAAAAGCGCGGGCTGTGCGCCGTCAGCCAGGTCGTGAAGCGGTAGAGCGCCAGCAGGACTACAAACACCATAATGACCGGCAGTACCGGCACATCATCGTAAAATGTCACATCACCGGACGCGGAACCCAGCGTCAGGATCACCACCAGCTCGAACAGCGACAGCTGGCGCACGCCGCGTCGTCCTGAGACTTTCAGAAAGGTGAACACCACCAGATAAGCGATCATGACCCGTATCACCACCTCAAACAAAAAGGTGGCCGGTTGATCGTTAAGTAAGAAACGGTGCCAGTCGAATGAGAACATAGTCTGTAAAACATCCTGTTTTAGGGGGCGCGCATCGTCGCATCACCCGTTGATGACCCGCAGATTCAGGCCAGTGATAAGTAAATCTTGTCGCCAGCCCGCCAAAAGGCAAGCGAAGCTGTAACGCGAAAGTGGGCGAGTCTGACCTCTCTGCATGTTGAGGAAAAGGTTAACAAAGCTGAAAATGGCACTGACACTATTCACGCTACGCTTATCGGGCCGTTTGCAAAACCGCATGCTAAAACTTCCTGTTTCTTGCTGGATAATTTTTACCGCTGCGCTTTTTTCTTTTACTTCAATAAATTGCGAACCAAACCTTACTGCCTATACTTTCCAGTAAGGCTTCCGCAAATCCTTTCAACATCCAGAGAAGCCAGCCTTTTTCTGCCGATAGCGTCACTGGCCTATACCTGCTATCTCACTCGTCCACACCGCGACAGGCCCTGATGCCTGCAACTCAGTGTCTGTGGCTTATGGCATGGATCGCCCGTCCGTTCAGAGTGGTCAGATCGATCAGTCTGCAATGCATACCCTAACGCCCTGACCCGTTTCACGACGGCTCGTCAGCGGGAAGCGTGTTGCTTTTTTTCGGGAGATGCCATGACGCCCTTTTCCAGTTTCTGGCAGGCCGGCTACGAAGGTGCCGATCATATCAATCCTGCCGGCCTTGCGCTGTCGATGAACGATCTTAACCAGCATCAGGCGCGTGCAGCAGAAGATTATGCCGCGCTGGCCCCCTTTTCCATTCGCACAGTGCGCGAAAGCGTCGGCTGGCGGTTATGTGAGCACGATGGCCGCTATGACTTCTCGACGGTCGCGGCCCGGATGCAGGCCGCAGAGCAGCAGGGCATTCAGCTGAGCTGGACAATCTGCCACTACGGCTGGCCCGCTGGCGTCAGCCTGTTTGACCACGACTTTGTCAGCCGTTTCGCCGCCTTCTGTGGCGCACTGGCCCGCTTCCTGGCCCCCTGGTATCAGCAGGCGCCAGTCTACTCTCCGATGAATGAGATCTCCTTTGTCAGCTGGGGTATCTCGGTAGGGCTGTTCACCTGTGAGGCGATCGCTGAGGCGGATCGGGCGGATGCCGCCAAGCAGCAGCTGGTGCGCGCTACGCTGGCAGCCTGTGATGCCATCTGGCTGGCCGATCCGCGAGCCCGTCTGCTGCACTGTGATCCACTGATCCATATCGTGCCCGATCCCGTCGATCCGGCCAGCGATGTGCTGGCACGTGAGATGTGTGACACCCAGTTTCAGGCGTGGGACATGCTGAGCGGCAGGCTTAACCCGGAACTGGGCGGCGCCCCACACTATCTCGATCTGATTGGCGTGAATTACTACCACGACAACCAGTGGGAGCAGGGATCAAACCGGCGGCTTTACTGGCATCTTGGCGACAGCCGACGCCTGCCGCTGCATCGGATGCTGCAGCAGGTCTGGCAGCGTTATCAGCGGCCACTGCTGCTGGCGGAAACCAGCCACGTCGGCAGCGGACGCGGAAGCTGGATCCTTGAGATCGCCGCGCAGGTTGCGCAGGCGCAACTGGCAGGCGTTGAGCTGCACGGCATCTGCCTCTATCCGATCCTCGATCGTCCCTTATGGGAGGAGACGACTTTCTGGACCCGCAGCGGTTTGTGGGATCTCGATCTGCTGGGGGCCGATCCCTATGCCCGCCAGCTACAGCAGCCTTATGCCGACGCATTACGTCAGGCGCAGCGCTTTTTGCAGCACATCCACTCCTCAAAACACCCCTGTCAGGAGCACACTATGAAACCACCTGTTCTCATTGTTTTCAGCCATTTACGCTGGGGATTTGTTTTTCAGCGTCCGCAGCAGCTACTGACACGACTGGCACAGCACTATCGCGTGCTGTTTGTCGAAGAGCCGGTCTGGCAGGCGGGGCCACAGGGTCTGCATCAGAGCTCGCCTGCCGCTAACATCACGGTGATCCAGCCGCATACCGACAGCGACGCGCCTGGTTTCCACGACAGCCAGATCGCCTCGCTGCTGCTGCTGCTGACGCCGCTGCTGGAGGAAGATGAACAGCCGCTGATCTGGTTCTATACGCCGATGGCGCTGCCGTTGCTGACCCCTTTTGATCCGTCACTGGTGATTTACGACTGCATGGATGAGCTTTCCGCTTTTCAGAATGCACCGCGCCAGCTGCAGCAGCGCGAATCCGCGCTGATGACCCGCGCCGATCTGGTCTTTACCGGCGGCACCAGCCTCTATGAAGCGAAGCGTGACAAACATCCTCAGGTTTACTGCTTTCCCAGCAGCGTCGATGCTATTCATTTTGAGCAGGCGCGCGATCGCAGCAATCGTCATCCGATGCAGGATGCGATTCCGGCACAGCGTCTTGGCTATTACGGCGTGCTGGATGAGCGCATAGACCTGCCGCTGATTGCGGCGCTGGCGGACAGCCACCCCGAGTGGCAGATTATTATGGTCGGGCCGGTGGTAAAAATTGATCCCGCCAGCCTGCCGCAGCGCGACAATATTCACTGGCTCGGCCAGCAGCCCTATCAGGCGCTGCCGCAGTTTCTGGCGGGCTGGGATGTCTGTCTGATGCCGTTTGCCATCAATGCCTCGACGCGCTACATCTCACCGACTAAGGTGCTGGAGTATATGGCGGCGCAGCTGCCGATTGTCAGTACCGCGATTATTGACGTTGCGCGGCATTACGCAGAGGAAGTCGCGGTGGCAGAGAGCCACGCGGAATTTATTGCCGCCTGTGAACAGGCGATGGCGATTGGTGCCGCAGAACGGCTGGCGCTGGCGGGACGGATGCAGGCAAAGGTCGATGCCACCTCATGGGATCGCACCGCTGAACAGATTCATGGACTGATCCAGCAGGCGCTGACGCAGCGTCAGCCCGCACTAAGTTCGGTCAGCCAGGGCAGCGCGCAGGCGAATATCACGCCGTTAACCCCATTGATGCTGGAGAGTGAAGCCGTGCCCTGCCTGATTATCGGAGCCGGGCCAACCGGGCTGAGCGCAGGTTATCACTATGGCGAAGGCGCAGTGTTGCTGGAGAAAAATGCCACGCCTGGCGGCTGGTGCCGCTCGATTGACGATCAGGGTTTTACCTTCGACTATGCCGGTCACATTATGTTCTCGCAGGACCCGTACGTCTTGCAGCTGTATGAGATGTTGCTGGGCGACAACCTGCACTGGCAGGCGCGTGAAGCCTGGGTCTACAGCGACGGCGTTTATACCCGCTATCCCTTCCAGTCCGCGCTGCACGGCTTGCCGGTCGAGGTGGTAAAAGAGTGCGTGCTGGGCGCTATCGAGGCGCGTTATGGCGAAACGGCCGCCGCCGCGGTGCCACTGGATCGGGCGCGGGCACGGCGGGACTGCTGCGCAGATGGCGCGATCCCCGATGAGGGCAGCAGCACAGGCGTGGTGGAAGGCGAAGAGGATTTCCAGCACTTCATTATGCGCACCTGGGGCAAAGGCATCGCGCGTCACTTTGCCCTGCCCTACAACCAGAAACTGTGGAAGGTGCCGCTGACCGACATGGAAACTTCATGGCTGGGCGGACGCGTACCGCTGCCCGATCTGGCGCAGATCATTGATGGCGCACTGCAACCGCTGGCGAAACCGGTTGGCCTCAACGCCCGTTTCGGCTATCCGCTGCGCGGTGGCTTCCAGGCGCTGATGTCCGGCTTTTTGCCGCACCTGAAATGTACGCTGGAAACGGACGCCACCCTGACCCGCCTCTACCCGCAGGCGCACGTCGCGCTGCTGGCGGATGGCCGCCACTACCGTTATGAACAATTGATCAGCACCATGCCGCTGCCGGAGCTGATTAAACTGATGGGCGATGAAGTGCCGGATAGTGTGCAACGGGCGGCGCAGCAGTTGCAGTTTGTCTCGGTGCGCTGCGTTAATCTGGGGATTGGCCGCGCTGACCTGACCGAAAAGCACTGGATTTACTATCCTGGTGATACGCTGTTTCACCGCATCTTTGTGCAGGGCAATGCGAGTCCGCACTGCAACCCGCCGGGCGGTTTCGGCTTAACCTGCGAAATTACCTATAACGCGGCCAATCCGCTGCCGCTGGCGGGGGATGCGCTGATTGAGCGCTGCCGTCAGGATTGCATCAGAGTTGGCATGATCACCGCGGACGATCCGCTGCTCTGTGCCTCAGAGGTCGATATGCCCTACGCCTACGTGGTCTATGACCATGCGCGCAGCGCTAACGTGGCGCAGATCCGCCAGTGGCTGCTGACCCAGGACATTCATCTGTCAGGCCGCTACAGCGAGTGGGAATATTACAACTCGGATCACGCCTTCCTTGCCGGTAAACGCGCCGCCGAAAATGTCCGGCTGCAGCATGTCAGCGAACGGACGCTCGGCTGACCCGGCGCAGTTGCTACGAAAGCCGCTGGCTGCACTTCGCGGCTTTCAGCGACTGCAACTGCGTCAGTCGCCGCTCCGCCTTCTGGCTGGCATTGTATTTCGCAATGCCATTGCCCAGCCCGAAATCCCCGACAAAGCCCAGCACGGTCAGTGCATCGAACTGGCCGGTCTGCTCAATATCACTCTGCACGCTGTGCGCTTTCACCAGCTCCTGATCCAGCGCGCTGCAATTCAGCATCGCCGTCTCTTCCGGGGTGACCGCGGATGCCTGCGGATACTGCTTGGTGGCGCAGCCGCTTAATACCAGCGTCAGCAGCACGATTAAGACGCTCTGTTTACTCATTTTTCATTGCCTGTTTTTTATTCAGTTAATACTGTTATCGGCAGCATCCCCCGGGATCATGAGTCTCTGACCTACCAATAATGGTCGAAACCGCTACGCTAATGTAGGATTCAGCGCGCTGCTGTCAGTTGCAGCGTGTTACCTATAGGAAGTCACGCAGCGAACGCACATTGCCCGTTCATCACTTCTGCCAGACCTTTCAAAGAGTTAGCCAGCATGATGCTGTCATCAGCAGCGTTTAAAAAGCAAAGCCTGACCGATAATCAGTGACGAGGCAGCCGCATAAGCAAAGCCAGACACAGAAAATTCGCGCGTCGGGTTTATCAGAGTTGTTCGAGATGAGGTTTTTCCATGCGTTTTAAAGGATTGAACATCGGGTTTTTCATTTTGATTCTGGCTATCGCCACCCTCGGTTTTTTCGAGGTGCTTTCGCCCTATTTCTCGCCGATTTTATGGGCGGCGATTCTGGCGGTGATTTTCCATCCGCTGAAAACGTATCTGCGGGTCCGAATGGGCGAACGCAATGGCCTGGCCGCGTTGATTACCCTGCTCTGTATCTGTCTGATTGTGTTCACGCCGCTGGCTATTATCGCCTCATCGCTGGTGGTCGAAACCAACGCGGTCTATCACAAACTGCAGACCAATTCGGCGCAGTTCCCGGCGGTCTTCGCCGATCTGTTGCAGCATCTGCCGCGCTGGGCAAAACATTATCTGGCTGAAAATAACCTGGATAACGCCGAACAGATTCAGCAGAAGCTCTCCTCGTTTGCCCTTAAGGGCGGTCAGTATGTGGCAGGCAGCGCCTTTATCATCGGTAAAGGGACGTTCAGCTTCACCGTCGGCTTTGGCGTGATGCTTTATCTGCTGTTCTTCCTGCTGAAAGATGGCTCCTATCTGGTGCATCTGATCCTGGAAGCGCTGCCGCTCTCAACCTACGTGAAGCATCACCTGATGGTGAAGTTTGCGGCCGTGGCGCGCGCGACGGTGAAAGGCACGGTGGTGGTCGGTATTGTTCAGGGTATTCTCGGTGGGCTGGCATTCTGGTTTACCGGTATAGACGGCAGCCTGCTGTGGGGCGCACTGATGGCCTTCCTCTCTCTTATTCCGGCAGTCGGTTCCGCCATTATCTGGGTGCCTGCGGCGATCTTCTTCTTCGCCACTGGTGCACTGTGGAAAGGGCTGTTCCTGGTGGGCTTCTTCGTGGTGATTGTCGGACTAGTGGATAACATCCTGCGTCCGCTACTGGTCGGCAAAGACACCAAAATGCCTGACTATCTGATTCTGATCGCCACGCTGGGCGGCATGGAGATTTACGGCATCAACGGTTTTGTAATCGGTCCGGTGATTGCCGCTCTGTTTATCGCCTGCTGGAACCTGCTCTCCGGACGCGATAACCGCGAAAACATCGAAGCCATCGACGAAGAGTTTATCGAAGAAGGTAAGAAACAGTCTGATACCGCGGCAGAGGCTGCGGCTGAAGCGGCGGCGGCCTCCGCCGATGCGGCTGCAGAGACGGAAAGGAAAGTCGCGGCGTTAGCCGCCTCAGAGAAAGAAACAGCGGAAAAGAAAGCGTAATCCGCGTCAGGCAAACCCAGGTTAGTATCGCAGTGAGAGCGAGGCCTGCTCAGGAAACACGGTCAGATCGGAAAGGCGCAAAACCCGCCATCCATGGCATGCTCGGCCCGCGCCATCCCTGGCGCGGGACGCTTTCCTCTTCTGACCGTGTTCCCTGCGCGTTGAGCTTATGCGTTGCTGCCAGGGGCATTACGCGTCGGCTTTATCACCCATAAAAAAACCCACCTTTCGGTGGGTTCTTTTTTTAACCTGAGAACAGCCGCGAATTAGTTAGTCGCTTTGTTTTTCAGATCTTCAGCACCCTGCTTGGTTTTATCCCAGCCTTTCTCAGTGCCTTCTTTGGTTTTGTGCCAGCCTTTCTGCGTACCTTCGGTGATTTTACTGCCGGTGGTATCGCTTTTGCCTTCAGCGGCGTGCTCAGACTTCAGCTTCAGCTCTTTGCCTTCGTTCTGGGTCTGATGCAGTTTTTCCTTCGCGGTATCGGCGCCTTTATGCGCTTCCGCAACGGTGTTGTCTGTGGTGGTAGCAGCAAATACCGGCGAGGCCAGCAAAATAGCAGACAGTGCAATAATTGATTTCTTCATAATTCCCTCTGTATGAATCGTTGCCGTGTAGGTTTTAATCCTGGCATAGTGTTCCCAGGAAAGATTTAAGAATAAACCAGGAATGAAAAAGGGCCAGTTTTCACCAGAAAAAGCCGCCGGTTTTAGCTTTTTCGTCCATTACCAAAGTGCGAGTTGCGGATCGTCGTCCGGTTTCGGCTGGCTTCGGCTGATGCGAGCAGGCGGTGCAGGCTGCTGCATCTGATGAGTGATCCACTGCAGCAACACCGTCACTATATAGGTCTGCTGCTCCGCGCTCAGCGGCTGGTGCTGTCCGATGTTGTGCCACTTACTCAGACAGCCACGACAGCAGGTTGCGGTGGCGTGCTGAGCGATAAACACCGGGTGGCCGCGCATCGGCGTCTGCTTGCCATCATTTTCAGGCTGCGCAGGCGCCAGCCGCTGTGCCACAAACTCAGCGGCGTGCTGGCGCAATACCGGCTCGCCTTTGCTGCTCGCATAATCATATTCCGCGCGTCCCAGACGAAAGCGCTGACGGAACGGCGAGCGTGACAGCCGGGTAAAAAGATCGTCAGAAACCTTCATGCTGATTGCCAGTCACTCATATTTACGTCCCGCCAGATAGCGTACGCCCTGCGACCCGAACGCCTCACGATGGAGTTCATTTGGCTGCAGATGAAATGTCTCACCGGGATGATAGGTGGTATCGCCTTGTTCGGTACTGATGGTGATGTCACCACTCAGAATCAGTGCCAGTGCTTCAAAGGGATGTACGTGATTATCAAGCTGGGCGGCGGCTGCACGCTCAATCAACAAAGGCTCGTCAAAACCCTGTTCGGCTAACAATTTTCTGAATTCGTGTTCTGTCATCGCAACTCCTCAGTGTGGATCTGACCCTTAGCAGTGTAGACGATCTTTATCGCCGCTTATGGCACTCAACAGGTTACGTAAAGTAGCGCAAGCAGGGTTGTTCACCGGTCAGGCCAGTGCTGTACTTGCCGTCTCGTTACAGCCATTTTGACATCGGGATAACGCAAAAGTATGTCTCAACAGGAGAAAACTGCCCTGCTGCTGATTAATCAGCGCTCGCGCAAAGGACGCGCCGAGGCCAGCCGCGCACAGTCGCTGCTGGCTCAGGCCGGGTTCACCCTGCTGCAACCGGCCGGAGATGATACCCGCAGCTACAGCGAATTAATCGCGGCGTATGCCCATCGCGTTGATGCGGTGATCGTCGGCGGTGGCGACGGCACGCTTAATGCGGCCGCGCCGGGACTGATGCAGACCGGCCTGCCGCTGGGCATTTTACCGCTGGGCACCGCCAACGATTTTGCCCGCACGCTGGGCATTCCTGCCAGCCTGGAGTCCGCGATAAAGATTATCGCTGACGGGCAGCTGCGCGCAGTAGACCTGGGTGAAGTGAATCAGCACCTGTTTCTGAACGTCTCCAGCATCGGCTTTTCGGTGGAACTGGCGCGCAACCTCACGGCGGAATCGAAAAAACGCTGGGGAGTGGGCGGTTATGCCCTGGCGGCTTTGCGGGTGCTGCGGCAGAGCCGTCCCTTCAGCGCTACGCTGGTGCATCAGGGCCATCGGACGCCGATCAAAACGGTTCAGGTGTCGGTGGGCAATGGACGCTTTTATGGGGGCGGCATGACAGTGGAACAGCGTGCCGCACCGGACGATGGGTTACTGGATGTCTACAGTCTGGAGCTGCAGCATAGCTGGCAGCTCATTGCGCTGCTGCCCTTTCTGCGGCGCGGCACTCACGGTCGCTGGCGTAACGTGCGGGCATTCAGCGCCACGGAGCTGACGATTGAGACGCGCCGTCCCCATTACATCAATGCAGATGGTGAGATTATCGGTCAGACACCCGCGCATTTTCGCCTGATCGCCAGTGCACTGCGGGTTTATGCACCGGGCGACAGCGCAGCAAAATAGCCCGACGGTGGGCGCGGTACCGATCGCGGTGAGAAACTAGTGCTGGGTGCTCTTTTTTTCAGCGTAGTCGATGTGTTCGGAAAGATTGGCGACCAGCTTTTTCGCCATTTCGAGGGTCAGACCCAGAAATAGGGTCTCCTGCGGGCCCTTTTCACGCGGGGCATCGGGATCGATATAACCGAATTTCACTACCAGTGCCTGATGGGTATTCAGGGGACCAATATGCCAGCCGGTAACCGGGTAGAAGGTAAATCGCGTAAATTCATTCATTTAATCCTGACTGTAAAAGCATAACGCTGATTGATAGTCAGGCCAGCTCTGATGATAAAGCATGAGTGGAATACTCAGTCTGAACGAAATCGACAGGATTACAAGGGAAGCGGCATAACAAGCGCAGCGTGACGCAATGAGGATCTGTAATGCATCCAGGGCCTGCTGCAGCAAGGGGATGAGGATATCTCAGGCGTGTGTAACCTGCGCGGCTCCGGCACGGGCGCTCTCCTGTCAGGGCGAACGCCCCTCAGGACTCTTTATCGGCTCGGGGAATAATCGAGATATGGCCGTTAACCTCCAGCACCGCATATTTAATCTGATCAAATCGCTCCAGACCCTGCCCGGAGCGCGCCGCTTCCAGCACATCATCAGGACTGATGCCGGTCATCTTCATGCGGTCAGTCAGCAGATTACCATTCTCGACCAGGATCACCGGGCCGCCATCGATCACCTGCTCCACCACCGGAAAGCGACTTTTCAGTTTGCCCAGCACAATATCAATCGCTACCAGCGTGATAATAGTCAGCGCAGCGCCGGTCACCGAAAAATCGTCGCCCAGCAGCGCCTGCTGAGTTGCTTCACTGATGATCAATAGCAGAATCAGATCGAAAGAGGTCATCTGCAACAGAGTGCGTCTGCCGGCAATTTTGAACACGACCATCAGCACCAGGTAGATCGCTGCGGCACGTAATACCGTTTCCATAAAGCGCCTCTGTCAGGGATAAATCCATTGGGTAAAACGGGCCGGAGCATAGCCGTCACCATGAATAGTGACGTGAATGCGGCCCGCATTGCGCGGCTGCAGGCCAAGCCAGATCGCGTGATCCGGTCCGGTGTTGCGGGCCGAAAAGGTCAGCCGCAGATCGCTGCCAATCGTCACCGCCTCCAGCGGTTGAGGCTGCAGCGTCTGGATTTGCAGGTTATCCAGGGCGCCACCGCCAATCGTAACGGTAAAGCGATCGGTTACCGGTGCGTTGTAGCGAATGCGCATATCCATATTGCTCTCAACCCGGCCAAACCGTTCATACTCCACCTGGATGGTCCCGTCCGGCGAGCGGGCGCTGCCGTTACTCAGCACGCCTTTGGAAAAGAGTCCGCACGCACCCAGAATCACCAGCGCAATCAGGACGTATTCACCGATACGCTGAATCAGCCATTCACGGCGTACCCAGCGGAGGTTTTCCTGAATCGGTACTGCCTGACCGCTGCTATCCTCTTTTTTCACCGTGACCTCACACACTGTTGGCTCAGGAACAAAAACTGCACGCTGCGTTAAGCATAGCCAGACAGTATCGGTTCACTATCTGGCGGGTCGTGACCTTTTCAGCGGGACAATCTGGCACCGCATCCTGCCGTTTACAGCCAGCCGGAGCGACGCAGTTTGGCCCACAGCCCGCCGCAGGCCAGCAGCGTCAGCCCAACCGCCAGCGGATAGCCATACAGCGACTTCAGCTCCGGCATATGCTCAAAGTTCATGCCATACATACTGAAGACTACGGTCGGGATCACCAGGATCGCACCCCAGCCTGCCAGCTTTTTCACCACTTCATTCTGCTGCACCGTCACCAGCGCCAGATTGACCTGCATGGCGCTGGTCAGCATTTCGCGCATATCTTCCGCGTCGGTGACGACATGGCGGGCGTGATCCTGCACGTCGCGGATGTAGGCGCGCAGCGGACGCGGGATCAGATCTTCATGCAGGTGGATCAGCTGATTGCAGATCTCCTCCACGGGCAGCGCCGCATTGCGTAGTTTCAGCAGATGACGCCGCACGGTGTAGACCGACTGCACCGACTTGCGATCAAATTCACTGGTGAAGAGATCGTTCTCCATCTGTCCGACCCGTTCATTCAGCGAGGTAGAAAGCTCCGCATAGCGATCAACAATAAAATCGAGCAGGCAGTAGAGCGGATAAGCGGGACCAAACTTCAGCAGCGCCGGGTTTTCAGCCGCCCGCTGCCGCACCGGGGTGTAGCTTTCAGAGGCGCCGTGACGGATGCTGATCAGGAAGTTTTTTCCGACAAAAAGATGCGTTTCGCCCAGTTCGCAGCTGTCATCCTTAGCGCACACCGTTTTCACCACGATAAACAGCGATTCGCCATAATGTTCAATTTTAGGTCGCTGATGGGCATTGAGTGCATCCTCAACCGCCAGTTCATGAAGGCCGAACTCCTCTTTAATCTTCGCCATAAACTCAGCGTCTGGCTGCCACAACCCGAGCCAGATAAACGCCTCCGGCTCTTTGATCACTTCACTGATATCATCGACTTCAACCTCTTCGCCCGCGCATCCCGGACGATACACCCTGCTGCTTACGATCATCTTCTGCTTTCCCGTTGTGACAATACATGCAGCTTAGCCAATCCCACGCCTGTAACCGGATAAAAACCGTAAGGATTTGCTGCGACGCTGTTCGATCAGCGGCTTACCACTTCAGCCCTAATCCGGTGGAGAAAATGCCTTCGTTCAGGGTATCCGGTATGCCGCTGACCAGATTACGGTGATAGCCAACGTGCAGCGTTGACCACGAAGTCAGGCTGTAGCGCAGCCCGACTTCGGCATCCAGCATAAATACGCCGTCATCATCCAGCGAATGGCCAACATCGCCATTGCTGTAAAGCGTGACCGACTTGCCCAGCAGATAGCGCTGATAGTTCCAGCGCAGCGAGCCGCCAAAGTGCCGCTCTTCCCGGTCATCGCTGTAGCCATACTCAAAGGCACCGCCCAGCACCGAGAGTGAGAACGCGCTGAGTTCGGTGTCCCACAACTGATAACCCGGACCGGTGCCGATTAGCGCCTGACGTGACAGATTCTCCACCCAGTCGCGCTTGTAGGTGGCGCGGGTCTGCCAGAAGAACTGCTCCCTGACCAGATAGTCGAAGGCGTAGCGCAGGCTGTAGTTATCGGTATTGATGTTCTCGTTTTCCTGCTCGCGATTGTAGGTCGCACCGATATCGTGACGCCATTTTCCCTGGTTCAGTTTCGTGTTGAGCGCGAAGCTGTAGTCGTCAGTTTTGGTCGAGGCTTTTTTGACTTTCACGCCCGCATCGATGTTGCCGGTCCAGGCAAGCTGATCGCTGCGGACTTTGGCTTTCATAAACTCATCAATGCGTCGCAGCGAAACCTGCTGCTCCTGCTCGTTGCGTTCCACCCAGACATAGCCGGGATCGGATGAGGAGAGCCGCACCTGATAATGTTCGCCGGTCTTTTTGTTTTCGACATTCACCGGATTCTCGCTGGCAAGCGTACTGACCGCACTCCAGTCCAGCGTGACGGTACCGGCGTAGTGTGTCTCTATCCCCAGCTTGCCGTCGCTGAGATAACGAATCGTGCCGGTCAGCCGATCGCCATTATTCAGCCAGACGGTATCGGCAGTGGCCTGCTGTGCCCATCCGGCGCAGCAACTGATGACCAGCAGCGGGATAAACGAGGTGGCGCAACGCATAGCTTTCCCTGTTAAGGCGTCGTCTTGCACGGGCGACGCGTCACCGCAAATTCTGACCTGACAATTAAGCCGATTCTGCGACGATATGCAATGCGCCGCCTGGCTCAGGAGAGATCGTGCAGTGCTTTGCCGAGCGGTGGAGTAATAGCGAAGTCCGTAAAACTCATCGCCAGCCCTTCACGTTCAGGCGAGCAGCCCATCACTCCGACAAACCGCCGCGCCTGACCGGGCCACGGGCAGAGCCGTAACAGCGGCCAGCTCACGCCGTCGGTAGAGTACTGAATTCTTAAGGCCGCGTTTTCCAGCGTGGCGCGCAGCCAGAACTGGCGCGCATCGCCGGGAAACACACCGGTAGACCAGTCGGAAAACTCGCGCGTCACCACGCTGCCAATGGCGGGCTGGTCATCGTTAAACTCAATGCCCGCCTTAACCCAGTGCGTTTCGTTATCCTGAATAAACAGCCCGGCCTGATCGTAGAGCTGACTGAAATCCGCCCTTACCTGCACCTGAACGGTAAAGTCGTGTTCCACCCAGAAGCCGAAAGCGTGGCCGCTGTGCCGTTCGAAGCCGTACCAGGTACGCTGCCAGAAATCGCTGTTCAGCGCGGTTTCGAACCTCAGCGTATCGCCATCCAGGCTGTGTACCGGCGGCTGATTAATCCAGACGCCACCTTCAGTGGTAATTGAACTGACTGCTGTCATAGGCACTCCTTTGGGTAAGTTAAACCGCCCGCATTCTGGCCGATCTGCGGCGTGGCGATTGACCTGATTATCATAGCGTTGATTGGTGAACGGGCGGCAGACGATTGCGGCAAATCTGATGGTGTCGATGTGGCAGGCAGTGAGGTCAGCAGACCCGTGGCTGCAGATACTCCGACTCTGTTTGCGGTTTCGCTTATGTGCCCTTTATTCTCCTGCCGGCAATAAATAACAACGACCAGGTCCAGTTCACTGAACTATTTCATTTTGTTAATCCCCTGGCGAAAACAGCATTTAACAACCAGGCTTGTTTTGTCTGAGGGCAACTGAACTCATTAAATATAAGGATTAAGCCACCATGGTAGATAAATCAGAGATTTTAGATCACGCGCAGGTTGTTGATGTGAATGGCGAACATGTCGGGATTGTCGACCACTTCGAAGGCGACGACAAAATTAAGCTGGCGAAAAGCGATCCTGAAGCGGGCGGCAAACACCACATTATTCCATTCAGCTGGGTAAAAGAGGTTGATGATAATAAAGTCATCCTTTCTAAAGCCAAAGCGGATGTTGAAAGTGAGTGGCAGTCTGCATAAAACATTAGCCGTGGCGCCCGCCACGGCTTATTTCATTTATTCTGTTAAATAACTCTTGCGTCCTTCCCTGCCCATCCTTCATTTATTACTGCTTTATATTTCACACCGTCTGAACGTCTTCAGCAATATCTGTCAGATTTTTACTTTCCATGACGCGGTGCTCCCTGTTTTTATGCCCGGTGGCGGGTGGTCGTAAGCGGAGGGTTTGGAGCGGTCATCATGGCATTGCGGCGGGAGGGGAAAAAACCACCAGAATGGCGCAGCACTTTGCCGGATCTCTGTCGGTATCCGGCGGGCATAAGAAACGGCGGGTGAAGTAAAACCTGAGATCCTCACCCGCTGCGGGTTATTCCTGTTTTGCTGCGCGATCCCGCAGCACTTCACCCACCACCGGAACCGCTGAAAAGGCATTTGGCCAGCCAGCATAGAACGCGGCCTGAGTGATAATCTCGCCCGCTTCTTCAGCCGTCAATCCGTTGTCCATCGCCCGGTTGAGATGGTAGCTAATTTGCGCACTTTGTCCCGAAGCAATCAGTGCGCTGACCGTCACCAGACTTCTGTCACGAGGCTGTAGCGCTGGCCGCTGCCACAGATTGAGAAACAGCGGATCGGCGGTGAATCTGACCAGCCCGGGCGAGATCGGCCCCACATTTTTCTCCACCGTTGCAGAACGCTGCTGTTCTGCTGTCTGATTCAGTGGCAGCAGTGCCGGAGAGGCTTCGGCCAGTTGATCGGCACCAATGCCTCGCGCCTGAAACACATTTTTGGTCACCGCAATTGCGGACATCGCATTAGGCCAGCCGGAATAGAACGCCAGGTGAGTAATTATTTCGGAGACTTCAGCAGGCGTCACTCCACAATCGAGCGCCACACCAGCGTAATGTTGTAACTCAGCAGGCTGGTTGCGGGCGATGAGAATGGCAAGCGTGACGATACTGCGGTCTCGGATCGAAAGTGCGTCGCGTTTCCAGAGATCGTCGGTTATCGCTTCACGTCCGAAACGAGCCAGTGCGGGAGAGACGGACTCAATGTCGGCAACCGAAAGGCTGGATGGATTGACGTTCAACATAGTTTCACCTCTTTTGGGTTCAGCAGCGGCCAGGTCGGCCAGCATCATGGAGATCGCGGCGGCGGCAATCACTTTTTTCATCCTCTGATCAGCTTCCTGGTAAAGGTCAGTTAACAAAAGCATTAAGAGCGCTGCGGTTTTTCAGCAGAGCTGGCACCACGGGGATCGCCTCTTTGCGGTCGGTCATCGCAGCTGTCAGCCGGATATAGTCGCGAAAATGGGGCGTTTCGCGGTGTTGCTGATAGGCGGCGTCACTCGCGTAGATTTCATAGAAGAACCAGCGATATCTGTTTTTTGCATCGGTCGCGGCATACATCGCCAGTACGCCCGGTTCCACCTTCAGTGACTCTGCCATTTCAGGCAGCACAATATCGCGGAATGCCTGCTGATCGGCCGGTTTCACGTCAACGATCACCAGGTTATTGATGGTTTCTTTATTCTGTACGAAGGGTTTATCACCCAGAAACTGCGGCTCCAGCACAGTGCTCTTTTTCTGGCCGATAAGATCAGGTGCGCGTGTAATAAAAGACCGGTACGGCTCTGAACTGAGATGTTGCTGGTATGCCTCTTCACTCGCATAAATTTCAATCATATAAGCCTGATGAGCATTTTCTTTATGTTTCAGTGAATACATCGCCAGCGTACCTGGTTGCTCTGCCAGCGAACGGGTAATATTATCTCTGGCAACTTCATCGTACTGTCCGTTTTTCCCGGCCTTAATTTCCATTTCATGCAGATTAATGACACGATTTGTGGGTTCTGTTAAAGCGGCTGCCGATGCCGGGCCGGCCATCAGCAGAGTCAGAGTCAGAGCGGTAATATTGTTCACGGTCTGCCTTAATTATCGGATGAGGTGATTTGCGATTCATTCTGTGTATTAACCGGCGCGATTTCTGTTTCATCTGGCTATTAAGCCGTTGTGAGTTCCGCATTGAGCTGAGCAATGAGTCGCGACGCGTGTTGCTTTGCTGCAGCAATTTGCTGCGTGATGATAGTTTCATTACGACTGGCATAGCTTATCCCGCAGGTATAAAGCGGTTTCTGCATCTCCAGATTGCAGAGTCGGGCGGTGGTTTCAAACTGAATCAGATAATCCTCCAGCTGATGACCAAAGACGCCATCTGCCGCGTATAACGCCTGCGGTGCGCCAGTGGTGAAGGAGAGGATCAGTTTTTTACCGCCGAGTCTGGCCGTTGATCCGTGCGCAAACCCATGAACAAATACGTCATCCAGCCATAACTTCATGAGCCCTGGCAGCGAATACCATGAGAAGGGAAATTGCCAGACGATAATATCTGCCTTCAGCAGTGCATCCTGTTCGGCGCTGACATTGATGTTGTTGTCCGGATAAAGTGCATCCAGACGACGGATTTCAGCATCAGGCAGCGCAGAAGCGACTTCATTAAGAATGGTAGCATTACCGACCGAATGGCTCAGGTCAGGATGACCGGAAATAATTAATATATTTTTCATTTTCAGTTTTTAATCATCTTTTTTTAACAGATGGCAAGGCGTTGGCGATGCCATCACGCGCTGGGTACTTTTTGCCGTCCGGCACCGTTTAATCAAATCCACTCGCTACGGCTTCCGCCTTTCCTGCAGCCAGCGCTTCACGCGGCGTTTTTACTGCGCCGCCTGCCTGACACCTGTCGGATGACTGGTGACAACACACGGTAGCGGTTTGCGACTGATCATTGGGTGGCGCCCTCTTGCTGAGGCTTATACTCTGCAGCGAACAGGCTTTCCCAGTTGGTGAATGCACCTAACGGGATGCAGTCAAAACTCAGCAGACCGGCTTTTGCCAGCGGAAAGTCAGCCAGCAGGCTTTGGGCCTGTTCCACCGAGTCGCATTCAAGGAAGATCGCAACGCCGGGTCGATCCTGTCGGTAGTAAATATCGCGTAGCGCACCGGATTTATACAGACTCCAGGCATGGAAAGCTTCGGCAGCCAGATGAGGGTGATACTTTTCCAGCGTGGCATCGGGGGCGGGTTTATCCAGACACAAAATTCGCATAGCAATCTCCTGAGATTCACGGCCAGGGGGAACTGATAAGGAGTATATGCTCGCGATTTAGTGAAGATTAGGCCACTATTGACTCAAAGATATTTAGCCTGCGGCTAATAATAAGCAGCCCGATTGTGTCAGGATTATCCCGTGAACAACGCCATCTATAACCAGATACGCATCTTCCAGAGCATCGCCCGCGAAGGGAATATTTCATCGGCAGCGCGCAAACTGGAGATTACTTCCCCCTCTGTCAGTAAGGCGCTGAAGCTGCTTGAAGCGCACATCGGTCATCCGCTATTTGTACGAACCACGCGCCGGATTGAGCTGACCGATGCCGGACAGCAGCTGCTGGAACAAACCTCAGCAGCGGTAGCCTCGCTGGAAAAATCGCTGGAAAGCATCCGCGACCAGAATCAGGAACCGTCGGGACTGGTCAGAATCACCCTTTCGCGCTTTGCCTATCTGCTGGTGCTGAAACCTGCGATGGCCGCTTTCTGCCAGCAATATCCCGGTATTCAGCTGGAAATTTCGGTATACGATGGCACCGTGAACATCATTGATGAACGCTTTGATTTGGGGATCCGGTTTGGCGACATTCTGGAAGGTGGCGTGGTGGCGCGACCGCTGATGAAGCCGTTTCGCGAAGGTTTGTATGCCTCTTCTGCCTATCTGGCAGCGTTCGGTATTCCAGCGTCTCCGTCTGACCTGCATCAGCACCGGCTTATCGGTTACCGGTTTATCACCAATAATCGTATTCTGCCGCTGATTCTGGATCATCATGGCGAACAGCTGACCGTTGAGATGCCGGGTCAGTTGATGAGTAATGATATTGAGGTGATGGCTGATGGCATTCGCAACGGGCTGGGTATCGGGCGACTGTTTGAACCGGTTCATAATTTACAGCCGGATAAAGAGGCATTTATTCCGGTGATGGAGCGTTACTGGAAAACTTATCCGCCGGTTTATCTCTATTATCCTAAAAGCGCGGGTAAAACGAAAAGAGTAAAAACGTTAATCGACTTTCTGCTTAAGCACACTGCGGGTTAAGCACCTGTTACTGATAGCGGGCTTACTGAATACGGCTAATGGCAGATATTTATGACGAGATATCATCTGTGACTTTCCTTATATTCCGAACAATGAATGCTTTCAGTTAATTGCATTTTTTTGAGATCGTTATCCTAAAATTTGCTGTTTATCAGATGATTAAAGCCACTGATTTACATCGATTTTCAGCTGGACTTTTCCTGCAATAGTTGATTATATGTACAGGTATTTAGCGCGATACAGAGGTGTTGGAGCACTCCTGTATCGCTAATCACAACCACTATTGAGTGAGAATAGAGATCATGACTGAGTCAGAGTGTAATGCAGTTGGTTTAAATTCAGAAGCCCCTTCCGCTTCCCAGCGTAAATTAACGGTGAGTTACGCCAGCCGGTATCCCAGTTACGCGCGTATTCCGTCGATTATTATGAAAGGCCAGTGGCTGGCTGCCGCCGGATTTACCACCGGCACCGAAGTAGAAGTAAAAGTCACAGCGGGCCGTATTGTGCTGACCGTGAAACCACCAGTGCCGGTCGATGAGCAGCTGGTTAACGCGTTAGCGCAGCTGAATAAGCTGCCCGCCAGGAAACAGAAGCAGGTTCTGGTTTTGTCGGGTGTGGTTGCGGGTCAGGTTTAATTTCTGCTGAAGGGATGCCGCTTCTGGCTGGGGAGCGGCAGATCAGTATTGCTGGCAATAATTATCCGCGTTTCTATATTTAAAGGATCTTTTGCCCCGCCAACGTAGCGCTCCCCTGTTTTAATCGCCTTTTATAATGAGAGGATAGATAATCTATAGATTGGAATGATTTCTGGAGAATTATTAAATGGTTATTATCAGATTGCTATCGCAAAATACAGATTATCGATGTACACACTATGTTCCTGTAAGGATCGTACTACTATAAATGCGTGCCAAATCAGGAATCAGATAATTAACTTTGGGTGAAAATTAGCGCTTACATGCTCTGGTTAATTTATATGATTTCCATGCAAGATTCATCGGTATCACTAAATAGACTATAACTGCTCCTACCATCAGGACGATTGCATATGATATCAGGCTTTGCTGATGTCCTTTTGCTACTCCATAAATGAAAACAGAAATTAAAGTCGCCATGCAAATAATTCCAGCCCAAAAACGCTTACTGAGTTCCTGGACGAGAGACTGCGGGGTGTATGATTTGTTCTCATCTCTGGTAAGCATATCTTTTAGTTTTCGCAGATCTTTAGCTGAGAAACCATTTTGTAAAAGCTTTTGCTCAAATTCGTTCAACAGATTCCTCCTGAAGTATGTTTCTATGCGTACGAAGATACCATCCTGACCAACCTTTTTATATGATCTGATCCGCCATCAGTGTTTTTCTACCCCTGGATGAACCTTTTTTCAACTTGCTGAAAATCCTACAGCGTGAGCAATTAATCGGCGAATGCAAACATTCGAACTGTCGATAAACAGGTTTTGACTTTACGAACCTCCAGACAAAGCCATAAATTGGAACCATATCCAAACCACCGCATAGTCAAATTACGGCTATTAAATACGTGCGTACGAACGAAAGCAAACTATTAAGGTATTATGACGGCAGTATGAAAACAAAGAGTATGTGGATGCTAAACAAAAGGTAGGATTGGGTACCCTAAAGGATTTACTCTTGTCAGAAAGCCTATTGTTCTATAAGAAATTGTTTATTTGAATTTGTTGCATGCTCCTGAGACACCCCTTACTAAAATTGTCACCACTCCTTAAAATCTTCAATTTGTAATCTCTAAAAACTCCAGCTATTTTAGGATCTGATTAACCATGTCTGGTGAGAACGACGTTTATATAAAGGTATTGTTATGGACAACTATTGGGACACGAAAAGACTCTCAAACTACTTTCTAACGATGGCAAATTTGGAAGCTAATCAGTTAGTTAATGTAGCAACCTCTCTCTCTCACTTTCATCTTAAAGATGCTCTTTTAAGAGTGAAATTTCAGGATGAAGTGCGTGGATTCGCTCGACTACAGCTCCATACGATTCGCAATTCGACTTCGGATGATCAGTGTCAGGAGTGTATCCAGAATCTGAAGCAGGAAAGCCAGTATCTTAAGATTCAGGACCGAATGCTCAGAACCGGTGAAGCTGTCGTATCGTCTTCGGTGCAGTTTTACCATGACCATGAAAAGGTCATTGGATATGTAATCAATGGCATCGGCGTGGTGTTGAGTGGCTTACAAATCGTGGCTGGGGTCGGTCTGATTGTGGGTTCTGTCACCACGGGTAATATTTTAGGTGTTGTAGCGGGGTCCACCCTTGTGATGAATGGAGTGGGATCAGGGATTGAGAGCATAGGTAGACTTAGCGGTGTGGCTCATCCATCTAACCCAATAAGAGATAAATATGAAGATGTTGCAGATTTCTTTGGCTTTGATAAGCGACTGGGATTGCTAGCCTATCAGGTTGTTGATTTGACCACTTCATACTATGGCATTTTCAAGCTGACTTTGAAGCCAGAGGCCTGGAGGCTATACAAATATCTGCCAACTGACTATTACCGCAAAGTACAGGTTATGAGTAAACCAGCACTTGCTTTAAAAGGCGCTGGAGCAGCCTATAAGGGGAGTGGAATAGGTATCAACCTTTATCAAATGCAAAATAGCTCCTCTCAAAACTAACTTCTGGTTTTTCTGACAAATTTGTAGGATTTCCATGCCAGTCTCATAGGCGTAACAAAATAGACCACAAGGAATGCAAACGTCAGAACAACAATATATGGAATGGCATTTGAAGCATCTGCATTGAAAATGCCATCCAGTCCAATAAGCATCAAAATAATAAGAGCAATAACTCCGCCCCAGAAGCGTTTACTTAGATCAATCACGAGGCTCTGAAGTGTATCTTTTTTTGACTCGTCTTTTTTTATAATACTTTTGAGTTTACCGATCTCTTTAGCAGAGAAGCCATTATTAAAGAGTTCTTTCTCAAATTCGTTCATCTGATTCATCCTGAATGACGTTGCGATACGAGCGAAATATAGCACAGTGAACCCGGCCCATGCTAACCCACCTCTTTACGTAGCCGACACCGGTACCGCCCGATGAAATTGTCTAGGCTACTGTCATTGCTGTGGTGTAACCCGTTAATCCCGCGATGGCTGCCCTCCTTAAGTGCTCTATCAATGCGCCTGTTACAGCTGACGAATAAGCGGCCAGCAATGCAGCTGCTGAAAGCCGGTTGGTGTGGCCAACGCAGCTCTGGCTGTACCCTGATGAGATGCGATCCCAAAGGTAAGGGATAGAGGTGATGCACCTAATGAACACGATGTATGTATAAATCCACACTAACTGGCGGGATTAAGCCCAGGTTATGATCTGATTTCAATGGCTACCCAAGGTCACAATAGCCGGTTAATTAAACAGAAAAGCCAGCGCGAGATGAAGCAGCGTGGATATAACAATTAACCCTCCTCAATCTCTTCAGATAAGGTTAAAAATGAAAGCAATTACAATCGCAGCGACCACTTTATTACTCACAGCCTGTGTACCCCATAATGACAGACAACACGCTGTGGGCATGGCTAACCCAGCCTCTGTGCATTGTGAAAAGAGGGGCGGCAAGCTGGACATAGTTAAGGGCCCGGATGGTGAATCAGGTTACTGTACTCTGCCAGGCGGAGAGCGCATCGAGGAGTGGGCACTGTACAGAAGGGATAACCAATAGACGCGTTAGTCGGAAGGCATATCAGGGCAGCGATCAAGGAGCCGTAAGAATGGGACGTTGCTTTATGAAAGGAGGATTACCAGCATACGGCCGCATTGATGTTCCTGATTTCACAAAGTGTGTAGTGCGATGAAAATACTGATATTTATTTTAATCTTCTCCGCAACCTGGTTTCTCATACCTGAAGGGATCATCAGATCCCTGGTAGAAGGCCACATTAGCGGTGACGGTGAAGGCGCTATGGATAGTTTCGAATTCACAGTGATTGCACTTAAGGCGGTGCTTTCGGTTCTGCTGGCCTTTATCGGTGTCTGGCTATATCGCAAAGCTAACCAACGATAACGAAGCGACATTCAAGAAGATGTTCATCGACGGCCAACAGAAGGACCTCAGGGGCTTAGCCTGAGCATTCATTCGCGCAAGGTTGGTGTAGTTGTCAGACAAAGCGGCTAAGCCGTTTTGAGAAATGGTAATTACTTTATCCATTTCTTCAGCTTTGATTCGTCGAAGTTAGTGCCTGTGTAGACGCGGCCGGAAAGCAATGTTGCAATAACCGCACCAAAAATCAGCTTCTTCATATCCCTATACCCAAAATAATAGACGGGATAAATCCTCGCATGGAGTAGTCGAAAAAAAGTGGAAAATGATCAATTTTGCTAAAAGTCATAGCGCGCCTGCCGATAAGCCAGAGAACGCAAATCACGGAGAAATCACAATGGAACACCCAAACCCACTCGCAGCGATGACGTTCATAATCTGGTTTTTTATGTTTATTCCATGCTTTCGTATGGCTCAAAAGGCGGGATTCGGATGGAAAATGGCTCTGTTACTATCATTCCCCGGCTTGCATTTCTTTACACTCTATATCTTCGCTTATAAGAAGTGGCCCAATCTGCCCAATGCTTGAGACCTGATAGCAAAAAAACCACCTGAGTGGGCTATGCCATTATGCACTTTATGAATTTATGGAAAGGCACTAGCGATTCTTTGTTGCAACAACTTCATTAGTCTTTTCATAAATTCTGGCTCTTCGAGCCCAATACTCCCTGAGTGCTCCCCCAGACTAACAAGAATCTCATCATCGCCACCTAAAAGTTGTGCAGCAAAAATGGTATAGCTACCTGAAGATTATAACCATCATGCGAAATATGGATTACCCATTCAAATTTTAATCCCCTTCAAACACTTCTCGCTGCTCAGCCCTAAATGTCTCCAATCAGAGGGTTGAGGTTCTACTGAGCCAGTTGAATGCCTTTTACTTGAATGCCCATAGCTTTCTCCGGGCAATAAAAAAACCGCAAGTTAGAGGTTTAAGATTGGGTAAACGATGAGGTTGTTTTTCCTAAGCAAAGGTTGAACTGCGAACGAGACCTAAAACCAAAATGCTGGCATTGTGCGGATTTCATTGTACCAATGGTTAACTGCGGGGATTTCCTGTAAGAACCAGAAGCCGATCCCAATCATCATGATGCTAATTCCAAAATGAAGAATAGTGCTGATCCAATATTCAATAGGTTTGGCATCCTTGTAGATGAATTCCTTGCGACTCGTTCCCTTAAAGGTTTTGGTATAGATTCCCCGATGCATGTAAATGAAAGACTCAGCCAGCGTTATTAGACCAACTATAAAGGCGGCACATACTGTGAACCAATACTGAAATCCCATTATTTTTCATCCCAGCTAATGTTTTAGGTTCATTATTACACAGCTATATAAGATTCCAGTAAGGGTGGCGTAATATTTCGCCACTCACTCAAAAGTGTCTGCATAGTGAATGCCTGAATAACCTCATCCGCGCAGCCCTTATGCAATCGCTGCTGCGTGCAGCAGCAAATGAATGGGGCTGGATAAAGACAGCGCCGGTTATCAAAACAAAGAAGCCTGACAGCTAGCGCATCCGCTGTTAACGCGAGAGGAAGCGAACCGGCTGATTGATTGCATGCCGGAAAGCATAAAGCCAGTGGTAATATTTGCGCTGGCTACCGGCCTTCGCCGTTCAAACATTCTGGATCTGGAATGGACGCAGGTTGATATGCAAAGGAAGGTCGCCTGGATTAATCCGGAGAACGCCAAAGCGGGCAAGGCTATTGGCGTGGCTCTGAATGATACGGCATGCAAAGTGCTGAAGGGACAGATAGGGAAGCATTCACGCTGGGTGTTCGTACACACCAAGGCGAAGCATCGCAGCGACGGAACGCTGGCGCCGGCAGGCAGGAAAATGCGCAGTGATGATAACACGGCGTGGAATATCGGTCTAAAGGCGGCAGGCATAGAAGACTTCCGCTTTCATGACTTGCGGCATACGTGGGCGAGCTGGTTAATACAGTCTGGTGTTCCGCTTTCCGCGTTGCAGGAAATGGGTGGCTGGGAAAGTATCGAAATGGTGCGCCGGTATGCTCACCTCGCACCTAACCACCTGACCGAACATGCGCGCAAAATTGACTCACTTTTGGGTGAGAGAGACACAAATACGACACAAGGAGATAATCAGGTAGGATTAAAGCTGGCGTAAGTCGATGATTTTATTTGGTACGCCCTACAGGATTCGAACCTGTGACCTACGGCTTAGAAGGCCGGTGCTCTATCCAACTGAGCTAAGGGCGCATGGAGATGGCACGGATTATACGTCGGGAAGCGGGTACGTCAACGTTTTTGCCGTTTCTCCGCAGCGAAGTGCTGCGGTAATGACCAATTGGCGTCAGTGACGCCTGCGCCATTCGCTGAGCGACACGAGTTTACTGTTGTCGGTAAATTCTCCTTCCAGCTCAATCCCTTGTGATGTGAAACGCGCATTGTATTGCTCACGAAGTGCATGCAGCGCCTGGATGTCCGGCTCCAGCTGGCGCAGAAAGCCCAGCGCGAGCAGCAACTGCTGGCGGTTAATAAGCGGTGGAAAACCGGCACGACTGAGAATCGCATGCCAGCGCTGGCTGTTCTCCTCGCTGCCGTCAACAATGAACACCTGCCAGATCAGCAGTACCGCTGCGCCATTATGCAGGTGCGTTTCATTATCCTTGCTGAGATAGTCGGTAAACTCTTTCGCCGCCTCTTTCCCCATCATAGAGATCATTGATTCCACCTGTACCGGTGGCAGCTGCAGCCGTTTGCTGAGCCGCTGAGCGGCGTGTCGTGAGCCAGCGGTGAGCAGCTGAAATCCAGCGACAAACACCACCGCCAGAGTAGCAAGTATTATCCAAATCATTACATCGTCCCCGGATTGTCCTGCAGATATCATACGCATGCAGGCTGGCACTCGTCGCGACGAAAAAGCCGGAAAGCACATACGCGGCTGAAACTGTAACTGACAGCGCGCCGCGCTTCTGACAAAATACCCCCCTTCCCCGATTCAACACAACACAGTGGATTTCCTCTCTGATGGCAGCAAAAATTATTGACGGTAAAACGATTGCGCAGCAGGTGCGCGTTGAGGTTGCGGAAAAAGTGAAGCAGCGCCTGGCCGCCGGAAAACGCGCGCCAGGTCTGGCAGTGGTTCTGGTGGGTGAAAACCCGGCATCGCAGATCTACGTGGCCAGCAAATGCCGCGCCTGTGAAGAGGTCGGTTTCCACTCCCGCTCTTACGATCTGCCTGCTACGACCCGCGAAGCTGAGCTGCTGGAGCTGATTGATGCGCTCAATCAGGACGACGAAATCGATGGCATTCTGGTGCAGCTGCCACTGCCAGCCGGCATTGATAATGTCAAAGTGCTGGAGCGCATCACGCCTGATAAAGATGTCGATGGATTCCACCCTTATAATGTCGGTCGCCTCTGTCAGCGTGCGCCAACCCTGCGTCCCTGCACGCCACGCGGTATCGTGACGCTGCTGGAGCGCTACAACATTGACACCTACGGCCTGAATGCCGTGGTGGTTGGCGCATCCAACATTGTTGGTCGTCCGATGAGTATGGAACTGCTGCTGGCGGGCTGCACCACGACCGTCACTCATCGCTTTACCAAAGATCTGCGCCATCACGTTGAGCATGCCGATCTGCTGGTCGTTGCAGTGGGTAAGCCCGGGTTTATTCCGGGTGACTGGATCAAACCGGGCGCCATCGTCATCGACGTGGGCATTAACCGGCTGGAGAGCGGCAAAGTGGTGGGCGATGTTGATTTTGATAGTGCATCCGAGCGCGCCTCCTACATTACCCCGGTGCCGGGCGGTGTTGGTCCGATGACAGTAGCAACACTGATTCAAAACACGCTGCAGGCGTGCGAAGAGTTTCATGATAAAGAGGTAGTATAAATGACAAGTTTTTCACTGGGTAAATTCCCGCACGTCGATCTGTGTGACCTGCTGAAACTGGAAGGATGGGTTCAGAGCGGCGCACAGGCGAAAGTCGTGATTGCCGAGGGTGAAGTGAAGGTCAACGGTGCGGTAGAAACCCGCAAGCGCTGCAAAATCGTAGCCGGTCAGACCGTGGAATTCGCGGGTTTCCGCATTACTGTGGTCGAGTAATTTCCGGGCGTCCCTGCGGGGACGCTGTTACACCCGCTCATCCCCCTTTACGCACGTCTCCCCTTCCCGCTGTTCCAGTGCAATATGATTCACCGCCGTATGCTGCGCTATCAACGTCGCGAGCCGGGGTGAATGGCTGGTGATCCAGAGCTGACTGAACTCGCTGGCTTCGGCGATTAAGCGCGCCAGCGCAGGCAACAGATCTTCATGCAGGCTGTTTTCCGGCTCATTCAGTGCCATAAAGGCGGGCGGACGCGGGCTGAGCAGTGCGACAACCAGACAGAGAAACCGCAGCGTGCCATCAGAAAACTCCGCGCTCTCCAGCGGACGCAGAATGCCCTGGCGCGACATCAGCATCTGGAAACGGCCATTCTGCACATCGACATCAAACTGGCTGTCGGGAAACGCCTGTTCCATCACCTCAGACAGGAGTTCGGAATGACCGCGCTCAAAAATGGTCGCCCAGGCCGCCGCCAGATTGCTGCCATCATGGCTCAGCACCGGCGCACGCACGCCAATCTGCGGTGCCCGTATCGGTGAGCCAGGCCAGACCGCAAACTCATGGTAAAAGCGCCACTGCTGCAGACGTTCGCGCAACTGCGAAAGCTCCGGATAGCGATGCGGTTCGCCAAGCTGACCAAACAGCGACTCTTCGGGATGCAGCACCGCCGGATAGGCGACGCGCTCGCCCTCAACGTTGTGCAGAAAGGCGGTCTGATTTTCGCGCTGCATAATACAGGCGGAAGGACGGCGCTGCTGACCGCTCAGCCAGAGTCGCTCCTGCTTCACCAGCGGATCGAGATTAAACAGGCTGGTCACCAGCGGCTCGGGAAAGCCAATCTCCAGCTGGTAATCCATGTCATCCATCACCACGGCCAGCTCCAGCCGCTTTGGATCGTGTCGGCGATCGCCCCGACGTAAGCCGCCCGCCCACATCGCTTTCTGAATGCCGCCTTCTTCAGCCAGCGCCAGTGCCAGACGACCGCTGGCCGCCTCATGCAGCAACCGCACCGCTTTGTAGAGGTTGGATTTACCGCAGCCGTTGGGACCGCTCACCACATTCAGCTGCTGCAGCGACAGCGTCAGGTTACGTATTGAGCGGAAGCCGCGGATCTGAATCTGTTCAATCGCCATAATAAAAAAGGGCGATTGCTCGCCCTCTCCGGTTTATTTTCGACGCCAGCTGGAGCCCTGCGGCCCATCCTCGACGATGACACCCAGCGCGTTAAGCTTGTCGCGCGCGATGTCCGCTTCCGCCCAGGCTTTGGCGGCGCGCGCATCGGCACGGGCTTTAACCCAGTGCTCAATCTCGGCAACCTCTTCGTCATTGACCTGCGCGCCGCTTTGCAGGAACAGCTCAGGATCCTGCTGCAGAATGCCCAGCACGTTGGCCATCTCGCGCAGCTTCGACGCCAGCCCATGCGCTGAAGCGCCATCTTCACTTTTCAGGCGGTTCACTTCACGCGCCATGTCGAACAGCACCGAATAGGCTTCCGGGGTGTTGAAATCATCATCCATTGCGCTGCGGAACCGCGCTTCAAACGCTTCGCCGCCGTGGGCAGGCACGCTGCTGTCGGTGTGACGCAGTGCCGTATAGAGACGCTCCAGCGCCGCACGCGCCTGATTCAGGTTATCTTCGCCGTAGTTAAGCTGGCTGCGATAGTGACCGGACATCAGGAAGTAACGCACCGTCTCCGCATCATAATGTTGCAGCACGTCACGCACGGTGAAGAAGTTACCGAGCGATTTAGACATCTTCTCGCGGTCAACCATCACCATGCCGGAGTGCATCCAGTAGTTGACGTAAGGGCCGTCATGGGCGCAGCTCGACTGGGCGATTTCGTTTTCATGGTGCGGGAACATCAGGTCTGAACCGCCGCCGTGGATATCGAAATGGGTGCCCAGCTGTTTGCAGTTCATTGCCGAGCACTCGATGTGCCAGCCGGGACGACCGTTGCCCCACGGCGATGACCAGGCTGGCTCATCCGCTTTGGACATTTTCCACAGCACGAAGTCCATCGGATTGCGTTTCACGTCGGCGACTTCAACGCGCGCGCCCGCCTGCAACTGCTCCAGATCCTGACGCGACAGCGCGCCGTAATCGGTGTCGCTAAGCACATCGAACATCACATCGCCATTGTCCGCCACATAAGCGTGACCGCGAGCGATAAGTGTTTCCACCAGCTCGATAATCTCAGCGATGTGACGGGTAGCGCGCGGCTCCTCATCGGGCGGCAGAATCCCCAGCGCGGCGAAGTCGTTGTGCATCTCGCCAATCATGCGGTTAGTCAGGGTTTCGATGCTCTCGCCGTTTTCGTTGGCGCGCCTGATGATTTTGTCATCAATGTCGGTGATGTTACGTACATAATTAAGCTGATAACCGAGGTAACGCAGGTAGCGCGCCACCACGTCAAACGCCACGAACGTCCGCCCATGACCAATGTGACAGAGGTCATACACCGTGATGCCGCAAACATACATCCCGATTTTACCGGCATGAATGGGTTTGAATTCCTCTTTCTGTCGACTCAGGGTGTTATAAATCTTAAGCATTGAACGGTTCCGTTTTCGCGTGTGGTTGGCACTTTTAAGTATCCAGACATTGTGCCGTATTTTTATCGCTCGCGCGACGCAAAGCAAGCCAACTGCGCCGCGCTGCTGACGCGTCATTGGAAATTATGATATAAGAACGGTCGACAAAAAGGGGGACGCCCATCGACAGAGCGACCTCAGCAACTGATGACAACCTTTACAGGACGACAAAAATGGTAACTTTCCAGACGAACCATGGCGATATCGTAATCAAAACTTTCGATGATAAAGCGCCGGCAACCGTACAGAACTTCCTGGATTACTGCCGTGAAGGTTTTTACGACAACACCATTTTTCACCGCGTAATCAACGGCTTTATGATTCAGGGCGGCGGCTTCGAGCCGGGCATGAAGCAGAAAGAAACCAAAGCCGAAATTCAGAACGAAGCCAGCAATGGCCTGAAAAACACCAAAGGTACGCTGGCAATGGCACGTACCTCTGCGCCGCACTCTGCGACCGCACAGTTTTTCATCAACGTAGCTGACAACGACTTCCTGAACTTCCGTGACGAAAGCGTTCAGGGCTGGGGCTACTGCGTGTTCGCTGAAGTGGTTGAAGGTATGGATGTGGTCGAGAAGATCAAAGCGGTCTCTACCGGCCGCAGCGGCATGCACCAGGATGTGCCAAAAGACGACGTCGTTATCCAGAAAGTGACCGTCAGCGAGTAATGTCGCGCACGCTGTTTATCGCAGATCTCCATCTGTGTCAGGAAGAACCGGCGATTACCGCCGGTTTTCTGCATTTTTTACAGCGCGAAGCGCCCCACTGCGACGCGCTCTATATTCTCGGCGATCTGTTTGAAGCCTGGATTGGCGACGACGATCCCAATCCGCTGCATCAGCAGGTTGCCCGCGCCCTGCGCGCCCTGCCGGTTCCGGTTTACTTTATCCATGGCAATCGCGACTTCCTGATTGGCCGACGTTTTGCGCAGGCCTGTGGCATGACGCTGCTGCCGGAAGAGCAGGTGCTGACGCTCTACGGCCATCGGTTGCTGATCATGCACGGCGATACGCTCTGTACCGACGATGCGGGTTACCTGCGTTTTCGGGCCAAAGTGCATAATCCCTGGATCCAGCGGCTGTTTCTCGCGTTGCCGTTGTGGATACGTAAACGCATTGCCGCCCGGATGCGCGCCGACAGTAAACAGGCCAACCAGCATAAATCCCAGACCATCATGGATGTGAATCAGGAAGCGGTCGTCGCCACTATGCTGCGCCAGCAGGTGCCGCTGTTAATCCACGGTCACACTCATCGTCCGGCGATTCATACGTTGAGCCTGCAGGGTGAACCGGCGCAACGCGCGGTGCTGGGTGCCTGGCACAGCCGGGGTTCCATGATCCAGCTCGACGCCAGTGGCATTCAGCTTATCCATTTCGACTTTTAATCTGCGGTTAAATCCACGACCTTAAGCCCGACGCAACCGTTTTCCTTGCGTGCTTCTCATGCTATTCTCGGTGCCCTTCAAAACCTGTCCGCCCGGCCAGGTCTGTTTGTTCATTCACAGGAGTTGACCCCATGTCATCCAACGCCCCGGCCCGCATCGCCATTGTTATGGGTTCCAGAAGTGACTGGGCCACCATGCAGTTCGCCGCTGAAATCCTCTCCAGCCTGGACGTCCCTTTTGATGTTGAAGTGGTCTCTGCGCACCGCACCCCGGATAAACTGTTCAGCTTCGCCGAAACGGCAGCCGACAAGGGTCTTCAGGTGATTATTGCTGGCGCAGGTGGCGCGGCACATCTGCCGGGTATGCTGGCGGCAAAAACGCTGGTGCCGGTGCTGGGTGTGCCGGTGCAGAGCGCGGCACTGAGCGGCGTCGATAGCCTCTATTCGATTGTGCAGATGCCGCGCGGTATTCCGGTCGGTACGCTGGCGATTGGCAAGGCGGGCGCAGCCAATGCCGCGCTGCTGGCGGCGCAGATTCTGGCGCTGCATGACAGTGCGCTGGCGTTACGCCTGACCACCTGGCGTCAGAGCCAGACCGATGAGGTGCTGAACCATCCCGATCCGCGGGTGGATGCATGAAGCCGGTTTGCGTACTGGGCAACGGCCAGTTAGGTCGTATGCTGCGTCAGGCGGGTGAACCCCTGGGCATCGCGGTGTATCCGGTGGGCTTAGACGCCGATCCTACCGCGCTCCCTATCGCCGACAGCGTGATCACCGCCGAAATCGAACGCTGGCCGGAGACGGCGCTGACGCGTGAGCTGGCCAGCCATCCGGCCTTTGTTAACCGCGATATCTTTCCGCGTCTGGCGGATCGTCTCACGCAGAAACAGCTGCTGGATCAGCTGGGACTGGCCACCGCGCCGTGGCAGTTGCTGGCAGATAAAAGCGAATGGCCAGCGGTGTTCGACTCGCTGGGCGAATTAGCGATTGTGAAAAGCCGCACCGGCGGTTACGACGGCCGGGGTCAGTGGCGTCTGCGTGCCGATGAGACTCACACCCTGCCGGAGGCGTGCTACGGCGAATGCATCGTTGAGCAGGGCATCAACTTTTCCGGTGAAGTCTCACTGGTGGGGGCGCGCGGTCACGATGGCCAGGTGGTGTTCTATCCGCTGACGCATAACCTGCATCAGGATGGCATTCTGCGCACCAGCGTCGCGCTGCCGCAGGCGGATCAGGCACAGCAGCAGCAGGCTGAAGCGATGCTGAGCGCGATCATGCAGGAACTGAACTACGTCGGCGTAATGGCGATGGAGTGTTTCGTTACGCCAGACGGATTGCTGATCAATGAGCTGGCGCCGCGCGTCCATAACAGTGGGCACTGGACGCAGAACGGTGCATCGATCAGCCAGTTTGAGCTGCATCTGCGCGCCATTCTTGGTCTGGCATTACCACAGCCGGTGGTGTTTGCGCCGTCGGCGATGGTCAATCTGATTGGCACTGACGTGAATCTCAGCTGGCTGCAGCAGCCGCTGGTGCATCTGCACTGGTATGACAAAGAGGTGCGTCCGGGTCGTAAAGTGGGCCATCTGAACCTGACCGACAGTGATACAGAGCGGCTCAGGGCTGCCCTTAATGCGCTGGTGACGCAGCTACCGGAAGCGTACGCCAGCGGCATCGCCTGGGCGGTTGAAAAACTGTAATCCCTGCACCGCCTGATGAAGGGTTTATCAGGCGGTTCAGAAGGTTAATGGGATGGGCGCATACACCGGTAAGTCAGGTCCGACACCGGTTGGTCAGTTTCAGTCGCCGGTAAGTCAGAGGCAGACGCCGGTAACGGGTGCGATCGGGATAAAGGTCAAAGGCGGCCTGGTGCCGCCTTATTCCAGCCCTGCCTTACGCCGCATCAAACTTCCTGAACAGCGCCTTCCCTTTCAGTAATCGGATCCCCAGCCAGCCACCGCACAGCGATAACAGCAGTGCGCCACACAACGGCAGCGCCAGCCACAGGGTCCAGTCAGGCTGCCACGGGAAGTCGAAAATCTTAGTCTGTAATCCCCACAGTGCCGCTTCTGCCCCCATCGCCGCCGCCACGCCGGAGACCACGCCGAGCAATGCAAACTCACACCACAGCGTCGTGCGCAGCAGGCGTTTACCGGCACCCAGCGTGCGATAGACCACCAGCTCCTGACGCCGCTGGCGCATACCGACCTGAATCTGCGCCAGCAGCAGCAACACGCCGCAGGCGGTTACCAGCACCACCATGATCTCCAGCGCCTGGCTGACCTGCGCCAGCACCTGGCCGATCTGCCGCATTATGCTGCCGATATCCAGCAGACTCAGCGCCGGAAAAGCACGGTTAAGCTGCGCCAGCAGAACAGGATTCGCCTCCATGCGGAAGCTGGTGAGCCAGGTCTGCGGCTGGCTGTCGAGCGCGCCCGGCGGGAAGATAAAGAAGAAGTTCGGCTTCAGGCTTTCCCAGTCCACTTTACGCAAACTGGTAATGCGCGCGCTGAAGGTCTGCGTATCGCCGTCGAACGTCAGGGTATCGCCGAGCTTCAGCCCCAGCCGATCGGCCAGCTCCACTTCCATCGACACTTCACCCGCTTTGGGTGGCCAGTTGCCTGCCACCAGCGGATTATGATCCGGGCGATCGGCCAGTTCCGTCAGGTTGAGCTCACGGTTCAGGGCATTATCCAGCTTCGGATCGGCCGGTTTGCCGTTGAGTTCACTGAGCCGCACCCGCGCAATCGGGTAAAAGGTCCCGGGCGTGATCTGATGCGACTGCAGGAAATCACGCATCTGCGGCACCTGATCTGCCGTCATGTTCAGCAGGAAGAAGTTCGGGCTATCCGCCGGTAACTGCTGCTGCCAGCGATCCAGCAGATCGCCACGCATTACCAGCAGCAGCGCCAGCAGCATGAACGACAGCGAAAAGGCCGCAAGCTGGCTCAGCGTCATGCCGGGCTGGCGCAGCAGCCGGTTGATCGCCAGTCGTAACGCCAGGTTGCGCACTACCAGCCGACGCAGCAGCAGCAGGGTTCCCCAGCCGAGTAGGGCCAGCAATCCGGCCAGCACCATCACACCCGCCAGCAGCGCCCAGAGCATTTTACTGCCGCCAACCAGCAGCGCTAACAGCGTCACCACCACCGCGATCATCACCGGAATATAGATCTTCAGCGGCCAGAGATTCGCCACCGCATCGCGCCGCAACACCCGCAGCGGCTGTGTCGCCAGCAGCAGACGATAGGGACGCAGACCCACCAGCAGCGAAATCACAAACAACGATCCCACCGCCCAGATCCATGGCCAGACGCTGGCCGCCGGTAAGCTGGCAGGCAGCACGGGTTTCAGCATCGCCATCAGGATCGCTTCAACGCCCTGCCCCACCAGACCACCGGCAATCGCCGCCAGCAGCAGCACCGCCAGCCACTGACCGATGATCAGCCGCTGCAACGCGCCGTGCGTCGCACCCAGGGTTTTCAGCACTGCCACCAGATCGTAGCGGCTGCGGCAATAGTGGCTCATGGCGACCGCCACGGCCGCAATCGCCAGCATCAGCGTCAGCAAGGCCGAGAGCAGCAGGAACTGCTGCGCGCGCTGCATCGAACGGCCCAGTGCATCTTCCGAGTTCTCCACGCTGATCCAGCGCTGTTCCGCCTTCAGCTGCGGTTCAATCCAGCGGTCATAGCTGGCCAGCTGATCGGGATTACCGGAAAACTTATAGCGCCAGGTGATGCGGCTGCCTGGCTGAATCGCACCAGTTTTGGCGGCATCCGCCAGATTGATCAGCAGACGCGGTGCCATCTCAAACGGGTTAAAGCCGCCATCCGGCTCCTGGATCACCTCCCCGCTGATGCGCAGCTGGGTATCACCCACTTCCAGCGTGTCGCCCACTTTCAGGTTCAGCAGCGCCATCAGGCGCGGTGCCGCCAGCGCGGTACCCGCCTGCGGCCTCAGCCCTGGCGGCTGCGTCTGCAGCGTGCCAAACATCGGGTAGCGATCGTCCACCGCTTTTACTGAGGCAAGCTGCGGTGACTGATCGGCAAAGGTCATGGTCATAAAGGTCAGCTGACGGCTGACCGTCAGACCGGTTTCAGCTGCTTTTGCCAGCCAGGCTTCTGGCGCTGCATCACTGCTGCGCAGCGTACGGTCTCCGGCCATAAAATCACGGCTCTGCTGATTCAGCCCTTTTTCCATGCGATCGCTGATCGACCCCAGCGCCAGCACGCAGGCCACCGCCAGCGTCAGGGCCAGCCAGACAATCAGCAGCGAGGGCGAACGCCACTCGCGCCAGAACCAGCGCCAGATCATTGCTCCTCCCACAATTTACCGTCGCGCAGCCGCAGGCGACGATCGCAGCGCGCCGCCAGTTGCTCGTCATGCGTCACCAGAATCAGCGTGGTGGCGAAGTCGCGGTTAAGGGAAAACAGCAGATCGGCAATGCGGTCACCGGTTTTACGATCGAGATTGCCGGTCGGTTCATCGGCAAACAGCAGACCAGGACGGCCACTGAAGGCGCGGGCCAGCGCCACGCGCTGCTGCTCGCCGCCTGAAAGCTGGGCGGGCAGATGATGCAGACGTTCACCCAGTCCGAGCAGCGTCAGAAGCTCTCTCGCCTGTTCACGGCTCTGGCGATCGCTGTCGCCGCGCAGCAGGGAAGGTAGCTGCACATTCTCCTGGGCATTCAGGGTCGGCACCAGCATAAATGACTGGAATACAAAGCCGACCTGTCGCGCACGCAGGGCCGCACGCTGCTCTTCGTTCATTTGATGCAGTGGCTGCCCCAGCAGATGGACTTCGCCGCTGCTGCCATCGTCCAGCCCGGCCAGAATTCCGAGCAGGGTTGACTTGCCGGAGCCGGACTCGCCAATCAGCGCAATGGTCTCAGCTGGTTTGACAACCAACTCAACTCCGGTAAGGATGGTTAACTGATGCTCTCCCTGACCGACGGACTTAGTAAGATGATGAACTTCAACAATGTTTTCCGCTGGCATTATCCCTTCCTGTTATTGATTCTTCTGCTGGTGTCGCGTCTTGCTGCTGCAGATACGCTGATGGTACTGGGCGACAGCCTGAGTGCGGGCTATCGCATGTCTGCCACTGCGGCCTGGCCCAGCCTGCTCGATAAGCAGTGGCAGCAAAAACCTAAAGTGATCAACGCCAGTATCAGCGGTGATACGGCTGCACAGGGGCTGGCGCGCCTGCCCGCACTATTAAAACAGCATCAGCCGCAATGGGTGTTAATCGAATTGGGCGGTAACGATGGTTTGCGCGGTTTCCCGCCCGACGCTATCGCGCAGAATCTGAGTAAAGTTATCGACGATGTTAAAGCCGCCAATGCGAAGCCGCTGCTGATGCAGATTCGTCTGCCTGCCAACTATGGTCGCCGCTACACCGAAGCGTTCAGCGGCATCTATCCCGGATTAGCGCAGCAGCATAACATTCCTCTGGTGCCCTTTTTCATGGAGCAGGTTTATCTGAAACCCGAGTGGATGCAGCAGGATGGCATTCATCCTAATCCTGATGCCCAGCCTTTTATCGCCCAGTTAATGGCAAAAGACCTGGCCCCCTTAGTTAAGCAGCCGTAGCGCGCCGGGATGCGCAAAAAGGGTAAAGAAATGCAAAAAACCATTCTGATTACAGGTTGTTCGAGCGGTATTGGCCTGGTTGCCGCTCACGATTTACTGGCGCGGGGCTACCGGGTGATCGCCGCCTGCCGTAAAGCAGAGGATGTCGCCCGCATGGAAACACTGGGCTTTACCGGGCTGCAGCTGGATCTCGACGATCCGCAAAGTGTGGATCAGGCCGCCGACACAGTGCTCGCGCTCTGCGATAACCGTCTGACGGCGTTGTTTAACAACGCCGGATTTGGTCTCTATGGCCCGCTGCACACCCTCTCCCGCCAGCAGCTGGAACAGCAGTTTTCCAGCAACTTTTTCGGCGTCCATCAGCTGACACTGCGTCTGTTGCCCGCGTTGCAGGCCAGCGGCGATGGCCGCATTATTAATACCAGCTCGGTGCTGGGGCTGATCTCCACACCAGGCCGGGGCGCCTATGCCGCCAGTAAATATGCACTGGAAGCCTGGAGCGATGCGCTGCGGCTTGAAGTGCGCAGCCGCGGCATCCGGGTCAGCCTGATTGAACCGGGTCCGATTCAGACCCGCTTTACCGACAATGTGACGCAGGGCGAACAGCATAACCCGGTGTGCAACCCTGGCATCGCGGCACGTTTTACCCTGCCACCGGAAGCCATTCTGCCTAAACTTCGTCATGCACTCGAGAGTAAACATCCGCGTTTACGCTATCCGGTGACACTGGTCGCACACATAATGAGCCTGCTGAAACGGTTACTCCCCGGCTGGATGCTGGATCGCATTTTGCGCAGCCATTAATCAGCCATGCGCAATAGCGCTTGAAGCCGGGCCAGTTGGCCCCATATTCTTAGAACACTTTTTGCAAAGAGACTTATCCATGTCACCACAAGCTTCGATCATCGACATCAACGAATCTAACCTGCAGCAGACCCTTGAGCAGTCGATGCAGCTGCCGGTGCTGTTCTACTTCTGGTCTGAGCGCAGCCAGCACTGTCAGGATCTGACGCCTGTGCTGGAGCGCCTGGCGCAGGAGTACGCGGGTCAGTTTATTCTCGCAAAACTGGATTGCGACAAAGAGCAAAGGGTGGCGTCGCAGTTTGGTCTGCGTTCAATCCCGACCGTCTATCTGTTCCAGGATGGTCAGCCGGTTGATGGCTTCCAGGGACCGCAGCCGGAAGAAGCGATCCGCGCCCTGCTGGAAAAAGTCCTGCCGCGCGAAGAAGAGCTGAAAGCGCAGCAGGCGATGGCGCTGATGCAGGAAGGTAAACCGCTGGAGGCGCTGCCGTTGTTAAAAGATGCGTGGCAGCTGAGCAATCAGTCCAGCGAGATCGGTTTCCTGCTGGCTGACGTACTGATTACCCTGAACCGCAGCGATGAAGCGGAAGCGGTGCTGAAAGTGGTGCCATTGCAGGATCAGGATACCCGCTATCAGAGCCTGATGGCGCAGATCGATCTGCTGAAACAGGCAGCGGATACGCCGGAGATTCAGCAGCTGCAATCCCAGCTGGAGGCTGACCCGACTAACGCCGGGCTGGCTGCTAAACTCTCGTTACAGCTGCATCAGGTGGGCCGTAATGAAGAAGCGCTGGAACTGCTGTTCAGCTTCCTGAAATCCGATCTCAATGCCGCTGATGGCCAGGCGCGTAAAATGCTGCAGGAGATTCTGGCGGCGCTGGGTACCGGCGATGCACTTGCCGCGCGTTATCGTCGTCAGCTCTATTCCCTGCTCTACTAAGCGGCAGCACCCCGGGCCGAAGCGACTCGGCCCGTTAATCTGACAACGCGGAGGTTGTATGATAACTGTAATTCCTGCCCTGATTATTCTGGCGCTGGTGGCGGTCTGGGCCACCGTCAAGATCGTGCCACAAGGTTTTCAATGGACGGTTGAGCGCTTTGGCCGTTATACCCGCACCCTGCAGCCAGGATTAAGCCTGGTGGTGCCGTTCATGGATCGTGTCGGTCGTAAGATCAACATGATGGAACAGGTACTCGATATTCCCTCGCAGGAGATCATCTCCAAAGACAATGCCAACGTCACCATCGATGCGGTCTGCTTTATTCAGGTCGTTGATCCCGCGCGTGCCGCGTATGAAGTCAGCAATCTTGAGCAGGCGATTCTTAACCTCACCATGACCAATATGCGTACCGTGCTTGGCAGCATGGAGCTGGACGAAATGCTGTCACAGCGCGACAGCATCAACACCCGCCTGCTGCATATCGTGGATGAAGCGACCAACCCGTGGGGCGTCAAGATCACCCGCATCGAGATCCGCGATGTGCGTCCGCCGCAGGAGCTGATTGGCGCGATGAATGCGCAGATGAAAGCGGAGCGAACTAAACGCGCCGATATTCTGACAGCCGAAGGGGTGCGACAGGCGGCGATCCTGCGCGCTGAAGGGGATAAGCAGTCGCAAATCCTCAAAGCAGAAGGTGAACGGACCTCGGCGTTCCTGCAGGCAGAAGCGCGCGAACGTCAGGCGGAAGCGGAAGCTAACGCCACTAAGATGGTCTCGGAAGCGATCGCATCAGGTGATATTCAGGCCATTAACTACTTTGTGGCACAGAAATATACCGATGCGCTGCAAAAAATCGGTGAAGCTAATAACAGCAAAGTGGTGATGATGCCGCTGGAGGCGAGCAGTCTGCTGGGTTCGATTGCGGGCATCGGTGAACTGCTGAAGGAATCACGCACTGAGTCGAAACGCTGATGCTGGTCGATATTATCGCGCATCCGCACTGGTTCTGGCTGACGCTGGGTGGGTTACTGCTGGCGGCTGAGATGCTGGGCACCAGCGGTTACCTGCTCTGGAGCGGGCTGGCGGCGGTCATCGTCGGCCTCATTGAGTGGTTTGTGCCGGTAAGCTGGACGGCGCAGGGCTCTCTGTTTGCCGTGCTGACGCTGATCTGCGTCTTTTTATGGTATCGCTGGATGCGCCATCGTGAAGCGCGTCAGAAACCCAATGCCCTGAACCAGCGCGGCAGTCAGATGATCGGGTTGCAGCTGACGCTGGATACCGCGCTGCATAACCGCACCGGCCATGTGCGGATCGGGGACAGCAGCTGGCGGGTCGAGGCGGAGCAGGATCTGCCTGCGGGCACAGCAGTGGTCGTAACCGGCATTGAAGGGATTACGCTGCGTATTCAGCCACGCTGACCGCAGCACCCGGCCAGATTGTTGATAATCGGACATTCGGCGCCGTCATCGCCGGGACAGGCCTCTGCCAGCGCCAGCAGGCGAGCGCGCATGACGTGCAGCTCTTCAATATGCGCCGCAATTTCCTCCGCTTTCTGCAGAGTACGGGCTTTTACATCGGCACTGTGGCGCGACGGATTGTTAAACAGCGCCACCAGCTCACGACACTCATCCAGCGTGAAGCCAACCTGTCGTGCCTGACGTAACAGGTTCAGCTCCTCAAGATGGTGTCCGTTGTAGCTGCGGTAGCCATTTTCACTGCGCAACGGCGGCGTCACCACCCCCTTCTCTTCGTAAAAACGTATCGCCTTGCTGGTCAGTCCGGTCTTTTTTGCCACATCGCTGATGTTCATTTTCGTCCCCTTGACCTTCCCCTTGATGGAAGGTTTATGCTTAAGCATGAATCGAAAATGACCAATCGGTCAAATGGGATTACAGAAGGAGTTGATTATGTCACACACTATTTCTCTGGCACTGGACGGCTTGTCCTGCGGCCACTGTGTCAAACGTGTCAAAGAGGCACTGGAACAACGCGATGATGTTGACCAGGCCGACGTGACCCAACAGGAAGCGCAGGTTTCCGGTCACGCAGATGCGGCCGCGCTGATCGCCACCGTGGAGCAGGCGGGTTATCACGCGACGCTGAAAACCGCGGACGCTTCCCCAAAGTCTGAACCGTTGACAGCATCAGAGCCGCCGCCGGAGGCGCTGACAACGGAGACTGCTTCCCGTCCGGCAGAAACAACCCTCCCCACCCATATGCTGCTGATTGAGGGCATGACCTGCGCCAGCTGCGTGAGCCGGGTGGAAAAAGCACTGCAGCAGGTCGCAGGCGTCAGCCAGGCGCGCGTCAATCTCAGCGAACGCAGTGCGCTGGTGCTGGGCGACGCTGATCCGCAGCAGCTGGTAGCGGCCGTCGATGCCGCGGGTTATGGCGCGCAGGTAGTGGATGACGAGCAGGAGCGACGGGAGAAGCAGCAGCTCAGCGCCCGCAGCGCGATGCGGCGTTTCAGCTGGCAGGCTGCAGTCGCCTTAGCGTTTGGCCTGCCGCTGATGATCTGGGGCATGGTGGGCGACAACATGATGCTCACCGACCACAACCACCGCGTCTGGCTGACGCTGGGCATCGTGACTCTGCTGATCATGATCGTCACCGGCAGCCATTTTTATCGCAGTGCCTGGCGCAGTTTACGCAATGGCAGCGCCACCATGGATACGCTGGTGGCACTCGGCACAGGCGCCGCCTGGATTTACTCCTTTAGCGTGGTGCTGTGGCCCGACTTTTTCCCGCCACAGGCGCGCCATCTCTATTTCGAAGCCAGCGTCATGATCCTGGGCCTGATCAATCTGGGGCATGCCCTGGAGCAGCGGGCGCGCCAGCGATCTTCTAAAGCGCTGGAAAGATTGCTGGATCTGACGCCAGCACAGGCGCGGCAGGTTGATCAACAGGGCGACAGGCTGATTCCGGTCAGCGAAGTGCAGCCCGGCATGACGCTGCGCCTGGTCACCGGCGATCGGGTGCCGGTCGATGGCGAAATCGCTACCGGTGAAGCCTGGTTTGATGAAGCGATGCTGACCGGCGAAGCGGTGCCGCAAAGCAAGACCCCGGGCGCAGCCATCTTTGCCGGCACCCTGGTGCAGGATGGCTCGGTAGAATTTATCGCCCGGGCGACGGGTAATCACACCACCCTGTCGCGCATTATCCGGCTGGTGCGTCAGGCGCAGAGCAGTAAACCGGATGTGGGCCGTCTGGCGGATCGCATCTCCGCCGTTTTTGTCCCGGTGGTGGTGTTGATCGCACTGCTCAGCGGCGCAGTATGGTATCTGTTCGGACCGCAGCCACAAATTGCCTATATGCTGGTGATCGCGACAACCGTGCTGATTATCGCCTGTCCTTGTGCGCTGGGCCTGGCGACGCCGATGTCGATTATTGCCGGTGTTGGCCGCGCCGCCGAACTGGGGGTGCTGGTGCGCGACGCCGATGCCTTGCAGCGCGCCAGCCAAATCGACACCCTGGTGTTTGATAAAACCGGCACACTCACTGCCGGCAAGCCGCAGGTCAGTGACGTGCAGGTCTGGGGTGATGCCACCCGTGAATCAGTATTAGCGACCGCGGCTGCGCTGGAGTTCGCCTCGGGCCATCCGCTGGCGAAAGCGATTGTCGCCGAAGCGAAACTGACCCAGCCGCCTCTGTTAGCGCAATTTCGTACAATACGCGGCAAAGGGGTCAGCGGTAGTCTGGATGGCAGAACGCTGCTGCTGGGTAATGCCGCGCTAATGCAGGATAACGGCGTCGATTACCAGGCGGCGGAAGCAGAGATTGCGCGGCTGACGCAACAGGGTGCAACGCCGGTGTTACTGGCTGAGCAGGGCCAGCTAACCGGGCTTATCGCGCTGCGCGATCAGCTTCGACCGGAAAGCGGCGCAGCTCTGAAGCGACTGCATCAGCAGGGTTATCGCCTGATTATGCTGACTGGCGATCATGAAAATACCGCGCGCGCCATTGCTGCCGAGGTCGGTATTGATGAAGTAATTGCGGGCGTGATGCCGGAAGGCAAAGCGGCTGCAATTGAACAATTACAGCAGCAGGGCCGTCGCGTCGCGATGGTGGGTGATGGCATCAATGACGCGCCCGCACTGGCGCAGGCCGATGTGGGCATTGCCATGGGTGGCGGCAGCGATGTGGCGGTGGAAACCGCGGGCATCACGTTGATGCGTGCCGACCTGAACAGCGTGGCAGACGCGTTAGCGCTCTCTTCCGCGACCCTGCGCAATATCCGGCAGAACCTGTTTGGGGCATTTATCTATAACAGCATCGGCATTCCGGTGGCAGCGGGTGTGCTCTATCCGCTGACCGGTACCCTGCTCAGCCCGATTGTGGCGGGTGCAGCGATGGCGCTCTCCTCCATTACCGTGGTCAGCAATGCTAACCGCCTGCTGCGTTACCGGCCACCGCGCGAGTGATCGCCGTTTCAGCGCTGTTTTTCACGCGCTGAAGTCGCTAGCATGGGGTTTTGAATCGCAAAGGACCGGGAATGACAGGCAACATCTGGCGCTCACTGCGCGGCTTTATCAGCCAACTTTTTCCCGCCAGTTACCGCTGGCCTGCGATGGATGTCCGGCTTGGCGATCGTCAGCTGCATCTGGTCGGCAGCATCCACATGGGGACGCGCGACATGCAGCCGTTGCCCGCCCGTCTACTGCGTCAGTTGCAGCAGGCGGATGCACTGATTGTGGAAGCGGATATTACGCAGGGTGGTTCACCCTTTGATCACCACGGCGATCGTCCTGAGCTTTCCACCCGGCTGGATAGTCACGCGATGCAAACGCTCAACGCACTCTGTCAGGAGATGAGCCTCAATCTGAGCCTGTTTGATAATCTGCCCGCCTGGCAGGTGGCGCTGATGTTACAGGCGCAGCAGGCACAAAGGCTGGGATTGCGACCTGACTACGGCATCGATTATCAGCTGTTGCAGGCCGCGAAAGGTCTGAACAAACCGGTGATTGAACTGGAAGGCGCAGAGGCGCAGATCGCCCTGCTGACTGCGCTGCCGGATGACGGCATGGCGTTGTTGCAGGATACGCTGCTGCACTGGCACACCAATGCGCGCCTGCTGCAGATGATGGTGAGCTGGTGGCTCGATACGCCGCCACGCCAGCCGGAAATCACCCTGCCCGCCACCTTCAGCCAGGCGCTGAATGATACGTTGATCGGTCAGCGAAATGCGCAGTGGTGTGACCGGCTTCAGGGATTATCAGCGGGAAACTATGTGGTAGCGGTCGGTGCTCTGCATCTCTACGGCGAAGATAACCTGCCTGAGATGCTGAAGAAGCCCTGAAAAAAAGAGAGCCGATAATATTATCGGCCCGTCAAAGAGGAATTTGTTTATGATTTTGGTTATCGCTCAGCATTCAGATTGCTGGCGCGCGGCTAATTTTCACTCAAAGAACAAAGTTTCGCCACCTTTTTCCACGATTCTGCGTAATAAGATTTTTCTTAGTAAGGAACCTGTATGACGCCCGCCGTAAAATTGCTGGAAAAACAAAAAGTCAGCTTCACCCTGCATCCCTATGAGCATGACAGCAGCGAAACCCATTTTGGTGACGAAGCGGTACGTAAACTCAATCTGGATGCGCGCCATGTCTATAAGACGCTGCTGGTGGCGCTGAATGGCGAGGCGAAACAGCTGGCAGTGGCGATTACGCCGGTATCGACGCAACTGGATCTCAAGAAGGTGGCAAAAGCGCTGGGCGCGAAGAAAGCGGATATGGCCGACCCACAGCTGGCCCAGCGGGTCACTGGCTATCTGGTGGGCGGCATCAGTCCGCTGGGCCAGAAAAAACGGCTGCCTACGGTGATCGACCACTCAGCCAGCGCGTTTGACGCCATGTTTATCTCAGGCGGCAAGCGTGGACTGGATATCGAACTGGCTCCCCAGGATCTTTCACGACTGCTGGACGCTCCGTTTGCGGATATCGCCCGCCACGACTAAACCCGTGGCTGGGCGCAGAGCTGATCGATCATCCAGCGACCCGCCGGACCGGGTGGCGTACGGCGTGACCAGACCACCTCAATGGCGATATGCTGCGGCCAGCCCGGCATCGACAACTCTTTCAGAACGCCATGACCAAACTGTTTCACCAGCCAGCGCGGCAGAACCGTCCAGCCAAATCCCTGCTCCGCCATCTCCAGCAGTAACAGATAGGTCGGTGCCGACCAGATGCGCCCCATTGGCGCGGGTTCAGATGCCTCAACCCAGGTATTTAATCGCAGGTGACGAACCCCTTCCAGCTCGCTTTCGCTCAGGGTCTTAAGCTGGGCCAGCGGATGATCGCGATGTAAAAAGACCGCCATCTGTGCTTCAACCTGCAGTCGCGCCACGGCGATATCCACCGGCAGATTGGGCTGTGCCCGCACCACGCCCAGATGTACCCGCCCGGCCTGCAGCAGATCCAGCACATCACCATCCTCGGCAATCATGACCTCCAGTTCAATCTCCGGATAACGGGCATCAAATTGCCTGAGCAGATGCTCGTGATGATCCGTTTGCCAGAAGTCTGACATGGCAAAACTGAGCCGGGGTTCAACGCCCTGCGAAAGCCGTATCGCCAGCGCATCCAGCCGCTCGCTGGCCGCCAGGATCTGCTGAACCTGAGGAATAACGCGGCGTCCCTGCTCGGTGAGGACCGGCTGACGCCCTGCCCGTTCAAACAGCGCAAAGCCAAGGTCGTCTTCAAGACTGGCTACCGCCGCGCTGATGGTGGACTGACTTTTACCCAGCGCGCGCGCAGCGGCAGAGAAAGAACCGCTCGCGACAGTCTGCATAAAAGCCTCAAGGGATTCCGGGGAGTAACGCATCTGAACCATCGCTTTTTTCGATAGGTGTTCATTTTATCTTAGCATTCCGACGTGTGAAAATGCGCCGCATTATTGAAGGAGAACTCACAATGCGTACCCGCTCACTTAAAGAACGTATTCTTCATGCTGTCTGCTTTGAAACACTGGCGATTCTCACCGTTTCGCCGCTGGCGGCATGGGCAATGAATAAACCGCTGTTTCAGATGGGATCGCTGGCGATTATGCTCTCTACGGTCGCGATGCTATGGAACATGATTTACAACAGCGGATTTGATCGCCTCTATGCGCCAGGCCAGAAACGTGGCCCGGGCGTGCGTGTATTACATGCGCTGGGGTTTGAAGGTGGATTTATCCTGATTGGTCTGCCCATTGCCGCCTGGATGCTGGATATCTCTCTGGGTCAGGCTTTCCTGGTCGAAGTGGCTTTTTTCCTCTTCTTCCTGCCCTACACCATGGCCTACAACTGGGTGTGGGACAAACTGCGCGAGCGCTGGATCAGACGTCACCCCTGCCGGGCGTAAGAAAAACGGGAGGCGCAAGCGCCTCCCGGTCAGTTCAATGCGTGGCGGCTGTTTCGTTCCCCCACGGCCAGATCCACGCCAGGATCATTTTGGGATAGTTACGCTTCCGCGCTTTTTCCGCAGCTTCATCCCGCGCCCGGATCTGCTCATCGGTCAGATGCACAATCTGCCCTTTCGGCTGATAGTCGCTGGCTTTGACCGGCGAGTGCGTCTTGATCCAGTCACGCAACACCTGCGCATCGACTGCCCCGCTGTTGAGATAACCCGCATGATTATCCAGACGCGGATAACCGTCGCCGCCAGCCGCATTGAAGCTGTTGGTTGCCATGCGATAATGCTGTGCATCCTGCAGCGGTTTACCGTTAATACTGACGTCGCTGACATGTTTACCGTCTGCGGTCAGGCTGATACCGGCAAACTGGGCGTAGCCACCTGAGTCAGGCTGAATATTGGCGACCACATCCAGATATTTTTTGATCTCCGCCCCGGTCAGGCTGACCGAGACCACCTGATTGCCAAACGGCTGGACCTGCAGCAGGTCACGCCAGCTCAGCTTGCCCGATTTCAGCGAGGTGCGAATACCACCGCCGCTCATCACCGCAAAATCGGCTTTGGTGTGCGCCATCTGGGCGCGCAGAATCAGCTGGCCGAGATTCGTCTGCTCAAAGCGAACCTGCTCTTTTTCACCGCTGAAGCTGCCGTCGGCGCTGCCGACATTCACGGTTAACTTCGCCTCAGCCCGTTTCTGGAATGGCATCAGCAGTTTCATCATGGCGGTGTTTTTCGGGATCTCTTCCTGCCAGGTGAGCCAGGTTTCGCTGCCATCCGCGTTCTTTATCTGATGTTTAAGGTTGACCGGCACCAGCTGATAAGCCTCCAGCGTCACCTGCCCATTACGGAAGGTGAAGTCACCACGTCCGACATATTTGCCCCATTTATCCGCCTGCATAATCCAGATCCCGTTCTGCTGATCGGGTTTGCAGGGCTGGCCCGGCTGATAATTTTTGACGCTGACGTTCTCTTTTTCCATGCAGACCGCATCATGCGAATGACCACCCACAATCAGATCGATGGTGCCGGCAGGCAGGCTGCGCGCCAGGGTGACGTCATCAATGCCATTGCTGCCATGCTTACCGTCGTCATAATGACCAAGGTGGGTCAGCGCGACAATCACGTCCGGCTTCTCTGTGGCGCGCAGTTCGGCAACCGCCTTCTCCGCCTCCGCAATCGGATCGCGGAATTCGGTATCTGTCAGACCCGCCGGATTAGCCAGTTTCGCCGTGTCCGGGGTGATCAGCCCGACCACCGCAATTTTCAGCCCGAGACGGTTGAATACCGCCCAGGGCTTAAACAGGCGCTGACCGGTACTTTTCTGATAAACGTTAGCGGCGAGCAGCGGGAATCGTGCCCACTTCTCCTGCTTGCGCAGGACCGCGATGGGCTTGTCGAACTCATGGTTGCCCAGCGCCATGGCATCATAGCCAATCAGGTTCATCGCGCGAAAATCGGGTTCAGCGTCCAGCTCATCGGACTCCGGTACGCCCGTGTTCACATCACCGGCAGAGAGAATCAATGCGCCGCCGCCTCTGGACTGCACATCGTAGCGCATCGTATCCATTAAGGTTTTCTGCGCCGCCAGACCATATTCACCCTGCTCAGTAAACCAGAAATGACCATGCTCATCGTTGGTGTGCAGCAGGCTGAAACGATAGGTGCGATCGGCCTGGGCGGCCTGTGAAAACAGCGGCATCAGGGCCACCAGTAGTGCCACGCCCGCCCCTGTCCATTTAGATAACAACACTGTGATTCTCCTTAATTTGCCGTCTGGCCCGATTTTCTGCCGGTTTGCCCCACTGTGTCGCACATTCCCCCGGCGAACTCAAGGCCAACGCACATTCGCCTGTCTCTGTATGCCGCTCTTTTTATCTCCGGACCGCTTTTGCTGAGCATGACAATAGCCGTAAGGCCGTGCCAGCGTCAGGCTGGTTTCTTCCGGATAAGCCAGAACGGGTAGCCAGGCCTGATGTTAACCAGTTGTTTACCCCTGCAAAAGTGCCGCTGACGGGCTTTACCCTGTCTGTGCGCGCATTTAACCCTTATTTGTGTCATACCCACGGCATTTAGGGATGCTAATTTTTATTTACCCGGACCGCTTTAAACCGTCAAATCAGTCAATATTATGGATAATGAACAAAAACACCCTTTCGATTGTGCATTTGACTTTTTTTCCTGCTTTTTTAGGGTATTCCCGCAAATTGCTCAGCGAAAGAATAGATTTTGTTTTAAACTCATTTGTTACAAGCGGATACATTTGTATACAAGGAGACAGGCATGCATCACACCACACCGTTGATCACTACCATTGTCGGAGCACTGGTTCTGGCATTTCTCCTTGGGATGCTGGCAAACCGCCTGCGTATTTCGCCCCTGGTTGGCTACCTGATGGCAGGCGTGCTGGCTGGCCCTTTTACCCCCGGCTTTGTTGCCGATACCAATCTGGCTCCTGAACTGGCAGAACTCGGCGTTATCCTGCTGATGTTTGGTGTCGGCCTGCACTTCTCAATGAAAGATCTCATGTCGGTAAAGTCGATAGCCATTCCCGGTGCCATCGCACAGATCGCGGTCGCGACGTTACTGGGAATGGGCTTATCGTGGACGCTGGGATGGTCGTGGATGACCGGCCTGGTGTTTGGTCTCTGCCTCTCTACCGCCAGTACCGTGGTGTTACTGCGCGCGCTTGAAGAGCGGCAACTGATCGATAGCCAGCGCGGGCAGATTGCGATTGGCTGGCTGATTGTTGAAGATCTGGTGATGGTGCTGACACTGGTGCTGCTGCCTGCGATTGCCGGCATGATGGAACAGGGCAATGCCAGCGCCGGACTGCTGGCCTGGGACCTGCTGTGGACCATCGGCAAAGTCGCCGCCTTTATGGTGCTGATGATGGTGGTGGGACGGCGTGCCGTCCCCTGGATCCTCGCCCGCAGCGCCGCCACCGGCTCGCGTGAGCTGTTTACTCTGGCGGTATTAGCGCTGGCGCTGGGCATCGCCTTTGGTGCTGTTGAATTCTTTGATGTTTCGTTTGCGCTGGGCGCTTTCTTTGCCGGTATGGTGCTGAACGAATCGGAACTGAGCCACCGCGCCGCGCGCGATACGCTGCCGCTGCGTGATGCCTTTGCCGTGCTGTTCTTTGTCTCGGTCGGCATGCTGTTTGACCCGTCGATTCTGGTGACGCAGCCGCTGGCAGTGCTGGGCGCGCTGGTGATTATTGTGGTGGGTAAATCGGTCGCCGCCTGGCTGCTGGTGTCGCTGCTCGGCCATTCACGTCGTACGGCGTTGACCATTTCGGTCAGTCTGGCGCAGATTGGTGAATTCGCCTTTATTCTGGCCGGTCTGGGTATCTCGCTGGGCCTGCTGACTGACGAGGGCCGCAACCTGGTGCTGGCCGCCGCCATCCTGTCGATTATGCTTAATCCGATCCTGTTTACCCTGCTGGAGCGTTTCCTGGCGAAAACGGAGACGATGGAAGAGCAGACGCTGGAAGAGGCGATTGAAGAAGAGAAGCAGATCCCGGTGGATTTCTGCAATCACGCGGTAATTGTAGGTTACGGCCGGGTGGGCAGTCTGATTGGTCAGAAGCTGCTTGAGGCCAATGTTCCGCTGGTGGTGGTTGAAAACTCCCGCGCGCGTGTTGAAGCGCTGCGCGAGCGCGGCATCAAGGCGGTGCTGGGTAATGCTGCCCGCGCTGACACCATGGAACTGGCCCGACTCGACTGCGCCCGCTGGCTGTTACTGACTATTCCGAATGGCTATGAAGCGGGTGAAGTGGTCACCGCCGCGCGTGAAAAACATCAGAATATCGAGATTATCGCCCGCGCCCACTATGACGATGAAGTCGAGTACATCATGGAACGGGGTGCCACCCGTGTGGTGATGGGCGAACGTGAGATCGCCAGCAGTATGCTGCAAATCCTGCAGGATGAGATGACCCAGGGCGAAGATTTACAGCCCTGCGATGTCGTGCGCTGATTCGTGTTAAGCAAAGCCTGGCAGGCTTCTGATATATCAAAACCAGGGTAAATTTTACCGCAACGAATAAACTCAACACGCAGGGAACACGGACAGAAGAGCAAAGCGTCCCGTCGACCGGGACAAAAACGCCGGGAGCGTTTTTGAACAACGCGAAGCGTTGGCCCGGCTACGGGCGCACCTCAGGGATGAGGTGCGTACTAAAAACGCCGGGAGCGTTTTTGAACAACGCGAAGAGTTCGCCCGGCTACGGATGGCTTAGCAATTTTCCGATCTGACCGTGTTCCCTTAACAGGCTCGATCTCATCGCTAACCGAGCCAGACGTTGCCAGTCTTCTAAGGCCCTTCTCTTCAGAAGGGCTTTTTTATGCGCGGCAGCTGCCAGCTTTACCGATCCCAGTAAGACTCTTCCAGACTGTCTTCCCGCTCCGGCAGACCGCGGGTCAGACGCGGCGAATGCTGATTCAGCACCTGGTAGCTGACGCGGTTGGCATATTTACATACCTGCGCCAGCGATGAGTAGGTCAGGTAAGGACGCGCATGTTTGCTGGAGTTCGGCACATTCAGGCTGTGATAGTTGTTGGCGGTGATGTCATGCAGTAACGCCGCCAGCGCACCATCTCCGGCGCCGTTGGTGTTCATGATCTTTTCCGGTCCGCCCATATAAGGCGCGATGTGCGAGAAAATGCGCAGCGGCTGCTGGCAATCCTGCTGGCGCATCACCCGGCTGAACTCATACTGGTTGAATTCAGCAATCGCGCCAGGCAGCAGTGGATGGTTGGTTTTGCGTTTGAACTCTTCTTCGGTGTAACCCGCCATATAGAGCCCAATCGGGCCAGCAGTACACAGCACCAGATCGACCCAGTCCAGCGCCATATTGGCGGCGAGCAGCGGATCGCTTTCGCCGGTCAGCGCCAGCGCTTCCTCTTCATTCATCGCCACGATGCTGACATGCTCGCGCAGGAAATCGCGCCAGAACTGAGGATTGTCGCCAATCACATGTTTGGTGCCCAGCGTCAGCACCACCGGCACGTTGTGGCGTTTGGCATACTCAATCGCCCGCAATGTTGCCTGTGGCATCGGTTCACCTTCGGCACAGCGCACCAGATAGGAGGTCAGTACCAGCGCAGAGGCTCCGGCGATCACCTCTTCCGGTACGTTATCCGGATGCAGCTGGTTCATCTGGCCGGGGCTGATAGCAAAGGTTCGCTCGCCATGTTCGCCAATCAGCGTAAAGCAGCGTCCAATGGCGCCATCCACGCCCTGCAGATAGTTAAGATCGACCCGGCTTGAGGTGTTACAGAGATAGCGATAGGCGTAGCCGCCAATCTGGATGTTATTGCACATGACGCCCAGCAGCACGGAGCGGTCATCGGCCAGCACCGAGAAATTATGCAGCGTGTTACCGATGGTGCCACCAGCAAACTGGTGGGTGATCAGCGCTTCCTGCATCAGCTCGTTGTACAACGCTTCCGCGACGGCATTATCGATAACCAGCGAGTGCCCGGCACTCAGGCCATAACGTGCGAGAAAAGCGTCATCGACTTTGGCTTCGATATCCACCAGCGTCTGGTCGATACCCACCACCCAGCTGCCTGCATCAACATCGTGCTGGGCGGGCTGTAACAGGGGATCGCGTGCGCTGACAGGAAAGTAGTGTTTGGATTTGCGTTTGCCGGGAAATTTCATCGGGAGGTGCCGTCTGGAAAAACAGGCGGAGAATGATATCACACTCTCCGCCTGCGCTTTAACGGCGTGCGTCGACCAGTTGCACCATCATGTCGATATGCGCCTCATCGGCGTTCAGCGCAGGGATATACTCAAACTTCTCACCCCCGGCATGCATAAAGATTTCGCAGTTTTCACCACTGATCTCTTCCAGCGTCTCCAGGCAGTCTGACGAGAAGCCCGGGCTCATCACCTGAACATGTTTGATCCCTTTAGCGGGCAGGCTTTCCATGGTTTTATCGGTGTAGGGCATCAGCCACGGCTCACGACCAAAACGCGACTGGAAGGTCATCATATACTGATCATCACGCAGGCCCAGCGCTTTGACCAGGGCCGCCGTGGTATCCGCACAGCGCTGCGGGTAGTCATCGCCTTCGTTAGCAAAACGTTGCGGAATGCCGTGGAAGGATAACACCAGCAGATCGGGCTGACCGTGCCGCTCAAAGGATCGCTCCACCGTCGCTTTCAGCGCGGCGATATAGGCCGGATGTTCGGCGTAGTCGCGGATAAACTGCACATCAGGCAGCGAGCGATAATCTTTGAATACCTCGGTCAGGCCATCCCACACTGCCGCCACGGTGGAGCAGGAGAATTGCGGATAGAGCGGCAGCACAATCAGGCGGGTCACGCCCTGCGCCATTAGCTTATCAACCGCGCTTTTCAGGCTGGGATTACCGTAGCTCATGCCCACCTCGACGGGCATATCGACCCGTGCCGCCAGCGCATCGCGCTGACGCATGCTGTAAACCAGCAGCGGTGAACCGCCTTCCATCCAGACCGATGAGTAGAGCTTAGAGACGCGCGGCGAGCGAAACGGCAGAATAACGGCATTGAGAACCGGCCACCAGAGCCAGCGCGGCGCATCGACCACGCGCGGATCGCTTAAAAACTGTTTCAGATAGCGTTTAACTGCAGGTGTGGTGGGCGCGTCTGGCGTACCTAAATTAACCAATAACACGCCGGCCTTATCTTGCCTCATTTGAGTTCCTTGATAACAACGGGGATGCGTGAAAACGGGGAAATTGTAGCGGAATTAGTGGGAGGTAAAAGCGATTACTGCAAAAGGGGCCAGTAATACCGGCCCCTGTGAACTTAGCCCAGGATCTTAGCCAGCTCGGCACTGACTTCGGTCACCTTACGGGTGCCGTCGATTTTATGATAGGCAGTGTTGCCCGCTTCCGCCTCTTTGCTGTAGTAAGCAATCAGCGGCGCGGTCATCTGATGATATTCCACCAGGCGCTTACGCACGGTCTCTTCCTGATCGTCTTTACGCATGGTCAGCTCTTCGCCGGTCACATCATCTTTGCCTTCCACTTTCGGTGGATTAAAAGTGACGTGATAAACGCGGCCTGATGGCGTGTGAACGCGACGGCCCACGATACGCTCAACGATCAGTTCATCCGGTACGGCGAACTCCAGCACGTGATCAACGGTGATCCCGGCCTCTTTCATTGCATCTGCCTGAGGAATGGTGCGCGGGAAACCGTCCAGCAGGAAACCGTTTTTGCAGTCTTCCTGGGTGATACGCTCTTTGACCAGCGCAATCACCAGTTCATCGGTCACCAGTTTGCCAGCATCCATAATGGCTTTCGCCTGGTTGCCCAGCTCGCTGCCTGCTTTTACTGCTGCACGCAACATGTCGCCGGTGGAGATTTGCGGAATGCCATACTTCTCCATGATGAATTGGGCCTGAGTCCCCTTACCTGCGCCCGGAGCTCCGAGCAGAATAATACGCATTGCGTAAATCCCCTTGCGAATCGCATTGATCTATCTTAGAAGCGAAAGAACATACCATTATGACCCGCTCATCACAAGGAAGGGCGCGGATCGCGCAGGGCGACCTGAGCTGCTTTTTGGCCCTGCCCCCTACCCGCCTGGCCTGCCGGACGCTTTTTCAGATTTACCGCCTGAGCCGAGCAGGAATTGCAGTCGTCGGCTCAGATGATGGGTCATATTCACGCTTTTTTTGCCGCTGCCGCGCACGTTAGCATTCAGCAGCAGCCGCGCCTGCTGCGGCCATTTCACCACATCTTCCGCATCTGAAAGCGATGTGATCACGGAGGCCGGGACATTAAAGCTGGCAAACGGCAAACCGGGCTGATGGCAGGAGTTCAGCGGCAGCGGGTCTGACAGGGAGAGCGCATCGACGGTGGCGGCATTGTAAGGCCGCCAGTGCGGATCGTCGAAGCGGCGCAGTGCCTCATGCGTGGCGGTCAGGGTCAGCCCCTGTTCGAAAAGCCGCAGTTCGCTGCGCACCAGCGTACTGAAGTCATGGGTCCGCAACGCCACCAGCACCAGATCGCTGCAGATCTCAGCGTGGCGATCCAGTCGGGTGACAAACAGATGGGCTTCGTCGATCAGTTTCTGATGCAGCACGCTGGCAAAACTCTCGCTCGCCTCCGTCACACCCTGGTTCTGGCAATCCCGCAGCGGACGCACGCGGCCATTGGGCAATTCGACATGCGGTACCAGCATGATGCTGCCCGCGATCAGCGGAACTGCTGGCAGGATGTTGAGTTCGGTTACCGGAAAGTGCGAGGCGTAACGGTGCTGATTGCGCGCCTGCTCCTGCCGCAGAAAGAGCTGAGAAAGAAGGACCTGCGCCACATGCAGCGAGGGCGCGAAGAAGAGATCGAACTGCTCCAGCCGGTAAAAACGTGAGAGCGCCAGGCGTAACCGATGGCGCGCCTCTGCTGAAGTTTCAGAGGATAAAGAGCGGTGTGCCATGGTTGTCTCGCTTCGGGGAGTGTGCGGCGTGAACGCTGGTTAAGCGAGGCGGAATACCCTGAAAAATCACAGATATAAGGCTGAGTCAACCCGCCAGAATTTGCCCTACAGAGTAGGTCAATGCGGCTGGACTTTAAAATGATATAAATTGACAATCCCTGTTAGATTTTTGCACAGGGGAAGAGGATGAACGGACTGCCGCCACTGAGAGCGCTGCACTATTTTCACCAGGCAGCCTTACACAGCAGTTTTAGCGTGGCGGCTGAACATCTGCATGTTACGCACAGCGCCATCAGCCATCAGATTCGCCAGCTGGAGAGCTGGATGGGCAAACCACTTTTTGTCCGCAGCCATGGCCGCGTGAAACTGACCTCACACGGTGAACGTCTGCTGCTGAGCTGTCAGCAAGCGTTCAGTGAGTTGCGCAGCAGCTGCGAAAGCATTCGTACCGGGCTGCTTCAGCAGATTCGGGTCTCCTGCGCCCCCAGCTTTTTGTCGCAATGGCTGATCCCCCGTATCGCCAGCTTTTATCAACGCTATCCGGAGATTGAAGTTCACTTCCAGCCGCTGACGCAGATCTCGCAACTGCGCAGCGAACATGTGGATGTGCTGATCCTCAGTCACGGCGAGCCACCTGAATCTGACATAGACGCCACGCTGGTCAGCGAGGATGAGATTGGACCGCTCTGCGCACCTCACTTTGCTTCGCAACTGCGGGTCGGCGAGGATCTGGCCGCGATGCCCCTGCTGCATGCGGATACCCGGCTGCACGCCTGGTCAGAGTGGGCGGACAAAGCAGGGGTCAGCGGCCGCTTTAACGGCGGAAAGCATTTTGAGAGTCTGACACTGGGGATTCAGGCTGCACGAAGTGGTCTTGGCGTCCTGATGGCACCGCGTTTGCTGGTACGCAAAGAGCTGGAGGATGGCACGCTGCTTGCGCCGCTTGGCTTTGTACGCGTCGAGCGGGCCACATGGATGATGACAAAACAGAGCCGTCGGCACGATACGGAGATCAGCCTGTTTCGCGACTGGCTGCAGGATGCCGCAAAACCATAAAAAAAGCCGGTGAGGGTCACCGGCTTCAGACAGCTGACAAATTTACTGCTTTTTAACCCTGAAATCCCGCTCACAATCAGCGCTGACTGATTCAGACAGACGGCATCAGAGTCAATGCGATGGGAGCATACGCCTGGAGCAAAGCATCGCGGGCCATGGACAAAAACGCCGGGAGCGTTTTTGAACAACGCAAAGCGTTGGCCCGGCAACGGGCGCACCTCAGGGATGAGGTGCGTAATCGCCCGCGCTGAGCCCGCCAGGGATGGCGGCTTTTTGCGTCTTTGCGGAGGGCGTATGCTCCCTGAGCCAGCATCGTAGCTGCAACTTCAGGCCGGTGAAAACCACCTGCCTGTTACCATTATGCGGTCAGCAACTGGTTCATGCGGCGGATAAACTGGTTAGGATCGTCCAGCGTGCCGCGCTCGGCCAGCAAGGCCTGATCCAGCAGCAGCTCAATCCACTCACCGAAGCGTGCTTCATCCTGCGTATCCGCAACACGTTTCACCAGCGGATGATCCGGGTTGATTTCGAACAGGTACTTCACTTCCGGCACTTCCTGTCCGGCCGCGGCAAACAGCTTCGCCATCTGCGTGGTCATCTCGTTGGCGTCGGTGGTGACAATCGCCGGAGTATCGGTCAGGCGATGCGTCAGACGCACCTCTTTAACACGTTCGCCCAGCAGAGTTTTCACCCGCTCAACAAAAGGCTCCAGCGCTTTTTCCGCCTCTTTCTGCTCTTCGGTCTCTTCATCCGCGAGCTTGCTCAGCGATTCATCCGCTTTGCTGACTGACTGGAAGGTTTTACCATCGAACTCAGTGAGGTAGCTCATCATCCATTCGTCGATGCGATCGGAGAGCAGCAGCACCTCAATGCCTTTTTTGCGGAACAGTTCCAGATGCGGGCTGCTCTTCGCGGCGGCATAGCTGTCAGCGGTGATGTAGTAAATCTTCTCCTGACCTTCCACCATGCGGCTGACGTAATCTTCCAGCGAAATGGTCTGTGCCGAACCTTCGCTCTGGGTGGTGGCGAAACGCAGTAGCTTAGCGATCGTCTCCTGGTTAGCGTGATCTTCCGCCGGGCCCTCTTTCAGCACCAGACCGAACTCATTCCAGAAGGTCTGATATTTCTCGTTGTCATCTTTTGCCAGTTTTTCCAGCATCTGCAGGGTACGCTTCGTCAGCGCAGCGCGCAGACTCTGGGTCACGCGGCTATCCTGCAGGATCTCACGGGAGACGTTCAGCGGCAGATCGTTGGAGTCAATCAGGCCACGCACAAAGCGCAGATAGTTCGGCATAAACTGCTCAGCGTCATCCATGATAAAGACGCGCTGTACGTAGAGTTTCAGGCCATGTTTCTGATCGCGGTTCCACATATCGAATGGCGCACGCGCCGGAATGTAGAGCAGGCTGGTATATTCCTGCTTACCTTCCACCCGATTGTGGCTCCAGGCGACCGGATCGCTGTAATCGTGGGCGATATGCTTGTAGAACTCGTTGTACTCTTCGTCGCTGATCTCAGATTTGTTGCGGGTCCACAGCGCCTGGGCTTTGTTAATCTTCTCCCAGTGTGTCCCTTCGCCTTCTTCATCTTTGCTTTCGATCTCAACCGGCAGTGCGATGTGATCGGAATATTTGCTGATGATGTTGCGCACGCGCCATGCATCCAGGAACTCATCCTCGCCTTCGCGCAGATGCAGGGTGATCTCGGTACCGCGATCGGCTTTCTCAATTTCAGCCAGGGTATATTCGCCCTCGCCTGCGGATTCCCAGAACACGCCTTCTTCGGCTGACGCGCCCGCGGCACGGGTGCGCACCGTGACTTTATCCGCCACGATGAATGCAGAATAGAAACCGACACCGAACTGACCAATCAGCTGGCTATCTTTCGCCTGATCGGAGCCCAGGGATTCAAGGAAGGATTTGGTGCCTGATTTGGCGATAGTCCCGAGGTTCTCAATGACCTCATCGCGACGCATACCGATACCGTTGTCGCTGAGCGTAATGGTACGGTTGTCCTTATCAACAGAGAGACGAACGTGCAGCTCGCCATCACCTTCATACAGGCTGGAATCTGACAGGGCACGGAAGCGCAGTTTGTCTGCCGCATCCGAGGCGTTGGAGATCAGCTCACGCAGGAAAATTTCTTTGTTTGAATAGAGAGAATGGATCATCAGGTGCAGAAGTTGTTTTACTTCCGACTGAAAGCCACGGGTCTCTTGTCCTTTCATGGTCATTGCTACCTCAACAAAACAGGTTGAACAAACGTTGAGGTTGATGTGGGGGTGACAGGGAGATTTTCAAGCCGGTGTCTGTCACAACACCGGCAAGTGATTAAAATTTAAACTTCTGGCGGCCCGCCAGTGAATGGGACAGCGTGGTGCCATCAACCATCTCCAGCTCACCGCCCACCGGCACGCCGTGCGCGATACGGCTGGCGTCGACGCCATACTGACCACAGAGTTCTGCGATGTAGTTCGCGGTCGCCTCGCCTTCCACCGTCGGGTTGGTGGCGAGGATCACTTCCTGCAGGGTTTCACTCTCCAGTCGCTGCTCCAGACGATCCAGGCCAATATCAGCCGGACCGATGCCGTCGAGCGGCGAGAGATGGCCCATCAGCACAAAGTAGCGACCGCCAAACTGGCCGGTTTGCTCAATGGCGTGAATATCCGCCGGGCTTTCCACCACGCAGATTTGACCATTCTGCTGACGCCGTGGATTGGCGCAGATGGTGCAAATTTCCTGCTCGGTGAATGTCCGGCAATCGGCGCAGTGTCCGATCTCCGACATCGCCCGGGTCAGCGCCTGCGCCAGCCGCATGCCACCGCTGCGATCGCGCTGCAGCAGCTGGAACGCCATGCGCTGTGCCGACTTCGGCCCAACGCCGGGCAGACAGCGCAGCGACTCCATCAAAGATTCAAGCAGTGGACTGGTTTGCATCAGAACGGCATCTTAAAGCCTGGTGGCAGCTGCATGCCTGAAGAGACAGAAGCCATCTTCTCTTTCTGGGTTTCATCAATGCGACGTGCCGCATCGTTGAACGCGGCTGCAATCAGATCTTCCAGCATATCTTTGTCATCTTCCAGCAGGCTGGGATCGACTTCCACGCGACGGCAGTTGTGCGCGCCGTTAATGGTGACTTTTACCAGGCCAGCACCAGACTCACCGGTCACTTCAATCGCGGCAATCTCTTCCTGAACCTTGGCCATTTTGTCCTGCATCTGCTGGGCCTGTTTCATCAGGTTGCCCAATCCGCCTTTACCACCAAACATAGTTTTCTCTCTCAGCTGAGGCTACAACGCTATCGTTAAGATAGCAGCAGCGTGTTCAAACAGGTCGGATACTCTCCTCATCCAGATCGGCATCAAAAAAGCGCTGCAGCGTCTGGATGTGGGTATCACAGGTGATCGACTGACGCGCCTGCGCCAGTTTCTCTTCGTAAATGGCCTGACGCCATTCAAGTGGCGTCAACACCGATGAATTATCGTCTTCAACTACCGAGAGTTCAACTCTCTGCCCGGCATGCTGACTCAGCGCATCGCTTAATACCTGCTGCGCCGACGGTGAATTAAGGTGACGCTGGCTGCTACGCAAATGCAGGCAGACCCCAGTTTCGGTGGTCTCTTTCCAGGCATTTAACGCCAGCTGCTGCACCAGTTTCGGCAGCGGCAGGATCGCAATCTCTGCGGCCCAGGGATCGCGCTGCTGCGCTTCTTCGGCCAGACGCGCCGCCAGCTCAGGGGTTTTCTCATGCTCCAGCGCAGAACGCAAGGCCTTTGGCGTCGCCACCGGCTCCGCCACTTCCACCGGCTGATTAACCGCTTTCCAGCGGTACGCTTCCTCTTTTACCGGGGCGGCAGGCTCGCGATCGCGGATACGCTGCTGACTGCGCTCGGTGACCGAGGCCAGCCGCTCCAGCGCGGAGTTGGCCGGCCGCGCACCTGGCGCTGCCGGCTCACGCTTTTTTGGCTTGTTCGCTCCCTGACGCAACAACTGAGTGCGCGCCTGCAGGAGCTGACTGGTGGAACTGGAGAGTGCGGTGTCAGGTGCAACGTCAGGCGACGGCGAATGCTGCGGTGCAGCATCGGGCGCGGCCATCTGCGGCTGAGCGGCAACCTGCTGCTGCGTCTGCTCCGGCATCTGCTGTTGAGTCTGCTCCGGCATCTGCTGTTGAGTCTGCTGCGCGACGGGCGACGCGGTGTGCGGCGGCGGCGGCGTAGCGGCAGGTGACGGTGAGGCTGGCTGTGCTGCCGGTTGCCGTGCTAACGACGATGGGCCGGATACTGCCGGTGACGTCTGCGCAGGGGCGACAGGCGCCGTCTGCTGAGTTAATGCGGGACGCGCAATGGGTTCAGCTACGGCAGCTTTAGGATGAAACGCCAGTGCACGCAGCAGCGTCATCTCCACACCCATGCGACGATCGGGCGCAATAGGCAGATCCTTGCGGCCCATCAACAGGGTCTGATAATAGAGTTGCAGATCGGCGGGCGGCACAACCCGCGCCAGTTCACGCAAGCGAAGTGCGTTACTCTCATCATCGTCATTAAGCGAGGTCGGCAGCAATTGCACCATCGCAATCTGGTGCAGCAGGCGCAGCATTTCTACCAGCAGCGCTTCCCATTCCACACCCCGTGACGCGGCCTGGCTCAACAGGCTCATCACCTGCTGACCGTCACCGTCGACCAGCGCTTCCAGCAGCCCCAGCGGCTGTTCATCGTCCAGCGTGCCGAGCATGACGCTGACCGTACTGCTGGTCACCGCGCCCTGCCCCATGGCAATGGCCTGGTCGGTAAGGCTCAGCGCATCACGCATACTGCCATCGGCAGCCCGCGCCAGCAGCTGCAGCGCCCGGGTTTCACTCTCAATCTGTTCCTGCTTCAGAACATGCTCAAGCTGCTGACGGATTTGATCGACATCCAGCGCTTTGAGGTGGAACTGCAGGCAGCGCGAGAGAATAGTCACCGGCAGTTTCTGCGGATCGGTGGTCGCCAGCAGGAATTTAACGTGTGAAGGGGGCTCTTCCAGCGTCTTTAACAGCGCATTGAAGCTGTGACGCGACAGCATATGCACTTCATCGATCAGATAGACTTTGAAGCGGCCACGCGCCGGGGCGTACTGCACGTTGTCGAGCAGATCGCGGGTATCTTCAACTTTGGTACGCGATGCGGCGTCAATCTCAATCAGATCGACAAAGCGGCCCTGCTCAATTTCACGGCAGTTATCACACTGACCACAGGGGGTGGCAGTGATACCGGTTTCGCAGTTAAGGCCTTTGGCCAGCAGACGCGCAATAGTGGTTTTCCCTACTCCGCGGGTGCCGGAGAAGAGATAAGCATGATGGATGCGTCCCAGAGACAATCCATTCGCCAGCGCCGTCAGAACATGTTCCTGACCGACAACATCAGCAAAAGCCTGGGGACGCCATTTTCGCGCAAGTACCTGATAGCTCATGTGGAGTTCGACGAAGTTGGATGGAAAGATGAGCGCAGACGCTCTGCAACCCCTGTATAAGATTGCAGTAGTCTATCAGCTACGCTTTTGGCTGGCACTCGTTATCTTGACGCCGAAGGCGTGACGGCCTCGCCGGGTGGCAAGGCCGAAAGAGTGGCTTAGTGGCCGGGGAATTTAACCAGGCTGTAGCTCTCAACGCCCATGGCATTAAGACGCGTTTCTCCGGTCAGATCGAACAGATTAATAATGAAAGCCGCGTCTTTAACTTCACCGCCTGCACGACGAATCAGTTTAACGGTCGCTTCAATCGTCCCGCCGGTCGCCAGCAGGTCGTCAACCACCAGCACCAGATCGCCTGGCTGGATGGCATCTTTGTGCAATTCCAGCTTATCGGTGCCGTACTCCAGCTCATAGGATTCGCTGTAGACTTCACGGGGCAGTTTGCCGGGCTTACGCACCGGAACAAAACCGACGCCGAGGCCTAACGCCACCGGTGCACCAAACAGGAAACCACGCGCTTCCGTCCCCACCACCTTAGTGATGCCTTTATTACGGTAACGCTCAACCAGCAGCGCAATCGACGCGGCATAGGCTTTGGGATCTTCCAGCAGGCTGGTGACATCGCGGAACAGGATGCCTGGCTTAGGATAATCGGGAATGCTTTTAATGCTGTTTTTAATGAATTCAAGCTGCTGCGCAGTGTCGGTCATAATGATACGCCTGGTAAAAAATTCTGTTTCGCGCAGCTTCAAAAGCGCTAATACCTGATAACAGGCTCAGCGGAAGTCAATTCACAAAGGGAAGCCACGCACGAAGACGCCCAAATCTAAGCAAATGACCGGCTAAATGCAACTTTATCGCGGCGGCGGCGGTGCGTCCGCTGCTTCTGCCACCACCGGAATACGCCACATAAACAGCAGCAGCGCCGCCAGCATGATCAGCAGCATGATGCGTACCCAGAGCTGATGCACCAGGAAGAGTGAGAGACTAAAGGTTGCGACTATCAGGCAGATAGCGCGTACTTTAGTCCCTGGCGGCATCGCGCGATGCTGCTGCCAGTGACGCAGATAGCGGCCAAATGGCGATTTCCACAGCAGCCAGTGATGAAAACGCGGCGATGAACGGGCAAAACACCAGGCCGCCAGCAGCATGAATGGTGTGGTAGGTAATAAAGGTAATACAATGCCCAGCGTCCCCAGCACAATCGCCAGCCAGCCGAGGGTTAATAACAGAATGCGTTGCATGAATGCCGCCCAACTCTTTCCTCATCAGCGTACGTTAGCACAATTGAGCGTCACGCGATGAGTGCGATCGCCATACAACAGCGCCTGCAACAGCTCCTTATCGCCTTGCGGCAGGAGCTTGCCTGCCATTCAGATGGGGTTTGCCGTCTGCCACGTTTTGATACTCAGCTGTTTCGCACCAAAGGCACGCGGCTGGCTGATTACCTGCTGGAAGTGGAACAGAGTTTTGCCCGGCTGTGCGACAGCAGCCACGATCTGGCCCGCAGTGCGTGGCTGGCTGAACGCCTGGTCGATCAGATTGCCGCCCTGCAACGTGAGGCGAGTACGCAACAGCTGCGTACCCGACGCGAACAGCCCATCAGGAACCCACGCGCCGCAAAATATCAGGAGTACCGTGAATTTGAACGGCGTTTGCTGGCAATGATCGATCAGCGTGAGCAGAGACTGGCGCTGGCCGAAACGCTGGCGGTACAGCATCAGCTGAAACAGGATCTGGAAACGTTAGAGCAGCGACTGGCACGCTGTCGGCAGGCGATTCGCTCTGTCGAATGGGCCTCTTCGTTGCGCGGCAGCGAATAAAGCGCAGCGTGACAAAAGCGCTCCTATACTGGGTGTGATTCGGCGCGGAGAAGAACCATGGCTTTACTTGTGTGGCTGTTAAGCGGTTTACTGCTGGGGTTGCTGAAGCGTCTGCTGATGCCGGGACCACCGGGCGGCCTGGTTGCTACCCTGACGCTGTCGATGATCGGTGCACTGATTGGCGGCTATATCGCCACCTATTTTGAACTGGGCACCCTGGCAACGCTGCATATTGGCGCACTGGGCATGGCGATTCTCGGTGCATTAGTGATGCTGCTGGTCGCGGCCCGACTACGTATTTAGGAGAAGAGATGTCACTGGAAAATGCCCCTGACGACGTCAAACTGGCAGTTGATCTGATTCAGCTACTGGAAGAGCATCAACTGCCGGTAGAAACCGTGCTCTCAGCGCTGGCCATGGTGCAGCGCGATTTCGAAAACAAGCGTGATCGCCCATCGGCTTAGTGGTGGGCAGTCAGCGTCGGACTGAGGCGCAGCATATCGATAAAGGCATTGACCAGCGTCGGCGCGTCTCCGGCTAAATCAAAACTGTCCGGCGCAAACAGCCAGCTTTCCATCATACCGTTGACGTAACCGCGCAGGATAAGAGCGGCCTGACGCGTGCTGAGACTGCCAGGAAGTTGTCCGGCTTCGATACACTGGCGCAGGACATCTTCAATTTTGTCGTAGCACTCCAGCAGTAAGCTCTGCTGCATATTCTTCAGCGCCGACATTTCGCCCACAAATTCACATTTGTGGAAAATGATCTCCATCAAGGCGCGGCGCTGCGGATCCTTTGCTGTCGCGTCAAAGATATAGACCAGCATCGCTCGCAACACAGAGAGTGGATCGCCAGGGTATTTTGTCTGATACTCAAGTTCCACATCGTCCAGACCAGCATCACAACGAAGCCATATTTCATGTAATACATCGGCTTTATTTTTGAAGTGCCAGTAGATGGCCCCTCGCGTGACGCTGGCAGCGGTTGCAATATCCGCCAGAGAAGTGGCTGAAACGCCCTGCTGCGAAAACAGAACAATGGCGGCATCAAGAATTTGATGTCGCGTTTCAAGTGCTTGCGCTTTGGTTTTTCGTGCCATAAGGGGCTTTTTTTACAAACAGGTAAGTTTACATACATTTGCGAATGTATGTACCATAGCATGACCTGCGACTTGACACAGCAATGGGTTTTTCAGTTTGTGATCCATTGACCAATTGATATCGGACACTAGAGGTTTATTTATGAATAAAATCAGAGGATTATCGCCTCTGGCGGCCGTCCTGATGCTATCAGGCAGCTTTTTGTTAACAGGATGTGACAACAATAAATCCGAACAAGCCGCCCAGCAACCGCCAGCAGTGGGGGTTGTAACACTGAAAACTGAACCCCTGAAAATCTCGACTGAATTACCTGGCCGCACCTCGGCATATCGTGTCGCCGAAGTCCGTCCGCAGGTTTCCGGTATCATTCTGAAGCGTAACTTTGTTGAAGGCAGCGATGTCAAAGCGGGTCAGTCTCTTTATCAGATCGATCCTGCTACCTATCAGGCCGCCTATGACAGCGCCAAAGGTGACTTAACTCAGGCGCAGGCCAATGCACGCATCGCTCAGCTGACCGTCAAACGTTATAAGCCTTTACTCGGCACCAAATATATCAGTCAGCAGGATTACGACACCGCCGTTGCCACGGCCGCGCAAAACGATGCTGCGGTTCAGGTAGCAAAAGCCAATGTAGAAACGGCCCGCATTAACCTGGCTTATACCAAAGTCACCTCGCCTATCAGTGGCCGCATCGGCAAATCGTCAGTAACGGAAGGTGCGCTGGTACAAAACGCGCAAACCACCGCTCTGGCCACTGTGCAGCAACTTGACCCGATGTATGTCGACGTCACCCAGTCGAGCGAAGATTTCATGCGCTTACGTTCAGAACTGGAGTCGGGTCAGCTGAAGCAGAACGATGGCAAAGCCAACGTGACCCTGCTGATGCAGAACGGCAACAGCTATCCACAGACAGGTACGCTGGAGTTCTCTGACGTTACCGTTGATGAAACCACGGGTTCTATCACCCTGCGCGCCATTGTCCCGAACCCGAACCATGCGCTGTTACCGGGCATGTTTGTTCGCGCTCGTCTGGATGAAGGTACCAATCCTAATGCGTTGCTGGTTCCGCAACAGGCGGTAGCCCGCACCCCAACGGGTCAGGCAACGGTCATGGTGGTAGGTGCAGATAACAAAGTGGAAGCTCGTCAGGTCACCACCTCTCAGGCGATTGGCGACAAGTGGTTAGTCACCGACGGTGTTAAAGCGGGTGAACGTGTGATCAGCACGGGTCTGCAGCGAGCCAAGCCGGGCGCACAGGTTACCCCACAAGAAGTCTCAGACGATGCGAAAGCGGCACCCGATTCAAAGCCGCAGTCTGACAAGTCATCGTCATAACAGGAGCCGTTGATTCATGGCTAAGTTCTTTATCGATCGGCCCATCTTTGCGTGGGTGCTCGCCATCATCATTATGCTGGTCGGTGCGCTATCGATTCTCAAACTTCCGATTGAGCAATATCCCAATGTTGCACCGCCGGCGATTGAGATTCAGGCCACCTACCCTGGTGCAGATGCTAAAACGCTGCAGGACTCGGTGACCCAGGTCATCGAACAAAATATGAACGGCATTGATGGACTGATGTATATGTCCTCAAGCAGCGACTCATCCGGTACGCTGACCCTGACGATCTCCTTTGAGTCAGGAACAGATGCCGATATCGCGCAGGTTCAGGTGCAGAACAAACTGCAGCTGGCGACGCCGCTGTTACCGCAGGAAGTACAGCAACAGGGGATTCAGGTTAAGAAATCTTCCAGTAGCTTCCTGATGGTAGCGGGCTTCATCAGCGACGATGACAATATGACGCAGAATGATATTTCTGACTTTATTTCATCGTCCATCAAAGATCCGATCAGCCGTACCAAAGGCGTGGGTGATACCCAGGTATTCGGTGCGCAGTACGCGATGCGTATCTGGATGGATCCGCACAAGCTGAACAACTACAACCTGACGCCGGTTGATGTTATCAGCGCCCTGAATACGCAGAACACCCAGGTCGCTGCCGGTCAGTTGGGCGGTACGCCTCCGGTTCCGGGACAGCAGCTTAACGCCTCTATCATTGCGCAAACCCGTCTCACCTCTACCGATGAATTCGGCAAAATCCTGCTGAAAGTGAATGAAGATGGTTCTCAGGTTCGTCTGCGTGATGTGGCAAGGATTGAACTTGGCGCGGAAAACTACGAAATCGTTGCCCGTTATAACGGCAAGCCTGCGTCCGGTATCGGTATCAAGCTGGCCACCGGTGCGAATGCGCTGGATACCGCCAATGCGGTGAAAGAAGAACTGGCCAAATTGCAGCCGACGTTCCCGGCCGGTTTGAAAGTGGTCTATCCGTATGACACCACGCCTTTCGTTAAAATCTCGATTTTCGAAGTGGTGAAAACGCTGATCGAAGCGATCGTGCTGGTGTTCCTGGTCATGTATCTGTTTCTGCAGAACTTCCGCGCCACGCTCATTCCTACCATCGCGGTCCCTGTGGTATTGCTGGGTACCTTTGCCGTTATCAGCGCTTTTGGCTATTCGATAAACACCCTGACGATGTTCGGGATGGTGCTGGCCATCGGCTTGCTGGTGGATGACGCCATCGTGGTGGTCGAGAACGTTGAGCGCGTGATGGCGGAAGAGGGATTACCGCCAAAAGAAGCGACTAAGCGTTCTATGGAGCAGATCCAGGGCGCACTGGTCGGTATCGCGCTGGTGCTGGCTGCCGTCTTTATTCCGATGGCGTTCTTTGGTGGTTCGACCGGTGTTATCTACCGTCAGTTCTCCATCACTATCGTTTCGGCAATGGCGCTGTCGGTGCTGGTCGCCTTTATTCTGACGCCGGCACTCTGTGCCACCATGCTGAAACCGATTAAAAAAGGCGAGCACGGTAAAACCACCGGTTTCTTCGGCTGGTTCAACCGCATGTTCGACAAAAGCACCAACCACTATGTGGATGGTGTGGGTCACATGGTTCGCAGTACGGGTCGCTATATGGTGATCTATCTGGTGATCGTGGTCGGTATGGCGTTTCTGTTTGTGCGCCTGCCCTCTTCATTCTTACCGGAAGAGGATCAGGGTCTGCTGCTGGCTCAGGCGCAGCTGCCTGCTGGTGCAACCCAGGAGCGTACGCAGAAAGTGCTGGATCAGGTGACGGATTACTTCCTGACCCAGGAGAAAGACACGGTTAAATCGGTGTTTACCGTTAACGGCTTCGGCTTTGCCGGTCGTGGACAGAACACCGGTATCGCCTTCGTCAGTCTCAAGCCGTGGGATGAGCGTACCGGCAGCGACATGAAAGTACCGGCGATTGCTGGCCGTGCCATGCAGGCGCTGGGCGCGATCAAAGATGCAATGGTCATTCCTTTCAACCTGCCAGCCATTATTGAACTGGGTAACGCGACCGGCTTCGACTTTGAGCTGATCGACCAGAATAACCTTGGCCACGATAAGCTGACGGAAGCGCGTAATCAGCTGTTCGGCATGATTGCGCAACATCCTGATACGCTGGTTGGCGTCCGTCCTAACGGGATGGAAGATACGCCACAGTACAAGCTGACGATCGATCAGGAGAAAGCACAGGCCCTGGGCGTATCACTGAGTGATATCAACACCACGCTGGCGGCTTCCTGGGGCGGTTCCTACGTCAATGACTTCATTGACCGCGGTCGCGTGAAGAAAGTTTACGTCATGGGTAAAGCGGACGCCCGCATGCTGCCGGACGACATTGGTAAATGGTACGTGCGCAACAGCAGCGGAACCATGGTGCCCTTCTCTGCCTTCTCGTCAGCGAAATGGCAATATGGCTCACCGCGCCTTGAGCGTTACAACGGTCTGCCTGCGATGGAAATCCTGGGACAGGCTGCGCCAGGCAAAAGCTCGGGTGCGGCAATGGACCTGATGGAAGAGCTGGCGGCGAAACTGCCTGCCGGTATCGGCTATGACTGGACCGGTATGTCCTATCAGGAACGCTTGTCAGGTAACCAGGCCCCTGCGCTCTATGCCATCTCGCTGATTGTGGTCTTCCTGTGTCTCGCCGCACTGTACGAGAGCTGGTCGATTCCATTCTCGGTTATGCTGGTTGTCCCGCTCGGGGTCATTGGTGCACTGATCTTTACCACCCTGCGTGGCCTGAGTAATGACGTCTACTTCGTAGTGGGGTTACTGACAACCATCGGCCTCTCCACCAAGAACGCCATCCTTATCGTCGAATTTGCTAAAGATTTGATGGATAAAGAGGGTAAAGGGCTGATTGAAGCTGCGCTGGAAGCGTGCCGTATGCGTCTGCGTCCTATCCTGATGACGTCACTGGCGTTTATTCTCGGGGTACTGCCGCTGGCGATCAGTACCGGTGCCGGTTCCGGTTCGCAAAACGCCGTAGGTACCGGCGTTATCGGTGGTATGGTCACCGCGACCATACTGGCGATCTTCTTCGTTCCTGTGTTCTTTGTGGTGGTACGCCGCCGCTTTGGCAAGAAAAAAGAAGAATCAGCGAACAGTCATCCGGTTGAGCATAACCAGACTCACTAAGCTGTAAATCATCTGAGGCCGCGCAAGCGGCCTTTTTTTATGCCTGCGATTCAGCCCTTCTCATTTCCTGTTCCCTTGCTTTTCCTGTCTCACGGACAGTTGCAATCCTGGCCTGTGCATCGCATAATATTGTTATAGTATAACATTACATAGGTGTGCATTATGAAAGCAAATATTCATCCTCACTATCGCCACGTGGTCTTCCATGACACATCGGCTGATGTCTGGTTCAAAATCGGATCAACCATCAAAACCGATCGCACCGTGGAGTTCGAAGGCGAAACGCTGCCCTACGTCACCCTGGATGTGTCGTCTGCCTCACATGTGTTCTACACCGGTAAACAGAAAGATTTTGCCAAAGAGGGCAGCACCGCGCGCTTTAACCAGCGTTTCGGGCGCTTTCTTGGAAAGAAATAGAGGTGAGGATCATGCAGGTATTAAGCTCGCTGCGTTCAGCAAAAAATCGCCATCGGGATTGTAAAGTGGTCCGCCGCAAAGGCCGTATTTACGTGATCTGTAAATCGAACCCGCGGTTTAAAGCAGTACAGGGAAGAAAGAAAAAACGCTAGTTTGTGTCGTGATGACTGGCCGGGCTTGCCCGGCCTTTTTTATGCTTAGTGCATGCTCTTCAGCATCGCATTCACGTTGTGTTTAAAAGCCGCCTGATAGGTGGCTGCCGGGCCAGAGGCCGTGGATAACGCTTCCGGATAGAGCTCACCACCCGGCTCTGCCCCGGTGGCGCTGGCAATCTGTTTTACCAGACGCGGGTCGGTCTGGTTCTCAATGAAATAGCGGTTGATGTGCTGCTGCTTCAGTTGGGTGATTAAGTTACCCACGTTGCTGGCACTCGCTTCCGCCTCAGTAGAGAACCCTACCGGCGCAAGGAAAGTCACGCCATATCGCTGTCCAAAATAACCAAACGCATCGTGACTGGTCAGCACTTTACGCTTATCGGCTGGCACAGCGTCAAAGGCGGTTTTTGCCCAGCGATCCAGCGCCTGCAGTTGCTGAATGTAATTCTGTCCACGCTGACGAATGGCCGGAGCATCTTCAGGATCGGCTTTGACCAGCGCATTCATCACGTTGGTCGCGTAGATAACGCCGTTCTGCATGCTGTTCCAGGCGTGAGGATCGGTAACGGTTTTACCCTCCTCCTCCATGCTGCGGGTGGTGACACCGGTTGAGGCGACAACGGGTTGACCGCGATACCCTGAGGCGCTGACCAGCCGATCCATCCACCCTTCCAGTCCCAGTCCGCTGACAAACACCAGATCGGCCTTCGCCAGCGCCTGACTGTCCTGCGGTGTCGGTTCAAAAGTATGTGGATCGCCATTCGGCCCCACCAGGCTTTTAACCTTTACATGATCGCCGCCGACCTGCTTAACGATGTCAGCCAGCACAGTAAAGCTGGCCACGACATCCACCGTTTTGGCCATCGCCAGAGGCGTGGCAAACAGCGCAGCGAGCGCCAGGCTAACCGGTAATTTTTTCATAGATACCCCTTAAGATTAATGGCGGCGTAAAATTCCGCCGCACGGCCCTGTAAGAATGGAGAAAAAAAACAGCATGGCGGCGCTTAGCACCACAGCGGGACCCGCCGGCAATGAGAAGTGCCAGGAGAGCATCAGACCGGCCAGCGCCGAAATCATTGCCATGAAAATGGCGATAACCAGCATTGCGGCGAGATGGCGACTCCAGAAGCGGGCGCTGGCGGCGGGCAACATCATTAAACCCACCGACATCAGGGTGCCCAGCACCTGAAAACCCGCCACCAGATTCAGCACCACCAGCATTAAAAACAGACCATGCACCAGCGGCGCGCTCCATTTTCCCTGCGCACGCAGGAAGTCGCCGTCAAACGCATCGATGACCAGCGGACGATAGATCACCGCCAGCAGAATCAGCGTAAAGGCAGCGATGCCGCCCACCAGCAACAGCGCTGCGTTGTCTACCGCCAGCAGCGAGCCAAACAGAACGTGCAGCAGATCCACGCTTGAGCCGCGTAATGAAACCAGCGTGACGCCCAGCGCCAGTGAACCCAGATAGAACCCGGCAAAACTGGCATCCTCTTTCAGCGGCGTGTAGCGACTGACCGCGCCAGAGAGTAGCGCCACGGCTAAACCTGCGATCAGGCCGCCAACACCCATCGCGACCAGTGACAATCCGGAGATCAGATAGCCAATGGCGGCACCGGGCAGCACCGCGTGTGATAAGGCATCGCCAATCAGGCTCATACGTCGCAGGGAGAGGAATACCCCGAGCGGCGTGGCGCTGACGGCCAGCGCCAGACAGGCCACCAGCGCGCGTCGCATAAAACCAAACTCAATAAAGGGTTGAATGAGAGTCACGGCGCACGACTCCGCAGAGAGGAAGCTGGCAGGCAGGTGCAGTTAACCTCACGTTCATCCATCGACATCACGTTACTGAAGTAGCGCGCCACCAGCGGACGATCGTGCAGCACCACCAGCAGGGTTGTTCCGGCCTGCTGTTGCTGCTCAAGGATCGACATCAGTAGCGTCACCGTCTGGCTGTCAATGCCGTTAAAAGGCTCATCCAGAAGCCAGACCTGGCTGCGCTGCAGCATCAGCCGCGCAAACAATACCCGCTGCAGTTGTCCGCCGGATAACGTCGCGGGCTGCGCATCCGCATAATCACTCATCTGAACCGCTTCCAGCGACTGCCAGATCTCCCGACGCAGTATCCGGTTAATGCCGCCGAACCAGCCGCAGCGTGGCCAGCAGCCAATAGAGACCAGTTCAAATACCGTCAGGGGAAAGCGGGTCTCAAGTTCGGTGCGCTGCGGCAACCAGCCGATATCCCGGCGTGCAACCTGCAGCTCACAGCGCCCGGCTATCGGTGGCAGTAAGCCAGCAATGGTTTTTAACAGGGTTGATTTGCCGCTACCGTTCGCGCCGACCAGCGCGGTCATCGAGCCGGCTGCGAGCTGGCCGGTAATAGCCGGGGTCACAACCTGTCCCTGGTAGCCCGCGCGAAGCGCGTTAAACAGGATCATGCGCTGATCCCCCATTTTATTGCCACAGCAAGCAGCGTGATAAATAGCAGTGCTACTCCCAGCCGCCCGCCCAGTGACATAAGTAATCCACTCTGACGCATTACTTCACCATAATGTTATAACATAACAGTAAAGATACCTGATGTTGCTCTCTGTTGAATGTGGGATTGTGTATCAAAAGATAAATACCACCTGCACGCACTGGCAGACCCGCGCTGGCGGTAAGGCCTGCGGCTGCGTCTGGCAAATCTCAGAAACTGAGAGTTTTGTGCTCAACTGACTTGCAAACCAGTTGCAGAAAACCAATGATAGGTTTATTAACGGTTATAAGTGGAACAGATATGCTGTCACGCATTGAATGTGATATTGCCGCGGGTGAATCGGACTGCGCAAAAATAGCAGAGATTGTTCAGCGGAATATTCTCAAAATAACCGATTTGCTGGTAGGGGATTTACGCTGGTACTCACAAAATGCCCGGTTAGTTCCAGGCAGTTTAAAAATCATTTCGGTTGAATACCAGGATCTGAATAGTTTTAAATTACTTTACGATTTTGACTGGAATTTATTTAGTCCCTGCCTGGATCTAAATGAAACCGTGACGCAGTCAGAACAGGTAAACTTTCACATTAAGCCCGGTGCACTTGAGTTTGATGTGATCGACAATGAGCAACCCTCCCCTGGCGATGAATTGTAATATTTAGTAATGGAGGTGAGCAGAACTAATGGTTTTACACTATCTTTAAGGTATCCCGTTTAATAACTGCCCGAATAATCGCTTCCTGGCCGCGTGATCTTCTCTCGCCGCCCTGCGGCAACTGTGCTAGCTATGGAGGGGAAAAAGATGGACGAATACTCACCGAAACGGCATGATATTGCCCAGCTTAAATACCTTTGTGAGAGTCTGTTTGACGACAGCATGGCAACATTAACCGACAGTCATCATGGCTGGGTTAATGATCCCACTTCTGAAAGCAATCTACAGCTTAACGATTTGATTGAGCATATCGCCTCTTTCACCATGAATTACAAAATTAAGCACGTTGAAGATGAAGCGCTGATTTCGCAAATCGATGAATATCTTGATGATACTTTTATGCTATTCAGCAATTATGGTGTCAATAGTCCGGATCTTCAGCGGTGGCAACGTTCAGCAAAACGCTTATTTAATCTGTTCACTGAAGAGTGCGCTTTTCTCCAGCAACCGAGCCATTCATTATAGTAAAGACATGAGAACGGTTTATTTATGAACAAAACCCTGACTAAAACCGATTATTTGATGCGACTGCGGCGCTGCCGCTCTCTTGATACCCTGGAAAGGGTGATTGAAAAAAATAAGTATGAATTACCGGAAGATGAATTAGCGGTATTTTACTCAGCAGCTGACCATCGCCTGGCGGAACTGACGATGAACAAGCTCTACGATAAAGTCCCGGGTTCAGTATGGAAATTTGTCCGTTAATCTGATCGCTTACGGCTCAGTTTTACCCCAATAAAGTACCGGATAATCCTGCCTGCCGGCAAAGGATCGGCCCAGGCGGGTTTTGCCTGTCTGCAGCTTAGGGGGAGAATATCAAAGGGAGAAAGTGGTGGGGGCCCTGCCAGCTACATCCCGGCACACGCGTCACCTGCTACGGCTGCTTCCTTCCGGATCTGACCGAGTTCACAAGCTAGCATTGCGGGAGAACCAACAGGGCCCCCATTGACAAGCCCTCTTTACGAGAGCGGGGGCATTATCTGGGAAGGAGGTGGCAATTGCAAGCGTAGTCGGGACAACCGTTGTTTTCTTGAACAACCACCGCTTTTACGCTTTCTCCGCCTTTTCCCCGTGCTAAAGTTAAAACCCTTTTTCCTGATGAAATAAGTACATGAATCAGCCAGACACTTTCCAGCAACGCATCTGGCAAATTGTTGCCGCTATTCCGGCTGGCCGCGTCACCACCTATGGCGATGTGGCGCTACTGGCCGGTTCTCCGCGCGCGGCGCGTCAGGTCGGTGGCGTGCTGAGCCGCTTACCCGAGGGCACTACCCTTCCCTGGCATCGCGTCGTAAACCGACACGGCACAATTTCTCTTCAGGGTGACCGTCTGTTGCGGCAGCGGGATGCACTGGAGGCGGAAGGCATAGAGGTGAGTGACGACGGACAGCTCGATCTCGAGACTTATCGCTGGCGAGTTTAGACAGGGAAAAAAGGGCGACTATGTCGCCCCGAAAAGAGTTTACAGACGGGTTGGAGCAGGAACCGCAGCAGACGGCGTCACCTGAGTCGGTGAGGTCGAAGGAACGGTGGTCGCTGCGCCCGGCTGGGTTGGCATCGCCATAGACGGTACCGGTACCAGCAGCAGCTCTGCTTTGGTGCCACCCTGGTTAATCACTGGCTTCACGCCTTCAGTGATAAAGGCCAGTTTACCGTCGATTGAGATAGCTGCGCTTAACAGAATGCGTGCATCAGGCTTGATGTCGGCTGGGTTAAACGGCAGCACGAACTGGAACGGTGCCTGTTTGCCTTCGGTTCGCACCACGCGCTGCGACAGCACTTTTGATGGTGCATCGGCGACGGACGCATCAGAGAGCGTCACGGTTAATACCGCATCCGGCGGCAGCGCAATGCGCTGGCGGATAAAGACTGAACCACTTACGTTAGGCTGCGCAATCGCCGCCGTCTGTCCTGCAACTGCAGAACCCAGAGTTGGCGTTGGCACGGGTTTACTCTTGTCGGCGCATCCTACAACAGCAACCGCCATAACTACTCCACTGAACACATGCCTGAGTTTCATTGATGTCGTCTCCATTTGATCAAAATGATTGTCGGCAGCGAATCCTGCTTACAGCGCTTCACTCGCCGTATGTCCTTAATGTTGGCACAAAAATGAAATTTTGCCTGGCACCGACAATGTAGAAAGTCTGATTGACGTCAACTGGTCCGATCTTTCACACTGAGGAGGTCACTATATTGAGGAATGCGCCATGAGTCAGGCACTGCAAAATCTGCTGAATTTATTAAATCTGGAAAAACTGGAAGAGGGTTTATATCGCGGCCAGAGCGAAGATATTGGCCTTCGTCAGGTGTTTGGCGGTCAGGTGGTGGGTCAGGCGCTGTATGCCGCAAAGCAAACCGTGGCGGAAGATCGCATTATTCACTCTTTTCACAGCTATTTTTTGCGGCCCGGCGATAGTCAGAAAGCGATTATTTACGATGTTGAAACGCTGCGTGATGGCAAAAGTTTCAGTGCCCGGCGGGTCAGTGCCATTCAGAATGGGCAGCCGATTTTTTATATGACCGCCTCGTTCCAGTCACCGGAAAGCGGCTTTGAACATCAGAATCCGATGCCACAGGTGGCGGGGCCAGAGAATCTGTTAACTGAACAGGCGATGGCGCAGAAAATGGCGCATCTGCTGCCAGAAAAGCTACGTGAAAAATTCATTGCTGAGCGTCCGCTGGAGATCCGCCCGGTACAGATTCACAATCCTCTTCGGGGCCATGTGGATAAGCCGGAGCGCCAGGTCTGGATCCGTGCCACCGGCCCACTGCCCGACGATTTACGTATCCATCAGTATCTGCTCGGCTATGCTTCCGATCTCAATTTCCTGCCGGTCGCGCTCCAGCCGCACGGCAAAGGCTTTTTAGAGCCGGACATGCAGGTCGCCACTATCGACCACTCAATGTGGTTCCACCGCCCGTTCGACTTCAGTGAATGGCTGCTCTATAGCGTAGTCAGTACTTCGGCGTCAGGCGCACGGGGTTTTGTCCGGGGCGAGTTCTACAATCAGCAGGGTGTGCTGGTGGCCTCAACGGTTCAGGAAGGGGTGATGCGTCAGCGCAGCGAATAAAAAAAGGGGGCGATTACTCGCCCCCGGTTGATCTTTTCACTGCCCATCCGTTACTGGTTGTAAGCATTCTCGCCGTGGCTGTTTACATCCAGACCTTCACGCTCATGCTCTTCCGGAACGCGCAGACCGACAATCAAATCAGCCAGCTTGAAGCCGATGAAGGCGACAACGCCCGACCAGACGATAGTCAGGCCCACGCTGAAGAGCTGTACCCAGACCTGATGGCCCATAGTGACACCCTCTGCGTAGCCTACGCCGCCCAGTGAAGAGGAGGCAAACACGCCAGTCAGGATACAGCCGACAATGCCGCACACGCCATGCACGCCGAACACATCGCAGGGATCATCCACGCGCAGCCATTTTTTCAGGGTGGTCACGCCCCACAGTCCCGCCAGTCCGCCAACCAGGCCGATAATTAATGCACCGCCGACGCCGACGTAACCACAGGCAGGCGTAATCGCTACCAGCCCGGCAATAAAGCCTGAACAGGCACCCAGCAGCGAAGGCTTACCACGTACCGCCCACTCGCCAAAGGTCCATGACAACACGGCGCCCGCTGTGGCGACAACGGTGTTCAGGAAGGCCAGCGCCGCGATTTCGTTTGCTGCAGAAGCAGAACCGGCGTTGAAACCGAACCAGCCGACATACAGAATGGCGGTGCCGGTGAATACCATTGGCAGGTTATGTGGTTTGAAGGCCTCTTTACCAAAGCCGGCACGTTTGCCCACCAGATAAGCGCCCACCAGACCGGCGACAGCGGCGTTGATATGCACCACGGTGCCGCCAGCAAAGTCCAGCGCGCCATCCTGTGCCAGGAAACCGCCAGCCCACACCATGTGCGCGATAGGCAGGTAAGCCAGGGTCAGCCAGACGCCGACAAAAATCAGTACGGCAGAGAAACGGATGCGTTCTGCGATAGCACCGACAATCAGGCCCACCGTGATACAGGCAAACGAGGCCTGGAACGCGACGTGAATATATTGATAGAAGCTGCCCATGACGGCGGTCAGCTGAATGTTTTTCAGCATCACCCAGTTAAAGCTGCCAAAGAAGGCGTTGCCTTCACTGAACGCCAGTGAATAGCCGTAAACCATCCACAATACGCAGACCAGTGAGAAGGTGACGGCAACCTGGGTCAGCATCGACAGCACGTTTTTACCGCGAATCAAACCACCGTAAAACAGCGCGATACCTGGAATTGACATAAACAGCACCAGCGCGGTGCAAATCATCATAAATGCGTTATCAGCCTTGTCCGCAACGGCAGGCGCAGCCATCGCGAGTGAGGGTAACAGTGCCAGGCTGGTGAGGCCCAACTTAGCGAAAATTTTATTCATTTTTATTCCATCCCATCACAGTACTGAGTCTTTATTACAGAGCGGCTTCGTCGGTCTCGCCGGTACGAATACGGATGACGCGCTGCAGTTCAGCTACGAAAATTTTACCGTCGCCAATTTTGCCGGTGTAAGCCGCTTTACTGATGACATCCACCACTTCGTCTAACTGATCGTCGGCAATAGCGATATCAATTTTGACCTTAGGCAGGAAGTTCACGCTGTACTCTGCGCCACGATAAAGCTCTGCATGGCCCTTCTGACGGCCAAAACCTTTCACTTCGGAGACGGTCAGTCCCTGAATGCCGATAGAGGATAAAGCTTCACGTACATCCTCCAGCTTGAATGGCTTAATTACGACGGTAACCAGCTTCATTGGATCCCCTCCAGCGAGTAAATAGGTAACGTTTACGGACACGCAGGGATATAAGCAAAGCCTGTGCCAGAGTGTGAAAATGACGGTAATACGTTGTTCAGGCGAGACGCGACAAGGGATGCTTTAAAGAGGATGGGAAACAGAGAGGCCGTACAGGGGAAATTGCAGCGGAGGGCTGCACTCCTTTGGTGCTTCAGGCGTCAAAGGAGTGCATTTATACAGATTAATCTGATAAAGGTGCGCAAAAAAGGTGCAACTCAGCCTTCAGTTGTTACAGCGACGCCCGATACCAGATCTTCACCTGCCTGCTGCAGCTGATACATCTGCCAGTAACGTCCCTGCATCGCCAGCAGTTGCTGATGCGTACCCTGCTCAACCACACGACCACGATGCAGCACCAGAATCTTGTCTGCTTCAATAATCGTTGAGAGGCGGTGAGCAATCACCACCAGCGTGCTGTGCTGGCGCAGCGTCTCAAGCGTCTGCTGAATGGCCTGCTCGGTGCCGGAATCAATATTGGCCGTCGCTTCGTCGAGGATCAGTATCTGCGGCAGATCAACCAGCACCCGGGCCAGTGCCAGCAGCTGCTTCTGCCCGACCGACAGATTATTGCCCTGCTCGCCCAGCCGGGTATGTATTCCCTCCGGCAACGCATGCGCCAGCGGAGCCAGCTGCACCTGTTCCAGCACCGTCCAGACGGCCTCTTCGCTGATGTCGCGTCCCAGCCGCACATTCGCCAGCAGCGTATCGGCCAGCACCACCGGATCCTGCTGCACCATCGCGATACCGCGCCGCAGCACGGCATGGCTCAGGTCACTAATGGGTCGATCATCAATGCGGATCTCGCCACGCGTTACCGGGTAGTAACCCATTAACAGGTTCGCCAGCGTGCTTTTACCGCTGCCGGTATGTCCCACCAGCGCCACAAACTCGCGTGGGGCAACCTCAAGATTGATATCACTGAGCACATCGCGGTTTTCACGGTAGGCAAAGCTCAGATTGTTCAGGGTGATACGACCTGAAGCCAGCGGTTGCTGATCGGCACCATACTGCTGCTGTGCGGCATCCATCAGTTCGAAAATACGCTCACCTGAAACTACCGCCTGCTGCAGCATCGATTGCTGAGTGGTCAGCTCAATCAGCGGCTCATTCAGACGCCCCAGATAGGTAATAAAGGCATAGAGTACCCCCACTTCAAACACGCCAGGCATCGAGAAACTAAACAGGATCAGCAGCCCACACAACACCATCGCTGAAAACAGGCTCAACAGCGGACGCAGCAGAAAACCATCCAGACGCAGCGTTTCCATACGCGCCAGATAGTGAGAGCGGCTCGCTTCGCCCATTCGCTCACCAAATCGCGCCTGCTGACGAAACTGCTGGATCACGCTCATACCGCTGATCACTTCGTTAAAGCCATTATTGATGTCTGCCAGATAGCTGCGAACCCGACGGGCAATGGGCGTGCTGTAACGCTGATAGATGAACATCACCACCAGTACCAGCGGAAAGATCATCATCGCCACCAGCGCCATGCGCCAGTCAAGGCTGAACATCGCCACCATCATGGCGCCGACCAGTGCGGCACTGCGCAACACGGTTGAAACCACCGTGACGTAGAGATCGCGGATGACTTCGGTGTCGTTAGTCACGCGTGAAATAATCTGCCCGACCGGCTGGGTATCAAAGGCACTCAGCGGCTGACAGAGTGCGGCATTCATCACGTCACTGCGTAACCGCTGTACCACACCGATAGCGGCTCGGTTAAACAACAGCGCCTGCCAGTAGTGCAGCCCGGCGGCCAGCAGCTGTAGCAGGATAAAACTGACTACCAGTCCTGCGACCACTCCCCAGGGCATCTGATGTTTCGCCACCAGGTTGTCGATAAAATAGCTGACCAGAACCGGTCCGGTCACTTCCGCCGCGGCAGCGATCCACAGCATCCCTACCGCCAGCGACAGGGATTTGCGCCACGGCTTACCGTAGCTCAGCAGACGCTTCAGGGTAGGCCACAAGCGTGCAGACTTAGCCATGCGGCACTCCTTTCTCATTTTCATCATCATCCAGCGCCGCTTCCAGTTGCTGGTAACGGTACATGTCCCGATACCAGCCAGCACTGCCGGTCAGGGCGTCGTGGTCGCCCCGCTGCGCCACTCTGCCCTGCTGCAGGACCAGGATTTCACTGGCTTCCGTCAGCGCCGATAAGCGGTGCGCGCTGATAATCAGCGTGCGTCCCTGCCCCCAGATGCGCAGGTTATGCAGGATTTCGTGTTCGGTACGGCCATCGACCGCGGAAAGCGCGTCGTCCAGAATCAGGATTTCCGCATTCAGCAGCAGCGCCCGGGCAATCGAAAGACGCTGCTTCTGTCCACCCGACAGCATCACACCGCGCTCCCCGACTTCCGTTTCATAGCCCTGCGGCAAACGCAGGATATCGTCATGAACGCAGGCCAGCGTGGCGGCATGCTCAATCTCCTGCTGGGTTGCGCCCGGTTTTCCCAGCGCAATATTGTTCGCCACGCTGTCTGAGAACAGGAATGGTGTCTGGCTGACCACGGCCAGACGGCTGCGCCAGCTGTCCAGCCGCAATTGCGGCAGCGGGATCTGATGATAACGGATGTCGCCCTGCTGAATATCAAAGTGGCGCTGAATCAGGCTAAGCAGCGTACTTTTGCCACTGCCGGTTGGTCCGCACAGCCCCAGCATCTCGCCGGGTTTCAGCTGGAAGCTGACATCGCTTAAGACCGGACCCACGCTGGCCGGATAGTTAAAGGCACGAATCGCGACCTGCAGCGTGCCCGGTTCAGATGGCAGTGACTTATCGCCGTCTTCCACCGCTGGCGCTTCCGCCAGCAGCGCGCCGATGCGGCTCCAGGCGGCGCTGCCGCGTTCAACAATATTAAACATCCACGCCAGCGCCAGCATCGGCCAGATCATCAGGCCGAGATACATCACAAAGCTGGTGAGCTGCCCCAGCGTCATCTCTCCATGCCAGACCAGCCAGCTGCCGCCACCAATCGCCAGCAGGTTTGAGAAGCCGATAGCGATATAGATAGTGGGGTCGAAACGGGCATCGACCCGCGCCACGCGCAGGTTTTTTTCACCGGTATCGCGGGCGATATCGGAAAATTGCTGCGACTGATGCTGTTCAAGGCCAAAGGATTTAATCATCCGGATGCTGGTCAGGCTCTCCTGCGTCTGATCGTTGAGACTGGAGAAGGCGGCCTGTGCCAGCTTAAAGCGATGGTGCAGTTGATTACCGTAGCGATGGATCACGATGGCCATAATGGGCATCGGCACCAGCGCAAGCAGCGTCAGCTGCCAGCTGATCTGCGTGCTCATTACCAGCAGCACCACGCAGCCCATGACCAGCGAGTCGACCAGCGTCAGAACCCCTTCCCCGGCCGCAAACACCACCCGATCCACGTCGTTGGTGGCGCGCGCAATCAGGTCGCCGGTGCGGTGACGCAGATAAAATGCCGGTTGCTGACGACTCAGCTGGCGATAGAAATCTTCGCGCAGCTCAACCGCCAGCTGGTAGGAGGCACCAAACAGCAGCACGCGCCAGACATAGCGCAGCAGATAGACCACCACCGCCGTTGCCAGCATGATCCCAATCCACATCATGATGCGGCTGGTGCTCATGTTGTCACGCGTTACGCCATCGACAATCACCCCGACCACATGCGGTGGCAGCAGCTGCAGAATAGCAATAACAATCAGCAGGAGGACCGCGCCCAGATAGCGCCGCCACTCCCGCAGAAAATACCAACTTAATTGACTGAATAATCGCACAACGCTGCTCTCAATCTCAGGCCCTCAGGGGGCGACAGGTAAAGCCGTGGTGTATTTAATCTCTTCCATGGCGAAGCTGGATGTCACATCAATCAGGCCGGGCACCCCATTCACTACTCGCTTGTAGAAAGCATCATAGCTTTTCATGTCGGCCACCTGAATGCGCAGCAGGTAATCATACTCGCCTGCCATACGGTAAAAGGCCATTACCTCCGGCATGCTACTCACCACCGAGACAAATGCCTGATACCAGTCGCGGCTGTGCTGCTGCGTTTTAACAAACATAAACGCCGTCAGTGACAGTCCGATTTTATCTCCATCCAGCAACGCCACCCGTGCGCGAATAATGCCATCATCTTCAAGCTTTTTCAGGCGCTTCCAGCAGGGTGTGGTGGTGAGGTTGACGGCATCCGCCAGCGCCTGCAGCGACAGCGTGCAGTCATGCTGCAGCAGTGAGAGCAATTTAAGGTCAGTTTTATCTAACATTCGCGGCTCCGGGAGAATCATTTTCTCCATTACCGCCATTTTAGCGGTAATTGTGCAATCTCTTTTTCCTGCACGTGCCATAAAATAGCCGCATCACTTTTTTACCGGACGCCTGAGATGCACACCTGCTGGATTCGCCACGCTATCAACGAAATTAACGCTGATTTTCAACGATCGGCTGAGACCCATTTGATCCGTTTCGATCTGGCGGACTTTCCCGGTATCTGGTTCTATCTGAAAGATGAAAGTACCCATCCCAGTGGCAGTCTTAAACACCGGCTGGCACGATCCCTGTTCCTCTACGGCCTCTCCAACGGCTGGATTAAACAGGATACGCCGATTATCGAAGCCTCGTCAGGCAGCACTGCCGTTTCTGAGGCGTACTTCGCAAGGCTGCTGGGTCTGCCCTTTATTGCGGTGATGCCGGCGAGCACAGCGAAGCGTAAAATTGAGCAGATCACTTTTTATGGCGGACAGTGCCATTTTGTTGAAGATCCCTGCCAGCTCTATGCTGAATCTGAACGGCTGGCGCGGGAGCTCAATGGCCATTTTATGGATCAGTTTACCTATGCTGAACGTGCCACCGACTGGCGCGGCAATAACAATATTGCAGAGAGCATTTTCCGTCAGATGGAGCATGAACCTTATCCGATTCCCCATACGATAATCATGAGTGCGGGCACCGGCGGCACCTCAGCCACGCTGGGCCGCTATATCCGTTATCAGGGACTGGAAACTAAACTACTGGTGGTTGATCCGCAGCATTCGGTGTTTTTTGATTACTGGCAGCAGCGTGATGCTACCCTGACCAGCGCGCGCGGCAGCATGATCGAAGGAATTGGCCGTCCGCGAGTGGAGCCGTCGTTTATGCCAGACGTGATCGACGAAATGATCAAAGTGCCGGATGGTGCAACGCTGGCCGCCATGCTGAAACTGGAAAAGATTCTGGGACGCAAGCCTGGCGCCTCTACCGGTACCAATTTCTGGGGCATGATGCAGGTGGCAAAACGCCTACGGGCAGCGAATCAGCAGGGAGCTCTGGTGACACTGCTGTGCGACAGCGGCGAACGTTATCCCGATAGCTACTATCAGCCTGAGTGGGTGGCAAAACATATTGGCGATATCACGCCATGGCAGCGCGAGCTGGAATAAAAAACCGGACATCCTGTCCGGTTCACGGCAATCCTCAGCATTCGGGGGAATACGCGAGGTCGGGTGTTGCCAGCCAGTGATTTAAATAGTGAGACACCGCCTGTGTCTCGCAATGCCCTAATACCGGCAGATGCGGTAGCGCGGCTTTCAGCTGCGCCATCGCATTGCCCATGATAAAACCCTGTCCGGCCTGCGCCAGCATCTCGCGATCGTTCATCGCATCACCAAACGCCATACACTCCGTCATGGTCAGCGACAGATGGTCACATAACAGTGCCAGCGCGCTGCCTTTATTGCAGCTGGCGGGTAACACCTCCAGACAATCCACGGCAGAGAAGCAGATGTTAGCCTGCTCGCCCAGTGCGGCATCCAGCTCTGTTTTTAGCTGACAGAGGCGCTGATGCTGATCGATAAAGCAGATTTTTGTCACCTGATGCGCGGGCAATCTTTTAAGATCGCACAGCTGATAGCCAAATCCGCTGATCTGATGGGCCACCAGCAGTTCAGGCTGTGGGTGATCGGTAAACCACCCCTGATCGTTGAAAACATGCATGGTGGCGGGCGTATTCCAGCGGCGGTGGATCACCTCTTCGGCGACCGCAGAAGGCAGATCACGCGCAAAGATCAGATTGCCCTGCCTGTCGTGTACACGGGTACCATTACCGGTAATCAGCCACGCGGGCAGTGTCATTTTTTCCCGTAAGATCTGCATCTCCAGCAGATGGCGGCCCGTCGCCAGCGCCAGATTAACGCCACGCAGATGCAACGCCTGCAGGCTATCCAGCGTCTGCTGACCCAGTTGATGATCCGGCAGCAATAATGTGCCATCCATATCGAACGCGGCTAAACGCACCATGATTTACCTCCTGCTGAAAGATGAACTCCACTATTGCCTGTTAATTGCGGAACTAATAGTGAATACTTTTAAAAAACTGTTCCGGGTTTAACATGCGCCAGCTTAACCGTCTTAATCAGTTCCAGCGTCTGTGGCATCAGAGTCAGGGCGCCCCACAGCAAACCTGCGTGGCGGAGATGGCCCGCCACTGTATCTGCAGCGAGCGTCATCTGCGCACGTTGCTGTCACAGTGGCAGCATGCAGGCTGGCTCAGCTGGCGCGGCGAGCCTGGCCGTGGCAAACAGGGACAGATAGTATTTCTGCGCTCACCTGAACAATTAAGGCAGCAGTTGCTGCAACAACAGCTCGACGCCGGAGACGCCGCTGAGGCCTTGCAGCTGCTGGATCTGCCGCCGGAAAGGCTGATCAATATGCTGCGGCCATTAATGGGTGGACAGTGGCAGAACGATACGCCGGTTCTGCGCATCCCCTACTATCGTCCGATGGAGAGCACAGAGCCGCGTCAGATTACCGGTCGGGCCGAACAGCACCTGGCTCGCCAGATCTATTCCGGTCTGACCCGCTTTGAGCAGGATGAGCCGGTCGGCGATCTGGCGCATCACTGGCAATATGACGAGGCGTCATCTGGCTGGTTATTCTGGTTACGGCCTCAGCTGATGTGGCACAACGACGAGCCTCTACAGGCCGTACAACTGGTGGCGCAGTTCCACCAGCTGTTGCAGGATAGGCGCGTCAGTGTGTTGCTGGCCGATGTGGTCAGCGTGGATGCGCCCCATCCGCTTGCGGTGCGTTTCGTACTGCGACGCCCTGATTTCTGGCTGCCCCATCGGCTCGCCCACTTGTTGTGCCTGCTGCCCCATCCCATCGATCCCGCCACGGGCAGCGGGCCGTGGAAACTCAGGCACTTCAGCACCGAGCTGGTGAGGATTGAAAGTCACGCGCGCTGGCATCTGCAGCGTCCTCTGCTGCAGGCGGTGGAGTACTGGATTACCCCTCAGCTGTTTGATCCCGCTCTCGGCAGCAGCTGTCGTCATCCGGTGCAGATTGCGATAGGGGATGCCACAGAGCTCAGGACGCTGCAACCGGTCAGCAGCAGTATCAGCCTCGGCTTCTGTTATCTGGTCTGCCGACCGCGAGCCGGATTTACCGCTGATCAGGCGCGCACGCTTTTCCAGTTGATCCAGCAAAGCGGCATTGTCAGCCGGTTGCCTCTGGATGAGGGACTCATCACTCCCATTAAAGAGTTGTTACCTGGCTGGAGTGTGCCGCTGATTGATGCTGTCACGGTTCCCTTACCGGCAACCCTGACGCTGCATTATCAGTTGCCGGTTGAGCTGCATCAGATGTCACAGGCGCTGGTTGCACTGTTAAAACAGCACGGCTGCACCCTGAAGGTAGTTTTTCATCCGGTAAAAAACTGGCACGGCATCGACCCGCTTGATGAGGCAGATATCGTGATGGGCGACAGACTGATTGGTGATGCGCCGGTCTTTACGCTGGCCAGCTGGTTGCAGACTGACCCGCTATGGCGGCCGCTGTGGCCCACGCCGCAGGGCGAAAAGATTCAGGCGCAACTGCTGGCTATCCAGCAAATTGCTGACGACGAAACCCGTGCCCGCACGCTGCATCAGCTTTATCATCAGCTGATGACGGGCGGCATCCTGCTGCCACTTTTCAATTATCGCTATCAAATCTACGCGCCGCCGGGCGTTGAAGGGATTGAACTGAATACGCTGGGCTGGTTCGATTTCAGCCGCGCATGGATCCCGCCGCCCATTGATCTGCCATGCAGCTGTTCAGCGGCGGACTGAGGCATTACCATAAGCGCAAAATTAATTATCAGGAAAACACCATGAAACGCGCTGTTGTAGTTTTCAGCGGTGGACAAGACTCCACTACCTGCCTGATTCAGGCCTTAGAGCAATATGATGATGTTCATTGCGTCACTTTCGACTATGGACAACGCCATCGGGAAGAGATCGATGTGGCTCGCGATCTGGCGATTAAACTCGGTGCACGTGCGCACAAAGTGCTGGATGTCACCATGCTGAACGAACTCGCCGTCAGCAGCCTGACGCGGGATAATATTCCGGTGCCGGCTTATAATCCCGAGGCCAGTGGATTACCCAGTACGTTTGTGCCGGGACGCAATATTCTCTTTCTGACGCTGGCCTCGGTTTACGCTTATCAGGTCGAAGCGGAAGCGGTGATCACTGGCGTCTGTGAGACCGATTTCTCCGGCTATCCCGATTGTCGCGATGAGTTTGTCAAAGCGCTGAACCATGCGGTGTCGCTTGGCATGGCGCGCGATGTTCGTTTTGAGACGCCGCTAATGTGGCTCAATAAAGCGGAAACCTGGGCGCTGGCGGATTACTGGCAGCAACTTGCGCTGGTACGCGAGCAGACGCTGACCTGCTATAACGGCGTGAAAGGTGACGGATGCGGTGAGTGTGCAGCCTGTCATTTACGGGCCAATGGCCTGCAGGGTTATCTCAACGATCGTGCTGGCGTAATGGCGGCAATGAAAGCAAAAAGCGGCCTTAACTAAGAGTGTCTGACGTGGCGGCAGAGAATCCGGGGTGCCGCCTTTTTTTCGGCTCATGCCATCAGACGCATCAGTCGCTCGCGCAACTCCCCTTCCAGCGCAACCGCCTTCTGAGTCCGCAAATCAATACAGACAAAAGTGAGTGCGGCATCCGCCACCACGGTCTCCTGCCCTGCCAGCAAAACCCGCTGCGCAATAATGCCGCTTTTGCCATTCAACTGCGTGATCTCACTGTCGATAGTCAGTACGTCGCCCAGCACGGCCGGGCGACGGTAGTTGATGTTGATGTTTACCACCACAAAAGCCAGTTTCTGTTCCTGCAACCAGTGGAATGCTTCCACCTCTTCCAGCCATTCCCAGCGCGCCTCCTCCAGAAACTCAAGATAGCGCGCATTATTGACGTGCTGATAGACATCCAGATGATAGCCGCGCACTTTTATGGTGGTCTGCATGGTCATGCTCTCCTGCTGCTGTGAATTAACTGGTTGGACCTGTTCACTTTAGCAGAGTCGCCTGTCTATCGTGGGTTAAGCATCACAGATGTGTACTGCTTCACAATTTCAGCCGGGCCGCATTTCGCTCTATCAGCGCATTGCCGATACCCGGCACTTCACTGAGTTGCTGAATTGCGCTAAACGGTCCGTACTGTTCGCGATAGCTCACAATTGCCTGCGCCTTTTTCAGCCCCACCCCATTCATAACGGCAGAGAGCTGTTCGGCTGTTGCTTCATTGATGCTGACCTGCTCCTGCTGTGGCTGCGCGGCTGTTTCCGGCTTCGACGCAGGGTGTGAGCTCTGCGTGACGGCTGCGCTGACAGGTTCAGGTGCCGCAGAGACGCTGCTGTGGCAGAGTGCGCCGCCCAGCGCGAGTGAAAGATAAAAGGCAACGAGTTTAGGTTTAGCCATGCTGTGTTTCTCCTTGTGTGTAAACAGCAGCGACAGAGTGGCACTACTGCACGCAAGGCTCAAAAGCGGGATTTCAGAAATGGAAAAGGCCGCGAATGCGGCCTTTGATTGTTACAGTCGTTGCGCAGTTTCTGCGAGGCTTACTGCATTTGTGCGGCAGCGCCGTACTTAATTTTGGCCTCTTTACGCAGGTTTTGCAGTAACGCTTCAAACGCCAGCTGCGCATTATTCTGCGTGACGCCTTTGACCATTTCGTCAATCTGCGCCTGCGGCATGCTGCCGGTTTTAACTTTATCAACCGCCACCAGTACCACATTGCCCTGCATATCTTCGCTGACACCCCAGGAAGGTTTATTTTCCGCAGGCTGAGGCAGGTTAAAGGCAGTCTGTGCCACCGGATCCTGCGCATTGCGATCAACGGTCTTGCTGGCGCTCAGCGTCAGACCTGCGGCAGTCAGCGCATCCTGCTTACCGGCTTTGAGATCGGCCAGCAGCTTATCGGCCTGAGCTTTCGCCTGCTGCGTCGCTTTATCATGCTTAAGCGTGTCAGTGATCTGCGCCTTAACCTGCTCAAGCGGTTTTACCGCTTCCGGTTTATGCTCACTGATACGCAGCACAAAGGCACGGTCGCCATCGACAGTGATGATATCGGAGTTATTGCCCGGCGCGCCGTTTTGCCCGACCAGACCGCCATTAAAGATCGCCTGCTTCACCGCATCAAAGTTAAGCTCATCTGGCAGCGTATCCTGACTGAACCAGCCAGTCTCTTTCGCTTTCAGACCAGAAGCCTGCTCTGCACCCGCCAGTGACTCATTGTCATTGCTGGCCGCTTCGCTGACTTTCTGTTGCACTTTGTAGAAGGCATCAACGCCCTTCTCCTGCTTCACTTTCGCTGCAATGGCGCTGCGCACTTCATCCAGTGGCTTAACCTGCTCTGGCTGAATATCGTCAAGACGAACCACCAGGAAGCCCACTGAAGATTTGATCACGCCTGACATCTGGCCTTTCTCAGTCAGACCGGCATTTTTCAGCTCATCCGGCGTCGTAGAGGGTTCCAGCCAGCCCATATCGCCGCCCTTACGCGCCGAGATCGGGTCAATGGATTTGGCTTTTGCCACGTCAGCGAAGCTGGCACCCGCTTTCAGCTGCGCCAGGACCGCACTGGCATCGGCTTCAGTTTTGGTCTGAATGACGCTGTAGCGCGTACGCTGTGGCTGCGAATAGTCCGCTTTATGCTGGTCGTACCAGGCCTGAATGTCGGCTTCGCTGGCATCCTGCTGCATGCTGGCCGCATCCATCAGGAGGTAGCTGACACGGAACTGCTCTGGTGCCATAAAGCTGGTTTTATGCTGCTGATAATACTGACTGATTTCGTCGTCAGTAACGGCCTGCTTCGCCGCCAGTGCATTGACGTCCAGCGTCGCCTGACGAATCTCACGCTGCTGTGAAACCAGGTCCACCAGTTTGCTGGCTTCGCCTTTCAGCGTGAAGTCGGTGTTAGCCACGGCATTGATCAGCTGTTGATTAGAGAGCTGCTTACGCAGCGCTTCGGCATACTGGTCGGCGCTGAAACCCATATTGCTGATCAGACTCAGATATTTGGCATTGTCGAATTTACCGTTGGTCTGAAAAGCCTGCTGATTGAAGATAGCCTGCTTCACCTGATCGTCGCTGATGCTGAGGTGGAGATCTTTGATGTAGCTATCAAGCAGCGCCTGATCGATTAACTGCGACAGCGCCTGCTGGCGAATCTGCTGCATGTAGCCATCGTTGCTGGCCAGCTGAGAGAACTGATCGCCCAGCATCTGCTGCTGACGACTGCGCTCGCTGTTGAACGCCTGCTCCAGCTGTCCCCGGCTAATCTCCTGGCCGTTAACTTTGGCCGCATAGTCGTTATTGCCGCCAATCAGATAGTTGCCAACGCCCGTCAGCACAAAGGAGAGGATAATCAGCCCCAAAATAATCTTGAGCACGACATGGTTCGACGCCGCGCGTAAATTGTCCATCATGGTATGGCAACACTCCGCTGTAGTGTGAATGTAAAGCTCGGTCGCAATTCGCCATTGGCTGGCGACTCACGCAACTGCTGGCTTAGCTGGCAGTCTCAATCCGGTCCAGGTCCATCTTACGGCCCGATTCTCACCGGTTAAAACAAAAAAGGCACATCTGATTGATGTGCCCGTATGTTACATGAGAACGGGTTAATCGTCCTCTAATCCACTGAAGAAAATGCGTCAATGAATCTATTCGTTGTTATTAATTGACAGCGTCTTTCAATGCTTTACCAGCACGGAAGCCTGGTACTTTACCGGCCGGGATGGTGATCTCTTTACCGGTTTGCGGGTTGCGGCCGGTACGTGCAGCGCGGTCACGCACAGAGAATGTGCCGAAACCTACCAGAGCCACTTCATCACCGTCTTTCAGCGCATCTGAAACTGAGCCCATAAATGCATCTAAAACACGTCCCGCTGCAGCTTTAGAAATATCAGCATCGGCAGCAATTTTGTCGATCAATTGTGACTTATTCACTCTCTTCATCCCCTCTTTTATTATTTCACATCGTACCCTGCATCCGGCAGGGTGCGAACGCGCAGCAAGTTATATCAAGCCTGTGGAGCCGAAACAACGGAATTTCTCTGAGAACGTCGCGTCGGCAGCCACCTAAATTAACGGCACAAAAAAAAGCTGGCAAGCGCCAATTGCCTTGCCAGCTCCGCTTTTTAACGGTTTTTGCCGTTAATCACTATTTTGCTGTTACGACCTGCATACCGTATGGCGCATTTTCCAGTGCCAGATTCAGCACCTCTTCAATGCGTTTCACCGGATGAATCTCCAGATCGGCAATCACGTTCTGTGGAATCTCTTCCAGGTCGCGCTTGTTGTCGTCAGGGATCAGCACGGTTTTAATGCCACCACGGTGCGCTGCCAGCAGTTTCTCTTTCAGCCCGCCAATCGGCAGCACCTGACCACGCAGGGTGATCTCACCGGTCATCGCCACATCCGCCCGCACCGGGTTACCGGTCAGACAGGAGACCAGCGCAGTACACATGGCGATACCGGCACTTGGACCATCTTTCGGCGTAGCGCCTTCAGGTACGTGAACGTGAATATCACGTTTTTCGTAGAAGTCACCATTGATGCCCAGCTTCTCGGCACGGGCACGCACCACGGTCAGCGCAGCCTGAATCGACTCCTGCATCACTTCACCCAGAGAACCGGTGTAAGTCAGCTTGCCTTTACCTGGTACGCAGGCGGTTTCGATGGTCAGCAGATCGCCACCCACTTCCGTCCATGCCAGACCCGTTACCTGACCCACACGGTTTTCGCTGTCCGCACGACCGTAGTCGAAGCGCTGAACGCCCAGGAAATCCTTGAGGTTTTCGCCATTGATGGTGATGTGCTTTTTCGTCTTGTCCATCAGCAGCGATTTCACCGCTTTACGGCACAGTTTCGACAGCTCACGCTCAAGGCTACGCACACCGGCTTCACGGGTGTAGTAACGGATAATGCCCACAATCGCGCTGTCTTCAACCGTAATTTCATTGGCTTTCAGGGCATTGCGCTCAATCTGCTTGGTCAGCAGATGCTGCTTAGCGATGTTCAGTTTTTCATCTTCGGTGTAACCCGACAGACGAATCACTTCCATACGGTCCAGCAGCGGTGCCGGGATGTTCATTGAGTTCGATGTAGCAACGAACATCACATCAGAAAGGTCATAGTCGACTTCCAGATAGTGGTCGTTGAACGCAATGTTCTGCTCAGGATCAAGCACTTCCAGCAGCGCTGAAGCCGGATCGCCGCGCATGTCAGAGGACATTTTGTCGATTTCATCCAGCAGGAACAGTGGGTTTTTAACCCCGACTTTCGCCATTTTCTGGATTAATTTACCCGGCATAGAGCCGATGTAAGTACGACGGTGACCGCGGATTTCAGCTTCATCACGCACGCCACCCAGCGCCATACGCACATATTTGCGTCCGGTCGCTTTAGCGATCGACTGACCGAGAGAGGTTTTACCTACCCCTGGCGGTCCGACCAGGCACAGAATCGGCCCTTTGATTTTGCTGACGCGACTCTGAACCGCAAGATACTCAAGAATACGATCCTTCACGCGCTCCAGCCCGTAATGGTCGGTATCCAGCGTCTCCTGCGCTTTACGCAGATCTTTCTTCACTTTGCTGCGCGCGTTCCACGGAACCTGCACCATCCAGTCGATATAGCCGCGAACCACGGTCGCTTCAGCGGACATCGGGGACATCATCTTCAGCTTCTGCAGCTCAGCTTCCGCTTTCTCGCGCGCTTCTTCCGGCATTTTTGCCGCATCGATTTTGCGTTTTAACGCTTCGTACTCGTCGGGCGCGTCGTCCATCTCGCCCAGCTCTTTCTGAATCGCCTTCATCTGCTCATTCAGATAGTACTCGCGCTGGCTCTTCTCCATCTGCTTCTTAACACGGTTGCGAATGCGCTTCTCAACCTGCAGCAGATCGATTTCAGATTCCATCATCGCCATCAGATATTCCAGACGTTCGTTGACGTCGGACATCTCCAGCACAGACTGTTTGTCTGCCAGCTTCAGTGGCATATGTGCTGCGACGGTGTCAGCAAGGCGGGCCGCATCGTCAATGTTGTTCAGCGAGGTTAAAACCTCGGGTGGGATCTTCTTGTTGAGTTTGATGTAGCCTTCAAACTGATTGATCGCCGTGCGCACCAGCACTTCCTGCTCGCGCTCTTCAATCTCTGGCGAAACCAGATATTCAGCTTGTGCCACAAAATGGTCACCGTTATCGGCCAGCGTCGTAATGTGGGCGCGCTGTAAACCTTCGACCAGGACTTTGACGGTGCCATCCGGCAGTTTCAGCATTTGTAATACTGATGCAACGGTCCCTACTGAGAAGAGATCGTTAATGCCAGGTTCATCCGTTGAAGCCTCTTTCTGTGCGACCAGCATGATTTTTTTATCATGATCCATTGCGGCTTCAAGGCACCGAATTGATTTTTCCCGGCCAACAAACAACGGAATTACCATGTGCGGATAAACCACCACGTCGCGCAGCGGCAACACGGGGATTTCAATGCGTTCAGAACGCTCAGGATTCATAGAGCTCTCTCTTTGTTTAATGTCCGCCAGGTGATGGGAACCGCATCAGGCAGGTATGCAGTTAAACCCACAGGTATCTGAGTATATGGGGATGATTGTCCGACATTCAACGTCACAGAGGCGAGAAAAGCAAAAGGGGAAACATTTTCCCCTTTTTTATTACGACAAGATGGACGATCTGTTTAATTATTCGCCAGATGCCTGGGCTTCATGCTTACCGTAGATCAACATGGGCTCAGACTGACCTTCAATAACTGATTCATCAATCACTACTTTTTCCACGTCGTCCATGGAAGGCAGGTCATACATCGTTTCCAGTAACGCACCTTCTACAATTGAACGCAGACCACGTGCACCGGTTTTACGTGACATCGCTTTCTTAGCAATGGCGGTTAACGCCTCGTCACGGAACTCCAGCTCAACGCCTTCCAGGTTAAACAGCGCCTGGTACTGTTTGGTCAGGGCGTTCTTAGGCTCACGCAGAATCTGAATCAGCGCTTCTTCGCTCAGCTCGCTCAGGGTCGCAACAACAGGCAGACGACCGATGAACTCAGGGATCAGACCAAATTTGATCAAATCTTCTGGTTCACACTGCGCAAGCAGTTCGCCTTCGCTGGCTTTCTGCGATTTCCCTTTCACTGTCGCGCCGAAGCCGATACCGGATCCGGTTTCAACACGCTGGGCGATCACTTTGTCCAGGCCGGCAAATGCGCCGCCGCAGATAAACAGAATTTTAGAGGTATCAACCTGCAAAAATTCCTGCTGCGGATGCTTACGTCCACCCTGCGGGGGAACGGCAGCCACGGTGCCTTCAATCAGTTTAAGCAGTGCCTGCTGTACGCCTTCGCCTGACACGTCACGGGTAATCGACGGGTTATCAGACTTACGTGAGATTTTGTCGATTTCATCGATGTAAACGATGCCGCGCTGTGCTTTCTGTACGTCGTAGTCGCATTTCTGCAGCAGTTTCTGGATGATGTTTTCAACATCTTCACCCACGTAACCGGCTTCAGTCAGCGTGGTGGCATCAGCCATGGTAAACGGCACATCCAGCAGGCGTGCCAGCGTTTCTGCCAGCAGCGTTTTACCACTACCGGTCGGGCCAATCAGCAGAATGTTGCTTTTGCCCAGCTCGATACCATTGCTGGTATCGCCGTTGCGCAGACGCTTGTAGTGGTTGTAAACCGCAACCGCCAGCACTTTCTTCGCTCTTTCCTGACCGATGACATAATCATCGAGGTGATGGCGAATTTCATGTGGGGTTGGCAACGCACTACGTTCACGATGCGGGGCAACTTCCTTAATCTCTTCGCGAATGATGTCGTTGCACAGGTCAACACACTCATCGCAGATATACACTGACGGCCCGGCAATCAGCTTTCGCACTTCATGCTGGCTTTTGCCGCAAAAAGAGCAGTACAGCAACTTTCCTGAACCGTCTTTGCGCTTATCTGTCATCAGTTAACCTCTTCTTGTTCTCAGGCCATACCCGCGTACGGCTCAGGCCGTGCGGAGACGGCCGAAATTCATTCAACCCATAATAGTACCGTTGTCCTGTTAACTATAGACCAGGGACAACGGTAAGTCGGGTCTTATTGGCGATGCGTCAGAATTGAATCGACTAATCCATACTCTACCGCTTCATTTGCAGAGAGGAAACGGTCACGCTCGGTGTCACGCTCAATTTCTTCCAGCGTTTTACCGGTGTGCTCAGCCATCAGCTCATTCATACGCTGCTTAACTTTAAGGATTTCGCGCGCATGGATCTCGATGTCTGACGCCTGACCCTGATAACCGCCCAGCGGTTGGTGGATCATCACACGTGAGTTTGGCAGACAGAAACGTTTGCCTTTGGTCCCCGCCGTCAGCAGGAAAGCACCCATAGAACAGGCCTGACCCATACAGATAGTGCTGACATCCGGTTTGATAAATTTCATGGTGTCGTAGATCGACATACCGGCAGTGATGACACCGCCTGGCGAGTTAATGTAGAGATAGATATCTTTTTCCGGGTTTTCAGCTTCCAGAAACAGCATCTGCGCCACAATCAGATTAGCCATGTGGTCTTCGACCTGGCCAGTCAGAAAAATGACGCGCTCTTTAAGCAGACGGGAGTAGATGTCGTAAGAACGCTCACCACGCGAAGTTTGTTCAACCACCATTGGCACCAGCGCATTGTGCGGTGCTGTATATTCACGATCGCCACTGTATGACATTACCGTCTCCTGGATAAATTTCATTGGCAACATTCTGTACCGATTCTACGTAAGACGCGCGGGAAACTCCACGCCGCGCCTTTTTCCGACACCTTCAGGACGGTTAATCAGCCAGCCTCACTCTTATTTCTGCATACTCCCTGTATCTGGGGATGCTGCACGCATGTTTCAAGCATAACAATCTTTTCCCTGTTCGCTAACCCGGAAAAAGCGATGCGTGAATAATTCGCCTGTTTATTAAACAAATAGCGGCGAAGAGTGGCTATCCGGACGCAAAACACAAAAAAGCCCGCGACTTTGCAGTCACGGGCTTAGCACAGACGGTTAAATGCGTGATCAGGCCTGAGCGGTCTGATTCATCAGATCCTGGAAGTTGGTCTCTTTCTCGGTCACTTTAGCTTTCGCCAGGACCGCTTCAACCGCTTGCTCTTCCAGCGCAACGTTGCGCATATTGTTCATCAGCTCGTTATTCTTGCTGTAGAACTCGATCACTTCCTGCGGATCTTCATACGCAGAAGCCATCTCTTCGATCATGGTGCTTACGCGCGCTTCGTCAGCTTTCAGCTCGTGGGTACGAATCACTTCGCCCAGCAGAAGACCGACAACAACACGGCGTTTAGCCTGCTCTTCGAACAGTTCGCGTGGCAGTTCCAGCGCCTGCTGTTCGTTGCCACCGAAACGCTGTGCAGCCTGACGACGCAGAACGTCGATTTCGCTGTCAACCAGCGCAGCTGGCACGTCGATTTCGTTCGCTTCAACCAGACCGTCGATTGCCTGAGTTTTGATGCGATTACGGATAGCGCCTTTCAGCTCGCGATCCATGTTCTTACGCACTTCAGTACGCAGACCGGCAACTGAACCATCTTCAACGCCGAAACGTTTGATGAACTCTTCAGTCAGCTCTGGCAGTTCGCGCGTTTCAACTTTCTTCAGCACGATCTCGAACTTCGCATCTTTCCCTTTCAGGTTTTCTGCGTGGTAGTCGTCCGGGAATTTCACGTCGATAGTGAAAGTTTCGCCCGCTTTGTGACCCACAACGCCTTCTTCAAAGCCTGGGATCATGCGGCCCTGGCCCATGGCCAGAACGAAATCAGAGGCTTTGCCGCCTTCGAACTCTTCACCGTCCACAGAACCGTTGAAATCGATAGTGGCACGATCTTCCGGACCTGCTGCAGCGTCGCTTTCGATCCAGTTGGCCTGCTGCTTGCGCAGGGTGTCCAGCATGGTATCAACGTCAGCATCAGTTACTTCAACGACAGGTTTTTCGACTTCGATGTTTTCCAGGCCTTTCAGCTCAACTTCCGGATAGACTTCGAATTCAACCGCGTAGGTGAAATCCTGACCTTCTTTGTATTCGCCTGGCACGTAGTTCGGTGCGCCAGCCGGATTAATTTTTTCTTTGATGATGGCGTCAACAAAGTTGCGCGTCATCAGCTCGCCCAGCACGTCCTGACGGACAGAAGCGCCGTAACGCTGTGCCACGATGTTCATCGGCACTTTGCCTTTACGGAAACCATCGATGCGAACTTTCCTGGCAACGTCAACCAGTTCTTTTTTTACAGCGCTTTCGATGCTGTCAGCAGCGACAGTAATCGTAATGCGACGGCCCAGGCCCTGAGTGGTTTCTACAGAAACTTGCATCTTGTTACCTCAAAAAATCACGTGCTCGGTCAACTTCAGACACCACACATAGTGAAATGCGCCGTATCCAACAACCGGGACGGCTTCCGTGAAGAGAACCTGATCCCTGTTACCAGAAGCGTCCCGAAGACATTCCGGAAAAATAGACGCAGCATTATAGCGGCATCGCTGGAATGAGTCGAGGATGCTAACTCACCACTTTTCAGCAGGTTTGCTGCTTTTTTGAGCCAGGGATCGCGTTTTTCGCTAAATAACAGAAAAAACGGCCCGCAGGCCGTTTCAGAGAAGGGAGATCAGGCGAGTGTTCCGGCACCACGACAGTTAGGCGAAGCCAGTACGGTATCCTGCAACCCTTCCCACTCTTTCAGGGTGTAAGTATGCAGGGCTAAGGCGTGTACGCTGCCCGCTAACTCAGCGGCCAGTTCGCCATAAATCAGGCGATGACGCGCCAGAAAACGCTGGCCTGCAAAGCAGTCGCTCACGATGACCACTTTGAAGTGACTTTCCGATCCGGCAGGAACATTGTGCCGGTAACTTTCGTCGTGCACTTCCAGATGAGCTGGCTGAAACGCCACACGCAGCTTTTCTTCTATTTGTTCGCGGATCATGGCTATTACTCCTCAATGGCGAGCGCAGTGCCCCATCTCATTCAATCTTAGTCGCTTTTAGTGCGCTTACCCGCAAGCGCACGCTAAATATTGCATTTTATGTCAGGCCGCTTCCGGCACGCATAATAACGCAGCTGAAACGAACAGCAAACCGACCTGTCAGAGAAGAGGCTTAAAACGGTTTCAGACACAATTTCCCCGGCAACAGGGCTTTTTTCACTGCCGGGCAATGCTATGATGACCGCAGTTTTTGCAAACCAACCCCCTGACACCAACGAGAAAAAGTATGTTGAAAAAACTGTTATTCCCACTGTTGGCTGCGTTCATTTTAGCCGGCTGTGCAACCAGCAATAATACCCTGACTATCCAGCCTAAAATTCAGTTACCGCAGCAGGACCCAGGCCTGATGGGCGTGACTGTCAGCATCAACGGTGCCGACCAGCGTAAAGATCAGGCGCTGGCTAAAGTAAACCGTGATGGTCAGTTAGTGACCTTAACGTCATCGCGTGACCTGCGCTTCCTGCTGCAGGAAGTGCTGGAGAAGCAGATGACAGCACGCGGCTATATGATTGGTCCTAATGGCGCGGTCGATCTGCAGATTGTGGTGAACAACCTCTATGCCGACGTCACTCAGGGCAATGTGCGCTACAGCATCACCACCAAAGCGGACATCTCTATTATCGCAACAGCGAAAAACGGCAACAAACAGGTTAAAAACTACCGCCAGACTTACAGCGTAGAAGGCGCGTTCAACGCCAATAACCAGAAGATTACCAACGCGGTGAACGCCACTATGAGCGATGTGATCGCGGATATGGCTCAGGACACCAGCGTCAACGACTTCATCAAGCAGAACGCCCGTTAATTCAGTCTCTCCTCTGCCCTGCCTTGCGCAGGGCTTTTTGTTATCTGCAGGATCCGCATGAACCACTATCTTCGCCTCTTCAGCCAGAAAAACGCCGCCGTATTGCTGCTTCTTGGTTTTGCTTCCGGACTGCCGCTGGCCCTGACATCGGGCACGTTGCAGGCGTGGATGACGGTGGAAAATGTCGACCTGAAAACCATCGGCTTCTTTTCGCTGGTCGGCCAGGCCTATGTCTTTAAGTTTCTCTGGTCACCGATGATGGACCGCTATACGCCGCCGTTTCTGGGCCGGCGTCGCGGCTGGTTACTGGTCAGTCAGCTGGCGCTGGTTGGCGGGATAATCGCGATGGGATTTCTGCAACCGGGACGCGATCTTACCCTGATGGCCGCGCTGGCCGTGCTGATTGCCTTCTGCTCCGCCTCACAGGACATCGTTTTTGACGCATGGAAAACGGACATCCTGCCGCCTGAAGAGCGTGGCAGCGGCGCGGCGATTACCGTGCTGGGGTATCGACTGGCAATGCTGATTTCCGGCGGGCTGGCGTTGTGGCTGGCTGACCGCTACCTCGGCTGGCAGGCAACCTACTGGCTGATGGCGCTGATGATGGTGCCGGGCATTATCGCCACGCTGGTGGCGAGCGAGCCAGATACCCGTATCTCCACACCCCATTCACTGCGTCAGGCGGTGGTCGATCCGCTAAAAGATTTCTTTCAGCGCAACAACGCCTGGCTGCTGATTACCCTGATTATTCTTTACAAGCTGGGCGATGCGTTTGCCGCCTCGCTGACTACCACTTTTTTGATTCGCGGCGTGGGCTTCAACGCCGGTGACGTCGGTCTGGTCAACAAGACGCTGGGTCTGCTGGCGACCATTATCGGGGCGCTCTATGGCGGCGTACTGATGCAGCGTCTGAGCCTGTTCCGGGCGCTAATGATTTTCGGTCTGCTGCAGGCTGTCTCGAACTTTGGTTACTGGCTGCTGGCGGTGACCGACAAACAGTTGTGGAGCATGGCCAGCGCGGTCTTTGTTGAAAATCTCTGTGGCGGCATGGGCACCGCGGCCTTTGTGGCGCTGTTAATGACGCTGTGCAATAAGTCGTTCTCCGCTACCCAGTTCGCACTGTTGTCGGCGCTCTCAGCGGTGGGTCGGGTCTATGTTGGCCCGGCTGCGGGGTGGCTGGTGGAACTCTGGGGCTGGCCGACCTTTTATGCTTTCACGGTGATGGCGGGTCTGCCGGGCCTGGTGCTGCTGGCTTTTTGCCGACAAACATTGAATCAGGTCGAGCAAAGTGGCAATTTTCTGACACGTAGCTACTATCCTCATGGCTATCGCTGGACTAATCGTCTGTTTGCAGCCGGATGTGGCGTGCTGGCGCTCTGGCTGGTGGCTCTGGCACTGAATGCGTTGGGCGTGACGGCGCTGACACCGCTGCTTACCCGCCTGTTTGAACTGGGTATAACACTCTCCCTGCTGGCGGTGCTTTCGGGAGTGTTGCTGGACTATCGGGCGCTGAAGAGACCCCCTGCGTTGCCTGCATCAGATGCTTAAGTGAAATCGATAGGTTTACGGGCTGCGGCTTATTTTATGACACCCCGATAAGTCGCCGCCATTTATCATCGCGTGTTATTTTTTAAAAATAACAATATGACCTGAGGAGGCGTAGCGGAAATACTAAAAACCGGTGAGCAATTACTTTAGTTAAATTTCATCGCGCAAATGATGCAGACTTGTTAAATATTTGGGAGTTAAAAGTAAGGGTTATTCCTTTCCCTGATTTTTTTACGGTTACTTCCATTGGTTTTTGTTATATTGATGCCAACTGCTTGTCTGCGTTAATTATTTGTCACCTGGCGCAACATCTGTGACACCCTTAGCAAAAGGTGTCAACACGTATCTGACACATCCTTAAGCTGGTTTACACTGCATAAACCTTCCCGTAAAATGCGCGCACACTTAAACGACAATAGAGCCCTTTGTCATTGAGGTCGTTAAATGAGACTCAGTAAATACAATAAAAGTTTGGGGATTTTGTCATTAATTGCAGGCACTTTATTAATGAGTGGCTGCGATAGTGCATTGTTAAATCCCAAAGGACAGATTGCACTGGAGCAACGTTCGCTGATACTGACTGCCTTTGGCCTGATGTTGATCGTCGTCATCCCCGCAGTCCTGATGGCCGTGGTGTTTGCCTGGAAATATCGGGCGTCCAACACGAATGCGAAGTACAGCCCTAACTGGTCACACTCTAACAAAGTGGAAGCCGTGGTCTGGACCATTCCGATCCTGATCATTCTCTTCCTCAGCGTGCTGACCTGGAAATCAACCCACGCACTGGAGCCCAGCAAACCGCTGCAATCTGATGTGAAACCGGTTGAGATCGATGTGGTTGCACTGGACTGGAAATGGTTGTTCATTTACCCGGAACAGGGTATTGCGACCGTGAACCAGATTGCCTTCCCGGCAAATACTCCGGTGAACTTCAAAATCACGTCTAACTCCGTCATGAACTCTTTCTTCATCCCAACGCTCGGCAGCCAGATTTATGCGATGGCTGGTATGCAGACCAAGCTGCATCTGATTGCAAATGAGCCGGGAATTTTCGACGGTATCTCTGCGAACTTCAGTGGTCGTGGTTTCTCTGGCATGAAGTTTAAAGCCATTGCAACCAAAGACGATGCGGAATTCCAGCAGTGGGTGGCTAAAGTTAAAGCAGCCCCTAACACGCTGAACACTATGGATGATTTCGAGAAAGTGGCTGTGCCAAGCGAAAATCACCCGGTGGAATATTTCTCTTCAGCTGATCCGAAACTGTTCATGCAAGTCATCGACAAGTTCAAGATGAGCCACGGGAAAATGGACATGCCAAAACATGAAGGTATGGACATGAGTCACGCCGCTTCCGCGGGAGCCGAGGAATAATACGATGTTCGGAAAATTAACACTTGATGCAGTGCCGTACCATGAGCCGATTATCATGGTTACGGTTGCCGCTATCCTGATAGGTGGTGCAGCGCTGGTTGCTGCGCTCACCTATTTTGGTAAGTGGAAATATCTGTGGTCTGAATGGCTGACGTCAGTCGACCACAAACGCCTGGGTATCATGTACATCATCATGGCGTTCGTCATGCTGATTCGTGGTTTCGCTGATGCCATTATGATGCGTACCCAGCAGGTTATGGCTTCGGCCGGTGAAGCGGGCATTCTGCCACCGCACCACTACGACCAGATCTTTACCGCGCATGGCGTGATTATGATCTTCTTCGTGGCGATGCCGTTCGTGGTTGGCCTGATGAACATCGCGGTTCCGTTGCAGATTGGTGCACGTGACGTTGCGTTCCCGTTCCTGAACAACCTGAGCTTCTGGTTTACTGCGGTCGGTGTGATCCTGGTTAACCTGTCGCTGGGTGTGGGCGAGTTCGCACAGACCGGCTGGCTGGCTTATCCGCCGCTCTCCGGCGCGGAGTACAGTCCCGGGGTCGGGGTCGATTACTGGATCTGGAGCCTTCAGCTTTCAGGTATTGGTACGACCTTAACCGGTATTAACTTCTTCGTGACCATCCTGAAGATGCGTGCACCGGGCATGAGCCTGTTCAAAATGCCGGTATTTACCTGGACCGCGCTGTGCACCAACGTCCTGATCATCGCTGCGTTCCCGGTTCTGACCGTGACCCTGGCGCTGTTGACCCTTGATCGTTATCTCGGCTTCCATTTCTTCACCAATGAAATGGGCGGGAACATGATGATGTACGTCAACCTGATCTGGGTCTGGGGCCATCCGGAAGTGTATATCCTGGTACTGCCGGTGTTTGGTGTGTTCGCAGAAATTACCGCGACCTTCTCCAAAAAACGTCTGTTTGGTTATACCTCACTGGTGTGGGCGACCATCGCCATTACCGTGCTGTCGTTTATCGTCTGGTTGCACCACTTCTTCACCATGGGTGCAGGTGCCAACGTTAACGCCTTCTTCGGTATCATGACGATGATCATCGCGATTCCGACCGGGGTTAAAATCTTTAACTGGCTGTTCACCATGTATCAGGGCCGCATTCAGATGCACTCTGCCATGCTGTGGACCGTTGGCTTCCTGGTAACCTTCTCTGTAGGGGGTATGACCGGCGTACTGCTGGCCGTTCCGGGTGCTGACTTTATTCTGCACAACAGCCTGTTCCTGATTGCACACTTCCATAACGTTATCATCGGTGGTGTGGTGTTCGGTTGTATGGCGGGCGTGACCTACTGGTTCCCGAAAGCATTTGGCTTCACCCTGAACGAAACCTGGGGTAAGCGCGCATTCTGGTTCTGGATCATTGGCTTCTTCGTTGCCTTTATGCCGCTGTACGCACTGGGCTTCATGGGTATGACACGTCGTCTGAGCCAGGATATCGATCCACAGTTCCACACCTTACTGGTGGTAGCTGCGGGCGGTGCCGGTCTGATTGCGCTGGGTATTCTGTGTCAGCTGACCATGTTCTACGTCTCGGTACGTGACCGCGATCAGAACCGTGATGTGACGGGTGACCCATGGGGCGGTCGTACGCTGGAGTGGGCAACCTCTTCACCACCACCGTTCTATAACTTTGCTGTCATCCCGCATGTGCATGAGCGTGACGCTTTCTGGGAAATGAAAGAGAAAGGCGAAGCGTACAAACAGCCGGAATCTTATGAAGAGATTCATATGCCGAAAAACAGCGGTGCCGCAATTATCATCTGCGCATTTGCAACGGTAATGGGTTTCGCGCTGATCTGGCATATCTGGTGGCTGGCGGGTGTTTCATTCCTCGGCATGATCGTTTCCTGGATCGTGAAGAGCTTCGACGAAGACGTGGATTACTACGTTCCGGTTGCCGAAGTTCAGAAGATTGAGAACCAGCACTTTGACGAAATCAGCAAAGCAGGTCTGAAATAATGTCAACTGAAACTCTGATTAAACATCACCACGACGCCCATGCGGAGCATGGGCATCACGATGCAGGAGCCAATAAAGTCTTTGGCTTCTGGATCTACCTGATGAGTGACTGCATTATCTTCGCAACCCTGTTTGCGACCTATGCCGTCATGGTCAACAACACTGCCGGTGGCCCGGCAGGTAAAGATATCTTTGAGCTGCCGTTTGTTCTGGTAGAAACCGCCCTGCTGCTGTTGAGTTCGATCACTTACGGCATGGCTGTTATCTCCATGAACAAGGAGCAAAAAGGTGCCGTTATCGGCTGGCTGGCGCTGACCTTCCTGTTCGGTCTGGGCTTCATCGGAATGGAAATCTATGAATTCCATCATCTGATTGCTGAAGGCTTTGGTCCGGATCGCAGTGGCTTCCTGTCTGGCTTCTTTACGCTGGTCGGTACCCACGGTCTGCACGTGACCTCAGGTCTGATCTGGATGCTGGTTCTGATGTTCCAGATTTCCAAACGTGGCCTGAACGCGACTAACCGCACCCGTATCATGTGTCTGAGCCTGTTCTGGCACTTCCTGGACGTGGTCTGGATTTGCGTCTTCACCGTTGTTTACCTGATGGGAGCCATGTAATGAGTCATTCTGTTAACGAACATGGCGCTTCACACGGTAGCGTGAAGTCCTACATGATCGGCTTCATCCTCTCTATCATCCTGACGGCGATCCCGTTCTGGATGGTAATGGATGGCAGTGCATCTCACGGTACTATCCTTGGTGTTGTTCTGGTATGTGCGGTGATTCAGGTGCTGGTTCACCTGGTCTACTTCCTGCACTTAGACAGCAAATCTGAGGGTGGCTGGAACATGGTAGCCATTGTCTTCTCGGCCATCATCATCCTGATTGTCGTAGTAGGCTCACTGTGGATCATGTGGAACCTCAACTACAACATGATGCCTCACTAAAGAGTCACGCGTAATGTTTAAGCAATACCTGCAAGTTACAAAACCAGGAATTATTTTCGGGAATTTAATTTCTGTGATCGGCGGATTTCTGTTGGCTTCCAAAGGCAACACGGATTACGCCCTGTTTCTCATCACCCTGGTGGGCGTGTCACTGGTGGTTGCATCGGGTTGTGTGTTTAACAACGTGATCGACCGCGACATTGACATCAAGATGGAGAGAACCAGGAATCGGGTGCTGGTAAAAGGCCTCATCTCCGCGAAAGTAAGCCTGGTTTATGCCACTGTGCTGGGTATTGCTGGCTTTGCGTTGCTCTACTTCGGTGCTAATCCGCTGGCCATGTGGCTGGCGGTGATGGGCTTCGTGGTGTACGTGGGCATCTACAGTCTCTACATGAAGCGTAATTCCGTTTACGGTACGCTGATTGGCAGTCTGTCGGGTGCTGCGCCGCCGGTTATCGGCTACTGCGCGGTCTCTAACCAGTTTGATGCTGGCGCACTCATCCTGCTGGCGATCTTTAGCCTGTGGCAGATGCCGCATTCGTACGCGATTGCCATCTTCCGCTTTAAAGATTACCAGGCAGCGAACATCCCGGTTCTGCCGGTGGTGAAAGGCATTTCCGTGGCTAAAAATCATATTACGCTCTATATCCTGGCGTTTATGATTGCCACGCTGATGCTGACGCTGGGAGGCTACGCAGGCTACAAATATCTGGTGGTGGCTGCTGCGGTCAGCATCTGGTGGCTGGGCATGGCATTATCGGGTTATAAAACCGCTGATGACCGTGTCTGGGCGCGTAAACTGTTTGTCTTCTCTATCGTGACCATCACCGCACTGAGCGTGATGATGTCGGTGGATTCGATGGCTCCGGCCTCGAAGGACCTGCTGACTTACGTCTGGTAACCGGCACCGATACAGCATGAAAAGGGCGCGATTTTCGCGCCCTTTCTTTTTGTTACCACTGCTTAAAAACTATTGTTTTACCCGCCCTGCCCCGCCCCCTAGAATAAATGCAGCACATTAACAGAGGTTGGAATGAACGATAATAAAATGACTCCGGTGGAGCTGCGCGCCACATGGGGCCTCGGTACGGTCTTTTCCCTGCGCATGCTGGGAATGTTTATGGTCCTGCCGGTACTGACCACTTATGGCATGGCATTACAGGGCGCGAGTGAAACCTTAATTGGCCTGGCAATCGGCATTTATGGCCTTGCCCAGGCGATATTTCAGATTCCTTTTGGTCTGCTCTCTGATCGCATCGGGCGTAAGCCGCTGATCGTTGGCGGACTGTTGCTGTTTGTCCTGGGCAGTATTATTGCTGCCTGCACCGACTCCATCTGGGGCATTATTCTGGGCCGTGCACTTCAGGGCTCTGGCGCGATTGCCGCTGCCGTGATGGCGCTGTTATCCGATTTAACCCGTGAGCAGAACCGCACCAAAGCGATGGCGTTTATCGGCATCAGTTTTGGCGTTACCTTCGCGATCGCCATGGTGGTCGGCCCGATTGTTACTCACGCACTGGGCCTGCATGCGCTGTTCTGGATGATTGCGATTCTGGCGTCGCTGGGTATCGTGATCACCCTGCTGGTGGTGCCATCGGCCTCCCATCATGTTCTGAACCGTGAATCAGGCATGGTTAAAGGCAGCTTCCGCAAAGTGCTGGCTAACCCACGTCTGGTGAAGCTCAATATCGGTATTTTCTGCCTGCACGTCCTGCTGATGTCGAGCTTTGTCGCGTTGCCGGGGCAGTTTGAGCAGGCAGGCTTCCCGGCTCCCGAACACTGGAAAGTCTATCTCTCCACCATGCTGATCGCTTTTGCCGGCGTAGTACCCTTTATCATTTATGCCGAAGTGAAGCGCCGCATGAAGCGTGTCTTTGTCGGCTGCGTCGGGATGATTGTCATTGCTGAGATCGTATTGTGGGGCGCGGAAGGACATTTCTGGACGCTGGTGGTGGGTGTTCAGCTCTTCTTCTTCGCCTTCAACCTGATGGAAGCGATTCTGCCTTCGCTGATCAGTAAAGAGTCGCCCGCAGGCTACAAAGGCACGGCGATGGGGATCTACTCCACCAGCCAGTTCCTGGGCGTGGCCGTTGGCGGCAGCATGGGTGGCTGGGTATTTGGTCATTTCGATGCGCAGACCGTATTCCTGGTTGGCGCGATGGTGGCCGCAGCCTGGCTGTTTGTCAGCATGACAATGCAGGAGCCGCCTTATGTCAGCAGCCTGCGCATCGTGCTGAGTGATGCCGCACTGGCCGTGCCGAATCTGGAGCAGCGCCTGAAAGCGCAGCCGGGCGTTAACTCTGTGTTTATCGTGCCCGAAGAGAAAAGCGCCTACATCAAAATTGATAGCAAGGTTACCAGCCGCCCTGAGCTGGAAGCTCTGCTGGGTAGTTGCTGATAAAAAACCGGTTTGGCATGTTAGCTGTGAGATCGATCTGACTTAGGAAGCAGGCCCAGAGAGCCAGCTTGATAGGGTGAGCAACATCAGTCCATTTCGCTGTGAGATCGAGCTGGCTCAGGGAACACGGTCAGATCGGAAAGTCGCAAAAGCCGCCATCCATGGCACGCTCGGCCCGCGCCGTCCTGGCGCGGGACGCTTTCCTCCTCTGACCGTGTTCCCTGCGCCCCTGAGCTTTTGAATTGCTGCCAGGAGCAACCGCATTTAAATTTGTGAGTAGCCTCAACCCCAGTTCAATCCTGGCTCCAGAAAGTTCATAACTTAAGCAATATTGGTCAGCCCCCACTCAACAGCTTCAAACCCGGCACAAGCCTTACTTACAGACGACTCATAAATTGAAAGCGATGGGGGCCTGTGCCTGTAGCAAAGCATCGCGGGCCAGGGATGGCCCGCGCTGAGCCGCCATGGATGGCGCTTTTGCGTCTTTGCGAAAGGCACAGGCTCCCTGAGCAAGCGCGCGATCGCACAGACGCCCTACAGCTCCCAACTCTCTCCAGAATTTCGACTTGTTTAAAGCGACAGAAGCCCACCCAAACTCAACAACAAAAAACCCGGCCTTAGCCGGGTTTTTATCACTGCATGCATGCTGAAATTCAGCCGGCCCCCGCTTAATCGCGGAAGTTTTTAAACTGGAATGGCTGCCCCAGATTGCTGCCGCGCACGATTGCCATCGCACCCTGCAAATCATCACGCGCTTTGCCGGTTACACGCAATGCTTCACCCTGAATCTGGGTCTGCACTTTCAGCTTGCTGTCTTTGATCAGCTTCACCAGCTTCTTCGCCACGTCGCTTTCAATGCCTTTTTTCAGTTTGGCATCGACCGCCCAGCTTTTGCCGCTGTGCTCAATCTCTTCCGGCACCTCTAAAGCACCGCCTTCAATCCCGCGCTTCAGTAACTTCTCACGCAAAATATCCACCAGCTGCTTAACCTGAAAATCGGACTCGCTGGTGATTTTGATGGTTTCATTCTTTTCGTTGAGCTCAAACTCGGCGCTCACGTTGCGGAAATCGAAGCGGGTAGACACTTCACGGTTGGCATTTTCCACCGCATTGCGAATTTCCTGCAGATCGACTTCTGAAACGATATCGAAAGATGGCATCTCTTCTTCTCCTGACGCTAAAGTGACATGCATAATACGCGTCTTAAGGTGCTAAATAAAATCAGGCTGCACACAACGCTATAATGAAAGTGTGACAGTAAATAATAGATGGATAGCCCGCCAGCGGGAGGCAGCATGAAAATTACCGTGTTAGGTTGCGGTGCTCTGGGTCAGATCTGGATGACAGCCCTTGCCCGCCAGGGACATGAGGTGCAGGGATGGTTGCGGGTGCCGCAGCCCTACTGTTCAGCCAATGTGATTGATCCACAGGGTAACATTTCGAACCGCACGTTTATCGCCAACGATCCGCTGTTTCTGGCAGAAAGCCAGCTGCTGCTGGTTACGCTCAAAGCCCCGCAGGTCTCGCCCGCGGTGAAAAATCTGGAAAGCGTGCTGCCAGAAAACTGCCCGGTGCTCCTGCTGCACAATGGGATGGGGACGCTGGAAGAGCTGAAAGGGCTGACTCAGCCGCTGCTGCGCGGCGTCACCACCCATGCGGCGATGCGCGACGGCACCGTTATTAAACACATCGCCAGTGGCATTACCCACATCGGCCCCGGTAACCGCAAAAGCGCCGCTTACAGCGATCTCGCCGATATCCTGCATCATGCCCTGCCTGATGTCGCCTGGCATGACAACATCCGGGCGGCCTGCTGGCGCAAGCTGGCAGTGAACTGCATCATCAATCCGCTAAGCGTGGAGTATGAGTGCCAGAACGGTGCCCTGCGCGCTTATCCGGAGCAGATCGCGCAACTGTGCGAAGAGATCAGCTGGGTCATGGAGCGCGAAGGTCAGAACGTTGCCAGCGAAAGCCTGCAGGACATCATCTTCGACGTGATTGAAAGCACCGCGGCCAACACCTCTTCGATGCTGCAGGACATACGCGCCCAGCGTCTCACCGAAATCGACTATATCAGCGGTTTTCTGCTGCGCCGCGCCCGGACGCACGGCCTGGTGCTGACGGAGAATACCCGTCTGTATGACATTGTAAAACGCAAGGAGTCCCATTATGACCGCGAACGCATCAGTGCTGGTTTGCCTGGCACATGGCAGTGAAGAAACCGAAGCTGTCACCACCATCGACCTGCTGGTACGCGCCGGGCTGAACGTTGTCACCGCCAGCGTCGAAAGCGACGGCAACCGGGAGATCGTCTGCTCACGCGGTGTTCGTCTGCTGGCTGACGTGACGCTGGTTGAAGTCGCCGACAATGATTTCGCCGCCATCGTCCTGCCCGGCGGCCTGAAAGGCGCCGAAACCTTCCGTGACAGTCCGCTGTTAGTCGAAACGGTACGCCAGTTTCACCTCAATGAAAGGATCGTCGCCGCTATCTGCGCAGCAGCAGGCACGGTACTCATCCCCCACGATCTCTTCCCGGTCGGTAACATGACTGGCTTTCCCGGCTTAAAAGAGACCATTCCGTCAGACAAGTGGATGGAGCGGCGTGTGGTCTGGGATCCGCGCGTCAATCTGCTGACCAGCCAGGGGCCTGGCACGGCAATGGATTTTGCGCTGAAGCTGATCGATCTGCTGGTGGGAAAAGAGATGGCGCGCGAAGTGGCCGCACAGCTGGTGCTTGCTCCCGGCATTTATGACTATCAGGCGTAAACACGCTGAGTTGAACAATCTGTTTTAAGACAATGCAGCCAGTCAGACCTGAACAGGCGCTGACTGGCTCTGAGGCGTCACTACGGGCGGTAGACTTTCACGTTTTTAAAGCCCTGCTCATGCAGATAGAGTGCCTGCAGACGGCTCATCACACCACGATCGCAGTAGAGCAACCAGGTCCGGTTCTGATCGAGATCGCCAAATTGCGTACTGAGTTTGTAGAACGGCAGCGATTTCACTTCCGTAGTTTTCAGTGCCAGAGGCTTCTCTTCCTGCTCATCAATAGAGCGGATATCCAGCACCACGTCGTTCTCGCTCAGCAGGGCGACGGTCTCAACTTCAACCACCTCCTCTTCTGTCTGCTCAGCGATGGTACGGATATCGACGTTGGTCGCCTCTTCAATGACCCGATCCAGAATCGTGAAGTCGAAATTCTGCTCTTCAGCCTCGATCTTCTCTTTCACCGCTTTCACGGTCGGGCTTTTTGAGATGACACCGCAATATTCCGGCATAGTGCTGGCGAAATCTTCGGTGCCGATCTCACGGGCAATCCTGATGATGTGCTCTTTGTCATGAGAGATCAGGGGACGCAGAATCAGCGTATCAGAGGCGTTATCAATCAGGCGCAGGTTGGTCAGCGTCTGGCTCGACACCTGACCCACCGCTTCACCGGTAACCAGCGCCTGCACGCCGTAGCGCTCAGCAATCGACGAGGCGGCACGCACCATCATGCGCTTCAGCACCACACCCATCTGACCGTCATCCACTTTTTCGAGGATCTCACCCACTACCGGCTCAAAATTGATCGCCACGAACCGCACGCGGTGTGAACGACCAAAACGATTCCACAGATAGTGCGCAACCTGACGGACGCCAATCTCATGGGCGGCACCGCCAAGATTAAAGAAGCAGTAATGTACGCGACTGCCGCGACGCAGCAGCATATAGCTGGAGACGCCGGAGTCAAAGCCACCGGAAATCAGTGACAGCACATCTTCCTGCGTGCCGATCGGGAACCCGCCCAGACCTTCGTAGCGCGCAGTCACCAGCGTCAGACGATTCTCTTCAACTTCAAGATTCACCGTCACGTCCGGGTTTTTAAGCTGCACGCGGGCGCTTTCAATATGCTGATTCAGACCGCCGCCAACATAGCGCTCCACATCCTGTGAACTGAAGCTATGCTTACCACGACGCTTAACACGCACGCAGAAGCTCTTCCCTTCAAGGCTGTCGCGATACTGCACTAAAGTCTGTTCAAAGATGTGATGAATATCGGTGTACTCACGATCTTCAACCGCTAAAACGTGATGAATCCCCGGAATGCGCGTCAGCTCATCGGGAATAATGTCCCGCAGCACCGGATTTTTCGAACGCACTTCAATGTGATCCCAGTGACGCACAACGGCGATTTCGTCGCTAACGGTTTTCAGGACGTTGCGGATATTGCTGGCAAGAATCTTGATAAAGCGCAAACGCACCGACGGACTCTTGATGGTGATTTCAGGAAATAACTTGATGATAAACTTCATGGCGGCGACACAGCTTCGTTGGGCAAATAAGTGCTAAAACAGGCAGCACTTAGCTGGTAAAATCACAAAATTGCGGGCTGCAAGGCGCAACCGCATCCGAGGCGCGGGAGTATATCACCTTTGTCAGGTGACTGCTTCTTCATCAGCCGCCGCATTGATTATTTTGCTAATCATAGGGTCTCAGCTACCATGACCGATTGCGAGATAATGTCCCAACCGTGAGTCGACACGAAATATGCCGAAAAAAGCCGAACAGCCAGCCAGCTTTGAAACGTCATTGCAGCAGCTGGAGCAGATTGTCAGCCGTCTGGAAAGTGGTGAACTGCCGCTGGAAGAAGCCCTGAACGAATTTGAGCGCGGCGTGCAGCTGGCGCGGACTGGCCAGCAGACGCTGCAGCAGGCTGAACAGCGGGTCCGTATTCTGCTGAACGATGATAAAGATGCCGACCTCACTGCTTTCACGCCGGAAAACAGCTAATGGATTTCGCCCGATTACTCGACGCGTATCAGCAGCAGGTTAACGCCGCGCTGACGCGTTTTATAGAGCCACTTCCTTTTCAGAGTTCTCCTCTGGTGAATGCCATGCATTATGGGGCATTATTAGGCGGTAAACGCCTGCGTCCTTTTCTGGTCTACGCTACCGGCGAAATGCTCCACGCCGACCCGGCGAGTCTGGATGCCCCCGCCGCCGCGGTTGAATGCATTCATGCGTACTCTCTGATTCATGACGATCTCCCCGCAATGGACGACGATGCACTGCGTCGCGGGCAGCCAACCTGTCACATTAAATATGGCGAAGATACCGCGATTCTGGCGGGCGACGCCCTGCAGACGCTGGCCTTTTCAATTCTGGCCGACCAGGCGATGCCCGGTGTCAGCGCTGAATATCGTCTGATGATGCTCTCTGAACTGGCGAAAGCCAGCGGCGTGGCCGGCATGTGTGGCGGACAGGCGCTTGATTTAGCGGCGGAAGGTAAATCTGTGGATCTGGACCAGCTGGAGCAGATCCATCGTCATAAAACCGGCGCGCTGATCCGTTCAGCGGTACGATTAGGCGCCTTAACGGCGGGTGATGCTGGCCGTGAAGCCCTGCCGCTGCTCGACCGCTATGCAGAGGCCATTGGTCTCGCGTTTCAGGTGCAGGACGACATTCTGGATGTGATCGGTGACACAGCGGTGATCGGAAAACGCCAGGGTGCCGATCAGCATCTGGGAAAAAGCACCTATCCTTCACTGTTAGGCCTTGAAAATGCCCAAGCTAAAGCGCGGGATTTGTATCAGGAAGCTCTTGATACGTTAGAAATGCTCGCTGCGCACTCTTATAACACTACAGCACTGCAGGCGCTGGCGAGCTTCATAATTGAACGCGACAAATAACTTCCATAATGAGTCTCTGATGAGTTTTGATATTGCTAAATACCCGACACTGGCGCTGGCAAACACGGTTCAGGAGCTGCGCGCCCTGCCGAAAGAGAAGTTGCCTGCGCTCTGTGATGAACTGCGTCAGTATCTGTTAGACAGTGTAAGCCGCTCCAGCGGCCATTTTGCGTCGGGTCTGGGCGTGGTCGAACTGACGGTTGCGCTGCATTATGTCTATAACACCCCCTTCGACCATCTGGTATGGGATGTGGGTCATCAGGCTTATCCCCATAAAATTCTGACCGGTCGCCGCGATCGCATCGGTACGATTCGTCAGAAAAATGGCGTACACCCGTTTCCATGGCGCGGCGAAAGTGAATATGACGTATTGAGCGTCGGACACTCGTCAACCTCCATCAGTGCCGGTCTCGGCATGGCCGCGGCGGCAGAACGTGAAGGTCAGGGTCGTCGCACCGCCTGTATTATTGGCGATGGCGCCATCACCGCTGGCATGGCGTTTGAAGCGATGAACCATGCCGGTGATATCAAGCCGGACATGCTGGTGATCCTCAACGACAACGAGATGTCGATCTCCGAAAACGTCGGCGCGCTGAATAACCGTCTGGCGCAGATCCTGTCGGGTAAAACCTATGCGCGACTGCGCGAAGGCAGCAAGCGTGTGCTGACCAGCCTGCCACCGATCAAAGAGCTGGTAAGGCGCACCGAAGAGCATCTCAAAGGCATGGTCGTGCCGGGTACGCTGTTTGAAGAGCTGGGCTTTAATTATATCGGCCCGGTAGATGGTCACGATGTGCTGACGCTGGTCAATACGCTGAGCAACATGCGCAGCCTGAAAGGGCCGCAGTTCCTGCATATCATGACGAAGAAAGGTAAAGGCTACGCCCCGGCAGAGGAAGATCCGATTGCCTGGCACGCCGTGCCTAAATTTGATCCTGCGATTGGCGAACTGCCAAAAAGTGCGGAAGGTCTGCCAAGCTACTCTAAAATCTTCGGCAACTGGCTGTGCGAAATGGCCGCCGACGATCCGAAACTGATGGCGATTACGCCAGCAATGCGCGAAGGCTCTGGCATGGTGGCCTTCTCACGCGAATTCCCGAAACAATATTTCGATGTGGCGATTGCCGAGCAGCACGCCGTGACCTTCGCTGCCGGTATGGCGATTGGCGGCTATAAACCGATTGTTGCTATCTACTCCACCTTCCTGCAGCGCGCCTACGATCAGCTGATCCATGACGTCGCCATCCAGAAACTGCCGGTCCTGTTTGCTATCGATCGCGGTGGTATTGTTGGCGCGGATGGTCAGACTCACCAGGGCGCGTTTGATCTCGCCTATCTGCGCTGCGTGCCGGATATGGTGATCATGACCCCCAGCGATGAAAATGAGTGTCGGCAGATGCTCTACACCGGCTATCACTATCAGGATGGTCCAAGTGCAGTGCGCTATCCGCGCGGCACTGGTGTCGGTACGCCACTGGCTCCGCTGCAGAGCCTGCCGCTGGGTAAAGCCGTGGTGAAACGTCAGGGTGAAAAGCTGGCGATTCTGAATTTCGGCACCCTGTTGCCGGAAGCAGCCGCCACGGCGGAAGCGCTGAATGCGACTCTGGTCGATATGCGCTTTGTGAAGCCGCTGGATGAGGCGCTGATCGCCGAGCTCGCCGCCACGCACGACTCGCTGATTACGCTGGAAGAAGGCGCCATCAAAGGCGGTGCCGGCAGTGGCGTTAATGAATTTGTCATGGCGAAACGTCTGGCTGTTCCGGTGCTGAACATCGGTCTGCCTGATGAGTTCATCCCGCAGGGGACGCAGGACGAAGTGCGTCATGACTATCTGCTGGACGCGGAGGGCATTCAGCAGCAGATCGCCCGCTGGCTGGCGCAGTAACCTCCCCTCTCTGCGCTCCCCCCTCGGGGAGCGCAACATCCTGCTATGCTAAGACCTTTGCACTTTCGCAGGAGCCTCCACCATGAAAACGATTCAACTGGGTACCACCGATCTGCAGGTGTCGCGTCTCTGTCTTGGCTGCATGACTTATGGCGAGCCCACGCGCGGCAACCATGCATGGACGCTGCCGGAAGCGAGCAGCCGTCCGCTGATCCAGCAGGCGCTGAACGCGGGGATCAACTTTTTCGATACCGCCAACAGCTATTCAGATGGCAGCAGCGAAGAGATCCTGGGCCGGGCCCTGAAAGACTTTGCCCGCCGTGAAGAGATCGTGGTCGCCACCAAAGTCTATTTCCCGCTGACCAATCTGTCACAGGGATTGTCGCGCAAGAATATTCTGCAATCCATTGATGACAGCCTGCAGCGCCTCGGCATGGAGTATGTCGACCTGCTGCAGATTCACCGCTGGGATTATGAGACGCCGCTGGAAGAGACGCTGGAAGCGCTGCATGAAGTCGTGCAGTCTGGCAAAGCACGTTATATCGGTGCCTCCTCGATGCACGCCAGTCAGTTTGCCCAGGCGTTGCAGATGCAGTCGAAACAGGGCTGGCATCGCTTTGTCAGCATGCAGGATCAGTACAACCTGATTCAGCGCGAAGAGGAGCGTGAAATGCATCCGCTCTGCCTGCAAGAGCAGATTGCCGTGCTGCCGTGGAGTCCGCTGGCGCGCGGTAAGCTGACCCGCCCGTGGGGGGAAAATACCGCGCGTTCCGCTTCTGACAAAGTGATGGCGTCGCTCTATGACAATACCGAAGAGAATGATGCCGTGATTGCAGAGCGGCTGGCGCAGGTGGCGGAAGATAAAGGTGTAACGCGGGCGCAGGTGGCTCTGGCCTGGCTGCTGAGCAAGCCTGCCGTCACGGCACCGATTATTGGTGCGTCGCGTGCTGAGCAGTTTGAGGATCTGGTGAAGGCGGTGGATGTCACGCTGAGTGACGAGGAAGTTGCACTGCTGGAAGAGGTCTATCAGCCGCATCAGCCGGTAGGATTCGAATAAAATCAGAGAAGGAGACGCCCTGCCCGGGCGTCACCTTCTGTCGCGGTGTGATGAGCCCTGGCAGTTAACCTGCCAGCCAGACCCCAAAGCCATACAGCATGGCAGCGGAAATCACGCCAGCAATAATGTCATCCACCATAATGCCCATGCCGCCATGCACATTGCGGTCAAACCAGCGAATCGGCCACGGCTTCCACATATCAAGAATACGGAACAGCACAAAGCCACCCAGAACCCATTGCCAGCTGTTGACCGGAATCGCCATCAGCGTGATCCACATGCCGATAAACTCATCCCAGACAATACTGCCGTGATCGTGTACGCCCATATCTTTAGCGGTGCGATGGCAGAGATAGACGCCAACGCAGATACCGACCAGCACCACCAGCGAATAGAGATCCTGCGGCAGATAGGTCATCAGCCACCAGAACGGAATGGCCGCCAGCGATCCCATGGTGCCAGGCACGACCGGGCTTAATCCGCTGCCGAAACCGGTCGCCAGCAGATGCCAGGGATTGCTCATCCGCAGGCGACTCTTCGCCACGTCGTTATTTAGCATCAAAGTGATCAAACCCTTTATGACGGAATGTGGCGGGCTTGCCATTATCCAGCAGCGTTAAGCCTTCCGACTCCGGTGCCATCTGCCCGATGCAGGTATAGGGCACGCCCAGGTGACCCAGCGCTACATCGAGCGCGCCGCGATTGACCTCGGGCACCGTAAAGCAGAGTTCGTAATCTTCTCCGCCACTCAGCGCCCAGCGCAGGACCTGCTCAGGGTCGAAATGATCGCGCAGCGCAGCCGAAAGGGGCAACGCATCAAGATTAAGCCGTGCGCCACAGCCGCTGGCTTTCAGCACATGGCCGAGATCGGAAATCAGGCCGTCGGAAAGATCCACCGCTGAGGAGGCCAGCGAACGCAGCGCCTGGCCCTGCAGAATGCGCGGCATAGGACGCAGATGACGTTTAATCAGCGCTTCATGCACCGCCGGATCGCTGATGCGGCAGTGATGCTGCAGCAGCGCCAGGCCCGCCGCGCTGTCACCCAGTGTACCGGTCACGTAAATCCAGTCACCCGGCTTCGCGCCTGAACGTTTCAGGGCACGGCCCTGCGGCACCAGACCGTGAATCGCCAGCGTCAGGCTCAGCGGGCCACGGGTGGTATCGCCGCCCACCAGCTGCATGTCGTAATATTCCAGCAGTTCAAACAGGCTTTCGCTGAAGGCAGAGAGCCAGCTCTCATCGACCTGCGGCAGCGTTAAGGCCAGCGTCAGCCACGCAGGGTCGGCGCCCATGGCAGCAAGGTCGCTGAGATTCACTGCCAGGGCTTTGTAACCCAGATCGGCAGGATGGATATCCCGTAAGAAGTGCACACCCGCGACCAGGGTATCGGTGCTGATCGCCAGCGTCTGTTTTTCCGGCACGCTAAGTAACGCACAATCGTCACCGATGCCGAGTTCGACATCACGGCGGCTGCGTGTTCTGCGGTTGAAGTAGCGTGCGATGAGTTCAAATTCACCACAAGACATAATTGCGTTCCGCTTAACCCTTCATGAAAAAAGGCCGGCAAGCCGGCCTTTTTGTTTATTTGCGATTGGGTCGAATTTGTGGACCGGCTTTATCAAGCACGCCGTTAACAAATTTATGACTGTCTTCGGCACCGAAGACTTTCGCCAGCTCAATCCCTTCGTTGATGGCCACTTTATAAGGCACATCATTACGTTTGCTCAGCTCATACAGCGAGATGCGCAGGATAGCTTTTTCTACCTGGCCCAGCTCTTCGAGCTGACGCGACAGATAGGGCTTCATCAGTCCATCCAGATACGCACTGTTGGTCGCCACACCGGACAGCAGTTCGCGGAAGTAGGTAATGTCGACGTCTTTGACGTCCTGTTCCGCCAGAAACTGGTATTCCACATCGGCAATGTCGTTATTCGACAACTGCCAGGAGTAAAGCGCCTGAACAGCGCACTCACGGGCGCGACGACGAGCAGCAGGTTTCACAAAATTCCCCTTACAAAAATCAGGCTTTAATGGCTTTCAATACGTTGATCATTTCGAGCGCAGTCAGAGCCGCTTCAGCACCTTTGTTACCCGCTTTGGTGCCGGCACGCTCAATGGCCTGCTCGATGCTTTCAGTGGTCAGCACGCCAAACGCGACAGGAATCTCGCTGTTCATGGCAACGCTGGCGATACCGGAGCTGGCTTCACCCGCCACATATTCGAAGTGCGCAGTGCCACCACGAATAACCGTACCGAGTGCGATAATCGCATCATATTTGCCGGTGTTGGCCAGCGCGCGTGCTGCCAGAGGCAGTTCGTATGCACCAGGCACCCAGACTACGGTGATATTGTCATCTTTGACCTGGCCAATACGTTTCAGGGCATCAACTGCGCCATCCAGCAGGCTGTCATTAATGAAGTTGTTAAAACGCGCGATAACGATGGCAACATTGGCCTCAGGCGTTGCAACAGCAGCTTCGATAACTTTCATACTTATCCTTTCAGGGGTTTGGTTGGCCCCGCGCAGGGGGGCGGATTCTATCATACTCTTGGGCGGCGTGCTCTCGCTTTTCCGACCGTGTTATTGTGGTGTCAGGGTCAGGCGTAAATCGTCACCGACCTGGCGGACATCACTGAAACGGAAGGCAGGTGCGTCAGCCAGCTGGCTTAGTCCCGGCAGCTTACACAGCCCGCGTCCTTCATGACCTAACAGCTTAGGCGCCAGATAAACAATCAGTTCATCGACCAGTCCGGCCTGCAACAGGGCACCGGCCAGCGTGGCGCCCGCTTCAACCCAGACGCTGTTAATCTGTCGCTGTCCCAGCAGCATCATCATCGCCACCAGGTCCAGCTGCTGTTCGCGCAGCGGAACAGCGATTTGCGTCACGTCAGCGGGCCAGCTCTGCTGATCGGGCTGATGACGCATCAGCCAGGTTTCACCCGGCTGCGAAATGAGCCGATGCTGCGGCGTCACGCGATTCTGGCTGTCGATAACCACCCGCACCGGCTGACGCAGTTGCTGCTCATCAAGCAGTGCCTGGCTCTCTGCATTGAGTTCAGACCAGCGTACCGTCAGGGAAGGATCGTCCGCCAGCACCGTGGCGCTGCTGCTGAGAATGGCGGCGCTCTGCGCACGCAGGCGCTGCACATCACGACGGGCAGCCGGCGAGGTTATCCACTGACTTTCGCCGCTGGCCATTGCCGTTCTGCCATCCAGTGAGGCACCCAGCTTGAGCTGGATCCAGGGGAAGCCAGTGCGCATGCGTTTGAGGAAACCGCGATTCAGCGCCTCCGCTTCCGGCATCATCAGACCGTGGCTGACCTCAATGCCCGCCTGATGCAGACGGTGCAGTCCGCGCCCCGCCACCTGCGGATTCGGATCCTGCATGGCGGCCACGACACGGGTAACGCCAGCGGCGATCAGCGCATCACAGCAGGGTGGCGTACGGCCATGATGGCTGCAGGGCTCCAGCGTGACATAGGCGGTTGCGCCACGCGCTTTCTCGCCCGCCATGCGCAGGGCGTGGACTTCAGCATGGGGTTCACCGGCGCGCTGATGCCAGCCCTCACCGACCACCTCGCCATCGCGCACAATCACGCAGCCCACATTGGGGTTCGGCATCGTCGTAAAGCGGCCGCGTCGCGCCAGTTCCAGCGCACGTGCCATGTAAAGTTCATCCATGGTTTAATCCTGTAACCGGGCGATCTCTTCGCCAAAATCACGAATGTCTTCAAAGCTGCGGTAAACCGAGGCAAAGCGGATGTAGGCGACTTTATCGAGCTTCTTCAGCTCATCCATCACCAGATTGCCGATCAGCTTACTGGGAATCTCACGTTCACCGGTGGCACGCAGCTGGGTTTTAATATGGTTTACGGCGCTTTCAACCGCATCGGCGCTGACCGGACGCTTCTCAAGCGCTTTCATCATCCCGCTGGCCATTTTGTCTTCATTAAAGGGTTCGCGCACGTCATTGCTTTTCACCACGCGAGGCATCACCAGTTCCGCCACCTCGAAGGTGGTAAAACGCTCATGACACATCAGACACTGGCGGCGGCGGCGCACCGAAGAGCCTTCACTAACCAGACGAGAATCAATCACTTTGGTGTCCACAGCGGAGCAGAATGGGCAATGCATGACGTTTCCTGACGCGAGAGAGATGGGCCAGACAGTGTAGCGCGAACTGCGAATCAACAAAATCTCTTCCGTGCCTTTCCTGTGCCACCACGCACAGCATAAATGATGTTAAATATCAGCGACGGCAAAAGGGTCTACGCTTATAGAGCCGAAAGACGGCGTATATCCACTAACACACTGGAGGTTGTATGGGTCTGTTTAATTTTGTGAAAGAAGCCGGTGAGAAATTATGGGATGCCGTGAATGGCGGCGATGACCAGAATAAAAAGCTGCAGGATCACATCAACAAGCTCGGTTTACCCGACAGCGACAAAGTGGATGTGAAGGTCAATGGCGATACCGTGACCGTGACGGGCGATGGCCTTTCCCAGGAGCTGAAAGAGAAGATTCTGATCGCAGCCGGTAACGTTGCAGGCATCACAAAAGTGGAAGATAAGGTTACCGTGACAGACAGCGCGACCGAGTCAGAACTTTACACCGTGAAAAAAGGCGACACGCTGAGCGCAATTTCCAAACAGGTTTATGGAAATGCCAACGAATACAACAAGATTTTCGAAGCGAATAAGCCAATGCTCTCTCATCCTGATAAGATCTATCCTGGCCAGGTTTTACGTATTCCAAAATAACGGACAAGGATAACTTATGAGCAGGATGGTTTGGGTTCCGGTGGCGCTCTCTCTGGTGACGCTGAGTGGTTGCAGCAGTAGCGCCAGCAACCCGCAGGTCAGAGAGCTGCATCAGGAAGTGAGTCAGCTTAATCAGCAGATGCAGCACCTGACCACGCAGGCCAGCGCGCTGGAGATTCAGGGGCAGTTAAACAGCCATTCGCAGCAAGGCGCGTGGCTGATCCCGCAGGCGAACACGCCGGTGGCACTGCAAACCCAGCTCGGCACGCTGCGACTGACGCTCTCGCCAGTCACCGCTGAAGCCAGCGGCTCGCGGGCAACCCTGACGGTACGCTCAATGGACGATCGCCCCTTGCCCGCCCTGCACGCTACGGTGAACTGGGGCGAACTCGATCCGGCAACCGGTAAACCACTGAGTAACGGCAGTCTGAGTCAGACGATAGCGGTGCCTGCCTCGCTGCTGCCCCAGCATTCGGTGAGCATACCGCTCCGACTCAGCGGCCTCACACCGGATCAATCAGGTTATGTCCGCGTGCATAACGTCACCGGCGACGCACCTGCCCAGACCTCTCCTGCTGCACCCTGATCTGATCACAGGTGCAAAAAAAAACGGGCAGCCACATGGCTGCCCGTTTTTATTTCTCTGCGGCGATTAAGGCAGGATAGAAGGCTGATCGGCGCCCTCTTTCTCGACTTTCTGCACCAGCATATGTTCACGCTTCATGCCCAGCTTCAGCGCCAGCGCCGAAGAGACATAAATTGATGAAATCGTACCAATCGTCACACCAATCAGCATGGTCAGTGAGAAGCCTTTCAGCAGCGCACCACCAAACACGAAGAGGATGAGGATCATCGCCAGCGTGGTCAGCGAGGTAATCAGCGTACGGCTTAACGTCTGGGTCAGTGACACGTTAGTAATATCGTAAGAGCTGCCGCGACGGATCTTGCGGAAGTTTTCACGAATACGGTCCGACACCACGATTTTATCGTTAAGCGAGTAGCCAATCACCGACATCAGTGAGGCAACAATCGTCAGGTCGATTTCAATGCGGAACAGCGCTAGCAGGCCGCAGGTGATGATCACGTCATGCGCCAGCGCCAGCACGGTACCCAGCGCCAGACGCCACTCAAAGCGAAAACCGATGTAGATCAGAATCGCAATCAGCGCGGACAACAGCGCCATCGCACCCGCCTGCGCCAGGTCGCTGCCCACACTCGGACCCACGAACTCAATGCGCTTAACGGTGGCGTTTTGCTGCGTGGTCTGGTTAATTACCGACACCACTTTATTGCCTAACTCGGTGCCCGCCGGGCCGGTAACCGGTGCCATACGCACCATGACGTCACGGCTGCTGCCAAAGTTCTGCACCAGCGGCTCGTCAAAGCCCGCTTTCACCAGATCACCACGCAGGACTTCAAGATCGGCCGGTTTTTCCAGCGCGATCTCAATCACCGTACCACCGGTGAAATCGAGGCCCCAGTTAAAACCACGCACACCCACGATAGCAATCGCGGCGAGAATCAGCAGTCCCGAAATGATGAAGGCCAGCTTATCCCAGCGCATAAAGTCGACGACTTTACGCCCGTGGTTCAACTGCTCAATGTTATATTCCTGTGCCACAACGCACTCCTCAGATAGACAGCTTGTTGATGCGTTTGCCACCGTAAACCAGGTTAACAATGGCACGGGTACCGACAATCGCGGTGAACATTGAGGTTGCGATACCAATTGCGGTGGTAATAGCAAAGCCTTTGATCGAACCGGTGCCGACTGCATAAAGAATGATAACTTTGATCAGGGTGGTCACGTTCGCATCGACAATACTGGAGAAGGCGCCTTTATAGCCCTCATGAATTGCCTGCTGAACCGAGCGCCCGTTACGCAGCTCTTCTTTAATACGTTCGTTAATCAGCACGTTGGCATCCACCGCCACCGCCAGCGTTAACACGATACCGGCAATACCCGGCATGGTCAGGGTCGCGCCCGGCAACAGCGACATAATGCCGACAATCAGCACCAGGTTAACCAGCAGCGCGCTGGTAGCAATCAGACCAAACTTCTTGTAGAACACCACCATAAACAAGATCGACGCAAGCAGACCCCACAGGCAGGCTTCCAGACCCTGAGTAATGTTCTGCTGACCCATGGTCGGCCCGATAGTACGCTCTTCCACAATCTGGATGGGCGCAATCAACGCACCGGCACGCAGCAGCAGCGAGAGCTGACGCGCTTCGTTCGGGTTGTTGATACCGGTGATGCGGAAGCTGTTCCCCAGACGAGACTGGATGTTGGCGACGTTAATCACCTCTTCCTGTTTCACCAGAATTGAACGGCCGTTGGCATCTTTTTTACCACTGTCTTTGTACTCCACAAACAGGGTCGCCATCGGCTTGCCGATGTTGTCCTTGGTGAAGTTCGACATGATGTTACCGCCTGCGCCATCCAGTGAAATGTTCACCTGTGGCTGGTTGTACTCATCCATGCTGGAAGTCGAGTCGGTGATATGGTCACCGGTCAGGATCACCCGCTTGTAGAGCACCACCGGCTGGCCATCACGCATGTCTTTAACTTCAGAGTCACCCGGTACACGACCACTGGCCGCTACGGTTGGATCCACGCTGGTGTTTACCAGACGGAATTCCAGCGTCGCCGTTGCACCCAGAATCTCTTTAGCGCGTGCCGTATCCTGAATACCCGGCAACTCAACTACGATGCGATCGGAACCCTGACGCTGTACCAGCGGTTCGGCCACGCCCAGCTGGTTCACACGGTTACGCAGAATAGTAATGTTCTGCTGAACCGCATATTCACGCGCTTCGCTGAGACGAGCATCGCTCATGGTGGCACGCAGGGCATCGCTGCCGCTGCTGTTGATCACCAGATCCTGATGACGCGAGGTCAGCCAGGAGATCGCCGCATCGCGGCTGGCTGCGTCACGGAAACGAATTTCCACGCCGTAGTTCGCGATTTTGTTGACGGTGGTGTAAGGGATACTTTTGGTGCGCAGGTCGCTACGCAGCGAGTCAGCATTCTGCTCCTGCAGTTTGCCGAGTGCGGTGTCCATGTCCACTTCCATCAGGAAGTGCACACCACCACGCAGATCGAGACCGAGTTTCATCGGTTCTGCTGACAGCATCGACAGCCAGCGAGGCGTGGCTGGCGCGAGGTTCAGCGCAACAACGTAGTTTTCACCCAGCGCTTTCATGATCGCTTCACGGGCGCGTAACTGCACATCCGTATTATTGAAGCGCGCGGTAATCGCACCATTTTCCAGCGCAACAGATTTGCTCTGGATATTGTCTTGTTTTAATGCGGACTGAATTTGATCCAACGTCTGCTCACTGGCGGCGCTTCCGCGCGCACCAGTGATTTGAACGGCCGGATCCTCACCATACAGGTTGGGAAGCGCATAGAGCAGGCCGACGAGAATCACGACGACCAGCATCACGTACTTCCACAAAGGATAACGATTTAACACGGCAGTTCCCTTAGGGAAGAAAGAATTACAGCGCCTTGATAGTGCCTTTAGGCAGCACGGCGGCGACGAAATCACGTTTAATGACGACTTCATTGGTGTCATTCAGCGCGATAGCTACGTAGCCCGTGTCAGAGACTTTTGTTACGCGGCCTACAAGGCCACCGCTGGTCAGCACTTCATCACCCTTAGAGATAGAATCCATCAGCTTCTTGTGCTCTTTCGCACGTTTCTGCTGCGGACGCAGGATCATGAAATAGAAAATCAGACCAAACACCACCAGCATGATCACCAGAGAATACGGACTTCCCTGAGACGGTGCGCCTGCTGCGGCCACGGCGTCAGAAATGAAAAAGCTCATTAAATTTCCCTCATTGATGAATTATCAGACGTTAAAGGCGGAACTTCTTTGCCCGTCCGTTGGTAGAACTCGTTTACAAAGCGCTCTAATTTACCCTCTTCGATGGCCTGGCGTAAACCTGCCATCAGGCGCTGGTAATAGCGCAAATTGTGGATAGTGTTCAGACGCGCGCCCAGTATTTCGTTACAACGGTCGAGATGATACAAGTAGGCACGACTATAATTGCGACAGGTGTAACAATCACACTCCGCATCCAGTGGCGCAGTGTCATCTTTGTATCTGGCGTTGCGGATTTTCACCACACCCTCAGTCACAAACAGATGACCATTTCGGGCATTACGGGTCGGCATCACGCAGTCAAACATATCGACGCCGCGACGGACGCCCTCAACCAGATCTTCTGGCTTGCCGACACCCATCAGATAACGCGGTTTATCCTGCGGAAGCTGCGGACAGACGTGCTCAAGAATACGGTGCATGTCCTGCTTAGGCTCACCCACCGCCAGGCCGCCCACAGCGTACCCATCAAAGCCAATCTCTACCAGACCTTTCACCGAGACATCTCGTAAATCTTCGTAAACCGAGCCCTGAATAATGCCAAATAGCGCATTTTTATTGCCCAGGCTGTCAAAACGGTCACGACTGCGTTGCGCCCAGCGTAGCGACATCTCCATCGAGCGTTTGGCGTAGTCCCAGTCCGCCGGATAGGGCGTACATTCATCGAAAATCATCACGATGTCAGAACCGAGGTCATACTGAATCTCCATCGATTTTTCCGGATCGAGGAAGATCGGGTCGCCGTTGATCGGGTTACGGAAATGCACGCCCGCTTCGGTGATTTTACGGATGTCGCCCAGGCTGAAGACCTGGAAGCCGCCGGAGTCGGTCAGAATCGGCCCTTTCCACTGCATAAAGTCATGCAGATCGCCATGCAGTTTCATGATCTCCTGGCCCGGACGCAGCCAGAGGTGGAAGGTATTGCCCAGAATGATCTGCGCGCCGGTCTCCTGCACTTCTTCCGGCGTCATGCCTTTAACGGTGCCATAGGTGCCAACAGGCATAAACGCAGGGGTTTCCACCACACCGCGATCAAAAATCAGACGGCCACGGCGTGCGCGCCCGTCTGTGGTATCAAGTTCAAATTTCACAAAGCCTCCATCGGAGAAACAGTCCGATGCAGATAACCTTCAGTCGCTCTCAGTCGATTCCGGCTATCGGTTAATAAATCAGTCGCCCACTTTTTCCAGTGGCGCCTGCGGATTTTTGCTGATAAACATCGCGTCGCCATAACTGAAGAAACGATATTGCTCAGCCACGGCTGCGCGGTACGCGGCCATGGTGTGCTGATAACCGGCAAACGCCGAGACCAGCATAATCAGAGTCGATTCGGGCAGATGGAAGTTGGTGATCAGCGCATCGATCACCTGATACTCATAGCCCGGATAGATAAAAATCTGGGTATCGTCGAAGAACGGCGCAATCAGGGCATCCTGACTCGCTTTGGCGGCGCTCTCCAGCGAACGGACAGAGGTGGTGCCGACAGCGACCACCTTATTGCCGCGTGCTTTACAGGCCAGCACCGCATCAACAACCTCCTGCGGCACTTCGGCATATTCAGCATGCATGTGATGCTCTTCGATGGTGTCGACGCGCACTGGCTGGAAGGTTCCCGCACCGACATGCAGCGTCACAAACGCCATCTCAATGCCCTTCTCTTTCAGCGCCTGCAGCAGCGGTTCATCAAAATGCAGACCGGCGGTCGGTGCCGCAACGGCACCCGGTCGGGCACTGTAAACCGTCTGATAGAGCTCGCGATCCGCCTCTTCATCCGGACGGTCGATATAAGGCGGCAGAGGCATATGGCCGACGCTGTTGAGGATGTCGAGCACCGCGCGCTCATCATCAAACACAATCTCAAACAGCGCATCGTGACGCGCCACCATCGTCGCTTTGACGCTCTCGTTTTCGCCCAGCAGCAGTTCTGCTCCCGGCTTCGGCGCTTTCGAGGCGCGCACATGGGCCAGCACACGCTTGTCGTCAAGCATCCGCTCCACCAGCATCTCGATTTTGCCGCCACTGGCTTTGCGGCCAAAGACGCGCGCCGGAATCACACGGGTGTTGTTGAACACCAGCAGATCGCCCGGATTCAGCTTATCCAGCACGTCGGTGAACACACCGTGCGACAGCGTCCCGCTGGGACCATCGAGCGACAGCAGACGACAGCCGCTGCGCTGCGCCTGGGGATAGTGAGCAATCAGGGATTCGGGCAGTTCAAAAGCAAAATCGGCGACACGCATGAAAGAGTTCTTTCTCAGGCAAAAACAGGCGGCACAGTTTAGCGGAAAATCGACCAATTCTGAACAACTGGCTGCGCAAAGGCAGTTCAGCCTATAATGCGGCATGAACTTTCTTGCTCATCTCCATCTGGCTAAGCTGGCCGACAGCTCCTTACTCGGCAATTTAATGGCCGATTTTGTGCGTGGCAACCCGCACCAGCACTGGTCTGCGCCCGTCGCGGACGGCATTCTGATGCACCGTCGTCTCGATGTGATGACCGATGCGCTGCCGGAAGTGCGCAGCGCCCGTCAGCTATTCCGTGCCGAAACCTATCGCGTGGCACCCATTACGCTGGACGTCATCTGGGACCATTTTCTGGCCCGGCACTGGCAGCACTTCACGCCCGGCCAGACGCTGGTGCACTTTTCTGCCGCCGCCGAGCGCGAGATCATGCCGCAACTGGCAGACACCCCCATCGAGTTTCAGGAACTCAACGCGGTGATGTGGCGCGAGCGCTGGTTTGAGCATTATGCCCAGCCCGCGCGGCTGGAGCGGGTGCTGCACGGCATGGCCAGCCGCCGTCCACGCCTGGCAGCCCTGCGCGACTCCTACCACGATTTCACGCAACACTATGATCAGCTGGAAGCGCTGTTTTTTGTTTTTTATCCGCGTTTAATGGCGCTGGCGACCAGCAGAACCCTGTAAAACCCGATCCTCTGCTGCCGGGCTGGCGGACGCCAGCTTTCGCCCGCCGGGAAAGCGCCTCACCCGACCCCGCACCATCTTGCCATTGCTGCCTATCTGCGGCTTAATGAAGCCTTTCTTAACAATAGTTAAGTAAATATCACAGCCAGACCGCCTGTTCAGGCGTGCCTTCCGTTCGTTTTGACCAAAAGACATAAGAGGAAAAGATGTCATCCGCTTCGCATTCTGAAATTGACGCGCGTTACCGTTACGCCTGCGACATCGCCCGTGCGGCGGCCAGCCGGGCTTATTCGTGGTATCAGCAGCGTCAGACACTGGTGGTGGAACACAAAAGGGATTTGCAGGACGTGGTCAGCGAGGCTGATCGTAACGTTGAGGCATTGATTAAGACATTAATCGCTGAGCGCTTTCCTGACGATGCTGTCTATGGCGAAGAGAGCGGTGGTGAGGTTCAGGGCGCGCCCTTTATCTGGGTGGTCGATCCCATCGACGGCACCGCCTGCTTCGTCAACGGCCTGCCTAACTGGTGCGTCTCGCTGGCGGTGGTCTGTGACGGCGAACCGGTAATCGGCGTGGTCTGCGATCCCAATCATCAGGAGCTGTTTCACGCACGAGCAGGTCAGGGTGCGTGGGTTAATGAGAGCCGTTTGCAGGTTCATAGCGCGACGCATCTCAACGAGGGTTTGCTCGGCATCAGCAACTCCAGTCGCACCCCTGCCGAAAGCGTCTCGCGCCTGATTAGCGGCTTAACTGAACAGGGTGGCATGTTTATTCGCATCGGTTCTGCCGCGCTGACCAGCGCCTGGGCGGCCGCCGGGCGACTGATTGGCTACTATGAAGCGCATATGCATCCCTGGGATAGTCTGCCGGGCATCGTCCTGATGCGCGAAGCGGGCGGCGTCACTAATGATTATCTGCGCAACGAGGGGCTAAAAAACGGCAACCCGGTGTTGCTGGCCAATGCGACTCTTTATCCAAAAATCAAAGCGCTGACCGGTAATCGCGCGCTGGAGGAGTAAATGACGCTGCCAGGCCTGTACCGCTGCGCGCTGATCCTCTGTTCTCTCTGGCTGTTAAGTCCGGCGTCACAGGCGGCGGATTACCAGCTGGAGAAGGTGGTCGAACTGAGCCGTCACGGTGTCCGTCCGCCCACCCCCGGCAATCGCAAAGAGATTGAAGCCGCCAGCCAGCAACCCTGGACGCAGTGGACCACCGCCGATGGCGAGCTGACCGGTCATGGCTACAGCGCGGTGGTCAATAAAGGCCGCTGGGAAGGCGAGCACTATCGCCAGCTCGGCCTGCTGGGCGCGGGCTGTCCTGATGCGGCACAGGTCTACGTGCGCGCCAGTCCGCTGCAGCGCACCCGTGCCACGGCCGCAGCGCTGACTGACGGGGCCTTTCCCGGCTGCGGCGTGCCGGTGCATCACGTAGCGGGCGATGTCGATCCCCTGTTCCAGAGTGAAAAGCTGACGGTCACCCACACCGATCCTGCTCAGGAGCTGGCGGCTAAGCAGCAGAAAGCGGGCGATCTGGCGCGGCTGCAACAGCAGTTGCAACCCGCCATTCAGCAGCTGAAAGCCGCCGTCTGCCCGCCAGCTACTGACTGCCCCCTCTTTGATGCGCCCTGGTCGTTCCGGCAAACCCGTAACGGCAACACATACGTTTACGGGCTGAGTGTGATGGCAAGCATGGTGGAGACGCTGCGACTGGGCTACAGCGAAAACCTGCCGTTGGACCAGCTCGCCTGGGGACACATCACCTCGGCCGCGCAGATCACCACGCTGCTGCCGCTGCTGACCGCAAACTACGATCTCAGCAACGACGTGCTCTATCAGGCACAGCGCCGTGGCTCAATATTGCTCAACGCCCTGCTGGAGGCGATTGCTTCCGATAGCGCGCCGGGCCGCTGGCTGATTCTGGTGGCACATGACACCAATATTGCGATGGTGCGCACCCTGATGGGCTTTAGCTGGCAGTTGCCAGGCTATTCACGCGGCAACATTCCACCGGGCAGTAGTCTGGTGCTGGAGCGCTGGCGCGACACCCGCAGCGGCGAACGTTTTTTGCGGCTCTATTTCCAGGCGCAGAGTCTGGATGGGATTCGTCAGCTGCAACCGATTGATGATAAACATCCGTTATTACGTCAGGAGTGGCATCAGCCTGACTGCAGAATCACCGATGTCGGCCTGCTCTGCCCTTATCAATCCACGCTGACTCAGCTACGGAAAAAGCTGGATAACAGCGCTGTGCTGCCGGTTTCGGTTATATTGCCCTGAGTCTGTGGCTAATCAAATTCAGGCCGCAGCATCAACGCGGCCTGAATAATGTTAACCGCTGTTAATTAACGCCATTCCGACCTTTTCTTATTTAAATCGCCTGACTATCAGCGCCACTCGTTTTGTTTTACGATAGACCCGTCAATCATCCCTTTATTAACTATTTTCCTGTAATTCTTGAATATTTCGGCGACTGGTTTCGCCGTTTTTTATTTCTTACACGCCCCGCTACTGCTGCCCGCCAGCGCCTGTGTGACTGCACGCTCACTTCTCTGAATCTCCCTTATCGCCCCTGCCCGGTTATCACTATCGGCCACATTCACTGCCAATTAAAATACGCATTCATGGATATAAACCGGGACATAAACTTATTTCGCAGGAAGGCGTTTTGCTCCTGATAACAGGATTCCATATTGTGGATTGGGTCACATAAATAATCAGATGAGCAGGAATATAAAAGCGCGGGAAATAGCGTGTTCTGCTCCCCCACGAATGAGAGAGCAGAACAGGAGATTAGCGGGGTTTACGAACCAGCTTATAGCCCAGCAGCAGCACCACTATCCACACCATACCGACATAGAGGGAAATGCGGGTATCGGGGAAATAACCAATCAGACCGATAATAAAGCAGAGGAAGGCTACGCCGACACCAGCAGTCCAGCTGCCGCCTGGCAGCGCAAACTGCAGCTTACTGGCGGCCTCTTTACCAATTTTGCGACGGAACGCGATCTGCGACAGCAGAATCATGATCCAGACCCACACTGTTGCAAAGGTCGCCAGCGAGGCGATCACCAGGAAGACTTTTTCCGGCATCAGGTAGTTGAGATAAACCGCAATCAGCATGGCGAACATCATCACCACCACCGTCACCCACGGAATCCCGCGCGAAGAGACCTTCATAAAGACCTTCGGCGCATGTCCCTGCTGCGCCATCCCGTGCAGCATGCGGCCCACGCCAAACACATCGCTGTTAATCGCCGAGAGTGACGCGGTCAGCACCACAAAATTGAGGATAGAGGCAGCCGCCGCAATACCCAAATGCTGGAAGGTCAGCACAAACGGGCTGCCCGAAGTTCCTACCTGATTCCACGGGTAGATCGACATAATCACAAACAGCGTGCCGACGTAGAACACCAGAATGCGCCACGGCACCGAGTTGATGGCGCGCGGAATCGACTTCTCCGGATCTTTCGCTTCACCGGCGGTGATACCGATGATTTCGATGCCACCATAGGCAAACATCACCATCTGCAGCGACAGCAGCATACCGACTACGCCGTGAGCAAAGAAGCCGCCGTTAGTCCAGAGATTGTGGATGCCGGTCGGCTGGCCGCCGTTGCCGAGACCCCAGATGATCATGCCGAAACCGGCCAGAATCATCACGATAATGGTGGCGACTTTGAAGAAGGAGAACCAGAACTCCACTTCGCCGAACACCTTCACGCTCATCAGATTGACGGCACCGATGATCAGCACCACGCTCAGCACCCAAATCCAGTGCGGCACCTCAGGGAACCAGACGCCCATATAGATGCCGAACGCCGTGACATCCGCAATCGCCACGATCAGGATTTCAAAACAGTACGTCCAGCCGGTGATGTAGCCTGCCATCGGCCCAAGATAGTCCTGCGCGTAACGTGAGAAGGAGCTGGCCTGAGGATTGTTAACGGACATCTCACCCAGTGCGCGCATGATGATGTAAGCCACTGCCCCGCCGATGATATAGGCGAGCAGCACGCTCGGTCCGGCCATTTTTATCGCGTCAGCGGAACCGTAGAACAGCCCGGTGCCAATCGCCGATCCCAGCGCCATAAAGCGGATGTGGCGCGTGCTCAGTCCGCGTTTGAGCTTGTTGGTTTCTTGCATAACAACCTGTACCTGTGAAATGAAAAAACCACGGGCAGGCCCGTGGTTAAAGAAAAATCAGTGCTCTCTGCTACGAGTGAACGGTCACCTGTTCCGGCCCTTTCACCCGATCAATAACAGCGGCAATCAGCAGCATCACCAGCGACGGCGGCAACCAGGCGAGACCCTGATCGGCCAGCGGCAGATTCTGACTGAAAGCGGGCAGCAAATCTTTAAACCCGGTGGTTTTAATCGCATCAACAATACCGAACAGCAAGCTGATTAACATGGCTGGCGCGATAATCCGGCTGCTCTTATTCCACCAGTTGAGAGTGAAACTCAGCACCACCAGCACGATACAGGGCGGATAAATCGCCGTCAGTACCGGGATGGAGATCTGAATCAGGTGGCTCAGGCCGAGATTCGACACCACCATGGAGAACAGACCCAGAATAAACACCAGCGTTTTATACGATAACGGCAGGTATTGCGCAAAAAATTCCGCACAGGCACAGGTCAGGCCTACGGCGGTCACCATACAGGCGACGAAGATCAGCGCGGCAAGGAAGAAGCTGCCCATGTTGCCAAAGGTGTGCTGAACATACGCGTGCAGAATCGCTGCACCGTTAGCGTTTTGATCCACCAGCGCACCGCTGCCCGCGCCCAGCTTAAACAGGCAGAGGTAGACCAGCGTCAGGCCCAGACCGGCGATTAACCCCGCCAGCACGGTGTAACGGGTCAGCAACGCGGCATTATCGACGCCACGCGAACGGGCGGCGTTGACAATCACGATGCCAAATACCAGCGCGCCCAGCGTATCCATGGTCAGATAGCCATTGACGAAACCGCTGGAGAAGGCCGCACGCTGATAATCAGCGGTAGCCGGAACCGTGCCGCCAGCAGGCCACACCAGGGCAGCAACACCCAGCACGGTCAGCGCAATAATTTTTAATGGCGCAAGGAAGTGCCCTACCGTGTCGAGTAGCTTGCCGGGATAGAGCGATACGCCAATCACCAGCGTGAAGTAAATCAGGCTATAGATAAACAGCGGCAGCGCGCCATCACCGGTCAGCGGGGCAATACCCATCTCAAACGAGACCGTGGCCGTACGCGGTGTGGCAAACAGCGGCCCGACAGCCAGATAGCAAACGGTGGCCAGCACGATGCCAGCGACCTTGCCAATCGGGGTGCTGAGTGCATCCACGCCGCCGCCGACGCGGGCCAGCGCGATCACGGTCATCACGGGCAGACCGACTGCGGTAATCAGAAAACCAATCGCGGCAGTCCAGACGTGTTCGCCAGACTGAATACCGACCATAGGCGGGAAAATGATGTTGCCCGCGCCAACAAACAGGGCGAATGTCATAAAGCCCAGCGCGAGAATGTCCTTCGAAGTTAAACGATGTGTCATACGGCCTGTCACTGATGTTGCGGTGGAAGTTGGGTTAGTGTTGTCCCCTCGCTGCGTGTAAACCACGACCAGGCTGACAATGTCAGCGCATTATGCTCGTCGCAGGGTAAAGCGCAGGTGATTTAAGCTGCTTTTATTCTGTTCACAGAGGGATGGATCGACAACGGCGCTAAGTAAAACGTTTATAGCGGTGAAAGGCAATACGGGATCGGAAAACCAGAAGGTTATGCCGCCATTTTTTCAAAAGGCAGTGGATAGCGTTAATTTTTGCAGCAGGCACACAAGATGATGTGCCTAAATAATAGACAGAGCGTGAGAAATCCCCGCATAAACGGGTCTGAAGATACACAAAAGGCGCGTTTTACGCGCCTGTCTGCACAACGTTACAGCACTACCAGACCTGATTCGCGATATCGACCACTAAGCGAATCTTCTGCCACTGCTGCGCCTCGGTCAGGCTGTTGCCCTCTTCGGTTGAGGCAAAACCACACTGCGGACTGAGGCAGATCTGATCCAGACTGACATACTGCGCCGCCTCTTCCAGCCGGGTTTTCACCTGCGCCGGATCTTCCAGTTCACCCACTTTCGTGGTGATGAGGCCCAGCACCACCTGCTGATGACCTGGCTTAATGTAACGCAGTGGTTCAAAACCGCCGGAACGGGCGTTGTCATACTCCAGGAAGAAGGCATCCACGTTGACGCTGCCGAACAGGATTTCTGCGACCGGCCCATAGCCGCCTTCAGAGATCCAGGTTGAACGGAAGTTGCCGCGACAGACATGCAGACCCACGGTCAGATCGGCAGGTTTACCTTCCAGCGCTTTATTCAACACCTGAGCATAAGTCTGTGCCAGCTGGTCAGGATCGTCGCCACGCGCCCGGATATCGCGCTTCTGATCCTCAGAACAGAGGTAAGCCCAGACGGTATCATCCAGTTGCAGATAGCGGCAGCCCGCGTCATAAAACGCCTGAATAGCCGCTTTATAGGTCTGCGCCAGATCGTCGAAGTAGTCCGCCAGATCGGGATAGACTTCCGCGTCGATCACCTTGCGGCCACCACGGAAGTGCAGCACGCTGGGGCTGGGAATGGTCATCTTCGGCACCGCATCACCGGCAATACTCTGCAGGAAGCGGAAATGCGCCAGCATCGGATGATCCGCCGGGAAACCGAGTTTGCTCACCACTTTCACGCCATGCGCTTTGGTCTGCACGCCATTAAACTGAATGCCCTGCTCCGCTTCATAGCGCTCTACGCCATTCAGGCCATAGAAGAAGTCGAAGTGCCACCAGCCGCGACGAAACTCGCCATCAGTGACCACTTTCAGACCGTTTTCCTGCTGTTTCGCCACCACATCGCGAATCGCCTCATCTTCAACCTGGCGCAGGGCAGCCGCATCGATCTCTCCGGCTGCAAACTGTTCGCGCGCCTGCTTAATGGCGGCGGGACGCAGAAAGCTGCCAACGGTATCGGCACGGAACGGGGCGGTTTCTCTTTGCATGATCACTCCTGTCTCTCCTGCCGTTAATGACGGCAGGAAATAGTTGCATCCTCATATAAATAGCCATCTGGATGGCTACATGTCTGAACACAGAGTGGCATGGGCGGCTTTCTTCTGCAACTGAAGAAAATTCAGTGATGATGAAAAAAATTCACGTGTGGGAGATTAACGCAGCGCGGCGCGCGCCTGCGTCATCTGACTGTCAGAGAGCGGCAGATAGCCCGCTTCACTGACCCGCCGCTGTCCCTGCGCCGAAAGTACCTGCTGCAGAAACGCGGCCACCAGCGGCGGCAAAGGTTTGCCGGGCGCTTTATTCACATAGAGATAGAGCGGGCGCGCCCAGGGATAACGGCCACTGCGGATGGCATCGGCATCCGGGGTAATCGCCTGCCCCTGATCATTCATCACCGCCAGCATTTTTACGCCGCTGAGATGAAAGCCAAAACTGGCGTAGCCGATGCTGCGTGAATTACCGGCCACCGCCTGCACCACTGCGGCCGAGCCGGGAAACTCCGCCACGTCGCTGCGAAAATCACCTTTACACAGCGCCTGCTGCTTGAAGAAACCCCATGTGCCGGAGGCGGAGTTACGTCCATAGCGCTGAATCGGCCGTTTGCTCCACTGCGCGCCGGTTAAGCCGAGATCGCCCCAGCGCAGCGGCACGCTGTGTGCGCCACACAGACGGGTAATCGAGAAGATGGCATCGAGCTGACGCGGTTCTATCTGCTGCAGCGGATTGCGCTGATTCACCACTACCACCAGCGCATCCATAGCCACCGGAACCGCCAGCGGCGGATAACCGTAGCGCGCCTCAAAGGCCTGGCGTTCATCTGCCTGCATCGGGCGGCTCATCGGACCGAGTTGTGCTGCCCCTGCCGCCAGCGCGGTCGGCGCAGTAGAAGAGCCGGAGGCCTGAACCTGGACATTGACGCCCGGCGCCTGGCGACTGAAATCTTCGCCCCACAGCGTCATCAGATAACCCAGCGTATCCGATCCGACGCTGCTGAGATTGCCGGAGAGCGCGCCGGGCTGGGCCAGTGCCAGGCCCGGCAGCAGAGTAACGATCAACAAAAGAAGGATGCGCATCAGGGAGATCCGGCAGCAATTAATGAACGGCATTCTCCTGCATCACGCTGCTGACAATCAACCTCGCTGGCAGCGTAAAGGTAAAACAGGTCTCCTTGTGCGGCACGCTGGTGATATCGAGCCGGGCGTTATGGTGGCTCAGAGCATGTTTCACTATCGCCAGCCCCAGCCCGCTGCCGCCGGTCGCACGCGAACGCGCTTTATCGACCCGGTAGAAACGCTCGGTAAGACGCGGAATATGTTCTGAGGCGATGCCCGGCCCGTTATCGCACACCCGGAAGATAGCCCCCTGTTTGCCGCGCAGCCAGCTGATATCAATTCGCGTGCCATCCGGTGTGTGGTTTACCGCGTTGTAAACCAGATTGGAGATGGCGCTGCGCAGCTGTTCATCGTTGCCGAACACTTTCAGATGGGGATCGGTATGGAAATGGATGTCGTGACGGCCGCCACTCAGCGTTGCCGCCTCATGCTGCAGCAGTTTCAGCATCACCGGCACATCGACCTTCTCTTTCAGATCGATCGCGGGCGCGGCTTCAATGCGCGACAGCGTCAGCAGCTGTTTGACCAGGCTGTCCATGCGGCGCGTCTGCTCCGACATGGTGTGCAGCGCTTTGCTGCGCGAAGGCTCGCTCATCACCGAGTCGTTCATCATCTCCAGATAGCCCTGCAGCACCGTGAGCGGTGTGCGCAATTCATGGCTGACGTTGGCAAAGAAGTTGCGGCGCGCCCCTTCCAGCTGATGCATCTGCGTGACATCACGCGCCACCAGCAGCCACTGCCCTTCGCTGTAGGGCATGACGCGGAACTCCATATGAAGTTTGTTGTTCAGCACCAGCGTCAGCGGCTTGTCGAAATCGCGCTGGCGAAGATAGCGCGAGAACTCCGGATAACGGAGCAGATTGAGGATATTCTGGCCATTATCTTCCGGCCAGCGCAGACCCAGGTGCTGCTGCGCCAGGCCGTTACACCAGAAAATGGTGCCCTCTTCGGTGGTCAGGATCACCGCATCCGGCAGCGACTCGGCACCGCTGCGGAAACGCTTAATCAGATTGCCCAGTTCACGCCGTCGCCGCCGGTTGCGGAGCTGCATCTGGTAAAGACCATAAAACAGCGGTTCCCAGCTGGCACGCCCGGCCGGTGGCGTCATGGTGCGGTCGATCCACAGCCAGTGCGACAGCCGCATCAGATTGTGAAAATGCCACAACAGCACCGTCAGCACGCTCAGCAGCAGCCACCAGGGCAGACCGCCGAACAGCAGGCCCAGCAGCACTGCGGGCAGACAGACCAGCAGCAGTTCTGTCAGTAATCTCTTCCAGGAGAGGCGTTCCAGCACGGTTAAGGCTCCGTTTAGTAGCGGGCAGAGAAACGATACCCTGTTCCGCGAACGGTTTGTACCATGCGATCGTGGCCGGACACTTCCAGCGCTTTACGTAAACGGCGGATGTGAACATCGACAGTACGATCTTCCACATACACATTGGTGCCCCAGACGTGGTTCAGCAGCTGTTCGCGGCTGTAAACGCGTTCCGGGTGGGTCATAAAGAAGTGCAGCAGCTTATATTCGGTGGGACCCATCTCCAGCGGCGTGGTTTCGGACATCACGCGATGTGAGGAGGGATCCAGACTCAGCCCCTGCATCTCAATCACCTCTTCCACGGCCATCGGCGAAATACGGCGCATCACCGCTTTGATCCTCGCCATCAGCTCTTTAGGTGAAAAGGGTTTGGTAATGTAATCATCGGCACCCACTTCCAGGCCGCGCACCCGATCCTCCTCTTCGCCGCGCGCGGTGAGCATCATCACCGGGATATCGCGTGTCATCGCCTCGCGTTTCAGATGTTTGATAAACTGAATACCGCTGCCACCGGGTAACATCCAGTCCAGCAAAATCAGATCGGGCCAGGGTTCAATCAGCTTGCCAACGGCGCTGTCATAATCTTCCGCCTCGATTGGCTGATAGTCGTTCTGCTCCAGAACAAAACACAACATTTCACGGATGGGGGCTTCATCCTCCACAACCAAAATGCGCTTAGCCATTATTACTCCTGCTGATTATGACGGATGTCACTGAGATTCGCGGCGCCATTATGCGTCAGATTTGTGACACTTTTATGAAAAACATAACCTGCCTGTAACCTCACTGGTAATCATTTATGACAGCGCAGCGACAATTTTTTGCTTTGGCCGCAGAGCCAGTATAATCGCCGGGCGAATCACAACGGCAGGGACTCATCATGCGCATCATTCATACTGCGGACTGGCATCTGGGGCAGTTCTTCTACAACAAAAGTCGGGCAGCCGAACATCAGGCATTTCTCGACTGGCTGTTGATCCAGATTGAACAGCATCAGGTGGATGCGTTGATCATCGCAGGCGATCTGTTTGATACCGGTACACCGCCCAGCTACGCCCGCGAAATGTTCAACCGCTTTGTGGTGGCGCTGCAGCCCAGCGGCTGTCAGCTGATTGTGCTGGCGGGCAACCACGATTCCGTTGCCACGCTGAATGAGTCGCGTGAGCTGCTCGCCTGTCTCAATACCCGGGTGATCGCCACCCCGCAGGAGAAGGATGATGTGCTGCTGCTCAACACCCGCCAGGGCGAGCCGGGCGCGCTGCTGTGTGCGATTCCCTATCTGCGGCCGCGCGATATCCTGCGCAGCCGGGCGGGTCAGTCGGGACGCGACAAGCAGACCTCGCTGCTGGAAGCGATCGCCCACCACTATCAGCAGCGATTCACCGCCGCCCAGGCGCTGGGCCATGCACTGCCGATTATCGCCACCGGCCATCTCACCACCGTCGGCGTCAGCCAGAGCGATTCGGTGCGCGACATCTATATCGGGACGCTGGATGCCTTCCCGGCCAGCGTGTTTCCCGCGGCTGACTATATCGCACTGGGGCATATTCATCGCGCCCAGCGCGTCGCGGGCAGCGAGCATATCCGCTACAGCGGCTCACCGATTCCGCTGAGCTTTGACGAGCTGGGCACAGAAAAAAGCGTCTTCCTGCTGGAACTCACCACCAGCGGCCTGCAATCGGTCACGCCGCTGGTGGTGCCACAGGCGCAGCCGATGCAGGTGCTGAAAGGATCGCTGGCGCAGATTGCAGAACAGTTAAATGCCTTCAGCACGGCAGAGCAGGAGAAGCCGACCTGGCTCGACATCGAAGTCACCACCCAGGAGTACCTCAGCGATCTGCAGCGTCAGGTAGAAACCCTGACCGCCACGCTGCCGGTCGAAGTCCTGTTGCTCCGCCGCAGCCGTGAACAGCGACAACAGAGCCTGGCGCGGCTCGACAACGAAACCCTGAGTGAGCTGAAGGTGGAGGAGGTCTTTGCCCGCCGGCTGGCGCTGGATGAGGAGCTGCAACCAGAGCAAATCGCCGAGATGACCACCCTGTTCCGCCAGACGCTGGCCGCCATGGAAGAGACCCAATGAAGATCCTCACGCTACGGTTCAAAAACCTCAATGCCCTGCGCGGTGAATGGTTCATCGATTTTCGCGCCGAACCTTTCGCCAGCAACGGCCTGTTCGCCATTACCGGTGCCACCGGCGCCGGTAAAACCACCCTGCTGGACGCCATCTGCCTGGCGCTCTATCACCAGACTCCGCGCCTGGGCGCGATTTCACAGAGCCAGAATGCGCTGATGACCCGCGACTGTGCCGAATGTCTGGCCGAGGTGGAGTTTGAGATCAAAGGAGAAGCCTGGCGCGCCTTCTGGAGCCAGAACCGCGCGCGCGGCACTGCCGACGGCAAACTTCAGGCACCGCGCGTTGAGCTGGCACGCTGCGCCGACAACATCATTGTTGCCGATAAAGTCGGTGACAAGCTGAAGCTGATCGAAACCCTCTCCGGGCTCGATTTTGAAAGGTTTACCCGCTCGATGATGCTGTCACAGGGCCAGTTCGCCGCCTTTCTCAACGCCAAAGCCAGTGAGCGCGCGGAACTGCTTGAGGAGCTGACCGGCACCGAGATTTACGGTCTGATTTCCGCCGCCATCTACGAGCGCCACAAAGAGGCAAAAACCCAGCTGGATCTGCTGCGCAGCCAGGCGGGAGCGATGGCGCTGCTGGATAGCGACGCACGCGCCGCGCTGCAACAGCAGCTCACCGATCTGACCGATGCGGAACAGCAGCTCAGCGCGCACTATCAGCAGGCGCAGCAACAGCAGCAGTGGCAACAGCAGGCGCAGCAGTTACAGCAGGAAGATGCGCAGGCTGACGTCGCGCTGCAGCAGGCCCAGGCTGCATCCCAGGCGGCAGAGGCCGATCGTCAGCGTCTTGCACGCAGCGAACCGGCTGAAAAGCTGCGGGTAAAACTGCAGCAGCGCGATGCGTTACGCACCGAACAGCAGCAGGTCGTGAGCCGCTGTCAGCAACTCACGGCGGCGCAGCAGCAGGCGCAGAGCCAACAGCAGCAGCATCAACAGCACTACGCGACGACCCAAAGTGCCCGCCAGCAGGCGCTGCAGGAACAGCAGCAGCAGGAAAGTCTGCTGACAGAACAGGTGCTGCCGCTGGATCAGCGGATCAGCGCACTGCAGCAGCAGCTTGCGGAGCAGCAGCAGGAAAATGCCCGACAGCAGCAGCATGCTGATCAGACACAGGCCAGCCTGGCAGAGCAGAAGCGCCAGGTTGAGACATGGCAGCAGGCGATTGCCGAACAGCATCAGTTACGCCAGCAGCTTGCCGATCTCGCCCAATGGGGCGCTTCGCTGCCGGTGTGGCAGGAGAACTTTGCCCTGCTGGCGCAGCGTGAAGCGACCCTGGCCGGACTGGCGCAACAGCGCGAGCAGCAGCAGCGACAGATCGCTGCCCAGCAGGCGGAACAGCAGCAGCAGGCAGAACAGGCGCTCCCGCGCCAGCAGGCGGAGCAACAGGCCCGCCAGGCGCTCTCGCAGGCGGAGCAAGTACTAACTTCGCTACAGGAACAGCATCCGCCTGCCGCACTGCGTCAGGCATTAAGCCAGTTGCAGAACAGCCGTCCGGCGCGTCAGCAACTGCTGCTGCTTTCAACCCAGTGGCAGCCGCTGCACCAGCAGCTGGGCCAGCGCCAGCAGCGGCTTATCGCGCTCGCAAAAGCGCATCAGCAGAGTGAAGCGGAACTCCAGGCCCTGCGCGAAACGTGGAAACGCGAAAAACAGCAGCTGGATGATGTCGAAAAAATCTGCGCGCTGGAGCAGCAGATTGTCGATCTCAGCGATTACCGCGCCCGGCTCGCCGCCGATCAGCCCTGTCCGCTATGCGGCTCCTGCACGCATCCCGCCGTTGAGGCCTACAGCACGCTGGAAGTAAGTGCTAACCAGCAGCGCCGGGCTGCACTGCAGCAACAAACCGAGGCATTGCGCGAAGCGGGCACGACAAAAAGCGAACAGCTGAAACAGTCAGCCGTGCAGCAGCAGACCCTGCGCGATGAGATCGCGGAGATGCAGCAACAGCTCGATCGGCTTGAGCAGCAATGGCAGGCGCTGAGCGGTGAGCTGGCACTTACCTTCCCGCTCGCCGATCGGGATACCTTAACCGCGTGGGAGCAGCAGCAAAGCGAACGTGAAAGCCAGCTTGAGCAACAGCGACAGGCGCAGGAAGCCGCCGAACAGGCGCGTCAGGCCGCAAAGGATTACCATCTTCAGCAGTCACAGGCCTGGCAGCAGCATTTGCAGGCAGAACAGCTGGCGCAGCAGTCGCTGTCCAGCCTGCAACAGGCGCTGGATGCGCTGCAACAGCGTCAGCAGCAGGACCAGCAGGCCATGGCGCAATTGCAGAGTCGTCTGGAGCAGCAGTTCAGTGCACACAACCTTGCCCTGCCCGACGCCGCCCATCGCGATGCATGGCTGACAGAACAGCAGCGGCGCTGGGAGCGCTGGCAGGAAAGTGAGCGGTTGCTCGCTAACCTGCAACCGCAGCTGTTAAAGGGGGAAACCCAGCTCACTGCCCTGCAACAGCAGGCAGAACTGGAGCAGCAGCAGCTCACCACTCGTCAGCAGCAGCAAAACCAGCGCCAGACGCAGCTCAGCGAGATGCGCCGTGCCCGTCAGGCGCTGTTTGGCGACCGCGAGGTCACCCACGCCCGTCAGCAGATGCAGGCCCGCGTTCAGCAGGCTGATGAACAACTGGCACAGCAGCTCACGGCCCTGCAACAGGCGCAGGCCGAGGTCAGTCGCCTGCAGGGTGAGCTTTCGGGACTGGAAAATCAGCGGCAGACGCTCAATAGCAAACTGGCAGAGGCGGAAAGCGCGCTGCAGCAGGCACTGGAGAGCGCCGGATTCGCGGATGAAGCCAGCCTGCGCGCGGCGCTGCTGGATGAGCAGACCGCAGTGCAACTGCGTCAGCAGTTGCAGCAGCTCGATCAGCAATGCCAGCAGCAGCAGGCGCGACTGGCGGATCTGCGTCAGCGGCTCAGTCTCCATCAGCAGGCGAAACCCGCTGCGATGCCGGAATCCGCCGAGGCGCTGGCGCAACAGCTGGAGCAGTTACGGCTGGCACTGCGCGACAACGCCAGCCAGCAGGGTCAGATTCAGCAGCAGCTACAGAGCGATGCCAGCCTTCGTGTGCGCCAGCAGAGCCTGATGACACAGATTGAACAGGATGGTGTGACGCTGGCGCAGTGGAGCCTGCTCAACGATCTGATTGGCTCCGCCAGCGGCGATAAATTCCGGCGCTTCGCCCAGGGCTTAACGCTGGATCACCTGGTGGCCCTGGCTAACCGTCAGCTCGATCGGCTGCATGGCCGCTATCTGCTGCAGCGACGGGCGCAGGATCTGCTGGAGCTGGATGTGGTCGATACCTGGCAAGCCGATGCGGCGCGCGATACCCGCACGCTGTCGGGTGGTGAGAGCTTCCTGGTGAGTCTGGCGCTGGCGCTGGCGTTGTCGGATCTGGTCAGCCACAAAACGCGCATCGAATCGCTGTTTCTGGATGAGGGATTTGGCACGCTGGATGCGCAGACGCTGGACACCGCGCTGGATGCCCTGGACGCGCTTAATGCCAGCGGCAAAACCATTGGGGTCATCAGTCACGTGGAAGCGATGAAGGAGCGTATTCCGGTACAGATTAAAGTACGCAAGATGAATGGGCTGGGTTACAGCCAGCTGGAACTGCCGCAGGGATAACGGGCGCCGCAGCGCCCGTTTACGTGCAATCAGCGGGCGCTGACGAGCTTGTAGCGAGGGCCGGTGAGTAACCCGCCCTGCTCGTTCTGTGCCAGTAGACGATTGCTGGTCAGTCCGGCCACGGTGTGCGCTTTATCAGTCACGTTGCTGGCAATCTGTTTGATCGCCGCACTGACCAGCATACCGACCAGTCCACCGTTGTTGTTGTTGCCATCTTCACTGTCGCTGGCACTGGCCTTACCCTGCCAGATCTCTTTGCCGCTGCGCAGATCCACCAGCCGTGCTTTGGCGGTTACGATCGTCACGCTGTCAATGACCCGATAGCTGCTGCCATATTCGCTGATCGAGATATAGAGCGCGCTGTCGGCGTGGAAAATCTCATTCAGACGCTTCGCGCTGACGGCCTGGGCGTCACTGGCACTGGTCAGGCCATTCTGCTGAAAGGTCTCTTCAACCACTGCCACCGGGAAGACGTAGTAACCGGCTTCGGCCAGCGGGCGCGTCACCAGCGAGGTCAGACTGTGAGCGGCATTGATATCCGGCGAGGTGTTATCGGCCGGCAGCACCAGAATCGAGGCGGGCTTGCTGGCACGGAACGCACTGTAGTCATACGGTTTTTTCGTCGCACAACCGGTCAGCAGCAGCATCATCAGCACGCCGCCGAGGGCAATCAGTTTTTTCACCGTACCACTCCTTGTTTTTTACTCATCAGAAAATCCATGTAAGGTGCCGATTCGGGAAACAGCTGCTTCTCGGTGGCAAACTGACCAAAGGCTTTATTGGTATCGCCGGTTTTGGCATAGAGCAGGCCAAGCTGGGCGTGCAGGCCAGGCGCAACCGGCTGGTTAACGGCACGGGCTTTTTCAATGTCCAGATTCAGCGCATCGATCTGCTTCAGCGGATCGCTGCCCGGCTGATAGTAGCTATAGACCTGCTGCTGATAATCGCCCCAGTAGTAGATCGTTTTCGGCGCTTTTGGCGCACAGCCTGCCAGCAACGCCGCTGCAATCAGCAGGCTGCTCAGTGTCATTATCTTCATTTACTGCTTCCTTATTTAGCCGGACGCCATGCGCCGTTGTTGATTCCATCCACTAAATGATCGACCGCTTCGCGAATCGCCAGATCCATCACTTTGCCGTTCAGCGTAGAGTCATAGCTGCTGGTGCCACCAAAGCCGATGACCTCACGTGCGGAGAGCTGATACTCGCCCGCGCCCTGGGTGCTGTAGACCACCTCTGAGGTAGTGACATCCACTACGTTCAGATTCACTTTGGCATAGGCGATCTGCGTTTTGCCGCGGCCCAGAATGCCCCACAGCTGCTGATCGCCCACTTCTTTGCGGCCAAACTCGGTGATATCACCGGTGATGATGAAGTTCGCGCCTTTGATATTCTGCTGGCTGCGTTTGAAGTCCGACTCCTGCTGCAGCTCTTTCAGGTTGCTGCGATCCAGCACGCTGAACCGGTTGGTCTGCTGCAGATGGGTAATCAGAATGGTTTTTGACTGATTGCCCAGCCGATCGACACCATCAGAGAAAATGCCGTTCATATAGGAGGAGCGGTTATCAAACTGCCCCACCGCAATCGGGCTGCGCACGCCCTGATAAACCGGCTGGCTGGCCGCGCGAACCTGGGGGGCCTGAATAGCGCGGGAAGATTCAGTGGCGCAGCCGCTGATGAGCGAGGCCGTTAACAGGGAGAGTGCCGCAAAGGCATATTTTTTCTGCATTTCTAATCCATGAAGTGAAAGAGATGTAACCCGCGCCAGGGCGGTAAATTCTGGTTCTGTCGACAGTCGGAGTAATGCCATAGCATTCATGATGCCGGTCTGTAGACTGTCGGCAGCAGACCGGAAGATCTTTAAGGAAAGTTGGCCAGTTAAATGAATTTAATTAATATAACGATGAGAATGTTGCCGGGCGTGATTATTGCAATGTCGCTCAGCGCCTGTCAGCATCCTGTGACAAAGCAACGGGATAGCGTGGCAAACCTCTGTCAGCCGTCGAAAGATCCTGACAGCCAATCCTGTCACTGGACTAATCAAATGCAGCCAGTACTGAACCGGCAGTTCAGCGATGCGGCGCGTTACGCCGGTCAGCAATGTCTGGTACGGATGGAGTGGCAACCACACAGCAGACATTATGCGGTGACCCAGACGCAGGGTGATGAAGCGCTCTGCCTGCGCGCCTGGCAGCTGGTGGCGCAGACCCGCGATCTGCCGCCGCCGCCGGAGCCTGGACAACCGGCGTGGTTCGGCTTTGCGCCGCGCGGTTAGCTGGCCAGACCTTCCTGACGCCACTGGCGCGGACTGATGCCAAACCAGCGACGAAAGGCGCGTGAAAACGCGCTGACTTCCGAGTAGCCCAGCAGCAGCGCCATCTCAGAGATGGGCAGCTGCTTCTGCTGCAGATAGTATGTCGCCATTTCGCAGCGCACCTGATCGACCAGCGCGGTAAAGCTGCTGCCCTCTTCGCGCAGCCGCCGCTGCAGTGACCAGCTCGAAAGTCCGAGCTTATCCGCCACCTCTTCCAGCACCGGCTCACCCTGCATCAGCGATAAATTAACCTGCGAACGCGCCTGCTCAATCATGCTCTGCTGCGACGTCCCACGGTTAAGCCGCCGGATCGCATCCTGCATCACTATTAACAGGATCGGATCGCTCTCCGGCATGGCGCGCAGCAGATCGCGTTTTGGGATCACCAGTGTATTAAACGGCTGATCGAACCAGACCGGCGCATCAAACACTTTGCAGTGATCGTGCCACTGGCCGGGACGCGGATGTTCAAAGTGGACTTCGCGCGGTGCCCAGTGTCTGCCTGCCACGTGGCGGATCAGATTCATAAACATCCCCAGCGTCAGCTCTGCATCCTGTCGGCGCGACAGGATCGCGCCATGTCGCACCTGATAGTCCAGCCGCCAGCACTCTCCCTTATCCACCAGCCGGGTTAAGGTGTCGTGCTGATGCCAGGGAAACGCGTTGACCACATTATGCAGCGCCTGTTCCAGCGTGGCGGAGCACAAACCGATGTAGCCGATCAGGCCTAATGACTGCGGTTTAAACTGCCTGCCGTAGTGCAAACCGAAGTTATCAAAACCGGAGTGACGCGCCGCCTCTTCCAGCACCCGACAGTAGTTGACCAGCCCCAGGCTGAGCGTCGGACTGGCCAGGCGCTCCGGATCGATGCCGCTGATGCCGAAGATACGATCAACATCGCCGCCTTGGGTATGAATAAAGTCGCCTAAGCCGGTCGCCGCCGCTGCCAGCACGCCGTGATTGCCTGCCCCCGCCGCTGCCGAGCAGGCCGCAAACGCATCGGGCTTTATCAGTGTCGGATTCATGGTCGCCTCAGTCAGAATTCAGGTGGATCACCCGTCACTTCTATCCGAGCAATTTCCATACCAGGTCCCTGATGCCCGACGCGCCGCCTGCGGGCATTCCGGGCGGCGTGCGGGCTACGCGCAGGGCACTGCGGCGGCGCAGCGACGCCCGCCGCTGGTGCATCAGACGCCGACCGGCAACTGCTCACCTTCCAGATAACGGCGGCAGAGGCGGACCGAGTGGCTGGCCCACGCCGATCCCAGGCTGCGCGCCATTTCGGTTTGGGCATGCGATCCCACCCACGCGGTGAGCTGGATACGACGCTGGATCAACAGCGCGGGCAGCATGGTCATCTCCGCATCGCTGATATGCGCCACCTGCTCATAGCCGCGGATCCAGTGATCGATCCACTCTGGCGCGCGCGGATGATGCTCAACAAAACTGATCGCCGCCGCCAGATCGTGCAGATACCAGCCTAGCCCGCAGTCATCGAAATCGATCACCCGCGTTTCGCCCTTGTGCAGCAGCAGATTGGTCAGCCGCAGATCGGCGTGGATCAGGCCATAGCGATCCGATCCTTTACCGAACTGCGCCATCGCCGCGCCGACCTGGCTTATCGCCTGCTCTACCACGCCGTGATCGGCAGGATTCAGATCCGGCGCATCCTGCCAGCGTCCCCAGTGACTCTCTGCGCTGGTCATGGTGTGGTGATCCCAGATGATGCGCTGGAAACCCGCAGGCGGCTGCCACTGTTTACTGTGCTGATGCAGCCGCGCGGTGATCTGGCCGAGCTGCTGAAAAGCGCGGGGATCGACGTCGGTGGTCGGCATCTCTCCGTCGATCCAGTGAAACAGCACCACGTAGCGTTCACCGCCCTCCGGCAGCCGCAGCGTAAGCACGGTTTCGCCCTCTTTGTCCGGCACCGCTTCCGGCACCATAATGCCGGTTTCGCGCAGCGCATTGAGCCACAGCAGTTCGCTGACGATGTCGGCTTTTTGATGATAATCGCCGCGATGCAGTCGCAGCGCATAACGCCGGCCTGCCGCCTGCAGCAGAAACGTGGCGTTCTCTGAGCGGCACAGCAGGCTGAGCTGGCCCTGCAGCGCGGCGGGATAACAGGCCAGCGCCTGCTGCGCCATCAGGGTGAGTTGGGAATCAGTCAGGTTGTCATATTGTTTAGCGCTCATCAGTCCGGCTCCTTGTCACTTGCGTTATCTCAGCATGCGTTGCCAGAAGGTGAGCTGCTTGACTCCGGAAGAGACAAAGTTGACCGCAGCGTGCAGCTGGCCCGGTTGTTGCCTGTGAGTTGACCGTGGAGAACAGAAGTCACTGCGCCCGCGTCAAGTCGTGGCGAGTAATGCAACGGCATTATCCCCTTACTGTAGCGTAATGGCGGTGTAACGCCGCGTGAGACCAACAACGACGGGGATAACAGTATGACAAACAGACTCAAGCCCACTCTGGGCACCCTGCATCTGTGGGGGATTGCGGTTGGCCTGGTCATTTCAGGCGAATATTTTGGCTGGAGTTACGGCTGGGCCGTGGCGGGCACGCTGGGATTTCTGGTCACCACCGCGTTGATCGCCACGCTCTATACCTGCTTTATTTTTAGCTTCACCGAACTGACCACCGCGATCCCCCATGCAGGCGGGCCATTTGCCTATAGTCGCCGCGCCTTTGGCGAAACCGGCGGACTGATTGCCGGTCTGGCGACGCTGATTGAGTTTGTCTTTGCGCCACCGGCGATTGCCATGGCGATTGGGGCTTATCTCAACGTGCAGTATCCCGAACTGAACCCGAAGACTGCGGCGGTCGGCGCCTATCTGCTGTTTATGACGCTGAATATTCTCGGCGTAAAACTGGCGGCGATGTTTGAACTGGTTGTGACGGTGCTGGCGGTGATTGAACTGCTGGTGTTTATGGGTGTGGTTTCACCCGGCTTCAGCCTGGCGAACTTCGCCGCACACGGCTGGGCAGGCAGTGACAGCTTCGGACTGCCCGCCTTCTCCGGCATTTTCGCCGCCATTCCTTTTGCCATCTGGTTTTTCCTGGCCATTGAAGGCGCGGCGATGGCGGCCGAAGAGGCGAAAGATCCGACCCGGACCATTCCCCGCGCCTACATCAGCGGAATTCTGACGCTGGTGGTGCTGGCGATAGGTGTGATGCTGATGGCGGGCGGCGCGGGCGACTGGCGCAAACTTGCCGATATTAACGATCCGCTGCCGCAGGCGATGAAAATGATTGTCGGCGAACACTCTAACTGGATGCATATGCTGGTGTGGATCGGACTGTTTGGCCTGATTGCCAGCTTCCACGGCATCATCCTCGGTTATTCACGGCAGTTTTTTGCCCTGGCACGCGCGGGCTATCTGCCGCCTTCTCTGGCCAAACTGTCGCGTTTCCAGACCCCGCATCGGGCGATTATTCTCGGCGGCGTTTTGGGTATCGCGGCAATTTACAGCGATGGCGTGATTAATCTGCAGGGGATGACGCTGACGGCGGCGATGATCACCATGGCGGTATTTGGCGCGATTGTGATGTACATCATGAGTATGCTGAGCCTGTTTAAACTGCGCCGCAGCGCGCCGGAGATGGTCCGCAGTTTCCGCGCGCCGGGCTATCCGATTGTTCCGGGCATCGCCCTGCTGCTGTCGGTGGTCTGTCTGCTGGCGATGCTGTGGTTTAATCCGGTGATAGGCGCGCTGTTTTTCGCCATCATGCTGGCAGGCTATCTCTACTTCCTCGCCACCAAAGCGCAGCGCGATCGGGCGCCGCAGGACAGTATGCTGGTCGGCGAATAAAAGCGGCGCGGGTGAGTGCCTTGGGTTAACGATTCAGCGCCGGGTCTCTCTGGCGCTGAATCGTCAGCGGATGCTCGGGTAACTCAGCCGTTAAGCGGCCAGAGCCACGCCGCACCGCGTACGCCGCTGGAGTCGCCATGCTGCGCCTTCAGCACCGGCGTTTCACACTCCCCGCCAAATACCCACTTCTTCATCAGCACCGGCACGGTCTGATAGAGACGATCCACATTGCTCATCCCACCGCCCAGTACAATCACATCGGGATCGATCAGGTTTACCACCTGCGCCAGCGATTTTGCCAGCCGCAACTCATAGCGGCTCATCGCCAGTTCGGCGATCGGATCCTGCTGCGCCAGCAGCGAGGCGATCTCCGCACCTTTGCGATGTACGCCGCTCAGCCGCTGATAGTCGATACCAAAACCGGTGCCTGAAATAAAGGTCTCAATACAGCCCTGCTGCCCGCAATAACAGGGCACTTCCTGACGGTAGCGCAGCTCATCCTCATCCATCCACGGCAGCGGATTGTGGCCCCACTCACCGGCATTGCCGTTGCCCCCGATACGCGACTCACCGTTGATCGCCACACCGGCGCCCGATCCGGTGCCGATGATCACGGCAAACACCAGCGACTGTCCGGCACCGGCACCGTCGATCGCTTCCGACACCGCCAGGCAGTTGGCGTCGTTGGCGATACGCACTTCCCGGTTCAGCGCCTGCGCCAGATCTTTATCCAGCGGCTGACCGTTGAGCCAGGTGGAGTTGGCATTTTTTACCCGCTTACTGTAAGGCGAAAGCGTGCCGGGAATACCGAGGCCGACCGTGCCGGTTGCGCCGGTTTTCTGCTCCGCCAGCGTGACCAGATCGACAATCGCCTGCACCGTTGCCTGATAGTCATCACGCGGGGTATTCACCCGGTGGCGGAACAGTTCCTCTCCCTTATCCGACAATGCGATCACTTCTGTCTTGGTGCCACCCAGATCTATGCCTATGCGCAAGATTACGTCCTCGTTATTCGTTCAGGTGAGAGATACAGTAAAAGGCGTCTGCCGGAAAGGCAATGAAACCACTCCGATGTTTCGCTATCATGCGCGCTGACTCTCGCAGACTTGTGCGCCCGATCGCGCCACGGTAAGGAATCCCGATGTTGTGGTTTAAAAATATGATGGTTTATCGTCTGAATCGTGACATTCCGCTGTCCGCAGATGAGATGGAAAAGCAGCTCGACGCCTTCACGTTTTCACCGTGTGGCAGTCAGGATATGAGCAAGACCGGCTGGGTCTCGCCGATGGGCAACCGCAGCGATGCGCTGACCCATGAAAACAAAGGCCAGATTGTGATTTGCGCCCGCAAAGAAGAGAAAATCCTGCCTTCGCCGGTGGTGAAACAGGCGCTGGAAGCGAAAATCGACAAGCTGGAATCTGAGCAGAGCCGCAAGCTCAAAAAGACCGAAAAAGATTCGCTGAAAGATGAAGTGCTGCACAGCCTGCTGCCGCGCGCCTTCAGCCGTTTCAGCCAGACCTACCTGTGGATCGACACGGTCAACAACCTGATTATGGTTGACTGTGCCAGCGCAAAAAAAGCGGAAGATACCCTGGCGCTACTGCGCAAAAGCCTGGGCTCACTGCCGGTGGTGCCGCTGACGCTGGAAAGCCCGATTGAACTGACCCTGACAGAATGGGTACGTTCAGGCGAGCTGCCTGCCGGATTCGCCCTGATGGATGAAGCGGAGCTGAAAGCGCTGCTGGAAGATGGCGGCGTTATCCGCTGCAAGAAACAGGATTTGGTGTGCGATGAGATCGCCAACCACATCGAAGCGGGCAAGCTGGTAACCAAACTGGCGCTCGACTGGCAGGAGCGCATTCAGTTCGTGCTGGCCGATGATGGTTCAGTGAAGCGTCTGAAGTTCAGCGACACGCTGCGCGACCAGAACGACGATATAGACCGCGAAGATTTTGCACAGCGTTTTGATGCGGACTTTATTCTGATGACCAGCGAATTGGCCGCACTGACCAGCAATCTGGTAGAAGCGTTGGGCGGCGAAGCCCAGCGTTAATCAGTCACCGGCAGAATCATCCTGACAGACGATATTCGCCAAAAAAAGGGCCGCTAAGCGGTAATGCCAGCCAGTTAAGCGACAGGTGATAACGCAGTCTGGTGCCGCTCAGGGGCTGGCGGTCCTCGCGCCGCTGCGCGGTTCCTTCACTTCATTCGCCTGCCTGACGGACCGTCGGGGATGGCACATCCTGTGCCGCCCCGCCTTTCGCCCGCGTCCTGCGGGCTCTCCTGGCAGACTCATTCTGTTCAGCGCTGCGGATTGCCTGCCCCTGATCGCCACCGGCCTGCTCTGAAGCTTCTGGTGCGTACTGTTAAAAAGGGCACGAGAGTGGAGGCCTGAGCGCCTCTGCTGCTGAAAGGGCTATCCGCAGCGCTGAGGCGTGACGGTGGGCCAGAAGTCCACGCCGGGAAGCGTGGACAGGTCGGGGCCGGCCAGGGAGGGCCGATCCCCGAACGGTTCGTCGGCACGACGTCAAAGCCGAAGGAACCGCGTGAGCGGCGCGAGGACGGCCCGGCAGCAGCAGAGGTGCGCTGGCCCGCACTGCGGCACGCTCGCCCTGACAAAAAAGCTGCCACGTTTGACCGTGACAGCCTTTACAAATCTAATCTTAACTGACCAGCATTACCGCTAAGCGGCCATGTTTTTAATCTTTCAGGTAACGGCAGAGATAGGAACTTGGCTCGCCAACCTGCAGATGAAATTCGCTGTGACCCGGCACGTTAAACACCGAACCCGCTTCAAACCATTTCCACTCGGTTTCACCTGGCAGTAATACCTTAAGCGAGCCGCTGACCACAGTCATCTCCTCCGGCTGGCCGGTACCGAATGTGTATTCGCCTTCAGCCATTACGCCCACGCTGGCACGTCCGGTGCTCGCACTGTCAAAACCGATAGACTTAACTTTTCCGTCAAAATACTCACTTACGTTGAGCATAATAGTTCTCCAGAGCACATGTTGTGTGTCTGGCAGTGTAGAAGGGAACCCGCTGATCTGTCACGCGAAATGATGGCCGTTTGTGATCTCTTCACTCAGGGAAGCAACTCCGCCGCCAGGCGCGCCACCAGCTGATTAGAGAGCAGAACCGGTACGCCCAGCCGCTGCTGTAACCCTATCCGATGCTGCTGGTGATAACCCATACAGTCGAGCACCACCAGCGCTGCGCCCTGCGCTTTCAGACTGTTTGCGGCATCGGCGAAGGTTGCCTGATTGCCCTGATAGGGACTGGCGACCGCAAAGCAGGGCTGCGCAGGCAGTTGCTGCCACTTACCTGCCTGCTCAACAATCTGCTCCTCAACCGGCACGACAATGCCGACCCGCTGCTGCTGCACCATGGCGCAGATGAGCGGTGGAATCAGGCGATCCGGCTCCAGCAGTAGCGCACGCTGGGTGCGGAGCCGGCTGAATTCACCGGTGCAGAGCAGCAGAATGGTCGCGTAGCCCGCCTGCTCCAGCGCACTGATTTTGCGCTGCAATCCCTGCTCCACTTTCGAGGCCGCCAGCCGCACCTGTTCGCCACTCTGCAGCCGCGACACCAGAACCCGGTCGCCCGCAGCTGGCGCGAAGTGTGCGGCAATCTCTGCCGCGCTGAGACCATCCAGTAAACCGGCGTGATCGGTCAGCGCATCCGGCAGATGCTGTCGCAGCAGCGGCAGAATATCGCTGCGCGGAGACTGGCCGATAGTCAGCGTTACCAGTGGTTTCGTCATCTTAGTGATTCCGGTGACGCAGATGCGCCAGGCTGCCATAGAGCGAAATCAGCCGCGCATACTCTTCGGCGTCGTAGAAGTGACAGGTTCCACGACCAAACTCCTTGGCCACCTCAATGGCAAACTTCGCCGCTGCCGCAATGTCCACTTCATGGCTGGCGCCGGTTCCGCAGCCCGGCACCACCGACTCGGCAGTGATCGCCACCCCCACCACCGGCACATCCGTGGCGGTAGAAGGTTGCAGAATGCTGTTGAGGTGATAAACCCCATTGCCGTAAGGCGTAATATCCTGCGTGGTGATGGGAAAGGTCACCGCCGGACGGCCGCTGGTCATCTCCATGATGCGCAGCAGATCCTCCGAAACCCGCAGGATGTAGCCCTCTTTCACCGTCGGCGACAGGGCAAAGCCTTTGTGGTTGATAATGCGGTTACCTTTGGTGGTGTCGATTGACAGAATCGCATCCACACCCGCCACCACTTCATTATCATTCATGGTGATATCGTCAATCGGCGAGTCCATGAAATCGACCGGCAGATGCGGCCGCGTTGGCGCATCCGGGCAGATATGGGTGGTAATGATGACGTCGCCATCGAGCCTGTCGCCTTTGCTCTGCATCTGCGCCAGTTTAAGCGCGCTGGCAACGGCCGCGATCGCGCCATCCGCATCTGACACCATGCCGATACGACCAGGACGAGCGCCGATGCCACCAAGGCGACCAATAATCCCCAGCGTCGGTGCACTGCCGCCGCCTGATTTGCCCTGCGTCCCCGGAATATCAATGCGCACAAAATCGGTGCGGCCTTTGGGACCGGAGACACGGGTAAAGCGGGCATCAACATCAGGATACGCCGCGAAGAGATCCACCACCTGCTGCCCGTCAATGTGGGCGCTATCCAGTAACTCAAAAACCGCCAGGGTCTGCTGCAAACTCATGCTTTATCCTTTATTTCTTGCTGCTGCTGGCAAACAGCGAATGAAAGAAGCTGTAGAGGGCATCACCGGCAATAAAGCCTGCCGCCATCACCTCCATAGGCGACCGGCCCCGCTCGCCCCAGATCCGGATGATTACGATGCGTAAGGCGATCCCCACCACTACTGCCCAGCCCGCCATGGCGTTATTAATTAATAAACCGGTGGCGAGCAGCACGCCCAGCTGGCGTTTCGGCCCGCCGATCAACTGAATAATCGCACCCGGAATCGCCCACATCAGCAGATTACCGGCGATACCTGGCTCAGCACCCGCCTGAATGGTTTTGGCATACACCCGCGCTACAGGCGGCAGCAGGTTGTCAGCAAAGAAGAAGGTATGGGCGTACCAGACCAGCGGAATCGACACAACAAAGGCGATCATAGCTGCGATGAGCTGAATACGACGTCCCCAGAGCTCCTGCTGCAGATCGGCACCGTTGCCGCGCAGGATAAAGCCCGCCTTCAGGTCATAACCCATATCGGCGAACGCCGGACCGGTGGCGGCGGTAAAGCCGCAGAGCAGGCAGAGCGCCAGCGGTGGGAAGCCGATCAGAATGCCGATAATCAGCGTAATCAGCGCCACGGCAAAGGCCGGGAACCAGCCGGAGTGCATAGCGGCAATGCCGACAATCAGTTCATGGGCGAAAGCAGCAAACGCGGCATAAAGAACAAACAGCAGCAGCATCGCGATGCCCATCTCACTCCACAGGCCGCCCGCCAGCGCCAGCAGCGCGGAAATCACGATATAACCCACGCTGCCGAAACCCAGCGCCCGCTGCACCTCATTGCCATTACGGCTCACCACCAGCGCATCATTTTTGCGGCTGCGAATCACCATCACGACCTGAATCAGCGCCACCAGACCGGCACCGACCATCACGCCATGCGGAATATAGAGCGCATTAATATCAATACCGGCCACCGGCTGCGCATAGGCACGCAGCAGAAAACCGATGCCGAGCATCGACAGTGCCCAGATATTGCCGATAAACGCGGTGCCAAAGGCGGACATCGGGATCTTCAGCATGGCACCGACGACGCCACCCACAATGCCCAGCACCAGCAGCCACGCCTGGCGTCCGCCTTTATCACCCGCTTTGATCGCTTCTGCTGCCGCAACGCCCGGTGGCCAGGCATTACTGGCCGGAAAGACGCGGGTATCAAACAGCCGATAGAGCAGCCAGGCATCCAGCAGCATCGCGGCGCTGACGCCACAGAACAGCGGCAGGACCAGTTGCGGTTCACCCAGCGCCCAGGGCACGGCAATCGGCATCAACAGACTGTTCGCCGCCCCAAAGGTGGCTGAAGAGATGGCGGTCTGCGCCAGGTTCTGGATTTCAATTGAACGATAACGGCGAAATGCCTGCAGCGGAATACGCGCCAGCAACATGGCAAACAGCGCGCCGATAATAGAGGTGTTAGGCGTTACGCCAATGGTGGTAATCAGCTGAATGCCAATAATGGCACCCGCGATGGAAAGAAGAATTAAAACCAGTGCCACGCCAACGTGCTTAATCGGATTTACCCGTTCCATACGTCCCCGCCAGTCCTTGTCCAGAAGAAATGAAATAACGTCTACCCGCCTGCTGGCCGGTTTACGCCGGTTATCAGTTTCACTGCTCTGATGCGCACAGAGATTGCAACAGCCACTGCAGATGGTCGTCCCTCCGCATGCTGAACCGATACAGGAGGCAATGAGAGACGGACACAGGCAACCGGAGTGCTGCGTAAAGCGTGGCGATCAGATTGAAAGAAAAAGGCCCGAAGGCCTTTGTTTTCCCTGGTGTGGCGAAAGTACTACGCCGATAAAAACGGTGTGAAGTTACGCGCCATATTTTTCGGTCATCTCAGTGGCCGTTGCGCGTAATGCTTCAAGGAGCTCTGACGGGAAACCCGGTTCAGACTCCATAGACGGAAACGACAGGCAGAGTGCCACCGTTTCGCCATGATGTTTGTTATGAACAATAACTGACAGCGAGCTGATGCCTGGCAGCGATTCATTTCGGGCCAGTGACCAGCCCTGCTGGCGGATCTCAGCCAGTCTGGCACAGAGTGCCTCAGGACTTTGCGGCGAGTTCGCTGATGCGACCTGCCATTGATCATGGAAGCGCGCCAGCACCTCTTCATCACTTAACTGCGCTAACAGCGCCCGGCCGGTTGAGGTCGCGGCAGCCGGCATCCGACTGCCCGGCGGCGTGACCATCTGCGTAAAGTGACGCCCATGAAACATACGCATCACTAATACTTCCCGCCCGTCGAGCTTCGACACGTAACCCATGCAGCCGGTCTTCGCAGCCAGCCTGACCATCGCCGCTGAAACGCTGTCAACCAGCGGTGCCGAAAGATAATGTCCGGCGGCAGCCAGCAATACGCGACCAATGTGATAACCGCGCGTATCCGCATTCCGCTCCAGCAGCCCCTGACTTTCCATGGTGGCCAGCAGACGCGAAACGGTGCTTTTTGGCAGGTTTAACGCCTCAACCACCTCACTGAATGAGAGACCAACATGCCCCTGCGTCACACCTTTGTGCTGAAACAATCGAAGTACGGCGGCAGCATTTTCAAGTGTGGTCATGTTACGTGTTCCACTATATGGAACTAAGTTCCTCTGTTGGTTTGATGAAAATAAAACGTGGCGCTGAATCGGTCAAGCGACAATTTGATTCACACAGAGATCGGCAGCAGAGAAAATAAGGGGATAAAAATGATTAGCGGGGCTTTATCTGGTGAGACAAGGAGAGTGCAGAACAGAAGCATACGCAGAGAGCATTCGACAGTAAATCTGCGTCAATTTCGCTTCTTAAATAACCCGATCGACTGCAGGTGGGAGTAAAAAGAGGCGTGGTTCAGGCACAACGTCAGGCGGGTCAGTAATAAGCAGTTATCCGGTGTAACAGGCTGGCGTCCCTGCCAGCAGTAAAGCTTTACTCTTTTTCAACGTCTTCGTAGCGCGCTTTGGCGTCACGCGCTTCTTCTTCCGTTTCGTGCTCACTGATTAATGAATTCGGTTTGGGATGATCAGCACGCAATTCGTAAGAGGTTACTTTATTACCTTCAGTGCCCTTTTCAACTGGCACAACTTTCGCTTCACGTGGATACGGTGGTCTGGTCGGCATACTGTGTCCCTCTTGTCTGAATAACATTCCACAGGACAGGCCGCTGCCTGTCATAGGATAAGTATAGACAATGCCGTCTGAAGCGGGATCAAAGCGGGAAAAATCTGAGGGTTAGCTGGCGCGCGCCAGGGAGAGTGACAGCAGAATTTCCTCTACCACGCACTCAGGCGATTGCATCGCATTCACCTGATGATGGGCCGCAGCCTGATAGAGATGCGCACGTTCACGCAGCACATCACTCATCTCATCAGCAATCGGACGGCCGGTTAAGGTCGGACGCTGGGCCGCTTCAGGTTCACTTTCCAGCCGCTCTGCCAGCACCTCGGGGGACGCGCTAAGCCAGATCACCTGGCCCTGCTCCTGCATAAAACGACAGTTCTCTTCAGCCAGAATCATGCCGCCGCCGGTGGCAATGACGGTTCTGGGTGCCGTCACCGCTTTAAGCGATTCCGTTTCACGGGCGCGGAAACCTTCCCAGCCTTCCTCCGCCACAATCTCCGTCACGCTCCGCTGCGTGCTGAGTTGCAGATGGTGATCGGTATCCGTAAAGGCGTAGCCCAGCGCCCGCGACAACGCCTCGCCGACCGTGGTTTTGCCGCAACCGCGAGCGCCAATCAAAAAGATGGGTAGTGACATCAGGGCCGTTCCTCCGCCTGACCGCGCGATGCGGCTGCATGGTGAGCTTATTAATGCGACGCATAATAACTGGAAATTATTATGGCCTCTACCTGTCAGGCACGATTTACGCATTTTCGTCCCCTGAACAGCGACAATCTTTGTGTTTTCAAGGGGAAATGCATGCACGTTTTGTGCATCAGGGCCGTAACAGAGCGATAAAAACTCCGCAAAAGAGCGGCTAAAATGCGTCGGCAATATTTGCTTACTGCCCCGATTTTACTTTTCACGCTGGCGCCCACATATACTGGTAACAATCGCCACAGGAGAGTCATCATGCAACGCGAAGAACAACAACTGATCGAAGGGCTGTTCAGCCGTCTGAAACAGGCTGAAAGCCAGACCGTGGCACGCGATTCCGCTGCCGAACAACTGATTAACCAGCATCTGCAGGCGCAGCCGGGCGCGCCTTACTACATGGCGCAGGCGATCCTGATTCAGGAAGCGGCGCTGAAAAAACTCAATGAGAAAGTATCGGCGCTGGAAAGCCAGCTGGCCCAGCAACAGCAGCAGCAACCTGCACAGAGCAGCGGCGGCTTTCTGTCCGGGCTGTTTGGCAGCGGTTCGCGTCAGCAGCCGCCTGTGCAGCAGCAACAGCAATCGTCACCGTGGAACAGTGCGCCACAGCAACCGGCTCAGCCGCAATATGCGCCTGCACAAGCGCCTGCACCACGCGGCACCGGTTTCCTCGGCGGCGCACTGCAGACAGCTGTGGGTGTGGCGGGCGGTGTGGTGATGGCCGATATGCTGACCAGCATGTTCCACCATTCACAGCCGGAAGAGATTGTGAACATCATCAATGAGCCACCCCTGCCCGATGTGAATGACAATCTCAACACCTTCAACGGTGGCGATGACAATGCCGATACCTTTGACGGCGGTAACGACAACGCCTTCCTCGACCAGAATACAGGCTGGGACAGTAATTATGCCGACAACAGCGATCTCAATGATTTTGGCGGCAACGATTACGACGACGACAGCTTCGTTTAACTTCAGCGTTTCTGCTGGGTGAGCCAGCTATCAAGCTCATTTGCAAACTGCTGGCGGTCACGCGGACTCATCGCCGCGGGGCCGCCGGTCTGCACCCCACTTGACCGCAGGGTATCCATAAAATCCCGCATCGTCAGGCGTTCACGTATCGTCGCCGGTGAGTAACGCTCGCCGCGCGGATTCAGCGCCGCCGCACCCTTCTCAATGACCTCTGCTGCCAGCGGGATATCGGCGGTGATCACCAGATCGCCTGGCTGACAACGTCTGACGATCTCATTGTCCGCCACATCAAATCCGGCAGGCACCTGCAGGGTGCGCAGATACGGTGAGGGCGGCACACGCAGAAACTGGTTCGCCACAAAAGTGATGGTAGTTGCGGTGCGGTCGGCTGCGCGGTAGAGCACCTCTTTGATTACATTCGGACAGGCATCGGCATCGACCCAGATAAACATCATGATTCCTTACAGTCAGAGAAGAGTAAGATCTTGCCGGGTTCCCCCTAAATGGCAAATTTTATTTGCGGCGTGCTTTCCAGCCTGCGCCCGGCTGACTTGTTATTCAGGCTGGCTGAAGTAAGCTAGCTCACTGAGAAAACGAATAATGTCCTAAGGAGATGGCGATGCTGGCAAAGAAAATCGGGTTTATCGGCGGGGGAAATATGGCGAAAGCCATTATCGGCGGACTGGTCAACAGCGGCAAAATCGCCCCGTCTGATATCTTCGTTTACGATCGCAAAGCAGAGACCAACCAGGCGATGGCAGAGCAGTATGGTATCAACGCAGCGGAGAGCGCTGAAGCGCTGGCGCGTGAAGTGGACATCCTGTTCGGCGCGGTCAAACCCAATGTCATTCTGAAAGTCTTAAAAGAGCTGACAGGCAGCCTGAAAAAAGAGGCGCTGGTGGTGTCGATTGCGGCTGGGGTGACGCTCGATTCGCTCTCATCGGTGCTGGGTTACGATCGTAAAATTGTCCGTGCGATGCCGAATACTCCCTCGCTGGTCAGCGAAGGCATGACCTCGGTCACGCCCAACGTGCTGGTTGAGCAGGCGGAAATCGACGAGGTGATAGCGATTTTTGAGAGCTTCGGCAAAGCGGCCGTGGTGGATGAATATCTGATTCACTCCGTGGTCGGCGTCAGCGGTTCTGCGCCGGCCTACGTGTTTATGTTTATCGAAGCGATGGCCGATGCGGCCGTACTGGGCGGCATGCCACGCGCTCAGGCCTATCAGTTTGCTGCACAGGCGGTGAAAGGGGCGGCGCAGATGGTGCTGACCACCGGTAAACATCCGGCTGAACTCAAAGATATGGTCTGCTCTCCGGGCGGCACCACCATCGAAGCGGTGAAAGTGCTGGAAGAGAAAGGCATGCGCTCGGCGGTGATGGAAGCGATGCTGCAGTGCATGGCGAAGTCAGAGAAACTGAGCCGCAGCTAACCGCTCAACAAAGGATGTGCAAGGCGGCCCCGCACGCTGGCCCGCCTTGCCTCCAGCTTAACAGATATTAACGGATCTGTTCCTGACAGAGCGCCACCGCGTCGGCAAACGTCATCGGCTGCTGCATCCGCTCCACCAGCTCAGCGGTCAGCGTATACATGCCGCATGAGCAGATTGCCGCCAGCCTCCCCTGCTGGCCATAAAACGCCATAAACTTTTTATCCTCCAGCGAGCCGAGCAGCTGGAATGAATCCCATTCTTTGGCATGGCCCAGATACTCATAACGGGTGCCATACTGCGTAGTCCAGAAGAACGGCACACGATCAAACGCGACGGTCTGGTCCAGCATATTCCATGCGGCGGTTTGTCCCTGCTGATGCGCGACGCGATAGTGCTCAATGCGCAGCGGCCCCTGTGCCGACGGATACGTGGCGATATCTCCCGCCACCCAGATATTGTCAGCGACCCGCAACTGCTCATCCGCCTGCAGGCTGCCATCCTCTGCCAGCGGGAGATCGTGGATAAAGTCGGTAGCCGGTTTAACCCCGGTGGCAAACAGCACCACCGTCGCGTCCAGCAACCGTCCGCCCTTGAGCTGCACGCCACTCACCCGCTGGTCGCCCTGTAAGGCTTCGATCTCGCCCTGCACCCACTTCACGCCGTTCTGCTCATGCAGCTGATAGAAATAGCGGCCAATCTGATCGCCAAACTGTTTAGCAAAGGGCAACGCCTGTCGGGCGATTATCGTCACGTCAATGTCACGATTACGCAGCGCCGACGCCAGTTCGGTGCCGATAAAACTGTTGCCGATAATCACGATTTTATGGCTGGCATCCACCGCCTGAAGCAGCTCATCGGTCTGCGCTTTGCTGCGCAGCAGATGGACCCCATCGAGATCGCTGCCCGGCAAATCGGGGCGGACTGGCGTTGCGCCGCTGGCTATCAGCAGTTTGTCGAAGGCGAGCGTCTCGCCATCCTCAAAGATCAGCCGTTGCTGCTGGGCATCCAGGCGGCTCACGGTAGCCTGAAGTCGTTCAACGTGATCCATCACATCCGCTTTCAGCAGCTGCGGCACCTCGCTGATATCCATTTTGCCCGACGGCACAAATTTGGTCAGCGCGGTGCGGTCGTAAGGCGCATCCGCTTCCCGCTCAACCAGAATCACGCGGCCTTTGAAGCCTTCATGGCGCAGACGCCACAGCGCCGCGCTGCCCGCCGCCCCACCACCGAGCACCACATAGACCGGTGCTTCTGCCCCACTGCCAATCGGCGCCGCGGGCGACATCGCTTTCGGATTAACCAGCACCCGGCCCTCTTCAATGCGCAGCGGATACTGTTTGAGATCGGCTAACGCCAGCGGTTCACACATTTTTCCACTGGCCAGATTAAACGCGGCTTTGTGCCAAGGACAGACCAGCCGATCGCCACAAATCGCGCCCTGCTCCAGCGGCGCGCCTGCGTGCGGGCATTTCGCCTGATAAGCACGTACGTTGTCACCTTCGCGGATCAGCAACACCTCCACCTCGCCGAGCGTTTTTTTAACCGGCTGGCGCTGGGGCAGATCGTTCAGGTCGACGGTAAATTGATAGTTCACGACATGGCTCCTTTAACGGTTCTTGTCTTGTGCTGCGCGGCAAAACAGAGTGCTGCGCAAATCCCCACAAACAGTAAGTGTGGCAAAAGAACCGGGAAGCCTGGCGATGAATGCTTATCAGAAGGTTAACATGCTGTTATAGAAGGGAATTTAATCAGTATTGCGCGGGAAGGAGAAGCGGCCACCTGCGTGGCCGTGGGGATAATCAGCTTTTTTTCAGGCACTGGCTCATAAAGGTTTTACGCGCATCGCCCGCCAGTTTTTTATCACCAGCTTCGCCGTTACAGCTTTTCATTTTCATCTGCTGCGGTGACATCTGCGACAGCTTGCTGTCCTTTTTCAGGCATTCACTCATAAAGGTTTTGCGCGCATCCCCTTTAAGATCCTGTGATTTAGCATGCTGGTTACACATCGTCATCTTCTCCTGCTGCGGGGTCTTTTCCGCCGCACCGGCCAGTCCACTGACCAGCAGGCCCGCCATCATCATCGCCATTAAACCGACTTTCATCTTGTTATCTCCACAGTGGATTGTCCTTTGTTATTCTGGCAGCGAATAAGCAAAGCGGAAAATGTTTCAGGTCAAAGTGATGTGAAGATCCCATTCCAGTCTGGCACTTGGATCGTTACTGGCGAGGATGTCTGAGTAACTTTTCGATGTAATTGCGCAGCAGTTGCGCATTTTCATCTTCGGCATCGGCCACATTGTCTATTGCGGTTTCAATACTGGTGGTTATAGCCAGATGTTGTTGCGGCTCCAGCTTGCGAACCAGCGCGGTAACAACAATCTCCAGCGCTTCGATTTGCGCCATCTGCTCTTTGGCTGTCGCCTCTTTTTCAGCCAGCTTTACCAGCAATTCAGCAATCAGGTTTTTCATGCTGTTATCTCAGCGGTGGAGAAAAGCTGAAATTATCACCACGCTGGCTAAAAAAACAGAGGGTAACCGCTACTTTTTTCAGTGAGTTAGCCCGCATTCCTCACCGTCTGCTCAGACGATTCCGGCTAACCTTGCGAGCGAAACGTTTTCCCTGCAATCAACGCTATGGTCAAACGTTTCGCCCGCCCGAAATCGGTCTTTTGCTTAGCGAGGATCGACAAATCCGCGGCCTGGTCCGCCGCCGTGTCCGCCCCAGTCACCCCCACCGCCACCGCCACCGCCGCCTGGAGGCGGGAAAATACATCCGCTTAATGCAGTAATCAATGCCACAACGGCAGCCAGCTTAAAGATTCGTACCATATCTACCTCAGGGTGATGAAATCGGGCTGAGTGTATGGAGCCACCTGCATGGCGACAAGTGAGATTCTTCCGCATCCGGCGACTATTCATCTTTGCTGACCAGGCTTAACGATTTACCACCATTAAGGCGGCACAATCTCAACATCCCGGCTGGATTACAGCACAAATTATTTGTGCAAATCGGGAGGGTGAACACTTTACAGGCGGCGTAATTTTGCGCATTGTGAGCGCATTACATTTACAGGATATAAACATGACTCTCTCTCAGGCTGCTTTCAGTGACATCCTCTCCCGGCGCGACTGGGAAAATCCGGTCGTGACCTCGCTGCATCGGCTGGATGCGCACCCGCCATTCGCCAGTTGGCGAGATGAAGCAGCCGCGCGGGATGACAGCCCCTCGGCGTCACTGCAGAGCCTCAACGGAGAGTGGGGTTTCCGTTATTTTACGCAGCCTGAAGCGGTCCCGGCCAGCTGGTTACTGCAGGCTCTGCCGGACACTACGACCCTTCCGGTTCCGGCCAACTGGCAGATGCACGGCTTCGATGCGCCCATTTATACCAACGTGCAGTATCCGATTCCGGTCAATCCTCCGCTGGTCCCCGCAGAGAATCCAACCGGATGTTACTCGCTCACATTCAGCACTGACGCAGCCTGGCTGGATAATGGGCAGACACGCATCATTTTTGACGGCGTAAACTCGGCCTTTCACCTGTGGTGCAACGGACACTGGATTGGCTACTCTCAGGACAGTCGTCTGCCCGCTGAATTCGACCTGACGCCTTATCTGCGGCCGGGCAAAAACCGGCTGGCAGTAATGGTGCTGCGCTGGAGCGACGGCAGTTATCTGGAAGATCAGGATATGTGGCGGATGAGCGGCATTTTCCGCGATGTCACGTTAATGCATAAACCGCAGGTGCATCTGGCCTACGTTCAGCTGGAAACCCGGCTCAGCCCGGAGTTTTACCGTGCCGAATTGCGTGCCCGGGTCCGTGTTGCTCTGCCAGATGACGTCAGCTCGCGCTATCAGCTGCGCCTGACGCTGTGGCAGGGTAAACAGCAGATTGCTCAGTGTCAGCAGCCGCTGGGCAGCGCCATTATTGACGAGCGGGGTCACTATCCCGAACGCGCCCTGCTCAGCCTGCCGGTGGAACAGCCTGCGCTGTGGAGTGCCGAAACACCCCATCTCTATCGCGCCACGCTGGCGCTGCTGGATGAGAATCAGCAGCTGATCGAGGTGGAAGCCTATGATGTCGGCTTCCGTCAGGTCACCATCGACAACGGCCTGCTCTGCCTGAACGGCAAACCGCTGCTGATCCGTGGCACCAATCGTCATGAACATCATCCGGAGCGCGGTCAGGTGGTGGATGAGGCGACGATGCGCCGCGACATTGAGCTGATGAAGCAGCACAATTTTAATGCGGTGCGCTGTTCGCATTACCCTAATCATCCGCTCTGGTACCGGTTATGCGATCAGTATGGGCTTTATGTGGTGGATGAGGCCAATATCGAAACCCACGGCATGCAGCCGATGAACCGGCTCTCCGATGATCCCCGCTGGTTCGCCGCCTATAGCGAACGTGTGACGCGCATGGTGCAGCGCGATCGTAATCACTGCAGCATTATTATCTGGTCGCTGGGCAACGAGTCAGGACATGGTGCCACACACGATGCGCTCTACCGCTGGGTAAAAAGCAGCGATCCAACCCGTCCGGTTCAGTATGAAGGCGGCGGTTCGGATACCGCTGCTACCGATATCATCTGCCCGATGTATGCCAGGGTTGATGAAGATCAGCCCTTCCCGGCGGTGCCGAAATGGTCGCTGAAAAAGTGGATCGGTCTGCCGGGTGAGACGCGTCCGCTGATCCTGTGTGAGTACGCGCATGCCATGGGCAACAGCTTTGGCGGTTTTGCTAAGTACTGGCAGGCCTTCCGCCAGTTTCCGCGTCTGCAGGGCGGCTTCGTCTGGGACTGGGTTGATCAGAGCCTGACCCGCTATGACGATCAGGGCGAACCCTGGCAGGCCTACGGCGGCGATTTTGGCGATAAACCCAACGATCGTCAGTTCTGTATGAACGGGCTGGTATTTGCCGATCGCACGCCGCATCCGGCGCTTTATGAGGCGCAGTGCGCCCAGCAGTTCTGGCAGTTTGCCGTCGATCCCGGCGATCCGCTGAGCTTTACGGTCAGCAGCGACTATCTGTTCCGCCACAGTGACAACGAAGTGCTGCGCTGGCGCATCGAACAGGCGGGTCGTGTGGTGACGGAAGGAGAAGTGCCGCTGGATATCGCTCCACAGGGCCAGCAGCGGATCACGCTGCCGTCACCGCCAGCATTACAGGGCGAATGCTGGCTGAACGTCGCGGTTCATCAGATTCAACCGACCCAATGGAGCGCCGCTGGCTGGCGTGTCGCCTGGCACCAATGGGCGCTGCCCTCGTCGCTGGCGCTGCCATCAAAACCGGAAAGTGGCGACGCACCGGGCCTGCACGATGATACCCGTGAGATTGTCATCACCCATCAGCAGCAACGCTGGCATTTTTCACGCCACAGCGGCGAACTGACGCAGTGGTTTGTGGATGAACAGCCAACGCTGCTTTCACCGCTTCAGGACTGCTTTATTCGCGCGCCGCTCGACAATGACATCGGCACCAGCGAAGCGGAACGGGTTGATCCCAATGCCTGGGTCGAGCGCTGGAAAGCAGCGGGTTATGACCAGATGAGCAGCCAGCTGGTGTCGATGACGGCGAATACGTTGCCACAGGCGGTGCAGATTGAGACGCTGCACAGCTGGCTCGCCCATGGCCAGATCGCCTTTATCAGCCGTAAACGTTATCTGATCAATGCGCAGGGTGAATTGCAGTTGCAGCTTTCCGTTGAGCAGTCGCGCGGATTGCCCCCGCCCGCCCGCATCGGATTACGCTGTGAGCTGACGCAGATACCACAACAGGTGAGCTGGCTCGGCCTGGGTCCGCATGAAAACTATCCCGATCGCCAGCTGGCCGCGCAGTTTTCCCGCTGGGAGCTGCCGCTGGATCAGCTCTCAACGCCTTATGTTTTCCCGGGTGAGAACGGTCTGCGCTGCGGCACCCGTCAGCTCGACAGCGGCAGCTGGCAGGTCAGCGGCGATTTCGCTTTCTCACTGAGCCGTTTCAGCCTGGAGCAGTTGCGAGAGGCATCACACCGCCACCATCTGCGTCCGGAAGCGGGCTGCTGGCTGCATCTGGATGCCTGCCACATGGGTGTCGGCGGCGATGACTCCTGGAGCCCCAGCGTCAGTCCTGAGTTTTTACTGACTCAGCAGCGCTGGCAGGCTGAACTGACGATTTGTCAGCCAACGCGGGCAGCGCTGTCTTCGGACGCCGGTAAAAGCGCTTCAGAAACAGCACGTTAATCAGCACGACCACGGCGGTGGCAAAAAAGACCCAGCGGAAACCGGCCACCGCCGACACCGCGGCGCCCAGCAGCGGACCCGCGACATTGCCGAGATACATAAAGGACTGGTTGTAGCCGAAGATCCGGCCGGTGATGTTGTCACGCGAGTGACGCACCAGCAGCGTCTGGACCGCGGGCATCATCGCGCCATCGGCAAAGCCCAGCAGAAAACGTAATACCCCCAGCTGTGTCGTGCTGGTGACAAACGACATGGCGATAAACAGCAGCAGCGAGATGACCATCGTTGCCAGCAGGATACGCTGCGTGCCGATGCGATCGCCGAGTCGTCCCAGACGAGGCGCGGCCAGCAGTGCAGAGACGCCAGGCAGCGCGGCAATGACCCCGCTAAGAAAAGCGATATTCTCAGCGGTGGGTGCCAGTTCCCGCACAAAGAGCGTCAGGATCGGGTTCACCGATCCGTTGCACATCTGGATCACCATGGTGGTGAAAAAGAGGCAGAGCATCAGTTTTGGATTATCCAGCGAGCGGAAAACCTCGCGTCCGCTGAGCTTCTCCTTTTTACTCACCGGGGTGTAACCGGTCTCCTTGATCAGGAACAGCGTCACCAGAAAGCTGACCATCAGCAGCGCTGCGGTGACAATAAACACCGTACGCAAACCGACCCAGTCTGCCAGCAGCCCGCCCAGCATCGGCCCCAGAATCACCCCGCCAATCTGGCCGGTTGAGACACAGCTCAGCGCCCAGCCGCTGCGTTCACGCGGCACCTGAGCGGCCACCAGCGCCATGGCGTTGGGAATATATCCGGAGGTCAGCCCCATCAGGGCACGCAGCAGCAGCAACTGCCAGGCTTCGGTGACAAAAGCCTGTAGCAGAATTACCACGCCCATGCCAAAAGCGGCGCGCAGCAGCATCAGCTTACGGCCTTTACGATCGGCAAGACTGCCCCACAGCGGGGCTACGGCCGCCGAAACCACAAAGGTGATACTAAAGGTAAGACCCGACCAGAGACTCAGTGATTCGCCACCGGTTACGCCAAGCTGCTCAAGGTAGAGCGGCAGAAACGGGATGATCTGACTGATGGCCAGGCCGGTAAAAAAGCAGCCAAACCAGACTGAGATCAGGTTTATCTTCCAGGGTTCTATAGTGCGTGGCATGAGCAGATATTTTAAAGAGAGGGAATGCTCAGTCTAACGCGGCTATTCTCAGCGTGACCGACAAAACATGGCACAAATGGCAAAAGACCGGATTCCTCTTTGATTCAGCGCAATCACCGGCGCAAATTTTCCAGCCCGCCGGGTTTTTAGCGCGAAGCACGCGGGCGATGGTCTGGCCGGACCCGATCTTCCTCAATCCGGCCCGTCAATATAGAAAAATATGTCATTCTGTTACTGACAACTCTTCACCCCGCTTCTATGTTTAAAAAACCGCCAGCCGCGGCGGTGTGGCAATCTTTTTAATCGGCGCGACATCCTCCGCAAAAAACGGTGCAGACCGTCCGGCTACGCTGAGGCGAACCAGCTTATTTTATGGTTAAACGCCCTTATGCTCAGGTGTAAGGGAGGGGGGTCTTGTTTTAGCGGAGGTGGGTAATGAGAGTACAACCTGACAGCGCCAGCCGTGCTATCAGCGACTATTTTAACAGCCCGGACTGGCGGATACCGCCTGAGTCCGATCTGCTGGCGGTGATTCTGCGTGAAATAATGGAAGCGGGAGAACCCGCCACCAATAAAGCCCTTATTGCGCGGGTTATCGATAAACTGGAAGTGGAAGGCGACGAGACGCAGTTGCAGCGTTATCGCACCCTGCTGGCGCAGTTAATCGACACGCAGCCGGAGGCGTAAACCCACCACCTACTTCACCCAGCGCAATTTATCCGCTTCGCTGATACTGGCCCGTCCGCTGCTGCGCTGAAACAGGCACAGCTCCCGTCCACGCTTATTTTTCATCTGCGGCTGGGGATAGCGTCCTTCCAGCAACAGTGCGCTGTAGCCCGTGTTGTCGTCATACTCGATCGCCTCGCCCAGCACCTTTACTTTGCTCAGATGACTGGCGTTAATGCAGGCCTGCACCATCACCTGACGGCTCTTTTGCCAGGCCTCTTCACTGGAAGCCTGCGCCAGTGTGCTGCTGAGTAACAATGCGGGCAGAAGTGCCCCGATTATGCGTTTCATCTTCTCTGCTCCTGTTACGGCCCGAAGCCGCTAAAAAAATTCCCGCCGGGGCGGGAATAAACAAGACGAGCACTATCTATTGTGTGACGAGGAAGTTTCTTAAACGCGCTGCTATCCTCGCCTGCCGTTATGACAAACCTATGACATCTTTGCCGTTAACCACAATAAACTGAGCTGATATTGCCATTTTTGTCAGCCAGGAAGTTCAGCCGGTTAAGGTTGAAGTCCATGGTGACGGCAGAATTATAGGGGATGGCGCGGACCTTCTGTTCGAAGTGCTGACCCTGCAGCGCGGTTAACGGTTTACCGACATAATTCTGATACTGAGAGGCACCGCAGCGGTCAGCTTCGGGATCCTGCGCCACACTGGCGGTATCGGGCTTAGAGGCAGATTGACAGGCGGTTAATGCAAACAGCCCCACTACCAGCAGCCCTTTTCCATAAAATTTCACGTTTATTCTCCTGTTGGACGTGTTAAAACCCTGCCCCAAGAGTAGCAAAGCGCACCTGCTGACCTGAACCCCTAAAAAGTAAAGTTGTTACAGCAGCATTAAACGGGTCGCCGCACAGGTCATCTTTTAAGATTAATCGCACTCATTGCCTAAAAAAAGCACAGCGGACCACTACAATATTAAGAATAGTCTTAGCCCTGTGGAGGTCATGATGGAACTGATTATTTTTGTCGTCTGCGCAATGCTGATGACCGCCGTGGCGGTTAAAGTCCGTTAAACGGGTTCAGCCTGGTTCTGCGCGGTTCTTTCCAGAAGCGTACTGAATGCAGCCAGCGGCATCGGTCGACCGAGGAAGTAGCCTTGCCCCTCTTCGCACGAGAGCTGTTTTAGCTGGTTCAGTTGCGCTTCTGTCTCAATCCCCTCAGCCGTAATTGTCAGGGCAAAGGCGCGTGCCAGCGCAATAATCCCCGCGACCACCGATTGTGCCTGCTGCGACTCCGGGAAATCTTTCATCCAGGAGCGATCGATCTTCAGCCCATTAAACGGGAAGGTCTTCAGGTAGCCCAGGGCCGCATAGCCGGTGCCGAAATCATCAACGGTTAACCTTACCCCGAGTGACCGTAAACCCTGCATCACCTCCAGCGCATGCTGCGGATGTTCAAAGGTCACGTTCTCCGTGATCTCCAGCTCCAGCCGGGTAGCCGGCAGGCCACTTTTCGCCAGCACATCCGCAACCCGCTGTACTAAATCGCTGGTGCGGAACTCCATGGGCGAAATATTAACCGAAACATAGCGATCGCCCCCCCATCCCAGCGCATCCTCACACGCCCGCATCAACACCCAGTCGCTGATAGTGGCGATGAGACCGCTCTCTTCCGCCAGCGGAATAAAGTGATCGGGGGTAATCCACTCATCCGGCGCAATCTGCCAGCGAATCAGCGCCTCGGCACCTGCCAGCTGACCCGTCAGCAGTTGATAGCGGGGCTGGTAGTGCAGGCGAAATTCATTGTTCTTCAGCGCTTTCTCAATCCGCCGCGCCATTTCACGCTTATCCTCACGCTGACTGGCCATCTCATTGGCATACCAGACCCACTGATTGCGTCCCGCTTCGCGCGCTTCATTCAGCGCGATATCAGCCATTTGCAGCAGCGCTTCCGGATGGCTGGCATCCTGCGGTACACAGGCAATCCCCATGCTGACGGTGAGATAGTGAACATGCTGGCCGGTGCTGATGGGCTGCTGAACCTCGTGCACCAGCTGTGCGCAACGCTGATCGACCCGCTCACGGTTCGTTTCACGCAATACCAGCACAAACTCATCGCCACTCAGCCGCGCCACCAGCTCCTGCGGGCCGATACAGCGCTTCAGACGCTGCGCTATCTGGCTCAGCACCTCATCGCCCGCCGCATGGCCCCAGGTTTCATTAATCGGCCTGAACTGATCGAGATCGAGGGTAATCAGCGTCAGCGGCGCAGCGCCATCAGGCAGCTCAAGGTGTAGCGTCAGAAACTCCTGCAGCTGTACGCGGTTCGACAGGCCGGTTAAGACGTCATGACGCGACAAAAAATGAATGCGCGCCTCGGCTTCCATGCTCTGAGTGATGTCCGACACCGTGCCGCGAAACCCGATACGTCGCGCATCATGCCAGATTGTTTTCGCGACCAGCTGGCCGATACGGCGGTTGCCGTGCGCCGACATAAACTGACAGCGCAGTGGCATCCGTTGCCCCTCCTCCTCCTGACGCTGCAGCCAGGCGACCAGCGAATGGCTGGGATGCGTCAGCAGGTGATCGATGTGACGGCCCAGCCAGTGTGTAATATCGTGGCCGGTCACGGTTTGAAAGCGCGCTGACAGGTAGATCAGGCGGCCCTCTCCATCCGTTTCCCAGATCCAGTCTGACGCCGCCTCAGCGAGATCGCGAAACCGCGCTTCACTGTTGGCCAGCTCCTGCTGACTGATCGCCAGCAGGGCAAAGCGCCGGTCAGAAAGAATCGCATTAGAGAGCGCATGGCGGCTGACGCGATGGGTGATTATGCCAATGATGATCGCCATGAGCATCAGTAGTGGTAACAGAAACCAGACCAGGCCCATGCCAGGCATCTTTGGCGTCCAGCGCAGCACAATCAGATCGCCACCGGGTAACGGTTGCACCATCCGCGGTTCACGCAGGGCATCCCCTGCACTGACGGGCAGGCGCAGTTCGCGCACATCCAGCGTGGCGCCCAGCGCCTGTAATTTGGCAGGGGTGAACAGATTCACAAACACCATGACTGACGCTGGCCCCGCTATCGGCGGCATATTCGTCAGTTTGCCGCTGCCGATGGGGGCGGCAACCACAATGGCGGGCAGATGATTAATCAGCGCATCACGGGTTATCGCCGCGTCGTTGCGCTGACGTGCCGCCGCAATCAGCGCTGGAGCCTCTTTTCCCAGCCAGGCTTCCAGCGGCGTATCCACCAGTTGCCCATTAATGACGCTGTACGTGGTGTGACCGTTGCCGTCGACCACGAATACGCCCTCATAGTGATACTCTTCGTAGAGGCCCGGACCAAAGTTCTCTTCGTCATAAGCCCAGACTTTGTTGACCCTGACATGGAGATTGCGCCAGGCTTCGCCCCAGAACGCATAATCCCGGATATCCGTGACCATCGCCTCCTGACGATTTTTCCACGCCTGCTGCATCAGCAACTGGTCATGCTCAACCGATACGCTGTTTTGCCGCTGCGCAATCGTCAGCACCATCAGCATCGAGAGCACCAGCACGCCAAACAGCAGCAGTGAAAGCGTGCGCAGGCTGCGCCGCGTAAAGCGGACAGTGCGGTCTTCAGCGGCATGACTGAATGGAGGCGAGGGTGGCGCCGGAGGGTTAGAAGTCATTAAGAGTGCTCACTACACAGTCAGAGTTTGAGATGACGGGCCTGCAATACAACATGCAGTGCTGACCAGATTAGTTTCCTCAGTTATCGGCTCACGCGCGCGGGTGTTTAGTCTGCGGTTAACATTTTGCGCTTAAATATTGTGTTACAGGCTGACTCGACAGCGATCTGGTGCATTGCTACTATGCGCTAACCTTCGCTGGCAGAGTCGCCTATGAATACCAATTCCGACAGAGTGACACTGACGCTTTTCTACGTCGGCAGCTTTGTGGTCTATTACCTGGTTACCATGCTGATCACGCTGTTCCCTAATTACAGCGTGCTGCGTAATGACGGCCTGCTGGTGCCGGTGCTCTGCCTGTTTGAATTTGCTGTTATCTATCCGCTTTACCGCTTTTACTGCCAGCGCCGTACAGACCTGCCGCTGGGTGAACTCTGCACGCTGCAAACTCTGCTGTTTACTGGCGCGCTATTTGTTCTGATGGCCGCACAGATGCAGTTCATGCAGCCGGAAGGATGGCTGGTGATGCAGGCCCAGCAGGGACGTAATTCGCTGCTGATCCTGCTGCTCACCGCCGTGCTGCTGGCGCCGGTGTTTGAAGAGGTGCTGTTCCGCGGTTTTCTGTTGCAGGGCTTTCTGCTGTGGGCGCCACGGAGCCGCTTTGCCTGTATGCTGCTGACCTCACTGCTGTTTGCGGTGATGCATACGCAGTATGTGCACTGGCAGACCCTTATCGCCCTGACGCTGTTTTCGCTACTGCTCTGTTACGCCCGGCTGCGGAGTAACAGTCTGGCGCTGCCCATCTTCCTGCACACGCTGAATAACCTGATTGCGCTGCTGCCCGCCTGGTATTTCGCAGGCTAGCGCCAGGCCCGCCCCTTCTGGCACACCTTACAGGCCGCCGCATCACACCCTGGCTGGCGGACCATAGCTCACACTGACAATGCCGCCCCGGCACGTTTGTCTATACTGGATGTTAAAAAGGGATAAAAAGCACCACAGTCCGGACCACCAGACCGTGTAAAGGAGAGGATCTATGTTGATAGGATTTGTGTTATTAGTGAGCGCATGCGGCTACGATGCCTGCGAGGCGCTGCCGGTATCAGAGCGCATCTATCCGACGAAGGTCGACTGTGAAACGATGGCGAACCGCATTCATAAAGTCAGACCGAATGTGGTACTGCTGTGCGGTGAAGTACATCGCTAATTCAGGGCCAGGTTCAATAAAGCAGGGCTGTAACGTTGCAAGCTGACGCTTTAGCGTACAAAATATAAGCTGTTGTTAACCATTATCGTTGTGAATCCCATGAAAACATCACGCCCCCGTCGTCCTGGTGGACGCTGGGTTTACTATCTTTTGTATGATGGCATTCTGTGGCCCTGCCCCGTCCGTTGGGAGTGGGAGAGCAGCTATGGCGGCTGGCTGCCATTTTACTACACGCCAACCTTTGAGTTTGTGGTGGGCGATCCGCGCAAGGCTTATCGCATTGCGCGCAGCGATGTGCGGGCTAAAAGGCGCGAGGATGCCTTTGTCTGAGCGCGTTTATCGCCACGGCAGCCATGAGGCAGTAAGCAGATAGTGAACCGCTTCCAGCACAATAATCCCCATTAATAATATGCCCAGCGTGTGGCGGCCAATCCCCTTCATCTGTTCAGGCCCAGATCATGGCAGCCCAGCGAATCAGCAGCAGCGCGCCACAGATGCACAACAGAACCAGCACCATCTTCCAGTACTTTTTGGCTGCCCGGTATCTCGTCACCTCAGTTTCCTCTGGTCAGAAAGCGAAGATGCGCCAGAAGGCGCATCTGTTCCGGTCAGCAACAGGACCGGTGAGGCATAGCATAACGCCCGGGCCGCCAAAAGGCGACCCGTTACCGGCATCAGTTGTTCAGGGTGTAATCCAGCGTAATTTCCGCGTTCAGAACCTGAGAAACCGGGCAGCCCGCTTTGGCTTTATTGATGATCTCGTCGAAGGTCGACTCATCAATGCCTGGCAGAGAGATGGTGCTGGTCAGTGCCACTTTGGTGATGGCAAAGCCATCGCCTTTTTTGTCCAGCGACACGTCGGCCGTGGTATCAATGCTTTCCGGCGGATGACCCGCGTTGCCCAGCATCAGCGACAGCGCCATAGAGAAACAGGCTGCATGCGCTGCACCAATCAGTTCTTCCGGGTTGGTGCCTTTGCCGCCTTCAAAACGGGTGTTAAAGCCATAAGGCTGCTGGCTCAGCACGCCGCTCTCGGTGCTGACGGTGCCTTTGCCTTTGATATCGCCTTCCCAATGCGCCGAACCTTTCTTATGAATGGTCATGTCGTTCCTCCTGTTGGTAAAGAAGCTAAGTATAGACAATACATTCATTTTCGCAGGCTCAACTCACCGCGCGGGGACGTGGCGGTGTGCTCTGCGGTGCCAGCAACGCTTCCGCCTGCACCAGCGAATCGCGGGTAATTTCACCGATAGACTTCGCGCCGGTCAGGGTCATGGCAACGCGCATCTCTTTTTCAATCAGCGTCAGCAGGTTTTCTACGCCGCGCTGACCGTGGGTTGCCAGCGCATAGATAAATGCCCGTCCCAGCAGCACGCTGTCTGCGCCCAGCGCAATCATCCGCACCACATCCAGCCCGTTGCGAATGCCACTGTCCGCCAGAATGGCGATGTCACCTTTTACCGCATCGGCAATGGCCGGTAGCGCACGCGCCGAGGAGAGCACGCCATCCAGCTGGCGTCCGCCGTGATTAGAGACCACGATACCATCGGCGCCAAAGCGCACCGCATCACGCGCATCTTCCGGATCGAGAATGCCCTTGATCACCATCGGTCCATCCCAGAACTCGCGGATCCACTCCAGATCGCGCCACGAGATAGAGGGATCGAAATTATTCGCCAGCCAGCCGATGTAATCTTCCAGCCCGGTAGGCTTGCCCAGATACGTGGAGATATTCCCCAGATCGTGAGGGCGCCCCTGCAGACCCACATCCAGCGCCCACTGTGGATGGGTGACCGCCTGCCAGTAACGACGCAGCGCCGCGTGATTGCCGCTCATCCCGGAGTGCGCATCGCGATAGCGCGCGCCCGGCGTGGGCATATCCACGGTAAACACCAGCGTAGAGCAACCGGCGGCTTTGGCGCGCTCCAGCGCATTGCGCATAAAGCCGCGGTCACGCAGCACATAGAGCTGGAACCACATGGGACGCTTAATCTGCGGGGCCACCTCTTCGATCGGGCAGACAGAGACGGTCGACAGGGTGAACGGAATGCCTTTCAGGTCTGCCGCGCGCGCCGCCTGCACTTCACCCCGGCGGGCATACATGCCGCACAGGCCGACCGGTGCCAGCGCAACCGGCATCGACAGGGTTTCATTGAACAGTTTGGTTTCAAGACTCAGTTCCGACATATTTTTCAGAATGCGCTGGCGCAGCGCCACATCCGAGAGATCCTCTACGTTGCGACGCAGGGTGTGCTCGGCATAGGCACCGCCATCAAGATAGTGAAACAGGAACGGCGGCAGGATACGTTGCGCGGCCGCGCGATAGTCACTGGCAGCGGAGATAATCATCAGTCAGATTCCTTTGGGTTGCGTGTGTCGTTATCCGGTAAGCGGGTGATGCGCGCCTGACGCGCTTCATCTTCATGCAGGCTTTTCATGGTGGTGTGCACGAATCCCAGATGCTGCATCGCCGCCTGGCGCGCAGCGTCGGCATCGCCCGTGAGGATCGCATCGAGCAGCGCCTGATGCTGTTCAGTCAGGCGGGCGAAAATCGCGGGCTGGGTATACATGCGCTGACGGCTCTGCATTACCGACGATTGCAGCAGCTCAAAAAAACCACGCATGGTCTGCAGCAGCACTACGTTGTGCGACGCCTCGGCAATCGCCAGATGGAAGCGCACATCCGCCTGGGCGGCGAGATCGGGATCGTCACTCTCTTTCAGCTTCAGGGTGGCGTCGAAAGCGTACTGCAGCTTCTCTTTGTCGGCGTCGGTGGCGCGCAGTGCGGCGTGCCAGGCGGTGCTGGCCTCAATGGCATGGCGCGCTTCCAGAATGTCGTAGCGGTAGTCGGGATCGTCGCGCAGCAGCTGGCGAATCGGCTCGACGATGCGCTGTTCCGACCAGGGCGCCAGCTGCTGACGGATCCAGGTGCCGCCGCCGCGTCGGCTAATCAGCATGCCGTTGCTGATCAACTGTTGTATGGCTTCACGCAGCGAGGAGCGGGAGACGCCAAGCTCCGCAGAGAGCTGCCGCTCGGCGGGCAGGCGCATGCCCGGCTCGAGCTGATGTTCGGTGATATAGGCCCGCAGGCGCGTCACCAGCGGATCGGCATTGCTGCTCATGGGATCATCCAGGGGAAGACGTAGGCCTGAAGCGTGGTTATCACACCGACCATACAGGTGAAAATCAGGCTGTGTTTAACGGTAAACCGGAACAGGTCGGACTCTTTACCCACCAGCCCGACCGCCGCACAGGCGATAGCGATCGACTGCGGCGAGATCATCTTACCGGTCACGCCACCGGTGGTGTTGGCCGCCACCAGCAGAATATCGGAGACGCCAATCTGCTGCGCGGTCGTGGCCTGTAAAGCAGCAAACAGCGCATTCGATGAGGTGTCTGATCCGGTCAGGAAGACGCCCAGCCAGCCCAGGAACGGTGAGAAGAAGGTAAAAGCGTGGCCGGTGTGCGCCAGCGCCAGTGCCAGCGTCGCAGACAGCCCGGAGTAATTCGAGATAAAGGCAAAGGCCAGTACCATCCCGATAGAGTAGATCGGCAGCGCCAGCTCTTTCAGCGTTTCACCAAAAGTCTGCAATGCCGCCTTTGGCTTCATGTGCAGGAAAATCATCGCCATGATCGCCGCAATTAAAATGGCGGTGCCGGTGGCGGACACCAGATCCAGCTTAAAGATGGCCGGATAAGGGGTTGCAGTACCGACCACGGGCGGCATCCGCGCCACCAGCTCATTCAGCATCGGCACCGGCATAGCCAGCACCCACTCATAGAGCGCACCGCCTTTGGCGAACAGCGCTTTAAACGGCGGGATACTCCAGAGCGTGACGGTGGCGGTGAGAAACAGGAACGGCATCCAGGCGCGGATCACCTGCCCCAGCCGATACTTCTGCGGTGGCAGCAACGGATCGCCCTGTTTCGCCTCTGCATCCGCAAAGCGGAAGATGCGAACCGGCTTCCAGACCCGCAGGAACAGCGTCAGCGAAATCAGCGAGGCGAGCGACGAGATAATATCGGGCAGCTCCGGACCCAGGAAGTTGGAGCTGAGGAACTGGGCAATGGCAAACGATCCCCCTGCCACGACCACCGCCGGCCAGGTCTCTTTCACCCCGCGCCAGCCATCCATGATCGCCATAATCCAGAACAGCACAATCAGGGTCAGCAGCGGCAGCTGGCGTCCGGCCATCTGGCCGATGGCAAAACTGTCCAGCCCGGTCACCTGCCCCGCCACAATAATCGGGATGCCCATCGCGCCAAAGGCCACCGGCGCGGTGTTCACAATCAGGCAGAGCCCGGCGGCGTAGAGCGGATTAAAGCCGAGTCCCACCAGCAGCGCGGCGGTAATCGCCACCGGCGCACCAAAGCCCGCAGCCCCTTCCAGAAACGCTCCGAACGAAAAGCCGACAATCAGCATCTGCAGACGCTGATCGGGAGTAATCGACAGGATAGAGGCGCGGATAATGTCGAACTGGCCGGTTTTGACTGAGATCTTGTAGACGAACACCGCGGCGACAATAATCCAGGCAATCGGCCACAAGCCATAGAGAAAGCCATACACCACGGCGGCCAGCGCCTGTGCAACCGGCATCTGATAGAGAAACAGCGCCACCAGCAGCGCCAGCACCACGGTGGTGGTGGCCGCCAGGTAGCCTTTCATCTTCAGCTTAATCAGCGCAAAGAAGAAAAAGAGAATCGGGATCAGTGCGATCAGGCTTGAAAGCCAGATATTACCCAGCGGATCGTAGTTTTGTTGCCAGATCTGCATGCCAGTATCTCCAGAGGAAAAGGTGACGTGGCACACAGCCGCAGCGCTGGTGCCATCTGCCCCGGATTGGTCAGACCAAACCGCTCTGTCGGGGCTTATGGCAACAGATAGTTAACACATTGTTAACTTGTGGCAACAGAAGATGCGCGAATTTTCCCGGAGTGTGAACCAGAGAAAAATATTGCCGGGATTGGTCGGACCAAAATCAGCGATTCACCTCAGGAAAGGCGTGCTGATAGCTGCGCGGATGGAAACGCAGATTAAGCACGATTAACAGCAGCGTGACCGCCGCCTGCAATAACCAGACGCTGGTGAAGTGACCGGTGAGCGCATGCAACTGCCCGGCGATAAACGGCATGCTGCCCGCGATAATAAAGCCGACGCCCTGCATAAAAGCCACCAGCCGCGCGCCAGCCTGCGGCTGCTCCAGATGATCCAGCGCCAGCACCAGAGCCAGCGGAAATGCCCCGCCCAGCCCGAAGCCCGCAATCCCCGCCCAGAGCCACGGCGCCAGTTGTGGCGCAAACAGGAAACCGAGCATGCCGCTGAACTGCATCGCCAGTGTCAGCAGCAGCAGCGGACGGCGATCGCGGCCCCGCGCCAGCAAGGGCAGCAGCAGCGCACCCGTGACCTGACAGCCGATCATCATGCCAAGCAGTGAACCGCCCGCCTGCGCGCTCCAGCCGAGTTGATGATAAAAATCGGGCAGCCAGGCGACACAGATGGCATATCCGCCGTTCACCAGACCGAAGCTCAACGCCAGCGTCCAGGCGCGGGTTTTACGCCACAGCGAAGGCAGAGCGGCGGCCTCCGTCCGGGCTGCACGTGGGGTGGTGATAAACAGCCAGAGCAGGATGGCCAGCACCACCGGCAGCGCCCAGCTGCTCAGCGCGCCCTGCCAGCCAAGCTGCCCATTCAGCCACGGCGAGATCGCCGCGCCAATCCCGCCGCCGCCCATCAGCGCCGCTGCCCACAGTCCGGTCACGCCGGCACTGCGGCTGCCAAATCGCTGACGGATCAATCCCGGCATCGCCATCTGCACAATGCCAATGCCCGCCCCTCCCGGCACAGTACTCAGTACCAGCCAGCCTCCGTCAGCCACAAACAGCCGACTCACCAGCGCCAGCAGCAACAGCAACAGGCCACCCAGCAGCAGTTTACGTACCGCAAAGCGCTGCATCAGCGGGGCGCTGACTAACGCAATGGCACCCATCATCATCATCGGCACCGCAGGCAACAGCGAGGCCGCCAGCGGCGACAGACCGATGCTCTGCCTCAGCTCGCCGAGTAACGGACTGACCGAGGTCATCAGCGGTCGCATATTGAGCCCGGCTAACACCAGCGCCGCCAGCAGCAGGTTGTTCTCTCTCTTCATCTGAGATCCACACAGTTAAAAGTTGCCAGCCTGGCAGCAGTCGTTACTATCTGGAAATGAAATATTACTCTGCCAGGTAGTGGAAATATGAATCGTCAGCCGATGTTTACTCCTCAACAGCTGCTCAGCTTTGTCGCGGTGTGCGAAACCGCCAGCTTTACACGCGCCGCCGACCGGGTGCACCTGTCGCAATCCACCGTCAGCCAGCAGGTGCGACGGCTGGAGGAGATGGTCGGCAAAGAGCTGCTGAACCGCTCCTCGCATCAGGTGCAGATCACCGAAGAGGGCGAGAAGCTTTTAGGCTACGCCCGGCGGATTATCGCCCTGAATGGGGAAGCGCACGATGTGCTGAGTGACCAGTGGCGCGACGGCGTGCTGCGTCTTGGCGTGCCAGAAGATTTCGCGGCGCCCACGGCCGGTCTGCTGGCGCACTTCAGTCGCGACCATCCGCAACTTCGGCTGGACGTGATGAGCGGCATGCAGGTGGAGCTGCGTCGCGCCTGGCAGCGTGAAGAGCTCGACATCATGCTGATTAAGCAGCCTTATGGCGAGCGTCCGCTGGCGTCGCGTCCTGAACCCCTGCTGTGGCTCGACAGCGCAGAGTGGCCCTGCTTTGAGCAGACGCCGGTACCGCTGGTGCTGTTTCCCCAGCAGGGGCTCTATCGCGATGAGGTGTGTCAGACGCTCGACGCACTGGGCCGTAGCTGGCGCATTAGTTACAGCAGCGCCAGCCTGGTCGCGCTGGCCGCCGCCAGTGCGCAGGGTCTGGGGCTGACATTACTGCCCGCCAGCTGCCGCCTGCCGCAACATCGGGTACTGGGCCCGGAACAGGGTCTGCCGGTGATTGATACCTTCGAACTGGCGCTGTTCTGTCGTCATCCGCAGGATCCGCTGCAGCGCGAGCTGGCGGAATCCCTGGCAACCTTCAGCCAGCTGCGCTGGCAGTGAGATATTGAATAGTCGTCAGTGGAAAATAACGCAGCAGGGTGAAGCGTCGTTTGTCAGATTAAGACCTTGTTCACTTTGCAGGAGCCTCTGATGCCTATTTCCTCTTCGCCGAGCCGCCGTGATTTCCTTGGGCAGAGCGTCCGCTGGACCGCCGCAGGCGGCTTGCTGGCCGCCGGTCTCGGCCAGGCCAATGCCGCCACGCCATCACCTTTGTCCTCCAGCAATCCCGACCAGCCCGCCGCCCTGCCCCGGCAGGATCACTATCTGCTGCGCAATGTGCGGCTGGAGGAGGGCTTTATCCGTGAGGATGATGAGATCGTTGCGACCCGCACCGGGCGTTACGACATCAGCGTGCGCGACGGTAAAATTGACCAGCTGACACCCGCCGGTCAGGGTGACAGCACCCTGCCGTCGTGGGATGCACAGGATGCCCTGCTGCTGCCCGCCACCCAGGATATGCATATCCACCTTGATAAAACCTTCTACGGCGGCCCGTGGCAGGCTCCGCGTCCCCGTCAGGGCAAAACTATCATGGACATGATTGCGCGTGAACAGGTGCTGATTCCGCAACTGCTGCCGCACTCTCAGGCGCGCGCCGAAGGGTTGATCGCTCTGCTGCACGCCAAAGGCACCACCCGCGCCCGCAGCCATTGCAATATCGATCCGGTCAGCGGCCTGCAAAGTCTGGAGCATCTGCAGGCGGCATTAGCCCGTCACCCCGCCTTTCCCTGCGAGATTGTAGCCTTTCCCCAACATGGCATGCTGCACTCGCAGGTCGATGGGCTGATGCGCGAGGCGATGCAGCACGGCGTTGAGTATGTCGGCGGCCTGGACCCCACCAATGTCGATGGTGCCATGGAGAAGTCACTGGATGCGATGTTCCAGATTGCGCTCGACTATCAGCGCGGCGTGGATATACATCTGCATGAAACCTCACCTGCTGGCGTGGCGGCGATTCAGTACATGATTGACACCGTGGCAAAGAATCCGGCGCTGAAGGGCAAAGTGACGCTGAGCCACGGTTTTGCGCTGGCGACCCTGTCCGGCAGTACGCTGGATAAGATGATCGCAGGGCTGGCGGAGCAGCAGTTCAGCGTCGCCTCTACGCTGCCGATCGGCAAGCTGACCATGCCGATTCCGCAATTACAGGCAGCGGGCGTGAAGGTGATGACCGGCACCGACAGCGTTATCGATCACTGGTCACCGTTTGGCACCGGCAGCATGCTGGAAAAAGCGAATCTCTATGCGCAGCTCTATCGGGGATCGGATGAGTTCTCGCTGTCGCGGGCGCTGGCGATCGCCACAGACGATCGGCTGCCGCTGACAGCCCAGGGTGACCGCCAGTGGCCAGTACCGGGCGATGAAGCGAGCATGATGCTGGTGGCGGCGAGCTGTTCCGCCGAAGCCGTGGCACGAATTTCGCCAGTCGACGCGACCTTCTCGCGCGGTAAACCAGTGTTTGCGCTGGCATCAGCCTGAAACAGCAGGGCTGCGGACAAAAACGCCGGGAGCGTTTTTGAACAACGCAACGCGTTGGCCCGGCTACGGGCGCACCTCAGGGATGAGGTGCGTACTAAAAACGCCGGGAGCGTTTTTGAACAACGCAACGCGTTGGCCCGGCTACGGGCGCACCTCAGGGATGAGGTGCGTAATCGCCCGCGCTGAGCCTTCTCAGCAAATGCGGAGAGATCGAGCCGGCTCAGGCCCGGTTACAGACGACCACCTTACCTAAAGCGCCGGGAGCCAGTACCTGCCCCACAACGCAAACCTACTCCCCCAAAAACAACAGAGCCTCCACAAGGGAGGCTCTGCATTTACCTGAGCGGAGTGCGGGTTACGCGCTTTTGGCCCATTTATCATTCGACATTAGTTCCATTGCCAGCGCGTATAAGCGACGATCTTCCTGATCACAGGGCTCATCTTCCGCATAACACGCAATCATCGAAGCGATCTTATCAGCCGATAAGCTCTCTCCATGAACATGCAGTGTCAGTACGGCGCGGCCTACTATTTTAAGCACATTTTCATGTGGTCCCTGGATGCGATTACTCAATGCAAATACCCTCTACCGGTCGTTGTACCAGGAATATGGCGCGCTAAATATAAAGCAATTAGCTCAGGATTTTTATCGGCACCAGTGGTGATATTTTTTAATGATTAATTCTATTACTGGAGTAGTAGTTAAGGATTTATCTGATTAACAATGAAATAAATATTTAAAAACGGCCACTTATCAAATAATCGCTGGCCTCAAAAGATCCTCATCCTGGAACAATCACATTGAGTCGGGGTTAATCTATAAAAATAAACCACCTTTCTCCCGTAAACTTCAGTCTATTCCTAAGCCCTCTGACAGATATAGTTTCATACTGCTAACCATCGAGGTTCCCGTTGCTGTCAGGCGTGCTTTCTGCCAGACTTGCCCCGCAATAATGCCCTACACTTTCAGCCTCAGAGGCCGCGCCCGTGACCGCTTTTTCTACCCTCAATTCGCTTCCCGACAGCCAGCTCGAAAACCTGCGCGAGATGGGCTACACCAGCATGACGCCCGTGCAGGCCGCTACGCTGCCCGCCATTCTGCAGGGACGCGACGTGCGCGCGCAGGCGAAAACCGGCAGCGGTAAAACGGCTGCCTTTGGTATTGGTTTACTGCACCATATCGACAGCGCCCGCTTTCAGACCCAGGCACTCATTCTCTGTCCGACCCGTGAACTGGCTGATCAGGTAGGCAATGTGCTGCGCCAGCTGGCGCGCTTCATCCGCAACATCAAAGTTCTCACTCTGTGTGGCGGACAGCCGATGAGCGCACAGCGTGATTCGCTGGTGCATCCGCCCCATATCGTGGTCGGCACGCCGGGTCGTATCCTCGACCACATTAACCGCGAAAACCTCAAGCTGGACCAGCTCAGCACGCTGGTCCTGGATGAAGCCGATCGGATGCTGGAGATGGGTTTCCTGAATGATATGGAAACGATCATTGAAGCGACGCCCGCTTCGCGCCAGACGCTGCTCTTTTCCGCCACCTGGCCAGACGGCATTACGGCTATCAGCACCCGCTTTCAGCGTGATGCGCTGAGCGTGGTGACAGAAGATGTCAGCGAACTGCCTTCAATCGATCAGCAGTTTTTCGAAGCCAGCCACAATGAAAAACTGGGTCTGCTGATAGCTCTGCTCAGCGATCGTCAGCCCTCATCCTGTGTGGTGTTCTGCAACACCAAACGTGAATGTGATGATGTCGCCGCGGCGCTTAACGCGCGTGATATCAGCGCCCTGCCTTTGCATGGCGATCTGGAGCAGCGCGATCGCGAACGCGTGTTGATCCGCTTCGCTAACGGCAGTGGTCGCGTGCTGGTCGCCACCGACGTCGCTGCACGCGGACTCGACATCAAATCGCTGGCGATGGTGGTTAACTATCAGCTCGCCTGGGACCCTGAAATTCACCTGCACCGTATTGGTCGTACGGCGCGTGCGGGCGAACATGGCGTTGCGGTCAGCCTGGTTGCTGCCGATGAGATGGCTCGCGCGCATGCGCTGGAAGATTTCCTGCAGCAGAAGCTGCCGTGGGTCTCTGCCAGCACGCTGAAAAAGGGCAGCAGCAAGCCGCTGCCTGCAGCTATGATGACTTTGTGCATTGATGGTGGCCGTAAAGCCAAGATACGTCCGGGAGATATTCTGGGCGCGCTGACGGGTGAAGCGGGTTATCGTGCCGAGCAGATCGGCAAAATTGTCCTGACGCCGACCCACGCCTACGTGGCGATTGAGGCGAATCAGGCCAAAAATGCGCTGGTTAAACTCAAGCAGGGCAAAATCAAAGGCAAAACCTGCCGGGCGATTCTGCTGAAGGACTAAATAAAACGGGCGAGAAGATTATCTCGCCCGGTTTGTTACGGCTCTTCGATTTGGGTCACATGCAGCGTGGTTTTATCCCCTTTGCCCTGTACCTTGCCACTGACGCGTACTTTGTCTTCTGCGGTGTAGGTTTTACCATCAAAGGTCTTCTTCGGCGCGATAATCGGTAAGGTGCCGGTGTTGTCACGGAACTGATACCGTTCGCCCTGCTCTTTCTTCAGGATGTAACCTTCCAGCGTCACATATCCGCCCTGACGGAAATCGCGGATCTGATCAATATGCGTCTGACCGGTATCTTCTGAACCTTTATAGCCGGCATCCTGCTTGTGTTGCGGTGGCGGCGTATCGCCCGCTTTGTATCCGCCCTCTTCGGCCGAAACACCCGCACTCATCATCACCAGCAACGACGCCAAAATCACTTTTTTCATTTCACACTCCTTTATTGGAAAGGTGTCCATGTTGAACCTTCAGGGTTAATCCTGGCACATTAATTGGCGTCCGTTTTATTTCACCCTTCTCTTCTCACTTTTTTCTATTTGCTGCCGATAACCTGTTCACACCCTATTTCACCAGCTGCGTTAATGCAGAGGCAACCATGGATAATTTTCAGAAAGAGATCGATGAGAGAGCGAACCTCGCGTTATCGAATAAGTTTGAGCTGCTGCTGTTTCGCTTAGGTTCCGATCAGCTGAAAGGCAAGTCTGAACTGTTTGGCATTAACGTCTTCAAGCTGCGTGAAATTGTGCCGATGCCAACTATCACCAAAGCCGCAGGCATGCGTTCGCCGCTGCTGGGTATGGCAAGTATTCGTGGCCAGTTCATTCCGGTCATCGACCTGCCTGCCGTGGCGGGTTGTGTGCCGGAAACCGGTCTTAACCTGCTGCTGGTTACCGAGTATGCCCGTAACACCCAGGCGTTTGCCGTAGAGTCAGTCGAGAACATTGTGCGTCTCGACTGGAGCCAGGTGCATACCGCCGAAGCCGGTATCGGCGGCCGCAACATTACCAGCATCGCCTGCCTGGACAGTGACAAGCAGAGCAACGAGCTGGCGATGGTGCTGGACGTTGAGCAAATCCTGTATGACATCATCCCATCGGTGCGCGGCGTCGAACCGGAAGCGGCCAGACCGCGTGCCTTCAACTACCGCCCAGGTGCGGTGGCGATTGTGGCAGAAGATTCCAAAGTCGCACGTCAGCTGCTGGAGCAGGGTCTGAAGAGTATGGGCATTCCGGCGCTGATGTTTAACACCGGTCTGGATGCCTGGGAAAAAATTAAATTGATGAGCCAGGAAGCGCAGGCTGCCGGCGAATCGATTCACGACAAAATCGCCCTGGTGCTGACCGATCTGGAAATGCCTGAGATGGATGGTTTTACGCTGACCCGCAACATCAAGCGTGACCCGATCCTCAAGGCTCTGCCGGTCGTCATTCACTCCTCACTCTCTGGCAGCGCCAACGAAGATCACGTGCGCAAAGTGGGTGCCGATGGCTATGTGGCAAAGTTTGAGTTGAATGAGCTGTCAGACGTGATTTTCAACGTTCTCGACACTGCCCGCTAAGCGAATGCGGGCCGCTAAGAATGCCCGGCACGCTTTTACTTTTTAGCCAGCAGAATGGCTGACCTGATCAGGAACCGACTATGCACATTGAAACTTTACCCGTTACGCCTGCACCTGTTACGCCTTCCCGTCAAAAGGTGCTGCGTGGCCGTTTACGCCAGCTGGCCTGGATTAGCGCCGTCACATTAAGCGTCGCGTTCTGGACAGGCCTCTACTTCTTAGTTTTCTGAATCCATTCATCCTTGTCTGGATCGGGCTGTCAGCATCACTGCTGACAGCCCTTTTTTTTGTCTGAATTTCATCTGGTTATTACTTAACCGTTTCTGATGATTTTTACTGACTATTTATTCACCCGGCGTTATTACTTAAAAATTATTAAAGGTACAACTTCGTGCTCCGATAACAGTATGCGCGAGATCACCTTTTTGCCTGAGGCTGTGACCACAGACATCAGCAAGGCACTGCGCACAACAGCAGGAAACCTGAGTGTTGCTAACAAATTGATTAATAATAAAACGGGGAAGAGAACATGTTCAGTATCAAGAATATGAAGGTGGGAATGCGGCTCGCAGCAGCCTTCGGTATTATTGTGACGTTACTGATAGTGATTGGCGTGACATCCATAACCAGGATTAACAGCATTAATACGGCGATCGCCTCGATCGTTGACGATCGTTATGTGAAAGTACGACTGGCATTTGATGTGCGCGATGGCGTCAACGATCAGATCAAATACCTGCGCGGCATGGTGATCGACACGACACGTCCGGAAATGAATGTGAAGCGTTATGGTCAGCTGGATGAAGCCACGCAACGCACCAACAGCGCAATGAAAAGGATCGAATATATTCAGGTCACGCCCGTCGGCAAGAAAAAGATCGCCGGTCTGCTGGCCTCTTCGCAGGCTTTTGAGAAAGTTAAAGCAGAGCTGATCACCCTGGTGAAGGCGGGCGATTTTGAGGCTGCCAGCACCTATGTCCTGAAATCGATGACCGCCACCCAGAACAAATTCCTTCAGGATGCCGTGGATTTTGCCAACTCTCAGGACGCACAGTTGCGCAGTGAAGGTCAGGGTATTGTGGAAAATGGTCAGTCGGCTATCTCCATTACGCTGATTTTCTCCGCGCTGGCGATTCTGGCGTCTATTCTGCTGGGCTACTTCCTGACCCGTTCTATTGTGCGTCCGCTGGTTGCAGCGGTTGACGTTGCTGAACGCGTTGCCGCAGGCGATTTGAGTTCACAGATGCAGGTGACCTCACGCGATGAAACCGGCGTCCTGATGCAGGCGCTGCAACGGATGAACGATAATCTGCTGTCGATTGTGACTGAAGTGCGTACCGGTTCCGACACTATTGCGGTGGCCTCTAATCAGATCTCCAGCGGGAACCTTGATCTTTCGACCCGAACCGAACAGCAGGCCAGTTCGCTGGAAGAGACCGCCTCTGCCATGGAGCAGATGACGTCGACCGTGAAACACAATGCCGACAACGCGCGTGAAGCCAATCACCTGGTTTCAACCACTTCCAGCGTGGCGCGTGAAGGTGGCGTGGTAATGGAGCAGGTCATTGAGAAGATGGAAGCGATCGCCCTCTCCTCACGAAAAATTGTCGATATCATCAGCGTTATCGACTCCATCGCCTTCCAGACCAATATTCTCTCCCTGAACGCCGCCGTTGAAGCGGCACGCGCGGGTGAACAGGGTCGTGGCTTTGCGGTGGTGGCGAGTGAAGTGCGTAATCTGGCGCAGCGCTCAGCCTCAGCGGCCAAAGAGATTAAGGTACTGATTGAAGATTCCGTCGCTAAAGTCGATGAAGGCAGCAAGCTGGTGACACACGCCGGTTCAACTATCGGCGAAGTGGTGAACAGCGTGCAGAGCGTGGCAAACATCATGAGCGAAATCACCATTGCCAGCAGCGAGCAGAGCAGCGGCATCAATGAAATCAATCAGGCGATTACCCAGATGGAAGCGGTGACGCAGCAAAACGCCGCGCTGGTACAGGAAGCGTCAGCCGCCTCACAAGCGCTGCAGGATCAGGCAGAGCGTATGGCACAGGCGATGAGCGTATTTAATACCGGCAAGCTCTCACTGCAACCCGTACTGCGTTAATCCCTCTCAACGGCCTGCTTCGGCGGGCCAGTTTAAGAATGGTGACGATAAGAGCGGATACGTTACAGGCAACAGAGCGGTTAGCGGTTAGCGGTTAGCGGTTAGCGGTTAGCGGTTAGCGGTTAGCGGTTAGCGGTAAAAGTTAAACAGGGAAAGTGAAAGTAAACAGGAAGGTAAAGAGGCAAAGGTTTGAGGTTTAAGAAGGGAGAAACGCAGAAACAAAAAAGGCTGCCAGAGGCAGCCTTTTATTACTGTAAATGCAACAACGCTATAAAGCTCACTAGCCTTAATCAGAGAGCGCGAAGCTGGCTCTGAATTGCAATCCTTGCCAGGTTCACCTGAACCACGACAGATTTGCAGAAAATGCATTTCGCTCCATGCGGGTTGGCTCTTGTAACATCAAAATGTGATGTACGAAACTGTGAGCCACTACAGTGAGGACATTTAAAAGTAATTTTCAGTCCTTAGAGACCAACAACGTTCGCAGCAGCTGGGCCTTTGGCGCCATTTTCTACTGTGAATTCAACTTGCTGACCTTCATCTAATGAACGGAAATCGGTGCCCTGGATTGCAGAGAAATGTACGAATACATCTTTGCTGCCGTCTGCAGGAGAGATGAAACCGAAGCCTTTCTCTGCGTTAAACCATTTAACGGTACCGCGAATTTTGTTAGACATGCTTAAATCCTTAATATATCGAGCCTTCCGGCATACATAATGGCCTGAGAACAGATTTTAATCAGAACGTAAGAGAAGACTCAAAAAGAAGGGATGTCTCGCGACAAACTTAGAGATGAGAACTGCTTTGGTTACTTACTTTGATAGTGTCTGTTAATCAAACCGACGATTCATTAGGCCACACTTCTTAAAGTGACGCAAGCCGTAATTCAAATTAATCGCAATCAGCCCGTTGACGAGGATGAAGGCGAAAGGCTGTGTCAGGGAGACTGTCTGGCTTCACAGTGCAGCGGTGACTTTTCTGGCGACGTAAAAAGAAGCGGAGATAATGTCAGATCAAAAAAGGGCGAGGCCGGAGCCTCGCCCAAAACATGCCGATCATTAATCGTAGTAAGGAACCTTACGGTCAACGCCGTTGATATTGATCAGCACAAATCCGGTCGGAGCGGTCTTATTAGTCGGCGTACCCGCAGCGGTAGCCAGCGTAACCACCCCTTTTTCGTTGGCCCCGATGCCCGCCAGCCCATTGTGCATACCAAAACGTGCAGCGGGTTTCAGGTTGCTGATTTTGGTGATATCCGTAACCACCGACATATCAGCCTGGAACAGCGAGCAGGAGCCGGTATCGAAGCGGGTCGGACCGGTCGTCTTCAGGTTGAACATGGTTTCGCCGCTGTTCGCTCTCAGCTTGACCCAGATTACGGCATAGGTGGTCCCTACCCGGCCATAACGAATGTCCAGTACGGAAGGCTGACCCATATGGTAAGCATCGGCCCAGACCGTCTCCAGTCGCTGGAGGTTGATCAGGGTTTTACCGGTGCCCACCACATTAACCGGCGAACCGGCGGTGCCGGAGGGCGTGGTCGCATCCGCTTTCCCGATCAGCTCCATTACCCATTGCTGGTTAGGCGCCGGGAAATAGAGCTGCCCCAGCCGATACCAGTTGTCGGTATCGGTGTTGTTCACCACTTTATAGCCGCTGTAGTAGCCGGCACGCAGCGAACCGGTCATGAACGTGCCGTAGTTCTCATCCCGACGATAGCCATATTCGAAGGTCGATAACCACTTACTTCCGGCCAGATCATTGGTGATTTTCGCCCCCGCCTGCAGGTTGATATGACGCATCACCACGCGGGCATTATTGAGATTGAGCGGCGTGCCGCAATCTTCAATGTTGAGCGTTTCGATGTTCCAGCCGCCATCCGACAGATCTCCTGGGTTAGTCGTGTGCTCAATCCAGACGTTGCGCATCACTCCCTGTGTGACGCGTGGCATATAGAGCGTCGCGTCGCCATAGCCCGACTGGAAGTTGGCATTACACAGCTCAATGGCGGTTGAGTGGTCCCAGTTCCCCTTCGGTGTGTTTGACCAGCCGACATCAAACACCCGTGAAAAGGTATTGGAGCTGTAAATCTGATCGAACTTACTGTCGAGCGTATCCTGCAGCTTAAAGACGGTTCCCCCGGTACTTTGCGCCTTGAAGCAGAAGATATTGACGATCTGGCCTCCGACAATGGTATTTTCAAAGAACGGCTGCGTGTTACTGCACTGTTCAGGCGTGACGGTGACTTTGGCCGCGGTGTCGACAGTCCCGGCGTTAGCCTGTCCATGCCAGCAGATGCCTTTAATGACGATTCGACGCGCATTAACCTTAAACACGGTATTCGCGCTTTTATCAGAAACAATGGTGGTGCGCGGTGCCGAGCCGAGCTCGATATCATCGCCTGCCAGACCAAAAAACGACAACTCCGTATCGCTGATATCGATGGGTGAAATCAGGAAGCGGCCCCCCGGAAAACGCACCGGAATGGCTTTCGCGTAGGCGTTGTAGGATTGTGTCCATGCCAGCATCCGCTTAAAGGCTTCAGTGTCATCGGTCACGCCATCCCCTTTCGCGCCAAAGTGCAGAATGTTTACTTCGGCGGGATCGTTGATGGTGCGCTTCCAGTAGAAACCGTTACCCACCGCCACCGTACCGCCATCATCTTTCAGCGGAGTGGTGCTGAGGAAACCAACAAAGTCTGCGCCACCACGGAAGCTGGAATCCTTATCGTAATAGCGTTTAAGGCTCGCGACTTCACCTGATTTTGGTGGAATAGTGGTACGCAGTTCAGCAAAAGAGTTAACTTCGATCATAGAATCCTCCTCAGGATCATAGAGATATCGCGCTGAAATCAGCGCACTACTTAGCCGCAGCCGGATGGCCGCAAAGGGAGTCCCACATGTCGTTGTGGGTGTTGATGGCGCGCACCGTACGAACGTCCATTTTTTGCGCGTCATCGCCGTAGGTATAAAGAGGGGAAAAAAGTACGCAGGCAGAGTCGGTGATCGCCACCGGCTCAGGGTTTGTGGTATTTCGACTGCTGCAGCTTGTCGCGAGCAGCAGCGTCATCAAGGCTATGGTTGTCAGTCGCCACACGGTTAGCCTCCTCGCGGTTATGTTGTTGCTGTTGCGCCACCGCGGTGACGCGGGACGCCTCCTGTTGCGCGTTATCGACGTCAGAACGCGCTTTTTGCTGCACTTTGCCGATTTTCTTGCCGCCGAAATAACTGGCGGCCAGTGCCGCAATGACGCCAGCCAGCGCGGCGAGCCAGTGCCAGCTGCCGCCCAGTAAGGTGGTAATCAGAGTCATGGCTTCGCTCCTTGAGACTGCTCCTTCGCATTGAGCAGGTTTTTCTGACGAACAAATTGTGCAATCACCCCCATCGCCACCATGAAGGCGCCCACCAGCCCGAGGTAGTTGTGCGGCAGAATCGCTTTAACGTCTTCGGGCAGTGCGCTCCAGGCATCAACGGCGGCAGAAGGAAACGACTGCGCCCAGGCGCTGAGCATGGAACCCAGCGACGCAAGCCAGACAGACCAGGTTTTGAAAAGCAGACGGGCATGAGAGACAAACTGGAGGGTGGTAAAGCGCTGCAGCAGCAGCAGAATGATGATTGCCGTCAGCACGGCGGTGAGAAACATCAACCCTCTCATAGCAACCCCCTGTAAACCGCATAGGTTCCGCTGCGCATCATCTCCGCGTGACGTCTGGCGCGGCCCGGCGTCTGACGGGCCCAGAGGCTGTTCATCATCGCGTCAGCCGCATCATTAAACTGTTCAGCCACGATCGCGCTGAGCATGTTTTTGAACTGCAGGACGCCCTCGACGCCCAGCTGATAAGCCATGCTCAGCAGCACGTCGGTGCGGGCGTCGTTGCACTTCGCCAGCGCATTACGCAGCAGCTCCCTGCCCTGCATCTCCTGAATTTTGTTTTCAAGAATGCACTGCTTCCAGACATCACCGACGCGCCGTGGCACGCGGAAAGCGTAATTACTCAGAGACGCCCCCTTGGGTCCAATGCGAATGCCGCCGGCCACCGTGGGAAAGCCCAGCGTGTCGAGATAGGGCGTGTCGACATACCCCTCTTCAAAATTCAGTACTGCGATTATCTGGCTCATAACGACTCCTCAATGACGGGTTAAAGCAACTCAGCCTTGTGAAAAGAAATACATAACGCTCGCTGATCATTACTCAGCACGGCGCAGCAGAAGGCCTTACTGACCCTGCAGCAAAACTGAACAGTAATTCAGCAAATTGCGCCCAGTGAGAACTGGAGAAAGCGAAGAGTTAGCCGGAACGGAAAAATGCGTTTTCTGCGCGTTTCAGCTCACGGCGTAGAGATGAACGTGCGGAAGACAGCAATTGTCGAAACTGGGTGTTTCCTGACTGGTGACGCGGGGTGCAGTAATTGCGCGGTCAACGCGCGGGGCGACCTGACGCTGGCAGATTTGCTCTGCACGTCTCAGGGTGGGTGTTTCAGTTGGGAAGTTCAGGGCCTCGTCGATGCTCTGTGTCAGGCTGCTGAGAGGTTGGCGCCGCCGGTGGCGACGAGTACGTGCGTTGCCTATAAAAACGCTTTTGCCATAGTGAATTATCGCCATAACTCCTCCTGTGAATGAGTCTTTGGCGATGGGGTGGCAGGCGCGAGCTTTCGGCGAACCGAACGGGCCCGAATGTCGCGTATCACGGTCGCACGCTTACCGCCCGGCTGCATTAGCAGTCAGGTGGAAAGTAAGCGAGGGGAAATAAACGGCATCTGACGACGCTGCATTTTGCGCATCCACCCCATCCCAAAGTTCACTAACTTTGTGGTGGTATGATTCGCGCTTGTGCAGCGCCTCAATTGTTTAAGAGCGGCTCGTCCCTGAAAGAACTGCTTCGTTCATCCATATCCAAATTATTAACAGGTTCTTATGCTTTATCAAACACTGTTGGTTAATTTTTTATTTACCGCTGGTTAAATTTATGAATTTATGCCGATTATTTTTTTTTCAGCCTTCCTGAAAAAACCGGCAGAAGTGGCCTTAACCGAGGATTTGATAATGTCGCGCCTGGCTCATGATCACTTTGGCCAGTACCTTCAGGCTGGTGACGTCATCATGATTGAGATACCAGGTTTCATAGCGCTTATTATCTGATATTACAGCGATTTTCTTATGCTGCAGCTGCAGGCGCTTGAGATAGAGCTGCTCATCGAGGGTGAAAATATAGATGCCGTCGCCGTCGAACATCCGCACGCTGATATCCACAAACAGCTGATCGCGCGGTGCAAAGGTGTCAGCCATGGAGTCACTGTTGATAGCGATTAACCGGATGTTTTCCGCCGGGCGCCCGTTGAACAGCACCCGCGCCTCATCCAGACCATATTCGATCGCCTGGATAGTCTCGACAAACTCATCACGCGCGGGCAGGCCTGCAGCACTTCGCTGACCAATGTCGAGGCTATCAATCCGAAACACATTCTTCTGACCGGTGAGCGCACTTAGCGTCACCGGTTCAGCAGGTTGTTCCATACCGTATTGCAGCCACTCAACCCTGACGCCCAGCAGCTGGCTGAGAGCCAGTAAATTGCCGCCATCCGGCACTGACTGCGCGTTAAACCACTTCCACACTCCCGGCGTTGAAATCTTACAGCCTTGCTGCTGCAGAGCCCTGGCAACCTGTTTGTTTCGTCCATGTCCGGCAATGCCGGCACTCTCACAGGCCGCTATCAGCCTGGCGGTGAAAGCTTGTCTTGTACTTTCTTTTTTAACCATTAGTTAATAATCAGCCATAGAAGAGATACTGGATGTTATTTTCATTATTGCTACCAGTTCATTTTATATTACCGCTCGTTTACTACCTAACCGCTTTATCAAGCATTCCTGATAATCATTATCCGCTTCAGCCCACGGCTGGACAAAAAATATTGCCTCAGGCCGCGTACAGCCCCGGCTTTCAGGAATGTTCCGTAAAAAATTGCGTGAATATCAGCCAGAATAATGGCCAGTAGTGACGAGACCGGAACGGAAATTAAGCTGATGCGCAGAAAACTCTATCTTTCAATGGACCGGAAAATGGAGCTAAAAAAAAAGGGAGTCTCTGAAAGACTCCCGCTTTGTTAAAAATTATGGCAGTTATGGCCGGAGCGTATCGTCGCCCCATGCTATCCATTTATAGGTCGTCAGCGCCTCTAATCCCATCGGGCCACGAGCATGCAGTTTCTGTGTACTGACCGCCACTTCGGCACCCAGGCCAAACTGTCCGCCATCGGTGAAGCGGGTGCTTGCGTTGACATAGACCGCTGAGGAGTCGACCTGACGGACAAAACGCGCGGCGTTGCGGGTATTACGGGTCAGGATGGCATCCGAGTGCTGCGTGCCATGCGTACGAATATGATCGATCGCCTCATCCATATCCGCCACTAATTTGACGTTAAGATCCAGCGACAGCCACTCATCATTGTACTGCTGCGGATTCACCTGCGTGACCGATGCCGGGCCTTGCTGCAGCTGCGCCAGCACGTTGCTGTCAGCATGCAGCGCAATCGCTTCCTGTGCCATACGCGCGCTAAAGGCGGGCAGGAAACGATCGGCAATCGCCTGATCCACCAGCAGCGTCTCCAGTGAGTTACAGGCGCTGGGGCGCTGTTTCTTGGCGTTGACGATCAGATCAAGTGCCGGTTCGATCTCCATCGTCTCATCAATATAGATATGACAAACGCCGATGCCGCCGGTAATCACCGGAATAGTGGAGTTTTCCCGGCACAGCTTGTGCAGCCCGGCTCCGCCACGCGGGATCAGCATATCGACGTAGCGATCCAGCTTCAGTAGCTGATTCACCAGCTCGCGATCCGGATTTTCGATCGCCTGAACGATCGCCGCAGGCAGACCGTGCTGTTTGAGCGCGTTCTGGATCACTCGTACCGTGGCCGCATTGGTGCGCCAGGTCTCTTTACCGCCGCGCAGAATGGCGGCGTTGCCGGTTTTCAGGCACAGAGTGGCGACGTCCACCGTGACATTGGGACGCGCCTCGTAGATTACGGCCACCACGCCCAGCGGCACGCGACGACGCTCAATGCGCAGCCCGCTGTCGAGCTGACCGCCGTCAATTAGCTGTCCAACCGGATCGGCCAACTGGCAGACCTGGCGCACATCGCTGGCGATGCTGCCGAGGCGTTGCGGATTGAGTGTCAGCCGGTCCAGCAGCGCGGCGCTCATACCGTTCTGACGCGCATCGGCTAAATCCAGCTCATTGGCCGCCAGAATGTCTGCGCTTTCCGCCTCCAGACGGTCGGCAATAGTCATCAGAACCTGATTTTTCTCTGCCGTCGACAGATCGGCCACGGTGTAAGCTGCGGCGCGCGCCGCTTTTCCCATCTCTTCAAGCATTGTCCGCTCCTTAACTGACGATCATGTCGTCGCGGTGAACCGCCACCGGGCCATATTCATAGCCCAGGATTTCGCTGATCTGCTGGCTGTGATGACCGGCAATCATCCGCATCGCGTCGCTGTTGTAGCGTGAAACACCATGCGCGATATCCCTGCCCTGCAAACTGCGGATACGGATCACTTCCCCACGTGAGAAATTCCCCTGGATAGCACGGATCCCTTTCGGTAGCAGCGAACTGCCGCGTTCAATAATTGCTGCCAGCGCACCATCATCGACGGTGAGTTCACCTGCCGGAGGCGCACCGAAAATCCAGCGTTTACGATTTTCCAGCGGCGATTGCTGCGCATGAAAGCGCGTACCGACCGGCTTACCGTCAATGACATCGCTGATCACGCCGCTGCGACTGCCTGAGGCGATGATCACATCGATACCGGCGCGGCAGGCGACATCCGCCGCCTGAAGCTTGGTCGACATGCCACCGGTGCCGAGACCCGATACGCTGTCGCCCGCCAGGGCACGCAACGCATCATCAATCACATGGACATCACTGATCAGCTCAGCCTCAGGATTGTTACGCGGATCGGCGGTGAACAGTCCCTGCTGGTCGGTCAGCAGCAGCAGCTTGTCGGCACCGCCGAGCATCGCCGCCAGCGCCGAGAGATTGTCGTTGTCACCCACTTTGATTTCAGCGGTGGCGACGGCATCGTTCTCATTGATCACCGGCACAATGTGGTTATCCAGCAGCGCGCGCAGCGTGTCGCGGGCATTCAGGAAGCGCTCGCGATCTTCCATGTCGGCACGGGTCAGCAACATCTGACCAATATGGATACCGTAGATTGAGAACAACTGTTCCCACAGCTGAATCAGACGGCTCTGCCCCACCGCAGCCAGCAGCTGCTTTGAGGCGATGGTGGGCGGCAGTTCGGGGTAACCCAGATGTTCGCGTCCGGCGGCCATCGCGCCAGAGGTCACAATCACAATGCGGTGGCCCGCCGCGTGCTGCTGCGCACACTGACGAACCAGTTCCACCATGTGCGCCCGATTCAGCCGGCGGGAGCCGCCGGTGAGAACGCTGGTACCCAACTTGACCACTAAGGTCTGACTGCCACTCATATTTCCTGCCGTAGTGAAAAATTTTTACGAAAGGACGTTTTAACAGGAGTCGATAAGGAAGCCAACAGCCAGCGGGGGAAAAGCACGAATTTACGCGGACAAGGACGTAGACCAAAAGTTCAGGGTTAACAAGAAATCATGAAAAGTGTCATAAAAAGTTCATCGCCGACGGGTAAAAAGTCCGTGCTTTACAAAAACTTTCATTTTTTTACGGCGTTCACATTGGGATTGATAGCAAATGAAGAAAAGCACACTGGCCATGATCCTCTCCACGCTGACGCTGGCATCTGCCGCGCAGGCTGCCGAAATCTATAACAAAGATGGCAACAAACTGGACTTATACGGCAAAGTTAAAGCTGAGCACTACATCAGCGATAATGCCAGCCAGGATGGAGACAAGTCCTATACCCGTATCGGCTTTAAGGGTCAGACACAGATTAACGACCTGATGACCGGTTATGGTCAGTGGGAATATCAGTACAACGTCAATAACTCCGAGGGCAGCGACGCCAACAATGGCAACAAAACCCGCCTTGGGTTTGCTGGTCTGAAATTCTCGCAGTATGGTTCGGTCGATTACGGTCGTAACTACGGTGTGCTGTATGACGTTGAGGCCTGGACCGACGTGTTCCCGGAATTCGGCGGTGACGGTACAGCCCGTTCCGATAACTTTATGACCCAGCGCGCTACCGGTGTGGCGACTTACCGTAACAACAACTTCTTTGGTCTGGTCGATGGGCTGAAGTTTGCGTTGCAGTATCAGGGTAAAAACGACGCCACCAGCGCCAACACCCGCACCGACATCAACCGTCAGAATGGCGACGGCTACGGTGCCTCACTGGGCTATGCCCTGGGTGATTCCGGTGTGAGCCTGATGAGTGCCATCACCTCTTCTGACCGTACCAACCAGCAGCAGGCACGCGCCTATGGCGGCGGTGACCGTGCGGATTCCTGGGGTGCAGGCGTGAAGTATGATGCCAACAGCGTCTACCTGGCGGCGATCTATACCGATACCCGCAACATGACACCAATCAGCGGCACCAACCGTAACACCGGTGCTACCGTCGCGGGCGCAGCCAACAAAGCGCAGAACATCGAACTGGTGGCGCAGTATCAGTTTGATTTCGGCCTGCGTCCTTCCATTGGCTATGTACAGACCAAAGGCAAAGATATCGAAAACGGTATCGGCGATGCGGATCTGGTGAAGTATATCGACGTGGGCGCGACCTACTACTTCAACAAAAATATGTCTGCCTTCGTTGATTACAAAATCAACCAGCTGGATGATGACAACGCGCTGTCGATTAACAACGATGACGTGGTCGCGATGGGTGTGACTTACCAGTTCTGATTTCAGGCTAATGCCGGACAGCATAAGCTACAGAATGTATGAGCATGAAAAAGGGCGCGTTTTTCAACGCGCCCTTTGCTTGTTAACAACATCTGGCCCGCTCTGCTATGAGATCGAGCTGCGCAGGGAACACGGTCAGATCGGAAAGACGCAAAAGACGTCATCCTTGACAGGCTCGGCCCGCGCCGTCCCTGGCGCGGGACGCTTTCCTCTTCTGCCCGTGTTCCCTGCGCGTTGAGCTTATTCGTTGCTGCCAGATTCACCCTACTTGAGATTTGTCAGCAGTTTGTGGGCAAGCGTTTTAACTCACCCTTTAATCTCTAAACACCCAATCAGGCGCTCAGCTTCACCGGTTTCTCATCGAAATCGCTGGCCGGAATCAGATCCAGCTCGAACTCTTTCAGCATCGCTTTCAGACGGGTATGGAAATTCCGTAAGGTCTCTTCCACGCGCGCCGTATTCTCTTTGCCTTTGATGGTTGCCACCGACCAGTCACCCTCTTTATCGAACAGACCGATATGGTAGACATAGGTAAAGTGGTCAGCCTGCGCTTCCAGCTCCATCCACCAGCCCCAGAACTCACGCAGTTCCGGTGCCGGTTTCACATTAACGCAGGCAGCCAGGCAGTCGAAAAAGAACCGGGTTTCGCCACATTTCCCATCGCGAATATAAGGCCCAAGCTCCGTAAAGCGCTTAAGCAGGCGACTGCGGGGATGACCACTTGGTAACGTCATGCTGAATCTCCATAGATTTTGACCGCTATACAGCCTTGATTTTCCGGACGGCCAGGGGATGTCATGTTTCTCGCTTAACGGCAGCCCGGAAGAATTCCGCTACTAGTTGTAGCAAATACTGTAAATTTTGCCAGTTACCTTTTTAAACGCTTCTCCAGCCAGTCGCAAATTTCATTCAGCGCCTTGTCGAAACTGGCCATCATCGGCTTCACCGGAATCAGCAACGCTTTGCCATCTGACGAAGAGTTAGCGATCAGCTTGCTCTCCTCTTCCGGGCTGAAAAGATCGTTTTGCCAGTAGCCCGACAGCATGGGTGTCGGCGTCCGGCGGCCCAGCAATCCCTGAGTTTTCAGCGAATATCGATTGAGTTCGGTACGCAGCGCACTGTCAGAAGCGGTTGCCATGCCCAGCCGGCTCGCCAGCATATCCATATACATATCCGGGATCTCATCCTGCAACGCTGTCTGCGTCAGCAGCGCATGCACAATCGGGCCAAGACAGGCGACCCCACGCAGCCGCTGCGATTCCAGATAGGCCAGTCGTACGGCCACGTTAGCGCCAAAGCGATAACCAAACGCCGCCACGCGGGTATGGTCGATCCAGGGCACGTTTTTCAGATCGCGCAGCACCTGCTGATGCAGAAAGCTGGTGTCCTGACTCAGCGTCCATTTCACCGAGTTGCCTACCGACGGCACATCAATGGTCAGCATGGCGATGCCGCGCGGGGCAAGGTAATCATGGAACAGGCGATAGTGATCGCTCTGTAATGAGTCGAGCGCGCCACAGAACAGCACGGTGGGATAAGGCGCTTCAACGTCAGGCGGCATGTGCAGAAAACCGTTAACCGGGCTGCCACCCTGAATGGCGAACGTCAGCGGTTTCAGCTCGCCCGGCAGGCGTTGAGTCGCCTCTTCATAGGCGCGGTTCGCCAGCGTCTGCGCCTGGTCGGCCAGCTCATCCCCTTTTATATAGGGATAGGCCGCAACGCTATAGAGATGCGCCGCGTGTAGCCAGTAGTCGCCCGCCTCGCTGTCGTCGGTGGCCTCCAGCGCTTTCTGCTGCCAGATACCCGCCTGTTTACACCATTCGAAATGCCAGTTGCCGCCGCGAAAACCGATTACAGTGTCGAGCAGCGTCTCATCCGTATGTTCAACATTGCTGATAGCAATCCGAGCCAGCACTTCGCTGATCTCCTGCGGCGTCAGGCCACGCCATGTCCACATCAGCTTATTCAGCATACGATACCAGCCACGCTGGCTGTCACCATCCAGGGCTGAGTGGACATCCGAAGTAGCATGATGGTGGCGGCGAACCAGGGATGAGGTTTCAGGATGTTTAAAGCGCGGTTTGAACAACTCCTCGCTGAGATTTTTGCTCGACATACTCACTTCTCCTGCAACAGAAACGGCGATGGCTAAGTGTACTGTACGGCAATTCGGGGTGCGAGGCACAGAAAGCACAACGCCCGGAAAACCGGGCGTTGTCTGATGCATATCAATCAGCTTTTAACAATCGGCGGGATGTAGACCACGCCCATATCCCACGGCTGCTCGATCCAGGTATCCTGCGGAATATCGACAATATAATCATCAACCAGTGAGCGACCGGCCGGTTTAGCGAAAATGGTGCAGAAACGCGCTTTCGGATACATCTCGCGAATCGCCTGGGCGGTGCCGCCGGTATCCACCAGGTCATCGATCACGATAAAGCCTTCACCGTCGCCTTCTGCGCGCTTCAGAACTTTCATTTCGCGCTGATGATCGTGGTCATAGCTGGAGATGCAGACGGTATCGACGTAGCGGATACCCAGTTCACGTGCCAGCAGCGAAGCCGGTACCAGACCGCCGCGGCTCACCGCGATAATGCCTTTCCACTGTTCAACAGGAAGCAGGCGCTGGGCCAGTTTACGGGCATGAATCTGAAGCATGTCCCAGGTAACGACGTATTTTTCGCTCATAGAATAGAAATCCCAGCCAACCGAGGTGGCGTAAAAATGTGCAACGGGGAAAAGGTTGCGCGAGATTATAAGGAGTTGACGCACTAAAAACCAGCACCCGCGCACTGGTTGCGGCTTTTTAGCGCGTCTGAGAGCGCACCCGGTAGAAAACAGTGATATTCTCGGGCCTGGCTCGTCAGATTCTCTGACGGCGATTTTTCACTGGAAACTCGCGATGTCCGGCCTCGCCGGTACACTGACACAGGAGACCTGTCGTGTCTGAATTGTCTCAACTCTCTCCACAGCCGCTGTGGGATATTTTCGCTAAGATCTGCTCTATTCCCCATCCCTCTTTTCACGAAGAAGCGCTGGCGAGTTACATCGTCGGCTGGGCCAAAGAGCAAGGCTTCTGGTGTGAGCGCGATCAGGTCGGCAACATCCTGATTCGTAAGCCCGCCACCGCAGGCATGGAAAACCGTACCCCGGTTGCGCTACAGGCGCATCTGGATATGGTGCCGCAGAAAAATAACGACACCGTTCATGACTTCACCAAAGATCCGATTCAGCCCTGGGTTGACGGTGAGTGGGTGAAAGCGCGCGGCACCACGCTGGGCGCGGACAACGGCATCGGTATGGCTTCTGCGCTGGCAGTACTGGCTGACAACAGCCTGACGCATGGCCCGCTGGAAGTGCTGCTGACCATGACTGAAGAGACCGGTATGGATGGCGCATTCGGTCTGCAACCCAACTGGCTGCAGGCAGAAATCCTGATCAACACCGACTCCGAAGAAGAAGGTGAGATCTACATGGGCTGCGCGGGCGGTATCGACTTCGTCACCACCCTGCCACTGACCCGTGAAGCGGTGCCTGCTGAATTCCAGACCCTGAAGCTGACGCTGAAAGGCCTGCGTGGCGGTCACTCCGGTGCCGATATTCATATGGGCCTCGGCAACGCCAACAAACTGCTGGCGCGCTTCCTGGCGGCACACGCTGCTGAACTGGATCTGCGTCTGCTGGCCTTCAGCGGCGGTACGCTGCGCAACGCGATCCCGCGTGAAGCCTTCGCTACCGTGGCGGTCGAGAGCCACAAAGCGGATGCGCTGAAATCAGCGGCGGCGCACTTCCTGAGCGCCATCAAAAATGAGCACGGCATCAAAGAGCCGAACATCGCACTGGTCACTGAGCCACTGGCGCATCAGGGTGATGCCCTGAACGCTGACAGCCGCGATCGCTTCCTGAACCTGCTCAACAGCATGCCAAACGGCGTGATCCGCAACTCCGACGTGGCGAAAGGCGTGGTAGAAACCTCACTGAATATCGGTGTGGTGACCATGGAAGCCGATCATGCAGAGATCAACTGCCTGATCCGTTCGCTGATCGACACCGGCCGCGATTATGTGGTGCAGATGCTGACCTCACTGGGCCAGCTGGCCGGTGCACAGACCAAAGCGAAAGGCGGCTACCCAGGCTGGCAGCCTGATGCGGACTCCGCCATTATGGCGCTGACCCGTCAGACCTATATCGCGCTGTTTGATAAGACCCCGAACATTCAGGTGATCCACGCCGGTCTGGAGTGTGGTCTGTTCAAAAAACCGTATCCGGAGATGGATATGGTATCGATTGGGCCGACCATCACCGGGCCGCACTCGCCGGATGAGCAGGTTCACATCGAAAGCGTTGGCCTTTACTGGAAACTGCTGACCACCCTGCTGAATGTGGTGCCAGAAAAGTAATTCTGTCACAAAAAAAGTAAACCAGGCTCCGGCCTGGTTTTTTTATGCCTGTGACTTTCCCCCAGCATAATTCGCTGCCTTTTCCGTCCTTTACCCCGTTATTCCGCCGCTTTCCCGCGCTTCGCTGGTCACAGCCGCCATTATGTCCAGATGTCTGGATGGCTAATAAGATTTCGTGCTAGCTTATGCGCTTTCGGCTGTTGCCGCGCCTTAAGGTTCAGGAAAAAATGCGGCCAGTGATTCTTCAGGAGAGTAATGACATGCCAGGGTTAAACTGCCTTGAGATGCGTAACATCTCCATCGCTTTTGGCGGGTTTGCCGCGCTATCGTCGGTGGATTTCCGCAGTGACGGCCATTCAGTACATGCTCTGACCGGCGCTAACGGCGCGGGCAAGTCAACACTGATGGCGATCCTTTCCGGTGCGCACAGCCACTACAGCGGCGAGATCCTGCTGGATGGTGAGCCGGTCTCCATCCGTACGCCGCGTGATGCGAAACGGCTGGGTATCCATCTGGTTCAGCAGGAAGTGGACGTGGCGCTGGTGCCGCAGCTCAGCGTAGCGGAAAACATTCTGCTGGATCGGCTGGCAGAGCCTGGCCACCGCTATCGCTGGGGCGAGGTTCGGCGTCAGGCGCGGGCGCTGCTGGCTCAGCTCGACGTGGCGCTGGACGTCAACCGGCTGGTGGAGCGCTGTACCCTGGCTGAAAAGCAGCAAATTCTGCTGGCGCGCGCGCTGTCGCACCACTGCCGCTTTCTGATTCTGGATGAACCCACCGCCCCGCTGGATCAGCATGAAAGTGAGCGGCTGTTTGCTGTGGTGCGTCGCCTGCAGGCCAGCGGCATCGGCGTGGTGTTTATCTCTCACCGCATCCATGAACTGAAAGCAATCTGTGACCAGCTGACGGTGCTGCGTGATGGCCGGTTGATCGAAACCGGCCCGATGGCGGCACTGAGCGGTGAGCAGATCGTGGAGAAGATGCTGGGGCATCAGCTCACCGATATCTTCCCGGCCCGTCGTGCGCAGCAGACTCAGCCGCTGCTGCTGGCGATTGACGGTCTTCATGATGAGCAACTGCTGCAGGATATCTCGCTACGATTGCACAAAGGGGAAATTCTGGGCATTGCAGGCCTGGCCGGTGCCGGTAAAACCGAACTCTGTAAGGCGCTGTTTGGTGCCAGCAAAAGCCGCGTCAGTCGCGGTGAACTGCATGGCCAGCCGTGGCAGCCCCGTTCGCCGCATGACTCCGTCAGTCGCCGCATGGCGCTGGTGCCGGAGGAGCGGCGCAAAGAGGGGATCTTTATTGATGAGTCGGTGGCAATGAACCTCAGCGTCAGCGCAGACGACAGCTTTTCGCGCTGGAGCCTGTTTGGCCATCGCCAGGCGTGGCGCTGGGCGGAGCAGGTTATCCAGCAGTTGCAGGTGCGCACCACCGGTCCGGCACAGACGCTGCGCCGTCTCTCCGGCGGCAATCAGCAGAAAGTGGCGATAGGCAAATGGCTGCGCAACAACGCCGACGTGCTGATTTTCGATGAGCCGACGAAAGGCGTCGATATCAAAGCCAAAACCGAACTCTTCACCCTGATCGATAACCTGGCGCGCGAGGGGAAAGGCATCATTTACGCGTCGGGAGAGTTTTCTGAACTGGTCGGTTTATGCGACCGGATTTGCGTGCTCTGGGATGGACGCATTGTGGCCGAACTGGCTGCACGCGACGTCACCGAAGAGACGCTTTTGCTCTATTCCACCGGAGGAACCCCTGCGTGAGCAGCAAAGAAACCAGCCTGAATCTGACAGCCTCGCCGTGGCGTCACCAGTTGTTCGACTTTCTCTATAAATGGGGCATGTTGCTCACGGTGGTGATCCTGATCGCCGCCTTTGGTCTCGCCTCCGACAGCTTCCTTGAACCCAACAACATCATCAATATTCTGCGCTCAATTGCCATTGTCACGGTGATTGCGATCGGCGTCTCGATCTCGCTGACCGTTGGCGGCTTTGATCTGTCGGTCGGATCGACCGCCTCGCTGGCCAATGCGCTGGTGATTTCACTGTTTGTCTGGTACGGCTTCGGCACTACCACCGCCATCCTGCTCACCCTGGCGCTCTGCACCCTGGTCGGGCTGTTTAACGCCTTTCTGATTGTGATCCTGCGCATCCCCGACATGCTGGCAACGCTGGCGACACTGTTTGTGATTCAGGGTGTGGCGATGACCTACAGCTTTGGCGGATCGATCACCGAGAACATGGTGCTGCCGAGCGGTGATATGGCGGAAGGCACCATTCCGGCGGCGTTTGGCCTGCTCGGCCAGGTGCCCACCATCGTCATCATTATGCTGGTCGTCACCGTCGCCGCGCAGCTGGCGCTCTCACTGACTAAACATGGTCGCCGGATGTATGCGCTGGGCGGCAATCCGGAAGCGGCGCGCCTTTCCGGCATCCGCACCACCCGCTATCGGGTGCTGGCTTATGTGATCGCCTCACTGCTGGCCGGTCTGGGCGGCATTCTGCTCGCCTCGCGTATCGGCTCCTCGCAGGTGAACGCCGGTAGCGGCTACCTGATGGACGCGGTCGCGGCGGCGTGGATCGGCTTCTCACTGGCGGGTTCCGGCAAGCCGAATGCACTGGGCACGCTGGTCGGTGCGGTGATCCTCGGCGTGCTGCAGAACGGTCTGGTGATGCTCTCTGTTCCCTACTACGCCATGGACATTATTAAAGGGCTGGTGCTGGCTTTAGCACTGGCGATCACCTATATCCAGCGCCGCTGAGGCGCGTTTACCGGAGTTGATAACAATGCAAAAAATAACACTCTCGCTGCTGGCCCTGAGCCTGCTGAACGCCAGCGCCGCCTTCGCGGATACCGTCACGCCGGTGCCTGCGGCTATCGCCAGTCATGATGGCCCGATCCGTATTGCGGTGATCCGCAATCTCGGCTCCGATGACAACACCACCCAGTTTGTTTCCGGTGCCATTCAGCAGGGTCGTCAGCTTGGCTTCAAGGTCAGCACCTTCCTCAGCAATGGCGACGATGCGCGCTTCCAGGATTTCGTGAATCAGGCGATCAGCCAGAAATATGACGGCATCGTGCTGTCGCACGGTAAAGCGCCCTACGCCAGCGGACTGGTGAAGCGCATTGCCGATGCAGGCATTAAGCTGTCGGTGTTTGATACGCCGGTGGATAGCCCGATCCCGGGCGTCACCGTCACCGCGCAGGATGACGCTTCACTGGCGCAGCTGTCGCTGGGCCAGCTCATCCATGATTTCAACGGCAAGGCGAACATCGTCAAGCTATGGGTTGCCGGTTTCCCGCCGATGGAACGCCGTCAGGTGGTGTATGAAAAACTGCTGAAAGAGAATCCGGGCATTCATCAGCTTGAGTCGATTGGTGCGGTTTCAACTGACGTTCAGGGCGACACCGCCAATAAAATTGGCGCGATTCTGGCGAAATACCCGAAAGGCAAAATCGACGCCATCTGGGGTGCCTGGGATGCCTTCAGCCAGGGCGCTTACAAAGCGCTGCAGGAGAATGGCCGTACCGAGATCAAGCTCTACAGCATTGATGTCTCGAACCAGGATTTGCAGCTGATGCGCGAGAAAAACAGCCCGTGGGTGCAGACGGTAGCGGTGGATCCTAAAACTATTGGCGCGGTGAATATGCGTCTGGTGGCGAAGAAAATTGCCGGTGAAGAGACGCCCGCGACTTATCAGTTTAAAGCGGCATCAATCTCTCAGCAGCAGCTTAACAGCCAGCCTGGCGCGGTGAACGTCGCGTCGCTGAACAAGATCATTCCGGGCTGGGGCAGCAATGAGGATTTCGTCGCACCGTGGTTTGCGACCCTGGCGGCGAAATATAAGAAGTAATCGGATGTCAGCCTTGCCGGTCGGTGAGGCTGACGGTTACAGACCCAGCAGCAGCTGACGCTCCAGCTGGGGATCCACCATCGTCACATGTAATCCCACCAGCCGCACGCCGCGCCCGGCACGACGCTCATCCCAGGTTTTACGGGCGATGGCAATCATGTCCTCTTTGTTCAGCACCGGCCAGATATGCTCCTGGGTCGTCTGCTGAAAATCACTGAACTTCAGTTTGACGCCCTGACGCGCCACCTGCTTGTCAGGTCGGATCTGCGTCAGCCGGCGATCCAGTTCGGCGTAGAGAAAATCGATAATTTCCAGGCAGGCATCCCAGTCGCTGATATCTTCCGCCAGCGTTCGTTCAACCCCCAGCGATTTACGCTCGCGCTCAACGATCACGCTGCGGTCATCAATGCCATTACTGCGCTCCCACAGCACCCGGCCAAACTTGCCAAAGCGCTTTAACAGCAGCGCTAAGTCCGCCTTCTGCACGTCGCCACAGGTTACCAGCCCCATCTCTTCCAGCTTTTTGGCCGAGACCTTGCCGACGCCAGGGATTTTCGCCAGCGGCAGGGTCAGCAGAAAACCGGACATCTCCGGCGGGGTAATCACGAACTGCCCGTCCGGCTTATTGAGGTCAGAGGCGATCTTCGCCAGAAATTTAATCGGGGCGATGCCCGCTGAGGCGGTAAGCCCGGTTTCACGGTAGATGGTGGCACGGATCGCCTGCGCCATCAGCGTGGCAGAGCCGTGACAGTGGGGGCTGTCGGTGACATCCAGGTAAGCTTCATCGAGGGAGAGCGGTTCAATCAGCGGCGTATAGCGGGTAAAGATGTCGCGGATCTGCGCGGAGGCTTCTTTATAGGCGTCAAAGCGTCCTGGCAGCAGACGCAGATGCGGGCATAACTTGAGGGCCATGCCGGTTGGCATCGCGCTGCGCACGCCAAATTTGCGCGCCGGATAGTTGGCGGTGCTGATCACGCCGCGACGTTCGCGGCTGCCACCAATGGCGATCGGGATGTCGCGCAGCTGGGGATTATCACGCATCTCCACCGCGGCATAGAAGCAGTCCATATCGACATGAATGATTTTACGCATACCCCCTCCGGCACTGGATAAGTATACAGTTGGCAGGGGTAACTGCAATATTTGTCGCGCTGACGATTAAAGTTTACAAATTTCTGGCCGAATATCCTTCAGTAAATCGCGAATTTGGCTGACGCCGTCTTGCTAAAAAAACAGACAATGTTTAATGTTGCGCTGCGGTAGCGGACAGTTCCGATAATGCAAACAGAGACGCACATTTTGCGTCATGTTCTCTTCACCTCAAGGTACACACAGCATGGGCAAAATCGCACTCCTGTTTGCGATGATTTTACTGCCAGCCCTCAGCATGGCAATGACACCCGAACCCGTCTCAACGGCACCGGTCAGCAAAGAATTAAAGAAGCAGTTACTCGGCACCCCGGTCTATATCCAGATCTTCAAGGAAGAACGCACGCTCGAACTCTACGGCAAAATCGGTAACGAATACCGCCTGCTGGACACCTACCGCATCTGTAACTTTTCTGGCGGCCTCGGCCCGAAACGCCGTGAAGGCGATTTCAAAAGCCCGGAAGGTTTTTACAACGTGAAGCTGAATCAGCTGAAGCCGGATAGCCGGTTTTATCGCGCGATCAACATCGGCTTTCCGAATCAGTACGATCGTAATCAGGGCTACAGCGGCAATTACCTGATGATTCATGGCGACTGTAAGTCGATTGGCTGCTATGCCATGACTAACGCCTATATGGATGAGATTTTTACCTATGTGAATGCCGCACTGCGTAACGGCCAGCAGGATATCAGCATCAGCATCTATCCATTCCGCATGACCGACAGCAATATGCAGCGTCACCGCTACTCCACCTATGCCAGTTTCTGGCAGCAGCTGCAGCCGGGATACGCTTACTTTGCTAAATATCATCAGCCGCCGATGGTTAATGTCGCCAGCGGTAAATATGTGATGAACAGCAGCCCGGCACCGGTTTTAGCCAGTCCCGAAGCCGCTTCACGTTCATTCCTGGCGCTCTCCAAGGCAGAATAACGCCCATTCACCTGGCACAATCCGCTGCCAGGTTTCATTGGCCGTCAGTGGCTGCGTAGCAATCACCGTCACCACGTCATGCGGCGTGGTGTGCTGCTGAAAATCGACCTCCACATCCTGATCCAGTAACTGCGCCCGGCCAAAGGGTGCGCGGCGGGTGATCCAGTAAAGATTGGTGGAGCAAAAGGCCATCAGATAACGGCCGTCTGACAGCAGCATGTTAAACACGCCCTTCTGCCGCAACGTGCCGGCAAGCTCCCCGATAAAACGGAATACCGCAGGCCAGTTGCCTGGCGTACGCGGATAGCGCGTCGCCAGCTGATGCAGGATCCAGCAGAACGCCTTCTCACTGTCCGTTTCGCCCACCGGCCGGAATGTGCCGGTCTCCAGCTGCCGATAGCCCCTGAGCTGCCCGTTGTGCGCATAGGTCCAGTTACGGCCCCACAACTCACGGGTAAACGGGTGGGTATTTTCCAGCGACACCTGCCCGCGATTCGCCTGGCGGATGTGCGCCACCACCGAATGCGATTTGATCGGATACTCCTGCACCAGACGCGCAATCGGCGAGTTAAAGCTCGGCAGCGGATCTTTAAACGTACGACAACCTTTATCTTCGTAGAAGGTAATGCCCCAGCCATCTTTGTGAGGCCCGGTTCCACCGCCACGCTGAACCAGACCGGTAAAGCTGAAACAGATATCCGTGGGAACATTGGCGCTCATCCCGAGCAATTCGCACATAGCCACCGCCTTAGAGTAAGCGGCCTCCCGTCAGGCGGGAGGCCAGCGCAGTTACTTCACCATCTCTTTTTCGATCAGCAGCATCAGGATGTGGATCACTTTAATGTGGATCTCCTGGATGCGATCGGCATAACCAAAGTGTGGCACCCGGATTTCAATGTCGGCACTGCCTGCCATCTTACCGCCATCTTTACCGGTCAGGGTGATCACTTTCATCCCCTGCGCACGGGCAGCTTCAATCGCTTTAATGATATTGGCAGAGTTACCGGAAGTTGAGAGGCCCAGCAGCACATCGCCCGGACGCCCTACCGCTTCCACATAGCGTGAAAAGACATAGTCATAACCAAAATCATTACTGACGCAGGAGAGATGGCTGACATCAGAGATGGCAATCGCCGGATAGCCAGGACGATTTTCGCGGTAGCGACCGGTCAGCTCTTCAGCGAAATGCATCGCATCGCAATGTGAACCGCCGTTACCGCAGGAAAGCACCTTGCCGCCCGCCTTAAAGCTGTCAGCCAGCAGCACCGCCGCACGCTGGATCGCATGGATATTGGCCTCGTCGCTGAGGAATTTATTCAGCGTATCAGCAGCTTCATTAAGCTCAGAGCGGATAATGTCCTGGTACATAGGGATGTCCTTTTTTAGGAGAGGTTAATCGCAGCAAGTTTAACGGAATGGCCGGTCAGCGCAAAGCGTCATGCCATGGCTGGCCAGGCAGTGGCGGTGATTATCGCTGCAGCAGGTGATGCAAAAATGGACAGAAATCGGTTTTTGTGAGGCAGGTTGTAATTGCGATGTAAACAAATTGATAAATCAACCCAACTGCTCTAAACCTCTCTACATAACAGGTCAGACCTCTTACTACTTGGAGCGGTTCATTATGATGGTTGTCTCGATACTTGCCACAGTGGCGCTGATTGGCGCCCTGTTCTATCACCGCCTGTCGTTGCGGCTCAGCAGCGCGATTCTGCTGCTGTGGACTGCTGCGATGGCTTTTGCTCACCTCTGGACGCCATGGTTACTGTTGCCGCTGGCGATCATTCTGCTGCCGTTCAACCTGCCGTCACTGCGCCGCAGCCTGTTTTCAAAGCCGATGTTTCAGCGCTTCCAGCAGGTGATGCCGCCGATGTCACGCACCGAAAAAGAAGCGATCGATGCGGGCACCACCTGGTGGGAAGGCGATCTGTTTCAGGGCAAACCAGACTGGCAGAAGCTGCACAACTATCCGCAGCCGCGCCTGACCGCCGATGAGCAGGCTTTTCTCAATGGTCCGGTTGAAGAAGCGTGCCGCATGGCCAATGATTTCCAGATTACCCATGAGCTGGCCGATATGCCGCCGGAACTCTGGGCTTATCTGAAAGAGCATCGTTTCTTCGCGATGATTATCAAAAAAGAGTATGGCGGACTCGATTTCTCCGCCTATGCGCAGGCCTGCGTGCTGCAAAAACTGTCGGGCGTCTCCGGGATTCTGGCGATTACCGTGGGCGTGCCTAACTCATTAGGTCCGGGCGAACTGCTGCAACACTACGGCACTGAAGAGCAGAAAAATCACTATTTACCCCGGCTGGCACGCGGCGATGAGATCCCCTGCTTTGCGCTGACCAGTCCGGAAGCGGGCTCAGATGCCGGAGCCATCCCCGATACCGGCGTGGTCTGCATGGGCGAGTGGCAGGGTCAGCAGGTGCTGGGCATGCGGCTGACCTGGAACAAGCGTTATATTACGCTGGCGCCGATCGCCACCGTGCTGGGGCTGGCATTTAAACTCTCCGACCCGGATCATCTGCTCAGCGATAACGAGAATCCTGGCATTACCTGTGCGCTGATCCCGACCAACACGCCCGGCGTGGAGATTGGTCATCGCCACTTCCCGCTTAACGTGCCGTTCCAGAACGGGCCGACACGCGGCAATAATATCTTTGTGCCGATTGACTATATTATCGGCGGCCCACAAATGGCCGGTCAGGGCTGGCGGATGCTGGTGGAGTGTCTGTCTGTGGGTCGCGGCATTACGCTGCCATCGAACTCAACCGGCAGCCTGAAAAGTGTGGCGCTGGCGACAGGCGCCTATGCCCATATCCGTCGTCAGTTCCGCGTCTCAATCGGTAAGATGGAAGGGATTGAAGAGCCGCTGGCGCGCATTGCCGGTAACGCATACGTGATGGATGCGGCGGCCACGCTGATTACAGCCGGTATTATGCAGGGTGAAAAACCGGCAGTGCTGTCAGCGATTGTGAAATATCACTGCACCCATCGCGGTCAGCGCGCCATTATCGACGCCATGGATATTGCCGGCGGTAAAGGCATTATGCTGGGTAACAGCAACTTCCTGGCCCGCGCCTATCAGGGTGCGCCTATCGCCATCACGGTGGAAGGGGCTAATATTCTGACCCGCAGCATGATTATCTTCGGACAGGGTGCGATTCGCTGCCATCCTTACGTACTGCAGGAGATGGCGGCGGCAGCCAGCAACGATGTTAACGCGTTTGATCAGGCGCTGTTCAGCCACATCGGTCATGTCGGCAGCAGCACCATGCGCAGCCTGTGGCTGGGCTTAACCGCCGGACGCACCAGCGCCACCCCGACCCGCGATGGCACCCGTCGTTACTATCAGCATCTGAACCGCATCAGTGCCAACCTGGCGTTGCTCTCTGATGTGTCGATGGCGGTGCTGGGCGGCAGCCTGAAACGTCGTGAGCGTATTTCGGCGCGTCTGGGCGATGTGCTGAGCCAGCTCTATCTCGCTTCGGCGACGCTGAAACGCTATGACGATGAAGGCCGCAACGAAGCCGATCTGCCGCTGGTGCACTGGGGCGTGCAGGATGCGTTACATCAGGCGGAAGTCGCGATGGACGATCTGCTGCGTAATTTCCCGAACCGTCTGGTCGCGGGCGCATTGCGGATGACTATTTTTGCAGGCGGTCATCACTGCCCTGCTCCGTCTGACCGTCTGGACCATCAGCTGGCAAAACTGCTGCAACAGCCGTCAGCTACCCGTAGCCGTCTGGGCCGTGGCATGTACCTGACGCCCAGCGAGCACAACCCTGCCGGTCAGCTGGAACAGGCGTTGCAGGATGTGATGGCGGCAGAAGTGATCCATGACAGGCTGTGCAAACAGACGAAGCAGCACCTCTCTTTTACCCGGCTGGATGCGCTGGCGAAGCGGGCGCTGGAGCAGGGCTGGATTGATGCTAAAGAGGCTGAAGTGTTGCAGCGTGCTGAGGCCAGCCGCCTGCGTTCGATTAACGTCGATGAGTTTGAGGCGGATGCGCTGGCAGTGCCGGTGCCAGAGAAAGCTCCTCAGGCTGCGTCGCGGGCGAGTGAGGCAGCATAGTTTTAGCGTTAGCCTGCATCACCGGCGCAGGGAGCAGGGTCAGAAGAGGAAAGCGTCCCGCGTCAGGACGACGCGGGCCGAGCGAGCCAGGGATGGCTTTAGCGACTTTCCGATCTGCCCCTGTTTCCGGCGCGGGCACACTCTTACAGCCAGCCTTTGATTTACCTGAAAGCCGACATCACGTCGGCTTTTTTTATCCCGCCTGACGGATGCGGGCAATCAGCGCATCCACATCTTCTACATGATCGGCCGCCAGAATCAGCGTGCGTCCCAGATTAATCGCATTACGGATGCAGTCGGTACGCATCGCCGGATCGGCAATCAGCTTCATATCCGCCACGTGTGACATCCCCACCGTGCGGCGAATCAGTTCGGTGCCGCAGTAACCGATGGTATCGGCCCATACTTTACGCAGAAACGCCTCCGCATAGCCTGGATAAGCCAGCGCCTCATCACGGGTTTTCTCAGCCGCCAGTGCCAGAAAGCCCGAGGCAAAGGTGGTCCAGAGGGTGTGCACATCGCTGAGACGCTGCTCGCGTGCATCGGCGGCCTCACGCGGTGGCAGCAGACCCGGCACGCCGCAGTAGTTAATCAGCAGGTTGCCGATGGCGGTGCCGACATCAAAACCGATAGGGCCAAAATAACCAAATTCCGCATCAATCGCTTTCAGGCTGTTATCAGCAACGAAAATCGATCCGCTGTGAATATCACCATGCAACAGCGCTTCAGCGTGGGCAAAGAAACGATGCTTGAGACCGCCCACCGCAATGCGCAGTGCATCGTCATTACGCAGGCTGGCGACCAACGGTTCAAGCGCTTCGGGGTAGCTATTGCGCTCATGGTCGGTATAGGGATCGTTAAAGAAAAGATCTTCGGTGATTTCACACATTTCCGGATTAATAAAACGCGCCACTTCCGCTTTTTTCTGGTGCGGATGCAGGATGAAATCGGAGGTATGAAACAGGGTTTGTGCCAGATAGTCGCCTAACTGCTGAGCCGCTTCCGGGTAGTAAGCGCCCTTCACCAGCTCGCCGCGCCAGATGCGATGACTGGAGAGATCTTCCATTACCATCACCGCCAGCTCCGCATCGTAATGGGTGATCTTCACCGTGTGCTGCGGACAATATTTGTAGTGTTCGACCAGGGTCTGCGCTTCCAGCCGCGCCCGATCCAGCGTCAGCGGCCACGACTCACCCACACAGCGCACATAGGGCAGCGCCTGCTTGACCACCACCCGGCTGTTGCCCTGATCGTCATAAATTTTAAACACCAGGTTGAGGTTGCCATCACCAATCTCTTCTGCGCTGCTCAGCGCGGCAGGATTGTCCACGCCGCCAAATTGTCGGGCATATTCCACAGCATCAGCAGCAGTAAAGGTACGGTATTGCGACATTGCCTGTTCCTCATCAATCGAAGGGGGATAACCTGGGTGTAATAAGCCGTTCAGACGTCTATACATCCGTTCAGCATGTTGGCACAATAGGTATCATTAACGCAACATGGATTTCACCCACAATGCAGACACTTCAAACCACCAGCTTACAGGTTCGTGACAATCAGCTCTGGATTCTGGATCAGCAGGCACTGCCGCAGCAAAAGAACTGGCTGTCCGCGCACAGCGTGCCCCAGCTGATTGAACATATTCATGCGCTGCGGGTGCGCGGTGCGCCGCTGATCGGCCTTTCCGCCTCGCTGCTGCTGGCGTTGCTGGCAGAACAGGGGCAGACGCGCGCTGAACTGGCGCAGGCACTGGAGACCCTGCGCGCCGCCCGCCCTACCGCTGTCAATCTGATGAACAATCTGGACCGGATGAAACTGGCGCTGGCGCAGCCGGACTTTGCCCCCGCGCTGGCAGAAGAAGCCTGGCGACTGGTGCAGGAAGATAAGCAGCTGTGTGACGCCATCGCTGACGCGGGTTGTACGCGGGTGAAACCTGGCAGCCAGCTGCTGACCCACTGTAATACCGGCGGACTCGCCACCGCCGGTGTGGGCACCGCCCTTGGCGTGATTGCTCGTGCCCATCAGCAGGGGCTGATTAAGAATGTCTGGGTTGATGAAACCCGACCGCTGTTACAGGGCGGCCGGTTAACCGCCTGGGAGCTGGGCGAGCTGGCGATTCCTTACACCCTGATTACCGATTCCATGGCCGCCAGCCTGATGGCCCGTGGAGAGGTCGATGCCGTATGGGTAGGCGCTGACCGCATTGCCGCCAACGGCGATGTGGCGAATAAAATCGGCACCTACAGCCTGGCGGTGCTGGCCCATTATCATCAGATTCCGTTTTACGTGGCGGCCCCGCATACCACGCTGGATCGCAGCTGTCCGGACGGCGCAGCGATTCCTATTGAACAGCGCGCCGCCAGTGAAGTGACGGGCGTTGCCGGCAGTTTTGGCAGCGTGCAGTGGGCGCCGGAAGCGGCGAAGGTCTATAACCCGGCGTTTGATGTCACGCCCGCCACCCTGATCAGCGGCTGGGTACTGGACACCGGGGTAGTCACGCCTGACCAGGTTCAGGGTGGCATTTTCCAGCCACAATAACGGTCTGCAAGGCGTTTACCGTGAGCGACAAACGCCTTGCGAAAACAACGGGCGGTTTACGCCAGACGCGGATAGGCATCCGCAATCTTATCGCCGGTAAAGTTCGCTACCCAGCCTTCCTGATTATCGAAAATACGGATAGCCGTGAAGTGCGGTGACGATCCCATATCAAACCAGTGTGGTGTTCCCGCTGGTACCGAGATCAGATCGTTTTTTTCGCAGAGGATCTGCAGGATCTCGCCATCCAGGTGCAGACAGAAGAGTCCGGCACCCTCAACAAAGAAACGCACCTCATCTTCGCCGTGTGTATGTTCAGAGAGGAACTTCTCGCGCAGCACGGTTTTCTGGGGATTATCGGCGCGCATGCTGATCACGTCCCAGCTCTGATAGCCCTTCTCTGCCACCAGCCGATCGATCGCATGCTGATAGGCGTTGATCACCGTTTCGGGATCCGGATTTTCACCCAGATCGCGATCGGCTTCCCAGCGCTCAAAACGGACGCCTTTGGTGCTCAGGCGTTCACGAATCTCTTCCGCGTCGGTGCTGTGCCACACCGGCTGGCTGGCTTCGCGGTCGGTAAAAATAGTCAGTGCGCTCATCCTAAATTGACTCCGGGTTAATCTGGGAAAAATCTGTCACCTGACGATGGCGGCTCTCGCCGTCCGCATCGCCACGCAGTAGTTGCAGCGTCTGCCAGCCCGCCTCAGCGGCGGCATCCAGCTCCTGATCAATATCGGAGAGAAACAGCAGCTGCTCCGCTGGCTGACCAATTTCAGCGGCGATAGCGCGATAGGCTGCGACTTCGCGTTTGGCACCCACGTGCGTATCAAAATAGCCGCTGAAGAGGTCAGTAATATCACCTTCGTCGCTGTAGCCAAATAACAATTTCTGCGCCGCAACCGAGCCGGAGGAATATACATACAGTTCAATGCCCTGCGCCTTCCAACGGCTCAGTGCTGGCAGGACGTCAGGATAGAGATGGCCGGTAAAACTGCCGTTAACATAGCCATCGCGCCAGATCATGCCCTGCAGCGCTTTCAGGCCGGTTGATTTGCGATCCTGGTCCATAAACCCCAGCAGAATCTCTGTCACCGCATCCAGATCAGACTGCGGCTGACCAGCCTCCTCACGTACCGACTGCAGCGCTGCGGCGACCTCGGGCTGATGCGCATTTTCACGCAAAAAACTCGCCAGATGCTGGCGGGCGTAGGGAAACAGGATGTTATGTACAAAACGGATATCGCTGGTGGTGCCTTCGATATCAGTAACAATGGCGCGAATCATGCTCTCTCCAGCAGGCGACGTTGACGTTCACATTCAAATAAAAATTCCAGACCTTCCAGATGACGTCGTGCTTCGCTGACATCCCGGCCCCAGCAGGTTAAGCCGTGACCGCGCAGCAGAAAGCCGTAACGCAGCGGAAAGCGGGCGGCGTAATCTTCAATTTCTGACGCCAGCGCCGCAATGTCCTGGCTGTTGTCGAACACAGGAATGGCGAGCGTATCCAGATGGGTGTGCTGGCCGCTCAATGATTTTTGCATCTCATAGCCGTGCAGCAGCAGCGCCGCGCCCTGCTCCACCCGCGACAGCACCGTCGCATTCACGGTGTGGGTATGCAGCACCGCGCGCGCCTCGGGAAAGAGTCGATAGATCATCGTGTGCAGACCGGTTTCTGCCGACGGCTTACGGCCAGAGAGCGACTGGCTGGTAGCAATATCGACCTCGATAAAGTCATCCCGCGTCAGCGTGCCTTTATCTTTGCCCGATTCACTCAGCAGGCAGACATGTTCATCGCGGCGCACCGACATATTTCCGCCGGTGGCCGGTGCCCAGCCTTTCGCGCCAATCCAGTGACAGGCGGCGACCAGCTGATCTAATGGAAGACTCTGCGACATAAAAGTTCCTTGCGGTGAAATATGATTCCGGGTGGCTCAGATAACGGTAATGGCTATAAAATTACAACAGTTTGAAAATCTTAAACAGTTAGCAAACGTGCCTGACTGCTGAACCATACTCTCCGGGTCCTGCCAGATGATCCTTGTGTCAGCAAGGCGGCAAGCGCTTATCGCCGGGAGCTGATACTCGTCAGTGACCGGGGTAAGTAAGTGCAACCAACGCCGCTGACGCCCGGAGCATGACGCATGTAAATGCTAAATGATCCGCATCTCAGCAAGGCAGCAAGTGCGCGCATCCCCGGGAGCTGACACTTGTCAGTGACCGGGGTAAGCAAACGAAGCTAACGAAGCTGAGGTGTGGAGCATGACGCATTTAGCCATCTAAGCGTCTTGATTGCCAAATACTATCATCCTGTTTATAGTGGCACAAACACCGGGTGACACCGCATCAATCTTCGCGCTTAAGGCCTGACATCATGACGCAGCACAACCTGATCCCCGAGAGTAAACTCCCTTTGCTCGGCACCACCATTTTCAGCCAGATGAGTGCGCTGGCGCAGCAGCATAACGCTATCAATCTCTCTCAGGGCTTTCCTGATTTTAGCGGCCCGGACTATCTGCAGCAGCGGCTGGCGTATCACGTCAGCCAGGGCGCGAACCAGTATGCGCCGATGACCGGTGCGCTGCCGTTACGTGAGGCGATTGCAGAGAAAACCGCGCGGCTCTATGACTATCGTCCTGATGTCGAAACAGAGATTACGGTGACGGCGGGCGCAACCGAAGCGCTCTATGCGGCGATTACCGCGCTGGTGCGGCCGGGCGATGAGGTGATCTGCTTTGATCCCAGCTACGACAGCTATGCGCCTGCAGTAGAGTTGTCGGGCGGCGTGATGAAACGCATTACGCTGCAGCCGCCCGCTTTCCGGGTGGACTGGCAGGCGTTTGCTGCGCTGCTGAGTGATAAAACCCGGCTGGTGATCCTGAATACGCCGCACAATCCTTCCGCCACCGTCTGGCAGCAGCAGGATTTCGCCGCGCTGTGGCAGGCGATTGCTGCGCGACCGGTCTATGTACTGAGCGACGAAGTCTATGAGCACATCTGCTTCGATCAGGCAGGCCACGCCAGCGTGCTGGCACATCCCGAACTGCGCCAGCGCGCTATCGCGGTGTCGTCGTTTGGAAAGACCTTCCATATGACCGGCTGGAAAGTGGGCTACTGCATTGCCCCTGCCGCGATCAGCGCTGAACTGCGCAAGGTGCATCAGTATCTGACTTTCTCCGTGAATACACCGGCGCAGCTGGCGATTGCCGATATGCTGCGTGAGCATCCGGAGCACTATCTTGAGCTGCCGGCGTTTTATCGCGACCGCCGCGATCGGCTGGCAACGGCGCTAAGCAGCAGCCGCTTTAAGGTACTCCCCTGCGAAGGTACCTACTTTTTGCTGGTCGATTACAGCGCCATCTCCGATCTGGATGATGTCAGTTTCTGCCAGTGGCTGACCCGCGAAGTGGGCGTTGCCGCGATTCCTCTGTCGGTGTTCTGCGCCGATGCCTTTCCTCATAAACTGATCCGCCTCTGTTTTGCCAAACAGCCGGCGACATTAGATGCCGCCGCGGAGCGCTTATGTCAGCTTTAAAAATCACGTTACTGCAGGAGACGCTGAGCTGGATGGATGGCGAGGCCAACCTGCGCCATTTTGACGAGCAACTGGATGGACTCACCGGGCGCGATCTGATTTTACTGCCGGAGATGTTTACCACCGGCTTTGCAATGGAAGCGGCGAAAAGCTCGCTGCCTCAGGCGCAGGTGGTGAAGTGGCTGCATCAGCATGCCCGTCGCAACAATGCCCTGGTCGGCGGCAGTGCGGCGATTCAGACCGAACACGGCGCGGTAAACCGCTTCCTGCTGGTGGAGCCGGACGGCACGCTGCATCAGTATGACAAGCGCCACCTGTTCCGCATGGCGGACGAGCATCACCACTATCTGCCTGGCGAACAGCGTCAGGTGTTTGAGTGGCGCGGCTGGCGCATCCTGCCGCAAATCTGTTACGACCTGCGTTTCCCGGTCTTCTCGCGCAACCGCAACGATTACGATCTGGCGCTCTATGTCGCCAACTGGCCTGCACCGCGTGCACTGCACTGGCAGGCACTGCTGCTGGCGCGGGCAATTGAGAATCAGGCTTATGTAGCAGGCTGTAACCGCGTCGGCAGTGACGGCAATCAGCATGAATACAGCGGCGACAGCCAGATTATTTCACCGCAGGGTGAGATCCTCAGCGCGGCTGAGCCGCACCAGCGCGCCAGGCTGGACGCAGAGCTGTCGCTGGACGCACTGAATGCTTATCGCGAGCGCTTCCCGGCCTGGCAGGATGCGGATCGCTTTTCGCTGTGAATGGCGGGCGGGAAGTCAGACCGCCCATTAACTGCCGCGATAAGTTGACCAGGACCAGGGCGAAATCAGAAACGGCAGATGAAAATGGCTGCCCGCTTCGGCAATCATAAAATCGATCTGCGCGCTGACGTAGAGTGCATCCCGACCGGCGGCGGCAAAATAGTCGCCGATTTCTGCCGTTAAACGGTAGTGGCCCGGCGTCAGCGGCTCGGGCGTCAGATCTTTCAGACGCCCGTCGCTGTCGGTTTCACCCTGTGAAATCGGAAACCACCCTTCCGGGCTGTTCTGCTCAAGTGAAATCGCTACACCGCTGGCCGGTTTGCCCAGCGCCGTGTCCAGAATATGGGTGGTAACAGTACTCATTGAATCGTCTCCTTCAGGCGTAACAGGGTAATCTCACGCAGCTGATCCAGCGCCTCCTGCTGCTCGGCAGGATCGCTATTCTGCAACCGACGCTGCAATTCTGCCAGCATCTGCTCGCCGCTGCGCCCTTTGGCGCGAATCAGAAACACCCGGCCAAAACGCGTTTCATAAGCCTGATTCCCCTGCTGCATTGCCTGCTGCAAAGCGCTGTCGGCCTGCTGCATCGCAGACTGCTCTCCGCGCGACAGGGCCGCCTCTTTATCCGCGCCGTTCGCGCGTTCGCCAATGCGGGGATGCGCCGACAGTGCGGCCTCCAGCTCAGGCTGCTGCCACTGGCGGGCCAGCGCATCGGCGGTTGCCCGTAGCGCATCCAGGGTGTCAAAAGGCCGCGCCGCCACCAGCGACTGCTGCCAGTGCGGGATAGCGACACAGTGCCGGATGGCCGCCTGCGCCTCATCAGCTGTCAGCTGATTAAATGCGGCTAATTCCATGTTCAGCTCCGTTCAGCAATCAGCGAGACCGCCTGTAAATAAGCCTGCAGCGCGGGCGCCATATCAGCCACCGCCACGGACTCTGCCGGATGGTGGCTGATACCACGATGGTTACGCACAAATAGCATGCCGACCGGCCAGCGTTCAGCGATAGCGATGGCGTCGTGCCCGGCGCCGCTCGGCAGTGACAGGCTGCGACCCTGCACCGTTTCCACCGCATGACTCAGCGCCTGCTGCAGCGCGGAGTCACAGGCGGTGGCACCGATGCGATAATATTCGTTCGACTCAAAGCGGAGTCCACGCCGCAGCGCAATCGCCTCCGCCTGGGTTAACAGACTGGAGAGCAGTGTCTCCAGTGGGTTATCCAGCGGACCGCGCACGTCCAGCGACAGCGATACCTCGCCAGGGATTACATTTACCGCTCCCGGCGCGCAGTTAATCGTACCGACGGTAGCCACCAGTTGCGGATCCTGCTCACGGGTGGTCTGCTCAATAAACACCATCCACTCGGCAGCGGCAGCCAGCGCATCTTTGCGGTGGGTCATCGGCACCGTGCCCGCATGGCCCGCTTCACCGGTGAAACGGCAGTTGAGGCGGCGCGCACCGTTGATGGCCGTGACCACACCGAGCGCCAGATCCTCCTGCTCCAGGCAGGGGCCCTGCTCGATGTGCAGCTCAAGATAACCGACGATATCCTCAACCCGCCGCGCCGCAGATGCGATCCTGTCGCTGTCGAGCCCGACATCCGCCATCGCCTGCGCCACGGTGATGCCGTTGCCGTCAGGATGCGTCACCCAGCTTTGCGGCCAGCTGCCGGTAATGCCACGACTGCCGAGCAGCGTAATGCCAAAACGGGTGCCCTCTTCGTCACCAAAGCCAATGACTTCAATCGCCAGCGGTAAGCGGCGCTGATTTTCGTTAAGCCACTGTACGGTTTCAATGGCGCTGAGCACGCCCAGCATGCCGTCGTAGCGACCGGCGTTGCGCACCGTGTCGAGATGCGAGCCAAGCAGTAACGCGGGTGCACCCGCTTCTGCCGCCTCGTAGCGCCCACAGATATTGCCCACTTCATCCTGCCACACCTGCATCCCCGCCGCCTGCATCCACTCACCGACAAAGGCGTTGGCGCGCAGATGTTCGGGTGAGAGGTAGACGCGGGTCAGCCCCTCGGCCGTTTCGCTGATCGCCGCCAGCGCATCGCAGCGCGCCATAACGCGCTGTGCAGCGGCCTGGGCTTCGCTGGCGCTCATCATCATGCGTGGCTCCCGTAGTGATCCCAGGCGGCCTGCGCGGCGGCACCCTGTGGCGTGCGATAGCCGACATAGGTCAGCACCGTTTCCAGCGCGGAGAGAGTCTGCATCACGCAATCTTTACGCGCGTTGTAGCCCATGGTGCCAATGCGCCACACCTTGCCATGCAGCGGGCCAAACGAGGTGCCAATCTCAATGCCGAAATCTTCCAGCATCAGCTTGCGCACCTGATCGCCGTTTACGCCAGGCGGGATCATCACGCCCAGCACGTTGTTCATTTTGTGTTTCAGGTCGCCGAAGGTCTCCAGCCCCATCCCCTGAATGCCTTTCAGCAATGCTTCACCGTGCAGCTTGTGGCGGGCGATGCCGTTGTCCAGCCCCTCCTGCAGGATCAGCCGGGCGCACTCGCGCGCGCCAAACAGCGCACTGGTCGCTTCGGTATGGTGGTTGAGCCGCTCCGGCCCCCAGTAATCCATGATCATGCCGAGATCAAAATAGTTGGAGTAGATCATCTCCTCTTCGCCATCCTGATGCGCCTCGGTGCGGATCCCCTGCTCTACGCATTTGCGTTTGCGGATCACCGCTTCCATCTCTGCGCTCAGCGTGATCGGCGAGGTACCCGATGGACCGCCCAGGCATTTCTGCATCCCCGCGGATACGGCATCAAGTCCCCAGGCGTCCGTTTCCAGCGCGTTACCCGCCAGCGACGCGGTGGCATCGGTGTAGAACAGTACGCCATACTGTTTGCAGATCGCACCCAGCTGCTCAAGCGGCTGCAGCATGGTGGTTGAGGTGTCGCCCTGCACGGTCAGCAGCAGGCGCGGCCGCACTTTTTTGATCGCATCTTCGATCTGGTCGGGAGTAAAGACTTCGCCCCACGGCACTTCAATGGTGTGCACTTCCGCACGACAGCGGCGGGCAATTTCGCACAGCAGATGACCAAAGCGGCCAAACACCGGTACCAGCACTTTGTCGCCAGGCCGGATCGATGACAGCAGAATCGATTCGATACCGGCGCGGGAGGTGCCGTCAATCAGCAGCGTCCAGCGGTTCTCTGTGCGAAACACGCCGCGATAGAGCGCCATCACTTCATTCATGTAGTGGGTCATCGCGGGATCGTACTGCCCCAGCAGCTGACTCGACATGGCGCGCAGCACACGTGGATCGGCATTGATCGGTCCTGGCCCCATTAGCAGACGCTGTGGCGGGTTAAGTTGCGGGTAGTGATTGATATCCATCGTAATTTCCTTTTTCAGAATCAGAGGCGAACCGAAGAGATAAACTGCTTCAGCTCCGGTGACTGCGGCTGAGCGAACAGCGTCTTACTGTCGCCCTGCTCCCAGACGCGCCCCTGATGCATAAAGACCACACGATCGCCCACGTCGCGGGCGAAGCTCATTTCATGCGTGACAAGGATCAGCGTCATCCCTTCTGACGCCAGCTGCTCCAGAACTTTGAGCACTTCGCCCACCAGCTCGGGATCGAGCGCGGAGGTGATCTCATCACAGAGTAAAACTTTCGGCGTCATCGCCAGTGCACGGGCGATCGCCACGCGCTGCTGCTGACCGCCGGAGAGGCTGGCAGGATAGTAGTTGAGACGCTCGCCCAGCCCGACCTTCTCCAGCATCTGCGCCGCCAGCGCCCGGCACTCGGCCTCGCTTTTTTTCAGCACCCGGCGCGGCGCCAGCATCACGTTCTCCAGTGCCGTCATGTGCGGGAACAGATTGAAGCTCTGAAACACCATCCCGACCGAGCGGCTGATTTCACGCGCCTGCGAGTCGCGATCGGTAATCGTCATACCGCCGAGCTTGATGCTGCCCTCCTGATAGCCTTCCAGCCCGTTCATGCAGCGCAGCAGCGTGCTTTTGCCCGATCCGCTGCGACCGATGATTGAGATCACCTCGCCCATGTCGATATCCAGATCCACGCCTTTCAACACATGGTTGTCGCCGTAATATTTTTGCACCTGATTAATGGTGATGAGCGGCATTGAATTTTTTCTCCAGATACTGGCTGTAGCGAGACAGCGGATAACACATCAGGAAGTAGCCCAGCGCCACCAGCCCAAAGACTTTAAACGGCTGATAGGTCACGTTGTTCAGAATGGTGCCCGCTTTGGTCAGCTCGATAAAACCGATAATTGACGCCAGCGCGGTGCCCTTGATCACCTGGACAGCAAACCCCACCGTCGGGGCAATACCGATGCGGATCGCCTGCGGCGCAATGACCCGCCACAGCGTCTGACCAAAGGTCAGGCCGAGACAGCGCGACGCTTCCCACTGGCCTTTTGGCAGGGCGCGGATGCTGCCGTACCAGATATCGACCAGAAAGGCGCTGGTGTAGAAGGTCAGCGCCAGCGAGGCCGCCGTCCAGGGTGCAACATCAATGCCGAACAGGCCGACGCCGAAAAACGCCAGGAACAGCTGCATCAGCAGCGGCGTGCCCTGAAACAGCGCGGTGTAACCGCGTACCAGCCGCGTTAACCATTTGCGTTGCAGCAGGCGCATAAACAGCAGCGGCAGCGTCACCAGCGTGCCGCCGACAAAGGCCACCAGCGACAGCAACAGGGTCCAGCGTGCCGCCAGCAGCAGGTTGCGCAGGATGTCCCAGTCGGTAAAGGTCGTCATCATGATGGCTGCACTCCAAACCATTTACGGCCAATCGCCAGCAGCAGATGGCGCATTGCAATCGACAACGCCAGGTAGATCAGCGTAGTCACCAGATAGACCTCAAAACTTAAGAAGGTGCGCGACTGGATCAGGTTGGCGGCGAAGGTCAGCTCCTCGTAGGAGACCTGCGACACCACCGACGAACCCAGCATCACGATGATGCACTGACTCACCAGCGCCGGATAAATGCGCTGCAGCGCGGGCGGCAACACCACCCGCAGAAACGTCTGGCTGCGGGTTAATCCCAGCACCCGTCCCGCTTCCCACTGCCCTTTGGGTGTCACCTGTATTCCGGCACGAATAATCTCGGTGCTATATGCCCCGAGGTTGATCAGCATCGCCAACAGCGCCGCCTCGCCAGCAGTGAGTTTCAGCCCCAGCGCAGGCAGACCGAAAACGATAAAGAACAGTTGCACCACAAACGGCGTGTTGCGGATCAGCTCGACATAGATGCCCCACAGGCGGCTCATCCAGCTGGGTCTGCCACTGCGCAGCGCCGCGCCCGCAATGCCCAGCGCCACACCACCGGTAGTCGCCAGCACCGTCAGCTGAATGGTGACCCAAAGACCGGAGAGCAGCTCCGGCCAGTAGGGCCACAGGGCGGGAAAGTTAAGTTGCCCGGTCATGAATCTTTCCTCAGGCGCCGAGGTTGGCGGGCAGCGGCGCTTTCAGCCACTCTTCTGACAGTTTATTCAGGGTGCCATCTTTGATGCCCTGCTCAATCAGCGCATTCACTTTCGCTTTCAGTGCCGGCTGATCTTTCTTCAGGCCGATATAGCAGGGAGAATCTTTCAGCATAAACTGCGCCACCGGCGCTTTAGCCGGATTCTGACGGGCAATGGCGGCGACCACCAGGTTGCCGGTCGCCACATACTGCACCTGACCGGAGAGATACGCAGACAAGGTAGTGTTGTTATCTTCGTAGCGTTTCACCTGTGCATCTTTCGGCGCAACGTCACTGAGCACCATGTCCTCTACTGCACCACGTGTTACGCCAATCGATTTGCCGCTCAGGGCAGACGCCGCTTTGATTTCATCGCCTTTCGGCCCGAATACGCCCAGGAAGAACGGCGCATAGGCGCGGGTGAAGTCGATCACTTTTTCCCGCTCGGCATTTTTACCCATGCTGGAGATGACCAGGTCGACCTTGTCGGTTTGCAGATAAGGCACGCGGTTGGCACTGCTGACCGGCACCAGCTGCAACTTAAGTTTCATCTGCTTTGCCAGGTATCTGGCCGTGTCGATGTCATACCCCTGCGGCTGCAGATCGGTGCCAACCGAGCCAAACGGCGGGAAATCCTGCGGCACGGCGATGCGAATGACGCCGCGTTTCTGGATGTCCTGCAGTTGATCGGCCAGCGCGCTTCCCGCTTGTGCCATCAGTAATGCCGCTGTCGCAACCGCCATCAAAACTTTTTTCATTATGCACCCCGGTGAGATTAACGTGAAACAAAAGATTCTTTGAGATGCAATCTGCAACTAATGTGCCAATCCGGACGGCCACAGAAAAAGGGTTAAGCGGCAAAGCATTCAGCTGAAATCTGGCGTAATCGGGACGACTACGCCGGGGGAAGGTCTGTTCTGAAATGGGGCAAAGCACCAAAATGGTGCCTGTTAGCGGTGCTCCAGCTCTTCAAACTGCTGGTAAAGGTCGGCGATCTGATGAATGCGCTGGCGTCCCTGTGCCAGCATTTCATGCAGCAGTGCATTGGCAATCAGGTTAACCAGACTCATGGCGGAGCCATAACTGTCGAAGGCGGAAACGCTGTCCAGCGGCGTACAGAGCTGCCAGCGCGCCAGCGCAATCACCGTCTGCGCCTGCGGCTCACACAGCGCCAGCAGCGGGATACCGGCAGCCTGCAACTGCTGCATCAGCGGGCGAATGATGCGGGGACGACGACGGAAGGCCATCACGACCACCATATCCTCCGGCGTAATATCCACCAGCTCCTCAGCCAGCGTCTGGCCCGGCTGCGGCAGGATATGTACCTGCGAACGCGCCTGCACCAGCTGCTGTCGCAGATGCAGTGCCACCGGATAGGCGTTGCGCATGCCGATGATAAAGACGCGTTTTGCCTGCGCCAGCTGCTGGATAACCTCATTAAAGTGCCGGGCATCCAGACTGTTCACCCACTGCGTCAGGTTAGCCATCTCCTGCTTGTAGTGTCGCGCCAGCAGCGTATTGCCCTGCACCGCATCACGATTATCAGTCAGCGGCATGCCGCTCTGGCGCAGGATGCGTAACTCATCACGCATATCCTTGTATTTTTCATAGCCCAGACGCTTAAACAGCCGGCTGACCGTGGCTTTCGACACGCCACTGAGCCGCGCCAGCTCGGCACTGTTGTAGCTGATCAGGTCATCGAAGTGGTCAAACACGAAGTCGGCAATGCGCTGCTCCTGCGGAGAGAGCTGGGGATAGTGACTCCTGAGTCGTTCATCAAGCTGTTTCATAACCCGTCCTGTAACTTTTGTTTCAGCAGAAGCTAGCACAATTTGCGCCAGGTTAACCGGCGCATTGTCAGCTCAGGGTGAAAACTGGAACAGCTCTTGCTTTGTTATCGGTTCTGTCACCCGGATAACGAGAAAAAAATGATTCAAAGCAATATGGCCCCGCAGGGGATGGCGGTGACGCCACACCATCTGGCGAGTGAGAGCGCGCTCGCGGTTCTGCGTGATGGCGGTAATGCCATTGAAGCAATGGTGGCCGCTGCCGCGACCATCGCCGTGGTCTACCCGCATATGAATGGACTGGGCGGTGATGGTTTCTGGCTGATTCTGCCGCCCGGCGGCGATCCTGTCGCTATCGACGCCAGCGGCGCAGCCGGTTCGCTGGCTCATCACGATTTCTACGCCGATCACCCTAAGATTCCGCATCGCGGGCCGAAAGCGGCGCTGACCGTGGCCGGTACGGTCAGCGGCTGGCAGGAGGCACTGAATCTATCGGCTGAGATGGGCACCCCGCCGCTGCCGCTGGCACGTCTGCTGCGCGATGCGATTCACTACGCCGCCGACGGTATTCCGGTGACTGCCTCACAGAGCGCCGCCACCGCGACGTTCCGCAGTGAATTGCAGCATCAGCCCGGCTTCAGCGCCACCTTTATGCCTGACGGCAACGTGCCGCAGCCAGGCAGCCGTTTTACCCAGCCCGCACTGGCTAACACCCTCAGCCAGCTTACTGAAGAGGGGCTCGACAGCTTTTATCGCGGCCCGCTGGCTCACCATATGGCCGATGAGATGACCACGCTGGGCATGCCGGTGACGCTGGCCGATCTGCAGCAGCATCGCGCCCGTCGCACAACGCCGCTGCATCTCTCCCACAGCGAAGGTGATATCTGGAATATCACCCCGCCAACGCAGGGCATGGTGTCGCTGGCGATCCTGGGCATCACCGATCGGCTGGAGATGGCGGAGGCTGACGATGCGCAGACGGTGCACCGTATCGTGGAAGCCACCAAAAAAGCGTTTGCACTGCGCGACAAACACATCACCGATCCACGTCACGTCACGGAAGATTTGCAGGCGCTGCTGGACAGCGATCACCTTGCCACACTCGCCAGCCAGATCACCGATGGAGAGGCGGCAGCCTGGGGAAACGGACGCGGGCCGGGCGATACGGTCTGGATGGGCGTGATGGACAGCAGCGGCCTGGCCGTCTCCTTTATTCAGAGCATTTATCACGAATTTGGCAGTGGTGTGGTGCTGCCCGGCACGGGTATCACCTGGCAGAACCGCGGTGCCGCTTTCAGCCTCGATCCTGACCATCTGCTGGCCCTGGCACCCGGTAAGCAGCCGTTTCATACCCTGAATCCCGCCGCCGCACGGCTGAAAGATGGCCGGACGCTGGTGTATGGCGCGATGGGTGGGGATGGACAGCCGCAGACTCAGGCGGCGATTTTTACCCGCCATGTGATTCAGGGCTTGCCGTTACAACAGGCGGTCAGTGCGCCGCGCTGGCTGCTGGGCCGGACCTGGGGGCAATCATCAGACTCGCTGAAACTGGAAGGTCGTTTTGACGACGAAACGGTATTGATGCTGCGTCTGTGGGGACATGAGGTGGAGCTGCTGCCGGACTTCAGCGAATCCGTAGGCCATGCGGGCGCCATTGTGCGCCACAGCAACGGCATGTTTGAGGGCGCAAGCGATCCACGCAGTAACGGCAGCGCCGCCGGTTTTTAACAGGAGCGAATCATGAATCAACACGACTGGGCCAGCTACATCGGCCATATGGAGCAGATACTGCAACTGGAACTGGATGACGCCCGCCGCGCTGAACTGCTGATCCAGCTGTCGCGTATCGCGGAGATGGCCGCGCCGCTGATGGCGTTTCCGCTGGATGACCGGCTTGAAGTGGCAGGAGTATACCAGGCATGAGATTAGGTGACGTTTCGATTCAGACCCTGCAGCGGGCGATTCAGCAGGGTGAAATCAGTGCGCTGGAAGTGGCAAAGCGCACGCTGCAGGCGGTTGAGCAGCACAATCCGGCGCTGAATGCCTGGACGGAAGTGACCGGGCCGCGCATGTTAAAAGAAGCCAGTGCGATTGATGCGCAGCGGCAGCGCGGCGAAACCCTGCCACCGCTGGCGGGCATCCCGTATGCGGTAAAAAACCTGTTTGATGTGGCGGGTCACACTACCCTGGCCGGTGCCAGCCTGTTCAGCGACCGGCCGGCGGCACGTGCAGATGCGTTTGCTGTCGATAAACTGCGTCGCTCTGGTGCGCTGCTGTCTGGCATGCTGAACATGGATGCCTACGCGTATGGTTTTACCACCGAAAACAGCCACTACGGCGCGACGCACAATCCGCGCGATCTCAGCCGCGTGGCTGGCGGCTCGTCAGGCGGTTCGGCGGCTGCCGTGGCCGCCGGTCTGGTCCACTTTTCACTGGGCACCGACACCAACGGCTCGATTCGGGTGCCCGCGTCGCTGTGCGGTATTTTTGGTCTTAAGCCGACCTTTGGCCGGTTGTCACGCAGCGGCAGCCATCCGTTTGTCGCCAGCCTCGATCACATCGGTCCTCTGGCGCGGCGGGTTGAAGACCTGGCGCTGGTATATGATCTGTTGCAGGGCGCAGACCACACCGATGCGTTTCAGGCCGATCGCCCGCTGGCCGCGACGCTACCGGGGCTGTCACAGGGCAGCGAAGGCTTGCGCTGCGGCGTACTGGGTGGCTTTTTTGCCCGCTGGTGCGATGAGGATGCCCGCGCTGCCGTCGCGGTGATCGCGGCAGCACTTGATGCACAGGAAGAGGTGCTGATGCCAGACGCTGAGCTGGCACGCTCGGCGGCGTTTATCATGACCGCGGCAGAAGGCGGCAATCACTATCTGCCCGCCCTGCGCCAGACGCCTGAGCAGTTTGAACCCAATTCACGCGAGCGTCTGCTGGCCGGTGCCATGATGCCAGGTGCCTGGTACGTGCAGGCGCAGCGTTTCCGCCGCCATTTCCAGCAGCAGGTGTTGCCGCTTTTTGATCGGTTTGATGTGCTGATAGCGCCGGCGACACCCTGCAGCGCGATCACCATCGGTCAGCAGACCCTGTCGATTCAGGGGGAATCGCTGCCCGCTAAGGCGAGCATGGGTATGCTGACGCAGCCGATCTCCTTCCTGGGATTGCCGGTCTGTACCGTGCCGCTGGCGACCCGAAGCGGTCTGCCGATTGGATTACAGCTTATCGCCCGTCCATTTAATGAAGAGGCGGTGTTACGTGCCGCTTGGGCACTGGAACAACGCGGCATTACGATACCGCAAATCAATATGGCTGGAGCCTGATGAACAGAGAGATTAATTTACCGCAGGTGGTCACCGAGGTGACGGCGCAGTTTTACCGCTACGAGCAGGCGCTGGTCAGCAATGACGTGGCCGAACTGGATGCGTTGTTCTGGCACGACCCGCGAACCGTGCGCCTCGGCGCAGGTGAGAATCTGTATGGCATTGATGAGATTCGGGCCTTCCGCGCCGCGCGTCCTTCAGCCGGGCTGAACCGGACGCTACGAAACACCGTGATCACCACCTTTGGCGAGGATTATGCGGTCTGCAGCACCGAATTTACCCGCACCGGCAGCGATAAAATTGGCCGTCAGCAGCAGACCTGGGTACGCATGCCCCACGGCTGGTGCATCGTGGCGGCGCAGGTCAGCCTGATGGGCTGACATCGTCCGGCGCTTCGCCCGATCAACGCGGGCCGAGCGCCGGAACCGGCTTAAGGTGCCGGGTGCGTGTTGATCCAGTGGTCAGCGATCTGCTGACGGGTACAGATCCAGACATCCTCATGCTGCTGGATGTGATCGAGAAAATTCTGCAGCGCGCGGAATTTGCCAGGACGGCCCAGCAGGCGGCAATGCATACCGATCGACATCATCTTTGGTGCGGTTTCGCCCTCTTCATACAGCACATCGAAGCTGTCGCGCAGATAGGTAAAGAACTGTTCCGCGGTATTAAATCCCTGCGGCGAGGCAAAGCGCATGTCATTGCACTCCAGGGTATAGGGGATAATCAGGTGCGGTTTAACCGTTCCATCCTGACAGGTGACCTGGGTCCAGAAAGGCAGATCGTCGCCGTAGTAGTCACTGTCATAGCTGAAACCGCCCTGCTCCACCACCAGCCGCCGGGTATTCGGGCTGTCGCGGCCGGTGTACCAGCCGGTCGGCGCTTTACCAAACAGATCAACCAGCACATCGACCGCCTGCTGCATATGCTGGCGTTCGGTTTTTGCATCCATGCCCTGATAGTGGATCCAGCGCCAGCCGTGACTGACCACATCGTAGTCAGCCTGTTTAATTGCCTCGACGACTTCCGGATGACGCGCCAGCGCCATCGCCACGCCGAAAACCGTTAACGGCAGACCGCGTTTCTGGAATTCGTTGTGGATGCGCCAGAAACCGGCGCGTGAGCCGTACTCATACAGCGACTCCATCGACATGTGGCGATCGGGATAGCTGGCTGCCCCGATGATGTCGGAGAGGAACTGCTCTGAGCCGGTATCGCCGTGCAGCACGCTGTTTTCTGCGCCCTCTTCGTAGTTCAGAACAAACTGCACCGCCACACGGGCGTTGTTGGGCCAGGCGGCGTGCGGCGGATGAGCGCCATAACCGATTAAATCGCGCGGATAGTTTTTGTTAAAGCTGTACTCTTTCTTCTCTGCAGCGTCAGTCATCACTCCACCTGTTTTGATTCGGGAAAGTTCCGTTAGTTTAGATGCTGAAACGCACCTGAGAGAGGTTTCTGCAAAGGCCAGGCCAGATCACCATGTTTGCTGGTGCCAAAACCAAGCGCCACCAGCGACTCCACCATCTTCACCGCCGCGCTGACGCCATCGATCACCGGCAGGCCGAGCTCCCGGGTCAGCTCCCCGGCCAGCGTCGCCATTCCGCCACAGCCCAGCACAATCGCCCCGCTGCCATCTTCCCGTTTAGCCTGAATGCAGCGCTGCCGCACTTTTTCCTGCGCCAGGCCGCTGCCATCTTCCAGCGCCAGTACCGGCAGATCGATGGCATGCAGTGCGGCACAGTGATGGGTAAAGCCATACTGCTGCAGCAGATGACGCGCAATCACCAGGGTGCGCGGCAGCGTGGTGACAATGGAGAAACGCGTCGCCAGCAGCGTGGCGGTATGCATCGCCGCTTCCGCGATGCCGATCACCGGTCCGCTGGCCAGTTCGCGTGCCGCCAGCAAACCCGGATCGCCAAAGCAGGCAATGACGTGGCCGCTGACGCCCTGCGCTCTGCCCAGTTTAATCTGCTCCAGCACGCCGATGGCGGCGATCGCCTCATCGAAATGCCCTTCAATGGAGGGCACACCCTGCGACGGCGAAACAGCCAGAATTTCGGTGCCCGGTGCGGCGACCGCACGCGCGGCCTGACCGATAGTTTCGGTCATCGCCAGGCTGGTATTAGGGTTAATAACCTGAATCAGGCTCATGAGGCAGCTCCAGAGCCTGCGGCAAACAGTCGGGAAAAGTCGGGCAGCGTTTCCCCGCTGCGTTCGAAGTGCAGGCTGGAGACGATGTGCTCGAAGTGATGCTGTAGCGCCTGCGTCAGCGGCTGCAGCGCACGCGCGCGCAGTAACTGAAGCAGATTCGCATGATCGTCACAGCGGCAGCCACGCTGCCAGGGTGCGCCATAGGCGGCGATCACCAGTGATGAGCGCTGCGTCAGGCTGGTCACCATGCCGGTGAGCACCTGATTCCCGGAGATCGCCTGCAACTGAATATGAAAGGCCGCTGACAGCCGGATGGCTGCCGGGCCATCATGATCGGCGTGCGCCTGATTCTCCTGCGCGATGAGCTGCTCCAGCGCCACCAGATGCGGGGGCTGCAGATGGGCCAGGACCGCTGGCAGATTAGCGCACTCCATTAAACTGCGGGTTGAGAAGATATCCCGCGCCTCTTCAACGCCGGGCGTGGAGACCTGCGCACCACGTTTGGGCGTCAGAGTGACCATTTGCACCGCCGCGAGGCGTTGCAGCACTTTGCGGATGCCGGTGCGGCTCACGCCAAAGACCCCGGAAAGCGCCTCTTCCGGCAATTTACTGCCCGGCGGCAGCTGATGCTCAACAATGGCGTTCATCAATGCCTGGTAAATCCCTTCATCTTTATCCTGCAGCCTGGTGGCGTCTCGCTGTCCTGTTTTACTCGTCATTACCCGCTCCGGTCGCTTGCTGTACGCCACATATCGTATACGTGAAAAATAAATATTGTATACAAGAAAAGAGATCTGGCCTGGATCCTGCAATACCGCTTTACCAGATTATTCATTCCACTCTCGGGTAGAGGAGCAGGTTTCATGCCAAATCAATCAACGGTGGCCAGCACGGCCTCTGAAGCCAACGCCCGTTACAGCCCACGACTCTGTAACGACGACCTGGCACCGACTCGCGATCAGAACTGGTCGTGGTACAACATTTTTTCTTTCTGGATGTCGGATGTGCACAGCATGGGCGGCTATGTGGTGGCGGCCAGCTTCTTCACGCTGGGATTAGCCAGCTGGCAGGTGCTGCTCTGCCTGCTGGCGGGGATCTGCATCGTGCAGATCTGTGCGAATCTGGTGGCGAAACCGAGCCAGATGGCGGGCGTCCCCTATGCGGTGATCTGCCGTCAGGCATTTGGGGTGTTTGGTGCCAATATCCCGGCGGTGATACGCGGCCTGATCGCGTTCGCCTGGTATGGCATCCAGACCTATCTCGCGGCGAATGCGCTGATGCTGGTGCTGCTGAAGTTCGCGCCGTCGATGACGTCGATGACCGTGCCGCACTGGCTTGGTCTGTCGCTGCTGGGCTGGTGCTGCTTCGGCATTATGTGGTTACTACAGGCAATGGTGTTCTGGCATGGCATGAACGCCATCAAACGGTTTATTGATGTCGCCGGACCGGCGGTCTATGTGGTGATGGTGGCGCTGGCGGGCTGGATTGTATACAAGACCGGCTTCGATGGGATCTCATTTACCCTCGCCAGCAAATCGCTGACCGCAGGCGAGCAGACGTGGCAGATGATTACGGCGACGGCGCTGGTGGTCTCTTACTTCTCCGGGCCGCTGCTGAACTTCGGTGACTTTTCACGCTACGGCAAAAGCATGTCAGAGATCCGTCGCGGCAACCGCTGGGGACTGCCGTTTAACTTTCTGCTGTTCTCGGTGGTGACCGTAGTGATTGTGTCGGGTACACAGTCGCTGTTTGGCAAAATGATTACCGATCCCATCGAAACCGTGAGCATGGTCGGCAACGATCTGGCGGTCGCGATTGGATTGCTGACCATGATTACCGCCACCATCGGCATCAATATCGTGGCGAACTTCGTCTCGCCCGCTTTTGACTTCTCCAACTGTTCACCGCAGAAAATCAGTTTCCGTACCGGCGGGATGATCGCCGCGGTGGGGTCGGTGCTGTTAACGCCGTGGAATCTGTTCCAGTCTCCTGAGCTGATTCACTATACGCTGGATGTGCTGGGATCGTTTATCGGGCCGCTGTTCGGGATTTTGCTGACCGATTTCTATCTGATTAAACGTGGACGCATCTCGGTCGACGATCTGTTTAACGATACGCCGGCAGGCCGTTACTGGTATCGCGGTGGCTTTAACCCTAAAGCGATTGGCGCATTGCTGCCATCGGTGGCGATTTGCCTGGTGATTAGCTTTATCCCTTCCCTGCATCAGGTGGCGAACTTCAGCTGGTTTATTGGCGCCGGTCTGGCGGCAGGCTGCTATCGCTTTATCGCCCGTGAAGATCGTGAGGCGGAGGATGGTGCCCGCTGGCAAGGCGAGGTGATGCCGCAGAAGAACCAGGCCACCGCTGAATAGCAGACAGCAAAAAGCCGATTCATTTCTGAATCGGCTTTTTTAAAGAGATTGGCGGAACGGACGGGGCTCGAACCCGCGACCCCCTGCGTGACAGGCAGGTATTCTAACCAACTGAACTACCGCTCCGCGCTTTGTTCCCCGTCGGGAACGAGGCGCATAGTAATGGCAGCCTGTTGCGACGTCAACGCTTTTTCCAGGTGAACAAATCGTTTGCTGTTTTTTTCAGCTTGCCGTTGATTTTATCCACAAAAATGCGTAATTCAGCCGCGCCACAGGCAACTACCACCCTTTTTCATCACCAGATCCAGACGTGACTCATGGGCAACCACTTCCTCATCGCTGGCCGTGACCACGCGCAGTGCAGAGGTGGGACGCACGATGCGCTGGATGCTCTCTCCCTGCGCCTGTCGGGCGCTTTCACTTTCCGATAAAAAGGAGAGTGAAGTCTGTCCGCCGGTCATCGTCAGGAAGAGTTCAGCCAGAATCTCGGCATCGAGCAGTGCGCCGTGCAGGGTTCGTTTGCTGTTGTCTATTTCGTAACGCGAGCAAAGCGCATCAAGGCTGTTGCGCTTGCCGGGAAACATACGGCGCGCCAGCGCCAGACTGTCGGTGATTTTGCAGAAAGTTTCGGTTTTCTCAATGCCGCGGTTCAGCTTTGCAAACTCGTAGTCCATAAAGCCGATATCAAACGGGGCATTATGGATCACTAATTCAGCACCGCGAATGTAGTCGAGAAACTCATCGGCAATCTCGCTGAATGCAGGCTTGTCGGCCAGGAACTCATCGGCAATGCCGTGTACGCCAAAGGCTTCGGGATCGACCAGCCGATCGGGCTTGAGATACATATGGAAATTGTTACCGGTCAGGCGACGGTTAATCACCTCTACCGCACCAATCTCAATGATGCGATGCCCCTCATAATGTACCCCGATCATGTTCATGCCGGTGGTTTCAGTATCGAGAACGATCTGGCGGTTATTTGCAGTGCTCATAAGACCCGTTTTATGTCAGACTTAGCGTTTTTGAGAGGAAGTCTACCAGAGATGCGCAAACAGGTAGAAATATTCACCGATGGATCCTGTCTTGGAAATCCCGGTCCCGGCGGTTATGGGGCGATTTTACGCTACGGTCAGCATGAGAAAACCTTCAGCGCGGGCTATCACCTTACCACCAATAACCGGATGGAGCTGATGGCGGCGATTGTCTCACTGGAAGCGCTGACCCAGCCGTGCGATGTGGTGCTCAGTACCGACAGTCAGTATGTGCGTCAGGGAATTACCAGCTGGATCCATAACTGGAAAAAGCGTGGCTGGAAAACCGCCGACAAAAAGCCGGTGAAGAATGTCGATCTCTGGCAGCGTCTCGACTTAGCACTCAGCACCCATAAGATTCAGTGGGAGTGGGTTAAAGGCCATGCCGGACATCCGGAAAATGAGCGCTGCGACGTGCTGGCCCGCAGCGCAGCTGAAAATCCCGCTTTTGAGGATATCGGTTATAAAACCGAATCCTGATCCTCTGCCTGCCGGAACTGGCGTGTGGCATTGACCGTCTGGCGGATCTTACTGGTGCTCATACTCTTCTTAGCCCGGGTCGGCAGCAGCGGGAAGGTGCGTTTACGTGCCACCACAATATTCAGACAGCCCAGCGCCGGTAAGTGGGCGCTGATCAGTTTTCCGCCCTGCCGATGCCACGGCAGCACCTGAAAGCGGGTGCGATAGACCACCTCATAATTCAACAGTCCCAGCCAGTCGACTAACCGCACCTGGCTGAACATCCGTCCGCTCCAGGGGGCTTTGCGGTTCAGGCCCGGCACCATCTTACTCACGCCGAGCAGACTGAATGGATTGAAGCCGCTGATAATCATCCAGCCATCATCAATTAACACCCTATCTACTTCACGTAACACCCGGTGAGGATCCTGGCTCCAGGCGAGCGTATGGGCCAGCAAACAGGCATCGATCGACTTCGACTCAAACGGCAGTTGCATCGGGTCAGCCAGCACCTGTAACAGCTCACCTTCCCTGCCAACATTGACCTGATGTGAAATAGCACAGTTTTCGGTGTTGATTTCTGCGCTGAGGTTGCCAAGCTTAAGCATATGAAAGCCATAAAGCTTTCCAAGGTAAGGCTGAAGCTGCTGCGTTAGCGCGTCGCGGAAATAATCTCCCCACGGCATATCGCGCCATGACAGCGGTGCGTTCAGAATCTGGCGTGATTTAGCGGGCTTCATGCTTTACGCTCTTCCTTTTCCTACGACCTGCGAGAGATGATGATGAATCTTACCAGTATTCCTGCGTTGCAGGACAACTACATCTGGACGCTGACTGATGATGAGGGTAAATGCCTGATTGTCGATCCCGGCGAAGCCCAACCGGTGTTAGAAAAAATGGCCTCCAACGGCTGGCAGCCGGTCGCTATTCTGCTGACTCACCACCATAACGACCACACGGGCGGAGTGAAAACACTATGCGAGCATTTCCCTCAGCTTGAGGTCTATGGTCCCCAGGAAACTGCGGCTAAAGGGGCCAGAACCATAGTCAGCGAAGGCGATAAGGTCACGGTACTGGGCCTGACGTTTGAGGTGATCCACACCCCTGGTCACACTTTAGGACATATCTCATATTACAGCTCACCTTATCTTTTCTGTGGTGACACACTCTTTTCGGGCGGCTGCGGACGGCTTTTTGAGGGCACGGCAGAGCAGATGTATGATTCCTTTCAAAAGCTTAACCAGCTTCCAGGTGAAACATTAGTCTGCTGCGCACATGAATATACTTTATCCAATCTGAAGTTTGCTGCGGCTATTCTGCCCCATGACCCACAAATAACGGCCGAATATCAGAAAATTAAGGACTTACGCGCTGAAAATGGCATTAGTTTGCCCACAAAACTGGCGCACGAACGGACAATAAATTTATTTCTTCGCACGCAAGACGTTGATTTACAAAGGGCATTAAACGTTAACGTTACTGATGAACCCGTATGGCGTTCATTTGCCGTTCTACGCGAGAAGAAAGACGCTTTTTGATTTTTCGGGTTGTGTTGTGAAAAGTCGTCACGTATAGTTGCTCGTCTTTTAAGCGAACTATTGACACACACATGAAGGCTAAAGCGATCTTACTCGCCTCAGTCTTGCTGGTAGGATGTCAGGCGTCCAGGAACGATGCCAATATCCCGGTACAGCATGCACAGAGTCTGTCTTCAGCTGGTCAAGGTGAAAATGGAAAGTACGGAGACGAGTTTTTGTCGCCGCGATGGCAGGAAGATGGAACTGGCCTCGCAGCAGACGCAGATCTCTGGAGTTTCATTAGTGACGAGTTGAAGATGGGGATTCCGGAAAACCCGGCAATCCGCGAACAAAAAAGTAAATTTTTAAAAAATAAGAGCTATCTCCACGATGTAACATTACGGGCAGAGCCGTACATGTACTGGATAGTCGAGCAGATACAGAAACGTAAAATGCCGATGGAACTGGTACTGCTACCCATAGTGGAGAGCGCTTTTGACCCCCGGGCAACTTCATCAGCCAATGCCGCTGGTATCTGGCAGATTGTTGCTGCAACAGGTCGAAACTATGGTTTGAAACAGAACCAGTATTACGATGGGCGACGCGATGTGGTCGCATCCACGAAAGTTGCGCTGGATATGATGCAGCGTCTTAACACCATGTTCGACGGCGACTGGTTATTAACCATCGCAGCGTACAACAGTGGTGAAGGACGTGTACTCAAAGCGATAAAGCAGAACAAGGCGCGCGGTAAGCCGACTGACTTCTGGCATTTATCGCTGCCACGTGAAACGACCGTGTATGTGCCTAAAATGTTAGCTCTGAGTGAACTGCTCAAAAATAACAAGCGTTACGGTATCAAACTGCCGACACCTAATGAAAGTCGTGCTCTGGCGCGAGTGGAAGTGGGTCAGCAGATACAGCTGACGCAGGCTGCCGAAATGGCGGGTATGTCGCTCACGAAACTGAAGAGCTTCAATACCGGTTATAAAGGCGGCGCAACAGCGCCAAACGGCCCACACTATATTATGGTGCCGAAGTCGAACGTCGCGAAACTGCGTAACTCACTGGCTTCCGGTGACATCGCAGCGGTACAGCCTACTCAGCTTGCGAAAGCCAGTGCGAGTGGCGGGTACAAAGTGCGACGGGGTGATACGCTCTCTGGTATCGCCTCAAAACTTGGCGTTAGCGTCTCGACACTGAAGCAGGATAACAACCTGCGCGGTGCTGATATCCGACCTGGTCAGACTCTGACCATTGGTTCGAATGGCACCCGACTGGCTGATAACGGCAACAGCATCACCTATCGTGTTCGTAAGGGTGATTCTCTTGACAGTATTGCCCGTCATCACGGCGTCAATATCAAAGACGTGATGCGCTGGAACAGTGTGCTGGACAGTGCGAAAGATATTCAACCCGGCGATAACTTAACGCTGTTTGTGAATAATAACGCAACACCTGATACCTGATACGTTGAAAAGGCTGACATTTGTCAGCCTTTTTCTTTTATTCATCCGCCACCGTTTACTCATCTGCCGGACTTCCCTCCCCTTTGCAGGCTCGCTTAATGCACCGGACTAGCTTCCTGAACTGAACTCCACCAGTAAGGGGTTATGGTCGGACGCGCGCGTCACCAGTACGGATGCCTCACTCACCCTGAGATCGCGATAGAAGACGAAATCCAGCGGGCGACCAAAGGCTTTACGGCGGTGATCGGCAGTGAACATGACCTCTTCCAGCTTCATTCGCTGTGCAAAACGGTAGAGTGCATTGATACGCTGACGGCTCCAGGCATTGAAATCCCCGGCCATAATCACCGGCCCCTGGTGATGCATGATCTGCTCCCCGATTGGCCCCAGCTGTTTACTGTAGACGTCTACGCCCAGGCTGAAATTTACCGCATGGATGTTCACGACCATCAGCATTTCACCCGTGGGCAGCGGATACGCCGTGACCAGTGCCGATTTTGACAGCCTCAGCAGAGGCTCACGCTCACGCAACGGGCAGCAATAGACCGGGTGCGCAGAGGCGAGCGTCATCACCCCAGAGGGATGCTGAGGCAGCACAAAGGCAGGTACCTGATCGGCAGCGAGATAATTACTGGTGGCAAACTCCACCAGTTCTGGTGTGGTCTGCGCTTCCTGCAGTAATACCAGGTGCGCATCTTTACCAAATCCTTCCAGTACCGACATCCAGTCTGCGCGTTGCTGCTTAAAGATGTTCCACACCAGAACTTTGAGGTTTGGGTGCGCGGGCAAGGGGGCGCCGGGTGGCAGTGCCTGACCGAGATGGAGCATCGCGCCAGGTGGAAAGATCTGTTCCACTGGTTGTCCTGCTACATATCGCATTGCATAAGTTTTTTTGCGCACTTTCCCGCCTGGCTGATGATTCAAAATACAGTTAACACCTGTCTGTTATAGGGATTTTAGACCGGGGTTTCAATGGATGCAGGTGAATGTCAGAATTCATCACCTTTTCCAGAATAAAGCAGCCCTTTTAAGTTCGCTAAGCAAAACGAGGCAGATCAGGCGGTGACATCCCCGACGTCATCGTTAACGGCTCCTGTACTGGTTATAACAGCATTATCAATCATAAACTGGCTTAATGGCCATGTGACTGCAGGGAGGAAGAATGAAGGCATCTTCTGATGAACTAAAAGTGTTTGTCAGCGTTGTAGAAAGTGGAAGTTTCAGTCGCGCTGCTGAACAGCTGAAGATGGCTAACTCTGCCGTCAGCAGGACAGTTAAAAAGCTGGAGAGCAAGCTGGGTATTGCCCTGCTGACCCGCACAACACGGCAGCTGGCGCTTACGCAGGAGGGCGAACGCTATTTTCGCCATGTTCAACGTTTTTTGCAGGAGATGACCACGGCAGAAAGCGATTTGATCGAGAGTTTACAGGCGCCTAAAGGACTACTGCGCGTTGATGCCGCGACGCCGGTCATTCTGCATTTGCTGATGCCGATGATTAAACCCTTTCGTCTGCGCTATCCTGACGTGACTCTTTCTTTGATCTCCTCAGAGAGTTTTATCAATCTGATTGAGCGGAAAGTGGATATCGCCATTCGCGCCGGCAATCTCACCGACTCAACGCTGCACGCCCGGCTGCTGTTCAGGAGCTTTCGCAAGATGGTTGCTTCACCCGCCTATCTCCGTGAGCATGGGACACCGCAAACGGTGGCTGAGCTGGATAACCACCACTGTCTCGGCTTTGATGATTCCCCACGACTCAATCGCTGGCCCGTCTCCCGTGAAAGCGGTGAACTCTATGATATTAGCTGGGCTATCTCCTCTAACAGCGGAGAGACGATTAAGCAGCTCTGTCTTACCGGTAATGGTATTGCCTGCCTGTCGGACTATATGATCGATCGTGAAGTTGCTGAGGGAAAACTGGTGGAAGTGTTGGCCGATCAGCGTCTGCCGGTCGAGATGCCCTTCCATGCTGTTTACTACAGTGATATTGGCGTAAGCCAGCGTGTGCGCGCTTTTATCGATTTTCTGAGTGAGTGGACAGCTGACCAGCCTTGGCGTACCTGAAGTCTACAAGGGCAGGCCTGATCGGGGTCTGCCCGCACACAATTGGGAAGGGTGGGATCGATTGCGCGATTATCGCTTCAGATTCAAAGAATTAGCGATCGTTAAAATGATCCGGGAGATCGAAGAGAATCAGTGCGGTGTATTTTTCCGTGTTGAATTTGCTGCAATGGAAAAAGCCCTGACCGTTAAGTCAGGGCTTTCCAATTAAGTGGCGGAACGGACGGGGCTCGAACCCGCGACCCCCTGCGTGACAGGCAGGTATTCTAACCAACTGAACTACCGCTCCACCGATTCTTTCACAGCTGTCAGCAACTGGCTGATGGCCGTCTGTTCCTGTTATTTTCCTTGTCAGGGGAAAAGGAACGAATTTGATGCCTGGCAGTTCCCTACTCTCGCATGGGGAGACCCCACACTACCATCGGCGCTACGGCGTTTCACTTCTGAGTTCGGCATGGGGTCAGGTGGGACCACCGCGCTAAAGCCGCCAGGCAAATCTTGGTGCACGAAACGAATCTTTTACGCCATGACCGCGTTGCCATCGCCCGGCCACACCGGTCACATACTTCAGTATGCTCCCGCTGACGTCCTCGCTCTGCGCCTTGTCACGCCGCAAAATCTTTCGTTTCCGCTAATTTTTATCCGGTACAGGCTGAAAATTGTGTCTCTCAAAAACGCCTCTGGCGTTGTAAGGTTAAGCCTCACGGGTCATTAGTACCGGTTAGCTCAACGCATCGCTGCGCTTACACACCCGGCCTATCAACGTCGTAGTCTTCAACGTCCCTTCAGGACTCTCAAGGAGTCAGGGAGAACTCATCTCGGGGCAAGTTTCGTGCTTAGATGCTTTCAGCACTTATCTTTTCCGCACTTAGCTACCGGGCAATGCCATTGGCATGACAACCCGAACACCAGTGGTGCGTTCACTCCGGTCCTCTCGTACTAGGAGCAACCCCCCTCAATTCTCCAGCGCCCACGGCAGATAGGGACCGAACTGTCTCACGACGTTCTAAACCCAGCTCGCGTACCACTTTAAACGGCGAACAGCCGTACCCTTGGGACCTACTTCAGCCCCAGGATGTGATGAGCCGACATCGAGGTGCCAAACACCGCCGTCGATATGAACTCTTGGGCGGTATCAGCCTGTTATCCCCGGAGTACCTTTTATCCGTTGAGCGATGGCCCTTCCATTCAGAACCACCGGATCACTATGACCTGCTTTCGCACCTGCTCGAGCCGTCACTCTCGCAGTCAAGCCAGCTTATGCCATTGCACTAACCTCACGATGTCCGACCGTGATTAGCTGACCTTCGTGCTCCTCCGTTACTCTTTAGGAGGAGACCGCCCCAGTCAAACTACCCACCAGACACTGTCCGCAGCCCGGATCACGGGCCTACGTTAGAACATCAAACATTAAAGGGTGGTATTTCAAGGTTGGCTCCACGCAGACTGGCGTCCGCGCTTCAAAGCCTCCCACCTATCCTACACATCAAGGCTCAATGTTCAGTGTCAAGCTGTAGTAAAGGTTCACGGGGTCTTTCCGTCTTGCCGCGGGTACACTGCATCTTCACAGCGAGTTCAATTTCACTGAGTCTCGGGTGGAGACAGCCTGGCCATCATTACGCCATTCGTGCAGGTCGGAACTTACCCGACAAGGAATTTCGCTACCTTAGGACCGTTATAGTTACGGCCGCCGTTTACCGGGGCTTCGATCAAGAGCTTCTCCTTGCGGATAACCCCATCAATTAACCTTCCGGCACCGGGCAGGCGTCACACCGTATACGTCCACTTTCGTGTTTGCACAGTGCTGTGTTTTTAATAAACAGTTGCAGCCAGCTGGTATCTTCGACTGGCTTCGGCTCGGGGAGCAAGTCCCTCCACCTACGCGCCAGCGTGCCTTCTCCCGAAGTTACGGCACCATTTTGCCTAGTTCCTTCACCCGAGTTCTCTCAAGCGCCTTGGTATTCTCTACCTGACCACCTGTGTCGGTTTGGGGTACGATTCTGTGTTACCTGATGCTTAGAGGCTTTTCCTGGAAGCTGGGCATTTATCACTTCAGCACCGTAGTGCCTCGTCGTCACGCCTCAGCGTTAATAAGGGACCGGATTTACCTGGACCCTCCGCCTACACGCTTAAACCGGGACAACCGTCGCCCGGCTGATATAGCCTTCTCCGTCCCCCCTTCGCAGTAACACCGAGTACAGGAATATTAACCTGTTTCCCATCGACTACGCCTTTCGGCCTCGCCTTAGGGGTCGACTCACCCTGCTCCGATTAACGTTGAACAGGAACCCTTGGTCTTCCGGCGAGCGGGCTTTTCACCCGCTTTATCGTTACTTATGTCAGCATTCGCACTTCTGATACCTCCAGCATGCCTCACAGCACACCTTCGACGGCTTACAGAACGCTCCCCTACCCAACAACACATAAGCGTCGCTGCCGCAGCTTCGGTGCATGGTTTAGCCCCGTTACATCTTCCGCGCAGGCCGACTCGACCAGTGAGCTATTACGCTTTCTTTAAATGATGGCTGCTTCTAAGCCAACATCCTGGCTGTCTGTGCCTTCCCACATCGTTTCCCACTTAACCATGACTTTGGGACCTTAGCTGGCGGTCTGGGTTGTTTCCCTCTTCACGACGGACGTTAGCACCCGCCGTGTGTCTCCCGTGATAACATTCTTCGGTATTCGCAGTTTGCATCGGGTTGGTAAGCCGGGATGGCCCCCTAGCCGAAACAGTGCTCTACCCCCGAAGATGAGTTCACGAGGCGCTACCTAAATAGCTTTCGGGGAGAACCAGCTATCTCCCGGTTTGATTGGCCTTTCACCCCCAGCCACAGGTCATCCGCTAATTTTTCAACATTAGTCGGTTCGGTCCTCCAGTTAGTGTTACCCAACCTTCAACCTGCCCATGGCTAGATCACCGGGTTTCGGGTCTATACCCTGCAACTTAACGCCCAGTTAAGACTCGGTTTCCCTGCGGCTCCCCTATACGGTTAACCTTGCTACAGAATATAAGTCGCTGACCCATTATACAAAAGGTACGCAGTCACCCCCATAAAGAAGGCTCCCACTGCTTGTACGTACACGGTTTCAGGTTCTGTTTCACTCCCCTCGCCGGGGTTCTTTTCGCCTTTCCCTCACGGTACTGGTTCACTATCGGTCAGTCAGGAGTATTTAGCCTTGGAGGATGGTCCCCCCATATTCAGACAGGATACCACGTGTCCCGCCTTACTCATCGAGCTCACAGCATGTGTGCTTTTGTGTACGGGAGTATCACCCTGTACCCTGCGACTTTCCAGACGCTTCCACTAACACACAAACTGATTCAGGCTCTGGGCTGCTCCCCGTTCGCTCGCCGCTACTGGGGGAATCTCGGTTGATTTCTTTTCCTCGGGGTACTTAGATGTTTCAGTTCCCCCGGTTCGCCTTGCAGCACTATGTATTCATGCTGCAATGATGCACAGAGTGCACCGGGTTTCCCCATTCGGACATCGACGGCTGTAGCGGTTCATATCACCTTACCGTCGCTTTACGCAGATTAGCACGTCCTTCATCGCCTCTGACTGCCTGGGCATCCACCGTGTACGCTTAGTCGCTTAACCTCACAACCCACAGGCGTTTTACAACGCTGCGAATTGCAAGCATTTGAGAGACTCGAACGCATCGCCAAGTCATTCCTTAATTACGGAGGAATGACGCGCTGCGTCGTTTCAATTTTCAGCTTGTTCCGGATTGTTAAAGAGCAAATATCTCAAACGCGGCCCGGCTGCTTACGCAACCAAATCGGTTTTGAGATACTGTATGGAGACACCTTTCACCTGTCACCAAGCAGGTGGCGTCCCCTAGGGGATTCGAACCCCTGTTGCCGCCGTGAAAGGGCGGAGTCCTAACCGCTAGACGAAGGGGACACAAAAGTGTCACGACTTCGCAGCCGTCCTGCTCATTACTTTTTATCAGACAATCTGTGTGGACACTGCGCGGGAAGGTATCTTCAGGTAAGGAGGTGATCCAACCGCAGGTTCCCCTACGGTTACCTTGTTACGACTTCACCCCAGTCATGAATCACAAAGTGGTAAGCGCCCTCCCGAAGGTTAAGCTACCTACTTCTTTTGCAACCCACTCCCATGGTGTGACGGGCGGTGTGTACAAGGCCCGGGAACGTATTCACCGTGGCATTCTGATCCACGATTACTAGCGATTCCGACTTCACGGAGTCGAGTTGCAGACTCCGATCCGGACTACGACGCACTTTGTGAGGTCCGCTTGCTCTCGCGAGGTCGCTTCTCTTTGTATGCGCCATTGTAGCACGTGTGTAGCCCTACTCGTAAGGGCCATGATGACTTGACGTCATCCCCACCTTCCTCCGGTTTATCACCGGCAGTCTCCTTTGAGTTCCCGACCGAATCGCTGGCAACAAAGGATAAGGGTTGCGCTCGTTGCGGGACTTAACCCAACATTTCACAACACGAGCTGACGACAGCCATGCAGCACCTGTCTCACGGTTCCCGAAGGCACTAAGGCATCTCTGCCAAATTCCGTGGATGTCAAGAGTAGGTAAGGTTCTTCGCGTTGCATCGAATTAAACCACATGCTCCACCGCTTGTGCGGGCCCCCGTCAATTCATTTGAGTTTTAACCTTGCGGCCGTACTCCCCAGGCGGTCGACTTAACGCGTTAGCTCCGGAAGCCACTCCTCAAGGGAACAACCTCCAAGTCGACATCGTTTACGGCGTGGACTACCAGGGTATCTAATCCTGTTTGCTCCCCACGCTTTCGCACCTGAGCGTCAGTCTTTGTCCAGGGGGCCGCCTTCGCCACCGGTATTCCTCCAGATCTCTACGCATTTCACCGCTACACCTGGAATTCTACCCCCCTCTACAAGACTCAAGCCTGCCAGTTTCAAATGCAGTTCCCAGGTTAAGCCCGGGGATTTCACATCTGACTTAACAGACCGCCTGCGTGCGCTTTACGCCCAGTAATTCCGATTAACGCTTGCACCCTCCGTATTACCGCGGCTGCTGGCACGGAGTTAGCCGGTGCTTCTTCTGCGGGTAACGTCAATCGACGCGGTTATTAACCGCATCGCCTTCCTCCCCGCTGAAAGTACTTTACAACCCGAAGGCCTTCTTCATACACGCGGCATGGCTGCATCAGGCTTGCGCCCATTGTGCAATATTCCCCACTGCTGCCTCCCGTAGGAGTCTGGACCGTGTCTCAGTTCCAGTGTGGCTGGTCATCCTCTCAGACCAGCTAGGGATCGTCGCCTAGGTGGGCCATTACCCCGCCTACTAGCTAATCCCATCTGGGTTCATCCGATAGTGAGAGGCCCGAAGGTCCCCCTCTTTGGTCTTGCGACGTTATGCGGTATTAGCCACCGTTTCCAGTGGTTATCCCCCTCTATCGGGCAGATCCCCAGACATTACTCACCCGTCCGCCACTCGTCACCCAAGAGCAAGCTCTCTGTGCTACCGTCCGACTTGCATGTGTTAGGCCTGCCGCCAGCGTTCAATCTGAGCCATGATCAAACTCTTCAATTTAAGTTTGATTTGCTTAAACAAGTTAAGCGGTGCTCATCTGTAAAACGTCATAATGAATTTCATTATGTGTTCACTCGTGAGGCTTGATATTTTTTACGTCCGGAGACGCTGATATCAATCCTGCGAGTGCCCACACAGATTGTCTGATAAATTGTTAAAGAGCAGTGCGAACAGTGCGTTAGCGTCCTGTCGCGAGGTGGCGTATATTACGCTTTCCTCCTGCAGAGTCAACCTCTTTCTCAAAAGTTTTTCTCCGGCGGCGCAGTCTCCTGTGCCTTCTGACCCGTTTTCCGTTTCCGGTTTGCCGTGTCAGTGGAGGCGCATTATAGGGAACGGCTCAGATAGCGCAAGTGCAAATTGAGACTTTTTTTCTGTTCGTCTGAAATTTGCACAAAAGCGCCGTTTTACCCCTTTTTAATGCGCGCCGGAAGCTCTGCCAGGCTATTAATCACCCAATCTGCTGCTGCTTCACCTTCAGCAGTGACCGGTTTGCCGCTGCGCACCAGTACTTTCTTGCCGACACCGGCAGCCTGCCCTGCCAGCATGTCTTCCAGCTTGTCACCCACCATATAAGAAGCGGTCATATCAATATTCAGTTCTTCCTGCGCCGTCAGCAGCATACCCGGCTGAGGCTTGCGGCAGTCACAGGCCTGACGGAACTCTGCTACTGTTGCTTCAGGATGGTGAGGACAGAAATAGATGCCATCAAGATCAACATCGCGATCGGCCAGCGACCAGTCCATCCATTCTGTCAGCCGCATAAAGGTATCTTCAGTAAACATACCGCGCGCGATGCCAGACTGATTGGTCACGACCACCAGCGCAAAACCCATTGTCTTAAGTTGTTGCAGCGCTTCAATCGTGCCGTCAATAAACTGGAAGTCATCGATCTCATGGACATAGCCATTGTCGACATTAAGGGTGCCATCACGATCAAGAAAAATAGCGGGGACTTTATTCGCCACGTAGAAACTCCTGCTGTAAAAATTGCCGATCAGTATCGCATGATTGCTATAAAAGGGAGAATGTCAGATTGAATCACTTCCATTGATTTAGACGTCTGGATGCCTTAACATCCATCCAGCTTTTATACCGAATAAAAGCGACGAGGCTTCCCACACCACGGACAACGCAACACGATAATAAATAACATAATGATTAAACTAGAAAATATTACCAAGGTGTTTCAGCAAGGTACGCGGTCTGTTCCGGCGCTAACGGATGTCAGCCTGCACGTGCCTGCCGGACAGATTTATGGCGTTATCGGTGCTTCCGGTGCCGGTAAAAGTACGTTGATTCGTTGCGTTAACCTGCTGGAGCGCCCTACTTCGGGCCGCGTACTGGTAGACGGTGCTGATTTAACCGCACTCAACGAACGTCAGTTAACCCAGGCGCGCCGCCAGATCGGCATGATCTTCCAGCACTTTAATCTGATGAACTCCCGTACCGTCGCGGGTAACGTCTCTCTTCCACTGGAACTCGGTAATCTCTCCCGCGCTCAGATCACGGCTCGCGTAACTGAACTGCTGGAACTGGTGGGATTATCAGATAAGCATGATGCCTGGCCTGCGAATCTCTCGGGCGGTCAGAAGCAGCGTGTCGCGATTGCCCGCGCCCTGGCCAGCAATCCCAAGGTTCTGTTGTGTGATGAAGCTACCAGTGCACTGGATCCCGCGACGACCCGCTCTATTCTGGAATTGCTTAAAGACATTAACCGCCGGCTTGGGCTGACGATTCTGCTGATCACCCATGAAATGGATGTAGTGAAACGCATCTGCGATCAGGTTGCGGTCATCAGTCACGGTGAGCTGATTGAGAAAGATAGCGTCAGTGAGGTCTTCTCTCATCCTAAGACACCGCTGGCGCAGCAGTTTATTCAGTCTACGCTGCATCTGGATATTCCGGATGATTACCAGCAGCGCCTTTCTGCCACCGCCGCTGAAGGCACCGTGCCCCTGCTGCGACTGGAATTCACCGGTAAATCGGTTGATGCGCCGCTGCTGTCTGAAGCTGCCCGCCGTTACAACGTGAATAACAACATTATCAGTGCCCAGATGGATTACGCCGGTGGCGTGAAGTTCGGCATTATGCTGGCCGAAATGCACGGCACAGAAAGCGATACCCGCGAGGCGATAGCCTGGCTGAAGGAGAATCATGTGAAAGTAGAGGTGTTAGGTTATGTCTGAAGCGATGATGTGGTTGCTGGGACGGGGCGTGTGGGAAACGCTGATGATGACCTTCGTCTCGGGCTTTTTCGGTTTTGTGCTGGGTCTGCCGGTCGGCGTTTTACTCTATGTCACCCGTCCGGGCCAGATTCTGCAGAATCAGGGACTTTATCGCGTGCTCTCCGCGCTGGTGAATATCTTCCGCTCCATTCCTTTCATTATCTTACTGGTCTGGATGATTCCTTTTACTCGCGTAATCGTCGGCACCTCAATCGGACTGCAGGCGGCCATCGTTCCGTTGACCGTTGGCGCGGCACCGTTTATCGCACGTATGGTTGAAAATGCCTTGCTGGAACTGCCAACCGGACTGATTGAAGCATCACGTGCTATGGGCGCCACGCCAATGCAGATCATCCGTAAGGTTCTGCTGCCGGAAGCGATGCCTGGCCTGGTGAATGCTGCGACCATCACCCTGATTACCCTGGTTGGTTACTCCGCCATGGGTGGCGCGGTGGGTGCCGGTGGTCTGGGCCAGATCGGTTATCAGTATGGTTATATCGGATATAACGCCACTGTGATGAATACGGTATTGGTGTTGTTAGTAGTTTTGGTGTATCTCATTCAATTCTGTGGCGACCGCATCGTGCATGCGGTGTCCCATAAATAAGCCAGCAATATCACATTATTAAGAAGGAAAGGATATGTCTTTCAGATTCAAGAAAATTGCCGCTGTGGGTGCACTGATTGGCGCGATTGCGCTGGCAGGATGCGATCAAAAAGAGAAAGACCCTAACCACATCAAAGTGGGTGTGATTGTCGGTGCTGAGCAGCAGGTTGCTGAAGCAGCGCAGAAAGTTGCCAAAGAGAAATATGGTCTGGACGTTGAGCTGGTCACCTTCAACGATTACGTACTGCCGAATGAAGCGCTGAGCAAAGGCGATATCGACGTCAACGCTTTCCAGCACAAACCGTATCTGGATCAGCAAATCAAAGATCGTGGCTACAAGCTGGTTTCAGTGGGTAACTCCTTCGTCTACCCAATCGCGGGCTATTCGAAAAAGATTAAGTCACTGGATGAGCTGCAGGATGGCGCTCAGGTTGCCATTCCAAACGACCCGACCAACCTGGGCCGTACGCTGCTGCTGCTGCAGAAAGTGGGTCTGATCAAGCTGAAAGATGGCGTGGGCCTGCTGCCAACCTCGCTGGATATCACTGAAAACCCTAAGCATCTGAAAATCGTTGAGCTGGAAGCGCCGCAGCTGCCACGCTCACTGGACGATCAGCAGATCGCGCTGGCGGTTATCAACACTACCTACGCCAGCCAGATTGGCCTGACACCAGCCAAAGATGGTATTTTCGTCGAAGATAAAGATTCACCGTACGTGAACCTGATTGTGGCGCGCGAAGATAATAAAGATGCGGAAAACGTGAAGAAATTTGTCAAGGCTTACCAGTCTGACGAAGTCTACGATGCCGCTAACAAAGTCTTTAACGGCGGCGCGGTTAAAGGCTGGTAATTCAGCTGTTCATCTCCTTAAGGGCGGCGCTATGCCGCCCTTTCTGTTATTGGGTGCCCTGCCCGACTTGTTATTTATTCTTGTCCTTGTTTCAATAACGCCACTTTTTGAAACCTGAGGATGTTGCCATGCGTTTTTTACCGCTCTGCTTGTTAGCATTGATGCTGACAGGGTGTGTTCATGAGTATCACCCGATAAGCAGCGCACCGTCCCGGCCGCAGCAATCCAGTGAACCCACCCGCAAGCCTGTGTCACGACCGGCACCGGTTAAGCTCTATACCGATGCCGCCGATCTGGTCAGCAAGCCGTTCCGCGATCTGGGTGAAGTCTCCGCTGAAGATTGCCAGATGAGTAATCAGAACTCCCCAGCCAACATCGCTACTGCACGTAAACGCCTGCAGATCAAAGCGTCACAGATGAAAGCCAATGCGGTGCTGCTGCATCAGTGTGAAATCGTCACCGGCACGCCAGGCTGCTATCGTCAGGCGGTGTGTCAGGGTTCGGCACTGAAAGTCAGCAATCAATGAGTGAATTCGCCTTTGCGCAAATTGGGGTAATCCGCTCACCGTGGAAGGAGAAGTTTGCCGTGCCGCGCCAGCCAGGGCTGGTACAGGATGGCGGCGGCGAACTGCACCTGCAGCCACCTTACAATCAGCCAGAAGCGGTGCGTGGAATAGAAGCGTTCAGCCACCTCTGGCTGCTGTTTGTCTTCCATCAGACGATGGAGGGCGGCTGGCGTCCCACGGTTCGCCCTCCCCGGCTGGGCGGCAATGCGCGCATGGGTGTATTTGCGACACGTTCAACGTTCCGTCCCAATCCCATTGGCATGTCGCTGGTTGAGCTAAAAGGTATCAGGATTGAAAAACAGCAGGTGATCCTGCAGCTTGGCAGTCTGGATCTGGTCGATGGCACCCCGGTGGTGGATATCAAACCTTATCTGCCCTTTGCCGAAGCATTGCCCCATGCCCAGGCGGGTTTTGCTCAGGCGGCACCTGCGGCTGATATGCCGGTTCGCTTCTCCGCGCTGGCACAACAGCAGCTTCACCAACAGTCGCGCTACCCCAATCTGGCTCGCTTTATCAGTGAAGTGCTGGCACAGGATCCCCGTCCCGCTTACCGTCAGGGCGAGACACAGGCGCGGGAATATGCGGCCTGGCTGATGGATTTTAATGTACGCTGGCGCATTGACGATGCCGGTACTGAAGTGATCGCCATCGACCCGCGTTAAAACCCGCTTTTGAGCCGGTGATCTCACTGGTACACTAGCCGCCAGCAAAATTCTGTCTGTGACTTTCCGATCAACTGGAACCGTAATCAATGCGTACTACTCAATATCTGCTCTCTACTCAGAAAGAGACGCCTTCCGACGCTGAAGTGATCAGCCACCAGCTGATGCTGCGCGCCGGTATGATCCGCAAACTGGCTTCTGGCTTGTACACCTGGTTACCGACCGGGGTTCGCGTGCTGAAAAAAGTCGAAAACATCGTGCGCGAAGAGATGAACAACGCGGGCGCGGTTGAGATTTTAATGCCGGTTGTGCAGCCCGCCGACCTGTGGCAGGAGAGCGGTCGCTGGGAGGAGTATGGCCCGGAACTGTTACGTATTGCAGATCGCCACGAGCGTCCGTTCGTGCTGGGTCCGACGCATGAAGAGGTGGTCACTGACCTGATCCGCAATGAGCTGAGCTCTTATAAGCAACTGCCGCTCAACCTCTATCAGATCCAGACCAAATTCCGTGATGAAGTCCGTCCGCGCTTTGGCGTGATGCGTTCACGTGAATTCATCATGAAAGATGCTTACTCGTTCCACGTTTCGCAGGAGTCGCTGCAGGAAACGTATGACGCGATGTACCGCGCCTATAGCCAGATCTTCAGCCGTATGGGTCTGGATTTCCGCGCCGTGCAGGCCGACACCGGCTCGATTGGCGGCAGCGCCTCCCATGAGTTCCAGGTTCTGGCGCAGAGCGGTGAAGATGATGTGATCTTCTCTACCGATTCTGATTACGCGGCCAACATTGAGCTGGCCGAAGCCGTCGCACCCGCTGGTGAGCGCGCAGCGCCGTCGCAGGAGATGCAACTGGTCGAGACGCCAGACGCAAAAACCATCGCGGAGCTGGTTGAGCAATTCAGCGTGCCTGTTGAAAAAACAGTGAAAACGCTGATTGTTAAAGGTGCTGAAGATAGCGGCCACGCGCTGGTTGCCCTGCTGGTACGCGGCGATCATCAGCTTAATGAGATCAAAGCGGAGAAGTCAGAGATCGTTGCGTCACCGCTGGTGTTCGCGACCGAAGAAGAGATTCGCGCCGCAGTAGGTGCCGGACCGGGTTCAATCGGCCCGGTTGGTCTGCAGATGCCTGTTATTGCTGACCGTACCGTGGCGAAGATGAGCGACTTCAGTGCCGGTGCCAACGTCGATGGTAAGCACTACTTCGGCATTAACTGGGAGCGCGATCTGCCGCTGGCCAGCGTTGCAGATATCCGTAACGTGGTCGAAGGCGATTTAAGCCCGGATGGTAAAGGCACGCTGCAGATTAAGCGCGGCATCGAAGTCGGTCATATTTTCCAGCTCGGCATCAAGTATTCTGACGCGCTGAAAGCGTCTGTTCAGGGCGAAGATGGCCGCAATCAGGTGATGAGCATGGGCTGCTACGGCATCGGCATCACCCGCGTTGTTGCGGCAGCCATTGAGCAGAACCATGACGATCGCGGCATCATCTGGCCCGCCGCACTGGCACCTTTCGAAGTTGCGATTCTGCCAATGAATATGCAGAAATCGTTCCGGGTTAAAGAGCTGGCGGAAGAGCTGTATGCCACCCTCCGTGCCAAAGGCGTTGAGGTTATTCTGGATGACCGTAAAGAGCGTCCGGGCGTGATGTTCGCTGATATGGAACTGATTGGTGTGCCACACACCATCGTCATTGGTGATCGCAATCTCGATAATCAGGAGATTGAGTACAAATCACGTCGTGCCGGTGAGAAGCAGATGATTAAGCAGGATGAAATTGTTGAATTCCTGCTGAAGGCTCTGAATAAGTAAGTTCTTAGCGTTAATCAAAGCGGGCTGAATCTGGCCACAACAGATGAGCTCAACGCGAAGGGAACCGGGTCAGGAGAGGAAAGCGTCCCGCGCCAGGGACGGTGCGGGCCGAGCGGCCATGGATGGCTTTAGCGACTTTCCGATCTGACCGCGTTCCCTGAGCAGGCTCGATCTCTTCGCCGCTCGCCCCTGACGTTGTAAGTACTCAAACGCCCCGCCTGCGGGGCGTTTTTTATTGCACCTTGCCGCGCATCGATTTAGTTGAACTGCGGCGGGCTTTTCCTTCCAGACGGCGCTCTTTTGAAGCGCGAGTCGGCCGCGTGGCGCGCCGGGCTTTTTCCACGGTACTCAGCTCCTGGATCAGATTAACCAGACGTTGCAGCGCTGCTTCACGATTCATCTCCTGACTGCGATACTCCTGCGCCTTGATCACCACAACGCCATCACCGGTAATCAAATGATGAGTGGCGGTGAGCAGTCGCTCTTTATAAAACGCGGGCAGTGAAGAGGCAGCAATATCGAAGCGCAGATGAATGGCGGTGCTGGCTTTATTGACATGTTGTCCGCCTGCGCCCTGAGCACGAATCGCCGTCAGCTCGATCTCACTTTCCGGAATCTCAACCGAACGGGATAGCATAATCATAAGCTCGCTCCCCACACCTTAACCACGTTGACCTCCGATAACCTGTTCATCAAATTAACCTTTTGTGCTCTGATTTATTCCGCCTCAGACAGCGGAATCTGTCACTTTAGCAGTGATTCGCGCACTGTTCCTGCTTTACGCAGGCTGATTTCCTCTAAATGGCTATGATATAGTCGCCAGTTAACCAGAGTATTTACGCTCTGCCGAGGAGGGCCACGTGCAAAATTATTGTGAGTTAGTTCGCCGGAAGTATGCCGAAATCGGCAGCGGGGATTTAGGTTACATACCGGATGCGATTGGCTGCGCATTGAAGGCACTTAATGATGTTGCCGCAAATACTGAGCTAAACTCTTCTGTCAGGGAACAGGCGGCCTACGCCGCTGCTAACTTATTGGTGAGCGACTATGTTGATAAATGAAGCGTACCAACCTATCAATTGCGATGATTACGATAATCTGGAACTCGCCTGCCAGAACAACTGGATGCTGTCGCTGGAAATGAAAGATGGCGAGCAGCTTAAGGCAAAAGCCAAAGAGATCTTTTCACGTAAGAACGTTGAATATCTGGCTATCGATCTTTCCGGTGAACATCGCGAATTACGTCTCGACCATATCGCAAGCTTCACCCATCCCGAGTTGGGTACGGTGGTTGTCAGCGCAGAGTAACCTACGCATTCAGGGCGGGACCTTTCCGCCCTGTTAAACTTCAGGGCTGCAACGAACTGTAGTACGCCGCTAAATCCGCCATATCGCTGTCACTCAATCCCGCCACAAACGCCTTCATGACTTCAGCCTGACCGCCACTGCGTTCGCCATTTTTATAGGCCTGCAGCGCATGTTCCAGATAAGGTGCGTGCTGCCCGGCCAGGTCAGGATAGAGCGGCACCGCCGCTTTTCCTGCTGCGCCATGACAGGCCATGCAACTGCCCGCTTTCTGTGCGCCGCGCTGCGCATCACCCGCTGCCCATGCCGGTAACACGGTGACCGCTAAACAGGCGATAAGCCACTGTTTCATTATTGTTGTTCTCCTGCGCCGGATGCCCCGTCCCAGACTATCTGCCAGCCCTGCTGATCAGGGGCCGCGCCATCACGGGTGACAAAGAGAGTCGGAACGCAGACCAGCGTCTGGTTATAAAAAATTAACGGCAGCCGTTCACGCTGCCACGGCGGTATCTGCAACTCCTGCCACAGTTTTTTCATTTCCCTTCCGCCACGACGGCCCACCAGATGGACATGACCCTGTGCGTGAAACCGCACGCTGACCTGCTCATCCGGCTCAGGATAGCGCAACAGACTCTGCGACTGGCTGGCACGCAGCGTGCCAAGATTCTGCGGTAACGCCAGCGGCTGGCAGAGATTGGGCCATGCCAGCGCGGTGTCGCGCAGTGAACTGAACAACGGCAGCCAGTAGAGCTGCTGACGGTAACGACGAAGTTCAGCCTGACCGAATCGCAGCCGGGGCTGCGCATCCTCCCGGCTCGCCATCACTTCGTCGTGGATGCGTTTCAGCGCTTCACGGGACGGCATCGCCCCACCCTGTCCGGCGATCCAGCGCCGCAATAAGGCATTAGCACGCAGCTCACTCATGGCCATTATGGGTGGAAAGTGCAGGCTGCCATCAGGCTGGATCAGCTCTGCCAGTTGCCCGGTGAGCAGTTCATCCAGCAACTGCTCCTGCTCACTGCATAACGCCGCACTGCGGGCCGCTGCCTCGGCAAAATGGGGCCAGCGCTGGTGAAGCTCAGGCAGCAGCCGCTGACGCAGAAAGTTGCGGTCGTAGCGAAGATCCTGATTGCTCTCATCTTCAATCCACGCCAGCTGATGCGCGTCGGCATAGGCTTCAAGCGACTGTCGCGTCTGATTCAGCAGCGGACGCACCAGCTGATGAGAACCCAGCGTGCGTGTAGCGGGCATCGCTGCCAGCCCGGCGGGACCACTGCCGCGCTTCAGCGCCAGCAGGAATGTTTCGCACTGATCGTCGAGGTGCTGCGCTGTGAGTAACACTTCGCCCGGCTGCAGTGCCGCACTCAGCGCCTGATAACGGGCAGTGCGGGCGGCTGCTTCAATGCCGTTTTCCCTGCCATCAACGTTAACGCGGAGCACTTCACAGGGCAGCTGCCACTGCGCGCAAATCGTCTGGCAATGGGTTGCCCAGCGATCGGCATTCGGGCTAAGCCCATGGTGAACATGCAGTGCCCGCAGGCGCAACTGAGGATGCTGCTGCTGCCAGCCGCGAAGCTGATGCAGCAGCACGGTTGAATCCAGTCCACCGCTGAATGCGACCACCAGGGCGGCATCAGGTTGCAAAAGGTTGTCAAAAGCGGGCAAAGACATGGCAGAATCCAGAAAATCGGGCCACTGAATGTCGCCCGCTGAGCGCGCTATTTTACGCCTGATAAAGCTCCAGCGGCAAACCATCCGGATCGGCAAAGAAAGTGCATTGTTTACCGGTCAGGTCATCAATGCGAATCGGTTCGCAGATAACGCCTTTATCGGCCAGCGTCGCGACGGCAGCGGCAACATCCGGCACGGTAAAGGCCAGATGACGCAGGCCACACGCTTCAGGATGACTGACCCGCGCCGGCGGCTCAGGAAAAGAGAACAGCTCAATGGTATAGCGATCCTGTAGGGCAAGGTCGCCTTTCCAGGAGTCCCGCGCTTCGCGGTAATATTCGCCCATCAGACGGAAACCCAGTACGTCACAATAGAATGCTTTGCTGCGCTGATAGTCAGAGGCGATGATGGCGATGTGGTGAATAGCGGTTAACTGCAACATGTTCAATTCCCTGATTCGGGCAGGCTGTCCGCAGACACCCTGCCGCTGATAGTCGTTTAAAGGTTTATGCGAGGTCGTTTTTCAGCACGCGGACGCGATACTCGCCCTCTTCGGTCAGGCTGGCACCGTGAATATCCGTTTCGAAGCCCGGATAATGCCGTCCAATGCTGCACAGCATCAGCAGAAAATCGAGCACCGCGCGGCTCTTCTCAGTAATCATCTCGCCTGGCATCACCAGTGGAACGCCTGGCGGATAAGGCAGAATCATATTGGCTGACACCCGCCCGACCAGCTCGCTGAGTTCCACCGTTTCGATATTGCCCTTCACCTGCTGCTGAAATGCCTGATGCGGCGTCATCTTCATTTCGGGCAGGACATCAAATGCCTGCAGCATCAGACGCGGCAGATCGTGATGGCGGATCAGCTGATGGATCCCCTGCGCCAGTGTCTGAATGCGCATATTGCGATAGAAGTCAGGATCTTCGGCATAGAGATCCGGCAGCATGTTTTTCACCCGCAGATTAAGATCGTAGGCGCGTTTGAACTCGGTCAGTCCGCGCAGCACGCTCATTGCTTTGGTTTTGTCGATGCCGATGCTGAACAGGAACAGCAGGTTATAGGGACCGGTTTTCTCCACCACGATGCCGCGCTCATCCAGAAACTTCGCCACCAGCGCCGCCGGGATCCCCTCTTCCGCCATCTTCCCCAGTTCGCTCATGCCCGGCGTCAGAATGGTGACTTTGATCGGATCCAGGTACATGTGATCGCGATCGGCCTGAGTAAATCCGTGCCACTCTTCGTCGCCGGGCTGGATCGGCCAGCATTGCGCTTCGTCAACCTCTTCCGGTTGCCAGATATCAAAGAACCAGCTGTCGGACTCTTCGCGCAGGCGCTGGATCTCCCGACGGAAGTGCAGCGCGCGCTCCACCGAGCGATTGATCAGTCGTTTACCGGGATTGCCACGCAGCATGGCAGCAGCAGTTTCAATAGAGGAGACGATGGCGTAATTGGGCGAAGTGGTGGTGTGCATCATGTAGGCTTCGTTAAACGTCTGTTCGTCGTAGTCGCCCTTAATGTGAATCATTGATGCCTGCGAAAACGCCGCCAGCAGTTTGTGGGTCGATTGCGTCTCATACACCACTTTTCCCGGGATGCGGTCGCCACTCATGCCACTTTTACCGGCGTAGATCGGATGGAAATTAGTGTAAGGCACCCAGGCTGAATCGAAATGAATCGACGGTACATCCAGTGTCTCTTTGATGTACTGGGTATTGTAGAGCAGCCCATCATAGGTGGAGTTGGTGATCACCGCATGAACCGGCCACGTGGCACGGTCGGTGGCAGCCACCTTGAGCGAAATACTCTCGCGGGTGAACTCCTGCTTTGGGATACCGCCGAGAATACCCAACGCATTGCGGGTCGGCTTCAGCCAGATGGGGATAAGATCGCTCATCATCAGCAGATGGGTCAGTGACTTGTGGCAGTTGCGATCGATCAGCACGGTGCTGCCCGCCGGTGCGGCATACATGCCGACAATTTTGTTCGACGTTGAGGTCCCGTTGGTCACCATGTAACTCTGCTCGGCGCCAAAAGTGCGTGCAATGTACTCCTCCGCTTCAAGGTGCGGACCGGTGTGATCAAGCAGCGAACCCAGTTCGGTAACGGAAATTGAGATGTCCGATTTCAGGGTATTGGCCCCGAAGAAATCGTAGAACAGGCAGCCCACCGGGCTCTTCTGAAACGCGGTACCCGCCATATGGCCCGGCGTGCAGAAGGTGTACTTGCCCTCTTTCACATAGGTGAAAAGCGCTTTAGTCAGCGGCGGCGTAATGTGGTCGAGATAGTCATCGGTATATTGCCGGATATGCAGCGCGATATCGTCGGCGGCATTCAGCGCGTACTCAAAAAAGTGCAGCGGCATGCGCATCTCATTGACGCTGATGTCCATCTGCGAGTGGGTGTTGATAAAGGCGTACAGCGGCAGGTATTCGTTGAGCTGATTAATCTCACCGCAGAGTTCCGGACTGTTGTGCGCGTCCCAGTCGAAGATGACGCCGCTGATACGCGGATTATGCTCGATCAGTTTCAGCAGATCGTCACTGTTTTTCGGGTAAAGCAGCCTGAAGCCTTGCAGATTTAACGCCGCGTCGAGTTCGCGTAACGGTTCATCTTTATAAAACACGCCGTGCGCGCCCATGATCGCCAGAATATTCAATGCCCATCTCCCTGATTATTGTGGAACCGGACAAGCATAACCGCTAACCCGCGGAAGGTGTAGCAAGGCGGCTATCGGATGGCGCTGAAAGAGAGGGGAATAGCGTGCGGAGATAAACCGGCGGCATAAAAAAAGCGGACCGGAGTCCGCTTTTATGGATGGGGCTAAATCAGGCGTAGCCGTAGCTCATCAGGCGCTGATAACGACGATCCAGCAGCTCTTCAGTGCTAAATCCATCGAGATCGGCCAGATCGGCCAGCAGCTGCTGCTTCAGTGACTGCGCCATATCAACCGGACGGCGATGCGCGCCACCCAGTGGCTCAGGGATCACGGAGTCAATCAGCTTCAGCTCTTTCAGACGGTGAGCGGTAATGCCCATCGCTTCAGCGGCCAGCGGCGCTTTGTCAGCGCTTTTCCACAGAATGGATGCACAGCCTTCCGGCGAGATCACTGAATAGGTGCTGTACTGCAGCATATTCACTTTATCGCCCACGCCAATAGCCAGCGCACCACCTGAACCACCCTCACCGATGACCGTACAGATCACCGGCACTTTCAGGCCAGACATTTCACGCAGGTTGCGGGCAATCGCTTCAGACTGCCCACGCTCTTCCGCGCCCACACCCGGATAGGCACCCGGTGTGTCGATGAAGGTGATGATTGGCATTTTGAAACGCTCAGCCATCTCCATCAGGCGCAGCGCTTTGCGATAGCCTTCCGGTGCTGGCATGCCGAAGTTACGGCGAATTTTCTCTTTGGTTTCACGGCCTTTCTGGTGCCCGATGATCATCACCGGACGTCCATCAAGACGTGCAATCCCGCCCACAATCGCTTTGTCATCGGCATAAGCACGGTCGCCCGCCAGCTCATCGAAATCGTCGAAGGCGTTGCGCACGTAGTCAAAGGTGTAAGGACGCAAAGGATGACGCGCCAGCTGAGCGATTTGCCATGCGCCCAAATCGGCGAAGATCTTACGGGTCAGCTCAACGCTTTTCTCACGCAGACGCTGAACTTCTTCATCCAGATTAACGTGTTTATCATCCTGACGACCAATTGAGGTCAGCGAATCGATCTTCGCTTCCAGTTCTGCAATTGGCTGTTCAAAATCCAGGTAATTAAGACTCATAATGTTCCTGTTCTAGTCAAACTCCAGTTCCACCTGCTCCGATCCAATCAACGAGCGCAGATCGTTAAGTAAACGATCGCTGGGCGAAATTCGCCACGCGGCACCAAAGCGCAGCTTCGCTCGCGCGTCGGCTCTCTGATAGTAGAGATGCACCGGAATAGTCCCTGATCGATGAGGTTCCAGAGACTGACGGAGTCGGTTTAATAGCTGGTCATCAATTTGCCTGTCCGTCAGCGAGATAGCAAGTCCGCGCGCGTATTTTTCGCGAGCTTCGTCGATGTCCATGACTTCACGAGCGGTCATTTTAAGGCCACCACTGAAGTCATCAAAGCTGACCTGTCCGCTGACGATCAGAATTCGGTCTTTCTCCAGCAACTGCTGGTATTTATCTAACGCATCGGTAAATAACATCACCTCAAGACGACCGGAGCGATCGTCCAGAGTACAGATACCAATTCGGTTGCCGCGTTTGGTGACCATTACCCGTGCCGCGATCACCAGACCGGCCGCCACGGTAATTTTACCCCGATCGGTAGGATGCATATCTTTCAGCCGCACCCCGCCAACGTAACGCTCAATTTCTTTCAGGTACTGATTAATCGGGTGGCCGGTAAGGTAAAGCCCCAGCGTTTCCCGTTCGCCATCCAGCTGCACCTGCTCAGGCCACGGCGTGACGCTGGCATACGATTTCTCAACCTGCTCCGGCTCTTCCGCCAGTACGCCAAACATATCAGCCTGGCCAATCGCTTCCGCTTTCGCGTGCTGATCGGCCGCTTTTAACGCGTCACTGAGTGAACTCATCAGCGCAGCACGATGCGGTCCAAGGCGATCAAAGGCCCCGGACATGATCAATTTTTCCATTACCCGACGGTTGATCTTTTTGGTGTCGGTACGGGCGCAGAGATCAAACAACTCGCGGAAATAACCGCCTTCGTTACGGGCGTCGATGATCGCTTCGATCGGACCTTCACCGACGCCTTTAATCGCGCCAATGCCGTAAACGATCTCGCCCGCGTCATTAACATGGAACTGATAAAGACCGGAGTTGATATCAGGCGGCAGGACTTTCAGTCCCATCCGCCAGCACTCATCGACCAGGCCAACCACTTTCTCGGTGTTATCCATGTCGGCGGTCATGACCGCAGCCATAAACTCAGCCGGATAGTGTGCCTTCAGCCACAGCGTCTGGTAGGAGACGAGTGCGTAGGCCGCAGAGTGTGACTTGTTAAAGCCATAACCTGCAAATTTTTCTACCAGATCGAAGATCTTCATCGACAGTTCCCCGTCGATGCCCATACTTTCAGCACCGTCGCGGAATACAGAACGCTGTTTGGCCATCTCCTCGGGTTTCTTTTTACCCATGGCGCGACGCAGCATATCCGCACCGCCCAGCGTGTAACCGGAGAGAACCTGGGCGATCTGCATCACCTGTTCCTGATAGAGGATGATGCCGTAGGTCGGTTCCAGCACCGGTTTCAGGCTTTCATGCTGCCACTGAATGTCGGGATAGGAGATCGCTTCACGGCCATGCTTACGGTCAATGAAGTTATCCACCATGCCGGACTGCAGTGGGCCAGGACGGAACAGCGCCACCAGTGCGATCATATCTTCGAAGCAGTCGGGCTTCAGACGCTTAATCAGATCTTTCATGCCGCGCGATTCAAGCTGGAACACCGCGGTGGTTTCCGAGCGCTGCAGCATATCGAAGCTTTTCTTATCATCCAGCGGGATAGAGGCGATATCGATCGGCTCCAGCCCCTGTTTTTCCCGGCGCGGGTTGATCATCTTCAGCGCCCAGTCGATGATGGTCAGCGTACGCAGACCCAGGAAGTCGAACTTCACCAGGCCGGCATATTCCACATCATTTTTATCGAACTGGGTCACCGGGAACTGCCCATGCTCATCGCAATAGAGCGGCGCAAAATCGGTGATCTTCGTTGGCGCAATGACTACGCCGCCCGCATGTTTACCGGCGTTACGGGTGACCCCTTCCAGCTTGCGCGCCATGTCGATCAGCGCTTTAACCTCTTCGTCCGCGTCATACATGGCGGGAAGCTGCGGTTCAGCAATAAAGGCTTTTTCCAGCGTCATGCCGGGATCGGGCGGGATCAGTTTTGAAATGCGGTCAACGAAGCCGTAAGGATGTCCCAGCACGCGGCCCACATCGCGAATGACCGCTTTCGCCGCCATGGTGCCGAAGGTAATAATCTGGGAAACCGCTTCACGTCCGTACATATCTGCAACGTGTTCGATCACCTGATCGCGCTTCTCCATGCAGAAGTCGACGTCGAAATCGGGCATCGAGACGCGTTCCGGGTTCAGGAAGCGTTCGAACAGCAGGTCAAATTCCAGCGGATCGATATCGGTGATTTTCAGCGCATAGGCCACCAGCGAACCGGCACCGGAACCACGCCCCGGCCCGACCGGCACGCCGTTGTCCTTGGACCACTGGATGAACTCCATTACGATCAGGAAGTAGCCGGGGAAACCCATCTGGTTAATAACGTTGAGTTCAATCTCCAGACGTTCATCATATTCCGGGCGTTTCTCAAGGCGTTCGGCTTCGTCCGGGAACAGGAACTCGAGACGCTCTTCCAGACCCTCACGGGATTTCACCACCAGATAATCTTCGGTGGTCATGTCACCGGTCGGGAACTGCGGCAGGAAGTATTCGCCCAGCCGGACCGTGACGTTACAACGCTTAGCAATCTCTACGCTGTTTTCCAGCGCTTCCGGGATGTCCGAGAAGAGCTCGCACATCTCCTCTTCGCTGCGCATATATTGCTGAGGACTGTAGTTACGCGGACGCTTGGGATCATCCAGCGTATAGCCGTCATGAATGGCGACGCGAATTTCGTGCGCATCGAAATCTTCTGCATTGATAAAGCAGACTTCATTGGTGGCAACGACCGGTATTCCCTCTGCAATCGCCAGTTCAACTGCCGCATGCAGATAGCTCTCTTCGTCCTGACGGCCGGTACGAATCAGCTCCAGGTAGTAGCGATCGGGGAAATGTTGCTGGTAAAACGACAGGCATTGCGAAACCAGGGCATTGTTGCCGCGCAGCAGGCTGCGACCCACATCGCCGCGCCGTCCGCCCGACAGCAGGATTAATCCTTCCTGCAATTCAATCAGCCAGTCGCGGTCGATGATCGGTCCGTCCACGCCATACCCACGCTGATAGGCACGGGAGATCAGCAGCGTCAGGTTCTGATATCCGGTATTACTGGACGCCAGCACAGTAAGCTGTGTCAGTTCATCCCCCATCAGTTCACTGGCAACGTTGAAATCGGCACCAATGACCGGCTTTATCCCTGCGCTATGTGCGCCACCGTAAAATTTCACCAGGCCACAGAGGTTAGTGAAGTCGGTAATCGCGATAGCCGGCATGCCAAGGGCAGCCGCCTTCTTGATTAACGGCCCGGTTTTCGCCAGGCCATCAATCATCGAATAGTCACTGTGGACACGCAGATGTATAAAACGGGGTTCAGCCATATCAGTTTCCGGTTAAAACAGCGTCAGGCTATTAAAGCGTAAGGGTCTGGCGTGCAGCCAGTACTTCAGCATCGAGCAGCGCATTGCGTACGGGCGCAAAACTGCGACGGTGGTGCGGCGTGACGCCATACTGCGTCAGTTTTTCCATATGCAGCGCCGTCGGATAACCTTTGTGCTGCGCAAAACCATACTGCGGGAACAGCAGATCGAGTTCGGTCATCTCCTGGTCACGCGACACTTTGGCGATGATCGATGCTGCACTGATTTCGGCAACCAGACTATCCCCTTTAACTACCGCCTGTGAAGGCATTGGCAGTGCCGGGCAACGATTACCATCAATCAGCACATAATCGGGCTGAATGCCGAGGCCAGCTACGGCGCGCTGCATCGCCAGCATAGTGGCATGCAGAATGTTGAGCTGATCGATCTCTTCAGGCTCTGCGCGTCCCAGACTCCATGCCAGCGCTTTCTCTTTGATTTCGTCATACAACGCGAGGCGACGCTTTTCAGACAGTTTCTTCGAGTCGGCCAGGCCGGTAATCGGGTTTGCCGGATCGAGGATCACCGCGGCAGTAACGACCGCGCCAACCAGCGGACCGCGGCCCACTTCGTCCACACCGGCAATCAGTCTGGCGACAGGATAGATAAAATCAGGCATTCACCAGCTCCAGTACCGCATCCGCTGCCTGCTCATCGGCGTTCCAGCGGATCTGTTGATGTAATTCATGAAACGTCTGCAGGAGTGTTTCTCGCTCAGGCCCGGCATGCAGCAGCGGATCTAACGCTGCGGCCAGGGCTTCAGGCTGACACTCATCCTGCAGTAACTCTTTGACCAGCTCACGCCCTGCCAGCAGGTTTGGCAGCGAGACGTAAGGGGTTTTGACCAGCCGTTTCGCCAGCCAGAAGGTGGCCGGCTTCATGCGATAACCGACGACCATTGGGCATTTTGCCAGCATACACTCCAGTGCGGCAGTGCCTGACGCCAGGAGTGCGGCATCGCTCGCAATCATCGCCTCACGTCCCTGACCATCAAGCAGATGCATCGGCAGTTCGGGGGCGGTTTCGGCTTTAATCTTCTCAAACTGTTCGCGGCGACGGGCGTTGACCAGCGGCACCACGATTTCCAGTGCCGGATAGTGACGACGCAGCAACTGAGCGGTTTTCAGAAAATCGGCGCTGAGCATTTCCACTTCCGCACCCCGGCTGCCGGGCAGCAAGGCCAGGCAGAGCGCATCATCGGCAATGCCCAGATGACGGCGTGCAGCCAGCTTATCGGGTTGCAGCGGCATGGCATCCGCCATGGTGTGACCGATAAAACGACAGGGAACGTTATAGCGATCGTAGAAAGCTTTTTCAAATGGCAGGAACGCCAGCACCAGATCGGTGTTACGACCAATCTTAAAGACACGCTTTTGCCGCCATGCCCACACCGAGGGGCTGACATAGTGGATAGTGCGAATGCCAGTGCGTTTAAGATTGCCTTCCAGCGTGATATTGAAATCGGGCGCATCAATCCCGACAAAGACATCGGGTCTGAGTTCGGTAAAACGCCGGGTGAGATCGCGACGGATTGTCAGCAGGCGTCGCAGGCGACCGAGCACCTCGACAATGCCCATCACCGCCAGCTCTTCCATCTCATACCAGGCTTCACACCCTTCTGCCTGCATCAGAGGACCCGCCACGCCGACAAAGCGTGCATCCGGATGACGGGCTTTCAGGACACGGATCAGACCTGCACCAAGAATATCGCCGGAGGTTTCTCCGGCGACCAGGGCAATCGTTAAAGGACGCGCTGACATGGATTAACGAATTAATCCACGGGTTGAACGGGTGAAGAAATCGTAGAAAGGTTGCACTTCGCTGTGCTGCTGTGCGATGGCTTCGATCTCCGGTTTCACTTCCTCCAGCGTTCTGCCGCTGCGATAGAGCAACTTGTAGGCGTTGCGGATAGCGTGCAACGACTCTTTGCTGAAGCCACGACGCTTGAGACCTTCGATATTGATCCCGAACGGCGTAGCGTGGTTGCCCTGCGCAATAACGTAAGGCGGCACATCCTGCGCCACGCCCGAACAGCCGCCAACCATCACGTGAGCACCGATGATGCACCACTGATGTACCGCTGTCATGCCGCCAATAATGGCGAAATCATCGACCGTCACGTGACCACCCAGGGTGGCGTTGTTGGCGAAGATACAGCGGTTGCCAATCACGCAGTCATGCGCGATGTGAGCATTAACCATCAGCAGATTATCGCTGCCCACTGTGGTGACCTGGCCACCCTGCGTGGTGCCGCGATGAATCGTCACGCTTTCACGGATGCGGTTACGATCACCGATCTCAACCCGTGTTGGCTCACCGGCATATTTCAGATCCTGATTCACTTCGCCAATTGAGGCGAACTGATAAATCTGATTATCTTTACCGATGCGCGTGTGGCCGTTCACCACAACATGTGACTTCAGTACCGTTCCTTCACCGATCTCAACATTCGCACCAATAAAGCAAAACGGGCCAATGTGAACGCGGGCGCCAATAATAGCGCCCTCTTCGATGACAGAACTGGGATGGATAGTGGCTGTTGGATCAATCACGAATTATGCCTCCCGGCTGCGGGCACACATCATGGTCGCTTCACAAACGATTTTACCGTCGACAGTCGCCACGCCTTTAAAGCGGGTCAGACCACGGCGGGTTTTCTCGAAAGTGACTTCCATGATCATTTGGTCGCCAGGTACCACAGGGCGCTTGAAACGAGCACTGTCGATACCGGCAAAGTAGTAGAGTTCGCCTGGCTCCAGTTTACCTACGCTTTTAAACGCCAGAATACCGGTAGCCTGCGCCATCGCTTCCAGGATCAGAACGCCAGGAAAAATCGGTTTACCAGGGAAATGCCCCTGGAAAAACGGTTCATTAACAGAAACGTTCTTCACTGCACGCAGGTATTTGTGCTCTTCAAATTCCAGCACGCGGTCTACCAGCAGAAACGGATAGCGGTGCGGCAGCAGCTCTAAAATCTCTTCAATTTTCAGAGTATGAGTTTCAGTAGTCAAAATACTCTTCCTGTCCTAAAAATCTGATGACATCAATAACACGGCCTGCACAGATCAAAATGATCTTCCGCAGGCCGCAAATAGGTTCTGTGGCGCCGGGCTTCCCTGCTTAACATTTTTATTATGAAAGCCGGTCAGTTTTGGGATGGCGGTTAGTCGTCTTTGCCGACCTTGCGCTCGATGGCTTTTAAGCGTTTGCTCATGTCATCGATGTTCATCACCAGCGCTGCAGTTTTGCGCCAGGTTTTGTTGGGTTGCAGCGGAATGCCTGATGAATAGACACCAGGCTCTGTGATAGGACGCATGACCATACCCATACCGGTCACCGTTACTTTGTCACAGATTTCCATATGGCCGTTAATGACGCTGGCACCGCCAATCATACAGTAACGCCCAATTTTCAAACTACCCGCCATGATCACACCGCCTGCAACCGCAGTATTGTCGCCAATAACTACGTTGTGAGCGATCTGGCACTGGTTGTCTATGATAACACCATTGCCGATCAGAGTGTTATCCAGCGCACCGCGATCGATAGTGGTGCAGGCACCTATTTCTACGCGATCGCCGATTATCACCGCGCCTAACTGCGGGATTTTCACCCAGTTACCACGATCGTTGGCATAGCCGAAACCATCAGAACCGATGACGGTACCTGACTGAATCAGGCAATCCTGACCGATTTCAATTTCGTGATAAACAGAGACGTTGGCCCAGAGACGGGTACCGCTGCCGATACGAGTTTTTTTGCCAACAAAACATCCTGCACCAATGACCACGTTATCGCCCAGCTCAACATCCGCTTCGATCACCGCATTGGCGCCAATGGCGACGTTGCTCCCGAGTCGGGCTGAGGGATCGATCACTGCACTGGGGGCAATATTTTGCGCTGGCTGTGGCGTGGTATCGAGTATTTGTGCCATACGCGCATAGGTCAGGTAGGGATCTTTCACCACCAGCGCTGCGGTATTGCACCACTCCAGATCCGCTTCCGTCAGCACCACGGCTGAGGCCTTAATCAGGGCGAGTTGCTCGCGGTAACGGCTGTTTGCAAGAAAAGTGATTTGGCCAGTTGTGGCGGATTGCATAGAAGCAATGCCGGAGATGACGATATCGCCATCTCCGTGCAATTCTGCATCCAACTGCTGGGCTAAATCAGCCAGTCGAATAGATGACATGAATTATTTAACCTGTTTCAGCACGTCAGCAGTGATGTCTTTTGCGTTTGACGCATAAGCCACCGCGTTAGCGTCGATCACGACGTCGTAACCATCGCTGTCAGCGACTTTCTTCACGGCATCCTGAATACGGCTCAGCAGCTTGTTACGCTCTTCCATCTGACGACGGCGATTATCCTGCTCAAAAGACTGGGCTTTTGTAGAGAAAGCTTCACGCTGAGACATGACATCTTTTTCCATACGGCTGCGTTCGCTCGCCTTCATGGTAGAACCGTCACGCTGCAGACGCTGCATTTTGGTTTGCAGATCGCGCTCCTGGCTCTGCAACTCAGTTGCACGGCCTTTGAACTCGTTTTCCAGCTGTTTAGCAACAGTCGCACGTTGCGGTAACTGTTGGAAAATGCTGGACACGTTTACCACTGCAATTTTGTCGGCAGCCTGAACACCAGCGGAGACCGCTAAAGCAAGACCCAGACCTGCGGCACACAACAACTTTTTCACTATAAACTCCTTACCATCAACGTTTGTGTCAGCGACACAGTGTTTGCCCCGGAACAGCAACAGGTGCTGTCCGGCAGCAATACTTCAGCTATGCATCCATGCTCAGAACATTACCAGGTTTTACCAATGTTAAACTGGAACTGCTCTGACTTGTCTCCATCGACTTTCTTCATCGGCTGGGCGTAAGAGAACACCAGCGGGCCGAGCGGTGACATCCACTGTAGCGCAACACCGCTGGATACACGGATATTGTTTGGATCGCTGTAGTCAGGAATGCCCGCCGCACGCGTTTCTGCGGTATTTTCCCAATGGGTATCCCACGCTGTACCGGCATCGACAAACACCGAGGTACGAACCGAGTTAGCATACTTCTCGCTCAGGAACGGCGTTGGCGTAATCAGCTCAAGGCTGGCAATCGCCATGGCGTTACCGCCCACCGCATCGTCAGACTTACAGACGCCATTTGGATCGGCGATTCGGCAGTTCGACGAGTTGTTATTTAAGTAGGCTGCTTTCGGTCCAATGGTGTTGGACTGGAAGCCGCGCACGGTGCTTGAACCACCGGCGTAGAAGTTCTCGTAGAACGGCATCTCTTTGCCGTCGAGACCATCGCCATAACCTACGCGACCACGGCCTAACAGCACCCAGGTACGATCCTGGTTAATCGGCACATACTGCTGAGTATCCAGCGTGGCCTTATAGAAGCTGTTATCCGAGCCCGGAATCGTCACCTTACCGTTCAGGTTGGTACGGTTACCGGACGTCGGGAAGAAGCCGCGGTCCAGGGTGTTATAAGTCCAGCCGTAGTTAAAGGTGAAGTCATCTGCTGAGAAATCACCTTCATCATTGAGCTGCTGCGGCTTGCCGACCGAGTCAAGATAACGCCACATCGCCACCTGAGGCTGCATGTTTGACAGGTCATTGTGGACATAGCCCAGACCGACACGCAGGGTGTTGTTTTCGTTAACCGGGAAGCCAAGCGTGCCATCCAGACCATAACTTTTGTTGGTATAGTCAGAAAGGTCCGCGTTATCTGCTTTAAAGTCGTTGTAGAACAGACGACCACCCAGACTGACACCATCAACGGTGAAGTAAGGGTCAGTCAGCGAGAATTCAGCATAGGTCTGGTAATCGTTCTTGGTCCCGCTGATGCCCACGGTATTACCGGTGCCCAGCCAGTTATCCTGCGTGACGCCGACCTGGAAGCTCACACCACTTTCGGTGCCGTAGCCGACGCCGAAGTTAAAGGTACCGGTGTTACGCTCTTTAACCTTGTAGACCACGTCAACCTGGTCCGGCGAACCTGGCACACGCTGAGTATCCACATCAACGGTTTCAAAGTAACCGGTACGGTTCAGACGCTCTTTACCCTGTTCAACCAGATCGCTGCCCAGCCACGCGCCTTCCATCTGACGCATTTCGCGACGTAACACGGAGTCTTTCGACGTGTCATTGCCTTCGAAACGGACGTTACGGACATAATAACGGTTACCCGCATCCACATTGATATGCAGTTTTACGGTTTTGTCGGCGTCGTTGATTTCTGGCTGTGTTGCCACGCGCGGATAGGCATAGCCGTAGCGGCCCAGCAGTTTCTTGATGTCATCTTCCATTTTCGTGACTTTGGCGCCGTTATAAAGCTCGCCTGCCGGAATCTTGGTCAGATGTTCAATTTCTGCTGAATGGCCCGCCATGCTGCCATTGACGATCACGCCAGCGATTTTGTACTGGTCACCTTCGGTGATGTTCACCGTGATGTAGATGCCTTTTTTATCAGGCGTCAGACTGACCTGCGTTGAATCGATGTTAAAGCGTGCGTAGCCACGATCCAGATAGAAGCTGCGCAGGGTTTCAAGGTCACCCGCCAGTTTCTGCTTCTGATATTTACGATCGCCGACCACGTTCCACCATGGCACTTCATCGCGCAGCTGGAAGCGGGAAATCAGCTCATCGGAGCTAAAGGCTTTATTACCGACGATGTTGATCTGCTGAATTTTTGCAGAGACACCTTCAGTAAAGACCAGCTTCAGATCCACACGGTTACGCGGCAGTGGCGTGACCACGGCTTTCACGTTGGCGGTATATTTACCTACGCTGTAGTAGAAATCCTCAAGTCCCTTCTCGATAGAGGAGATGGTGGTACGGTCCAGCGCTTCGCCGACACGGACACCTGAGGCTTCCAGATTTTGTTTGAGCTGATCCTCTTTCACCGCTTTGTTACCGGTGAAGGTAATGCTGGCAATGGTAGGACGTTCTTTGACCTGGACAATCAGCGTTGTACCGTCTCGCAGGACCTGAACATCCTCAAAGTTGCCAGTAGCGAACAGCGAGCGAATGGTATTTCTGACATCATCGTCATTCACCGTATCGCCAACCCGTACTGGCATGCTCAGCAGAGCCGCGCCGACGGCGACTCGCTGCAGCCCTTCGAAATGAATATCCTTCACTACGAAATCGTCTGCACCGTAAACGGTGGCGCTGCTAAACAGCAGCGACGCTATGAGCAACTTTTTCATCGCCATCGTTGTTATGCGTTTTCCTAACACATCCCTCGAATGTTCGCGTTCCAGCGGTTACAAACGTGAGAAATCATTGAAAAGTGCAAGCCCCATTAACAGCACCAGTAAAATTGAACCGATGCGATAACTAAAGTCCTGAACTCGCTCGGACACCGGTCCACCCTTGATCTTTTCGATCGCCAGGAAGAGCAAGTGCCCACCATCTAAAACCGGCAGAGGGAACAGGTTGATGATGCCCAGGTTGACGCTAATCAACGCCAGGAACATCAGGTAGTAAATCAACCCATACTCTGCTGACAACCCTGCACCCTGCGCAATCGAAATTGGCCCGCTCAGGTTGTTCAGCTTCACATCACCGGTTATTAACTTGCCCAGCATGGAGACGGTGAGCTTCATCAGTTGCCAGGTTTTTACACTAGCCTCACCGATAGCCGCAAACGCGCCATACTGTCTTACCGTCTTGTACTCTTCTGGCAGAGGAACAATGCGCGGAATGACACCCGCAAATCCCGCTTTACTGCCAGATTTCGCTTCTGGCGTCATCGTCAGCGCAATAGACTCACCGCCGCGATCCACCTCAAGCGCCATGCTTTTGCCGGGGTTATCCCGGACCTGCGTGACAAAAGTCTGCCACTGCGATAATGGCTGACCATCGACTTTAACGATCCTGTCGCCTGCTTGCAAACCGGCTTCACTGGCTGGCGAGTTCGCCTGCACTTCTGCCAGCGTGGTCTCAATCTGCGGACCGCGTGGCTGAATCCCTAACGCGACGACCGGATCCTGCTTATCAGGCTCAAACTGCCAGTTACGCAAATCCAGCTGTTTCTGCTGGGTTGCGTCCTCGCCAAATCGAGCCACTGTTAAGGTGGTGCTGCTGTCGCCGATTTTACCCACCAGCGCCATACGCACAGCATCCCAGTCAGGCGTTTCGATACCGTCAACAGCCTTAAGTTCCATGCCGGGCGTAATTTGAGCTTCCGCAGCCACCGAACCGTTTAAAATTTCACCGATTACCGGGCGCACGCCGGGCACGCCGTGAATAAACACAACCCAGTAGGCAAAGATGGCAAAGATGAAATTAGCGACAGGACCTGCCGCAATGATGGAGGCGCGTTGCCAGACGGCTTTGTTGTTAAAAGCCTGATGACGAAATTCGGCTGGCACGCTTTCAACACGCTCGTCGAGCATTTTAACGTAGCCGCCAAGGGGAATCAGCGCGATGACAAATTCGGTGCCGTGGCGGTCACGGCGCTGCCAGAGCGACTTACCAAAACCAATGGAAAAGCGCTCAACTTTGACGCCACAGCGACGAGCGACCCAGAAATGGCCAAACTCATGAACGGTAATTAATACGCCCAGCGCAACGATAAAGGCGACGAAACTCCAGAGTATGCTCAACATCTTTGCCTGTCCTTAAAGGGTGCGAAACACCAGCAGCAATAAACAGGCAAACACCGGCACCGCCGCAGTCAGACTATCAATACGATCAAGAATGCCGCCGTGACCAGGAATCAGATTACCACTGTCTTTGATGCCCGCTTCACGTTTAAACATGCTCTCAGTGAGGTCGCCCAGCACAGAGGCCAGCGTCGCGATAATCGCGCAAATCACCAGCGTACCGGTGGAAACCGTCAGTGGCGCCAGCGTCGCAAACAGCACTGCAATCAGCGCCGAGGTGACCAGACCGCCCAGGAAGCCTTCCCAGGTTTTGCCTGGTGAGACCTTTGGCGCCAGCTTGTGCTTGCCGAACATCTTGCCAAACATATAGGCACCTGAATCCGCTCCCCACACCAGCAGCAACACAAACAGCAGCCACCAGGCACCGGCGAAGTGGTCGGTGTCATAGTGATACTGGCGCAGCGCCACCATGCCCCAGAAAAAAGGGACCAGCGTTAACACGCCAAACAGTAAGCGAAGTGGACGCGAATGGCGCCAGAAGGCCGCAGAAGCGGGATAGGAGAGCACCAGCAGTAGTGCAACAACCCACCACACCAGCGACGCCCAAAGCGATGTCGCGATCTGTGGCAGATGCACCGTGTGTTGATAAGGTGGCAGCGTAAACTGCATCAGCGCCAGCAGCAGACCACAAAGTACAGCCAGCCAGACGCGCTGTTGCCGTGATGCCATCCCTGCAAACTGACCCCATTCCCAGGCTGCCAGCATGCAGATAACGATGGTTGTCAGGGCGAAGCCAACAGGCGGTAACCAGAACAGTGCAGCTATTACCAGCGGAATTAATATCAACGCGGTAATCAGACGAGACTTCAGCAAAGGTTACCCCCAGATTGCTCAGGCGCCGCCTGGTGCAGCGCCGCCAAAACGACGCTCCCGCAGAGAGAATGCATTCAGTGCACCTTCAAAAACGTGTTCATCGAAATCCGGCCAGAGCACATCGGTAAAATAGAATTCAGCATAGGCAATCTGCCACAGCAGGAAGTTGCTAATCCGATGCTCTCCCCCGGTCCTTATCACTAAATCCACTGGCGCCAGCTCCTGCATACAGAGCTGCGACGTCAGGCTCTCTTCGGTAATCTGGTCAGGTCGCAGTAATCCTTCCTGAACCTGTTCAGCCAGTTTTTTCACGCCTTCGATAATATCCCAACGGCCGCCATAGTTGGCAGCAATGTTGAGCGTCAGGCCACTATTATTTGCGGTCAGCGTCTCAGAACGGCGAATACGTTCCTGAATACGCGGGCTGAAACGGCTGGTATCGCCAATGACGCGTAAGCGAACATTGTGTTTGTGCAGGCTCTTCACTTCACTATCAAGCGCCCAGACAAAGAGTTCCATTAACGCGGTGACTTCCTGCGGCGGACGACTCCAGTTTTCACTGCTGAAGGCGTAAAGCGTCAGGGCTTCAAGATTGTTACTGACCGCAAAGCTGACGGCACGGCGTACCGATTTAACGCCAGCTTTGTGGCCTGAAATGCGCAATTTTCCCTGATTTTTGGCCCAGCGGCCATTGCCATCCATGATGATAGCGACGTGGCGCGGACCGTTTCCCTGCTGGTCATCAGTGTTGTTGTGATTGTTAGACGACATAACGCTTAACCAATTCCTTTCATCAGAAATGCTGTGGTTTCTGAATACATTGCGCCCGATTCAAATCCCGACACACTCTCAGTGCCGGGCCACACCGAATTCGGTGACAGACCGTGAAACGCGAGCCAGCGACTATATCATTTTCACCTGAAGCGAACAAATGGCCTCATAACGATCGGCATCACGACGTGAAACGCGGCAACATTTCTGTCGCCAGCGCGCGCGCAGTGCGATCGATTTCAAGGACAGCGTCCACCGAATCCGGCTCCGGACACACTTGTGCCGCCATCACCTCACTATTAAGCGCGGCAATGTCGGTGAAGCGGATCTGGTGATTCAGGAAAGCCGCGACGGCAACCTCGTTGGCTGCATTTAGCGTGGTGGTCGCCGCCTGCCCTGCATCACAGGCATCAATGGCCAGTTTCAGACAGGGGTAGCGACTAAAATCAGGTTCTGCAAAGGAGAGCGCCGACATGCGGGTAAAATCCAGCGGCGTCACGCCTGCATTGATGCGCGAAGGCCAGGCCATGCTGTGGGCAATCGGCGTACGCATATCAGGAGAACCTAATTGAGCCAGCACGCTGCCATCGCAGTATCGCACCATGGAGTGAATCACCGACTGTGGGTGGAGTATCACTTCCATCTGCGCTGCGCTGGCATTAAACAACCAACGGGCTTCAATGTACTCAAGACCTTTATTCATCATGGTGGCCGAATCGACAGAGATTTTTCTCCCCATCGACCAGTTCGGATGTGCACAGGCCTGATCTGGCGACATGGCGCTGAGATCCGCTAAATCTGTGTCACGAAAAGGACCACCCGATCCCGTAAGGATAATCGACTCAATGCCATTATCCCGCAGGTCAGCGTAACCTAACTGATGCTGGATGGTAGCCGGTAAACTCTGAAAAATGGCGTTATGCTCGCTGTCGACCGGTAGTAACTGTGCGTTATGATGACGCACGGCCTCCATAAACAAACGGCCGCAGGTGACAAGCGATTCTTTGTTGGCCAGCAGCACCGTTTTTCCGGCGCGAATGGCCGCCAGCGTCGGCAGCAAACCCGATGCGCCGACGATCGCCGCCATCACCTGATCCACCTCATCCAGCGCGGCCAGCTCACAGGCTGCCTGAACGCCGGAGAGCACTTCAGTATTGACCCTGATTGCTCTCAGTCGCTCACGCAACGCAGCGGCGGATGCCTCGTCTGCCATGCAGGCGAAGCGCGGTGTAAAGGCCGCACACTGCTCGGCCATCAGCGCCACGTTATGGCCGGCAACCAGCGCCGTAATCTGATAAAGCGCCGGGTTGGCGCGCACCACCGCCAGCGTACTGGTGCCGATAGAGCCGGTGGATCCCAGCAGAGTTAATCGCTTCATGAAGCTATCCGTGTGAAGTCAGCGTGCCCACAGGCACAATGTAAAACGCCGCCAGATGTCGCATTCATACGAATACCTCTCTGTACGGCGTTTTGTCCGGCAGTGATGGGATTAGAAATCCATCAGCTCCGTCTCTTTTTCTGACAGTGCAGCATCAACTTTCTTGATGTACGCATCGGTCATTTTTTGCACTTCATCCTGCGCACGACGTTCGTCGTCTTCGCTGATCTCTTTATCTTTCAGCAGCGCTTTGATTTTATCGTTGGCATCGCGACGGACGTTACGTACCGACACACGGCCCTGCTCGGCTTCGCCGCGCACGATTTTAATCAGATCTTTACGACGCTCTTCTGTCAGCGCAGGCAGCGGAACACGGATGTCGGTACCGGCTGAACTTGGGTTCAGACCGAGATCGGACTTCATGATCGCTTTTTCGACTGCCGGACTCAGTGAACGATCAAACACGTTGATTTTCAGCGTGCGTGAATCTTCCACAGTGACAGAAGCCAGCTGACGCAGTGGCGTCGGCGTGCCGTAATATTCGACGACGATGCCGTCGAGCAGCGAAGGTGAAGCACGACCGGTGCGCACTTTGCTGATGGTGGTTTTGAATGCTTCAACGCATTTTTCCATGCGCGTGTCAGCATCTTTTTTGATGTCGTTAATCACGTTGAAACCCTTGGATTCGGTTTGACCTGGCCAGTTCCGGCGTAACCGGAAGCGGGATCGATAATCATCGATAATCCTGACTGGTGCGCGATGCATTATCATCGCGCTGACAGAATATACCTTATTTTATCTCGCCTCGGGTATTAATGCGTAATCAGGGTGCCTTCTTTTTCACCCATCACTACGCGACGCAGTGCGCCAGGCTTATTCATGTTGAAAACACGGATAGGTAATTTGTGGTCACGCGCCAGGGTAAAGGCCGCAAGATCCATCACTTTCAGCTCCTGATCCAGCACTTCAGCATAGGTCAGTTGCTCATACAGCGTTGCGTCCGGGCTTTTCACCGGATCCGCAGAGTAGACGCCGTCCACTTTGGTCGCTTTCAGCACGACGTCCGCTTCAATCTCAATGCCGCGCAGACACGCTGCAGAGTCAGTGGTGAAGAACGGGTTACCGGTACCGGCGGAGAAGATCACCACGCGGTTGTTACGCAGCAGGCTGATTGCTTCTGCCCAGCTGTAGTTGTCACAGACGCCATTCAGTGGAATCGCTGACATCAGGCGTGCATTCACATAGGCGCGGTGCAGTGCATCACGCATCGCCAGGCCGTTCATCACGGTTGCCAGCATACCCATGTGGTCACCCACAACGCGGTTCATGCCGGCCTGCTGCAGGCTCGCTCCACGGAACAGGTTCCCTCCGCCAATCACCACGCCAACCTGGATGCCCAGTTCAACCAGCTCTTTTACCTCTTGTGCCATGCGGTCAAGCACACTCGCGTCGATACCAAAACCTTCAGCGCCTTGCAGGGCTTCGCCGCTGAGTTTAAGCAGGATACGTTGATAAACAGGTTTTGCGTTGGTCGCCATGGTCAGTTCTTCCTGGAAGATTGGGTGTAAAGGAGAAGTAAATTCTGATCGATCATCCGCTTACCGCAATGAAATTGCTATTGGGATGAAACTGAAAACGTATCTGTTGCGATTCACAGACAAAAAAGAACCGCCATCTGGCGGTTCTTTCAGAGCATTAAGACTGTTTGGACATTGCTGCAACTTCTGCAGCGAAGTCAGACTCAACTTTCTCGATGCCTTCACCAACTTCGAAGCGGATGAAGTTGATAACGTCAGCGCCCTGCTCTTTCAGAGCCTGGCCAACGGTTTTGCTTGGGTCGATAACGAAAGCCTGACCAGTCAGAGAGACTTCGCCGGTGAATTTCTTCATACGGCCTTCAACCATCTTCTCTGCGATCTCTTTTGGCTTGCCAGACTGCATCGCGATGTCCAGCTGAACCTGGTACTCTTTATCAACCACGTCAGCAGAAACGTCTTCTGGCTTAACGAATTCAGGCTTGCTTGCCGCAACGTGCATCGCGATCTGTTTGATCAGATCTTCGTTAGCGCCTTTGGTTGAAACCAGAACGCCGATACGTGCGCCGTGCAGGTAGCTGCCCAGCTCTGCGCCTTCCAGGATAGCAACGCGACGGATGTTGATGTTCTCACCGATTTTAGCAACCAGTGCAACGCGCTCTTCTTCGAACTGCGCTTTCAGAACTTCAACGTCGGTAACGCGATCAGCTGCAGCCACATCCAGAACTTTGTCTGCGAACGCCTGGAAACCGCCATCTTTTGCAACGAAGTCAGTCTGGCAGTTTACTTCCAGAATCACGCCGTAGTCGCCAACGATCTTGGTTTTGATTACGCCATCAGCAGCAACGTTGCCTGCTTTTTTCGCTGCTTTGATTGCGCCAGACTTACGCATGTTCTCAATCGCCAGCTCAATGTCGCCGTTCGCTTCAGTCAGCGCTTTTTTGCAATCCATCATGCCAGCGCCAGTACGCTCACGCAGTTCTTTTACCAATGCAGCGGTAATGTCAGCCATTCCAGAATCCTCGGTTCGTGCCTGTGTACGTTTGCACCAGCAGACACTTATTTGCGGAAAATTTACTCTGTCCCGCCGTCCGGTTGGGGGCGTAACAGACTTAAGATAAAATAAAGGGGCCAGTATAGGCCCCTTACAGATCACATCTGAATGCTAAGGGCTCTTATGCAGAGCAAACCTTATTAAGCGTTTTCTAAAGACGCTTCTTCAGCTTGCTCAGCCAGGTCCTGAGAGCGGCCTTCGCGAACGGTGGTCGCAACGGCAGTCAGGTACAGGTTTACAGCACGGATTGCATCGTCGTTACCTGGGATAACGAAATCAACGCCATCTGGATCTGAGTTGGTATCAACGATAGCAAATACCGGGATACCCAGGTTGTTTGCTTCTTTGATTGCGATGTGTTCGTGGTCAGCATCGACAACAAACAGCGCGTCTGGCAGACCGCCCATATCTTTGATACCGCCCAGGCTGTTTTCCAGCTTGGCCAGCTCACGCGCACGCATCAGCGCTTCTTTTTTGGTCAGTTTGTCGAAAGTACCATCCTGAGACTGAATCTCCAGATCTTTCAGACGCTTGATTGACTGACGCACGGTTTTCCAGTTAGTCAGCATGCCACCCAACCAGCGGTGGTTTACGAAGAACTGGTCGCAGCTCAGTGCAGACTCTTTTACCGCCTGAGCAGCAGCACGCTTAGTACCTACGATCAGGATCTTACCTTTACGGGAAGAGATCTTGTTCAGTTCAGCCAGAGCTTCGTTGAACATAGGTACAGTTTTTTCCAGGTTGATGATGTGAACCTTGTTACGAGCACCAAAGATGAATGGCTTCATTTTTGGGTTCCAGTAACGGGTCTGGTGACCGAAGTGAACACCAGCCTGGAGCATGTCGCGCATGGAAACAGTTGCCATGATAAAACCTCTAAAGTTTGATTGGGGTTGGGCCTCCATGTATCCCATACGACCGACCTCTTTCAAGGCACCCCGGCGTATGTGTCGATACATGTGTGTTTTATTACACATAATGAGAGTTATGCGTTTCCTGCTGACCGAAACGGCCATACAGAGAATCGTCGGCGCGCTTTATACCACAACCAGCCCAGGGACGCCAATAAATGATCGCTGACGGAGGTCAGCGCGTTCTCTATTTGGCAGCCCATTTGCTGGCTGCTAACATGACAGCACAGAACTTATTATTGTCGAAAATTTCGACAACTGCGGATTAATTTAATGGCAATTTCAATTAAAACCCCTGAAGAAATCGAAAAAATGCGCGTCGCGGGCCGACTGGCCGCCGAAGTGCTGGAGATGATCGAGCCTTACGTAAAACCGGGTGTGACCACCGGTGAACTGGACCGCATCTGCCACGATCACATTACTCAAAAGCAACAGGCTGTCTCCGCCTGCCTCGGCTATCACGGCTTTCCGAAGTCAGTCTGCATCTCGGTGAATGAAGTGGTGTGCCACGGGATCCCCAGCGATGATCGTCCGTTAAAAGATGGCGATGTAGTGAATATCGATGTCACCGTAATTAAAGATGAATACCACGGCGATACCTCAAAGATGTTTATCGTCGGTAAGCCGACCATTCAGGGCGAACGCCTGTGCCGTGTCACGCAGGAGAGCCTCTATCTCTCACTGCGTCTGATCAAGCCCGGCATCCGCCTGCGCGAACTGGGCCGCGCCATCCAGAAATATGTTGAAGCCAACGACTTCTCTGTGGTGCGCGAATATTGCGGCCACGGTATCGGCAAGGGTTTCCATGAAGAGCCTCAGGTGCTGCATTACGATGCCGATGATGGCGGCGTGGTACTCCAGGCGGGCATGACCTTTACGGTAGAACCGATGGTCAATGCCGGGGATTACCGCATCCGCACCATGAAAGATGGCTGGACGGTAAAAACCAAAGATCGCAGCTTGTCCGCGCAGTATGAGCATACTATTGTGGTGACGGAGAACGGCTGTGAGATTTTAACCCTGCGCAAAGACGACACGCTGCCCGCTGTGCTTGTCGCCGAAGGGTAATTCCCCCATTACAGATCAAGCCGGCGCTGAGCCGGCTTTTTTTTGGCTAAAAAAGAGAAGAGCTGCATGAGCGTGAGTCTGTCAGAAGATGTGAAAAACGGTCTGGTCGATTCGCCAGCCGAATGGGGTGACGACCAGCTGACACGTGACATTCTGAAGCCGCGGCTGGAGCAGTTTCAGCAACATCTGGCCGCCGCGTTTGATGCCGGTGAACCCGTTGAGCCGCTGATTGATGCCCGCACGCTGTTTATCGATCGGCTGCTGCGTCGCCTGTGGCGCTTTTTTGGCTTTGATGAGATGCCGGCTATCGCGCTGGTCGCCGTTGGCGGCTATGGCCGTGCCGAGCTGCATCCACTCTCTGATATTGACGTCCTGATCCTGAGCCGCCAGCCGCTGAATGAACAGGCTGCGCAGCGCACCAGCGATCTGTTAACGCTGATGTGGGACCTTAAGCTGGAAGTGGGTCACAGCGTCCGCACGCTGGAAGAGTGCCTGCTGGAGGGGTTATCTGACCTGACCGTTGCCACCAATCTGATTGAGTCACGCATGCTGACCGGCGATGTAGCGCTGTTTCTGGAATTACAGAAAAACATCTTCAGCGATGGTTTCTGGCCCTCATCCTGCTTTTTCGCCGCCAAAATTGAAGAGCAGCAGGAGCGCCACAAGCGTTACCACGGCACCAGCTATAACCTTGAACCGGACATTAAAAGCAGCCCCGGTGGCCTGCGGGACATCCATACGCTGCAGTGGGTCGCCCGACGCCATTTTGGCGCCACCACGCTGGATGAGATGGTCGGCTTTGGTTTCCTCACCGACGCCGAGCGCAGCGAACTCAACGAATGTCAGGCATTTCTCTGGCGCATCCGCTTTGCCCTGCACCTCTCCCTGCCCCGTTACGATAATCGCCTGCTGTTCGATCGCCAGCTCAGCGTGGCACAACGCCTGAATTATCAGGGCGAGGGCAATGAGCCGGTCGAGCGGATGATGAAAGATTTCTATCGGGTCACGCGGCGTATCGGCGAACTGAATCAGATGCTGCTGCAGCTGTTTGATGAGGCGATTCTGGCGCTCTCCACCAGCGAAAAGCCCAGGCCTATCGATGACGATTTTCAGCTGCGTGGCGATTTGATCGACCTGCGCGACGAAACGCTGTTCCGGCGAGAGCCGCAGGCGATTCTGCGCATGTTCTACGTCATGGTGCGTAACGACAGCATCAAAGGGATCTACTCCACCACCCTGCGTCACCTGCGCCATGCGCGTCGTCATCTTAAACAGCCGCTGTGTCAGATCCCGGAAGCGCGCCGCACCTTTATGTCGATTCTGCGCCATCCCGGCGCGGTCAGCCGGGCGCTGGTGCCGATGCATCGCTACAGCGTGCTGTGGGCTTATACGCCGCTGTGGGGCCATATCGTCGGACAGATGCAGTTCGATCTGTTTCACGCCTACACCGTAGATGAGCACACCATTCGGGTGTTGCAGAAGCTGGAAAGTTTTGCCAATGAAAGCACCCGCCCGCAGCATCCACTGTGCGTCGAGTTATGGCCGCGCCTGCCGCAACAGGAGCTGTTGCTGATGGCCGCGCTGCTGCATGACATTGCCAAAGGGCGCGGCGGCGATCACTCTATTCTCGGCGCGCAGGATGCGCTCGACTTTGCTGAAATGCACGGTCTCAACTCGCGAGAAACTCAGCTGGTGGCCTGGCTGGTGCGTCATCATCTGCTGATGTCGGTGACAGCACAGCGGCGCGATATTCAGGACCCGACGGTGATACAGCAGTTCGCCGAGGTGATGCAGAATGAGAACCGGCTGCGCTATCTGGTTTGCCTGACCGTAGCCGATATCTGTGCCACCAATGAAAGTCTGTGGAACAGCTGGAAGCAGAGCCTGTTGCGTGAGCTCTTTTTCGCCACCGAGAAGCAGTTGCGACGCGGCATGGAAAACAGTCCGGATCTGCGAGAGCGGGTGCGTCATCATCGCCTGCAGTCGCTGGCGCTGCTTCGGATGGACAACATTGATGAAGAGCGTCTGCACCAGATCTGGAATCGCTGCCGCGCTGACTATTTCCTGCGCCATACGCCGAATCAGATCGCCTGGCATGCCCGCCACTTACTGGTTCACGACCTGAAAAAACCGCTGGTGCTGGTCAGTCCGCAGGCCACGCGCGGCGGGACCGAAATCTTTATCTGGAGTCCCGATCGCCCGCACCTGTTTGCCGCCGTTGCGGGTGAACTCGATCGCCGTAATCTCAGCGTGCACGATGCGCAAATCTTTACCAGCCGCGACGGCATGGCGATGGATACCTTTATTGTGCTGGAGCCGGATGGCAGCCCGCTCTCTCCGGATCGCCATCCGATGATCATTCAGGCGCTGGAGCAGGCAATAACCCAGTCAGAGTGGGCGCCCCCGCGTACCCGCCGTCCGTCGGCCAAACTCAGGCATTTCAGCGTCGATACCGAGGTCAATTTCCTGCCGACGCATACCGATCGTCGCAGCTATCTGGAACTGGTGGCGCTGGATCAGCCAGGCCTGCTGGCGCGGGTCGGTGAAGTCTTTGCCGATCTCGGGGTCTCACTGCATGGCGCACGCATCAGCACCATCGGCGAGAGGGTCGAAGATTTGTTTATTCTGGCCAACAGCGAACGTCAGGCACTGGACGAAGAAATGCGAAAAGCGTTGCGACAACGGTTGACAGAGGCCCTTAATCCAAACGATAAAGTGTGACCAGACTCGATTTGTAAACATTAATCTCTTTACTTGTGTCGGGGTATTGCCCGGCATCGCACATGACAGATCAGGAAAAAAATATGCAACAGTTACAGAGCGTTATTGAATCCGCCTTCGAACGTCGCGCTGACATCACACCCGCCAGCGTCGACAGCGAAACCCGTGATGCCATCAACCAGGTGATCGCCCTGCTGGACAGCGGTGCACTGCGCGTTTCTGAGAAGATCGACGGCGAGTGGGTAACGCATCAGTGGCTGAAGAAAGCCGTACTGCTCTCTTTCCGCATCAATGACAATCAGGTGATGGAAGGTGCAGAAACCCGCTTTTACGACAAAGTGCCGATGAAGTTTGCAGGCTGGGATGAAGCGCGTTTCAAAGAAGCCGGTTTCCGCGTCGTGCCGCCTGCGGCTGTGCGTCAGGGTGCCTATATCGCCCGCAACACGGTGCTGATGCCTTCTTACGTCAACATTGGCGCCTTTGTGGATGAAGGCACCATGGTGGACACCTGGGCGACCGTTGGCTCCTGTGCGCAGATTGGTAAAAACGTTCACCTTTCTGGCGGCGTGGGTATCGGTGGCGTGCTGGAGCCGCTGCAGGCGAACCCGACCATCATCGAAGATAACTGCTTCATTGGCGCGCGCTCTGAAATCGTTGAAGGCGTGATTGTTGAAGAAGGTTCCGTGATCTCAATGGGCGTTTACATCGGTCAGAGCACCAAAATCTATGACCGCGAGACCGGCGAAGTGCATTACGGCCGTGTTCCTGCGGGATCCGTGGTGGTCTCAGGTAACCTGCCCTCTAAAGATGGCAGCTACAGCCTCTACTGTGCCGTAATCGTGAAGAAAGTGGATGCGAAAACGCTGGGCAAAACAGGCATCAACGAACTGCTGCGCACCATCGACTGATTTAAGTGACGGGCTGGTTTCCAGCCCGTCATCTTTTCTTTACAGTGATTCCTGAACAACATGCTTCGCGTCGCGAATTAACTGGTGCGTTTAGTTTTTATCCAGGTCATAATCCGCGCCAGTTAAATCCTGTCGCGCAATGTTCATCCCGCTTATTTATGTCTACAGTTGACGGACGTCATGAACAAGTCTGCGCGCTTCTCACTTTTGATGGAAACAACGCTATGTATGACAATCTGAAAAGCTTAGGTATCAGTAACCCGGACGACATTGACCGCTATAGCCTGCGTCAGGAAGCCAATAACGACATTCTGAAAATCTACTTCCGCAAAGATAAAGGTGAGTTTTTCGCGAAGAGCGTCAAATTCAAATATCCGCGCCAGCGCAAAACGGTTGTTGCCGATCACGCGACCCAGGGCTACAAAGAAGTTCAGGAAATCAGCCCGAATCTGCGTTATGTCATCGATGAACTGGACCAGATTTGCCAGCGCGATCAGGTTGAAGTGGATCTGAAACGCAAAATTCTGGATGACCTGCGTCACCTGGAAAGCGTGGTTTCCCACAAGATCACTGAAATTGAATCGGATCTGGAAAAATTAACCCGTAACGGTCGTTAATTCCCTGCCCGACCAGAGAGGCCAGCATTGCTGGCCTTTTTTATGCCGCAAATCTGCACTTCAGCCCTGCTCATCCAGTTGCAAAGCAACATAGAGCAACAGCCTGTCATCAAAATGGCCAAGATTCAGTCCGGTCAGTTCAGAAATCCGGTTCAGCCGGTATTCCAGCGTATTACGATGAATGAACAGCGCACGCGCGGTGGCGCTCGGCTGGACGTTATGGGTGAACCAGGCGATCAGCGTGCGGCGCAGCAAGCCGTTGTTATCCATGCTCTTGAGCTTCGCCAGTGGCCGGGCGAGCTCATTGGCCTGCCAGCCACCCCGCAGGCTGTCGAGCAGCACGGGCAGCACCAGATCCTGATAAAAATAGCTGCGCACCTCGGGCATACGTTGCTTGCCCACCATCATCGTGGTGCGCGCCGTCCGGTAAGAGCGTGCGATGCTGCCGGGTCCGGTAAAGAAGTTGCCCAGCGCGATACGCATCCGAAGATGACCGCTCTCTTTCATCCGCTGTAGTAACTGCTCTACGCGGCGGCGATGATCTTCCTGATCGTGACGCCCATGCCCATTAAGGGCCGGTTTCAGCACCACCATTTCGGTCAGTGACACAATCGCGATCAGATTGTCCCGCTCCGGCGTGGTCAGCAGCGTTTGCAGCTGCTGTAGCTCTGACATCGCGCTGTCGACGCCGAGCTGACCACTATCCACTTCCACCACGGCGACCACACGCGGCTGATTGAGATCGATACCGAGCCGCTGCGCCCATTCGGTCAGCTGTGGCGACAGGGTATCGCTGCGGATCAGGTTCAGCACCAGCTCTTCACGCAGACGGCTGTCCTGCGCCAGCATATGCAGCAGCCGGGCCTGCTCCAGCATCATCTCTGCGGTCATGCAGACCAGCTCGCCATAATGCCGCAGCGCCAGCGGCTCACCGGTCAGGCCGATCACCCCGACGATGTCACCATCAATGCGCAGCGGCAGGTTAATGCCAGGCCGCACGCCATGGAGATGTTTAGCCACGGCCTCATCGATGTCGACAACGCGCCCCTGAGAGAGCACCAGCAGTGCACCTTCGTGCAACTCCCCAATACGTTCCCGGTCACCGCTGCCGATAATCCGGCCCCGCGCATCCATCACGTTGACATTGCTGTCAATAATTTTCATGGTGCGCGCCACGATATCCTGTGCCAGCCGGGCATCAAGGTGATAGGTAGCCATCCATTACTCCTGAAAAGAGGGGGGAGAAACAGAATACGCATGCACAGCACGCAGAACATTGTGCAATTGCACAGAGCCAGGCCGTCATTTGCCGAATTTGCGGTGAGCATCACACTCTGACGAGGCAGAAAGTGGACATAAAAAAGGCGGACCGCAGTCCGCCTCTTCATCCGTTGCTGTTCGCTTACTGCATCAGCAGATAGATACTGCTGTCGCCGCGTTTCACATTCAGCGCCAGAACGGACGGCTTGCTGTCGAGAACTTTGCGCAGCTCACCCAGGTTGGTTACCACCTGCTGGTTAACGCCCTGAATCACATCGCCCTTTTTCAGGCCGATACGCGCCGCAGCACTGCCCGGTTTCACGTTATCAACCCGGACACCTTTGGTACCCGCTTCGATATTGCTGAGATCGGCGCCTTCAATGCCAGTGTAGATGGTCGCGGACTGCACTTTTGACTGGCTGCTCTGCTGCAACTTAACAGAGACATCGACCGGTTTGCCGTCACGCAGCAGCCCCAGTTTCAGGGTGGTGCCAACCGGAAGTGAGCCCACTTCCGCACGCAGCGAAGCAAAGCTGCTCAGCGGTTTACCGTTCATCGACACAATGACGTCGCCCGCCTTAATACCGGCTTTGGCGGCCGCTGAGTCTGGCAGCACCTGGCTTACAAAGGCACCACGTTGTGCGTCGACCTTCATCGCTTTTGCCAGCTCGGAGTTCAGCTCAGTCCCCTGCACGCCCAGCTCGCCGCGTTTCACCTGACCAAACTCGACCATCTGTGCCGTCAGGTTTTTCACCATGTTGCTGGGGATAGCAAAGCCGATACCGATGTTGCCGCCATCAGGCGCCAGAATGGCGGTGTTAATCCCGATCAGTTCACCGTTGAGGTTAACCAGCGCACCACCGGAGTTGCCCCGGTTAATGGCCGCATCTGTCTGGATAAAGTTTTCGTAGTTTTCCACGTTCAGGCCACTGCGTCCCAGCGCGGAGACGATACCTGAGGTGACCGTTTCACCCAGACCATAAGGGTTGCCGATCGCCACGGTATAATCGCCGACGCGCAGGTTGTCAGAGTCAGCGATTTTGACTGCGGTAAGATTTTTGGCTTCCTGCAGCTGAATCAGGGCAATGTCAGAGCTGGGATCTTTACCGATGACTTTGGCGTCATAGCGACGACCGTCGCTGAGCTGTACCTGAATTTTGGTGGCATTATTCACGACGTGGTTATTAGTTACCACATAGCCTTTGTCAGCGTTAATGATGACACCCGATCCCAGAGCACGGAATTTTTCCTGCTGGGTATCAGGCACTGGCGCGCCGCCGTTACCGCCTGCACCGTCGCCGTTCTGGCACATCGGTGAACCCTGGAACGGGGAACCATCCTGGCAGAATGGCGAATTGTCGCCAAAGAATTGCTGAAATTGCTGCGGCATACGCGGGGTTTTCACCGTGGTGGTCCCCTCGACGCTGATACTGACCACAGACGGCATCACCTTCTCCAGCATCGGTGCCAGACTTGGCTGTTGCAGGCTATCGGAAGAGGCCGTTTGCGCAGCAGAAACAGTAACAGGGGCGAGCGCCATGCTCAGGCTCAACGCCAGCGCACTTAACATTAAGGTCTTTTTTTTCATTTTTCGTTTCTCAATAAGATTACTGTTCAGACCATTGCTGTGGTCGAAAGGTGAGATAAATGTTTTAGCGCGAAGTTCCTTTAAAAGTTTAAGGCAAAAGTAAAAATTTATTCGCGCTCTTTACAATTGGCGGCTTATTCTACCGCCATCAGTCGTCGGTACTCATCCCAGGCATAGAGATCGGTCATACCACTGATATAATCCTGAATGAGCCGGAAGCGATAATAACGTTCCCACAACAGACGCTGATATTTATGTTCTACAACCAGATTACGCATCTTATGCAAATAGGCTTTACGGTGTTTACCCGAGAGCTTATGAAAAAGCCGGGTTTCGATCGGATGCTGACGCAGGAAATCTTCATTTATCAGCGTGGTAAAGGCTTCGTAATTAAGGCGCATCAGCGGCTGATAGATCTCCAGCAGCCCTTTAATCACCCGGTAACCCTGCAACTCCAGCTGCTCTACTTCAGAATGATTAAAGACCTGCTGGCGCGCAACGGTTTTAAACAATTGCAGTAAGCGGCCCTCTTCACCCTCATCTTCCAGTAGCGCATGGTTAAAACTTCCATCGAATATAGCAGGAAGATTATCAACAAAACGTTTCACCGCATAGCTTACCAGCACGCTCTGAACATTTACGCGGAGTGACATAAAAAATTGATCGCTGCGGCTTCGGCGTTTTTTACTGCAGGCTTCACGCCAGGCTTCGCCAATAGTCCGGCTGAAAGCGTCATTATTTTTAACCGGCCCCCAGGCTTTATTGAGAAACTCATACAAACTTTCAACATTAAAGATATCTTTTTCTACAGCGTCGTCCAAATCAGCAATACAATAGGAGATATCATCCGCAGCTTCCATTATATAAGTCAGCGGAAAACGGTGGTGCTCTTCCATATTGGTGGCAGCACGCAGGTCGGCAATATAATCCTGCTCAGAGAGATAAAACCCAGGCTTCTTCATGAGTACGCTAAATTCGGCGGGCTTTTCCCCCTGCCACCAGGCAGGCGCGGTATATTTCAGGATGCAGGCGACCTGAGAATAACTGAGATTCAGTTGCAGCAGCGTATGCACCATCCGGATCGCCTGCGCATTACCTTCAAAGTGACAGAGATCCTGGCGGATCATGGCGTTGAGTTGATCAAAGGCTTTACGCTGTGCTTCTCCTTCCACGCCGGCCACCAGCGGATCCACCAGCTCGGCTGAGAGGTTCTCTTCAAACCAGTCGTTAATCGCCGCCTCGCCAAAATGGCCAAAAGGTGGATTACCGACATCATGCATCAGACAGGCCATCTCAATCAGACTTTCAAACGCGCCTTCCAGCTCATCAAGACCATACTGCGCCAGCCCGCCCTGCATCTTCAGGGTTTGCAGGATCTCTTTGGTGATGTAACGCCCGGTCTGCTGCACCTCCAGCGAATGCGTCAGGCGGGAACGAACGGCAGCGTTACGCTCCAGCGGAAACACCTGCGTTTTTTGCTGCAAACGCCGGATAGCGGCGGAGTTTATAATCCTTCCGCGATCGCTCTCAAAATGGCGCGTAATGTAATATTCGCCTTCCGGTTCCTTGCGGCTGTTATAAGGGCGCGAGAAGCTGATCTTCTTCCTGAAATTGATCGCTGACATGGATTACCCCTTATTTTTTCGTGAATTAATCCCCTGAATGCCATGGTAGACTATGCCCTAAATTTTGATTCTTTACATTAGCGGAACTCACTATGAAAGCAGGCATTATTGGCGCGATGGAGCAGGAAGTCACACTGCTGCGCGACAAAATTGAAAACCGTCAAACGCTGTCGCTGGCGGGTTGTGAAATTTATACCGGCACCCTGCAGGGCGTTGAGGTGGCTCTGCTGAAATCGGGCATTGGTAAAACCTCTGCCGCGCTGGGTACCACGCTGCTGCTGCAGCTCTGCAAGCCGGATGTGGTGATCAACACCGGTTCGGCTGGCGGTTTAGCGCCGTCGCTCAGCGTCGGTGATATCGTGGTGTCAGAAGAAGTGCGTTATCACGATGCTGACGTCACCGCTTTTGGTTATGAGCCGGGTCAGATGGCGGGTTGTCCGGCCGCGTTTGTGGCAGACAGCAAGCTTATCGCCGCTGCAGAAGCCTGTATTCAGCAGCTGGATCTGAAAGCCGTACGCGGTCTGGTGGTCAGCGGTGATGCCTTTATCAATGGTGCCGAACCGCTGGCGCGCATTCGTAATCTGTTCCCGCAGGCGATTGCCGTTGAGATGGAAGCCACCGCTATCGGCCATGTCTGTCATCAGTTCCAGGTGCCTTTTGTGGTGGTCCGCGCCATTTCCGACGTGGCCGATAAGCAATCTCACCTCAGCTTTGATGAGTTCTTAAGCGTTGCGGCGAAGCAATCTTCGCTGATGGTGGAGAACCTGCTGGCGCATCTGGCGCGTGGCTAAAACGCTACTCCTCTGCTGGCTGCTGCTGTTGAGCGGCAGCCTGCTGGCTTCCCCGCCACGCGTGATTACCCTCTCCCCTCACCTTACCGAACTCGCCTTTGCTGCCGGGATTACCCCGATTGCGGTCAGCGCCTGGTCCGACTATCCGCCGCAGGCGAAACAGATTGAGCAGGTCGCAAACTGGCAGGGCATCAAGGCTGAACGTATTCTGCAGCTTAAGCCGGATCTGGTGTTAGCCTGGCGAGGCGGTAATCCGCAGCGGCAGATTGACCAGTTACAGCAGCTCGGCGTGCCGGTTAAATGGATAGATCCGCTGACGCTGGATGAGATGTTCACGGCGCTGGCCGATCTGGGCCACTGGAGTCCCAGACCGGAGCAGGCAACTCGCGCTGCCCGCCAGTTACGTCAGCAGGAAGCCGCGCTGCGTCAGCGCTATGCTCATCTGACTGCGGTTCCGCTTTTTTTGCAATTTGGTCAGCAGCCCCTGTTTACCGCCGCCAGAGCCACGCTGCAGAATGAAATTATTACGTTATGTGGTGGCAGGAACATCTTTGCTGACAGCCGCGTCAGCTGGCCGCAGGTCAGCCGTGAGCAGGTGCTGATGCGCCATCCTCAGGCCGTTGTGACGGGTGGCAGTGCGCAGCAGGCGGAAAACATCCGGGTGTTCTGGCGACCGCAGCTGGATGTACCGGTGATTGCCATCAACGAGGACTGGCTTAGCCGGCCAGGCCCGCGACTGCTGCTGGCCGCGCAGCAACTCTGTGCGGCCCTGCATCCCGATGAATAAATCGGCGAATTGATTAAAGTCACTGCGATTTTTGCCGTTGATCAATACCAGAGACGAACGCGCCACGTATGCTCGCCGTCCTTTTAGCGCTCCGGCGCTTTTTTAAAACACCAGGAACCTTATATGACCAGAGCACTGCTGCTGGCCATAGGGCTGTCGATCGCCGGTTCTGCCTTTGCAGGATCGATAAATGGCTCTATTGGCGCCAGACTTGTCATCTATTCACGCTGTGAAATCAACACGGCTAACGGCCAGCCCGCACCGCAGATCAACTGCGGCAGACAGGCAAGCGCGCAGCCGCGCGTAACAAACGGCCAGATTCAATCGCAGGGAAGTGTGAAGCAAAGTAACCGGCTGGTCACAATAGAATGGTAAACGAGGCCGTCTGTATGACGGCCTGCATTATCAGATACTGAAGGAAGAGCCACAGCCACAGGTGGTTTTGGCATTCGGGTTGGTCACGATAAAGCGTGAGCCTTCCAGACCTTCCGTGTAATCCACTGAACCGCCCACCAGATATTGCAGGCTCATCGGATCAACCACCAGTGAGACGCCCTGCTTTTCAATCGTCATGTCGCCATCATTCATCTGGTCATCAAAGGTGAAGCCGTACTGGAAACCACTGCAACCGCCACCGGTGATATAGACGCGAAGTTTCAGCGCCGGGTTCTCTTCGTCGGCAATCAGGTTCTTCACCTTGGTGGCTGCGGCGTCGGTAAACTGCAACGGCAGTGCTACTACTTCATCACTCATGTTTTACTCCGGTAAACGCCCAGGTCAGAAAACGACCTTAATTACACTATTATCAGCCAGCACCTCAGCGCAATCAAGCTCTGCCCTTCGCACTCTGTGCCGCTTTCACTCCTGTTAAGGGCACAGGGGGTGAATCCACCTTTCGTCTGCTGCCCCTCTTCCGTAGAATGGCGCAATATTTTTATGAACCGCTGGAGCCGAAAATGAGTAAGTCCGAACAACTGTTTGCCGAGGCACAACGCCTGATCCCGGGTGGGGTAAACTCGCCAGTACGCGCATTTACCGGTGTGGGCGGCGTTCCGCTGTTTATTGAACACGCTGATGGCGCCTATCTCTATGACGCTGACGGCAAAGCCTATATCGACTATGTCGGCTCATGGGGTCCGATGGTGCTGGGTCATAACAACGCGGCGATTCGTAACGCCGTGATTGAAGCGGCACAGCGCGGCTTAAGTTTTGGCGCACCGACCGAAATGGAAGTGACCATGGCACAGCTGGTGTGTGAGCTGGTGCCGAGCATGGAGATGGTGCGGATGGTCAACTCCGGCACCGAAGCGACCATGAGCGCTATCCGTCTGGCGCGTGGCTTTACCGGCCGCGATAAAATCATCAAGTTTGAAGGCTGCTACCACGGCCACGCCGATCATCTGCTGGTGAAAGCCGGCTCAGGTGCGTTAACACTGGGTCAGCCGAACTCGCCGGGCGTACCGGCTGATTTCGCTAAACATACCCTGACCTGCACCTTTAACGATCTCGACTCAGTGCGCAGCGCTTTTGAGCAATATCCCGAGTCGATTGCGGCCATCATCGTTGAGCCGGTGGCTGGCAACATGAACTGCATCCCACCGCAGCCAGAGTTCCTGACGGGTCTGCGTTCACTGTGTGATGAGTTCGGCGCACTGCTGATTATTGATGAAGTGATGACCGGTTTCCGTGTCGCGCTGGGTGGCGCGCAGGCTCATTACAATGTGCGCCCTGATTTGACCTGCCTTGGGAAAATCATTGGTGGCGGCATGCCCGTCGGTGCGTTCGGTGGCCGTCGCGAAGTGATGGCGGCGCTGGCTCCGACCGGTCCGGTTTATCAGGCGGGAACGCTATCCGGTAACCCGATCGCCATGGCGGCGGGTTTCGCCTGCCTGACGCAGATCGCGCAGCCGGGCACCCATGAGAAGCTGGATGCCCTGACCCGCAAGCTGGCAGAGGGTCTGCGCGAAGTAGCACAACAGCAAAATATCCCGCTGGTGATTAACCATGTTGGCGGGATGTTCGGCCTCTTCTTCACCGATGCTGACAGTGTAACCTGTTACGCCGATGTGACCCGCTGCGATGTGGAGCGCTTTAAAACCTTCTTCCACCTGATGCTTGAGGAGGGCGTTTACTTTGCGCCTTCAGCCTATGAAGCGGGCTTTATGTCGCTGGCGCACAGCGAAGACGATATTCAGCGCACTGTCGACGCTGCGCGTCGTTGTTTCGCGAAGCTGTAATTGCGGCAGCGTTAAAGATGAAGACCGGCAGCAGCCGGTCTTTTGTGATTGATGAGGCTTGCCCCGCTCTGTTGTGAGAGGGTGCACGCACAGGAAACAGGGTCAGATCGGAAAGGCGCGAAAGCCGTCATCCATGACTCGCTCGGCCCGCGCCGTCCCTGGCGCGGGACGCTTTCCTCCTCTGACCCAATTTCCTGCGCATTGAGCTTCTTCGTTGTTGTCAGATTCACCCTACTTTGGATCTGGCCGGCGTCTGAAACCAGCCTGCTTTTTCCTCTTAACCTGAACGCCGCAGCAGCCAGATAAAGTAAGGCGCGCCTAAAAAGGTCGCCATCAGCCCGGCTGGGATCTGATCCGGGAATGCCAGCATCCGTCCGCACCAGTCAGCCAGCACCATCAATCCCGCCCCCAGTAATCCTGACAGCAGCAGTTGCGGCAACGCCCGCCGGAATCCCAGCATGCGTGCCATATGGGGCGCCATTAGTCCGACAAAACTCAGCGGGCCGATAGTCAGTGTCGCGCTGGCGGTCAGCGCGGCCGCCAGCAGCAGCAGACTCAGCCGCGCAGGCGTCAACGCCATACCGGCCGAGCGTGCGGTAGCGCTTCCCAGCGGCAGCAGCGTCAGCCAGCGACTGGCCAGCGGTGCCAGCGACACCAGCACCAGCGCGCAGATTGCGCTCTGAACCGCCTGAGTGCCGCTGATGTTATAGGTCGAGCCGGAGATCCAGCTCAGCAGCCCGCCCATACGCGGATCGCCACTCGCCAGCAGTAGCATCAGCAGGGTGACAAAGGCGCTGTTAAGCGCCATGCCCGCCAGCAGCATTCGTTCCGGCGAAAAGCCGCCCCGACTGGCTACCGCCATGATCACCAGCAGCGTCAGCGCCGCGCCCAACGCACCGGCGGGCAGCAGCCAGGCCAGCGTATCGCCCGGCACAAAGAACATCATCATCACCACGCCAAAAGCGGCACCCGAACTGATGCCCAGCACTTCCGGGCTGGCCATGGGATTGCCGGTCAGCCGCTGAATCAGACTCCCCGCCACGCCCAGCATCAGGCCGGTCACCAGCGCGGCCAGCACGCGCGGTGCGCGCCATGGCAGCAGCGATTGCAGCATCTCACCCGCTGACCAGACCCAGCCCTGCGCATCACGGCCAAACGCCAGACCACCCCACCCCAGCAGCGCCAGGATGGCAAGTCCGGTCAGCGCCCAGCGCAGCAGGTTCTGTCGCTCGGCGGGCACCTTATCACCCTGATTCAGCGCGGGCGGCACCGAACCGGTGCGCAGTCGCGGCAGCAGCCACAGCAGAATCGGTACGCCGAGCAGCGCCGTGGCGGTGCCGGTCGGGATATCGCGCCAGTGGGTGCTGAGCCACAACACGCAACTGTCCGCCAGCCACAGCAGCAGCGCGCCAGTCAGCGGAGCCAGCAGCATCCGGGTGATGAGCCGTCGTCCACCCAGCATCTTCGCCAGCAGCGGCGCAAACAGCCCGATAAAGCCGATGATACCGGCGACGTTGACCAGCTGTGCGCTGAGCAGGATCCCCAGCCCGAGGCCACCGACACGCGCCACGGAGAGCGCAAGGCCAAGGTTTTTCGCTACGCCATCATCCAGCCCCATCAGCGTCAGCGGACGCAGCAGCGCCAGCGCCAGCACAAACGCCAGCAGCAGGCGCGGCCAGAGTTGCTGCACATTTTCCCAGCTCATCTGATTCAGCGCGCCGGTGCTCCAAAGAAACATGTTCTGCAGCTGATCGTGATTGAAGATAGCGAAGATTTGATTCACCGCGCCGCTGTAAAGGCTCAGCACCAGCCCGGCCAGAATCAGCGTTACCGGCGACAGACGTTTGCCCCAGGCCACACCAAACACCAGCGCGCCCACCAGCAGCGCGCCACTGAGCGCGGCAAACTGCTGTGTCAGCGCCCCGCCCGGCAGATGCCACAGCGTCGCCACAGTAATGCCCAGCTGTGCGCCGGAAGAGACGCCCAGCGTGGTTGGCTCCGCCAGCGGATTACGCAATATCTGCTGAAACAGCAGACCGGCTAACCCCAGTCCACTCCCCACCAGCAGCGCCAGCACGATACGCGGCAGCAGGCTGTGGTGAAACACCATCTGCGGCAGGCTATCGACCGCCGGTGACCAGAGTGCCTGCCACCATTCAGCCTGTGGTAACGCCTGATGCAGATTGACCAGCGTCAGGCTGAGCGCCAGCAGAAACAGCAGGCTGAGGAGGCCTGCGGGAAACAGAGCATGGCGCATCAGTGCGTCTCCAGCGCGCGTTCCAGCACGCGAACAAAGTGCAGCGCCGAGAGCGTCGCACCGTAATACCAGACGGCCGGGACGCGCTGAAAGCGTCCGGTGCGTACAAACGGCAGCGACTGCCATAGCGGGCTGCGCATCAGTTGCTGCATCTCCGCATCGTTATCATGATCAAAACAGATGACATCCACATCCCCGACCTGCGCCAGCTTTTCAATGCCGATCACCGCGCTGCCCCAGAAATTTGTTTCGCCCTGCCAGCCATTTTTCAGGCCCAGCAGAGTCATCACTTCCAGAAACAGACTGTTTTTGCCGAAGGTAATGGCGTGACGACTGTCGAGCAGCGACATCAGCAGGATAGTGCGTCCGGCATAGGGCGCCAGCCGCTGGCGCGCCGCCGCCAGCTGATCATCGACCTCGTGCAGATGCTGTTCCGCTCGCGCGCTTAATCCAAGGCGCGCCGCCAGCTGACGCAGCGATGCGCGCGCGGCAGTGAGAGGTTTCCCGTCGCCGCTGTGGAGGTCGAAGCCCATAATGGGCGCGATGCGCGTCAGTTTCTCTTTAGGCGGGCCGTAGCCGTTGGAGCAGAGGATCAGCGACGGCTGCATTTGCGCCATCAGCTCAAGATTGGGTTCAGTGCGCAGACCTACATCGATCACGCCTTCAGGCAGCGGCGGCTCCCCTACCCAGATGTTGTAGTTGTGCAGATCGGCCACGCCCCAGGGCGTGACGCCTAATGCTATCAGCAGTTCGGTGGGTAACCACTCCAGTGCAATAATCCGACCCGGATTTGGCCTGGCGGCACGCAGGGGAAGCGCACAAAACAGCGGAGAGACTGCCAGCGCCAGCATCAGTCGGCGGCGATTAAGATCGGGCATCATCCTCTCCTTAACAGACAAAACTGACCGGCGCGCCGCCCTGCGGGTGCGGTAAAATGCCCATCGGAATGCCATAAATCGCACCGAGCACCTCAGCCTGCATAATCGCCTCTGCGTCTCCTTCGGCAATCATCGCGCCCTGACGCAGCGCCACCAGATGATCGCAGTAGCGTGCTGCCATATTGATATCGTGCAGCACCGCAATCACGGTTAAGCCGCGCTGCTGGCTCAGCGCTTTTATCAGCGCCAGCACCTCAACCTGATGGGCAATATCCAGTGCCGACGTCGGTTCATCCAGCAGCAGACAGCGGCTGTTCTGCGCCACCATCATCGCCAGCCAGGCGCGCTGACGCTCGCCGCCCGACAGGCTATCTACCAGCCGTCCGGCAAAGGCATTAAGCCCGACCTGGGCAATCGCATCCTCTACCCGGTCGCGATCTTCCTGACCAAAGCGCCCCAGCGCGCCGTGCCAGGGATAGCGGCCAATCGCCACCAGTTCACGCACCGTCATCCCTTCGGCTGCCGGTAACTGCTGCGGCAGATAGGCTACCTGACGGGCAAAGGCTTTGCTGTTCCAGCGCCCGACGGGCTGCTGATTCAATAGCACCTCTCCGCTGCTGGCCGCGTGGTGACGACCCAGCATTTTTAACAGTGTTGATTTGCCCGAGCCGTTGTGACCGATCAACCCGGTCACTTTCCCCGGCGGAAAAGTCAGCGACAGTGGCTGAAGGAGAGTCCGGCCCGGCACTTCAAAACTGGCGTTTTTCAGCGTAAAGGTCGCCTCTTCTGCGTGCGGATGCGGCATGGTTATCCCTGTGAACGGGCGCCGAAGCGCCCGGTTAAATCAGAATCTGAAGGTCGCGGTGCCGACAATCTGGCGCTCCGCACCCCAGTAGCAGGCGTATTCACGATAGCAGCTGGCGACGTAGTCGCGGTCAAACAGATTGTTGACGTTGACGCCCACAGTCGAACCCGGCAAACCGAAACGACCCAGATCATATTTCAGCGCCGCATCCACCGTGGTGTAACCGGCAACTTTAAAGTTCTGGTTCTGCTCAGTGCCAGTGCTGTAAAGGCCCTGACTCTCACCGACATAACGCACACCCGCGCCGATCGTCACGCCTGACAAAGCGGTTTCGTGGAAGGTGTAGTCGCTCCACAGTGAGGCCATATGTTTCGGCACCTGCACCGGTGTTTTGCCTTTGAGCTGGGTGTCTTCGGTATATTCCGCATCGGTGTAGGTGTAGGACGCCGTCAGGTTAACGTTGGCATTCAGCGCCGCTTTAGCTTCCAGCTCTACGCCCCGTGACCGGATTTCACCGCTCTGAACGCTGAAAAAAGCTCTGTTTGGATCGGGATCGGCAGTCAGGTTCTTGGTTTTGGTCAGCTGATAAAGCGCGGCGGTGAGCACCACCGGACGATCTTTCGGCACATACTTCACGCCCGCTTCATACTGCTTAGCACGTGACGGATCAAATGCCTGACCCTCATAGGTCGAACCTGCATTCGGAATAAAGGCTTCGCTGTAGCTGAAGTAAGGCGCGATGCCATTATCAAACACATAGTTCAGGCCGCCGCGCCAGGTAAAGGCCTGATCGTTCTGGCGATCAACGCTATCCGCTACCCGATCGTAAACCGAGTTCATGGCATAGTCGTAGCGGCCACCCAGCGTCAGCACCCAGCGGTTCCACTCCATCTGGTCCTGAGCATAGAGGCCGGTCTGACGCTGTTTGTTGAGATGCTGATAGGGATCGGCAAATGGCGTTACGCTGTTATCGCCATATTGCGGATTAACCGCATTCAGGCTGGAGGCAGTGCCAAACTGTGCGTCGATATCATTGCGGGTACGCTGGAAGTCCACGCCCAGCAGCAGCGTATGATCAACCTGGCCGGTGGCGAATTTCGCCTGCGCCTGGGTATCGACCGCCAGTTGGTTGAGTTTCTCTTCTGAAACCGCCGAACCGCGCGTGATTTCCTGAGTCGCCGGCAGGAAACCATTGCCATAAATGCTGCGGTAATCGGTGCGCAGGTCGGCATAACGCAGGTTCTGGCGCAGCGTCCAGGTGTCGTTAAAGCTGTGCTCGGCGTTATAACCGACCATTTTGGTGTTGCGTGAAATCTTGTTGCTCTGCTCGCCCTCATCGAAGTTGGTCGGCAGTTTGTACTGGCTGCCATCAGCGCGGGTGATCGGTACCACCGTGCCCTGACGCGGCAGCCAGCCGTAATAACCGGTTTCTGGCTCGTTCTGGAAATAGGTCAGCAGGTCAATGCGGGTGCGATCGTCGGGACGCCAGCTGAAAGCCGGTGCGATGGTGTAGCGCTTCTCTTTGTTCATCGCCTGCTGCGCATCCTGACTGCGCGCCTGGCCGGTCAGGCGATAGCTGTAGACGCCGTCGTCGTCCAGCGCGCCGCCAAAGTCAAAGCCGGTCGAGAAGAGGTTATCGTTGCCCATCTGGAACTGCACTTCGCGCAGCGTTTCCTGGGTCGGACGCTTACTCACCAGCGAGACCACACCGCCGGGATTGCTCTTACCGTAGAGCACCGAAACCGGGCCGCGCAGCAGTTCAGCGCGTTCCAGGAAGTAGGGATCGATGGCAAACTCAGAGTAGTTGTCACCCTGCAGTTTCAGACCATCCAGATACTGATTGGTGTTGGTTTCGCTGAAACCGCGAATCGACAGCGCATCAATCACGTCTGAGCTGCCCCGGTTACCGGTCAGCACGCCAGGCGTGTAGTTAAACGCCCCTTTCACGCTGGTTACGTTACGCATCTCCATCTCTTCACGGGTGACCACGGAGATGGACTGCGGATTTTTTTCAATGGGGGTATCAGTTTTGGTCCCGGTGGCGCTGCGTTTCGCTGCCACGGTGGGTGCTGGTCCCCAGGCGCTTTCCGCCTCGACGCCGCTGCCACCATCAGCCGAGACGACCATCGTCTCCGTCTGCGCGGCGTAAAGAGAGGAGCTCAGGCTCAGTGAGATCATGATGCCCAGAAGCGGTCGGGAAAATGTTTTTTTGGTGTTGTCAGAAAAAGTCGTTCGCGCATTCATAAAAGTGTCTCTTAACAATAGGCTCAGGCAGGCGAATCGAAACGATAATGATTATTATAACGCTTAGATAATATGCGAAATTCAGCAGGCACTGCAAGAAGAAATCCCAGTAGTGACGCCGTTTGCAGGCCGATTGACGCGTATTGATCAGGAACAAAAAAAGGGCGCCGAAGCGCCCTTTTTAACCTGTCTGACTGATTTATTTGCCAAACATATCTTTTATCCACCCTGCTACGCCGTCGCTATCTTTCTGCTCCTGCTGTTGCTGGGCCGGTTGTTGCGGCTGCTGCTGCTGCTGTTGTTGCTGCTGCTGATCGAAGAGCTGTTGTTGCTGCTGAACCTGCTGCTGCTGTTGCTGACACAGCGCATTCGGATCCAGCGCCCACACCGGCAGAGAACGCCAGGTACTGCTGCCCGTGCCGCAGACAAAGTTACCGGCAGAATCCACATTCATCAGCGACACATCTTCCGGTGGCGTCAGCTGTAATGGCATCGGGGCCTGAATGTCCAGGTAGCGACGGTAGAGCTGCATCGCGCCGCTGGCACCATAGAGTTTGGTCGGCTGGTTGTTATCGCGTCCCACCCAGGTGATCGCCACTTCTTTACCATCAATACCGGCAAACCAGCTGTCCACCAGATCGTTGGTGGTACCGGTTTTGCCCGCCAGATGCGCATTCGGGAAACGCGCGCCCAGTGCACGGGCGGTACCGTGGTCAGCCACCTGTTGCATGGTGTAGAGCGTCAGATAAGCGGCCTGCGCCGGCTCAACACGCTGCGCCTGCGGATAGCTCTGATAGAGCACGCTGCCATCTTCCGCAATCACCGAACGCACCGCTGACAGCGACGCGCGGTTGCCGCCGCTGGCAATCGACTGGAACGCCTGAGCCACTTCAACCGGTGTCAGGTTTAAGGCACCCAGCAGCATCGATGGCACCGGATGCAGCTGCTCTTTCGGCACGCCCAGCTTGTTCCAGGTATCCACCACCGCATCCAGCCCCAGCGTCATGCCGAGGTTTACGGTCGGCACGTTCATTGAGTTGGTCAGCGCATCCACCAGCATCACTTTGCCGCTGAAGCGACGATCGTCGTTCATCGGTTTCCAGATGCTGCCGTTTGGCTGTTTCAGCGCAATCGGTTCATCGGCGATCCAGCTGTTCAGCCGGTAGCTGTTTGGCTGACTCAGCGCGGTCAGGTAAGTCGCCGGTTTCGCCAGTGAGCCGATAGAGCGGCGTGCCTGCAGCGCACGGTTGTAACCGGCATACTGCGGATCGGCACCGCCGACCATAGCGCGGACTTCGCCGCTGAAACGGTCAACCACCACCATCGCGGTTTCCAGATCTTTCAGACCACGCTGTTTTTTCAGCGTCGGAATGCCATCGATCACCGCCTTTTCGGCCGCATCCTGCGACACCGGATCCAGCGTGGTGAAGATTTTCACCCCGGAGAGATCTTTCACCTTGTCGCCCAGTTTTGCCTGAAGCTCGTTACGCACCATCTGCATAAAGGCCGGCTGCGGAGTAATCACGCCGCCTTTCGGCTGCACGCCCAGCGGACGGGCCGACAGCATGTCATACAGCTCCTGGTCGATCACTTTCTGCTGCTGCAACAGGCGCAGCACGAGGTTGCGTCGTTCCAGCGCCAGTTTCGGGTTACGCCACGGATTATAGAGCGACGCGCCTTTCACCATGCCGACCAGCATCGCCTGCTGATCCAGACTCAGCTCATCAACCGGACGGCCAAAGTAATAGAGGCTGGCCAGCGGGAAACCGCGGATCTGATCGCTGCCAGCCTGACCGAGATAGACCTCGTTCAGGTAGAGCTCCAGGATGCGATCTTTGCTGTAGCGCGCATCCATGATCACCGCCATGTAGGCTTCACGCGCTTTACGCCACAGCGAACGCTCGTTGGTGAGGAACAGGTTCTTCACCAGCTGCTGCGTCAGCGTACTGCCGCCCTGCACCGCTTTCCCGGCCGTGATGTTCGCCAGGAAGGCGCGGCCAATGGAGTAAGGGCTGATGCCATCATGCTCATAGAAATGGCGATCTTCGGTGGCGATCAGCGTATCGACCAGCAGATCCGGGAAACCGGCGCGCGGTACGAAGAGTCGCTGTTCACCGTTCGGCGACTGCAGCATGGTGATCAGACGCGGATCGAGGCGGAAAAAGCCAAAATCACGACCGGTTTCGAGGTTTTTAATCTCGCTCAGCTCATCTTTACTGAAGCTCATGCGCGCGTGGATCTGCCCCTCTTTACTGTCGGGGAAATCAAACGGGCGACGCAGCAGATCGATGGTGTTGCCCTTCACCGAAAACTCGCCAGGGCGGGTAATACGGGAGACTTCGCGATACTGAGTACCTTCCAGCAGCGCCACCATTTCACTTTTGTTGTAGGCCATGCCGGGTTCCAGGCTGACCATGCGGCCATAGACGGTGGCGGGCAGTTGCCACACTTTACCGTCAATCCGGCTGCGAATTTCCGAGTCGAGGTAGATGCCCCACGCGGCCATGACCACCACAAACACCAGGAACAGTTTGATTACCCATCCCAGCCAACGGCGTTTGCCGCGCGGCGGTTTTCCACCTTTACCTTTACGTGGCACCGGCGCTTCCTCCTCGTCATCATTAAAATCGTCCTGATCGATATCCTGTTCGATATCCCTGCGTCGTCCCCGGCCCGCACTGCTGCGCGGCGGCAACGGTTTACCTTTGCGCCCTATTGGTTCGCGATCGTTCCCAGACATTACTTTTCTTCTCCAGGCAGTGCTTACGGCAGCGCCGCTACTCTAACTGCTTTCTCGCGTGCCGCATGGCAGAACCCTCTGAATTCGATCCAGCGGACTCAACCCTGCGGGGACATTTTTTTGGTTCGCCTTGTTGGCAAGGCGGTGGCCGGATCCTCGGGCCAGGGATGTTTAGGATAACGTCCCTTCATCTCTTTCCTGACCTCCGGCCAGGCACCGCGCCAGAACGCCGCCAGATCGCGGGTGATCTGCAACGGGCGCTGGGCGGGCGATAACAGCTCCAGCACCAGCGGAATACGTCCTTCCGCCACGGTGGGATTCTGCGCTTCGCCAAACATCTCCTGAATCCTTACCGCCAGCGCGGGCGGCTTCTCCGCATCGTAGCGGATTGGCAGCCGGCTTCCGGTGGGCACAGTGTAATGAGTTGGCAGCACAGTATCCAGCCGCTGACGCTGTGACCATGTGAGTAAATGTAAGAGTGCCGTGGTCAGGTTCACCGCCTGCAGGCTGCGGAGATCGCGTACCGCTGACATCTGCGGCAACAGCCACTGCGGCAGGCTCTCAAGCAGGGTTTCATCGTCGGTCGCGGGCCAGCTCTCTTCCGGCAGCCACCGGGCCGCACACTGGATGCGCAGACGTAGCTGTTCGGCCTCCGGCGTCCAGCCCAGTACCGACAGACCTTTTTCGGCAATCCAGCGCAGCATGGCCGCGTGCAGCACCTCCGGTTCCGGGCGCGCCATCGGCTGGGTTTTCAGTATCAGCGCGCCAATCTGCTCACGTCTGAAAGCACGCAGCGTGCCTTTCTCTTCGTCCCACTCTACTTCGGTCCGGCGCTCAATCAGGGCGGGCTGCTGCTGGCACAGCGTTTCAATATCGACCGGCAGTGCCAGCAACATCCGGGCATCCGGTGTGGCACTGCCCTGCAACAGAGCAGGCGCAATCAGCCATTCATTACGCGTCAGGCCATCCTGCTCATCGAGTCTGGCGCCCAGCCCGTTGGCCAGCTGATAGCGACCGCTCTGATCGCGTCGCCGCGCCAGCCGATCGCCAAAGCCCACCGCCAGCAATCCGGCGAAACGATCTTCATCGATGCGCCCGCCACGGATTTTAAGCCGCTGCTGCCACTGCTGCGCCCGCCGCTGCCATTGCGCCTGCGGCCGATGCAGCGCATCACGCAGGTCGGCGCTGCCGCTGCGGGGAGGATCTTCCAGAATCGCCACCAGCAGCGCGGCGCTGGCGACCGCATCCGGCTCATCGCCTGCGGCACACAGTATGGCGGCGAGTCGGGGATCGCATCCCAGCTGCGCCATGCGCCGTCCCAGCGTGTTGAGCAGGCCGTTGTTGTCCAGTGCTCCCAGTCGGGTCAGCTGCTGCTGCGCCGCATCCAGATTTCTGGCGGGCGGCTGATCCAGCCACTGCAGCTGTTGCGGCTGGGTACAGCCCCACTGCAGCAGATCCAGCCACAGTGACGAGAGATTGCTGTTAACGATTTCCGGTTCGCTCTGCGCCGCCGCTCGTGATGCCTGCTCCTGCGGCACCAGATGCAGGCAGAGCCCCGGCATCAGTCGCCCGGCGCGACCCGCTCGCTGGATCATCGATGCCTGGCTGATTCGCTGGGTCTGCAGACGCGTCACGCCGCTGCGGGCGTCAAACAGAGCGCTGCGTTCCAGCGCACTGTCGACCACCAGTCGAATCCCCTCAATGGTCAGGCTGGTTTCGGCGATATTGGTGGCAAGCACCACTTTGCGGCGGCCGTCGGCGGCAGGCAGAATTGCCCGGCGCTGCGCCGCCAGCGGCAGTGCGCCATAGAGCGGCGTCAGATCAACGTCGTCACTGATGCGTGATTCCAGCTCGCGCTTCACCCGTTCGATCTCCGCCACACCCGGCAGAAACAGCAGCAGCGAACCGCTCTCATCCCGCAGCAGCTGGGCGACTTCACGCGCGACCGCCTCTTCAAAACGCACATTCTGATTCAGTGACGCGTAACGCCGCTCAACCGGATAGCTGCGCCCTTCTGAGACGATCAGTGGCGCATCCGGCAGCAGCGCCGCCAGCCGGGCGTTGTCCAGCGTGGCGGACATCAGCATGATTTTAAGGTCGTCGCGCAGCCCCTGCTGTACATCAAGCAGCAGCGCCAGCGCCAGATCGGCCTGCAGGCTGCGCTCGTGAAATTCATCGAGGATCACCAGCGACACGCCTTCCAGCATCGGGTCGTGCTGAAGCATGCGCGTGAGCATGCCTTCGGTCACCACTTCCAGCCGGGTCTGTGGCCCGACGCAGCTTTCGCCACGCATCCGGAATCCCACCGTGCCACCCGGCTGCTCGCCGAGTTGCTCCGCCAGCCGCTGCGCCACATTACGCGCCGCCAGCCGACGTGGCTCCAGCATGATGATCCGTCCTGGCAGCGCCGCCTGCTGTAACAACTGCAGCGGCAGCCAGGTCGATTTGCCCGCGCCGGTTGGTGCGGCCAGCAGGATTTGTGGGGCGTCACTCAGCGCCGCCAGGATGTCAGGCAGCACCGCGCTGACCGGTAAATCGCTCACAGCAAACTCCGCTTCTGCCTGTGCTAAGATGGCGCGCATTGTAGCATCCATCCGTGATATTTGCCGGAGAGCGCCATGGCGACACAACGCTTATTTTTTGCCATCAGCCTGCCTGACGAGATGCAGCAAGAGCTGGTGCGCTGGCGGGCCGATACCTTTCCTGCGGAGGCGGGCCAGCCGGTGGTCGCGGCGAATCTGCACCTGACGCTGGCGTTTCTGGGTGAAGTTGCGCCGGAAACCTCACAGCGCCTGCAGACGCTGGCCTCCCGTATTGTGCAGCCCGGTTTTGATCTCGACCTGGATGATGCCGGACACTGGCCGCGCCCCGGCGTGGTCTGGCTCGGCTGCCAGCGCGCGCCACGCGGTCTGTTGCAGCTCGCCAGCCTGCTGCGGGCCCAGGCCGCCCGGCATGGCTGTTACCAGAGCCCCCAGCCGTTTCATCCGCACATCACGCTGTTACGCCACGCCACGCAGCCGGTGACGTTACCGCCGCGCGGCTTTCACTGGCGTTTTCGCGTCTCTACCTTTTCTCTGTTCGCCTCTGAATATGCCCGGGGCCGCACCCGCTATCGCGCCCTGGCTAGCTGGCCATTACATTCTCAGGATCCACATGCACTTCTCTCCGCCCCTTAAACCCGCCCGTCTGATTGCCCGTTACAAACGTTTTTTGGCCGATGTGGTGACGCCAGAGGGCGACGTTCTGACGATTCACTGCGCCAATACCGGCGCCATGACCGGCTGCGCCACGCCGGGCGATCGGGTCTGGTATTCGACGTCCGATAGCCTGACGCGCAAATACCCCCACAGCTGGGAGCTGACCGAAACGCAACAGGGCCACTGGATCTGCGTGAATACGCTGCGCGCCAACCAACTGGTGGCTGAGGCGCTGGAGCAGGAACGGCTGCCGGCGCTGGCCGGTTATACGCATCGTCAGGCGGAAGTGAGATATGGCACTGAAAAAAGCAGAATTGATTTCCTGCTCAAAGCAGAGGCCCGGCGCAACTGCTATATTGAGGTGAAATCCGTAACCCTTCTACATGAAGGAAAAGGGTATTTTCCGGATGCGGTGACGATTCGAGGACAGAAACACCTGCGTGAACTGGCGACAGTTGCGGCAGAGGGTCATCGGGCCGTTTTGTTGTTTGCCGTTTTGCACTCGGGGATTGAGGACGTTTCTCCGGCACGTCACATTGATGTGGCGTATGCAGAACAACTGGCTCAGGCGCAGCAGGAGGGCGTAGAGGTTTTAGCGTATCAGGCAGACTTATCGGCGGAGGGAATGTTTCTTAAATCGCCGATCAACGTAACCTTGTAATATCTTTTGCAATTTTATGTGTTAAGAATGTTCTGAGCTAAGGGCCAATTACGCTGTTCCTCACAGGCTTGTCAAGGTGTGTTCATGAAGAATTGCCAACCCTGACTGCTTCTGTTATTTATAGCGGCCTGTTTTTTTCCCCAATGGGGGATCGATGTACCCCGCAGACGTCAAATGCAGGCTGGCAGCAAGGCCCCTGCGAGACGAATTTCGAAGGGTATAGTGCGTGTTATCCAGGAGAAGCAACATGCAAGAAGGTCAAAACCGTAAAACATCGTCCCTGAGTATTCTCTCTATTGCTGGCGTCGAACCTTATCAGGTGAAGCCTGGCGAAGAGTATATGAATGATGCGCAGCTGACCCATTTTCGCAAGATTCTGGAAGCCTGGCGTAATCAATTACGGGACGAAGTCGATCGTACCGTTTCTCATATGCAGGATGAAGCCGCTAACTTCCCGGACCCGGTTGACCGTGCCGCGCAGGAAGAGGAGTTCAGCTTGGAGCTGCGTAACCGCGATCGCGAACGTAAACTGATCAAAAAGATCGAGAAGACGCTGAAGAAAGTTGAAGATGACGACTTCGGCTATTGCGATTCCTGTGGCGTTGAGATTGGTATCCGCCGTCTCGAAGCCCGTCCTACTGCCGATCTCTGCATCGACTGTAAGACGTTAGCAGAAATTCGTGAGAAACAAATGGCCGGCTGATGCCGCGTCCAGCCTGTTACCACGCAGTGGAACAACTGCTGTTTTGTCCGCTGCGTGGTCACTTCTGAAACCTATGTCATCCTCCTGTATCGGTCGCTTCGCCCCTTCTCCCTCTGGTGAACTCCACTTCGGATCGCTGATTGCTGCCCTGGGCAGTTACCTGAGCGCGCGTGCGCAAAACGGCGTCTGGCGGGTGAGGATTGAAGATATCGATCCGCCACGGGAAGTGCCGGGTGCCGCCAGCCGTATCCTGCATCAGCTGGAGCACTACGGTTTAGAGTGGGATGGCGAGGTTCTGTGGCAGTCACAACGTCATGAGGCCTACCGTGACGCGCTGGCCTGGCTGCAGCAGCATCGTCAAAGCTATTACTGCACCTGCCCCCGGCGTCGCATTCAGCAGATTGGCGGTTTCTATGATGGTTACTGCCGTGAACGGCAACGCGGACCGGAGAATGCCGCGCTGCGTTTACGCCAGCATGCACCGGTCTTTGCGTTTGACGATCGTCTGCGTGGCCGTGTGGAGGCGGACAGGCGTCTGGCACAGGAAGATTTTATTATTCACCGCCGTGATGGCCTGTTTGCCTATAACCTGGCGGTCGTTGTCGATGATCATTTTCAGGGCATTACCGAAGTGGTTCGCGGCGCAGATTTGATTGAGCCGACGGTGCGACAGATTGCGCTCTGCCAGCAATTTGGCTGGCCGGTGCCTGACTGGCTGCATCTGCCGCTGGCGCTTAACCACGATGGCCATAAGTTGTCGAAGCAGAATCATGCACCTGCGCTGCCGGATGGCGATGCCAGACCCCTGTTGGTGGCGGCGTTACGCTTCCTCGGACAGCCGGTTTCAGGCGGCTGGCAGGACTTAACGCAGGACAAACTGCTGTCTGATGCGGTGGCGCAGTGGAATATCGCTTTGATGCCGCAAGAGAACGCCCTGAAACCGGATGCATAGACAACAGCATTCTCAAACGGTTCTCAACAGGCTATGATTAGCCGCTGATTTTACCTACACCCTAATTGCCACTGTCGAGGTGTCCCATTTTTACCCGAGTAGCTAATTTTTGCCGGAAAGTCCTGAAGCGTGATGAAGAGGAAGCCCCAGCAGAGGTTGAACCAGAGCGTCTGATGACCATCATTCCTCGTGAAAGCCATACCATCTCACGTAAAGACATCAGCGAAAATGCCCTCAAAGTGCTCTATCGCCTGAACAAAGCCGGTTATGAAGCCTATCTGGTAGGCGGTGGCGTGCGCGATTTGCTACTGGGGCAAAAACCCAAAGATTTCGACGTGACCACCAATGCCACGCCTGAGCAGATGCGTAAGCTGTTCCGCAACTGTCGCCTGGTTGGCCGTCGTTTCCGTCTGGCGCACGTGATGTTTGGCCCGGAAGTGATCGAAGTCGCCACCTTCCGTGGACACCATCAGGCGGAAGAGCCGGAAGAGGATCGCAACAGCTCGCAGCGTGCCCAGAGCGGTATGCTGCTGCGCGACAACATCTTCGGCTCAATCGAAGATGATGCCCAGCGACGCGATCTCACCATCAACAGCCTCTACTACAGCGTGGCTGATTTCAGCGTGCGTGACTATGTCGGCGGCATCAGCGATCTCGAACAGGGCATCATTCGCCTGATTGGCGATCCGGAAACCCGCTACCGCGAAGATCCGGTCCGCATGCTGCGCGTCGCACGCTTTGCTGCCAAACTCAATATGAGCATTGCGCCGGAAACCGCCGAGCCGATTCCACGTCTGGCCTCGCTGTTGCGTGATATTCCGCCTGCTCGCCTGTTTGAAGAGTCGCTGAAGATGTTGCAGGCTGGCTACGGCTACAGCACATATCTCAAGCTGTGTGAATATCAGCTGTTCCAGCCCCTGTTCCCGACGCTGGCGCGCAACTTCACCGAAAACAGCGACAGTCACATGGAGCGGATGCTGGCGCAGGTGCTGAAAAACACCGATAACCGCATTCACAACGACATGCGCGTTAACCCGGCGTTCCTGTTTGCCGCGATGTTCTGGTATCCGCAGCTTGAAACGGCAGAACGCATTGCGCAGGAGAGTGGCCTGACCTACTTCGAAGCTTTTGCGATGGCGATGAACGATACGCTGGACGAAGCCTGCCGTGCGCTGGCGATTCCGAAACGTATTACGTCGCTAATTCGCGATATCTGGCTGCTGCAGTTACGCATGTCCCGCCGTCACGGTAAACGCGCCTGGAAACTGATGGAGCATCCGAAATTCCGCGCCGCTTACGATCTGCTGGCGCTGCGGGCGGAAGTGGAAAATAACCCGGAACTGCTGCGCCTGAGCCAGTGGTGGGGTGAATTCCAGGTGGCTGCGCCGCCGCATCAGAAAAACATGCTCAATAACCTGGGTGACGATCCGGTGCCGCGTAATAAATCGCGTCGTCCGCGCCGCCGTCCTTCCGCACCACGTCGTGACAACCAGAACGTCTCATGACACGGGTTTACCTCGCGTTAGGCAGTAATCTGGCCGATCCGCTGCATCAGGTTGATGCAGCGCTGACCGCACTGGATGCGTTGCCGCAGACGCAACGCATCGCTACCTCGCCATTCTACCGCACGCCGCCTTATGGCCCGCCCGATCAGCCCGATTTTCTCAATGCCGCCGTGGCGCTGGAGACCGATCTCAGTGCCGAAGCGCTGCTTGACCATACCCAGCGGATCGAGCGGGAGCATGGCCGGGTGCGCAAGGCAGAACGCTGGGGTCCGCGCACGCTGGATATCGATCTGATGCTGTTTGGCGAGGCGCACATCAACACGGAGCGGCTGATTGTGCCGCACTATGATCTGCTGAATCGTGCGTTTATGCTGGTGCCCCTGCTGGCGATTGCGCCAGACGCCCGCCTGCCCGACGGCCGCGCACTCAGCACAATCCTGGCTACCCTCGACAGCAGCAGCATCGTGCTGTGGCACGGCTGAGCAGACAAACGCACATCTCTGATTCCGCTCTTTCACGCTATCCAGTAAACTGCGCCCATCAGAATTCCTGAGTTGAGAGCGCCATGAAACCCACCACGATTTCACATCTGCGTCAGGCGAAAGCCAGCGGTAAAAAATTCGCGACCCTGACCGCCTACGATTTCAGTTTTGCCCGCTTGTTTGCCGATGAAGGCATTCAGGTGCTGCTGGTTGGTGATTCTTTAGGGATGACGGTGCAGGGGCATGATTCCACCCTGCCGGTCACGGTCAGCGACATCGCCTATCACACCGCCGCCGTGCGCCGTGGCGCACCACAGGCACTGCTGCTCGCCGACCTGCCGTTTATGAGTTATGCCACGCCACAGCAGACCTTTGACAACGCCGCGCAACTGATGCGTGCCGGTGCTAACATGGTGAAGCTGGAAGGCGGCAGCTGGCTGGCTGAGACCGTGCAGATGCTGACCGAGCGGGCCGTTCCGGTATGTGGTCATCTGGGCCTGACACCGCAGTCGGTCAATATCTTTGGCGGCTATAAAGTGCAGGGCCGGGATGAAGCCGGTGCAGAGCAGTTGCTGGCCGATGCGCTGGCGCTGGAAGCCGCAGGTGCACAGCTGATGGTGCTGGAGTGTGTGCCGGTGTCGGTAGCGCAGCGGATTACCGACGCGCTCACCATCCCGGTGATCGGTATCGGTGCCGGCAATGTCACCGATGGTCAGATTCTGGTGATGCATGACGCGCTGGGCGTGACCGGCGGCCACATTCCCAAATTTGCCAAAAATTTCCTGGCGGAGACCGGCGATGTTCGCGCGGCGATTCGCCACTATATCGCCGAAGTCGAGGCCGGAACCTATCCGGCGGCAGAGCACAGTTTCCAGTAATCCAGGAGAGTCACCGTGTTGATCATTGAAACGCTGCTGATGCTGCGCCAGGAAGTCCGTCGCTGGCGCCAGCAGGGTAAACGCATTGCGCTGGTGCCGACCATGGGCAACCTGCATGAAGGTCATCTGAAGCTGGTGGATGAAGCACGGGCGCGCGGCGACATCGTGATTGTCTCGATCTTTGTCAATCCGATGCAGTTCGATCGCGCCGATGATTTAGCGCGCTACCCGCGCACGCTGCAGGAAGATTGTGAAAAGCTGAATCGCCACCAGGTTGACGTGGTCTTCGCCCCCTCATCTGCTGAAGTCTATCCGCAGGGCGCGCAGAATCAGACCTTTGTTGAGGTGCCTGTGCTCTCTTCCCTGCTGGAAGGGGCCACACGTCCAGGCCATTTTCGCGGTGTGGCCACTATCGTCAGCAAACTGTTTAATCTGGTACAGCCCGATATTGCCTGTTTCGGTGAAAAGGATTTTCAGCAGCTGGCTATCATTCGTAAGATGGTGGCCGATATGGGCTTCGACATTGAGATTGTTGGTGTGCCTACGGTGCGCGCTAAAGATGGCCTGGCGCTGAGTTCTCGCAACGGCTACCTGACGGCAGATGAGCGTAAGCTGGCTCCGGTCCTGAGCCAGGTGATGCATCAGATGGCAACGCAGCTGGAGAATGGCGAGCGTCATATTGACGAGATCATTGAGGCAGCCGGTGAGGCCCTGCTGGCGCAGGGATTGCACCCTGATGGCCTGGCGATCTGTGATGCGGAAACGCTGCAACCGCTGACGGTGGACAGCCAGCGCGCGGTGGTGTTGATGGCCGCCTGGCTGGGCAAGGCCCGCCTGATTGATAATCAAACCGTTGACCTGACGCAGTAATTAATCCCGCTGCAGGTTATTTTATTTCTCTGACAAGGTTTCTGGCTATGATTCGCACAGTTCTGCAAGGCAAATTGCACCGCGTGAAGGTGACGCAGGCGGACCTCAATTATGAAGGTTCCTGCGCTATCGATCAGGATTTCCTGGATGCTTCCGGCATTCTGCAATATGAAGCGATCGATATTTATAACGTCACCAACGGTCAGCGCTTTTCCACCTACGCTATCGCGGCTGAGCGTGGCTCGAAAATCATCTCGGTCAACGGTGCGGCCGCCCGCTGCGCCTGCGAAGGCGATATTTTAATTATCTGCTCCTATGTGCAGGTAGACGATGCCGAAGCGCGTCAGTGGCAGCCTAAGGTCGCCTATTTTGAAGGTGACAACCAGATGAAGCGTCTGGCGAAAGCGCTGCCGGTGCAGATTGCCTGATTACAACCTGATTAAAAAAGGGCCGCCGGTAAAACGGGCGGCCCTTTTTATTTCTGCTGCAGTAATTAAACCGGTTTGGTTGTCATCGGCTTCGATGACTTTTTCATCGTAAAGAGGAAATTAAACCAGCCGCGTTTTCTCATCAGACATAATGTCCACGGTAACGCCAGCGCCACCAGGAATGCCGAAATAAACTTCAGGTCATTTACCCAGGCAGACGGGCTTTCAAACTTCACAATCTTACTGAAGAACTGAATCGCCAGATAATGCGACAGGTAGAAGACGATAGAATTGACGCCTATGTAGTAGACCAGTTCAGACTTCAGTTTCAGCGCAATCCAGACAAAGAACGGAACCGATAATAGTGCCAGCGGTGACAATAACGCCTGGGAATGACGTTCCAGTACAAAGATATTCAGGCAGGAGAGTAGCACAAAACTAATTACCGAGATTAACAGCGTCGGGCCATGCTGCACTTTCTCTGCGATATCCACCTGCTTTCTCACGACGTAATCGCCGAGATAGAAGAATACAAACAGATAAAGCGATTTATTGATGTGGGTATTGTCGAAGCTGGCAAACACGCCATCCGCCTCAATCGCTGGCAGCGCCCAGCTCAGCGTCATACAGATGGCAAACACCAGCAGGAACGGCAAGTGACGGGCAAAGATAATCACAATAAAGAAGATAAACAGCGAATGCAGGAACCAGGTCATATCACCGCCACCGGTCAGGTGGGAGAGAATAATATTCATCGGTGATTGCGGCGTATTAGCCATCGAGCTAAACAGGATTTTCAACCCGCCGTAGACTGCAACCCAGACCACAAATGGATAGAGAATACTGCGCACCTTGTTATTAAAAAAAGGACCCAGGCCTTTTCTTAACCCGGCATCGACAAATAAACCTGAAACAAAGAACATCAGCCCCAGCCTTACCGGTGCCAGCATCTCATTTAACAGGCCGCTGAAGGCGGTAAAATGTCCGGCGTTATTATGTACGGCAATAGTGCTGTGCAAAAAAATGATTGCGAGAATACTCAATCCCCGCAGATTATCGATCCACGTTATACGATTCATCTTTTCCTGCCTTTGATTAAAAACTGGCCCTGATTCGGTTGCCATTTTTCTTATTAAGAAGACTCTTAGCCTACTCATTCGTCCCTGAGCAGAGGAATAACCTTATTCCGGCGCTATTCTGATAATTCATAATCAAATAAACAACAGCCAGACTTTAAGGCTATTCTTAAAAAATATTTAATAGTTAAGAATCATTCAGATAGCGAAAGATGTCAGAGTATTATCAGATAATACTTAGGGTTATTTTTTGTGAGCAAGGGTGTAAGCGAGGCGTCGGGCGGCTTCAGAGACAAAATATAACGAATGAGGCGGGTTTTAAGGTGATTTTTAAGGCCAGGCAGAACCGTAGTCAGCGTGATTTGCTCTCCACCCAAAAAAAAGCCACGCCCTTATTGCAGCGTGGCCCTTACCATTCAGCTTAACGTCAGGTGCGTAATCCGCGTCCGCGCTGTATCAGCGCATAGACCAGCCAGTAGAACACCAGAATAAAGGCCACCAGCACCGAGAGGGTAAACACCAGCGGCACATCATTAATGCCGAGGAAGCCATAACGGAATCCGCTAATCATATAAACGATTGGATTGAGTTTAGAGACAGCCTGCCAGATCGGCGGCAGCAAATTCAGTGAATAGAATACGCCGCCCAGATAAGTCAGTGGCGTCAGCACAAAGGTCGGGATCAGGCTGATATCGTCAAAGGTGCGCGCAAAGACAGCGTTCAGCAGACCTGCCAGTGAAAACAGAATCGCGGTCAGCAGCAGCGTGACCGCTACCATCGTCCAGGAATGCACGTGGAACGGCACAAAGAACAGCGAGATGGCCGTCACCAGAATACCCACGCAGACACCACGCGCCACCCCGCCGCCAACATAACCGGCAATAATGATGTGAGTCGGCACCGGCGCGACCAGCAGCTCTTCAATGTTGCGCTGGAACTTGGCGCTGAAGAACGACGACGCCACGTTGGCATAGGCGTTAGTGATGACCGCCATCATGATCAATCCCGGCACGATGAACTGCATATAGCTGAAGCCGTGCATTTCACCGATGCGCGACCCGATCAGGTTGCCAAAAATGATGAAATAGAGCGTCATGGTGATGACCGGCGGCACCAGCGTCTGGATCCAGATGCGGGCGAAACGGTTAACCTCTTTGGCCCAGATGCTCTTCAGCGCCACCCAGTAGAGATGTGTCATGCTTTTGCTCCTGTTTTTCCCTGCGTCGTCAGACCCACAAACAGCTCTTCAAGACGGTTGGCTTTATTACGCATACTCAGCACCTGCACACCCTGCGCGCTAAGCTGGCTGAAGACGCTGTTGAGCCCCTGCTCACGCAGCACTTCCACTTCGAGCGTTGAGGTATCGGTCAGCCGGTACTGGAACCCTTCCAGCGTGGGCAGCGGACTGCGTGGTGCCAGATCCAGGATAAAGGTTTCTGATTTGAGCTTGGAAAGCAGCCCTTTCATTGAGGTGTTCTCCACCAGCTCACCGCTCTGGATGATGCCGATGTTGCGGCACAGCATCTCCGCCTCTTCCAGATAGTGGGTAGTGAGAATAATGGTCGTGCCTTTGGCATTGAGATCTTTCAGGAACACCCACATCGAGCGTCGCAGTTCGATATCCACGCCAGCAGTGGGTTCATCCAGAATCAGCAGCTTAGGCTCATGCATCAGCGCACGGGCGATCATCAGGCGACGCTTCATTCCGCCGGAAAGCATGCGTGCACGTTCAGCGCGTTTTCCCCACAGATCGAGCTGCTTCAGATACTTTTCTGCCCGCTCATTGGCTTCACGACGCTCAACGCCGTAGTAACCCGCCTGATTAACGACGATTTGCATCACCGTCTCAAACGGGTTGAAGTTAAACTCCTGCGGCACCAGGCCGAGCTGGCGCTTGGCATTCACCACATCTTTTTCGAGATCGTAGCCAAACACCCGCACGCTGCCCTCGGATTTATTAACCAGCGAACTGATAATTCCGATGGTGGTCGATTTACCGGCACCGTTTGGCCCCAGCAGCGCATAAAAGTCACCCGCTTCAACGTTAAGATCGATGCCCTTCAGCGCCTGCACGCCGCCGGGATAGGTCTTGGTCAGCCGGGAAAGTTCCAGTGCATAAGTCATTCTGCATCCATACCCTGTTTTGATGGCATTGCAATGCCGTTTAAATTTATCAGGCCCTGTCATATAGTACGCGCGCGCACTCTGCGCAGTAACCGGTCGCTCAACACCATGACAGACATCAACACCCTGATCAGAAACAACCGCGAATGGTCAAAATTACTGGTTGAAGAAGATCCCAGCTTTTTTGAGCGGCTCGCCCAGGCACAAAAACCGCGCTTCCTGTGGATTGGCTGTTCTGACAGCCGGGTTCCTGCAGAACGTCTGACCGGGCTCGAACCCGGCGAACTCTTCGTTCACCGCAACGTGGCCAATCTGGTAATCCACACCGACCTGAACTGTCTGTCCGTGGTGCAGTACGCTATCGAAGTGCTGGAAGTGGAACACGTTATCGTCTGCGGCCATTACGGCTGCGGCGGCGTGCAGGCGGCGATGGATAACCCGGAACTGGGATTAATCGACAACTGGCTGCTGCACATCCGCGACCTCTGGTACAAGCATAGCGTGTTGCTGGGGGAACTCCCGCCGGATAAGCGCCTGGACAAACTGTGCGAAATCAACGTTATTGAACAAGTCTATAACCTGGGGCACTCCACCGTACTGCAATCTGCCTGGAAACGCGGAAAGGATGTCTCCCTGCACGGCTGGGTATACGGCATTCAGGACGGCTGTCTGCGTAACCTTGATGTGACGGCAAACAGCCGGGAGATCCTCGAACAGCGCTACCGCCACGGCATTGCAAATCTGCGGAAGAACGGCGAGGCCTGAGCCGATCGCAGCGTAAAGCGCGGCATAGCCTACACCAGGCAACCGGTGCAGGCCTTGGAAGAATGTGCGGTAGAGCGGTATCAGGATTCCAGCGGCACCACTTTGCCGATATAAGGCAGATGGCGATAGTGCTGAGCATAGTCGATACCAAAGCCCACCACGAACTCATCCGGAATCGCAAAGCCGACATATTCGACGTTCACTTCGACTTCACGGCGCTCTGGCTTATCGAGCAGGGTACAGATTGCCAGGGATTTTGGCTGACGCAGCTGCAGAATCTCACGCACTTTGCTCAGGGTGTTACCGGAGTCGATGATATCTTCGACGATCAGCACATCCTTGCCACGGATGTCTTCATCCAGATCTTTCAGGATTTTCACATCACGCGTGCTGGACATCCCGCTGCCGTAACTGGAAGCCGTCATAAAGTCGACTTCATGCGGCACATCGATGGCGCGACAGAGATCAGCCATGAACATAAAGGAGCCGCGCAGCAGCCCCACCAGCACCATATCGCTGCCGCTGTCGCGGTAGTGGTCGTTAATCTCTTTGCCCAGTTCAGCGATGCGCGTGGCGATTGCCTGTTCAGGGATCATCACTTCAACAGTGTGTTTCATTGCGTTCAGCCCGGTTACGTCAGAAAAGCCCCGGAGTCTATCACAGACGCAGCAGCGACGGCTGCGCGGCCCCACAAGCAAACGATTACGTCGCGAAAATTATTACCCGCCGTCTGCGGCTCGCTGAAATGCGCATTACCTTAGAACATTCTGGCATTTACCAGCATGATTCGCTGCATGGTAGCCTTTATCCAACAGATCGTTACCCTACTCGCGCCGCTGGCCGGAGATCACAATGACTTCATCTTCAAGCAAAAAAACGCATATCGGCGACAGGCCGCTGCACCCTGAAACCCAGATGCTGAACTATGGCTATGATCCCCGCCTCTCTGAAGGTGCGGTGAAGCCGCCGGTGTTTCTGACATCAACCTTTGTCTTTGACAGCGCCGAAGAGGGACGGGATTTCTTTGATTACGTCTCTGGCCGACGTGAGCCGCCGGAAGGCAAATCGGGTGGGCTGGTCTATTCCCGCTTTAACCACCCTAACAGCGAAATTGTAGAAGATCGGCTGGCGGTCTATGAGCAGGCGGAGAGCTGTTCGCTCTTCTCTTCCGGTATGGCCGCCATCTCCACTGCCCTGCTGACGTTTGCCCGTCCGGGCGAGGTGATCCTGCATTCCCAGCCGCTGTATGGCGGCACCGAAACCCTGCTTAGCAAGACGCTGCACAATCTGGACATCAAAGCGGTGGGTTTCAGCGACGGCAATGATGAAGTCAAAGTGCGTGAAGCCGCTCAGCAGGCGATGGCCCAGGGCCGGGTAGCGGTGATCCTGATTGAAACGCCAGCGAATCCCACCAACAGCCTGGTCAATATCCGTCTGATGGCGCGTATCGCTGATGAGATTGATCAGCAGCAGGGTTCACGACCGATTATCGCCTGTGACAACACGCTGCTCGGCCCGCTGTTCCAGCAGCCGCTAACGCTGGGCGCTGACCTGTCACTCTACTCGCTGACCAAGTATGTTGGCGGTCACTCTGACCTGATTGCAGGCGCGGCGATGGGCAGTAAAGCGCTGATGGCGAAAGTGCGCGCCCTGCGCAGCGCAATCGGCACGCAGCTGGATCCACACTCCAGCTGGATGCTCAGCCGCTCGCTGGAAACGCTGTCGCTACGCATGGAGAAAGCCTGGCAGAATGCGGAAGCGGTCGCGGCGTTTCTGCGCGATCACCCGAAAGTGGCGAAGCTGCACTGGCTGCCCTATCTGGATGCGGAGAGCGCCGAAGGGAAAACCTATCGCGAGCAGTGCAGCGGTGCCGGTTCGACCTTCTCATTTGATATCGTCGGCGATCAGCCCGCTGCGTTCCGTTTTCTTAATGCGCTGTCACTGTTTAAGCAGGCGGTAAGCCTGGGCGGGACCGAGTCGCTGGCCAGCCATCCTGGCAGCACCACCCACTCCGGCGTGCCGCAGGCGGTGCGTCAGCGTATTGGGATCACTGACGCCACGGTGCGGCTGTCGATTGGCATCGAAAACGCCGGCGACCTGATTGAAGATGTGAAGCTGGCGCTGGATCAGGCGTAATCAGCTGACGGTAAAGCCCAGCATCATGCCGGTGTCTTCATGCTCCAGCAGATGGCAATGGGCCATGTAAGCGTGTTCTGCGGCGGCGACATAGTTGAAGCGTACCAGCACTTCGCTGCGCCAGCCGTCGACATTCACCATATCCTTCCAGCCCCGCCGGTGCGGGGCTGGCGGTTTGCCGTTTTCTGAAAGAATACGAAACTGGGTGCCGTGAATGTGGAACGGGTGCAGCATCGCGTCGCCTTCACCTGAAATCGTCCACTTCTCGTAATCACCCAGCTTCACCGCAAATGACGGCTTCGTCATATCAAAGGCCTGGCCATTAATCTTATTGCCGTTGCGGAAATCGTAACCGGCGGGCGGTGTATTGCCGTGCATGCTGTGATCCATGCTTGCCATATTTTCCATTGGTGGCATCGGCTCGGTAGCCGTTTTTTCCGGCATCGTGTGATGACCGCCCTTGCCCATCGCTTTCTCGCCGTAGCGCTGCATCAGCGCCTGCATGCCCTGCTGGTCCAGCTGCGGGTCCATCATCAACTGCAGCCAGCGTGTCGTCAGGCCGTCGGTTGAGGGTAGCGCTGGCAGCGTCGCCAGCTGATCCGGCAGCGTGGCGCTGGCCATCACCCGCAGCGGCAGGATCTGCACCAGCGGCAGCGGCTGGTCAAACGGCGGCAGCGTCATGCCCATCTGCTCTGTCGGCAGCGTCACCAGATCGAAGCTGTTACCGTCAGAAGTATCGATCATCACCTCAAAACGCTCGCCCGGCAGGATCGGCAGCGAGTCGAGCTTTACCGGCTCGGCCAGCAGGCCACCATCGCTGGCGATCACGTAGAGAGGACGTTTATCACTGGCGGCAACATGCAGCGAACGGGCATTGCAGCCGTTGAGCAGGCGCAGACGCAGCCAGCCGCGCGGCACCGCATGCTGCGGATAGTGCATGCCGTTGGTCAGCATCATGTCGCCAAACCAGCCCACCGCGGCGCGCATCACGTCGAGCTGATAATCAATGCGGCTGCCATCTTTGGTCAGTTGCTTATCCTGAAAAATCAGCGGCACATCATCCACACCCCACTGCGAGGGCAATCGCAGCGTTCCGCTCTCTTTATCTTCCAGCAGGATCAGTCCCGCCAGCCCCTGAGCCACCTGATGCCCGGTTTTGCCATGCAGATGCGGGTGATACCAGCAGGTTGCGGCGGGTTGATCGGGCGTAAAAGAGACCTGACGCGAGCCGCCAGGCGCAATCACCGCCTGCGGGCCGCCATCCACTGCACCGGGGATTTCCAGCCCGTGCCAGTGCAGTGTGGTCGCTTCGCTGAGCCGGTTATGAATGTTCACCGTCACCGGTTTGCCACTCTGCATCTTCAGCACCGGCCCCAGCAGGCTGCCGTTATAGCCCCAGGTCGGCACCGCTTTGCCGTTCCACTGGGTGGTACCCTGCATCGCGGTGAGGCTGTAGCTGCCCCTGGCATCGGGTTCCAGCAGAGACGGAATCGGCAGCAGCGGACGGGTGGCTGCCATCAGCGAACGGCTCCAGAGCGGTAATGCTCCGGCTGCACTCAGTGCGGCAGTGAGTTTCAGGAAATGGCGACGTTGCATGGTGATCATCCTTGTGGCATCAGAGCGCACAGCCTAAACCCTGACCTTATGGGAAGGTCAAGTCTTACCCGCGCGAATCTGACGAAAAAAGGCGGTGCAGCGGCCCACAGCGGCAAATTAATCGAAAACCTGAGAGCAACTGTGCTAACGTCATTAGCAATATCCATTGAAGAGAACGACTATGAAGCAAAGTATCAGGATCCTGCTGCTGACGGGACTCCTTGGCTTCTCCTCCACCAGTTTTGCCCTGAGCGAATCCGAAGCGGAAGATCTGGCCGATCTCACGGCGGTTTTCGTCTATCTGAAAAATGATTGTGGCTATCAGGATTTACCGGACGCGCAGATTCGCAAAGCGCTGGTCTTTTTTGCTCAGCAGAACCGCTGGGATTTAAGCAACTACAGCAACTACAACATGAAAGCGCTGGGTGAAGATAGCTATCGCGATCTCAGCGGCATCGCCATCACCAACGATAAAAAGTGCAAGTCACTGGCCCGCGATTCGCTGAGCCTGCTGGCCTACGTCAGGTAACGATTCTTCCCTCTGCAGCCGGACATTGACCGTGCAACCACGGTCAGTGTTAGCTATCATATGCCGCCCATCTTCATGGCGATGTCATCAGAGGAGAGCACCATGGCCCACAATGAAACGTGGTATGAAACCCTTCATGCCGGTTTTGGCCAGTATTTCACGGTCGATAAAGAGCTGTACCGTGAGAAGACTGCGCATCAGGATTTAATCATTTTCGAAAATGCCGCGATGGGCCGCGTAATGGCGCTGGACGGCGTCGTTCAGACCACCGAACGCGACGAATTTATCTACCATGAAATGATGACCCACGTTCCGCTGCTGGCGCACGGCGCGGCGAAGAGCGTTCTGATTATCGGTGGCGGTGACGGCGCAATGCTGCGTGAAGTGTCACGTCATCCCGGGATCGAAAAGATTACCATGGTGGAGATCGATGCAGGCGTGGTGACCTTTTGTCGCCAGTATCTGCCGAACCACAGCGCGGGTGCCTATGACGATCCGCGCTTTACGCTGGTGATTGATGACGGGGTGAACTTCGTTAATCAGACGCAGGAAAAGTTTGATGTCATTATCTCCGACTGCACCGATCCGATTGGTCCGGGCGAGAGTCTGTTTACCTCGGAATTTTATGCCGGGTGCAAAGCGGCCCTTAATGAAAATGGCATCTTTGTGGCGCAGAATGGCGTCTGCTTCCTGCAACAGGATGAGGCCGTTAACAGCCATCGTAAGCTGGGACATTACTTTGCGGACGTCAGTTTCTATCAGGCGGCGATTCCGACCTACTACGGCGGCATTATGACCTTTGCCTGGGCGAGTGATAATCCGGCGCTGCGCCAGCTCGACACCGCGACTTTAAAGGCGCGTTTCGAGGCCGCTGGCCTGACCTGCCGTTATTACACGCCAGCAATCCATACCGGCAGCTTTGCCCTGCCGCAATATCTGTTGAATGCGTTATCCGCCGCGTGCTGATAGTGCATTTCTAAGGGGGTGAACGAAATTGCAAAAGCTAAAACTACATGGCTTCAACAACCTGACGAAAAGCCTGAGTTTTTGTATTTACGATATTTGCTATGCGAATACTGAAGCTGAACGCGATGGTTACATCGCCTACATTGACGAACAATATAACGCTAACCGTCTGACGGAAATCCTGACTGAGACCTGCTCCATTATCGGGGCTAACGTGCTCAACATTGCGCGCCAGGATTATGAACCGCAGGGGGCCAGCGTCACGATTCTGGTCAGCGAAGAGCCGATCGATCCGAAAGATATCGATAACTCAGAGCACCCCGGTCCGCTGCCCAACTCGGTGGTGGCTCATCTCGATAAAAGTCATATCTGCGTGCACACCTATCCGGAGAGCCATCCGGCAGGCGGTCTGTGCACCTTCCGTGCAGACATTGAAGTCTCAACCTGTGGCGTCATTTCGCCCCTGAAAGCGCTGAACTATCTGATCCATCAGCTGGAGTCCGATATTGTCACCGTCGATTACCGGGTGCGCGGTTTTACCCGTGACGTGAAAGGGATGAAGCACTTCATCGATCACGAGATCAATTCGATTCAGAACTTCATGTCTGAAGATATGAAAGCGATGTATGACATGGTGGATGTGAATGTCTATCAGGAAAACATCTTTCATACCAAGATGTTGCTGAAAGAGTTCGACCTTAAACACTACCTGTTTAACACCCGCCCGGAAGATCTCACTCCGCAGGAGCACAAGCGCATTACCGATCTGCTCTGGAAAGAGATGCGCGAGATCTACTACGGCAGAAATATCCCCTCAGTGGGCCTGAAGACCCTCTGATTATCAGGCGCGCAGCGTTATAGCTCATAACCTGCGCGTCTCCTTCCCTCTTGTTCCCCCTGCTTTTTCATCACGGCAACTGCCTGACTGAGGTTTGAACGGGTTTCGGTGGACACACCCGCGACTACGCGCGAAGAGAATGATGCGTACGCGCGTTAACGGCGCGTTTTAACGGCGAGAGATAAAGATAAACGCGCGGTGCTGCTCTCGTCCTGCTGATCAGGTCAGAGCAACATGGCGCGTTCTGTTCAGGCGGAGGTCAGCGCCAGCGTAATCCCGCGCTCGCGCAGCGTGCGGCAGACAGCCTCATCTAACCGGCTGTCGGTCACCACATCCGTCAGGTCATCCACCGGAGAAGCGCAGAATAGCGACCAGGAGCCATATTTACTGCTGTCCGCCAGCAAGACCCGGCGAGCCGCATTGGCCAGAAGATCGTGTTTCAGCCCCGCTTTCTCCTCCGTCGGCGTGGTAATGCCGCGCTCAAGGCTCCAGGAGTTACAGCTGACAAAGGCGATATCGGGATTGATGCTGCGCAGCAGCCGCCGTCCATGTTCGCCCACACAGGACTGACTGGAGTCGTCGATACGTCCGCCGATAATCGTCACTTCGATCTGCTTAAACTCAGACAAAAACAGTGCAATGTGCAGATCGGCAGTGATGACCCGCAGCGGCAGATGCGTGAGCTGCCGCGCCAGCTCCAGCATAGTGGTGCCCGCATCCAGCACGACCGCATCGCCCGCCCGGACAAAGCTGGCGGCACATTCTGCAATCGCCTGCTTCTCGGCCAGGTTACGCTGCATCTTCTCCAGCGTGGTCGGCTGGGCAGGAATAAAACGATTCAGGGTAACGCCGCCATGACTGCGGCTGATCACGCCCTCTTTATCCAGCTTAATCAAATCACGGCGAATCGTGGCGGGTGAGGCGGAAATCGCACTGACCAGTTGCTCAACAGTCACCAGATTATGGCTTTTCAGGTAATCCATAATCTGGTCAAGACGGCTCTGTCCCTTCATATATCCCTATGCGAGCTGCATCGCGAGTTTAATAGAGATCGCCATGCTGTCAGACTTCGCTTTACCTGTCCAGGCGATATCAAATGCGGTGCCATGGTCAGCAGAGGTGCGGATAAACGGCAGGCCTGCGGTGATGTTGACGCCATCATAAAAGCCCAGCAGTTTAAGCGGAATATGCCCCTGATCGTGGTACATCGCGACCACCATGTCATACCGTCCATCCTGGCACTGCAGGAACACCGTGTCCGGCGGACAAGGCCCGTAGACATCAATCCCCTGCGCTTTCATCGCCTCAATAGCGGGTGCCACGGTGGTGATCTCCTCATCGCCAAACAGGCCGTTCTCACCAGCGTGCGGATTAACGCCCGCCACAGCGATACGCGGGGCGTTGTAACCGACACGACGCAGGAAAGTGTCCGCCATACCAATCACGGTTTTGATGCGCGTCTGGTTCAGCGTATCGAGGAACTTACGCAGCGCAATGTGGGTCGTGACATGAATCACTTTCAGCTTATCGGTGTAGAGGACCATGGCGTAATCTTTGGTCCCGGTAAGATGCGCCAGCAGTTCAGTGTGACCAGGATAGAGATGGCCCGCCGCATGCAGCGCCTCTTTGTTCAGCGGCGCGGTGGCTATGGCATGCACGTCGCCCGCCAGTGCCAGCTCTGTAGCACGCTTCACGCAACGCCACGCCAGATCTCCCGCCTCTTTCTGCACCACGCCAGGTTTCAGCGCGTCGGGATCGGCCAGAGGCTCATCGATGACGTTGATGATGCCGGGCGCAAACCGCGCATCCTGCACCCGGTCCAGCACCCGCAGCTCGGCCTGTGGCGTAATGTTCATTGCCATAATGCGGCGCAGCGTACTGGCACAGCCAATCACCACCGCAGGGATGCCATTCAGCTCACCTTCAGAGAGTGACTTAATGATGATTTCCGGGCTGATGCCCGCTGGATCGCCCATGGTGATCGCAATAATTTTACTCACTCGACTTCTCCTCAATAAAACCAATGGCTGCTACCAGGGTATTTTCATCACCAAAGCCACCCGCTTTGGTCATCACCGGCAGAGTAAATTCACTGTTAAGCAGAACCCCGTGCGGCACACAGCCCGCCACCAGACCCTGAATTTTAAAGCCGCTGGCCCCCAGTGCCTGGGCAACGGCAATCGCCACGTCGCCTCCCGACAGATAGAGCGCATGCGGCAGCTGTGTCCGGCACAGGCTGTGAGTCATTTCGCCCAGCAACAGACTGATCGCTTCGCCCAGCTGCTGGCGGGTCACGCTGTGCTGCTGGCTGAGATGCTCAATGTCGTGACGCTGGGATTCATGCTGGCAGGTGCGGATCACCGTATGGCGACCGGCACGAAGTGCGCCGGCAGCCTGTTCGATCCAGCGATTCCGGTCAGGCCAGGCGGGCTGCTGAAACAGCTGGCGGATATCGACATCCACGATCTCAACTGCCCGCTGGTTAAGCAGCGTGGCGATTTGCTGCTGCGCGCTGCTGCTCATCGATCCCACTACCGCAAGCACGGGCCGCGACGGGCGAACAGAGAGCGCTGCGCCCAGCGCATCGCTTAAACCGGCTGCTCCCACCAGCAGCGGCTTCTCTGTCAGCCGCGCCGCAGCGATTATCAGTCGCGCCAGATCGGCTTCATTTTCGGCATCCACCACCACCACGCCGTGCGCCGCCGCTAACACCGCATCAAGCCGATCGCTGCGCAGCGTCGGGAGATCGATCTCCGTGCCGTCGATCTGCATCTGATCGAGTACGCGGGGGCTGAGGATCGGGGTTTTCGGATCGCTGGCAAATTCGGTGTCTGTCAGTAAGCGCTGATTGACCCACACTTTACCTTCGCATGTGGTGCGGCCCAGTCGTGGCACGGCCGGTGCCACCAGCGCCAGCCTTTTGCCGCTGGCGTGCAGCGCAGCCGCGGTTTCAGCACCGACGTTGCCGCGCAGCGTGGAGTCGATCTTTTTAAACAGCCAGCCCTGCTGAAGCTGTGCGGCGAAGTGCTGCACCACCTGAGCCACGCGCTCTGCGGCCTGGCTGGCGCTGACTGCCCGACTGTCGGTGCTGATAACCAGCACATCCGCAGCGTCGTCTGGCAACGGTGCCTTAGTGCCAAACAGCACATGTACGCGGGCGCCAGCCTGTGCCAGTCCGCTACCCGCATCGTTGGCACCGGTAAAGTCATCGGCGATGACCAGCACCGGGGTTTTCCATAATGATGAGCCCATCCTCACTCCTGTCAGGCGATTGCCACTGCATTTGATTATATTCAATCATGATTGATTATATGTGAGCAAGTTCAAATTAATCGAAATCGATATGCCTTATAAAATTAGCCACAGAGAGTGACTGACTTCGCATTGCGCTGAGCAAGATTAATCATCTGCTCAGACAGGACAGAAATAAGGGTATGAAATGAACATTAACAGCACGGTGATTAGCGGTTATCAGGCGTTAAACGACATGCGCTATCTGCTGAAGGGGATATCGACAGCAGTCGTGGTCACTGACCGGAACATTGAGGCTATTCCGGCAGTGCAGGCGCTGATGGGTCAACTTCGGGATCAGATTCCGGGTATCAGCGTGGTCAACAGCGTCCCGCCTGAACCAAGCCAGCATGATGTGGCAGCGATTATCGCGACGCTCTCCCGGCCCCAGGTCGATATAGTGATTGGCATCGGCGGCGGCAGCGTGCTGGATGTGGCGAAGCTGCTCTCAGTGCTGTGCATCGACGCCGCGCCTTCGCTGGACGCCCTGCTGGCAGGCGAAAAACCGCAGCGCCGTACCCGTTCAATACTAATCCCTACCACCGCAGGCACGGGTTCTGAAGCGACGCCCAATGCGATCCTGGCGATCCCGGAGAAAGAGACCAAAGTCGGCATTATTTCACCGGTGATGCTACCCGATGTGGTGGCCCTGGTGCCGGAACTGACCACCAGCATGCCGGCCCACATCGCCTCTTCAACCGGTATTGACGCCCTCTGCCATCTGATTGAGTGCTTTACCGCCAATGTCGCCAACCCGGTCAGCGACAACTATGCGCTGACTGGGATGAAGAAACTGTTCGCTAATCTCGAAACCACCCTGCGCGAGCCAGAAAATTTGCAGGCACGCCTGGAGATGCTCTGGGCTTCTTATTATGGCGGTGCATCGATTGCCCATGCCGGGACACATCTGGTGCATGCCCTCTCTTACCCGCTCGGCGGCAGATATCATCTGCCACACGGCGTCGCCAACGCCATCCTGCTGGCTCCCTGCATGCGCTTTGTCCGTCCGGCGGCGGTGAGCAAATTCGCTCAGGTCTATGATCTGCTGCCCGACGCCGACGTCCGTTTAAGCGATGAAGAGAAATCACACGCGCTGGTCGACTACTTCACCGCGCTGGTGGCGCGGCTGCAGCTGCCTGCCAGCCTGGAAGCACTGGGCATCAGCCCGGATCAACTGCCCTGGTTAGTGGAAGCCGCGCTCAACGTCCAGCGTCTGATGAACAACGTGCCGATGGCGGTCACCGCCGACGATGTGCGCGCCGTCTACCTGACGCTTTTCCCTTCCTGCCAGGCGTAATGAGGATTGTCATGAATAAGAAAATAAATGGCGTACTGACCGCCATCGTCACCACTTTTGACCGGGAAGGTGCCTTTGATCCGGAGAGGCAGCGCGAACAGGTCAGACGCCAGATCAACGCTGGTAACGGCATCTTCTGTGGCGGAACCAACGGCGAATTCTTTGTGCTGAACGAGCAGGAGAAGATCGCGGTTACCACCACCTGCGTCGATGAAGTTAACGGCCGGGCATCGGTGGTGGCGCATATCGGGGAGATTTCGACCCGTGAAACTATCCGGCTCGGCAAACAGATTGCCTGCCTTGGCGTAGATGCTGTTTCCGCGATCACCCCGTGGTTTGTTCCGCTTAAGCAGCAGGAGCTGATCGACCACTATCAGCGCGTGGCTGACGCGCTTACGGTACCGCTGTTCCTCTACAACATCCCGGCGCGTACCGGCAATACCTTGCAGCCAGAGACTGTTCGTACGCTGGCCGCGCATCCGAACATCATCGGCATTAAAGATTCAGCAGGCAGCTATGAAAGTCTGAGCGGCTTTCTGCAGGCTACCGCCGACTGTCAGGACTTTGCTGTGCTGAACGGCCCGGATTCGCTGATCCACCAGGGTTTTGTGGATGGCTGCTCCGCCTCAATTTCCGGGCTGGCAAACGTGGCACCGGAGGCGATTAACGCCATCTGGGCGCGCTTCCATGCGGGCGATATTGCCGGTTCGCATCAGGCACAGGAGAACGTCACCGGCCTGCGCACCGCGCTTTACAGCATCGGTTTCTCACCGGCCGCCGTGAAAAAAGCGGTCAGCCTGCAGGGCTTTGAGGTGGGTGAAAGCCGCTATGCGGTGCAGTTCAGCGCCGAAGAGCAGCAGCAGATCCGCCAAATCGTGAACCACTACCTGCAATAACGTCCATCACCTTTGCACCCTACCGGTCAGATGAGAACGAACCTGATGGTCGCCATCTGCCAGAACAATCGAGGTCATGATGAAAGCATTTTCAACTGAGAGCACCTTACTGATCGTCGGCATGGTGGTCGCCTATATCCTGTTCACCACCTGGCTCACCTGGCGGCTGCGCAGTAAAACCAGCGGCGACTTTATGGAAGGCTCGCGCGCCATGCCTGCTTTTATCGTCGGCATTATGCTGATGTCTGAATATATCGGGGCAAAATCCACCATCGGCACCGCGCAGGCGGCCTTTGAAGATGGCTTCGCCGCCTCATGGTCGGTGATTGGCGCGGCAATTGGCTTCCCGCTGTTTGGCCTGATACTGGTCAAACGCATCTACAACACCGGAAAGATCACTATCTCCGGTGCTATCGCCGAGAAATATGGCAGTTCGACCAAAAATATTATCTCGCTGATCATGATCTATGCGCTGTTGCTGGTGAACGTCGGCAACTACATCAGCGGCGCGGCGGCGATCTCCACCGTGCTGAAGATTGACCTGACTCAGGCTGCCTTTATCACTGCGGTGGTCAGCACCTTCTACTTTGCATTTGGCGGCATGAAAGGTGTGGCCTGGGTCACGCTGCTGCACAGCGCCATCAAGTATATGGGGATCCTGATTATCCTCTATGTGGCGCTGAAGATGACCGGCGGCGTCGCCCCGATGATGGAAAAAATGCCGGCGTTCTACTGGACATGGGATGGTCACGTCGGTGCCAGTACCATTGTGGCCTGGCTGATCGGGACCGTAGGTTCGATCTTCTGTACCCAGTTTGTGATTCAGGCGATCTCCTCCACCAAAGATGTGAAGTCAGCGAAGCGCGCCACCTGGGTCGCCTTCTTCTTCTGCCTGCCGATTGGTCTGGCGATGGCGCTGATTGGCGTGGCAGCGAAGTTTGCTCACCCGGATATCAAGAGCCTCTATGCGCTGCCGGTGTTTCTGCAGGATATGTCACCGTGGCTGGCGGGCATTGTCACCACCTCGCTGGTGGCCTCGATTTTCGTCAGCGTCGGTACCGTGGCGCTGGCCATCGCCTCGCTGGTGGTGAAAGACTTTTACGTGCCTTATCGTAATCCTACGCCAGAGCGCGAATTTAAAATGACACGCTGGATCTCGATTGGCATCGGCTTCTTCCCGCTGCTGTTTGTTCTGTTCTTCCCGGAAGTGCTGAAGCTCTCGTTCTTTACCCGTGCGATTCGTCTGTCGATTACCGTTGTGGCGATCATGGCGTTCTACCTGCCGTGGTTTAAGAGCACACGCGGCGCCAATGCCGGTCTGATTGGCGCCTGCGTTGTCACTTCCGTCTGGTTCCTGATGGGTAACCCGTTTGGTATCGACAATATGTACGTGGCGCTGATCACCCCGGCAATTATTATGGTGATTGACCGCTGTATCCCGTCACGCCAGTCTCAGCCTCAATCGCAACACAATGCACAAAACAGTGGAGCCTAAAATGACTCAGGAAACCGTCACCGCAGAACGCACCGGCCTGCTTGCGCCTCACCCGCAGGATAGCGCGCAGCAGGTTGCGATGCTGCCCTCCTCCTGCCCGCAAAACCACGCGGCTAACCTGCTGCCGCTGCCCGATGGCGATCTGCTTTGCGTCTGGTTTGGCGGCACGCAGGAAGGGATTGCCGATATCTCTGTCTGGTGTTCACGGCTGCGAAAAGGCAGCGATCGCTGGAGTGAAGCACAAAAACTCTCTGACGATCCGGGCCGTTCAGAACAGAATCCGGTGCTGTTTCTCGATCCCGACCAGGTACTGTGGCTGCTGTGGACGGCGCAGAAATCGGGCAATCAGGACACCGCGATTGTTCGCTATCGCCAGTCTCACGATCTGGGCCAGAGCTGGGGGGAGATCAAAACGCTGCTGGATAAGCCTGGCACCTTTATTCGCCAGCCGATTGTGGTGCTGCCCAACGGTAACTGGTTGCTGCCAGTGTTTTACTGTCTGACCCAGCCCGGCGAAAAGTGGGTCGGCAGCTATGACGTGAGCGCGGTAAAAATCTCAGAAGATAAAGGCCAGAGCTGGCGCGACGTCAGCGTGCCTGACAGCACCGGCTGCGTTCATATGAACGTTACCCTGCTGGATGATGGCTCGCTGCTGGCGCTCTACCGCAGCCGCTGGGCTGACCACATTTACCAGAGCCGCTCATTTGATCAGGGCGAAAGCTGGAGCGCGCCACAGCCGTTATCGCTGCCCAACAATAACTCCTCAATTCAGGTCACAACACTGCGCAATGGTCATCTGGCGCTGGTGTTCAATGCCATGAGCGCCGAAGGTGCCAGCGAACGCCGGTTGTCGCTGTATGACGAAATTGAAGACGATGAAGAGGTAAGTGATGTTGCCGTCGCCGCTGAGCCGGTGGTGCACAGTGGTCGCACCGCTTTCTGGGGTGCGCCTCGTGCGCCGATGACGCTGGCTATCTCCACGGATGGCGGTAAAAGCTGGCCGCTGCAGCGCAATCTGGACGAGGGCGATGGCTACTGCATGACCAATAACTCCCAGCAGAAATTAAACCGTGAGTTCTCCTATCCCAGCATTAAACAGGGCCTGGATGGCGAACTGCATATCGCCTACACCTGGTATCGCCAGGCGATTAAATATGTGCGGGTCGCGGAGTCATGGGTGAAGGGAGGTGATGCGTGATTGAACGGATGGCGCTGGTGACCGGGGCCAGCTCCGGCATCGGTCAGGCGATTGCTGACCGTTTACTCGATGAGGGCTGGCAGGTTATCGGCCTGAGTCGCTCGGCGATAAGCCGGGCAGAAGCGGGCTGGCAGAGCCATCAAATCGATATCAGCGACAGCGCGGCATTGCAGGCTTTACTGGACGCGCTACCGGTACCGCAGGCGGTGATCCATGCAGCCGGTATGATGCAGGCCGCGCCGCTTGGGGAGCTGGATCTGAGCGCCAGTACACGCTTATGGCAACTGCACGTTGCCGCTGCTGAGCAGCTGGCGAATCATTTTGCACCGCGGATGCGTGTGGGCGGCAGAATTGTGCTGCTGGGCAGCCGGACATCAGGCGGTGCGGCGGGCCGCAGTCAGTATGTCGCCACCAAATCGGCGATGATCGGTATGGTGCGCAGCTGGGCGGCCGAACTCGCTCCGCGCGGCATTACCGCCAATATTGTGGCGCCAGGCGCCACCGAAACGCCGATGCTGCAACAACCGGGCCGTGCCAGTTCACCGCCCCGTCTGCCACCGATAGGCCGCTATATTCAGCCGCAGGAAGTGGCCGGGCTGGTCGATTTCCTGCTCTCCCCTGCGGCGGCGGCGATCACCGGCCAGCAGCTGGTAATGTGTGGCGGTGCATCGCTGAGTTAGTTAACAGGCCGGGCTGCTGAGTTCGCCCGGCCTTATAACCGTAAAGGATTGCCTTACTGTCTTACCGTACGGGTTTGCCGTACTGGTTCATAAACTGGCGATAAGCAGCGATCACCAGCTGAAAATCTTCAATGCCGCAGAACGAGAGGCTCTCTTCGTCATAGTAGTTCATCCCCTCTTCCATACCGTCATCTTCCAGAGCCAGCAGGTTGGCGCGGATCATCACCTCCTCTTCATCCAGCAGAATGGTGTACTCGCTGCCGATCCGCTGCCACTGACGTACGCTGCCTTTGACATCTTCAATGGCGGCTTCAACTTCATCCAGCAATCCCGGATCGTTTTTGACCTCTTCGTTGAACCAGTGGCCGACCGCTTCATGATCCATCGACATGCGAACCTTAATCTGTCCGGTCACATCGCGTAAAAATTCATATTCCATCGCCCGTTCCTCTCAACGTCGTCGTCTCACCTGGTAAGTGTCCGTGCTGCTCTCGCGGCAAAGTGTGACACGTCGCGCATTATTACAGGCTGTCTGCCGAAAGCCAGCTTTTGATCGTCTCTTTACCCCATGCTGAGACGAAAAAAAGGGGCGAATCATCGCCCCTTATTAATGCCTGCAAGGTGAAGAATCAGACCGCGGTCTGGAAAATCACACCATCAGCTTTGTCGGTGTACTGCGTCAGCTGGTCGAAGTTGAGATAGCGATACGTGTCGCTGGCCGTTTTATCGACCTGCGCCATGAATTGCTGATACTCATCCGGCGTTGGCAGTTTGCCAAGCAGAGACGCGACCGCAGCCAGCTCCGCTGATGCCAGGTAGACGTTAGCGCCGTTACCCAGACGGTTCGGGAAGTTACGGGTCGAGGTAGAGACCACCGTCGAACCATCTGCAACACGTGCCTGGTTACCCATGCAGAGTGAACAGCCTGGGATCTCGATACGCGCGCCGCTTTTGCCGAATACGCTGTAGTAGCCTTCTTCGGTCAGCTGTGCCGCATCCATCTTGGTTGGCGGTGCCACCCACAGACGGGTTGGCAGCTGGCCTTTGTGGCTATCCAGCAGTTTACCCGCAGCACGGAAGTGACCAATGTTGGTCATGCATGAGCCGATAAACACTTCGTCGATCTTCTCACCCTGAACGTCAGAGAGCAGACGTGCATCGTCCGGATCGTTTGGCGCACAGAGGATTGGCTCTTTGATTTCAGCCAGATCGATTTCGATCACGGCGGCATATTCAGCATCGGCATCCGGCTCAAGCAACTGAGGATCGGCCAGCCATTTCTCCATACCTTCAATGCGACGCTCCAGCGTACGACGATCGCCGTAGCCTTCTGCGATCATCCACTTCAGCAGCACGATGTTAGAGCTGAGGTATTCGATAATCGGCGCTTTATCCAGCTTGATGGTACAGCCCGCAGCGGAACGTTCTGCTGACGCATCGGACAGCTCAAACGCCTGCTCGACTTTCAGATCCGGCAGACCTTCAATCTCCAGGATGCGACCAGAGAAGATGTTTTTCTTACCTTTCTTCTCAACGGTCAGCAGACCCTGTTTGATGGCATACAGCGGAATGGCGTGAACCAGATCGCGCAGGGTAATGCCCGGCTCCATCTTACCTTTGAAGCGCACCAGAACCGATTCCGGCATGTCGAGCGGCATTACGCCAGTCGCGGCGGCAAACGCCACCAGGCCTGAACCCGCCGGGAAAGAGATGCCGATAGGGAAACGGGTGTGCGAGTCACCACCGGTACCGACGGTATCCGGCAGCAGCATACGGTTCAGCCAGCTGTGGATAATGCCGTCACCCGGACGCAGTGACACACCACCGCGGTTCATGATGAAGTCTGGCAGCGTATGGTGCGTGCTCACATCCACCGGCTTCGGATACGCGGCGGTGTGACAGAACGACTGCATCACCAGATCGGTCGAAAAGCCCAGGCAAGCCAGATCTTTCAGCTCGTCACGGGTCATCGGGCCGGTGGTATCCTGCGAGCCAACCGAGGTCATCTTAGGTTCGCAATAGGCGCCAGGACGAACACCGGTCACGCCACAGGCGCGGCCAACCATTTTCTGCGCCAGCGAGAAACCACGGGTGCTCTCCGCGACATCTTTCGCCTGACGGAATACGGTGCTGTGCGGCAGACCCAGCGACTCGCGCGCTTTGGTGGTCAGGCCGCGACCGATGATCAGCGGAATACGGCCACCGGCGCGCACTTCGTCAATTACTACTTCGGTTTTGAGCTCGAAGCTGGCCAGCAGCTCATTGGTTTCGTGGTTGCGGACTTCGCCTTTGAATGGATAGATGTCGATCACATCGCCCATGTTCAGGTTATTTACGTCCACTTCAATGGGCAGTGCGCCCGCATCTTCCATGGTGTTGAAGAAGATGGGTGCAATTTTGCTGCCCAGCACCACGCCGCCGCCTTTTTTATTTGGCACGTTCGGGATGTCGTCGCCCATAAACCACAGCACCGAGTTGGTGGCGGATTTACGTGAAGAACCGGTTCCGACAACATCACCGACATACGCCAGTGGGAAGCCTTTGGTCTTCAAAGCTTCGATCTGTTTGATCGGGCCGATATTGCCCGCGTCATCAGGCTCAATGCCTTCACGGGCATTTTTCAGCATCGCCAGGGCGTGCAGAGGAATGTCTGGACGTGACCAGGCATCCTGGGCCGGAGAGAGATCGTCGGTGTTGGTTTCGCCAGTGACTTTAAACACGGTAACCGTGATCTTCTCTGCCAGTTCAGGCCGTGACAGATACCATTCCGCATCTGCCCAGGATTGCATCACCTGCTTCGCGTATTCATTACCCGCTTTCGCTTTCTCTTCGACATCATAGAAGTTGTCGAACATCAGCAGCGTGTGTGAAAGGGCTTTCGCGGCAATCGGAGCCAGTTTGCTATCGTCCAGCGCCTCAATCAGCGGATGAATATTGTAACCGCCCTGCATGGTGCCAAGCAGTTCAACCGCTTTTTCAGAAGATATCAGAGGAGAGGTTGCTTCGCCTTTGGCGACAGCCGCCAGGAAACCGGCTTTGACATACGCCGCTTCATCGACGCCAGGTGGGACGCGGTTGACCAATAAATCGATCAAAAATTCTTCTTCACCCGCAGGTGGATTTTTTAGCAGTTCAACCAGCGCGGCCATTTGGGAAGCCTCTAAAGGCTTAGGTACAATTCCCTGGGCAGCACGCTCGGCAACGTGCTTACGGTATTCTTCTAGCACGACGTTATCCTCGCTCTCATTATGTAGGGCTTTCCGACCACCTTGCTCACTTATGGAGAACAATCTTCCCTTTCTCGTCCAGGTTGAGGTGCCCGGTTTCGCGGAGGGCAGAATAGCAGTATTTCGTCTGTTTGTTAATCTGTTTACAAAAATACAACATAATCCACTACGGCCATTCTGCCCGCTCAACTCCCTGCATCAGCCAGCTGAGTCGGCTGAATGGGTCTCTCTGCAGCGTACCGCATTCCACACAAATGGCTGCAGGTTTATGTCAGTTTTGCCGTGGCTTTAGCGAAGTGATTCAGGGAAATAGATAACTGGCAGGAATAGAAGCCGGCGTGTTTATGGGGTACAGCGGAGGTGAGCTCAGGAGGATAACAACACCAGGCCGGAAATCAGCCTGATGCAACTGACACCGAATCCGTCCTGCTGATTACTACTGATAAAACCCTGGTCGGTAAATCTCTTTTTCATCCTCGCAAGTTACACGTCAGAAGCTACAAAACATAAGCTGTTATTCAGAAGAGGTCGTTATGACCTCTTCTGTGCATGCTTAATTTTTCAGATTTTCCGGAAAATTAGCGGGCAACTGGTCAGGCGGACAGTCGATCACGCTTTCGTTATTTTCGCCCACATCACGGATTACGGTCAGCGTCGCGAACTCATCAATCACTTCAGTTGGATAAGCCGGACCCGCTTCGCGGAATTTTGCCATCTCTTCCAGATGATCATTCTGGAAGCAGACGGTTTTCTCCGGATTATTCATTACCCAGCGCGGGAAGAAGATGGTGCCGTGGAAAATTTTATCAGCCAGATTAACGGCCAGGCTGACATCGGTACCGGTTGGTTCAGTCCAGGAAACTTTATAGACATCCTGCGCCAGACGAACGACATAGACATGCTGATTTTTAACCCAGCGATTACCGACCATACCGCTATGAATGCGATAGTCGATGGTGCTGGCATTTTTAATATAGAGCTCGTAATTCCAGCCGTTGTCATAGGTGTAAACCAGATGTTTGCCGACGATGCCAGACAGGTCATGTTTATCGAAAGTGCTCATGGTTAATTCCTCATTTGTTTTCCTTGAGGAGATTATTGCGCGTTACAAAACCGATGAATAACGCTATTTTTAGCACTAAATCATTTAATTTTTAGATGAGTGAGCATGTACAAGACAACACTCGAACAGTGGTATCTGCTCGACGCTGTAGTGAATGAGGGGAGTTTTGCGCTGGCAGCGGAGAAGAACAATCGCAGCCAGTCCTCACTGAGTTATCAGCTGAGCCTGTTACAGCAGCGGCTGGGTTTGACCCTGCTTCAGCAGGAGGGCCGCCGCGCTGTCCTGAGTGCAGAGGGACATCAGTTGCTGGCACAGGTGCGTCCGCTACTGGAGGGATTCGGCGCGCTTGAGGCGCAGGCCAGTGCACTGCAACGCGGCGAGCGTTCGCGCATCGATCTGATGGTCGATGCGACGCTACCCAAACCCTTGCTATTCGATGTGCTTCAGACCTTTCAGCAACGCTATCCGCATGTCCGCATCTGGTTTAGCGAAATCGTCCGAAGCGAAACGCCTGACAGACTGGCGGAGCATCAGGCTGATCTCTGGCTGGTAGCGCAATATGGTGACACGCCGTTAGCAGGCGAAAGCCTGATGAGTGTCGATTTCGTCGCCGTCGCCCATCGCGACCACCCGCTGCACCGCGAATCCGCCCCGCTTAGTGCTGCTACGCTGGCACGCTGGCCCTGCATTACCATTCTGGATCGTCAGCAACAGCAGCAGTCGGAGGTCAATGGCGATCAGGCGGAGAACTGGTCATTCACGACGCTGTCGGCAGCCATTGAAGCGGTCCAGCATCAGTTAGGTTATGGCTGGCTGCCGGAACAGAATATCGCCGCGCTGTTAGAGAGCGGTGAGCTCCGTCCCCTGCCGCTGCTGCAGGGCCGCCGACGCAGTAGTTCGCTGGTGATGTATATCAATGAAGAAAGACTACCCGGCAACAGCGCCATTACTGCCCTGGCACAGATGTTTATTGAACGAGTGGCTGCATGGGAGATGCGTGGTTAGCTGAAGGTTAGCTTGCTGCCTAATCTTCTGAGAATTTGACTGTCAGAGTGCCACCGTCCAGCATCCCATATTGTGTTTTATCGGGTTTACTGGAAACAGTGAAAGGGATAAGCCAGACCTTAGCCGAACCCTGAATTTTAGCATCCAGGAAGGTTATGCCCTGCTGATCTGCAGCCCTCTTCGCTTCCTCCCAGGAGCGCCACCTATCCTGATGTTTCAGCCAGGAGACCCGGTAATTTTGTCATAACAGTCGAATTGCTTTGTGATGAGTTTCGGGAATGGCAGAAAAGCACGCTCGTACTTATAGTCAGTTAACCCGGGAGACTGCATCAGCGCACTGTCTGATGAGCAGCGCCTGCGTTTCATTAAATTTGTTAAGCCCTGTAGTGCAGGGCTTTACGTTGCCGAGCCGTTTTCTGACATAAAAATCAGTGACGGATCTGTGAAAGTTCATCTTCTGAGAGACCGGTCATTTTCATGACGGTGTTACGGTCGATGCCGTTCTGCAGCATAGTGCGGGCAACCTCGAGTTTGCCTTCATTTCGGCCTTTCTCGATTCCACGCTGTTCACCAAGCTGAATACCTTTCTCGATGCCCTTCTGCTCCAGCTGCTGTGCGATGGTCATAAGTGCGTCTCCGTGTTGCGGCACTCGCTGTGCCAGTTCGCGCACGAAGGCTTCGGAGTCAGCCGACTCGCCTGCCTGCAGTAAATAGTGTATCAGCGCTGTTACCTGGGGTGAAGAAAGATAATCAGCCATCAGTAACGTGGCCAGCCGATCGGTGAGAGTCGCGATGTCACGCTGATGAATGTGCTTCTGTAACAGCGTCAGCGCCGCCATGCTGCGGTGCCCCATGATTTCCTCATCCGGGATCACCGTGACATCCACCAGTGGAAAGGCGCTGCCATAGAGGTTTTCCGCCAGCGAAGGGTCTTCAAATTCGTCGAGCCAGCGTGTTGAATACGGATAAGGGCTGCGTTTGCCGGTATAGAACAGTACCGGTATAACCAGCGGCAGCTGCTTATGGCCCGCTTCAAGGTGGCGGTGCATAGCCGCCACAGCGTATCGCATCAGCCTGAATGCCATATGCCTGTCCGGCGTAGACTGATGCTCAACCAGGACGTGTATGTACCCATCCCCGTTACTGGTCTTCAGGCTGTAGAGGATATCGCTGAAATACTGGCGAAGATCGTCTTCAACGAACGAACCGGATTCAAGTTTCAGGGTGCTGAGGTCGCATATAGCGCGCAGTTCGGCGGGCAGATGCAGTTCCATGAAGTCGCGGGCAATGTCCGGCTGTGAGAGAAACTGCCGGAAAGTGGCATCGTGAGGTGTGGGAGTGCTGTTCTTTTTTTTCATCGGGCCTGACTCTGATATTCACATTCGTAGGGGATTACAGGCCAGATGTCTGGCCACCTCCATCATCAATGCGGTTTATCCCCGCTAGCGCGGGGAACACTCTTAATGTATGTGGCTGTAAAATATGATGATTTTACCCTCATAAAAAAATCACCACTAAATTCACGTATTTAAAGATCAGTAACTCACTGATTTATAAGAGTCAGGAAGAGAATCAGCAGCAGTCCATCCAGATTCACCGGAATATGCATTCTTACGCCGGTTTTATCAATCTGGATAAAAGCATCATCAAAGACATCAACCTGACCATACGTGAGAAAGATCATGGCAACGGCTTAAGGGGTAAAAACTCATAAACGGTGCCTTTTGATTCCTCTGCCACCAATAAATTTAGCTATCACGCGGACTTACTTTTGAGGCCTGTTAATCGGAGCAGTAATACGCTCAAGCGCTACCCGAGCCAGAAAGCCCGAGCGACTTTTGTATTCGGGGTGTGAAGCCACACAACGATCAATCCGATCAATTAACGACCTGGGTAAAGTGACATTGATTTTTTCAGAGCCGCCCAGCAAGCGAATGACATCTACATCAACCAATGCCCAGATATAACCCTGATATTCAGGATTCGTGGCCAGAGTCTCAATGGTGGACACGGCAGGGATCTCATGACCGAGTTCTACACATAATTCGATATGCCCTGTGATAGCCTCTTTGGCGTTTTTAATGGCTTCATCAAGAGTATCCCCGGCAGAGAAACACCCTGGTAAATCGGGAACGATTACGCCGTATGCGTGTTCGTGATCACCCGCTTCAATCGCGATTGGATAAAACATATTCATACCTCTACGGGCAAGCGGGATTAAATTCTCGCTTGTTTCCTGATGCTCTTTACCGTACCGATCGGTAAGTCTTTTTTAGGATGGGGTACTGTAACCAGCCCCGGTTTTGTCGGATGTGTGAAATGGTGATGGCTACCGTCTATCCTTGTCAGAACCCAGCCATCAGCCTTCATTTCGGAAATTAACGTGCTGCTATCCATCCCTGTGTCCTGTCGCGTCCCGATGAAAGCACGATAACTCTAATAACTCTCACAGGCAACGTTTTCAGGGTTATTGGGGTTACCTTTAGTCTTAACCCAAATCGATTCTTGCCATACAGCACCAAACTCCAGGCGAAAAAAAAGCCCCCATAACGGGAGCTTTTTTCTTTAGTAGCAGAAACTTATTTCTTCTTCGCTTTTGCGTTAGGCAGATCGGTGATGCTGCCTTCGAAGATTTCTGCCGCCAGACCGACTGACTCATGCAGGGTCGGGTGAGCGTGGATGGTCAGCGCAATATCTTCCGCATCACAACCCATCTCAATCGCCAGACCGATTTCGCCTAACAGCTCGCCGCCGTTAGTACCGACAATCGCGCCACCAATAATCCGGTGCGTCTCTTTGTCGAAAATCAGTTTGGTCATGCCGTCTGCACAATCAGAAGCGATAGCACGGCCTGAGGCTGCCCACGGGAAGGTGGAGGTCTCGTAGCTGATGCCCTTCTCTTTCGCTTCTTTCTCGGTCAGACCGACCCAGGCAACTTCTGGCTCAGTATAGGCAATTGAAGGGATCACTTTCGGATCGAAGTAGTGCTTCAGACCAGAGATCACTTCTGCCGCCACGTGGCCTTCGTGCACGCCTTTGTGCGCCAGCATTGGCTGACCGACGATGTCGCCGATAGCATAGATGTGTGGCACGTTGGTGCGCATCTGCTTGTCGACGCGAATGAAGCCGCGATCGTCCACTTCCACACCCGCTTTACCGGCATCCAGACCTTTACCGTTCGGCACACGACCGATCGCCACCAGCACTGCGTCGTAACGCTGCGCTTCGCCTGGTGCTTTTTTACCTTCCATTGAAACGTAAATGCCATCGTCTTTTGCTTCAACGGCGGTCACTTTAGTTTCCAGCATCAAGTTAAATTTCTTGCTGATTTTCTTGGTAAAGACTTTCACCACGTCTTTATCCGCAGCCGGGATAACCTGGTCGAACATCTCAACCACATCAATCTCTGAACCCAGCGCATGATAAACCGTCGCCATTTCCAGACCGATGATGCCGCCGCCCATGACCAGCAAGCGCTTCGGCACTTCTTTCAGTTCCAGCGCATCGGTAGAGTCCCAGACGCGTGGATCTTCATGTGGAATGAATGGCAGTTCGATTGGACGTGAACCCGCAGCGATAATGGCATTATCGAAGTTGATGGTGGTCGCGCCGCCTTCTCCTTCAACCACCAGGGTGTTAGCACCGGTGAATTTGCCGAGGCCGTTAACCACGGTGACTTTACGACCTTTTGCCATTCCTGACAGGCCGCCAGTCAACTGGTTGATAACCTTCTCTTTCCAGCTGCGAATCTTGTTGATATCAGTAGATGGCTGGCCAAACACAATGCCGTGCTCTTCAAGGGCTTTCGCCTCTTCAATCACTTTAGCAACGTGCAGCAGCGCTTTAGATGGGATACAACCGACGTTCAGACAAACACCACCCAGGGTGCTGTAACGCTCTACCAGTACGGTTTCCAGACCTAAATCCGCACAACGGAAGGCTGCAGAGTAACCTGCAGGACCTGCCCCAAGTACTACGACCTGGGTTTTAATCTCTGTACTCATCATGACCTCTTAATTGATATCCGGCGGGTCAGACTTTCTTATAATGCCCTTGTTCCACCGGGACTTTCACCGCAAGAGTTTACAGAATTGTTAACAAACTGCCAACCGCGGCGCGACGAATCGTTACAGGAAGGCCGGCTTCCGCCGGCCTTCTTTACATTTACATAACTAAACGACGAATGTCAGACAACATATTGCCGATGATGGTGATGAATCGCGCACCATCAGCACCGTCGATTACGCGGTGGTCGAAGGAGAGAGAAATCGGCATCATCAGACGCGGAGTAAACTCTTTACCGTTCCACACCGGCTCCATCGCCGATTTAGAGACACCCAGGATAGCCACTTCCGGCGCGTTCACGATCGGCGCGAAGTGCGTAGTGCCCAGGCCGCCCAGGCTGGAGATGGTGAAACATCCGCCCTGCATGTCGCCCGCTGTCAGCTTACCGTCACGCGCTTTCTTCGAAATCGCCATCAGTTCACGCGACAGCTCGGTGATGCCTTTCTTGTTCACGTCTTTGAAGACCGGAACCACCAGGCCATTTGGCGTATCAACCGCCACACCGATGTTGATATATTTTTTCAGCGTCAGTTTCTGCGCATCTTCAGACAGCGAGCTGTTGAAGCGTGGCATCTGCTCAAGCGCCGCCGCGACCGCTTTCATGATGAACACCACCGGGGTGTACTTCACATCCAGCTTACGCTTCTCTGCTTCAGCATTCTGCTGCTTACGGAAGGCTTCCAGATCGGTGATATCGGTTTTGTCGAAATGCGTAACGTGCGGGATCATTACCCAGTTACGGCTCAGGTTCGCGCCAGAAATTTTCTGGATACGACCCAGTTCGACTTCTTCGATTTCGCCAAATTTACTGAAATCAACTTTCGGCCATGGCAGCATGCCTGGCAGACCGCCGCCGCTGGCTGCAGCTGGTGCCGCTTCAGCGCGTTTCACGGCCTCTTTCACGTAAGTCTGCACGTCTTCTTTCAGAATGCGACCTTTACGGCCGGTACCTTTGACTTTCGCCAGGTTAACACCGAACTCGCGCGCCAGGCGACGGATCACCGGGGTAGCGTGAACGTAAGCGTCGTTCTCTGCGAACTCACCTTTGCTTTCCGCTTTAGCTGGAGCGGGTGCCGCGGCTTTAGCTTCAGATTTGGCAGCAGGAGCCGGTGCGGCTTCCTGTTTCGCGGCCGCAGGGGCAGCCGGAGCAGCACCTTCGACTTCGAACACCATGATCAGTGAGCCGGTGCTGACTTTATCGCCGGTCGCCACTTTCAGCTCTTTGACGGTACCTGCAAACGGCGCAGGCACTTCCATAGAGGCTTTGTCGCCTTCAACCACAATCAGTGACTGCTCAGCTTCAACTTTGTCGCCGACTTTGACCAGTATCTCGGTAACTTCAACTTCATCACCGCCGATATCCGGAACGTTAACGTCTTTGGCGCCTGCAGCCGCGGCAGGTGCCGATGCCGCTTCTTCTTTCACTTCTGGCTTCGCGTCAGAGGCCGGTGCTGCGCCTTCTGCTTCAAAGACCATGATGGCTGAACCGGTGCTGACCTTGTCGCCGGTGGAAATAGTGATCTCTTTGACCACACCCGCGAACGGAGCCGGGACTTCCATCGACGCTTTATCGCCTTCCACCACAATCAGTGACTGCTCGGCTTCGACTTTGTCGCCAACCTTAACCAGAATCTCAGTGACTTCAACTTCGTCACCGCCGATATCCGGCACAGCCACTTCTTTGCTGGCAGTGGCCGCAGCAGCGGCTGGCGCTGGCGCCGCGTCCGCTTTTTTCTCTTCGGCGGCGGCAGGTGCTGCTTCCGCAGCGCCTTCAGCATCAAACACCATGATCAGTGAGCCGGTTTCAACTTTGTCACCGGTAGAGATTTTGATCTCTTTCACTACGCCAGCCTGCGGCGACGGCACTTCCATTGAGGCTTTGTCGCCTTCCACGGTGATCAGCGACTGCTCGGCTTCCACCTTGTCGCCAACTTTCACCAGAATCTCGGTGACTTCAACTTCGTCAGACCCGATATCCGGTACCTTAATTTCGATAGCCATTACTCTATTACCTCTTAAGCCAGACGCGGGTTAACTTTATCGGCATCGATATTGAATCGGGTGATCGCGTCGGCCACCACTTTCTTCTCGATCTCGCCGCGTTTAGCCAGCTCACCCAGCGCGGCAACCACCACATAAGATGCATCAACTTCAAAGTGATGACGCAGGTTCTCACGGCTGTCAGAGCGACCAAAGCCATCGGTACCCAGTACGCGATAATCGCTGGCCGGGACATAGCTACGAACCTGCTCAGCGAACAGTTTCATGTAGTCGGTTGAGGCGACAGCAGGTGCGTCGTTCATCACCTGAGCGATGTAAGGTACGCGCGCTTCTTCTGTCGGATGCAGCATGTTCCAGCGCTCACAATCCTGGCCATCACGTGCCAGTTCAGTGAACGAGGTGACGCTGTAGACATCAGAGCCGATACCGTAATCTTTCGCCAGGATCTGCGCAGCTTCACGCACATGACGCAGGATAGAACCTGAGCCCAGCAGCTGCACTTTGCCTTTGCTGCCGTCTACCGTTTCCAGTTTGTAGATACCCTTACGGATACCCTCTTCTGCACCAGCGGGCATTGCTGGCATATGGTAGTTTTCGTTCAGCGTGGTGATGTAGTAGTAAACGTTCTCCTGCGCTTCGCCATACATACGCACCAGACCGTCATGCATGATGACAGCGACTTCATAGGCGTAAGAAGGATCGTAGGAGATACAGTTCGGGATAGTCAGCGACTGAATGTGGCTGTGACCATCTTCATGCTGCAAACCTTCACCGTTCAGGGTAGTACGACCTGAGGTGCCGCCTACCAGGAAGCCGCGCGCCTGTTGGTCGCCCGCCAGCCACATCAGATCGCCGATACGCTGGAAGCCGAACATCGAGTAATAGATGTAGAACGGGATCATCGGCAGGTTGTTGGTGCTGTAAGAGGTCGCCGCAGCCAGCCAGGAGGAACCTGCGCCCAGCTCGTTGATCCCTTCCTGCAGAATCTGGCCTTTCTCGTCTTCTTTGTAGTAAGCAACCTGCTCGCGGTCCTGCGGGGTGTACTGCTGACCGTTCGGGCTGTAGATACCAATCTGACGGAACAGACCTTCCATACCAAAGGTACGCGCTTCATCAGCAAGGATCGGAACCAGGCGATCTTTGATCGACTTGTTCTTCAGCATCACGTTCAGGGCACGTACAAAGGCGATGGTGGTTGAGATCTCTTTGTTCTGCTCATCCAGCAGCGCACTGAACTCTTCGAGTGCTGGCATTTCCAGCTTTTCAGTGAACTTCGGCTGACGTGTTGGCAGATAGCCGCCTAACTTCTCACGCTGACCGTGCAGATACGTGTGCTCTTCAGAGCCCTTTTCAAAGGTCACGTACGGCAGTGATTCAATTTTGTCATCTGAAACTGGCACGTTGAAGCGATCACGGATATAGCGCACGCCATCCATGTTCATCTTCTTCACCTGGTGAGCAATGTTTTTGCCTTCCGCGGTGTCGCCCATACCATAACCTTTGATGGTATGCGCCAGGATCAGTACTGGCTTGCCTTTGGTGTCCTGCGCTTTTTTCAGTGCCGCGTAGATTTTCTTCGGATCGTGGCCGCCACGGTTCAATGCCCAGATTTCATCATCGGACAGATCTTTAACCAGCGCGGCGGTTTCCGGATATTTACCAAAGAAGTGCTCACGCACATAGGCACCATCACGGGATTTAAAGGTCTGGTAATCGCCGTCGACGGTTTCGTTCATCAGCTGAATCAGCTTGCCGCTGGTATCTTTGCGCAGCAGCTCATCCCAGCGACCGCCCCAGATGACCTTGATCACTTCCCAGCCAGCGCCGGCAAAGATGCCTTCCAGCTCGTTGATGATCTTGCCATTACCGGTAACCGGACCATCCAGACGCTGCAGGTTGCAGTTGATGATGAAGACCAGGTTATCCAGTTTTTCACGGGTCGCGATGGTGATCGCGCCTTTAGATTCTGGCTCATCCATCTCACCGTCACCCAGGAAGGCGTAAACGGTCTGAGCAGAGGTATCTTTCAGGCCACGGTGTTCCAGATACTTCAGGAACTTCGCCTGGTAGATAGCCGACAGCGGACCCAGACCCATTGATACGGTCGGGAACTGCCAGAATTCCGGCATTAATTTCGGGTGCGGATAAGAAGAGAGGCCTTTACCGTCAACTTCCTGACGGAAGTTATTCATCTGGTCTTCGGTCAGGCGGCCTTCAAGGAACGCACGGGCATAGATGCCGGGAGAGATGTGGCCCTGGAAATAGACCAGATCGCCGCCATCCTTCTCACTGCGCGCGCGGAAGAAGTGGTTGAAGCACACTTCATAAATCGTCGCAGAAGACTGGAAGGAGGACATGTGGCCGCCGAGTTCCAGATCTTTCTTCGATGCGCGCAGCACCGACATGATGGCGTTCCAGCGAATTGCGGAACGGATACGACGTTCAAGAGAGGTATTGCCCGGATAATCGGGTTCATCTTCAACGGCAATAGAGTTGATGTAGTTGCTGATTGCAGAAGATCCTGCAGCCACGTTTACGCCGCCTTTGCGGGCTGCACCCAGTACCTGATCAATCAGATACTGTGCACGTTCAACACCTTCTTCACGGATGACCGATTCGATCGCCTGTAGCCAGTCACGAGTTTCAATCGGATCCACGTCATTGTGTAAACGTTCTGACATGGGTGTGTTCCTTATCTGTGTCTAATACGTTGAATAATCGGGAGCCTGTTAAAGCAGATGCAGGCAGGCTCGTCGCACATGTCCGTACGATCTTTGTCGCACGTTATTCCTTACGTTGCTGTAAACGACGCAGGGAGCGTTCTCGACGGCTCTGCTCCCGACTTCTGTCCAGCAAGATTTCCTCTATGAACGCCAGGTGACGGTGTGAAGCCTCGCGCGCTTTTTCTGGCTCACGAGCCACAATCGCCTCAAAGATTCTGGCGCGGTGACCGCTCACTTTTGCCAGCATTTCCCGGCGCGAGTAGAGCAATTCGAAATTCTGGCGAACGTTTTGTTCCAGCATAGGGCCCATTGAGCGTAGCAAATGTAAAAGCACAACATTATGGGCCGCTTCTGTGACAGCGATCTGATACTGCATCACTGCGTCCGCTTCGGCGTCTAAATCGCCGCTGTCCTGCGCCTGCTGGATATTCACATGGCAGTCGCGAATGCGCAGCAGGTCTTCCTCTGTGCCGCGCAGCGCCGCGTAATAGGCGGCGATGCCTTCTAAAGCATGGCGCGTTTCCAGCAGATCAAACTGTGATTCCGGATGGTCGGCGAGAAGCTCAACGAGTGGATCGCTTAAGCTTTGCCAGAGATTCTCCTGCACGAACGTTCCGCCACCCTGTCGGCGCAGCAATAATCCTTTGGCTTCTAAGCGCTGGATCGCTTCGCGGAGAGACGGACGTGAGACATCGAATTGTTTGGCGAGTTCGCGCTCAGGCAGCAGCTTCTCTCCCGGACGCAGGGTCCCTTCCATAATCAGCGATTCGAGCTGTTGCTCGATAGCGTCGGAGAGTTTAGGTTGGCGAATCTTACTGTAAGCCATCGTCCCTTCTTATTAAGCCAATCGTCCGGAGTAAATTGGTAATACCAATTGCAAAGAGGTGCCGGTAAAGTAACAAAGTATTCACCTTGTGTCTATATGGTGTCTGCGACATTCACCTGCCCCCAAAGCCTGTGCTGGCGCTAACTTGCGGTTAAAAAAATGAAAAATTCGCGTTATCGCAAATGTTAAATAATTTCACTTTTACCAAACCTTACACCCGCTTAGCGCGTTAGCGCAGCGGCAGACATAAGTGAAAGCTATTCGTCATTAACGGAATTTCATGGCAGAAGTTGCTGTGGGCAGACGTGACCAGGACGGCGTTTTTTCAGTCAACTCTCAGCACGAAAGGCGAAAGCAGGTGCAAAGCGATTCGCTTATCACTATTCTTGTCGCCAGGGTAGCAGATGGCACTATTCAGTACGCCAGATACCGTAAAATAATCAATACGTTATTGTAACTACTTCATTACAGCGTCCTGCGCTGCGAACGAAGAATAAAAACATCACGAGGTTTGTATGGAACAACAGCAAGGCGAAGCGCTGAAACGTGGTCTCAAGAACCGCCATATTCAGCTCATCGCGCTGGGTGGTGCAGTGGGAACCGGCCTGTTTCTGGGCAGTGCATCGGTCATTGAATCCGCCGGACCGGCCGTAATTCTGGGCTATGCGATTGCCGGTTTTATTGCCTTTTTAATCATGCGTCAGTTAGGCGAAATGGTCGTGGAAGAGCCGGTCGCCGGCAGCTTCAGCCACTTCGCGTATAAATACTGGGGCAACTTTGCAGGCTTCGCCTCGGGCTGGAACTACTGGGTGCTCTATGTGCTGGTCGCCATGGCGGAACTCACCGCCGTTGGCAAATATGTCCAGTTCTGGTGGCCAGACTTTCCGACCTGGGCTTCGGCTGCCATCTTCTTCGTGATGATTAACGCCATTAACCTGACCAATGTGAAAGTGTTTGGTGAGATGGAGTTCTGGTTCGCCATCGTTAAAGTGGTTGCGGTGATTGGCATGATCCTGTTCGGAGGCTGGTTGCTGTTCAGCGGTCACGCGGGTCCGCAGGCTACCGTGCGCAACCTGTGGGAACAGGGCGGATTTTTCCCGCATGGCATCGGCGGTCTGGTGATGGTCATGGCGATTATCATGTTCTCGTTTGGTGGTCTGGAGCTGGTAGGTATCACCGCCGCTGAAGCGGATAACCCGGAAGTGAGCATTCCAAAAGCGACCAACCAGGTGCTGTGGCGTATTCTGATTTTCTACATTGGTTCGCTGGCGGTGCTGCTGTCACTGATGCCGTGGACGCGTGTCACGTCAGAAGTCAGCCCGTTTGTCTTTATCTTCCACGAGCTGGGCGATGCCATGGTAGCGAATGCGCTCAACGTGGTCATCCTGACAGCGGCGCTGTCGGTCTATAACAGCTGCGTTTACTGTAACAGCCGTATGCTGTTTGGTCTGGCACAGCAGGGTAATGCGCCGAAAGCGCTGCTGAAGGTCGATCGTCGTGGTGTGCCGGTGTTAACGATTCTGGTCTCTGCTGTCGCCACTGCGCTGTGTGTGCTGATCAACTATCTGATGCCGGGTGAAGCGTTTGGTCTGCTGATGTCGCTGGTCGTCTCTGCGCTGGTGATCAACTGGGCGATGATCAGCCTGGCGCACCTTAAGTTCCGTCGTAAGAAAGATCAGCAGGGCGTAACCACCCGCTTTAAAGCGCTGCTCTATCCGGCGGGTAACTGGATTTGCCTGATTTTCCTGGCGGCGATTCTGGTACTGATGGCGACCACGCCGGGCATGGCGATCTCTGTCTGGCTGATTCCGGTCTGGCTGGTGATTCTGGGCGTGGGTTACTTTATCAAGAACCAGACACAGAAAGCCTGATGCTTTACCACGTGCTGCGACCTCCTGCGGGGTTGCAGCACGTCACCCGCGCCTCTCTGACCGTCTCAACTGTCCCGATCCAGTTCACACTTCTCTCCCCGCAACTGTTTTGTCCATCTTCATAACGAATTACTCCCGTTCATCTCGCTGATTTCCTGCCAATAATTCCTGTTCACACTGGATGCGCAGGAGAAAACCATGAAAGGTACAGCCCTCCCGTTTCGGGAAAAACTGGGATATGGCATGGGCGATGCCGGATGCAACATGATTGGCGGTGCCATCATGCTGTTCCTGAACTACTTCTATACCGACGTTTTCGGCCTGGCCCCGGCGCTGGTGGGGACCCTGCTGCTCTCGGTCAGAGTGCTCGATGCGGTAACCGATCCGATTATGGGCGCGATCGCCGATCGCACCCAGAGTCGCTGGGGACGTTTTCGTCCCTGGCTGCTGTGGGTTTCCGTACCTTATGTGGTGTTCAGCGTTTTGATGTTCACCACGCCAGACTGGACCTATCACAACAAGGTGATCTGGGCATTCGTCACCTACTTCCTGATGTCGCTGACCTACACGGCGATTAACATTCCTTACTGCTCTCTGGGCGGCGTGATTACCAACGATCCCGGTGAGCGCGTCTCCTGCCAGTCTTATCGCTTTGTCATGGTCGGCATCGCTACGTTGATACTCTCTCTGTCCCTGCTGCCGATGGCAGAGTGGTTCGGTGGCGAAGACAAAGCGCGCGGCTACCAGATGGCGATGGCGGTACTGGCAACCATTGGCCTGGCGATGTTTCTGTTCTGCTTTGCCACGGTACGTGAACGTATCCGCCCTGCCGTGCCGAGCAATGATGACCTGAAAAAAGATCTGCGTGACGTCTGGAAGAATGATCAGTGGGTACGCATTCTGCTGCTGACCTTCTGTAACGTCTGTCCCGGCTTCATCCGCATGGCGGCCACCATGTATTACGTGACCTGGGTCATGGGCCAGTCGACGCACTTCGCCACGCTGTTTATCAGCCTGGGTGTGATTGGCATGATGGTCGGCAGCACGCTGGCGAAACTGCTCACCGATCGCTGGTGCAAACTCAAAGTCTTCTTCTGGACCAATATCGCGCTGGCACTCTTCTCCAGCGGTTTTTACTGGATCGATCCCCACGCCACCGTGATGGTCGTGGTCGCCTACTTTGTACTGAATATCCTGCATCAGATCCCCTCTCCGCTGCACTGGTCACTGATGGCCGATGTGGATGACTACGGCGAATGGAAAACCGGCAAACGCATCACCGGCATTAGCTTCTCCGGCAACCTGTTCTTCCTCAAGGTGGGACTGGCGGTTGCCGGTGCGATGGTCGGCTTTCTGCTGTCGATCTATGGCTACAATGCAGGTGCTAAGCAGCAGTCACCTGAGGCGATTAACGGCATCATGCTGCTGTTCACCATTATTCCGGGTGTCGGCTATCTGATTACCGCCGGTGTGGTACGACTGATGAAGGTCGACCGCAAAATGATGATTACCATCCAGCAGGATCTCGCGCTGCGCCGCGAAAACTTCTATGAGTTACACACCGTTCGCCTGCGCGACGGTGTTGTCACGCCAACCGGAGATGTTAAATGACCGCAATCTTGCCGAATCCTTTTATCGAGCAGCGTGCCGACCCCTTTATCCTGCGCCATGAACAGTACTATTACTTTGTGGCATCGGTGCCGGAGTATGACCGGCTGGAGATCCGTCGCGCCACGACGCTGGCTGGCCTGCGCAGCGCCGAGCCGGTAGTCGTCTGGCGCAAGCCCGAGAGCGGCCCCTTTAGCGAGTTAATCTGGGCACCTGAGCTGCACTACATTGACGGACAGTGGGTCATCTATTTCGCGGCAGCACCGACGCGTGAAATCAAAGAGGGACTGTTTCAGCACCGGATGTATGCGCTGGTGAGTGAGGCGGAAGATCCGCTGCAGGGCGATTGGCAGCCCTGCCGCCGGGTCTTCAGCCAGTTCGACAGCTTCTCACTGGATGCTACCCACTTCGTGCATCAGGGTAAAAACTGGTATCTCTGGGCGCAGAAAGATCCATTGATTCCCGGCAACTCTAACCTCTATCTGGCTGAGTTGCTTAATCCCTGGACGCTGAAAGGCACACCGGTGATGCTGAGCCGGCCAGAATATGAGTGGGAGTGCGCAGGCTTTAGCGTTAATGAAGGACCGGCGGTTATCCGTCACGGGGATCGGCTGTTTGTGACCTACTCTGCCAGCGCCACCGATGAGAATTACTGTCTGGGAATACTGTCGATTGCTGCTGATGCCGATCCGCTTGATGTTGCCGCATGGCAAAAGTCTGCACGTCCGGTATTTGTCTCCAGCTGGGACAACCATCAGTATGGGCCGGGTCACAACAGTTTTACCCAGGATGAGGCGGGACGCGACGTGCTGGTGTACCACGCACGTAACTACACTGAAATTGAAGGCGATCCGTTATGGGATCCGAACCGCCATACACGACTGAAATATTTCAGCTGGCGGGAAGATGGCACGCCTGATTTCGGCGTGCCGCCTGCCGATTACACCAGCGTGCCGTAAATCGTCAGCAACGCGACAGCGACAACCAGTACCAGTGAGGTACGTTTCGCTAACGCCACGGCAACCCGTGGCGTTTCGACTTTATCGGTGTGCGGATCGCGTGACAGTGAGAACTGCGCCAGGGTCGTCAGCACCTGATACTGAGAACGATGCCGATCGGTCAGCGAAGCAAACCAGGCGGGCAGCGCTTTTTCGCCATGACCCAGCAGGGCGTAAGCCACACCCGCCAGCCGCGCAGGGATCCAGTCGAGAAGATGCAGAATGGCATCCACGCCAGATTGTGAACGCGCCATCGGTGTTCCATGCTTTGCCAGCCAGCCTTGCCAGGCCCGCAGAAAAGCGTAACCCACCAGCAGCACTGGCCCCCATGGACCGCCCGCCACCAGCCAGAACATTGGCGCAAGGTAGAAACGGAAGTTTATCCAGATCAGGGCATTCTGCAGTTCACGCAGGAACTCGCGCTCGCTGCATTCCACCGGCACGCCATGAATCAGCGTCAGTTCAGCCGCCATCGCCTGATGCGCAGCGTCGTCGTCATGACTGGCCGCTTTCAGGTAGCTGTGGTAGTGCTGTCGCACCGACCCGGCACCGATACAGAGCAGTCCGGCAACAATCCAGAAGAGCAGTTGCAGCACGCCAAACAGCAGCCCTTTCAGACTCCAGATCACCAGCGCGGTCAGCGCCATCGCCAGCACGGTCATCAGCAGGGTACGCATCATTGAGAAATGGTGGCGCTGGCGAAAGATCGGCTCCAGCCGGTGTTCGAGCTGCCAGTGCTCGCCCAGTTTAAACAGGCGCTCCCAGCCTAAAACCAACAACAAGGTAAACAACGTCATACTGACTCCGCAAAAATCAGGATTTTTGCTGCGTTAACAGCTGTTTGTAGTAGTCCCAGTCAAAAGCAGGTCCGGGATCGGTTTTGCGTACCGGTGCGATGTCACTGTGCCCCGTGATACGTGCAGGCGTTAACGGATAGTGTTGCAGCAGTAATTGCGTCACCTGCTGCAAGGCCCGATATTGCGCCTCGCTATAAGGCTCACTGTCTGTTCCTTCCAGTTCGATGCCTATGGAGAAGTCGTTGCAGTTCTCACGTCCTTCGAACTGCGAAATGCCTGCATGCCAGGCGCGTTTATCAAAGGGGACATACTGCACGATCTCCCCGTCACGGCGAATCAGGCAGTGTGCCGCCACTTTCAGCGCGGCGATATCCGCAAAATAGGGATGGGCATCGGGCGGTAAGGTGCCGGTAAACAGTTTATCGATCCATGGCCCGCCAAATTCACCGGGTGGCAGGCTGATATTGTGGATCACCAGCAGTGAAGGTGCCTCATTATCAGGGCGTTCGTTGCAATGCGGCGACGGCACATGACGCACGCGGGTCAGCCAGCCCTGTTTGATTTTCATAGCGGTTTTCCTTATTTCACCTGGCTGAGAATAGCATGAATAATAAAGGATTCTTGCTTCTTAGTGTGCCGGTCTGATGACATTCACGCACTGTGTGTTAAGGATACTAAACAAAATGCTATCAGTTGCTGGAACCGAATGGCGGTTCAGGCTATTGTGACCGCCTCTGTCATTCCCCTTTCAGGAGTAAAACGCCTATGTCATCCCGTGGTTATGATCCCGACAGCCGTCGTCAGGCGCTGATTAAACGCATTGAAAGTGACATTCCGGATAGCGTTGCGCTGGCGTTAAAAGAAGATCTAGGGGGCGAGATCGACGCTGACCGCGATATCACCGCGCAGCTGTTACCCGCCGATACCCAGGCCGATGCGCAGGTCATCACCCGCGAAGCCGGTGTTTTCTGTGGTAAACGCTGGGTTGAAGAGGTGTTCATTCAGCTCGGCTCACACGCGACCCTGATCTGGCATGTCGAAGATGGTGATCAGATCGAGGCTGACCAGCTGCTGTTCGAAATCGAGGGGCCTGCCCGGCTGCTGCTGACCGCCGAGCGAACGGCGCTTAATTTTGTGCAGACGCTCTCAGGCGTTGCTACCGAAGTCAGCCGCTATGTCGCGCTGCTGGCGGGAAGCCAGACGCAACTGCTGGACACGCGTAAAACCCTGCCCGGACTGCGGACTGCGCTGAAATATGCCGTGTTGTGCGGCGGTGGCAGCAACCATCGGCTGGGCCTCTCTGACGCTTATCTCATCAAAGAGAACCATATTATTGCCAGCGGTTCGATTCGGCAGGCAGTGGAAAGAGCGCAATGGTTGCAGCCCGATGTGCCGGTTGAAGTTGAGGTGGAATCGCTGGAGGAGTTACGTCAGGCGCTGGAAGCGGAAGCCGATATCGTGATGCTGGATAACTTCAGCCTGGAAGCGATGCGTGCCGCCGTCGAACTTAATCAGGGTCGGGCGTTGCTGGAGGTCTCCGGTAACGTCACCGAAACTACCCTGCCACAGATCGCCCTGACCGGCGTGGACTATGTTTCGGTTGGCGCGCTAACCAAACATGTGCGGGCGCTGGATCTCTCGATGCGCTTTAAACAAAAATAGCCTGCCTCGCCGTCACTCAACACGGCGATTTTGCGACCCTGCTTCCGGCGCAGTTTCGACTGCGCTGTAAGTCTGAAATCTGTTCACATCACGCTTTCCAGTTTGCCCATCTCTGCCTGTCTTTTACTGCCCCCGATTTTTAACCTGTCGCCTTCTTAATACGGAGACGATGTGATGAATTATCAACGTGGATTTACGCTGGTTGAACTGATGATTGTGGTGGGTATTGTGGCAATCTTAAGTGCCATCGGCCTGCCCGCTTATCAAAATTATCTGCAGCGTGCTGCCCTTACTGACATGCTGCAAACCATGGTGCCCTATAAAACCGCTGTTGAGCTTTGCGCCATGGAGCGCGGCGGCCCGACGCAGTGCCAGGCCGGAGAAGCGGGTATTCCTGCTGCCAGGGGATCGCGCTATGTCTCAGCACTGAGCGTGACCAACGGGGTCATTACGCTGACCGGCCAGGAGAGCCTGAATGGGCTGAGCGTTGAAATGCTGCCTCTCTGGGACAGCACCGAGGGCGGCATCAGCTGGCAACGCAGTTGCACCAGCAGCAACAATAGCCTGCGTGACAATTGCCTGCAGCAGTTCCGCTTTGCGGATAAAGGAGCCAGCGATGAGCAAGCCTGATGAGGCGATCGCGGCATTATGTCAGCGCTATCGCGCCCTGGTTTTGCACCATGATGCCAGCCAGCTGCGTGTTGCCGTCGCGGAGAGCGTGCCGCCAGGGCTGGCTGAAGCCCTCCATTTTGCCAGCCAGTGTCAGATTGAAATCGAGTGCTGGCCGCAGGCCCGGCTCGACCAGCTTCAGCACGCTGGCACACCGCTTGTAGCGCGCGAAGAGGCACCAGCAGAATCAGCGATCGAAGCGACACAGCTGATCCTGCGTCAGGCGCTGGAGCGTCGCGCCTCTGATGTCCATATCGAACCCGGCCGTGATGGCCTGCGGGTGCGTTTGCGTATCGATGGCGTATTGCACCCTCTATCTTCCCTGCCCGTCACCCAGCCTGCTGCGCTGCTGGCGCGACTGAAGATCCTCGGCGGACTGGATATCGCCGAACGCCGGTTACCGCAGGATGGTCAGTTCAGTCTGGAGATCGCCGGTAAACCCGCCTCTTTTCGCCTGGCCACCTTACCCATCTACGGTGGTGAGAAAGCGGTGGTCCGGCTGTTGCAGAGTGAAAGCGCGGCGCTGTCGCTGGATAAGCTCGGCTTACCCGCCGCGCAGTTGCGCCTGTTCTGCGCCGCGCTGGCGCAGCCGCAGGGGCTGATTCTGGTCACCGGGCCTACCGGCAGCGGCAAGACGTTTACGCTCTATAGCGGACTCAGTGCCCTGAATACGCCGGAAAAAAATCTGTGCAGCGTTGAAGATCCGATTGAGATCCCCCTGCCCGGCATTAACCAGACGCAGATCCATGCTAAAAACGGCCTCGATTTTAACCGCGTGCTGCGGGCGCTGCTGAGACAGGATCCGGATGTGATCATGGTTGGGGAGATCCGCGATGCTGAAACGGCGGAGATTGCGGTTAAAGCGGCACAGACCGGGCATCTGGTGCTGTCGACGCTGCACACCAACTCCACCGCCGAGACCCTGACCCGGCTACGACAGATGGGTATTCCCGGTTATCTTCTGGGGTCGGCGCTGAAACTGATTGTTGCTCAGCGCCTGGTTCGACGCCTCTGTCCCCACTGCCGTCAGCCCGCTCAGGCGGTGGCGCACTATCCTGCGGAACTCTGGCCCGGTACCTTGCAAACCTGGCGGGCACCCGGCTGCGACCACTGTTTTTCCGGCTATTTTGGCCGGCTGGCGCTGTTTGAACTGCTGCCGATCAATGCCAGGCTGCAAAATGCAATCGCCGCCGAAATGCCGCTGGAAAATCTGCTCAGCCTGGCGAAACAGCAGGGATTACGCACCCTGTTGGTTTCAGGCCTGGAAGCAGTAAGCCGGGGCGATACCTCGCTGGAAGAGATGCAACGGGTGATTGGGCTGGACGATGGCTGATGCGTCTTTATTTCGCTGGCAGGCGGTCGATAGCCAGGGCCAGTTAGTCAGTGGCCAGCTACTGGCTATCGACAGTGATAACCTGCTGCTGATGCTGGCGCAGCGCGATCTTCTGCCGGTGAGCTGGAAGCGAGAAAAAGTGTGGCGTCAGAGGGAGTGGAAGTGGCAGCACAAAACCGATCTGATTCGTCAGCTGGCAACTCTGCTCAAAGCGGGACTGCCGCTGGCAGAGAGTCTGGCTTTGCTGGCTGAGGGCCATCCGCATGCAGGCTGGCGTGCTCTGATGCTCGCCCTGCATCATCGGGTACTCAGCGGTGCCCCTTTTTCTCAGGCTTTACGTGAATGGCCGCAGATTTTTCCGGCGCTCTATCCGGCCCTGATGGAGGTGGGCGAACTGACCGGTCAGTTGGATACCTGTTGCAGTGAGCTGGCCCGGCAGCAGATCCGGCAACAGCAGTTATGGCATCAGGTGACGAAGGCGCTGCGTTATCCTCTGTTCATTCTGCTGGTGGCGATTGCGGTCACCTGCGGCATGCTGCTGTTCGTTCTGCCAGAATTCGTTGCCGTTTATGACTCCTTTGATGCCCCCCTGCCCGCCTTTACGGCAGCGGTAATGCAGTTATCTGCCGCGCTTCAGGAGTGGGGAGCGGTGTTAGCCATCGGCGTATCGCTGATGCTGGTGGCGTGGCATCAGTTACGACGACGCTCTGCGGGCTTGCAGCGCCGTGAGCAGGCGATTTTCCTGCGCATCCCGCTGCTTTCCGGGTTATGGCGTGGCACGCAGCTGACGCAGATCTACACCATTCTGAATCTGACACAGCGCGCCGGGTTAACTTTGCTACAGGGACTGGCTGCCGTTGAAGTGACGCTCTCATCATTGCTATGGAGGGAAGCAATGGCCGGACTGCAGCAGCACATTGCTCAGGGGAATCCTCTGCATCAGGCGCTGATGCATCATCCGCTGTTCACACCATTATGCGGTCAGCTGGTTCGCGTCGGCGAAGAGGCGGGCGCGCTGGATTTAATGCTGGCTCGTCTGGCGGAATGGCATGAGGCAGAAACCCGTGAGCGCGCTGACACACTGGCTGCTTCGCTGGAACCGATGATGATGGTGGTGATTGGCGGCATTGTCGGCACGCTGGTGATTGCGATGTATCTGCCGGTGTTCGGGCTGGGTGATGCGATGCATTAAGGGGCGCAGGCTGCGCCCCGGATGACTATCGGTTGAAAACGCGGTTTTCCTGTTCATTAACCCGGATAAAGGTGGTGCGCTTGGTCAGCTCTTTCAGCCGCTCCGCGCCCACGTAGGTGCAGGCGGAACGCAGTCCACCCAGAATATCGCGCGCGGTGTCAGCAACCGGGCCACGCAATAGCAGCTTCACCGTCTTACCTTCTGCTGCGCGATATTGCGCCACACCGCCAACGTGACGCTTCATCGCCGATTCGGAACTCATGCCGTAAAACAGCATAAAGCTTTCGCCATTCTCTTCGACCACCTGCCCTTCACACTCATCATGTGCCGCCAGCATACCACCCAGCATCACGAAGTCGGCACCGCCGCCAAACGCTTTCGCAATATCGCCAGGCACTGAACAGCCGCCATCACTGACAATCTGTCCGCTTAAGCCATGCGCCGCATCGGCACATTCAATGACAGCGGAAAGCTGCGGATAGCCCACGCCGGTTTTCACCCGGGTTGTACAGACCGAACCCGGGCCAATGCCGACTTTGACGATATCCGCGCCAGAGAGAATCAGCTCTTCCACCATTTCGCCCGTTACCACGTTACCGGCACAGATGGTTTTAGCCGGGAAGGTTTCACGGGCGCGCTGCAGAAAATCAACAAAATGCTGAGAATAGCCGTTGGCCACGTCGATGCAGATAAACTGCAGATCGTCTGACAGCGCCATAATCGCAACCAGTTTATTGAGATCGGCCTCCGAGGTGCCGGTTGAAACCATCACATGTTTCAATACCGTCGCGGGGACGCGCTGAATAAACGCGCGCCACTCATCTACGCTGTAATGCTTATGGACTGCTGTAAGGATATTGAAGCTGGCCAGCGCCTCAGCCATTGAAAATGTGCCGACGGTATCCATGTTGGCGGCGATAATCGGTACGCCGCTCCAGCTCAGGCCCGAATGTCTGAAGGTAAAGCTGCGTTCCAGCTCAACCTGTGAGCGACTTTGCAGCGTGGAGCGTTTGGGGCGGATTAAGACATCTTTAAAGCCCAGTTTTAAATCTTCTTCAATACGCATAAACAGTGTCCTGGTAAGTGGCAATGAATCGTCGTTCACGAAGTAAGCACAGCTCCAGTGACGTTATGATACGCGCCTCTCGCTGCGCGACAAGACTGCGAATTTCACTTTATTTACGCTACAATCCGTTAAATTTAATTGTGGTTTATCGGTGTGATCTGACGCGCATTTTTGCGTTTTTTATACAGATCATTACCCTGAAGCCCTGTCGAAAAGAGAAGTCAGGTGAGAAACATGCCCTATATCGTCGCGCTTACAGGGGGGATCGGCAGTGGTAAAAGTACGATTGCCCAGGCATTCGCAGCGTCTGGCGTGGAAATTATTGATGCTGACCTGATAGCACGTGAAGTTGTCGAACCCGGCACACCCGCTTTGCAGGCCATTCAGGCGCGCTATGGCACGTCGATAGTGACTGATGAGGGGAAGCTTGATCGTAGCCGGCTTCGCGACATTATTTTTCAGCAGCCGGAAGAAAAAAGCTGGTTAAACGCGCTGCTGCATCCACTGATTAATGCCCGGACGCGTCAATTGATCGCCGAAGCCACCACACCTTATGTGCTCTGGGTGGTGCCGCTACTGGTGGAAAATCAGTTACAGCACCAGGCTGATCGGGTACTGGTGGTGGATGTTGATGAGGCAACGCAGTTAGCGCGCACCCGGCAGCGCGATCATCTTTCCGTCGCGCAGGCGAAACGCATTCTTGCCGCACAGGCGACGCGCCAGCAGCGCCTCGCCTGTGCCGATGACATTATTGATAACAGTGGCGAGCCCGACGACGCCTTGCCGCAGGTTGCCGAACTCCATCAGCGCTATCTCAGGCTGGCGGCAACGAAACAGGATTAATACCATGAGCACACCCGTTCTGTTTGAACACCCACTGAATGAAAAAATGCGAACCTGGTTACGGGTTGAGTTTTTGATCAATCAGTTAGATGAAATTGTCCCACTGGATAAAACCGTTAATGCGCTGACCTTTTTTCGCCTGATTAGCGAGCTGCTCGACATTTTTGAGCGGGGCGATATGCGTACTGAATTGTTAAAAGAGCTGGAGCGTCAGCAGCAAAAGTTACGTGCATGGGCTGATGTGCCAGGTGTTGATATGACGCTGGTTAATGCCCTGCGCGATAAACTCAAAATTCAGTCAACGCAGTTAATGAATGCCCCACGTATGGGCCAGCAACTCCGCGAGGACCGTCTGATTGCCCTGGTGCGGCAGCGCCTGAGCATCCCTGGTGGATGCTGCAGCTTTGATTTGCCAGGCCTGCACATCTGGCTCCATCTGCCACAGGAAGCACGCGATGCGCAGGTCGAAGCCTGGATGCAGACGCTGGAGCCACTGCATCATGCGCTGGCGATGATACTGGATTTGATCCGCCAGTCCGGCGCGTTTCATGTGCAGACCAGCCTTAATGGTTTTTATCAGGATAATGCCGAAGGCGCCGATCTGCTGCGACTGCAGTTGTCGCTGGAGGATGCGCTCTATCCACAGGTGTCCGGACATAAAAGCCGCTACGCCATTCGTTTTATGCCGCTTGATAGTGAGCGTGGTGAAGTTCCGGCCCGCCTTAATTTTCAACTGGCCTGTTGTTAGAGGTAAAAATGCAGCAAGAAGTGATGACCGTTGCCTGTCCGCAGTGCGGCAAAGATGTGATCTGGGATGAACTCAGCCCGTGGCGCCCCTTTTGCAGTAAGCGCTGCCAGCTCATTGATTTAGGTGAGTGGGCCGCAGAAGAGAAACGCATTCCCAGCCGCGACGATATGAACGACAGTGACAACTGGAGTGAAGAGGATCGCTGATAGCCGAACCGGATGGGGCACGCTGCCCCATCCGCTCAGAGTTCGCCGGCGATCAGACGCGCAATCAGCTGATGATTCGCGGGCGGAAACTCCTCCGCGACCAGCGCATGCTGATCAACCCAACGCTGCGGCTGACCCTCTTTGCCCCACGGCTCTCCTTTCCACCCTTCAACCAGAAAGAAATGCAACGTCACGCGCAGATCGTCATAGCTGTGGTCTGCATGACCAATCGGGCGTGCCTCGGTGACCTCAATCCCGGTCTCTTCCTGAAGTTCCCTTATCAAACCCTGTTCGGCGCTTTCGCCCGCTTCAATCTTACCGCCAGGAAACTCCCACTTGTTCGCCATGTAAGAGGTCGCCGCGCGCTGGGCAAGGAAAATTTGTTTACTGGCATTGCGAATGATGCCAACTGCAACCTGCAGGTGCTTCATGAAGACTATCCGGTAGTAATGGGTGAATGAAGCCTGATTTTAGAGCATGCCGTAGCGGATGTTAACCGCTTTAGCTCAGCGGAGTCGCTGTTGCCTGGGTGGCAGAGACCATAAAAAAAGGAGCCAGCGGCTCCTTTTTTATTAGCATTCAGTCTCAGGCGATACGGCCATGACACTGCTTGTACTTTTTACCGGAACCACATGGGCAGGGATCGTTGCGGCCGACTTTGCGTTCGCCACTCTGCTCCGCCACAGGCTCTGCGGCTGCCAGCAGATCCTCTTCAACATGGCTCAGCTGCTGTTGCTGTGCCAGACGTTCAGCTTCTTCGCGACGTTGTTGCTCCATCGCTTCAACTTCCTCTGGCATGCGCACCTGCACTTTGCTCAGCGTACTGATCACTTCATATTTAAGAGATTCAAGCATCGCGGCAAACATGGCGAAGGATTCACGCTTGTACTCCTGCTTCGGATCTTTCTGCGCATAGCCGCGCAGATGGATGCCCTGACGCAGATAGTCCATCGCGGCCAGATGCTCTTTCCACAGCGAATCCAGCGTCTGAAGCATCACGCCTTTTTCGAAGTTGCGCATCATCTCTGCGCCAACGATCTCTTCTTTCTCAGCGTAGCTTTCCATAGCATGGGTCATGATGCGCTCACGCAGCACTTCTTCATGCAGATCGGGCTCTTTATCCAGCCACTCTGCAATCGGCAGGTTCAGATCGAAGTCAGTGCGCAGACGCTCTTCCAGGCCTGGCACGTCCCACATCTCCTCCAGCGACTGCGGCGGAATGTAAGTATCGATGGTGACTTTGTAGACGTCGTGGCGAATGCTGTTGATGGTTTCGCTAACGTCAGACACATCCAGCAGCTCGTTACGCTGACTGTAGATGGCGCGACGCTGGTCATTAGCCACATCATCATATTCCAGCAGCTGCTTACGAATATCGAAGTTACGGCTTTCAACTTTGCGCTGGGCATTGGCAATCGCTTTGGTGACCCACGGATGCTCAATCGCTTCGCCTGGCTTCATGCCCAGTTTACGCATCATATTCGAGACGCGGTCTGAGGCAAAAATACGCATCAGCGCATCTTCCATTGAGAGGTAGAAGCGAGAAGAACCGGCGTCACCCTGACGACCTGCACGACCACGCAGCTGGTTGTCGATACGACGCGATTCGTGACGCTCAGTACCGACGATGTGTAAACCACCTGATGCCAGAACCGCATCATGACGAATCTGCCATGCCGCTTTAATCTCTTCGATTTGCGCTTCAGTTGGCTCTTCCAGTTCGGCCACTTCAGCGTGCCAGCTGCCGCCCAGCATAATATCCGTACCACGTCCGGCCATGTTGGTGGCGATAGTGACCGCACCCGGCTGCCCAGCCTGCGCCACGATATCCGCTTCGCGGGCGTGGAATTTGGCGTTCAGAACGTTATGTTTGATACCGGCACGGGTCAGTTCGTTAGAGACCACTTCTGATTTCTCAATCGAGATGGTTCCCACCAGCACCGGCTGACCATTGGCGGTGCGCTCACGGATATCTTCGATAATGGCATCGATCTTCTCTTTCTCGGTCATGTAGACCAGGTCAGCCAGATCTTTACGCACCATCGGACGGTTGGTCGGCACGACAATGGTGTCGAGCTTATAAATGGAGCTGAATTCAAACGCTTCGGTATCTGCGGTACCGGTCATACCGGCCAGCTTCTCGTAAATACGGAAGTAGTTCTGGAAGGTGATAGAGGCCAGCGTCTGGTTCTCGTTCTGGATCTCAACGCCTTCTTTCGCTTCAATCGCCTGATGCAGACCATCAGACCAGCGACGACCCTGCATGGTACGGCCGGTGTGTTCATCAACAATCACCACTTCACCATCTTTCACGATGTAATCCACATCGCGGGTAAAGAGTGCGTGCGCACGCAGCGCCGCAGTGACGTGGTGCATCAGCATGATGTTGGTCGGAGAGTAGAGTGACTCGCCCGCTTCCATGATGCCCTCGCTGACCAGCAGCTCTTCCACTTTGACCAGACCGCGCTCAGACATGTGAGCCTGACGCGCTTTTTCATCGACCCAGAAGTCGCCTTCACCCTGATGGGTTTCGGTATCTTCTTTATCCTGGCGCACCAGATGAGGGATGATCTTGTTCACTTTGGTGTAAAGCTCAGAACTGTCTTCTGCCGGACCAGAGATGATCAGCGGCGTACGCGCTTCATCGATCAGGATGGAGTCGACCTCATCCACCAGCGCATAGTGCAGTTTACGCTGTACACGCTCTTCCGGGCTGAAAGCCATGTTGTCGCGCAGGTAGTCGAAGCCATATTCGTTGTTGGTGCCGTAGGTGATGTCTGCTGCGTAAGCTTCACGCTTTGCCACCGCCGGCAGGCCCGACATGTTGATACCAATGGTTAAACCCAGGAACTCAAACAGCGGACGGTTATTTTCCGCATCACGCTGTGCCAGATAGTCGTTGACGGTAACCACGTGAACGCCTTTGCCGGACAGCGCATTCAGGTAGGCTGGCAGCGTTGCGGTCAGCGTTTTACCTTCACCGGTTCGCATCTCAGCAATGCAGCGATCGTTCAGCACCATGCCGCCGATCAGCTGCACGTCGAAGTGACGCATCCCGAACACGCGTTTACTCGCTTCACGCACGGTTGCGAACGCTTCCGGGATCAGGCTTTCCAGCGATTCACCTTTTTTCAGGCGTTCGCGGAACAAATCAGTTTTCGCTTTCAGTTCATCATCAGAGAGCTTCTCAAAATCGGGCTCCATCTTATTGATGACGTCCACCACTTTACGCATACGACGCAGGGTACGATCGTTACTGCTACCAAAAACCTTGGTTAATATTTTGCTTAACATAATAAATATATTCTCAATTCAGCCGGAGCATTCCGGACTGCGAAATCTAAACAGAGTGAATAAAACCAAAAATATTAGCAGAACAATCGGGCGGGTCCGGCGCGAATGCCATGCACGCTGGCATGCCACTCTACCCATGAACGGGTAACGGCCGTGAAAAGAGGCGGCGTAGAGATCTGCTGCGGTGCAGTGTGCATCGCAGAATGTGATGTCAGTAAACTATGCAGTGAGTCGATCAGCGCCAGCTTTTGTGCCGCCAGCGGTAATGTCTGTTGCTCCGCCTGCGCCTGGGGCGCCAGCGTGAAAGAGAGATGACGAATAACGGTGCGGATGGCGTGCTGATGCCAGTAATCCACGCTGAAGCTCGGGCGTCGGGACGCTTCCTGCAGCCGGATCAGGTGATCAAAGCGTGTGGCACTGCCAAGAAAGAGACTGCTGGCCGGAGATTCAGACGACGCGTTGAGTTCGGAGCTTTGCGCACAGGCTGGCAGGCCAAAGCTGGCCGCTACCATCCCTAACAGGAGATGAGGCCAGAAGTAGCGTCTACCTAATTGTCGCCAGCGCAGAAGAATCCCGATCACAACCTTTCCATCGCGCATGCTCTGTTGCGCTCTTGTTTTCTGGTACCCGCCGCGAGCCGCAACGGATTTCGGCCTGTAAAAGCGCCACAGATAGTATCATTAATGTGGGGCATCCACACCTGGGATTAAAGTGATGGCGAGAGAAAACACGTGTGATTGTTCAGCAAATCAGCAGAACAGACAACGCTTTGCGAGCGAGGTCGCAGTCATCAGGCGTGTGATAAGAGGCAATAAAAAACGGCTGGCGCCGCTGACCGGAGAGGGTGTCAGCATAACCAGCCGTTTCACGTTCCGGGGTAATTAAGCCAGAACCAGATTCGGTGCTTTGAATGCCAGCGGCAGTTCAGCTTCGTCTTCGAAGGTTGCCCATTCCCAGGCTTCCTGCTTAGCCAGAACCGCTTGCAGCAGCTTGTTGTTCAGCGCGTGGCCCGATTTGAACGCAGTGAATGCGCCAATGATGTTGTGACCACACATAAACAAGTCGCCAATCGCGTCCAGCATTTTGTGACGGACAAACTCGTCCTCAAAACGCAGGCCTTCTTCATTCAGTACGCGGAAATCATCCAGACCTATCGCACAATCTAAGCTACCGCCCAGGCACAGGCCTTTAGACTGCAGATATTCGATTTCACGCATAAAGCCAAATGTACGCGCCCGGCTGATTTGACGAACAAAGGCGTCAGCAGAGAAGTTCATCGCATAACGCTGTGAGCTGGAATCGATAGCCGGGTGTTTGAAGTCGATGGTGAAATCGAGCGAGAAGCCGTTAAACGGTTTGATCTCGGCCCATTTGTCACCCTCTTCCACACGCACGGTCTGCTTAACACGCACAAATTTCTTCGCGCTGTTGAGCTGCTCGATGCCCGCATCCATCAGCAGATAGATAAACGGTGCTGCGCTGCCATCCATGATCGGGATTTCTGGCGCATCGACTTCAACAATAATGTTGTCGATACCCAGACCCGCCAGGGCGGCATTGAGGTGTTCAACCGTTGAAATACGCACGCCTTCATCATTCACCAGGCAGGTACTCAGCATGGTGTCGCGCACGTATTTTGCATCAGCCGGAAAATCTACCGGTGGATTCAAGTCGGTGCGACGATAGATGACCCCGGTATTAGCCGACGCAGGGCGTAATGTCAGGGTGACTTTTTTGCCGGTATGTAAACCGACACCAGTCGCCTGAACAATACGTTTTAATGTCCTTTGTTTGATCATCGTATTATCTCGCAATATCACCTGTCCGACCGCCAGTATACTTTACCAGCGGACAGAGACTTTAGCACAAAGAGCGGAGAATCCCAATTATAGGGTTAATCCTAATCGGCCTGCTTACGTAAAAAGGCCGGAATATCAAGATAATCGGGCTCTTTGTTCGACTGCGCAGCCTGGTCGTTAACGACTTTGGCCGCAGGTTTCTGCTCCTGCGGCAGCGGTGACATACCGTGCTGCTGATAGCGATGATCCATCACTGGCTGACTGGCTGGCTTGTTGGTTACCAGGGTGATTTCAGGACGCTTGTCCATGCCGATACCGGTTGCCACCACGGTGACGCGCAGTTCGTCATTCATTTCCGGATCCAGTGAGGTACCGATCACGACGGTCGCGTTGTCAGAGGCGAAGGCGCGGATAGTGTTACCCACGGTCTCGAACTCATCCAGACGCAGGTCGAAGCCCGCCGTAATGTTGACCAGCACGCCACGCGCACCAGAAAGGTCGATATCTTCCAGCAGTGGGCTGGAGATCGCCATTTCAGCCGCTTCTTCCGCACGATCTTCACCGCACGCGACGCCTGAACCCATCATCGCATAGCCCATTTCGGACATGACGGTACGCACGTCAGCAAAGTCGACGTTCATCAGGCCAGGACGGGTGATCAGCTCAGCGATACCCTGAACGGCGCCTTTCAGCACGTCATTAGCTGCACCAAACGCATCCAGCAGAGAGATACCACGGCCCAGCACTTTCAGCAGCTTGTCGTTTGGAATGGTGATCAGTGAATCGACATGCTTAGAGAGTTCGGCGATCCCCTGCTCGGCAAACGCCATGCGCTTTTTGCCTTCGAAGTTGAACGGCTTGGTGACAACCGCCACCGTCAGGATACCCAGCTCCTTAGCCACTTCAGCCACGACAGGCGCTGCACCGGTACCGGTACCGCCGCCCATACCTGCTGCGATGAAGACCATGTCTGCCCCTTCCAGCGCAGAACGCAGTGCTTCGCGATCTTCTTCTGCAGAGTTACGGCCCACTTCCGGGTTCGCACCCGCACCCAGACCTTTGGTAATGTTATTACCGATCTGAATGGTCTGGCCGACAGCTGTTTTACGCAGCGCTTGCGCGTCGGTATTCACAGCAAAGAATTCCACACCTTCGATACGCTCGCGTACCATGTGCTCTACGGCGTTACCGCCGCCGCCACCGACGCCGATGACTTTAATCACCGCGTCGTTGGTTAATTCCATAGGTTCAAACATGATTTCTCTCCGTTATGTGCCTGTCGCCTGGAGATCACTAAAGAAAACAGCATGATCCCCTTTCACAAAAATTAAAACTCTTTTTTTAACCAACTGTTAATACGCTTGAACCAGTTACCTACTGAGACCCGTTTTTCGGTCTCTGCATCACCGTTCATGTGCGACTCTTTGCCGTAATGCAACAGTCCCACGGCAGTGGAGTAGTACGATTCCTGCGCATAGTCAGTCAGGCCGGTAATATTCAGCGGCTGTCCGATACGCACCTGCGTATGGAATACGCGTTGCGCACAGGCCGCCAGTCCTTCGATTTGCGCTGCACCACCGGTCAGGACAATGCCTGCGGCTAAGTGATGCTTCACGCCCTGCTGACGCAGTTGTTCCTGTAACTGCAGAATCTCGTCATTGACCAGATTCAAAAGTTCGGTATAACGCGGCTCAATCACTTCAGCCAGCGTCTGACGTTGCAGGCTACGTGGTGGACGTCCGCCCACACTCGGCACCTCAACGTTCTCATCTTTGCCGACAATCGAGCCCAGCGCGCAACCATGGCGCACTTTGATCGCCTCAGCATCCGTTGGTGGTGTGCCAAACGCATAGGCGATGTCGCTGGTAACGACGTTGCCTGCATACGGAATAACCTTAGTGTGCCGTAAAGCGCCGCCGGTATATACGGCTATGTCCATTGTACCGCCACCAATATCGACAACACACACGCCCAGCTCACGTTCGTCTTCAGTCAGAACGGCAAAACTGGAGGCGAGACCGGCAAAAATCAGCTGATCCACTTTCAGCCCGCAACGCTCAACGGCTTTAACGATGTTCTTCGCCATATCGTTGTGGCAGGTGATCAGATGCACTTTCGCCTGCATACGCACGCCGGAAAGCCCGACCGGATTTTTAATCCCTTCCTGATAGTCGATGGCGTATTCCTGAGGAATGACGTGCAGGATGCGATGCTCGTCACGTACTCTCACCGATTTGGCGGTATGTACGACGTTCTCTACATCATCCTGAGTCACTTCCTCTTCGGAAATCGGAACCATCCCGATTTCGTTCTGACAACTAATATGTTTGCCCGATAAAGCAAGGTAGACGGAGGAGATCTGGCAATCTGCCATCAGCTCAGCCTGATCGATGGCGCGCTGAACGCATTTCACCACCGACTCAAGGTCGTTTACGCCACCTTTATCCATACCGCGGGAAGGGCAGCTGCCCACCCCAATAATGTTGACCATACCATCGGGCAGAACTTCCCCAACCAGGGCGGCAACCTTCGCAGTGCCGATTTCGAGTCCAACTACCAGTTTTCTGTCCGTTGCCTTGATCATTGTTGTTTAGCCTGTGCCTGGTTCTGTTGCTGATTACTGTCCTGTGGCTCCATCACGATCGGTGTCCAGCCAACAGAAGCGCCAGAGTCGTATCGTAAATCCACGTAGCTGATACGTTTGCTCTCGTTCTGACCTTGCTGTTGCAGCACCGGGTAGAGCTCAATAAAGCGATTCAGTCGTTTCATGGTGTCGCTGCGGCCCAGTTCGATACGAACATCGTCGCTGGTGACCAGCTGCCATGAACGCCGCGCCGTCATCGACGCCACCTTCAGAGTAAACTTCCGGGCTTTCAGCACATCATCCATGCTGTGATAGCCCGCCAGGACCTCTTTCTCACTCCCTTCCGGCCCGTACAACATCGGCATTGTCTCTTTGCCGACATGACTGGCGGGTACGCTGAAGGAGACACCCTCAGCATCCACCATGTGCAAATCGTTCCAGCGCGCCACCGGTGTGTACTCCACAAGGTGGATCTTCAGTTCGTCCGGCCACTGCTTACGTACGCTGACCTGCTTAATCCAGGGCAGCCGCTCAATCTGCTGCTGCAGGATGTCCACGTCCTGAGACATAAACGTACCAGGCGGACCCAGCGACAAAATCGCCTGACGAATATCATCGTGTGTGGTGTAGTGCGTCTGTCCTGTCACCACCAGTTTTGACAATGGCAGCCGGGACGCATCGTTCATCCACTTCAGTACCACCAGCCCGCCAGCAACCATAATCCCGATGACGATCAGCAGAAAAATAATGCCGAACAGTCGGGCACCGTTACTGCGCCCGGTGCGAATACGCTCCTGCGGTTCACGGTTTCGAACTCTCATCGCCGCCTGTGACATATCAGTCGGCCAGCTCCAGAATATGGGCAACCAGCTGCGGGAAGCTCATGCCCGCCTGTTTCGCTGCCATTGGTACCAGACTGTGGCTGGTCATGCCCGGTGAGGTATTGGCTTCCAGTAACTGAAAGCGCCCTTCCCCATCGGTCATTACATCAACCCGTCCCCAGCCACGACATCCCAGCGCACGCCAGGCCGCCAGTACCAGCTGCTGTAATTCCGCTTCACGTTCAGCGCTTAAATCGGCCGGACAGACGTACTGAGTATCGTCAGAAATGTATTTAGCTTCATAGTCATAGAACTCGCTGGCGCTCTTTATTTCAATCGAGGGCAGAATACGATCGCCCACAATCGCGACGGTGTACTCCGCGCCGCTAAGAAACGCCTCGACCAGCACGTCATTGTCGTGCTTAAACGCCATGTCCAGTGCCGCCGGCAGCGCGCTCAGATCGTTAACCCGACTGATGCCTACGCTGGAGCCTTCACTAGCTGGTTTCACAAATAGTGGCAGGCCAAGCGCCGCAATTGCCGCATTGTTTTCTGCGTCCAGACCGGCATCAAACTGCTGACGCGTCAGCCAGACAAACTTTCCTGACGGTAAACCACGTCCCTGCCACAGCAGCTTGGTGCGCAGCTTATCCATGGTCACGGCCGATGCCATCACGCCGCTGCCGGTGTACGGCAGTTGCAGGAACTCCAGCACCGCCTGCAGCGTGCCATCTTCTCCGCCCCGGCCATGCAGCGCGATAAAGGCTTTGGTAAAGCCCTGCTCTTTCAGCGTCAGCACAGAGACATCACGGGTATCGATGCCATGCGCATCAATGCCCATTTCCCGTAATCCGGCGAGGACGGCCTGACCTGAGTTCAGCGAAACCTCGCGCTCTGCCGAGGTGCCACCCATTAATACTGCAACTTTATCCGCCATGACGATCCTCCGCTTTGCGTTCCGGCTGGAGCTTAGTGTCAGCCAGCTTGCGGGCAACCTTGCCGACGTTACCGGCTCCCTGCACCAGAATCAGGTCATTGCCTGACAGCAGCGGTGCCAGCATCTCTGGCAGCGCGTCATGTTCCGGCACCAGAATCGGATCCACCTTGCCGCGATTACGAATCGCACGGCACAGCGACCGGCTGTCAGCACCCGGAATAGCGGTTTCACCGGCAGAGTAAACATCCAGCATCAGCAACACATCCACATGCGACAGTACGTTGGCGAAATCATCAAACAGATCGCGGGTACGGCTGTAACGGTGCGGCTGAAACACCATCACCAGTTTTTTATCCGGCCAGCCTGCGCGCGCGGCTTTAATTGTCGCGTCCACTTCGGTGGGATGATGACCGTAATCATCAACCAGCATCGCGGTGCCCGGCTGTCCGTTGACCGGCTCTGTCGGGAATTCACCCAGCAGATCAAAGCGACGGCCCGTGCCCTGGAAACTCTCCAGCGCAGCCAGGATAGCATTGTCTTCAATGCCCTCTTCACTGGCGACGGCGACGGCGGCTGCCGCATTCAGGGCGTTGTGGCGTCCCGGCGCGTTCAGCGTAATCTGCAGCGGTGCTTTATCCTGACGGATCAAGGTGAAATGCCCTTGCGCGCCACTCTGTTCATAATTTTCAATGCGCAGGTCAGCATCATCACTGAAACCGTACGTGGTGATATGGCGTCCCACGCGTGGGATCAGATCACGAATAACCGCATCATCCACACACATCACCGCACGACCGTAAAACGGCAGGTTGTGCAGGAAGTTAATAAACGTCTGCTTCAGGTTCTCAAAATCGCCCTGATAGGTGTCCATATGGTCAGCTTCGATATTGGTCACAATCGCCACCATCGGCTGCAGATGCAGGAACGACGCATCGCTCTCATCCGCTTCAGCAATCAGATACCGGCTGTGGCCCAGACGGGCATGAGTGCCTGCTGCTTTGACCAGTCCGCCGTTAACAAAGGTCGGATCGAGACCCGCTTCCGCATAAATACTCGACACCATCGCCGTGGTGGTCGTTTTGCCATGGGTACCCGCAACGGCGATGCCGTGACGAAAACGCATCAGCTCAGCCAGCATCTCCGCGCGACGGATCACCGGGATACGCTGTTCACGTGCCGCCACCAGTTCGGGGTTATCTTGCGAAACGGCGCTGGAAACCACCACGACGCTGGCATCGGTCACGTTTTCGGGGCGATGGTTAAAATAAATGGTGGCACCCAGCGCAATCAGGTTCTGCGTCACCGGGTTAGGGGCCAGATCTGAACCGCTGATATGGTAGCCTTCATTTGCTAACACTTCGGCAATACCGCCCATGCCAGCACCGCCGATGCCGACAAAGTGGATGTGCCGGACGCGACGCATCTCGGGCACGATAGAACGCAGTTTTGCCAATTGTTGTGTATTCATCGCTCTCAGTTACCTGCTATTTCAGTTTGTACCCAGTCCGGGTACAGGTCAGACGCGCTGACCGGAATGATTACTTTGCGGCGCGAGCCACTTCCTGAGCGACCCGTTCAGTCGCATCGGGGATCGCCACCTGACGGGCCTGCTCAGCCATCGTCAGCAGTGTTGCGCGATCCCAGTGGCGTAGCTGATCCGCTACAGCCTCCGCAGTAAATTGCGGCTGCTCAAAAATTCTGGCGGCGCCCGCTTTCTCCAGCGGCAGCGCGTTCCAGTACTGCTGGCGATCTTTGTGCTGAAATGGCACGAAAATCGCCGGTAAGCCAGCGGCAGCGACTTCGCTCACGGTTAACGCGCCGGAGCGGCACACCACCACATCAGCCCAGGCGTAGGCGGCAGCCATGTCATCAATAAACTCGCTCACCTTGTGCTGCGTCTGCCCGACCTGCTGATAAGCTTTTTCTGTTTCGGGCAACGACCCTTTACCGGTCTGATGCCACAGGGTGATCTCATCACCCACCAGCGCGGCAACCTGCGGCAGCGTCTGGTTCAGTATCCGCGCACCCTGACTGCCACCGATCACCAGCACCCGTATCGGGCCATGACGATTCGCGAGACGTTGCGCGGGTAAAGGCAGTGCCAGTACATCAGTGCGAACCGGATTTCCCACCACATCGGCGGCGGGAAACGCGCCCGGAAACGCCTGCAATACTTTCGTAGCGATTTTCGCCAGCCATTTGTTGGTCAGCCCGGCAATACCGTTCTGCTCATGCAGCACCACCGGAATACCGCAACTCCAGGCCGCTAAGCCGCCAGGACCGGAAACGTAGCCACCCATGCCCAGCACGACATCCGGCTGCCAGGCCTTCATGATGCGACGGGCCTGACGCCATGCATTAAAGATGCGCAGCGGTGCCAGCAGCAACGCCTTCATGCCTTTACCACGTAATCCGCTGATGCGGATGAAGTCGATGTCGATGCCGTGCTTTGGCACCAGATCGGCTTCCATACGGTCGGCAGTGCCTAACCAGCGGACCTGCCAGCCCTGTTCCATCAGATGATGGGCGACAGCCAGACCGGGAAAGACATGTCCGCCGGTTCCGCCTGCCATCACCATCAATCGCTTACCGCTCATCGACCACCTCGGGTAAACGCCTGCGCTTTCGCCAGGCGCGTTTCATAATCTATGCGTAATAAAAAGACGATGGCAGTCGACATAATGATCAGACTTGACCCACCGTAACTGATCAGCGGTAAGGTCAGACCTTTGGTCGGTAACATACCGGCTGCTGCACCGACGTTAACCAGCGCCTGGAAGCTGAACCAGACTCCGATTGAACAGGCTAAAAAGCCGGAAAAACGCTGATCCAGTTCCAGAGCACGACGGCCAATCGACATCGCACGAAAAGCGACGAAGAATACCATTAAAAGTGCCATTACCACACCGACGTAGCCGAGTTCTTCCCCGATGATGGCGAAAATAAAGTCGGTATGTGCTTCGGGCAGATATTCCAGCTTTTGCACGGAGTTACCGAGCCCCTGGCCCCAGAATTCCCCGCGACCAAATGCCATCAGTGACTGGGTCAGCTGGTAGCCGCTACCAAAGGGATCTTCCCACGGGTTCCAGAACGAGGTCACACGGCGCATACGGTAGGGTTCTGCAATGATCAGCAGGATCACCGCAAAGATGCCGGAACCGATGATTGCCAGGAACTGCCACAGTTTGGCGCCCGCCAGGAACAGCATCGCCAGGGTCGTCACAAACAGCACAACCACCGTACCGAGATCCGGCTGCGCCAGCAGTAACACGGCCAGCACCACCATCACGCCCATCGGCTTACAGAAGCCCCAGAAGTTGTTACGCACCTCTTCCACTTTGCGCACCAGATAACTGGCGAGATAGCAGAACAGAGAGAGCTTCGACAGCTCTGCAGGCTGAATACGCAGCGGACCCAGCGCGATCCAGCGCGATGCACCGTTAACCGAGCTACCGACCACCAGAACAATCAGCAGCATCGCGACCGTGACCATCAGCATCACGTTGCTGTAGCGCTGCCAGAAATCCATCGGCACCCGCAGCGTGACCAGCGCCATACATACAGCCAGCACGATGTAGAAGGCATCGCGCTTGGCGAAATAAAAGAGATCGTCATTCAGACGCTGACCCACCGGCATTGAAGCCGACGTCACCATCACGAAACCAATCACCGCCAGGCCCAGCGTCAGCCATAGCAGTGTGCGGTCATAGAGCACCAGCGAAGAGTCATCACTTTCGCGTGCGCCCATGACCCAGTCTTTCAGGCGTCCTGAGAAATATCCCGCCAGTCCGGCGCCAGGAATACGCATCAGCTCAGCTCCTTCGCCAGTTGCGCGAACTGCTCACCGCGCTGCTCAAAGTTACGGAACTGGTCAAGGCTGGCACAGGCTGGCGACAGCAGAACCATATCGCCTGCTTTAACCTGCGGCGCAATCTGCTCCATCGCCTGGCGCATGGTCTCAGTGCGCACGGCGATCTCCGGACGCAGCGCTGCCAGCGCATCGCCATCGCGACCAAAGCAGTAAAGGCGCACATTGTCGCCCTGCAGCCAGGGGATCAGCGGCGTAAAATCGGCCGACTTGCCATCACCGCCCATCAGCAGCCACAGCGTTCCCTTCACCTGCAGGCCATTCAGCGCTGCTTCGGTGCTGCCGACGTTGGTGGCTTTGGAGTCATTGATCCAGCGCACGCCCTGATGCTCATGAACCAGCTGGAAGCGATGCGCCAGACCGTTAAAGTGCGTTAAGGCAGCCAGGCTGGAAGCTCGTGGCAGTCCCACCGCATCGGCCAGCGCCAGCGCAGCCAGCGCATTGGTGTAGTTGTGCTGTCCCACCATCTTCATTTCGGCCGTGTTCAGGACCTTCTCGCCTTTCACCCGCAGCCAGATACTGCCCTGCTGCTTGTTAAGGTGGTAGTCCCCGAAATCGACACCAAAGCTGACGCAGCGGGTGTCCGCGCCGCGTACCGGCATCGTCAGGGCATCATCGGCGTTAACGATGCAGACCTGTGCATTCTCATAAACCCGCAGCTTAGCGGCGCGATACTGCTGCATACCCAGCGGATAGCGATCCATATGATCTTCGCTGACGTTAAGTATGGTTGCCGCCGCGGCTTTCAGACTGTGCGTGGTCTCCAGCTGGAAACTGGAGAGTTCCAGTACATAGAGTTGCGCCGGTGACTGCAGCAGACTCAGCGCGGGCAGACCAATATTGCCGCCGACGCCCACCTGCCAGCCTGCGGCTTTCGCCATTTCACCCACCAGCGTAGTCACCGTGCTTTTACCGTTGGAGCCGGTGATCGCCACGATCGGCGCCTGCGCCTCGCGGCAAAAGAGCTCAATGTCGCCGACAATTTCAATGCCGGCTTCGACGGCTTCGCTGAGAATCGGATGCGCCAGCGCGACGCCAGGGCTGGCAACAATCAGATCGGCCGCCAGCAGCCAGTCGCCGTTGATGCCGCCCAGATGGCGTTCAACCTGCCCGGGCAATTTATCCAGCCCCGGCGGCGAGACACGGGTGTCCATCACGCGAGGCGTTACGCCCTGCGCTAAAAAGAAATCAACACAGGAGAGCCCGGTGAGGCCCAGCCCGATGATGACGACTTTTCTACCCCGATAGTCAGCCATGATTAACGCACCTTCAGCGTGGCCAGGCCAATCAGCACCAGCATTAGCGAAATAATCCAGAAGCGCACAATGACGCGCGGTTCCGGCCAGCCCTTAAGTTCATAGTGGTGATGGATCGGCGCCATGCGGAAAATACGCTGGCCGCGCAACTTAAACGATCCCACCTGCAGGATCACCGACAGCGTTTCAACCACAAATACGCCGCCCATGATCACCAGTAAAAATTCCTGACGCAGCAACACCGCAATGGTGCCCAGCGCGCCGCCCAGTGCCAGCGAACCCACGTCGCCCATAAAGACCTGAGCCGGATAGGTGTTGAACCACAGGAAGCCCAGCCCTGCCCCGACAATGGCGGTACAGACAATCACCAGCTCACCGGCGTGACGCAGATAGGGAATGTGCAGATATTCAGCAAACTTCACGTTACCGGTGGCCCAGGCAACCAGCGCAAAGCCCGCGGCGACAAAGACGGTTGGCATAATCGCCAGCCCATCCAGGCCATCGGTCAGATTGACCGCATTACCCGTTCCGACAATCACAAAGTAAGCCAGCAGCACATAAAACAGACCTAGCTGCGGCATGATGTCTTTGAAAAAGGGCACGACCAGTTGGGTCGCGGGGGTATCTTTACCCGCCGCATAGAGCCCGAACGCGACGCCCAGCGAAATCACCGACATCCAGAAATATTTCCAGCGGGCGATCAGGCCTTTGGTGTCTTTGCGTACCACTTTGCGGTAGTCATCGACAAAGCCGATGATGCCAAAGCCGATTAACACGAACAGCACGCACCAGACATAAGGATTCGACGGATATGCCCACATCAGCACCGAAATGGTGATGGAGGTCAGAATCATGATGCCCCCCATGGTCGGCGTGCCGCGCTTACTGAAATGCGATTCCGGGCCATCGTTACGGACGACCTGGCCAATCTGTAATTTCTGCAGCCAGGCGATCAGGCGCGGCCCCATCCAGAGAGAGATGAATAACGCGGTCAGCAGGCTGACAATGGCGCGAAACGTCAGATAGGAAAAGACGTTAAATCCCGAATAAAAAGCGACCAGATGCTCGGCCAGCCAAACTAACATGTTCCTTTCTCCTTTAAGCTCTGTACTACCTGCTCCATGGCGGCACTACGTGAACCTTTTATCAGGACGGTAATTTCTGAGTGTTCGGACAACAATTGACGCAAACGTTCAGTCAGCGCAGTCTTATCGCTGAAATGTTCGCCAACTTCACTGCTTTCACTGATGAAATGGCTGAATTTTCCGGTGCTCAGCACGCGATCAATGCCTGCGTCACGTGCCGCTTGCCCCACTTCGCGGTGACAACTTTCGGTCTCTTCACCCAGTTCCGCCATATCACCCGTGACCAGCACCCGGTAACCCGGCATCTCTGACAGGACCTGAACAGCTGCTGTCATCGAACCGACGTTAGCGTTGTAGCTGTCATCCAGCAGCAGCTGATGCGCAGAGAGGCGAACCGGGAACAAACGACCTGGCACCGACTGCAGGTTTTTCAGCCCCTGCTGAACGGCGCTAAGCGGTGCATCCACTGACAGAGCCAGTGCCGCCGCCGCCAGGGCGTTGGCGATGTTATGCCGACCCGGCAATGGCAGCACGATCTCAGCTTCGCCATGCGGCGTTATCATCACAAAATGAGTACCATCCTGAGCAATGCGGATATCACGGGCGGAGAATTCACACTCTGCCGCCTGCGGTGAGAAACGCCACACGGTTTTATCCTGCAGCGTGCGCTGCCAGTTGGGCCAGTCATTGCTCTCTGCGTTCAGAATCGCAATGCCGTGAGCCGGTAAGCCCTGGAAAATCTCGCCCTTGGCTTTAGCAACACCGGCCAGCGAACCAAAGCCTTCCAGATGCGCCGCGGCCAGGTTATTCACCAGCGCGCTTTCCGGTTGAACCAGTCCGGTGGTGTAGGCGATTTCGCCCTGATGATTCGCACCGAGTTCGATGACCGCATACTGATGTTCTGCGGTCAGCCGCAGCAGCGTCATCGGTACGCCATAATCGTTGTTAAGATTGCCTGCGGTGTAGAGCGTTTCGCCACACTCACGCAGAATCGCCGCCGTCATCTCTTTAACCGAGGTTTTGCCGGAGGAGCCGGTCAGCGCCACTACACGGGCGTTCGACTGCTGACGAACCCATGCGCCCAGCCTGCCAAAGGCGAGACGGGTATCTTCAACCACCACCTGTGGCACAGCGACAGGTAAATGCTTACTTACCAGCAGCGCCTGTGCGCCATTCGCAATGGCATCGCCGGCGAAGTCGTGCGCATCAAAGCGTTCGCCCACCAGCGCAACAAACAGGCTGCCCGCCGTGACTTTGCGGGTATCGGTGGTCACGTCACTCAGCGTTAAATCGCTGCCATGCAGCGTGCCGCCGGTGATCTCCGCCAGGGTTTTTAATGAAACCGGAATCATGCAACGCCTCCCAGCAGTGCCGCAACGGTGGCACGATCGGAGTAGTCGAGACGGCGATTGCCGATGATCTGATAATCTTCATGGCCTTTGCCAGCCACCAGCACGATATCGTCGGGCTGCGCCTGCATAATAGTGTTAGTGACCGCCTGCGCACGACCAGAGACCACGCGGGCGCGGCCTGGGTCCAGCAAACCGGTCAGAATATCTTTTACAATCGCCTGCGGATCTTCGCTGCGCGGATTGTCATCCGTAATCACCACCACATCCGCATATTGCTCAGCAATCGCGCCCATTAACGGGCGTTTGCCTTTGTCACGGTCACCGCCGCAGCCAAACAGGCACCAGAGTTTTCCTTTGCAGTGCAGACGTGCCGCTTCCAGCGCTTTTTCCAGCGCATCCGGGGTGTGGGCATAATCCACGACAACCGTCGGTTTTCCTGCGGCGCTGAACACTTCCATACGCCCGTTGACCGGCTGCAACTGCGGTGCAACGCTGATTAGCGTCGCCAGCGGATAATCCAGTGACAGCAGCGTCGCCAGCGCCAGCATCAGATTGCTGACGTTGAAGGCACCCATCAGCGGACTGTCGATTTCGCCGTTGCCCCAGCTGGAGCTGAAACGAATATGTGCGCCGTTATCGTGGTAATCCACCGCATCGGCTTTAAGCCAGCGCCCGTGGCAGCCCGGCTGGAGGTTATCCTCCATGGTGACCGCAACGGCATCAGGTAAGCGCGCCAGCCAGCGACGACCGACTTCGTCATCCGCGTTAAGAATCGCCTGCCCGACCTGATGCTCAGAAAAGAGCAGCCATTTAGCTGACTCATAGCTCTGCATATCACCGTGGTAATCGAGGTGATCGCGGCTGAGATTGGTGAAGACCGCTGCGGCAAACGGCAGCGCAGCGACGCGATGCTGAACCAGTCCGTGTGACGAGACTTCCATTGCGGTCAGGGTCGCCCCTTTTTCAGCCAGATCGTGCAGCAGATGCTGAACATCAACCGCTGAACCCGTGGTATTTTCTGCCGCCGCTAAGTGACCTACCAGCCCATTTCCGACGGTGCCCATCACCGCGCTGGTCTCACCCAGTAGCGTCGCCCACTGCGCCAGCAGCTGGGTGGTGGTGGTTTTACCGTTGGTGCCGGTGACGCCAATCAGCTTCTGTTTTTCGCCCGGCTGCTGATAAAAACGGCCTGCCAGGGCCGAAAGGCGCTGATGCAGCTGCGCCAGATAGATAACCGGTACGCCGTGCATTTCACGGATTTCGCCGTCGACCGCTTCACCCTCAGCTTCCGCCACCACAGCGGCAACGCCCTGCGCAATTGCCTGCGGAATGAAACGGCGTCCATCAACCTGATGGCCTGCAACAGCGACAAACAGATCGCCAGAAGCCGCAATGCGGCTATCCAGGGTCATGTCACGCAGTGGGCGCGCCGGCGCGCCTGGCACCCAGGGGCCGAGTAAATCGCGCAGGTTACGATCTGTCACTTGATTCCTCACTTCTGTTAGTCACCAGCTCATTCTTGTCATTGGTCGGTAACGCGTCCGGCTCGATGTTCATGGTACGCAGTACGCCACCCATGATGGCTCCAAATACCGGTGCAGAGACCGCACCGCCGTAATACTTGCCGGCCTGGGGATCGTTGATCACCACCACCAGCGCGAATCGGGGATGACTGGCAGGCGCGACGCCTGCGGTGTAGGCAATGTATTTATTGACGTAGCGTCCGTCCGGCCCGACCTTTTTCGCCGTACCGGTTTTTATCGCAATGCGATAACCCTTGATTGCCGCTTTGACGCCCCCGCCACCGGGCAGCGCCACGCTTTCCATCATGTGCATCACGGTTTTCACCAGTGACTCATCGAAAACGCGTTGTCCCGCGACGGGCGGATCCACTTTGGTGATCGACAGCGGGCGATTAATGCCATAGCTGCCAATCGTTGCGTAGACTCGCGCTAACTGTAACGGCGTTACCATTAGCCCGTAGCCGAAAGAGAAGGTGGCCCTCTCTATGTCAGACCACCGTTGTTTTTTAGGGTATAAGCCACTGCTTTCCCCGACCAGCCCCAAATTGGTCGGTTTGCCCAGTCCAAAGCGCGCGTAAGTTTCTACCAGCGCTGAGGAAGGCATCGCTAACGCCAGACGTGAAACACCGACGTTACTCGACTTCTGTAAAACCCCTGTCAGGGTCAATTCGTTGTAGCGCGCCACATCTTTGATCTCATGACCATTGACGCGGTACGGCACGGTATTCAGGACGCTGTTCTCTCTCACCACACCACGCTGCAACGCCGTCATCACCACCATCGGCTTCACGGTAGAGCCAGGTTCGAAAATGTCGGTGATGGCGCGGTTACGCATCAGATCTTTTGGCGTATTGCCGAGATTGTTCGGGTTGTAAGCCGGGCTGTTGGCCATCGCCAGCACTTCACCGGTATTGACATCCACCAGCACCGCCGTACCCGATTCCGCTTTGTTAAAGGCAACGGCGTTATTCAGTTCACGGTAAACCAGCGCCTGTAACCGCTCATCAATGCTCAGCGTCAGGTTATGAGCGGCCCGGCTGTCCACCGAAGAGATATCCTCGATGACCCGACCATACCGATCTTTGCGCACCGTCCGCTCGCCGGGTGCACCGGTCAGCCACTTATCAAAGCTCTTCTCGATGCCTTCAATGCCCTGCCCGTCGATGTTAGTAAAGCCAATGAGATGGGAGGTGACCTGCCCGGCAGGATAGTAACGGCGCGACTCTTCGCGCAGATGAATACCGGGAAGTTTGAGTTTTTTAACGTAGTCACCGATAGCCGGATTGACCTGGCGCGCCAGATAGACAAAGCGGCCTTTGGGATTGGCATTCACGCGGGCGGCCAGCTGATCAAGGGGAATAGAGAGCGCATCGGAAAGCGCCTTCCAGCGGCTGTCCAGCGTCACGCCGCCACCGGCGTGCAGCTCTTTGGGATCGGCCCAGATAGCGTTGACCGGCACGCTGACTGCCAGCGGGCGTCCGGCGCGATCGCTGATCATACCGCGTGAGGTGGGCACCGCCTGAACACGCAGCGAGCGCAGATCGCCCTCTTTTACCAGCTTGCCAGGATTGATCACCTGCAGCCAGGCCACACGTGACAGCAATCCACCCAGCGCCAGTAAAATACAGCCGCACAGCAACGCAAAACGCCAGCTTACAAAGCTGGCTTTATCTTCCGGTTTCTTCAATTTCAGCGTTCTGCCTGTGCCGCTCATTCGCTATCTGAGGTCCTTATTTCTGCACCACGATATTTTCTTGTGAAGGATCAACGTGCTGCAGTTGCAGCTTCTCGGTGGCGATGCGTTCAACACGGCTGTGATCGCCCAGTGCATTCTCTTCCAGGATCAGGTTGCGCCACTCGATATCGAGTGCGTCACGCTCCAGCACCAGCTGTTCGCGCTGCGCGGTTAACAATCGTGTTTTATGGGTGGTAGTCACCACCAGCACGGCAGAAACCACCACAGCGATCAGCAACAGCACCGGAATCTTGCCCTTTCGCAGCAGATCCCCGCCGATAACGGCAGGCAGACTGTGACGCTCATTACCGATCATGCGTCGGTTTTCTCCGCGATACGTAATACCGAGCTGCGCGCACGTGGGTTCTCAGAGACTTCAGCGTCACCCGGCGACATTTTGCCGAGCAACTTCAGTTCACGCCCACCCAGGGCTCGCAGCTGATGTTCAGTCATGGGAATCCCAGGCGGCACCTGCGGCCCGCGACTCTGATCGCGCATAAAGCGCTTCACCAGCCGATCTTCCAGTGAATGGAAGCTGATAACAGAGAGGCGGCCCTGCGGAGCCAGCACTTCAACAGCGCCTTTCAGGGCAATATCGATCTCTTCCAGTTCGCTGTTAATCCAGATACGAATCGCCTGGAAGCTGCGCGTGGCCGGATGCTTAAACTTATCTTTTACCGGCATGGCGATTGAGATCACCTCAGCCAGTTCACGGGTCCGGGTCATCGGCTGTTCGCGATTACGCTCGACAATGGCCCGGGCGATGCGTTTGGCGAATCGCTCTTCACCGTAGGTCTTCAGGACAAACGCGATATCCGCCTCTTCTGCGTGCAGCAACCATTCTGCGGCGGAGTGCCCGCGCGACGGGTCCATTCGCATATCCAGCGGTCCGTCACGCATAAAGGAGAAGCCACGTTCGGCGTCATCCAGCTGCGGTGATGAAACCCCCAGGTCCAGCAAAATGCCGTCAATCTTTCCGACCAGATCCCTTTCAGAGACATACTCTGCCAGCGCGGAAAAAGGGCCATGAATAATTGAAAAACGCGGGTCGGTGATCTCTGCGGCAGCGGCGATAGCTTGCGGATCACGATCGATGGCGATCAGCTTTCCCTTCTCTCCCAGCTGCGAAAGAATCAGGCGTGAATGGCCACCACGACCAAAAGTGCCGTCGATGTAAATACCGTCTTCCCTGATATTGAGGCCGTTAACCGCCTCATCCAACAGCACGGTGGTATGTTTGAAATTTTCCTGCATAGCTATAGCGACAAGTCCTGCAACCGCTCAGATAAAGGCTCCTGAGCCGACTGTTCTGCGTCAATATCGTCCCTGACTTGTTGATACCAGGTCTGTTCATCCCACAGCTCAAACTTATTGAACTGTCCAACCAGCATCACTTCTTTGGTTAATTTTGCGTGCTGCCGAAGCGTATTCGCCAGCAGCAGGCGGCCTGCATTATCCATCTGACATTCACTGGCATGCCCCAGCAGCAAACGCTGCACGCGGCGCTCAAGTGGATTCATACTGGAAAGGCGTGCCAGCTTTTTTTCAATGATTTCCCATTCGGGCAGGGTATAAAGCAACAGGCATGGCTGGTGGAGGTCGATGGTACAGACCATCTGCCCCTGAGACTCCCCAATCAGCAAATCGCGATATCGCGTGGGTACGGCGAGCCGCCCTTTGCTGTCGAGATTGACTAACGTTGCTCCGCGGAACATGCCAGTCTCTTCTCCTCATCACCCATTTACGCCACTTTATCCCACTTTTTACCACGAAACGAGTTTAAGGATCCCATGAAATCCTTGTCAAGCCGGAGCGGCAGGTGAATATCACTATTTACAGAGTGAAGAATTAATCTCTGGCGACGATATAAACGAATAAAAGGGGAAAGTAAAAATTAAGCCGATGAATACCTGAATAAAAAAAACGACCCGGGAAAAAACGACTAAAAATGAAACAATGTAAAGGGCTAAATATTAATCGTGGTTTCTGAGACAGCGGCGGCATTTTAGGGGATTTCCGAAAGGAAGCCCAGCGGCTTCAGGCCAGACGGGAAAGTAAGTTTGTTGAAGTTGTAAGCAGATAATAAAAATAACCCTTTCTGCTTTGTTAGATTTGATGAGCAGAATTTACGCTTTTTTACGTCGACCTGTTTATTTAATCAGTTAAATCGTTAAATAAAAGAGGCGGGCAGCGTAATACTGCCCGTGACTCATTTAACTTTTCGGCTTAATTGTCCGCGACGGTATAAATTACGGCGAATGCGGGTTAACCCGGGTTTTGGTTTTCTGGGTTCATCCAGCGAGGCTAAAACTAATTCCAGCACGCGCTCTGCCACGTCGCGATGACGCTGACCCACCGCCAGCACCGGACACTCAAGAAAGTCCAGTAATTCGTGGTCGCCAAAGGTGGCGATGGCCAGCTCGGTCGGAAGCCGTCCGTCTCGTTTCAGCGTCACATCCATCACACCCTGCAGCAGACCAAATGAGGTGGTAAAAAGCGCCTCCGGCATCGGGTGATCTTCAAGGTATTGTTCAAACAGTGCCGCGGCGGCTGTGCGTTCGAAGCTATTGCAGTAGATGTAGTCAATCGGCCGGGGATCGTCTTTCCATGCATCGCGGAAACCCAGCTCGCGCAGGAAACTTACCGACAGCTCGGGTAACGCACCGAGGAACAGCACATTTTTGACCTCAAGCTGACGCAGTTCAGCCGCCAGCATATGAGCATCGTCCTGATCGGCACCCACTACGCTGGTGAAATGTTCACGATCCAGCGCGCGATCTAACGCAATAATCGGCAGGGGATCGTTGATCCAGCGCTGATAAAAGGGATGCTCTGGCGGTAACGAGGTAGAGACGATGATCGCATCGACCTGGCGCTGTAACAGATGCTCAATGCAGCGCATCTCGTTATCGGGCTGATCTTCAGAACAGGCGATCAGCAGCTGATAGCCGCGCTGACGGGCCTGCCGCTCAAGATAGTTCGCAATACGGGTATAACTGGTATTTTCCAGATCGGGGATCACTAACCCAATAGAGCGCGTACGCCCGGCGCGCAGCCCGGCAGCCACCGCATTAGGGTGATAATTATGCTCACGTACCACCGCCATGACTTTCTCAACGGTTTTGTCGCTGACACGATACTGCCGCGCTTTGCCATTGATCACATAACTGGCCGTGGTGCGCGACACGCCTGCCAAACGCGCAATTTCATCCAGTTTCACGATAACCCCACCATCAAATCCGCTTTTACGGCAGAAATAGCCGCAGTTAAGCTATGGATAACTCATGGCTATCATCTAACAGCAGAAAAGTGCGCGGAGCAACCGCTTTTCTGAATGTAACTCGCCTGGCGCATAAAAAATAAAAAAACCCGGCATTTCGCCGGGTTAGGTGAGGATTGATGATGACGCTGCGTGATTAACGCATGATACGATCGCCGCGTGAAACGCCGACGATACCGGAGCGTGCCACTTCAACAATTTCGGCGACATCGCGAACGGTACTCAGGAAGGCGTCCAGTTTGTCACTGGTGCCTGCCAGCTGAACCGTGTACAGCGTCGGCGTCACGTCGATGATCTGACCGCGGAAGATCTCGGCGTTACGCTTCACCTCTTCACGTCCGTAGCCGCTCGCCTGAATCTTCACCAGCATGATTTCGCGCTCAACATAGGCGCCCTGCCCCAGCTCGGTGACGCGGAGCACATCCACCAGCTTGTGCAGCTGCTTTTCAATCTGCTCCAGCACCTTCTGATCGCCCACCGTCTGAATGGTCATCCGCGACAGCGTAGGATCATCCGTTGGTGCCACGGTCAGGCTCTCAATGTTATAGCCGCGCTGTGAGAACAGGCCGACGACACGGGATAATGCGCCGGATTCGTTCTCCAGCAGAACTGATAAAATACGACGCATAATTATGTCCTCTCCGTTTTGCTCAACCACATCTCATCCATGCTGCCACCGCGAATCTGCATCGGGTAAACATGCTCGCTACCGTCAACGGTGACATCTACGAATACCAGACGTCCCTTCGCCAGGGTTTCCAGCGCCAGCGCCAGCTTCTCTTCCAGCTCAGCCGGATGCTCAATCGCGATCCCGACGTGGCCGTAAGCTTCCGCCAGACGCACGAAGTCAGGCAGTGACTCCATATAAGACTGGGAGTGACGACCGGAGTAGATCATATCCTGCCACTGCTTCACCATGCCCAGCACCCGGTTATTCAGGTTCAGCACCAGCACCGGCAGATCGTACTGCAGCGCGGTGGAAAGCTCCTGAATGTTCATCTGGATACTGCCATCGCCCGTTACGCAGATGACTGTTTCATCCGGCAGCGCCATCTTCACGCCCAGCGCAGCAGGCAGGCCAAAGCCCATGGTGCCCAGACCACCGGAGTTGATCCAGCGACGCGGTTTGTCGAAAGGATAATAGAGCGCAGCAAACATCTGGTGCTGGCCCACATCCGACGTCACATATGCATCGCCTTTGGTCAGACGGCTGATGGTTTCAATCACTGCCTGCGGCTTGATTTTGTCGCTGGTGCGATCAAATTCCAGGCAGTGACGACTGCGCCAGCCCTCAATCTCCTGCCACCAGTCGTGCAGGCTCTCAGCGCGCTGGCTTTCGCTTTGCGCCAGTAACTCCAGCATCTGCTGCAGTACCTGCTTCGCATCACCGACAATCGGGATATCCGCCGCCACCGTCTTAGAGATAGAGGTCGGGTCGATATCGATATGCATCACCGTGGCGTTGGGACAATACTTCGCCAGGTTGTTGGTGGTGCGGTCATCAAAGCGCACACCGATACCAAAAATCAGGTCGGTGTTGTGCATGGTCATGTTGGCTTCGTACGTGCCGTGCATACCGAGCATGCCAACGCACTGACGATGAGTGCCAGGGAACGCGCCCAGGCCCATCAGCGAGGTCGTCACCGGAATGTTCAGGCTTTCGGCCAGCTTTAACAGTTCTGCTTCGCAGCCTGCGGTAATGGCACCACCACCGGCATAGATCACCGGCTTCTTCGCGGCCAGCAACGTGGTCAGCGCACGCTTAATCTGACCTTTATGGCCCTGAATGGTCGGATTGTAGGAGCGCATGCTTACCGTTTCCGGCCAGTGATAAGGCAACTTGTTGGCCGGATTCAGAATATCTTTCGGCAGATCGATCACCACCGGCCCCGGACGTCCGGTGGAAGCCAGCCAGAACGCCTTTTTCAACACGGTTGGGATCTCTTCGGTACTTTTCACCAGGAAGCTGTGCTTCACTACCGGACGAGAGATGCCGACCATGTCGCACTCCTGAAAGGCGTCATAGCCAATCAGCGACGAGGGAACCTGACCCGAGAGGATCACCAGCGGAATCGAGTCCATATAGGCGGTGGCGATACCGGTAATCGCATTGGTTGCGCCGGGTCCGGAGGTGACGAGCACCACGCCGACTTCACCAGTGGCGCGCGCCAGGCCGTCAGCCATGTGCACCGCACCCTGCTCATGACGCACCAGAATGTGATCGATACCCCCGACGGTTTGCAGCGCATCATAGATATCCAACACTGCGCCACCCGGATAACCGAATACCTGCTTAACGCCCTGATCGATTAACGAACGGACGACCATTTCGGCTCCTGACAACATCTCCATCTTCTGCCTCCAGGCTTGCGGACCCGGCTCTGTTAATACGCCCGTTAACGCGTACCACATAGCCCCGGTGCCTGCTTTGCCAATCAAAATCTTATGTTTATGCATGACAGCGGAAACAACTGCCGCTGTCCGGTTACAGAGAAATCTGTTGAGTTTATTTTTCTGAGAGTAGGTCGATTACCATAACCGCAGTTAACCGGGCAGGCAAACCGCAAACCCACGTAAATTAAAAGGCAGGGGCGTAAAGGCTCTGCCCGATAAGAATTGGCTGCGCGGATTAAACTAATTACGCGGCAGAACCGCAGAGGAAAATGCTGATTAATAAATTATTTTCAGCGTGATCTAAGAAATAACGAAAACTTATTACCCGACTGCCCTGGCCCACAATCGCCTGACACTTTTCTTTTCTGGCGTAATTAACCAGTAAATCGCTGAGACGCATTCGATTATGCTAAAGAGCAGGTGATATATCCTGCGTCCCCGTAAGGCACCTTCCTGATAAAATCTTTTATTTTCAATAAAATAAAATGAAACCCACGCAGAATCAGTGCTCATTCCCGGGTCGATTACCTCCGCAGTCACTACGGCGCTGTTCATTACGCTGCCTGACCGTTAAATAACAGAATATCTTCCTCTGGCACCACTAAGAATACCCCTGCATTGAAGGTTGACATCCCTGAGTGATTCCAGTACCAATATGTACAGCACAACATTTTATAAGGTTTGAATCCATGTTTCGTTCTGTTCGCCTTCTCGGTCTACTACTAAACGCACTCAGCTTGCGCGGTAGACTTGTGGGCGGAATCAAACACTGATTCAAACCTGCTGAAAGTTAAAAACCCGCGCCTGTCGCGGGTTTTTTTATGCTCGTTGCCAGGCCAGAAAAAGCATAAGGATGATTACGATGAGCCAGCAAGTCATTATTTTCGATACCACTCTGCGCGACGGTGAGCAGGCATTACAGGCCAGCCTGAGTGTGAAAGAAAAATTGCAGATTGCTTTAGCGCTGGAGCGCATGGGCGTGGATGTGATGGAAGTCGGTTTCCCGGTCTCCTCACCGGGCGACTTTGAGTCTGTGCAGACCATTGCGCGCACCATTAAAAACAGTCGGGTTTGCGGTCTGGCACGCTGTGTGGAAAAAGATATTGATGCGGCGTACGAATCACTGCGCGTTGCCGAAGCCTTCCGTATTCATACCTTTATCGCTACCTCACCGATGCACATCGCCACCAAACTGCGCAGCACGCTGCCGGAAGTGATTGAGCGTGCGGTGCATATGGTGAAACGTGCGCGTAATTATACCAGCGACGTTGAGTTCTCCTGCGAAGATGGCGGCCGTACCCCGATTGATGACCTGTGCCGGATGGTAGAAGCCACGATTAACGCCGGTGCCACCACCATCAACATCCCCGATACCGTTGGCTACACCCTGCCAGGCGAGTATGCCCACATCATCGGCGAGCTGATGAATCGCGTTCCTAACATCGACAAAGCAATTATCTCTGTTCACACCCACGATGACCTGGGTATGGCAACGGGCAACGCCCTGGCTGCCGTACAGGCGGGCGCGCGTCAGGTGGAAGGAACGATGAATGGCCTGGGTGAACGTGCCGGTAACTGTGCGCTGGAAGAGGTGATCATGGCGATTAAAACCCGCCAGCAGATCATGAACGTGCATACCAATATCAATCATCAGGAAATCTACCGTACCAGCCAGATGGTCAGCCAGATCTGCAACATGCCGATCCCGGCGAACAAGGCAGTGGTCGGCTCTAACGCCTTCGCTCACTCCTCGGGTATTCATCAGGATGGCGTGCTGAAGAACCGCGAGAACTATGAAATCCTGACGCCGGAATCGATCGGCTTACACAAAATCCAGCTGAACCTGACCTCACGTTCTGGCCGCGCGGCGGTAAAACATCGCATGGAAGAGATGGGCTATGCCGAGCAGGATTACAATCTGGATACGCTGTATGACGCCTTCCTGAAACTGGCCGATAAAAAAGGTCAGGTTTTCGATTACGACCTGGAAGCGCTGGCCTTCATCAACAAGCAGAATGAAGAGCCGGAACATTTCCAGCTGCACGAATTTAACGTCCAGACCGGTTCCAGCATCACCGCCACCGCCTCTGTCAATCTGGGCTGCGGCGATGTCGCTAAATCGGATGCAGCCACCGGTAACGGCCCGGTTGACGCGGTCTACCAGGCGATTAACCGTATCACCCAGTTCGACGCTGAGCTGGTTAACTACAAGCTGACCGCGAAAGGCCACGGCGAGAATGCGCTGGGTCAGGTCGATATCGTCGTGAGCTACAACGGCCGCAAGTTCCACGGCATTGGTCTGGCGACCGATATTGTGGAGTCCTCCGCCAAAGCGATGGTCAACGCTCTGAACAATATCTGGCGTGCCCGTCAGGTTGAACAAGAATTGCAGCGCAAATTTAAAGATCAGAAGGAAACCGTATAACCATGTCCAGCTCATCTCATATCGCAGTTTTACCCGGTGATGGTATCGGCCCGGAAGTGATGGCGCAGGCTATGAAAGTGCTGGATGCCATTCGTCAGCGCTTTGATATGCAGATCACCACCCAGGAGTATGCGGTCGGCGGCATTGCTATCGATCAGCATGGTGAACCCCTGCCACCCGCAACGGTTGCAGGCTGCGAGCAGGCCGACGCAATTCTGTTTGGTTCCGTTGGCGGCCCGAAATGGGAACACTTACCGCCGGCATCGCAACCGGAGCGCGGTGCGCTGCTGCCGCTGCGCAAACACTTTAAGCTGTTCAGTAACCTCCGTCCGGCTGCACTCTACAGCGGACTGGAGGCGTTTTGCCCGCTGCGCGCCGACATTGCTGCCAAAGGTTTCGACATTCTGTGCGTGCGTGAACTGACCGGCGGCATCTACTTTGGTCAGCCGAAAGGACGTGAAGGCAGCGGCCCGGAAGAGCGTGCATTTGATACCGAGGTTTATCACCGTTTCGAAATTGAGCGCATCGCCCGCATCGCGTTTGAATCGGCGCGCAAACGCCGTAACAAAGTCACCTCGGTTGATAAAGCCAACGTGCTGCAGACCTCCGTGATGTGGCGTGAAATCGTCAACGAAGTGGCCAAAGAGTACCCGGACGTGCAGCTGAGCCACATCTATATCGACAACGCCACTATGCAGTTGATCAAAGACCCGTCGCAGTTTGACGTGCTGCTCTGCTCCAACCTGTTCGGCGATATTCTCTCTGATGAGTGCGCCATGATTACCGGCTCGATGGGGATGCTGCCTTCCGCCAGCCTGAATGAAGCGGGCTTTGGCCTGTTTGAACCCGCGGGTGGCTCGGCGCCGGATATCGCCGGTCAGAATATTGCCAACCCGGTCGCCCAGATCCTGTCACTGTCGCTGCTGCTGCGTTACAGCCTGAATGCCGATGAGGCTGCCGACAGTATCGAACGCGCCATCAGCCGTGCGCTGGAACAGGGCTACCGCACCAAAGATTTAGCCGGTGATGGTCCAGCGGTCAGCACAGATGAGATGGGCAGCATCATTGCTCGCTTTATCGCCGAGGAAAAATAAAAAAATGAAAACCTTATACCAGAAGTTATTTGATGCACATGTCGTCCATGAAACGCCAGAAGAAACGCCGTTACTCTACATTGATCGCCATCTGATCCATGAAGTGACCTCGCCCCAGGCCTTTGATGGTCTGCGCGCCCACGGACGTAAAGTCCGTCAGCCGGGCAAAACCTTTGCCACTATGGATCACAACGTTTCTACGCAGACCAAAGATATCAATGCATCGGGCGAGATGGCGCGTATCCAGATGCAGGAGCTGATGAAGAACTGCGCTGAGTTTGGCGTACAGCTGTATGACCTGAATCATCCGTTCCAGGGCATCGTCCACGTTATCGGTCCTGAGCAGGGCATGACGCTGCCGGGCATGACGATTGTGTGCGGCGACTCGCACACCGCCACGCACGGTGCGTTTGGCTCCCTGGCCTTTGGTATCGGCACCTCTGAAGTTGAACATGTGTTTGCTACCCAGACCCTGAAACAGGGTCGGGCAAAAACCATGAAGATTGAAGTGCTGGGCCAGGCGTCAACCGGCATTACGGCTAAAGATATCGTGCTGGCGATCATCGGCAAAACCGGCAGCGCAGGCGGAACCGGCTATGTGGTCGAATTCTGCGGTCCGGCGATTCAGGCGCTGAGCATGGAAGGTCGTATGACCCTGTGCAACATGGCGATTGAGATGGGTGCGAAAGCGGGCCTGGTGGCACCGGATGAGACCACCTTCAACTATCTGAAAGGTCGTCAGTTCTCGCCGCAGGGTGAGAAATGGGAGCAGGCCGTTGATTACTGGCGCACCCTGAAGTCTGACGAAGGCGCGAAATATGATGCGGTGGTAACGCTGCATGCTGAAGAGATTGCACCGCAGGTCACCTGGGGCACCAATCCGGGTCAGGTTATTGCCGTTGATCAGGTGATACCAAATCCGGCCTCGTTCGCCGATCCGGTTGAGCGCGCCTCAGCCGAAAAAGCCCTGGCCTACATGAACCTGCAGCCAGGCATCAAACTGACTGATGTGGCGATTGATAAAGTGTTTATCGGCTCCTGCACCAACTCACGCATCGAAGATCTGCGTGCCGCCGCCGCCATCGCCAAAGGCCGCAAAGTCGCACCTGGCGTGGTCGCCATGGTGGTACCGGGTTCCGGCCCGGTGAAAGCGCAGGCCGAAGCGGAAGGTCTGGACAAAATCTTCCTGGAAGCGGGCTTTGAATGGCGTCTGCCAGGCTGCTCAATGTGTCTGGCGATGAACAATGACCGCCTGAATCCGGGTGAGCGTTGCGCGTCAACCAGCAACCGTAACTTTGAAGGCCGTCAGGGCCGTGGTGGACGTACCCATCTGGTCAGCCCGGCGATGGCCGCGGCGGCTGCCGTAACCGGCCACTTTGCCGACATCCGTGAACTGACGACAGGAGCTTAAGTCATGGCGAATAAATTTACTCAGCACACCGGCATTGTTGCGCCGCTGGATGCCGCGAACGTCGATACCGACGCGATCATTCCTAAGCAGTTTTTGCAGAAGGTCACCCGCACCGGTTTTGGACAGCATCTGTTCCACGACTGGCGCTTTGAAGATGACGCGGGCACCGTGCCAACGCCCGGCTTTGTGCTGAACAAGCCTGAGTTCAAAGGCACCAGCATCCTGCTGGCGCGTGAAAACTTTGGCTGCGGCTCTTCACGTGAGCATGCGCCCTGGGCACTGACCGATTTTGGTTTTCACGTGGTGATTGCGCCGAGCTTCGCGGATATCTTTTATGGCAACAGCTTCAACAACCAGCTGCTGCCGGTGAAGTTAAGCGAAGAGGAAGTGGATGAGCTGTTCAGACTGGTTGCGGACCAGCCCGGCATCAGCTTTACGGTAGACCTGGAAGCGCAGACGGTCACCGCTGGCGATAAAGTCTATTCGTTCGAGCTCGACAGCTTCCGCCGCCACTGCATGATTAACGGCCTGGACAGCATCGGCCTGACGCTGCAGCACGAAGCCTCCATTTCGCAGTATGAGCAGAATCAGCCCGCCTTCCTGCGCTAATTGAGTAAAATCAGGGCGACATTGGGTCGTAATGCTGATCAGTTAAGATTAGATTTGTAAAGGCTGTCACGGTCAAACGTGGCAGCCTTTTTTCTGGCCGAGCAAGCCGCAGTGCGGGCCAGCGCACCTCTGCTGCTGCCGGGCCGTCCTCGCGCCGCTCACGCGGTACCTTCGGCTTTGACGTCGTGCCGACGAACCGTTCGGGGATCGGCCCTCCCTGGCCGGCCCCGACCTGTCCACGCTTCCCGGCGTGGACTTCTGGCCCACCGTCACGCCTCAGCGCTGCGGATAGCCCTTTCAGCAGCAGAGGCGCTCAGGCCTCCACTCTCGTGCCCTTTTTAACAGTACGCACCAGAAGCTTAAGAGCAGACTGGTGGCGATCAGGAGCAGGCAATCCGCAGCGCTGAACAGAATGAGTCTGCCAGGAGAGCCCGCAGGACGCGGGCGAAAGGCGGGGCGGCACAGGATGTGCCATCCCCGACGGTCCGTCAGGCAGGCGAATGAAGTGAAGGAACCGCGCAGCGGCGCGAGGACCGCCAGCCCCTGAGCGGCACCAGACTGCGTTATCACCTGTCGCTTAACTGGCTGGCATTACGACATCGGGTCGCCCTTCTTCTTTATACGTCGCGCACCCGTGCCGACATCACCAGCGCCACAATAGCCAGCCCGAATGCCAGCCAGTAAACCGCCTCATGTCCCAGTCGCTCACTCAGCGTGCCCTGAATAACACCAGCCAGAATCATGCCGGTCGAGATCGAGTTGGTGAACATGGTGGTCACCGCACCAGGCCGTCCTGGCATCAGATCCTGAAACCACAGCATCCCTATGCCAGCAATAATCCCGACAAACACCGCGTTAAACAGCTGCAACACCATCAGCGACGTGCGGGAATTGAACAGCACCAGCCCCAGATAAAACAGTACGCCAGCCGCCACCGCGATCAGCATTAACCGGCGCTTGCCGATACGCCGCGCGTAATGTCCGGCCAGCAGCATCACCGGGATCTCCAGCCCTGCCGCCGTCCCCATCAGCAGACCGGCCAGCTTCTCGGGCAGGCCCAGCGTGGTGCTGATATAGAGCGGCATATCGATGATATACATAGTGTTGCAGGTCCACATCGCGACTGAGGCCAGGAACAGTAAACGCACATCCCGATCGCGCCAGCCACTTAGCGGCAGCCCGCCGCTTTGCATCAGAGGCTGCGAACGTGGCACCGACGGCACGGTGAACCAGACCAGCAGGATACAGATCAGAAACAGCGCGGCGGCCACCATAAATAGCGTCACAAAGCCGTAGTTCAGTGCCAGCGCGAAGGAGAGCGGCGGCCCAATCACCCACGCCAGCGACAGCTGTGCACGCATCACCGAACTGAACATCACCGCTTCACGCGCCGACTGATCGGCATATTCCCGCGCCAGCGCAAACAGCTGAGGCATTGAGACGCTGGCCAGCGCCGACAGCAGCACGCCCAGCGTCAGCAACGTCAGATAGTGGCGGGTAAAGGCAAACAGCAGCGCATTGACCAGCGCCATCAGGCAGCAGAAGAGAATGATATGACGACGATCGCCGACGCTGTCAGAGCGCTTTGCCACCAGCATGCTCACCACGATACCGGCCACCGCATTGATGGTGAAAAACAGTCCGACCCAGAAGGGCCGCGCCTGCACCTCGCGCGTCAGAAACAGGCTGAGCGTCGGCGCCTGCAGTGCGCCCGCGATGCCCAGCATGAACGAGGCGACCATAAAAGCGAGGTAAACCGGATTGATGCGGCGCTGCCGCGTTAACAGCGATTTCATACCGAAATCCCTTACAGAACAAACAGAGGGGAAAAAGAAGGGTAGACGATACCGCGCAACATGAAAAAAGCCAGCAGAGATCATCTGCTGGCGGTGTAAATGCACCCTACTCAGAAAAGCACTCCGCTGAACAGCGAAGTCAGGGTCGAACGCCATTCAGTGCTGAATGCCTCCCGCTCTTCCCATAACGTAAAGTTTGCTCTTAAAATAGGGCAAGAAAAACAGAGCGCTTTTCATCGGGAGTTCCTCTTTTATGTCCTCATCACGTCTGAAGCAGCAGTTCATTCGCCTGTGGCAGAGCTGTCAGGGGCAAACGCAGGAGATTACCCTTAGCGAACTGGCTGACCTGCTGCACTGCTCGCGCCGCCATATGCGCAATCTGCTCAACCGGATGCAGGCCGCGGGCTGGCTAATCTGGCAGGCGGAAGCCGGACGCGGCAAGCGTTCACAGCTTACCTTCTGCTATACCGGACTGGCTTTGCAGCAGCAGCGTGCCGAGGATTTGCTGGAGCAGGATCGCATCGATCAGCTGGTCCAGCTGGTGGGCGATAAAAATCAGGTACGGCAGATGATCGCCGCGCATCTGGGCCGCAGTTTCCGTCAGGGCAAGCATATCCTGCGGGTGCTCTACTATCGTCCGCTGCTCAATCTGCTGCCCGGTTCGCCGCTGCGGCGCTCCGAAACCCACATTGCGCGACAGATTTTCAACGGCCTGACGCGGATAAATGAGGAAAACGGGGAAATCGAGCCCGATATTGCGCACCACTGGCAGCAGACTTCCCCGCTTCACTGGCGCTTTTTTCTGCGTCCGGCGATTCGCTTTCATCACGGCAGAGAACTGGAAATGGAGGATGTGCTGGCCACGCTTGAGCGTCAGCGCCCTCATCCGCTCTTTTCCCATATCGAGCAGATCGACTCGCCCGCGCCCTGGACGCTGGATATCCGCTTAAGCCAGCCCGATGAAGGGTTGCCCTGGCTGCTGGGCAGCGTCAGTGCGATGATCCTGCCGCGCGAATGGCCGACGCTGCACGATTTTGCCCGCCAGCCGGTTGGCACCGGTCCTTACCGGGTGATCCGCAATCAGGAGAGTCAGCTGAAGATCGAAGCGTTTGATGACTATTTTGGTTTTCGCGCCCTGATTGATGATGTCTCGATCTGGGTACTGCCCGACATCAGCGATGAGCTGGTCTATGCCGGTGTCCGTCTGCAGGGCGACGGAGCCGATGAGGTTCAGGAGGAGAGCCGCCTTGAAGAGGGCTGCTACTATCTGCTGTTCGACCAGCGTTCAGAACAGGGACGCAACGAGGCGGTCCGGCGCTGGGTCAGCTACCTGTTTAATCCTATCGCCCTGCTCAATCACGCCGGTGTCGGCTACCAGCGCTACTGGTTTCCGGCGTATGGCCTGCTGCCGCGATGGCATCACCGGCGCGACCTGACGCCAGTGGAAAAACCGCCCGGCTTAACCCACCTGACGCTGACCTGGTACAGCCAGCACGTGGAGCATGAAGGCATCGCTAACGCGCTGCGTCCGCTATTGGCAGAACATGGCGTCACGCTGGAGACCCGCGAGATCAGCTACGAAAGCTGGTATCAGGGCGAAGCGGAAAGTGATATCTGGCTTGGCAGCGTGAACTTTACCCTGCCGCTGAATTATTCTCTGTTTGCGCAGCTTTATGAGATCCCGTTGCTGCATCACTGTCTGCCGATCGACTGGCACAGCGATGCGGCCCGCTGGCGCGAGAAAACGCTGCCGCTGGCCGAATGGAGTAAACAGTTAGTCGAAGAAGCGGGTCTTCATCCGCTGTTTCACCACTGGCTGTTGCTTGAAGGTCAGCGCAGCATGCGCGGCGTTCGGATGAATACGCTGGGCTGGTTTGATTTTAAATCCGCCTGGTTCGCGCCACCCGCGCTGTGAGGCTTTCGCCCCGGCGCTGAAATGACTAGAATGTGACGTTCTCAACGGGGTGCCGCCTGCCAACAGCAAGCAGCTGAGAGATACCCGTCGAACCTGATTCGGTTAATACCGACGTAGGGATTTGGGAGGCCTTTGTGCTCAGATCCTTTGCGACTCATCCCCTATTCTCCTGAAGGAGCGCAAAGTGTTAAACAAAGTTCTGCCGGTGCTGCTGTTACTCTCCGCCCCCGTTCTGGCGGCTAAGCCGGTTCTCACGGTCTACACCTACGACTCCTTCTCCGCTGACTGGGGCCCTGGACCGGCGGTTAAAAAAGCCTTCGAGGCGCAGTGCAACTGCGAGCTGAAATTCGTCACGCTGGAAGATGGCGTGTCGCTGCTGAACCGCGTGCGAATGGAAGGAAAAAACAGCAAAGCCGATCTGGTACTGGGGCTGGATAACAATCTGGTACAGGCGGCGCAGAAAACCGGTCTGTTTGCCGAAAGTCAGGTCGATTCCTCGACATTAAAACTGCCCGGCGGCTGGCACAACACCACCTTCGTGCCGTTTGATTATGGCTACTTCGCGTTTGTCTATGACAAAACCCGGCTGAAGAATCCGCCAAAAAGCCTGAAAGAGCTGGTCGACAGCCCGGAAAAGTGGCGGGTGATCTACGAAGATCCCCGAACCAGCACCCCCGGCTTAGGCCTGCTGTTGTGGATGCAGAAAGTCTATGGCGATCAGGCACCGCAGGCGTGGCAAAAGCTGGCGCAGAAAACCGTGACGGTGACCAAAGGCTGGAGTGAAGCCTATGGCCTGTTCCTCAAGGGCGAAGGCGATCTGGTGCTGAGCTACACCACCTCACCGGCTTACCACATCATCGAAGAGAAAAAAGAGAACTATGCCGCCGCGCCGTTTGCAGAGGGCCACTATCTGCAGGTTGAAGTTGCCGCGCAGTTAGCCAGCAGCAAACAGCCGGCGCTGGCACAGCAATTCATGAAGTTTATGGTGTCACCCGACTTCCAGCGCACTATCCCGACCGGTAACTGGATGTACCCGGTAATCGACACGCCGCTGCCTGCCGGTTTTAGCGCGCTCACTGTGCCCGCCACCGCCCTGCAGTTCTCGCCGGAAGAGGTTGCCAGCCAGCGTTCAGGCTGGATCAGCCAGTGGCAACGCGCCGTCAGCCGCTGATGCCGCGCTGGCTTATCCCCGGTTCGCTCGCCACGCTGCTGTTAATCAGCGTGGCGCTGCTGGCCTTCGGTGCACTCTGGAGCGCCGCGCCAGAGAATGACTGGCGCAGCGTGCTGCAGGATGATTACCTGCATCACGTTATCGCCTTCTCTTTTGGTCAGGCGCTGCTCTCCGCGCTGTTGTCGCTGCTGCCAGCGGTGCCGCTGGCGCGCGCGCTCTATCGACGCCGTTTCCCTGGCCGTCAGCTGCTGCTGCGTCTGTGCGCCATGACCCTGGTGCTGCCGGTGCTGGTGGCGGTATTTGGTCTGCTCACCGTCTATGGTCGTGTCGGCTGGCTGGCGCAGCTGTGCCAGCTGGCAGGGATTGATTACCACTTCTCTCCCTACGGTCTGTCGGGCATTTTGCTGGCGCACGTCTTCTTTAACCTGCCGCTGGCGACCCGCCTGATGCTGCAGGCGCTGGAGAGCATTCCGGCGGAACAGCGTCAGCTGGCGGCACAGCTCGACCTGCGCGGCTGGCACCATTTTCGTCTGCTGGAGTGGCCATGGCTGCGGCGTCAGCTGCTGCCGACCGGCGCGCTGATCTTCATGCTCTGTTTCGCCAGCTTTGCTACCGTGCTCTCACTGGGCGGTGGCCCGCAGGCGACGACCATCGAGCTGGCGATTTTCCAGGCGCTGAGTTATGACTACGATCCGGGACGCGCTGCACTTCTGGCGCTGATCCAGCTTGGCTGCTGCATGACGCTGGTGCTGCTCAGCCAGCGCTTCAGTAAGGCCATTCCCGCCGGAACCAGCCAGCTGAACGGCTGGCGCGATCCGCAGGATTCGCGCGGGGCGCAGCTGGTTGATGCGCTGCTGATCCTGCTGGCGCTGATCCTGCTGCTGCCCCCGCTGGCGGCGGTCATCATCGATGGTCTGCACGGCGGACTGCGCGGCGCGCTGGCGCAGCCTGCTCTCTGGCAGGCGACGTTTACCTCATTGCGCATCGCCACCGGCGCCGGTCTGCTCTGTGTGGTGCTGACCATGATGCTGCTGTGGAGCAGTCGCGAGCTGCGCCTGCGTCAGCGCCCGGCGGCGGCAACCCTTATCGACACCAGCGGCATGCTGATTCTGGCGATGCCAGGCATCGTGCTCGCCACCGGCTTTTTCCTGCTGTTTAACGCCACCATTGGTCTGCCGGCGTCGGCGGACGGGCTGGTGATCTTCACCAATGCGCTGATCGCCATTCCCTATGCGCTGAAAGTGCTGGAGAACCCGATGCGTGACGTCGCGGAGCGTTACGGCAGACTCTGTGATTCGCTGGATATCCACGGCTGGAACCGGCTGCGGCTGATTGAACTGCGGGCGCTGAAACGTCCGCTGGCCCAGGCGCTGGCCTTTGCCTGCGTGCTGTCGATCGGTGATTTTGGCGTGGTGGCGCTGTTTGGTACTGCCGATTTCCGCACCCTGCCGTTCTACCTTTATCAACAGATCGGTGCCTATCGCGGTGCTGACGGTGCAGTGACCGCGCTGCTGCTGCTACTGCTCTGTTTGCTGCTGTTCACCCTGATGGAAAAATTACCAGGCCGCCATGCTGACACTGAATAACCTCACGTACCTTTATCAGCATCTGCCGATGCGCTTTAGTCTCAACGCCACCCGCGGCGAGCGCATCGCGATCCTCGGCCCCAGCGGGGCCGGTAAAAGCACCCTGCTGAGCCTGATTGCCGGTTTCCTGCCGGTGAAACAGGGCACCCTGATGATTGACGGCCAGGAGCACACCCACAGCGTGCCGGCCAGACGGCCGGTTTCGATGCTGTTTCAGGAGAACAACCTGTTTCCGCACCTCAGCGTGCAGCAGAACATGGCGCTGGGATTGCACCCCGGACTGAAGCTGAGCGCCGGGCAGCGCCAGCAGCTTGCAGCGCTGGCCGATCAGGTGGGATTAGGCGATCTGCTGACGCGGCTGCCGGGCGAGCTGTCGGGTGGACAGCGACAGCGCGTGGCGCTGGCACGCTGTCTGCTGCGTGACCGTCCGGTGCTGCTGCTGGATGAGCCTTTTTCTGCGCTCGATCCCGCGCTTCGCGGAGAGATGCTGCAACTGGTGCGTTCGGTGTGTGAAGCGCGCAGCATCACGCTGCTGATGGTGTCGCACAGTCTGGAAGATGCCCAGCAGATTGCGCCGCGCAGCGTGGTGATTGTGGATGGCCGGGTTTACTGGGATGGCGAGACCCGACAGTTACTGTCGGGCGACACGCGGGAGGCCGAAGTGCTCGGCATCCCGCGTCGTTAAGCGATTCAGGCGAAGAAAACCTGCCACAGCAGATGACGGAAAATGGGCATCATCGGATGGAACTGAATGCCGACGAAAGCCGCGACGGCAATCACCAGCCCCAGCGGCCCTGCCCAGCGCAGGCGCTCAGGCGGCAGCCAGGCCGATGCCCAGTCGCGACTCTTGCCGCTGCGCCACCAGCGCCAGCATAACCAGACACCCAGCCAGATCAGCAGTGCTGCGCCGAGTAACAGCCATTTAAAGCTGCCGCCCTGCGCGGCTTTGGGCACATCGATCGCCACACCCGCCAGAATACCGGGCAGCAGATAGAGCGGCGGCCAGAGAATGCAGCCGATAATGTTCGGCGGCAGGAATTTACGCACCGGCAGCTCCAGCATACCGGCCGCCAGCGGGATCAGCGGACGCGTGGGGCCAACAAAGCGTCCGACCAGAATCGTAAACATGCTGTGCTGATGCAGGGCGTGCTCGGTTTTATCCAGCAGGCCTTTATACTTTTGCAGATACTTCCAGCGATGCAGCGGCCCCTGAAATTTCCAGCCGATGCCGTAGGAAACCCAGTCACCAATCAGGCAGCCCGCAAAGCCCGCCGCCCAGGCCGGATAAAGGCCAAGTTCGCCACTGCCGACCAGCGCGCCCAGACTGGCCATCATCACCGTACCTGGCAGCAACAGCCCGACCAGCGCCAGCGACTCCAGAAACGTCACCAGCGCAACGGCAAACAGCGCCCACTCCAGGGACTGCGTAATCAGTTGTTGAATCCAGGCTTCCATAATCATCCTAAGTAAAAGCAGAAGGCTGGATTGTCCTGAGCCAGCCACACAGCGTCAAGGCAAGAATTGTAGGACAATGTTGACAAAACCGGGTGGCGGGAACTGTATAAATATCCATGTTATACTGAAGCGGTTTTCTCATCCTGAAATGCTGAGTCCGGAGAACATCTGAATATGCCCCGTGCAGGTTTTCTGCTCACCCGCCACTGGCGCGACAGCCCGCATGGCACCGAAATTATCCTCTGGCTCGCGACCGATGCGGGCGCGCAGCGCGTGGTGCTGCCGGTGCAGGAGTCCGTCGCGTTTATTCCTGAGGAATTTCAGGCGCAGGTCAGCGAATTACTGAAAGATGAACGTCAGTTTCGGATTCAGTCGCTGGCGCTGAAAGATTTTCGGCGTCGCCCGGTTTTCGGCCTCTACTGCCAGCAGAACCGCCAGCTACAGCGCATTGAAAAACGGCTGCGCGAAGAGGGTATTCCGGTCTATGAAGCCGATATCCGTCCGCCGGAGCGCTACCTGATGGAGCGTTTTATTACCGCGCCGGTCTGGTTTGACGGCGAGCAGCGCGGTGACAGCGTGGTCAATGCGCGGCTCAAACCCCATCCCGACTATCGCCCGCCGCTGAAATGGGTCTCGCTGGACATTGAAACCACACAGCATGGCGAGCTTTACTGCATCGGGCTGGAGGGATGCGGTCAGCGCCAGGTCTTTATGCTCGGCCCGGCCAACGGTGATGCCAGCACGCTGGATTTCGAGCTGATCTATCTCGACAGCCGGCCGCAGTTACTTGAAGCCCTGAACCAGTGGTTTGCAGAGCATGATCCGGATGTCTTAATTGGCTGGAACGTCGTGCAGTTTGACCTGCGGGTATTGCAAAAGCATGCCGATCGTTACGGCATTCCGCTGCGCCTGGGACGCCAGCAGGCCGCGCTGGAGTGGCGTGAACATGGCTTCAAACCCGGCGTATTTTTCGCTCAGGCCAGTGGCCGGTTGATTATCGATGGCATTGACGCGCTGAAATCAGCGTTCTGGGATTTTCCCTCATTCAGCCTCGAGTCCGTGTCGCAGCAACTGCTGGGAGAAGGGAAAGTGATTGATAATCCCTGGCAGCGTATGGAGGAGATCAACTGGCGTTTTGCCAACGATAAACCGGCGCTGGCGCGCTACAACCTGAAAGACTGCGAACTGGTGACGCGCATTTTTCACAAAACGGCGATTATGCCGTTTCTGCTGGAACGCGCGGCGGTCAATGGACTGGCGGTGGATCGCCACGGCGGTTCGGTAGCGGCCTTTGGTCATCTCTATATTCCGCGGATGCATCGCGCCGGGTTTGTCGCCCCGAACATGGGTGATGTGGCCCCGGAAGCCAGTCCTGGCGGTTATGTGATGGATTCGCGCCCCGGCCTGTATGACTCAGTGCTGGTGCTGGATTACAAAAGCCTCTACCCGTCGATTATCCGCACCTTCCTGATTGACCCGGTGGGTCTGGTGGAAGGGCTGGCCCATCCTGATGATGCCGATTCGATTGAGGGTTTCCGTGAAGCGCGTTTTTCGCGGCATACCCACTGCCTGCCTGCGATAGTTGAACAGATCTGGCTGGGTCGCGAAGCGGCGAAAAAGCAGAATAATCAGCCGCTGTCCCAGGCGCTGAAAATCATCATGAACGCCTTTTACGGCGTGCTGGGCACCAGCGCCTGCCGCTTCTTTGATCCGCGGCTCGCCTCCTCTATTACGCTGCGCGGTCACGCCATCATGCAGCAGACCCGCACGCTGATTGAGGCGGAAGGCTACGACGTCATCTATGGCGACACCGACTCCACCTTTGTCTGGCTGAAGTCGGCGCACAGTGAAGAAGATGCCGCCGCGATTGGTCAGCAGCTGGTGCAGAAAGTGAACGCCTGGTGGCGCGACCATCTGCAGCAGACACAGGGGCTGACCAGCACACTGGAACTGGAGTATGAAAATCACTTCTGCCGTTTTCTGATGCCCACCATTCGCGGCGCGGAACAGGGCAGCAAGAAACGCTACGCCGGACTGATTCGTGACGCCGCCGGTGAGCGCATGGTCTTTAAGGGGCTGGAGTCGGTGCGAACTGACTGGACGCCGCTGGCAAAAGCGTTCCAGCAGCAGCTCTACCACCGTATCTTCCACCGTCAGCCGTGGCAGGATTATATCCGTACCACCGTGGCGCAGCTGCTGGCGGGTGAACTCGACGATCAGCTGATCTACAAAAAGCGGCTGCGGCGTCCGCTGAAAGAATATGAACGAAACGTGCCCCCGCACGTGCGCGCTGCCAGGCTGGCCGATGAGCACAATCGTAAATTAAACCGGCCCTTGCAGTACCAGAATGGTGGCCGGATCCGTTATGTCATCGCCACCGCAGGCCCCGAGCCACTGGAGGCGCGCAGCACGCCGCTGGACTATGACCACTACGTGACGAAGCAACTTCAGCCGGTTGCAGAGGGGATTCTGCCTTTTGTCGAGGGGGACTTTGCTACACTTATTACCGGACAGCTGGGGCTTTTTTGACAGGTGACGAACGTCCTGCCATCCAGTACCATAGCGCCCTTCCTGAAACTCACCGCTCTTAAGTACGCTCCAGGCCTTGTTGTCTGGCGGTAACGCTATTGCCTGAGCTTTGGGAACACCTCTAAAAACGTTAAAATTCGAGCAAAAAATATATGGTTTTTACATTAGGTCAGCGCTGGATTAGTGATACGGAAAGTGAACTGGGACTGGGCACCGTGGTGGCGATCGATACCCGCATGATCACCCTGCTGTTTCCGGCCACGGGGGAAAACCGCCTCTACGCCCGCAACGATTCGCCGGTTACCCGCGTCATCTTTAATCCGGGTGATACCATCACCAGCCACGAAGGCTGGCAGATGCGCGTCGATGAAGTACGCAACGAAAATGACCTGATGACCTATATCGGTACCCGTCTGGATACCGAAGAGAGCGAAGTGATGCTGCGCGAAGTCATGCTCGACAGCAAGCTGGTGTTCAGTAAGCCGCAGGATCGCCTGTTTGCCGGCCAGCTCGACCGGATGGATCGTTTTGCCCTGCGCTTCCGCGCCCGTAAATACCAGAGTGAGCAATATCGTCTGCCAATCAGCGGCTTACGCGGCATGCGCACCAATCTGATCCCTCACCAGCTGCATATCGCCCACGATGTCGGCCGCCGCCATGCGCCGCGCGTCCTGCTGGCCGATGAAGTTGGCCTGGGTAAAACTATTGAAGCCGGGATGATCATCCAGCAGCAGCTGCTGGCTGGCCGCGCCGATCGCGTCCTGATTGTGGTACCTGAAACTTTACAGCATCAGTGGCTGGTCGAGATGCTGCGCCGCTTCAACCTGCGCTTTGCGCTGTTTGATGACGATCGCTATACCGAAGCGCAGCACGACAGCGATAATCCGTTTGAGACGGAGCAGCTGATTATCTGCTCACTGGACTTCGTGCGCCGTAACAAGCAGCGTCTTGAGATGCTGGCCGATGCCGAATGGGATCTGCTGGTGGTCGATGAAGCGCACCATCTGGCCTGGTCAGAAGGCGAGCCCAGCCGTGAATATCAGGTTATCGAACAGCTGGCTGAGAAAACCGCCGGGGTTCTGTTGCTGACCGCAACGCCGGAGCAGTTGGGCATGGAGAGTCACTTCGCCCGTCTGCGTCTGCTCGACCCTAATCGTTTCCATGACTTTGCCGCCTTTGTTGAAGAGCAGCAGCATTTCCGTCCGATTGCCGATGCCGTCACCGCGCTGCTGGCCGATAAAGCGATCTCCCAGGAGGAGATGAACCGGATCAACGATCTGGTCGGCGAGCAGGATATTGAGCCACTGCTGCAGGTCGCCAACAGCGACCGTGACGGCAAGCTGGAGGCGCGTCAGGAGCTGATCTCCATGCTGATGGACCGCCACGGCACCAGCCGCGTGCTGTTCCGTAACACCCGTAACGGGGTTAAAGGCTTCCCGAAACGCGAACTGCACCAGATCCGCCTGCCGCTGCCTGCCCAGTATCAGACGGCGATTAAAGTCTCCGGCATTATGGGCGCGCGCAAAAGTGCAGAAGAGCGGGCGCGTGACCTGCTCTATCCGGAACAGATTTATCAGGAATTTGAAGGCGACAGCGGCACCTGGTGGAACTTCGATCCGCGCGTGGAATGGCTGATGGGCTATCTCACCACCAACCGCAAAGAGAAAGTGCTGGTGATCTGCGCCAAAGCGGCCACCGCGCTGCAGCTGGAGCAGGTACTGCGTGAACGCGAAGGTATCCGCGCAGCGGTGTTCCACGAAGGGCTGTCGATCATTGAACGTGACCGTGCTGCCGCCTGGTTCGCCTCAGAAGAGAATGGCGCGCAGGTGCTGTTGTGCTCCGAGATCGGTTCTGAAGGCCGTAACTTCCAGTTTGCCAGCCGTCTGGTGATGTTCGACCTGCCGTTTAACCCGGACCTGCTGGAGCAGCGTATCGGTCGTCTGGATCGTATCGGTCAGGCGCACGACATTCAGATTCTGGTGCCGTGGCTGGAGCAGACCGCACAGGCGGTGCTGCTGCGCTGGTATCACGAAGGGCTGGACGCGTTTGAACATACCTGCCCGACCGGCCGGACAATCTATGACAGCGTCCATTCGCAGTTGATCGGCTATCTGGCCGCGCCGGAAAACAGCGAAGGTTTTGATGCGTTTATCACCGACTGCCGTAAACAGCATGACGCGCTGAAACTGCAGCTGGAACAGGGTCGCGATCGCCTGCTGGAGCTGAACTCCAACGGCGGCGAATCGGCTCAGCTACTGGCCAATGCCATCAGCGAGCAGGATAACGACACCGGCCTGGTGAACTTCGCGCTTAACCTGTTTGATATCGTTGGTATCAATCAGGAAGATCGCAGCGATAACCTGATCGTGCTGACCCCTTCCGACCACATGCTGGTGCCCGATTTCCCTGGCCTGCCGGAAGATGGCTGCACCATTACCTTCAACCGCGATCAGGCGCTGTCACGCGAAGATACCCAGTTCATTACCTGGGAACATCCGCTGATCCGCAACGGTCTGGATCTGATTCTGTCGGGCGATACCGGCAGCAGCGCACTGTCACTGCTGAAGAACAAGGCGCTGCCGGTGGGGACGCTGCTGGTCGAGCTGATCTATGTGGTTGAAGCACAGGCACCGAAGCATCTGCAACTGACCCGCTTCCTGCCGCCAACGCCAATCCGTCTGCTGATGGATACCAAAGGCACTAACCTGGCGGACAAAGTGGAGTTCGAAAGCTTTAACCGTCAGCTGAATGCGGTTAACCGTCATACCGCCAGTAAACTGGTGAATGCGGTGCAGCAGGATGTGCATGCGATTCTGACCCAGGGCGAAGAGAGCGTGGTCAGCGAAGCGCGTGCGGTGATTGATGCAGCGCGTGCCGAAGCGAACGAGAAGCTGGGCGCAGAACTCTCCCGTCTCAACGCGCTGAAAGCGGTGAACCCGAACATCCGTGACGATGAAGTCGAGGCGCTGGAAAGCAACCGTGAACAGGTGCTGGAAAGTCTCGATCAGGCCAACTGGCGTCTCGACGCGCTGCGCCTGATTGTGGTGACACACCAGTAAGCTCAGGGGCCGCATGGCCCCTTATTTTTGGAAAGCCCCATGGAACCTTACAATCCACCGCGTGAACCCTGGCTGCACATCCTTTATCAGGATGCGCACATCATGGTGGTGAACAAACCCAGCGGTCTGCTCTCGGTACCCGGTCGGCTGGACGAACATAAAGATAGCGTGATGACGCGGGTTCAGCGTGATTTCCCGCAGGCTGAATCTGTCCACCGACTGGATATGGCGACCAGCGGCGTGATGGTCGTGGCGCTGACTAAGGCTGCTGAGCGCGAGCTGAAACGACAATTCCGTGAGCGGGAGCCTTCCAAGACTTACGTGGCCTGCATCTGGGGTCATCCGGCGAAGGAAGAGGGATTGGTTGACCTGCCGCTGATTTGCGACTGGCCAAATCGTCCGAAGCAGATGGTCTGCTTCGAGACCGGCAAAGCCGCGCAGACGGAATATCAGGTGCTGGAATATCGTGCGGATAACAGTGCGCGTGTTTCGCTGAAACCGATTACCGGCCGCTCACACCAGCTGCGGGTGCATATGCTGGCGCTGGGCCATCCGATTCTGGGGGATAACTTCTATGCGCATCCGGAGGCCAAAGCGATGGCGCCCCGTTTACTGCTGCATGCGGAGTCACTGACCATTACCCATCCGGCATTTGGTAATGCCATGACGTTTCGTCAGCCCGCCGATTTTTAAGGTTTACTGCTCGCCTGTCGCCGTGGCCTCCTCTGTTGCAGAAGCGGCCACGGAACATGGTGTTTACTTAAAGCCTTTCTCTTTGCGAATCAGATCGTACGCCGCCTGGATTTCCTGGGCTTTCTGCTTCGCCATCTCCATCATCTCTGGCGGCAACCCTTTCGCTACCAGCTTGTCAGGATGATGTTCGCTCATGAGTTTGCGGTAGGCGCGTTTGATAGTGGTGGCGTCATCGCTACTCTTCACACCCAGCACGCTACAGGCATCTTCCAGCGTTGGCCCGCGTTGCGCCTGCTGAAAACCGCCTGAACGGCGCTGACCACCGCCAAACTGCTGGCCACCTTCCATCATGCGCAGGAACTGATCGAACTGACCGCGTGAAATGCCCAGCTCTTCGGCAATCACATAGAGCACCTGTCGCTCATTAGGATGCAGTGAACCGTCGGCAAAGGCGGCCTGAATCTGGATCTCCAGGAACATCCGAATCAGATCAAACCGGCCAAAACAGGCGCTGCGCAGTTCACGCAGTTTGCTGCGTAACGGATAATCCGCCTGCTTGCCTTCGCGGAACGCGCGCTGGGCAGCCGTGCGAGAGTCACCGTGCAGCTGCATCCGCTCCATTAACAGCGAAGCAATCTGAATATCCGCTTCCGTGACGCGCCCTTTTGACTTGGTCAGATGGCCCATCACCTGAAAGGTGGTGCTGAAAAACAGCGTCTGTCGGGTCTGATTATTTGAGAAGTAAGCCTTGCCTTGCGCGCCGCGTACTTTGTCAATCATATGGCCAATGATCAAACCGATCACAATACCCCAAAAGCCTGCGCCGGAAAGTAATCCCACCGCCAGACCCACAACTTTTCCCCAGTAGCGCATAAACTCCTCAATTCGCCATGCTTGCGGCTGAAAATTGCATTATCATACCTGTCATTTATCTCAGCGCCTAACGGCAACGCTGACTGACCAGGATTAACACTGGCGCAACGCCGGGCAGTAAGTTAGTCTCTGACCCGATTGTCGGCATGATGCCAGTTTTCATGGAATTCTCGATACCGCGTATGAAAAAACATATACCTACTCTGCTGGCCACACTGATCGGCGCAGCCATTAGCCAGCAAGCCTTTGCCGACGATTTGATGTCGCAGTGTATGTTAGGCGTGCCGAGTTATAACCGCCCGCTGGTGAATGGCGATACGAATCAGATGCCCGTCACCATTCACTCCGACGCCGCCAAAGGGAACTATCCCAATGATGCGGTATTCACCGGTAATGTGAATATTGAGCAGGGCAACAGCCGTATGCAGGCGGATGAAGTCCAGCTTCATCAGCGTCAGCAGGAAGGCCAGACCGCGCCCGTACGTACCGTCGATGCGCTGGGTAATGTGCACTACGATGACAATCAGGTCATCCTGAAAGGTCCGAAAGCCTGGTCAAACCTCAACAGCAAAGATACCAACGTCTGGAATGGTCAGTACCAGATGGTAGATCGTCAGGGACGCGGCGTCGCAGATCAGATGAAGCTGCGCGGCGATAACCGCTACACCATTCTGGAAAACGGTACCTTTACCTCCTGTCTGCCCGGCTCCAACAGCTGGAGCGTGGTGGGTTCAGAGGTCATCCAGGATCGCGAAGAGGAAGTGGCGGAGATCTGGAACGCCCGCTTTAAGATCGGATCTGTTCCGGTGTTCTACAGCCCCTATCTGCAGTTACCGATTGGCGATCGTCGCCGCTCCGGTTTCCTGATCCCGAATGCAAAATATGGCAGCAACAACGGCTTTGAGTTCACACTGCCCTATTACTGGAACATCGCGCCGCAGGCCGATGCGACCATCACGCCGCACTACATGAGTAAGCGCGGCATGCAGTTTGAAAACGAATTCCGTTATCTGACCACGCTGGGTGCAGGTCTGGTTGAATTCGACTACCTCGGCTCGGACAAACAGTACGATAACGACAAAGCGGTGCGTGGCATCGCCGAAAATGACAGCTCCGATCGCTGGCTGTTCTACTGGCGTCATGCCGGTGTCTATGACCAGAACTGGCGTTTCAGCGCGGACTACACCAAGGTCAGCGATAAGTACTACTTCAACGATCTCGACTCGAAGTACTACAGCTCGACCGACAACTACGCCACGCAGAAATTCAGCATCGGCTATGCGGACACCAACTGGGACGCTACGCTCTCCACCAAAGATTTCCAGGTGTTCGGCGATACCACCAGCAATAACGTCTACCGCGCCATGCCGCAGCTGGACGTCAATCTCTATCAGAACGATATCGGCCCGTTTGATGGCCGGGTTTATGCCCAGGCGGTGAAGTTCACCAACGTCAGCAGCCGCTATCCGGAAGCGACCCGTTTACACATTGAGCCAACGCTGAACCTGCCGCTGTCAAACGGCTGGGCCAGCCTGGATACCGAAGCGAAGTTCCTGGCGACCCACTATCAGCAGACTGACGTTGATTTCTATAACAACGCAGCCAATGGTCTCAGGGGTGATAAGAGCGGCGAACTGGATGAGTCAGTCAACCGCACCCTGCCGCAATTTAAAGTTGATGGTCGTCTGGTGTTTGACCGCGATATGAACTCGGCGGTGGGTTACACCCAGACGCTGGAACCGCGCGTGCAGTACCTTTATATCCCGTATCGTAATCAGAGCAATATCTATCCGTACGACTCAACGTTGCTGCAAACCGACTACACCGGTCTGTTCCGCGATCGTACTTATAGCGGCCTGGATCGCATCGCTTCCGCCAATGAAGTGGCTACCGGCGTCACCTCGCGTATTTATGATAACGATCTGGTTGAACGTTTTAACGTTTCTGTAGGTCAAATCTACTCGTTTACCCCTTCTCGTACTGGTGTGAATCAAACCAGTAAAGAAGATGATACCGGCAGCCTGATCTGGGCTGGCGATACATACTGGAAAATCAGCGATCGCTGGGGCGTCCGTGGTGGGCTGCAATATGACACCAAACTCGACAACGTTTCACAGGGCAATACCGTACTGGAATACCGTCGTGATGCCGACCGCATGGTGCAGCTGAGCTACCGTTACAGCAGCCCGGAGTATGTTGCGACCGCGCTGAACGATAGCAGCCTGGTCACGAATCCTATCTACAAAAATGGGATTTCACAGGTAGGTACTACGGCCAGCTGGCCGATTGCCGACGCATGGTCTGTGGTAGGCGCTTACTACTACGATACCCGCAACACGCGTCCGGCTTCACAACTGGTTGGCCTGCAATACAGCTCATGCTGTTACGCTATCCGGGTCGGTTATGAACGCAAAATTAACGGTTGGGAAAACAACGACAGTAAGTATGACAACCAAATCTCATTCAACATTGAGCTGCGTGGTCTGAGTCCGAACTATGGCTTAGGCACCAACGATATGCTGCGTCAGGGCATTATCCCTTACCAGCCTGCTTTCTGATGTTGTGATGTTTGACAGGCAATCCCGCAGTGCGGAACCAACAATGGATAAAGTATGAAGAACTGGAGAATGCTGATTCTTGGTGTGGCAATCAGTGCCAACACCGCGTTCGCAGCACCACAAGTCGTTGATAAAGTTGCAGCCGTGGTCAATAACGGCGTGGTTCTTGAGAGTGACGTGGATGGCATGATGAGCACCGTTAAATCTCAGGCCCAGCAGGCTGGTCAGCAGTTGCCGGATGATAAAACGTTGCGCCATCAGATTCTGGAACGTCAGATCATGGACAACATCATCCTGCAGATGGGTGATAAAGCGGGAATTCAGATCAGCGACGAGCAGCTGGACCAGGCTATTCAGAACATCGCTGCGCAGAACAAGATGAGCCTTGATCAGCTGCGTAGCCGTCTGGCTTATGACGGCATGAACTACAGCGTGTATCGTTCTCAGATCCGCAAAGAGATGACTATCGCCGAAGTGCGCAACAACGAAGTGCGTCGTCGTGTCACGATTCTGCCGCAGGAAGTGGATACGCTTGCTACCCAGATCGGCTCTCAGAACAGCCAGGGTACTGAACTGAACGTCAGTCATATTCTGCTGCCGCTGCCGGAAAACCCGACGCAACAGCAGGTTGATGAGCAGGAAACGCTGGCGAAACAGCTGGTTGGCGAACTGAAAAATGGCGCTGACTTCGGCAAGATGGCCGTGACCTACTCTGCCGACTCCCAGGCGCTGAAAGGCGGCAACATGGGCTGGGGTAAAATCGAAGAGTTACCGACCCTGTTTGCTCAGGCACTCTCAAGCGCCAAAAAAGGCGATATCGTCGGGCCGGTGCGCTCTGGTGTGGGCTTCCACATCCTGAAAGTGAACGACCTGCGTGGCGAGAGCAAAAATGTCTCGGTCACCGAAGTCCATTCGCGTCACATTCTGCTGAAGCCATCGCCGATCCTGACAGACGATCAGGCACGCGCACAGCTGGAGCAGATTGCTAACGATATCCGCAGTGGCAAAACCACCTTTGCGGCGGCGGCTAAACAGTATTCTGACGATCCGGGTTCGGCGAACCAGGGCGGCGACCTCGGCTGGACCTCTCCGGAAGTCTTTGACCCGGCGTTCCGTGACGCGCTGCTGCGCCTGCAGAAAGGCCAGACCAGCCAGCCGGTTCACTCCTCTTTCGGCTGGCATCTGATTCAGTTGCTGGATACCCGTCAGGTGGATAAAACCGATGCGGCCCAGAAAGAGCGTGCTTACCGTATGCTGTTTAACCGTAAGTTCGCGGAAGAAGCGCAGACCTGGATGCAGGAACAACGTGCCAGTGCCTACGTGAAGATTCTGGATGGCAATGCGCAGTAATGCCCGTGTGGTGATCACGCCCGGCGAACCTGCCGGGATTGGTCCCGATCTTACCGTTCAGCTGGCCCAGCAGTCGTGGCCGGTTGAACTGGTGGTCTGCGCCTCGCCTGCCCTGTTGCAGCAGCGTGCGGCGCAACTCGGTCTGCCGCTGACGCTGCGGCCCTACCAGCCTGATGTGGCAGCCGAGCCACAGCAGGCGGGTACACTGACTATCCTGCCAATTGAAACGGCAGCGCCGGTCACACCCGGCGAGCTTTGTGTTGCCAACAGCGACTATGTGCTGGCCACGCTGACGCGCGCCTGCGACGGTTGTCTCGACGGTGAATTCGCTGCCCTGATTACCGGCCCGGTGCATAAAGGCGTGATTAACGATGCCGGCATCGCCTTTACCGGCCATACCGAATTCTTCGCCGATCGCGCAGGCGGCCATCGGGTGGTCATGATGCTGGCGACAGAAGAGCTACGAGTCGCACTGGCCACCACCCATCTGCCGCTGAAAGATGTGCCCGCTGCGGTAACCCGTGAATGTCTGCATGAAGTGATTACGATTCTGCATCGTGATCTGCAGCAGAAGTTTGCGATTGCCGAGCCGCATATTTACGTCTGTGGTCTTAACCCTCATGCCGGCGAAAGCGGTCACATGGGTCGGGAAGAGATCGAGACCATCACGCCGGCACTCAATGAACTGCGTCAGCAGGGCATTAATCTGACCGGCCCGCTGCCTGCGGACACCCTTTTCCAGCCCAAATATCTGCAATACGCCGATGCGGTGCTGGCGATGTATCACGACCAGGGCCTGCCGGTACTCAAATTTCAGGGGTTTGGCCGGGCGGTAAATATCACCCTGGGCCTGCCCTTTATCCGGACTTCAGTTGACCACGGCACCGCGCTTGAACTCGCTGGCCTGGGTCAGGCTGAACCGGGCAGCTTCATCACGGCGCTTAACCTCGCCATCACTATGATCAAGAGCAGTAATGAATAATCGCGTCCATCAGGGGCACTACGCCCGTAAACGTTTCGGGCAGAACTTCCTGAACGATCAGTACATTATCGACAGCATTGTCTCTGCCATCCATCCTCAGCGCGACGAAGCGCTGGTGGAGATCGGCCCAGGCCTGGGTGCCTTAACCGAGCCGGTAGGCGAACGCCTCGATAAATTAACGGTGATAGAGCTGGACCGCGATCTCGCTGCGCGTCTGGAAACGCATCCGTTCCTTGGCCCGAAACTGACTATCTTCCAGCAGGATGCCATGACCTTCGACTTCGCCGCGCTGGCGCAGGAGAGAGGCCAGCCGCTGCGGGTATTTGGTAACCTGCCGTACAATATTTCGACCCCGCTGATGTTCCACCTTTTCAGCTATACTGGTTCGATCAAAGATATGCACTTCATGCTGCAGAAAGAGGTGGTTAATCGTCTGGTTGCCGGTCCGGGTAACAAGACCTACGGTCGCCTGACGGTGATGGCACAGTACTACTGCCAGATCATTCCGGTGCTGGAAGTGCCTCCGCACTCTTTCACGCCACCACCGAAAGTGGACTCTGCCGTGGTGCGTCTGGTGCCGTATGCCGAGCCGCCGTATCCGGTCAGCGATGTGCGTATCCTGAGCCGCATTACCACTGAAGCGTTCGGCCAGCGTCGTAAAACGCTGCGCAACAGCCTGAGCCACATGGTGGCCGCCGGTGCGCTGGAAGAGTTATCCATAGATCCAACCCTGCGTGCCGAGAACGTCTCGGTGGCGCAATATTGTCAGCTGGCGAACTGGCTGGCGAATCATCAGGGAAAATCGCAGGAGTAAGTCATGAGTGAAACGGCCCGCGTCTCCGTCCATGTGCAAAGCCAGTACGTCGCCTCACAATCCTCACCGGATGATGATCGCTACGTCTTCGCCTATACCATTACGATACGCAATCTGGGCCGTTCCTCAGTGCAACTGCTGGGACGCTACTGGTTGATTACCAACGGTAACGGCCGCGAAACGGAAGTTCAGGGTGAAGGCGTGGTCGGTGAACAGCCGCTTATCGCGCCAGGCAATGAATTTCAGTACACCAGCGGTGCCGTGATCGAAACACCGATGGGCACCATGCAGGGGCACTATGTGATGGTCGACGAACAGGGCGACACCTTTCACGTAGAGATCCCGGTGTTCCGCCTCGCCATTCAGACCCACATTCATTGATTCACACGCTTTTTGCCCGTTAAGTCGGGCACCTTCCTGATGGATAAAACGTTATGAGCACATACCTGATTGGCGACGTTCACGGTTGCTACGATGAATTACGTGCATTGCTGCAACAGGTCGACTTCAATCCTGAACAGGATACCCTGTGGCTGACTGGCGACTTAGTGGCGCGCGGTCCTGGCTCACTGGAAGTCTTACGCTACGTAAAATCGCTGGGCGATGCGGTGCGTCTGGTGCTGGGCAATCACGATTTGCATCTGCTGGCGGTCTACGCCGGCATCAGCCGTAACAAGCCTAAAGATCGCCTGACCCCGTTGCTGGAAGCGGATGATGCGGATGAGCTGATCAACTGGCTGCGTCGTCAGCCGCTGTTACAGGTTGATGAAGAGAAAAAGCTGGTGATGGGACACGCCGGTATCACGCCGCAATGGGATATTGAGACCGCGAAAAAGTGCGCGCGTGAAGTCGAAGCGGTTCTCGCCAGCGACAGTTATCCGCTGTTCCTGGATGCCATGTATGGCGACATGCCGAACAACTGGAGTGAAGATCTGACCGGCCTGGCGCGTCTGCGCTTCAGCACCAACGCCCTCACCCGCATGCGCTACTGCTTCCCTAACGGCCAGCTGGACATGATCTGCAAAGATGCCCCGGAATCGGCGCTTCCGCCGCTGAAACCCTGGTTTAACATTGAGGGGCCGGTCGCACGTGACTACACCATCGTCTTTGGTCACTGGGCCTCGCTGGAAGGCAAAGGCACGCCAGAGGGCATTATCGGGCTGGATACCGGCTGCTGCTGGGGCGGAACGCTGACCCTGCTGCACTGGGAGACACAACGCTATGTGGTGCAACCCTCTAATCGCGAAAAAGCCCTGGCCTCCAGCGAAAGTCTGGCACCGCCCACGCTATAACGGCGATGCTGGCCATCAGGCCAGCATCCTGTTTTATGCGCCGATAATTCCGCCATCTTCACGGGTGATCATAATCACCGACGACCGCGGACGCGGACTGTTGTCCGGGAAGTGCGAGTCACCCTCTTCGCCGGGATGCTGCACATTCACGAACAGCGTTTTGTAATCGGGCGTGAAGGTAATACCGGTCAGCTCGCACGATTTTGGACCGACCATAAACCGGCGGATCTCGCCACTATCAGGATCACCCACCAGCATCTGATTATTCCCCTGCCCCTGATAATCCTCTTTGTTGCTGTATTTGCCATCGGTCAGGATCCATAACCGCCCCTGCGCATCAAACCCCAGCCCATCCGGACTGTTAAAGGTATTCTCCGCGGTGATGTTCGGTGTGCCACGATAGATCCCCTCAGGATGCGCTATCGGGTTGCCACACAGCGCATAGATATCCCACTCAAACGTCTGCGCGGTAGCATCGCCTTTCTCATCCCAGCGAATAATCTGACCGTAGATATTTTTTGGCCGCGGATTCGCTGCATTGACCGGCATGCCTTCATTTCCGCGCTTGTTGTTGTTGGTCAGGGTGCAGTAGGCACGGCCGTCATGCGGGTTAACCGCAATCCACTCCGGCCGGTCCATTCGCGTTGCGTTGACCACATCTGCCGCGGCACGCGCATTGATCAAAACATCTGCCTGGCTATTGAATCCCTTTTCAGCGGTGAGTCCATTTTCGCCCCACTTCAGCGCCAGCCAGCGCCCGGTGCCTTTAAGCGGCGTGCCCTGAGCATCGCCGTTGAACTGCGCCACATAGAGCGTGCCCTTATCAAGCAGTCCGTGATTGGCTTTAGCATCATCCGGAGTGACCTTGTCATCTGAGACAAATTTATAGATATACTCGCCGCGCTCGTCGTCGCCCATATAAACCACCAGCTGGCCGGTTTTCGCGACCGTCACGGCGGCATTCTCGTGCTTGAAGCGGCCCAGCGCGGTCCGCTTTACCGGCACGGAGTGAGGATCGAAAGGATCGATTTCGACAATCCAGCCGTGACGGTTGAATTCGTTGGGATTCTTAGCGATATCGAAGCGGGGATCAAAGTCGGCCCAGTTGCGCTCCGGCTCAGCGGCATTCAGGGTATAGCGCTTCTGCTGTGGGGTCGGCGTAAAGTCCGCCTGATGGGTGCCAAAGTAGGTGTCGTAGTTCTCTTCACAGGTGAGATAGGTGCCCCACGGCGTTTTGCCGTTGGCGCAGTTACCAAAGGTGCCCAGGACATGCATTCCCTGCGGATCGGCGGCAGTCTGCAGCGCTTTATCCCCCGCTGCCGGACCGGAGAAGCGCATCGGGGTATTGGCGGTAATGCGGCGGTTATAGTCAGAAGGACGTACCACCTGCCAGCGATTGTCCTCACCCCGTTTGACTTCAACGATGGAGATACCGTGCGCCGCCTGCGACTTTTTGACATCTTCCAGGCTGGTCGCTTTACTGCCGCCGTGGGCGAACAGCGTCGGCTCATTCACATATTCATTGTTAATCGCCATCACGCCGCGATGGTCATTAATCGCGAAGAAGCTCATACCGTCGTTGTTGTCACCGAACTGCTTTTCCTGGTCTTCGGCGCTGTTGTTGCCCTGCGGATCAAACGCGGCTGCGCCATTCACCAGCGGATCACCCCAGGAGATCAACACGTCGGCGCGATAGCCAGGGGCTACCACAATCTCATCGGCCGTGGACGCGGCAATCGCCTGAAAGCCCAGCAGTGGGCTGCCCGCAGGCTTCTCCTGCGCCAGTGCACTGCCCGAGAGCGTCAGGCCGCCGCTGAGAAAGCCGGTCAGGCCGATAGCACCGGAACCGGCAAGGAATTTACGACGCAGTGGATCAGGCAGGCGGTCAGTGCTTAATGCGGAGAGTTCGATTTTCATTAGTGATTGCTTCCTTTGTGTCGATCCCAGAAAAGAAGCAATGCTAATGAATAAAGATGACAGCCAGGTTACAGCCCGGCAGGGGTGGGATTAGCGACGACGGTCAAGGATCTCAAAGCAGTAGCTGTGGGAATTTTGCTCGTCAGCGTCGTGGAATTCGCTGAACGTTGACTGCCACTCATCCGGCTCGTAATCCGGGAACTGCGTATCACCTTCGACTTCCGCATCAATGTGCGTCAGATAGAGACGATCGGCACGCTTCAGCATCTGCTCATAGACGCGGCCACCGCCAATCACCATGATCTCTTCAGCGTCACCGGCTGCCTGTAACGCCTCATCCAGCGAAGTGACCCAGGTAACGCCTTCGGTGGTGCCCGGCTGGCTGCTGACCACGATATTCAGTCGGCCAGGTAACGGACGGCCAATAGATTCAAAGGTCAGTCGGCCCATAATCACCGGTTTCTTCAGCGTATGGCGCTTGAACCACGCCAGATCTGCAGGCAGGTCCCACGGCATGGCGTTCTCCATTCCAATAATGCGATCTGCTGCTAATGCCGCGATAAGACTAATCATGTTAACCACTCACTGAAAAAAATTGGCGCCATGATACGTAAAGGTGAAACTTTCGTCGATAGGGGGAAAGGTCTAATTGCGTAAAGCTTTTCATGACGTCGTTTTTCACGGCCTGTGCAGCGTTTTTCACCGCCTAATCGCGTCAGTTTGCCGCAGCTCGCCAGCGATCGGCCTCAGGCTGGCACAAAAGTCGTGCGCAAAAGAAAACGGCTCCCGGAGGAGCCGTCAGGGTTATCAGAAGTCGTAGCGCAGACGCACCAGATTCATATCACCCAGGTTATCGGTGCTGGAGGTAAACACATGTTCGTAATCGACACGGAAACCGTAGTCGAGGAACAGCACCACACCCAGACCGTTGTCGATGCGCTGATAATCACGGCCTGTCGCATACTCAATGCGATCGCCCATGACATACGGCTGTACCGCTTTCAGACCATACTGCCCCACCGGAATCTTGTAACCGGCGAAATATTCAATGCCCCACGCGTCGCCGGCAAAGTAGTCATGCACATCTTTGCGTTTGGTGGTCATGAAGTTCTCATACCAGCCACCGCCGGCTGACAACGTCCAGTTGCCTGGGGTCCAGCTCAGCGCGGTGCCGTAAATGTTCTGATCGTAATCGCGGCTGTCGCCGTTGTTCGGGTTACGCATCGCCGCGCGGGTGTAGTTCCACGCCGTGCCCCAGCTCAGATCGTCCGTGATGTGGTAGTCCACACCCAGCGAGCCGCCGCCTTTGCGCTTATAGCGCAGGCCGTTGCCTGGCAGATACTCGTTATCTTCGAACAGATAAGAGGCGTAGAGATCCGCATCGCCGAAGCTGTTTTTATACTTCAGCTGTTTGCGTGAGCGGTAAGATCCGTCGTAGTCGCCATTGATCCCGTTACCCGGTGCCTGGCCGACCATGTCGTAATCCCAGATATCGGTCTTGGCGCCCACGGTATCGTAATAGACGCTGTTCTGCTGACCAAAGGTAAGCTGACCCCAGGTTTTGCTTTTCAGACCGGTGTAGAGCTGACGACGCGTGGTGTTATTGGCACCGTCCGCATAGTGACGATCCCAGCTGAAGACCGCCGGGACGTTAACGCCCAGCTCGTAGTAGCTGATCCAGCTGACGTCATCAAACAGGTAGTAGTCAGCGCCGAAACGGAAACGGGTGCCGCCATCAAAACCGTCGCGCTTGTAGGATTTGTCATCCACGCCGGTCTGATGATTGAACTGAGCACGAATGCTACCGCCAAAAGTAAAGTTAAGACGGCTAAGCGGATCGCCTGCCTGCGGATCCTGTTTTAACAGGGTAATTTCCGCCTGGCTGGCGAAAGGAAGAATTGCCATCAGTGCAGCCACTGCACTCAGAGAAAAAGTACGCATTTTCATTTTTTATTTATATCCTGATACGCTCCAGTGATGAGCGGCAGGCATAGTACTGACGAAAAATCCGCACAGGAAGTGTTTATATTATAAATTTGTGCGAACCGGCCTTATTCGCACCTATAGCTAAAAAATTAAGCCAAATCAGTCACTTTAACGCAAACTCTTTGCTTTCCCTGGACCCTGTTTTCGGATTATCGCCAATAAGATGGTCAAAAAAAAACGGCTCCCGCAGGAGCCGTTCAGACAGCTGACAAATTCAATTCAGGTTTTTTTTCCACAATGCATAGGCTCAACGCGCAGGGAACACGGGCAGAAGAGGAAAGCGTCCCGCGCCATGGACAAAAACGTCAGGAGCGTTTTTGAACAACGCAAAGCGTTGGCCCGGCTACGGGCGCACCTCAGGGATGAGGTGCGTAATCGCGCGGGCCGAGCGGCCAGGGATTGGCTTAAGCGACTTTCCGATCTGACCGTGTTCCCTTCGCAGGCTCGATCTCACAGCTGACCGGGCCAGATTTTGGTCAAAAAAAACGGCTCCCGCAGGAGCCGTTTTTCACATTACATCGCCTTACATCGCCTTGATCTGGGCATGCATCTCCTGAACGGAGATAACCTGTTCCGTCGGGTCAGCATTCAGCGCCATCGCGGTGGCGAAGCCGCCGTTCAGCGTGGTGTCGTAGTGCACTTTATACTGCAGAGCACTGCGGCGAATCAGTTTCGAATCTTCAATCGCCTGACGACCCGCCGTGGTATTAACGATGTAGCTATACTCGCCGTTCTTCAGACGGTCCTGAATGTGCGGACGCCCTTCGTGCACCTTGTTCACCAGGCGCGGATTGATGCCCGCTTCGCCCAGCACAACCGCCGTGCCGTGAGTCGCATCCAGTTCGAAACCAAACTTCTGCAGCTTAGCGGCCAGGTCGACAATACGTTTCTTGTCGCCTTCACGCACCGACAGCAGCGCACGGCCCGACTTCTTCATGTTGCTCTGTGCGCCCAGCATCGCTTTAGAAAACGCCTCAGCGAAGGTGCGGCCCACGCCCATGACTTCACCGGTAGAGCGCATTTCTGGCCCCAGAATCGGGTCAACGCCCTGGAACTTGTTAAACGGCAGCACCACTTCTTTGACAGAGTAGTAAGGCGGAATCACCTCTTCAGTGACGCCCTGCTCTGCCAGCGTTTTGCCTGCCATCACGCGCGCGGCAACTTTCGCCAGCGGGACACCGGTCGCTTTAGAGACGAACGGCACGGTACGCGCCGCACGAGGGTTAACTTCGATCAGGTAGACTTCGTTGTCTTTCACCGCGAACTGGACGTTCATCAGGCCACGAACATTCAGCTCAAACGCCAGCTTCTCAACCTGCTGGCGCATCACATTCTGAATCTCCTGACTCAGGGTGTAGGCCGGCAGTGAACAGGCGGAGTCACCGGAGTGAACGCCAGCCTGCTCGATGTGTTCCATGATGCCGCCAATCAGCACCCGCTCGCCGTCACAAATCGCATCAACATCCACTTCGACCGCATCATCCAGGAAGCGATCCAGCAGCACCGGTGCATCGTTGGAAACCGAGACCGCCGTCTGGAAGTAGCGCTTGAGGTCGATCTCGTCGTAGACGATCTCCATGGCGCGGCCACCCAGCACATAAGAAGGGCGCACCACCAGCGGATAACCCAGACCCGCGGCTTTCTCAACCGCCTGCTCCAGTGTCGCCACCGTGGCGTTGGCGGGTTGCTTCAGGTTCAGGCGATCAACCGCCTGCTGGAAACGTTCACGGTCTTCAGCACGGTCGATGGAATCCGGGCTGGTGCCGATGACCGGTACGCCTGCGGCTTCCAGGGCACGCGCCAGTTTCAGCGGAGTCTGACCGCCATACTGCACAATCACACCTTTTGGCTGCTCAATGCGCACAATCTCCAGCACATCTTCCAGCGTGACCGGCTCGAAGTAGAGGCGATCAGAGGTGTCGTAATCGGTCGAGACTGTTTCCGGGTTACAGTTGACCATAATGGTCTGATAACCATCTTCACGCAGCGCCAGGGCGGCGTGAACGCAGCAATAGTCGAACTCGATTCCCTGACCGATACGGTTTGGCCCACCGCCCAGAATCATGATTTTTTCGCGATCCGGACTTGGATTGGCTTCGCACTCCTCCTCATAGGTGGAGTACATGTAGGCGGTGTCTGTCGCGAACTCTGCGGCGCAGGTATCCACGCGCTTGTAAACCGGGTGCAGGTTAAACTGCTGACGCAGCTTGCGGATTTCGCTCTCTGCCACGCCCGCCAGTGTTGCCAGCCGTGCATCAGCAAAGCCTTTACGCTTCAGGGCGCGCAGGAACGTCTCATCCAGGCTATTAACCCCTTCACGGGCAACCTGCTCTTCCAGCCGCACCAGCTCTTCGATCTGCACCAGGAACCAGCGGTCAATATTGGTCAGGTTGAACACGCCATCCACTGACATGCCGGCACGGAAGGCGTCCGCGATGTACCAGATGCGGTCTGAACCGGCATCTTTCAGCTCACGGCGGATGCGGGTTAATGCTTCCGGGTCGTCGAGGTGGACTTTCGGGTCGAAGCCGTTAGCGCCTACTTCCAGGCCGCGCAGCGCTTTCTGCATGGATTCCTGGAAAGTACGACCAATTGCCATCACTTCCCCGACCGACTTCATCTGCGTGGTCAGGCGATCGTTGGCACCGGCAAATTTTTCGAAGTTGAAACGCGGGATCTTGGTGACAACGTAGTCGATGGAAGGCTCGAACGAGGCTGGCGTTAAACCGCCGGTGATATCATTCATCAGCTCGTCGAGGGTATAGCCGACCGCCAGTTTGGCCGCCACTTTAGCAATCGGGAAACCGGTCGCTTTGGAGGCCAGCGCCGAGGAGCGTGACACGCGCGGGTTCATCTCAATGACAATCAGTCGGCCATCTTTCGGGTTAACCGAGAACTGCACGTTGGAGCCACCGGTTTCAACACCGATCTCACGCAGTACCGCCAGCGAGGCGTTACGCATGATCTGATACTCTTTGTCGGTCAGCGTCTGGGCAGGTGCCACCGTGATGGAGTCACCGGTGTGGATCCCCATCGCATCGAAGTTTTCAATTGAGCAGACGATGATGCAGTTGTCGTTTTTATCGCGCACCACTTCCATCTCATACTCTTTCCAGCCAATCAGCGACTCATCAATCAGCAGCTCATTGGTCGGTGAAAGGTCGAGACCGCGTTCGCAAATCTCTTCAAACTCTTCGCGGTTGTAGGCGATGCCGCCACCGGTTCCGCCCATAGTAAATGAGGGACGGATAATGCAGGGGAAACCGACATCTTCAGCCACGGCCAGCGCTTCTTCCATGGTGTGCGCAATGCCGGAGCGCGCGGTATCCAGACCGATGCTTTTCATCGCCACGTCGAAACGACGACGATCTTCTGCTTTGTCGATCGCATCAGCCGTTGCGCCGATCATGGTGACGCCAAACTCTTCCAGCACGCCATGACGTTCCAGCTCCAGCGCACAGTTCAGCGCTGTCTGGCCGCCCATGGTCGGCAGTACCGCGTCCGGGCGCTCTTTTTCGATGATTTTGCGCACCACTTCCCAGTGAATCGGCTCAATGTAAGTCGCATCAGCCATTTCCGGGTCGGTCATGATCGTCGCCGGGTTGGAGTTCACCAGAATGACGCGGTAACCCTCTTCACGCAGCGCTTTACACGCCTGCGCACCGGAATAGTCAAATTCGCAGGCCTGGCCGATCACAATCGGACCGGCACCAAGAATCAGGATGGATTTTAGGTCTGTACGTTTTGGCATGAATTAGCTCCTGATTACTTCGCTTGCAGACGGAATGCGTCAATCAATTCAATAAAGTGGTCAAACAGCGGCGCAGCATCGCCTGGGCCCGGGCTGGCTTCCGGGTGTCCCTGGAAGCTGAATGCGGGCTTGTCAGTGCGGTGAATGCCCTGCACGGTTTTATCGAACAACGAAATGTGAGTTACACGCAGGTTAGCGGGAAGATTGTTCTCATCGACCGCAAAACCGTGGTTCTGCGCGGTGATCATCACGCGATTGTTATCGAGATCTTTCACCGGATGGTTGCCGCCGTGGTGGCCCAGCTTCATCTTCACGGTCTTAGCCCCGCTGGCCAGCGCCAGCAGCTGATGACCCAGACAGATTCCGAACACCGGGATCTCTGTTTTCAGGAAGGCCTGAATCGCGCTGATGGCGTAGTCGCACGGCTCCGGGTCGCCAGGACCGTTAGAGAGGAAGATGCCATCCGGATTAAGCTTCAGTACTTCTTCGGCAGGCGTCTGTGCCGGAACGACGGTCAGACGACAGCCGCGATCGACCAGCATCCGCAGAATGTTGCGCTTGGCACCGTAATCGTAAGCCACCACATGGTAAGGCAGTGATTCAGCGTCGGCCTGCTCTGGCAGCCCTCCCTCCAGCGTCCAGCTGCCCTGCTGCCAGCTGTAGGTCTCAGTGGTGCAGACCTCTTTCGCCAAATCCATCCCTTTCAGTCCCGGGAACGCCTGAGCTTTTTGCAGCGCCAGCGCGGCATCCGGATTATCGCCCGCAATGATGCAGCCGTTTTGTGCACCTTTCTCACGCAGCAAGCGCGTCAGCTTGCGGGTATCGATATCGGCAATCGCCACGATGTTGTTGCGCTGCAGGTAGGCGGATAAGCCCTCTTCACTACGGAAGTTGCTGGCAATCAGCGGCAGGTCACGGATAACCAGGCCTTGCGCATGAATCTGGCTGGATTCTTCGTCGGCGGTATTGGTGCCGACATTACCGATATGGGGATAAGTGAGAGTAACGATTTGGCGGGAATAGGAAGGATCAGTGAGGATTTCTTGATAACCGGTCATTGAGGTATTGAAAACGACTTCTCCCACTGCCGACCCTGTTGCCCCGATGGCCCGACCGTGGAATTGGGTTCCGTCTTCCAGAACCAAGAGCGCTGACTTAATCAAAACATCCTCCAGGGAATAAACAGTCACAATATCTGCATATTAATTCAAAATAGCCGCCTGAATCAATGCAAAAACCGCCTGAATTGTCGATTTTTGGCAAATTGCGCGCATTCTAATGATCGCCCTGGCCATTGTCTACCCTGCGGCGGGATTTTTTCACCCTTATCTGCCTTCTGAGGAAAATAACGGGCATAAGCAGCAAAAAGAGAGGAAAACTCGGCGGAATAATCGTTTGCCAGGCAGCGTAAAAGCAAAACAGATGCAGCGCGGCCTTTATTTTTGACCAAATGGTCAAAAATAGCTTCCAGCAGAGCAAATAAATGAAGAAAACAGGCAAAAACAGAAGTCAGAGATAAATTTATATCGGGAAGGCACATTTCAGATAAAATTAAGGGCAATGAAAACATTGCCCCTTTTCAATCAAGCGATTATCGATTGAAACAACCACATCACGATGGTTCACAACACTTACAACATCGACAAATCCAGCACATCCCGCATGTCAAACAGGCCAGATTTCTTATCTTTCAACCATAACGCGGACTTAACCGCACCATTTGCAAAGGTCATACGGCTTGAAGCCTTGTGGGTTATCTCTACACGCTCGCCGATATCTGCAAACATCGCAGTATGCTCACCGACGATGTCACCCGCGCGTACTGTTGCAAAACCGATGCTCTGCGGCTGGCGTTCGCCGGTGTGGCCCTCACGCGTATAGACCGCATGCTCATCCAGTTTCCACTGCATCGCATCGGCAATCGCCTCACCCATCGCCAGCGCGGTTCCGGAGGGCGCATCCACTTTATGGCGGTGGTGCGCTTCAACGATCTCAATATCTGCGTACTCCCCCATCACTTTGGCAGCCTTCTCCAGCAGCTTCAGCACCAGGTTAACCCCCACGCTGAAGTTAGCGGCGAACACTATGGGGATATCTTCTGCCGCGGCACGAATGGCCGCTTTGCCTGCTTCATCAAAACCGGTGGTGCCGATCACCATCGCTTTGCCCTGCTCACGGCAGATCGCCATATACTCCAGCGTGCCTTCCGGGCGGGTGAAGTCGACCAGCACATCAAAATCGTTAATCACCGCGCGTAAATCGTCAGCGATGATGATGCCATTTTTTCCGATGCCCGCTAATTCACCAGCGTCGCTGCCGGTCAGCGATGAGCCCGGGCGAGCCAGTGCCGCACCCAGTTCAGCGCCTTCTGCCTGCTGCGTTGCCTGAATCAGATTACGGCCCATACGGCCCGGCGCGCCCACAATAGCAATGCGGATTGTGTTCATATTTATTCATTCCTAAAACAAAACTATGCATCCAAAGCGTCATCAGGTTAACGATGAGTTAACAGTCACGCCACTATTAATCCGTGATAATAAGAATTTTATGCCAGCCGCCCGTGATTATCAGTAAAAGCAATCACCGCAGCAAATAACGACTTTTTTTGTCAGATTCAAAAAACAAAAAAGGCCGAACAGAGTCGGCCTTTTTATCAGTAATATCGCAGAGTTACTGCACGTTACGCACTTCGACACGCAGCTCTTTGGGCACTTCGAAGACAATATTCTCTTCACGGCCAATCAGCTCAATTGCCGCTTCGCCGCCCAGTTCACGCAGCCGCTGGATCACCTGCTGCACCAGAATATCGGGCGCTGACGCGCCTGCGGTGACGCCGATGCAGGCCACGCCTTTTACCCACTCTTCCTGAATATCATCCGCAGAGTCGATCAGCTTCGCCAGCTTACCGGCACGCTGAGCCAGCTCAGCCAGACGGTTAGAGTTAGAGGAGTTCTTCGACCCCACCACCAGCACCACTTCCGCATCTTTAGCCAGAGTACGAACCGCTTCCTGACGGTTGGTGGTGGCGTAGCAGATATCATCTTTACGCGGCCCGATAATCGCCGGGAAGCGCTGGCGCAAAGCATCAATGATGTCAGAGGTGTCATCCACCGACAGCGTGGTCTGCGTCATGAAGCTCAGATTGTTTTCGTCTTTCACTGTCAGTCTGAAGACATCTTCCGGTGACTCCACCAGATACATGCCGCCATTAGGGTTGTTGTACTGCCCCATGGTGCCTTCGACTTCCGGATGACCTGCATGACCAATCAGTATTGCCTCAACGCCTTTACGGCTGGCGCGTGCCACTTCCATATGCACCTTGGTCACCAGCGGACAGGTAGCGTCAAACAGCATAGTCAGATTGCGCGCTTTGGCTTCGGCACGCACCGCCTGAGAAACACCGTGCGCAGAGAAGATCAGAATCGCGTTATCCGGCACTTCACTGATCTCTTCAATGAAGATGGCACCGCGCTCACGCAGGCTGTTTACCACGTAACGGTTATGCACCACTTCGTGACGGACATAGATTGGCGCGCCATACATCTCCAGCGCGCGCTCAACAATACTGATGGCACGATCAACGCCAGCGCAGAAGCCGCGCGGATTAGCTAACAGGATTTGCATCGTTGGCCTCCAGTGCGGGATCGATTTCCAGCACCTCTACATCAAACTGAATACGACGACCTGCCAGCGGATGGTTGAAATCCACAGTGATAGAGTCACCGGAGATTTCACGGATCACGCCAGGCATTTCACTGCCGCCCATGCCGCTGAACAGCATGATGGCTCCCACTTCCGGCTCACCCGCATCGATAAAGTCCCGACGCGAGAAATACTGGATCAGGTCAGGGCTGACGCCGCCAAAGGCGTCGTCCGGTTCCAGGGTAAACTGTTTAGTTTCACCCGCTTTCAGCCCCAGCAGTGCCTGCTCAAGTGCCGCAGAGAGGCTGCCATCACCGAGACGGAACAGCGCGGGCTTGCCGTTTGCACGGGTCGATTCCGCCGTCGAGCCATCTTCCAGCTTCAGCGTAAAATGCACCAACACCGCGCTTTCGCGCTGTACGGACTCAGTCATCACTTACCCTTTCTGTTTAGCCTGTTTGCCGTTCGGGCTGAAAAAGCCCTCCAGCACCACCAATGCAGCACCGATACAGATGCCGCAGTCAGCGATATTAAATGTAGCGAAGTGCCAGTTACCGACATAGAAATCGATAAAATCGACCACAAAGCCATGGTATGAGCGATCAAACAGATTGCCTATCGCGCCGCCGATGATCAGGGCATACGCGATGTTAGCGATCTTCTGACTGGCATGATTACGATACATCATCACGACCAGTGAGATCACGATAGCCAGCGCAATACCGGCAAAGAACCAGCGCTGCCAGCCGCCTTTGTCCGCCAGGAAACTGAACGCCGCGCCGTAGTTGTGCGCGTAGAACAGGTTCAGGTAGGGCATCAGTGGCCGGGTTTCATGCAGCATCATGTTGTTCATCACCCACTGCTTACTGGCGAAGTCGACAACAATCACCACCAGCACCAGCCACAGCCAGCGCAATCCGGTTGATAAAATAGGTTTACGCATCAGGCAAATTCACGCTGTTCGCCGTCACCGGCTACGTTAGTGTAACAACGACCACAGACCTCAGCATGCTCAGGATTCTGTCCGACGTCGGTAGTGTAATGCCAGCAGCGCTGACATTTCTCGCCTTCCGCCTTGTGCAGCGCGATTTTCAGACCTTTCAGCAGCTCACTCTGCTGCGCTTCGTCGTTCGCCAGGGCGTAATCAGCCACCTGTGCGCCAGAGGTCAGCAGCACAAAGCGCAGCTCATTACCCAGCGCCTGCAGTTTAGCCGCCAGCTCCGGATCGGCATAGAGCGTTATCGTTGCTTCCAGTGCGCCACCGATACGTTTATCCGCACGCGCCTGCTCGATCACCTTGTTCACTTCGCCACGCACTTTCAGCAGCTCAGCCCAGTAGGCGTCATTCAGCGCTTCATCTTCAGCCAGGCCAAACAGCCCCTGATACCACTCTTCGGTGAAGACATACTGCGCACGTTCGCCCGGCAGGTAGCCCCAGATCTCATCTGCCGTAAAGGACATGATCGGTGCCATCCAGCGTACCAGCGCTTCGACGATATGCCACAGCGCGGTCTGGCAGCTGCGACGCGCAAGGCCATCGCCTTTCGCGGTGTACTGACGATCTTTGATGATGTCGAGATAGAAGCTGCCCATCTCAATTGAGCAGAACTGCATCAGACGCTGGATCACTTCGTGGAAATCGTAGTTCTCGTAAGAGGCAACGATATCGGCCTGTGCCGCCTGAGCGCGACCGACGGCCCAGCGATCCACCACCACCATCTCTTCCGGTTTCACCAGATCGGTAGCCGGGTTAAAGCCGCTGAGGTTAGCCAGCAGGAAACGCGCGGTGTTACGGATGCGGCGATAGGCATCAGCAGAACGTTTAAGGATCTCATCGGAGACCGCCATTTCGCCCGAGTAGTCGGTTGATGCCACCCACAGGCGCAGAATATCGGCGCCCAGTTTGTTCATCACATCCTGCGGCGCAACCGTGTTACCGATCGATTTCGACATCTTGCGGCCCTGACCATCCACGGTGAAACCGTGTGTCAGTACCTGACGATAAGGCGCTTTGCCCTTCATCGCCGTGGAGATCATCAGCGAGGACATAAACCAGCCGCGATGCTGATCGGACCCTTCCAGATAGAGGTCAGGCGCATGTCCGCCAAATTCCGGACGCGCATCAACCACGGAATAGCTGGTTGAACCGGAGTCAAACCAGACATCCAGCGTATCCGGCACTTTTACGTAATGATCGGCATCGTCGCCCATCAGTTCGCGCGGATCGAGATCCCACCAGGCCTGAATCCCCTCCTGCTCAACGCGCTGCGCCACTTTTTCCATCAGCGCCAGCGTGTCCGGGTGCAGCTCTTCGCTCTCTTTATGAACGAACAGCGCCATCGGTACGCCCCAGGTACGCTGACGAGAGATACACCAGTCGGGACGGTTCGCCACCATCGATTCGATACGCGCCTGGCCCCAGTCCGGGATCCACTGTACGCCTTTGATCTCCTTCAGCGACTGCGCACGCAATCCTTTCTGATCCATGCTGATGAACCATTGCGGCGTGGCGCGGAAAATAATCGGCGTTTTATGGCGCCAGCAGTGCGGGTAGCTGTGCAGCAGTTTCTCAACGTGCAGCAGCGCGCCCTTCTCTTTCAGCAGCTCAACGATCATGTCGTTGGCTTTAAAGACGTTGACTCCATCCAGCGTCGGATAGGTGCCTGGCAGATAGCGGCCATCCGGTCCGACCGGATTGGCGGTTTCGATGCCATATTTCTGACCGATAACATAGTCATCCGGGCCGTGGCCAGGTGCCGTGTGGACTGCACCGGTACCCGCTTCCAGGGTGACGTGATCGCCCAGTACCACCAGCGACTCAAGCGCCAGGAACGGATGCTGGAATTTCTGCAGCTCCAGCGCCGCGCCTTTACATTCGCCCAGTACCTGCCATTCGCTGACGCCCGCGCGCTTCATCACGCTCTCGACCAGATCTTTTGCCAGGATCAGCGCGCGACCGTCGATCTGCAGCAGCTGATACTCAAATTCCGCGTTTAACGAGATGGCGCGGTTAGCCGGCAGCGTCCACGGTGTCGTCGTCCAGATCACCAGTGAAATCGGACCATTAACCTGTGCCACACCAAACGCCTGACGCACCGCGTCGGCATCAATGGCGTTGAACATCACATCAATCGACGGTGACGTTTTGTCGTAATACTCCACTTCCGCTTCTGCTAAGGCAGAACGGCAATCCAGGCACCAGTGCACGGGCTTAGCGCCTTTGTGCAGGTGGCCGTTGCCGATGATTTTACTCAGCGCACGAATGATGTTGGCTTCGGTACCGAAATCCATGGTCAGGTAAGGACGATCCCAGTCGCCCAGCACGCCCAGACGGATAAAGTCCGCCTTCTGGCCTTCAACCTGTTCTGCGGCGTATTTGCGGCACGCTTCGCGGAATTCAGCAGCGGTGACTTTCTCGCCTGGCTTGCCGATCATCTGCTCAACTTTGTGTTCGATTGGCAGACCGTGACAGTCCCAGCCCGGCACATACGGTGAGTCATAACCCGCCATGCCTTTCGACTTAACGATAATGTCTTTCAGAATCTTGTTAACGGAGTGACCAATATGAATGCTGCCGTTCGCATACGGAGGGCCATCATGCAGGATAAAGGTTTTTTTCCCTTTTTTGGCTTCGCGGATGATGCCGTACAGGTTGTCGGCATACCAGCGTTGCAACATTCCCGGTTCGCGTTTGGCCAGATCGCCACGCATCGGGAATCCCGTTTCCGGCAAATTCAGGGTAGATTTATAGTCACTCATCAGATTCTCGATTCCGTTTTTCGCTCAGGTTAAAGCAGCCCAAAGAACTGCCGGGCCGTTACCACATCGTTCGCAATTTGTTCTTTCAACGCCTCCAGTGAGGCAAAGCGCTGCTCGTTTCGTATTTTCTGTTTCAGCACCACATCAATGTGACGACCATAGAGATCCATATTGATGTCGAGCAGGTGAACTTCAAGCTGCTGGCGTAAACCTTTTACGGTCGGACGGGTGCCGATATTGGCGACACCTGGCAGTGGCTCGGGCGTCAGACCCCGTACCTCTACCGCATAAACCCCTTTCACCGGCGAGACGCTGCGGCGTAAAGGGAGGTTCGCCGTGGGGAAACCCAGCGTGCGTCCCAGTGCATCACCGTGCACAACGCGGCCGGAAATAGTGAAAGGGTGACCAAGCAGCGACTGCGCCAGCGCTAAATCATCCACGGCCAGCGCCTGACGCACGGCAGTACTGCTGATTCGCTTACCGCCATCACAGAAGGTTTCGGTGCTGACGACCTCAAAGCCGTACTCCGCACCGGCTTTCTGTAATAACAGGAAATCACCCTGGCGACCAGCGCCGAAGCGGAAATCATCGCCTACCGCAAGGTACTTTACGTCCAGCTTTTCGACTAACAGGTCACTGATAAAACGCTGGGCGGACAAGGCCGCAAAGCGACGGTCGAACCGCACGCACAACACTTTATCGACGCCGGCTTCCGCCATGTATCGCAGTTTTTCACGCAGACGCGTCAGACGAGCCGGCGCTTTGTCACCGGCAAACAGCTCCAGCGGCTGTGGCTCAAAAACCATGACCACCACCGGCAGATTGCGCTTACGTCCCTCTTCACACAGCCGCGACATCAGCGCCTGATGCCCACGGTGCACGCCATCGAAATTACCAATGGTCAGAACGCAGCCGCGATGCTGCTCGTTAAGATTATGAATACCGCGGATAAACTTCATGGCTGGCCCAAACCGGTGGAAATCGGCGGATTATACCCTTGAAAGCGACTCAGGTTAACCCGTCAGCACGCCTTTCATGCTTTAGGCGCTGCATTTCCTGTTGCAGAAGCGCATGTTAAGAATTTTGTCGCGAAATACTGTATTCAGCGAGGGGAAGCTGGTAGAATCCTGCGCCATCAAATACGTAACCGAGTGCCGCTCTCAGGGCGACGCTTATTTGCACAAATCCATTGACAAAATCAGGTTAGAAGGGCATAGTCCTCGGCCTTTGATTTGTCTCTATAGAACACATTTGGGAGTTGTACCTTGGCTAATATCAAATCAGCTAAGAAACGCGCCGTAACATCTGAGAAACGCCGTAAGCATAACGCTAGCCGCCGCTCTATGATGCGTACCTTCGTTAAGAAAGTATACGCGGCGATCGCTTCAGGCGACAAAGCTGCTGCGCAGAACGCATTCAATGAAATGCAACCACTCGTGGACCGTCAGGCTGCTAAAGGTCTGATCCACAAGAACAAAGCTGCACGTTATAAGTCTAACCTGACTGCACAGATCAACAAACTGGCTTAATCGCCTGTTGTTAATCGCTTTGTTAAAAAAGCCGGCGCTTACGCCGGTTTTTTTTCGTCTGTACCCTGGCGGGGAAAGAGTTCGCTGAAGTCTGCGTGACAGAGTCGCTGCACCGCCGGATGCTGAATCATCCGCTCCGCGAAGAGTATGTGATACTCCTCTGATACCGCGTCGAGCCGCCCGACTTCATATATCCCCTCACGTTGACCCATCTCCAGCAAAGGCGCGACAAAAATCGCATTCTGTCGCGCACCAAACGCCGTCATCAGTGCCGCATCATCAAACTCACCGAGAATCTCCACCTGCACTCCCTGGGTGCTGATCCAGTTGAGGATTTTGCGCCCCAGCATGGAGCGGCGCCCCGGAATCAGCAGGGGACGCGTCTCCAGGCAGGCCGGAAAAGAGAGATCGCTGAGCGGCTGGGTTGACCAGAAGCTGATCGGGCATTCCCCCAGCTTCACCGAAAATAGCCCTTCCTGTTGGGTGGGGTCGATGGAGCAGTCAGAGATAATCATATCCAGCTTGTGCTGACTGAGCTGCTCCAGCAGCATTTCGTGGGTCGATTCAAAACAGCGCAGATGAATTTTCTCCTCTGCGACCACCGCCGTCTCCAGCACCTTGCTGACCAGCTGCTTTGAGAGCGCATCTGCCACGCCAACATCCAGTAGCAGATGAGACTCTTTGCGGTAATTCACAATATCCAGCATCTCCTGACTCAGCATAAACATGCGGTCAGCATAGCGAAAAACCAGCTGCCCCAGTTCAGTCGGTACTAGGCCCCGTCCCTGACGCCGGAAAAGCTTGCCCTGCAGGCGCTCCTCCAGTGCCTTAATCTGCCCGGTAATGGTCTGCGGCGTCAGGGAGAGTGCCTCTGCTGCCGCCGTAATTGATCCCGCACGGCAGGCGTGCCAGAAGTAGTAGAGATGATTGAAATTGAGCTGATTCATAGCAAAAAGGAGGCTTTCGCCTCCTCCCCATTAACGCAGTTTAATTCGCAGCAGCGTATAGCCGATGACGGCTGAAAGCAGAGAGCCGGTCAGTATGCCCAGTTTAGAAAAGGTCACCAGCTGTTCATGCGCGGCATCAAAGGCCAGCGAACTGATAAAAATTGACATAGTGAAGCCAATTCCGCACAGCACACCAATCGCCATAATATCGCGTATGGTTGTGCCGTTGGGTAATACTGCCAGCCGCAGTTTTACCGCCAGCCAGCAGAAGAGCGTAATGCCTAATGGCTTACCGATTAACAGGCCGAAGATGATGCCTGACGGTTCAGGCGAGAGGACATCACTCAGCGTAATGCCAGCAAGTGAGATACCGGCATTAGCAAAGGCAAACAGCGGCAGAATCATCCAGTTCACCCACGGCATCAGACCATGCGCCAGATGTTCCGCTGGAGAGTGCCCCTCTTTCTTCTCCAGAGGCACGAAGAAGCCCACAATGACGCCAGCCAGGGTTGCGTGGACGCCCGACTTCAGCACGGCGGTCCAGAGTATGATACCCACTAGTATGTAGACTGAGATTCTACGGACGTTAAAGCGGTTCAGGAGTGCCAGCACGACAATTGCGCCAGCAGCCACGCACAGGGAGAGCACTGAGAGGTCACTGGTATAGAACAGAGCGATAATCACAATGGCACCCAGGTCATCAATAATCGCCAGTGCCATCAGAAAGACTTTCAGCGCAACGGGAACACGGCTGCCCAGAAGGGCCAGCACACCCAGCGCAAAAGCGATATCGGTTGCGGTGGGAATGGCCCAGCCGTTACGTGCAATCTCATCACCATGGTTGAAAAGCAGGAAGATCAGGGCGGGTAACGCCATGCCGCCTATTGCCGCGATGACCGGGAAGATAGCCTTGTCACGGCTGGCAAGTTCTCCGACCATCAACTCACGCTTTACTTCCAGGCCAATAACCAGAAAGAAAAGCGCCATCAGCGCATCGTTGATCCACAACAGCAAGTTTTTGCTGATATCCAGCGCTCCGAAGCGGATTTGTACCGGTTCATTCAGCAACGCCTGGTAACCCTGGGCGGTAGCGGCCGTATTGGCGAGGATCATCGCCGCGACCGCCGCCACGATCAACATCACGCCATTGCTGGCATCACTTTCAATAAAACTTTTTAGCAGATTTTTTAATTTGCGCGGCTTGTTCAACGTTCATCTTCCTGAGCAGAGACAGAATGTTAAACAGTGTAACGATTCATATAGTTCGTTAAAAGCAGCTTATACCGCGCTATATGCTCGGTTTCGCCGAGCAGTAGCAGCAGTAAACGTCGGCTTTTTTATGAGTGCTGCGGTGAGGGAGAGATAATGCAGCCATCACAGGCAGGGGATTTAAAGTAAAAAAAGCGGAGCCGGGGCTCTAATGCCAGTCAGTTAAGCGACAGGTGATAACGCAGTCTGGTGCCGGGCCAGAAGTCCACGCCGTGAAGCGTGGACAGTTCGGGGCCGGCCAGGGAGGGCCGATCCCCGAACGGTTCGTCGGCACGACGTCAAAGCCGAAGGTACCGCGTGAGCGGCGCGAGGACGGCCCGGCAGCAGCAGAGGTGCGCTGGCCCGCACTGCGGCTCGCTCGCCCAAAAAAAAGCTGCCACGTTTGACCGTGACAGCCTTTACAAATCTAATCTAAACTGATCAGCATCAGAGCCGGGGCTCCGCTTTTTATCAGGCAGACTTAACGAGTCAGATCATCAAAGAATTTTTTCACGCCGTCGAAAAAGCTCTTGGAGCGTGGGCTGTTATGCTCGCCGCTCGGGCCGCCAAAACTCTCTTCCAGTTCACGCAACAGCGCTTTCTGTTTCTCATTCAGGCTGACCGGTGTTTCCACCACGACACGACACAGCAGATCGCCGACCGCGCCGCCACGCACAGATTTCACGCCACGTCCGCGCATGCGGAACAGCTTGCCGGTCTGAGTTTCTGAGGGCACTTTCAGCTTCACGCGACCATCCAGGGTCGGTACTTCAATCTCACCGCCCAGCGCTGCCATCGCAAAGTTGATCGGCACTTCACAGTAGAGATTGTTCTCTTCACGTTCGAAGATCGGGTGTTTCTTCACCGAGACCTGAACGTAGAGATCGCCTGCTGGTGCGCCCTGCTCGCCCGCTTCGCCTTCGCCGCTCAGACGAATGCGATCGCCTGTGTCGACCCCTGCCGGGATTTTCACTGACAGCGTTTTCGACTTCTCAACACGGCCATGACCATGACAGGCGTTGCACGGATCTTTAATCACCGAGCCGCGACCATGACAGGTCGGACAGGCCTGCTGAACGGTGAAGAAGCCCTGGCGCATCTGCACCTGGCCTGCACCGTGACAGGTTGAACAGGTTTGTGGCTGCGTTCCCGCTTTCGCGCCGCTGCCGTGGCAGACATCACACTCTTCCAGCGTTGGAATGCGGATCTCTTTGGTCACGCCGCGTACCGCTTCTTCCAGCGACAGCTCCATGTTGTAGCGTAAATCGGCGCCACGGGAGGCGCGCTGACGGCGTCCACCACCAAAGATGTCACCGAACACGTCGCCAAAGATATCGCTGAAGTCTGCGCCGCCACCACCAAAGCCGCCGCCGCCGTATCCACCGCCACCCATACCGCCCTGTTCAAAGGCTGCATGACCATATTGATCGTAGGCCGCACGCTTCTGCGCATCGGTCAGGATTTCGTACGCTTCCTTGACCTCTTTGAATTTGGCTTCGGCTTCTTTGTCACCGGGATTACGGTCCGGGTGAAATTTCATTGCCAGGCGTTTGTAAGCCTTTTTGATTTCACGCTCGTCCGCGGATTTGGCGACGCCTAAAATCTCGTAGTAATCACTCTTCGCCATGTTTATTTAGCCCTTAACATGATCGCACGGGCGTGGAGAGATCTCCTACGCCCGTGCTGGTTTCAACGGCTGTCAGGCCAACCGTCGCGCCCGGTCAGGGGCAATTATTTCTTGTTGTCTTTCACTTCTTCGAATTCAGCATCGACAACGTCGTCATCTTTCTTCGCTGACGCGTCACCGGCATCCGCTGCACCCGCCTGAGACTGCTGTGCTGCTTCCATCAGTTTGCCGGACACTTCCATCAGCGCCTGCATTTTGGCGTCGATTTCCGCTTTGTCTTCGCCTCTCAGCGCAGTTTCCAGCGCGGCCAGAGCGGCTTCGATTGGCGCTTTGTCATCAGCTGACAGTTTGTCGCCCGCTTCTTCCAGCTGCTTACGCGTGCTGTGGGCAATCTGATCGCCCTGGTTACGCGTCTGTACCAGCTCTTCAAACTTGCGGTCAGATTCAGCGTTCGCTTCCGCATCACGCACCATTTTCTGGATCTCTTCATCGCTCAGACCTGAAGAGGCTTTGATGGTGATTTTCTGCTCTTTACCGCTGTTCTTATCTTTCGCCGACACGTGCAGGATACCATCCGCATCGATGTCGAAGGTCACTTCGATCTGCGGCAGACCGCGTGGCGCGTTCTGGATACCGTCGAGGTTGAACTGGCCCAGTGACTTGTTGTCATTGGCGCGCTTACGCTCACCCTGCAGCACGTGAATGGTCACGGCTGACTGGTTATCTTCAGCAGTCGAGAAGACCTGGCTGTGCTTGGTTGGGATGGTGGTGTTCTTGCTGATCAGCGAAGTCATCACGCCACCCATGGTTTCGATACCCAGTGACAGCGGGGTAACGTCCAGCAGCAGCACGTCTTTCACGTCGCCACCCAGTACACCACCCTGAACCGCAGCACCAACCGCGACCGCTTCGTCCGGGTTCACGTCTTTACGTGGCTCTTTACCGAAGAACTCAGTCACTTTGGCCTGAACCAGTGGCATACGAGTCTGACCACCCACCAGGATAACGTCGTTGATGTCTGAAACAGACAGACCCGCATCCTGCAGCGCAACTTTCAGTGGCGCGATTGAGCGAGCAACCAGATCTTCAACCAGTGACTCCAGTTTAGAGCGGGTCACTTTGATGTTCAGGTGCTTAGGACCAGTCGCATCTGCCGTGATGTATGGCAGGTTAACGTCGGTCTGCTGTGCAGAAGAAAGTTCGATTTTCGCTTTCTCTGCCGCTTCTTTCAGACGCTGCATCGCCAGTGGATCGTTGTGCAGATCGATGCCCTGGTCTTTCTTGAATTCAGCAACCAGATAGTTAATCAGGCGGCTATCGAAGTCTTCACCACCCAGGTGGGTATCACCGTTGGTCGCCAGAACTTCAAAGGTTTTTTCGCCGTCAACTTCGTCGATCTCAATGATTGAGATATCGAAGGTGCCGCCACCCAGGTCATAAACCGCGATGGTGCGGTTACCCTGGCCTTTATCCAGACCGTATGCCAGTGCAGCAGCAGTCGGTTCGTTAATGATACGTTTGACTTCCAGACCTGCGATACGGCCGGCGTCTTTGGTTGCCTGACGCTGCGCATCGTTGAAGTAAGCAGGTACGGTAATAACCGCTTCAGTCACTGGCTCACCGAGGTAATCTTCGGCGGTCTTTTTCATTTTCTTCAGCACTTCAGCAGAGATCTGCGGTGGTGCCATTCTCTGACCTTTCACTTCCAGCCATGCGTCGCCGTTGTCAGCGCCGGTGATTTTGTACGGCATGATTTTAATATCACGCTGTACTTCTTCGTCCTGGAAGCGACGACCGATCAGACGCTTAATTGCGAACAGGGTATTCTGCGGGTTGGTCACTGCCTGACGTTTAGCCGGTTGACCGACCAGAATTTCGCCATCCTGTGTATACGCAATAATTGAAGGCGTGGTGCGATCGCCCTCGGCATTTTCCAGCACGCGTGCTTTAGTGCCATCCATGATCGCAACACAAGAGTTGGTTGTACCCAGGTCAATACCAATAATCTTACCCATCTAAACATCTCCCACTTAAATTCGTTGCCAATTTGGGTTGTGAACCTTTTATGTGGGCGGGTTGTTTGCATTCAACTGCCAGCACATGCTTTTTTTCCAACGTTCACAACGCTCGATGACAAGTAAATGGGGCCGCTTCGATGCGCATCAAGGGCTAAACCAAAAAAAAATTTTTACCTTTGGCCCTGTCGGGATCAAAGAACGCTGCCACAACGCTGAATATGATGCGTCGCCTTGTTCCCCTCAGGGAGCAGGACGAAATCCGTTTATTACATCAACGATCATTTTACTGCCGAGGAACTATGGCAAATTCAACGCTGGCTAACCCTGCCCCGCTGGGATTAATGGGATTTGGCATGACGACCATTTTGCTGAACCTGCACAACACGGGCCTGTTTGCCATGGACGTGGCGATTTTAGCCATGGGCATTTTTTATGGCGGGATTGCACAGGTGCTGGCCGGTCTGCTGGAGTTTAAAAAGAACAACACTTTCGGGCTGACCGCCTTTACCTCTTACGGCATGTTCTGGTTAAGCTTTGTGGCGATTCTGCTGTTACCTGAAATGGGTCTGGCAAAAGCGCCAGACGAACGTTTCCTGGGAGCCTGGCTGGCACTGTGGGGCATTTTCACGCTGTTTATGTTCGTCGGTACGCTGAGAGGTGCGCGGATGCTGCAGTTTGTTTTCGGCTCGCTCTCGCTGCTGTTTCTGCTGCTGGCCGTGGCCCATCTTATGCACCTGCCGGCGCTGGTGGTCTCCGCGGGCTGGGTCGGGATACTCTGTGGAGCCAGCGCCTGCTATCTGGCGATGGGTGAAGTGCTGAACGAAACCTTTGGCCGCACTATTCTGCCGATTGGCGCGAAATCGCTTTAAGCCTGCTTTTACACATAAAAAAAGACGCGGAGCCAGGCTCCGCGTCCCCGCATTACAAAGAGTTAATCCCCTGCTGCAGGCCAGGCTCGTGGCTGACATCACGCCGCAGCCAGATCCCCGTCAGCAATCCCACCAGCGCCAGCGCCATCACATACCAGCAGGGTGCCATCTCTGAGACGTTCATCAGCAGCGACACAAAGATGGGTGTCAGCCCGCCAAAGATCGCATAGGAGAGGTTGTAGGAAAATGAGAGTCCGGTAAAACGCACTTCTGCCGGAAAGGCGCGCACCATCACAAAGGGCACCACGCCGACGATACCGACGCTGAGACCCGCCACGCCATAAAGCAGGAAGAGCTGCTGTGGATAGAGGGCGGTCAGGTGATAAAACTGCCAGCTACAGATCGCCAGCAGCAGGCTGCCGACACACAGCGTACGACTGGCACCAAAGCGATCGGCCGCGAGTCCGGCAATAATGCAGCCAATGCAGAGCATCACGGTGGCGATGCTGTTGGCCTGCAGGGTCAGCGCAGGCGCGATGCCCTGCTGTTTTTGCAGCCAGACCGGCGACATCAGGATCACCACCACGATGCAGGCGGAGAGCAGCCAGGTCAGCAGCATAGAGATGACAATCGACTTTTTATGCTCTGCCAGCACGGTCTTCAGCGGCAGAGTTTCAGCCAGCGCTTTACGCTGCTGCATCTCAATAAACACCGGTGTTTCATGCAGCCAGCGGCGCAGGTACATCGCGACCAGCCCGAACACGCCGCCGAGGAAGAATGGGATGCGCCAGCCGCCATCATGGATCGCCTGCTGCGACATTGAGGTATTGATCAGCGTGGCCACCAGCGAACCCAGTAAAATGCCGATAGTCAGCCCGGCCGTCAGCGTGCCGCAGGCGATGCCGATACGTTTATAGGGCACGTGTTCCGCGACAAACACCCAGGCGCCCGGCACTTCACCGCCAATCGCCGCGCCCTGTAACATCCGCATCAGCAGCATCAGCAGTGGCGCAGCAATGCCAATCGTCTGCCAGGTGGGTAAAGCGCCCATCATCAGGGTCGGCAGCGCCATCAGCAGAATGCTCAGGCTGAACATCTTTTTGCGCCCGAGCTTATCGCCAAAATGCGCCATCACGATGCCGCCCAGCGGACGAGCCAGATAGCCTGCGGCAAAAATGGCAAACGTCTGCAACTGACGCAGCCATTCCGGGATATCCGAAGGGAAAAAGAGTTCGCCAATCACGGTGGCGAAGAAAACGAAGATGATGAAGTCGTAGAATTCCAGCGCGCCGCCCAGCGCGGCCAGCGCCAGGGTCTTGTAATCCTTACCGGTCAGACGCTGAGTGTGAGTCGGATTCATAATATTCCAGAGGCAAAAGAGATAAAGTTGTAAAGATCTTATTACTATACCGTCAATCTTTTGCCACACCAGCAAGGCTATAGCTTATGCCTGAAATGGGGAATATTTAGTTATTTATCTCACGTATCGCGCTTTTAGGCCGAAATGCTGCTACTACGCTGGAATGCGTTTCGACGTAAGGCCCTTCCAGCAACTGTAAACAATAAGGTACAGATGCAAAGATGCCGTGAACTTTTACGTTGCCCTGCTCATCCTTCAGCCCTTCCAGCGTCTCTTTGATCGACTTCGGCTGACCAGGCAGATTGAGGATCAGCGACTGTTTGCGGATCACCCCGACCTGACGCGACAGAATCGCGGTCGGCACGAACTGCAGGCTAATCTGGCGCATCTGCTCACCAAAACCAGGCATTTCACGATCGGCAACGGCTAAGGTGGCATCGGGCGTGACATCACGTCGGGCCGGACCGGTGCCGCCAGTGGTTAACACCAGATGGCAAAAACGTTCATCGACCAGTTCGCAAATCGCCTGCTCAATCATCGGCTGCTCGTCGGGCACCAGTCGGGACTCAATCTCAAACGGGCTGCTGATTGCGCTGCCGAGCCAGCTCTCCAGCGCGGGAATACCCTGATCCTGATAAATGCCGTTCGCGGCGCGATCGGAGACCGAGATCAGGCCAATGCGTAATGTATTCATGATTAGCTTCGCTGTGATTTACCGCGGTGCGGTTGGAGTAAAAGGGGAATAGCCGAGAGGATAATATAAAGTGAAAGGGTCGGAAAAGGGAAAACCGTGGCAGCCTGCGCCGCCACGGTCAACAGATTACAGCAGTTCTGCCAGCATCTTCTCAAGTTTGCCCTGATCAACGGCAAAATTGCGGATACCTTCTGCCAGCTTCGCAACCGCCATAGGATCCTGGTTGTGCTGCCACAGGAACTCAGACTCGGTCATGCGGGCCGGACGCGCTTTCACTTCGCCGCTGTAGCTCAGTTTACGCTCCAGGGTGCCTTCGCTCTCCGCCAGCTCTTTCAGTAGCGCAGGAGAAATGGTCAGGCGGTCACAGCCAGCCAGCTCGATGATTTCGCCGACGTTACGGAAGCTGGCGCCCATCACCACGGTTTCATAGCCGTGCTGCTTGTAGTAGTTGTAGATTTCAGAAACTGAAACCACGCCTGGATCTTCGTGCGCGGCATACTCTTTCTTGTCGGTGTTGGCTTTGTACCAGTCGAGGATACGGCCAACAAACGGAGAGATCAGGAACACGCCCGCTTCAGCACAGGCACGCGCCTGAGCAAAGGAGAACAGCAGCGTCAGGTTACAGTTGATACCCTCTTTTTCCAGCTGCTCTGCAGCACGGATGCCCTGCCAGGTAGAGGCCAGTTTGATCAGGATGCGGTCGTTGCTGATACCGGCATCATTGTAGAGTTTGATCAGGCTGCGGGCTTTGGCGATGCTGCCTTCAGTGTCGTAAGAGAGACGCGCATCCACTTCCGTCGAGATGCGGCCTGGGATCAGTTTGAGGATTTCCAGACCAATGTTCACGGCCAGCTTGTCAGAAACCAGCTGCAGCTGCTCTTCTTTGTTGCTGCTCTGCTCACGCGCCCAGCCGATCGCTTCATCGATCAGTTTACGGTATTCAGGAATTTGCGCGGCGTTGAGAATCAGAGAAGGGTTGGTGGTGGCGTCTTGTGGCTGATACAGCTTCATGGCTGCAATATCACCGGTGTCGGCGACGACGGTGGTGAGCTGACGCAGGGAGGTAAGTTTGTCCGTCATGTTCTTTTCTCTTAGTTAACTGTCAGTGTGAAAAAAGGCTGTTGCGATAATATCACGCGGCAACGGTGGCGCAAGGTCAGGGAATGCCGTTTACGATAGCGCGAACAAATAGGTGTGATTCGTCATTCTTTGCGGCTTTTTTGGTACACTGCGAAGCCTGATAAGCAGCCAATGCCCTGTTAAACCAGGCATTAACCGAGGAAGCAACTATGTTGATGGTGATCTCTCCCGCCAAGACGCTGGATTATGAAAGCCCGCTGGCGACAACGCGTTTCACCCAGCCTGCGCTGTTAGAAAAGTCACAACAGCTGATTGAAATTGCGCGCGAGCTGTCACCCGCTAGCATCGCCTCGTTAATGGGCATCAGCGATAAACTGGCGCACCTCAATGCCGAGCGCTTCAACAGCTGGCAGCCCGATTTTTCCCCTAAGAATGCCCGTCAGGCGATCCTGGCATTCAAAGGTGATGTCTACACCGGTTTACAGGCAGAGACCTTCAGCGATCAGGATTTCGATTTTGCTCAGCAGCACCTGCGTATGTTGTCAGGCCTGTATGGCGTACTGCGTCCACTCGATTTAATGCAGCCTTACCGTCTGGAGATGGGCATTCGCCTGGCGAATCCGGCGGGCAAAGATCTCTACACCTTCTGGGGCGATCTCATCACTGAAACGCTGAATGCCGCGCTGGCGGAACAGGGCGATGAGGTGCTGATCAACCTCGCCTCGGACGAATATTTCCGGGCGGTTAAGCCGAAGACGCTGCGGGCACAGATGATTAAGCCGGTGTTCCTCGACGAGAAGAATGGCAGTTACAAAGTGATTAGCTTCTATGCCAAAAAGGCGCGTGGATTAATGAGTCGCTATGTGATTCAGCAGCGCCTGACGAAGCCGGAACAGCTTAAGGCGTTTGATCTGGATGGCTATCGTTTTGATGCAGCCAGCAGCAGCGAGAGCGAGCTGGTCTTTAAGCGCGCAGAGCAGTAACACCCCGCGCCCTCTGCTTTCCACAAACAGGCTTCCCGCAACCGGGAAGCCTTTCACAGGTTTACTTCAGCAGAAACGCCCGCAGCGAGGCGAAATCACCCTTCATCTGATGCGACAGCAGCGGCAGGTCGGCGCGCTCCGCTAACTCCGGCGGCAGCGTCAGGGTCTGTTCAAGGATCGCTTCCACACTTTCGCGGAATTTCGCCGGATGCGCGGTTCCCAGGAACACACCATACTCCCCTTCCTGCAGCTGATCGCGCAACAGACGCCAGGCGATGGCGGCATGCGGCTCGGAAATGTAGCCCATCTCAGCCAGTTCACGCATGGCGGCGCGCGTGGTCTCATCCGAGACCGCACCACAGGCCAGATCGGTTAAGCGCCAGGTTTTACGGCGGAACAGCTCTTCCACACGCGGCCAGTTATTAGGCTGGCTGACATCCATGGCATTCGACAGCGTAGAGACCGTCTGGTTTGGCTGCCACTCGCCGTTGCCCAGGAAGCGCGGCACCGTGTCGTTGGCGTTGGTGGCGGCGATAAAGCGTTTGATCGGCAGGCCCAGCGATTTCGCCAGCAGACCGGCGGTCAAATCACCAAAGTTGCCGCTCGGCACTGACACCACCAGCTGATTACGTTTTTCCTGTGGCAGCTGCGCGACCGCTTCAAAGTAGTAGCAGATCTGCGCCAGCAGGCGGCTGATATTGATGGAGTTAGCCGAGTTCAGGCCAATCGCGCGCTTCAGATCTTCATCATCAAACGCCTGTTTCACCAGCGACTGGCAGGCATCAAAATCGCCGTCGATAGAGATGGTTTCGATGTTGCCGCCCAGAGTACAGAAGAGTTTCTCCTGCAGCGGACTGATTTTGCCCTGCGGATAGAGGATCACCACGCGCACGTTCTTCATGCCGTAAAAGGCGTGCGCCACGGCCGCGCCGGTATCACCGGAGGTGGCAGTGAGAATGGTGATCTGCTCATCTGAGCCTGAGACATACGACAGCATCTGCGCCATAAAACGGCCGCCGAAATCTTTAAACGCCAGCGTCGGGCCGTGGAACAACTCCAGACAGGCGATATCTTCGCTGACGGCTTTGACCGGGGCCGGAAAAGCAAAAGCGGCTTTAACACGCTCATGCAGCTGCTGGGCCGGAATCTCGTCACCAATGAAAGCCGAGAGAATTTTGCTGCTGCGGCTGACAAAATCCATCTCCAGCATCGCGTCGATGTCGGTCAGTTCAAACTCCGGCAGTTCCAGCGGAAAGAACAGACCCTGCTGCGAACCCAGACCCTGTTTCACCGCCTGGGCGAAGCTGACCTGCTCGTTGTGATCCTTAAGATTGTAGAGTTTCATGCGTTATCCCAATTGTCGTGCGCCAGCCGTGTCGAGACGGCAGATATGGACGAAGCCTTCATCATTCTGCAGATAGTGCTGGCTCAGCCAGTCAGCCATCCGCTGTGCCGTTTCCATCTGATTGCAAACGGCGAAAAGTGTCGGACCAGAGCCTGAGATACCGCACGCCAGTGCGCCAATATCTTTCGCGGCCTGCCGCGCCTCGGTGAAGCCTGGCAGCAGCCGGGTCCTGTAAGGTTCGGCAATCACATCCTGCATAAGTTTAGCTGCCAGCTGCGGCTGACGCGTATGGCAGGCGTGAATGAAGCCAGCCAGCAAGCGGCCATGCCTGATGCAGTCCTCTTTGCGGTACTGCGCCGGTAAAATGGCGCGCGCTTCTGCGGTTGAGACTTTAATTCCCGGATAGGCCATCACCCACAGCCAGTCATCAAAGCCCGGCACCGCCTGGCTAATGATGTCATTTTCCTGCAGCATCAGCTGAATGCCGCCGAGGAAGCAGGGGGCGACATTATCATAGTGCACGCTGCCGGAGATTCGCCCTTCCAGCTCGCCCATCAGGGTCAGTAACGTACTGTCGCTGAGAGGCTTGCCGCAAAACTCGTTCATCGCCATTAAACCGGCCACCACCGAGCAGGCGCTGGAACCCAGCCCGGAGCCGATGGGCATGTTCTTCTCCAGCGTCATCGCCACCGGGATCGCTTTGCCGATTTCCTGGCAGAAACGCTGCCAGCACTGGTAAACAATATTCTCTTTCGGATCGGCGGGCAGCTTACTGACAAAACGTCCGGCGTTGGTCAGTGAAAACTGCTCTGCCGCTTCCACGGAGACGCAGTCACCCAGCAGGGAGCCATCTACCGGCGAAACCGCCGCGCCCAGCACATCGAAGCCGACGCTGACGTTACCAATCGAGGCCGGTGCGTAAATTTTTACCATGATTAAACTCCCAACTTCCATGACAGCGTCCGCAGCAGGTCGGCAAAAACACCGGCCGCTGTGACATCATTTCCTGCACCGTATCCGCGCAGCACCAGCGGAATCGGTTGATAGTAGCGGCTGTAAAACGCCAGCGCATTCTCGCCGTTTTTCACCTTATAGAGTGGATCGTTGCCGTCAACGGCGTCGATCTTCACTTTGCAGATGCCGCCCTCTTCAATCACGCCAACATAGCGCAATACTTTGCCCTCATCCTGCGCCTGCGCAACCCGGGCGGCAAAAGCGTTATCCAGCTCAGGCAGACGCTGCATAAACTGCTCAATGTCCTGGATTTCGGTCAGGCTGGCGGGCAGCAGCGGCTCAATCTCAATGTCGCTCAGCTCCAGCTGATGACCCGCTTCACGGGCCAGGATCAGCAGCTTACGCGCCACATCGGTGCCGGAGAGGTCGTCACGCGGATCGGGCTCGGTAAAGCCCATCTCACGCGCCATCGTTGTCGCCTGCGACAGTGACATTCCGTCATCCAGCTGGCCGAAAATGTAGGACAGCGAGCCAGAGAGGATACCGGAGAAGCGCAGCAGCTCATCACCGGCGTTCATCAGGTTCTGCAGGTTTTCGATCACCGGCAGTCCGGCGCCGACGTTGGTATCATAGAGGAATTTACGCCGCGATTTGGCAGCGGCGGCGCGCATCTGCTGATAGTAATTCCAGGAGGAGGTGTTGGCCTTTTTGTTTGGCGTCACCACATGGAAACCTTCGCTGAGAAAGTCAGCATACTGATCGGCGACCGCCTGGCTGGAAGTACAATCCACAATCACCGGATTGAGCAGGTGATACTCTTTCACCAGACGGGTAAGACGACCGAGATTGAACGGCTCTTTCGCTTCGCCTAATGCCGCCTGCCAGTTGCTTAAATCGATGCCGTGGACGTGGGTTAACAGCGCACGGGAGTTAGCGATGCCGCAGACGCGCAGGTCGATATGCTTTTTCTTCAGCCACGCCTGTTGGCGATGTAACTGATCCAGCAGCGCGCCACCGACGCCGCCGACGCCGACCACAAACACTTCGATTACCTGATCGGTGGCGAACAGCATCTGATGCACCACGCGAACCCCGGTGATCACTTCATCATTGTTCACCACCACCGAGATTGAGCGCTCGGAGGAGCCCTGAGCAATCGCCACGATATTGATATTGGCGCGCGCCAGCGCCGAGAAGAATTTGGCTGAAATGCCGCGCAGCGTGCGCATGCCATCGCCCACCACTGAAATCACCGCCAGGTTTTCAATGATATCCAGCGGATCCAGCAGGCCATCTTTCAGCTCCAGATAGAATTCCTCCTCCAGCACCTGACGCGCCCGCGCCAGCTCGCTCTGCGGCACGCAGAAACTGATGCTGTATTCGGAAGAGGATTGGGTGATCAGCACCACCGAGATGCCGGTGCGCGACATCGCCGCAAAGACTCTGGCCGCCATCCCGACCATCCCTTTCATGCCAGGACCGGAGACGTTGACCATCGCCATATTATTCAGGTTGGTGATGCCTTTTACCGGGTTCTCATCCTGTTCGCCTTCTGCTCCAATCAGGGTGCCGGGTGCCTGCGGATTGGCCGTGTTTTTGATCAGGCAGGGGATCTGGAACTGGGCAATGGGCGCGATGGTGCGGGGATGCAGCACTTTGGCGCCGAAATAGGAGAGCTCCATCGCCTCCTGATAGGACATCGACTTCAGCAGGCGCGCATCCGGCACCTGACGCGGATCGCAGGTATAGACGCCATCCACATCAGTCCAGATTTCACAGCAGTCGGCGCGCAGACAGGCGGCCAGCACAGCGGCTGAATAGTCAGAACCGTTACGGCCCAGTACGACCAGCTCGCCTCGCTCGTTACCAGCCGTGAAGCCTGCCATCAGGATCATGTTCTGCGGCGGAATCTGACTCGCTTCAATGCGACGGGTTGATTCGGCGATATCAACAGTGGATTCAAGGTAGTGGCCGACCGCCAGCAATTTCTCCACCGGATCGATCACGCTGACCTCATGGCCGCGCGCCTGCAGCAGCGCTTCCATGATCGCAATCGAGAGTTTTTCACCGCGGCAGATAATCGCCGCGTTGACGCTGTCCGGGCACTGCCCCAGCAGGCTGATACCGTGCAGAACCTGCTTCAGCTGCGCAAACTCCAGGTCAACGCGGGTTTTCAGTCGATCGTACTCAAAGCCCGGCTGCGCGTCAGCCAGTCCCTGCAACAGCTCGCTGAAGATGCGTTCGGCGTCGCTGATATTCGGCAAAGCATCCTGACCACTGATGGTTTTTTCAATCATCGCCACCAGATGGTTAGTGATCTTTGCTGGCGCAGAGAGCACGGTTGCAACCTGTCCTTGTTGCGCATTACTTTCCAGAATGTCAGCGACGCGAAGAAACCGCTCCGCATTCGCTACCGAGGTCCCGCCGAATTTCAGCACTCGCATAATATAAACTCTCCTGAATTTAAGCCGAAAAAAAAGCCCGCACTGTTTAGGTGCGGGCTTATTTTCTGTTTTTCCTGTATGCGTCAGCCCGCACCGTTACCTGTGGTAATGGTGGTGGTAATAATTGTGGTGTTCAGGCTGATTTTACGCATTTAGATTTATTTTCTGTCTGTTTTTGTCTGTCCGTCTTGCTTCCAGAAGTAAAGCAAAGCGCACATTAAGTCAACCCGATTTGTCCGGCGGACAGATTTCCACCACTGCGCACAGCCACCGGTGAAAGCGTAAAACGCTGTTCGATCGGTTGCGATGCAGAAATTCCCTGCGATCTTTTGCTGTAAAATCAACTTTTTGCCGAGGATTTATCTGTGAGTTTTTTTTCAATATCGTGCAGCAGACGATGCAGCATCGCACTGTCGCGCTGTTCCAGCAGCCCCACCCGCTGATCAATCCAGTCTGACAGCTTCTCATCATCACTGACCTCCAGTTGCGCCAGCAGCTGATGGAAACGCTGACGCAGCGCCTGCAACTGCTGCCCATCCGCCGCAGAGGCTTTTGATGCCTCAACCTGATTCAGCTTCGACAGCTGATAGCAGTAGACCATCACCGCCTGTCCGAGATTGAGTGAAGGATAGTCATTCGCCATCGGGATGCCGGTCAGCAGGTCTACCTGCTCCAGCTCCTCGTTGGTCAGCCCGCTATCTTCGCAGCCAAACACCAGCGCCATACTGTTTACCCACTGGCGTTTCTCCAGCAGTTGCGTTTCAACCTGCTCCGGTGTGGCGTAATAACGAAACTTTGCCCGGCTGCGCGCGGTGGTCGCGACCGAAAAATCGATGTCCGCTAACGCGTCGGCCAGGGTTGCAAAGGTCTGAACGTTGTCGAGAATTTCGCCGGCACCATGTGCCACCCGGCGCGCGGCGGGATCCTGCCAGGCGTCACTGGCAACGATGCGCAGCTGACTGAATCCCATGGTTTTCATGGCACGCGCCGCAGCGCCGATATTTTCTGGCCGCGCGGGCGAGACGAGAATCAGGGGAAAAAGCATATTTATTCCATTGGTCCATTAACATAACGCCATATTAACATGGCTGTTAATGATTCAGTCGCCAGAAGGTAATAAGAAAATCGTGTGTTAACCATGTTAAAACTGGTTAAAAGTGATGGCCTGAATCTTTTTATCCCTGAAACGAGCTTTATTAAAGAAATCATTATTAAACCATTTAACTTCAACGAGATAGAATGTGATTTCCGGCGGGTTTTATTTTGGCCCGACTGCGTAAAAAATGTAACGAAAATGATGCTTTTTGTGAGCTAAACAGGCAATCTGCGAGAAGTTTTTCACAAAAGTGTTAACGTGCTACAATTGCATTTGATATAAGTCAACGAAGCGTTGTTTTTATGCTTATCGGTTGTAGTTGGTGCTGTTAGGTTGCTGTTAATACAGTTAGGATATGCGCCATTATCATTAACGCCCGGGGCATGCAATTTTCATCCTGACTGGCTGAGCTAATACTGTTGTTGACGTTGATAGATGGCTTATCAAAATATGATTTCGTACAACGGTTCAGCGCGGCCCGCCGCTCTCGATGATGGAGAACGCCATACCGCTGTACGCCCTGTTTTCAATTTGTTGGCAAATTTTAGGTAGCTAAACATGCAGACCCCGCACATTCTTATCGTTGAAGACGAACTGGTCACGCGTAATACCCTCAAGAGTATTTTTGAGGCGGAAGGTTATGTGGTGTATGAGGCGACTGATGGTGCTGAAATGCATCAGGTGCTGACCGACAATGACGTTAACCTGGTCATCATGGACATCAACCTGCCCGGTAAAAACGGCCTGTTGCTGGCCCGTGAACTGCGTGAGCAGGCCAATGTCGCCCTGATGTTCCTGACCGGCCGTGACAACGAAGTCGATAAAATTCTTGGTCTGGAAATTGGCGCTGACGACTACATCACCAAACCGTTTAATCCGCGTGAGCTGACTATTCGTGCCCGCAACCTGCTGTCGCGCACCATGAATCTGGCCATGCCAGGCGAAGAGCGTCGTCAGGTAGAGAGCTACAAGTTCAACGGTTGGGAGCTGGATATCAACAGCCGCTCACTGATCAACCCGAACGGCGAGCACTACAAACTGCCACGCAGTGAGTTCCGCGCCATGCTGCACTTCTGCGAAAACCCGGGTAAAATTCAGACCCGTGCCGATCTGCTGAAAAAAATGACCGGCCGCGACCTCAAGCCACACGATCGCACTGTCGATGTCACCATCCGTCGTATTCGTAAGCATTTCGAATCAACGCCGGACACGCCAGAGATCATCGCCACCATTCATGGTGAAGGTTATCGCTTCTGCGGCGACCTGCAGGATTAAGCCACTGTCAGACGCGGCAAATAAAAAACGCCCCTGCGGGCGTTTTTTTTGTCCTTAGTGTGACGGCATAATCAGTGCCACGGCATAATCGGCACGGCGCTGATCGCATTTTTCGGTGAGCCATCAACCACTTTATCGGAATAGGTCAGATAGACCAGGGCGTTGCGCTTTTTGTCGAAGAAGCGTACAACCTGCAGCTTCTTGAAGATCAATGAGGTGCGCTGGCGGAATACCACTTCACCCTCTGCTTTGCCCTGCGCGATTTTATCACTCAGTTCGACCGGCCCCACCTGCTGACAGGAGATCGCGGCATCAGAGGTATCTTCTGCCAGACCCAGTCCGCCTTTAATACCCCCGGTTTTCGCCCGGCTGATATAACAGGTTACATTTTTAACGTCCGGATCATCGAAAGCCTCAACGACAATCTTGTGGTCAGGCCCGAATATCTTGAATACCGTATCAACAGAGCCAATCTGTTCGGCAAACAGCGGGCTGGAAAAGGTCAGCGTGGTCAGCGCAGCGATCATAAGTCGGAATATTGTCATGGAGTTACCATTGCAAATGGAATAGATGAGAATGTAATGTACTGTTAATCGAGTTAATGACCAAACCAAAACGGGTTGAAGCCCGTACTGATTTAGCACAACCTTCCCCGGAAAACGGCCCACGTCTTTTGAGCAATGAGTGCTAATATTCTTCGAATGCGTTTAGCTGCACCACCAGAGTATGAGGATGTTTTATGGACCAAGCCGGTATCATTCGCGATTTGCTTGTCTGGCTGGAGAGCCATCTGGATCAACCCCTTTCACTGGACAATGTTGCCCAGAAAGCCGGTTACTCTAAATGGCATTTACAGAGGATGTTTAAAGACGTAACCGGACACGCAATAGGTGCCTATATTCGTGCGCGTCGTCTGTCTAAAGCCGCCGTGGCGCTGCGCCTGACCAGCCGCCCGATTCTGGACATCGCACTGCAGTATCGTTTTGATTCACAACAGACTTTTACTCGCGCATTCAAGAAGCAGTTTGCTCAGACACCGGCGTGGTATCGCCGCTCTTCCGACTGGAACTCATTCGGTATTCGTCCCCCTATTCGCCTGGATGATGAGACGCAGCCGGAACCGGCTTTCGTCACCTTACCGGAGACGGTGCTGGTAGGACAAACCCAGAACTACACCTGTATTCTGGAGCAGATTTCCAGCTACCGCGACGAAATGCGTATTCATTTCTGGAAGCAGTTCCTGCTGGAAACCGACACGGTGCCGCCGGTACTGTATGGCCTGCATCAGGTGCGCGCCAGCCAGGACAAAGATGATGAGCAGGAGATTCTCTACACCACGGCGGTGCCTGCTGACAGCGCGGTCAACCTGCACTCCGGGCAGAACGTGATTCTGGAAGCGGGCGACTACGTGCAGTTCACCTATACCGGCCCGCGCGTCAATCTGCAGGAGTTTATTCTGCTGCTCTATGGCACCTGCATGCCGACGCTGGGGCTGACCCGCCGTCAGGGACAGGACATCGAACGCTTTTACACCGATGGCGGTAAAAAACGCGCTGAGCCACCGACCGAGATCCGTTGCGAATATCTGATTCCCATTCGCCGCCAGACCGTAGCCAGCTGACGTTAAGGCTGCCGTCATCGCGACGGCAGCCTTAAGTAAATCAGCGTTGAAGCTCGTCGAGTGCAGGCGCATCCAGATGGGAAATATCCCCCGCCGTCTCGACAATCCAGCCTTCTGCCAGCCAGGCGCTCTGCTGATAATCAACACGTGAGAGTGAGCAGTTACGCAGACGCAGACGACGTTCCGCATAGGCGGGCAGACCGAGGATCGTGCTGACCAGCGCCCCCAGCGCCATACCGTGACTGACGAGCAGTGGACGGCTTCCGGCTGGAAGATCAAGACAGGCATTCAGCGCGGCGTGCATGCGCGTCGCCATCTCAGTCATCGACTCCCCTTCAGGAATACGGCCCCCTTCGGTGCCGTTGACCAGCGTGGCGCGCCACTGCTCTTCTTCCGCGGTTAAGCCATCCAGCGGACGCTTCTCCAGCACCCCCATATTCAGCTCACGCAACCGCGGATCAAGCGTGACTGAGCAACCGCAGGCATCCGCAATAATCTCCGCGGTGCGGCGCGTACGCCCCAGATCGCTGGCAATAATGTGCGTAATGCCCAGATGTTTCACGCGCTCACCCACCTGCCAGGCTTGCTGCTCACCTTTTTCCGTCAGCGGACTGTCGGACTGACCCTGAATGCGACGCTCCGCATTCCATACCGTTTCACCGTGACGAACAAGATAGACCTGTAGCATGTTAGTTTCCGTTATACTGCGACAAAAATCGCTTTAGAGCTTACCCCATCAGGCGTCATTGTTGCAGTCAGTCTGCACACGGAGAGCGCGAAACAACCGGCGCGTACGGAAAGTACGTGAGGATTGTGAGCACTGCCCGGGTTCAGAATGACAAATCAAACAGCCCGATGGGCCAGGCGCTTAATCACCTGAGGGTTCAACCAATTATGTACCATGTTGTCGCAGCCACCACCAATCCAGCGAAAATTCATGCGATTGCTCAGGCATTCAACGACGTTTTCGGCGAGGGATCCTGCCATATTGAAGGGGTCGAGGTCGATAGCGGCGTAGCAGCACAACCGTTAACCCATCTCGAAACGCGAACTGGCGCACGTCAGCGCGTGATGAATGCCCGGCAGGTCCGGCCAGAAGCGGCGTTCTGGGTAGCGATTGAGGCGGGCATCGAAGATGACAGCGCGTTTGCCTGGATGGTGGTAGAAAATCAGAAGCAGCGCGGCGAATCGCGCTCGGCCAGTTTCACCCTGCCGCCGGTGGTGCTGGCGGGTCTGCGTGAAGGCCGGGAGCTGGGTGAAGAGATGGCTCGGTTAACCGGCATCGAAAATATCAAACACCAGGGTGGCGCTATCGGGGCGTTCACAAACGGCCTGCTCAGCCGCTCCAGTGTCTATCATCAGGCACTGATTCTGGCGCTCTGCCCGTTCATCCATCCGCTTTACCAGCAGTGATCAGGCGCGTCCCAGACGCGCTTCCAGCCAGCGTTTCAGCTCCGGCGGCGCCTCTTTCAGGCTGTTCGAGCCACGGGTAATGGTCGCAATGCCAACGCCGAGCTCATTTTTCAGTTCGCGCTGGCTCATCTCGCCGTTCATTAACTCTTCGATAATCCGCAGACGGGTGCCGAACGCTTCCCGCTCGTCGGGCGTCATCATCAGTTGCATCAGTGGCAGCGCATGACCATCAGCAAAGGCCTGCTGCATCAGCACGACAAAGCGCTGCCAGCTATCTTCTGCCGGATGCGCATCGGTGGGGGAATCAGAATGGGTCATGAAGAGGCTTCCGTACTCGCTAAAGAGTACGGAAGCTTAGCACAGCTAGTAACGGCGATTCCACTCAGCATCTGACAGGATCTTGTCAGGCTTGCCCATGAAGTGACGATAGTAGGCGTCGTACGCCAGCACATTCTTCACATAGCCACGCGTTTCAGAGAACGGGATGGTCTCGATAAACGCGACGGCATCAAGATTGCCTGCACTGGTTTTCTGCCAGCTTCGCACCCGGCCCGGCCCGGCATTGTAGGCCGCCGAGGCGAAAATCCGGTTCTGATTGAACTGCTGATAGACATATTCCAGATACTGGGTGCCGATCTGAATATTGGTTTCCGGATCGAGCAGCTGGCTGGTGTTGCTGTAGCCAGGGATGTTGTACATCTTCACGGTATGCGCCGCCGTGGCAGGCATAATCTGCATCAGACCGCTGGCGCCGACCGGTGAACGCGCTTTCGGATTCCAGGCGCTCTCCTGACGCGAAATCGCCATCGCATAGCTCGGCGGGATCTGCTTCACCGCGGTGTTGCGCTCATAGACGCTCTGCCACGCCAGCGGGAAACGCTCTTTCAGGCTGTCCCACATTTTGGCCGTGATGGTCGCCTGCACGCTGAGATCCCACCAGTCCTGCTCATTGGCGTAGCGCGCCAGCATCTGCTGCTGCGTGTGCGTGCGGCTGCCGATCAGATTGCTCCACTCGCTGCGCGCCAGGTTATCCAGACCCCAGTACATCAGCTCGCGAACGCGGGCCAGCTCCGGTCCCTGCACCGTGGCACTGTCAGGCTTCGGCGCTTCATCCACCTGCAACGGGTAGTCAACGCCCAGCCGCTGTGCGGCCACCATTGGATAGAAGCCACGCGCCTGCATCAGTTTGCGCAGGATCTCTTCCGCTTCCTCTTTGCGATCTTTCTCAAACAGCAGATCGGCCTGCCAGTACTGCCATTCATCTTTCTCTTTGGCTTCCAGCGGCAGACGGGCGATCCAGGTGTTAAGGCCGCGTCGGTCATGCTGAGAGAGTGCCAGTCGTACCCGGCGTTCTACCAGCGCGGTAGACTCGCTGTTCATCACCACCGCATCGCGCCAGCGTGCCTGCTCAGAGGTGAGATCGCTGCCCATCATGCGCCAGACCACAATCTCCTTCAGCGCCTGCTCATCCTCCGGCCCCATCTTCTGCGCCCGGACCAGGATCGGAATCAGGCTGCGGGCATTTTCCATGTCCTGCCGCGCCACACGCGTAAAGGCGTAAATCGTCGCCTGGCGGGTAAAGTCGGTTGGCCCGACGGCGCTGGCGAAGGTACTGACCGTTAACGGGTCCTGCTGCAGGGCCTGTATCGCGTCAGACATGGTCTGATAGTCAGTTGGCAACGTTTTCGCCAGATAGCTCACCAGGCTGTCGTTGCCTGCTTTCATCGCCAGCCGGATACGCTCCAGGATCGTAATTGGCGAAATCTGACCGGACGCCTGCCAGACCGAGAAGAGCTTATCGCAGTCCGCGGGCAGCGCCGTGCCACGCAGCCAGATCTGCTTCGCGCCGTCAAACGCGGCCTGCTGCTGACCGGTGGCCCATTTGGCGTAATACCAGTTACAGCGTGCCTGCACCGGCTTAGGTTCAGTCGGACTGAAGTTCAGCACCCCCTGCCAGTCCTGTCGGTAAGCCAGCACATTAATAAAGCGGGTGCTGAGCGAACGCGCGGGTGGCAACGTTGGATACTGGCGAATAAAGTTCTGTACCGCCAGGGTGGTCTCCTGATCGAGATCCTGTGCCAGCAGGCGATATTGCAGATAAGGATAGAGCGGATAATCCTGTAGCGTGGGCAACAGCTGATCCACGGTGGCCATCTGATTGCTGTCCCAGGCCTGTTTAATTTGTTGATAACGTTGCCGTTGTTGATCAAGCGAATCGGCCCATGCGCTGCTGGCCGTGCCGGCCATGCAGATCCCTATTATCCAGTTACGCCACTTCACCACGTAAATCTCCTCTGTTGCTGGGGCCGGCGAGTTGCCAGACAGTCTTCATGCTAACCAGGCCACCGGACTCTTGCCATGTTCTTCACAAAATTTACGCACACGAAAGGTAAACGCACCGTCATCGCTCAGCGTGCGCGCCGTAATTGTGCAAATTATCATCAGAAAATCTTATCACTGCACGCATTAAACTGTTGAATCATTGCGTTAAAAAAGTGGCACAGCCTTTGCTCTGTTGAATTCCATCTTGTATACCAGCTGGAATTCTTCGTATGACTTCAACCTTTGGCCTGACGCTTCACGCCTGGCAGCAGCGCTATCAGCAGGCGCCGCAACAGATTACTTCGCTGCTGAGCGCACACCTGGCGGCACTCGATCCCCAGGATAGTGCCTGGATTTATCTGGCGACACCGGATCAGTTAGCGGCTCAGATTGAGCCACTGCTGGCGCACTATCAGCGCGATCCCGGATCGCTGCCGCTGTTTGGTGTTCCCTTCGCCGTCAAAGACAACATTGATGTGGCGGGCTGGCCGACCAGCGCCGCCTGCCCCGCCTTTACCTATACCGCCAGCGAAGACGCGGTAGCGGTCGCCCGGCTGAAAGCCGCCGGCGCGATAGTCATCGGCAAAACCAACCTCGATCAGTTCGCTACCGGCCTGGTGGGCACCCGCTCCCCGTTTGGCGCGGTCAGTAACACCTTTGATGCCGATTACGTCAGTGGCGGCTCCAGCTCCGGCTCCGCGTCGGTGCTGGCGCGCGGGCTGGTCGCATTTTCACTGGGCACCGATACTGCGGGATCGGGCCGCGTTCCGGCGGGCTTTAACAATATTGTCGGACTGAAGCCGACCAAGGGCTGGTTCTCTGCACGCGGCGTGGTGCCCGCCTGCCGCCTCAACGACACGATTTCCGTGTTTGCGTTGACGGCAGAAGATGCCTTTAGCGTCGCCAGCGTCATGGGTGGCTATGATGCCGGTGACGCCTATTCGCGCATTAATCCGCGCACCGCCCCGGCCAGCCTGCCCGTCCATCCCCATTTTGCGGTACCTTTGAACCCGGAGTTTTTTGATGATGCCGCCGCCGAAGCCGCCTGGGACCAGGCGCTGGAGGCATTGCAGGCGGGTGGCGTGACGCTGCACCCTATCGACTTCACCCCGTTCCGGAAGCTGGCTGAACAGCTCTACTACGGTGCCTGGGTCGCCGAACGCACGGCGGCGGTGGGCGGGATGCTTGATCGCCCGGCGGAGATGGATCCGGTGGTACACGAGATTATCGCCAGCGGCCTGAAATACAGCGCAGTCGACGCCTATAAGGCGGAGTATCTGCGGGCCGAACTGACGCGCCAGATTCAGCAGACGCTGGCACAGTTTGACGCGCTGGTGGTGCCGACCTCGCCCACGATTCATACCCTGGAGGAGATGAAGCAGGAGCCGATTCACTACAACTCGCAGTTTGGCACCTATACCAACTTTACCAACCTTGCCGACCTCGCCGCGCTGGCGTTGCCCGCACCGTTCCGCAATGACGATCTCCCGGCAGGCATCACGCTGATTGCGCCCGCCTGGCACGATCGGGCGCTGGCTGAGTTTGGCATTCGCTGGCAGCAGCAGCTTGCTCTGCCGCTGGGCGCGACCGGCCAGCCCTGCCCTGCCTGGCGCACCAGCCTGCCCGCCTCCGCCGACCATGTCCGGCTGGCGGTAGTGGGCGCGCATCTCACCGGAATGCCGCTTAATTTCCAGCTCACCGATCGCCATGCCGTCTGGGTGGAAGAGACGAAGACCGCGCCACACTATCGCCTGTTTGCCCTGCTGGAGGGCGCGATCAAAAAACCCGGCCTGATGCGTGACGAACAGGGCGCCGCTATCACCGTGGAGCTGTGGGATATCCCGCTGGCGCGCTTTGGTGAGTTTGTGGCCGAGATTCCCGCACCGCTGGGCATCGGCAGCCTGACGCTGGCGGATGGGCGGGTGGTGAAAGGCTTTATCTGCGAAGGTGCGGCGCTGAACAACGCGCTGGAGATTACTGAGACGGGCGGCTGGCGCAACTGGCTGGCATCACAGGGGAGTCACTGATCATGTTCACCACCGTACTGATTGCCAACCGCGGCGAAATTGCCTGTCGCGCCATTCGGACGCTGAAGCGCCTGGGCGTCAAAAGTGTCGCGGTCTATTCAGATGCTGACCGCAACGCGCAGCACGTTAAGCAGGCGGATATCGCTATCGCGCTGGGCGGCGATAAAGCCAGCGACAGCTATCTGCGCATCGACAAAATTCTGGCGGCGGCTCAGCAGAGCGGCGCCCAGGCTATCTGGCCGGGCTACGGTTTTCTTTCAGAAAGCCAGCCGTTTGCCGAAGCCTGTGAAGCGGCAGGGATCGCCTTTGTCGGCCCCACCGCGCAGCAGATTGGTGAGTTCGGCCTTAAACACCGTGCCCGTGAGCTGGCAGCCAGTGCAGGTGTACCAATGACGCCCGGCACACCGCTGCTTGCGTCGCTGGAGGAGGCGATGCAGGCGGCCGATAAGATTGGCTATCCGGTGATGCTGAAAAGCACGGCGGGCGGCGGCGGCATTGGCCTGACGCGCTGCGCCGACGCCGGTGCGCTCGCCAGCGCCTGGGAGAGCGTGCGCCGTCTTGGCGAGCAATTCTTCAGTGATGCGGGCGTGTTTCTGGAGCGCTGCATCGATCGCGCCCGCCACGTAGAAGTGCAGATTTTTGGTGACGGTAACGGCACTGTGGTCGCGCTGGGTGAACGCGACTGCTCACTACAGCGCCGCAATCAGAAGGTGGTGGAAGAGACGCCCGCGCCCGGTCTGTCTCCGGCGACGCGTGACGCCCTGCTCGCCTCGGCAGTGCGGCTCGGCGAGCGGGTAAACTATCGCAGCGCAGGCACCGTGGAGTATATCTACGACGTCGACCAGCAGGCCTTTTACTTTCTGGAAGTGAACACCCGCCTGCAGGTGGAGCATCCGGTCACTGAGTGCGTCACCGGACTCGATCTGGTGGAGTGCATGTTGCTGGTGGCGGCGGGCGATGCGGTTGACTGGTCACGTCTGCAGCAGGCGCCGCAGGGCGCCGCCATTGAAGTGCGGCTCTATGCGGAAGATCCACTCAAGAACTTTCAGCCCAGCCCCGGCCTGCTAACCGGCGTAACTTTCCCTGACGGCGTGCGGGTCGACAGCGGCATCGAAACCGGCAGCGAGGTCTCCAGCTTCTACGATCCGATGATCGCCAAACTGATCGTGCATGCCGACACCCGCGATGCGGCGCTGAAAAAACTTCGCCATGCGCTGGATGCCACTCAGCTGCACGGCATCGCCACCAACCTCGACTATCTGCGCCAGATTACCGCCAGCGACGCGTTTCGCAGCGGCAACGTCTGGACGCGCTACCTCGACAGCGTGGTGCCTGCCTCCTCCGTGGTGGAAGTGCTGCAACCCGGTACCTTCAGTTCGGTTCAGGACTATCCTGGCCGCCTCGGCTACTGGGATATCGGCGTGCCGCCTTCCGGCCCGATGGATGACTTCGCTTTCCGGCTGGCTAACCGCATCGTCGGTAATCATGACGCGGCGGCGGGGCTGGAATTTACCCTGCAGGGGCCGACGCTGCGTTTCCACTGTGATGCCATCGTGGCGCTGACCGGTGCTGACTGCGACGCCACGCTGGAGGGCGAACCGGTCAGCACCTGGCAGCCGCTGGCGGTGAAAGCGGGAGAGACTCTGGCGCTGGGACGCGCCCGGACGGGCTGCCGCAGCTATCTGGCCGTGCGTAACGGCTTCGACGTGCCGGAGTATCTGGGCAGCCGCAGCACCTTTTCGCTGGGCCAGTTTGGCGGTCACGCCGGACGCACCCTGCGGGTTGCCGATATGCTGGCGATCTCCCAGCCTGAGCGGGCAGCCTGCACCACGCCTGCCCCGGTCAGCGATCCGCAGCCGCTCGATGCGGCGCTGATTCCGCACTACGGCAGCGAGTGGCGCATCGGCGTGCTTTACGGCCCGCACGGCGCACCGGATTTCTTCACCCAGGCCGCCATCGATGCGTTCTTTGCCAGTGACTGGCAGGTGCACTACAACTCCAACCGCCTCGGCGTGCGGCTGGTCGGCCCGAAACCGACCTGGACCCGCGCCAACGGCGGCGAAGCGGGCCTGCATCCCTCCAACGTTCACGACTGTGAATATGCCATTGGTGCGGTCAATTTCACCGGCGACTTCCCGGTGATCCTGACGCACGACGGCCCAAGCCTCGGCGGCTTTGTCTGTCCGGTGACCATCGCCAAAGCCGAGCTGTGGAAAGTAGGCCAGGTTAAACCTGGCGACACCATCCGCTTCCACCCCATCACCGCAGACGATGCGCTGGCGCAGGAAAAAGCGCAGATGCATCTGATTGAGACATTGCGGCCTGAGCATCCGCCCACGTTTGCCGTGCCGTCACTGGCCGAAACCGCCCACGGTTCCGCCACGATTCTGGCCGCTCTGGAGGCCACGACCAGCACGCCGAAAGTGGTCTATCGCCAGGCGGGCGACAAATATGTGCTGATTGAGTATGGCGACAATGTGCTGGATCTGGCGCTGCGTCTGCGTGTCCATCTGCTGATGAATGCGCTGACGGCGCAGGCGGAGCCCGGCGTAGAGGAGCTGTCGCCTGGCGTGCGTTCGCTGCAGGTGCGCTACGACAGCCGCATCATTAACCAGTCCCGGCTGATGTCACTGCTGCTGGCGCTGGAAGCGACGCTGGGCGACGTCAGCACGCTGAAAGTGCCCTCCCGCGTAGTGTGGATGCCGATGGCATTTGAAGACAGCGCCACGCTGGGTGCCGTCAGCCGCTATCAGGAGACGGTGCGCGCCAGCGCCCCCTGGCTGCCCAACAACGTGGACTTTATCCAGCGGATTAATGGCTTAAGCAGCCGCGATGAGGTGCGCGATACCCTGTTCAACGCCAGCTATCTGGTGCTGGGGCTGGGCGACGTCTACCTTGGCGCGCCCTGTGCCGTTCCGATCGATCCACGCCATCGCCTGCTGAGTTCCAAATACAGTCCGGCGCGCACCTTCACCGCCGAAGGTACCGTAGGGATCGGCGGCATGTACATGTGCATCTACGGCATGGATTCGCCCGGTGGCTATCAGCTGGTGGGCCGCACGCTGCCCATCTGGAACACCTTCCTGAAAAATCCGCAGTTCGCTACCGATGCGCCGTGGCTGCTGCGCTTCTTCGATCAGGTGCGCTTCTATCCGGTGAGTGAAACCGAACTGACCCAGCTGCGCGAAGATTTCCGCGAAGGCCGCGCCAGCCTGCGTATTGAAGAGACGCAGTTTGATTTTGCCGCCCACCAGCAGTTCCTCGCCGACCACGCCGCTGAAATTGCAGCGTTCCGCCAGCGCCAGGCCGCCGCCTTTGAACAGGAAGTGCAGCTATGGGCGCAGGAGGAGCAGAACGCGCCGCCGGAGGATGAAACGCGCGCCAGCGTCAGCGAAGAGGAGGAGAACGGGCTACCGGTGCAGGCGGATCTCAATGGCAACATCTGGAAAGTGCTGGTGCAGCCGGGCGACGAGGTCAGCGCCGGGCAGACGCTGATTATCGTGGAGGCGATGAAGATGGAGCTGGCGATTATCGCCCCGCAGGCCGGTCGTGTGACGCGGATTGCCTGCCAGGCGGGCCGTCCGGTCAGTCCTGGCGATAACCTGCTGTGGCTGGAATAAGGAGCGGTAATGACAACGCAACCCCACTCCCCTAAAGCCCGCCCGGAAGCGCTGGCGGAACGGGTTTATCAGGCGCTGAAGGCCGATATCTTCGCCTTTCGCCTGATGCCCGGCGATCGCTTCAGTGAAAGCGAAATCGCCGGACGGATGGCGGTCAGCCGCACCCCGGTCCGTCAGGCGCTGTTCCGGCTGGAACGCGAAGGCTTTGTCGACGTCTGGTTTCGCAGCGGCTGGCAGATTAAGAACTTCGATTTCGCCTGGTTCGAATCGCTGTATGACCTGCGCACCGTGCTGGAGTGCGAGGCGGTCAAACGCCTCTGCGCCCTGCCCGCGCCGCAGTGTGCCGCGCTGTTAAACGAACTGAACCAGTTCTGGTGCGAGGCGGAGGCGCTTACAGAGGGCCTGGTAGTGTCGCAGCATGACGAAGCGTTTCACATGACGCTGGTGGCGGCAGCGGGTAACCCGGAGATGGCACGCATTCACGCCGAACTCACCGAGAAGATCCGCATTATCCGCCGGCTCGACTTCACTCGTGACGATCGCATCTGTGCCACTTATCAGGAACATGCACAGATTTTACAGGCGATTTTTCAGCAGCAGACCGCCGGGGCGCAACGCATCCTGACCGATCACATCGCCGTGAGTAAGGCGGAGGTCAGAAAGATCACGCTGCACCGCCTTCAGCAGGCCCGGCTCCAGCTCACCGAATAACACAACAACTACTCAGGGGTTTCAGATGATGAAAAGACGTTCGTTGATCAAGGCTTTCGCCCTCTCCGCCACCGTTGTCAGCATGGGGTTCGCCTGGAGTGCGCAGGCGGCTGACACCATCAAAGTGGGGATCATGCATTCGCTCTCCGGCACCATGGCGATTTCGGAAACGCCGCTGAAAGATGTGGCGCTGATGACCATTGATGAGATCAACGCCAAAGGAGGCGTGCTGGGGAAAAAGCTGGAGCCGGTGGTAGTCGATCCCGCCTCTAACTGGCCGCTGTTTGCCGAGAAGGCGCGGCAGCTGCTGACTCAGGATAAGGCGGCGGTGGTGTTTGGCTGCTGGACCTCGGTGTCGCGCAAATCGGTGCTGCCGGTGTTTGAAGAGCTGAACGGCCTGCTGTTCTATCCGGTGCAGTATGAAGGGGAAGAGATGTCACCCAACGTCTTCTACACCGGCGCTGCGCCTAACCAGCAGGCGATTCCGGCGGTGGAATACCTGATGAGCGAAGATGGCGGCAGCGCGAAACGCTTCTTCCTGCTTGGTACCGACTATGTCTATCCGCGTACTACCAACAAGATCCTGCGCGCCTTCCTGCACAGCAAAGGCGTGGCGGATAAAGATATCGAAGAGGTCTACACGCCGTTTGGTTACAGCGACTACCAGACCATTGTCTCCAACATCAAAAAGTTTGCGGCTGGCGGCAAAACGGCCGTGGTTTCCACGATCAACGGCGACTCCAATGTGCCGTTCTACAAAGAGCTGGCGAACCAGGGGATTAAAGCCACTGACATTCCGGTGGTCGCCTTCTCGGTGGGCGAAGAGGAGCTGCGCGGCATCGACACCAAACCGCTGGTGGGTCAGTTAGCCGCCTGGAACTATTTCGAGTCTATCGATAATCCGACCAACGCGAAGTTTGTCGCCGACTACCGCGCATATGCCAAAGCACATAACCTGCCGAACGCCGCCACCGTCGTCACCAACGACCCGATGGAAGCGACCTATGTTGGCATTCATATGTGGGCGCAGGCGGTGGAAAAAGCAGGCACCACGGATGTGGACAAAGTGCGGGCGGCGATGGCCGGTCAGACCTTTAAAGCGCCGGATGGCTTTACCCTGACCATGGATCAGACCAACCATCATCTGCATAAGCCGGTCATGATTGGCGAAGTGGAAGAGAACGGCCAGTTCAGCGTGGTGTGGCAGACCGATCAGCCGGTACGCGCGCAGCCGTGGAGCCCGTACATTGCCGGTAACGACAAAAAACCCGATCACCCGGTGAAGACCGCGCAGTAATCGCGCGTTGCTGATAGATACGCAGCGTCACCCGCTGTGAAGCGGCAGCACGGCACCCCGCCGTGCTGCCCTCCCCTGACGAGGCTCCTTTTATGAATCTATGTCGCTGCTTTTTCAGTCTGCTGCTGCTGATGCCGCTGTTGGCCAGTGCCGGACCGGCGGCTGACTTTGCCGCCGCCAGCCGCAGTCAGCAGGCCACGCTGCTGCAACAGTGGGCCGCCGCACCGGACAGCCATCGCCTGCCGCTGCTGGAAGCGCTGCATGCCGAAACGGTGGTCATCGACCAGAATAAACAGCCGTTCAGCCAGCAGGGATCCACGCTGCAGCCGCTGGATGCGGTGGCGCAGCCCACGGGCAACCTGAAAAAGCTGTTTATGAACAATCGTCTGCGCGTGCTGGTTAACAACGCGCTGGCCGCCCACCAGCTTGTCAGCACTGATACGGCCCTGCGTCTGCGCGCAGCGCAGCAGCTGCAAAGTGAGGGCGTTGCTGACCAGTTGCCGCTGCTGGAGCAGCGTTTTGCCGCCGAGCAGGACAGCCGGGTCCATGCCGCACTGGCACTGGCGCTGGCGAATCTGCAACTGGCGGATGGCGAGCCGATGGTGCGCCTGCGGGCGGTGAAACTGCTGGGTGAGTCCAGCGATCCCAATACGCAAGCCAGCCTGCAACGCCTGACCCAGCCCGCGAATGAGCCGGACGCCACGGTACGGGCCGCCGCGGCGGAAAGTCTGCAACAGATTCAGAAACGGCTGATGTGGGGCGATCTGCTGGGGCAGGCCTTCAGCGGCCTGTCGCTGGGTTCCATCCTGCTGCTGGCCGCGCTGGGTCTGGCGATCACCTATGGCCTGCTCGGGGTGATCAACATGGCGCACGGTGAAATGCTGATGCTCGGTGCTTACGCCACCTGGTGGGTACAGAGCCTGTTTCAGCAGTTTGCGCCGCACTATTTAGCCTGGTATCCGCTGCTGGCGCTGCCGGTCGCCTTTCTGGTCACCGCCGCCATCGGCATGGCGCTGGAACGCACGGTGATCCGCCATCTCTATGGCCGTCCGCTGGAGACGCTGCTCGCCACCTGGGGGATCAGCCTGATGCTGATCCAGCTGGTGCGGGTGCTGTTCGGGGCGCAAAACCTGGAGGTGGCGAATCCGGCGTGGCTCTCCGGCGGCTTGCAGTTGCTGCCCAATCTGGTGCTGCCGTGGAACCGCATCGCGGTGATCCTGTTTGTGGTGTTTGTGCTGGCGCTCACCTGGCTGCTGCTGAACCGGACCCGCCTTGGCATGAACGTGCGCGCCGTGACCCAGAACCGCGCCATGGCGGATTGCTGCGGCGTGCCGACCGGCCGCGTCGATATGCTGGCGTTTGGACTCGGCTCGGGCATTGCCGGGCTGGGTGGCGTGGCGCTGTCGCAGCTCGGTAACGTCGGACCGGAGCTGGGCCAGGGCTACATTATCGACTCGTTCCTGGTGGTGGTGCTGGGTGGCGTCGGTCAGCTGGCGGGCACCGTGGTTGCCGCGTTCAGCCTGGGCATTCTCAACAAAGTGCTGGAGCCGCAGATTGGCGCCGTGCTGGGCAAGATCCTGATTCTGGTGATTATCGTGCTGTTTATTCAGAAACGTCCGCAGGGGCTGTTTGCGGTAAAAGGAAGGGTGACTGACTGATGACGCAACCCATCACGCTTCGCGTGGCGCGCACCGCGCCGCGCCTGACCATCAGCATTGGCCTGGCAATTACCGTGGCGCTCCTGGTGATGCCGTTTCTGGCCCTGCTGCCCGCTACGCATCCGCTGGCGATCTCCACCTATACCCTGACGCTGGTCGGCAAAATCCTCTGCTACGCGGTGGTCGCGGTGGCGCTGGATCTGGTGTGGGGCTACGCCGGACTGCTGTCGCTGGGCCACGGCCTCTTTTTCGCCCTGGGTGGATATGCCATGGGCATGTACCTGATGCGCCAGGCCGCAGGCGAGGGTTTACCCGCCTTTATGTCCTTTCTCTCCTGGCGTGAACTGCCCTGGTTCTGGACCGGCACCGACTATTTCGTCTGGGCGCTCTGCCTGAGCATGCTGGTGCCGGGCCTGCTGGCGCTGATTTTTGGCTTCTTCGCCTTTCGCTCGAAGATTAAAGGCGTCTACTTCTCCATCATGACCCAGGCGCTGACCTACGCCGGGATGCTGCTGTTCTTCCGCAACGAAACCGGTTTTGGCGGCAACAATGGCTTTACCGGCTTTACCACCCTGCTCGGCTTTTCGGTAACGGCAACCCCCACCCGTATCGGGCTGTTTATCGCCACGGTGCTGCTGCTGCTGCTGAGCCTGGCGATCGGCTTCGCCCTGGCGCGCAGCAAATTTGGCCGGGTGCTGACTGCGGTGCGGGATGCGGAGAACCGTCTGATGTTCTGTGGTTACGACCCGCGCGGTTTCAAGCTTTTTGTCTGGACGCTCTCCGCCGTGCTGTGCGGCCTGGCCGGGGCGCTCTATGTGCCGCAGGTCGGCATTATCAATCCGGGTGAGATGTCACCGGCCAATTCGATTGAAGCGGCGATCTGGGTGGCGCTGGGCGGACGCGGCACGCTGATAGGCCCGCTGCTGGGTGCCGCGATTGTTAACGGCGCACGCAGCTTCTTCACCGTCGCCTTCCCCGAATACTGGCTCTTTTTCCTGGGGCTGATGTTTATCCTGGTCACGCTGTTTCTGCCGCACGGCGTGATTGGCCTGCTGCGCCGGAGGAAAAAATGAGTGATGCCCTTTTTACCCAAACTCAACTGGCGGATCGCCATCGGGTGCAGCGCGATCCGGTGCTGCAACTGGAGAAGATCAGCGTGTCGTTTGAAGGCTTCCGGGCGCTGACCGATCTTTCGCTGCAGATCGGCGTCGGGGAACTGCGCTGCGTGATCGGCCCCAACGGTGCGGGCAAAACCACGCTGATGGATGTGATCACCGGCAAAACCCGGCCCGACGCCGGCCGGGTGATCTACGACCAGGACAGCGATCTGACCCGTCTCTCACCGGTTGAGATCGCCCGCGCCGGGATCGGCCGCAAGTTCCAGAAGCCCACGGTGTTTGAGGCGTTAACCGTGTTCGAAAATCTGGAGATCGCGCTTAAAGCCGATAAATCGGTCTGGGCCAGCCTGCGCGCCCGCCTCAGCGGCGAACAGCGTGACCGCATTGATGAGGTGCTGAAACTGCTGCGGCTGGGCGGCGAACGCCAGCGTCGCGCGGGCCTGCTGTCGCATGGCCAGAAGCAGTTTCTGGAGATCGGCATGCTGCTGGTGCAGGAGCCGCATCTGCTGCTGCTGGATGAACCGGCCGCGGGCATGACCGATGCCGAAACGGACTACACCGCCGAGCTGTTCCGCAGCCTGGCGGGCAAGCATTCGCTGATGGTGGTGGAGCATGACATGGGCTTTGTCGAAACCATTGCCGACCACGTGACGGTGCTGCATCAGGGTCAGGTACTGGCCGAGGGTTCGCTGCGCGACGTGCAGGCCAACGAGCAGGTTATCGACGTTTATCTGGGGCGCTGAAATGTTACAGGTTACTGAACTGAATCAATATTATGGCGGCAGTCATATTCTGCGCGGCCTGTCGTTTGAGGTAAAGATTGGCGAAATCACCTGTCTGCTGGGGCGCAATGGCGTTGGGAAGACCACGCTGCTGAAATGCCTGATGGGGCTGATCCCGGCGAAGTCGGGCGAGATTCACTGGCAGCAGCAGCGCATGAATGGCCGCAAGCCGCACCAGCGGGTGCAGGCTGGCATCGGCTATGTGCCCCAGGGGCGGGAAATCTTTCCGCGTCTGACGGTGGAAGAGAATCTGCTGATGGGGCTGTCACGCTTTCCGGCTGCGCAGGCGCGTGAAGTGCCGGAGGAGATCTACCAGCTCTTTCCGGTGCTGCTGGCGATGAAGTCACGCCGGGGCGGCGACCTCTCTGGCGGTCAGCAGCAGCAGCTGGCGATTGGCCGGGCGCTGGCCTGTCGGCCCCAGCTGTTGATCCTTGATGAGCCGACCGAAGGGATCCAGCCTTCGGTGATCAAAGAGATCGGCGCGGTGATCCGCCAGCTGGCGCAACGGGGAGATATGGCGATCCTGCTGGTGGAGCAGTTTTATGACTTCGCGGCGGAGCTGGCGGACAGCTATCTGGTGATGTCGCGCGGAGAAATTGTGCAGCGTGGCCGCGGCGACACCATGGAAGCAGAGGGTGTGCGCGGCCTGGTGGCAATTTAAACCCGGCTCAGAGTAAGCCGGTCTCGACAGAAAAGTGGCGCTGTTCACCGTGCGCCAGGGTGATCAGCGTGCCAGCCTGCTGCGCGGCAAGAAAGCCCTCTGGCCGGCAGGTGGCGGGCAGAATATAGGCCGCCACCTGCTGATCGTGGTTGTGCAGCAGCCAGCGAGTGGCGTGCGGGAACTGTGCGGTAGAGAAGCGCGTCATCAACGCATAGCCCTGCGGCGCATGCAGCTCAAACTGCACCTCATCGCCATACTGAGGCAGATCGTCCGCGAAGAAGACGATCTCCGGATCGCAGAGCTGCGGCTGATCGAGCTGCTGTAACGCCTGCGGATCGCGCGCCAGCCGATCGGTGTAATCCCGCCAGGCGGGCGTCGGTCGCAGATGCGCCGGGATCGAGCGACGCAGCTGGAATGCCTGTTCGGGGATCGACTGCCGGAAGCGGCCCTGATCGATCCACGCGCTGTTGAGGTGACACATATACTGCAGCGGCATCGGCGCGCCAGCCAGATTAGTGACTGTCATCTCAATCGTCAGCCGGGGCTGGCTGGCCGGAATGCGGACGGCGGGTGCGGCCAGGTAGTGATGGCCGAAGCCTTTGACATATTCACACTCCCCTTCCAGCGACAGCGTCTGATCCTCCAGCACCAGCCAGGCGCTGTCCATACGGGCGCAGGCCATCTCACCGTGCAGCGGATGATCGTCCTCTGGTGCGGGACAGCCGTTGGCCAGCAGTCCCGAATGAAACGCAAAACAGCCATAGGTGTCGATGATCGAATTTGCGGGCAGCGGCTGCTTAAAACTGTGGCCCATGGTCAGGTTATGATCGGCGAACTCTGCGTCCCAGATCATCTGCCCGAGAAACGGCAGCACGGTCACGCTGCCACGCCGGTTATGAATGCGCACCGCCTCAATGCCCGCCGGATAACGAAACAGCTCAACCCGGAAATCATCGCTCTCCAGCAGCACCCAGGGTGTGGTGTGAAACTGTTCACGCGCTAAGGGTAAACGGGTTTTCATGGTAACTCCTCCGCCAGACGACCGGTCGCAACCGGCTGTTTTTTATGGCGCAGTTCGCCATAGAAGTAGAATCCGACCCAGGCGAAACAGAGCAGCGAGACGCCAAATGCCAGCTGCATTGAACCCAGTGAGTCCGAAACCAGGCCCTGCAGCGCCGGGACAAAGGCCGCACCGACAATCGCCATCACGATAAACGCGCCCGCGACTTCGGTGTATTTGTTATCGACCGTCGCCAGCGTTCCCGCGTAGATCGTTGCCCAGCAGGGACCAAACAGCACGCTGACAAAAACGGCGGCGTAGACGGCGGTAAAGTTCGGCACCAGCATCACATAAGCCAGCGTCAGCACGCCCAGCACCGAATAGGCAATCAGCACCTTCTCGGCGCGGAAACGGGTCATCAGGAAGTTCGCCACGAACTTGCCGATAAAGAAGCAGATGAAGCTGTAGATCATAAAGTTCGAGGCGTGACGTTCATTAGTCGCCCCCAGCGTCAGCGCCAGACGAATGGTAAACGACCAGACGGCCACCTGCATGCCGACATAGAGGAACTGAGTCACAATTCCGCGTTTAAAGTGTCGGTTGCCAGCCAGATAGCGGAAGGTCTCGCCCAGCGAGGGGCGCGACCTCTCGCTGCTTTCGGGTTTACAGCGCGGATAGCGGGTGAACATAAACAGCAGCATCACCACCACCAGCACCATCACCAGATATTTGTAGGGCTCCAGCGTGTGTTCCAGCATCGTCAGGCGGAACGCATGTGCCTGCTCTGCCGTCATGGTCGCCATCTGACTCTCCAGGCTGTCGCCGTCCTGGAACACCAGATATTTACCCAGCACGATCCCCATCAGTGCACCGATCGGATAGAAGGTCTGGCTGACGTTGAGCCGGAGCGTGGCGTGATCACGATGGCCAATCATCGAGCTGTAGGTGTTGGCAGCGGTTTCCAGGAAACTCAGGCCGATGGCGATGGCAAATATCGCCGCCAGGAACATGGTGTAGGTCGCCATGTGCGAGGCGGGATAGAAGGCGATACAGCCGGCAATGTAGAGCGCCAGGCCGATCATGATCGCCATCTTGTAACTGGTCTTGCGGATCACCAGCGACGCGGGGATCGCAATCAGAAAATAGCCGCCATAAAAGGCACTCTGCACCAGCGCACTGGCAAAGTCGCTCAGGGCAAATACGCTTTTAAACTGAGTGATCAGGATATCGTTAAGACTCGCCGCACAGCCCCAGAGCGGAAAGAGGCACGACAGCAGAATGAACTGGAACAGCGGCGTTTTATTCAGATAGCCATCAGATTGCTGAACAATTTTCTGTTGCATGGCAGACCCTCAGTTACGGTTGAGAAAGCGCTGGAAACTCTCTGCGTCGGGATAGGCGCGCTGGGTGCCGCGCCCGGTGACGCTGCAGGCGGCATAGGCAGACGCCTGGGTCATGGCGGCGGCCACATCGCCGGTTTCCACCAGCAGATACGCAAAGCAGCCGATAAAGGCATCGCCCGCGCCGCTGGTGTCTACCGCCTGAACCGGTGTGGCATCCACGCGATGGATCTCGTCGCCGCTCATCCAGACCGATCCCCGGCTGCCCAGGGTGATGATCAGATTTTTAAGGCCGCGTTTCAGCAGCGACTGTCCGGCGAGGATCACCTCTTCATCGCTGCTGACCGGCAGGCCGGTGAGGATCTCCAGCTCGGTTTCGTTGGGCATAAAGAAGTCGCATTTGCAGGCGTAATCAATATCAAGCGTGGCGACGGCCGGCGCCGGATTAAGGATCACTGTGATCTGATGCTGGCGGGCAAAATCGATGGCGTAATAGACCGTCTCCAGTGGGATCTCCAGCTGCAGAATGATCAGCTGGCAGGCTTTCAGCGCCTCAGCCGCGTCGTCGATATCGGCCGGTTTCAGCTGCTGGTTAGCACCTTTGATAATCAGAATGCGGTTCTGCGACTGGTCATCGACAAAAATCGGTGCCACGCCGCTGGAGGTGCCCGGTGCGGTGGTGACGAAGCGCGTGTCCACGCCCTGCTGTTGAAGATTTGCAACGGTGTTCGGAGCAAAGAGATCGTCACCGACCTTGCTGACCATCATCACGTTGCCGCCCATTTTTGCCGCCGCGACCGCCTGGTTGGCCCCTTTACCGCCGCAGCCAATGGCAAAGTCGGGCGCTTCAAGGGTTTCGCCCGCTTTCGGCAGGCTGTTGGTATAGGTAATCAGATCGACCATGTTTGAGCCGATGACCGCAATTGTCATGACCTTTTCTCCCGGATGTTTTTTAAACTTAAAATGTTATTAAAGTAACAATAACAATTCTTAAAGGTTAAATATGTGACAAAAACCACATCCTGACACGGTGGTGATGGGCGAACAACGGCATGCAATGGGATTTTCAGTGTTATTATTATAACAATCTAACATCATTGAACGCGGATGGTGAAAGCCACAACCGCCCGCGGTGATGTGCCGATATCACCACGCGCTGACAGCACGGCGGAGGTTTGCGGCCCTCACGGAATGCGGGTAAGATTGACTGCCAGCCTGGCGGATGAGACGCAACTCATTCAAATCTGTGAGGTTTGTAGCGTATTGACGTCGATCCCGGCGTCTTTCCTCCGCACTGCAGGATAGGGAACAGAGAGATGACCATGGAAACCCGGCGCGACGAACGCATTCACAAGCTGACGCAGGCGCTGAAACGCACCGACAAACTGCATCTGAAAGATGCGGCCCAGCTGCTCGGCGTCTCAGAGATGACGGTTCGCCGCGATTTAACCGAGCCGGGCTCCAGCGTGGTCCTGCTGGGCGGCTATATCGTCAGCGATCCGAAAAGTCATGCCAGCCACTATTTTGTCAGCGATCAGCATGGCCAGAATGCCGCCAGAAAGCAGCGACTGGCACAGGCGGCCGCCAGCCTGATCAACGAGAACGATACGGTCTTTTTTGACTGCGGCACCACCCTGCCCTACATCGTGGATGCGATTCCCGACACTCTGTCGTTTACCGCCATCTGCTGCGCCATGAATACCTTTCTGACCCTGAAAGAGAAACCGGCCTGTAACGTGATTCTCAGCGGCGGTGAATTTCATGCCGACAACGCGCTGTTTACGCCGATTGGCGTGCATACCATCCTTGACGATCTCTGCCCGACGCTGGCCTTTATCTCTGCAGCGGGCATCGACAAAGATCAGGGCGCGACCTGCTACAACACCAATGAGCTGATGATGAAACATCACGCCATGCTGCGCGCCCGAAAGTCGGTGCTGGTGGCTGACAGCAGTAAATATGGCAAGGTGCTGCCTGCCCGCATCGCCGAGCTGCAGCGCTTTGATCTGCTGGTGAGTGACAGCGTACCCGATCAGGCGTTGCAAAACTGGCTGGCCCAGCAGGCGCTCCCGCTGCGCCTGCCCTGACGCCTCTTTCTGACATCCTCTCCTGACTCTGTCAGCGATTGAGTGTGGAAATCAGTCAGTTATGCCTGGCAATGCCCGGCATCGGCTCCGCCACGCTAATATTCGCCGCCCCCCGGCTGGGATTAAACGGTGAAAAAGGCTAAACTTCGACATCATTCAAACGACCAACAGACCCAGAGGCTCAAACCAACGTGGCTCAATTCGTCTATAGCATGCATCGCGTCGGCAAAGTGGTTCCGCCGAAGCGACATATCCTGAAAAACATCTCGCTCAGCTTCTTCCCTGGCGCAAAAATTGGCGTACTCGGCCTGAACGGCGCGGGTAAATCTACCCTGCTGCGCATCATGGCCGGCATCGATAAAGATATCGAAGGGGAAGCGCGTCCGCAGCCAGGCCTCAAGATTGGCTACCTGCCGCAGGAACCGCAGCTTAACCTTGAACACACCGTGCGTGAGTCGGTAGAAGAAGCGCTGTCAGAAGTCGTTGGCGCACTAAAGCGTCTCGACGAAGTCTATGCGCTCTATGCTGAAGAAGATGCAGACTTCGACAAACTGGCCGCGGAACAGGGCCGTCTGGAAGAGATCATCCAGGCTCACGATGGTCACAACCTGAATACCCAGCTGGAACGTGCTGCCGATGCGCTGCGCCTGCCTGACTGGGACGCGAAAATTGCCACCCTTTCCGGTGGTGAACGTCGTCGCGTCGCCCTCTGCCGCCTGCTGCTGGAAAAACCAGACATGCTGCTGCTGGACGAACCAACGAACCACCTGGACGCCGAATCTGTCGCCTGGCTGGAGCGCTTCCTGCACGACTTCGAAGGCACCGTCGTCGCGATTACGCATGACCGTTACTTCCTGGATAACGTTGCAGGCTGGATTCTGGAACTTGACCGCGGTGAAGGGATTCCGTGGGAAGGTAACTACTCCTCCTGGCTGGAGCAGAAAGATGCGCGTCTGGCGCAGGAAGCCTCCTCTGAAGCCGCTCGTCGCAAGTCGATTGAGAAAGAGCTGGAGTGGGTACGCAAAGGGCCAAAAGGCCAGCAGTCTAAAGGCAAAGCCCGTCTGGCACGCTTTGAAGAGCTGAACAACACCGACTACCAGAAACGTAACGAAACCAACGAACTGTTCATTCCGCCAGGTGCCCGTCTGGGTGACAAAGTGCTGGAAGTCAGCAATCTGCGTAAGTCTTATGGCGACCGTGTGCTGATTGACGATCTCTCGTTCTCGGTACCGAAAGGCGCGATTGTCGGGATTATCGGTCCAAACGGCGCGGGTAAATCAACGCTGTTCCGCATGATGTCTGGTCAGGAACAACCTGATTCTGGCGAGATTGTACTGGGTGAAACCGTCAAGCTGGCCTCTGTGGATCAGTTCCGCGACAGCATGGATAACGCCAAAACCGTGTGGGAAGAAGTTTCCGGCGGTCAGGACATCATGCGCATCGGTAACACCGAGATGCCAAGCCGCGCCTATGTCGGCCGCTTTAACTTTAAAGGCGTCGATCAGGGCAAACGCGTAGGCGAACTGTCGGGTGGTGAGCGTGGTCGTCTGCACCTCGCGAAGCTGCTGCAGGTTGGCGGCAACATGCTGCTGCTCGATGAGCCAACCAACGACCTGGACATTGAAACCCTGCGCGCGCTGGAAAACGCCCTGCTGGAGTTCCCGGGTTGTGCCATGGTGATCTCGCATGACCGCTGGTTCCTGGACCGTATCGCCACACACATTCTGGATTATCAGGATGAGGGCAACATCGAATTCTTCGAAGGTAACTTTACCGAATATGAAGAGTACAAGAAGCGTACCCTCGGCGCCGAAGCGCTGGAGCCGAAGCGCATCAAGTACAAGCGTATGACGAAGTAACGATGTCAGGGGGAGGCTCAGGCCTCCTCCTGCTTCACCAGTGACGTTTTAAGGGCTGAATGCAATGAAGAAAAAAGCTGAGCGGCCAGTGGCTAAAAAAGCTGAAGCGATTTATGAAGCCACTAAAGTCGCAAACTTTGCCGCAAGTTCCCTGCTGGAGGGGATACGTATTTCAGCAGATGCTGAATTATCGACCCTGGAACAGGTTCGACGCCGCTATAAGCAGTAGCAGGAAGCCAACGTGAATCGTTATCTTGTCTGGCGAGATCACTACTGTTATCCCGATTCCGATGTGCTGATCAATCGCTATGATATCCGCGAACAAACCCTGCTGGATCAGGCTGAGCGTGATGTTACCGCACTGACCATTCACACCATTAAGCTCTCTCATCCTCCTTTTACCCTTCAGTCACTGTGTCACATTCATTACTGCCTGTTTAACGAGCTTTATAGTTGGGCGGGGCAGATACGCGATATCTCTATCAGCAAAGGAGAGACCCGCTTTTGCCAGCCCGCTTTTATTCTGCGTGAAGCGGAGAAATTATTTGCAAAACTGGCGTGCGAAAGATGGCTGGAGCAGACTGACTATGAAGCTTTTTGTCATCAGGTTGCCTGGTATTACTGCGAGTTCAATATCCTGCATCCCTTTCGGGAAGGAAACGGTCGGGCATTACGCATTCTGTTCGAGCATATCATTCTTCACGCAGGCTATCAGGTGAGCTGGGAAGGCGTGAGCCCCAGCGACTGGTTAGCGGCAAATATCGCGGGTTACCAGAGTGGCCCGGAAAAAATGGCGGCACTCTTCCTGCGCCACATTGTACCGGTCAGCGATAAAACTCCCTGAACACCGGTGACTGCAGCGCGAATTCAATAAACCGCGCCAGCGCAGGTGAATTCAGTTTACGGCCCGGATAGACCAGCCACAGCTCATTCCCTTCGATTTCCCATTCCGGCAATACCGGCACCAGCCGGGGATCCGCCATCGCCCCGTCGGTCAGAAAGTGCGGCAGCAGCGTAATGCCCGCATCGCCCAGCGCAGATTCGCGCGCATAGAGTAAATTATCCGTGAGATGGCCTGGCGGCAGCAGCCAGCGGTAGAACTCGTCATCGCGCTGCAACACCCATTCATTCCAGGCGCGATGTGCTATACAGCGGTGGGCCGACAGCTGCTGTGGATGAACCAGCGGCGGATGCTGATCAAGATAGCGCTGTGAAGCGACCAGCAGTCGCGGGCAGTTGCCTATACGGCGGCCAATCAGCGAGGACTCCTGCGGCTGACCGGTGCGCAGCGCCACATCAAAGCCCTCCTGCACCAGATCACGCATCTCATCGGAGATCGAGACATCCAGCGTCACATCGGGATAGAGACGTAAAAACGCCGCGTTACAGCGCGCCAGCAGCGTGGCACCAATCCCCGCCGGGCTGGTGATGCGCAGACGCCCGCTGGGGTTTTCGCGCAGGCTGGCGATCGCCTGATCGGCGCGTTCACTGGCCTGCATCATCTCCTGGCAATGCAGCAGATAGCGCTCACCCGCAAAGGTCAGATTGAGCTGGCGGGTGGTGCGGTTCAGCAGACGAATCCCCAGCCGCTGCTCCAGCTGGCTGATGCGCTGACTGACGCTCGATTTTGGCAGCCCTGCACGTTCTGCCGCGCCGGTAAAGCTGCCGCACTCCGCCACCAGCGCAAACAGTGCCATATCCTGCCACTGGCGAAATGCCATTGTTCACCTCAGACGAACACTCTATGAAAGATTGTCCATCTTATCACTGCTAAAATCAGGTTCTACACTTAAAGCCTGTTCCGAATCATCAGCCAGTCTGCCACAGACAGTATGGCACAGCCCCTGCGGAGTGTGAGCACTCTTCAGGGCCAGAATGGCAACCACCAGATCCAGGCTTTTAGCCTGACTAAACAGGAAAAATGTATGTCTATTCGCGCTATCGCAATTAATCCGGAAAGTCCTGAAAACTTTACTGAAATTTTCCCTGACACCCCAGCGCCAGGGGAGTATGACCTGCGGGTCGAAGTCAAAGCCGCGTCGGTCAACCCGGTCGATACCAAGGTTCACAAAGGGGCGAAGAAGAACGGATTAGAGCAGCCACGCATCCTCGGCTGGGATGCCAGCGGTGTGGTGCTGGAAGTGGGCAGCAAAGTCAGCAACTTTAAGCCAGGCGATAAAGTTTTTTATGCGGGTGACCTGACCCGTCCTGGCAGTAACAGCACCGAGCAGCTGGTTGACTCACGCATCACCGGTCACAAGCCAGAGAGCCTGGACTGGGCGCAGTCCGCCGCGATCCCGCTGACGGCCCTGACCGCCTGGGAAGGACTGTTTGAGCGACTGAACCTTGAGTCAGCAACGGAAGATCAGACGCTGCTGATCGTGGGCGGCGCAGGCGGCGTCGGATCGCTGGCGATCCCGCTGGCGAAACTGCGCAGCAAGGTGAAGATCATTGCCACCGCTTCGCGTGAAGATTCCGCGCAGTGGTGCCGCGATCGTGGCGCCGATCTGGTGATCAACTACAAAGATATGATTGGAGAGCTGGAAAAACAGGGCATTAAACAGGTCGATTATATCTTCTGCCTGAATGATACCGACGGTCACTGGGAAACCATGGCAAAGCTTATTGCCCCGCAGGGTCATATCTGCACCATCGTGGAAAACGAACATCCGCTGTCGATGGATCAGCTGAAGCTGAAGAGTGCCGCACTGCACTTCGAGCTGATGTACACCCGCAGCATGTTTAATACCCCGGATATGGCGCGTCAGGGTGAGATTCTGGATGCCGTCTCGGCGTTACTGGATGAAGGTAAGCTGCAAACCACACTGAGCGAGACGCTGCACGGCTTAAGCGTTGAGACCTTAACTGCTGCCCATCAGCGCGTACTGGAAGGCCACATGCGCGGCAAAGTAGTGATGGTGTATTAATGCGCTGACCCGGCTGCCCTGCGGCAGACCGGGTCACAGCATGCGTTACGGCTGGGCGTTTTTCTCGCCCAGCATCGCTTTCACCAGTTCAATGCAGCGCAGGAACCGGGTGTCATAATCATCTTCCTGCACGTGCAGGAATTCGATGTTGTTTTCCCGCAGCATCGTCACCAGCATCGACTGAAACTCCCGTCGATCAACGGAACTGCCCAGGCTGCGCAAGCCATCCGCAACCCACGGCACGTTGTTCTCCAGCAGAATCACCAGATCAAAGCGATATTCATCGATCAGCGCCTGCACAAACGGATGTTCACGCCCTTCGTACTTCAGACAAAACGCCTGCGTGGTGACAAAGTCGGTGTCGATAAACGCCACTTTATTGGCGTATTTAACCGCGAAATCGATGTACTGCGCCTGGCCCAGCGCGATCTTGTCGTAATCTGAATATTGCAGCGCCATTTCATCACCGCCCAGGTGGGAGAAGACATAGTCGCGGCCATATTCCCAGGCACTGGTGGTATTGAAGATGTTGGCGAGTTTATTCACCAGCGTCGATTTACCGCTCGACTCCCCGCCGAGGATCGCCACGGTGCGCACAAAAAAGGGTTTCACTTCGGTCGGGATGTAATCCCAGAAGCGGAACGGATCCTGACGGATCTGCGCGCCGCTGATGCTCATAAACGATCGGCTGGGATCGACCAGCACGGTCTGAATGCCAAGATGCTGCTGATACATCTCCGCATCGGGCGCTTCACTGGTGTAGATGCAGTCCGGCGCAATACCGTGCTCGCTGAGAAACGCGCTGACGCCCTTACTCCAGACATCCCAGCCGTGCGGATAGGGCTCAATCCCCTCCTCATCAAAGGCGTGAATGCGGATATTTTTCTGATACTTAAAGGTCTGCAGCAGCCAGCGCAGGCGATCGCTGACCGTGGGCTGTTGTGACATCGCGCTGTTCTCAAACAGCTCGCGGTCACGTGGCTCGTCGTAGCCCATAATGATATGCAGCTCATCGACCTGGCTACAGGCGCGCTGAATCAGATAGATATGGCCGGTGTGCAGCGGATAGAACTTACCAAACACCACGCCGACCGTTTTATCGCGTCGCGGAAACTCCAGACCCAGAAAACGGTGCAGCGCCTCCAGCTTTTGCGCGCTGGGGCTTTTGATTTTGGCATTGAGCAACTGGCTCAGATAGCCTTTGGTCATGCCGCTGGCATCAGCGACCTGTTGCAGCGTGTGGCCCTGCTGGCGAATGGCCGTTTTCAGATAATCAAACGACGACATGTCGTGCCTCCTGCATCAATGCGGTTAAGGTGGGAGCGGCCTGCCAGCGGCTTTTCGCTGGCGGCCGCAGGCGCGTTACAGATCGTCCAGAATCGCCAGCGCATCGGCCAGCTTCTTCGCGCTGAAAACCTGCATCCCGGCAATCGGTTTTTTCGGTGCATTCCCTGCCGGCACAATGGCGCGTTTGAAGCCATGCTTCGCCGCTTCAGCGATGCGCTCCTGACCGCTGGGCACCGGACGGATTTCGCCCGCCAGTCCCACTTCGCCGAAGATCACCAGATCCTGCGGCAACGGACGATCGCGCAGGCTCGACACCATCGACAGCATCAGCGCCAGGTCTGCACTGGTTTCGGTGACTTTGACGCCGCCGACCACGTTAACGAATACATCCTGATCGGCCATCTGCAATCCGCCGTGACGGTGTAAAACGGCCAGCAGAATCGCCAGGCGGTTCTGCTCCAGACCCACTGCCACGCGGCGTGGATTGCCCATCATGGAGTGATCGACCAGCGCCTGAATCTCCACCAGCAGCGGTCGCGTTCCCTCCCACAGCACCATCACCGAACTGCCCGAGGTGATCTCTTCGCCGCGCGACAGGAAAATAGCTGACGGGTTGCTGACTTCACGCATGCCCTGCTCGGTCATGGCAAACACACCCAGTTCATTGACCGCGCCGAAGCGGTTTTTATGACTGCGCAGGGTGCGGAAGCGGGAATCGGCATCGCCATCCAGCAGCACCGAACAGTCGATACAGTGCTCCAGCACTTTCGGTCCGGCCAGGGAGCCATCTTTGGTGACGTGACCGACCATGATGATCGCCACGCCGCGCGTCTTGGCGAAGCGCGTCAGGTAAGCGGCGGTTTCACGCACCTGGGCGACGCTGCCGGGCGAGGACTGGATCTCCGCCATGTGCATCACCTGGATCGAGTCGATCACCATCAGTTGCGGCTGCTCCTGTTCGGCGATCAGGCAGATCTGCTCAATGCTGGTTTCCGACAGCATATTCACATTTTCGGTGGGTAATCCCAGACGATGGGCGCGCATCGCCACCTGCTGCAGTGACTCTTCACCGGTGACATACAGGGTTTTCATCCCCTCTGACAACCGGCACATCACCTGCAGCAGCAGCGTGGATTTGCCTGCGCCGGGGCTGCCGCCAATCAGAATGGCGCTGCCCGGCACCACCCCGCCGCCCAGCACCCGGTCAAACTCTTTGAAGCTGGTCGAGAAGCGCGGTAACGCCTCCAGGCTGATTTCAGAGAGCTTCTGCACCCGGCTGGTGCCGGCGCTACCGGCATAACCACTCAGGCGCTCGTTACGCGCAGCCGCGGGCGAGGCGGCAATGCGCACCTCGGTGATGGTGTTCCAGGCGTGACAGGCGCTGCACTGCCCCTGCCAGCGTGGGTAATCTGCGCCACATTCGTTACAGACAAATGCGCGTTTTGCCGCTTTGGCCAAATCAATACCTCAGTTAACGCTCTTCGTGGATCAGGCTGCCGGTGAGGATGCAGAACACCCCCATTAAATCGGCATGGCGAATGGTGACCGCAGTCTGCTCATTCACCTTAGGTTTAGCATGGAACGCAATGCCCAGTGCTGAGGCTTTGATCATCAGCAGGTCATTGGCACCATCGCCGATCGCCACCGTCTGTTCCGGCGCGATGTCAAAACGCTGCGCCAGCTTCTTCAGGGTATCGGCTTTGTATTGTGCGTCGACAATCGGTCCCAGCACGTTGCCGGTCAGTTTGCCGTCGCGAATTTCGAGCTCATTAGCGACCACCGCCGACAGATGCAGCTTGTCGCGCAGGTATTCGGCGTAGTAGGTAAAGCCGCCAGACGCGATGGCAACCTGCCAGCCCAGCGCCTGCAGCTTCTGCGTCAGGGTGGTTAAGCCTGGCATCAGCGGCAGGGCATCACGCACCTGTTTCAGAATATTGGCGTCTGCCCCCTGCAGTGTGGCCACGCGCTGACGCAGGCTGGCGGTGAAGTCGAGTTCGCCGCGCATCGCGCGTTCCGTGACTTCCGCCACCTGCTCGCCACAGCCCGCCAGTTTTGCAATCTCATCGATGCACTCGATCTGAATCGCGGTGGAGTCCATATCCATCACCAGCAGGCCTGGCGTTTTGAGATGCGGGATTTTGCCCAGCGGCGCAACATCCAGGCCAGCGTCGTGCGCCAGCTTGCTGGCAAACGGCGTCAGCGATCCCGCCAGGCGAATCACCTGATACTCATCGACGTTCCAGGCGCTGACGATCACCATGGCGGCACCCAGCTGGTGCTGGTAATCGGTCAGCCGCTGCTTATCCAGCCCGCGACCATACAGCAGCCAGCCGGTACGGCCAGCGCGATAATCCAGCGGCATCACTTCATCACCGCTAAGAGAAAGGGGCAAACCCGGCCAGAGGGAGACATCGGCGGGAAGATCGCACCAGGTTAAACGATTTGGCATCAGAGCTCCTGTAGGGACAACAAAACCACGCAAGAGGCTACCTTGTCTGCGCCGCTTCTGGCAACATAATCTCCAGGCTTTCTGTTGTGATATGACCCGGATGATTAATGGCTAAAACCGCACTGAAATTTCGCTTACATCGTACCGTGATCGTTCTCATCTCGATGGCACTGCTGGTCGTGCTGATGCAGGGCGCATCCTGGTTCAGTCTCGGCCATCAGGCGGCACGTTCAGAACAGGTCGAGGAGCTGGCGCATACGCTGACCAGCCAGGTGGCGTTCAGCCTTAAGCCATTGATGGACAACAGTGAAAATAACCGGACTCAGATAGAAGCCATTCTTAATCAGATGACGGCTAACAGCCGTATTCTGGATGCATCGGTCTATGACGGCGACGGCAGCCTGGTGGCGCACAGCGGTGAAAACATCAATGTACGCGATCGGCTGGCGCTCGACGGCCAGCGCGCGGGCAGCTATTTCAACCATCAGATTGTGCAGCCGCTGGCCGGAAACGAGGGTCCGCTGGGCTTTTTGCGCGTGACGCTGGATACCCACGTGCTCGTCACCGACTCACATCAGGTCGATAACACCACCAATATTCTGCGTCTGATGATGCTGCTGGCGCTGGCAATTGGCATTATTCTCTCACGCACCCTGCTGCGCCACCGCCGCACCCGCTGGCAGCAGTCGCCGTTCCTGCTCACCGCCAGTACACCGGTGAAAGAGGATCGGGATGAGGACGACGAGAAGAAAGACTAGTGTTCCGGCGCTGCGGTAAAGATAAAACAAGAAAGGCCCGCTATGCGGTAATGCCAGTCAGTTAACCGACAGGTGATAACGCAGTCTGGTGCCGCTCAGGGGCTGGCGGTCCTCGCGCCGCTGCGCGGTTCCTTCACTTCATTCGCCTGCCTGACGGACCGGCGGGGATGGCACATCCTGTGCCGCCCCGCCTTTCGCCCGCGTCCTGCGGGCTCTCCTGGCAGACTCATTCTGTTCAGCGCTGCGGATTGCCTGCCCCTGATCGCCACCGGCCTGCTCTGAAGCTTCTGGTGCGTGCTGTTAAAAAGAGCACGAGAGTGGAGGCCTGGGCGCCTCTGCTGCTGAAAGGGCTATCCGCAGCGCTGAGGCGTGACGCCGGGCCAGAAGTCCACGCCGGGAAGCGTGGACAGTTCGGGGCCGGCCAGGGAGGGCCGATCCCCGAACGGTTCGTCGGCACGACGTCAAAGCCGAAGGTACCGCGTGAGCGGCGCGAGGACGGCCCGGCAGCAGCAGAGGTGCGCTGGCCCGCACTGCGGCTCGCTCGCCCGGAAAAAAAGCTGCCACGTTTGACCGTGGCAGCCTTTTACAAATCTAACCTTAACTGACTGACATTACCGCTGTGCGGGCCTTTTTTATGGGAAAGATGCTGATTTGCGAGGCGTCTTGCGTTAGCCGATGAGCAGCGCTTCCAGCTGGCCCAGTGATTTGACCTGCCAGGTGGGCTTAATATGTTCCGGCAATGGCCGGGTGCCATGATCGAGCCAGCAGGTTTTAATACCGGCATTCATGCCGCCCAGAATGTCTGACTCTGGCGTATCACCCACCATCAGCACCCGCTCACGATCCGGGTTGCCCATCAGATTCAGTGCGTAATCAAAAATCTCTGGCGCCGGTTTTGGCTGGCCGACCTGCTCGGAGATTACCAGCGCCGAGAAGTAATCACGGAAACCGGTGCGCTCCAGACGCGTCTGCTGCAGCGCAGTAAAACCGTTGGTGATGATGCCCATTTTCACCCGGCCATGCAGCTGATTCATCAGGCTGACCGCGCCCGGTAACGGCGTGCAGATCTCTCCCATTGCGCTGAGGAAGCCGCTGTTGAGGATCTCCGGCGCAACGCTGAGCTTTTCGCTCCAGTGGTTGAAACGCTGAGTCTGCAGCTGTAACGCGGAGATAGCACCGTTCTGATAATCGACCCACAGCGGCTTATTTATCGCCTGGTAATCGCTGTAATCCTGGTCGGTGAACTGCACGTCATAACCGGCGAACAGGCGCTGCAAACCGGCATAGGCGTCGAAATGAAAAAGGGTATCGTCGGCATCAAACAGGATGCAATCCCAGTTATCAATCATTAAAGCTCCTTAACACCGCTACGGCGTCAGTGCCATGAGAATGGCATCTTCACGGCCGCTGGCGGTGGGATAATAGTTGGGGCGACGACTGACCTGATTGAATCCAAGCTGCTCATAGAGCGCGATGGCGGGCAGGTTCGAGGCCCGCACTTCCAGCCACAGCGTCAGCACGTCGCGTTTGATCAACTCATCGATCAGATGCTGCAACAGCTGGCGGCCCAATCCCCGGCGCTGAAAAGCGGGATCGACCGCGATGTTAAACAGCGAGGCTTCGTCCAGTACCACCTGCGTAATCGCAAAGGCGGCCATTTGGCCGTCAACGTCGAGACGTAAATTGATAAAGCGCTCGCCCTGATTGCTGGCAAACGTCTTTTCACTCCAGGGAAACGCGTGACTACGACACTCAATGGCGAAGGCCTGCGCCAGATCGTCAGGGGTGAGTAAAGAGATGGCTGTCATGGTTACACATCTGTTGCCAGAGCGCGCGTTTGGCGACGCCGCTGCTGATCAGTTCATTGAAAGAGGCGCTGGTTAATGCCACGCCATTGAAAGTCTGTTCGCTCTCTACGCCGAGCAGCCAGCCCGCGCAGTTCAGCGTCTCCGGCAGCATTTGCAGCTGATCCGGTGTCACGGTCATTACCTGGGCGGGTTGCAGATTGAGGGCATGCAGCACATCGCGCATCAGCGGTTCATGCAAACCGGGGGGCGCGTCAGCGACAATAATTAACTGCGTGTCCGGTGCCAGCGTGACGGCAATTTCGCCCTGAAGCACGCGCGGGCGGCGCAGTTGGTACTGCGTAATTCCCATTTGCTGTAAAAGCCAGTCGCGCCTGGACGTCATGGTGTTACCTGTTCTGCTGCCTGAATGCGACGCTATGCTAGCAAACCCATCGAACATGCGCCAACAAACCACTATAATCCCCGCTCAGATCTTACAGGAGCCCTACATGTCTGCTTTTACCCCGGCCAGCGAAGTCATTCTGCGCCACAGTGATGAATTTACCGCCCGCCATGTTTTATTTGCTGGCGATCTGCAGGATGACCTGCCCGCTCAGCTGGAAACCGCCTCATCGCGCGTTCACACCCAGCAATATCATCACTGGCAAAACCTGAGCCGCCGTATGGGCGAACAGGCGCGTTACGGAATGGTTGCTCAGGCCGAAGATGTGCAGGGCTGCGATACCCTGGTCTACTTCTGGACCAAGAATAAGCCGGAAGTGCAGTTCCAGCTGCAGAACCTGCTGTCGCTGCTGCCGGTGGGCTGCGACGTATTCGTGGTCGGTGAAAACCGCAGCGGCGTGCGCAGCGCCGAAGGCATGATGGAGTCATGGGTGAAGCTGGAGAAGATCGACAGCGCGCGTCGCTGTGGTCTCTACCACGGTCGCCTCGACAAGCAGCCTGAATTCGATGCCAGCACCTTTGGTCACCAGTATCAGCTTGATGGTCTGACTATTCATACCCTGCCTGGCGTCTTCAGCCGTGACGGTCTGGATAGTGGCAGCGCACTGCTGCTGTCGACCTTTACCCCGCACACCAAAGGTAAAGTGCTGGATATGGGCTGTGGCGCGGGCGTGATTGCCGCCTCACTGCCTGCCCGTTCGCCTAAAGTGCGTCTGTGGCTGTGTGACGTGCACGCAGCGGCGATTGAAGCGAGTAAAGCGACGCTGGCCGCCAATGGCATCGAGGGCGAAGTCTTCGCCAGCAACGTCTTCTCTGACGTGACCGGTCGTTTCGACATGATTATCTCTAATCCGCCCTTCCATGAAGGCACTCAGACCAGCCTCGACGCCGCACAGGCGCTCATTCGTGGTGCGGTGAAGCACCTGAATACCGGCGGCGAACTGCGTATCGTTGCCAACACCTTCCTGCCCTATCCGCAGGCGCTGGATGAAGCCTTCGGCAGTCACGAAGTCATCGCGCAAACCGGCCGCTTTAAAGTTTACCGTGCCGTCTATGGTCGCGGTGCCAAAACGCGCTAAGAGTTTTTCCTGCCGTTAACTGCTTTGCCGGGCTGAAAACGTTGCTTTTTACAGCGATCGTTTCAGCCCGACGAAATAGTTGTTGACGCAAAGAGTAAAATCTCTAGAATGCGCCTCCGTGGTTGTAACATTCTCAAGGTGTTACGGGTATGCGAAGGTGGCGGAATTGGTAGACGCGCTAGCTTCAGGTGTTAGTGTCCTAACGGACGTGAGGGTTCAAGTCCCTCTCTTCGCACCAAAATCACAAGTTTCATATCGCGAGCACTGCGCGAAGGTGGCGGAATTGGTAGACGCGCTAGCTTCAGGTGTTAGTGTCTTAACGGACGTGAGGGTTCAAGTCCCTCTCTTCGCACCATTGCGGTGATATGAACAGACAACTCGATGCGAAGGTGGCGGAATTGGTAGACGCGCTAGCTTCAGGTGTTAGTGTCTTAACGGACGTGAGGGTTCAAGTCCCTCTCTTCGCACCAACGTTGTCATCTTCAGGCCTTTCCCGCTCATCTCTTCTGTTCCCCTGCAGTTTCGCTTTATCCCCTGCTCGTTTTACCTTTTCCAGTTGTTCTGTTTGCCGGTCGCTTTACCTTTTCCAGCCGCTTTACCCCGTTCGCCGGTTTTAACCACTCCGCTTATGTTAATTCAGATGAAAATTCACAGAGACAGCCGCCAGTCCGCCCGCTAACGCCAGACAGGATGGCAGCAGCAGATAGTGACGCAGCCGCTGGTTAAACAGCATCACGACTGTCAGCAGCAGCGCAACCGTCATCACCATCCGCCACTGGCTGAAGCTCGGTTCCCATAAGGCGAACAGCGGCAGCGCAATGCACGGCAGCAACACGCCCCACGCACTATCCAGCTTTTTACCCAGCGCCCAACTGACTCCCCACAGGCCGCAGGCCGCTATAATCGCTATCCCCATGACACCAACCTCAAATGATAAGCATTCCCATTATCATATGACAGTTTTGCCTGCTCTGCAGCCTGTTTTTGTCACGCCCGGCAACGAAGATGACAGACCAGTTGGAAAATGCTAGATTGCGGCCGATAACACCTTTAATAACAGCAACAGCAATAATTTGCTCATTGTCTGGCAGAACCTGGTTTTGCCGGCGTGCGCTTTGGTATTTCAGGGTCGTCACGAGTACTTATAATGAAATTACAATCTTATGAAGAACTGAAACAGAGTGAATACCGGCTTTCAGTCATGCTTTTTCTGTTTCTGAATATCGCCGTTTCGCTATTTCATCTGCTGCCAATAATGAACAGTGAGCAAAGTGAGACGACCCTGCCGGTAATGAGTGTCGCGGCCTTTAGCGGCATCATGTTAATTTCTCTTTTAATATGGCCTAAAGTAAAACTTCCCCTGTTAAATCCTGTGGCGCTGCTGCTGGGAATGCTCTGGGCCTGGCATATTAATTATCGCTTTCATCAGGTGTTCTATTTTGATGGTGGCTTTCTTATTATCAGTTTGATTAGTGTGTTATTTATCAGTGCCATCGCCCTGAGCGACTATCTGGGGGCTTTTTGTCTGCATGTCACGCCACCGGTGCTCACCGTTTTATTGCTCGACAATGCGCAGCACCTGCCGCTGATCCTGCTGACCATTACGCTGCCGCTGATTGGTTTTTCACTACAGCATCTGATGCGCCGCCGTGCCGACAACTTTACTCTGCGCCTGATGCATCAGCTCTACGAAGAGAAAGAGACATTCAGCGACCTCAGCATGCTCGACCCGCTGACCGGGCTTTATAACCGTCGTGGTCTTAAGAACCGGCTCGATAATATTCTGGAAAACCATGCTGGCAGCCACTATGTGCTGCTGCTGGATATCGATCACTTTAAGTCCTATAACGACAATTACGGGCATGCGATGGGCGATCAGGCTCTGGCGCGGGTCTCTGTCGCAATTCGTGATGCGGTGCGTTCACGCGATGTTGTCACCCGCTATGGCGGCGAAGAGTTTCTGGTATTGATGACCAATGTGAACAGTTCCATCGCCATGAAACTGGCAGAGCGAATCCGTCAGTACGTGCTGGATTTAGAAATTCCTCATCTTTTCAATGAAACCGTTTCAACCCACGTCACCATCAGTGCCGGCATCGCGCCTATTTATGATAATGAATTTGACCTGGCGGTCGCCAATGCTGACAGCGCATTATATGTGGCTAAAAATCAGGGCCGGAATACCATTCTCGCCTGGGAAGATTTAACCCGAAAACAGCATCACGCCGCCAGTGAACATGCATAATTAAACGTAACGCTATCGGTAATCACTGAGGCTTTGACTCGATAAGCCCGGCTCTCTGCTGCTCTGTCCGATCGGATAACTGACCTCAAACCCGCCGTTTTCCCACCCGCAACGACGATTTTTTACACGACTTGTAGAGTTAATCAATAACGATTATCATTTGCTTTCTTATCTACACTTTTCGCGAGTCGTCATGGCAACCGTTTCAGCTCAGGAACAGCGTTTTAACGCTCAGTCGATGATCTTCCGGCAGAATGACCGTCCACTGGCGGAAAGTCTGCATGAGCGGCTGCAACAACAGCGCAGCTATCTGCTTGAATCGACGAAGCTCAGCCAGCCTGCTCCGCGCGACACGCTGACCCTCGCCGCCTGGTCACAATCAGAAGCCTTTACCCCAATTATTCAGCGCTACAGCGATTATCTCTATCGCGATCATCCTGATGCGGTTCGTGAAGCGAAACCGGTGCTGTCACTCTGGGCGCAATGGTATTTTGGTCTGCTGCTGCCCACACTGATCATGGCGCTGTTGCAGGAGTCGCGTGCGCTGGACTGCTCGCCAGAGCATATCCGCGTCGGTTTTCATGAAAATGGTCATCCGGCCACTTTCTGGATCGATGTGCAGGAGGATGAAGAAGCGCGCTACCTTAACCCTCAGCAGCGTATCGATCGGCTGATTCAGCAGCATCTGATCCCGGTAGTCAATGGTATTACGCAGCATGGTGATATCAACGCCCGACTCATCTGGAACAATATGGGCTACTCATTCCAGTGGTTCCTGGGTGAGCTGAAAAGTCAGATCGATGAGTCGCTGGTGCTGCAACTGGAGCAGGCGCTGTTCTTCAACCAGCGGCTGCTGGATGGCAGCGAAAATCCGCTCTACCGCACCATGATCCCACGTAATGGTGAACTGGTCCGTCGCAGCTGCTGCCAGCGTTATCGCATTCCCGATGTCGAACAATGCGGCAACTGCACCCTGAGCGGCAGCTAAACAGACTTAATTACGCTGAATTCTCCGTTTATCTCGTTTACAGGCACTGAGGCTTGTGGCAATTTTTACGCCTTCGATCAGCCTGGAGAGAAAGATGAGCCTGGAGTCCGTGCGCCAGTTCTTCGCCGAACACGCCCCTGAAATTGAAATTATTGAACTGGCCGAAAGCACTGCGACGGTCGGGATGGCTGCCCGCGCCCATGGCGTGACGCCAGGAGAGATTGCCAAAACCCTGTCACTGAAAGTGAAAAACGACGTGGTGCTGATTGTGACACGAGGCGATGCCCGGCTGGATAATCGCAAGCTGAAAGCGGCGCTGGGGGCAAAAGCGCGAATGCTGAGCGTGGACGAGGTGATTAACTGGACCGGCCATCCGGTGGGCGGCGTCTGTCCTTTCGGTCTTGAGAATCCGCTGACCGTTTACTGTGATGTTTCACTGCGCAGTTTCGAGGAAGTCCTGCCCGCCGCCGGCGCTATCCACAGCGCCGTCCGCATTACCCCACAGCTGATGGCTGAACTGACTAACGCCCGCTGGATCGACGTGTGCGAAGCAATGTAATGCCGGGTATCAGCTCACACAAGCCCTGCACCTTCTGCCCGCGTCCTGATGCGGCTGATAAACTGACGGATACCGTCAGCGTTTGATGGCAACAGCGATCTTCAGGAAACCGATCCACCGCCGCCAGCAAGTGGGCGAGTTAATCGCCTACGATATCAGGATTTCAGGCGCTTAAATGCCTGTTCAATAATCGACAACAGCAGCGTGTTATCGACACGATGCAGCACATGTACCGATGCGCCGCACTGCTCAGGCACGCCGACAGTGAGCCGAAGGGGCTGACGATAACGCCAGCTTTTGCCGCGCGTCGCACCGGGACGCAGTTCGATATCCACCCGGTAATCGATGCCTGACGCGACCCGCTGATTCAGCAACCAGGCGACCACCAGCGCATCGTGGATCCAGCATCCCGCCAGCTGCCGGGTCGCCATCGAATAGTCGATCCACGGACGCAGCGTATCGCGCACAAATTCGGTCAACGGATGATCGACGGCGGTAAGGCGGGTCAAATCCTGCTGGGTCAGCAGCGTCTGCGTGGTGACATCCATCGGAACCAGCGTTACTGCTGCACCACTGTGCAACACCTGATGGGCCGCTTCCGGATCCAGTCCAAAATTGGTGTCTTTGATATAATCATCCAGCGTAAACACACCGCCCATGATGACAATTTCCGCCACAGCGTCGGCCATGGCGGGATAGCGCTGCATTGCCAGCGCCACATTCGTCAGCGGGCCAATCGCCACCAGGGTAATCTCGCCCGGATTGTCGCAAATCAGTTTGCCGATAGCGTCAGCAGCATCAAACGCATCCGCCGCGATATCCGCTGGCTGACGCACGCCCTGCCACATCTCACCCAGCGCAAGCTGATTGACCCGGTTATCCAGCGTCTCGCGCCACGGCGCAGGATCTTCCTGTAGCGCCTGCGTCGCCCCCTGGATTACCGGGATAGATAATCCCAGCCGGACGATCAGATCTTTGGCGACGCGCGCGCCAACTTCACATGGCGTGTTACCGGCCACGGTGGTGATTAATTCCAGCGACAGTGCAGGTGAAGCTAAGGCCAGCGCAATCGCCAGTCCATCATCGGTGTTGGCACCCGCGATACCGTTGCCGGGATCGCAGTCAATAATAATTCTTTTCATATTTTTATAGGCTAACTCTGGCTTTGCGGCTCACAGCCGCAGGATTCACCGATTTCAAGGTAGTGTGGAAACTCCTTTAATTGCGCTTCGCTCTGTCCCTCTTTCAGCATATGAATCGCAGAGCGAGCCATCTCACGCAGTGGCTGGCGCACGGTCGTTAATGTCGGGACGTGAAACGACGAGTGATTGGTACCGTTAAAACAGACCAGCGCCACATCCTGCGGCACACGAATCTGATGTTCGGAAAAGGCGCGAAGCGCGCCAATCGCCTGACCTTCGTTGCTGGTAAACAGCGCACGAGGCACACGACCCCGGGCGATCATGGTTTGTGCCGCAGCGTATCCGCCCTGTGGGGTGTAGCTGGCGGGAAACATCAGCGATTCATCAATCGGCAGCCCGCGATCCTGCATGGCATCACGCCAGCCCTGAATACGATCCTGCGCGTTAAGCATATCGACCGGGCCGCTGATTATGCCGACCTGCTGATAACCATGACTCAAGAGATGTGCCGTCACCTGCCAGGCGGCCTGACGCTCATTGACCCGCAGCATGTTAACGCCCGGCTGAGGCTCAACCCGCTCCAGCATGACAAGTGGCGTACCGCTGGCTTTAATCAGGTCAATGTAAGGATGGCGATCGACGCTGTTGTAAAAGAGTCCATCGACCTGCCGATTCAGCAGTCCCTGAATTAACTCCAGTTCGCGCTTGCGGTCATCACCTGCATCACCCAGCAGCATGACGTGGCCGTGATTCATCGACTCCTGCAACAACACGTGCGCCATTGACGCCACAAAAGGATTGCCGATGTTGGGCACCACCAGTCCGAAGGTTTTGGTGTTACCGGAAGCCAGTGCGCGTGCTGCCGCATTTGGCCGGTAACCGGTCGCTTTAATTGCCTCAAGTACCCGCTGACGGGTCGCCTCGGCGACCGGACGAGGCCCGTTATTAATGACATAACTGACAACTGCCACTGAGGTGCCTGCCGCTTTCGCAACTTCACTGCGGGTCACTTTTCCCGTTAACGACTTAGGCACATCACGTTCCTCCATAAAAAAACAGGCCGCTTTACACGGCCTGCTGCTTTTCGCGCTATCCTGGCAGATGGCATCCTCAGGCAAAGCTAGATGGCATCTTCAGGCAGATTGAGATCCCGCCCTCGCGTTTCAGGCGCGACAAAGGTGGTAAAGAACCCAATTGCGGCCATCGCCGAGAAATAAACCGCAATCGGCCACCAGTGACCGGTATAAGAAAGCATAGCAGCGGCAATAAGTGGTGCGGTTCCGCCGGACAAAATGGAACCCAGTTCTTTAGCCACTGCCATTTTGGTGTAGCGATGATGAACGCCGAACATCTCCACGCCCCATGCCGCCTGCACACCAAAAATACCCAGCGACGCCAGCGCCATACCGACCACGATAACCGGGATCACCAGCATCGGTTCACGCGTGTCGAGCAGCGTAAAGGCGGGCCAGGCGTAGAACATCAGTAACAGACAGAACACGCGATAAACCACCCGGCGACCAAAGCGGTCAGAGAGCCAGCCCGCTAAAGGAATGATCAGGAAACCCAGCAACGACGCGAGGAACACCGCAGTGGTTGGTACGGACTTGTCGACCATCAGCACCTTCGCGACGTAACCGACGATGAAGCCCTGCGCCAGATAGGAGGGGCCATTTTCGCCGATACGCAGGCCAACCATGGTCCAGAAGGCACGGGTACGCTGGAAGAAAGGCCGCTGATCCACCACCGGAGCGGCCAGTACGCCTGCGCGTTCCGCTTCCATCTCCGCTTTTCTGCGCTCAAACACCGGCGTTTCGCGCAGATGACGTCGAATCCACAAGGCAACCAGCGCAATCAGTGCACTGCTGAGGAACGGAATACGCCAGCCCCACTCCAGCAGGCTCTGCTGATCCATTTGTACCACCAGCAACCAGACCAGCGAAGCCAGCAGTGTGCCGCTGTTAGAACCCAGCGCGATCACGGAGGAGATCAGTCCGCGACGCTCTGTGGGCGCATATTCGCCCAGCATCACCGTGCCGCCCGATAACTCCGCGCCAGCGCCGAAACCCTGCGTAAAGCGCAGCAGAACCAGACAGGCAGGCGCCCAGACGCCAATAGAGGCATAGCTCGGGATTAAGCCGATCAACGTCGTGGAAGCGCCCATCAGAATGATGGTGGAGATCATCACCACCTTTCGGCCTTTGCGGTCACCGAGCCAGCCGAAAAAGAGTGCGCCGATAGGCCGGGCAACAAAGCCGACTGACCAGGTAGCAAAGCTGGAGAGCAGTGCCATGGCAGGGGTTGATTCCGGAAAGAAGACGTCGCCGAAGATAATACCGGCCGCCAGACCATAGAGCGCGAAATCCGCGTACTCCATTGCCGTTCCGAGCCAGCATGAGAAAGTGGCGCGCCAGAAATCTTTGCGGCCTGAAGGGGTGTTAAACCGCTCATCGGCGGCTGAAGTGGATGACAGTGATGCCTGCTGATTAACGGAGTTGTGTGCCGTCATAACCCTATCCCTGAATGAGTATGCAGATCGATAAACGCCCGTCCATGGGTCGATTCCCTGATAAAAGCGGAAATTCCCCGGTGACGACGTTCAGTTGACTAACCATGATGAAAGGTTAAAGGATTCCCTGGTGTTGGAATCTTGTTCTTCGCCCCATTTCGCCGGTGTATTTTTCACCGGTCGCTTAAACTGAGCGAATGTAACTTAACAATCGATGGGCCTACTGTGCATCGGGCACCGTGAGCAATCACTGGGGACCTAGTGTATCTACGCGCGTAGATAAATCAATAGATCCTGATGAAAATTATTAGTAAAACTTCACTATCACATCCCGTCATCACGCATTTTTAGCGCAAATTCAGCCAGTTACCCGCAACACATCACCTGAAAAAAATCACCATCGACTATAAGTTACCATTTTCTCTTATGTTTAAGCGTTATAAGACAGGGTAAAATCCTTTCATCGCGCTCTGTTGTCGCACACGCCTGTGACCATGAGATGACACGTGTATTTATTCTGAAAAATCGCTGTAAGCGCAGACAATACGTTACCCTGACAAAAAGGGCGGACAGAGATGCTATGAAAATTATCCTGATGCGACACGGTAAACCTGACCACCAGGCTGCGGGTCGCCAGAGCGTGCAGGCACTGGCAGACTGGTGCGAAGCCTACGATCTGTCACAGGTTAGTGACGGACCGCCGCCGCGCAGCATCGAAATTGCCCGTCAGGCTACGTTTATTGTCTGCAGTCCCCTGCCCCGCGCGCAATCCTCCCTGAGCCAGCTCGGTCTGCAGCCCCATGAGGTTGATGCCGTGTTCAGCGAAGTCGCCGTGCCACTGCTGCGAACCGGCGCGGTGCAGCTGCCTACCCTGTGCTGGCTGGCCCTGTTGCGGCTATTGTGGTTCTGCGGGTATGCGGGTGAAGCGGAGTCGCTGCAACATGCGCGCAGCCGCGCCTCCGCGGCGGCAGAGAAGCTGATCGATCACTCACGGCATGGCACGGTGCTGCTGCTGGGTCACGGCATCATGAACAAGATGATTGCGCGCGAATTACGTAAACGCGGCTGGCAGGCGGAGAAGCACGCCAGCAGCCGCCACTGGAGTTCCGCGATCTATCATCGTCCGTTTATCTGACCGATCGGAAAATAACCCAGCACCTCACAGCCCGTTCCGACACGCGGCGTGGCAATCACTTTACGCTGCGCCAGATCGATGACGCTCAGCGTGCCATCATCCTGATTGGCAATCAGCAGCTGTTGCCTGTCTGGCGTAAAACAGCCATCCATCGGCATGTTACCTACCCGGATGTCGCCCAGCGGATTCAGCAGATCGTCAAACAGCGTCACCAGCGGTTCCTGATCGCCTATCGCCACCAGCTGCTCGCCATCGGCGCTGAAGCGTACCACCTGACAGGGCCGCTCATGACCTGGCAGCGTCAGGCGCTGGCGAATGCGGTGGCTTTGCCGATCGATCACATAGAGCAACGGTGCATCAGCGGCGCTGGCGACCAGATAGGGGTGTTTCGGAGAGGCAGCGATGCCCGCAATCGGCCCGGGCAGCAGGATGGTGTCGATGACCCGCCCCTCTGCTTCACAGAGATCCACCACGGTGATGGTCGCATCCTCTTCGTTATCGGTGAACAGCTTGCGGCCGCTGGGTGACAGCGTCAGGCGATGCGCGTTGTGAGAAGGAATTGGAATGATTTTTTCCACTTTGTCGCTCTGCGGATCGATCACCGCCACTGCGGCACTCTGCTCACAGCAGAGATAGACTTTGCCATCGCGGCCCAGCTGCCCGCTGTGGGGTGCCCGCAGCGGCGACAGATCGATAAAGCCGCTGATCTCCCGACGCTGTAAATCGATAATCGCCACTTTGTGACCCGGATGCGGGTTATTACCATGAACGCCGTCGCCAAAAATGGGTACATAGGCTTTACCCCAGAGGGCCAGCATCAGGAGTTCATGCGGCCGCGGTGGAAAAGCGTTCAGTTCCCGCTCGACCGCGAAGGTTTCCGGATTAAGAAACAGGACGCGATTACCCTGCTTATCAACCGCCAGTAACCCGTAAGATTCACTCTGCATGCGCGCTCCTTTCTCAGTAAGTTCTTCTTAAGCGTAGACAATCCTCTTCAGGCTGTCTGATTCCGCGGATTGATGAGCCGGGCTTACACCACCAGTTAAGTACAATAGCCACTGTTCCTGTGGCCCGGGCCGCAGGATAACGCGCAGGTTAAGAATAATATTCAGATATTCCTTAACTGCGTTTATTCCCACATTTAAATAAATGATTAACAGTGACGACATTATTATTTTCATAACGTGACCGGATTATTTCCGTATTATCCTAAAGTCAAAAAAAGACATAGCTAATGTGTAAATAATGTTTTATTAAAAAGGTGCAGTGCAATTAAACAGCCGTGAGGAAACTATCGCGCGCTCCAGCACTGCGTCGCCACCAGGGAAAACTATTCATTAATTCCCGCACTCATCGGGATTGCAGTCAGTATGTAATTCCGGCCGTTCCCGCCGCTGGCGGAACGGGCAGAGCCTGCACTATGACGGGAAAATAAAAATAACAGGTGTACCATGACTTCACATCGCCAACGTCCAGCGCATAAAATCTGGCGTAACTGGAAAAGAATATCGTTCAGTAGCCAGATGTTATGGAATAGAAAACAGCAGAAACTCTGTCGGGCACCGGAATATGATCCGGGTCAGGAAGATAATGTCGTATTGATCGCGCAGCAGAAAGATCTGCCGGAGATTCCAAAAATCGTCTGGATGGTCTGGCATAACGATCACCTGCCTGCCTCAATGGCGCTGAATATCAGTAAAATCCGGCGGGACAACCCCGACCACCAGGTTTATCTGATTACGCAGCGCACCCTGTCGCAGTGGCTGCCCGATCTCAACTTTATCTCTTCCGATCTGACGCTGGCACATAAAAGTGAAATCATCCGGCTTGAGCTGATTCACCGTTATGGCGGCATCGGCATTGATTGCAGCACATTGCTGTTTGAGAATCTCGCCTGGGTGCATCGCGTTCACGAAGCGCGGTCAATGGATCTCATTGGTTACTATAACGAGCAATCAACGCTGAATCTGCTTGCGCCGGTCACCGAGAGCTGGTTTCTTGCTGCCGCCCCGCAAAATCCGTTTATCCGCGAATGGCTGAAACAGCTGGCACCGGTTAAAAACGTCGGTATCCGCAACTATTTCCATGAGCTGAAGAAGCGTGATGATTTTCCGCTGATTGTGCAGAATATGGAGAATCCGTCTCGTCAGCTCCTGTCGCTGGCGCAGCAGGTTGCGATGCGGGAATACCGGCGGGCGAATCTCTATCTGCGTAAAAGTGAAGCCAGCGCCTGGTTCTATCAGCGCCTGCATGCCGACAGCAGCAGCGCCTTTGCGCAGTCTGTGATGTTTCAGCAGCGGCCACAAACGCCGCCACCCATTATAAAATTAACCGGCAACGAGCGGCTGCATCTCGACTTCAATCTGCGGCTTGGTTTATATAACCGCAGCAGCCTGATTGGCGAGATGATGCACACCACGCCATCTGCGCTGGCATTGCCATCAACGGTCAAAGCGCGCGCGTAGCCAGTGCGTAAACGTGGTGACCGCGCGGGGCACCTGCGCCGCCCAGGGTCGTACGATCCACAGGCGGGCGGCAAAGGCCTCAACAGGCTGCCACGCAGGCAGCACCTGCTGCAATGATCCCGCTGCCAGCGCCTCCCGGGCGCTGAAATCGGGCAGCATAGCGATCCCTAATCCCTGCAGGGCCGCATCGCGTATCGACTCGCTGTTGTTAGTGGCAAAGCTGCCCTGGATCCGTATCTGGACCTGTTCGCTATCCGCGGAGGTGGTAAACCGCCAGCGCGGTGATTCGACGCCTCGTGGATAGTAAAGGCAGTTATGCTGCGCCAGATCCTGCGGCGTACGCGGTATCCCCTGTTCGTTGAGATAGGCGGGTGATGCCACCAGTAATGTCCGCGTGTCACACAGCGGCAGTGCCACGTGGGTTTCCGGCAGGGTGTCGCTGTGTCGAATGGCCAGATCAAATCCCTCGCTGCTCAGCGACACAATGCGGTCAGTCACATCCAGCTGCAGACGCACCTGCGGATAATCACGCAGAAACTCACCGATAATCGGCACCAGTTGCTGACGGGCAAACGCCACCGGTGCGGTAATGCGCACCAGGCCACGGACCGGCCCGGCGGTGTCCCGCACGCTGAAAAAACTCTGTTCAATGCGGGCAAAAGGCTCGCGTAGCTCCTCCACCAACTTCTCACCGGCAGAGGTCAGCCGCACGCTGCGCGTAGTGCGTTGTACCAGCAACACACCGGCCATCTCCTCCAGCTCTTTAATTTTCTGACTCATCGCCGCCTTGCTGACGTCGAGCCGCTCTGCCGCGCGGGTAAAACTGCCCTGCTCTGCCAGTACGGTCAGCCAGTGCAGATGATCCCACAGCGTATCCGTTTTCATCTCTTTCATCGTGATTGTTCACTATAGTGAATAATCATTTCAGGCTACGCGCTTTTTCCCGCCGGATAAAGGGGTCACCATAGGGTTCTTAATCACCGGGAGGAATCCGCTATGCCACTGCTGCAATTTGATGTTATCCAGGGTCGTTCAGAATCAGAGCTTCGTACACTGCTGGATGCGGCACACCGCGCCGTGCTCACGGCCTTTAAGGTACCGGAACGCGATCGTTACCAGATTGTTCAGGAAAACAAGCGCTATCAGATGGTGTTTCAGGATACCGGACTGGGGTTCAGCCGGAGCGATAATCTGGTGATGGTGCGGGTCTATACCAGCCCACGCAGCAGTGAACAGAAACAGCTGTTCATGGCCGAGCTGGCGCGTGAGCTGCGTGAACATTGTGGTGTGCAGGGCAACGATTTAATGATCAGCTTTATCACCAACGACAAAGGTGACTGGAGTTTTGCCGACGGCGAAGCACAATATCTCACCGGCAAACTCTGAAAATCGCCCTGACTTCTGTTCTGCTGACGGTGCGCGCCAGCCACCGTCACGCCTGATAACCTCACTTCTGAAATGACAATAAACCAATCTGCTCTTCACCGCACAAATCGGGCCGGATATGTTGCAGCCGGATTACAGCCAATATAGATTGTCGAAAAACCATCCCCCGAAGGTGGCCGGTTGCGTGAAGCCTCGCGTAGCCCTGAAGAGAGGATTTGCCGTTGTCCGAATTGGTGTCCGTCGCGTTGTTTCTGGCCGCTATTGCAATCTATTCCTGTAAAGCCGGGCGTAACAAATTCTGGTTTATTGTCGTTCTTATTCTGCTGGTGCTTTTCGTTGTGCTGAACGCCACCCTCTATGCCAGCAACTATTTTACCGGTGACGGCATCAACGATGCGGTGCTTTATACCCTGACCAACAGTCTGATCGGCGCGGGTATCAGTAAATATGTGGTGCCGGCGATTGGGCTGATCATCGTGCTGTTTCTGCTGTTCTGCCTGCTGTCGTGGATTCTGCGGCGGCGTAAGCGTCCGCATCACATGGGCTGGTCGCTGCTGGCCGCCGCCTGTGCACTCGGCTCGGTGCAGACCACCCCGGCCTTTCGCCAGGTCGCGACCCTGATTGTGTCGCATACCCAACTGGCAGATTCTGACTTCGACAACTTCTATAAAGTGCCGCGTAATCGCATTGAACAGCCGCACCTCAACGTGGTTTACATCTATGGTGAAAGCTTAGAGCGCACCTATTTTGACCCTATCGCCTTTCCCGGCTTAGCGCCGGAGCTGAGCCGGCAGAAAGAGCAGAGCATCGACTTCAGCGAAACCGAACAGCTGCCAGGTACCGATTACACCATTGCGGGCATGGTCGCCTCACAGTGTGGCATTCCGCTGTTTGCCCCATTTGATGGCAATGCGTCCGCGTCGCTCTCCAGTTTCTATCCACAGAACGTCTGTCTGGGCGACATCCTGAAGAACTCCGGCTACCAGAACTGGTTTATTCAGGGTGCCGATCTGCGTTTCGCCGGGAAAGATGTCTTCCTGAAATCACACGGTTTTGATCCCGCTAACCTTTATGGTTCGCAGGAGCTGAAAAGCCGCGTCGCCGATCCCACCTACCGTAATAACTGGGGTTATTACGACGATACGGTAATGGATGAGGTGTTTGAGAAGTATCAGGAACTCTCTCAGGCCGGTAAACCTTTTGCGCTGTTTACGCTGACCGTCGACACCCATCATCCTGACGGATTTATCTCACGCAGCTGCGATCGCAGGAGCTACAGCATTGAGGGCAAACCGAATCAGTCATTCAGTGCGGTCGCCTGCTCGCAGGAGCATGTGGCGCGCCTGATTGCGCGCATTAAAGCGTCGCCGTGGTTCAAAAACACCGTGATTGTGGTGAGCTCGGATCATCTGGCGATGAACAACACTGCGCATCCGTGGCTGGTTAAACAGCCTCGTCGCAATCTTTTCATGGTGATCCGTGGTGACAAGCCGCAGGCGGAGTTGATGGAGGCGAAGCGCAGCACGCTGGATAACGGCGCCACGCTGCTCGATATTCTCGGCGGCGATAACGCGATTGGCCTGGGCCGCAGCAGCCTCTCATCGCTTTCACTCTCCACCCAGTTCGACGATATGAAGAGTAAGGTGGCGAGCTGGAAGCCCGACATTATCCAGCTGTGGAACTTCCCGAAGAAGATAGACAACTTCACGGTGGATCAGGCGAAGAATATCTTCAGCTTCTCGGGAACCACCTTCAAATTGCCGATTCTGTTCCGCATCAGTGATAAGCATGTCGAGCCGATGCCGGAGGGGGAATATTCGGCACCGCTGCGCTATCAGCTGGCGGATTTCGCCTCAGCCGATAAATTCCTCTGGGTGGATCGCTGTTTTAAAATGGCGCGACTCTGGCAGCCTTCGCTGGCACTTTCCGGCGATCTCTGTGTGGCGATGGGACAGCTCGGCGGCACGCCGTCGGTGACGCATGTCGACAAACCGCAGTGGAAAGGCAAAGTCCGATTCCCCGAGGGCGCTATCAGCGATGCGCGTTACCAGCAGAACCTCGCGCAGATCCGTATTGAAGATAACAACATTCGCTACAGCGCCGATAGCTTCCGGCTCGACGTGCCTGGCGCGCCGGAGAGTGTTAAAAGCTTCAGCGGCATCTCACGGCCAGAGAGCTGGGGACGCTGGTCTAACGCTAATCTCGCGCCCGAGGTTCATATCGACTATATCGATGCGCTGCCCGCGAAGTTCGATCTGGTGATCACCGCGCGTGCGTATGGCCCCAATGCGCACCGGGCGATTCCGGTTCGGGTGGGCGATCAGCAGCAACTGCTGTCGCTGAGTGAAGAGATATCGACACATACCCTGCATTTTGATAACCCAGGCGCCAGCCATCGTCTGGTTATTGCACCGCCTGAACCGCAGCTGAGTAACACCGGCAATATCACCGGTCAGGATCCGCGCAAACTGGGCATCGGCATGGTTGAAATTAAAATCGTGCCACAGCCCTGACGCCCGCTTTTCTCTTTCCGACTCTGCGGATTTCCGCAGAGTCGCCTCATCCTGCCATCAGCTAAATGTTGCGAGACAGCCCGCACTCTGCTGCACGTTACTTGTTGTACTAATTGATATTTTTCGGCGAGACGCGCAAAATATAACCGGCTTAGTGGCGATACGTCTTTTGCCTGTCATGATGCCGTTATCGCTGAAGTGCACAGGGAGGTGTCGTGATGACAAGCACAATGATGAGTACCCACAAAGCCTTTAAAGCGCTGCAACAGGCAGGGATCGACGATCAGCAAGCGGAGGCGATGGTGGAGGTGTTTACTGATATGCAGCAGAGGCAGCCCGGCGGGCAGGTTGGAAAGCAACTCCGTCAGATTCAGACCAAAGCCAACCATATAGACATTCGGCTCGGGCAGCTTACAACCAAAGTCGATCAGATAGATGAGCGGCTTGGTCAGCTCACAACAAAAGTACATCAGATAGACGAGCGGCTTGGCCATGTTGAAAGAAAAACGGACAAACTGGCCATCCGTTTTAATCAGTTAGAAGCCAAGGTGGATAAGCTGGATGTCGCTCTCAGTGAAATGAATTTCCGATTAACTTCGGCTGTGGACAGCCTCAGAAATGACGTTGTTACCCTGACCACCGATATGCGCTGGATCAAACGGTTATCTATTCTCATGACCACCACCCTGCTGGCGGCGGTCCTGAAAGATATTTTAATGTGATCCCGTTATCACCCTGTCAGGGTCTGTCGCGCAGCGCCTCCAGCTTTTCGCGCTGCTGACCGTCGGCGGTAAAGTTCTCCTCCGCCAGCCAGCGCTTCAGGCCCTTTTTCACCTGCGGCCATTCGCTATCGATAAGCGAGAACCAGCTGGTGTCACGTGAACGTCCTTTGTAGACGATCGCCTGACGGAAATCGCCTTTATACCGAAAACCGAGACGTGCCGCCGCCTTACGGGAAGGGGCGTTACAGCTATCACATTTCCATTCATAACGGCGATAACCCAGCGTCTCAAAGGCGTAACGCATCAGCAGGAAATGCGCCTCCGTTGCCATGCGGGTCTGTTTCAGCCGGGCCGAAAACATGACATGCCCGACTTCCATTACGCCATGTTCAGGCTGAATGCGCATTAACGACAGGCTACCCACCGCCTGGTCGGTGGCGAGATCGATCACGGCAAAATGCAGCGGATCGCGGCTCACTTCAAGCTGTGCGGCATACGCCTGCCATGCCGGACGTTCGGTAAAGGGACCGGCAGGCAGGTAAGTCCAGTCACGCCCATCTTCAGCCAGCGCCCATGCCTCAAACAGTGCCTCAGCATGACGCGCCACACTGAACGGCTCCAGCCGACAAACTTCGCCAGTAAAAACCTGATGCTGGGGAAGAGGCCGGGGCTGCCAGTCTGGCATTGGCTCACCGACCGGCTGTCCGTACTGATTGGTATGTTGTGACATGTTGCCTCCTGGCTGCAGATTATCTCTGCAGATTGCCACGATCATAATTGATAAAAAAGGACCAAAACTGGCGAAAATGATAGACCCATTGCCTGCGAACGCATCAGCCAGGCGATATACCGGTTACCGGGCTGGCCGGGTTAACCCTATTATTTCCCACTGATGAGGCTGGCCGGTGCGGCAATGGACTGGCGAATCATCAGGCGGGCATCAAAGCGCGGCATCGGTCCGACGGCTTCGCCGCGTATCTCTGCGATCAGGCGTCGTGCCGCTTCACGGCCCATCTCATACACCGGTTGCGCCACCACCGTCAGCGGTGGCGTGACAATCTCACTCCACGGAAAATTGTCATACATCACGAATGAGAGATCGGCAGGGATTCGCAGTCCGCGCTGCGTCACTTCGCGCAGCAGCCACATCGCCACCACGCTGTCAGAAGCCACCAGCGCAGTAGGCGGCTGCGGACGCTGCCACAGCTCGGCCACGATACGGGCAATCTCCGCTTCGTCCAGCGCATTCACTTTCACCATCGTCGGATCAAATTCCACGCCCGCGGCAGCAAATGCCTGCATCATGCCGCCCACGCGCTGGGCGACCGGCGTCAGGCCAAAATCGCCTGGTGTGCTGTAGTCGGTTGCCAGTGCCATGCTGGTGATATAAGCGATGTGGCGATGGCCCGCTTCCAGTAACTGCGAGGTTGCTTCTGCAGCCACTTCGGTAAATTCGCAACAGATCGCCTCCACATCAAGGTCAGTTACTGCGCGATCAAATAATTTCAGCGCTCTGCCCTCTTCCAGTACCTGAGTCAGGTGACTGTTGTGACGGTGTTCTGAACAGCAGGGCGCAACGATGATGCCGTCGACCCGCTTTTCCAGCATCACCCGCACCGCATCCTGCTCAGCCTGCAACTTCTCATCGCTGTTACTGAGCAGCAGATGGTAACCGGCAGTGCGCGCCACATCCGCCATGCCGCGCAGCGCAAGACCGAAATGGGGATTCTCAATGTCGCCGACAATCACACCAATGGTATTGGAACGTCCGGTGTTCATACTGCGGGCCAGAGCATTCAGACGGTAGCCCAGCGCGGAGGCCGCGCTGTTGACCCGCTCCTGCACCTCATCACTGACCGCCCCATAGCCACCCAGCGCACGCGCCGCCTGGGCTTTGGATACTTTTGCTGCGCGCGCCACATCCGCCACGGTGGGCGCTTTAGATTGTCGTTTCTGGCTGGTCATAATTATTTTGAATCACAGGTTGATGACAGGAATATTGACGCCGAAAAAAGGCTGTGCTTAAACTCATTGTAACCCCTTGAGACCGGTCTCACAACATCAGTGCCTTAAGGTGTCACCTGTGTTGAGACCGGTCTCAATAATAATCGCTGGCTCAACAGTCTCTGATGTTTAAACCTGCAAAAACGGATGAGCTATGAAATCGCAAACCACCCTGGGCAAACTGCTCGGCACCACGCTCGCACTCTGTTCACTGTCGTTCTGTACGCTGGCTGCCAGTGATAACAATCCCTATGGGCTGATCGAACCGGGTCAGCTACGCATCGCCAGCGTCGGCGACTCAAAACCTTACACCTTCACGGATGCCAGCGGTCAGTTCACCGGCTTTGACGTCGAATTCTTCAAAGATGTCGCCCATCGTATCGGGATCGATAAGGTCGATTTTATTGGACAGGACTTCTCGGCCATCATGCCGGCGGTGGCCAACGGTCAGTATGACGCGGCGGTAGCGGCTATCGGCATCACCCCTGCGCGTGAAAAGACGGTGGATTTTTCAACCGGCTATCTGGCGGGATTTCTCACCGTGCTGACCCGCCACGACAGCGGCGTGAAGAATGTCGCCAGCCTGGCAAAACACCGGCTCGGGGTGGTTCAGGGTACGCTGCAGGAGAGCTATGCCGTCGAACACTTCACCCAGACCGATCTCGTGCGCTTCCCGGATAACAACAGCGCAGTCTCTGCGCTCAATAACGGTACGCTCGACGCAATCTTCCTCGACTACGAGGCGGCAAAAAGCTACGCCGACCGCTTTAAGCTGGTCTCTGCTGCCGACATCCCCTCGTTTGATGCACCGGCCGGCATTGCCATTGCCAAAGGCAAACCCGCCTTCAAGGCCGCGCTGGACAGTGCCATCAAAGCAGCCATGCAGGATGGCACCTGGCAACGGCTCTATCAGAAGTGGTTCCCCGGATCGCCGATGCCAAAACAGTATCTGCCTGGCGGGCAGTAAAGATGCGGACGTTCGCGTCCTGAGTTAACCGGGGGATCCCCCACCCTGCATGGAGACGGCGATGGACTTGCTCACGATTCTTTCCCGCACCTTCTTTGATTTTCCATCAATGATGGAAGTACTGCCGCAGATGCTGACCACCGGGCTGGTCAATACAGTGATTATCTCGCTGGCGGCAACGCTGCTCGGCACGCTATTCGGCCTTCTGCTGGCGCTGATGGGCATCTCGCCCTCACGCTGGCTGCGTCTGCCTGCCCGGCTCTATACCGATCTGTTCCGCGGTCTGCCATCGATTCTGACCATTCTGCTGATTGGTCAGGGCCTGGCGCGCTTCAGCTATCAGCTGTTCGGTCCTACGCCCTATCCGCTGGGGATCTTCGCCCTTAGCCTGATCGCCAGCGCCTACATGGGCGAGATTTTCCGCGCCGGTATTCAGAGTGTTGAACGCGGCCAGATGGAAGCCTGCCGGGCGCTGGGGATGAGTTATGGCCGGGCAATGCGACTGGTGGTGATCCCGCAGGGGATCCGCCGCGTACTGCCCGCCATCGTTAACCAGTTCATCGCCATCATTAAAGATTCCTCGCTGGTTTACCTGCTGGGCCTGATGACACAACAACGGGAACTGTTTCGCGTGGGCCAGGACGCGGCGGTGCTCACCGGCAACCTCTCGCCCCTGATGCTGGCAGGGCTGTTCTATCTGATTATCACTGTGCCGCTGACGCACATGGTCAACTATGTCGATGTGCGTTATCGCACCGGCCGACGTCGCCTGACTGCCCCGCAAAGTGGCTTAAAAGAGGTGGAGGAAGTCAGAGCGCCCGGCGGCGCACTGGTCACTCATCCCCGGATCGGAGGCAACCATGAATAACCTGAACAGCACCACTGCCGCGAGCTGGCACGGTGCCAGCCTGGAGCTGCGCGATCTGACTCTGGCTTATGGCCCGATTGAGGTGTTGCGTAACGTCTCGCTGCGGGTCGCGCCCGGCAGCACCACCTGCATTATCGGGCCATCCGGTTCGGGTAAGTCGACGCTGCTGCGCGGCATCAACCGGCTGCATGAACCGCAATCGGGGGATGTACTTCTGGCTGATCGGTCAGTGTTGCGCGACAAGCCAGATGCGCTGCGGTTACGGATCGGCATGGTGTTTCAGCATTTCAATCTCTTCCCCGATCACAGCGCGCTGGAGAACGTGGCGCTGGCACCGTGGCGGGTTAAAGGCCTGCCCAAAGCGCAGGCGATGGCGATTGCGCGTCAGCGGCTGGAAGAAGTGGGTCTGGGTCAGCGCGCCGATCACTGGCCACGCGATCTCTCCGGCGGCCAGCAGCAGCGTGTCGCGATTGCCCGCGCGCTGGCGATGGATCCCGAGGTCATGCTGTTTGATGAGGCGACCTCTGCGCTCGATCCCGAACTGGTGAAAGGTGTCCTGACGCTGATGGCGGATCTCTGTCGTCGCGGCATGACGATGGTTGTGGTGACACATGAAATGGGCTTTGCGCGCAAAGTGGCGGATCAGGTGGTGTTTATGGACGAAGGCGAGATTGTTGAAGCCGGGCCGCCGGGCGCCATTTTTGATACGCCACAGTCGCCGCGACTGCAACGTTTTCTCTCTGAAGTGCTGTAACTGAGCAAGGAACCTGATAATGGCGGTAAAAACTGAAATGAAAGTAGTTGTACTGGGCGGTGGCGTAATAGGTGTCTCGACGGCGCTGGAGCTGACAAAACGGGGAGCGGCGGTGACGCTGGTGACCGAAGCCGCGCTCTGTTCTGGCGCATCGGGACGTTCACTCTCCTGGCTCAACTCGGCGGGTGAACGCTCCCGCCCCTATCACGCGCTGCGCATGGCGGGCATTGATCGCTATCGCACCCTGTTTGCTCAACAACCTACCCTCGACTGGCTGCGTTTTGATGGCGGGGTCTGCTGGTTCAGCAATGATGCAGCCGGAACGCAGGCGCGGCACGCCTATGAGAAAGCACACGGCTACGACTCACAACTCATGACACCTGATAACGTGGCGCAGGCGGATGCGACGATCGATCCTGACGCGCTGCCGTCGCAGGCGATATTTAACCCCGGTGAAGGCTGGGTCAGTCTGCCGCACCTGTCAGAGTATCTGGTGAATCAGTTCCGGGTGCGGGGTGGTGAAGTGATTGAACACGCCGGTAAAGCCAGTGTGATCACAGTGAATGGCCGGGCCTGCGGCATTCGCAGTGAGCTGGGTGAACTACAGGCAGATGCGGTGGTGGTCGCCTGCGGGCCCTGGACACCGGATGTGATTGCGCCACTGGGCGTGACGATTCCCAACGGATCGCCCGTCTCCATGCTGGTGATCACTGAGCCGGGCAAACATGAACTCAAGGCGGTGCTGAACACGCCTCGCGCCGCCATCCGGCCAAACCCCGGCAACCGTTACGCCCTGGATCATGACTGGTACGAGGCTGATATCCAGAAGCTGGCCGGAGGCGATTACCATATTGATAAGCAGGTTGTAGCAAAGCTGGCCGAGGAAGCGAGTCAGTTGTTACGGGGTGACGAGCCGCTCAGCGTCCAGAGCTGGAAAATTGGCCTGAAGCCGATTCCGGGCGATGGCGATCCGGTACTGGGGCAACTGCAGAAGGTGCCGGGCTGTTATGTGGCGTTCACGCATTCGGGTGCAACCCTGGCGCTGATTGTCGGTGAATTGCTGGCGGAGGAGATTGTAAGCGGTGAAAAGCATCCGATGCTGGCAAGCTTTGGTGCTGAGCGTTTCAGCTAAAAAAAGCCGGTCATCACGACCGGCTGATTTTTACCGCTTATTTTAACCGCGGAAGAAGATATCGCCCGATTTACCCATGACGATTTTACCGGTGTCATTGGTAATAAGAATGTAATTGGCGTTGATATAGGCCCAGTGGGTATTTTCCTGCGGAGCAGGCAGATTACGCTTTTGCCACTCATTGATGGTGTACGTTTTATCGGTGTACTTCTCTGGAACTGTGTCACCGATTTGGTACTGTTTGTAGTCGATGATGATGGTGCTGAGGTCGTAATTAGGGTGCGCGCCGTTGGAAGGTGCCGGCGTGGTCGGCGTAATACCATCATTAGATTGTGAGCTGGTCGGCGCCTGGCTTTGCGCGGCACCGGCATCCGGCTGAACGCTGCCCGTATCAGGCGTAGCGGGCTGCGCATCCGGATTAGCAGGCTGAATCTGCGGCGGTGGCGGAACGGTATCCGTTGCTTCGCCAGCGGCTTGTACAGCGGGGATCAGGCTCAGCGAGCCAACCAGTAATCCCATTGATAAAAGTACACGTTGAGTCCTGCGCATAATGATTTCCACGTTGAATTTTGACAGTCAGGCTAAAGACAATGTTTATCGCACTTCAGTTCCGGCGCACTGACGCTATGTGTAAGGAAAAACAGCGCTATTCACTTTACTGCACACAGGCCAGGTAGCGGATCACTGTCCGACCACTTTATCCTGAGTTGCCAGATCGACCAACAACGCAATGCCTAAATAGTTACTCCAGTTAAAGCCGTTCTGCAGCACCACAATCGCATTGCCGTTACGTTTATCGTAGCCGATAAAACTGGCATAGCCGCCGATATAGCCCACCTGATAGGTAATCTGCTGCTCTTCGAAAGTGTCGGTCACCCAGGCGATATTCTGCGCCTGCGCGCCCTGCTGATACCACGCCTGATCTACCGCCGCGAAAGCCCGGTCCCGCGCAGCATCACCGGTAGCGCTGAGATGTGCGCGCAAATAAGCACTCAGATCGCGCGCGTTACTGTAGAGACTGGCCGCGGCCACCATGTTGCCGTGAAAATGCCAGTCAGGCGTCAGCGTGCCGCGGCGAATAAATTTCGGCTGATCGCCTGCATGGCCCAGCGCACGCAGCGGATAGCCCGCCAGCGTTTCCGGTACAAAACTGCTTTGGTTCATCTTTAACGGTGTGAAGATAAGCTGTGATGCCAGCGTCTGAATATCCTGATGACAACGCGTGCGCAGGATATAACCGAGCAGCGCATAGCCGAGGTTAGAGTAGTGTGGCATGCGTACCGCAGGTGCAGAGAAGTCCGCCAGATAACTCAGCAGCTTGTCGCTATCAAGATTGCCATAGAAGTTCTCGCCGGTGTCCAGATAACGAACGAACTGCTGCAGCATCGTCAGATCCATATCCTGTCGCGGCAGACCCGAGGTGTGCGTCACCAGCTGCAGCAGCGTGATGCGCCGCGCGTCAGCGCTGAGGCGAACGCCTTCCGGCAGAAGATCCGCCAGTGTATCGCTCCAGCGCAGCTTACCCTGATCAACCAGCTGGATAATCACTTCTGCCGTCACGCCTTTACTCAGCGATCCCAGCGCAAACAGGGTATCGGGCGTGATCGGATAGCGATGCACACGATCGGTGACGCCAAAAGCGTAATAGCGGGTCGGGCCACCGCGATGAATGACCGCAATGCTGATGCCGGGAACCTGCTTCTGTTGCATGTAATGCTGCACGATGTCGTCGACATTTTCATGAAAGGTGGCGTGTGTCAGATAAACGCGGTCGCCCACCGGGGCGGAGGTTTGCGACAGGGTTCCACATCCCGCCAGCAGGAAGATAAAGGCTGGCATGAATCGCGTCATTAATCTGCTGATCCACTGGCCACCAGGGGTCAGCCGTGCAAGGGAGACTGCAACAGCCGGCCTGCCAGTAAATCCATTTTTCATATATTAATCATTTACTTATTATTATTTAACACGTAACTGTCTGGCTGGAGCGCAAAAATGTACCATAAAGTGCTGTGGGCTATCGCCTGCACAACGGGGTGAAAGTGGTGCTAAACGCGGTTTAATCACCGCAGCTCGCCCGAACAGGGTTAGCTGTGTTGCAGTCCACAAGGGTGTACACTGCTGCGGTTTTAAGGCTCAACGCCGCTGAAATTTTGAAATGCCCGGGAGGCAACCGCATGAAAGAAGGCCCACTGTCCGAAAAAGAGCTGCAATGGCTGGAAGATATGCTGGAAAAATATGGCAGCGAAGCATCGATTATTGATGTCTCCGAGCTCGACGGCCTGCTGACTGCCGTTCTCTCCGGTCCCGTCACCGTCGAGCCAAGCCAGTGGCTGGTGGCACTGTGGGGTGGCGAGAAGCAGATCCCAAAATGGAGCAACGAGCGTGAAATGACGCGCTTTATGTCGCTTTGCTTCCAGCATATGAATGATGTGGCTGACCGCTTATCTGAATTCCCTGAGCAGTTCGAACCGCTGTTTGGCATCCGTGAAATGGAAGGTCTGGAATTTACCGTGGTGGAAGAGTGGTGCTTCGGCTACATGCGCGGTGTCGCGCTGACCGACTGGACTGCCCTGCCGCAGGACCTGCAACCCGCGCTGGACGCCATCGCTCTGCACGGCGTGGAAGAGAATCTTGAAAAGATCGATGCCATGACGCCGGACGAGATGGAAGCCAGCATTGAAGCTATTCGTCCTGCTGCGCTGGCGCTGCACGATCACTGGATCTCCCAGCCAGAAGCGATTCCCGTTCCCCAGAAGCCTGTCGCGGCAGAGAAGCTGCCCGGCCGCAACGATCCCTGCCCGTGCGGCAGCGGCAAAAAATATAAGCAGTGCTGTCTGCACTGATCGGCTGCTTAGCCTCACGATCTGCCGGGCGGCGATTCAGTCCGGCATGCTTCTCTCACGATCCACGACAGTTTGACCTGCATCACTCTACCCACTCCCTTACCTGAATAGACTGCTCACGACTTGAACAGCTTCGTGCTTATCGCTAAGGTAAGCGCGATTTTACCCGCCAGGAATAAACATGATCACCATCGCGCTTATTGACGATCACCTTATCGTCCGCTCCGGCTTTGCCCAGTTGCTGGGCCTGGAATCGGATTTCCAGGTCGTAGCGGAATTTGGTTCTGGCCGTGAGGCGCTGGCAGGTTTACCGGGCCGGGGCGTTCAGGTCTGTATCTGCGATATTTCGATGCCGGATCTCTCCGGGCTGGAGTTGCTGAGCAAGCTGCCGACGGGCCTGGCCACCATCATGCTGTCAGTCCATGACAGTCCGGCCCTGGTGGAGCAGGCGCTTAATGCCGGTGCGCGCGGATTCCTCTCTAAACGCTGTCGTCCCGATGAGCTGATCGCGGCGGTGCGCACCGTCTCCACAGGCGGTTGTTATCTGACACCAGAGATTGCGATCAAGCTGGCCGCCGGTCGGCAGGACCCGCTGACCCGACGCGAACGTCAGGTGGCGGAAAAACTGTCACAGGGCATGGCGGTAAAGGAAATTGCCGTTGAGCTGGCGCTTTCACCGAAAACCGTACATGTCCATCGCGCGAATCTGATGGAGAAGCTCGGCGTCAGCAATGATGTGGAGCTGGCGCGCCGCATGTTTGATGGCTGGCAATGAGCCCCTGTGTTTCGCGGCTGATCTCCGTTGTCGCCAGCTTTTTCATCTTCTCGGCGGCCTGGTTCTGCCTGTGGAGTATCAGCCTGCACCTGGTGGAACGCCCGGAGCTGGCGGTGCTGCTATTCCCGTTTGGCCTGCGTCTGGGGCTGATGCTGCAATGTCCACGCGCTTACTGGCCGGTGTTGCTGGCAGCTGAGTGGATCATGCTGATCTGGCTGGCGAAGGTGGTCGCGCTGGCGCATCTGCCGCTGTTAATGGCAGGCAGTGTACTGACGCTGCTGCCGGTGGCGCTGATCTCCCATTACCGCCATCAGCGTGACTGGCGCACGCTGCTGAGCCAGGGCGCGGCTCTGATCGCCGCAGCGCTGCTGCAATCCCTGGCGTGGGCGGGACAGCAGGAGATGCTGAACGCCCTGCTGCTGACGCTCACCGGTGGTCTGACGCTGGCCCCGACCTGCCTGGTCATCTGGCACTACCTCACCAGCACCCGCTGGCAGCCGCTGGGACCGGCGCTGGTCTCGCAACCGGTCAACTGGCGCGCCCGGCATCTTATCTGGTATCTGCTGCTGTTTGTCATCAGTCTGTGGTTGCAGCTTGGCCTGCCCGCTGAACTGTCGCGCTTTACGCCATTCTGTCTGGCGCTGCCGATTATTGCGCTGGCCTGGCACTACGGCTGGCAGGGTGCACTGATCGCGACGCTGATGAACGCTATCGCGCTGATCGCCAGCCAGACCTGGCACGATCATCCGGTCGATCTCCTGCTTTCGCTACTGGCACAAAGCCTGACCGGCCTGCTGCTGGGTGCCGGTATCCAGCGGCTGCGCGAGCTGAATCAGTCGCTGCAGAGTGAGCTGGCGCGCAACCGGCGCCTGGCGGAACGGCTGGTCGAGACAGAAGAGAATGTGCGCCAGGAGGTGGCACGCGAACTGCACGATGATATCGGTCAGACGATTACGGCAATCCGCACCCAGGCGGGCATTGTGCAGCGCCTTGCGCCGGATAATGGCCGGGTGATCCAGAGCGGCGTCCATATTGAGCAGCTCTCACTGGGTGTCTACGATTCAGTGCGGCGACTGCTGGGACGTCTGCGACCCCGCCAGCTAGATGACCTGTCACTTGAACAGGCAGTTCGCTCTCTGATGCGTGAGATGGAGCTGGAGGATTGTGGCATCGTCAGTCACCTTGAGTGGCGTATTGATGAGACGCTGCTGAGCGAAGCGCAGCGCGTCACGCTGTTTCGCGTCTGTCAGGAGGGGCTGAACAACATTGTGAAACACGCCAGCGCCAGCGCCGTGACGCTCAAAGGCTGGCAACAGGATGGTCGCGTTTTGCTGGTGATTGAAGATGATGGCTGCGGTCTGCCGCCAGGTTCCGGTCAGCAGAGCTTTGGTCTGGTCGGGATGCGCGAACGCGTGAGTGCGCTGGGCGGATCGCTGACTATCTCCTGCACCCATGGAACCCGCGTCAGCGTGCATCTGCCGCTGCGTATGGCCTGAGGAACCACCGTGTTTAACTTTCTGAAAACGCCCGCTAACGCCGCTCCGCTGCAGGACAAAAGTGAGATTGACACCCGCTATCGCTACTGGCGACGGCACATCATGTCGACCATCTGGATCGGCTATGCCCTGTTCTACTTTACCCGCAAAAGCTTCAATGCGGCAGCGCCGGAAGTGATCGCCAGCGGCGTGATGATGCGCACCGATATCGGCCTGCTGGCGACGCTATTTTACATCACCTACGGCCTGTCGAAGTTCTTCTCCGGCATCGTCAGTGACCGCTCCAACGCCCGTTACTTTATGGGGCTGGGGCTGATCGCTACCGGCGTGGTCAATATCCTGTTTGGCTTCTCGACCTCACTGTGGGCCTTTGCGCTGCTGTGGACCATCAACGCCTTTTTCCAGGGCTGGGGCGCGCCGGTCTGCGCGCGCCTGCTGACCAGCTGGTATTCACGTAACGAGCGCGGCGGCTGGTGGGCATTATGGAACACCGCGCACAACGTTGGCGGTGCGGTTATCCCGATCGTTATCGGTGCAGTGGCGCTGCACTATGGCTGGCGAATCGGGATGATGATTGCGGGCAGTTTAGCGATCCTCGCCGGACTGTTTCTCTGCTGGCGTCTGCGCGACCGGCCTCAGACTGTCGGCCTGCCCGCGGTAGGCGACTGGCGACAGGATGAGATGGAGATGGCGCAGCAGCAGGAAGGCGCAGGTCTGAGTCGCAAAGCGATCCTGACCCGCTACGTGCTATTCAACCCCTACATCTGGCTGCTGTCACTCTGTTACGTGCTGGTCTATGTGGTTCGCGCAGCGCTTAATGACTGGGGAAATCTCTACATCTCCGACACGCTGGGGGTAGATCTGGTCACGGCCAACTCGGTAGTCACCCTGTTTGAGCTGGGCGGTGTGATAGGCGCACTGGTCGCGGGCTGGGGCTCGGACAAGCTGTTTAACGGCAACCGTGGCCCGATGAACCTGATTTTTGCAGCCGGGATTTTGCTTTCCGTCGGCTCACTGTGGCTGATGCCCTTTACCAGTTACGTGATGCAGGCAGCCTGCTTTTTTACTACCGGTTTCTTTGTCTTCGGCCCGCAGATGCTGATTGGTATGGCGGCAGCCGAATGTTCCCATAAAGATGCGGCAGGCGCGGCAACCGGCTTCGTCGGTCTTTTCGCCTATCTTGGCGCGTCACTCTCCGGCTGGCCGCTGGCGTGGGTTATCGACGTCTGGCACTGGAGCGGCTTCTTTGCGGTGATTGCCACGGCGGCGGGGATATCCGCCCTGCTGCTGCTGCCGTTTTTAAATGCTCAGGCACCGCGCCCCCTGCCTGAAGCGTGATACGCCTCTCCTTTTTGCCCCGAGTGGGGCAAAACTAAGAAATTTTCCTGGTTTCGCCTGGATGCTGTCTCAGGCCAGTCTGGCGGCAGGTTTTTACAATGCCAGCCATTCGCTGCCCATTGCAGCTATTCCAACCAGGAGAATCCCCTTCCATGCTGGCATTCCTCAAACAGGTGCGCAGACCGACGCTGGATCTGCCCATCGAACTGCGGCGCAAGATGTGGTTCAAGCCGTTTATGCAGTCCTATCTGGTGGTCTTTATCGGCTACCTGACCATGTATCTGATCCGCAAAAACTTCAATATCGCGCAGAACGATATGATCACCACCTACGGACTGAGCATGACGCAGCTGGGGATGATCGGTCTGGGCTTCTCCATCACCTATGGCGTCGGGAAAACCCTGGTCTCCTATTATGCTGACGGCAAAAACACCAAGCAGTTCCTGCCGTTTATGCTGATCCTCTCGGCCATCTGTATGCTGGGTTTCAGCGCCAGCATGGGCACCGGTTCCGTCAGTTTGTTCCTGATGATCGCCTTCTATGCCTTAAGCGGATTCTTCCAGAGTACCGGCGGCTCCTGTAGCTACTCCACCATCACTAAGTGGACGCCGCGCCGCAAACGAGGTACTTATCTTGGCATGTGGAATATCTCCCACAACCTCGGCGGTGCCGGTGCGGCAGGCGTTGCGCTGTTTGGCGCCAATGTGCTGTTCAACGGCCACGTAATTGGGATGTTTATCTTCCCCTCTATTATCGCGCTGATTGTTGGTTTTATCGGCCTGCGCTACGGCAGCGACTCTCCGGAATCTTATGGCCTGGGCAAGGCCGAAGAGTTGTTTGACGAAGAGCTGAGCGATGAGGACAAAGAAGCTGAAGATGAGTCGATGACCAAATGGCAGATCTTTGTTGAGTACGTACTGAAGAACAAGGTGATCTGGCTGCTCTGCTTCGCCAACATCTTCCTCTATGTGGTGCGCATCGGGATCGATCAGTGGTCAACGGTTTACGCCTTCCAGGAGCTGAAGCTCTCTAAAGAGGTGGCGATTCAGGGGTTTACCCTGTTTGAAGTCGGCGCACTGGTGGGCACGCTGATGTGGGGCTGGTTATCCGATCTGGCCAATGGCCGCCGTGCGCTGGTCGCCTGCGTCGCGTTAGCGCTTATTATTGCCACGCTCGGGATCTATCAGCATGCCAGCAACCAGTATGTTTATCTGGCGTCGCTGTTCGCTCTGGGCTTCCTGGTCTTTGGCCCACAACTGTTAATCGGCGTCGCCGCAGTCGGCTTTGTACCGAAAAAAGCGATTGGCGCAGCGGATGGTATCAAAGGCACCTTCGCCTATCTGATTGGTGACAGCTTCGCCAAACTGGGCCTGGGCATGATTGCCGACGGCACGCCGATATTTGGCCTGACCGGCTGGGCAGGCACCTTTGCCGCACTGGATGCCGCTGCTATCGCCTGTATCTGCCTGATGGCGCTGGTTGCCGTGATGGAAGAGCGTAAGATTCGCCGCGAGAAACGGCTACAGCGTTTAAAGATGGCGTAAAGATAGAATCAGGCCCGGCGTAAGCCGGGCTTTCCCGCCAGGTTCCGCCCTCAGCCATTGATGTAGCCCCACCAATCGGATCACTGCCAGTCAGCCCGCCAAACCCTCCCATCCCCTTTCACTTATTCTTTCACCTCGTCCCCGATTATTTAAGAAATTCACTGTCAGGTGGTCAGCCTGACCACTTAGTTGTGGCCATGTTTTAATATTTACATGGCATAGTGCCTTTGCTTAGATGATAACTGACAAGGCGAATAACGGATTAAGCGGAACCTGATGATGATGAAGGCGCTGACTGAACGGCAACTGACGATTATGCGACAGCTTATTTCTCATAACAGTTATGTGAGCCTGCACGCTATTTCAGAAAAAACGTCTATAACAACCAGAACTCTACGCCGCGATATTGCCGACATTAACGAAAAACTTTCTGACCAGGGAATCAATCTCAGCGGAAAAAGTGGGAGAGGGATCACAATTAAATTCGCTGACGCGCAGTCGGAAATAGCCGCGCGCCGGATTTTCTCAACCGAGGTGGATGATTTCAGCAGTAACTTCAGGATGCTGAAAATAGCGTCGGATTTATTAATGCTGTCACCAAAAAGTTCATCCATCAGCGAACTGGCGGATAAATATTTTATCAGCCGCGCCTCGATAGTGAATGATTTAAAAACATTAGAAGCATGGTTACATCAGTTTGATTTAACCTTGTTAAAAAGCCGCGTCGGAACCAGCATAAAAGGCAGTGACCATAATATTCGCATGGCGATGAAAGCGCTGGTGTTAAAATCGATTTATAACCGTCAGGACATGATGGAAAGCCGTCTGGATGAAAGCACGCTGCAGGAGCTTTCAGAGAAGTTTGGTCAGCAGGCTGTCCATTTTACCCTGCAATTAATTAATTTTATTGAACAGCAACTGCAATATACGATAAGCGATCCTTACTACATCAATTTATTTACGCATATTCTGGTGCTGATCCACCGCAGTCACTCGCCGATGCACAGGACCGACGCCCGCGCGGTGTCGATGAACCGGGTCAGCGAACATCACGCCTGGCAGGTGTCACTGGCGGTGATAGAACGTATTGAGACCGCTTACAACACGGTACTGGTGGCCGAGGAGTCTCACTCCATCTATCAGTATCTGGTCTCCTCCGGTAAGGCGGGTGGTGAGTCACCACAGCACGATGACTCGCTGATTTCGGAACGTGAAACCCGCTTTGCTGAGGCGCTGATCGCCCGGGTGGCGCAGCGCATCAACATTGAAATCACCACCGACCAGAACCTGCAGGCGTCATTGTCCTCGCATATCAAGCCGATGCTGAACCGCCTCAGATATCACATCCGGATTAAAAATCCGCTGCTGCATGATATTCAGACCGAACTGGGCACGGTGTTCGCCGCCGTGAAAGCGGTGATCAGCCAGCTGACGCAGGAGTACAGCCTGGATGAGATCAGTGATGACGAAGTGGCTTATCTGACGGTGCACATTCAGGCGGCCATCGAAAACAGCATCAAGGTAAAACGGGTATTACTGGTCTGCTCCAGCGGTCTGGGCACCTCGCAGCTGCTTTACGGACGGATTATCCGCGCCTTTCCCGACTGGAAAATTATCGACATCGTGCCAGGGAAAAATATCGCTGACTCCCTGAAACGACATGAGTGTGACGTGGTGATTTCCACCATCCGGCTGGAACCACTGGAAAAACCGGTGGTGTATGTCTCTGCCCTGTTCTCGGCGAAAGATATCGCACGGGTAACAGAATGTCTGGTATCGAATTCGATTAATTAATGATAATGGAGAAGCAAAATGACGACAGCCGTGGCTATTAACGAAGTATTAAAAGAAGAGTGCATTATTCTCGATGTCGATTGCCAGACCAAAGAGCAGATTATTTCTCAACTGACCGATCTGCTCTGCCAGACCGGGGCCGTCACTGATAAAGCCGCTTTCCTGAAAGATGTTTATCTGCGTGAGGAATTAGGCTCCACCGGATTTGAAAATCATATTGCTATTCCGCACGGCAAATCTGCCGCCGTCGCCAAAACCCGCATTGCCGTGGGTCGTTTACGCCAGGATATTCCGTGGGAGACCATCGACGGCACCAAAGTCCGGCTGGTGATTCTGTTCGCGGTAAAAGAGTCCGATAAAGATGTGGGCCATATCAAAATGCTCGCCAAAATATCCATTGCGTTAGGCGATGAGGATGTCGTCGCGCAATTACTTAATGTCCCGCATCGCGAAGAGATGTTTCATTTACTCTTATCCCGATCGGGAGCCTGAATAAACCGGAGAGCAGCATGAATTAAAAAATAAAGGAGGTATTCCAGGTTGTAGCCATCCCTTCAGACCGAAAAACATAAATATAAAATTTTCACTGGAGAACATTTATGAACATTATTGCCATTACCGCCTGTCCTACAGGTGTCGCCCACACCTACCTTGCCGAAAGTAATTTAAAAAAAGCGGCTAAAAAACTGGGCCTGAATGTATTAGTTGAAACCCAGGGCGCGATTGAAAGCGAATATATTTTCAGCGACGACGATATTCATCGGGCGGACGTCGTGTTAATCGCCGCAGATAAAAAAGTTGAGATGGCGCGCTTCCAGCACAAAAACGTGATTGAGGTGCCCGTTACCCGTGCCGCGAAGGATGCTGAAGGCCTGTTAAATGCCATTGTTAACGGCGAACTGGCTCCGAGGCTTGCCGACTCCGCCCCACAGGCCAGTGCATCGGAACCGGCTAACAGTGCCCGTGAGACGTCGGGTTCCCGTTCCTGGATTTCAGAGATTTATGTGCACCTGATCACCGGCGTGAACCTGATGATCCCGTTTGTGGTGGCGGGCGGCATTCTGATCGCGCTGAGTTTTTCATTCGGGATTACGGCGGCCACACCAGGGGACGCGAACTTCAGCCCGATAGCGAAGATGCTCTCTGACATCGGTGGCGGTTCCGCCTTTGCCCTGATGCTACCGATTCTGGCGCTGGGGATCAGCCAGTCTGTCAGCGGCAAAGCGGGCATCGTGGCGGGCGCCGTGGGTGGGATGATGGCGATCCACACCGGCTCCGGCTTTCTCGGCGCGCTGATTGCCGGCTTCCTGGCCGGATACATCACGCTGCTGATCAATAACCATATCCATCTGCCCAAAGCGGTCGCCGGACTGAAACCTATTTTAATCGTGCCTCTGTTAAGCGTGCTGCTGACCGGCGCACTAATGGCGCTGCTGATTGGTGAGCCGATCAAAATGCTGCTCGGCTGGCTGACCGACTTCCTCAGTTCGCTGGGTAACACCAATGCGGCCATTCTCGGCCTGCTGTTCGGCATGATGGTGGCCTTTGATATGGGTGGCCCGCTGAATAAAACCGTCTGTATGTTTGCGATTGGCCTGATGTCGAGCGGGGTCTACGGGCCGATTGCCGCCTGTATGGCGGCGGGCATGGTGCCACCACTGGGCATCGCGCTGGCAACCACCCTCTTCCGCCGCAAGTTTACCGAGCAGGAGCGCGAGACCGGCAAGGTCACCTACATCCTCGGTCTGTCATTTATTACCGAAGGCGCGATCCCATACGCGGTCGCCGATCCGCTGCGCGTCATCCCGGCCATCGTGGCGGGCTCCGGATTAGCGGGCGCCCTGTCAATGATGCTGGGCTGTGCTTCCCGCGCTCCGCACGGCGGCATTTTCGTCATCTTCATTCCTAACGTGATCAGCAATGTCATGGGTTATCTGTTTGCGATTGCCGCAGGCAGTTTGCTGACAGCGCTGATCCTGCTGTTCCTGAAAAAAGATATCTCCGTTCCTGCAAAACAAGGATAAAACCTATGCTTTACAACATGAAAGATCTGCTCAGCGTTGCCCGACAGCATCAGTTTGGCGTTGGCGCGTTTAACATCGCCAGCGCGGAGTTTGGACGTGTGGCGGTTGAGACTGCCGAGCGACTGGATTCACCGCTGATTCTGGAGATCCATCCTGAAGAGATGGCCTTTACCGGCCCGGAATTTATCGGCTATCTGCGGACGCTGGCGATTCAGGCGCGCGTGCCGGTGGTGATCCATCTGGACCATGGCCGCTCGCTGGAAGAGGTGATGAAAGCCATCTACGCCGGTTTTACCTCAGTGATGATTGACGCTTCGTCTCACCCTTTCGAGCAGAACATTGCGCTGACGAAGAAGATTGTCGAGATAGCGCACACGATTAATGTCTCTGTGGAAGCGGAGCTGGGCACCATCGGTGTGGCGGAAGGCAGCGGCGAAGGCGGCAGTAACGAGATTCTCTATACCGATCCGCAGCAGGCCGAGACCTTTGTGCGCGAGACCGGCACCGACACGCTGGCGGTCGCCATCGGCACCTCGCATGGCCTCTACCCCAAAGGGAAGCAGCCGAAGCTGGATATCGAGCGCCTGCAGCAGATCCGTAAGGTGGTTGATATTCCGCTGGTGCTGCATGGTGGTTCGGGCAACAAAGACAGCGAGGTCGCGGAATCGATCCGTTATGGCGTCGGTAAAATCAATATCTCCAGCGATATGAAGAAGGCGTTCTTCGTGGCGCTGGAACAGGAGCTGAAGCTTGGGGGTCACGAGCCTAATTCCCTCTTTGTTAAACCGATGCAGGCGGCAAGTGAAGTGGTCGCGGCGAAGATGGCGCTATTTAGTTCGGTTGGGAAAGCGGCGTTGTATCGGTAAGGGGTTGTGTGGCGTGGATGGTGGCTTGAAGACTGCCAGGGAGGCTGGGAAAAGGCACCGATGAATAGGTGCCTTTTTTAGATGTTGTACAACCGGATAACGCGGTCGTAACGTTTTTCGAGCATGGATGGAGGTCGTCACTAGATCCCCCATTACACCCCGGTAACGTTTTAATTAGTGCTTCACTGCCAAGGAGAACTTAGCTATACCACAGGAAACAGGATTTTAATCTCAGGACCGAACATTCCAGTCATCCGTATACTGCACATTACCATCAACGTAACGCCAGGTGATTTTGTCGTACATCAGGGAAAGGCTTTCCATATGGTTGATCTGCGAGTTTCCTGCCATTTTAGCATTTGGCATCCCCGGATTAATGCCAGTCACCTTCACCCCTTCGATAGTCATAACAAAATAGCATTCCTCTTGCCCGGCATTGTTAATGCGATACCAGCGAATCTCCGCACTTTTCAGCGTCTGACCAGTAGCAACGGCTTTGTATAAGTATGGGCTGGCGCTATCAAACTCTTTTTCAATCATAATGGGAGAGTGTGATCGCTTGCCGGTGATTTTACCGTTGGCACTATCCACTGGAATATTTAAACCGTGACTGAAGCCAACAATTTCGATAGAACCATCACGATCCTGAACGTCTACAGATCCCTTAATATCTGCACCGCCGTCATCTTTAAGCCACATGTAAGCTGGAATAGGCATTTTACAAACTCCTTTTGAATGTGCATTTCTTCATAATAAAGTAATAGCAGAAAATGGCTAAAATCAGGTTGAAAGCCATAAGTGCAGCCATAGCAACATCTGAAAATTTTTCTATGTCCGGAAAAACAGCCTGGTAAGGTACAAAGCGGACGAATAACCAAAGCAGCATTACAAAAATGATTATTTTTATCAATCGTCGCACGGTAGAGAAAGCCCACTCTTTAGGGAGGCAAGATGGGTTCACTTTGTGAGTAAGGCCGTTAAAAAGGGTGATAATCGCACTCATAACCGGAATGCTGATTAGAGTATTAATTAAAATAGAAAAGTAATCTCGCAACGACTCCCAGGCCTCTAAGTCAGGTTCACCCAGAATGAAATGGGTAACGTTCAGAGCGCTTTGGAAATCAAATAAGGCTGTTATAGAGTCAACTAATCCATCATAGGGAACTTCTTTAGCAACGAACAGCATAATCACAGTAAAGAGCGCTAATTTTATAAAGAGACTAAGGACATGTTTTGCCATTGGCAATTACCTCAATCGTTCCATAGGCCTTTAACTTCCTCATACAAGGAACCTCTATTTTCTGGGTCCTTAATAATGCATTGCGTAACAGGGAAAAATCAGAATCATGCGGAAGTGTGATACAACCCTCAGAAAGAACGCCGGGGTGCAAACGAAAGTTACCACGCTTAACGCTATCAACCCAGGTGTAATCATCAATTGCCCAATCATCCCGCCATATTGCAAACCATTCGGAATGCCTGAACGTAGCACCGCTGGCAAAATGATTATAAATATCCCTTACACCGGCATTTAGTTGTGATCGGAGGCCTCCCTCAGGACGGTCAACAATCCAGTATTTACCCGCTGGTACAGGCCCCTCTTTAGGAATCATTCCACAGGCACCACGATTACGATAAGCACCATTGCCAGAGAACGCTAAAAACGTTCCCACACCCGGAAAGGATAACGGTGAGTAGTCAGCATCATTAATAACAAACTTTCCATGTAGAGCCATTGATAATCCTTGCATCTATAATCCTTTGTGCGCTTATCCTACGCTGGTGAAAAGAAAATGAGCAATAATTTTCCCTGGAAAAAGTCTGAATTTAAGAAATAGGATGATTATGTTAGCAATAAGTCACTTAACAGATGTAATTAATATGCGTTTATGGCTTATTATTTAACCTGAGAGTAACAGAGATGTTATAGCTCAACAACCATGTATAAATGACAAGCTTGTAACAAGCTTACTATTAATTAATATTCCACATGTACTGCATGGCGGTTCGGGCAACAAAGACAGTGAGGTCGCGGAATCAATTCGTTATGGCGTCGGTAAAATCAATATTTCCAGTGATATGAAGAAGGCATTTTTCGTGGCATTGGAGCAGGAACTGAAACAGGGCGGACACGAACCTGATTCAATGTTTACGAAACCGATGCACGGGCGATCGTCCTCGTCAGTCGGGTTCTTGCTGGCAGAGCATTTGATTACAGCAGAGTGGCTTTGTCGGTGAAGGATTAAGGGTGATAAGGTTTAGTTACTTCCCGACTGAAACGTCAGCTGGCGGCGCTGAAAGAATAGCGCAGCGTTTATCCAGCAGCGACTCAACGGAAGCCCGATTGCCCTTATCCCAGCCGCGCCGGGTAGTTAGCAGGATAAACCCTTTTTCTCCCGAAAACGTCGCCGGGATGAGCGCCACACCAGACTCTGCCAGCTGCGGCGGCGACAGATGGAAATGGCGTGCTAAGGAGGAGACAGGATAGATCCCCATCGCCGTCGGCTGCATAACGCGACGGGCATAGTAGGTGTGGTTCAGCAAACGGTCGGGCAAGGGTCGCCAGTCATTATGAATAAAGGGGCGCTCGGCCTGAAGCTGGCGATAGACATCTTCCCGCAGGCAGGTCAGATGAATATGCAGTTGATTCTGGCTGCGGCCATAAGCGGAATTCAGCGCCATGCCGAGCCGATCCTCAGGCACTTCAGCGCCATAGGCCGCCATCAGACGATAACGCATTAACCAGGCGTAGCCGAAATAGTCGGGACGTCCGGGGCGCGTCAGCGCGATGCTCTCAATGCCGGACATCGCCACCGTGGGCACCAGAATAAAGTGCAGCCTGTGGCGAGGATTCTGGATGATGCTGTAGCCTTGTGTGCTGTCCTGCGGCAGATAGATTTGCTGACAGGGTGCCGGATCGCGACGGTAGTGATAGTTATTCATGCAGAGGTCATGTGTGACCGTCCACAGCGCGTCAGAGCGGGCGCATCCTGTCAGCATCAGCGCGATGACCAGCGGCAGAGAACGGCATCGCCACAACAATTTCCCGTTCAGGCGACTCAATTATTCAGAACCCTGGTCAGCTCAACCTCATGGGTTGTGGGATTAAAGTACAGATATAACAGATCCCCATCCAACTGATCAGGCCTTGCCCATATTTCTTTCTCACCCAGACTGCGATTTTGCTTCACGTATCCCAGCTTTTCGAGATAAGAACGCAGCGATGCAGTATCTGTAGCCCCTTTAAATACGATGCTATTTGAAGGTGAGTAACCGTCGCCAGGGTGCGCTTCAAAATAGTAGTTGTCCGTTATACGCGGCGCGTTTTCAATGTCCTTGTCTGTCAGTGTGTGATAGCTGAAAAAGTCATTTTCTTTGTAGACAGTCGTTTCATCAGAGCCCGATGCAACAAGCCAGACAAACAAGCCAATAAGAATGAGGACGGTGGCAGCCACAAGTGCGGACCACTTAAACAGGTTTTTCATTGCCTCGCCCCCATGAATAAGAGTGATGTCCCATCATTGGTAACTACCTTAACTACCGCAGATGTGAAGTCGTTAAGCCTGGCCTGATGACATGCGTGCATTTATGAGAATCAAAGGGCCGTTATGCCCCCCTATTCTTTTGGATAAGAAAAATCAGCAGTGACTAAATGCGATATTGATTTATCAGATTGAACATCACAGGCGAAATAGTAACGTTCTCCAGTTGTGAACTTAAATCCGAACACAGGAAGGCACTCACCTTTTGGAACATAAACAGGTTTGTCATCAAAAACCTTGTGAAGGGAGTTGCTTTTATCACTGTTGATATGAATGGCAGTAATCCTTTCTTGTGGCTCCAGTGGCGACACCACACAAACTTGCTTGTCTTTGATAAATGCCGTTGTAGATTCGCGCTCCACCATTCGGTCGCCAGGCCCAGGGCATCACGTTAAGAGAAATACGACACCCAGCATCATCTTGTTTTTCATGATTAACGCCCCTTCCCTGTTACGATTTTCTGAGAAAGCGTGGGGACATCCTGCAACATATCATTGCCCCTGTACATCCCCATGCGCCCTGGCCTCTGATAGAAAGACCACTTACTCATCCCATAAACCAGTAGTAACCAATAGTCAGTTAAAATAGAGACTTGCTGTTCAGGAGAGTAATCAGATTACTGGCCTACTTACACGACCTGATGTGCCTCCTGCTGATTAACACTCGCTTGTCATCACCTATACGGCCAGTGAAAGCGCAGGCGTTAAACCGGCTGCAGGGTTGACCTGAACGTTTGCCATCAGGCCCTATGTCCGAAAGCCACAGGGGTTAGCGCAGCAGAACTGACGACCCGGTAACGCCGGGTAGCCAAAGGGGGAGCATGAGCATCAGGATTTAAAAACCGTCAGCAGCCAGATACTGACTCGGTGCCTGTTTAATTACGCCTGCCAGCATGAGTTTTGTTATGAAAAATGCTGCTGTCGGTTCACTCCAGTCAGCAATAACTTAAAATCGCGAATCATTATTCGAATGTTCCTGCTGTCCCCGCAGATTTTTGTGAATCCCGATAATTCATCTGTAGTCTTGTAAGCTGGTCTTTCCATCCGTTTTGTAAAGCAAAAATATTCAGGATATTGCTGGCAGATGTCATTTCCGCTGTCCGTTAGCTGGATTAAAATACGATTAGCAACAGCTAACGAAGCGGATTATACTGGTTTATCCACTCATCCCGGAGGTAGAAACTGACGTGAAGGATACATACTACAACGATACAAGAATCAATTTGTTAATCCAGAATGAACTGAATGCATTCTTTGAGGATTACAAGGGTGTTATCTATGCCTACGCCATTATGAACAAGAAAGACCCTTCACAGATGCGTATTATTAATAACAACCCTGATTGGTTCGATATATACCTTGAAAGAAAGTATCAGTTTATTGATCCTGTCATCATTCAGAGTTTACGTTGTGTTGAAGATTTTTTTTGGGAAAACAACGTCATTCTGTCAGGCGGCTTCAATCTCACGCGAATTTTCAATGAAAGTTTTCAATATAATATTTTCCAGGGGCAGACATTCCCTCTGCATGACTACCTGAACAACCTGGCTTTGCTATCCATTATCAGTCAGAAAGATTCTGGTATTGACATGGAAAAAAATCGTTCGAAAATAGTTATTTTTCTTATTAAATTGCATCAGAAAACGCTTAACTTATACAGCCAACACCATCAGAAAAAGAACGTTTTTTTGTCACCGCGTGAGCGCCAAATACTTAAGTGGGTCGGCGCCGGGAAAACATACGCCGAAGTTGCGGTCATTTTATCTATTGCGGAACGCACCGTAAAATTTCATATGGGCAACGTCATGAAAAAGCTCGGAGTGAATAACGCCACACATGCGGTAAAACTAGGGACGGAGCTCCGGCTGCTGGACAACTGAGCCAGCGTTACGGGTTAAAGATGGCGTAAATGCCGGGACATCTCACGAAGCCAGCCACTGGCTTTGTCCCTGGTGATAATATCTTCCACGATGCTCATGCTGGCAGGCATGAAAATGTAGTAGATAACTTCCCCTTTTTCAGAAAGGCCTTTTTGAATAACTTCTATTTTCCAGTTTGCATGGCGAAATATTGCATACATGCCGCGACTTGCCACAGCGTACATCCCCCGATAGTTTCTCTTCACGCAATAAAAAATCATTGCAAGGAATAACACTTTACTGGCGGGCAAGCCATGCAGGCCTGCAGAGTCACGTCTATCTTTATCTAAAAACAGCCGGCTAATCTCACAACAGGGGATATCTGTGGGGAGACCACTTATACCCTCGAAATATTCATGAAAAATTTCGCTCATCATCGTCGGCTGCGTCGAATCTATAAACCGTGCACCACATAGCAACTTCCCGTTATGCATGCCCAGCAGGTAAGTCGTATTTTCGTTGTCAAATTGATCCTTTTCCATGCCGTCAATGCATTCGACTTTCCAGTCGAGCCTCTCACGAAATGTTTTTCTTCTGAGCCGGTAGAGTTCGGTTGATAATTCTGGCGGAAATTCATCGTAATCACGCAAAAAAAACTCAATAGCAGAATTCATTCATTCATTCCTGATAATCACACATGGGAACCATTACCCCCTGTCTTTTAAGACAGCTTTTATTACACCTGCGCAGACTCTATACTTAAAAAAGTACCTGACCACCGGGCACTCACCATGCTTAGCGGTCAGGAGGTCAAAGACCAAGTCAACACCAGGGAAAACCCACCCGCGATTATCTGATATTTCAGGTACCGGGTACAGAGTGCAATAAGCGCTCAAACAATAATTATATTAAAATACGAAAAACATCAATTAACTATAGTTTAATTATTGCCCTTTATAATTTTAAGGGGCAAGCTTTCCTGTTGAATTGACTAAAGCAACTATTATCTAATCTGTGATACAGGTTAACCAGGGGTTTCCCCGCCTGACACTAATCAGTTGCTGAAGACATCGCCACCAAACTGTTCAGCCATTATACGAAACCCCTCACTATTATCGTTACAGATACCGCCAGCAGCGAGTAACCGGCCGACGTTTTGATGTTAAGCGTTCCGTAGGTTACTGGCTGGTTGTCTCCCGCCTCCCACGCGGAGCTGCCTTAATGAGGTTGGCGCAGGTATTCCGTCAGAGCGTCGGTGATCGCACTTACTCACTGCAGGATTAAACGCACCGATAGTGTTTTCGCTCCACCGAATCTGAAGGCATTTTCATTGCCGCAAATTAACTTACCGTTGTCGTCAATGTAAAACAGCCCGGCGGACAGAACACACACATCATTCAGGCATACCACATCACCACACTCTATCATGGCTTTTAGTTGTTCCTTTGACCGTTCTCCGTGTCTGGAAAGCGTTCCGGCAAGGGGATAGCTGGATTGTGGTTCGATATTGACGATATAGCGCTGGTGATGCCAGCGATCATCAAACTGGTAGTCCTGTCCGGCGTGGCTCCATGCTGCAAAAGAGCTGATGATACGTTCACACGACTCCGGCGGAAGATTATTCCCCGACAGGCAAATAAGACGGTTTTTCTGGCAGACTCAATCCCATATAAGCATCCCTGTGTTGTCTCTTTTATTTCCAGGGGGATAATCGGACTGCAGGAAAGTGAATTAAACAATCAGGCAACGAAAACCCGATGTCCCGGTGGTGGATACACCAGAAAACGGTGAGCAGGTTATAATGCAACTCAATCACGCATGCACGTATTTTTGGGCAAGAAAACCTAAGGTTTAGCCATACATGTCTTAATAATTTAATGCACAATGTGAGCGAATTTACATGATTCAATTTATAAGTAATTTTTCAACTTCTGCCAGAATTAATTCACACCATATAAAAATCATTTCTTAATGTTACTTTTCCTCTCAATCGCTCTGACTATAATCTGATAACCAATGAGTGTTACCATTGTACATATCACTAATAGCGCAATCCCCACGAAACCCTCAATATCGCGTTGATTAAATAGCGTTGCTAACTCTGTCCAAAACTGCTGCTCTCCTTGTGTCGATGGATCTGACGGTCTTACCAGAAGGAACGTCATTACAAACAAAGATACTGCGATAAGGATTCTAAACCCCGCTGGGACACGTTTTGCTTCCATTTAAAACCACCTCAATTGTGCCAAAAGACATTAGTCCATTACGTAATTTCACTTGTGAAGTAGAGAGTAATGCTTGCCGAATAGCGATGAAATCAGTTCTGTGTTGCAAAGTGATACAACCTAAAGATACACCAAGAGGCCCGCGAGGATGTAGTCTGAAGCCCCCTCTTTCTACATTACGCTTCCTGACACTTAACCGCTCCCGATGCGATGTCGGGAGCGGTTTTACACTCAGACGACTTTCTGTTTACCGGCAATAACCTGAATAAACTCCTGCACCTGCTTTTGTTTCCGCGCCGACAACTTGCATACCTGGCGCAGAGACTGCATCAATTCGCTCTCCTGCCGGGCGGTGAGAACAATACAACCTTCCATTACCTTTACATCTACTGCTGTACCCGTGGCAAAACCGGCTGCTTCCAGCCATTGTCCTTTCATGGTGATAGCGGGTATTCGGCTGTAATCCGGATAGCGGCTTGCATAGCTAACGGTTAATTGCCGGTTATCTGCAGGAGAGACTTCTGGTTCAGTCGGTTGTGCAATAGAATGGGCGTCAGTCATGATTACTATTCCCTATAAATAGTGATTGTGATTAGCGGCGCGGGTGTGTTGGCGCACATCCGCACCGCGCTAAATACCTGTACATATCATCAGGAAAGGGAAGAAAAGTCCAGCTAAAAACAGAGCGAAATAAGTAATTTATAAAATCATTTTAATATAAAGCGTAAGGTTTACCTGGCAGGAAATAATAAGAAGCGCACCAGGAAAAAACATCAATAACATTAGTCCCGGATATCAGAAAATCACCAACAGCTATTCTTCCTGACTCAATAAATAGAGAGTTATCAGGGAGAGTTTAACTTTCCTCCTCATTGTATTCTCCCCATGTTACTGCACTAATCCTTACAGTCTCATATTGTTGCTCATGAAATGGTGCTTCAATACATTCAAGAATTTTCCCGACCTCAATTTTTCAGTGTATGGCTTAAAGCTGATTTCTCTCAATTATCGAGGTTAAAATTGTTCTTTCTGCGCCGTGATTCAGTCAGGTTTCCATTTAATGCTGCAGCCAGTACAACTCACTCAAACCAATACCTTCAACCCATGCTTCTGCACTACGGTAAGCAATTTCAGCGATAATCCACCTGGACGCTTTACCCCACTTTCCCATTTCTGCACCGTTGACACACTGGTGTTCAGATAGCTGGCAAAAACGGGCTGGCTGACGTTCAGCTTCTCACGCAACGCCTTAATCTTGATGGGTTGCAGCTCATCCACATTGTTGAGGCACGCTTTATCAAAGTTGCGCATCGTTTCCTGCGGGATAGCATCGACGCTTAATAATCCAGAAGCCGCGCTGTGGATGGCCTCAAAGGCAGGACTCTTGAATTTACTTTTTGCAGTCATGGCAAATCTCCACCAGTTCTTTACTCTTAATCAGTGCCGTGATCTTTTCATCGCTAAGAGCAGCATAGTGCTTTGCTAACTCGCGAAATCCGGCCAGCTCGCGATTATCAATATTTGCCATATCCTGTTTGGCATAAAGGAACGTGTAAAATCAGTGCTCCCCACCTTTCGCCAGGATAATGGCGCGATCGCGATTCTGGTTCAGGCGCTTCTTGTAAACACCACAACCAGGATCGTCAGCCTTCCCCTGCACTACTGCCTCTATAGTCCGACATAACTCACTATCTTTAATGGCGTGAGATTTCGCTGCCTTGCTGAAACATTAAGTTTTGAATACGCGCATCAGGCTGACATCCTGTTACCTTAACTATAGCACCTGGTGCCGCATTACTTCTTTTGCATACTGATGCAAAGTGCCCGAACCGACGAAATTTTAACCATGCATATGAATGCTTGGAATACCGAAAGCGGGGGTGATCGACAGACACTTCTTCGTAAAATCATCCAAGCAGGTCAGGCATTTAATCCGGCGGCCGCTGGCAAGTACATCCATGACAAAATCCATCGACCATGTCAGGTTCGGCGCATCCGGGCGAAGCAGCGGAAGCCGCTCAGTCTCCGGACCCTTACGGCGTCGCCTGCGCTTTACACCCAGGCCGTTAAGGTGATAGATACGGTATACCCGCTTGTGGTTGACGTGAAGGCCCTCACGACGCAATAACTGCCAGATCCGACGATAACCAAAGCGACGGCTTCCCGCTTCTGGTCTGTCGTCAGAACTTTCGGCCCAGAGCCACCTGAAGCGCCTCCTTATCCAGCATGGCTTCAGCGGGCAGTTTCCTGAGTCGGGCGTTCTCCTCTTCAGGTAACTTGAGCCGCTTTACCTCAGGGACTTCCATGCCGCCAAACTTCTTGCGGCAGGTGTAGAAAGTAGCGTCTGAAATAGCATGCTTGCGGCAGAGTTCCCGTGCAGAAACCCCGGCTTCGGCCTCGCGGAGAATACTGATGATCTGTTCGTCGGAAAAACGCTTCTTCATGAGAATGTCCTCATGTGACTGATGAAGACATTACTAACATCGCGATGTATTAATCAACGGGGAGCAGGTCAATGTCCCTAACTCCGATTAAGGTCAAAAATGCTCTCGGGCTACCACTTTCATAACTAAAAACTTTGTATAATGAAAAAATTTTTAAGCTTAACTGAAAAAATGTTCGGTAAGGCTAAAAAAATCGTATAGTGTTACGATAACCACTAATACATTTGCATAGTAGGACAACAATGATCCGTTGCCATCTAGCCCGACTAATGGGTGAGCACAAAATGCGCATCGCTGATGTAGTCAGAGAAACCGGCATCAGCCGCAATACCATAACGCTGATGTACAAAGAAACTGCTCAAAAGGTTGATTTGGAGGCGGTAGATAAGCTTTGTGCCCTCTTCCAATGCGACATAAGCAAATTGTTTGAGAGGATACTTGAGGAATGATAACGCCTACCAAAATAGGGAAATTTACTGAAGATACTCGCGTAAAAATCCCAACGATTCTTCATCTCATTAGGTTGGGTTATACCTATCTATCACTCAAAGGGCAGGATTGGGACAAGGGAACTAATATTTTCCCTGAGATTTTCAAAACCTCGATTGCCAGGATAAACCCCAATACTAGCTCGGATGACGTAGAACGCTTTCTTAAAGAGATAACACTCTTACTAGATAACGAAGATTTAGGGCGCGCATTTTTCGAAAAAATAACAGACCGCTCTAATATCAAACTTATTGATTTTGAAAATTTCAACAACAACAGCTTCCATGTTGTTACCGAGCTGACTTGTGTGAATGACGATGAAGAATTCCGTCCTGATATCACATTGCTGATTAATGGTATGCCATTGGTTTTCATCGAGGTTAAAAAGCCAAATAATCGGGAAGGCATTATTGATGAACGAAAACGTATCAACGAGCGTTTTCGAAACCAGAAATTTAGGCGTTTTGCCAACATCACACAATTTATGATCTTCTCCAACAACATGGAGTATGACGACGGCGACCCGGAACCGATTCAAGGAGCATTCTACGCCAGCAGTTCGTATCATAAGCCCGTATTCAACTATTTCCGTGAAGAAGAGATTTTTGACCTGACGGCAATGTTAAAGCCGTTGTCTGAAGAATCTGAATTAGTTGTGTTAAAAGACAATAACCTTGAAGTGATTCGTAACAGCCCTGAGTTCCAGATCAATAAAGATTATAATCGACCGACTAATCGCATTTGTACTTCGCTCCTGAGCCGAGATCGTCTGGCATTTATTCTGCGCTATGCGCTGGTTTATGTCACAGAGTCCACTGGACTTGAGAAGCACATCATGCGCTACCCGCAGTTGTTTGCTACAAAGGCAATAGCACGCAAGTTTGATGCAGGACTCAAAAAAGGAATCATTTGGCATACACAAGGTAGTGGCAAAACTGCGCTGGCCTATTACAACGTGAGCTTTCTGACGGATTATTTTCAGAAAAAACAGGTGATCCCTAAATTCTATTTTATTGTTGACCGACTGGATTTATTACAACAGGCGCATCGTGAGTTCACAGCTCGAGGATTGACGGTTCATCTTATCGATTCTCGTGAAGACTTTTCTCGTGACATTAAAGTAACACAGGTTATTCATAACCATCTTGGAAAGCCTGAAATCACCGTCGTCAACATTCAGAAATTTAAAGATGACCCTGATGTAGTTACGACCAAAGATTATGATGTCAGTATTCAGCGAGTCTATTTTCTGGATGAAGTTCATCGTAGTTATAATCCAACGGGCAGTTTCCTTGCCAATCTAACCCTGTCAGATACCAACGCGATTAAAATAGGCTTGACCGGAACACCACTTCTAGGAAGCGACTGCAACTCGCGGTTAATGTTTGGTGAATATATCCACAAATACTATTACGATGCTTCTATTGCAGACGGATATACACTGCGCCTTATCCGCGAAGAAATTGCCAGTAACTACAGAATAGTGTTACTGGAAGCGCTAAAAGATGCTGAGGTACAAATGGGTAGCGGGCAGCAGACTCAAGTCTATTCGCACCCAAGCTTTGTTAAACCAATGCTGAATTACATTACTACTGATTTCGAAAATAGCCGTAAAACCTACAATGACGACTCCATTGGTGGGATGGTTATCTGCTCCAGCTCTGAGCAGGCTAAACAGATGTTTGAACTTTTTAATGAAGAGTTTGCTTCTCCTGATAAGCAATCTGAACAGCAAGAGATCGTAGGCTATCCTCAGGCTGCCGAGCCTCAGGCGCTTTACAGCGTTCCCGGTCGTAAGAAGAGCTCTATTAAGAACGCTGCCTTAATTCTTCATGATGTTGGCACAAAGCAAGAGCGAAAAGATTGGGTAGACGATTTTAAAGCAGGGAAAATCGATTTGTTATTTGTCTACAACATGTTGCTTACCGGCTTTGATGCAAAACGTCTGAAAAAACTTTATCTCGGGCGCGTGATCCGAAAACATGGTCTGTTACAGGCGCTAACCCGCGTTAATCGAACCTACAAGAATTTTCGTTATGGCTATGTGGTGGATTTTGCCGACATTAGCCAAGAGTTCGATGCCACTAATAAGGCTTACTTCGAAGAACTACAGGATGAGCTGGGCGACGAGATGGCTAACTACTCCCAGTTATTCAAATCTCAGGAGGAAATTCGCCAGGAAATCGAACACATCAAGGATGTGCTGTTCCAGTTTGATACCGAAAACGCAGAAATCTTCTCCGACCAAATCAACGAAATCCAGGATCGTGAAACTGCGCTGGTACTAAAAAACGCTCTGGCCGATGCCAGAAGTCTATATAACGTTATTCGCCTGCAGGGTGACTATGACTTCCTCACAGAGCTTGATTTTAACCGGCTCAATGTCCTCTACCGTGTCGCTAGTGCTCGCCTTGACTTGCTCAATCTGAGAGAAAATCTGGAACAGGGTGAGGATATCTCCGGGTTACTAAATCGCGCATTGGAAGATGTAATTTTCGAGTTCGTGAAGGTGGGCGAAGAGGAGCTGGTTCTGGCCGACAAGCTGAAGCAGACTCTACGCCGCACCCGTGAAGCATTAGCAAGCAACTTTGATCAGCAAGACCCACACTTCGTTACCCTTAAAGAAGAGCTGGAACGCCTGTTTAAGAAAAAGAAACTCAGTGACGTCACGCAGCACGAAATGGTTGCGAATATTGGCACACTCAATAGAATTCATGACCGCATCAAAGAGCTGAACCGCCAGAACAACCTGCTCCGCCAGAAGTATCGGGGAGACCGGAAATATGCCCGAACTCATAAGCGGTTACAGGAGCGCGGCGCATTTGGTGAGCCAGAGCGTAAAATTTTTGAGGCGTTGTTTGGTGTGAAGCAGGATGCTGATGAAAAAGTATTGAACAACAGCCAGATACTGAACAACGAAAGTTACTTTGAAAAACAGTTGGTGTCTTGCGTGATCAACCACTTTGAAGATGTACACCATATCAACCTGAGTGCCGACGCAGCCAAAGACATCAACCGCCTGATTGTCGCAGAGTACCTGAACGAATTTAATACCGGAGCAAGAACGTGGTAGAGCTAGAATTTAGAGATAAAACTAAGGCCCTGATCGACAACCTGAAAAGCATTTGCGCCAACTATGGTCTGGGTAACGATGGTAACGAATTCAAAATCATCACGCAGGCATTTCTGTACAAATTCCTGAACGACAAATTTGCCTTTGAGGCGAAAAAAGTTGATCCAAAGCTAGCTGATGAAAAGCGCTGGGAAGATGTGCTAAGCGCCATGAGTGAAGAGCAATTAAACAAACTGCAACTCAAGATGAGTGCGGATACTGCAACCCTGAAGCCGCACCACTTCATCAGCTATCTGTTTAATAATCAAAATGCTGCAGATTTTGCTAAAACTTTTGACGATACCTTGTTGGATATAGCCGTTACGAACAATGATGTCTTTGCCGTGAAAACTGATGGTGGCGCTAAAGTGGTGCTGTTCGACCGTATTAGCCAATACATAGCGGATGAATCTAAACGTGATGACTTCTGCCGCGCTATTATCAATAAGCTTGGTCAGTTCAGTTTTGAGCGTATTTTTACCCAAAAATTTGATTTCTACGCCACCATCTTTGAGTACCTGATCAAAGACTACAACAGCAACTCTGGCGGAAAATATGCCGAATACTACACGCCGCACGCCGTTGCTCGCATTATGGCTGAGATCCTAGTCCCAAAAGAGCAGCAGGGCAAAATACGTGATGTGAGCTGTTATGACCCCTCAGCCGGTTCAGGTACGCTGTTAATGAACGTAGCCCACGCTATCGGCGAGGATCGTTGCAGTATTTTTGCTCAGGACATTTCACAAAAATCTTCCAGCCTGCTGCGCCTGAACTTAATTCTTAATAATCTGGTGCACTCCATCCCGAATGTAGTTCAGGGCAACACGATTTTGCATCCATACCACAAAGACGGTCATGAGACAAAACGCTTTGATTATATTGTTTCTAACCCTCCGTTTAATATGGATTTCAGCGACTTTCGTGACTCTCTGGACAGTAAAGAGAATAAGGAGCGCTTCTTTGCCGGTATCCCTAAAGTACCAAAAGCGGCAAAGAACAAAATGTCCATTTACCAATTGTTCCTGCAACACATCATTTTCTCACTGAAGCCTGGTGGCAAAGCAGCGGTCGTCGTACCAACAGGCTTTATTACTAAGCAGTCCGGCATTGATAAGGGGATTCGTGAACACCTGGTGAAAAATAAAATGCTGGCTGGCGTGGTTTCTATGCCGTCAAATATTTTTGCCACCACCGGCACCAATGTTTCTATTTTGTTTATTGATGACAGCAACAAAGAGGGTGTGGTACTGATTGACGCTTCAAATCTAGGGGAGAAAGTCAAAGATGGTAAAAACCAAAAAACTGTTCTGACGGTTAAAGAAGAACAGCGCATCTGTGAAGTATTTAATAAAAAATGGTGCGAAGAAGATTTCTCCGTTCTAGTTTCTTATGATGATATTGCAGCCAAAAATTACTCATTCAGTGCTGGACAATACTTTGATGTCAAGATTGAGTATACAGATATAACTCCTAAACAGTTTTCAGAGAAAATGAAAGGATTTACTGACAATCTGAATAAATTGTTCAGCCAGTCACGCGAGTTGGAAGCAGAGATTAAGCGTAAACTGGAGGGATTGAATATCCATGAGTAAAAAAATAGCAGATGCTTGTCATATATTTACAGGGAAATTAGATGCCAATCAAGCAGTATCAGACGGTGAATTCCCATTTTTCACTTGCGCAGAGTTTCCTGATCGAATTGATCGCTACGCATTTGATGATGATGTAGTACTCGTTGCTGGAAATAATGCCCGTGGAAATTTTCACGTTAGCAAATATAAAGGTAAATTTAATGCATATCAACGAACCTATGTTCTGACAGCTAAACAGGGTTACGATATAGATTATATCTATTATGCTTTAAAGCTTGAATTAAAAAGATTGCGTGAAAAATCTCAAGGTTCACAAACAAAATTTCTTACAATGCCTATTATTAAGGACATATCACTAAGAGACATTGTGGAAAGCGAGCAGATTAATATCGCCAGGACTTTAAAGCTATTAGACAAAAAGATCGCCACCAACAATCATATCAACACTGAACTGGAGGCAATGGCGGAAACACTTTACAACTACTGGTTTGTGCAGTTTGATTTCCCAGATGCTAATGGTCAACCGTATAAAAACTCCGGTGGAAAGATGGTTTATAACCCGATACTAAAGCAAGAAATACCTATAGGTTGGGCGTTCGGAACGTTGGAGGATTTAGGCCAAATAGTAGGTGGCAGCACTCCATCAACAAGTAATCCAAAGAATTTTACATTGAACGGGAATTCTTGGATTACACCAAACGATCTATCAAATAACCAAGGGTATAAATTTATATCTCATGGAGCACAAGATGTTTCTGATGCTGGAATTAAAGCTGCATCCCTGAAAAAATACCCTCCAGGAACTGTGTTGTTAAGCTCACGAGCACCAATCGGTTATATGGCTATTTCCATAAATGAAGTTACTACGAATCAAGGTTTTAAATCCTTTATCCCTACGAAGGGGTATTCGACAGAATATGTATATTATTCAGTAAAAAGATGTATCCCCATCATTGAACAGCATGCTTCGGGATCAACCTTTAAAGAGGTTTCAGGCTCGGTACTCAAGAAAATAAACATCATTCTTCCAAATGAAACTGTTACAAATGAATTTACTAAAACAGTCACTAACATATTTCGTCGACAAGAAAAACTAGAGCTGGAGAATAATCAGCTTATAGAACTCCGCGATTGGCTTCTCCCTATGTTAATCAATGGGCAGATAACTGTGAGGTAATTATGAATACCGCGTTTCGGCTGCTACTTACATTTAATGCCACATCTCTTTTAGTGATTATATTTCTTGTGCAAAAAGGATATACATTTGAGTACCTTTTTTCCAAAGACAATAACCCTAACTGGCTGAACTTATTGCCGGACGCGGTATCTTATCTGTTATATGTGCTTATCCCTGTGCTACTTACAGGATTAAGTATCGTGCTAAGTTCAAAACTCGGAAAAGATCAATTCAAAAAAGGTGAGATTGATAGTATTGAGCATGCCAATAACAGCTTTTTGCCCAGTTATTTAGGTTATTTCTTTGTGGCTCTTAGTGTAGGAAATTGGGAGACATTATGGTTTGTATACGGCGTTCTGTTTATCTTCACTTTCCTGTCTCAAGCACTTTATTTTAATCCACTGTTTCTCATCTTTGGTTATGAGTTTTACAACGTTAAAACAAAAAATGGAACTGCGATTTTTTTAATTAGCCGTCAGAAGTACAAAACACCAAGTGACATTGATATTTCAACAGCCTTTAGAATTAACAACTACACATTTATTGAACGGAGTTAGCAATGGATCATGTATTGGTTAGAGTTAAGGGGCTTCGTAAAAAGCCATATCGTAAATTGATCTCAGATTATAAACTTTTCGAAACTGTTGATATCGATGTAACTACTTGTATTCCCTATAATCCTGATCACAACTTAGATGAGGATGCTTGGTTTAAAGTTGAACAGTTTAGTCAGCAACCTTTTAGCATTGAACATTTTAATAGAGATTATGATTCAAAAAACTATGATGACTTAACCAAGGAACAATTTACTAAAATTGCTTATGTTGTTTCAGTTCAAGAGGGCAATTTTTATTTTCAAAAAATAACTTCTTCACTATTTATTAAAAGAAAGACTGTAGTTTTTGGTGAAGTGGCGAAGGTTGAAGAAAGCACAAATCGTCTCGTGATTAATTCAAAACCAGATGCGATATATTTTACAGCATCTGACACGTTAATTTTCAGAAATCTAGTTACGATATCATCCATTTTTCCTGGGATTGATATGCTCTACAAAGAAGCAACCAAAGAAGAAGTCAAAGAGTTTTTAGGTGAATCTTTTATTGAACTTGCGGATGAGTACAACGTAGAAAAAGTTTCAAAACCTAATCGGAAAAGAGTAGCTCTTGCAATGGCAACCTTGGAAACAATGTCAGTCGCAGATAGAGCCAGCATGTTGACATATATTGAAAGCTACTGCGAGCAAAAACTAAAATTCGACCATGCCAGCAGTAAATTTGAAATATCAACAGATGATGAATTAAAACTTTTACTTTATGGTATTGAAAAACGTTTTTACACCACTTATGACGGTCATGAAAGACGACTAGCTAATTCTGTACAGCCTCTAAATTAAGGTCAATTAGACATGGCGTATAAAGCAATTTTTACTGGTTGGGATGAGTTAACAGTTGAAGATTTATTAGTTGCCTATCGCAAAGCTAAGGCAGACTGCTTCTTTGAGGATACCTTTCCTACTGCCACTAACTTTGCCAGATATGAGCAAAATCTTGTTGAGAATTTAGCTAATCTCCTAGAAAGCATACATAACAATAATGGTTTTGAGAACAACTCTGATCTTATTGGAAATTTCCGTATGTTACCTAAAAAATTATCCACTAAGAAAAAAGAAGGACTTCCAGAAAATGGCCATGTCCATTTTTCTAACCCAGTAAGATCAGCTAAAGAATTATTCAAACATTTCGACTTAATCCCTGAATTTAGAATCGTTGGTGACTTTCCAGTCAATAGCCATATTATATCCGCACTATGGATAAATATGGTTGGACATAAGTTTGATGCACAATTAGAGGACTGTTGCTATGGAGCAAGGCTAAAGAGAATCGGCAGTGATGAGTTACTGTCGGACAAAGCAGATAGACCTTTCCATATTAGTTCAATTGGTTCTTTTACTCCTTACTTTCAGCCTTACAAGAAGTGGCGTGGTGATGGATTAAAAGCAATGCGTGATGAGTTAGAAAAAGATCACGATATAATTGCTGCCTCTCTTGATTTGAAGGGTTACTACCATTTTATTGATCCATTAGCATTAGTCTCAAATGATCTCCATAGTACGCTGGGTGTTGAACTGACCGAAGAAGAGATCGAATTCACTACACAATTAGCGAAATTTTTGAATCATTGGTCCGATGAAGCAATGGTGTTCAGTGAAAAAATAGCAAATAAAAAATATACTGTTATGGGGGGACTAGTTATTGGCTTAACTGCCAGCCGCATAATTTCGAATGTTTTATTGCATTGCTGGGATAGGCTAATTATAGAAAAACTATCGCCAATCTACTATGGTCGCTATGTAGACGATATGTTTTTGGTATTACGCGATACCGGAAAGATAAATAATAATCACGATTTTATGATGTTGCTAAAAAATAGGATAGGCAGTGATCATTTAAATCTGGTTGATAACAAATATCAAATTTGGGAAATACAGCAGGGCGAAAAAATTCAAGGAAAAACAACTATCAGACTGCAATCTGATAAGCAAAAGCTTTTCATTCTCCATGGAAAAGCTGGTATTGATTTACTAGACAGCATCGAAAAAGAGATTTACGAGCTTTCCAGTGAACATCGACTAATGCCCTCACCTGACCAATTAGAAGATTCTATGGCAGCTAAAGTGCTTTCGGCTGCAGGTAGTGTAGGTGAAAATGCGGATACCCTGCGTCGCGCTGATGGATTAACTATCCGTCGTCTAGGCTGGTCATTACAATTACGACATGTTGAAACGCTAGCGCGAGACCTTCCCCCTCATGAATGGAAAGAGCAGAGAGAAGATTTTTATCAGTTCGCTTATAATCATATACTCAGGCCAGATAATTTATTTGCTCATTTTAGTTATCTTCCAAGGTTACTTGGTTTCGCTATAAGCATGAATGAGTGGCAACATGCGGAGTCAATTGTGCGTAAGGCTGATAATGCCATTGATATTCTTGCATCTGAGGTCACCTCTGGTAAGGAGGTATCGATAAATGGTTGCAAGACACGGGCCATTAATGATCTTTGGAGGTTTGTCAAAGGTACATTGAGCTGGCTATTTGTTGACGCAGCAACCCGTTATTACAGCATCGATAAATTACTTTCTGAAAAGCGTTCGAAAAAAGAAAAATGTCTTTCAGATATATTCTTTAAAAATATAGTTCAAACCCTGACCAGCTTTAAAGATATACTTAGTTTGAATTTTGATCTTGCGAAATTTTACTCAGAAGCACCTTTTTTAGCCCGTGCCGACCTGGCTCATGAGCCATATAAAAAAATATTGGATAATAAGTTAGCAACAAAACTTTTTGTAGATCGTGATAGAAAAAAAGAAGCTGCAGTTTTAATGTTATTTCGCTCTTCCTCTCTTATCGATACCAATTCTCTTAGAGTTTTTTTAAGATCGACTAAAAATCTTAGATTAGCAAATGTAGAAAAAGAGCATCGTGCAAATGAGAGCTATCTCCCTTATCTTTTTCCTACTAGGCCTTTGACACCTTCGGAAATTTCCGAGTTAGCACCGGAGTGCGTCGGATTATTTTCTATTGATAATAATTCTTCAGCTGACACACCTACAAATATTTGGGCCAATTATGTACAAGCATTACGTGGTGTCTGGATACGACCAACACAACTGGCAACGATGCAAGATTCAGATGAAGCATCATCAAAACAAGATAAGCTTCCGAATAATCTTCGTATAGGTACTGATAAGAAAAGTAAAATTGTAGTGGCATTAACAAACATCAGGACAGATGAGGAAGATTGGACTGCTATGGCCTGTAATAAATCAAATTTATCTCGTTCCAGATATCAAAGAATATCTGAGCTGGTTAATGCTACATTGAAACTCTCGCCTAGACCTGATTACGTCTTATTTCCAGAGCTATCAATCCCTCTACGCTGGGTTAACAGTATCGGAGAACGATTAAGCGCTGCTGGTATTAGCCTTATAGCAGGTACAGAGTATCGTCACATTAATAATGATGAATTAATAAGTGAAGCTTTGCTTATATTATCGGACAATAGACTTGGTTATCCTGCATTTGTTAAAATTTGGCAACCAAAACTCGAACCTGCTGTTAGTGAGGATGAGACTCTGCTTTCAATGTATGGGAAATCTTGGGCATTTTCGTCTCTTGCAGGAAAACTAGAAAAACCTGTTTATATTCATAATGGAATCAATTTTGGTATCATGATTTGCTCTGAACTCCAAAATAGCAAGGCTAGAATTCACTTTCAGGGTGCTATTGATGCATTAATGGTTTTGAGCTGGAATAAAGATCTTGATACTTTTTCTTCTTTGATAGAATCAGCAGCTCTTGATGTACATGCTTATACTATTTTAGTAAATAATCGTAAGTATGGTGATAGCCGGGTGCGCTCACCAGCCAAAGAATCCTTTATGCGTGATCTTGCTCGCGTAAAAGGTGGGGATAATGATTTTGTCATTGCAGCAACCTTGGATATTGATGGGCTTAGAGCTTTCCAGAGCAGAGCAAAACGTTGGCCTAAAAATGGTGATAAATTCAAACCGTTGCCCGAGGGATTCCAATTAGCTACCAACCGCAAAAAATCTCCTCCAAAATAAATGGTCTATTTCTTTTAAAGATCAGCTTTGGACAACCCAACGCTATCTGTATGAGTTTATTTTTTTGCATTTGGTGAGCGAGTCCTCGCTCACTTTATTACGTTTGATTTTCCACCAGTTCGCTATGATGTTTCTGATTGAAATATCAGAGCGACTTATCTATTCCATAGCGCTTTATGTACTTTTCCTATCTGGTGATAATCAGAAACCAGATCGATAAACTCTTTAAAATCCTTGTTCTCTACAACCAGACGATTGACAGATTGCCAGTCAATACTGGTTCGCTCCCGCGCCGGAATAAGAGTCTGGCTATTGCCGGGATCTTGCGGATTAAGCAGGATCACGCCAATACCATGCAGTGCACATAACATCTGCAGCTCTTTTTCAACACTACGTTGCTTATCTTCGTTTATTTCGGTCGCAACCAGATAGCCGAAATGAGCCCAGCTTGAATTACTCACTGCCTGGAAGATACACTCCCTGACATTGCTGCGGTTAAGCTGGCGTTTTACTTCAAATGACCACAAACGTGTCAAACGCCCTTCGCTATAGCGTACGCAGTTTTGCACAACGCTATCCCACCCCTTATCAAGGGGCTGTAAGGCAACGATGTCAGGGTAAAGCCAATGGTTTGCTCCAGGTCCTTTATTATTGCCTGAACGTCTCTCATCGATACGACGGCAAAATAGTTCTTCTTCTTCAGAAAGGTATTCAATCAGAAGCGGATAAAGTGCATGCTCGGAAAAACTTACTGTCTCAGCAGAGGGAGTCGGAGCGATATCAAAAGATGATTCTTGTTGCACACCATTATCAATTTCCTTACCCCAGTAAAATAGCCTGGGTCGCGGCTTGTCACGCGTCATAACCTGAGGACACATCGCTTTAGCCTGAACAGTTCTGGTCCCACCTACTTCAGCTGCTATTTGACTTAAGAAATCTTCATCACTGGCAAAACGAGGATTTTGACGTTTACTGGCAAGCTCTGTGCTGTATCGATCGATGATCTCCTGGGCAAGCTGACGGGCTGTGAATTGTTCATCAGGATTGGCCTGAAGAACATTGATAATCATCTGCGGACGACTCGTCATGGCTCCTGCCTTGGTATAATAATAAGAACACGGATTTTAAGATGTCACAGTGTAAAACTCCCTGATGCTCAAACCAAGATATCAATATGAAGGCTTATGGTTTGTTTCCCGTTCAACGGTATCTCTCAACTTTAAGCCTGATTCAATTGATAAGCTCCAGGCCATAATCATAAAACTGTGAGAAAAATCTTCAACTTGAATGCCATATCTCATTAGCTGTAAAGCGTTGTAAATCTTGTTTTTCCTCAATGACCTCTTTGTCAGAGGTGCCAGACAATAATTTACATGTAGTCCCAAAATACCTTTTGATTAGTCGCCTGGATATCGCCAGACACTTCACTCTTCTTAAATGAAGGGATAGTCTTAAACCTCACTCAACATCGGTCGTTTTGTAAGCTGTGTGCAATGGTAGCGCTAATAGGGACATTATGCTTCATCACTATCAGGCAAAATCAGCGAATGATATCTACCTTGATGACTTTCCCGACATCATCCACCCGGATATGGCAGTGCGTTACCTTGAGGAGACCGCTCGGCCAAATAGAATCATCCGGGAGTGGGATTTACCGGGCAATTATGGTCTTTTTGTCAGCCGATATCGTCAGTTCCACTTTCAGCAGCCCTGGATGGCGTACCGAGACGTGCTGGATGACATTCGATCCGGGAAGGTTGTTTTACTGGGAAATGACGCAATTGGTCATGTCATAACGGGGGTGCAAACATCCTCTGGCAACCTCCGAAATGACCTGCCTTTGTTTCTCCACTCCCGGCTTAGCTACCTCATCACACATCAACTAAAACGTCCGGTGTACTGCGTTCTTCCGTCAGCACCCATTCAACATGCTCAGGCTGCAAAAACCATCAACAGTAAAGCAGCGGGTCGGCTTCTGGCCGCTGGGGGTGTTTACAACGGCAATATTGAGGGATTCAGGAAGACCGCAGAGCAACTCGGCGGGGATGCACCAGCGGGTTACGAACAGGTCATGGATAACAAGGGGTTACTTATCACCGGTGCATCTGTTGCTGCCGGGCTAACAATGGGAAGAATGCGATTTCCTGAGTTAGAGAAACCAGAAGTATTCGGGGCTAAAGGCACATTTACGTCAAGAACATTTGACCCAGAAAAAGCAGGTGGGGCAATAGAGCACCTGACAACAGACGGAATAAAAATCACTCATGAAGGGATTCAAATCGTAGAAAAACACATATCACGGTTTGATCCCGATCCTGGCAACGACTTTATGGTTTCCAGATTGAAAAAAATTGCAAACGGTGAAATACCTCCTGAAAAAGTAGACTTGAATTACTATACTCATGAGTGTCGAGAATATCAGCGTTACTGTAATTTAGGTTGGGAAACAGGCAGGCCAGCCGATGACATTGAATCTTATGATTTATGGAACAACACGCACACTGCAACTCTCGAAGATTATAGAATAACTGGCGATGACCTTTATCATCCGGATGCCCCATCATGGTAAACAACACTGAACTAAACATTCTTAAGCTGTTAGCTTCAAGAAATGACGTAAATTGGAATTGGTATAATCTTGATCGCGCTATGTCAAAGCGAAAAATGGATGGAGTGGGTAATGTTGCACGGCTTATTAGGGGCTTATCCGAAGCGGGATTAGTTGACATAATACCAAGAACCCCAGCAGGTATGGATCACTATCAGATATCAGAGCAAGGCTCTCGACTTCTGGAAGAACTTGATCATCAAGATTTAATCCAGACCGATTTATCATAACAGTCGTTTCAGGAACCGCCTCAGAAGCTCTGTTGGCGGTTCAGCCATTCATTTTTGGTTAATGGCTTGATGAAGTATCTCGCCTTAAAACATTCCGGGAAGGCGTCATTCACACTTGGCATAATTTCTCATGATATCAAAGAAATACGTGTTAACCACTACAAAGCTCAACGTCCTGAAAATCACGGCAGGAAAAGACATAGACTGGACATGGATGATACTGGATCGCACCCTTGCTACACGGGGTATTCCCGGATTTAGCAATGTTGCGACGATAGTAACCAACCTGATGAACGATGGAATGGTAGATACTGTTTATAACGAGACCTCATCAAAACCAAGGTATCGCGTATCTGAGCAAGGACACCAGTTATTGGGGCAAATCGGCAAGGTTATAAACCCATCCGATATCCCATGATTTGTGGCTAATTATTATGGATACGAGACATCTCAGGCTTTGCTGTATGGACCTTCATATAACCATGGCTACGAAAAATCTTTCTTCCGGATCATGTGCAGGTAAAACCTTATCGAAACGGGATGGACCCCAAGATCTGCCTGCATCCATTACCTGATGGGGATTGAGGCAGGTTGATTCAGGCTTTGGAAGCATAAATCCCAGACACAAAAAAAGCCGCCCTTGAGCGACTTTAATTTCCATACCTGGTGCGAAGGCCGGACTCGAAAACATACGCAAGTAACTGAACTTAAATAATTAAATAATGAAGAAATTTAAGATGCCCCCTTTTGTGCCCCCATATTACTTTGCATCCATTAGTCTTAAACCTCACATAACTGTATAAATTTCAATCTATTTTTGACTGATTAGGTTGCGAATAGCGAATCCTGACTGGGTTTGCATTCACTTGACTACCTATTTGCATTCTACTTGGCTGCCTGTTTGCATTTATCTTAGTCGTCTCCAACTAAAAATGCAGACAAAGCCCTACTTAATTGATAGGCAGCTTTGAGAGATCAGTAGGCATTCGTAATGGAGTCGCCATAAATGTTCTAACAATACCGCGAGTAAACCAACAGGGAACAGGTGAGCAAAGTAAACTACGCACCCATTCACCGTTATTTGCTATTTACTTTGATGTTTTTGGGCATTGCGCCGGATTTTAGCAGCCAAAATGCCCGTCATTCAATTTCGTGCATAGCCATGTGCAACCGCGCAGAAATCATCAGGCGTATTATTCGCGATATGGACAGGGAAGGTGCCGAAAATGACCCTGTGGCCGAAACATCGCGCTAAGGCGTCCGAATATTTTTTCGGTAAATAACGAGAACTGATAGAGACAGTAATTTCCTGTAGAGCAGTCCTCTTGTCTCGTATCTCTCGTTTGTTAAGAGATATCCATATTTTTTGGTGTTTTTGTTCTTGATATAAACTTCATGACGACCGGCGTTAACGCATAAATAGCGCCGCTAATTATCATAATCCATCCCGTCATATAGTCTTTATCGCTAATCGTGAGAAAACTTTTGCCAAACGAATCAAACTTAGTGATGAAGTCTTCTTGTCCTTCCTTTTTCATGCTCGCTACATGTAATGATGCAAGCCCACTTATTATCATTAAAAAGCCCATCACTGGGATAATATAGTAGAATTTTTTAGGTTTTTTTGAGGGGGTAGTAGAGGTTATTTTCCCTTTGTTTATAAACCCACCTTTTACGCCTTTAATTGTACACGACAATATTGGTTCATTGCTGTTGCTAGTGTGTATCAACTCTACGCATACACCATCTTTGTAGTCTAAGTAATTAAATTCGACTATAACCCCGCCGTTTTCAGACATGTTAGTAGTTGACACTATGGATTCATTTGTTTTGCTTTTTATTTGGTGACTTAGAATTTCGCCATCTTCAAAGCTTATTGTTAATGGCTTTTCCCTCAGGATTACTGAGTTATCCAAATAATGCTTACCATCATTCCATATTGCAACCACAGTTCTTTTTACGTTATCTACATTCTTACCTAAGAAAAGTATTTCTATATTTTTTGATGCCTCACTTTCTTTCTTTCCAACAATAATATTTGTGCTGTATTGATAACATGGCACAGTGGTTTTATAAGATTTAATGAAAAAGACAAAGCCGAAAATAAGGCCCAATATACCAATTAAGCTTCCGACCCATCCAAAATTTAGCCAAGAAAAAAAATCCATTATTCATCCTTTTTTGTTTTTTAACTTAAATAGAAATTGTTGGCAGGGCTTATCTCATGTCCTTGAAACGAAAAACCGCCTTTGCGGAGCGGCATTTCGCAGGTTCTCTGAGTTTGCGGCTCTTTGAACCGTGGTAACAGTCTTGTACGAGACGTGGCACCACATGTGTCCTTCCAGTGTAGCTATAGGCATAGCGGCACTTCAAGAAATCTTACAACAGCTCTCACACATTCTGTCTACCAATCGCGATTTTTCGTACCTTTTAGATTTGAGCATCAGACGATAGTTATCGAAATGAGCGCGGTAGTCGGACTATAGGGTTCGTACACATTGCAGCTTGGAGCGAACTGCTACGATCAACTCCCGCCGCTTGATACACAAAGATCTTAGTAATTTTTGCTTCTGGCACAGGCTATATGAAAACTATTATGGTCACTTAAACTCCTAAAAAAACAGGGCTAAAAACTGCACTCAAACGTAAAATTTGGCTCAGCTAACTAGTCGAGAAATTTCAGTTTTTGAATTTATGCATGCACTTAAGTTTTGGGTTAGGGTTTTCACACCGCTTGAGCACATAGCAGACGCTCAGACGAAACTCTTTCACCGTCAAATCTGTATGGCCAGATTTTGTTGGCGGTGATCAGGCAATTTGCAAATGTCGCCAAGTAAAATGCAAATGGATCGTCAAGTCAGGTGCAATTAAGCACCTAACCAAAGAAGCATTGGTGTAAAAATAAGATTTTACGAAAAATGCTTCACACTGTTCACCCTTCACTTTTATCTATATTAAACAACCCATTAAGTGGTGATGAATAGGTGAAGTGTGACAGATATTTTTCACCGGTGGTGAAGCATGAGCGTAAAAAAACCGGCTTTCGCCGGTTCTGATAGTCATGCCGCTGCAGGGGCGTCGCACTTCGGCAGCCAGTCGGTGCTGCTTTCTTCCGTCAGATCAAGGTTGGTCTGTATCCCCAGCTTAGTGCGGCGCTTCATATAGTGCTGTCCGTACTCCCGCATGATGCTTTCCAGTGACAGGCCGAACATTTTCATGCTGAGCGGATTCTTGTAGCCGTTGGCCTCCATATAGGCCAGATAGGCATGGTAAAGGTAACGCCTGGGCTGAAGCGGCCTGATGCTGGCGTTCCCCATGTAAAGCGCGTTTGGCTCCGGCGTGGTGAACAGGTAGCCGCAGAAGTCCACCATCGGGTCCGCATCACGCTTGATGCGCATCGCCTCGTCAGAGTTCTGCTGCGACTGAAGCAGCGACCGGGCCTGCTGTGGCTGGCTGAACTGCTGCATCAGCTGGCGCACAATAACGGCCAGCTCACCGCTGATTTTTTCCTTCAGCTGCGGATCGCGCTCGTCTGCCGGGATAATTTCCGGGAAGTGCAGTATCACCCGGCGGCGCGACACGCCCCCGCTGCGGTCGGTGAAGCGCATCGGATTGTTGTTCACCGCCAGAATCACCGCCGGAATGTGGGTCGAATAGGCGTCGCGATACTTCGGGTCTACTGAGACCGCATCGCCGCCGGTAATAGCCTTGATGCCCGCGCCGTCGCCGCTCCATTTTTCCTGGTCGGGAAGGATAATCAGCGAGTAGCCAATCACTGCCGCGCGTTCGCGCGACGACTCCAGCGTTTCAATGGTCGCGGAGGTAGTGTTGTCCGTTCCGGCCAGCATGGTGGCGATTTCCGCCATGATGCTTTTACCACTGCCACCGGGTCCGGTGACCTCCAGAAACAGCTGCCAGTCATAGCGGTTCGCCAGCACCATAAACAGCGCGGCCAGAATAATGTCGCGTTTGGCCGGGTCCCGTCCGGCAGCGCGGTCGAGCCACTGCCAGAAGTGCGGCGCATGCTCTGCCAGCGTTTCACCCTGAACGGGCTTTGTGTAGTCCACCTCGCTGACCGTGCGCAGCCAGAAGTCTTTACTGTGCGGGCTGAAGCCGCCGGTGCGGGTGTCCAGCACGCCATTACGGAAGCCAATCAGGCGGCGCGCCGGGTCGGCCTGCTGCGGCAGCATCAGCTTCAGCGTGTCCACTACGCCCGAAATCTTGCCCGCCGAAAACGGCGCGCGCAGGCGCTGAAACAGCTTCGCCACGTCGCGCTCAAACTGCTTCCCGGAAATCACCTTCCACGCGCCGGAGCGGTAGCGTGACAGAATTTCCCCGCTGGCGTCCACGGCCAGCGCGCTGCGGTAGTGCTCCGCCACGCGCTCCGCCTTTTCACTGGCGCTCATGGCTGAAAATTCCGCCTCGCTCATTACGTCGAACGGACTGGCGGCAGGCGGCGTGGCGGCTTCGGTCAGCGCCAGCCGGGTGCTTTCCTCACCGTGCTGCATGAAGGCGTCATTCCAGTCACCGAACACCGGCGGCAGGGCCACGGCGGCGCGACTGGCTTCGGCTGCCTGCCTTGCTTTAGTCTGGCCGTCGCCGTTCAGGTCGCGGTCGGCTGCAATCAGCAGCGGCAGTGCGGCGTGCTTTTCACGGGCAAGGCCAGCCAGAGAAAGGAGGTTAACGGACGACAGGGCAATCCACACCTCATCCCCGGTCAGGTTGTGCACCGTCAGGCCGGTGGCGTAGCCCTCCGTCAGCCAGATGCGCGCTGCCGGTTTGCCGGTGCTGAGGACGTGGCACGCGCCTTTTACCTGTCCGCCCTTCAGCGTGCGCTTCTCGCCCGCGGCGTTAATCAGCTGCACGTTGACCAGCTGGCCGCCCGCATCATGGAGGGGAACGAGCAAATCACCGGCGCGATAGGCCGTGAGCGCGATTTTCTGCGGCTTCGCCAGCGTCAGGCAGGACTGCTCCGGCCAGCCCTTACGGGACAGGTAGGCGTTGCCGGTTGCCTGCTGCGCGGTGCTGACCAGCTGCCGGGCCTGCTTTACGGCGGCGGCGCGTGCGGCTTCGTTATCTTCGCCCGCGCTGGCGACAGGCGTGCTGTCCATCGGTGGCAGGCTGCCGGTCAGGCCGTTTACCCGCGCGGCGGCTTCGGTCAGGCTCAGTGAGAGGGCCTTTTTCACCAGGTCTATGCCGTCACCGGCACCGCACTGATTACAAATCCACGTGCCGCGCCCCTCCTGGTCGTCAAAGCGGAAGCGGTCGGTTCCGCCGCATACCGGGCAGGAGGTATGGCGGTTCTTCACCACCTTCACGCCCAGTGCGGGAAGGATACGGGGCCACTGGCCCTGTGCGGCTTTTGCCGCGTCTGATACGGTCATTTTCATTGTTCTTTTCTCCCTCAGTGCAGCACCGGCGCGTCTTTGAGACGCCCGCAGAGTTCATCCATCACCACCTGTCCCAGAAAGCTCAGGCACGGGGCCGACTTGATCGGCCCGGCGGCCAGCAGGTCGTCGAGCAGCGCGCAGGCAATTTCCTGACCGCGCTGGCGTCCGTGCTGGCGCAGATAGAAGCCTTCCAGCTCGGTTTCAATGGCGTGCTCAAGACGCGCCAGCGTCAGGCCGGGATAGCGCTTCTGTTCGCGGCAGACGGTCAGCCAGGCGCAGGCCACCGCGCGGCGGGACAGCGCGGAACGCAGTTCGGGGGAAAGGGTACGTGTGCTCATGACTCAACCTTCCCGTTCATCCAGCCGTCCTGACAGCGGTTCACCACCCCGTCCAGCTGCTCGGTGATGAGGAAAATAAGCGAGTTCAGCTGCGCCTGCTGTGTGGCCTGTGGCTGCTCGTGGCAATCCTGAAGCAGGGTCATGTCGCTGATAAAGCGCCCGGCGTTGCGCAGGTGCTCAAGGCGCAACAGGTCGGCGTGGGAAATGGTGGCGTGAGTCATGCGCGCACCTCCCTGACCGGCAGGCGGGCAGCGAGGGAAAGTATGTAATTGCGGGCCAGCGGCCGGCGGGCGGCGCGTTCGTCAGCGGCAACGGTGCGGATCATGTGGATACGCTGCTGGCGCTCGGTACGGCGCACGGCGGCAAAGACGAAAACAAACTGAGGGTATGGGGGATTAAGAACCGCAGCCATAGGGGCAAACTCCTTTGTTAGCTTTTTACAGCTACCACCAGAGTTTCCACGCTCATGGGTGGCAGCCCGGACGGGGGTGGAAATACCGGCAACAAAGGAAACCGGCCAGCCCGAAGGCTGCCCCGCCCGGGCCACCATTACGCAGAAGGCACAGCGGAAACAGAACCGCCGCCCGAAAAATGGGTGCACATGGGCACAGACACAAAAAAAGACGCATGGCGCGTCTGGTGTCGCCTTTGTTTTGCTCGGGTTTCCACGCCCGGCTGCCGATTTTGCGACAGCAGAGAGACTGTACCAGGGAATGCCCCCGGCGCGCAAGCCGGGGAACACAGGAAAATGCAGCATGGCGGAAAATCTCAACAGTTGGTGAAGATCATGCTGCGCGTGCGGCGATGCGTGCATTCATCCAGGCGCTGACCTCGCTGGCAAGCCACGCGACGTTCTTGCCGCCAAGCGATACCTGCGCCGGAAAAGCATTGCGGCTGATGAGGTCATAGATGGTTGAGCGGGACAGGCCGCAGACGTGGATCACTTCCGGCAGGCGCATAAAGCGTTCCTGGACCGGGAATGATACCGGCATGGCAGGGGCCGCCGGGGCGGATGAATGAGCGTTTAAAGTCGTGTGCATGAGCTACCTCTTATGTATCCGTTAAGCGCCGCACAGGTGTGTACGGCATCGGGTAGCTCTTTATTTTGCGAATATTTTTGCCGGTGACAACAACAGAAATCTGTCTGACCGGTCGCACAAAAACCACATAAAGCATGGGTGTACGAGAACAGTACTAAATAGTACTAAAGAGGGATAGTAAGGTTTTATCCAATAACTTTAAGTTTGCTTCAGTCGAATTTTAAAAACTACTCATTCTAAAGGGCAAATAAGGCCGGAATCCCGGCGATGATCAATGGTGAACAGAGGGTGAAGGATTACTTTTTCACTCTTCACCTCTTAATTTACTGTATTTACTATTTTTTTCTCTCTGGTGAAGAATAGTGAAGGATTTATATAAAACTGAAAGCTGATAACAGGCTTCAGTGAGACCTTTTCCTGGCTCGCCAGAAGTAATGCTTTTGTCTGGTCCGTCATACAACGCTCTCCGGTAGCAGCCACTGTGCCAGACCCGGCACAATTGACTTACTGAAACCAGCCGACAGGAAACGAGATGGCCCTGAAATGTCCCGAATGTGGTCAGGTAGCCCACACCCGCACCAGCGCTTATGAAGCGCCCTCTGTAAAGCGTACCTGGTACCAGTGCCAGAACCTTGACTGCTCCTGCACCTTCACCGCGCTGGAGAGCGTCGAGAAAATCATCATGAAGCCGCACAGGCCCGCAGCGGCAGAGCCGGAACCGCAGAATGACGTGCCGGTTCGTCAGCCGCAGACGCTGGGCCGCTATGGTTCAGCCAGTGCCCGCAAAGACCGCCACGCACAGCCCTGAAAGAGAGGAAAAACAGCATGACACAGCAGCAGATGACCGACGAACAGATTCAGGCCGCCGGTAACCGTATCGGTACGGCGCAGGCCAGAGCACAGCGCCCACTTAAGGAAGCCGGATGGCTCCTCCGGTTACCCGAGGCCGACGTTATCAGCCACACCACCGAGCTGGTAAAGGGGCTGTCCTCTGAGTGGCGGTTGCGTATTGAAGACCTCAATACAAAGATGCTGGGCTGGCTGGAGGCAAGACAGACCGAAAACGCCGCTACTGAAAATCTCAGCGGGCTGCGCCAGCGTAAGGCCGAGATGGAGCAGGCAAGCCGGGACAACCGGGCACGCTTCCGTGAACTGCTGGGACAGAATGGCGGCAACGTCACGCCGGAGATGAAGGCGCTGCGGGCGGAGTATCTGGAGCAGCAGGAAACGGCATCAGACCTTGCCGGGCTGATTGCCGAAAAGGAAAAGCAGCTGCCGGTGCTGGCAGACGTAACCGGGCGTAAGGCTAACGCTTACGTATTCTGTCATGAGGGCATCACGGATGAGCGTATTGATACGCTGATTGATGACTTCTTTATCATTCACGGCGCAGAGCTGAGCAGCCTGCTCAGGATGAAGTACAGCCAGTTTGAACGGAATGGCTCAACGCATGCACCGGGCGTTATCGAAGGCGCGAACGATGCCGACACGCTTTACCGCGTATATGTCCAGAACCTGATTAAGCGATGGACGAGCGTAAATCAGCCGCTGATGTTCCGTGATGACGTGCTGAGCGTCAGCGGTGCGCATCCTTTCCGGGGAGCCAGAACCGACCGCCGCAAGCGTAAACTTTTCTGAGCCGCAGACTCAGGAACTCACCGAAGCCCGGCCCGTGCCGGGCTTTTTTACGTCCGTTGCGTGAGTGCATGTCTATGCTGCATGGAAACGCATGAGTCTCCGGCACTCGGGAACGGCAGGCAAGGCCAGCAGCGGCGCGGCTCAGAGCTAATCATGCAGGTGCATGAAAACCGCTGCATAAAGCGGGCAGGCGTGGCGGGGCTACGAGCGCGCGCAGAGCCTGAAAACAATGCGAATTCTTTCAACTAACGGTCAGGATTTTTTTCTTAAAAAAATTCTCAAATTCGTTCTTATCACCGTTAAAAATTTCCATTAAATCATTGGAATCAAGAATTATGTTCATCACAGTTCTTAGATAATTATCTAACTTGACACTCATTTGTGGTATGAACTCAACCTTACTTGATTTCAAGCTATCTCCATGCGTCACCTTAGAGCGAACATTATAAAATGATTTGATATCGTCAAAAGTCGCTATTGGGTCATAGCCATAATCTCTTAAAAAAATAGCTATTCTTTCTGATAGCTTGTGAGACAATTCAGAACTATCAGTAGAAAACAAACTTTCCAAAGCACTACAATAATGTGCGATCTTCATTGCGGGGTTGAATTCCCTTTTAGCTGCTTTAACAAAGTTATACGCTCTTCCATATCTTGAATACTTTGAATCCAAAAAAGAAACAAAAATTGTGGAGTTATTGCCATAGAGATAACTTTGCAGCCTATTATTGACTTCTTCCCATTTTACAAGTTCGTCATGACTAAAGTCAGTATCAACAAAACGATTTCCATCAGCCAGCGTGTGTAAGCTCATAAGGCTATTATTAGTCCAATGCGATAAATTTTTTTTGTCGGTCTTATTACAGTACGCTATCTCACAAAGAATGCAGTTATCTTTTATCAGCCAAGAGCTGTAAACCAACATATCGATCCATAACAACCAAGCCATAAGTGCTTCATGACTTCCGCGGTGAGATTCAAAAAGCTCATTTGAAAATTCCGCATAAATAACATGATTAGCTTCATAAAAATGGTTAAACTCTATCAACCCCGAATTAGACTTGAATTCTTTTGATAGAATCTTTCTTATTTTCATTCTTTCTCTTACAGCTGTAACCCCAGGAAGCAGATCGAAATCCTCAAAATTACCTCCAATTATTTTAAGAAATCTGAATGTCGTGTAGAATCTGAATATCATAACCCACCCTTATAAAATATGGAAAAGCATCACAAGGAATCTATCAAATCTGAAACCACCTTTAAACTTGGTGAATACTCAATAGCTCGATTAAGATCCCATCTGCTCCATATAAAATCAATAAGCAAAGTATTATATGAAATCCCCACCTTGGCAGCAGCGCCTTGCGAAGGCGCAATACCTTTTCTTATAATTGAATTCTTTGAGTTACGTGCTAAATTCACTATTTTTTCTTTTGGGTCAAGGAGTTGCTCAGGGCTCCTATCAATCTTTTCTTTAGAAACATGTAGGAAGTTCGCTAACCCTTCACGATCTGCCAGAATCCAGCTTTCAACCTCTCTTACAGAAATTAAAACATGAAGAGATTGTTGTTTATTGGCTAAATACCCTTCAATTTCTTGAACATAAGCATCTTGCGAGGGCTTTAAATCAAGGTCGAAAAATACCAGAACGTTATGAGTCCGAGAAAGCTGATTAAAATTATTTAATTTACTAACTAAAAACCCGCAACCTTTCTTTCCCAGCCGGTGCAATATTTCAAACCTACCTTTAAGAGATAGCATCTTCAAGACTATTTCTTCTGTTAGGGCATCTTCCGTTGCAATTGAAATTTTCATATTTTATATCCCTGTAATTCTCTTGATATCATAGGGAGAAGTCTGGGGTAACATAATATCGGCTGGAGAAAAACCGGCCCTCATAGCATCTAGTTCTTCTTCTGTAGGCGATCTTGCGGTTGTGCCATTTTCAGTCGCGACGAATAATATGATATTATTACCATCGATATCATTACTTAACAGAGGAGTACTATGTGTACTTATTATTATTTGTTTCTTATTTCGTGCCCCCCTAAGAATATTTTCAATAATTTCAGGAATATATCTCACAATCTCACTGTTAAGTGATAACTCAGGCTCTTCCAATAAAAGCAATTGCCTTTTTTCCAATAATGACCACATTAGACCGATTAAACGTAAAGTTCCATCAGAAAACTGGTCTTCTTTTTGCCATCCCGCATTAGGTCTCCAGTGTTCATAACGAGCTTCAAGGTGTGGTTGACCTGATTCATCTCGCTCAAACCTTAATTCTTTGAACTGAGGAACTGCAATGGATAGCCCTGCCTGTATTTTCTTCAACCAAGCATCTCGGGTTCGACTTTGAGTATTAGCCAATCTATCTAAAAAACCCTGGCCAAATGGATCATCCTCAATTTTGTTTACACCAATTTCTTTTGCAAACTTTAATAGTTGTGGGACGATATGCAAATATGTAATCGATGAGAAAAATGTTGCTATTGGCCTAAAGTCTTGATTTGCTAGTATTTGTTCTAGATATGTTTGTGTAAGCTGAACCGCATCTAACGCATCTTTATCATTTGGTCGCGATAGAATTTCGATTCCATTCTTGGTTACTTTTTCACGCGTAACATTTATAAGTTGCTTGCCTCGACCAGAGGCTTTAAAAATTAAATCATAAGTCCATACATCACTATCTTCAGACAGCTCAAGTGAGATAGCCACCTCAGTATCGTTACGTGCTTGCAAGCATCGTAACTTAGTAATTCCCCCACGATCATTTACAGCTTTTTGCAGCCCTCCACCATCCTTACAGAGATCACTCATAAATCTAAAAACATCAAGAAAGTTAGATTTACCTACCGCGTTTGGCCCTATAACATACGCACGATCGTTTAAAGCAACATTTATATTTCTAAAGTTCTTCCAGTTTTTAAGTTTAACTCTAGTAATATTCATTAATTACCTCGTTTATTCCGTTAAAGTTAGGATATTAATTGGCTTAAAATACTAAGCACTATGTCACTTGATACTTACATATAGCTGGCCAAAATCATATGGGGTTTTGAAAAAACTTCGATTCGCATCTAGATAGTCTGCCCACCATTGAACCATTAAGAAACGCTCCTGTAGATGCTCTGAAGTATGGGTGTAAGCAGCTCTAACGCTATTACGCTCGGTATGACTTAACTGCCGCTCAATAGCATCATCATTCCACAATCCTGATTCACCCAACGCACCACGAGCCATCGTTCTGAAACCATGGCCGCACACCTCGGTTTTCGTGTCGTATCCCATAGCACGCAAGGCGTTATTGAGCGTGTTTTCACTCATCACTTTTTTTGGGTCGTGGTCACCAGGAAACAAACGTGGGTTATCACCGCTAAGTTGCTTTAGCTCGTTAAGTAAAACCAGCGCCTGCCTACTTAACGGAACAATGTGTTCCTCTTTCATCTTCATACCACGATGTGAGTAACGTACACCTTCAATTTCCTCACGCTTTGCCGGAATACGCCAGTATGCTCTGTCAAAATCGAACTCATCCCACCGAGCAAAGCGCAGCTCACTGGAACGGACAAAAGTCAGTAATGAAAGCTCTACGGCAATACGCGTCATAATTCGCCCACGATATGAGGCAAGGCGCGCAAGAAACTCAGGAAAACGGCTGAAGGGTAAGGCGGGATAATGACGAGCCTTTACCGTAGAAAGTGCCCCGGCCATATCAACAGCTGGATTAGATTCAATATAATCGTTCTGCACGGCATAGCGCATTATCGCCGTAACACGCTGCTGGAGACGCTGAGCGACATCATGTCTGCCACTGACATCAACGGCCTTAATAGGTGCTAACAGCTGGCTGGTTTTCAGCTTACGAACATCTGCTGAACCAATATGAGGAAAAATATACAGTTCGAGATAGCGCAGGATCCTTGAACGATGGTCATCACTCCAGCGCTTATTACTGGCATGCCATTCGCGGGCTATCGTTTCAAAAGTATAAGCCCCTGCATTTTCAGCCTGGGCTTCTTTCTGTTCAGCTTTGGGGTCAATCCCTTGCCCTAATATTTTTTTGGCTTCATCACGCTTAGCACGCGCCTCAGCAAGCGTGACTGTCGGCCAGACTCCAAAGGCAAGCCGGTCCTCTTTTTTGTCGGCTGGCCGTCGGTACTTCATACGCCAGTACTTTGATCCTTTGGGAGTGACTTCAAGGTACAAACCGCCACCATCAGCCATTTTATAGGTTTTTTCTTTAGGCTTTGCAGTATCGACTTGGCGGGCGTTCAGCTTCATTTTGGGGGCACATTTCTTATCGAAGTGGGGATGCCCCCAATTATGCCCCCAGCAGAGTCTGGATTGCAACGGATGCGCTCGGACGATGCCGGATAATAAAATCAGCCTGCATGTTGATTTTAAAGGTTTATTTGCACTTCCTCGGACGAGGATGGACAGGATACTGGTGCCGAAGGCCGGAATCGAACCGGCACGCCTCGCGGCGGTTGATTTTGAATCAACTGCGTCTACCGATTTCGCCACTTCGGCACTGAAGGGTATGCGGAAAACGTTGAGGATTATACCGTTACCCCCTGTTTCCGCAACCCTTATCAGCAGGCGAATGTGCAACTGCTGAAAAAACCGTCTCTTGGGTTCTCAGGTTCACCTGTCTAACCCGAAACAGCCTTCACATCCGTCACCAGCGTCGGCAGATCCCAGGTGCCGCCTGCATGGATATAACGACACATACCGGTCCCGCCGTCATAGCTTTTGCGAAAAGCCTTGCCGTCCCACACCCAGCTTTCCTGGCTCATACAGTCTCCGATACCCCGGCCTTTCTGCACACTGGTAATTTCGCCCTTGTCGTAATTCGACCCGGAGATGGTCACCAGTTCAGGCTTGCCTTTCAGCTGGTTATCAATGACCCAGTAGCCATATCCTTCGTTATAAGCGGCCCGCCAGCAGAGCGCCGAAAGCAAAGCGTGTGTGTCATCCAGTGGCGTAAGCGCGAGTCCGTCGGTTTCCGGGTCACTGTTTTCTGCAGGTGAATACAGGCTATCGCACGTGTCATCGTCATTGTGATTGACCGTAGAAAGCAGGCGGGTTTTCAGCGCGTCGATTTCTGGTGCGGTCAGCAAACGGGGTTCGCCGCTGAGGGTTTTTGCCGCCTGAATAACCGGTGCGGGCACAGCCTTAGCCACGCTGCTTTCTGGTTTATTGCCCTTTTTGGTGAGCGCGCCTGGCGTGCCGATACGGCCCTGAACATCATCAGCTTTCAGCAGCACGGCATAAGCGCCTTCGCCGGAAAGCAGGAAAGGCTTTGTGCCGCCTTTAAATTCGACTTTACCGCTGCCTTTGACGGCACTGATTACCGCAGAGGTCTGACTTGCCGAAAGCCGCCAGTTATCATCAGCCGCCACCAGATCGCCTGCTGATTTCCCGTCGATCCACAGCGTCAGTTTTTCCGCCGGTGTGCTGTCATCTTCGGTATCACCCAGCGTCACTTCTCCCACTGGCTCCGTTCCTGGTCCAGCGGCACGGGTAAGCAGAATGGAGCCGGAGGGATCCTCTTCTTTGGCATAACCCGCAATGCGACAGGTCAGGGTGTTATCACAGACCACTTCCCAGTCTTTGTGCTCAAGCGTTTTTCCGCTCTGGGCGGCCTGAGCCGACAGGGAGAACGCCGCCAGTACGAAAAGCATCGGTTTACAGTTCACTTTAGTCCCTCAGGTTGTATTTCTGATATCAGTACGGGTATCACTCTTTCACCATCGGTGTGAGGGAACCCAAAGCCATTGTTAATCGCCGCCAGGCTTTGAAAAAAGGCTACGCCCCGTCCTGGGCGATGCGCCTATCGGGTAACTCTCTCTTTTTTGTTAAGCGCTTCAACCAGCACGCTATGCAGCTGGCCGACAGAGAGATCGCGGATGACAGACACAGGAATACCGCGCAGTCGTCTGCAAAGATAAACAATGCCAAAAAAATCGATGCCTTCACTATGGAAAAGATATTCGTTTTCTTTCAGAGAGAACGCCTTCCTGAAACCACCTTCTTCTGCAGAAAAGCTCACGCCGAAAACTTTTTCGACCTCCTCCAGCAATTCAACACCATCATCGCCGGTAATCCCCAAATCCTTTTCCAGCCAGGTATTTTCATCGATTATTTCACGTCTACATCCTGAAAAATCGCGGACAAAAGCGATAACGTCCGCCATTGAGGGTTCCATATCATTGCTCATGCTAAAGCGCTCCGCGCTATCCTGCCAATTTACAGTCGTCCTAAGGTCATTTCCTGCACCTCAGCCGCTGGATTAGCCTCTTTTACGGCGGCAAGAAAACCGGCAAAATTCCGATTAAAAAGGGTGTAGTTGTTCAGGACTCTGAACTCCCTTTGGGTGCTATAAGACCCGGTGACATAGCGAACCAGCCATACCCGGCGACTGCTGACTTCAGTTCCGGAAACTTTTATCCTGATAATATTTTCCAGCGGAACTTTGCAAAGCGTTTCGCCGTCACGCTGCTGATACAGGAAGTCGCTGTCATAGTAATAATCTTCCGTGTTCATGCCCAATTTTTTCAATATCGGAGTGTTAGCCGATATCTTTTTCATCTCTCCTGGAGAAGGAGGAGGCCCTTTTTTAAGGGGCAAAGGCCTGAAGCAATACCAGATGAACAAAATGAAGAAAGCTAACGACAGCAGTGAGAAAATAAAATAAACAAACTGATGCATTTAAATGACCCGACCTGTTCGGATAGCTTCTGATTATATCGAAGAAGATATGACGCCGTTATCCGTTTTTACCGCCCTGCCCGCTCATCTTTCAGTGCACTACGATCTGTCTGACGCGTACCAGCGACAGACATTGCTGCGCACCTGCCGCACAACTGAGTTGCCTGAATAAATCCGGCTATGGCCCAACGTTTTAGCCTGAGTATCCTCCCTCTACTTACCTCTCACGCTGATGTTGTCTTGATTGTCTTACAGCACCTGTTCGCCCCTAAAAACGCCCAAACTCCTCCCCACCTTTACGGTTTACATTTACCTGCATTTGTTATGTGATCCTGTTACATGAATTCCTCGAGCTGTCTCGCAAAACAGGATCCTGCATGCGCTTTTACCAGGCCGATCCCCGTCTTGAAAACTACTGGCGCGGCGTTATCCTTTTTGGCAAAAACGTCGCCTCTTATAAATTTGCCCTTGCCCATGCGCTGTACGACCTGAAGCAGCCGGACAACGACCTGATTACGCTGGAAGCGCTGGCCGTGCCTTTTGTGCGGCATTTATGCGCCCACCTGCGCCATGCACCAAAGCAGATCACCAGCAAAAGCAGCGAGTTTCTGGAGGCATGCAGACAATTCAACGCAGGCGAAATCAGCGAAGAACAGTTAATTGCCATTACCGTTAAGCGCGGGTTTGCTAACGTCATCGATGCTTTTCACAATGTGAATCACGCCGAGATCGACAAACGCTTTTTCATGGATGAACGGCGAAGCCATAAAGGCATCCGGCTGACGGAGAACTTTTATCAGCTGACGGAAAACGAACAGTTTGCCAGTCTGAAAGCGGAAACGGATGCCAGATGGCGGCTGGTAGAAGAAGCCTGGGCGATGAACGTTTCACGCAACCTGATTGCGGTTGATTATGACGATAATGACAAGATGCTTTTCAGCCGTCAGAGCGGTCGCCGCGTCACCATTACCAGCTGCCGCAGCAGCCTGAATGGCTACCAGAAAGGCCGGTGCTTTTATTGCTTCCGTGCCATTGGCGTGACGGGTGGCGAAGAGAACCTGGCGGATGTCGATCACTTTCTGCCGCTGATGCTCAGCGAGCAAATCGGCAACCTCAACGGCGTCTGGAATCTGGTGCTGGCCTGCCAGACCTGTAATCGCGGCGCTCAGGGTAAATTTGCACGCATTCCCTCAATAACACTTTTGCAGCGACTGCATGATCGAAACGAATACTTTATTAACAGTCATCTGCCACTGCGGGAGACGTTAATCCGCCAGACCGGCGCAACGCCGCTGCTGCGGCACAGTTTCCTGCAAAACAGCTGGGATACGGCAAAATTTGCCCTGCTCCACGAGTGGCAGCCAGCGGCACAGGGAGACAGCCTGTTTTGAACAACGAAGATTATTACCGGCAGAATGCTCAACGATTTTTTACGGATACGGTAAGCGTGGATATGTCTGCGCTTTACCCGCCTTTTATTGACTGTCTGCCACCGGGCGCTCGCATTCTCGATGCAGGCTGCGGTTCAGGTCGTGACGTTAAAGCCTTCAGCGAAATGGGTTTTATCGTCGAAGCCTTTGATGCCTCGGCGGAGCTGGTTGCGCTGGCCCGCCAGTTATCCGGGAAGCCTGTAGAACAGATGCGCTTTCAGGATGTTGATGCGGTTGAAACATATGACGGTATCTGGTGCTGCGCCTCGCTGCTGCATGTTTCCGAAGCTGAACTACCCGGCGTCATGACAAAACTGGCCATAGCGCTGAAGCCTGGCGGCGTAGAGTATCTCTCTTTTAAATATGGCCGCGGCGAACGGGAAAAGGACGGGCGCAGATTTACGGATATGGATAGGGCTGGGTTACAGAAACTGATCGAGAGGATTAATACTCCCGGCGGCAGCCTCCTGACTAAAAATACGATGGAGATAAAAAGTGAGGCTGGCTCTGAGGACACAGCGGTAAAGAGATTTGCTCTTGAAATAGATAAAATCTGGCAGACCGGTGATGTTCGTATCGGACGCGGCGACGAAGCCTGGCTGAATGCGATTATCAGGAAAAAATAACGCAAAAGAGCCAACCTCACGGTTGGCCCCTTCTTGCATCTTGCATGCTCAGCATCTGGCATCAGCGGTGCCCATTAGCGCCTGTTGTTGTCAGGATAAGCGCCTCAATGCGAGTGGTCGTGCAATTTATTCCCGACCTTATCCTTCACTTCGCTGGCTTTCTCACTCACCTTCTCAGTCAGGCTCTCTTTGTGGTCGCGGTTATGTGCACCTGGTGACTGCGTGCCTGCTGCGGCGGTCGCAGGTTTTACCCCTGCGGTTGTACCCGGCAGTTCGCGCTCCAGCCCACCTCGTGCATGGTCGATATCCACTTCCTGCCGACGCACCGTGTCGTTAATGGTCTCGGTACGATCGCTGCCGTCGGTACGCACCACCACTTCTTCTTTCACGTGGGTCGTTTTGTTGATCACCGGCTGCTCATGGGTCTCAGCGACCTCGACGGTTTTCTCTGACCAGTCCACTTCACCAGCCAGCGCGGGTTCATTCACCGAACGGCGGAAGATGTCAGCGTGCTGCTCATGCAGCGAGATATCTTCAGATACGGTATCGGTCACGGTATAGCGGCGAACACGAGTGGAGCCTTCGCTCACCAGACGTTTACCCACTTCCACCTGCTCTTCGGCAAGACGCAAAATGTCAGCTTCGCTCTCATCACCGGTCAGTGAGGTGCGTCGCGGTTCAACCTGGCGGTCGTTGGTCTCACCGGCAAACTGCTTACCTGCCGTCGTCGGGTTGATGCCCGGCGCGGTGGTGCCATTCTCAACCGAGCTTTGCATACGTGACGGAACGTCCACCGAGTCATGAGAATGGAGAATAGTCATGGCGCGAGCCAGCTTCTCCTCCTCGGTGCGGATAGTCAGCACTACGCCGCCCTTGTCCATCGCTCTGGTATAAACATCGGCCTGCTCTTTATCAACGGAGTGACCAAACAGACGCTGCCAGATGCTCGGATGGCGGATAGAGTGTCCTTCCTCCTGCAAACGTTCTCCACTGATAAGACTGATGTCCCGATCAGAAAAGCCTGCTTTCACGAGATTTCTTTTCGCGGCCTCTGCCTGAATTGCAGAATCGAACAGTGTTACGATTTTTTCATGTGCCATGATAGGTTCCTCTCTGTTAGCTAATTTGATCGTCATCTCTTTCAACGTTCACCTGCTGCTCACGTCGGGTCACCACTTCCTGAAAAGGAACATTCTCCTGCACTTTTCGGATGTGGATCTCCTCTTTAAGCACCAGCTTTCTGACGATTTGGATTTCTTCCTCTACTACCGGGACAATCAGTACACCGTTCTCTTCCCTGATTTCGGGCATCGTTTCAACAGGTTGCGCTTTCGCTACATGCTCAACCTCAACCTTCTCCCGGTTAAGCAGTGTACTGATGACCTCGTCATGCTCAGTTGTGGAACGGGTAACACGGACATGTCCATCCACAATCTTTTGCTTCGTCAGGGCTATTTGCTCTTCAGCGAGTTTAAGCGTGACCTCTGCATTATTATTGTGCTCTGGCTGTCCAGCCATAATATCGCTCCCGTTAAATTAAATATCTGCCACAACTGCCTGACACAGTGATACAGTGATACAGTGATACAGTGATACAGTGATACAGTGATACAGTGATACAGTGATACAGTGATACAGTGATACAGTGATTAAGCATGAACACTCTGGCTGATTTCGCAAGCCGGAATAATAAAAAATTCCGCTAACTCAATTTAATTACGGTACAAAAACCCGCATCAAAGAACAGCAATCTGGCTTAAATCACCGCTACGCTAAAAATAAAAAATAACTAAAATACATTAAGTTATATTAAGATGATTTCGCAGGTAAATATTACCAGACCAGACGCAAGCGCTTAGAAAACACGCTATAAGCAAAGCGGTAACTTTAATTTAAACCAGGACAATTCCTGATAAACAGCGTGAGGATATTAAATAATATTTCCGCGGGATGTGCTTATTACTGCCTTCAGTTAATCACTTCACAGAATAATAACACCCACAAGCATCTGAATATTTTATCGCTCTTATTACAGAAGATTCCCAAAGTGCTATTTAAGACGCTATTTATAAAAGGAAGTCAGGAACTTTCTGCCCGTCAGCCTTTCTTAGGAAAACTGAATAAGCACATACCGAGGTTGAAATGAAGCAAGCACAACGCAGTGCGTGGGGATGGGGACTGGCGGCACTTCTGGTCGCAGGCAGTGCATCAGCGGCAAGCTGGCAGGATCAGCTGAGCAGTGCAGCGTCGCAGCTCAGCCAGCAGAACAACGGCAGCACCACCGGCACCACGCAGCAGAATGGCGGCATGTCGCTTTCTACCATTACCAGCATGCTGGGTGGCGGCGATAAAGCGGTCAGCGCCAACAGCATGACCAACGCCGCTGGTGTGATGCAGTACTGCGTCGAACATAACGTGGTGAAAAACAATGTGCAGTCGGTAAAAGATCAGGTGCTGAGCAAGCTCGGTCTGAACACCACCACCGCGCAGGAACAAAAAACCGACTACACCCAGGGCGTGGCCGGTCTGCTGAATACCGGTAATGGCCAGCAGTTGAATCTGCAAAGCCTGAGCAACTCGCCGATGGGTGAGAAGCTGAAAACCAAAGCCTGTGACGTGGTGCTGAAGCAGGGCAAAAACTTTATCTCGTAATCTCCTTCCCTTCTCTCCCCTCTCTGCTCTGAGGGGAGCGTTAAACGCCCCCCATGCTGTGACGCCTGACATTCCCTTAACCTGGGGTTGAGCGCTATAGTGTTGTTTTGATTTCTACAGGACAGCACGCATGAAAGGCATCAACATCGCACTTTACTTCGACCCCGATCAGATTCAGGCCTGCGTTCACGAACAGGACGACAGCTATGTCACCAAAAAATTCGAGTATGACGATGGCGTGATTGAAGAGATCTACCAGTGGCTGGAGCAGTACGAACCCAAACGTACTCACATCTGCGTGATTGAAAACGAAACCGCCGAGCTGCTGGCCGATGAGCTGGTCGACAGCGGCTTTCGCGTTCATCAGATCACCATGCATCAGCTGCTGAGCTGGTTCGCTACCGAGCCGCCTTCTACGCCAGACGGCACGCCGATGCGCGCCATGCTGCGTTTCCTGGAAGATGAACATCCGCGTGAATATGAGTCGCGCACGCCACAGACCGAAGCGCTGATGGAGATGTTCGACGAACTGGACGCGCTGGAGATGGTGGATGACGCCGACGATGAAGACGCGCTGCCAGGCGATCTGCTGCGCGCCATGAAGAAGCACAAAATCACCGCCAGCGCCGCGGCCCAGCGTCTGCTGCCGGACATCAACGAGCGTATCCGCGAACATCTGATGCAGTATCCCGAACTGATGACGCCTGAAATCCTGCAGGACTTCTTCCCGGAACTGCTTGAGGCGCTGGAGCGTCCGAAGCACTAATCACCACGGAAAAGGCGATTTGTCATGCTGGAGTTAATTAAAGCAGTCAGCCTGGGGCTGGTGGTGATCCTGCCGCTCGCCAATCCACTCACCACCGTGGCGCTGTTCCTGGGGCTGGCGGGTGAGATGAACTTCCAGGAGCGCAACCGACAGGCGCGCCAGGCTTCTATCTATGTCTTCGCCATCATGATGGTGGCGTGGTACGCGGGCAGCGCGGTGCTGAATACCTTCGGCATCTCCATTCCTGGCCTGCGCATGGCGGGCGGCCTGATCGTCGCTTTTATCGGTTTTCGGATGCTGTTCCCGGCTAAACCTGCCGGCCATTCTGTCGAAGCAAAGCAGAAACTGGATGAGCTGGATGAAGCCAAAGAGCCGGTGAATATCGCCTTTGTGCCGCTGGCGATGCCGAGTACGGCCGGGCCAGGTACCATTGCGATGATCATCTCCTCTGCCTCGACGGTAAGAAGCGGCGTCGACTTTCCGGCCTGGGTCATCACCGTCGCGCCAGTGCTGATCTTCCTGCTGGTGAGTCTGATTCTGTGGATTTCACTGCGCAGTTCGGGTGCCATCATGAAGCTGGTGGGTAAAAGCGGCATTGAGGCGATATCGCGCCTGATGGGATTTTTACTGGTCTGTATGGGCGTGCAGTTTATCATTAACGGCGTGCTGGAAGTGGTGCGCACCTTTCACTAATCCGGGATTTCCCCTCTCCGAACGGGCAGAGGGGAAAGCTCGCTTACTTCAGCGTTTTACGCACTTCAGCAACCTGATCTTTGCTCACCGCTGGCGCGGTGTTGCTCCAGCCCTGACGAATAAAGGTCGCCAGCTGCGCCACCTCTTCATCACTCAGACGCTGACCAAAGCCTGGCATCGCCAGTTTCGACGGGGCTTTCGTGGTGGAAGGCTGCTGAGCACCCGCCAGGATGGTGTGGATCAATCCGGTTGGATCTTTAGCATTCACGATCGTCGCCTGATCCAGCTCAGGGAAGATCCCCGGCGCGCCTTTGCCGGTCACGAAGTGACAGGCACCGCAGTTATCCAGATAAAGACGCTCGCCTTCGCTCAGGTTCTTCGCGGCAGTGAGTTTCGCTTCCGTTGCCTGCTGCGCCTGCACGTTATACGCCTGCAATGGCGGGTTGCCGCCCAGGAACTTCAGGTAGGCCGCGATGGCTTTCAGATCGGCGTCGGTCATGTGTGAGCTGCTGTGCTCAATCACCGAGGTCATCTCGCCGCCCACCGCCGCTTTATCGTTACGGCCGGTCTGCAGGTAGTCCACCACTTCCTGCTCGCTCCAGCGCGGCAGGCCACGCAGTGACGGCACATCCCAGTTGTTCAGGCTGCCGCCTGCCAGGAATTTATCGTCACCGCTATCCAGCGCTTTCTCGTTCATGCCCAGACCGCGCGGCGTATGACAGCTGCCGCAGTGGCCCAGACTCTCCACGATATAGGCACCGCGGTTGACCTCTGCTGACGCACCACCAATCGGCTGGAACGGCTTATCCGAGGCGAACGCCCAGTTCCAGAAGCGCATGCCCCAGCGCTGGCTGAACGGGAAGCTCAGATCGGTTTCCGGCGGCTGTTCTGCGCTTGGCTGCACGCCTTTCATGAAGTAGACGTAAAGCGCGTGGATGTCGGCATCACTGATTTTGGCGTAATCAGGATAAGGCATCGCCGGATAGAGATGCGAACCGTCCGGTAATACCCCTTTGCGCACTGCGTCAGAGAACTGCTGCTCGCTGTAGTTGCCGATGCCGTGCTGCTTATCGGGCGTGATGTTGGTGGAGAAGATGGTGCCAAGGTTCGACTCAATCGCCAGCCCGCCCGAATAGTCAGGCTTACCAGGCAGGGAGTGGCACGCCATGCAGTCGCCCAGCCGCGAGAGATATTCGCCCTGCTTAATCAGTTGCGCTTCATCTTCGGCGTGAACCGGCAGCGCAAATCCGCTGGCTAACAGCACCGCGTTGGCAAAGATAAAAGATTTCAGTTTCAGCTTATTCATGCGCTTATGCCTGTACCAGTGGGCCGGGATTTTTCAGATACTGATCTTTGATCGCCTGTGCCGCCATCAGGGTGATCGCACCGATGGTATCGGTCGGGTTCGCCTGGAAGTTCTGCGGGAAAGCGTTGCCGCCCGGCACAAAGACGTTATGCACGTCCCAGCTCTGCAGATACTTATTCAGCGCCGAGGTTTTCGGGTTATCGCCCATTACGGCACCGCCCACGTTGTGGGTAGAGACATATTTGGTCAGGTCAAAGTCCGCGCCCATTGGCAGGAAGCTCATGCTCATGCTGTCAGGGTTCAGCTCTTTCGCGATATTGCCGACGATGCCTTTCAGGTGCTGCTGCAGCTTCAGCTCATTCTCTTTCCAGTTGAATGTCATGCGCAGCAGTGGCAGGCCACGGTGATCGTTGTAGTTCGGATCGAGATCCAGATAGATATCGCGGTAAGACTGGCAGGTGGTGGTGATGCTGATCTTCATGGAATGACCGTACCACTCCTCCAGACCTTCCTTGTATCCCATGCCCCAGGTCGGCGTGCCTTTTGGCAGCGCGGTGCTGATCGGCGTACCGGTCGCCTGTGAGCTGTGGATCTTCGCGCCGCCGAGGAAGCCGAGGGATGGGCCGTCGAAGTTGCCTGGCGAGATATCGTTAAACATCTGGCCGGTCGCGCCCGCCGTAGCGTACGGATTGAAGTTTTTATCTTTAAAGAACAGCGTCGCGCCGCCGTTGGACAGGAACGCGTAGTTACGCCCTACCACACCCTCTTCGGTAATCGGGTTGTAAGGCTTGCCGATGCCGGAGAGCAGCATCAGACGCACGTTGTAGAGCTGGAAGCTGCTCAGCACCACGATTTTCGCTGGCTGGAAGCACTCATTGCCCTGTGCATCGATGTAGATCACGCCTTTCGCGGTTTTCTTATCATCGTTCAGCACGACCTTGATCACTTCCGCATTCACTTCATAGGAGAAGTTCGGCATACGCTTCAGTGAATCCATTACGGCGGTCTGCGGCGACGCTTTGGAGTAGTTCAGGCAGGGATATTTACTGCAGTAGCCGCAGTAGTTGCACGGCGCGATCTGGTTGCCGTACGGGTTTTTCCACGCACGTGACACACAGGCCGACGGGTTCGGGAACGGATGGTAACCGAGTTTGGTCGCCACCTCTTTGAACATCACGTTGTTCAGCGTGTCATCCAGCGCAGGCAGCGGATAAGGCTCAGAACGCGGGCCTTCAAACGGATCGCCGCCTTCCAGAATTTTGCCGCGCAGGTTGCCGGTGTTACCCGACTGGCCGCAAATCAGTTCGAATTTATAGTAGTAAGGTTCGATCTCTTCCCAGCTGAACGGGAAGTCCATCACCCGCATATCATCCTGCAGAATGCCCGGCTTGTAAGCCTCGTCGACATAGGTCTTCAGTTTGATATCGGTTGGTGTCGGACGGATCAGTACCGCCGTCCAGTGCAGACCGGAACCGCCTACGCCGGTGCCCGGAGCAAACGCACCCCATTTACGGGTTGGCAATGCCGTCTGGCTGCTGTTGTAGCGGACGGTGACCGCCACTTCGGCGGGGGTGGCAAACACTTTGTTGCGCACCGCATAGGCGTATTCATCCGCCGGTTTCGGGTAGGCGAACTCGTCATAATCGCGATCGCCGCCGCGCTCAAGGGCGCGCACATCCAGACCTGCCAGTGCCAGCTCGATGCTCATCAGCGAGCCTGCCCAGCCGAGGCCGCAGACCACGACGTCGACTTCTTTTTTAGTAACCTGTGCCATGATAATCCTGTTTCAAATACCTGATGTGGACGCGCCCTACGCGCGTTCGCCCTTCACACTGACCGGACCCAGCGGATAAGGAACGTTGTGCTGTTTCACCCATTCGGTGAAGCTGGCACGCGCGCCGGGGAAGCCGATGGCGATCCAGGCTTTCATGCCTTTATTACCGCCGTACATCGGGTCAGCAAGGTAGCCATGCTTGGTATCGGAAAGCAGCTGGCTGAAGAAATGCGCAGGCTTAAGATCGGCTTCGCCCAGTGCGGCAAAGTCGATCTCGTTTTTGTTTACCTGGGTCAGTACCGCATCTTTCTCTTCCAGCGTCAGTGCATGAAACGCTTTCTGATGAGTGTTCTGCGACCACTGATTAATCAGCCGGATACCGGTCTGATACATCTGCTGTGGGCGGAACGGGATCTGGTAACCCATGGTTGCGGGCGCCTGCGTATTGAACGGCCCCTGCATGTAGATTTCGCTGCCAAACGCTTCGCTGTGCAGCTGCTGATCGATAAAGATCGGCACGTTAGTTTCCAGCGCGCCCGGCGCTTTGCCTTTGCCGCCCGCCGGAATCAAACGGTCAGTGGCGGCCAGGATAAACTGCCACTCATCGGCACTAAAAAAGATCGGTTTGTAATCGGCTAACTCCGGTGCGGCCATCTCTGCCGCCTGTGCCGCAGTAATGCCTTTGAAGACCAGTTCACTTAATGGCAACGCCAGCAGTGAACCGAGCAAAAATTTACGCCTGGTGGTGGGTTTTTCTAAAAGCATATCCGCACGACTCTCATCTGCTAAATACCCACTTTATTTGTTATGAAGCTGAAAGGCTGAGTGCAGGCGGAAAACTCCCCGCAGAGATCAACGCACACGGCACAGACGACGGCAGAACAGACAAGGGCAGGTAGAATTATGGTTCGGTGACTAACGGAACTTATCGGTTAATAACCTGGCAATCTTAGGGATATAGATATGTCTGGATGTAAAAATTGAATTTAAGATGTGTCTTAGTAAAAGTTTATCATGGTGTTGCGAAAGGGTTGCGGAGAGGTAAAAGATTTACAGCGCGGAAATCGGGGGTAAAACCGCATAAAAATCGGGTATTTAACTCTTTTAACGCAGGAATGAGGGTTATTATTTTCGCCCTGTCATCATCACGCCAGATAACCGATAAAAAAATATCATACTTCCATACAAGAGAATGATTCTCATCGTTAACACTATAGTGACTTTGATAGTCATACAATCAGACTGTGCGCAATTTGTGATCGGCTGAGTAAAACCGGCTTTATTCCGCCCGCTGTAAAATGACAATAAAATAATTACTGACCGTCATTATCTTATTTTGTCTCTTTGCCTGAATGACTACGCTAATAATTGTGCAAAGCTCATAAGAAACCCGCATTTGGAGATTATCCGGCGCCCGATAGAGTAGAGCTATCAACGACTCAGGATAACTCTCCATGCGAAAAACACTCTTGTCCCTGTTTACGGCTCTGGCACTGGTTCACCCGGCACACGCCGCCACGCCTGGCGACACCCTGGTGATTGCCGTTCCGCTTGATGGCATCATCAGTTTCGATCCGGCTGAAAGTTTTGAGACCGTCAGCAACAGCAGCCTGCGCAATATCTACCAGACGCTGCTGGAGCCGGACCATCAGAATCCGCAGCAGCTCTCGCCGCTGGCGGCCACGCGCTGGCAGGCAGGCAAAACGCCTCACAGCCTGGTGTTTGATCTTAATCCGCAGGCCCGCTTCGCCAGTGGTCATCCCGTGACCGCACAGGATGTGGTCTTCTCATTAACCCGTGCAGTAAAACTCAATAAAGCGCCCTCTTTTATTCTGGGTGAATTTGGCTGGACGCCAGAAAACATCGATCAGCAGTTCACGGTAATTAATGACCACCAGCTTGAACTGCGCTGGCCAGCGGAGATCGGCAGCGATCTGGCGCTGCGCCTGCTGACCGCGCCAGTCTCCTCCATCGTCGACAGCAAACTGGCACAAGAGCACGCCAGCAACAACGATTACGGCAATAGCTGGCTGAAGGTGCACTCCGCCGGTAGCGCCGCCTATGCCATAAAACAGTTTGTGCCGCTGCAGGCGCTGGTGCTGGAAGCCAATCCCAACAGCATCCGGAAGCCGCATCTGAAGCGGGTATTGCTGAAAGGTGTGGCCGATCCGGGCAGCCGCCGTCTGCTGATCCAGCAGGGCGATGTGGATGTCGCCTATCAGCTCGGTCCGGATCAGATTACAGCGCTGAAGAACACCGCCAATGTGCGTATTGATGCTTTCCCGTCCAGCCTGGTTTATTACATCGGCTTTAACACCCAAAGCCCGCAGCAACCGGCGCTGGGGAATCCGGCGCTGTGGCAGGCGGCACACTGGCTGGTTGACTATGACAGCCTGGCGAACCAGCTGCTGAAAGGTCAGTACCGCATTCATCAGAGCTTCCTGCCGGATGGCTTCGATGGTGCGCTGAACACGACACCGTTCCATTACGATCTGAAAAAGGCACAGGCGATTCTGCAAAAAGGCGGCATTAAACCTGGCACCCATATCGCGCTGACGGTGGTGAACCAGCCGCCTTACATTGACGTGGCGCAGGCACTGCAGGCCAGTTTTGCCAAAGCGGATGTGCAGCTTGATATCCAGCCGGTGGCGGAATCGGAGCTGTGGAGCAAAATGCGCAGCCGTGACTTCCAGGCCATCTTTACTTACTGGGGCGCGGACTACATCGATCCCAACACCAATGCCAGCACCTTTGCCTATAACGTGCCGGGCGGCGGCAAAACCCTGGCGTGGCGCGTCGGCTGGACGATTCCGGAGCTGAGTGCACAGACCCGCGCCGCCGCCGGAGAGAGCGATGCGGTGAAACGTCGCAACCTCTACACCGGGCTGCAAACCCGCATCCAGCAGGATTCGCCGTTTGTCATGCTGTTGCAGGGCGCAACCCAGGTGGCGGTGCGCAGCAACCTCAGTCACCTGCAGCAGGGCATCGGGGTCAGCCTGCTCAATTTTGAAGAGGTGCAGAAGTAAACCACTGTTGCAGGCCGCTGCTCCCCGGCAGCGGCTTTTTTTTGGTGAATAGTTCTCCTCCTGTGCCGCTCCGGCTTGCTATCCTTCAGGCATAACCCAATGCCTGAGAGTGGAAATCATGACTTCCCCGCTACTGATTGCCCGTACGCCAGACGTCGAACTTCATCTGTTGCCGCAAATGGCCAACCGCCATGGCCTGATCACCGGCGCGACCGGCACCGGTAAAACCGTTACGCTGCAGAAACTGGCTGAATCGTTCTCCGCCAGCGGCGTGCCGGTCTTTATGGCTGACGTTAAAGGCGATTTGACCGGCGTGGCGATGGCTGGCCAGTCCAGCGAAAAGCTGCAGGAGAGGCTGGCGAAAATCGGCGTCACCGACTGGCAGCCGCAGAGCAATCCGGTGGTGCTGTGGGATATCTTCGGCGAGAAAGGCCATCCGGTTCGCGCTACCGTCTCTGATCTCGGGCCGTTGCTGCTGGCGCGACTGCTGAACCTGAATGAGGTGCAGAGCGGCGTATTGCAGATTATTTTCCGCATCGCCGATGACCAGGGTTTGCTGCTGCTGGACTTCAAAGATCTGCGCGCCATGACCCAGTACATCGGTGACAACGCCAAAAGCTTCCAGACCCACTACGGCAACATCAACAGCGCCTCGGTCGGCGCCATCCAGCGCGGATTACTGACGCTGGAGCAACAGGGCGCGGAGCACTTCTTTGGTGAACCGATGCTGGATATCGCCGACTGGATGCGCGTCGACAGCAACGGCAAAGGCGTCATCAACATCCTCTCTGCCGAGAAGCTCTACCAGATGCCGAAACTCTACGCCACCAGCCTGCTGTGGCTGCTTTCGGAGCTTTATGAGCATCTGCCGGAAGCGGGCGATCTCGATCAGCCAAAGCTGGTGTTTTTCTTTGATGAGGCGCACCTGCTGTTTACCGACGCGCCGCCGGTGCTGCTGGAGAAAATAGAACAGGTCATGCGGCTGATCCGCTCCAAAGGGGTCGGCGTCTGGTTCGTCACCCAGAACCCGGCGGATATTCCCGATCGGGTGCTGGGCCAGCTCGGCAACCGCGTCCAGCACGCCCTGCGCGCCTTCACCCCCAAAGATCAGAAAGCGGTAAAAACCGCCGCCGATACCCTGCGCGCCAATCCGGCGTTTGACAGCGTCGAGGCGATTCAGGCGCTGGGCACCGGCGAAGCGCTGATCTCCTTCCTGGATATCAAAGGCAGCCCGTCGGTGGTAGAACGCGCCATGGTGATCGCACCTGGCTCACGTATGGGTCCGGTCACAGGCGATGAACGCAACGGCCTGATCAACCATTCACCGCTCTATGGCAAATATGACAGCGAAGTTGATCGCGAATCGGCATTTGAGAAGCTGCAAAAAGGGTTTCAGGCCGCCAGCGATCAGGCCAGTGCGCCTCCGGCGAAAGGCGACGATGTCGCGGTAGATAACGGCATTCTCGGCGGGCTGAAAGAGATCCTGTTTGGCCGAACCGGCCCGCGCGGCGGCAAGCACGATGGCGTGGTGCAGACCATGGCGAAAAGCGCTACGCGCCAGATTACCAATCAGATCATCCGTGGCGTACTCGGCAGCCTGCTGGGTGGCCGTCGCCGATGAAACCGGCTCTCTGCTAAGATCAGGATATGGATAAACAACACGAACTGAAACGGACGAAACGTCTGGCGCTGCTGCTGTTACTGCTGGCCGCAATTACCTTTATCGTTACGCTTTTTCTGCCGCCCGGCTTCTGGGTCAGCGGCGTAAAAGCGATTGCGGAAGCTGCGATGGTCGGCGCGCTGGCGGACTGGTTCGCGGTGGTCGCACTGTTCCGGCGCGTGCCGGTGCCCTTTATCTCGCGTCATACCGCCATCATTCCGCGAAACAAAGATCGTATCGGTGAAAACCTCGGTCGCTTTGTGCAGGAGAAGTTTCTTGATACCGACTCGCTGCTCAATCTGATTCGCCGTCACGATCCTTCCAACCTGCTGGCGCAATGGCTGAATGCGCCCGGCAATGCTGACCGCATCGGACGTCATCTGCTGCAGGTCATGCGCGGCTTCCTTGATCTGACCGATGATGCGCGGATCCAGACCTTTATGCGCCGCGCAGTACATCGCGCCATCGACAAGGTCGATCTCAGCCAGACCAGCGCCCTGCTGCTGGAGAGCCTGACGAAAAACAACCGTCATCAGGCGCTGCTGGACGCGGCAATCGAACAGCTGCTGAAGCTGCTGCACAAGCCCAGCACCCGCGAGTTTATTGCCATGCAGCTGGTGCGCTGGCTGAAACGCGAGCATCCGATTAAAGCCAAAATGTTGCCAACCGAATGGCTGGGCGAGCACAGCGCCGAGCTGGTGGCAAACGCGGTCGATTCACTGCTGGATGATGTGGCGCTGGATCAGGGCCATGAGCTGCGCCTCGGCTTTAACCGGGCGGTCGACAAGCTGATCGTTAAACTGCAGAACGACCCGGAAATGGCAGAGCGTGCCGAGGAGATCAAAGGCTGGCTGAAAGAAGATGCCTCATTCAACCGCTACATCGGCGAGCTGTGGAATGATATGCGCAACTGGCTCAAGGCAGATCTCACCAGTGATGATTCACGGGTGCAGGAGAAAGTGCGCGGTGCAGCATTGTGGCTGGGCGAAACTCTGGCGGCCGACCCGGCGCTGCGTGACTCGATGAATCAGCATCTGGAACAGGCCGCACGCAGCGTTGCGCCAGAGTTTGCTGGCTTCCTGACGCGCCATATCAGCGACACCGTGAAGAGCTGGGATGCACGCGACATGTCGCAGCAGATCGAACTTAATATCGGCAAAGATCTGCAGTTTATCCGCATCAACGGCACGCTGGTTGGCGGCACCATCGGGCTGATTCTCTACCTGTTGTCGCAGCTGCCTCAGTTACTCCCGCTGCTGAGCCGATAACCGCCTGGTTTAACCGGATTGGGGTGGATAGAGGCCAAACTCGGTGATAATAGCGCTAACAAAGCTGCGGATTTTCACCGTCTGGCGGCGGCCCGCCGGGATCAGAACATGCATGGGTCGTGCTGGCCCGGCATAATCGGGCAGCACCTGGACCAGCCGCCCCTGTCTGATCTCTTCAGAGAGAATGGAGGCCGGCCCCAGGGTAATGCCATAACCCTCCAGCGCCGCATGCAGGAGCGCTTTCCAGTCATTCGATCGCATGCGCCCCTGCGGATGTACCTCTTCAACCTTACCGGCCTGGCTGAATACCCAGCGGCAGGGTTTTGAGGGCGACCAGATGCCATAAACGAGACAGGCGTGGTTCACCAGCTCCGCTGGCGTGGCGGGCACACCGTGCCGCGCCAGATAGGCTGGCGACGCGCAGGCTATCAGCCGGTAGGGCTGCAGTGGATGGGCAATGATCGAACTGTCCGCCAGCGCACCAATCCGGATCACCACCTCATAACCCTCTTCAAACGGATCGACCAGCCGATCGCTGAGTTCAAGATCGACCTGCGTTTCCGGAAACCGGTCAAGATAGCGGGTCACAAACGGCGCCAGGCTAAAAGAACCAAACGTGACCGGGGCGCTGACCTTCAGCGTACCGGACGGCCGCTGCTGCATATCCAGCGCGATCGCATCCGCTTCCTGCACCTCTGCCAGCACGATTTTGCAGCGTTCGTAATAGTTGCGGCCCACATCCGTCAGGCTTTGTCGTCGGGTGGTGCGATGCAGAAGCAGCGTACCGAGATGCTTCTCCAGCATGGCGATATGCTTCGCCACCATCTGCGGTGAGATTTGCAAATGCCCGCCTGCGGCGGCAAACGAGCCCGATTCCGCGACGGTAACGAACACGTTCATGCTGGTAAGCCGATCCATGATTCCCTCCTGTTGGTTGTTTATATTGCGTCTGTTTGTCGATTTATTCACCTCCTGTTTTTAATTAAGGTCAGTGCGTGAAACTCATCGAGGAGAAACGTATGAAAATAGGCATTATTGGCGCAGGCTTTGTTGGCCGGGCGATTGCAAAACTGGCGATTCAGGCGGGACATCAGGTGATGCTCAGCAACTCGCGCGATCCACGAACGCTGTTCAGCCTGAAACCGATGATTGGCTGTGAAACCGGCACCGCCACCGAGGCCGCAGAGTTCGGTGACGTGGTGGTGATTGCCGTGCCGCTCACGGCAACGGAACAACTTCCGGCCACAGAATTGTGGGGAAAAATCGTGCTTGATGCGGTCAATTACTATCCCGACCGCGATGGCGAAATTGAAGAGCTGCTCAATGGCCGCATCAGCACCAGTGAACGGCTTGCCCGCCTGCTTCCTGACAGCCGCGTCACCAAGGCATTCAATGCCATCCGCATGACCGATCTTGAAACTCAGGGCCTGCCGCCGGGCGATGCTAACCGGCAGGCGTTACCGCTGGCGGGGGATGATAGGGAAGGGAAAGCGACCGCCACGGCATTATATGAAGCCTTTGGATTTGATGCCGTGGATGCGGGCTCGTTAGCGGAAGGCTGGCGTTTCGAGCGTGGGACGCCCGCCTATTGCGTAGCCCTGAACAGAGAGCAACTCACCAGGACACTGAAAGAGACGACCCGGCACTCCGCATAAACAGGGCATCAGCGCAGAATAAAGCCGCTGAAACCGCATCTTCCAGACGGAGACCAAACGTAAAGCGATGGGAGCATACGCCTGTAGCAAAGCATCGCGGGCCAGGGACAAAAACGCCGGGAGCGTTTTTGAACAACGCAAAGCGTTGGCCCGGCTACGGGCGCACCTCAGGGATGAGGTGCGTAATCGCCCGCGCTGAGCCGCCACGGATGGCGCTTTTGCGTCTTTGTGGAAGGCGTATGCTCCCTGAGCCTTCACTCAAACAGACCATCGGCTTTACGTACAGACAATCAGGCCGCTGAAACCGTTACTCCCACACGGCTGCAAAACGTAAAGCGATGGGAGCCTGCTCTGAGCCTGAACACCGGTCACAAAAAAGGCCGCTTGCGCGGCCTTTTCTTTTACTGCATTTACTGCGCTTAGCGCCGCTTAATCAACATAAACATACTGATAGCGAAGAACGCAAAACTCGGCAGAATCGCTCCCAGAATCGGCGGCAGACCGTAAACCAGGCTCAGCGGGCCAAAAATCTGGTCCAGCACGTAGAACAGGAAGCCAAAGCTGATACCGGTTACGACACGCACACCCATCGACACGCTACGCAGCGGACCAAAGATAAACGACAGCGCCATCAGCATCATCACCGCCACCGACAGCGGCTGGAAAATTTTGCTCCACATATTCAGCTGATAACGTCCCGATTCCTGGCCGCTCTGCTTCAGATATTTGCTGTAGCTATGCAGACCGCGAATCGATAACGCGTCAGGATCCAGCGCAACCACACCCAGCTTATCCGGCGTCAGATTGGTTTTCCACTCGCCACTCAGGCTCTGTGAACCGGTAATCTGCTTCGGATCGGTCAGGTTAGACTCATCAACCTGCGACAGTATCCAGCGCTTCTTAGCCGCATCCCAGGTCGCCGTCGCCGCGTAACGCACACTCTGCAGACGACGCTGATCGTTAAAGCTGTAGATGCTCACGCCATCAATTTCGTTGTCGCCTTTAATGCGCTCGATAAAGATAAAGCTATTGCCATCTTTCGCCCACAGACCGTTCTGGGTTGAGACCAGCGCACCGCCATAAAGCTGCTGCGCCCGGTAATTACGCGCCATCTGCTCGCCCGACGGCGCAACAAACTCGCCAATCGCCATGGTCAGCAGCACCAGCGGAATCGCCGTTTTCATCACTGACAGCGCAACCTGCATGCGGGTAAAGCCCGCCGCCTGCATCACCACCAGTTCACTGCGCTGCGCCAGCGCGCCCAGTCCCAGCAGTGCGCCCAACAAGGCCGCCATCGGGAAAAAGATCTCAATATCTTTGGGTACGCTAAGAAGCGTGTAGTAACCGGCGCTCAGCGCGTTGTAGCTGCCCTGCCCGGTCTTGCGCAGCTGATCGACGAACTTGATGATGCCGGAAAGCGACACCAGCATGAACAGCGTCAGCATAATGGTATTGAAAATGGTTTTACCGATATAGCGGTCAAGTACGCGAAACATCAGACCGACCCTCCGCGGGTAAAGCGGGCGCGAATCCGACGCATCGGCACCGTATCCCACAGGTTAAGGAGCACCGCCAGCACCAGATAGCTGATATTCACCACCCACATCCAGAGCGCCGGATCGAGCCGCCCTTTCGCGCCGCTCGACTTCAGCGAGCTCTGCAACAGGAAGAAAATCAGATAGAGCATCATGGCGGGCAGCATCGACAGCACGCGCCCCTGACGTGGGTTCACCACGCTGAGCGGCACCACCATCAGCGCCATCACCAGCACCGCAAACACCAGCGTCAGACGCCAGTGCAGCTCGGCCTGAAACTCAGGTGTCTTATTCGCGAACAGGTCAGTCAGACTCGCCTGTTCTGCATCGTTAGGATCGAGCGTTGCCGCTTTATAACCCACAATGGCCTGATAATTGGTGAAGTCGGTGATACGGAAATCACGCAGCAGAGCGGTGCCCTCAAAACGGGTGCCTTTATCCAGCGTCACCACCTGCGAGCCATCTTTATGCTGCTCCATGTGACCGCTGTCAGCCAGCACCACCGACGGTCGCGCGTTACCCTTTGGCCGTAACTGCGCCAGGAACACGTTACCAAAGTTGTTGCCCTTCACATCCTCGACAAACAGCACGGCGCTGCCGTCGCTGGAGGTCTGGAACTGCCCGGCAGCCATTGCCGCCGCGCCCGGGTTCGCTTTGGCGTTCTGCGTCACCTCATCCTGATAGCGGGATGACCACGGCCCCAGCCAGATGACGTTCACGGCCGCCACTATCGAGGTAAACAGCATCAGCACCATCGCCGCTTTCACCAGGACGGCCTTACTCAGGCCGCAGGCGTGCATCACGGTAATTTCACTTTCCGTGTAGAGCCGCCCCAGCGTCATCAGGATCGCCAGAAACAGACTTAAGGGCAGTATAAGTTGTGCCATTTGAGGCACACCGAGTCCTAACAAGGTCAGAACGAGGTTTGTCGGCACTTCGCCATCCACCGCGGCACCCAGGATCCTGACTAACTTCTGACAAAAGAAGATGAGTAGCAGGATAAACAGGATAGCCAGCTGGCTTTTGAGCGTTTCCCGAACCAGATATCTAATGATGATCACGCTTAGTACGCCTGTGAAAACTTGTCTTTTTGCAGGAAAATCGCTAGTTTCAACGCTTATCAGCCATTTTTCTTCATCAATGGCCGTCGCCGTAGCTAAATTTGTATGAAAAACGCGTCCGGGTGGTGAAAAAACAACATCTTGTCACCCTGATTCATTATGACCTCCAGCAGCAGAATGTCATGCTGCGACGATGAATAAATGGGTCATGAGCGCGCTACATTCTAGCGGCAGCAGCGGCCGTTGTCTTTAAGATTCAGGAGAGTGCATGGAGTTCAGTGTAAAAAGCGGAAGCCCGGAAAAACAGCGCAGTGCCTGCATTGTCGTTGGCGTTTTCGAACCGCGTCGTCTGTCACCGATTGCCGAGCAGCTGGATAAAATCAGCGACGGCTACATCAGCGCCCTGCTGCGCCGCGGCGAGCTGGAAGGAAAAGTGGGCCAGACACTGCTGCTGCATCATGTGCCAAATATCCTGTCCGAGCGTATTCTGCTGATTGGCTGCGGTAAAGAGCGTGAGCTGGATGAACGCCAGTACAAGCAGGTCATTCAGAAAACCATTAACACGCTCAACGACACCGGCTCAATGGAAGCGGTCTGCTTCCTGACCGAGCTGCATGTCAAAGGCCGCAACACCTACTGGAAAGTGCGTCAGGCAGTAGAGACCTCCAAAGAGGCGCTCTACAACTTTGACCAGCTGAAAAGTAACAAAGCGGAGCCACGTCGTCCGCTGCGCAAGCTGGTCTTTAACGTACCGACCCGCCGTGAACTGACCAGCGGCGAACGGGCTATCCAGCATGGATTAGCAGTCGCGGCCGGTATGAAAGCGGCTAAAGATCTCGGCAACATGCCACCTAATATCTGTAACGCCGCCTATCTGGCGTCACAGGCGCGTCAGCTGGCGGATGCCTTCAGCAAAAATGTCACCACCCGCGTCATCGGCGAACAGCAGATGAAAGAGCTGGGCATGAACGCCTATCTCGCTGTCGGGGCCGGTTCGCAAAACGAATCGCTGATGTCGGTAATTGAGTACAAAGGCAATCCGGATGCGGAAGCACGTCCGATTGTGCTAGTGGGCAAAGGGCTGACCTTTGACTCCGGCGGTATTTCCATCAAGCCTGCCGACAGCATGGATGAAATGAAGTATGACATGTGCGGCGCGGCCGCCGTCTATGGCGTGATGCGTATGGTGGCAGAGCTGAATCTGCCGCTGAACGTGGTTGGCGTGCTGGCGGGCTGTGAAAACATGCCGGATGGCCGGTCGATGCGTCCGGGCGACGTGCTGACCACCATGTCTGGCCAGACGGTTGAGGTGCTGAACACCGATGCCGAAGGCCGCCTGGTCCTGTGCGATGCGCTGACCTATGTTGAACGTTTCGATCCGGAAGTGGTGATTGACGTGGCGACGCTGACCGGTGCCTGCGTGATTGCGCTGGGTCATCACATCAGCGGCCTGCTGTCGAACCACAATCCGCTGGCGCATGAGCTGATCAGCGCCTCGGAGCAGTCAGGCGATCGCGCCTGGCGTCTGCCGATGGCGGATGAGTTTCAGGAGCAGCTGGAGTCCAACTTTGCCGATATGGCGAACATTGGTGGCCGTCCCGGCGGCGCGATTACCGCCGCCTGCTTCCTGGCACGCTTTGCCCGCAAATATAACTGGGCACACCTGGATATCGCCGGTACCGCCTGGCGCTCCGGCAAGGCCAAAGGCGCCACCGGACGTCCGGTGCCGATGCTATCGCAATTTCTGTTGAATCGGGCAGGATTGAACGGCGACGATTAAGCGCCCTCTTTTCTGACAGCAAGGGCGGATATCATTCCGCCCTTGATCTTCTGATGAGCAAACCGATGAAAAACGTAACCTTCTACGTGCTGGAAACCGATGCAACGAGCGATGGCCTTAGCGCCGTTGAAGCGCTGGTGTGCAATCTGGCGGAAACACGCTGGCGGGCCGGAAAGCGGGTGTTGATCGCCTGCGAAGATGAACAGCAAGCCATTCGACTTGACGAAGCGCTGTGGCAACGACCGGCAAACGCCTTCGTGCCGCATAACCTGGCGGGTGAAGGCCCGCGCTACGGTGCGCCGGTTGAGCTGGCCTGGCCACAGCGTCGCGGCAGTTCACCGCGTGACCTGCTGATTAGCCTGCTGCCCCACTTCGCAGATTTTGCTACTGCTTTCCATGAAGTGATAGACTTCGTTCCTTACGAAGACACGCTCAAACAACTGGCGCGCGACCGCTATAAAGCGTATCGCAGCGTTGGATTCCAATTGAATACGGCAGCGCCACCACAGCCGCAAACGACATAGCAGAAATGGAAAAGACATATAACCCGCAAGATATCGAGCAGCCGCTTTACGAGCATTGGGAAAAGCAGGGCTACTTCAAACCGAATGGCGATACCAGCCAGGAAAGCTTTTGCATCATGATCCCGCCGCCGAACGTCACCGGTAGCTTGCACATGGGTCACGCCTTCCAGCAAACCATCATGGACACCATGATCCGTTACCAGCGCATGCAGGGGAAAAATACCCTGTGGCAAGCAGGTACTGACCACGCGGGCATCGCCACGCAGATGGTAGTTGAGCGCAAAATTGCGGCTGAAGAGGGCAAGACGCGCCAGGACTATGGCCGTGATGCGTTCATCGACAAAATCTGGCAGTGGAAAGCAGAGTCCGGCGGCACCATCACCCGCCAGATGCGCCGTCTGGGCAACTCCGTCGACTGGGAGCGCGAGCGCTTCACCATGGACGATGGCCTTTCCAACGCCGTGAAAGAGGTGTTTGTTCGCCTCTATAAAGAGAACCTGATCTACCGTGGCAAACGCCTGGTGAACTGGGATCCAAAACTGCGTACCGCAATCTCCGATTTGGAAGTGGAAAACCGCGAGAGCAAAGGCTCGATGTGGCATATCCGCTATCCACTGGCTGACGGCGCAAAAACCGCCGACGGCAAAGATTACCTGGTGGTCGCCACCACCCGTCCGGAAACCCTGCTGGGTGATACCGGCGTCGCCGTTAACCCGGAAGATCCACGTTACAAAGATCTGATCGGCAAATTTGTGATGCTGCCGCTGGTTGGCCGCCTGATCCCTATCGTTGGCGACGAACATGCCGACATGGAAAAAGGCACCGGCTGCGTCAAGATCACCCCGGCGCATGACTTCAACGACTATGAAGTCGGCCGTCGTCACAAACTGCCGATGATCAACATCCTGACCTTCGACGGCGATATCCGCGACCGTGCTCAGGTGTATGACACCAATGGCGAAGCCAGCGATGCCTGTTCCGATGAGATCCCGGCGGCTTTCCAGAACATGGAACGCTTCGCGGCGCGCAAAGCGATTGTTGCCGCTGTCGATGAACTCGGCCTGCTTGAAGAGATCAAACCCCACGATCTGACCGTGCCTTACGGCGACCGTGGCGGCGTGGTTATCGAGCCGATGCTGACTGACCAGTGGTATGTGCGTACCGCACCGCTGGCGAAAGTCGCGGTTGAAGCCGTTGAAAACGGCGACATCCAGTTTGTACCGAAGCAGTACGAAAACATGTACTTCTCCTGGATGCGCGATATTCAGGACTGGTGTATCTCCCGTCAGCTCTGGTGGGGTCACCGCATCCCGGCGTGGTATGACGACAACGGTAACGTCTACGTCGGCCGCACCGAAGACGAAGTGCGCGCTGAGAACAACCTGGCCGCCGATGTGGCGCTGCGTCAGGATGATGACGTGCTGGATACCTGGTTCTCCTCAGGTCTGTGGACCTTCTCCACCCTGGGCTGGCCGGAAAACACCGAAGCGCTGCGTACTTTCCATCCGACCAGTGTGCTGGTCAGCGGCTTCGACATCATCTTCTTCTGGATTGCCCGCATGATCATGCTGACCATGCACTTCATCAAAGATGAAAACGGCAAACCACAGGTACCGTTTAAAACCGTCTACATGACCGGTCTGATCCGTGATGAAGAAGGTCAGAAGATGTCGAAATCCAAGGGCAACGTGATTGACCCGCTGGATATGGTCGACGGCATTTCACTGGAAGCGCTGCTGGAAAAACGCACCGGCAACATGATGCAGCCACAGCTGGCGGAGAAAATCCGCAAACGTACCGAGAAGCAGTTCCCGGACGGCATCGAGCCATCAGGCACCGATGCGCTGCGTTTCACCCTGGCGGCGCTGGCCTCTACCGGTCGCGACATCAACTGGGACATGAAGCGCCTGGAAGGCTATCGCAACTTCTGTAACAAGCTGTGGAACGCCAGCCGCTTTGTGCTGATGAACACCGAAGAGCAGGATTGCGGACAGAATGGCGGCGAAATGACGCTGTCGCTGGCAGATCGCTGGATCCTGACCGAGTTCAACAACACGGTGAAAGCGTACCGTGAAGCGCTGGATAGCTACCGTTTCGATATCGCGGCTAACCTGCTGTATGACTTCACCTGGAACCAGTTCTGCGACTGGTATCTGGAGCTGACCAAGCCGGTCATGAACAGCGGCAGTGAATCTGAACTGCGTGGCACCCGTCATACGCTGGTTCACGTGCTGGAAGCGCTGCTGCGTCTGGCGCATCCGATCATTCCGTTTATCACTGAAACCATCTGGCAGCGCGTGAAGGGGCTGAAAAATATCAGCGACGACACCATCATGCTGCAGCCTTTCCCGCAGTACGATGCGGCGAAAGAAGATGCCGAAGCGAAAGCGGACATCGAGTGGATGAAACAGGCGATCGTGGCGGTGCGTAATATCCGTGCCGAGATGAACATCGCACTGAGCAAGCCGCTGGATGTGCTGCTGCGTGACTGCTCGCCTGCGGCACTGCGTCGAGTTGAAGCCAACCGCAACTTCCTGTCGCGCCTGGCGCGTCTGGAAAGCCTGACCATTCTGCCTGCGGGCGAGAAAGGTCCGGTGTCGGTGACCAAACTGGTTGAAGGCGCAGAGCTGTTGATCCCGATGGCGGATCTGGTGGATAAAACCGCCGAGCTGGAGCGTCTGGCGAAAGAGCTGGTTAAGCTGGATGTAGAAATCGAGAAGATCGAGACCAAGCTGGCGAACGAAGGCTTTGTTTCGCGCGCCCCGGAAGCGGTGGTGGCGAAAGAGCGCGAACGCGTAGCGGACCTGCAACAATCAAAAACAAAACTGATTGAACAGCAGGCGGTCATTGCGGCGCTCTGATTGATTCCTCGCTCTGAAAAAAACCCCGCGCTCTGGCGCGGGGTTTTTTATATCATTTTTTCGATGACACCCTTCTCGTCCTTGTTTCAGCAGCAAGATGATCATGACTCTTTTCTAATACAGACAGGCATCTTTTTTCCCGGTCACTTTCTGACGTTAACTGAGTAAGCGCCGTGCGGGCTTTTAAAAAGTACGCATCTGTTTCATCCGGAGTCAGCTCAATAAATGGCATGCCGCATAGCTTATTAACATTGCCTTGATTAACGTATTTCATTACCGCGCCAGGATTTTCAGGTAAGGCATAGGCCATCGCGATGTCCAGACCTTCCTGAAAAGAGGTTGCGCCTAAGAATGGCGATCGATTAAGAATGGGGTAAAGTTCAATCCAGCGTGTCCGGCCCTGAGAAAGATATTCTGTTATCTTGTCATAATCAGCATCTGAAAGTGAACTGCTGTCATTATTGCGGGATGCCGTAATCACTTTATCTGACAAAACATGTTCTGCAGAATTGAACCTTCCTGATGAACAGGAGACGGAAAACAATGCTAATAGCAAAATAATGAGCCATTTCATTTCACTATTAACTCCCTGTCGCCGCTATCCGCAATACTTTTTCTTACATTGAAAGACGCGACAATACAGCCATTCGAAGCGGTACCAAAGCCGTTATCTCCATGAATAAGAAATCCGGCGCGACCACACATATTGTTACCCGCATAAGGTATCAGACGGAGAACAAATCGTCCGGCTGTAGGATGCTTTGCCATAGGACTGGCAATCTTATACTTTCCTGCTGGCAAAGGACCTTTGTTCACCTCACATGCTAATGCAGGATCGTCTTTATATCCTTCAGCCCCGGCATATAACGCATCGAATTTATAGACACCATCTCGTGTAAAAGATCGCTTTCTGACGTCATAGACCCATGTCATACACGCTCCTTAAAATGACTCACAGAATTGCTGCGCCATTGATAGTTGAATTATGTGCGTTCCTTCCATGAATCGGAGTGCTGAATATTGCCATCACAGTACTTCCAGGTGATTTTTTCATAGCGCAGCGTTACTGACTCAAGATGGTTCATATTTTCAATGGATTTGATGTTATGCATGAGTGGATTAACCGACACCACTTTCACTCCTTCAATGAACATATTGAAGTACTCCTCTTCCTGGCCAGCGTGATTAATACGGTACCATTTTATTTCAGCTGACCTGAGTGTTTGCCCGGAGGAGACTGCTTTATAGAGATAAGGGCTGGATGAGTCGAATTCTTTTTCGAATTCTAATGCACTATGAACACGCGTCCCTGTGAGTTTACCGGTGTGAGGATCGACCGGTATGCTCAAACCATGCATGAAACTAAGTACTTCAATACTTCCTTCTCGATGTTGGACGTCAACTGATCCTTTGATATCTGCGCCACCATCATCTTTCAGCCATAGGTAAGCTGGAATTGCCATGAAATTAATCCTTTAATTAGCGTTAAAGATATTAACTTACAGGAGTAGCAGTCAGCATTTTTGATTTACATCAATTAAGACAAACAAATTGATTGTGAAGTAATCAGCACTATTAAGACCAGAGGATAGAAACAATCCCTTATTACTGAACATAGTAAGGTGTAAATGATAAAACAGATTTTCAAGTGACATTAAAAAACATGACGCTTTTAAAGCCTCCCTGCATTGTCAGGAATATTGCTTTTACATGACGATAATGTTACTTCTGGTAAATGTCTAACCGATTTACATAGCTCAACTCCCACATGATTTCTGACTCTCAGCACCTCCAGGTGCGGCCGATTACTGCCGCCGATAATCCGCATATCGCCCAGGTGATCCGCGATGTTTCCGCGGAGTTCGGCCTGACGGCTGACAAGGGCTACACCGTTTCCGATCCGCAGCTCGACCAGCTGTTTGAGCTTTACAGTGCCGAACAGAGCGCCTACTGGATTGTTGAGTATCAGGGCAAGGTGGTCGGCGGCGGCGGTGTTGCGCCGCTCGCCTGCAGCGCGCCCGATATCTGCGAACTGCAAAAGATGTACTTTCTGCCAGAGGTGCGCGGTCAGGGTCTGGCTCGCGAACTGGCGCTGCGGGCGATAGAACATGCACGCAGCCACGGTTTCCGTCGCTGCTATCTGGAAACCACCGCCAGCCTGACGCGGGCCATTAAACTTTATGAGTCACTCGGCTTTGAGCATATCGACAGCGCGATGGGCTGCACCGGCCATGTCGACTGCGAAGTGCGTATGTTGCGGAAGTTATAAGCCGCGCTCTACGTAACTCATATCGTTGATGGATTCAATCACGAACTCTCCGCTGTCGGTATAGCGCAGCCGGGTTACGCTCGCATTGTCCAGCGTCTGGTTTAACGACGTATCGCCAAGCGCCTGCAGTAGCGCTGTAATCGCCAGGCCATGCGTGACCACCAGAACGTTACCGCCGCCCTGCTGCCGGGCCTGCTGCGCTATCTCAGTCAGGCTATCGACCATTCGCTTCGCAACCTGCTGATAGCTTTCGGCCATGCCTGCTGATTTAATGCCTTTCAGTGCCGGCGTGCCTGACGCTTCCGCCTGCCGGATAGCGTCTATGATCCTGTCGACATGAACCTTGCCTTTGCCATAGGCCTCCATTAGCGCCGTGTCGGATGCAAATCCCAACTGATGGGCGGCATCGTTCAACATATTATTATTCAGATCGCCCTCATACAGGCCAAAGCCCACTTCCCGCAATTCCCGGCGTTCGTTCAGCGGCAGCGGCGTTTTCCATGCCTGCATCACAAGCTGCGCGGTTTCTCTCGCTCTGCCAGCATCGCTGGACCAGACGGCGATAAACGGGATCGTCTGCAGACCGCGTCCCAGCTTTTGCGCCACCTCCACGCCCGCTGGCGTTAACGGAGTATCTGCCCATCCCTGCGCGCGATGCACCGTGTTGAACATCGTTTTACCGTGCCGCGTAACGTAGAGAGTGACATCGGCGGCAAGGGCTTCGCCTGCGACAGCCCCAACCACAATAAGAATCAGCAACGCTTTAACTATTCTCTTCATCGTATTTTCCTTATCTGAACAGGTTTAATTTATACTCAACCGCGATCTCGGCAGAAAGGCTGGGAGAACGCATATATTTACCTTGCGCATTAAAAACCGGGGTTTCTTTATTATTCTTATATGACCAGCCATAACCGAATAGCGTAAAGACCGATAAATCCTTCAGGACCGGATGGGGTTCGATGAAGCGGTTTATGAGCGCAACTTCCCCCGAACGTATACGCGTATTACGATAATTAAACTGTCCATAGTTAATCTGAAATCCGCTAAAAATGCCTTTTGAAATTTCAAATTCCGTCTGCGACACCAGCGCCAGTTCTTTATCACGGGTATAATCTTTTCCGGCAGAGGTCAGGGCGTTGAAACGCCCACGGGTATTTTTTGTCAGCGGGCGCACATAATATCCCACCGCATTATGTTTGGGCGCCGAAGTCCAGGCAGCAGCGAATTTCTGTGTCCATCTGTCGTTAATCCAGTCTGCTTCACCGACATAGTGCCACGCGTGGTTATCGAACGATCTTTTGCTGGCCGCCATGCTTTTATAATTTTCCAGCCCCTGACTGCCATAAATTTGAGAGGACAAGCGCCAGTTCGGTGAGAGCGAGTAATTCGCTTCGATAACATGACGCCGCTGGTAGGCTTCCGCTTCGCCAAATGCGTAGGCGAGACGTCCGCGATCACCGGTATAGCTCAGTGCGCCGGTATAGATCGCATTAATTTTTCGTCGGTCCTGGGTTTGCAGGGCAAGACTCTCCGGCGAGTCGTGGCGAAGCGTTTTGGTCACATAAGCCAAATCCAGCCGTATCTTCTGCACGTTCAGCGCGCCGCTATAGCCTGAGTAACTGTTGCGTGACAAGCGGTCCGTGGTGGTCAGCACGCCGATGTTTTTTAACTCCTGCCAGCCCGCTTTTCCTTTAAATCCCGCATTCGCGTCCCCCAGCTTCACTTTCAGATAGCGTTCACCAAACTTGCTGAAGCCGTGCGCGTCAGCTTTTTGCTGATGACCGCCGCTGTCGTAAAGCAGGCCGCGCGTGGCAAAGTAGTCGCTGGCTCCCAGCCTGATCGCTCGGGTATAGGTTGCATCGAAACCCAGCCAGTCCCACTGATAGCCGGAACGAAAATTCAGGCTTGCCGCCTGTCCCCAGGCACTATGAACAGCGGTAGGCTGCGCTTCATTTTCCTTGAGATACTTCCAGTGATTACGCAGTCTGAGATCGAGTTGCGAATCACGCAGGAAAGCAGTGTCAGAGAACGATAATGCGTCGGAAAAGTCAGCCCATGCGCCAGGTGGCTGCAAAAACAGTAAAATAAATAACGGAATACCGCGCTTTCCCCTCATGTTAATGACTCCTTCCATTAAATGCTTATTAGCAAAACTGGACGCCAAAAAAAGTCGCTGATTCTTTTCCCCGGCTATACCCGGTGCAAAAAAAAACCTGATTCACAACCCTCTCTGGCAAAGAGGCGTTATGAATCAGGTTTTGCTTGAAAAATAACAATCCTAATCCGGCAAGAGCACTATATTTATTCCGCAAAGAAAAAACAGAAGAGATAAAATATTTTGTGAGGGGTCACTCAAATTATATTTTTCGGAGGTAACGCGTTCACATTAGATTAACAGTTAATACTTATATTTTTATTATTAATAAAATCAACCCGGTTCAATATAAAAAATAAACGGCCATCGTAAGAGCGCCGTTTACTCTTTTCAGAACGCCGGTACGCCGCTGTGAAAGCGTAATTCGTTGTCGGGTTCGCTAATTAACCGCCCTTCTGTTGCCCCAATCGCCTGCACCCGCGGCGTGATGTCTCTGGTGGCAATCTGCGCCGCCAGGGTTAAATAGTCCTGATAATGCCGCGCCTCTGAGCGCAGCAGCGACAGATAGAACTTCGCCAGTTCGTCATCAAGATAAGGAGCCAGACTGGCGAAACGTTCGCAGGAGCGCGCCTCGATGTAAGCGCCGCATATCAGCTTATCCACCAGCGTTTCCGGTTCATGGGTGGTGACTTCGCGCAGCAGCGATTTGGCATAGCGGCTGGAAGTGATCTTCTGATAGACCAGCCCGCGCGACTGCATAATTTCCCACACCTGATAGAAGTGATGCAGCTCCTCTTTAATCAGCAGCACCATCTTCTCCACCAGCTCATCCGCCCACGGCAGCGCATTGCGCACGATGATACGTTTTGTCAGGTTCTTATGGGCGTTGATAAAGTCGCTGTCGCCATCTTCGCGGAAGATAAAATCTTCATAGGGTTTCAGCCACGCCAGAATGGCGTCGCCGCTGGGTTTGTCGGCAACATATTTGCGGATCAACCACACCGCGGTCTGCGCGGCTTTCAGTTCGCACACCAGATGGTCGGTTAACAGCAGGGTCAGATTTTCCGGCTTGCGCGCCTCATCAATCCAGGCCTGTGGCGTGCGGCAGTGCAGAAACTGATAGATTGGTTCAAGTAAGGGTGCGTAGTTCATGATGTTAAAACAGGTGGCAGGGGTGACAGGCGGAGAACTCTCCGCCCCGGCTACTTAGTGGCGAATACCATCATCATCTTCATCTTCGATGGCGTCGTCATCTTCATCTTCGGCATCGGGATCTTCAAAATAGGTGCCCCAGCCGTCGTAATCGACGTTGTACTTACCAATCAGGTTCACCAGCTGCTCAACCTGCACATCGATCAGTTCAGGCTTCAGGGCGGATTCGCTGATGATGTCGACGCACATCACGGTGGTGCCATCTTCCAGCTCCAGCTCTTCCGGCTCGGTCACTTCATAACCCAGCTTGAACGCATCAACGGCCGCTTTTTCCAGCGAATCAAAATTATTGCATGAGAGATGGTGCTCGATGGTATAGAGCGCATCAGGATCGCTGCCATCCTCCAGCAGCTCTTCAATAATCTGCCGCGTCTCTTCCTGCTGCTCTTCCAGTAATGCTTCATATGCCATGACGATATCCTCTCTGAGTTCGGCAATAATCAATTATTTTCCCATACTGCCCGTCGCGCCACTACACAAAACGAAAAGTTTATTAGCCCCGCACTTGAAAATGCATATTCATACGGTTAGATTGAATTTTAATTCACTTTAATGATTACCGGAGTGTTGTATGAGTCAGCTGTATCAGCGCCATTTCCTCAGACTTCTGGATTTTACGCCCGCCGAGATTGATCACCTGCTTACCCTTTCCGCTGAATTGAAACGGGCGAAAAAAAGCGCCCAGGAAGTACAGCATCTGAAAGGTAAAAACATCGCGCTCATCTTCGAAAAAGACTCGACCCGTACCCGATGCTCTTTCGAAGTTGCCGCTTACGATCAGGGTGCGAACGTCACCTATCTTGGCCCGAGTGGCAGCCAGATCGGCCATAAAGAGTCGATGCGCGACACCGCGCGGGTGCTGGGCCGGATGTACGATGGCATTCAGTATCGCGGTTACGGTCAGGAACTGGTGGAAACGCTGGCGGAACATGCCGGTGTGCCGGTGTGGAACGGCCTGACCACCGAGTTTCATCCGACCCAGCTGCTGGCCGATCTGCTGACCATGCAGGAGCATCTGCCGGGCAAAAAACTCAGCGAGATGACGCTGGTTTATGTGGGTGATGCGCGCAACAACATGGGCAACACCATGCTGGAAGCCGCCGCACAGGTGGGGCTGGATCTGCGTCTGGTGGCACCAAAGAGCTGCTGGCCAGAGGAGCAACTGGTGGCGCAGTGCCGTGAAGCCGCGCAGCAGACCGGCGGGAAAATTACCCTCACCGAACATATTGCCGACGGCGTGAAAGGCGCTGACTTTATCTACACCGATGTCTGGGTGTCGATGGGCGAAGCCAAAGCGGTGTGGGCCGAGCGTATCGCGCTGCTGCGTGACTATCAGGTGAACCGGGCGATGCTCGATCTGACCGGCAACCCGCAGGTTAAATTTCTGCACTGTCTGCCCGCCTTCCACGACGATCAGACCACGCTGGGCCAGCAGATGGCAGAGCAGTACGATCTGCCCAACGGCATGGAAGTGAGCAACGAGGTATTTGAGTCGCCGCACAGCATTGTGTTCGACCAGGCCGAGAACCGGATGCACACGATTAAAGCGGTAATGGTGGCCACGCTGGGCCAGCGCTGACCGACCAGCACCGCGCGGCTGAGGACGCTGAGTCGCGCCCGCTCATAGCGGGCGATTCACCGTCTTATCTGGCCCGGTCTCTGATCGGCTAAGCAGGCGCAAACGTTTTCCTCTTGCTGCCCCACCGCGAACGGGTATAATGCGGCCCAATTTGCCGGAGGAAATATGCTACAGCACAGCGGACAATTTGACGCTCAATCACGCCTGACCGCAGGCGGTGCTACTGTTTCTTTCGGTCATCGACCCGATCTTAAAAAAGCCCCTTAAGCAGGGGCTTTTTTTTGTCCGCAATCCGGCCGCGCAGAGGAGACAGCTATGGCTAACCCGCTATATCGCAAGCACATTATTTCAATTAACGACCTCAGTCGTGAAGAGCTGGAACTGGCGTTGCACACCGCCGCAAAGCTTAAAGCCCACCCGCAGCCGGAACTGCTGAAGCACAAGGTTATCGCCAGCTGCTTCTTTGAGGCGTCTACCCGTACCCGCCTGTCGTTTGAAACCGCCATTCATCGCCTCGGCGCGTCAGCGGTGGGCTTTGCTGACGGCAGTAATACGTCGCTGGGCAAAAAAGGCGAAACCCTGGCCGACACCATTTCAGTGATCAGCACCTACGTCGATGCGATCGTGATGCGTCACCCGCAGGAAGGCGCGGCGCGGCTGGCGACCGAGTTCTCCGGCGGCATCCCGATTCTCAACGCCGGTGACGGCGCGAACCAGCATCCGACCCAGACGCTGCTTGATCTCTTCACCATTCAGGAGACGCAGAGCCGTCTTAATCAGCTGAATGTGGCGATGGTCGGCGACCTGAAGTATGGCCGCACCGTCCACTCCCTGACCCAGGCGCTGGCGAAGTTTGACGGCAACCGCTTCTTCTTTATCGCGCCCGATGCGCTGGCGATGCCGGCCTATATCACCGATATGCTGGATGAGAAGAATATCAGCTGGTCACGTCACGACAGCTTTGAAGAGGTGATGCCGCAGCTCGATATCCTCTACATGACGCGGGTGCAGAAAGAGCGGCTCGATCCGTCAGAATATGCCAACGTCAAAGCGCAGTTCATTCTGCGCGCTGCCGATCTCGCTACAGCGCGCGACAATATGAAGGTACTGCACCCGCTGCCGCGCATCGACGAAATCACCACCGATGTCGATAAAACCCCGTATGCCTGGTATTTCCAGCAGGCGGGTAACGGCATCTATGCGCGCCAGGCTCTGCTGGCACTGGTTTTAAACAGCGAACTCGCCCTGTAAGGAGATACCCCCATGACGCAGGACAACAAACTGCAGGTCGAAGCGATCAAACGCGGCACGGTCATCGACCATATTCCGGCGCAGATCGGCTTTAAATTGCTCTCTCTGTTCCGGCTGACCGAAACCGATCAGCGCATTACCATTGGCCTGAATCTGCCCTCAGGCGAGATGGGCCGCAAAGATCTGATCAAGATTGAGAATACCTTTCTCACCGACGATCAGGTCAATCAGCTGGCGGTCTATGCGCCCCATGCTACGGTCAACCGCATCGACGACTATGAAGTGGTCGCGAAGATCGCCCCGACGCTGCCGGACCACGTTGAACGGGTGCTGACCTGCCCCAACAGCAACTGCATCAGCCGCAGCGAGCCGGTCTTCTCCAGCTTTGCCGTGAAGCAGCGCGCCGACGATGTGCATCTGAAGTGCAAATATTGCGAAAAAGAGTTCGCCCGCCATGTGGTGCTGGGTCACTGGTAATCGCCCTGCCCGACCTTATAATGGGCAACACCGGCGGCATCGCCGCCTGACGACGTAATCAAAGGAGCAATGATGTCTCGTGAAATCAGTACTGAAAAAGCCCCTGCCGCTATCGGCCCCTATGTTCAGGGTGTCGATCTGGGCAGCATGATCATCACCTCTGGCCAGATCCCGGTGGATCCGGCGACCGGCCAGGTGGCGGATGACGTTGCCGCACAGGCGCGTCAGTCACTGGAAAATGTGAAGGCGATTGTTGAAGCAGCGGGTCTGAAGGTCGGCGACATCGTGAAGACCACGGTGTTCGTAAAGGATTTAAATGACTTCGCCACGGTCAATGCGGCTTATGAGGCGTTTTTCACCGAGCATGAAGCGCACTTCCCGGCGCGTTCCTGTGTCGAAGTGGCGCGTCTGCCAAAAGATGTGAAGATCGAAATCGAAGCGATTGCCCTTCGTCGCTAATCTCCGTTGTTAACATCTATTGTTAACGAGGGCGCCCGCCTCTCTCCGGCTATCCCGGAGAGAGGCGGTGAATCGCTTAACGCTTAGCCGGACGCCACAGCCACAGCAGCGCTATCGCCAGCGCAAACAGCACGCCAAAACCGACGCCCGTCGCCACCGCAGGTGCACCCGCCTTGATCGCCAGCGTATAGAGCCCCAGCATGATCAGCATGGCGCTGTTCTCACCCAGATTCTGCACCGCAATCGCATTACCTGAACCGACGCTTTCTTTGCCCCGCGCCTGCAGCAGTGCATTCAGCGGCACCACAAAGAAACCGCCCAGCGCGCCAATCAGCATCAGCACCAGATAGGCATTCAGCAGAGAATGCTGCAGCGCGAAGACGACGACCATCACACCAATCAGCACACCGGCTGGCATACAGCGACGCACCGTTTCAAGCGTCACCAGCTTCGCCGCCGCCGCCGCCCCAATCACAATCCCGATCGCCACCATGGCATTCAGGGTCGTTGGCGTGGTGTTGTCACTGATGCCCAGCGCCACCGGCACCCACAGCACCAGCAGAAAACGCAGCGTCACGCCTGCGCCCCAGAACAGGCTGGTGCCGAGCAGCGAGAAGCGCGTCTCCGCATCACGCCATAGCAGCGCGGCAGCACTGAAAAAACTGCGTACCATCATACCCAGCTGCCAGCTCTGACCAGGACGCGCCGCCTGCAGTTTCGGGATAAACAGGTTGGCCACCACGGCAATGCCGTAGGTCAGCGCACAGATCCCCAGCGCCGCCAGCAGATGCCAGTCAGCCAGCATCCCACCCGCCACTGAGCCGAGCAGAATGGCGGCGATGGTCGATCCCTCCATCAGCCCGTTGGCTTTCACCAGCTTCTCGCCGTGAGTGATCTCACCGAGGATGCCATATTTAGCCGGAGAGTAAGCGGCTGCGCCCGCGCCCACCAGGGTATATCCGAGGAAGGGGTTGAAGCCGAAGCAGATCACCAGCGCGCCCAGCAGCTTCAGGCTGTTGGCGAGCATCATCACCCGCCCTTTTGCCATGCTGTCCGCGACCTGACCGACAAACGGTGCCAGCAGAATGTAGGCCGCGACAAAGAGCATCTGCAGCACCGGCTGGCTCCAGTCGGGATAGAACTGGCTTTTCAGCACGGCCAGCGTGGCAAACAGCAGCGCGTTATCGCCGAAGGCCGAAAAGAACTGGGCGATAATCACGGCGATCATGCCGCGTGACATCAGCGGCGCATTACGATCAAGGCTCATGCCTGCTCCTCTTCCGCCATTTTTTTCAGCGTGACGTAATCGGGTTTACCGCTGCCCAGCTGCGGCAACTGCTTCATCACCCGGATATCACGCGGCAGCGCCAGTTCTGGCGCCCCCAGCTCGCGGGCCGCTTTCTGCAGGCTGTCGCGCGCCAGTTCAGCGTCGGTGGTGAACAGCACCAGCGCCTCACCACGCTGACCATCCGGGCGCAGCGAGGCGGCATGTTGTTTGTCCGGCGACGCTTTCAGAGCGATCTGCTCGACGATCTCCAGCGACACCATCTCACCGGCAATCTTCGCGAAGCGTTTGGCGCGCCCCTGAATCTGGCAGAAACCGCCGTCATCAAAGCTGACGATATCACCCGTGTCATACCAGCCCGCTTCCTGATTGCCTTCGCCATCGTCGGCGACCGGCACTTCCAGCACGCCTGGATTCTCAACCCGCAGATAGCCCTTCATCACGTTCGGTCCGCGCAGTTGCAGCCGTCCGCCCTGCTCAATGCCCGGCACCGACATCAGCCGCGAATCCATGCCCGGCAGAATGCGTCCGACGGTGTGCGCCTTCGCCGCCATCGGCACGTTAATCGCGACCACTGGCGCGCATTCGGTTACGCCGTAGCCTTCAAGAATGCGAATGCCATACTTCTCCATGTAGAGCTGACGGGTGTTCTCCTGCAGCTTCTCCGCCCCCGCCACCACATAGCGCAGGCGGGCAAAATCATAGGGCGCGGCAAAGCGCGCATAGTTGCCGAGGAAGGTCGAGGTGCCAAACAGCACGGTGCAGTTGCGGTCATAGACCAGCTCCGGCACGATGCGATAGTGCAGCGGGCTGGGATAGAGGAACACCTGCGCGCCGGTCATCAGCGGCGTAAACAGCCCGACGGTCAGACCAAACGCATGGAACAGCGGCAGCGCCGACATAAAGCGGTCGCGCGGGGTGAAGTCGGCGATGGTGCGGATCTGTTCAACGTTCGCCAGCAGGCTTTTATGCGAATGCACCACCCCTTTAGGATTGCCTTCCGAGCCGGAGGTAAACAGTACCATCGCGGCGTCTTCCGGCTGCTGGGGCAGCTGTGCGCGATGCGGCATCAGCAGATGGGCGACGATCCACAGTTTGTCCTTACTGGTCACGGTATCTTTCAGATCTTCCAGATAGATCCACTGCACATCATCGAGCCCCTGTGGCAGATGCCACAGGTTGCCTTTGTCCAGGAACTGGCGCGACGTGAAGACCGTTTTGATCTGCGCGGCGGTCAGTGCCGCCCGCATGCCGTTCACGCCCGCCGTATAGTTGAGCATCGCCGGAACACGCCCGCGCAGGGATGCCCCGAAAATCGCCGCCGCCGTGACGGTGGTATTGGGCAGCAGCAGTCCTACCACTTCGCGCGGCTGGCTGTAGCGCTCCAGAATACGGCCCACGCCCAGCGCCTTCTTCAGCAGTCCGTTGTAGCTGTCAGGTTTGAAATTGACATCTTCGATGCAGCGCTTAAACGCGCCATAACGCGTACGCGCCGCCAGAAATGCCTCAAACAGGGTTTCACGCGGACGCACCGCCATGCGCGCTTCCATCATCACATGATGCAGATGCTCACCGGCCAGCACGCGCCGATCGCGCGCCCGTTTCGCCTCCGGCATCGGAATGCGGGTGGCGGGCAGAATCGTCAGGGTGATGCGCGGGAACAGGCGACGTTTAAACACGCCCGCCAGACGACCAAACGGCGTGTACTCTGCGCCTTCAATGCGCATCGGCACCACATTCGCGCCCGAACGCGCCGCGACAAAACCCGCCCCGCTGTAGATCTTCATCAGCGATCCGGTGACGGTAATACGTCCTTCCGGGAAGATCACCACCGGACGGCCACTGTCGATCAGCCTGACCAGCTGTTTGAGCGCCATGGGTTTGGTGGGATCGAGCGGTACATAGTCGATAAAGGGTTTAACCAGCCGCATAAACCAGCTTTCGCTGATGGTCGAATAGACCGCATAGACCGGCTTAATCGGCAAAAATAGCGCCAGCAATATGCCGTCGAGAAACGACATATGGTTCGGCGTGATCAATACCTTCTGCTTATGCAGTTCGGCGACGTCGCCACGCAGTTCGACCCGCCATAACAGGCGAAATATCAGGCGCAATAGTGTGAAAACCATGCCGGCTCCTTAGCATCGTGAAAATAGCCCCTCACGATGCAGGATTTGACGCGGTTCGACAACAGAATTATCGGTAACCTGACGCCGCCTTCAGGGTGCCTGCCAGCCACCGCCCAGCGCGGCAATCAGCGCCACACTGCTGACCCACTGCGTGCTCTGCAGCGTCAGCAAACTCTGCTGCGCGCTCAGGCGGCTGTTTTCGGTGGTCGCCACATCCAGATACGTAATCATGCCCGCCTCATATTGCAAACGCGTTACCCGCGCCGAGGTCTGCGCCGCTTCGGTGGCGCGCTGCTGCGCGGCGATCTCACCCTGCAGCGTGTTCAGCTCCACCAGCTTATCTTCTACCTCCTGCATTGCGGTCAGCACCGTCTGACGATAGGTCGCAACGCTGGCATCCCAGCCCGCTCGTGCCTGATCGACCTGTGCTGCGGTCGCACCAAAATCCAGCAGCGTGCCGCTCAGCTCCGGCCCCAGCGACCAGACGCGATTCGGCAGCGAGAAGAGGGAATGCAGCACGGAAGAACTGACGCCACCGCTGGCGCTCAGGGTCAGGTCGGGATAGTAACCGGCCACCGCCACGCCCACCGCAGCATTGGCCGCGGCCATGTTACGTTCGGCGTAAGCAATGTCGGGACGGCGCTGCAACAGCTCGCCCGGCAGGGCTGCCGGAATCGCGGGCAGCGTGGCCGTCAGCGGCGCGGCGGTCAGGCTGAATTCAGCGGGTGCTTTGCCGATCAGCAGCGCAATGGCGTGCTCCATCTGCGCGCGCTGCCACTGATAATCCTGCGCCGAGGCGCTGGCGCTCTCCAGCTGCAGCTGCGCCTGAGCCAGGGTGGCACGCGACGCGGTGCCCGCCTGATACTGGCTGGTAATCACTTTCAGATAGCGCTGATAAGCATCAACGCTCTGCTGATAGAGCGCGATTTTCTGATCCATGATGCGCAGCTGGAAATAGTCCTGCGCCAGTTCAGACTGGGCGCTCAGGGTGATATTGGCCAGTTCCGCCGCGCTGGCCGAGGCGCTGGCGCGGTTCTCCTCCAGCGTGCGTCGCAGTTTGCCCCACAGATCCAGCTCCCAGCTGGCACTCAGCTCCGCCTGATGGCTGCTGCTGGTGGTGCGAACGCTGCTGTCAGTCGCGTGGCTGCCGCTGCGCGTCGCGCTGCCGTCATAGCCCAGCGAGGGAAACAGCGCCGCGCGTGACTCACTCGCCAGCGCCTGTGCCTGCCGGTACTGCGCGGCATAATTCGCCACGTTCAGGTTCGAGATGCTCACCTGGCTCAGCAGCCCGCTCAGGATGGCATCGTGATAAACCGCCCACCATTCGCCTTTGCTTTGCGCATCAAGCGGCGTCGCCTGCTGCCAGCCTCTGGCCTCTTTATAGTGGACCGGCATCGCCATCGCGGGGCGCTGATAGTCGGGACCGACGCTACAGCCGCTCAGCAGCATCACAACAAAGGGGATAAGCGGTTTCATGGATCAGGATTCCGTAGGGCGCAGACGACGCCATTGACGTTGAGTGGCACGGCCCAGACGATCGAGCCAAAGATAAACAACCGGCGTGGTAAACAGCGTCAGCAGCTGGCTGAACGCCAGTCCGCCCGCGATAGCGATGCCCAGCGGGCTGCGCAGATCGGCATCACCGCCGCTGCCCAGCGCCAGCGGCAACGCGCCGAAAAAGGCGGCCAGCGTGGTCATCATGATGGGCCGGAAGCGCATCAGGCACGCCTGGGTGATCGCCTGCTGTGGCGACATGCCCTGCCGCCGCTCCGCGTCGATGGCGAAATCGATCATCATGATGGCGTTCTTTTTCACGATGCCGATCAACAGGATGATGCCAATCAGCGCGATTACCGTGAGCTGCGTGCCGGTCAGCAGCAGCAGTAACAGCGCGCCGACGCCCGCTGACGGCAGGGTCGAAAGAATGGTCAGCGGATGGATGTAGCTCTCATAGAGCACGCCGAGCACAAGATAGACCGCCGCCAGCGCCGCCAGAATCAGCCACGGTATGGTCGCGGTCAGCTGAGAAAAGGCGGCGGCGGTGCCGGCAAAACCGGCATGAAGGGTCGATGGCAGGCCCAGCTTCGCCATCGCCTGTTTTATCAGTTCCTGCGCCTGTTCCAGTGACACCCCCTCGTTGAGATTAAACGCCAGGGTGCTGGTCGCGGACTGGCCCTGATGCGCCACCGACAGCGGCGCGTTGCCGCCGCTGAAGCGGACAAAAGCGGAGAGCGGCACGCGGTCACCGCTGTCGTTAATCACATAAAGCTGCTGCAGCGTCTCAGGATTGGCGGTGTCGCTATCCTGCAGTGACATCACCACGTGATACTGATTCAGGGTGTGATAGAGCGTGGCGATCTGCCGCTGGCTGAACGCATTGTTCAGCAGCGTATCCAGCATGTTCACGTTGACGCCCAGCCGGGTGGCGCGATCACGATCGATGTTCAGCTCTACCTCCTGGCCGCCGGTCTGCGAATCGGAGTCCACGCTGTTAAGCTCGGGGATCGCCGCCAGCGCCGCCTGCACTTTCGGCGTCCAGGTGCGCAGCAGATCGAGATCGTCCGCCTGCAGGCTGTACTGATACGTGGCGTTGGCGCTGCGTCCGCCAATGTGCAGGTCCTGCGCCGCCATCAGGAACATCTGCGCCCCGGCGATGTGACTGGTTTTGCGCGTCAGCCGGTTGGCCACCTCGGTGGCGGTCGCATCGCGCTGATCAAAATCTTTAAGCCGCACAAAGAAGTTGGCGCTGTTGCGGGAGCCAAACATCCCGCTGCCCATCGACGACATCACGCTCTCTACCGCCGGGTCTTCCTGAATGATCTGCGTGAACATCAGCATTTTCGGCTTCATCGCCTGGAACGAGATGTTCTGATCGGCGCGCAGCGCACCCATCAGCAGCCCGGTATCCTGATTGGGGAAGAAGCCCTTCTGCACCACGACGAAGAGAAAAACATTCAGTAGTACGGTCAGCAGCAGGCTGAGCAGCGTCAGTTTCTGATGGCGCATCACCCAGGCCAGCCCGCGCCCGTAGGCGGCCAGCAGGCGATTCAGCTGGTTTTCAATAAACTGCCAGAGCGGATGCGGCCGCAGGCTGACGGGCGGCTTTGGTTTCAGCAGGCGGGCGCAGAGCATCGGCGTCAGGCTGAGTGAGACAAACAGCGAGATCAGCAGCGACACGGTGAGCGTCACGGCGAATTCGCGGAACAGCCGCCCGACAATGCTGCCCATCAGCAGGATTGGGATGAACACCGCGATCAGCGACACGGTCATCGACAGCACGGTGAAGCTCACCTCCTGCGCCCCGCGCAGCGCCGCCCGCAGCGGGCTCAGCCCGCGCTCAATGTGACGGGTGATGTTCTCCAGCACCACAATCGCATCATCCACCACGAAGCCGGTGGCGATAATCAGCGCCATCAGCGACAGGTTATCCAGGCTGTATCCCAGCAGATACATCACCGCGCAGGTGCCGATCAGCGACACCGGCAGTGCCAGCGCCGGAATGATCACCGCCTGCAGATTGCGCAGAAAAATAAACACCACCGCAATCACCAGCAGCACCGCGATCAGCAGCGTCTCTTCGGTGTCATACAGCGAGGCGCGCACGCCAGGCGAACGGTCAACCACCACGTTCAGCTGGCTGTCAGCAGGCAGACTCTTTTCCAGCTGCGGCAACTGCGCTTTTATCGCGTCGATGGTTTCCAGCATGTTGGCACCCGCCTGACGTTTGATACCGATCATCACCGCCGGTGTGGCATTCAGAAACCCCGCCTGATAGCGATCTTCCACCGAGTCATAGACCGTGGCGACGTCACGCAGCCGCACCGCGTTGCCCTGCTGATAAGTGATGATCAGATCGCGGTAGCTGGCCGCCTTCTCCAGCTGGCCGTTGCTGTCCACCAGCCACGACTGGTCACTGCCCTGTAAGATCCCTTTAGGCAGATTAGTGGTGCTGTTGGCGACGGCGGCACGCACCGTCTCCAGCGAGATGCCGTAATGGGTCAGCTTCAGCGGCTGCAGATCAATCCGCACCGCCGGTAAGGCGCTGCCCATCAGCGACACTTCGCCGACGCCCTGTACCTGCCCCATCGCCTGTTCGATTTTGCTCTCCGCCAGATCGTAGAGCTCGCCTGGCGTGCGGGTGGCAGAGGTCAGCGCCAGCATCACTATTGGCGCGTCTGACGGGTTGGCTTTGCGATAGGTTGGCAGCGAGGCCATTGCGCTGGGCAGCAGGCTGCGCGCCGCGTTGATTGCCGCCTGCACGTCGCGTGCCGCGCCATTAATATCGCGGTCCAGTTCAAACTGCAGGATGATGCTGCTGGAGCCCTGCGAGCTGCTGGAGGTCATCTCACTGATACCGGCAATCTGCCCCAGCGAACGTTCCAGCGGCGTAGCGACCGTCGCCGCCATGGTTTCCGGGCTGGCGCCTGCCAGGCTGGCGCTGACCATGATGGTAGGAAAATCGACCTGCGGCAGCGGTGCTACCGGCAGCAGCCGGTAGCCCAGCGCGCCCAGCAGCAGGATCGCCAGCGTCAGCAGCAGCGTCGCCACCGGACGAAAGATAAACAGCCGTGTCAGATTCATTGCCCGCTCCGCGCCCGCTGCTGACGGCGTTTCACCCAGGCGTTACCGCGCTGTGCCAGCCCATCAAACAGGAGGTAAATGACCGGCGTGGAGAAGAGTGTCAGCACCTGACTGACAATCAGCCCGCCGACAATCACCAGCCCCAGCGGCTGACGCAGCTCTGCCCCGGAGCCGGAGGCCAGCATCAGCGGCAGCGCACCCAGCAGCGCTGCCATCGTCGTCATCAGAATCGGGCGGAAGCGCAGCAGGCAGGCCTGATGAATCGCGTCGCGCGCGCTGAGCTGCTGATGGTGTTCCGCCTCCAGCGCGAAGTCGATCATCATGATGGCGTTCTTTTTCACGATGCCGATCAGCAGTATCACCCCAATCAGCGCAATCAGGCTGAATTCGGTGCCCGCCAGCAGCAGCGTCAGCAACGCGCCCACCGCCGCCGACGGCAGCGTAGAGAGGATGGTCACCGGATGGATAAAGCTCTCGTAGAGGATGCCGAGCACCACATACATGGTGATCAGCGCCGCCAGAATCAGCCACAGCGTGTTGCCGGTGGCGCTCTGAAACGCCGAGGTTTCCCCCTGATAACGCAGCGTGGTGCTCTCCGGCAGATGCAGCTGCTCCCGTACTTCCGCGATCGCCCGCTGTCCATCCTCCAGCGAATAGCCCGGATTAAGGTTGAAGGAGATCATCACCGCCGGAAACTGATTCAGCCGCATATGCATCAGCGAACCGGTGCGCTGGTGAATGGTGGCGATAGCAGTGAGTTTGACCATGCCGCTGCTGGTCGGGCTGGCGCTGGTGTCAGAGGCTGAAGTGGACGTCGACGAAGACGACGATGTTGACGAAGACGTTGATGAAGACGAAGACGCTGATGAAGCCGTGCTGGTGGATGACGACGCCGAACTGCTGCTGCCGGACGATTGCAGCCAGACATCATCAAACGACGCCGGACCCTGCTGGTATGCCGGAGCCACTTCCAGCACCACCCGATACTGATTCGACTGGGTGAAGATGGTCGAGACCAGCCGCTGACCAAAGGCGTTATAGAGCGCGGTGTCCACGTCCGAGGCAGTAATGCCGAAGCGCGCCGCTTTATCGCGGTTCAGCTCAACGTAAGAGACGCGCCCCTGATCCTGCAGGTTACTTACCACGCCATTAAACTCGGGCCGCTGCTGCAATGCCGCCACCAGTTTCGGCGACTCGCTGACCAGATTTTCACTGTCGGCATCATCGAGGGTGAACTGATACTGACTCGGCGAGACCTGATCGTTGACGGTGAGATCCTGCGCCGGTTGCAGATAGAGCCGGATGCCCGGCACATCGGCGGTCGCCTGTTGCAGTTGTTTAATCACCTCACCCGCTTTCACATCACGCGAGCCAAACGGCTTCAGGTTGATCTGCAACCGCCCGCTGTTAAGGCTGGTGTTGGTGCCGTCGATGCCGATCGTCGATGAGACGCTCTCCACCGCCGGGTTTTTCAGGATCCGCGCCGACAACGCCTGCTGCCGCGTTGCCATGGCGTTAAACGAGACGTCCTGTGAGGCGACGGTAATACCCTGAATCAGCCCGGTATCCTGGGTCGGGAAGAAGCCTTTCGGCACCATCATGTAGAGCAGCGCCGTCAGCCCGAAGGTGGCCAGCGCCACCAGCAGCGTCAGTTTCTGATGATTCAGTACCACGGTCAGCAGCCGGTCATAGCCGCGCACCAGGGCATCAAACAGCTCGCCGCCCTTGCGGGCAAACGTCGACTGCTGCTCGGGCGGAATGTGGCGCAGCAGCCAGGCACACAGCATCGGTGTCAGGGTCAGCGACACCAGCATTGACACCAGAATCGCCACCGCCAGCGTAATCGCGAACTCCCGGAACAGTCGCCCGACCACATCGCCCATAAACAGCAGCGGGATCAGCACCGCAATCAGCGAAAAGGTCAGCGAGATGATGGTGAAGCCAATCTGCTGTGAGCCTTTCAGCGCGGCTTCCATCGGTGACTCGCCCTGCTCCAGCCGCCGGGAGATGTTCTCGACCACCACAATAGCGTCATCAATGACAAAACCGGTGGCGATGGTCAGCGCCATCAGCGACAGATTATTCAGGCTGAAGCCCGCCAGATACATCACACCAAAGGTGCCGACCAGCGACAGCGGCACTGCCACGCTCGGAATCAGCGTGGCAGCAACGTTGCGCAGGAACAGGAAAGTCACCATCACCACCAGCGCAATCGACAGCATCAGTTCAAACTGCACGTCGCTGATCGAGGCGCGAATGGTCTGGGTGCGATCGGAGAGAATGGTCATCTTCACCCCCTCCGGCAGTGCCGCCTGCAGCGCGGGGAGCTGCGCCTTGATGTTGTCCACCACCTGGATGACGTTCGCGCCCGGCTGACGCTGCACGCTGATTACAATCGCGGGCTGGTTGTTGGCCCACGCCGACTGGAAGCTGTTTTCCGGGCCCTGTTCAATGTGGGCGATATCTTTCAGGCGCAGCGCCGCGCCATTCTCATAGCTGAGGATGAGGTTGCCGTACTCGGTTGCGGTGCGCAGCTGGTCGTTGGCGTCAATGGTCACCGAATGATATTTCCCGTCAAAGCCGCCTTTGGAGCCATTGACGTTGCTGTTGCCAATCAGCGTATTTACCGCCTCCAGCGTCAGATGATGCGCCGCCAGCGCCTGAGGATTCATCTGCACCCGAATCGCCGGCTGGTGGCCGCCCGCCAGCGTCACCATCCCGACGCCGGAGATCTGCGACAGCTTCAGCGCCACCCGGGTGTTGACCAGATCCTGCACCGCGGTCAACGGCAGCGTGCTGGAGCTCGCCGCCAGCGTCACCACCGCGCTGTCCGCCGGATTGACCTTTTTGTAGGTCGGCGGATTGGGCAGGTCGTCGGGCAGCAGGTTATTCGCCGCATTGATCGCTGCCTGCACCTCCTGCTCGGCGACATCCAGCGACAGATCGAGGCTGAACTTCAGGGTAATGATCGAGGAGCCGCTGGCACTGGTGGAGCTCATCTGGCTCAGCCCCGCCATCTGCCCTAACTGGCGCTCCAGCGGTGAGGTGACCGACGATGCCATCACATCCGGGCTGGCACCCGGATAGAGCGTGGTGACCTGAATGATCGGATAGTCGACCTGCGGCAGCGCCGAGGTAGAGAGGAATTTCCAGGCAAAAATGCCGGCGATCAGCACGCCGACCATCAGCAGAATGGTGGCGACCGGACGCAGAATAAACAGGCGCGACGGGTTCATTTCGACACAGCACCCGCAGCGGCGGGCGTCTCATCGGCCAGCGACACTTTGCTGCCGCTGGTCAGACGATCGATCCCTTCCGTCACCAGCCGATCGCCCGGCGAAACGCCGCTGAGGATCGCCTGCTGTTCGTCTCCGAAAGCGGGACCGGTGGTGACCGCTTTGCGCGTAACGCTGTGATCCTGGTTGATCACAAAGACAAAGCTGCCGTCGCTGCTCAGCTGCAGCGCCTGGGCCGGGATCACCGTCGCGCCTTTCAGCACCCGGGTCTGCAGCCGCAGATTCACAAACTGATTGGCAAACAGCGACTCATCCTGGTTAGCGAACACCGCTTTCAGCGCCACGGTGCCGGTGGCGGTGTCGATCTGGTTGCTGATGAACTTCACTTCGCCACTGCCGAGCTGATGCTGGTTGTCCTGATCATACAGCGTGGCGGGCAGGCTCTGCCCCTGATGCAGCACGCTGACCAGCGTCGGGATTTCGCTTTGTGGCACGCTAAAGGTCACGGCGGCAGGCTGCATCTGGGTGATGGTCACCAGACCGGTGCTGCTGGCACTCTGAACCATGTTGCCGGGATCGACCTGACGCAGGCCGACGCGCCCGCTGATCGGGGCGGTGATCCGGGCATATTCAATGCTGAGTCTGGCACTGGCGATCTGCGCCTGATCGGCGGCGACGGCACCGCGATACTGCCCGACGGTGGCAATCTGGCTGTCCAGATCCTGACGCGCCAGTGCATCCTGCGCCGCCAGTTTGCGGTAGCGCGCCAGCGTCAGCTCCGCACTTTTCAGCAGCGCCTGGTTTTCGCTGAGTTCGCCCTGATACTGGTTAAGCGTGGCCTGAAAGCTGCGCGGATCGATCTGCGCCAGCAGCTGCCTGGCGCTGACTTTCTGCCCCTCGGTAAAGAAAACCTGCTCCAGCTGGCCGTCAACGCGGCTGGTCACCGTGACGCTGGCGTTGGGGATGACCGTGCCGAGTGCATTCAGCCACACCGGCACATCCGCCGTGCTGGCGACACCGCTGTGAACCAGCGTTGCCCCTCCGCCCATCATGCCATGCGCACCCGGTCTGCCCGACGGCATCCCCTCGCCCGGCCCGTGACCTGCCGCCAGCAGACGCCAGATAACCCCAGCGACAATCGCCGCCACCAGCAACAGAAGCAGCCATTTAAGCCCAAAGGAACGCGCGGGGCGAGAAAGGTGAGTCATCGTCGAACTCTTCAGATAAGCAGAAAAAGAAATCCCGGAACGTGCGGAATGCGGCAGTGAGCGGCGGCGAGCAAAAAACCGCCAGGCTTCACGGCGGCCATTATCAGTGAAAGGCGACGCGCCTTTCTATTGGCAAACTGTCAGGGTTTCGTTAAGAACGATGTTGATTTAGCGGGGGTTTTTACAGCGGTAACGGCAGGCTCAGGCAAGCAGGCAAAAAAAACCCACGCATCTGCGTGGGTTGGTGTAATAACAGGGTCTCACTGCCGAAGCAGTGTTGTTTTCACACCCATCAATACCTCTGGGACTGCTATCCTCGCACTGATTGACCGCGCGGAGACAGCAGGAAAACGCAACCGAATTCGGGGAAGTGCAACGAGGTGTGAATATCCTTCACGCCTCGCTTACACTCTGATTTTTCTAAGATTTATCTGAAGGCGTGGCGGCCGGTTTGGTGTAGATGGCATCCGGTGCAATATTCATGTGTTTCAGTACCGGTCCCATGATATTGCCGAACACCGGCGCAGCAACCGAGCCACCGAAGTGATCGCCCGCCGTCGGATGGTTGATCATCACCACCAGTGCCACTTCAGGATGACTGGCGGGAGCGAGACCGGCGGTGTAGTTGACGTAGCCGCCATCATACTTGCCGCTGGTGCCCATTTTTTCCGCCGTACCGGTTTTGGTTGCCAGACGGTAGCCCGGCACCGCGGCTTTCAGCCCGGTTCCGCCCGGCAGGACGTCACTCTCCAGCATGTGCACCACCTCTTTCACCGTTTCCGGGTTGGCGACCTGGCGTCCCATGACCGGTGGCGTAACGCGGGTGATCGACAGCGGACGGTAAATGCCATAGGAGCCGAGCGTGGCGTATTCGCGGGCAATCTGCAGCGGCGTCACACGCAGGCCATAGCCAAAGGAGAAGGTGGCCCGCTCGATATCTGCCCAGCGGGTGCGGTGCAACGGAAAGTAGCCGACGCTTTCGCCGGTCAGCCCTAAGCCGGTTGGTTTGCCAAGGCCGAACGCATGATAGGTGTTGACCAGCGCTTCGGCGGGCATCGCCAGCGCGAGGTGTGACACGCCGATGTCGCTCGATTTTTGCAAAATGCCGGTCATGGTCAGGCGCGGCCAGTGGCCGACGTCGCGGATCAGGTGGCCGTTAACGCTGTAAGGCGTGGTGTCGATCACCGAATCCGGGCGCACCAGGTGGCGCTCCAGCGCTTCCATCACCACTAACGGCTTGACGGTCGATCCCGGTTCGTAGCTGTCATTGATGGCAGAGTTACGCATCTGCGCGGGCGTTGCCCCTTCATAATTGTTGGGGTTGAACGACGGATAGGAGGCCATCGCCAGAATCTCGCCGGTGTCGATTTTCACCAGCACGGCCGCACCGGAGTCCGCCTTGTTGATCAGTACGCCGTCGCGCAGTTTGCTGTAGAGCGTGTACTGGTCATATTTGTCGATGCTGAGCTGTACCGTCGGCGGCTGGGTCGGCGGCTGATAGTTGATCATCGCGATGATATTGCCTGCGGCATCCTGCCGATAGACCTCTTTGCCCGGCTCGCCCTGCAATACTTTATCAAAGCCCTTTTCCAGTCCGTTCAGGCCGACGTTATCCGCCCCGACGATACCGATCAGCGGCGCAGAGGCCTCGCTCATCGGATAGAAACGGCTGTCGTCATAGACTTCGCTGATGCCTTTCAGCTTCAGCTCTTTAATATCTTTGGCGATGCCCAGCTCGACTTTACGCCCCAGATAGAGGAAGCGACGTTTCGGGTTGGCGGTGATCTGCGCCGCCAGCTCTTCGGGACGGGTGTTGAGCGCCGCCGCCAGATAGGCCCATTTGGCACTGGTAAAATCGGGGTTGCTCTCCAGCACGCGCTGCGGATCGGCAATCACGTCGCGCGACGGGACGCTGAGCGCCAGCGCTTCACCGTTACGATCCAGCAGCGTGCCGCGACTGGTCGGCAGCGTCACGGTACGCAGCGATCGCTGATCCGCTTCGTGCTCCAGCATCGGCTGATTCAGGAACTGCAGGTCCGCGACGCGCGCCAGCAGCACCACCAGACAGGTCGTGACACCCAGGCAGATCAGTCGGAAACGAAAAGGGTTAAACGGCGCTTTTATCTGGTCTTTTCCCAGTAGTTTTTTAATCCGGGGCATGGCATTCCGCTGCGCAAAATAAAGAGAAAGGGGCTGGTGCCAGCAGTTATAAAGAAAGCGCTGGCCGTATAACAGGAAAACTGTGTATCAGTTCGTTATCGGCAGCCGATTTCTGGCAAAAAAAAAACCTGCGCATCTGCGCAGGTTGGTGTAATCAAGAAAATCTATTGATGTTCACCCATCAATACCTCTGGGACCCTGAATGTAGCAAGAGGGATCGATCGGCTGCCATCTCTCAAACGCAACAGTTACCGGCAAAATGTAACCAGCCATGAGATCCTTACGCTATTGTGCAATCCTGATGTTTTTTGATTTCCACCAGGCAGCTCATGGCGTTTGGCCCCTGCGTCAGCGACGAGGTGCCGATGTCGAGCGTCAGCACGTTGGGGTTACCCGCGCGATCGTGCGGCTGCCACGCCTTGCCAAAGCCGGGATCAAACCAGGCGCCGGTGGCGATAATCACCACGCCCTGCGTCACGCCATCGGTGATCCGCACGCCCGCCAGCATCACGCCGCGTGCGTTGCTCACCTCTATCTCGTCGCCCTCCACCAGCCCGCGCGCGGCCGCATCCTGCGGATGCATGTAGAGCGTTTCATGTCCGGCGGTTTTATTGCCCTGCACCGTTTCTGTCGCATCCAGCTGACTGTGCAACCGGTCGGAAGGCTGAATCGAGATCATGTGCAGCGGATAGTCGCGGCTGACCGGCGAACCGAGCCACTCCTGCGGTTCACGCCATTCCGGATGGCCGGCGAAATCGTCCAGCTGGTAGTCCGCAATGGTCTGGCTGAAGAGCTCGATTTTGCCGCTGGCAGTTTTAATCGGATTGGCCTGCGGATCGGCACGGAAATCATCCATAAACTGATAGGGTTTGCCCCCTTCGGGAATCTCCACAAAGCCGCGCTGCCAGAACTCCTCAAACGATGGGAAATCGATGCCTTTACGCTGATGCGCCGTCGCACACTGCTGATAAAGATGGGCGATCCACTGCATCTCGTTGCGCCCTTCGGTGAAGGTATCGCGGTAGCCGAGGCGCTCCGCCAGGTCAGCAAAAATATCGAAGTCGTTGCGAGCCTGATGCTGCGGTTTAATCGCCTGATGCATCGCCAGCACAAAGCGGTCGCGTGAGGAGCCGCCGATATCATTGCGCTCCAGCGTGGTGGTCGCAGGCAGTACGATGTCCGCCATCTGCGCGGCGGGTGTCCAGACGATATCCTGCACCACGACCGTATCGGGCCGCTGCCAGCCCTCCACCAGCCGGTTGAGCTGCTGATGATGATGGAAAGGATTGCCGCCCGCCCAGTGCACCATGTGAATGTCGGGATAGTGCAGGGTTTCGCCCTGAAAGCGGTAAGGCTGGCCGGGATTGAGCAGCATATCGCTGATCCGCGCCACCGGAATCGACAGCCCGGAAGGATTCGGGCCGGTGCTCATCATCGGAGCCGGACCTTCCTGGCGCGGGTTGCCGACGCTGTTCATCGAACCGTGACCAAAGGAGAAACCTGCGCCCGGCAGGCCTGGCTGGCCGAGCATCGACGACAGCGCAATCATCATCCAGTAAGGCTGTTCGCCGCGATGGGCGCGCTGAACGGAATAGGAGCAGGTAATAAAGCTGCGCTTGCCGGTGAGCTGCTGCGCCAGCTGCACAATGCGATCGGCCGGGATGCCGGTGATACGGCTGGCCCAGCCGGCGGTTTTCGCCACGCCGTCGGTTTCGCCCAGCAGATAGGCGCGCAGCTGCGGCCAGCCGGTGCAGTGGTTGGCGAGAAACGCTTCGTCAACCGCGCCGCGCTGGGTGATCTCATGTCCCAGCGCCAGCATCAGCGCCACGTCGGTGTTGGGGCGAATCGGAATCCACTCGGCGTTAACAAATTCCGGGCAGTCATCACGCATCGGGCTGATGTTGATCACCGGCGTGCCTTTGGCCGCCAGTTGCATCAGCGCCGGTTTCAGGCTGTGCTGCCCTGCGCCCCCCGAGGCGACCTGGGCGTTTTTCAGCGCCAGCCCACCAAAGGCGACAAAAATTTCGGCATGTTCCACCACCTGCGGCCATTCGGTGACGCGCCCGGTCAGCGGCATGTAGGTGCCAATCACATAGGGCAGGAAGAACTGCGCGGCGCCCCAGCTGTAGTTACCCTGCTGATCAACGCCGCCGCCGCCCTGAAAGTAGAAGCGACGAATCAGGGTGCGGGCATGGTTAACACGTCCGGCCGATGACCAGCCGTAGGAGCCGTTGAAAATGCCCGATGCGCCATAGCGCTCGCGAATGCGGCGATTCTCCTCCGCCACCAGATCCAGCGCGGTTTCCCAGTCGACGGCAACAAAATCCTCCCGGCCACGCAGCGTACGGTCGCTCTTTTCGCGTGACTTCAGCCACGAGCGCCGCACCATCGGCTGACGAATGCGTTTGTCGGAATAGACCAGTTCAGGAATGGTGTGGATCATCGGTGACGGATCGGCATCGGCGAAGAAAGGTTCGCAGCCAATCAGGCGATCGTTTTCAGTGACGGCGGTAAAGGCGCCCCAGTGCGCCAGATGTGGCACTTTGGTTTTCATCGTTGTTTTTCACGGTAGCCAGGTGGGAGATTGAGCATAGCATGGTGCGACGCCTCAGCAGAAGACGTGCAGCAGTGACCGTTTTTGCCCCTTTTTGCGACGACGCTGGCATTCTGTCGGGTTGATGTGTCAGCCCTTTTCCGTAACACTGATGCGATGTGTAAACGTTTTCCCCAAAGCAGGTCAACGCATGGCTACCATAAAGGATGTTGCGCGACTGGCTGGCGTTTCTGTCGCCACAGTCTCCCGTGTAATCAATAATTCTCCCAAAGCCAGCGACAGCTCCCGACAGGCCGTAGGTCAGGCGATGGAGCAGCTTCAGTATCACCCGAACGCCAACGCACGTGCGCTGGCGCAGCAATCGACCGAAACGCTCGGCCTGATTGTCGGTGACGTCTCCGATCCCTTTTTTGGCGCAATGGTAAAAGCCGTGGATGAGGTGGCAGGTGACACCGGTAACTTTTTGCTGATTGGTAACGGTTACCATAATGAGCAAAAAGAGCGGCAGGCGATTGAACAACTGATGCGTCACCGCTGCGCGGCGCTGGTGGTTCACGCTAAGAAAATCCCGGATGCAGAACTGGAAGTGCTGATGAAGCAGGTGCCTGGCATGGTGCTGCTGAACCGGCTGATAAAAGGCTTTGAAAAACGCTGTATCGCGCTCGACGACCGTTACGGCGCCTGGCTGGCGACCCGTCATCTGATCCAGCTTGGCCACCAGAATATCGCCTTTATCTGCTCGACCCACACTATCTCCGATGCAGAAGATCGCCTGCAGGGTTACTACGATGCGCTGAAAGAACATGGCCTGCCGTGCAGCGATCGGCTGGTCACCTGGGGTGAACCGGATGAAGTGGGCGGTGAGCAGGCGATGACGGAACTGCTGGGTCGCGGCAAGAATTTCACCGCCGTCGCCTGCTACAACGACTCAATGGCCGCCGGCGCGCTGGCGGTGCTGAGCGATAACGGCGTTCGGGTGCCGGAAGAGATGTCGCTGATCGGCTTCGATGATGTGCTGGTTTCGCGCTATGTGCGACCGCGCCTCACCACCATCCGCTATCCGATTGTCACCATGGCGCAGCAGGCGGCCCAGCTGGCGCTGGCGCTGGCCAACAATCAGCCGCTGCCGGAAGTGACCCACATGTTCAGTCCGACCCTGGTGCGCCGCCACTCGGTCAGCGGCCCGGCCTGAGGACGCTATGGCCGGTTTATCCGGCCGCAGCGTTTACTGAAAGGCGCGCAGCAGCGTCTCCAGCGGCCTGACCAGCGCAATCACTGTTTCATCCTGTACCTCTGCGGCGGCATCCAGTGTCGCACGCATCTCCGCCACTTCACTGGCACCAAACGCCTGATTGCGAACGTAAGCATTAACCAGCGCGAGGCCCATGGCGCTCAGCGCCTCGATCTGCTGCACGCTCTGTGCCAGCGGCTTCAGCGTTGCACTGGCGTTAATGATCGGCAGCACCGCGCTGGTGTTAGCCTGCCAGCGCTGCAGCGGCGCGCGAACCGCAGAGGCGGCAGCCGGATTATTACGATTGGCGATTAACACGGCGACCTGCTGCTCCAGCTGACGTACCGCCTCACTCTCAGCGGGCAGTACATCTGCCAGCCGGTTCAGGGGTTCATGGTAGTCGTAATGGCCCGCCTGAAACTTGAGATGCTGACGCGTGTAGTATTGCGCCGGTTCCAGCACCTCGGCCAGAACCCGCAGTGGGGCGATGTCATGCCCACTGGCCAGCCGCATCATCTGCTGCTCCGTCTGCGCATGTTGCAGCGTTCCGACCGACACGCTGCTCCAGCGATCCATCGCCGCCAGCCGCGAATACATCGAGTCGGTATTGGTGACATCCTGCGCCGACCATAACCGCTCGGCCACCACGAAGGCGCGCGGCCACAGTTTGGTATCAATAATCTGGCTGTTGATGTTTTCCGCCCACAGCGCCGCCTCGCCACCCAGCAGATTTTGCTGCACCTGCTCAGGTGTGGGCAGCGCGGGCGCGATGCCCGCAGGCGTCTGCGCCAGCCGTTGGCCGCTGGTGGGATAACGCACGTTGCCTACCTCTGCATAACCTTTAAGAGCGTTCTGTTGCAGCGTAAACACCGGCTGGAACGGCCCCATCCAGCTATCCACGCTAAACCGCACCTGCTGAGTCGAGAGCCAGTTGATCTGACTGACCATCCGGCGGGCTTTGCCATCGAAGTCGATAAAACCGCGCCAGCCTGGTTCTCCCTGTATCAGCGTAAAGCTGCCCTTCACCGGGCTGCCTTTCAGCCGCGGCATGGTGAATGACCAGCTCTGCGCCTGATCGCCTGGCCGCAGACGATCCTGGCCGTTGAGGCCCTGTGGCGTGACCTCATTGCGGTAGTGATAGCTGGCAGGCTGAGGCTGATCGAGGTAGAAACCGGTGGAGAGGATGCCGCGGTAGTTCTCTTTTGCCAGCGCGCTCAGCGCATCCTGACCCTGCCACGACTGGATCAGAATGCTGCGCGGCAGATCGGGATGGGCAATCTCATCCCAGCCCACCATCTGACGGTGATGGGCTTCCAGGATCTTCTCTACCCGCTGATTGAAATATGCCTGAAGCGCATGGGCATCTTTCAGATCGTGATCGCGCATAAACTGCTGGATAGTGGGCGAGTCGTTCCACTGTGTCGGATCCACCTCATCGCCGCCAATGTGCAGCCAGGGATCGGGGAAGATCGCCGCCATCTCACCCACCAGCGTGTCGATCACCTGATAAACCTGTTCGTTGCTGGGATCGAGCAGCGGTTTAAAGACGCCCCAGCCGCGCTCCATCTGCCAGGGGCCGGGTGCGCTAATCAGCTCTGGCATCGCCACCGCCAGCGCGGACGCATGTCCCGGCATATCCAGCTCGGGCACCACACGCACCCCGCGATCGGTGGCATATTTCACGATCTCCCGCATCTGCTGCTGGCTGTAATAGTTGCCATCGCTGCCTTTCTGCTGCAGCTGGGGATAGTGGCTGGAGGCGAAGCGCCAGCCCTGATCGTCAGTAAGATGCCAGTGAAAGACGTTCATGCGCGCGGCGGCGATGCCGTCGATCTGACGTTTAAGCGTCTCCACCGGCATAAAGTGACGCGCCGTGTCGATCAGCACGCCGCGCCACGGAAAGCGCGGATGATCGTGGATGGTGACGTAAGGAATGGTTGTCCCCTGTGCGCCGTTTTGTATCAGCTGCAGCAGGGTTTCCATGCCGCGCATCGCGCCGAAACGGCTGGGCGCGGTTAACAGGATGCCGTCGCCATCGACCTGCAACTGATAGCTCTCATCGCTATCAGGCAGCGGCAGCGGATCCACCGCCTTCGCAATGACGATGCGGATAGTCGGTGCTGCCACCGGCTGGGTGGCGGGCAACAGCGGCCAGCCGGTCTGATTACTGATGCGCTCCAGCCAGCGCGCTTCGGCACCCGCCAGATGATCGCCGGCGATTTGCAGCGTCAGCTGCGGCGTCAGGATAAGCGTGCCGCCGCTGGCGGGCTGTTCCACCTGTTGCGGCCAGGGCATCAGCGGCAGCGGACTGGCCAGGGCGATTGGGCTGAGGGCCGGGAGCAGGAGCAGGAGCAGAGAACGGGGTAACCACATTGGCGGGCATCCTTGTAACGTCAACGTTTTGACAGGGCAGAACGTTGATTAAAGTTGCTGCTCGCCAATCCGCCAGTGGATCCTGCAGGAAACCTGAACCAGCACCCGATTTTTTACATCAGCCGGAGTTTTCCAGCAGGTTGAGGCTTCCTTGTTTCAGGTCAAATCTGATCGCAATAATTCTCAGCAATCACTACATGTAGCGAATAGAATCCTTTCGACCCCTATATGTAGTTTATGGAGAGAGAAATGGCGACGGTGGTAATCAAGCGTGATGGATGCCGGACAGGCTTTGATGCGCAGCGTATTGAGCAGGCCGTGGCGGCGGCGGCAAGGGCAGCCGAAGTAGAAGACGCGGCCTGGTGCGCACAGGTCGCTGAGCGCGTGGCATTGCGGCTGGCCGATTGTCCGGAAGTAGATATCCGTGAAATTCAGTGTGCGGTTGAAGAGACGCTGATGGCGGGCCCTTACCCTCAACTGGCCCGCGCCTACATTGAATACCGCCACGATCGCGATGTCGCCCGCGATCGTCAGAGCCAGTTACATCACGCCATTCGCGGACTGGTCGATCAGACCAATGCGGCGCTGCTGAACGAGAATGCCAACAAAGACAGCAAAGTGATCCCGACGCAGCGCGATCTGCTGGCCGGGATCGTGGCTAAACACTACGCACAGCAGCAGATCCTGCCGCGCGATGTGGTGCTGGCGCACGAGCGCGGCGAGATCCACTATCACGATCTCGACTACTCCCCTTTCTTCCCGATGTTCAACTGCATGCTGATCGATCTGAAAGGCATGCTGACCAACGGTTTCAAAATGGGCAATGCTGAAATTGAGCCGCCTAAATCGATCGCCACCGCCACCGCCGTGACCGCGCAGATCATCGCGCAGGTCGCCAGCCATATTTACGGCGGCACCACCATTAACCGTATTGATGAAGTGCTGGCCCCGTTTGTTGAGCAGAGCTATGCCCGGCATCTGGCGATTGCTGAGCAGTGGCAGATCCCGCAGGCCGAGCAGTATGCGCGCCAGCGTACGGAGAAAGAGTGCTACGACGCCTTTCAGTCGCTGGAGTATGAGGTGAATACCCTGCACACCGCCAACGGCCAGACGCCATTTGTCACCTTTGGTTTTGGTCTGGGGACGGACTGGGCGGCCCGGCTGATTCAGCAGTCGATTCTGCTTAACCGGCTGGCCGGACTGGGTAAAAATCGCAAAACGGCGGTGTTCCCTAAACTGGTGTTCAGCATTCGCGAAGGCGTCAACCGCCGGGCGGGCGACGTTAATTACGATATCAAACAACTGGCGCTGGAGTGCGCCAGCAAGCGGATGTATCCCGACATCCTCAATTACGATCAGGTGGTTAAAGTCACCGGCTCGTTTAAAACCCCAATGGGCTGCCGTAGTTTCCTGGGCGTTTATGAAGAGAACGGCGAGCAGATTCATGAGGGCCGCAACAATATCGGGGTGATCAGCCTGAACCTGCCGCGCATCGCACTGGAAGCGGGCGGTGATGAAGCGCGCTTCTGGACGCTGCTCGATGCGCGACTGCAGCTGGCTAAGCGGGCGCTGATGACGCGGGTGGCGCGGCTGGAGAAGACCAAAGCGCGCGTCGCGCCCATCCTCTATATGGAAGGCGCCTGTGGCGTTCGGCTGAATGCGGATGATGAAGTCGGTCCTATTTTCCGTAATGGCCGCGCGTCGCTGTCGCTGGGCTATATCGGCCTGCATGAAACCCTGAATGCGCTCAGCGGCGGTCATCAGCATCCTTACGATGACGCGGCCCTGCGCGCCAAAGGGGTAGAGATCATTGCTTACATGCGCGATGCCACCGAGCGCTGGAAAGCTGAAACAGGCTATGGGTTCAGCCTTTACAGCACGCCAAGCGAGAATCTGTGCGACCGCTTCTGCCGTCTTGATGCTGCGCAGTTTGGCCTGGTGCCAGGCGTTACCGACAAGGGCTACTACACCAACAGCTTCCATCTTGACGTTGAGAAGAAGGTCAATCCTTACGACAAAATCGACTTTGAAGCGCCCTATCCGCCGCTGGCGAATGGCGGATTCATCTGTTACGGCGAATACCCGAATGTGCAGCACAACCTCAAGGCGCTGGAGGATGTCTGGGATTACAGCTACGACCGCGTGCCCTATTACGGCACTAATACCCCGATTGATGAGTGCTACGAGTGCGGCTTCAACGGCGAGTTCACCTGTACCAGCCGCGGCTTCACCTGTCCGAATTGCGGCAACCACGATCCGGCGCGCGTCTCCGTCACCCGGCGGGTCTGCGGCTATCTGGGCAGCCCGGATGCGCGGCCCTTTAATGCCGGTAAACAGCAGGAAGTGCAGCGTCGGGTGAAGCATCTGTCTGAAGGGCCACTGGGATGATGCACATCCATCGCTACTATGATGTGGATATCGTTAATGGACCTGGCACCCGCTGCACGCTGTTTGTCGCTGGTTGCGAACATCAGTGTCGCGGCTGCTACAACCAGAGCACCTGGCGGCTTGATTCCGGCGTGCCCTTTACGCTTGCGATGGAGGAGCAACTGCTGGCGGATTTGCAGGACACCCGCATTCCGCGCCAGGGATTGTCGCTGAGCGGCGGCGATCCGCTGCATCCGCATAACGTGCCGCACATTCGCCGTCTGGTGAAACGGGTGCGACAGACGTGTCCCGGTAAAGATATCTGGCTCTGGACCGGTTACCGGATGCAGGAGCTGAATGCGGCGCAGCGCGCTGTGCTGGTCTATCTCGACGTGCTGATCGATGGCCGTTTTGTCGAAGAGGAGAAGGATGCCACGCTGCAATGGCGCGGCAGCCGTAATCAGATTATCTGGCAGTTACGCTGAGTGGCGCGGGATTTCGCCAGACTCAATGATATTGACGCTCTCACTCCCCGGCGTAAAAGCCTGCTGGTGCAGACAGCGTGCCACGTCGTGCGCGCTGACCGCCCGCCAGTTGCCCGGCAGCAGCGAAAACAGCGGTCCCGCCAGGCTTTCGCCCCGGCGCTTCTGCGCGCGATCCCCAAGCAGCAATGAAGGCCGCACCAGCGTCAGGCGTGGCCAGCCCTGATGGCGCAGCGCATTCTCCATTTCGCCTTTGACGCGATTGTACAAAAACGGCGAGTGACGACTGGCCCCGTGCGCACTGACCACCAGCATCTGCTTCGCCCCCAGGCGTAATCCGCTTAACCCGCTGTCCACCACCAGGGTGTAATCAACGTGGATAAAGGCCTGTTTACTGCCTGCCTGCTTACGCGTGGTGCCCAGGCAGCAGAACACCGTGTCCAGCGAACTTTGCAGCGGTCCGAGTACATCGGTGAGATCGGCCTCAACCGGGTTCACCACCTTGTTCATCGCGGGCAGTGGCCGACGGGTTGGCGCGATGATCTCATCGACGCGTGGATCCTCAATCAGTAAGCGCAGCAGATGCGACCCGACTAAGCCGGTGGCACCGGTCAGTAATACGCGATTCATCTCAGATTCATCCTTATTTCACTGCTGACTGGTTAAAAGATAGCTGATCTTAACGGCCTGGCTTGCGTTCTCACTCTCAGCGACCAGGCTTATAGCGTTATCCGGAAAGCGCGTCTCGCGCTCCACATGCTGAAGGAGGAAAAAATGAGCAAGAAAGTGGCGGTTTTAATTACCGATGAATTTGAAGACTCAGAATTTACCTCACCTGCGGAAGTTTACAAACGCGCTGGTTTTGAGGTGGTTACCATTGAGAAACAAGCCGGTAATGTCGTTAAAGGCAAGAAAGGCGAAGCGGAAGTGACCATCGATCGCAGCATTGATGACGTCAGCCCGGCTGAATTTGACGCCCTGCTCCTGCCTGGCGGCCACTCGCCCGATGCCCTGCGCGGCGACGATCGTTTTGTTGCTTTTACCAAAGAGTTTGTCGCCAGCGGCAAGCCAATTTTTGCCATCTGCCACGGGCCACAGCTGCTGATTAGCGCTAACGGCGTGCGTGGTCGCAAGATGACTACCGTTAAAGCCGTTGCCATTGACCTGATCAATGCCGGTGCCGACTTCCATGACAAGGAAGTGGTGGTAGACGACGATAAGCTGGTCACCAGCCGCACTCCGGCCGATTTACCGGCCTTTAATCGTGAATCCCTGCGGATCCTCGAAGCGCTGTAAGCCGCGACGCCCTTTTCTGCTGAAAAGGGCGTTTCTATTTCTCCCGCTGCCAGGCAATTTTCTTGCCGAATCCCAGCGCATTATCCGTCATCTTCACTTCATCCAGCACAATCTCCCACAGCGGTGCCGACACTTTGCGTGAGACCGGAAAACGTTTCTGGTAAGCGGCTGTGGCGATCTGCTCTGTTGTCTCCTCCAGCCGTTTGACATGGCCACGATACTGCACCCCTTTAATCAGCAGCACACTTCTGGGCTGGCCATTGACGGTGCCCGCAACCTGCGGATTCTGCACCATTAACTCACCATGGCGGGTATCGGGTTCCGTCATGATCCAGAAGACCATGCGCGTCTCGTCAAAGACGTAGTAGCAGTTAGCGCACCACAGTTGATCGTCGGTGGTACAGCAGAGTGAAAGCACATGCTGCTTTCTCAGATAGCGAACCAGATGGGCGTGATCGGACAAGATAAACTCCTGGCGGTGCACCGGAGAGTGAAGCGCGCTACACTGCCCGGCACCTTTTTTTGGGAAATAATTGCGATGAGTCAGCAGTGGCAACTCTACATCGTCCGTACGGCGAAAGGGAGCCTGTACACCGGTATCACCACGGATGTGGTGCGCCGGGTCGCTCAGCACCAGAGCGGACGCGGCGCCCGCGCGCTGCGCGGCAAAGGGCCGCTGGACCTGGTGTTTCACTGTGACGCGGGCGATCGCGCCAGCGCCTCCAGACTGGAGTATCAGGTCAAGCAGCTGACCCGCCAGCAGAAATTACTGCTGGTGGCGGGCCAGCCCGGCTGTCTGGAGAGCTGGCTGGGTATTACGGCTGGCGATTAAAGGGTTCGGCGTAGTCGATCTGCCCTTCCGCCCCGTCATACGCATTATCCGCCAGACGGTAGACCTGGAACGTTGCCTCTGTGCCCGGCCAGCGGCTGCGCAGGCCGTGGCGTGCCGCCGGTTCAAAACCAAAACGGTTGAACAGCGCCGGATCGCCCAGCACCACTACCGCGCTGTAGCCAAATTCATTGAGCGTATCCAGCCCCTCATAGATTAGCTTGCTGGCAATTCCCTGACCGCGCAGCGTCTCATCGACGGCCAGCGGTGCCAGCCCAACCCAGCCGCGATCTTCACCCTGCACGCTGACCGGACTGAATGCGGCATAACCCAGCACCTGTCCCTCGTCATCCGTCGCGACCACACCTAAGGTCAGCAAGCCATCTTCACGCAGCGCCTGAGTCAGTTCCGCCTCTGCAGAGGTACTGAAGCAGCGTCTGAGCAGCGCGTCGATGCCTGCGGCATCCACGCCAATTTCACTACGAATCAACATGCAGCACCTGCGCGCGCCTGTGCGGCCTTCGCGTCCTGTTTCATGCCGGCGTCGACAAATGCCGCCATCTGCTCAATTGCCGTGCGTAACGCGGTGGGCATAGCCTCGGGTTCAATAGCATCCATTACGTTCTTCACCTCAAGTCCCAGTTCAGTGTCACCTTCAATCACCAGCCGGCGTTGAAAGAACAGCATGTCGGGATCTGCTTTACGTGCTGCCACCAGCAACAGATCATTGGCATTGCCCCGAAACCAGACATCCGCTTCGGACTGTTGCAATACCGCCAGTCGGCCGTCCTGCAGCGTGGTTATCCATTGCAGATTGAGATCGGCAATTTCAATACCCAGCAGGCGACCATCCAGAAAGTCTAACTCACCTTCAGCCAAAGCATGACGAAATTGCCAGTTTAAGAGTTGTTGCAGAAGCAACTTTTTGACCGGGAATGGGGTGAACGCAGCGGGTAACCCTAAGATTTTAGGACCGTTTTTCACACAATGGGCATGTATCCGCTCTAACACTTTCGTCACTCCCTTCAGAAAATTTTACGTATATTGCCATATCCTTTTCTGCGCGCCTCCTCTGAGATCAATAAAAACCGCTGCCATGCAGGTAAAAAAAGCGCCGCCGGGCGGATGAATTTGAATTTCACTGCCCCAAATCAACACGCAGCCCGGACCAGATGCCTAGACTCGACGCCCATCTGCATGTTGAGAGGAATATCTATGGAACTGCTCTGCCCGGCAGGAAACTTACCCGCAGTGCGCACCGCTGTAGAGAATGGCGCTGATGCGGTGTATGTGGGGCTGAAAGATGACACCAATGCCCGTCATTTTGCGGGTCTGAATTTCACCGATAAAAAACTGGCTGAAGCCGCGCGTTATCTTCATCAGCATCGTCGCAAACTGCATGTCGCGATCAACACCTTTGCCCATCCGGATGGCATGGGTCGCTGGCAGCGGGCGATTGATGTGGCGGCGCAAAACGGAGCCGATGCGCTGATCCTGGCGGATATCGCCACGCTGGAGTATGCCGCGACGCACTATCCCCAGGTTGAACGTCATCTTTCTGTACAGGCTTCGGCGACCAATCTGGAGGCGATTCGCTTTTACCATCGCCACTTCAATCTGCAGCGTGTGGTGCTGCCTCGCGTGCTGTCGATTCACCAGGTTAAACAGCTGGCGCGCAGCACACCGGTGCCGCTGGAGGTATTCGCCTTTGGCAGCCTGTGCATCATGGCGGAAGGCCGCTGCTACCTCTCTTCCTGGCTGACCGGTGAATCACCTAACAGCGCCGGTGCCTGCTCTCCGGCGAAGTTTGTGCGCTGGCAGCAGACGCCGCAGGGTATGGAGTCACGTCTTAATGAAGTGTTAATTGATCGCTACGCCCCGGACGAAAGCGCGGGTTATCCGACACTTTGCAAAGGACGCTATATGGTTAACGACAAGCGTTATCACGTGCTGGAGGAGCCCACCAGTCTGAACACGCTGGAGCTGCTGCCGGAACTGCTGCGGGCAGGCATCGCCTCGGTGAAAATCGAAGGCCGTCAGCGCAGCCCTGCCTATGTCGCTGACGTGGCGCGCGTCTGGCGTCAGGCAATTGATCGCTGCAAGGCGCAGCCGGAACAGTTTGAAGTCGCACCACAGTGGATGCAGACGCTGGGCGATCTCTCAGAAGGTTCGCAAACCACGCTGGGTGCTTATCACCGTGAATGGCAATAAGGAGTCATGATGCAATATGCCCTTGGGCCGGTGCTCTGGTACTGGCCGACCGATACGCTGGAAGATTTTTACCAGCAGGCTGCCCGCAGTAGCGCGGATATTATCTACCTTGGCGAAGCGGTGTGCAGTAAACGTCGCGCCACGCCCTATGCCCGCTGGATGGCGCTGGCCCGTGAACTCGCGGCCAGCGGCAAACAGGTGGTGCTGAGCACGCTGGCGCTGCTGCAATCGCCCTCTGAGCTGAAAGAGCTGCAGCGTTACGTAGAGAACGGTGAGTTCCTGATTGAAGCCAATGATATCGGCACGGTAAACATGGCCGCTGAGCGTCATCTGCCCTTTGTCGCGGGCCCGACGCTCAATGTTTATAACGCCGACACGCTGCAGCTGCTGGTCAAAGAGGGCATGACGCGCTGGTGTATGCCGGTGGAGATGTCACGTGACTGGCTGCTACAGCTGCTGGAGCAGTGCGAGACGCGGGGTATCCGGCAGCAGTTTGAGGTGGAGGTGCTGGGCTACGGTCATCTGCCGCTGGCGCTCTCAGCGCGCTGCTTCACCGCCCGCTCGGAAAACCGCGCGAAAGATGACTGCGAAACCTGCTGTATCAACTATCCGACAGGCCGGCGCGTCAACTCCCAGGAGGGGCAGCAGGTGTTCGTCCTCAATGGCATTCAGACCATGAGCGGCTACTGCTATAACCTGGGTAACGATCTGGCCGGTATGCGCGGCCAGATCGATTGCATACGGCTCTCGCCGCAGGATGTGACGACGCTGGCAGAGATCGACCGTTTCCGCGCCAATGAAAACGGTCAGGCTCCGCTAATGGTCGCAAAAGGCAGTGATTGTAACGGTTACTGGCGCAAACTGGCGGGCATGACGCTGGCATCCTGAATAAAAGCACATACCGGCTATATTCCTGCTGAGGTTAGCAGTTTTAATATAAGGAATGATGCGTAATACTAAATGGTGCAGGCCTTAACTTAACGCCTGCGCCATACAACGGGAGTAGTCATGTCTGATAAAAAACCTCTTCGCCTGTCCGTGCTGGATCTCGCGCCGATTCCACAGGGCGCGACCGCTCGGGATGCGTTCCATAATTCGCTGGCGCTGGCGCGTCAGGCTGAAAAACTGGGCTATCAACGCTACTGGCTGGCTGAACATCACAACATGACGGGGATTGCCAGCGCAGCCACCTCCGTGCTGATTGGCTATCTGGCGGCGAATACCGAGACTCTGAAGCTGGGCTCCGGCGGCATTATGTTGCCTAACCATGCGCCGCTGGTGATCGCCGAGCAGTTTGGTACGCTGGCCTCTCTCTATCCTGGCCGTATCGATCTCGGCTTAGGTCGCGCGCCAGGTTCTGACCAGCGCACCATGATGGCGCTGCGCCGTCATCAGGCCAACATGCACATCGACACGTTCCCCGAGGATGTGGCTGAACTGATTAGCTGGTTCGATGCTGAAGCGGATGCGCAGCCGCCAGTGCAGCCGGTACCCGGTCTGGGCCTGCAGATCCCGGTCTGGCTGCTCGGCTCCAGTCTCTACAGCGCACAGCTTTCAGCGAAAATGGGCCTGCCGTTTGCGTTTGCCTCCCATTTTGCCCCTGACCAGCTGTTCCAGGCGCTGCACGTCTACCGTGAAAACTTCCAGCCATCGGCGCGTCTTGACAAGCCTTATGCCATGGTCTGCATTAACGTGATCGCCGCAGATAGTGAGCGTGATGCGCGCTTCCTGTTTACCTCGCAGCAGCAGCAGTTTATTAACCTGCGCCGCGGCAAACCGGGCCCGTTACCGGCACCGGTTGAAAATATGGATAACCTCTGGTCGCCATCAGAACAATATGGTGTACAGCAGGCGCTCAGCATGTCGCTGGTCGGCGATACGGACAAAGTGCGTCATGGGCTGGCCTCGCTGATGCGTGAAACCCAGGCGGATGAAATTATGGTCAATGGCCAGATTTTTGATTCCGAAGCGCGCCTGCGCTCCTTCGCCATTGCGATGGAAGCGGCTAACAGCCTGTAATCAGTTCTGCGGTGGGCGCAATCTGTCCGGGCTCACCGCCAGCTGACGACTATCCCTGGCCGGAGATTGCCCATACAGGCGGCGATACTCTCGGCTGAACTGTGACGCGCTCTGATACCCCACCCGATAGCCTGCCGTACCGGCATCCAGCTTTTCTACCATCATCAAACGTCGCGCCTCATTCAGCCGCAGTTGTTTCTGGTATTGCATCGGCGTCATGGCCGTGACGGCTTTGAAGTGATGATGCAGCGAAGAGATACTCATGCCGACACCGCTGGCGAGCCGATCGATCTTCAGCGGCTGATGAAAGTTTTCCCGCAGCCAGCGGGCAGCCTGCGCGACCCGGTTGCCCGGCCGCTCAGCCAGCGCCATATTCAGGATGCGCGAACCTTCCGGCCCGGTCAGCAGCCGATAGAAAATCTCCTGCTCAATGAGCGGGGCCAGCGCCTCAATGTCCTCAGGATAGTCAAGCAGGCGTACCAGCCGGATAACCGCATCCACCAGCAAAGGTGAGACCTTATGCACGGTGACGCCGCGTTCACTGTCTGGTGTCACCAGCGGCAGCGTCGGGGGAAACTGTTCGAGGTAGCGCATCAGCCGGGATTCATTGATGGCAATACCAATCCCCAGATTGGGTTTTTCCGGCGTGGCGACGGTGACGCAGGCGCGCACCGGCATATCCAGCGTCACCAGCAGCAGATCGCCCGGACCATAGTGCAGCACCTCATCACCGATATGCAGCGCCTTACCGCCCTGTGCCACCAGGGCAAAACTGGCCCATTGAGCAAAGTGCATTGGCTCAGTCGGTGCTGAAACCCGGCCAAAAAACAGGCAATCTATGGCACTGGAATGCCGCCCATCCTCCGGAGCATGACGGGCAATTAACTGCGCCAGCCCCTGCCACTTCTCACTCTCTGTCACTGTGTTCTCCCCTCCCGCTATCTGTGCTGATATTACCTGACGCTGAGCGGAATACCTGTCCCGTTGCGTTACTTTTGCAGGATCGTGCAAGAAGCTTGCAGGATTGCACTACCCGCTTTTCGGCGCCAGCGCGCATAGTCTTTCGACGCAATCATTACGGCGGAGAACAACATAATGAAGGCACTGCAGAATAAAATTGCGCTGGTAACAGGCGCCTCAAAAGGCATTGGTGCGGCGATTGCCATCGCTTTTGCCGCGGCTGGCGCCCGCGTCGTGGTCAATTATCGTCAGGATGAAGTGGGAGCGGCTGACGTGGTCAGCGATATCGTCAACCTGGGCAGTGAAGCCGTGGCGGTACAGGCAGATATCTCTCTCATGCGGGATGTGGAACGGCTCTTCGCCACCACCGCAGAGTGCTTCGGCGCGCCCGACATTGTGGTGAACAATGCGGGCAGTTTTCATCACGGCGAGTTTGCGGCGCTGACGCTGGAGGAGATGCAGCAGCAGATTAACGTTAACCTGCTGGGTACGCTGATGGTCTGTCAGCAGGCGATTCGTCACTTCCCGGCGCACGGCGGCAGCATTATTAATCTCAGCGCCCTGAACAGTAAAAACAGCACGCCGGGTTCCGTGCTCTGGGCGGCAACCAAAGGCGCAGTGGATACCCTGACCCAGGGACTGGCGCGCGAGCTGGGCGCAAAGAACATCCGGGTTAACGCCCTGGCACCAGGCATGATTCTGACGGAAGGATTACTGGCCGCGAAGAGAATGAGCCCGCAGCTCAAAGCGCAACTGCTGGCTGCCACGCCGCTGGGACGCTTTGGTCTGCCGGAAGATGTGGCGCAGGTTGCGCTGTTTCTGGCCTCTGAAGAGTCCGCCTGGGTCAGCGGCGAGCGCGTGATGATCAGCGGCGGTGCCTGACAGGCATAAAAAAAGGGAAGCCATTGGCTTCCCTTTTTGTTACGACGCTAAGTCGTTATGCATCACGACGACGTGGAGCGGCGGCTGCGCCCTCTTCACGACGTGGACCACGGCTACCTTCACGGTTGAAAGTACGTCCGCCGCCTTCACGACCACCTTCACGGCGTTCAGAAGAGAAGCGACGACCACCTTCACGGTTAGCTGCGCCCGGACCGCCTGCACCTGGACCGCTGCGACGCTCACCGCCAGCACCAGCTGGACGACGGTCACCACGGCCTTCGTTCGGCTGTGCATCACCCAGTAACTGCATATTCATCGGCTTGTTCAGAATACGGGTACGGGTAAAGTGCTGCAGCACATCGCCTGGCATGCCTTTCGGCAGCTCGATAGTCGAGTGGGTACCGAACAGCTTGATGTTACCGATGTAACGGCTGCTGATGTCGCCTTCGTTAGCGATAGCGCCAACGATGTGACGAACTTCAACACCATCATCGCGGCCTACTTCGATGCGGTACAGCTGCATTTCGCCAACGTCACGACGTTCGCGACGTGGACGATCGCCATCACGGCTTTCGCGGTTTTCACGCGGAGCACGAGAATCGCCACGCGCTTCACGGCTGTCACGACGGCCATCACGCTCGTCACGATCGCGGTATTCGCGACGTGCCGGACGCGGTGCTTCTGGTGGCAGAATCAGAGGACGTTCGCCCTGTGCCATCTTCAGCAGTGCGGCTGCCAGTGTTTCCAGATCCATTTCGTCTTCTGGCTGCATTTTAGCCAGCAGAGCACGGTACTGATCCAGATCGCTGCTTTCCAGCTGCTGCTGAACTTTAGCAGCGAACTTAGCCAGACGACGCTCACCCAGCAGTTCTGCGTTAGGCAGTTCTACCTCAGGAATGGTCAGCTTCATGGTACGTTCGATGTTACGCAGCAGACGGCGTTCGCGGTTCTCAACGAACAGCAGCGCACGGCCAGCACGACCAGCACGACCGGTACGGCCGATACGGTGAACGTAAGATTCTGAGTCCATCGGGATGTCGTAGTTAACAACCAGGCTGATGCGCTCAACGTCCAGGCCACGGGCCGCAACGTCGGTTGCAATCAGAATGTCGAGACGACCATCTTTCAGGCGCTCAAGCGTCTGCTCACGCAGAGCCTGGTTCATGTCACCGTTCAGCGCGGCGCTGTTATAGCCACTACGTTCCAGCGCTTCTGCCACTTCCATGGTTGCGTTTTTGGTACGCACGAAGATGATGGCAGCATCAAAGTCTTCTGCTTCCAGGAAGCGAACCAGTGCGTCTGTTTTACGACCGTAAGCGGTCCAGTAGCTCTGGCTGATATCAGGACGCGTGGTCAGGCTTGACTGAATACGCACTTCCTGTGGATCTTTCATGAAGCGTTTGGTGATACGACGAATCGCTTCCGGCATGGTTGCAGAGAACAGCGCGGTCTGATGATCGGCTGGAATTTGCGCCATGATGGTTTCAACGTCTTCGATGAAGCCCATGCGCAGCATTTCGTCTGCTTCATCCAGTACCAGGCCACGCAGGTTAGAAAGGTCTAACGTGCCGCGTTTCAGGTGGTCAAGCAGACGGCCAGGCGTACCCACAACAACCTGTGGTCCCTGACGCAGTGCGCGCAGCTGCACGTCATAACGCTGGCCGCCGTAAAGGGCAACCACGTTCAGGCCACGCATGTGTTTAGAGAATTCGGTAACTGCTTCAGCAACCTGTACCGCCAGTTCGCGGGTAGGTGCCAGCACCAGGATTTGTGGCGCTTTAACAGTAGGATCAATGTTGTGTAACAGCGGCAGAGAGAACGCCGCGGTTTTACCACTCCCGGTCTGCGCCATGCCTAACACGTCACGGCCCGCCAGCAGGTGAGGAATACACTCAGCCTGGATTGGGGATGGCTTTACGTAGCCCATGCCATTCAGTGATTCAAGGATGTCGGCGTTCAGGCCAAGGTCAGCAAAAGTGGTTTGAATATCAGTCATGTAGTACACGTGCCTCTTAGATTGCGGCGGCCAGTCTACATAACTCGTCGTGAAAACTTTCAGTCATTTTCATCAAAAAGTGTGAACCGGCTCAAATTAAAAGTTTTGACGAACAGAAAAGCCTTCATCCTTTAAGATGATGACTTAACAGGTTTTACAGGCAAATTAAGTTCGTCAGCTATTGCTGGTCAGATTCTGATAAATCGTCTTGTGCCTGGCCGAGTTGCGCCAGTTCCAACAATGCGTATCGGTGTTCAACAAAGTTATTGACGTTGTTGGCCACCGCCAGTTTGAACAACGCTTTCGCGTCGTCCTTCTCCCCCAGACTTAGGTAGTACTTACCTAAATAGAAGTTGGTTTCACTGAGATGTTCAGCGAGCGAGGTGTTATCCGTTGCGTCCGCCTTGAGACTTTCCATCAACGTTTTCTCGTTGATATCTCCAAGGTAGAACTCGACAATATTCCATCCCCATTGATCTCTGACCGCTTTGTCGTGACGCTGTTGAAGCGCGACTTTTGCCTTGTCGACATCCATCTCACGTTCAACGAGATAGAGCCACAAACTGCGGAAAGGATCGTTAGGATCGTCTTGATAAAACGCCAGCAGATCATCTTGCGCTAACTTGTATCGACCGCCGTAATAGAGGGCGATACCACGGTTTAAATGCGCATAGTTGTAAGTTGGATCAAGCTCAAGTACAGAATCAAACGCTTCATAGGCGGCATCAAAGTTGCCCGCCTGCGTTAAATATATGCCTAAGTAGTTAAACACTTCGGGCATATCTGGTCTTATAGACAGCGCTTGCGAAAAATCGTTCCGCGCTAATGCCCGCAGACCTAAACTATCATACAACACTCCGCGCTCATATAACAGCTGTGCGCGTTCATCATCGGTGAGAGCGCGACTGGCAAGAATTTGTTCCATGCGCGCCAGTATCACTTCCTGCTGCAGTGTGGGCTGTAAAGGCACTGCAAGAACTTCGTTCTTACGCCAATTGGAGTTGCTGCATCCTGCCAGCGTCAAAGCTGTCGCAACAAAACACCAGCGCAGAAAAGGCTTCATTTCCCACTCCCGAATACAAACATTGGGATAACCATCCTGTCATCCGCCTGCTGTGCACAAGGATTCCCGCCCTCGCGATGATACAAACGCCCCTCTCTGCCAGGCAGAGAGGGGCAAATCAGCAACGACTTATTCAGCAGCGTCAGGCGTGGTCACCGCGACAGCTTCTTCAGCCTGCGGCTTAGATTCTGTCGCTTCTTTGATGCTCAGACGTACACGGCCCTGGCGATCAACTTCCATCACCTTAACCGGTACTTCCTGACCCATCTGCAGATAGTCGGTCACTTTCTCAACGCGCTTATCAGCGATTTGTGAAATGTGAACCAGACCTTCTTTACCACCGCCGATTGCAACGAAGGCGCCGAAGTCAACGATACGGGTCACTTTACCACTGTAAACGCGGCCCACTTCGATCTCTGCGGTAATCTCTTCGATACGACGAATCGCTTCTTTCGCTTTCAGACCATCGGTCGCAGCGATTTTCACGGTGCCGTCATCTTCAATTTCAATCGTTGTGCCGGTCTCTTCGGTCAGTGCACGAATCACTGAGCCGCCTTTACCGATCACATCTTTGATCTTGTCAGAGCTGATTTTGATGGTGTAAATGCGTGGTGCGAATTCAGAAATCTCAGTACGCGGTGTGCTGATAGCCTGTTCCATAACGCCCAGAATGTGCAGACGTGCACCACGGGCCTGGTTCAGCGCTTCCTGCATGATTTCACGCGTGATGCCTTCGATTTTGATGTCCATCTGCAGCGCAGTGATACCTTCACGGCTACCAGCTACTTTGAAGTCCATGTCGCCCAGGTGATCTTCATCGCCCAGGATGTCAGACAGAACAACAAACTTCTCATCTTCTTTCACCAGACCCATTGCGATACCGGCAACGGCGGCTTTGATTGGCACACCTGCATCCATCAGCGCCAGTGAGGCACCGCAGACAGAGGCCATTGAAGAAGAGCCGTTAGATTCGGTGATTTCAGAAACAACACGAATGGTGTAAGGGAAATCTTCCGCTTTAGGCATTACCGCTAACACGCCGCGCTTCGCCAGACGACCGTGACCAATCTCACGACGCTTCGGCGAACCTACCATGCCGGTTTCGCCGACAGAGTATGGAGGGAAGTTGTAATGGAACAGGAAGCTGTCGGTACGTTCACCCATCAGCTCATCAAGGTTCTGCGCATCGCGGGTCGTACCCAGCGTTGCAGTAACCAGTGCCTGCGTCTCACCACGAGTGAACAGTGATGAACCGTGTGTACGTGGCAATACGCCAGTACGCACATCCAGACCACGGATCATATCTTTTTCACGACCATCGATGCGTGGCTCGCCATTCAGGATGCGAGTACGAACGACGGTTTTTTCAAGGCTATGCACGATGTCGCCGATTTCTGAACCATCCAGCGTTTCATCTTCAGCCAGCAGCGCAGCGATGGTTTCGTCTTTAATGACGCCAACCTGGGTGTAACGCTCCTGCTTGTCAGTGATGCGGTAAGCATCGCTGATGCGCGCTTCTGCCAGGGCAGCAACGCGAGAAATCAGTGCGGTATTGGCCGCTTCTGGCTGCCAGTCCCAGCGTGGTTTGCCCGCTTCAGCAACCAGGGCATTGATGTTTTCGATAACAATCTGCTGCTGGTCGTGACCAAAGACCACGGCGCCCAGCATCTGCTCTTCTGACAGGATCTCAGCTTCAGATTCAACCATCAGAACGGCATTCTGCGTACCGGCAACCACCAGATCCAGACGAGACTGTTTCAGCTCATCTGCGGTTGGGTTCAGGACATATTGATCGTTGATGTAACCAACACGCGCAGAACCAATTGGGCCATTGAACGGCAGACCAGAAAGCGCCAGTGCAGCAGAAGCACCGATCATGGCAACGATGTCCGGATGAACCTGTGGGTTCACAGAGACAACAGTGGCGATAACCTGAACTTCGTTAACAAAACCTTCCGGGAACAGCGGACGAATCGGGCGGTCAATCAGACGCGAAATCAGGGTTTCGCCTTCGCTTGGACGGCCTTCACGACGGAAGAAGCTGCCTGGGATACGACCAGCAGCGTAAGTACGCTCCTGATAGTTCACGGTCAGTGGGAAGAAATCCTGACCTGGTTTAGATTTTTTCTGACCTACTACAGTGACGAATACTGCAGTATCGTCCATGCTCACCATAACAGCGGCTGTCGCCTGGCGAGCCATCATGCCGGTTTCCAGCGTGACGGTATGTTGACCATATTGGAATTTGCGTACGATCGGATTCAGCAAAATCAAAGTCCTTAACTTCGGGGCATGGCTATCTGTAGCCCGCCATTGATTACCAATCTTCAGTTGCATCCTCGCGACTAATGACAACCCTCGACCGCCCCTGCGGTAAAGCCTCTCATTAGCCGCGCGAAATTCTGCAAACTAAAGATCACACTAAGCAACAATACATCAGTTTGGTCCGGATTGCTGCCGATTGCTCGAAAAAAGGGGCCATAAAGGCCCCCTCTTCACGAAACTCGCACAAATCTGATCGTAAGCTGCACAGAGTGCAAAAGCCCGCATAATGCCCCGACGATCAGATTCTTCAGACTTAGCGACGCAGACCGAGACTTTCGATCAGGCTGCTGTAGCGTGCAACGTCTTTACGCTTCAGGTAGTCCAGCAGCTTACGACGCTGAGATACCATGCGCAGCAGACCGCGGCGGCTGTGGTGGTCTTTTTTGTGCTCAGAGAAGTGACCCTGCAGATGGGTAATCTGCGCGGTCAACAGGGCAACCTGAACTTCAGTTGAACCGCTGTCGTTAGCACCACGGCCATATTTAGCAACGATCTCCGCTTTAGCTTCTACGCTTAGAGACATAATAAACTCCAGTAATAAATGAATGTATGGGTGCCGATCTCTAATTCAGCATCCCGCTTTAAAGCCGCGCTATTCTACTCTGCGCCCGATAGCAACGCAAATGCCCCATCAGCGAAAAGTGAACGCCTGGCTCAATCCTGATACTCAACCACTAAACGACGTGGCGCAAGCCGGCCATCGTCGGCAATTTCTGCCATACCGATAAACTTACGCGCTTCGCCTTCCGATACCCTTACCAGCCCCTGGGCAGGCGCATTACTGGTCTGTACCGGCTGTCCCTGGCGGAAGAAATCTGCCACGGCAGGCGGGATATTCACTTCAGGGAAATCACAGGCGGGGCTGTCCATCGGCAACAACAGCGGATCGAGCTGCGTTTCCAGTGGAATGCCGGCTTCTGTGGCTTCCGTCAGCAGGGTGTTGAGCTGTTCCAGCGTCACCATCCTTTCATACGGATAACGGGCAACCTGCACGCGACGCAGCATAATCACGTGCGCACCGCATCCCAGCTTTTCGCCCAGGTCATCGATGATGGTGCGGATATAGGTGCCTTTGGAGCAGTGAATTTCCAGCTCCAGCTCGTTATCCTGCCAGCGAATAAATTGCAGCTCATAGACAGTGATGGGGCGCGGTTCACGCGCAATCTCAATGCCCTGACGCGCATATTCATACAGCGGACGTCCCTGATGCTTCAGTGCCGAAAACATAGAAGGCACCTGCAGCGTTTCGCCGCGGAAGCTCTCCAGAGCACTGTCCAGATCGGCCTGACTGAAGCTGACCGGACGCGTCTGCACGATGTTGCCATCGGCGTCTGACGTGTCGGTCCGCTCGCCCAGTCGGGCAATCACGCGATAGCGTTTATCGGAATCGAGCAGATACTGCGAAAACTTCGTCGCTTCACCCAGGCAGATCGGCAACATGCCGGTAGCCAGAGGATCCAGCGCGCCGGTATGTCCTGCGCGATTCGCGTTAAAGATACGCTTCACTTTCTGCAGGACATCATTCGACGAGACGCCTTGTGGCTTATCCAGCAACAACACGCCATGGACGTCGCGACCGCGACGACGCGGACGACTCATTACGCCTCCTCGTCATCGCCAGTGGCGTCCGGACCACGGCGCTCAGTATCGTTCTTCACGACGCTGGTGACGAGATTGGACATGCGCATCCCTTCGACTAACGAGTTGTCGTAGAAGAAAGTCAGCTCAGGCACGATACGCAGACGCATCGCTTTGCCCAGCAGAATGCGGATATAACCTGACGCTTCTTTCAGCGCTTTCAGGCCATGTTTAATCGCTTCTTCATCTTTGTCGTTGAGGAAAGTCACGAACACTTTTGCGTAAGCGAGATCGCGTGAGACTTCAACGCCTGATACGGTGACCATCATGCCAAGACGTGGATCTTTGATCTCACGCTGCAGGATCATCGCAATCTCTTTTTGCAGCTCTTGTGAAACGCGCTGCGGGCGACCAAATTCTTTCGCCATCATTATTTCTCCCAAATAATTCGGGAGGCCAGAGGCCTCCCAAATTGCAACACATCAGCAGTCTATTACTCGATGGTGCGTTTAATTTCGATGATTTCAAACACTTCGATCATATCGCCAACGCGAACGTCGTTGTAGTTCTTCACGCCGATACCGCACTCCATGCCGTTACGCACTTCGTTGACGTCATCTTTAAAGCGACGCAGAGATTCCAGCTCGCCTTCGTAAATTACCACGTTGTCGCGCAGGACACGGATTGGATTGTGACGCTTGATGTTACCTTCCGTCACCATACAACCGGCAATCGCGCCAAACTTCGGTGATTTGAACACATCGCGCACCGCAGCCAGACCGATGATCTGCTGTTTGTACTCTGGTGCCAGCATGCCGCTCATCGCCGCTTTAACTTCGTCAATCAGGTTATAGATGACAGAGTAGTAGCGCAGATCCAGGCTTTCTGCGTCAATGACGCGACGCGCAGAGGCATCGGCACGAACGTTGAAGCCAAGGAGGATGGCGTTAGAGGCCGCAGCCAGGGTCGCATCGGTTTCGGTAATCCCGCCCACGCCTGAACCCACAATCTTCACCTTCACTTCGTCGGTGGAGAGTTTCTGCAGGGAGTCGGAGATTGCTTCCACAGAACCCTGAACGTCAGCTTTCAGAACGATGTTCAGTTCAGACACTTCGCCTTCGGTCATGTTAGCAAACATGTTCTCGAGCTTAGATTTCTGCTGGCGAGCCAGTTTAACTTCGCGGAATTTGCCCTGACGATAGAGCGCAACTTCACGTGCTTTCTTCTCGTCACGTACCACGGTCGCTTCATCACCCGCAGCCGGCACGCCGGACAGGCCCAGAATCTCAACCGGGATAGATGGACCCGCTTCCATGACTTCGCGACCCAGTTCGTCACGCATTGCACGAACGCGGCCATATTCGAAACCACAAAGAACGATGTCGCCTTTGTTCAGCGTACCTTCACGTACCAGCACGGTGGCAACCGGACCACGACCTTTGTCGAGGAACGATTCGATCACCACGCCGCTTGCCATACCTTCACGGATAGCGGTCAGTTCCAGCACTTCCGCCTGCAGCAGGATAGCGTTTAACAGGTCATCAATGCCGGTACCCGCTTTCGCAGAGACATTAACGAACATGTTTTCGCCGCCCCACTCTTCCGGAATGATACCGTACTGAGTCAGTTCGTTTTTAACACGATCCGGATCCGCTTCTGGCTTATCGCACTTGTTCACTGCAACCACAACCGGCACTTTAGCGGCTTTGGCGTGCTGAATAGCTTCGACAGTCTGTGGCATCACGCCATCGTCTGCTGCAACCACCAGGATAACGATATCGGTCGCCTGCGCACCACGTGCACGCATCGCGGTAAACGCGGCGTGGCCCGGGGTATCCAGGAAGGTAACCATACCGTTGTCGGTTTCAACGTGGTAAGCACCGATGTGCTGAGTAATACCGCCCGCTTCGCCAGAGGCGATTTTAGTGGAACGGATATAGTCCAGCAGGGACGTTTTACCGTGGTCGACGTGGCCCATGATGGTGACAACCGGAGCACGAGACTCCTGCGCAGCATCAGTATCACGATCGTCCATTACCGCTTCTTCCAGCTCGTTCTCACGACGCAGGGTCACTTTGTGGCCCATCTCTTCGGCAACGAGCTGTGCAGTTTCCTGGTCGATGACCTGGTTAATGGTCGCCATGGCGCCCATTCTCATCATCGCTTTAATGACCAGAGAACCTTTCACCGCCATTTTGTTAGCCAGTTCGGCTACGGTGATAGTTTCGCCAATCACAACATCGCGGTTAACGGCCTGCGCTGGCTTGTTGAAGCCCTGCTGCAGTGCGCTAGGTTTGCGATGCTTGCCGCCTTTACCACCACGAACCTGCGCACGCGCTTCTTCACGGTCAGTTTTGGCTTCAGAGTGTTTGTTGCCTTTTTTCGCCGGACGCGCAGCTTTAGCAGTAGTACGCGCACGCGCACGACCTGCTTCAACCTGACGGTCGTTTTCGTCTTCCGCCTGACGGGCATGGGTCGAAGTGGTGACGTGATAGTCGCCTTTATCCTCTTCTTCCGGTTTTTCCCATTCAGCTGATTTCTCTTCAGCCAGACGGCGGGCTTCTTCTGCTACGAGGCGGGCAGCCTCTTCAAGCTTACGGCGGGCTTCTTCTTCAGCTTTACGCTTCAGTTCGGCAGCTTCAGCTTCGCGACGGGCTTTGTCTGATTGCGCAGCCCTGGTCACTTCGTCGGTAGGTTGATTTGTCACTTTTTCATTTTCCGCTGCTGCACGTTTGGCCTTGTCAGCGGCTTCGCGCCTGGCTTTATCTTCGGCTTCACGTTGCGCTTTCTGTTCAGCTTCGCGACGGGCTTTTTCTTCAGCCTCGCGTTGCGCCTGCTCTTCCGCTTCACGCTGCGCCTCGGCTTCAGCTTCTGCCTGAGCTTGCTCAGCCTCTGCATCACCCTTCACATAGGTACGCTTTTTGCGGACTTCAATTTGCACCGACTTACTTTTACCCCCGGTACCTGGAATATTCAAGGTGCTGCGCGTTTTACGCTGCAGCGTCAGCTTAGCTGAACCGACCTGACCGTGTTCACGGTTCAGATGAGATAGTAAGGTTTCTTTCTCTTGCTGGGTCACCGCGTCATTTTCAGACTTAGGGATCCCCGCATCAGCAAATTGCTGTACCAGGCGATCGACCGGAGTCTGAATTTCTGCGGCCAGCGATTTTACGGTTACATCTGTCATGCTGTTCCTTCCTGTTATTACGCGTCATCGCCGAACCAGCAGATATTACGTGCGGCCATAATCAGCGCGCCGGCTTGTTCATCAGACATGCCTTCAATATCCGTCAGATCGTCAACACCTTGCTCAGCGAGATCTTCCAGCGTGCAAACGCCTTTCGACGCCAGGCGGAACGCCAGCGCACGATCGAGGCCTTCAAGATTCAGAAGATCCTCAGCGGGCTCCTGATTTCCAAGACTCTCTTCTTTCGCCAGTGCCAGGGTGGTTAACGCATTTTTTGCTCGTTCACGCAGGGCTTCAATGGTCTCTTCGTCGAGGCCGTCGACTTCCAGCAGCTCGTTGATTGGCACGTATGCCAGCTCTTCCAGCGAGGAGAAGCCCTCTTCCACCAGAACGGTGGCGAACTCTTCGTCGATGTCGAGATGTTTAGTGAACATATCGATCGCTGCATGTGCTTCAGCCTGATGCTTAGCCTGCAGATCATCGACGGTCATCACGTTCAGCTCCCAGCCACTCAGCTGTGAAGCGAGACGCACGTTTTGGCCGTTACGGCCGATCGCCTGAGCCAGATTGCCAGCTTCTACGGCGATATCCATGGTGTGGTTATCTTCATCAACCACGATTGACGCCACATCGGCCGGAGCCATGGCGTTAATAACAAACTGCGCCGGGTTATCGTCCCACAGCACGATATCGATACGCTCGCCGCCCAGTTCACTGGAAACTGCCTGAACACGCGCGCCGCGCATGCCCACACAGGCACCCACCGGATCAATACGTTTGTCGTTGGTTTTGACTGCAATTTTAGCGCGCGAACCCGGATCACGGGCAGCGGCTTTAATTTCAATCAGTTCTTCGCCAATTTCTGGCACCTCGATGCGGAACAGTTCAATCAGCATTTCTGGTTTAGAACGCGTCACGAACAGCTGCGCGCCACGCGCTTCCGGACGTACAGAGTAGAGTACGCCACGAATACGGTCGCCTGGACGGAAGTTTTCACGCGGCAGCATATCTTCGCGCAGAATCACCGCTTCGGCATTGCTGCCTAAGTCGAGGGAGATGTTGTCGCGGTTAACTTTCTTCACCACGCCCGTGATAATTTCGCCTTCCTGCTCACGGAACTGATCAACCACCATTGCGCGCTCAGCTTCGCGCACTTTTTGCACGATAACCTGCTTAGCGGTCTGAGTGGTGATACGGTCAAAGGTGACCGATTCAATCTGATCTTCGACATATTCGCCCAGATTGAATGCTTCATCTTCGAAGCGGGCCGCATCCAGCGTGATCTCGCGCGTCGGCTGTGTCACCTCTTCTACGATTTCCCAGCGGCGGAAAGTATCGAAATCGCCACTGCGGCGATCAATGCTGACGCGTACCTCAATTTCCTGCTCATACTTTTTCTTGGTCGCAGTCGCCAGCGCGCTCTCCAGCGCTTCGAAGATTTTCTCACGCGGCAGGGCTTTTTCGTTAGAAACGGCTTCTACAACAGCTAAGATCTCTTTGTTCATCCTGGTTAGCCTCAATCCGGACTTTTAAAAGTGGGGGACCAGGTTCGCTTTCTGAATATTACTCAGTGCGAACACTTCATCGCTACCCTCAACGTGCACCGTGATCATCTCGCCATCAACTGACTTAATGGTTCCCTGCCATTTACGGCGGTTCTGCACGGCCATACGCAACACCAGACTCACTTCTTCACCCATAAAGCGGGTGTAGTGTTCTGCAGTGAACAGAGGACGATCGAGTCCCGGTGAAGAGACTTCTAGGTTGTAAGGGACCGTAATGGGATCTTCAACATCCATTACCGCACTTACCTGGTGGCTGACATCGGCGCAATCATCGACATTGATGCCATCTTCACTATCAATATAGATGCGCAGGATAGATGTGCGACTACGAACGAATTCAATTCCAACCAGTTCGTAACCCAGCGCTTCTACGGGAGCCGATACCAACTCTGTCAATTTTTGCTCTAATGTGGACAAGCCCACCCCCAAGACATAAAAAAAGGGCCTATAGCCCAGTATTACGATTCGCTAATAACAAAAAACCCCGAATATTCGGGGCTTTTAATCACTGGACCCTGTATGCCGCAATGCGGCCCGGACTCCATCCAAAGAATTTTCTTTCAAAAAATAACCGTGAATGCGTCCGTCGATGCATACAGTATATTTGAAAAAGAACTCAAAGGGAAAATTGGTTGCGGGGGCCGGATTTGAACCGACGACCTTCGGGTTATGAGCCCGACGAGCTACCAGGCTGCTCCACCCCGCGTCCGAAAACGTGGCGAATAATACGCCAGACCTGCATAAAATGCAAGGTATACTGCTATTTGGTACCGAGGACGGGACTTGAACCCGTAAGCCCAATCGGGCACTACCACCTCAAGGTAGCGTGTCTACCAATTCCACCACCACGGCACTGCACTGATCACAACGATTCGTTGTGCTGACGACCTTACTTAGGAATATCGCTGCCCGGCGTTACCGGTTGAGCTGGCTTTTCAGTCTGTTGAGAAGACTGCGCCGGCGCAGAAAGATTTTCCCACTCGCTTCCTTTAGACGCTTTATTGCTGTTCAGATTACCCAGAACCAGGCTGATGATGAAAAACAGCGCTGCTAAGATGCCGGTTGTACGAGTCATGAAGTTACCTGAACCCGAAGAACCAAACACCGTACCGGATGCGCCTGCACCGAATGAGGCTCCCATATCAGCGCCTTTGCCTTGCTGCAGCATGATCATACCCACGAGGGCGATAGCTACAATAAGGAAAACTACTAAAAGAGCTTGGTACATATCATCCTGTTCCTTGCACGGTAATCGTACAGTTAAAGCTTCAACCAGTATTGATGGGGAGTCTCGTCATCACCCATCAGAAGCGGGTGTGAATACTAACCAAAGGCGCATATCTCTGCAAGTGCAATTTTTACTACCCATACTGTTTGCAGAAAAAAACGCCATCCCGGTGATTTTACAGGCAGTTCAGCACCCTGCAGACCGCCTGTTACGGTTTTAAACGGCCTTGACCTGGTCGGCGATGCGATTCGCCAGTTCGGTAACCTGCGCCTCATTTTCGCCTTCGACCATGACACGAATCAATGGCTCAGTACCTGATTTACGCAGCAGAACGCGTCCGCGACCCGCCAGCGCTTTTTCCACTTCGGCCGTGACAGCTTTTACCGCGTCACTCTGAAGCGGATCATGTTCGCCCGCAAAGCGTACGTTAACCAGGACCTGCGGCAGCATCTTCATGCCACTACAGAGATCGTGCAGGCTCATGTGGTTACGCACCATCGCAGTGAGCACTTGCAAACTTGCAACGATACCGTCACCGGTTGTGGTTTTATCCAGCAGGATCACATGACCGGAGTTCTCTGCACCGAGACGCCAGCCCTTCTCCTGCATCTTCTCCAGTACATAACGGTCACCGACTTTGGCACGGGTAAACGGAATGCCAAGCTGTTTCAGCGCTAACTCCAGCCCCATGTTACTCATCAGCGTACCCACGACGCCGCCGCGAAGCTGTCCCTGACGCAGGGCTTCACGCGCAATGATGTAGAGGATCTGGTCGCCATCAACTTTGTCACCCAGATGGTCAATCATCATGATGCGATCGCCGTCGCCGTCGTAGGCCAGGCCGATATCGGCCTTCTCCGCCAGCACGCGCTGCTGCAGCAGTTTGAGATCGGTGGCACCGCACTCTTTGTTGATGTTCATGCCGTCTGGCTGGACACCGATAGCAATCACCGTCGCGCCCAGTTCACGCAATACATTCGGCGCAATGTGGTAGGTGGCACCATTGGCGCAGTCGACCACAATTTTCAGGCCATTCAGATTCAGTTCGCTGGGGAACGTCCCTTTGCAGAACTCAATGTAACGCCCTGCTGCATCGACGATGCGGCTGGCGCGGCCTAACTGCGCTGATTCAACGCAGGTAATCGGCTTTTCCATCTCCAGCTCAATCGCCTCTTCAACATCGTCGGGCAGTTTGGTGCCCTCGGACGAGAAGAATTTAATCCCGTTGTCGTCAAAGGGGTTATGTGACGCTGAAATCACAATGCCCGCCTCTGCACGGAAGGTACGGGTCAGATAGGCGATGGCTGGTGTCGGCATCGGGCCGGTAAAGGCGGCCGTCAGGCCTGCTGCAGCGAGACCGGCTTCCAGCGCGGACTCCAGCATATAACCAGAGATACGGGTATCTTTACCGATGATGATCTTCTTTGAACCGTGGCGCGCCAGCACTTTACCTGCGGCCCAGCCCAGCTTCAGGACGAAATCGGGGGTGATGGGTGCTTCACCGACTTTGCCGCGAATGCCGTCTGTACCGAAATATTTACGATTACTCATGATACTCCTTTTGCTCTTCGGGTCGCTTCGACCACGCGCATCGCTTCAGCCGTCTCTTTTACATTATGGGCGCGAATAATCTGCGCGCCCTGCATAGCAGCAATCACCGCGCAACTCAGGCTGCCGGTTAAACGCTGTGACGGGCCGACGTTTAACAGCTGGCCAATCATCGATTTACGCGACATCCCCACTAACAGCGGCAGGCCGAAGTGGTGAAAATCGCCAAGATGAGCCAGCAGTTCATAATTGTGGCTGAGATTTTTACCGAAACCGAAGCCCGGGTCGAGTATCAGACGCTCTTTTTTCATGCCCGCTGCTTCGCAGCGCGCTATCTGCTGAGCGAAGTAAGTGTCCACTTCGCTTAAAATATTTTCGTAAACCGGTGCCTGCTGCATGGTGCGCGGTTCGCCCTGCATATGCATTAAACAGACGGGCAGCCCGGTCGAGGCGGCGGCTTCCAGTGCTCCGGGTTCGGAAAGTGAACGCACGTCGTTAATGATGTGAGCACCCACTCGCGCGGCTTCCCGGATGACATCGGCTTTAGAGGTGTCCACTGAAATCCAGACTTCGAAACGCTGGGCAATGGCATCGATGACCGGAATCACCCGCTCCAGCTCCTCCTCCACACTCACTTCATCCGCGCCAGGACGGGTTGATTCCCCACCCACATCGATGATGGTTGCGCCTGCATTGACCATCTCATTGGTATGCGTCAGCGCATCAACCAGCGCGTTATGCTTTCCACCATCTGAAAAAGAGTCCGGCGTGACGTTAAGAATGCCCATCACATGTGGAAAAGATAAATCGAGATGGGAATCACGGGCGAACAACTTCATGGCGGAAACTCCTTGCTGATCAATATCTGGATGTAAAAAACCCCGGACCAGCCGGGGTTTTGTCTGACGATGTTACGTCTTATTTGTTGTACTGCTCTGACATGGTATTGCCTGGGTTTGGCGTACGCGGTTCATCAACCGGACGTGGCGCCTTTGGCGTACCGTTGCTGTCTGAGTTGCTGCCTGGATCTTCCCAGCCCGCTGGCGGACGCACTTCGCGGCGCGCCATCAGGTCGTCGATCTGCGGTGCATCAATGGTTTCATACTTCATCAGCGCGTCTTTCATCGCGTGAAGGATGTCCATGTTCTCACCCAGAATCTGACGAGCACGCTGGTAGTTGCTGTCGATCAGGTGCTTAACTTCCTGGTCGATGATGCGGGCCGTTTCATCAGACATATGTTTCGCTTTCGCGACAGAACGTCCGAGGAACACTTCACCCTCTTCTTCTGCATAGAGCAACGGGCCCAGTTTTTCAGAGAAGCCCCACTGCGTCACCATGTTACGTGCCAGATTGGTCGCAACTTTAATATCGTTGGACGCACCGGTAGAAACACGTTCTGCACCATAGATGATCTCTTCTGCCAGACGACCGCCGTAAAGCGTTGAGATCTGGCTTTCCAGTTTCTGACGGCTGGCGCTGATCGCGTCGCCTTCAGGCAGGAAGAAGGTCACACCCAGTGCGCGACCGCGCGGGATAATCGTTACTTTATGAACCGGGTCATGCTCTGGCACCAGGCGACCAATAATGGCGTGGCCTGCTTCGTGGTAGGCAGTTGACTCTTTCTGCGATTCCGTCATCACCATGGAGCGACGTTCCGCACCCATCATGATTTTGTCTTTCGCTTTCTCGAACTCTACCATCGAAACCACACGCTTGTTTGAACGGGCCGCGAACAGCGCTGCTTCGTTAACAAGGTTGGCCAGATCGGCACCCGAGAAGCCTGGCGTACCACGTGCAATGATTGCTGCATCAACATCAGTTGCCAGCGGCACACGACGCATATGCACTTTCAGGATCTGCTCACGACCGCGAACATCTGGCAGGCCAACTACAACCTGACGGTCAAAGCGACCTGGACGCAGCAGCGCAGGGTCCAGTACGTCAGGACGGTTAGTTGCGGCGATAACAATAATACCTTCGTTACCTTCGAAACCATCCATCTCAACCAGCATCTGGTTCAGCGTCTGCTCACGTTCGTCATGTCCACCGCCTAAACCGGCGCCACGCTGACGACCGACTGCGTCGATCTCATCGATAAAGATGATGCACGGAGCCGCTTTTTTGGCCTGTTCGAACATGTCACGCACACGGGATGCACCGACACCGACAAACATTTCCACAAAGTCAGAACCGGAGATGGTAAAGAAAGGCACCTTCGCTTCACCGGCAATCGCTTTTGCCAGCAAGGTTTTACCGGTACCCGGTGGCCCCACCATCAGAACGCCTTTTGGAATCTTACCGCCCAGCTTCTGGAAACGGCTTGGCTCACGCAGATATTCCACCAGTTCAGCAACTTCATCTTTCGCTTCGTCACAACCTGCTACGTCGGCGAAAGTGGTTTTAATCTGGTCTTCCGTCAACATGCGGGCTTTGCTCTTGCCGAAGGACATCGCGCCCTTACCGCCGCCGCCCTGCATCTGACGCATAAAGAAGATCCACACACCGATCAGCAGCAACATCGGGAACCACGAAATGAAGATTGAAGCCAGCAGGCTTGGTTCTTCCGGCGGTTCGCCAACCACTTTGACGTTTTTGGTCAAGAGGTTATCGAGCAACTTGGGATCGTTGACAGGAATGTAGGTCGTGTATTTATTGCTGTCTTTTTTAACGACGTTAATTTCACGCCCGTTAATACGTGCCTCGCGGACCTGATCCTGGTTCACTTCCGACAGGAAGGTTGAATAATCAACCCGACGGCCATTCGACTCGCTGGGCCCAAAGCTCTGGAATACTGACATCAGCACGACCGCGATGACTAACCAGAGAATCAGGTTTTTCGCCATGTCACTCAAGGGATTAACCTCATATTACAACGGTGTTAACAGATAGCGTAGGGTACTATAGATCCCGCATACATGGAATCGCAGCAAAACTGCGGACTTCTCCAGCAATTTGGTTATAGTTTGCGCCCAGTCGCCACAATATACACTTCACGTGAACGTGAACGTGAAGCGTCCGGCTTACGAATTTTCACTTTCGTAAACAGGGAGCGAATTTCCCGCAGGTATTCATCGAAGCCATCTCCCTGAAACACTTTCACTACAAAACTGCCGCCAGGTGCCAGGATATCCCGACACATCTCCAGCGCCAGCTCGACTAAATACATCGACCGGGGAATATCTACGGCAGGTGTACCACTCATATTCGGCGCCATATCGGACATGACAACCTGAACTTTTTGATCGCCAACGCGTTCAAGCAGCGCATTGACCACCGATTCTTCACGAAAATCGCCCTGAAGGAAATCGACACCGACTATCGGATCCATTGGCAGGATATCACAGGCAATGACTCGCCCTTTGTTCCCAATTTGCTGTACCACATATTGCGACCAGCCTCCGGGTGCAGCACCCAGATCTACCACGGTCATGCCGGGTTTGAAAAGCTTGTCACCCTGTTGTATTTCATCAAGTTTAAACCAGGCGCGCGAACGCAACCCTTTTTTATGCGCCTGGAGCACATATTTATCGCTAAAGTGTTCCTGAAGCCAGCGGCCGGAGCTGGCCGAACGCTTTTTACCCGTCATAATATTTCCAACTAAATCGTCATCGTAGCGATAAACCTGCACGCAATGGGTTGCGTCGATTTGGTGATATACCCGAGATGGCGGTAGAATGAACCGTTTTCAATCCCTGAGTAAGTAAAAAACTACGATGAATCTAAGTACCAAACAAAAACAGCACCTCAAGGGCCTCGCCCATCCGCTCAAGCCAGTGGTTATGCTGGGTGGCAATGGCCTGACTGAAGGCGTGCTGGCCGAAATCGAGCAGGCTCTGTCGCATCACGAACTGATCAAGGTAAAAATCGCCTCGGAAGATCGTGAAACGAAGCAGCTGATCGTTGAGGCTATCGTGCGTGAGACCGGTGCCAGCAACGTACAGGTGATCGGCAAAACGCTGGTGCTGTATCGCCCCTCTAAAGAGAGCAAAATTTCTCTGCCACGCTAAGTGGGCAAAGAAAGTGACATGCTCTTACCTCAGATAAAAGGCCGCAATGCGGCCTTTTTCCTTTCTTTACATTGTGCTTTAACGCTTTTCAAAGCGTAGCAACATCTTAAAGGTATTCCACCTTCAGGATTTCATACTCAACGTCGCCGCCCGGGGTTTTCACGATAGCCACGTCATCGGCCTCTTTACCCACCAGGCCACGCGCCATCGGCGAATTGACCGAAATCAGATTTTGCTTAAAGTCCGCTTCGTCATCGCCCACAATGCGATACGTGGCTTCTTCGTCGGTTTCGACGTTCAGCACGGTAACGGTTGCACCGAAAATCACGCGTCCGGTTTTCGGCATCTGAGTGACGTCGATAACCTGCGCATTGGAGAGTTTGGCTTCAATCTCCTGAATACGGCCTTCGCAAAAACCCTGCTCTTCACGCGCAGCGTGATATTCCGCGTTCTCTTTTAAATCGCCATGTTCGCGTGCGTCAGCGATAGAGGCGATAATGCGCGGGCGCTTCACGGTTTTCAGCTCGTTCAGCTCTTCGCGCAATCTTTCAGCGCCTCTTAACGTCATCGGAATCTGATTCATTTAAGCTCCTCGCCATCTTTCCTGTTTAACGATGTCATCCTGACCGGTGACTGCAGAAAAAAGCGTTCTGCGGCGCATTAGCCCGTTTTTGCAAATAAAAGAATCCTGACCCGGAGATGCTTCCAGGCCAGAAAAGAGTTTTGCAATTTGATACGTATTTTACCCCAGAGTTCCCTGCGGGTCATCGTTTACTTTGCACCGTCCAGCGACGTAGTATTGACGCCCTCACCTGCCAGTTACCGCGAGATTATGCGATTTTCACGACTTGTTACCGGATTAAGCTGCGCATTTATGCTGCAGGCACACGCAGCGCCAGTTGATGAATACATGCAGTACCTGCCAGACGGCGCCAATCTGGCGCTGATGGTACAAAAAGTAGGCGCATCAACACCGATTATTGATTATCACGGAAAACAGATGGCCCTGCCCGCCAGTACCATGAAAGTGGTGACGGCGCTGGCAGCATTGCTGGAACTGGGTGGCGACTTCCGTTTTCAGACCACTTTTGAGACTCGCGGCGCCATTATCGATGGCACCCTGAACGGCGATTTAGTTGCACGTTTCGGCGGTGATCCCACCTTAAGCCGTCAGGATCTGCGCAACATGGTGGCGGCGATAAAGAAGCAGGGCATTAACCATATCAAAGGCAATCTGGTTATCGACACCTCCGTTTTTGCCAGTCACGATATGGCGCCGGGCTGGCCGTGGAACGATATGACCCAGTGCTTCAGTGCTCCGCCGGGTGCGGCAATCGTTGATAAAAACTGCTTCTCGGTTTCGCTCTACAGTGCTAATACGCCGGGTGAGAATGCCTTTGTACGTATCGCCTCCTATTATCCGGCGCATATGTACAGCCAGGTGCGCACCATTGGCCGCAACAGCGGCGAAGGGCAATATTGCGAACTGGATGTGGTGCCGGGCGAGCTGAACCGCTACACCCTCACGGGCTGTATGCGCCAGCGCGCGGAACCGCTGCCGCTGGCATTTGCGGTGCAGGATGGCGCGGCCTGGGCTGGCGAAATCCTCAAGGCGGAACTACGGTCGTCTGAGATTGACTATAGCGGGCATCTGGTGCGACAGACGCAGGTCACCGAACCGGGTACCGTGCTGGCATCGACCCAGTCCGCGCCGCTGCATACGCTGCTGCACACCATGCTGAAGAAGTCAGACAACATGATTGCCGACACGGTGTTTCGCACCATTGGTCATCACTACTTCAATGTGCCCGGCACGTTCCGCGCCGGACAGGATGCCGTTCGCCGCATCCTGAAAGCCAAAGCCAATGTCGACATGGGTAATAGCATTCAGGTGGATGGTTCAGGTCTCTCCCGCCATGACCTGATTTCGCCGCAAACCATGATGCAGGTATTGCAGTTCATTGCGAAGAATGACAACACGCTGGATTATATTTCGATGCTGCCGCTGGCAGGTTACGACGGCACGCTGCAGTATCGCGGCGGGCTGCATGAGGCGGGGCTGGATGGCAAAGTCTCGGCGAAAACCGGTTCACTGCAGGGCGTCTATAACCTGGCGGGCTTTATTACTACTTCCAGTGGCGCGCGGGTGGCGTTCGTTCAGTTCCTTTCCGGTTATGCGGTCCCGCCGGAAGATCAGCGTACCCGCCGTATTCCGCTGGTGCGATTTGAGAGCCGTCTCTACCGCGATATCAATCAGAACAACTGATTATTCAGTCATGAAAAAAGCGCAGCGGTCAGGTCAACCGCTGCGCTTTTTATTGCCCGTCCATCAGAAGCGGGTATTCACGCTCATATACCAGGTGCGGCCCGACTCGTTAAAGGTATTGGCCCCGGCGCCATAGAGCCACGCTCCGGTGGTGGCATTGCCGGTGGTCTGCGCGTTGCCCTGCCGGAAATGGCGCTTGTCGAACAGGTTGTCGATACCCACGGTGACGCTGGCATATTTATTAACGTCATAGGTGCCGCTCATGCCCACAACCGAATAGGGGCTCACCTGATCGGTGGCGCTACCGGTAACGGCGTTACCTTTATAGTCATATTTCTTCGGTACCTGTTTACCGTACCAGGTCAGGGTCGTTTGCAGGGAGAGGTCCTGCATCGCCTGCCAGCTCAGCGTCGAATTGAGCGTATATTCCGGAATAATCGACAGACGATCGCCGGTCTCTTTATTCTTACTCTGCAGCATGTAAGTGAAGTTATTGTTCCACGTTACGCTGTCGGAGAACGGGACATTAACCGTGCCTTCCAGCCCCTCGACGACCGCTTTCGGCACATTTTCCCATTTGTAGATGTCGGTTTTGCCGTTAGATGCGGTGCCGGTTGGCGCCGTGCCAGCCTCGATCTTGTTACGGTAGTCGTTGCGGAACCAGGTCAGGCCCGCCTGGTAGCCGTCGCGCTTCCATTCGACCCCAATCTCTTTATTGATGCTGTTTTCCGCTTTCAGATCGTCATTACCCATCAGATAACAGGCACCGGCACTGGCGGCGCAGCCCTGACCATTGCTGTAGAGCAGATAGTTCGGGTTGGTCTGATAGAGGCTCGGGGCTTTATAGGCGCGCGCAATACCCATTTTCAGTGTGAACTCATCGCCTAATCCCTGTGACAGGTTGAGCGACGGGCTCCAGTTATCGCCGACAATCGAATGGTGATCGAAGCGCAGGCCCGGCGTCAGCATGGTGCTGTCGGTCAGCTCAATATTGTCTTCGGCAAACAGCGAGAAGATCTCCGCCTGCGAATAGGGTGTGCGGCCGGTCGTAGCGATACCGGGAATCGACCCGTAGCTGGCGGCCTGAGTCGTCGATGAAGGATCCTTCATCCGCTGCTGATTCCATTCCGTCCCGAAAGTCGCGGTCTGGTTCACCAGCCATTCAAACGGCACACTGATCTCACTGTGCAACAACACATCATCCAGCTGGATGGTATTGAAGTTGCTGTTGGCGAAGATGCCTTCGGTGCCGCCTGCCAGCCCCTCATTCAGACGCGCGTTGCGGGTGTTCTCATATTGCGCGTAGGTATTGGTGCTGATGCCATTATCCCAGGCACCGGTCCACTTAACAGAAAAGTTCTGCCGATAGAGCCGGTTGGTCTCGTCACCATATTTGCTTTTCACCAGGGCGTTGGTATTGGTGTTCTGCGTGTCCCCGGCGTAGAGGTTGCCCTGACGACTGTAACCGGCCCCCACTTCCAGCGTCTGCATCGGCGCAAATGCCCAGCGCAGCAGGCCATGAATATCTTTGTTGATCGAGCCTTCCCGGCCCGCCGGGTACGATCCGGCGTAACTGCCGGTGCGGTCTGCGGCGTGCCCTTCATTAATGTCGTAAGCATCAGCCTGCGTTTTTGCCAGACCGCCATAGAGCCGGAAACTGACATCCTCGCCCAGTGGCCCTTCAAGGCTGAAGTTGGTGCGACGGGTCGCGCCCTCCTCCTTGTGTTCCGGCACGTTGTAATAGGCGCTCCATGAGCCGTGCCACTGATTATCCATCTCTTTTTTGGTGATGATGTTCACCACGCCGCCCGCTGCACCGTTACCGTAACGAGCCGCTGCCGGACCGCGGATTACCTCAATGCGATCAATGATCTCTGGCGGCACCCAGTTAGTGTCGCCGCGCGTATCACGCTCGCCACGCCAGCCAAGCCGAACCGCGTTGCGGCTGGTCACCGGCAATCCATCGATCAGAATCAGGGTATTTTCCGGCCCCATGCCGCGGATATCGATCTGGCGATTGTTTCCGCGCTGGCCGCTGGTGGAGTTACCGGTCAGATTGACGCCAGGCATGGTGCGAATAATTTCGGCGACATCGCGTGCGGGTGGATGTTTTTTAATTTCGTCGGCGGTGATGGTCGACACGCCAGGTGCCTGCAACGTCTGCTCGGCGGCGGTCACCATCATGGTGTCGTCGTGGAGGGTATCGGAGGGGCTGCTGTCGATAGCCGGTTCGCGGGTGGCTTCAGCAGCCACGGCACCGGCAGAAATGAGAGAGGCGGTGAAACCCAGTTCAATCATAATGGCTAACGAAAGCCGGGATAACTTTTTCATTTTTCTGTTCCTGGAGTGCCGGCGAGGATGCCACTGCCGGCGTGCCGGTAAAAAAGTAATAACCTTGCCTGCAACGTTTTCCCCTTGTCGCCGGGCCAGCGTCAGAAGCGCTTTGCATCAGTCTGAAAGCCGGTGCGGCAGAGAGGATGCGCGCGCTCCCTGTCGGGCGGAAACACCCTATTGCAAATGCAAATAATTATCAATACTATTATTCATAACATGCATGACCCTAATCAAGGGTGATCGAAAGATGGCGCGTATGACGTGGTTAAATGAAGAAACCGGCAGTGAACGCTGGTGGCAACAGCAGCAGCAACGGGGCATTCCTCTGGTTGAAGCTGGCGAAAAGGGAACCTGTCAGGTCACCTTTTTCTGGCGCGATCCTCAGGGTGACACGCAGCACTCCAATACCCGGCGCGTCTGGATCAATATTACCGGCGTAACCGATCATCATCATTCAGCGGTCCCCTCCTCATTAACGCCTGTTCCCGATACCGATGTCTGGTGGTGGCAAACCGCTCTGCCCGCTGACTGGCGCGGCAGCTACTGCCTGATTCCTGATAGTCAGGAAGAGACTTTTACCGGGCAGGCCGATATGCAGTCAGTGCGCCAGTGGTGGAGTCAGAAATTCCCGCAGGCGCAAAGCGATCCGCTGAATCCTCTGCGAAGCTGGGCGGGTGGACGCGGAATGAGGGTCTCGCCACTGCACCTGCCACACGCGCCGGATCAGCAGGTGTGGCGTGCAGTTGATGAGGGCCGTGCCGCCGATATTCCGCTGCAACACTATTTGTGGCGCAGCGAACGGCTGGGGAACCAGCGTCAGATCTGGATCTCTGTTACCGGAGACGCCAGTGCAGGCGATCGTCCGCTGGTACTGCTGCTGGATGGTCAGTTCTGGGCAAAGAACATGCCGGTTGCCGGCCCGCTTCAGCAACTGACAGAGGCAGGCGAACTGCCCCCTGCGGTCTATGTCATGATCGACATCATCGACCGCGAGCACCGCACGCGTGAGCTGACCTGTAACCCTGACTTCTGGCTGGCGATTCAGCACGAGCTGTTGCCGCAGGTTCAGCGCTGGGCGCCGTTTCGTGCCGACAGCACGCTGGTAGCGGGACAGAGTTTTGGCGGCCTTTCTGCCGCTTACGCCACCCTGACCTGGCCGGAAACCTTTGCTGGGGCGATCAGCCTCTCCGGGTCGTTCTGGTGGCCCGCGCGCGGCGATCCCAATGGCTGGCTGCCACAGCAGTTACAACAGGGCTTACTGCAGGCCCCCCCTCGCCGCTTCTACCTGGAAGCGGGACGACGCGAACGGCTGATTCTGGCAGCAAACCAGCAGTTTCAGCACGATCTGACCGCTGCCGGACATCAGGTCAGCTATCACCCGGTCGAAGGTGGTCACGATGCGCTGTGCTGGCGCGGCGGACTGCTGGCAGGCCTTAAAGCCATATGGCAATAGCCCTAACCCGCTTATATTCCGCCTTCTGCGCGCCACTGAAAGATATCGGATATGCAGGACAGCGGCGTTAGCGCGCCCGGTGACTGCGGACAGGAGACCGACATGCAACAACTTAACCCTTTCGACGATCCGCAACAGGATTGTCAGGTGCTGAAGAACGATCAGCAGCAGTACAGCTTATGGCCCGCCTTTTGTGCGGTTCCGGCAGGATGGCAGCCGGTGTTTGGTCCCGGGCCACAGGCTGACTGTCTGAGCTGGCTGAATGAAAACTGGCACGATATCCGTCCGGTTATGACGCAGGACAGAGGCGAAAATGTCTGAGATCACCCTCAACCCGCAGACAGAACAAAAAACGCTGCCGCTGGTGGCCGCTCAGCCCGGAATCTGGATCGCTGACCAGCTATCGCCCTATTCCAATGCTTACGCCGTGGCGCATTTTGTCGAACTGCGCGGTGCGCTGAACAGCGCGCTGTTATCACGGGCCATAATTGCTGGCATGCAGGAAGCGGACACACTGAATATGGCCTTTGGCGAGCTGGAGGGTGAACCGCTACAGTGGCCTGAACCCCAGGCTTTCCGCGAGCCTGAGGTGGTCGATCTGCGCGACGCCGCCGATCCGGAGGCCGCAGCACGTGCGCTGATGCAGCAGGATATGACCGGCGATCTGCGGGTGCTGAGCGGCGCGCCGCTCTACCATCACAGCCTGCTTCGGCTGGATGAGGATCATTGGTACTGGTATCAGCGATACCATCATCTGGTGGTCGATGGTTTTAGTTTCACCGCCCTGACCCGCCGTATCGCCAATCTTTACAGCGCCTGGCAGCGCGGCGACACGCCGGAGCCAAGCCCGTTCGTGCCGTTCAGCGACGTCGTTGATGAATATCAGCGCTATCAGCAATCTTCGGGCTGGCAGCGCGATCGCCAGTTCTGGCTGGAGAAAGGCGCGCAGCTACCTGCGCCCGCCTCGTTGTCCGCTCTGCCGCTGGCCGGTCAGAGCGCCAGTACCGACCTGCTGCGCCACACGTTTGCCGTGGATCGCGACACTTTTCAGGCTTTGCTGACGCACACCGGGCAGCACAACCTCAGTGCTGCGGATACCGCCTTTGCGCTGGTGGCCTTATGGTTGGCGCGCCTCACCGGTCAGCATGCGTTCGCCGCCGGTTTCATCTTTATGCGCCGTATCGGCTCGGCCGCGCTCTGCGCCACCGGTCCGGTGATTAACGTGCTGCCATTGGCGGTGCATTACGATCCGGCACAGCCGCTGACGGCACTGGCCGGGCGTCTGGCGGGCGAAGTCAAAAAAATGCGTCGTCATCAGCGTTACGACGCTGAACAGGTGCAGCGCGATCTGGGTCGCTCCGGCGACAGCGATCCGCTCTATGGGCCGGTAATCAATCTGAAGATGTTTGATTACCAGCTCGATTTCGCTGGCATCAAAGGCATAACCCATCAGCTGGCGTCAGGACCGGTACGCGATCTGGAGATTGCTATCTACCTCAGCGAACAGGGCGACCTGACGCTGGAGTTACTGGCTAATGCACAGCGCTACAGCGACACAACGCTAAAGCAACACGCCAGCCGCTTTGGCCTGCTGCTTCAGCAGCTTGCCGTCCGGCCAGCCAGTGCCTGTGGCGAGCTGGATATGCTGATGCCGGAAGAGCATCAGCAGCTCGCGGCGATCAACCAGACTGCCGTAATGCTGCCTGCAGAAACCCTGAGCAGCCTGCTGCTCCGTCAGGCACAGCGTTCGCCGCGCGCTCCGGCACTGGCAGATGAGGGGCATCAGCTTGACTATCAACAGATGCAGCAGCAGGTCGCCGCGCTGGGGCAACAGTTGATTGCGCAGGGAGTGACGCCGGGTGATATCGTCGCCGTAGCGCTGCCGCGTTCGGTCTTTTTATCGCTGGCGCTGCAGGCGATCGTCAGCGTGGGGGCAACCTGGCTGCCGCTTGATACCGGCTACCCGGACGATCGGTTACAGATGATGCTGGAAGATGCCGCGCCGAAAACGCTGATCACCTGTCGTGAACTGGCCAAGCGGCTGGCGGCACTCTCACCCGTCGCGCCGCTGTTTTACGACGCGCTGTTAACACCCGTTGATAGCGTGCTGATGCAGGCCCCGCGTCCACAGGATGGCGCATACATCATCTATACCTCCGGCTCGACCGGTCGGCCAAAAGGGGTGCTGGTCAGTCATGAGGCGATCGTCAACCGTCTGTTATGGATGCAGGATCGCTATCCGCTCGGCAGCGATGATGTGGTGTTGCAGAAAACCCCGAGCAGCTTTGATGTTTCGGTATGGGAGTTCTTCTGGCCGCTCATCGTCGGCGCACGGCTGGTGATGGCTCCGCCCGATGCTCATCGCGACCCGGACGCGCTGCAGCAGCTGTTTGCCCGCTACCGCGTGACCACCACCCATTTTGTTCCGTCGATGCTGGCTGCTTTTGTCGCTTCGCTGCAGGAAGGTGACGCGATAGCGCGCTGCGCCACCCTGCGCCGGGTTTTCTGTAGCGGCGAAGCGCTGCCCGCAGAGTTATCGCGCCAGTGGCAGGCGCTGACCCGTGTGCCCTTGCATAATCTTTATGGTCCGACCGAAGCGGCGGTTGATGTCAGCTACTATCCGGCCTTTGGCCCGGAGCTGGCGGCCGTCGAAGGGGCCAGCGTGCCGATTGGCTTCCCGGTCTGGAACACCGGCTTACGGATTCTGGATGCGCGTCTGCAGCCGGTGCCACCGGGCGTGGCTGGCGATCTCTATCTGACCGGCGTGCAGCTGGCGCATGGCTATCTTGATCGTCCCGACCTCACTGCCAGCCGGTTTGTCGCCGATCCGTGGGGTCACGGCTCCCGGATGTACCGCACTGGTGATGTGGCGCGCTGGCTGCCGGATGGTGCGGTGGAGTATCTGGGCCGCAGCGACGATCAGCTTAAAATTCGCGGACAGCGTATCGAGCTGAACGAGATCGACCACGCCATGGCTGCGCTACCTGGCATTGAGCAGGCCGTCACACATGCGGTGGTGCTGGGGAGCAGCAGCGATCAGCAGGGCGATGCCCGCCAGCTGGTCGGCTATGTGGTGGCTGATGGCCCGATCGATACCGACGCAATGCGTCAGACTCTGGCCACACAGTTACCGACGCATATGGTGCCGGTGGCGATTGTTCAGCTGGCGGCGTTACCGCTCAGCAGCAACGGTAAACTGGATCGCAAAGCGCTGCCGCTGCCGCAAACGCAGGCAGCGCTGGCTGGTCGCGCGCCGCATCCCGGACTCGAAACGACACTGGCACAGGCGTTTGCCAGGCTGCTGGAGTGCGAACCGGTGAGCGCCCAGGATGATTTCTTCTCGCTGGGCGGCCACTCGCTGCTGGCGATGCGGCTGGCAGCACAGCTGCGCCGGACGCTGAATCAGCCGGTGTCAGTGGGCCAGATCATGGTGGCATCCACGGTAGAAAAGCTGGCGACACTGCTCAGCAGCGAGCCCGCGGATGTGGCTCGTGCCGGATTTGAAGCGGTATTACCCTTGCGACGCGGCACTGGCCCGACGCTGTTCTGCTTCCATCCCGCCTCCGGTTTTGCCTGGCAGTTCAGCGTGTTGCAGCGCTATCTGGATGCACGCTGGTCGCTACTCGGCATTCAGTCACCCGACACCGCCAGCCCGCTGAACCAGGCGCAGCACCTTGACGCGGTGTGTGAGGCGCATCTGGCGACGGTGCGTCAGCAGCAGCCACAGGGGCCATACTATTTCCTGGGCTACTCGCTGGGTGGCACGCTGGCGCAGGGTATCGCCGCGCGGCTGGAGGCCGAAGGTGAAACCGTTGCCTTCCTCGGACTGCTGGATACCTGGCCGCCGGAGACGCAGAACTGGGATGAACGGCGCGGTGAAAACGTGCTGGATCCGGCGGTGCTGGAAGAGGTTAATCGTGAGCGCGAGCAGTTTATCGCTGCGCAACGGCAGCAGGCCGGTGAAGGAATGGAGGCACTGTTTACCACCATTGAAGCCAATTACGCCAGTTCAGTGCGCCTGCTGGCAACAGCGCGCAGTGCCCGCTTCACCGGACACGCAACTCTGTTCCTGGCGGAACAGACGCAGCAGCCCGGTCAGGATGCGCGCCGCGCCTGGGCGCCCTATGTCGGCGAGCTGACTATCTGGCCGCTGGACTGTGCGCACGTCGAGATCATCTCACCGCGCATGTTCGAACAGATTGGGCCACGACTGCAGCAGTGCCTGGCGTCGCTGAATCCCTGAACCGTTCTGACTTTGCGCTTTCTTCGGGTGGAGAAAGCGCAGGTCAGCCTCTTCCCAGCGGCACAATCATCGGCGTACCGGCCACCGGATCGTTAATGATGATGCAGCGCAGGCCGTAGATCGCTTCTATCAGTTCCGGCGTGACGATCTCCGCCGGTTTCCCTTCGGCAATGATTTTCCCGTCTCGCATCGCAATCAGATGGCTGGCATAGCGGCACGCCTGATTGAGATCATGCAGCACCACCACCAGCGTACGGCCATGCTGCTGATTGAGATCCTGCATTAATTCCAGCAACTCAATCTGATGGGCGATGTCGAGCCAGGTGGTCGGTTCATCCAGCAGCAACAGTGGCGTCTGCTGAGCCAGCACCATCGCAATCCACACCCGCTGCCGCTGGCCGCCAGAGAGCGTATCAACCTGCTGCTGCGCCAAATCTGCCACGCCGGTAGCCTGCATTGCCTGCTGAACAGCCGTCTCATCGTCCTGTCGCCAGCGACCAAACAGCGACTGGTGCGGATAACGCCCGCGCGCGACCAGTTCGCTGACGCTGATGCCCGCTGGTGCATTCGAGCTTTGCGGTAGCAGCCCCAGCCGACGCGCCACCTCTTTGGTAGCGTAGTGAGCAATCGCATTGCCATCCAGCAGCACCTGGCCTTTCAGGGGCGAGACCAGGCGGCTTAAGGTACGCAGCAGCGTCGACTTTCCGCAGGCGTTGGGGCCAATAATAACGGTCAGTTCACCGTCGGGGATCGCGACGGTGAGATTCTCCGCCACGATTTTTTTGTCATACCCCAGCGTCAGCGCGTCGCCCTGCAAACGTGTTTTCACTGTCATTGGCGTCGCGCCTCCCGTACCAGTAAAGCAATCAGATAGAGTCCGCCCAGGCTAACCGTGATGACGCCAACCGGCAGCTGATAAGGCAGGAAAAAGTGCTGCGCGGCGTAATCCGCGGCGGTTAACAGCAGCGCGCCGCACAAGGCAGCCAGCGGCAGCGCGCCTTTGATACCGCCACACAGTCGACGAGCAATCTGCGGTGCCAGCAGCGCAATAAAGGAGATAGGACCGACCAGCGCGGTAGAGGCGGCGGTGAGGATCACGCCCGTCAGCATCAGCAAAACGCGGCTGCGTTCAACCGGTACGCCCAGCGCGCAGGCGGTGTCGTCACCCATCTCCAGCAGACGCATGCGCCGGGCCAGCATGCTTGTCGCCAGCAGCGCCAGCAGCAGCACGGTAATCACCGGCGTCGTTTTCGCCCAGGTAATGCCGTTGAGTGAACCGGCGCTCCAGAGTCCGGCGCTCAGTGCCGCCTCCAGTGAGGCGCTGATAATCAGCCAGCTGTTCAGCGCCATCAGCAGCGCCCGCACGCTGATGCCCACAATGATCAGACGAAAGGTCTCCACGCCGTTGCGCCAGCTGAACAGCCAGACCACGCCCGCCGTGAGCAGTCCGCCAAGCAGTGCCGCCAGCGTCATGCCCTCCATGTTTTGCTGGAACAGCACCAGTGCCACCAGCACGCCGCTGTAAGCGCCGGTATTGAAACCCAGAATATCGGGGCTGCCCAGCGGGTTGCGCAGCAGCGACTGAAAAATTGCCCCGCTGACGCCCAGTGCCGCACCAATCAGCAGCGCCATCATGACACGCGGCAGTCGCCACTCCAGTACAATCAGCTGTATGTTACGCGCCGCCTCGCCGTTGATAAGGGCCCACAACTGGCTGGCGGAGATCGGTAAGGTGCCGCGCGTAATGCTCAGAAAGGTCAGCACCCCGCAGGCCACCAGCAGCATCAGCGCATTAATCATCACCCGTTTCATAGCTGCCCTCTTCCCGACTTGCGGCGCACCAGCACAATCAGCATCGGCGCGCCCAGTATGGCCGTGACAATCGACACGCGCAGTTCGCCCGGTACCAGCAGCCGTCCCAGAATATCGGCGGCCAGCAGCAAACAGGGGGTGATAAGAAGGGTTCCGGGCAGCATCCAGCGATGATCGTTACCCAGCAGCCAGCGGGCCAGATGTGGCGTCATTAAGCCGACAAACGCGATGGGGCCGACAGCGGCTGTCGCCGCCCCACTCAGCAGCGCAATAGCCAGTAATCCCACCAGCTGGGTACGCATCACCCGGGTACCCAGCGCGGTCGCCATATCACCGCCCATACTCAGGCTGTTGAGCGAACGCGCCAGCAGCAGCGCCAGCAGGCTACCGGCGACTACCGCCGGAAAGGTGGTGCGCAGAATGGCAAAATTGCGGATATCCAGCGAGCCACTGTGCCAGAAACGCAGATGATCGTAGATGTCAGGATTGAGCAGCGATAAACCAGAGGTTAACCCCTCCAGCACCGCGCCCAGCGCCACGCCTGCCAGCGTCAGACGCACCGGATTAACGCGGCCACCGCCCAGCGCACCGGTCAGCGCCACCAGCAGGGAGGCCAGCAGTGCGCCCGTAAAGGCAAAGCCAAGCCAGTCCGCGGGGGAGTCAGCGCCAGACAGGGCGATGCCCAGCACTACCGCAAAGCCTGCACCGGCGTTGATACCGAGAATGCCGGGATCGGCCAGCGGATTGCGCGTCAGGCTCTGCATCAGCGCGCCCGCCAGACCTAAACTGATCCCGGCCAGCAGACCCGCCAGGGTGCGCGGCAGTCGGGCATCGCGCACGATGACACAATCGACGCGGTTACAGTCGCTGAATAAGGCCTGCGTGACATCATGAAAGGGGATAGATTTGGCACCCAGCATCAGGCTGAGCGCGAGAAGCAACAACAGCAGCATCCCTGAACCTGCTATTGCACGAAGTTGACGCATAACGTTTAAACCTTCATCGATTCATTGAGATCGCAGCACGAGTCATTATGATAATGATACTTGTTATCGTTATTAGTGATTTTTTGTATGTTACCATGACTCCCGGACTCAATGATGAGGAAAATGGGTGCAAAAAAGCGACGTTATGAACAAACCCTCCCACTTTATCGATCTCAGCCTGCTGAGAACCCACCCCGCCTTTCGCGCCATTTTTATCGCCCGCTTTATCTCCATCGTCGCCCTCGGCATGCTGGCGGTGGCGGTACCGGTTCAGATTCAGCAGCTAACGCAGTCGCCGCTGCTGGTGGGTCTGGCGGTGACGCTGGCCGGTGCCGGCATGTTTATCGGCCTGCTGACCGGCGGCGTGCTGGCGGATCGCTATGAGCGCCGACGTCTGATCCTGTTTGCCCGATCCACCTGTGGCCTGGGCTTTGTCGCCTTATGCATCAATGCCCTGCTCCCTTCGCCGTCGGTGATCGCCGTCTTTGTGCTGGGACTGTGGGATGGTTTTTTCGGCGCGATAGGCGTCACCGCGCTGCTGGCGGCGACTCCGGCGCTGGTCGGGCGTGAAAACCTGATGAAAGCAGGTGCGATTACCATGCTGACGGTGCGCTTTGGCGCGATTCTCTCCCCCGCCATTGCCGGACTGGTCATCGCGCAGGGCGGTGTGGCGTGGAACTACGGACTGGCGGCGTTCGGCACGTTGCTGACGGTGCTAACCCTGCTGCGGTTGCCGCGGCTGGCGCCACCGCCGCAGCCGCGTGAGCATCCGCTAAAAGCACTGGTCAGCGGCGTGCAATTCCTGTTTGCCAGCCCGATCGTTGGCATGGCGGCGCTGGTCGGCGCGCTGGTGACGTTAGCCAGCGCGGTGCGCGTGCTCTATCCGGCGCTGGCGCCACACTGGCAGGTCGGCGTGACGGAGTTAGGGCTGATGTATGCCGCCGTTCCGCTGGGTGCTGCCACAGGTGCCCTCACCAGCGGACGGCTGGCACAGTCACCGCAGCCGGGCCGCCTGATTCTGGCGAGTGCTATTGCTGCTTTCGTCGCGCTGGCTCTGTTCAGCCTGATGCCGTGGTTCAGCGCGAGTCTGGTCTGCCTTGCGGCCTTTGGCTATTTCAGTGCCATCAACAGCCTGGTGCAGTACGCGCTGATCCAGACGCTGACGCCTGATGCGTTGCTCGGCAGGATCAACAGCCTCTGGACAGCGCAGAATGTCACCGGCGATGCGATAGGTGCAGCGATGATTGGCGCGATGGGTTCACTGTTGTTGCCGCAGCAGGCGGCCAGCCTGGCTGGTCTGGCAGCCACCGTGCTGGGCATCATCATGTGGCTGCTGATGGCGCGTCTGCGTCGCTATCAACCGCCTGCACCGGCGGAAACGGGATCATGATTTAACGAACAACGTCTCCAGCCGCGTCAGCAAATTGCTGGCGCTGTAGTAGTCGAGCCGGAAGCTATCCAGCCCCAGCGCATAGACCGCTTTTGCGCGCACAGCTGGGGTCTGCGCCAGGAAAGGGTTGCTCATCACCTGTGCGGCGGTGGGCTCTTCAGCGGCAAACAGCAGATATGATTGACCATTAAGGCCTGCCGCCAGATTTTCTCCTGACAGTTGCAGGATATCTTTACGCTGTCCCATGCTGTGACCAGACTGAAGAGTGGCCGGCGGCGTCGCCAGAGTGAAGCCCAGTTGCTGCAGTAATTTCCCCTGCGCCGACGCATCCGTCCACAGATTGACTGCCCGGCCATCCCCGTTCCACACCATCGCTGAAACCGGCTGCGGCGGCAGGGTCAGCTTCGCTTTCAGAGCCTTTTCTCGCGCATCAAACTCAGTTTTCCGGGCGGCAGCTTCCGCTTCATGCCCGGTCGCCTCACCCAGCAACGTCACCAGTTGCTGCCAGCTTTTATCGTCGTAATTCACCACCAGCACCGGCGCAATCGCCGCGAGCTGATCGACCAGTTTTATCGCCGAATCATTCCCGGTGGCGCTGACCACAATCAGGTCTGGCGCTTCAGCAGCAATCGCTTCTGCACTGGGCTCACCAATGTAGAGACGTTTTACGCCGCGCTGTTTGGCCACTTCGCCCCACTGACGGAAGAATCCCTGCTTATCAGCCAGCCGACTGCCGGGTGCAGTTGCGCCACTGGCGACGACCGGCGCGTCAATCGCCAGCAGCGAGCCGGTCAGGGTAACGCTGGTCGAAACGATACGCATCGGTGCCTGGGTCAGCGTGATATTGCCTGTTGCCCCGGCGACAGTTCGCGGCCAGCCGGTCTGGGCAGCAGCGGTAACGCTGAACAGGCTGATGCTCAGGAAAAACAGCGCTATCGCCGATGTGACACCATGTTTACTCATAGATTTTCGTCCACTTTTACCCGGAAAAAGAGAGAGACCATTTGTGCTGATTTAACCGGCCATGCCAGCTGAATCGCCGCGTAATTATTGACACTTTCAGCTAATCAACGTAGGTTACTGGCCCACAATACAAATGATAATCATTATTAGTTATCTTATCATTTATAGGTGGAAATTATGGTGGAATCGCTGGCGTTTGAACATCCCTTGTTGCAGGATTTCCCGGCACTCTGCCGTGGCTTTCTGTTTACCTCTCCCTGGCAAAGCCTGACCACACAGGGCTGTTTTACTACCCTTACCGCGCCGGTAAGGCAGGGTGAGCAGCTGACAGGGGAGTTTCAGCAGCAACTACAGCACCATTTTGCTTCAGCCAGAAAACAGGGCATTGCCCATCCCATTCTGGTGGGTGCAATCCCCTTCGACGTGGATCAGCCCGCTGCGCTGTTTATCCCTGAGTCGTATCAGACCTTTAACCGTGACGATCTCAACGCCAGTGCCTCTCTGGCTGAGGCTGAACTGCCGCAGGTGCGTCGCCGCACGGCGGTGCCGGACCATGACATTTTCATCGACATGGTTGCGCAGGCGGTGGCGGCTACGCAGCGCGGCGATCTGGATAAAGTGGTGTTGTCGCGGCTGATGGATATCGTGGCGGAACAGCCGGTTGATACGGCCGCCCTGATGCAGCGCATCGTGGCGCAGAACCCTAACAGCTATCACTTCCATCTGCCGCTGCCCGATGGTGGCGCGCTGGTTGGCGCCAGCCCGGAACTGATGATTCGTAAGCAGGGCCGCCAGTTCTGCTCCTGTCCGCTGGCCGGTTCAGCGCCGCGTCATCGCGATCCGCAGCGTGACCAGGCCTCTGGCGACAGCCTGATGCACTCAGCAAAAGATCGTCATGAGCATAAGCTGGTCACGGATGCGATGCGCGCGACGCTGCAGCCGCGCAGCCGCCTGCTGTCGGTCCCCGAGACACCTTCACTGCTGACCACCGCAACATTGTGGCATCTCGCTACGCAGATTCAGGGTGACGTGCTGGACGATCGCGAAAATGCGCTGTCACTGGCCTGTCTGCTGCATCCGACACCGGCCCTCAGCGGCTTCCCGCATCAGCGTGCTCAGGCGCTGATTCAGCGACTGGAGCCATTTGAACGTCAGCTGTTTGGCGGCATCGTCGGCTGGTGTGACGATCAGGGCAATGGCGAATGGGTCGTCACCATTCGCTGCGGTACGGTGAATGGCCCGCGGGTGCGGCTGTTTGCGGGCGCAGGCATCGTAGCGGACTCACAACCTGAATCAGAATGGCGTGAAACCGGCGTCAAACTCGACACCATGCTTCGCGCTTTTGGACTGCAATAAAGGAACCTGTATGACGATTTCCTACAGCCGCTGGCCGGACGATCTGGCCGCACGTTACCGTGAAAAAGGCTACTGGCTCGATCTGCCGATGACCGATATCCTGGAACGTCATCGCGACAGCGAGAGCGTAGCGGTGATTGATGGCGAACGACAATTTACCTATCGCCAGCTGGCGGCGCTGAGTGACAACCTGGCCGCGGCATTGCAGCGTCGCGGCCTGAAGTCAGGCGATACGGCGCTGGTGCAGCTTGGCAACGTGGCGGAATTTTACCTGACGCTGTTTGCCCTGTTCAAAATCGGCGTTGCCCCGGTTAACGCCCTGTTCAGCCATCAGCGCACTGAACTGGCCGCCTATGCCAGTCAGATCTCGCCGAGCCTGTTAATTGCCGATCGCAGCCACGCACTGTTCGCCGATGATGCGTTTATTGCGCAACTTCGCCGCGATCAGCGTTCACTCCAACAGGTGATCCTGCGTAATGACGCTCAGACGGAAAACAGCCTCGACGCCCTGCTGGCTGAACCCGCGGGCAACTTCATCGCAACCCCGACCGCAGGCGATGAAGTCGCCTTTTTCCAGCTGTCGGGTGGCAGTACCGGTACACCGAAACTGATCCCACGTACCCATAATGATTACTACTACAGCATCCGTGAGAGTGACGTTATCTGCGATGTTACCGCCGACACCCGCTACCTGATCGCCCTGCCCGCCGCGCATAACTTCCCGATGAGTTCGCCGGGCGCGCTGGGCGTTTTTTACGCGGGCGGACAGGTGATCTTAGCCGCCGATCCCAGCGCAACGCTCTGCTTCCCGCTGATTGAAAAGCATCAGGTCACCGATACCGGCCTGGTCCCGCCCGCCGCCAGTCTCTGGCTGCAGGCGATTCAGGAATGGGGCAGCAATGCTGCGCTGGCCTCGCTGCAACGCATTCAGGTCGGTGGCGCAAAGCTGGGTGAAACGCTGGCCGCGCGCATCCAGAACGAGATCGGCTGCACCCTGCAGCAAGTATTTGGTATGGCGGAAGGTCTGGTGAACTACACCCGACTGGATGACGATGAGCAGACCATTCTCACCACGCAGGGACGCCCGATCTCCCCGGATGACGAGGTATGGGTCGCCGACGATCAGGGTAACCCATTGCCAGCAGGCTCCATCGGTCGCCTGATGACGCGTGGTCCTTATACCTTCCGCGGCTACTACAACAGCCCGGAACATAACGCCGCCAGCTTCGATGACCAGGGCTTTTACTGCTCTGGCGATCTGATCGAGATCACGCCCTCTGGCAACATCATCGTGCAGGGCCGGGAGAAAGATCAGATCAACCGGGGCGGCGAAAAGATCGCAGCCGAAGAGATCGAAAACCTGCTGCAGCGCCATGCGGATGTGATCCACGCTGCGCTGGTCTCCATGAGCGACGAGCTGATGGGTGAAAAGAGTTGTGCCTTTATCGTCACCCGTCAGCCGGTTAAACCGGTAGCGCTGCGTCGTCACCTGCGTGAACTTGGCGTGGCAGAATTTAAGCTGCCCGACCGTATTACCTGCGTAGATGCCCTGCCGCTGACCGCGGTCGGAAAGGTGGACAAAAAACGTCTGCGCCAACAACTTGCCGATCAACAAGCGCAAGCCTGATCTGTCCGGAGATTTTCAATGGCTATTCCACAACTGACCTCTTATCCGCTGCCAGCCGCCACCGAGTTGCCCAACAACAAAGTGAAATGGATGCTGGAGCCGGACCGTGCCGCCCTGCTGATCCACGATATGCAGCGCTATTTTCTCAACTTCTGGGGCGAAAATAGCCCGCTGGTTGAGCAGGTAGTCGACAATATTGCCCGCCTGCGTCGCTACTGCAAAGCGCAGGGTATTCCGGTGTTTTACACCGCTCAGCCAAACGCGCAGAGCGATGAAGATCGTGCGCTGCTCAACGACATGTGGGGACCGGGCCTGAATAAACATCCCGATCAGCAGAAGATCGTGGATGCGCTGGCACCGGATGAGGACGATCAGGTCCTGACCAAATGGCGCTACAGTGCATTTCACCGCTCGCCGCTGGAGTCGATCCTGCAGGAGATGGGCCGCGATCAGCTGATTATCACCGGCGTCTATGCCCATATTGGCTGCCTGACCACCGCCACCGATGCGTTTATGCGCAATATTCAGCCGTTTATGGTGGCCGATGCGCTGGCTGACTTCAGCCGTGAGGAACATATGATGGCGCTGACCTACACCGCGGGCCGTAGCGGAAAAGTGGTGATGACCGCCGATCTGATGCCTGTGCCACTCAGCAAAGATGATTTGCGCGCGTTGATCCTGCCGCTGCTGGAAGATGATGAGGTGCCGGAAGATGATGAAAACCTGATTGATTACGGTCTGGACTCAGTACGCGTGATGGCGCTGGCGGCACGCTGGCGTCAGGTACATCGTGATATCGATTTCGTCAGCCTGGCGAAAAATCCGAGCATTGATGGCTGGTGGGCGCTGCTGACGCGGGAGCCGGCGAAATGAGCCACACATTCGACTTCAGCGGTAAAATCGTCTGGGTAACCGGTGCTGGCCAGGGCATCGGCTATCATACTGCGTTAGCCTTTCATCAGGCTGGCGCACAGGTCGAGGCCTTTGATCAACGTTTTAAGGGCCATGATTACCCGTTTCCCTGCCACACGATGGATGTAGCCGATCCGGCTCAGGTCAAAACGATCTGCCAGCGCGTATTGGCCGTGCAACCGCGCATTGATGTGCTGGTCAACGCAGCCGGTATCTTACGGATTGGTGCCACCGATGAGCTGTCGTTTGCCGACTGGCAGGCGTGTCTTAACGTCAATGCGGGCGGCGCGTTTAATCTGTTCCAGCAGACATTGCCACGCTTTCGCGAACAGCGCGCCGGTGCCATCGTCACCGTCGCGTCTAATTCGGCTCATGCCCCGCGTATTGGCATGTCCGCTTATGGCGCTTCAAAAGCGGCGCTGCGCAGTCTCTGTCAGACCGTGGGTCTGGAGATGGCGCCCTATGGCGTCCGTTGCAACATCGTTTCACCCGGTTCCACCGACACCGATATGCAGCGCAGCCTGTGGCACACACCGACGGGTGAGCAGGAGATGATTGCCGGCTTCCCGGATCAGTTCAAGCTGGGTATCCCGCTGGGCAAGATCGCGCAGCCGCAGGAAATTGCAGCCACCGTATTGTTTCTCGCGTCGGATCTTGCCAGCCATGTGACGCTGCAGGATATTGTGGTTGATGGTGGCGCAACCCTGGGAGCCTGATGATGACAGCGATCTGGAAGCGATCCATTGATCTTCCCGCCTTGAATGCGCTGGGTGAGAACTCTCTGGTGGCCCATCTGGGTATCGTTTTTACCCTGATAGGTGATGATTATCTGGAAGCGACGATGCCGGTCGATGCCCGTACGCAACAGCCGTTCGGGCTGCTGCATGGCGGTGCGTCCGTGGTGCTGGCGGAGTCGATGGGCTCAATTGCCGGATATCTGGCGGTTGAGGAAGGCAGCAGCGTGGTTGGCGTAGAAGTGAATGCCAGCCATCATCGTGCGGTTTCTGCCGGTCTGGTGCGGGGAATTTGCCGTCCACTGCATCTGGGTAAACGCAGTCAGAGCTGGCAGATTGAGATTCGGAACGGTCGGGATCAGCTGTGCTGCAGTGCGCGACTGAGTGTAGCGGTGATGAGCTAGCTGCAGAAAGAACAATGCCCCCTTTCAGGCCTGAAAGGGGGCATTGCATATCACGCTGTAGCAGGCGATCGGTTAACGCTGATAGATAATTTCAACGCCTTCGTCGTCTTCATCATCCCAGTCGTCATCCCACTCTTCATCTTCCACTTCAACCGTGTTTTCAATGGTTTCTTTGTGGTAATCGTCCCACATGAACTCCACTTTCTCCGGCTGCTTCTCTTCAAGCTCCGCTTCTTTCGGGTTAGCGTTGATGAAGCTCATCACGTCCCAGCAGAGTTCGTTGACACCGGTACGGCTTGCGGCAGAAATCAGGTAATACTTATCTTCCCAGCCCAGCGCTTCAGCCACCGCTTTAGCCCGTGACTGCGCCTCTTCTTCACTGATCAGATCAATTTTGTTGAAGACCAGCCAGCGTGGCTTGTTAAACAGCTTCTCGCTGTACTTTTCCAGCTCGCCGAGAATGATGCGGGCATTTTCAACCGGATCGCTTTCATCGATGGGGTCGATGTCGATCAGGTGCAGCAACACGCGGCAGCGCTCAAGGTGCTTCAGGAAGCGAATGCCCAGGCCTGCGCCATCGGCTGCGCCTTCAATCAGGCCAGGGATATCGGCCACGACGAAGCTCTGCTCGCTGTCCATACGAACCACGCCCAGGCTTGGCACCAGCGTGGTAAACGGATAGTCCGCCACTTTTGGCTTCGCTGCCGATACGGCACGGATAAAGGTCGATTTACCGGCATTCGGTAAGCCCAGCATCCCGACATCTGCCAGCAGCATCAGCTCCAGCTGCAGATCGCGCTTTTCACCTGGGGTACCCATGGTTTTCTGGCGCGGACTGCGGTTTACAGATGATTTAAAGCGGGTGTTACCCAGGCCATGCCAGCCGCCTTTGCCGACCATCAGTTTCTGGCCGTGACGCGTCATGTCGCCCAGTGTCTCGCCGGTACCCTGATCGATAACCCGGGTGCCGACCGGCACTTTAACTTCGATATCTTTACCGCGTTTGCCAGTACAGTCGCGGCTCTGGCCGTTCTGCCCACGCTCGGCGCGGAAAGATTTTTCGAAACGATAATCGATAAGGGTGTTGAGGTTTTCATCAGCGATCAGATAAACGTCACCGCCGTCACCGCCATCACCCCCATCAGGGCCGCCTCTCGGGATATATTTTTCGCGGCGGAAGCTTACGCAACCATTACCGCCATCACCGGCGACGACCAAAATTGTCGCTTCATCTACAAACTTCATTTTCTATCTCCGTCACACAATCGCCTGCAGCACTCTGCAGACGGGTCCGCCAGGGTCTTCTGCGCTGACCAGCGGCGGATAAATCAGGATTGGCTTTCGCCAGTGCGTACATAAAGTGTACAGCAAACTTTTGTGATGCGTCGCTTTTACCGCAACAGACCGCAGAATGTAAAAAGCCCCGCAGGAGCTGCGGGGCCTTCAATTCGTGCGTTCAGACGTCAAACGTCTGCGTCACGACAACCTTACTCAGCAACGATGCTGATGTATTTACGGTTGTTCGGACCTTTAACTTCGAACTGTACTTTACCGTCTGCGGTAGCAAACAGGGTGTGGTCACGACCACAACCTACATTGGTACCGGCGTGGAATTTGGTGCCACGCTGACGAACGATGATGCTACCTGCCAGAACAGATTCGCCACCGAAACGTTTTACACCCAGACGTTTTGCATTGGAGTCACGACCATTTCGAGTCGAACCACCAGCCTTTTTATGTGCCATTTGTCAGATCTCCTCTTATGCCGTGATACCAGTGATTTTCACATCAGTGAACCACTGGCGATGGCCTGCTTGCTTACGGTAGTGCTTACGACGACGAAACTTAACGATCTTAATTTTCTCGCCACGACCGTGAGCAACAACTTCTGCCTTGATCATTCCGCCTGAAACCAGTGGCGCGCCGATTTTCACGTCTTCGCCATTAGCAATCATCAGAACCTGGTCAAACTCAATCGTTTCACCGGTTGCGATGTCCAGCTTTTCCAGGCGAACGGTCTGACCTTCGCTTACTCGGTGTTGTTTACCACCACTTTGGAAAACCGCGTACATATAAAACTCCGCTTCTGCGCTTGCCTTTTAGTTCATCAGGCGGCGCGCTAAATATTCACAATAGGGCGCGAATTCTACGCAAAACTCCAGAAGAAGACAAGAGCACTTTGCACACTCTTGCAGAAAAAAAACACAGGCTGAATGCAACCGTTTCTCAGGCAGAAAATTCAAGTACAATCAGTAACAGATTACCTGAACGCTGGCTGGGTAAAAGCACTTACCATGGCAGAGATAACGAGTCATAGCTGAAAAGACGAATGAACTTAGAACAGATTAATGAATTAACCGCACAGGATATGGCTGCCGTTAACCAGACCATCCTCGACCAGCTGAATTCAGATGTCTCGCTCATCAACCAGTTGGGCTACTACATCATCAGTGGTGGGGGCAAGCGTATCCGTCCCATGATTGCCGTGCTATCCGCACGTGCCATGGGCTACAAGGGCGATCTGCACGTGACCAATGCGGCGCTGATCGAATTTATCCACACCGCCACGCTGCTGCATGACGATGTCGTGGATGAATCCGATATGCGTCGTGGCAAAGCGACCGCGAACGCGGCGTTTGGCAATGCGGCAAGCGTGCTGGTCGGTGATTTTATTTACACCCGCGCCTTCCAGATGATGACCAGCATGGGTTCGCTGCGTATCCTGGCGCTGATGTCAGAAGCGGTAAACGTGATTGCTGAGGGCGAAGTCCTGCAGCTGATGAACGTCAACGATCCCGACATCACCGAAGAGAGTTACATGCGCGTGATTTACAGCAAGACCGCGCGTCTGTTTGAAGCGGCCTCGCAGGCCTCGGCGATACTGGCTGAAGCCACACCTGAAGAGGAAAAAGCGCTACAGGATTATGGGCGCTATCTGGGCACCGCTTTCCAGTTAATTGACGACTTACTGGATTACAGTGCTGACGGCGAGACGCTGGGCAAAAATACCGGCGATGATCTGAGTGAAGGCAAACCCACGCTGCCACTGCTGCATGCTATGCAGCACGGCTCACCTGAGCAGGCGAAGATGATCCGTGAAGCCATTGAGCAGGGAAATGGCCGCCATCTGCTGGAACCGGTACTGGAAGCGATGAATCAGTGTGGTTCACTCGAATGGACGCGCAGCCGCGCCGAACAGGAAGCGGATAAAGCCATTGAAGCCTTGCGTATTCTGCCCGAATCGCCGTGGCGCAGTGCGCTGGAGTCGCTGGCGCACATGTCAGTTCAGCGCGATTTCTGATCCCTCACGGAGCCTGACAGGCTCCGTTTTTACATCCCTGCTCTCACTTCTTTTTGTTACCTCTTAGCTGTTGCACTCCTTTTGCATGCCACCCCACAGATCAGATGCTGGATCCAAATATTACTGGAAACTAATGGGAACTATTTGCTATAAAAACCTCAATCTTTCCAGATAACGGTAAAAAGGAAAGCTCACGTCCTGCGGGACGACGCAATGACAGGGAAAAGGAGAACAGGATATGCAAAAAAGGATGGAAGACTGGCACCCGGCTGACATTATCGCGGCGCTGCATAAGCGTGGAATGACACTCGCGGCGCTATCACGCGCAGCAGGTCTCAGTTCATCAACGCTGGCTAATGCGCTCACGCGTCCATGGCCCAAGGGCGAATGGTTGATCGCTGACGCGATCAAGGTTCATCCTTGTGAGATCTGGCCTAGCCGCTATTACGATCCCGAGACCCACTGCCTGCTGGATCGCAGAAAACGTATCCGGGCGCCTGTCGATCATTCCGATACCGCCTGAAAACTCAGGCGATCCTCAGGCGAAAAAAAACCAGCCCCCAAAGGGGGCTGGCTCTTTCAGAGCATCTGCGGGATTACTCTTCGCTGACGCGCTCGATGTTTGCGCCCATGGCTTTCAGCTTATCTTCGATGTGCTCATAGCCACGATCGATGTGATAAATGCGATCAACGAACGTCGTTCCTTCCGCAATACAACCAGCCAGAACCAGGCTGGCAGACGCACGCAAATCGGTCGCCATCACCTGCGCACCTGACAGGGTTTCAACCCCATGACAGATCGCCGTGTTGCTCTCAATCTCAGCATGTCCGCCCATACGAATCAGTTCCGGGATATGCATGAAACGGTTTTCGAAGATGGTTTCGGTAATCACGCCCGTGCCTTCCGCAACCATGTTTAACAGTGTGAACTGCGCCTGCATATCGGTCGGGAAACCTGGATGCGGTGCAGTGCGCACGTTGACCGCTTTTGGCCGCTTGCCGTGCATATCCAGACTGATCCAGTCTTCGCCGGTTTCGATATCGGCACCCGCATCACGCAGCTTGGCCAGCACAGCATCCAGCGTATCCGGCTGGGTTTTGTGACACATCACTTTGCCACCCGAAATGGCGGCAGCCACCAGGAAGGTACCGGTTTCGATACGATCCGGCAGGACACGATAAACACCGCCACCCAGACGCTCTACGCCTTCGATGGTGATTTTATCGCTGCCTGCACCACTGATTCTGGCGCCCAGGGTGTTAAGGAAGTTGGCGGTATCGACAATTTCCGGCTCTCGCGCCGCATTCTCAATCACGGTGGTACCGGTCGCCAGTGTCGCAGCACTCATGATGGTTACGGTCGCGCCAACGCTGATTTTGTCCATGACAATCAGTGCGCCCTTCAGGCGGCCATTGACTGACGCTTTCACGTAGCCCTCTTCCAGCTTGATCTCGGCACCCAGCTGTTCAAGACCGGTGATGTGCAGATCAACCGGACGCGCGCCGATAGCGCAGCCACCCGGCAGGGAAACCTGACCCTGACCAAAACGCGCCACCAGCGGGCCCAGCGCCCAGATTGAGGCACGCATAGTTTTGACCAGATCGTAAGGCGCACAAAATACATCTACCGCGCTGGCATCGACATGCACAGAACCGTTGCGTTCCACCTTCGCACCCAGCTGGCTCAGCAGCTTCATGGTGGTATCAATGTCGCGCAGCTTTGGCACATTCTGGATCTCGACCGGCTCTTCAGCCAGCAGCGCAGCAAACAGAATAGGAAGCGCGGCGTTCTTTGCCCCGGAAATGGTTACTTCACCACTTAAGCGGGTGGGGCCTTGCACACGAAATTTGTCCATTAACACGGCTCTCAATTAACTAGCTAAAGATTGGACTCGCCAGCGACGAGTTCACCCCGCTGGGGATCAGAAACCGTTGAGTTTACGGTCACGCGCCCATTCAGCGGGAGTATAGGTTTTGATAGAGACAGCATGAATGCGGTTATCCGCGATAAATTCCATCAGCGGCGCGTAGACAGCCTGCTGCTTTTTCACGCGGCTCAGTTCGCCAAACAGTTCGCCTACGGCGATCACCTGAAAATGGCTGCCATCATTGCTCATCACATGCACTTCGTCTAAAGGCAATGCTGCCATCAGCACGGCCTGAATTTCACTGTTTTCCATTGGGCTTAACTTCACTTAATAATAATAAGGCTGACATAGTAGAGGAAAGCGGCTGACTCTTAAATACGCAAAAGCCCCTGTTGAAAACAGGGGCTTAGCATAACAACCGGATATCAGGCGCTTTTATCCGCAGAAACAATAATCTGTTGCAGATTGTAAAGCGTTATCAGCGAATGCAGTTTGTCGCTGATGCCCGTAAAGCGAGGGGTAATACCCTGTGCCCGCGCGATTTCCCGCAGATGCACCAGCAGGGCAAGCCCGGAAGAGTCCACACGCTCCAGCGCCGCGACGTCGATGGTATCGACATCTTTAATCAGCGTTTCACGTTGCTGCCACAGGCTCATCAGCGTGTCGCGATCCAGTTCGCCTTTCAGTAATAGCGTGCTGGCTTCCCGCTCCCAGCGTAACGATTCGTGCATTATTGTTGTTTATCCAGCGTGATTGGCTGTGCCGCAGAAGATTTCAGCTGCGCCGTCAGACCATCGATACCTTTGGTACGTAACAGATCGCTCCACTCATTTTGTTTGGTGGTGATCATGCTGACGCCTTCAGCGATCATGTCATACGCCTGCCAGTTACCGCTCTGGCTGTTTTTACGCCACTGGAAGTCGAGGCGAACCGGTGGACGGCCATTTGGATCGATAATGGAAACGCGAATAGCGACAATCTGGGCATCGCCTAACGGCTGCTCAGGCTGAATCTGGTAGCTCTGTCCGTTGTACAGTGCCAGTGCCTGACCATAAGCCTGCGCCAGATAGTCACCAAAGGCGCTGAAGTAGGCTTCACGCTGAGCGGGCGTCGAATCACGATAGTAGCGGCCCAGCACTAACGCGCCCGCATATTTGATCTGCACATAGGGCAGCAGCTCCTGACGCACAATCTGACGCAGGTAGTTAGGGTCCTGCTTGATTTTCGGCTGCTCGTTTTTCAGACGGGTGAACGTCTTTTGCGCCGCTTCATTCATCAGTTTGTAGGGGTTGCTCTGATCGGCTGCGGTTGCCGTCAGCGGTACCGCAACCACCAGCATGGCAATCATCAGTAAACGTTTAAACATGGTATACCCTCTTCTTTAAGGTTGAGCCGGTGCCGCAGGCGCAGCACTGTCGCCTTCCTGCGCATCCTTGTTTTCACTGTTTTGTTTATTATCGCCGCTCTTATAAAGGAACTGACCGATCAGGTCTTCGAGCACCATGGCGGATTTCGTATCGCGCAGCGTATCGCCATCTTTCAGCATCGCTGAACCCAGTTCAGGATCGTCAAAACCTAAGTTGAGTGCCAGGAATTGCTCACCCAGCAGTCCCTGAGTGCGAACCGCCAGCGAGCTGGTGTCTGAAATTTTATTCGCATACTGATCGCTGATGTCCATGGTGACACGCGGCAGCAGCGTTTTCGGCTCTAACTCAATATCGGTCACCCGGCCAATCACCACCCCACCAATCTTGACCGGTGAACTGGCTTTGAGACCACCAATATTGTCAAAGGTGGCGTAGAGCTTCCACGTCGGCTCGGTGCCCATTGACTTTAAATCGGCGACGCGCAGCGCGAGAAACAGCGCCGCCAGCAACGCCATAATCATAAATATGCCAACCCAGATTTCGCTTTTTTTGCTTTGCATTGCATCAATTCCCAAACATCAGTGCTGTCAGCACAAAATCCAATCCGAGCACCGCCAGTGACGCGTGCACCACAGTGCGCGTCGTCGCGCGACTGATCCCTTCAGAGGTTGGAATCGCATCATAGCCGTTAAACAGCGCAATCCACGTCACGGTAATGGCAAATACCGCACTTTTAATCAGGCAGTTAACCACATCGGCACGAAAATCGACGGCATTCTGCATCGCCGACCAGAAGAAACCGGGATCAATCCCTTTCCAGCTCACCCCGACCAGCGCACCACCGGCAATCCCTACCGCGGTAAAAATCAGCGTCAGTAACGGCATACTGATAAAACCGGCCCAGAAGCGCGGCGAGACCACCCGGCGCAACGGGTCAACCGCCATCATCTCCATACTGGAGAGCTGTTCGGTGGCCTTCATCAGGCCGATTTCGGCGGTCAGCGCAGACCCTGCCCGTCCGGCGAACAGCAGCGCGGTCACAACCGGCCCCAGTTCGCGCAGCAATGACAGCGCCACCAGCATACCGAGGCTGGTTTCCGCGCCATAGGTGTTTAAGACCAGATAACCCTGAAGGCCAAGCACCATGCCGATAAACAGACCGGAAACCACGATGATCAGCAGCGACAGCACGCCGACGCTATAAAGTTGTTTAATCAGTAGCGGCGTGTGTCTGCGGAACGCTGGCTTGCCCACCAGCGCATGAAAGAGCATGAGTCCTGCGCGTCCAAAACTGGCGCACGTTTCAATTCCCTGACGTCCAAATGTCGCCAGCGCCTTCAACACCATCAGTTTAGTTACTCCCTGAGCCGGTTAAATCAGCGAGATAGTCGCCGGCAGGAAAACGGAAGGGAACCGGACCATCCGCATCGCCATCAATAAACTGGCGAACGCGCGGGTCATTGTTCGCTCGCAACTCCGGCGTGGTGCCGTGTGCGATAATTTTTTGTCCGGCCACGATATAGGCATAGTCCGCAATACTCAGTACTTCCGGTACGTCGTGCGAGACCACAATACAGGTCAGGCCCAGAGCATGGTTCAGTTCATCAATGAGTTTTACCAGCACGCCCATCGTGATCGGATCCTGACCGACGAAAGGCTCATCAAACATGATCAGTTCCGGCTCCAGCGCGATAGCGCGCGCCAGTGCCACACGACGCGCCATTCCGCCCGACAGCTCCGCGGGCTTCAGCTGGGCCGCGCCACGCAGACCCACCGCTTCCAGCTTCATCAGCACTGTGCTGTGCAGCAGCGGAGGAGGCAGACGGGTATGTTCACGCAGCGGCCAGGCAACATTTTCATAGACCGTCAGGTCAGTAAACAGCGCGCCAGACTGGAACAGCATGCTCATTTTTTTGCGCGCTTCGTACAATTTAGTGCGAGACAATGACGGAATGTTTTCACCACGGAAAAAGATTTCACCGCGGGTCGGCTGAAGTTGCCCCCCAATCAAGCGTAGCAGCGTGGTTTTTCCTATCCCCGACGGCCCCATTATCGCCGTCACTTTGCCTTTTGGCACGGTCAGCGAAATGTCATCGAAGATGGTGCGATCTCCGCGCGAAAAACTCACGCCACGAACCTCAACCAGATTCGATTGCTGCTGGATCATTATAACCTCTTGTAAGGATCGGGCGTAAACATGGGGTACGATGGTAGCCTGTTCGGTCCTGATTCACGATAGCTTTACAGAAACTTACCGCTAAGATTTGGCGAAAATGGTCATTAAATTTACTTTTGCCGTCCGGACGGTCAAAATCAGCGCCTGTCTCGCCAAACAGAACCTTAAACCGGTCGGGAAAGGCATTGCCGGCCTGGGTTTTTACGCAAGGATTTTTCATGTTCGTAGCTTCTGCACTGCTGATTATCGGTTTGCTTTTACTGGCATATGGTGCCGATCGTCTGGTGTTTAGCGCCTCTATACTGTGTCGATCATTTGGCATCCCGCCACTGATTATTGGCATGACCGTTGTCAGCATCGGCACCTCGCTGCCAGAGATGATCCTCTCCTTTTCCGCCGCGCAGCATGGCCAGATGGATCTTGCTGTTGGCACCGCGCTCGGCTCGAATATTACCAATATTTTACTCATCCTGGGTGCCGCTGCGCTTATGCACCCGCTCAGCGTCCATTCTAATCTGATACGCCGTGAACTGCCGTTAATGTTGCTGGTTACCCTGCTCAGCGGTTTCATGCTGTTTGACAATCAGCTTAGTCGACTGGATGGAATAGGCCTGATCGCCATTGCCGCGATTTATCTGATGGTGGTGATTCGCATTGCGCGTAAAGCAGAACGGGATAACAACGACACCCTGACCCGCGAGCAGCTGGCCGAGCTGCCACGCGAAGAGAGCGGAAATACGGTGGCCTTTCTCTGGCTGGCCGTCGCGCTGATTATCCTGCCGATGTCGACACGAATGGTGATCGACAATGCCACGGCGTTTGCCGACTATTTTGGCGTCAGCGAACTGGTGATGGGCCTGACGCTGATCGCCGTGGGCACCAGCCTGCCCGAGCTGGCAACGGTTATTGCCGGTGCGCTGAAAGGCGAAGATGATATCGCGATCGGCAATCTGATCGGCGCCAACATTTATAATATTGCCATTGTGCTGGGTCTGCCGGCGCTGATTCACCCTGGCAGTGTCGATTATCACGCCTTCGCCCGTGATTACTGGGTGATGCTGGGAGTCAGCGTGCTGTTTGCCCTGCTCTGCCTGCTACGTCGCCGCCGCGTTGGCCGTACGGCAGGCTTATTTTTACTCTGTGGTTTCTTCGTCTGGGTGACGCTGCTGTGGATGCAGCCGGCATTCATGGACGGCTAACAAGGACAGACTCACTATGTCATATCAGCAACCAACAGCATTTGATTTCCAGCAGGCGGGGAAAACCGTACTGCGCATTGAGCGCGAAGGTCTGGAACAACTCGATCAATATATTAACGACGATTTCGCCCGCGCCTGCGCCCTGATCTACGCCTGTCAGGGTAAAGTGGTGGTGATGGGCATGGGCAAGTCTGGCCATATCGGCAAAAAAATGGCGGCGACCTTTGCCAGTACCGGCACGCCCGCTTTTTTTGTTCATCCGGCCGAAGCCAGCCATGGCGATCTGGGCATGGTGAGCAAAAATGATGTGGTCATCGCCATCTCCAACAGCGGTGAGTCGAACGAAATCCTCGCGCTGATTCCGGTTTTAAAGCGTCAGCACATTACGCTGATCTGCATGACCGGAAGGCCTGACAGTGCGATGGGCCGGGTTGCCGATGTGCATCTGTGTGTCCATGTTCCGCAGGAAGCCTGCCCGCTGGGTCTGGCACCGACCACCAGTACCACAGCCACGCTGGTGATGGGTGACGCGCTGGCGGTTTCGCTGCTGGAAGCGCGCGGCTTCACCGCCGAAGACTTTGCTTTGTCCCATCCTGGCGGTGCGCTGGGCCGTAAACTGCTGCTGCATGTGGCTGATATCATGCACAGTGGCGATGAACTGCCGCACGTCACACGGGACGCCTCGCTGCGCGATGCGCTGCTGGAGATTACCCGCAAAAATCTGGGGCTGACGGTGATCGTCGACGACCTGATGAAAATTGAAGGTATCTTTACCGATGGTGACCTGCGCCGCATCTTTGATATGGGCATCGATTTCCAGCGCGCCACCATCGGGGAAGTGATGACGCCAGGTGGCATCCGCGTCCGGCCTAATATGCTGGCAGTGGAAGCCCTGAACCTGATGCAGACCAAAAACATTACCTCGATTCTGGTGGCCGATGACGACCATCTGCTCGGTGTGGTACATATGCATGACATGCTGCGCGCTGGCGTAGTCTGAACAGGAAGAGAAAATGCAACAGGCAACCCACCCGATTGAAACCTGCTACGGCCCGGTCAGCGCTGACGTTATGGCGCGCGCCAGCAGGATTCGTCTGCTGATCTGCGATGTCGATGGCGTGATGTCCGACGGAGTGATCTACATGGGGAATAATGGCGAAGAGCTGAAGGCATTCAACGTGCGGGACGGTTACGGCGTTCGCTGTTTGCTGACCTCCGATGTGGAAGTGGCTATTATTACCGGCCGCAATGCCCGTCTGATGGAAGATCGCTGCAAAACGCTCGGCATCCGTCATCTTTATCAGGGACAATCGGATAAGCTTTTGGCCTATCGTGAACTTCTGGATAAACTGTCTCTTTCCGACGACCAGGTCGCCTACATTGGTGACGATCTGATCGACTGGCCGGTTATGGCGAAAGTGGGTTTAAGCGTGGCGGTGGCGGATGCACATCCGATCCTGTTGCCGCGCGCGCATTATGTCACGCGGATTGCCGGTGGACGCGGTGCAGTTCGCGAAGTATGTGACCTGATCTTAATGGCGCAGAACAAATTTGAGGATGCCAAAGGGCAATCAGTATGAGTAAAAGCAGGCGTTGGATAACGCTGATTCTGACCTTGATTGCACTGGTTTTGATCGGCTGGAATCTTACTAACCAGGATGACGATGGCACGCCAGTCGGGACGGACAGTCAGTCACCGACCTACACCAGTGCTGATTCACACACTGTGGTTTATAACCCGCAGGGCGCGCTGTCATATAAACTGGTCTCTGACAAAGTGACCTATTTCTCGGATGATGAACTGAGCTGGTTCGACAATCCGGTCATGACCACCTTTGATGAGAACAAAATCCCTACCTGGACGTTACGCGCGGATAAAGCAAAGCTCACCAAAGATCGTATGCTTTACCTGTATGGCCATGTTGAGCTGAATACGCTGACGCAGGATTCTCAGCTTGAGCGGATCAAAACCGATAACGCCCAGATTAATCTTGTCACTCAGGACGTTACCTCTGATGACCAGGTGACATTGTATGGCCGCAGTTTTAACTCCACCGGCATGAAAATGCGCGGCAATTTACGGACAAAAAACGCCGAGTTAATCGAGAAGGTCAAAACCTCTTATGAAATTCAAAATGAACAAAAATAGCCTGAAGCTTTTACTGGCCAGCATGCTGCTGGCAACCAGCGTTCCGGCGCTGGCTCTGACCGGTGACTCGGACAAGCCCGTCAATATTGACTCGCAGAATCAGGCGCTGGATTTGCAAGGCAATGTCGCGACCTTTACCGGCAATGTCATCGTGACGCAGGGCTCAATTAAAATCACGGCAGATAAAGTCGTGGTGACCCGTCCGGGCGGCGACAGCAAGAAAACCATCGTTGACGCCTACGGTAATCCCGCCACCTTCTATCAGATGCAGGACAGCGGTAAGCCGGTGCAGGGCCATGCCGCAAAACTGCACTATGAACTGGCTAATGATTTCGTTGAACTGACCGGCAATGCGTTCATTGAGCAGCAGGACAGCAACATCAAAGGCGATCGTATTACCTACCTGGTGAAAGAGCAGAAAATGCAGGCTTTCAGTCAGGGCCAGAACAAGCGCGTCACGACTGTACTGGTGCCGTCGCAACTTCAGGACAAAGGTTCGTCCAACAGCGGAAAGAAGAGTAACTGATAGCTATGGCCACATTAATCGCAGAAAACCTGGCGAAGGCATATAAGGGCCGTCGCGTGGTAGAAGATGTCAGCCTGCAGGTAAAATCCGGCGAGATTGTCGGCCTGCTGGGCCCGAACGGTGCCGGTAAAACCACCACCTTTTACATGGTAGTGGGCATTGTGCCGCGTGACGCTGGCCGCATTATTATTGATGATGAAGATATCAGCATCCTGCCGCTGCATGCCCGTGCGCGTCGTGGCATCGGCTATCTGCCGCAGGAGGCATCGATCTTCCGTCGCCTCAGCGTCTACGATAACCTGATGGCGGTCTTGCAGATCCGTGACGATCTGACCGAAGAGCAACGCCAGGATCGTGCCCGTGAGCTGATGGAAGAGTTTCACATTGAGCACCTGCGCGACAGCATGGGCCAGGCACTTTCGGGTGGTGAGCGACGTCGTGTTGAGATTGCGCGAGCGCTGGCGGCTAATCCTAAATTTATCCTGCTGGATGAACCTTTTGCCGGTGTTGACCCCATCTCCGTTATCGACATTAAGAAGATCATTGAGCATCTGCGTGACAGCGGCCTCGGTGTGCTGATTACCGACCATAACGTACGCGAAACGTTAGCGGTCTGTGAGCGGGCTTATATCGTCAGCCAGGGGCACCTGATCGCACACGGCACACCGAATGAAATTCTTGCGGATGAGCAGGTTAAGCGGGTTTATTTGGGTGAAGAGTTCAGACTCTGATAAGGTGTCGTTAATACCGATGTTTACCTGGGAACGATCATCCTGTCTATGAAGCAAGGTTTACAACTCAGGTTCAGCCAACAGCTGGCAATGACTCCGCAATTGCAACAGGCGATTCGCCTGCTGCAACTCTCTACGCTTGAACTCCAGCAGGAGCTTCAGCTTGCGCTGGAAAGTAATCCGCTGCTTGAGCAGACTGACCTGCATGAAGAGATCGATTCACGGGAGTCTTCAGAGGCCGAGGCGCTGGATACACGCGAAGCGCTTGAGCAGAAAGAGATGCCTGATGAACTGCCGCTGGATGCGACCTGGGATGAGATCTACACCGCGGGTACGCCTTCCGGCACCGGCACCGATTACCAGGATGATGAGTTACCGGTTTATCAGGGCGAAACAACCCAGTCGCTGCAGGATTATCTGATGTGGCAGGTCGGCCTGACGCCGTTCAGCGATACCGATCGCGCCATTGCCACCTCTATTGTCGATGCTATTGATGACACCGGGTATCTCACCGTTTCGCTTGAGGAGATCCTTGACAGCATTGGCGATGATGAGCTCGAAGCGGATGAAGTTGAAGCGGTGCTGAAACGCATCCAGCGCTTTGACCCGATTGGTGTTGGCGCGCGCGATCTGCGTGACTGCCTGCTGGTGCAGCTTTCACAATATGCGCCCGAAACGCCGATGCTGGCAGAGGCGCGTCTGATCGTCAGCGAACATCTCGATCTGCTGGCAAACCATGACTTCCGCAGCCTGATGCGGGTCACACGCCTCAAAGAAGAGGTGCTGAAAGAGGCGATGCTGCTGATTCAGTCGCTGGACCCGCGTCCGGGTCAGTCGATCAACACCGGCGAACCAGAATATGTCATTCCCGATGTGCTGGTGCGTAAGATCGGCAGCCGCTGGACGGTTGAACTCAATGCCGATAGCGTGCCACGCCTGAAGATCAATCAGCACTATGCGGCAATGAGCGGCGCGACGCGAAACGACAGCGACAGCCAGTTCATTCGCAGTAATCTGCAGGAAGCCCGCTGGCTGATTAAGAGCCTGGAAAGCCGCAATGATACCCTGCTGAAAGTGACGCGCTGTATTGTTGAGCAGCAGCAGGCCTTTTTCGAGCAGGGTGAAGAATTTATGCGCCCGATGGTGCTGGCGGATATCGCCCAGGCCGTTGAGATGCACGAATCGACCATCTCCCGCGTTACCACGCAGAAGTATCTGCACAGCCCGCGTGGCATTTTTGAACTGAAGTACTTTTTCTCCAGTCACGTGAATACCGAAGGTGGCGGTGAAGCCTCCTCTACCGCGATTCGTGCCCTGGTGAAAAAATTAATTTCGGCGGAAAATCCAGCCAAACCCTTGAGCGACAGTAAACTGACCTCCATGTTATCTGATCAGGGGATCATGGTGGCACGGCGTACCGTCGCCAAATATCGTGAGTCTTTATCCATCCCGCCATCGAACCAGCGTAAACAACTGGTTTGAAAGAAATGAGAAGGAAGACCTATGCAGCTGAACCTGACCGGGCAACACGTTGAAATCACTCCACCTCTGCGTGAATTCGTCAACGGTAAATTTGCCAAACTGGAACACTATTTTGAACATATCAATCAGGTCTATATTGTCCTGAAGGTTGAGAAAGTCACGCAGGTGGCTGACGCAACACTACACGTGAATGGTGGCGAGCTGCACGCCACATCCGAAGCGGAAGATATGTATGCGGCCATTGACGGACTGATCGATAAGCTCACCCGTCAGCTGACCAAACACAAAGATAAACTGAAAAAACACTAACCTTCACGCTAGCGACGCGCGCCTGGCGCGCAGAGCCGACAGGATGGGGCGGATAATCCGCCCCGTTTTGTCATCTGAGCAGGCGCCGTTTGTCACACGCGTCAATACGCGCTGGCGGTGAATGGCCTGGTGAACACGCAAGTGAAACGATAATGAACAACGATCTCACACTGGAATTGAGCACAGTGCTTTCGCCAGACTGCACCCGCAGCGGCGTCCACTGCCAGAGCAAAAAACGTGCGCTGGAAATCATCAGCGAACTGGCCGCTAAGCAGCTCAACCTGCCGCACCAGACGCTTTTCGAAGCGATCCTGACCCGCGAACGCATGGGCAGTACCGGTATTGGTAACGGGATAGCCATCCCGCACGGCAAGCTGGAAGAGGATACGCTGCGCGCGGTTGGGGTGTTTATCAGCCTCGAACAGCCGATTGCGTTTGATGCCGTCGACAACCAGCCGGTCGATCTGTTGTTTGCCTTACTGGTCCCGGCTGACCAGTGCAAAACACATCTGCACACCCTGTCACTGGTGGCAAAGCGTCTGGCAGATAAAACGGTTTGCCGTCGTCTGCGCGCAGCGCAGAGTGATGAAGAGCTCTATGCCATTATTACGGAAGTCCAGTCGGATCAGTAACGCGTCTTTACCGGCCGGGTGCCGGTTTTAAAACGGGAGAGAAGGTCATGGTGCTGATGATCGTTAGCGGTCGTTCAGGCTCGGGGAAGTCAGTGGCGCTCCGTGCGCTGGAAGATATGGGGTTCTACTGCGTTGATAACCTGCCGGTCGTGCTGCTGCCTGAGTTAGCTAACTCGCTGGCTGAGCGCAATATTTCGGCGGCGGTCAGCATCGACGTGCGTAATATGCCCGAATCCCCGGAAATTTTTGAAACCGCACTGAATAATCTGCCTGATACATTTTCCCCTCAGCTGCTGTTTCTCGACGCCGATCGCAACACCCTGATTCGTCGTTACAGCGATACGCGCCGTCTGCATCCCCTCTCCAGCAAAAACCTCTCGCTGGAGAGCGCGATTGATGAAGAGAGCGATCTGCTGGAGCCACTTCGTTCACGTGCCGATCTGATCATCGACACCTCAGAGATGTCGGTGCATGAGCTGGCAGAGATGCTGCGTACCCGCCTGCTGGGCAAGCGTGAACGTGAGCTGACCATGGTGTTTGAGTCGTTTGGCTTCAAGCATGGCATTCCGATTGACGCTGACTATGTATTTGACGTGCGCTTTCTGCCCAACCCCCACTGGGATCCCAAACTGCGCCCGATGACCGGCCTCGATCGTCCTGTGGCGGCCTTCCTTGATCGCCACACCGAAGTGCATAATTTTATCTACCAGACGCGCAGCTACCTTGAACTCTGGCTGCCGATGCTGGAGACCAATAACCGTAGCTATCTTACCGTGGCGATTGGCTGCACCGGCGGTAAACACCGCTCAGTCTATATTGCAGAACAGCTGGCAGATTACTTCCGTTCACGGGGTAAGAATGTGCAGTCACGCCATCGTACGCTGGAAAAGCGCAAATCATGACCGTCAGACAAACTGTAGAAATCAAAAATAAGCTGGGCATGCATGCACGTCCGGCGATGAAGTTATTTGAGCTGGTGCAGAGCTTTGATGCCGAAGTATTACTGCGTAATGAAGCGGGCACTGAAGCCGAAGCCAGCAGCGTGATTGCGCTGCTGATGCTCGACTCGGCAAAAGGCGGCCACATTGAGATTGAAGCCAGCGGCCCGGAGGAGATCCCGGCGCTGGCAGCGGTCATTGAGTTATTTGAAGCGGGTTTCGATGAAGATTAACGCTTAATCGAGCTGATTACGCTGCAGGAAGCCTTCCCCGCCAAGCTGGCGCATCTGACGCAGTATCCACTGCTGCCGCTCTCTGACATAGCCTGAGGGTGCAGCAGCACGATAACGTATCGGATTAGGCAGCACCGCTGCCAGTAAGGCGGCATCTGCTGCGGTCAGCCGGCTGGCAGGCTTATGGAAGTAACGCTGAGAAGCCGCCTCAACGCCAAAGATGCCCGGCCCGAACTCCGCAATATTGAGATAGACGGTTAAAATACGCCGCTTCGTCCAGACCGTTTCAATTCCTACCGTCAGACCCGCTTCCAGACCTTTACGCACCCAGCTGCGACCATCCCAGAGGAACAGATTCTTCGCCGTCTGTTGAGACAGCGTGGACGCCCCACGCATCCGGCTATCGCTGTTATCCAGTACGGACTCAATCGCTGCCACATCAAAGCCCCAATGGGTGGGAAACTTTTGATCTTCTGAGGCGATAACGGCCAGCCCCATCCAGGGCGAAATCTCGTCATGGCTGACCCAGTCTGAATGGGCGACATAACTAAAATCACCGCGTAACCAGGCTCCGATCTGTCGTTCAGCCATCACCGCTGAGAACGGCACGGGTAAGAACGAAAAGAGTAAAATGCCCGCCAGCCATATTCCCAGCCACACCAGTACGATACGACCAACAATACGTCTGATACGCTGTCCGACGCTTCCTTTATGCTTGTTCATGCAATCTTCCCACACTTGTTTCAGACGTTAATCAATCACTCATGTAATCACTGCTAAAAAAGCAGCCTTTTTACGATTATCGCTGAAAACTGACAGGCTGTTTCCAGACTTTATTCAATCATTTTGCATCAACATGCTGCAACAGTTCGAAATAGTTCAAGTACTTCCGCAAAAAAGGAATCGGTTCCATTCATTGCCATTGCTTAGCATCTTTCCAGATAAACACTTAATAATGAGTAATAAGCGCCCGCATGAATCATTTACTATGCTTAACTGTTATTATTTTCTTAATCCTGCCGAGCCCAAAGGTTAATCAGAATTATCGTTATAACGGATAAATAAACAGCGCTTAATGGCGTCACGGGTTGCCAGAATGGCACTATTTCCTTCCAGTAATAACCCTGATAGCAGAACGACAGAAGGACAAACTTTTAGATTCTTTTTTATCATTCCAAATCGTTTTGGATAATTCGTGTCATTTCAGGCAGCGCGCTTGCAATATCAGCGCGTTAGCCTCACTCAAAAGGCAAATGTTAACGGCGGCTCACTTTGGTGCTGCTCAGCTTCAGTTTCCCTGCCCGGCAGCATTAAAACTACACGAAAAAGCGTAAAACTGATTAAAATAGCAGCAACACAGCACAGAAATTAATTCCTTACTTGACTGTGTTGCCAAATTAATGTTTTCTGTATTTAAACGCTGCTCAATATCACAAATTTTAATGAATCTTGTCGCATGAGAAGATGAATTTGCTAAGGTGATGACAGTGTTAACCAATACCCTGCGGCTGCATTAATTATTCAAATCATAGCGGCCGCAATGATTTCCCTGGTGTTGGCGCAGTATTTCGCGCACCCCGGCCTCGGCTGGGGTCATTTTTTTCCGGGGTATCACTTATCCTGCTCTGCCACCCAGTCGCGTAATACCTGCACATCGTGTCGCCATTCATGCTTCAGCTCATCAATCCATTCACCCACATTGTCCCACCACGCCGGTAACTCCGGACTCTGAATCTGTTTCGCCAGCATCTGCAAACGCTGCAGCCCGACCGAACCCGCCGCCCCTTTGATTTTGTGTCCCTCTTCAGCAATGCCTTTCTGATCGCGCGCCATCAGATTCGACTCTAGCACCGCAAGGTAGTCCGGCATCATCTTTTCAAACATCGTCAGGCTTTGGGTAATCAGGCTGGGACCAACCAGCTCGATATACTGTTCGAGCATCGCGACATCCAGCAGCATTCGGGTTTTGTCATCGCTGACATCAGCGATCTCCTCTTCCGGTTCTGCCTGATAATCCCAGTACTTTTTAATCATCGCAGTGAGTGCCGGCACTGCCAGCGGTTTGCTGAGCACGTCATCCATTCCCGCGTCGAAGTACTCTTTTTTGTCTTTGAGGACATTGGCGGTAAGAGCAACCAGCGGGGGCAGATGCGTTCCCTGGTACTGCTGGCGAATCGCACGTGAGACATCCAGCCCGGTCATATCGGGCAGCTGAATGTCCAGCAGCACCAGGTCAAACTCCAGCGGGTCAAACATCGCCAGCGCCTCGCTGCCGGTCATGGCGACCTCTACACTGCAGCCCAGCTTCTCCAGTACCGAGCGCGCCACAATCACATTGAGCTCAATATCTTCAACCAGCAGCACGTGCAGCGCAGGCAGTGGCAGGCTGTCGTCCACGCCTTCATCCTCCACCTCTTCAGCAATGCGTGGCGCTTTAATCTCTACAGTGAAGCAGGAACCCTGTCCGGGCGCACTGTGCACCCGGATATCACCGCCCATCGCCTGCGCCAGGCGGCGTGATACCGCCAGCCCGATGCCGGTACCGGTAGCCGGTTTACCGCCATGCTGATCTTTGACCTGATAGTACATAGCGAAGATCTTATCCTGCTCCTCCTGACGGATACCCATGCCGGAGTCCTGCACCTCAAAGCGCAGCGTCTCGTCCTGCTCATAGGTTACCCGCACCACGATCTCGCCCTGCTGGGTAAACTTCACGGCGTTACCAATCAGGTTCCACAGAATCTGGCGCAGACGCGTTCCATCGGTCGAGATCATATGCGGCAGCGGCAGTTGCGGCGCGAGCACAAACTTCAGCCCTTTCGGCTGTGCCAGCAGGCCAGAGAGGTTTTCTAAATCGGCCAGGAAACCGGTGAAGTCGAGCGGCTGATTATCCAGCTGTACTTTACGGCGCTCGATTTTGTCCACCTCAATCACATCATTGAAGATGTTGCCCAGCGTGATGGCGGAGACGTGGATGGTTTTGAGATATTTCAGCTGTTCCTGATTGAGGTCGGTGTCCAGCAGGATGCGGCTCAGGCCGACAATGCCATTAAGCGGCGTACGAAGCTCGTGGCTGATCGTAGAGATAAAGGTGGTCTTCTCCCGGCTGGCGTTCTCTAACGCGTCCTGATAGCGCTTACGTTCGGTTATATCGCGGCCAAAGCCCATCAATCCGCTGCGCTTACCCACGCGGTCGTAGTAAGGCACTTTACGGATCTCGAAGCAGGCTTTGCGTCCGTCGGGATATTGCAGCCACTGTTCATAGGTCAGCGAGACGTTGTGGCGGAACACCTTCTCGTCCGTTTCCAGCACTTTAGTGGCCGCTTCATCATCATAGATATCGCGCGGCGTCAGGCCAATCAGCTGCTTTTCGCTTTTGCCGGTCAGCAGCTCCATTGCACGGTTGCAGCCGGAGAACTGTTTATCGATGTTGCGATAGAACACCAGGTCAGGCGAGGCATCCAGGAAGGAGCGCAGGAAGGAGGATTGCTGTTCCAGCTCAATCTGTGCCTGCTCACGACGCGTTACCTCTTCACGCAGCTTATCCATCACCTGTTCGCGTGCCAGCTCCGCCTTTTTACGATCGCTGATCTCCTGATTCAGCTGCGTAATGGTCTCTTTCATCTGCTGATTGAGTTCCAGATCGCGGGTACGCATCTCTTCCAGCTTATCCACCAGCCGTGCCAGGCGTTGCCGTGACTCCTCCAGCTGATCGACCACCACCGAGAGGAAATAGACCGCCCAGGGCGTGATCAGCAGCCCGAAGAAGACCGAACGCACCACGTCAATACTCTCGACATGGCCCCGCAGTACCATCGTGACCGCCATCTGGACAATCATCGCCAGCACCACCAGCGCAGACGCCAGCAGCAGCGAGAACCTCACCAGTCCAAGCTTCACCATTAAATCAACGTAGTACTGCGCCAACAGACGAATTTGTTTCATAACAACTCCCTGGAAGAGAAACAGCCTCATAATAGCGCAGTTAACCCGCTGCCGTCGCAGCACGTCGCGTGGAGATAAGGGATCAAATGCGCTTTTATGGTGCAGCAGCCTCGCCGATCGGCGACGTTAAGGACAAAGCGGTTAAAACCCTTGACTGACTGTGCCAAATGAATAATCTGTAAGGCCGCCAGCGAATCACCGATTTCTCTGTACGGCCTTTTTTCAATATCCTGGCAGCGTCCTGTTGCACAGGCACACCCTTTTATATGCATAGCCATTCATCTTTAATGCTGTTTTAAGCATGCCCATGCTGATTAATTTTTCTTATAACCAACCGCGGTTTCATTCAAATAACCGGACATAAGAAAAACAGATACATGCTATGCATCATGGGTGCTGAACAGCATTTAATGCTGCTTAACACCCTGTCACCAGCATGGTGCAGAGATCTGACGCCTGCACTACAGTGAGTCAGTTCACATTTATCGGCCTGTCGCCAGGCACCAGAGTGATACATTTTAAACCTGAAAAATTATTAAATTCATACACTTAAGCAGATAAAACGCATGATAATCCCGTCTGACCGCCCTATTTGACCTGATTACGCTTTCCCGATAAGTTGGAAATCCGCTGAAAGCTTTCCAGACGGGCCATTGTCTCGGCATATCTATGCAACAAGAAGACTCCCGCGTGGTTTAAGTCATCTCCTTTAAGAGACCGGAAATCAGAGAGCAGCTCAATTAAGGACGTTTTACCGATGTCTGGAGAGAAATGCTCAGGGCTATGACGCGCGCTCGACAGAGCATGGCGATGAAAATGATAGCGCCCCCGTTGCGCTCAGACCCTGAAACAGTGCAGGTAATGTCAAAGCAGTTTAAGGAGACCCTCAATGTCCACTAAAAAACCTCAATCCTATGGCTTGTATGATCCGACAGCAGGCAGTGACAGCTGTGGTGTAGGTTTCATTACGCGTAAGGACGGCGAGCAGACCCACGAGATTCTGCAGATGGCGCACAGCGCCCTGTGTACGGTGCCTCACCGCGGCGGCATGTCAGCGGAAGGCGTTGGCGACGGCGCGGGGGTCAACGTTGATCTTTCGCTGCAATTCTTCCGCAAAATTACCGGCCAGCCGCTGGAAGCGGGACGCTTTGGTGTCGGTAACTTCTTTGTGCCGAAAGATGCTGAGCTGCGCGCGAATGCCGAACGTCTGGTGGATGAAACCCTCAGCAGCTTTGGTCTGCCGGTACTTATGAAGCGTGACATGCCGCTCGACAGCAGCGTGACGCGCCCGGCAGCCGCGCAGTTCCAGTTACCGATTCTGCAGTGGATTTTCACTGCGCCACAGGATGTGGTTGATCAGAACGACTTCGAAAAACGCATCTACCGTGCCCTGTTAACCATTGAAGCCCGAGCCTTTACCGAAAGCGAATTTGGCGGCCTCTATCCGCTGTCGCTGTCGTCACGCACGCAGGTATTCAAAGCCCGTCTGAATTCCAATGAAGTGATCCCTTACTTCAAAGATCTGACCGATCCCGATCATCAGGTGCGCGGGCTGTTTTTCCACACCCGCTTCTCCACTAACACCGATCCCCATACCACGATGGCGCAGCCGTTCCGCCTGATGGCGCACAACGGCGAGCTGAACACTGACCGTAAAAACCGCATCGCTGAGTCCGCGCTGGCGCTGGCTCGTGGCAAGACCATCGTGCGGCCTAAAGGCCAGTCCGACAGTTCGCGCCTGGATCAGAGCATCCACAGCCGTCTGATGGAAGATGACCTCGATCTGATCACCGCCGTGGTGTCGATGATGCCGCCCGCCTGGGAAAACGACAGCGCGCTGTCGCCAGAAGTGCGTGACATGCTGGAGTACTTCTCGCTGTATGAAGAGAAGAACGACGGCCCTGCTGCCTTAATCTTTGGTAATGGCGAAGTAATTGGCGCCCGTCTTGATCGTCTGGGTCTGCGTCCACTGCGTTCAGTAGAAACCGCTGACTATATCGGTGCGATGTCGGAAGCCGGCCAGATCGCCTTCCCACCTGAAAGCGTGTTGCGTCGTGGGCGTATCGAAGCGGGCGGTATGCTCTATTTCGATCACCGTGAAAAACGCAGCTTTACCACGCTGCAGGCGCTGGAAAAACTGGCCGCAGAGAAAGATTATTCGGCGTTGCTGCGTGAAGCGCGCGTCGTTCTTGACGATCTGCCCGAAATCCCGGCAGAACAACAGGGTTCACCGCTGCGTTATCGTGGCGATCTGAAAACGTATCAGCGCTTTGTTGCCTACTACTACAACCAGGAAAGCTTCAAGTTCATGATGGATCCGATGCTGAATACCGGCGCAGAGAAGATCTCTGCGATGGGTTACGGCAATGCCATCAACGGCTTATCCGATCATGAAGGCGGCATGGCGCACTACTTCTCTCAGCGCTTTGCGCAGGTCACCAACCCGCCGCTGGACTCTATCCGTGAAGTGGATGGCATGACGTTGCGGGTCGCGCTGGGGGCAAAACCCCATCTGGGCCGCAGCAAAGGCCGTCAGATTGTGGTGCCGACCCCGATTCTCAGCCACCTCGATATGCTGCGTTTACGCGAGCAGACTATCGCACCTTATGCCCGCTTTGAGATGCTCTATGAGCCGGTGATCGGCAAAGATCTGCTGAGCACCACCGCGAACGCGAATGCTTTGGAAAAAGCGATTGATGACCTGGCGCAACAGGTGGTTGATTTTGCCCGTACCCAGGGTGGCATCGCCGTACTTACCGATCGCCATATCTCTTCAAAGCACGCCGCGATCCCGATGCTGCTGGTGGTTTCCGCCATCAACCAGCGCCTGATAAAGGAAGGGTTGCGTCTGGATGTTTCTCTGGTGGTTGAAAGCGGCCAGAGCATCTCGTCGCACCACATTGCCGCCACACTTGGCTTTGGAGCGTCAGCTATCTATCCGCTGGGCGTACAGATGCGCGCAGAGGAGAAATTTGGTGAAGGTGAAGAAGGTAACAAAGCCTTTAAGCGCTATGCCAAAGCGGCTGAAAAAGCACTGATGAAAACCATGGGCAAAGTGGGCCTCTGTACCGTTGAGAGCTACAGCAGCGGTGAGTTCTTTGAGCCTAACTTCCTCAACACCGATGATCCGGTGCTGAAAAAGTATTTCCCGAATATCAAAACGCCGGTGGGCGGCGCAGGCTTCGCGACGATCGCGCAGATGGCCGTTGACTGGCACCAGAGCGCACTGAAGATTCAGGGCGAATCTGAAGTTCCGTTGCTGGGCCTGTTCAAAGAGCGTGCAGAAGGCGCAGGTCACTCCTACGGCACCATCGCCGTGCGGACCTTTATCGATATGACCGAAGAACCGATTCGCTTTGCCGACAAAGCGCGCGAAGAGGACAACTTCATCCGCCTGATGACGCTGGCTAAACTGGATAATGCGTTTGGCATCAAGCCAGAGACCTTTAAAGACAGCAGCTTTGAGCGCATCCCGGATGAGGTGATCAATAATTTCGCGATTACTGCTGATTACCGTCAGTTCTCAAGCCTGATGTATGAAGAGCGTAAACGTCGCCCGGCGGCCCTGCGCGACATCCTGACATTCCCGGCTGACCTGACCCACATCGACAGCGAAGCGGAGTTCCGCCGCAAGCTGGGACGCTACTCGCTGACCAACAACGGCTTTGCCATTCGTGGCATGGAGTGTGAAGCGGTAGATGGCAGCCTGAATCACTTTATGCTGCGTCTGACCGATGCGATTGAAGGACTGAAGCCTGAGAGCGAACGCCTGCAGAACCTGTCTCGCGCCCTGAAATCCCGCTTCGGCGACGATATCGAAAGCAGCGAAGTGGTGACTGGCGGTCTGAAAGTGACCGCTTACGGTAAAGCGGCCGATTATCTGTCACGTATCTTCACCACCCTGCCCTCACTGCCACTGAGCGAAGTGCAGCCAGCCTGTGAAATTACCCGTACCTTTGCCTCCGGGGCGATGAGCCACGGTGCGCTGGTGGCTCCCGCTCATGAAGCGGTCGCGCACGGCACCAATATGGTCGGCGGCATGAGTAACTGCGGTGAAGGCGGCGAGCATTACTCCCGTCACGGCACCATCCGTGCCTCACGCATCAAACAGCTGGCTTCGGGTCGTTTTGGCGTCTGGGCTGCCTATCTGGCGGATCCGATGCTGGAAGAGCTGGAGATCAAAATTGGTCAGGGTGCGAAACCTGGTGAAGGCGGTCAGTTACCGGCGGCCAAAGTTACCGTCGAGATTGCTGCCGCGCGTGGCGGTACGCCTGGCGTCGAGCTGGTCTCACCGCCGCCGCATCACGACACCTATTCCATCGAAGATCTGGCGCAGTTGATCCACGACTGCAAAGCCGCGCGGGTGCGCGTTATCGTCAAGCTGGTCTCGTCTGAAGGGATCGGCACCATCGCGGTCGGCGTGGCCAAAGCGGGTGCAGACGTGATTAACGTTGCGGGTAACACCGGCGGTACCGGCGCTGCGTCGGTGACCAGCCTGAAATATACCGGACGCGTGGCCGAAATCGGCATCGCTGAAGTCCACCAGGCGCTGTGCGCCAACGGCCTGCGTGAGAAAGTGCTGCTGCGCTGCTCTGGCGCACAGCAGACCGGCAGCGACGTGGTGAAATCTGCACTGCTGGGCGGCGACAGCTTTGAGTTCGGTACGACGGCGCTGATGATGCTGAAATGCGTGATGGCGAAGAACTGTAACGTTAAGTGCCCGGCTGGCTTAACCACGAATGCCGAAGCGTTTGATGGCGATCCGCGTCAGCTGGCGCAGTATTTCCTCAACGTAGCGCATGAAGTGCGTGAAATCCTGGCGCGTATGGGCCTGCGTTCCCTGCGTGAGGCACGCGGTCGCTCTGACCTGTTGCACCTGATGGATCACCCGCTGGAAGTGGGCAAGCTCGACTTACGCGCCATGCTTACCGTGGTGCCTGAGCTGAAAATCGACAAGCCGGTTTATCTGGAAAAAGATTTTGAGCTGGATGATGTCTGGATTGAGCAACTGAAGCTGTCGCTGGTGGATCAGGGAAATCCTGACGTCACTCTGGGCAACAACATCGTGCTGAATAACCGAAACAAAAGTGTCGGCGGCCAGCTGGCCATCGATATTGAGCGGATGCTGAACCATCAGCTGAGTTCTGAGCAGCTGCAGGCGATGCCTGCAGTAATGACTGATGATCGCGGTCGTCGCTATCTGGCCCCTGAGAGCGTAAAAATTTCCACCACCGGTTCTGCCGGTCAATCGTTTGGCGCCTTCTGCAACGATGGCATGCAGCTGACCCATTACGGCACCTGTAACGACGGTGTCGGCAAAGGACAGTGTGGCGGCGAACTGATCGTGATGTCGCCTGGTGGCGGCGCGCAGGATGCCGATGGCAACGTGCTGATTGGTAACTTTGCGCTGTTTGGCGCGACCGGCGGACGTCTGTTCGTGCAGGGCCAGGCCGGTGACCGTTTCGCGGTGCGTAACTCCGGTGCCACCGCCGTGGTTGAAGGCGTCGGTGACTTCTGCTGCGAATATATGACCAATGGCGCCATCCTCAACCTGGGCACCTTCGGTAAAGGATTTGGCAACGGCATGAGCGGCGGCTTCGCCTACCAGTACGACCCCTATGGATCGCTGGCCAGCCATGCTGCCGGTGATTCGGTACAGTTCGGCTCGATTGCCGATCAGGATGAAATGGCCCAGGTGCACAAGCAGGCGGTACTGACCATGCTGAACTGGCATCTGGAGGCGACCAAATCACCGCGTGCCGCCTGGCTGCTGGAGAACTGGGAAACAGAGTGTCACCACTTTGTTTACGTGATGCCGCGCTCGCTGCTGCTCTATCAGGATGGCGGCGAGATTCTGAAAGCCAAGAGCCGCAAAGATCTGCTCGAAGAGCTGTCGACGGCGCTGGCAGGCCATCAGGTGGCGAAGTTTAAAGCCGCATGGCGTCAGGGTAAAACCATCGCCAACGGTGCCGTACCGGCTTATGGCGCGACCGATACGCTGGAGATGTTTGTCCTGCTCAACAACTACACCGTGCTGAGTTTTGCCCAGCAGCTGGCGCTGGGCAAATTACCGAAAGGCACCCCGGTTGAAGATGCGGCAGTTGAAAAAGCGGTCCGTAATCTGTTGATGACGGAAGACTTTTCGCTGATAAGCAAGCTGCAGCGTCATGCCCGTTCCGCTATCGAGAGCTACAGCGATGATGAACTGGCGAGTCTGATTGGAACCAAACGCATGTCAGATTACAAAGCGGCGCTGACGCAACGTAACATCCGCTCCATGGACAGTCTGGCAACCTACGGCTGGATCATGTACCAGGATGCCTGTAACCGGGAAGTGCTGGGCCACCTGCCTGACTTTGAAGAGCTGTTTGCACGTGCGGCATTGCCGGAAATCGCCGCTGCGGTGGGTAAACTCTCCTGACAGTGATACTGATCAGGCTGAACTGAATATTATTAATTGATCATTGCCCGGATTAATCGTTGTACCGGACAGATGCAGCACCGCTCTCCCCTGTCGCACACGCTGCGGCGCGGGAAAGCGGAACCGCTTTCACACCGGACAATGCCACTGATGACGGGCGAGAACGGGATTGAGTAAAAGTACCCATGAAAATTCCTTATATTCCAGAAGATGCACCTTTTAATGGCGATCAGAAGTACTGGCTGGCTGGCTTTCTTGCGGGTCTGCACTCCCGTTTGCTGGTATTAGAAGACAAGCAGCAACCCGCCGCGGGCACAAGCGCAGCCGCGACGACGCAACTGCACATTCTTTATGGCTCACAGACCGGCAATGCTGAAGCACTGGCGCAGACCGCAGCGAAGTCTGCGCGCGCTAAAGGTCTGGTGCCGGTGGTTCAGGCGCTGGGCGATGTCGATCTCGACGTATTTGCCACCATGCGCCATGTACTGATCGTCACCTCGACCTATGGCGAAGGTGAAATGCCGGACAACGCGCAGCTGTTCTGGGATGCGATCTCTGCCAGTACCGCACCGCGTCTGGAGCAGATGCATTTCGCCGTGCTGGCGATTGGCGATACCGGCTACGATGGCTTCTGTCAGGCGGGCAAGTTTATTGATATGCGCCTTGAGCAGTTGGGCGCGAAACGCGTGGTTGATCGTATCGATTGTGATATCGATTTTGAGGAGCCTTCCAGCGAGTGGCTGAACAGCTCAATGCCACAGTTTGCCGCCAGCGCGGGCAGCAGCGGCACCGTGCTGGAAAGCGCGCCTGAAGCGCCAGTCATTCCAGGCAGCAACAAATCCAATCCATACGCCGCCGCGCTGATCACCAACAAGCGTTTGTCAGGCGAGCAGTCAGCCAAAGATATTCGTCATTTCGAGTTCGACCTGTCTGACAGCGGCCTGAAGTATGAAGCGGGCGATGCGCTGGGCGTGATTCCGGTCAACGAGCCGTCGCTGGTCAGCCTGCTGCTGACCCAGCTTAACGCGGACTACGAGACGCCGGTGCCCGGCTTTGATCGCAGCCTTGGCGACCTGCTGACCTATCAGTTTGAGATCTCAGAGCCGTCACGCAAGTTAATCGAATGGGTCGGGCAGAACACCACCAACCAGGAGCTGCGTCATGTGTTACAGCATGATGATAAAGATGCGCTGGGCGTGTGGCTGTGGGGCAAAGATACCCTTGACCTGCTGCAGCTTGAGCTGACGCGCACGCTGGCGGTACCCGAGTTTGTCGCGCTGCTGCGTCCGCTGCAGCATCGCGCTTACTCAATTTCATCCAGCTCTAAAGCCCATCCTGACCAGGTGCATCTGACCGTTGCCTCGGTGCGTTATCACAGTGGCGGCCGTAATCGCGGTGGCGTCTGCTCAACCTACCTGGCCGAGCGTGTGCGTCGCGGTGAGAAGCCCGCCATCTTTATCTCACCCAATAAATCGTTCCGCGTGCCTGCCAACAACAGCGCACCGCTGATCATGGTGGGACCAGGTACCGGTATCGCACCATTCCGTGCCTTCCTGCAGGAGCGCCAGGCAACCGGCGCGCAGGGGAAAAACTGGCTGTTCTTCGGCGATCAGCATCAGGAACATGACTTTATCTATCAGGATGAATTACTTGCCTGGCGCGATAATGGCTTGCTGACGCGTCTGGATCTGGCCTTCTCACGCGATCAGGAGAAGAAGATCTACGTGCAGAGCCGGATGCTTGAACAGGGCGCTGAGTTGTATGCCTGGCTACAGGAAGGGGCTTACTTCTATGTCTGTGGCGATGCATCGCGTATGGCGAAGGATGTGGATAATGCGCTGTATGAAGTGGTTCGCCAGTTTGGTGGTCTCTCCACCGAGCGCGCTGCTGACTATGTCGATCAGCTGAAGAAAGAGAAGCGCTACCTGCGCGACGTCTATTGATCGCGATGGTCTGCTGAAAAAATCCGGCTTGCGCAGGCAGCCGGATTTTTTATGGCCGACAGGCAAAAAAATACCCGTCGGATGGACGGGTATTCGCTGTTATGTCACTGCTATTTCACTACGCGCAGTGAAGGTCGTCCACCACGTGGCGGTGGATCGTCATCAGGCGGTGTTTCGTCATCGCTGGCATCGTCAGGACGATCACCATCAATCACCGACATCATAGTCTCTTCCTGACCCTCTGACGCCTCATGCGTGCCCAGCTCGTAAGCCGGTTCCGGTTCAAACATCGTCCCGGCGCCATTTTCACGCGCATAGATTGCCAGAATCGCCGCCATCGGCACGTTAACCTGGCGAGGAACGCCACCAAAGCGGGCGTTGAACGACACCTGATCGTTTGCCAGATCGAGGTTACCGACAGCACGTGGCGCAATGTTCAGGACTATCTGACCATCGCGCGCATACTCCAGCGGCACCTGCACACCCGGCAGATTAATGTCGACCACCAGATGCGGCGTCAGCTGGTTGTCGAGCAACCAGTCATAAAAAGCGCGCAGCAGATAGGGACGACGTGCAGTAAGTTGCGACATTTCCATACGTTAAGCCCGGGCTTGCAGCCGCATTTCACGTTCAGCTTCAGTTAATGAAGCGAGGAAGGAGTCACGCTCAAATACGCGATTCATGTAACCTTTCAGCTCTTTTGAACCTGAGCCGATCAAATCGATACCCATTGACGGCAGACGCCATAACAGCGGAGCCAGATAGCAATCAACCAGGCTGAACTCTTCGCTCATGAAATAAGGGGTACGGCCAAACAGTGGCGCGATAGCCAGCAGCTCTTCACGCAGTTGCTTGCGTGCCGCTTCCGCTTCCTGACCGCTGCTGTTCTCTACTTTCCTCATCAGGCTATACCAGTCCTGCTCGATGCGGTGCATCATCAGGCGGCTATCACCACGGGCAACCGGATAAACCGGCATCAGTGGCGGATGCGGGAAGCGCTCATCTAAATATTCCATGATGATGCGTGATTCATACAGCGTCAGCTCACGATCTACCAGCGTCGGTACCGTGCGATACGGATTGAGGTCAATCAGATCCTGCGGCAGGTTATCCATTTCGACCTGCTCGATCTCTACGCTGACACCCTTCTCCGCCAGGACGATACGTACCTGATGGCTGAAAATGTCAGTAGGACCAGAAAACAGCGTCATTACCGAACGTTTGTTGGCAGCGACAGCCATGAAAACCTCCAAGTTTGTTCACAAAAAGATACTGCGAATAGCCAACCACACGGCGACTCACTTGCTTATCGAACTCGCACGCAACCTGGTTAGCTGCGTCACAGATACTGACGCCCCGACAGTGGGGAGGCGCATAACGCACCGGCCTGCGGGCGCAAAGTGACACAGAGTTTACCAGATTTTAGGCTGCTTGTGGGCGTGGAATGAATCTTTGCAGGTAAATTGAGCGCGGCGTTACGGTTTTCGCGGACAGTTTATGGGAAGGCAGAAAATAAAAAACCCGCCGAAGCGGGTTTTTTGAGCCAATTGCCGCAGCCGGAGCTGCAAACAATTAACGCTTGGAGAACTGAGGACGACGACGTGCTTTACGCAGGCCGACTTTCTTACGTTCAACCTGACGCGCATCACGCGTTACGAAGCCAGCTTTACGCAGCTCGCCACGCAGTGATTCGTCGTATTCCATCAGAGCGCGGGTGATACCGTGACGGATCGCACCAGCCTGACCAGAAATACCGCCACCTTTAACAGTGACATAGAGATCGAATTTACCAACCAGGTCCAGCAGCTCAAGCGGCTGACGAACTACCATGCGGGCAGTTTCGCGACCGAAGTACTGTTCCAGAGAACGTTGGTTAATTACGATGTTACCGCTACCCGGCTTAATGAATACGCGAGCGGTAGAGCTTTTGCGGCGACCAGTGCCGTAGTTTTGAGTTTCAGCCATTGCCTTTAATCCCGATTAAATGTCAAGAACTTGCGGTTGCTGTGCCGCATGGGTGTGCTCGTTGCCTGCGTAAACTTTCAGTTTACGGTACATAGCACGACCCAGCGGGCCCTTCGGCAGCATGCCTTTAACCGCGATCTCAATCACACGCTCAGGACGGCGAGCAATCATCTCTTCAAAGGTCGCCTGTTTGATACCACCGATGTGGCCAGTGTGGTGATAGTAGATCTTGTCAGTACGCTTGTTGCCGGTTACAGCAACTTTTTCTGCGTTCAGAACGATGATGTAATCACCCGTATCAACGTGCGGAGTGTATTCCGCTTTATGCTTACCACGCAGACGGCGCGCCAGTTCAGTCGCCAGGCGACCCAAAGTTTTGCCCGTTGCGTCAACTACAAACCAGTCACGTTGGACGGTTTCTGGTTTAGCTGTAAAAGTTTTCATCGAAAAGCTTACCCAAATTAAGTTACACGTTGGTGAAATCCCAAACGCTTAAGTAAACGAATGAGGCTCACACGACCATTTTGACCAGCAAGCCACCCCTTCGGATAGAGTTACTGGAACACAGAGGATTTGGGAAAAAAATCCTTTGCTGTAACGTGGGGTCGCAAGATTATAGAGAAGTCGGTTACAAAAATCGAACCCTATTTCGGTATTTATCCCGATTATTCTCACGGCAGGTGCGGTAAACGCAGATACTCTTCGCTCTGCATCTCCTGAAGTCGGGATAAACAGCGCTGGTATTCAAACTTCAGCCGCGTGCCCTGATAAATCTCGGTCAGTGACGTTTCTGCCGCGACCACCAGCTTCACATGCCGTTCATAGAACTCATCGACCAGTGCGAGGAAACGCCGTGCCTGATCTTCGGTTTTGTAGATCATTACCGGCACGTCATACAGCAGCACACTGTGAAAACGGCGCGACAGCGCAATATAGTCATGCTGGCTGCGCCCTTCGCCACACAGGGTGGTGAAATTAATCGCCAGCACGCCCTCGCTGACGCCCAGCGTCGGCATCTGGCGGTGATTAATTTCCAGAACCGGCGCATCTTCAGGCTGGCTGCCCGACAGCGCTTTAAACATCCGCGCCATTTCAGCGTGCGTCTCTTTGTTCAGCGGAGAGTTCCACAGGTGCGCGGAGGTCAGCGTGCGGAACCGGTAGTCGATACCGGCATCCACATTCATCACATCACAATGACGTTTGATCTGCTCGATGGCAGGCAGGAAGCGCGCGCGCTGCAGACCATTGCGATAGAGATCATCAGGCGGAATGTTCGAGGTGGCCACCAGCGCAATGCCGCGTTCAAACAGCGCTTCCATCAGCGTGCCCAGCAGCATCGCATCTGTGATATCGGAGACAAAAAATTCATCAAAACAGAGGATGTCCGTTTCCGCTTTGAATCTGTCCGCAATAATCAGTAACGGATCGCTCTGCCCCTGAAGCTGCGTCAGCTCTTCATGCACCCGCAGCATAAAGCGGTGGAAGTGCAGACGCAGTTTGCGATCGCCAGGAATAGACTGAAAAAAGAGATCCATGACCCAGGTCTTACCGCGACCGACACCGCCCCACATATAGAGTCCACGTACCGGTTGTGGCGTCTCGTTTTTCTCTTTACCGATCAATTTTGACAGGCGACCCAGCAGGCCGGATGTGGCAGGCGCGGCGGATTGTTGCCGTGCAACCAGCGCCTGCTGCAGCGCGTCTAAACGGGTAATCGCTTCACGTTGTACGTCATCGGGCCTGAATTCGCCCTGCGACAGCGCCTGTTCATAGCGTGTAAGCGGAGTTGAGGTTTGCATTGTTGTTTCAAAGTCCCTGAATGGTGTCTGATTCATACCACGGTTGCTGAAAAAAAGGCCGTTCTACACTAAGCCATGCTGCTCCAGAGTTCCACATCCATAAGATTAACGGGTATAGTGACTATTATTGAAATGGTGCAATGCCCTACGGAACAATGGAAATAACACGGGAGTCATTATGACCTGGGAATACGGGCTAATTGGTTTAGTGGTTGGTATTATTGTCGGCGCAGTCGCCATGCGTTTTGGCAACAAAAAGCTGCGTGAGCAGCGCAGCATGCAGTACGAGCTGGAAAAATCGAAAGCGGAGCTGGCGGATTATCGCGAAGAGCTGACCAACCACTTCGCGCAGAGTGCGGAGCTGCTGGACAACATGGCGCGTGATTATCGTCAGCTCTATCAGCACATGGCAAAAGGCTCAAATGACCTGCTGCCGAATCTGCCTGGCCAGAAAAATCCGTTTGCCTATCAGCTGACTGAAGCCGAAGCGGACAACGATCAGGTGCCGGTGCAGATGCCGCGCGACTATTCTGAAGGCGCATCCGGTTTACTGCGTGGCGAGCGCCCTGCCCGCGACTAATCTTTTTGGGGCGCAGCCTGTCTGCGCCCGCTGTTTTTGCGAACCCTGACCGCAAACGACTGTCACACTTATTAATTCCTCCCACCTTTTGCAGCGAGAGCGTTGTAGCAATGAAAAAACAAGCACGCCTGTTTAGCGCATTAGCCCTGAGTATTGGGATGAGCCTTGCCGCCGCGCCAGACGCGATGGCAACGCTGCCAGCACAAATTGCGGGCCAGCCGCTGCCGAGTCTGGCACCGATGCTGGAGAAAGTGTTACCTGCCGTGGTCAGTGTGCATGTGGAAGGCACTGATTCGGGTGCACAGGCTCAGGATATTCCTGAACCGCTGAAGCGTTTTTTTGGTCAGATGCCTGGCGGAAATAGTCAGCCACAGCCGTTTGAAGGTTTAGGTTCTGGCGTGATCATCGATGCCGCGAAAGGCTACGTGCTCACCAACAATCATGTGGTCAACGGTGCGGATAAAATCAACGTACAGCTTGGCGACGGCAGTGAATATGAAGCCAAACTGATTGGTCATGATGAGCAGACCGATATCGCGCTGATTCAGATTCAGGGCGCAAAAAACCTCACGCAGGTGAAAGTCGCGGACTCTGACCAGCTGAAAGTGGGTGATTTCGCGGTGGCGATCGGTAACCCGTTCGGGCTGGGACAGACGGCCACCTCCGGTATTATCTCCGCACTGGGCCGCAGCGGCCTGAACCTGGAAGGACTGGAAAACTTTATTCAGACCGATGCCGCGATCAACCGTGGCAACTCAGGCGGTGCGCTGGTCAACCTTAACGGCGAACTGATCGGTATCAACACTGCGATTCTCGCCTCCAGCGGCGGTAACATCGGTATCGGCTTTGCTATCCCGAGTGATATGGCGATGAACCTCGCGCAGCAGCTGATTAAATTTGGTGAAGTGAAGCGCGGTCAGCTCGGCATCAAAGGCACTGAAATGACAGCCGATATGGCTAAAGCATTCAATGTCGATGCACAGCGCGGCGCCTTTGTCTCTGAAGTTTTACCGCAATCTGCCGCGCAGAAAGCGGGCGTGAAGTCAGGCGATATCATTACGTCGATCAACGACAAGCCGATTACCAGCTTCGCTGAGTTGCGCGTCAAAGTGGGAACCACGCCGCCAGGTGAACAGGTTAAACTTGGCCTGCTGCGTGAAGGTAAGCCATTAACGGTTACCGTTACGCTGGAGCAGAGCGCACAGAGCACCGCCAGCGCACAGCTGATGTCACCCGCGCTTCAGGGCGCAACCCTGAGTGATGGACAGACTAAAACCGGTGATAAAGGCGTGAAGGTCGATACCATCGAAAAAGGCACACCGGCTGAACAGGTTGGTCTGCAGAAAGATGATGTGATTATCGGCGTTAACCGTAACCGGGTTCAGACCATTGCTGAAATGCGTAAAATACTGGAAGGGAAACCGCCGGTACTGGCACTGAATGTGGTGCGCGGCGATGAAAGTATCTATCTGTTGTTGAGATAAACCTCGCATTACGGCGGACACAAGCACGTGTGTGTCCGCCGCTCTCATGCTATTCTCCCCTGCGATCTCCCCTGGCGTAATTTAACACCATGTTTCTTAAACTTTTGCGTGCCGTGGTGCTGGGCCTGATTGTGGCGGGTATTTTGCTCGCAGCACTGCCTGCACTGCGTATGGGCAGCGACGCCCTCTATAACCACGAAAATATTACAGACGAAACGCCCTTTAGCTTCAATCAAGGGGTGCGCCGCGCCGTGCCTGCCGTTGTGAACGTTTACAATCGTAGCGCCCACGGCAACAACAACCGTGGCATCACGACCCTGGGTTCAGGGGTCATCATGAATGCAAAAGGCTACATCCTTACCAATAAGCATGTGATCAATAATGCCGATCAAATTATCGTGGCGCTGCAGGATGGCCGCTTCTTTGAAGCGACGCTGGTGGGTTCCGATGGCATGACCGATCTGGCGGTACTGAAGATTACGGCCTCCGGCCTGCCCGTTATCCCCATCAATCCAAATCGCCAGGCGCATATCGGGGATGTGGTGATGGCGATCGGCAACCCCTATAACCTCGGTCAGACGGTCACGCAGGGCATTATCAGCGCCACGGGCCGGGTTGGCTTAAGCTCATCAGGCCGACAGAACTTCCTGCAGACCGATGCGTCAATCAATCAGGGTAACTCCGGCGGCGCGCTGATTAACTCGCTAGGCGAGCTGATGGGCATTAACACCCTGACCTTCGATAAAAGTAGTGATGGTGAAACCCCGGAAGGGATTGGTTTCGCCATTCCAACCGTTTTAGCCTCGAAGATCATGGATAAGCTGATTCGTGATGGTCGGGTGATCCGCGGCTATATCGGCATTACCGGGCGTGAGCTGCCGCCGCTGCATGGACAGGGCAGCAATCTGGATCGGGTTCAGGGCATTATTGTCAGCGTGGTCACGCCAGATGGGCCAGCGGATAAAGCCGGGATTCAGGCCAACGATGTGCTGCTCAGCGTTAATGGCAAGCCGGCCATCTCCGCGCAGGAGACCATGGATCAGGTGGCAGAAATTCGTCCGGGTTCAGTGATTGATGTGCAGGTATTGCGAAACGATCAGAAACTGACGCTGCCGGTCACCATTCAGGAGTTTCCTGACAGCAGCAACTGATTACCGGGGCTTTAGACTCACCGCAATGGATTAGCCTGACGGGCAGGGGTGGCCCATCTGAAGAGCAAAGCGTCCGAGCCAGGATGGCGAGGCCGACCTGCAGGGATGCAGGGTTCCTTTGCGATCAGATGGGCCATCCCTGCCCTTTTCACCCGGACTTCTAGCAGCGATCCACCGGAAACGCGATCACATCGCTCAATGACTCCGCTTTCAACGCCAGCATGATCAGGCGATCGATACCCAGTGCGACCCCGGAACAGGCAGGCATGCCATGCGCCAGCGCATCCAGCAGATACGTATCAATAGGATGCACAGGCAGGCCGCGTGCCGCACGGCGACGGTTATCCTGCTCAAAACGCTGACGCTGCTCACGGCTGTCGGTCAGCTCACGGAAACCGTTCGCCAGCTCAATGCCTTTGTAATAGACCTCAAAGCGTTCGGCCACGCGGTGATCTTCGGTGCTGATCTCCGCCAGGGCTGCCTGGCTGGCCGGGAAATGATAAACGAAGCAGGGTTTATCCTGACCAATCTTCGGTTCCACACCCAGCATAAACAGCAGCATCAGTAAGGTATCGCGATCCTCTTCTGCACGCGCCAGCTCGCCTTCACCCAGCTTCTCTGCCGCTTCACGCAACTGCGCTTTATCCGCTGACAGCGGATCCAGCTCAAGATGACGGATAAACGCCTGCTGATAGGAGAGCGACTCAGCGCTGTCACACTCCAGCACCTGCTGCATCAGATCGTCGACTTCGTTCATCAGACGGTACATGTCGTAATGCGGCCGGTACCACTCCAGCATGGTGAATTCCGGGTTGTGGTGACGTCCCGCCTCTTCGTTGCGGAAGCTGCGCGCCATCTGATAGATCGGGCCACTGCCCGCCGCCAGCAGGCGTTTCATATGATATTCCGGGCTGGTCATCAGCCAGAGATCGCGCCCCTGCGCAGCGCCAGGCCCGACAAAACGCGTCTGGAATGGCACCAGATGGATATCGGTAATGGTGGCCTGGCTCATCGCCGGCGTATCCACTTCCAGCACGCCGCGATCGGCAAAGAAACGACGCACTTCTGCTAAAATAGCGGCGCGTTTTAACAAATTGGCGATGGATGCGCTTGGTTGCCAGCTTGCCGTTTCGCTCATGGTGATGACTCCTGATACAAATTAGGGGGGGAAGTCTACCTGCAATGCCTGCGGCAAACAATCTCGTGCCCGTACTGCCAAAAACAGCGTTTCGGCTTCTATACTTAAGCGGTTAAATCACAAAGGAATCCCACTATGTCTCCATGGAAAACAGTTGTTGCCAGCCTGAGTGCTTTTCTCTCTGTCGCCTGCAGCACTACGCCGCCAAAGAACGTCACGGTCGTAGATAACTTTGACAGCCAGCGCTATCTCGGTCAGTGGTATGAGATTGCCCGCCTTAACCACCCTTTTGAGCGCGGCCTTGAACAGGTAACAGCAAACTACAGCCCGCGTGAAGATGGCGGCCTGAAGGTAATCAACCGTGGCTATAACGTCAAAAAGCAGCGCTGGCAGGAGAGCGTCGGCAAAGCCTACTTCACCGGTGAACCCACGCGGGCTTCTCTGAAAGTCTCTTTCTTCGGCCCCTTCTATGGCGGCTATAACGTGATTGCTCTCGATCCTGACTACCGCTATGCGCTGGTATGTGGACCAAATCGCCACTATCTCTGGATACTGTCACGCACACCACAACTGGAACCGGGCGTAAAAGAGAAACTGGTTGATCAGGCGCGTCGGGATGGTTTCCCGGTTGAAGAGTTAATCTGGGTAAAACAGAAATAGTGCAGAATCTGACAAGCCGGTACGAAAAGCATTTCGTACCGGTTGGAATAACAGGTTACTTCGTGCTGTTCTGAATCGCCTGGCCGCCCGCTTCGACATCTTCACCTACGCCACGCGTTGTATTACAAGCTGTGAGCAGGGAAGAGAGCACCAGTACAGAGAAGATTGCAGCAATACTTTTCTTTAACATAACAATGTCCTTTTTGATGGATGTAAAGTACAGCGCTTTAAGCATAGCCGGATTTCCGGCAGTTGCTGCTGGCGAGACTTTAAAAAGGACAATCAGTTAAGGTCATTTTGCTGCACGCGAAATGGCACCACCTAAGTGAGAGACATCTTCGCCAAAACCGTGGAATGTGTTGCAGGCGCTTAACGCAGAGGAGACCAGCAACGCGAACGCGATTAATTTTGCCAGCTTGATCATTTTTTTCTCTCAGACAAGAAAAAGGCGCACCAGAAGATGCGCCTGCGAATCTTATTTCACGCGTGACACGTATTCGCCAGAGCGGGTGTCAACTTTCACCACTTCGCCCTCTTGCACGAACAGTGGCACTTTCACCACGGCACCGGTAGAGAGTTTAGCTGGCTTGCCGCCAGTCCCTGCGGTATCACCTTTCAGGCCTGGATCGGTTTCGATAACTTCAGCTTCGATAAAGTTCGGCGGCTGAACGGCGATCGGACGACCGTTCCACAGCGTAACGATACATTCAGCGTTATCCTGCAGCCATTTCGCTGCATCGCTTACCGTCTTCTCTTCAACCTGGAACTGCTCAAAACTTTCCGGATGCATGAAGTGGTAGAACTCACCGTCGTTGTACAGGTAGTTCAGGTTGGTATCTACTACGTCAGCGCCTTCGGCGGAGTCGGTAGATTTAAAAGTTTTCTCAACGCGAGAACCCGTCAGCAGGCGACGCATTTTAACGCGCGCGAATGCCTGACCTTTACCCGGTTTAACGAACTCACTGGATTCGATGGCATACGGCTCGCCTTCGAACATGATTTTAAGACCGGGACGGAAATCGTTGCTAGAATAAGTCGCCATGAAGGCCCTCTACGAAAATTGACACTGGTACTAAGCCAAAAAAATGGCACACATTGTAACCCTAAAAACACCTTCCAGAGAAGATTGGTTGCAGCAACTTGCGGATGTTGTCACCGAACCTGATGAATTACTGCGGATTTTAGCCCTTGATCAGCACACTGAGCTGGCTGAAGGTGCGGATGCGCGGCGTCTTTTCGCCTTACGTGTACCGCATGCGTTCATCCGCCGGATGAAAAAAGGCGATGCGCACGACCCGCTGCTGCTTCAGGTACTGACCCGCCGCCAGGAATTCACTGATGCGCCAGGTTATAGCACCGATCCGCTCGATGAACAAAGCAACGTTGTACCTGGATTGCTGCATAAATACCGAAACCGGGCTTTATTGTTGGTAAAAGGCGGCTGCGCCGTCAACTGTCGCTACTGCTTCCGCCGTCATTTCCCCTATCAGGATAATCCCGGCAACAAGCGTAGCTGGCAGGCTGCACTGGACTATATCGCCGATCATCCCGAGCTGGATGAGATCATTTTCTCCGGCGGCGATCCGCTGATGGCGAAAGATCATGAGCTCGCCTGGCTTATCGCCGCGCTGGAACAGATCCCGCATCTGAAACGTCTGCGCATCCACAGCCGTTTACCGGTGGTGATACCGGCGCGCATTACCGATCAGCTCTGTCAGATGCTCAGCGAGACGCATCTGCAGGTGGTGATGGTGACGCACATCAACCATGCCCAGGAGATTGATGATGAGCTGCGTGAGGCGATGAGCAGCCTGAAGCGTGCTGGAGTGACCCTGCTGAATCAGAGTGTCCTGTTGCGTGGCATCAACGATAATGCGCAGACGCTGGCCACCCTGAGCAATGCGCTATTTGATGCCGGCATTCTGCCCTACTATCTGCACGTGCTGGATAAGGTACAGGGTGCGGCGCATTTCTTTGTGTCAGATGACGAGGCCCGCCAGCTGGTGCGTGCATTACTGTCACAGGTCTCCGGCTATCTGGTGCCAAAGCTGGCGCGTGAAATTGGCGGAGAGCCAAGTAAAACACCGTTAGATTTACAGTTACGTCAGGAATAAAAACGGCCAGCAAAAGGCTGGCCGGTTCAATTTGGCAGACTGCCTGATTCACATTATGGGCACTTGTAGACCTGGCCGGTCATTTTGCTGTCGAGTGGCGCGAACGCGGACAACAGGTTCTGCGTCGGACTGGTTGCTCCATAAATCACGTTACCGCCCATCTCCGCTGCGCGATTGCGCAGGTCGTTTGCTGCGCCACGCAGTGCGCTGGTTTCCCCGCCTGCACCGCTCAGCCAGTTGCTCTGAGAGCCGGTAATATTGCCCAGAAGCTGACAGGTATTGCCAGGCTGCTGATCGGTGAACGTCACGCGCTGTCCTGCTGAAGAGAGTTGCGTAGAGCTGCTGCAGCCCGCCAGCAATAACGCGCCAGCCGTCAGTCCGAGCAAGAGGTTAATCCGCATTGTAATCCCCATTTATTATCATCAGAGTCGGGTGGCAGCGTAGCAGAAAAAGGATTTTTCTTTCTGCACATTCATTGCCCTTATCCCGTTATATCGTCTCAATATTTCACGCCGCTTGCAGGCTGGCAAGCGTGCCGATGCTGGTGAATAAAATGAAGCCAGTCGATCAGTCGGCGCAGCCGCAGACAGCGTGACATATCAAGAGGAAAGACGAACGATTGCGCCTTACTTATACTATTTTCCCACCCAAAAGAAAAACCCCCGACCGTTTCCGATCGGGGGTGATGTCAGAGCGTGATGCCCTTAACCGGTGTAGCCATTACGTCGTGCATTTTCGATGCAATCGGCTTTGTTAACGTAGCCCTGACTGGCGGCGCCGGTAATATTGCCGTTGGGCGCCGTTCTTCTCCAGCGCCACTTGTGTGCTTCGTCCTTATAAAAATCCCATTTATCGTGCATTTTAATTTTCCTTAATCTGTTGTTTATCCCTTTCAGAGCGCGCTATTTTGCGCCGGGATCCACGTTAGAGCATCCCGCCCTGACTAAACCATGATGCAGAACATAAAAAAAGTTAATGGGTTTTTCCTGCTGCTGCCAGCATTCAGACGCTGAAAAAGAAAAACCCCCGACCGTTTCCGATCGGGGGTTCTTTGATGACTTAAGCAGTCAACGGCAATTACATCATGCCGCCCATACCGCCCATGCCACCCATACCGCCAGCGCCGCCGCCTAAATCAGGTGCGTCACCTTTTGGCAGGTCAGTGACCATACATTCGGTTGTGATCATCAGACCCGCAACAGAGGCCGCGTACTGCAGAGCAGAACGGGTCACTTTGGTTGGATCCAGGATACCGAAGTCGATCATGTTGCCGTACTCTTCAGTCTGCGCGTTGTAACCGTAGTTACCGTCGCCCGCTTTCACGTTGTTAGCGACAACAGATGGCTCTTCACCGGCGTTAGAAACGATCTGACGCAGTGGAGATTCCATCGCGCGCAGCGCAACTTTGATACCGACGTTCTGATCTTCGTTCTGACCGCGCAGATCAACCAGCTGTGCTGCCACGCGAACCAGCGCCACACCACCACCAGCAACCACACCTTCTTCAACGGCAGCACGGGTTGCGTGCAGCGCATCTTCAACGCGGGCTTTCTTCTCTTTCATTTCAACTTCAGTTGCTGCGCCTACTTTCAGAACGGCTACGCCGCCTGCCAGTTTCGCTACGCGCTCCTGCAGTTTTTCTTTGTCGTAGTCAGACGTTGCTTCTTCGATCTGCTGACGAATCTGGGTTACACGGCCCTGAATTGTCGCTTCTTCACCCACACCGTCGATGATGGTGGTGGTGTCTTTGTTGATCACAACGCGTTTTGCCTGGCCCAGATCTTCCAGAGCCGCTTTCTCCAGTTCCATACCGATCTCTTCAGAGATTACGGTACCACCGGTCAGGATAGCGATATCCTGCAGCATAGCTTTACGACGGTCGCCGAAGCCTGGTGCTTTAACCGCAGCCACTTTCACGATGCCGCGCATGGTGTTAACCACCAGTGTTGCCAGCGCTTCGCCTTCAACATCTTCCGCGATGATCAGCAGTGGTTTGCCGGCTTTCGCAACGGCTTCCAGCACTGGCAGCATTTCACGGATGTTAGAGATTTTCTTGTCAGCCAGCAGGATGAACGGAGATTCCAGTTCAATCGCACCGGTTTCTGGCTTGTTGATGAAGTAAGGTGACAGGTAGCCGCGATCAAACTGCATACCTTCAACCACATCCAGCTCATCCTGCAGGCCGGTGCCTTCTTCAACGGTGATCACGCCTTCTTTACCCACTTTCTCCATCGCCTGAGCAATCAACTGGCCCACGGTTTCATCGGAGTTAGCAGAGATAGTACCTACCTGCGCAATCGCTTTAGAGTCAGAGCAAGGAACAGACAGCGCTTTCAGTTTCTCAACCGCAGCGATAACAGCCTGGTCAATACCGCGCTTCAGGTCCATCGGGTTCATACCCGCTGCGACCGCTTTCAGGCCTTCGGTGATGATAGACTGTGCCAGTACGGTTGCAGTGGTGGTACCGTCGCCCGCAGCGTCGTTCGCTTTAGAGGCAACTTCTTTCACCATCTGCGCGCCCATGTTCTCGAACTTGTCTTCCAGCTCGATTTCACGTGCAACAGAAACACCATCTTTAGTGATGGTCGGTGCACCAAAAGATTTATCCAGGACTACGTTACGGCCTTTAGGACCCAGGGTAACTTTTACTGCATCTGCCAGTACGTTCACGCCACGCAGCATTTTTACGCGTGCGTCATTACCGAATTTTACGTCTTTAGCTGCCATCTTTAAATATCCCTTAAATTCGTTTCGTTCAGTGAATTACGCGTAAAAATTACGCTTCAACAACGGCCAGAATGTCGCTCTCAGAGATGATAAGCACCTCTTCGTTGTCGATTTTCTCGGTTTTCGCGCCGTAACCTTCGCTGAAGATCACGATGTCGCCAACCTTCACGTCCAGCGGCTTAATGTCGCCACTCTCAAGGATGCGGCCATTGCCGACAGCCAGTACTTCACCACGGGTGGATTTACCGGCTGCGGAACCGGTCAGCACGATGCCGCCAGCTGATTTAGCTTCAACTTCTTTACGCTTGACGATAACGCGATCGTGCAATGGACGAATTTTCATTTGATAGCTCTCCTTTGAGAAGTCCAATCATTCAGTTTTGGGGTTGAACACCGGGCTGCATGGCTTCCGGCCTCGTGACCAGAGAGATAGGGCCGCTGCCACCCACTTTCAAGGGGGCGGACAACAAATTTTTTACCTGTGAGTGATAAGTGATGGCTTTTTGAACAGATGATGGGGCAAATAAAAAACGCAACCCGTAGGTTGCGCCAGCGTGCTGACAAACTCAGTACAGGATGACCCTGGCAGCAACGGCTAAGCTCAGGGCGCAGGAAACAGGGTCAGAAGAGGAAAGCGTCACGCGCCACGGATGGCGCGGGCCGAGAAGTCATGGATGACGATTTTGCGACTTTCCGATCTGACCCTGTTCCCTGTGCGGCTCCGGTCTCACAGCTGGCCGGGTCAGGTTTTTTACAACAATCTCACGCAACCCGAAGGTTGCGCTTTCAGAAGTGACAGTTGCGGTTAACGATCCTTGTGATCGTCATGATGCTCAAGGCGATCGCTGTCTTTACGCTCGAACTCGCCATCCATGGTGTAGCCGCTGTCTGGACCGGCTCCCGGTCCCCGCCAGACGCGCAGATGAGGCATCAGCTTCAGCGTCAGATGTTTCTGCACCGGTGGCAGCAGCAGCAGCAGGCCCAGCAGGTCGGTAAAGAAACCAGGCAGCAGCAGCAGGAAACCGGCGATGATCAGCGACACGCTTTTGATCATCTCATTGGCCGGGCTTTCATTACGTGCCAGCTTCTCCTGCATCAGCATAAAGTTTTTCATGCCCTGATTTTTGACCAGCGAGACGCCGATGCACGAGGTGAAGACCACCAGCAGCATGGTAAGCAGCACGCCCATGACGTGTGCAACCTGAATGAAGAGGGAAATCTCAATCCAGGCCAGAACGAAAAAGACTAATAACGGTATCCAGCGCACCGTACTCTCCTGTAAGTAGGGGCTGAACGGCAGCGTGCCGGTCAGCAGAAAGCGTTCATCCTGAGGATGATAAGAAAAGAGATGGGCACCCGCGCCGCCATTTTCAACCGATCCTGTCAAATTTATCCTGCGGGGTTAATTTTGTAACCAACTTCACATATCGTTAACCAGGCTGCAGCATTAAGTGATCTGCATGCGTGCTTTTCATATGCATCAGAATATGATCGCACACGCCCCTATGAAGACGGATAATATGTCGGCACGGGTACACCACGACAAAATAAACACATCCTTTGTGATGGTTAGCGGCAACAACAAGAAGGTTATCATGGCGAACAACATTCGTATCGAAGAAGACCTGTTAGGTATGCGCGAAGTTCCGGCGGATGCCTATTATGGCGTTCATACTCTGCGTGCGATTGAGAATTTTTATATCAGCAACAGCAAAATCAGCGACATACCTGAATTTGTCCGCGGCATGGTGATGGTAAAAAAAGCGGCGGCGATGGCCAACAAAGAGCTGCAGACCATCCCGCGCAATATTGCCGATACCATCATTAAGGCCTGCGACGAAGTGCTCAACAACGGCCGCTGTATGGACCAGTTCCCCGTGGATGTTTATCAGGGCGGTGCCGGGACCTCGGTCAACATGAACACCAATGAAGTACTGGCGAACATCGGCCTTGAGCTGATGGGCCACCAGAAAGGGGAATATCAGTACCTCAACCCCAACGATCATGTGAACAAATGCCAGTCCACCAACGACGCTTACCCAACCGGTTTCCGCATCGCGGTCTACAGCTCGCTACTGAAACTGCTTGATGGCATCAGCCAGCTGGCCGAAGGCTTCCAGCACAAAGCCGATGAGTTCCAGACCATCCTGAAAATGGGCCGTACCCAGTTGCAGGATGCCGTGCCGATGACCCTCGGGCAGGAATTTCACGCCTTCAGCGTACTGCTGAACGAAGAGACCAAAAGCATTCTGCGCACCGCGGAACTGCTGCTGGAAGTGAACCTGGGCGCGACCGCCATCGGCACCCGCCTCAACACGCCGGAAGGGTATCAGCATTTGGCGGTGCAGCGTCTGGCGGAAGTCAGCAACCTGCCGGTGGTGCCAGCGGAAGATCTGATTGAAGCAACCTCCGACTGCGGCGCCTATGTGATGGTCCATTCATCGCTGAAACGTCTGGCGGTGAAGCTCTCTAAAATCTGTAACGACCTGCGCCTGCTCTCCTCTGGCCCGCGTGCTGGCCTGAATGAAATCAATCTGCCAGAGCTGCAGGCGGGTTCCTCTATCATGCCCGCCAAGGTCAATCCGGTTGTACCGGAGGTGGTAAACCAGGTCTGCTTCAAAGTGATTGGTAACGACATCACCGTGACGATGGCCTCTGAAGCGGGCCAGCTGCAGCTCAACGTGATGGAGCCGGTGATTGGTCAGGCGCTGTTTGAGTCGATCAGCATTCTGACTAACGCCTGCTACAACCTGCTGGAGAAGTGCATCAACGGCATTACCGCCAACCGCGCAGTGTGCGAAGCCTATGTCTTCAACTCGATTGGTATCGTGACTTACCTTAACCCTTACATCGGCCACCACAACGGCGACATCGTCGGTAAAATCTGTGCGGAAACCGGTAAAAGCGTACGTGAGGTGGTGCTGGAGCGCGGCCTGCTGACGGAAAGTGAGCTGGACGATATCTTCTCGGTGCAGAACCTGATGTACCCGGTTTATAAAGCCAAACGTTATACTGATGAAAACGAACAGTAAGGTTTAACCGACGCTGGTTAACCAAAGGCACACCGCGATCAACACGGTGTGCCTTTTTTTTTGTTAAACAGCACACCCTGCTATTACCGGTTTATCTTTCAGGAGTCATTCATGTTTGTGGTTGAGCTGCTTATCGTCTTGATGGCGATCTGGTTGGGCGCACGTCTTGGCGGCATTGGTATCGGGTTCGCAGGCGGGATGGGCGTGCTAATCCTGACGCTGGGATTTGGCATGGCACCCGGTGCTATTCCGTTCGATGTGATTGAAATCATCATGGCGGTGATCGCCGCGATAGCCGCCATGCAGGTGGCAGGCGGCATGGATTATCTGGTGAGCCTGGCGGAACGCCTGCTGCGCCGTCATCCACGCCACGTTACGCTGCTGGCCCCGCTGGTGACCTACCTGATGACGCTGCTGGCCGGTACCGGACATACCGCGTTCTCAACATTACCGGTGATTGCCGAAGTGGCGAAAGAGCAAGGCGTTCGCCCTTCCCGGCCGCTGTCGATTGCGGTAGTGGCTTCGCAGATCGCGATTACCGCATCACCCATTTCAGCCGCGGTGGTCTTCTTCGCCACCCTGCTTGAGCCGCGCGGCGTCAGCTATATCACGCTGCTGGCGATTGCCATCCCCTCGACCATGGTGGGCATTTTCCTGGCGGCTCTGGTGACTAACTTCCTCGGCCGTGAGCTAAAGGATGATGAGGTTTATCAGGCGCGTCTCGCTAAAGGCGAAGTCACGCTGCGCGGTGCCAGCCTCTACCAGGCAAAACCGGGCGCGAAAAAATCGGTGCTGCTGTTTCTGACGGGCATCGTGGCCGTGGTGCTTTATGCCACCGCGACCAGCGCCAGCGTCGGGCTGATCGTCAATCCACCGCTGCCACGCAATGAAGCGATTGTGGTGTTTATGCTGACCATCGCCACGCTGATCAGCCTGACCTGCAAACTCGACACCAGCGAAATCCTCAGCGCCAGCACCTTCAAGTCCGGCATGAGCGCCTGTATCTGCGTAATGGGCGTCGCCTGGCTGGGCGATACCTTTGTGAAGGCACATCTGGCGGAGATTCAGATGCTGGCGGGCGACACGCTGAAAACCTATCCGTGGATGCTGGCGCTGGTGCTGTTCTTCGCCTCGATGCTGCTCTACTCGCAGGCTGCGACTACCAAAGCGCTGATGCCCGCCGCGCTGCTGCTGGGCGTTACGCCGCTTACTGCCATCGCTTCCTTCGCGGCGGTTTCGGCGCTGTTTGTGCTGCCGACCTACCCGACCCTGCTGGCCGCCGTTGAGATGGATGACACCGGCTCGACCCGGATTGGCAAGTATGTGTTTAACCATGCCTTTATCATTCCCGGCGTGATCGCCATTGCGCTGTCGGTGCTCTCTGGCTTCGTTTTTGGCGGATTGCTGCTATAAGCGCACTCCTCGTGTTACGGATGGAGCGTGCTATCATCGGCGCTCTTTAAAACAGGAGTCACAGGATGAATGCTGTCGTTATCCTCTGCACCACACCCGATCAGGTCACGGCGGAGCACCTTGCTGGCTTAGCGCTGGAAGCCAGGCTGGCGGCCTGTGTCACACTGCTGCCGGGCGCCACCTCCTGGTATCTCTGGCAGGGAAAAATGGAGCAGAGCAGCGAAGTCCAGATGCTGCTGAAATGCGACAGCGATCATCAGCAGGCGCTGTGTGATCTGCTCAAAGACGCTCACCCTTACGATGTGCCCGAACTGCTGGCGCTGCCGGTTCAATATGGAGACAGTGAATACTTGTCATGGCTGCACGCATCTCTCGCTTAATTACGCTTCTGCTGACGCTGTTTATCGGCCTGCAGGCGCACGCTTCACTCTTTTCAAATCCGACGACCAGTCGCTTTGTGCCGGTTGATCAGGCCTTTACTTTTGACTTCGACCAGCAGGGCGCGCAGCTCAACCTGCACTGGAAAGTGAAATCGGGTTATTACCTCTATCGCCAGCAGATCCACATCACACCGCAGAACGCGACCATCGCGCCGTTAACGCTGCCGGCTGGTCAGCCGCATGAAGATGAATTCTTCGGCAAAAGTGAAATCTATCCGCAGGATCTGACGCTGCCGGTGACGCTGCAACAGGCGGCCAGCGGCGCCACGCTCAGTGTGACTTATCAGGGCTGTGCCGCCGCCGGATTCTGTTATCCGCCAGAAACGCGCAGCGTTCCGGTAAGTGCGGTGACCGCCAGCAGCGCACCGCCGCCGGTCAGCGCTCAGCCTGCGCCCGCCAGCCCGCTGCCTTTCTCGCCGCTCTGGGCGCTACTGATTGGTATCGGTGTCGCGTTTACGCCCTGCGTACTGCCGATGTATCCGCTGATCTCCGGCATTATCCTTGGCGGACAGCGCCACTATTCGCTGGGCCGGCTGTTCGCGCTGGCGATGGTCTATGTGCAGGGGATGGCGCTGACCTACACGCTGCTGGGAGTGGTCGTCGCGGCAGCGGGCCTGCGCTTCCAGGCCGCGTTGCAGCATCCTTATGTGCTGTTCACGCTCTCACTGCTGTTTATCGTGCTGGCGCTGTCAATGTTCGGCCTGTTTACGCTGCAACTGCCCGCCAGCCTGCAAACCCGCCTGACCCTGTGGAGTAATCGTCAGCAGGGTGGCTCGCTGCCCGGCGTCTTCCTGATGGGCGCGCTGGCGGGTTTGATCTGCTCACCCTGCACCACCGCCCCGCTCAGCGCTATTCTGCTTTACATCGCGCAGAGCGGAAATCTGTGGGCCGGTGCCGGGACGCTGTGGCTCTATGCGGTCGGAATGGGATTACCGCTGATCGCCGTGACCCTGTTTGGCAACCGGCTGCTGCCGAAAAGCGGCCCGTGGATGCAAACCGTTAAAGAGGGCTTTGGTTTTGTCATCCTGGCGCTGCCGGTCTTCCTGCTGGAGCGGGTGCTGGGCGATGCATGGGGATTGCGGCTCTGGAGCCTGCTCGGCGTGGCGTTCTTTGGCTGGGCGTTCAGCGTCAGCCTGCGCGCCAGCAGCGGTAAGTGGCGCGTAGTGCAGATTATCATGCTGGCCGCTGCGCTGATCAGCGCACGCCCGTTGCAGGACTGGGCCTTTGACGGACCGGCGCAGCAGCAGGCTGTGGCACCGCTGCCGTTCCATACTATCCAGACGCCGCAGCAGCTTGATAGCGCGCTGCAGCAGGCCCGCGGCCGCATCACCATGGTCGATCTCTACGCTGACTGGTGCGTCGCCTGCAAAGAGTTTGAAAAATATACCTTTAGTGACAGCGCCGTGCGCGATAGCCTGAGTCAGGTACAGTTGCTCCAGGCCAACGTCACCGCCAACAACGCCAGTGATAACGCGCTGTTGCAGCACCTTCAGGTGCTGGGCTTACCGACGATTTTGTTCTTTGATGCGCAGGGCCGCGAAATCGCCGGATCGCGCATCACCGGGTTTCTCAATGCCGCCGACTTCCGGGCGCATTTGCAGAAACTTACCCCGTAAACAACACTGGAGTCAGGTCATTGCCCGGTGCATTACCGGGCCTGCATACCAGAGGAGAGTCACTTGCAGCGTGAACAGATACTCGAGCATGCATTGAATGTGCTTGAACAGAACGGCCTCGCCGCCACCCTCTCATTGGAAACCCTGGCGGGATCCGAATTAACCCGTGACCAGCTTCAGCAGTTCTGGCCCGATCGTGACGCCCTGCTCTACGATGCGCTGCGCTATCACGGGCAGCAGATTGATACCTGGCGACGCCAGATCCTGCTGGATGAATCGCTGTCGCCCGACCAGAAGCTGATGGCACGCTATGAGGTCCTGAGTGAGCAGGTCAGCAAAGGACGCTTTCCAGGCTGCCTGTTTATCGCCGCCTGTAGCTTCTACCCGCAGCCCGATCAGCCCATCCATCAACTGGCCGAACAGCAGAAACGCGGCTCATGGCAGTTCACCCACGACATTCTGGTGGAGCAGGCGCTGGACAACCCCAGCATGGTGGCCGATCAGATGGAGCTGATTCTTGAAGGCTGCCTCAGCAAGCTGCTGGTGAAGCGCAATGTGCAGGATGTCGCCACCGCACAGCGGCTGGCGGAGGATGTTTACAGCATCGCGCTGTGCCGTAAAAATGGCGCGCTGGCCTGAGGTTTTACCCGCTTTGACTGAAAATCAGGCAATCAGTCACGTTTCCAGGGGTTTTTTAGTGAAAGCCGTTGACGACCCGCGGCCTTTACGGTTTAATGCGCCCCGTTGCCCGAATAGCTCAGTCGGTAGAGCAGGGGATTGAAAATCCCCGTGTCCCTGGTTCGATTCCGGGTTCGGGCACCATATTTAAAGAACCCGCCTCTGGCGGGTTTTTGCTTTTGTGGAGCGAACCCGTTATCGAAGGTTCGATACACTCGCCACATCCTGTGGCTCACCCTCCGGGTCGCGCGAAGCCGCGCGATGCAAAAATGCTCCCGGCATTTTTGTCCGGGTTCGGGCACCAAAATTTAAAGAACCCGCCTCTGGCGGGTTTTTTGCTTTTGTGGAGCGAACCCGTTATCGAAGGTTCGATACACTCGCCACATCCTGTGGCTCACCCTCCGGGTCGCGCGAAGCCGCGCGATGCAAAAATGCTCCCGGCATTTTTGTCCGGGTTCGGGCACCATATTTAAAGAACCCGCCTCTGGCGGGTTTTTTGCTTTTGTGGAGCGAACCCGTTATCGAAGGTTCGATACACTCGCCACATCCTGTGGCTCACCCTCTGCTTCAGCACGCCACCCACACTGCACCGGCATCCGCCGATTTCACGCACTGCGCGACCCAGCGCACGCCCATTAATCCGGCATGCACGTCGGGATACCAGAAATTCTGCAGGAAGTCGGTGTCATGGCGATCGGTGGCATCCATCGCCAGCGCGAAGCGACGATAAAGATTGGACCAGGCTTCAAATAACCCCTCGGTATGCCCTCCGCCAATGCGGTCCTCTTCCAGCGCGCGCGGATTAAGATAGCCCATGCCGCGCTCCAGAATGCGCACTGGCTCGCCCTGCACTTCATAGCGCAACTGGTTCGGCTGCTCATCCCACCATTCCAGACTGGCTTTCGATCCGACGACCCGAATCTTCTGCCCGTGCATCGATCCGGCATTCACCGCCGACGCCCATAACGTGCCGACTGCGCCGTTGTCATACTCCATCATCACAAAGGCGTTGTCCTCCAGCGGCGCACGCGACGCGACAAAGCTCTGACGCGAACAGAGCAGACGCGTCACTTTCAGCTGTGGCAACATCGTTTCTGCGATAAATAACGGATGCGTCGCCAGGTCGCCTAACACGTAACTCGGGCCGACAAAGCGCGGATCAACCCGCCAGCGGGTGCTTTCACTCTGCAACTCCACCGCCTCATTATGGAAGCCGTGGGCAAACTGCATGTTAACGATGCGGATCTCACCCAAAGCCCCTTCGGCGATCATTTCCCTGGCCTGATGAACCAGCTGATGCCCGGCGTAACCGTAGGTGACGCCAACAACCTTCTGCTTCTCCCGGCTCAGCTGCTCCAGCTCATCCGCCTCTTCGACCGTAAAACAGAGGGGCTTCTCGCACACCACATGCAGCCCGGCATTAAGCGCCGCGCGGCAAATGGCGAAATGAGTATTATTAGGCGTGGCGACAGACACCGCCTCAATGCCATCTTCACGCGCGGCTTCCCCGGCGAACAGGCTGGCATAATCGGGATAACAGCGGTCCGGTGCCACACCCAGCGCCTGACCAAACTCACGCCCGCGTGCGGCATCAATATCAAACGCCCCCGCCAGCAGCACAAAGTTTCCGTCACGCTGTGCCGCAGAGCGATGGATATACCCAATCTGGCTGGTGCCGCCGCCGCCGATCATGCCCCAGCGCAGCGAGCGATTAGCCGCTTTTTTACCGTTAATCATGCTGTTGTCCTCAAAATCCTGTTGATCGGAGATAGTCCAGGCTGGCTTTAACATCCCGCAGACTGGTGTCGGCATGGCGCGGATCACGCTCCTGTTCGATGGTGATCCAGCCCTGATAGTTACGCTCAGTCAGCAGTGCGCGCACCGCCGGATAGTCAATTGCGCCCTGCCCCAGCGGACACATCACCCCCTGCGCGCAGGCAGTGAAAAAGTCGAGTCCGCGAGAGAGGGCGTCTCGCCAGACCCGCTGGTTAACGTCTTTGAAGTGGAGGTAATCGATGCGGGTCCAGTACTGTTGCAGTGAAGCGACCGGATCCATCCCGGCGTAATAGAGATGGCCGGTATCCAGACATAAACCAGCCACCTGATGCGGAATATCACTGACCAGCCGCGCAAGCTCATCGGCAAACTCAATGCAGCCGCCCGCATGCGGATGGATCACCGGTCGCACGCCATACTCCTGCCAGGCAATCTCACTCAGAATGGTGATGTGTCGCATCATGCGCTGCCAGTCGTCAGCGGAGAGCCGTGGCGCTTTTTCTGACTGACCGGCATATTTCGCCCGCTCCGGATTCCCGAAGTCGATGACCACCAGATAAGGCGCGCTGGCGCCGGGCGTTTTGACGGCGGCTGGTACGCTGGCCAGGGTACGGCACAGGTTGTGGGTGAGCGTGACCAGTTCAGGGAAATGCGCTTCACTGACCAAATCATCAAAAATCGTACCCGCCACCAGCGAAAGCTGATGCGCATTAAGCTGCCGGGTCAGTTCGGCTGCATCCGCTGGCAGATAGCCCCAGGGGCCAAGTTCAATACTGGGATAGCCAGCCTGAGCGGCTTCAGTCAGGACTTTCTGCCATGGCGGCAGCCAGGGATTAGCGGGATCGTCGACGCCCCAGCTACAGGGCGCATTAGCAATGTGAAAGGTCATGATATCTGCCTGTGCAGTGAGAACTGCTGGCAGTATCAAATGAAAATTTCATCTCAGACAACAATGAAAGTTTCATTTTTTGATAGAGATCGCGTTTAAATATTTCTTTATATGATAGTTTTCTATCAAATTTCCGCTAACCTGCTCTTTCTACAGGTTTTCACGCGTCACGATTTCAAAGGGTACGGTCACCTGCGCAAAATGGTCGCGCTGTTCCATCCGGCTATTGAGGCAGGTGGCGATCACCGCCGCAGCCATGGCATCAATACGATGGCGCAACATCAGCGTAATGGTGCCATCAATCAGCGCCAGCTCATCGCCGGGCAGCGGACCGTGGCACAGCAGATCGATCTGTCTGCGCCCGCTGTCACGCAGCGCCCGCACCACACCCTCGATGCCGCCGCATGGCGCATAAATCATCACCAGATCATCATGGGTGTCCAGCAACTGCCGGGTCGCCTGATAGCCCCCTTCACCCGACTCATGCGTTTTTAACGGTTCCAGTACCCGCTGGCTGATGCCTGACTCGCGCAGGTAAGAGCGGAAACTGATCTCGCTGCTCTCCTGGCAGGTAAAGCGGTGATCGCCCAGCAGCACCCCAACGCATCCCGGCTGACGCAGCAGATGCTGTGCCATCCAGGCCGCCGTACGTCCCGCTTTCTGATTATCAATGCCGATAAATCCCGCATGCTCACAGGGCGAAAAATCAGAAAACAGCGCGTAAACCCGCACGCCCAGTCGGGACACATCCTGAATCGCGTGACGAATCAGCGGATGATCCAGCGCCACCAGCGCAATCACATCACTGCGCTGTGCCAGCAGACGCAGCGAGTGCGCCACCGCCTCCACTTCATGAATATCATGCCAGCAGAATTCAGGTTCGCTGCCCTGTGGCTGCTGCGCCTTCAGCTGCTGTTTCAGCACCTCGCCTAGCTGCTGATAAAACGAATAACGGGCAGGCAGCAGGATAAAGCTCACGCGAACTGTTGCCGCAGCGAGCGGCGATGTTGTCCGGAGGTGTGCCTGCGTCAGGTGATAGCCCAGCTCGCGGGCCGCAGCCAGCACTTTCTGCTCGGTCACGCTGCGCACCGGCGCGCGTCCATTCAGCACCCGATCCACGGTGGCCACGCCCACGCCCGCCGCCTGCGCAATAGCGGTCATCGTCACTTTTGACATCATCCTTCTCCCTGCTTCTGCTCTCTGTAGCGCTGGCTGACGGCTACGCCTATATATTCTGTTGTCTGAGACATCAACACTCTATCGCGGCACAGCCATTTCCTCTCATTTATTTGATAGAAAATCAGCGTTAATCTTGATCGTCCTCGCAAAATGAAACATTCATTTCTTTCTGCATTCTCTTTAAAACGCCCATTTGCTAAAACGGATAAAAATCCTGCGCCGATCGGGTTGATGGGATCACATCATTAAAAGGTTAGAGCGACGACGGCGGGCTTTCTATAGTGGAGCCCTGAGCAGCACCTGCCTGCACGTATAAAAGGAAAAGTTATGTTCCCTTCAACGCTTCCGGTTCCACGCCTGACCGCTGCCAGCCAGGTACCACAGTTGCGCTGGGGCATTATCGGGCCGGGCTGGATCGCCGACCATTTTGCCCATGCACTGCGCCAGCATACCCATCAGCAGATCACGGCGGTGGCTGCGCGTGACCCGGCAAAAGCACAGGCCTTTGCCGACAAATGGTCAATCAGCCATGCCACGGGCAGTATCGACGTGCTGCTGGCGCGGGAGGATGTTGATGCGGTCTATATCGCTACGCCCCACAACCACCATTTTCCCGATGGTCTGCGCGCGATTGCCGCCGGAAAGCATCTGCTGATTGAAAAGCCGCTGGCGCTGAATGCTCAGCAGGCGACACAGCTTAAACAGGCTGCCGCTGCCGCGAACCTGCTCTGTATGGAGGCGATGTGGTGCAACTTCACACCGAAATATGACGTTATCCGTCAGCTGCTGGAGGATGGCGTGCTCGGCGATGTTCACACCCTGATTGCCGATCATGGCGAGTTTTTCACCCCGGATCATCGCATCTTCAATGCCGATCTGGCGGGCGGCCCGATGCTGGATCTGGGCAGCTATCTGGTGGCGCTTAGCGTGTTTGTTGGCGGCGGTGCGCCTGACACGATCGTCGCCCGGGGCCAGTCCGTCCCGGATGGGCGTGTAAACGGTCAGACGTCGATGCTGTTTACCCATCAGCACGGCATGCATTCGGTGCTGAATACCACCCTGTTCAGCAACACGCCAGGCGGCGCGGTGATCGCCGGACGCGAGGCCACGCTGGAACTGGCGGGCCAGTTCTATGCGCCCGGTAACTTCACCCTGACCTCCAGCGATCGGCGTCATCGCCTGCAGTGGCAGGAGCCTGCCAGCCGCTATGAACAGCTCTGTCATGAAATTAACCACTTCGCCTGGTGTATCGGCCAGAACCGGATCGATTCGCCCATCCATTCGCTTGACCAGGCGATTACCACCCTGGCCGCGATGGACAACGTCAGGCAGCAGATTGGCGTGACCTTCAATGAAGAACAGCAACCTTAATGTGCCCGGAGCAGAAAGATGAAAATCGCTTTTGATGTGGATGTGATTAAAGATTTAGGCATCACCCGTATGGTTCATCAGGTGGCCGACTGGGGATACAAATATATCGAACAGTCGCCGCATCCGCAGATCAACCCGTTTTATAAGCATCCTAAAGCCAGCCGTGAAATCATCACCGAGTATAAGAATGCGTTAAACGCCACCGGGCTGGAGATCTCCTCGTTTATCGTGGTCTATCGCTGGTCCGGCCCGGATGAGCTGCGTCGTCAGGCGGCGGTGAAGAACTGGAAGCGGATGATCGAGATCGCGGTTGAGATGGGTGTGCAGGTGATCAACACCGAGCTCTCCGGCACGCCTAACGAGCCGGAAATCTGTGAAGAGATGTTCTATCGCTCTATGGAAGAGCTGCTGCCGATCATCGAACGTGAAGGCATCCGCGTCGAAATCCAGGCCCATCCGTGGGATTTCTGCGAAGAGAACAACGAAACCGTGGATATCGTGAAGTCGTTTCGCAGCGATAACGTGAAGTATATTTATAGCGCACCACACACTTTCTTTTATGACAAAGGCAAAGGTGATGTGAAACCGATGCTGGAGTATGCCGGTGACGATCTGTCACACATGCTGATCGCCGACACCATGAACCATACAAAACACTGTCGCTACATCGTTAACCCGCCAGGGGTGGATGCCACCATTCACCAGCATGTCGGCGTGGGCGAAGGCGAAGTGGACTTCGACACCCTGTTTAAAACGCTGCGCGACACCGGCTTTGCCACCCGCAGTTATAAAGTCGGCGGTGAACCGATCATCGCGGCGTCTCTGTTTGGCTACCCGGAAAAGATGAAGGTTCAGGCGGTAGAAACCCGCGAACTGATTGAGCGTGAACTGCTGTAACCCTGCCTGCCGTGCAGTCGCTGCTGACTGCACGGCCACCTCCGCTCAGGATAACGAACCACCTGCCTGACAAACTTTTATTCACTTTTCTCCAGTGCCGCTGCCCGCCTGACATCAGCCCCCTGCAGCACGGCCTTGTGCAGCCAGCAGAGTTAAACCCCCTTCGCAGCACCTGCTACACTCCAGACCAATACCACACCATAAGGCGAACTTTCATTATGTCGGAAAATGCATATCAGCCCGCAAAAGTCTGGACCTGGGACCCTGAAGCCAAAGGTAACGGCGCTAAAACTAATCGTCCGTTCGCTGGTCCCACCCATGAAAAAGCGTTGCCGGTCGGCAAGCATCCTTTACAGCTCTATTCGCTTGGCACGCCTAACGGCCAGAAAGTGACCATCCTGCTGGAAGAGCTGCTGGCGCTTAACGTCAACGATGCGGAATATGATGCCTGGCTGATCCGTATCGGCGAAGGCGATCAGTTCTCCAGCGGTTTTGTCGACGTAAACCCGAACTCGAAAATCCCGGCGCTGAGCGACCACTCAGCAACGCCGCCGATTCGGGTATTTGAATCGGGCAACATCCTGCTCTATCTTGCGGAGAAGTATGGCTACTTCCTGCCGAAAGATATCGCTGGCCGCACCGAAACCCTGAACTGGCTCTTCTGGTTACAGGGCTCAGCGCCTTACCTCGGCGGTGGTTTCGGTCATTTCTATCACTACGCGCCAGAAAAAATTGAGTACGCCATTAACCGCTTCACGCTGGAAGCGAAGCGTCAGCTCGACGTGCTGGATCGTCAGCTGGCAGATAACCGCTATCTGGCCGGTGATGACTACACCATCGCTGATATCGCCACCTGGCCGTGGTACGGCAACATGGTGCTGAATGATCAGTATGGCGGTGCCGAATTCCTGGATGTGCAGTCCTATAAAAATGTGGTGCGCTGGGCGAAAGAGATCGCGCTGCGACCTGCTGTGATTCGTGGCCGTAAGGTCAATCGTGTCATGGGCGACCCGGCCGATCAGCTGCACGAGCGTCATGATGCCGCTGACTTCGATACCAAAACCCAGGATAAAAAAGCTTAAGGAGAGATCTGTGAGTGCATATGTTGTATTTATTCGTGATAACACCCTGAACCAGGACGAAATGGCGATCTATGCCGAGAAAGCGGGCGAGGCTCGCGGCGATCATCAGATCAATCCTCTCGCCTTTTATGGCGAACTGGAAACGCTGGAAGGACAGGAAGCGGAAGGCGTGGTGATTCTGGAATTCGCGAGCCGCGAAGCCGCACATGCCTGGTATGACAGCCCGGAATATCAGGCTGCCAAAGCGCACCGTCTGAAAGGCGCGAACTATCGCGTGGTGCTGGTAGAAGGTGTGGCTAAGTAAAGATACAGGCGGCAGCGATGCCGCCTTTTTTTATTGCAGTGTGATACGCGCCACGCCATCCAGCCCCTGACTGCTGTGATCGTCATTGAAGCCCTGCTTCAGGGTGACGAACAGGGTCTGCCCGTCCGGTGAGACCAGCAGACTGTTGGGGTGGCTATCAAATGACCAGCTGTTTTTCACCTCATAGGTGGTGCCATCCAGCTGCAGCACCTTCTTCGATTCGCGCTGGCTGATATAAATCTCATTGCGCTTGCCATTAAACTTAATCCCCAGTGAGTCGCCCAGATTCAGACGCTTAATGACCTTGCCGCTGCGCTCATCAAACACCAGCGTATTTTTCGCTTTTGAATTATCCGTAACAAACAGGCGACCGGTTGCCGGATCCTCGGCCATATTCAGGAACAGATACTCCTGCCCGTCACCCGCCGTCAGGCGCTGCTCGATTTTGTTATTGCGCGGATTGATCACCAGGATTTCTCCGCTGCCGTTCGCCGCATAAATCCGGTCGCTGACCGGCGAGAAGATGATGCCTGTGACCCACTTCCCGGCATTTTTTATCCGGGTTTTCAGCGTCAGGGTTTTGGCATCAACCACCCAGATCACGCCCGGATCACCCACGCCGCCGACATAGAGCAGCCCGTCATGCAGAAAGATTTCACGCGTGCCATAGGGCATGCCTTTCTCGTTTTTCTCGTCAAACATCAGGCGCTTCAGCACCTTACCGTTATCAGGATCGATTTTAGAGATACCGCCATCCAGCGTGTTGGTGGCGTAGAGTGCGCTGCCGTCAGGCGCACTGATCAGACCAAAGTTTTTCAGGTCGAAGTGTCCCGCGCCGGTGCTCTGCAGCGTGGAAGCATCAAGACGGTAGATCATGCCGCCGCTGATATCTTTAAATCCCTGCGCGCTGGCGACATAGAGGGCATTTTTTGCTGGCAGATAGGCCATCTCATACAAACCTTCACCCAGCTCGCGCTGAATCAGGTTATCGGGACTGGAGGGCTGCATCACCACCGGCGCACTGGCATCCACTTTTTTCGCCGGCATCTGGCACGCCGTCAGGCTGAAGGTGGTCACCATCGCCAGTGTAAGTGCCGCTGTACGCGGACTGAACAACGCTTTCATACTTAACTCCCCTATCTGCCTGCTGCTCCCGGCTGGCCACAACGCAGAGGACAGGCAGGAAATAAAAAGAATAAGAATCATACGCAGCCGCTAAAACGCTGTAAACGCAGCGGCATGCTGACGCAACCGAATCAGCTTAATGCGGTATGTTTATTGTCCGCAGGCGTCTGGCTGCGCCAGAAACTGCCTTTAAAAGCCTTAATAATCAACCGATTGAAGATTGCTCTGCAGAAACGTCACAAATGCGGTAATACGCGCCGGAAGCTGACGCTGCGCCTGCCAGACCGCAAAAATATCGCCATCCGGTGCCTGCCAGTCGGGTAACACCGGCAGCAGTTCGCCCGTCGCCAGACTGTGCTGCGCGTCCCACCAGGAACGCAGCAAGATGCCATGCCCATCCATCGCCAGTCGCATCGCCACTTCGCCATCGTTGGTGATCAGACTGCCGCGCACTTTCTGATTGATGCTCTGTTCGCCGCTGGTCAGTCGCCACAGGGTAAAATCGCTGTCGTGCTGGCGCAGTAAAATGCAGTTGTGTTGTGCCAGATCGCGCACTGTCTCCGGCAGACCGTGCCGGGCGGCATAGGCGGGTGAGCAGCAGAGAATGCGCGGATTGGTACGCAGTTTGCGCGCCACCAGCCGTGAGTCGGGCGGTTCTCCGACGCGGATATCAATATCCATGTGGGCATCAAGAAAATTAAGTGGCTGGCTGCTGAGCTGCAGCGACAGCGAGAGTTCCGGGTGCAGCGCGGCAAAAGCCGAGACGCAGGGCGCAATATGCCGACGGCCAAAGCCAAATGAGGCGTTGATGTTAAGTGTGCCGCGCAGCTGGGCGGTTTCGCCGCTGACCGCCTCTTCCAGCGCCGCCAGCTGATCCAGCAACGGACGCGCACCCGCCAGATATCGGCGCCCTTCCGGCGTCAGCTCCAGTCGTCGCGTGGTGCGGCGCAGGAGTTGCACACCAAGCCGCTGTTCCAGCTGGCTCAGACGTTTGCTGACCGCCGCCAGCGACAGTCCCAGTTCGCGCGCCGCCGCAGTCAGGCTATCCAGCGCAGCCAGGCGAACAAAGAAGGCTAAATCATCGGTGGAGGTGCGGGATTCTCTACTTTTATTCAACACTGGATTGCCTTTCAGGCTCATTATTTCCCCGGAAGCGACAGTTATACTGCGTACACAATTCGAACATCAACCGGAAAGGTACCCTGTGACTGACAAAATTCACTCTGTTGCCGTGATCCCTGGCGACGGCATCGGCAAAGAAGTGATGCCGGAAGGCGTCCGTGTAATGAATGCGGCCGCAGAGAAATTTAACATTCCGCTGCGCTGGGAGTGGTTCGATTACGCCAGTGCCGACTACTGGCAGCAGCATGGCAAAATGTTGCCTGACGACTGGTTTCCACAGCTGAAAGCCTTTGATGCAATCTATTTTGGCGCAGTCGGCTGGCCCGATGTGGTGCCCGACCACGTTTCACTGTGGGGCTCGCTGCTGCAGTTCCGCCGGGAGTTCGATCAATATGTGAATCTGCGTCCGGTGCGACTGATGCCAGGCGTCAAAGCGCCGCTGGCGAATCGTCAGCCCGGCGATATCGACTTCTATGTGGTACGCGAAAACACGGAGGGTGAATACTCCAGCGTCGGCGGCACCATGTTCCCCGGCACCGAACGTGAAGTGGTGATTCAGGAGACGGTGATGACGCGCACCGGCGTCGATCGCATCCTGAAGTTTGCCTATCAGCTGGCGCAGAGTCGGCCGAAGAAACACCTGACCTCCGCCACCAAATCGAACGGCATTGCCATCACCATGCCCTACTGGGATAGCCGCGTTGAAGCCATGGCCGGTCAGTTCCCCGAGGTTCGCGTCGATAAGTATCACATCGATATTCTCACCGCTAACTTCGTGCTGCATCCGGACTGGTTTGATGTAGTGGTCGCCAGCAATCTTTTTGGCGATATCCTCTCCGATCTCGGCCCGGCCTGTACCGGCACCATCGGCATCGCCCCTTCGGCCAATATCAACCCGGAAGGCCTGTTCCCCAGCCTGTTTGAACCGGTTCACGGTTCTGCGCCCGATATCGCCGGTAAAGGCGTCGCCAATCCCATCGGACAGATCTGGTGTGGCGCGATGATGCTGGAGCACCTCGGCTACAAAGCGGCAGGTGATGCGGTGTTAGACGCGATTGAACGCACGCTGGCAGCGGGTGAGCACCTGACGCGCGATCTCGGCGGCAGCGCCAGCACCGAACAGCTCGGTATGGCCATCGCCGCCGCGCTGTGATTTAGTCCGGCAACTGCACCACGCACTCGGGGTGCCAGCCTGGCGGTAACGGTTCCGGTCGTACTATCGCCAGGCTGTGCAGTTGCAGGTTCTCCACCCCGCGTGCAAACAGGCCCGGCAGCCCGCCGGGATAGCGCTCTACGCCAAAAGCCTCGCCGGTTTTCGGGTCAAGTTTGTAGGCGTTATCCAGCCCCATGCCGGTCGGGGAGTCCGGGTTACAGGGCGGCCGTACGTCATAGTGTCCCTGTGCAACCGGTGCCACGGTCTGCCGCATCTGCAGCTGGCTGATGACCACATCGCGTATCCAGCCCGGTTCTGCCGCATGCAGGTTAATCGCCCCTTCCGCCACGCCCGTAACGTTACTGAACTGCACCTGCTCTACGATGCCGGGCGTAATGGCGGGATCGCGCCTGCGCACCGAAATATGCAGCGGATCGGCTTTTCCCCAGTGACAGGGCGGCGCATGGTGACAGGCAAAAGTCAGATTACTGAACAGCAGACGCCGCATCGCGCCGCCGTCACGCGACAGAATGCCGATGCCACGGTTGGAATCAAAAATGGTGCAGCCGGTCACCGTGACATCTTCCACATCATCCCAGGTTTCAGTGCCGATTTTAAAGGCGCAGCTGTAGCTACGCAGCAGGCAGTTGGTGATCATAATCTGCCGCGCCGGACGCCGCAGCGCGGCCGGTTTATGGGTGGTTTTGATGCAGATGGCATCATCGGCGGCACTGAGATAGCTATTGCTGACAAACACCGCTTCGCAACTGTCGATATCGAGCGCATCGGTATTCGGCATGGTCATGGCATTGTCGATGGTGAGGTGGTCGATATGCACATGGCGACAGCTCACCAGATGCACCGTCCACATCGGCGCCTGCACGATGGTAAAGGCGGTCAGCGTTACCTGCTCGCAATCTTCAAACACAATGATCCGCGGGCGGTCCGCACGCGGCAGGCGATAGCCCTGCTCGTCACGCTCAGCGGCAAACCAGGCTTCACCGTCACCGTCTATACGGCCGGTGCCGCTGATGGTGATATTGCGCTGGCCCAGCGCATAGAGCAGCACATTGTGGGACTTCTCAGCACAGCTCAGCGCCTGTACCGCCTGGTAATCAGCCAGCCGCTGACTGGCGATCAGCACCGCGCCCGCTTCAAGGTGGAATTCAAAATCAGAGGGCAGATTCAGGCAGCCGCTGCGATAACGCCCGGCAGGCAGGGTCAGACGGCCACCGCCCGCCGCCGCAATCTGATCCATAGCGCGTTGCAGCACGGCCGTGTCCGGGGTTTCGCCATCGGCGACAGGGTGAAAATCAGCAAGGGAAAGGTGCATCATGCGTCTCCCGCAGGATTGAGGAGGAGGAATTGCAGCACGATACGGCGCGGCAAACCTTTGTCTGGCCGCCAGTGCGCCGTTTCGTGCGGGCTATCACAGATTACTTCACGGCCCCTTCGGTGACGCCGCTGATGAACTTGCGCTGGAAAATCAGGAACACCACGATCAGCGGCATAATCACAATCATCGCGCCCGCCATCAGCACCGGAATGTCGATGGTGTTTTTGTTCTGGAAAAACATCATGCCAATTGGCAGTGTGCGTAACTCATCCTTGTTGACCAGAATCAGCGGGATCAGGAACTCATTCCAGGTCCAGATAAACAGCAGCAACCCCAGCGTTGAGAGGGTCGGCCAGATAGCGGGCACCAGAATGCCCCACAGAATTTTGACCCGCGATGCCCCATCCATTACCGCCGCTTCCACCAGTTCTTTCGGCACCTGCTGAAAAGCGCTGGCGATCATCAGCGTGGTAAAGGGCAGCGACAGGGCGATTTGCGGCAGGATCAGCGCCAGATAGGTGTTGGTCAGCCCCATCCAGCGCAGCTCGTGATAGAGCGGAATGATAAAGGCTTCACTCGGCAATACCATCCCCAGCGCCAGCATCGCTCCGATGACTTTTTTACCAGGGATTTTCAGCCACGCGAAACCGAACCCGGCCAGAATGCCCAGCAGCACGCTGAACAGCACCACCGGAATCACCACCAGCACCGAGTTGAGGAAGTAGACGTTGAAGTGGCCCTGTTGCCACGCGGTCAGGTAGTTTTTGAAATTCAGCGAGGCGGGCAGCGTGAAGACCCCCTGAAACAGCTCCATCTGGGTTTTGAACGACGTCATCAGCGCCATCAGGAACGGCAGAATCGTCATCAGCGCCACGATCCAGATCAGCGCGCGTGAAATCACCGGCGTGCTTCGCATCAGTAACGCTCCTTTAAGGCCAGATGGATCAGATAGTTAATCCCTAAAACAATGACCATGCTGAACACCGCTACCGACGAGGCGTAGCCAAAGTAGTGCAGATCAAAGCCCTGCTTATACATAAAGATGTTGGTCACCATGGTGGAGGTGCCCGGGCCGCCCTGCGTCATCACATAGACCAGGTCAAAGGCTTTCAGACTGGCGATCACCGTCAGCAGCAGGGCAATCCGCAGCTCGGGTCGCAGGCCTGGCAGCATAATGCGCATAAACTTCTGGCGACGCGACGAGCCATCGAGATCGGCCGCTTCCAGCAGTGACGGATCCATGCGCTGCAGGCCCGCCATAAACAGCACCAGACAGAAGCCGAAGAAGTACCAGGTGGCGACCAGACCCACGGCGGGCAGCGCCCAGGTAAAATCACCCAGCCAGGAGAGCGCCAGCTGGGGCAATCCTATTGCGCGTAATATCTGGTCGATCGGACCAAACGCCGGGTTATAGAGCCAGCGCCACACCACGCCCAGCACCGCCATCGGCATGATGTAGGGCAGGAAAAAGAGAATGCGCAGCACGCTGCGTTCGCTGTTGTTGCGCGTGTCATACAGAAAGCTGCAGAGCAGCAGGCCGACGCCAATCGGCAACAGGGTATAGAACAGCATCAGGATGGCGTTATTGCCCAGTGCAATCCAGAACACCGGATCGCTGAACATCCGCAGATAGTTGCTGACGCCGCTAAACACCGGCAGCGAGGTGCCGTCCCATTCGGTAAAACTGATGCCCAGCGAGGCCAGTAGCGGGAACAGCAGAAACACCGCATAGACCAGCACCGCAGGCAGAACATAGAGAAAATTACGCCAGCCACTTAAATTCAACATAACTCTACTCGTGGTTCAGAACGAGGCTCAGGCCCGGCTGTTCGCCGGGCCTCCGGCTTAATGCTTCAGTGTTTTCAGGTAACGCTGATAGTTGTTATCAAAATTAACTACCATCTGATCGGGTGTCTGACGGCCCGCCAGCAGCAGCTGAACGTTCTGATTCAGCTCGGCGTTCATGGTGGGTGTCGCCCAGTCCACGTAGTGGCCTAAACCGTCGTAATCATTGAGCGTCAGCCAGACCTGATACGCCTCGGCCAGCAGCGGATTGTCCGCTGGCATTTTCGCCGCTTTGTTGGTGCTGGCAGGCAGGAAGCCCACCTTCAGCCAGCGGTTCGCCATGGCATCAGAGACCATATAGTTGATGAACTTCGCCGCACCTTCCTGCTGATCTTTGCCTTTGGCAGTGCTGGTGATGGAGAACGCCAGATCGGTACCGCCCACCATCAGCGGTTGCTTCACGCCTTCACCGGCAGGCATCGCGGCAAAGTGAATATCTTTGTTGTCTTTAAACTGGCCGAGATACCAGGTGCCGCTGACCAGGAACGCAGCCTGGCCGTTCTGGAACAGGGTCGCCGCATCGTCGTGACCGATGCCCTGGAAGCCAGGGAAGAAGTACCCTTTGTCGGTCCAGCTCTTCATCATAGAGGCGGCATTGACCAGCTTGCTGTCTTTGAAAGTGCCGCCCACATCGTAAATCAGATTATCCAGCGTCTTGCGGTCGTGGCTCTCAATCTGCGCCTGCCACAGGGTGCTGAGCAGCTGCTGGCCCATGTTGCCATCCAGCAGACCGAGCATCATCGGCGCGGTGCCCTGCTGCTTCAGTTTCGCCATCGCGCTTTCCAGCTCAGCCAGCGTTTTCGGCACGGCAATACCTGCTTTATCCAGCAGCGCTTTGTTGTAATAGAGCCCGACCATCTCGCCCAGGCTGGCGACGCCATAGAGTTTGCCGCTGCCAAACTCGCCGCTGTCTGACCAGCGGTTACGTTTCAGAATCGAGTCCGGGAAGCGTGTGGTCCAGCCGTTGCTGGCGGCGTAGCTGTCGAGCGGCAGCAGCAGCTTATCTTTAACCAGCGAGCCCATATCGCCGCCGCCCTGGTTGACCTGAGCGATCTGCGGGCCATCACCGGCGGTCAGCGCCAGCTTCAGGGGAATACGGGTATCTTCAAAGGAGTGAACCGAGCGGTTAATCACAATGCCGGGATTCTGCTGGGAAAACTCTTTAATCCCTTCATCTACCGCGGCAGTCTGCTCCGGGTAGTTGTAGATATCCCACTCATTCAGGGTAACGGCGGCGTGGGCGGCATGCGAGACGCTGCCCGCCAGCAGGCCCGCTGCCAGCAGCCGACCCACATTGCGAATTCGGAACGAACGAACGGAGGAAACAGACATTATGCTCACCTTCTTCAGACCAGGATCGGCATCCTTTCATCTCACCGCCTGACATCCTGCAGGCTGCAGCCGCACACAAACGCACTCACTCATACTTACTTTAATAAAAAAATAAAGTCAAACAGCCTGCGCGGGGAATTGCAACGCTGTGAGCACGCGCAAATAAACAGCGACATGGCGTGAAATTCAGCACACTGCGCTGGCATTTACGCGATTAACCGTGGCGGTGCGTCGCCAGCTACTTTTTCTGCAGCAGGAGATGCCAGTGCAATAATTGCAAAATAACGTCCTGATAAAACATACGAAAATCCTATCACGCTCACACTTTTCCCCTTTCACTGGCCGTGAATCTGCTGCCAGCCGCCACGATCCGGGCGTGTCGGCGATCACAGTTGTGCATCCAGATGCCGGTAAACATTGCCGAAGCGCCCGTGTTAGTGAGATAAGGTAATTATTCTATCTTGAAAACTAAGTCCACTTTCATTAACGTAACTTTTATCTGCGGATCTGTTCAATCCCTGACCGATTCACTCACTCACGAGAATTCACCATGGCGAATCAAGGTGTCATTCGTCCGGCCACCCCGGCGGACTACCCGGCGCTCTACCGCATCTGCCTGGAAACAGCCGATGCAGGTGGCGATGCCCGCGCGCTCTATTCCGATCCTGACTATCCCGGCCAGCGTTTTGCTGTGCCTTATGCGCGTTTCGCGCCTGACTTTGCTTTTGTGCTGGAGCGGGACGGTGAGGTGCAGGGTTATGTGGTCGCCGCGCCCGATACCCGCGCGTTTGAAGCGCAGCTACAGGCCGAATGGTGGCCGCAGCTGCAGGAGAAATATCGTGATCGCAGCGCCAGCGCGCCGCTCGACAGCAAAGTGCTCGACTCAATACGCCATCCTGACCAGGCCGCTGACACGCTGGTGACGCAGTGGCCCGCTCATCTGCATATCAACCTGCTACCCCCGGCACAGAAAGGCGGCTGGGGTCGCCGGATGATTGAGCATGAGCTGGCGGCGCTGCGCGCTGCCGGTGTCACTGGTGTCCATCTTGGCGTCAGCCTGCAGAATGAGCAGGTCTGTGCCTTTTATCAGCGCATGGGGTTCACCCCAATCCTGCGCAGCAATGCCATCTACATGGGCCAGTTACTCTGAGTGAGGTAGCCGATGACCAGCCTGCGCTTGCAGAATGTGAAGAAGTCTTATGAACACGTTAATGTCATTCATGGCATCGATCTGACGATCAACAGCGGCGAATTTGTGGTGTTTGTCGGGCCATCCGGCTGCGGCAAATCGACACTGCTGCGGATGATCGCCGGGCTGGAGGAGATCAGCAGCGGTCAGTTGCTGATTGAGGAGCAGGACATGACGCAGCAGCCCGCCACCGAGCGCGGCATTGCTATGGTGTTTCAGTCTTATGCGCTCTACCCCAACATGACGGTGCGCGGCAACCTGGCCTATCCGCTTGAGGTAATGAAAAAGTCCAAAGCGGAGATCAACGAGGCGATTGCCCGGACGGCCGCCCGCCTGCATCTCACCGAACTGCTCGACCGCCTGCCGCGCGCGCTCTCTGGCGGACAACGGCAGCGCGTGGCGATTGGCCGGGCAATTATCCGTCATCCGCGTATCTTCCTGTTCGATGAGCCGCTCTCTAACCTCGATGCCGAGCTGCGTTTGCAGATGCGGATTGAGATTGCGCGGCTGCACGCCTCGCTCGGCAATACCATGATTTATGTCACCCACGATCAGCTGGAAGCGATGACGCTGGCTGACCGCATCGTCGTGCTGCGTCAGGGCCGCATTGAGCAGGTCGGCGCACCGCTGACGCTCTATCACGACCCGGATAACCTGTTTGTCGCCGGCTTTATCGGCTCGCCAAAAATGAACTTCCTGCGGGCGGAAATCAGCGCCACGGGCAAGGGTGAAGTGCAGCTGCGGGTGCCGGAACTGAAGATTGAGGGGCTGGTGCTGAAAATCGCCGCCGACTGCCGCGAGGGGCAAACCGTGACGCTGGGAATTCGTCCCGAGCATTTCCAGCCTGCCGCGCAGACGCCGGAGGCATTGCGCTTTCACGGCGAGCTGGCCTATGGCGAAATGCTGGGCCACACCAACTATCTCTACCTGGATATCGGGCGTGAAGAGATGCTGGTGGTGGAAGAGCGTGAAGCAACCACGCGCGATCTGGGAACCCAGGTTGAACTGGGCTTTTCTGCCGCACACTGCCTGCTGTTTGATGATCAGGGGATGCGCCTGCGCTAAGGGAAGCGCGGAAACAAAAACGGGCGCCGTGGCGCCCGTTTTTATTCGAGGGATAACTCAAGTAACCGGCTCTTCATCGGCCTGCGCCGCCAGCAGATCAAGCAGCCGGTTGACAGCAAAACCCGCCGCGCCCAGCGCCCACATGCGGTTCGATTCAGTCAGGAACTGCAGCGGCGTCATGTGCGGCGTCAGTTTAAGCCGGTAGGCCTGGAAGCTCTGGGTGATGTGATCGAGCAGAATGCGTGACGCCATGTGCGGCTCCATCGCCAGATAAACCACATCCGGATCGTAAGCCACCGACAGGTTCGCCAGTGAAATTCCCAGCTCGCGTCCTGCCTCTTCCAGCACCGCCAGCACCTCGGGCGTTGGCCGCTGATCCAGCGCCTGCAACGTGAGGCCTTCCACCGGTTCCTGCTCAGCAAGCCGTTGCAGAATGGCGCGCGATGAGGCGACATCTTCCAGCAGACGCAGTGAGCCGTCGCCCACCAGCCCGTTGCCAATCTCCCCCGCCTTGCCGTGACGACCGCGGTATAGCTGACGATTCAGGATGATGCCCGCCCCGATCCCTTTGCCATAGGTGGCGATCACCGCCGACTGCGCGTTGCCGAGCTGACCAAATACCAGCGCCGCCATTGCCATGGCGTTGGCGTCATTCTCGATAAACACCGGCAGCGAGAAACGCTCTTCCAGCAGGCGCGCAATCGGGACGTTGTCCCAGTCGAGCACTTTGGAGCGGATACAGTAGCCGTTTTCGGCATCGACCAGTCCCGACAAGGCCAGGCCAATGGCGCCCACCCGCTTCTCCTCAACGCCGCGCAGGAATTTCGCCAGTGCATCGCCGAGCTGGCGCGGTGTCAGCGTGCCTTTCGGCATCTGCTGTTCGCCCAGCAGATTGCCGCTGAGATCGGTCATGACGATCAGGTTGCGTTCTGCATTGAGCTGAATGCCAATCACGCTGGCGCGATCGGGATTGAGCCCAAGCAACGTTTTTGGCCGCCCCATCGACACGCGACGCAGCCCCAGCTCCTGCACGATTTCCTGCGCCAGCAGGCGATTAGTCGCCTGCGACACGGTCGACATGCTCAGTCCGCTACGAACTTTCAGGTCTGACTGGCTGATCGGCGCATTTTCAACAATCAACCGCAGAATGCGCGCGGTTACGTTGGGAGCGGTCATAAATTCCTCGGGTTATCCGGCTGAGGATGCTCAGCCAGCTTCAGATCGGTAATCGGGCAGGCGTCAGCTGCTGCGCCAGTATCAGCGCCCCGCTCAGGGCATCGCCCTGCGGCGTCACCAGCCGGGCCTGAATATCGTCATCCAGCCAGCGCTGAATCGGCGTGGCCAGTCCCCCCATCAGCGCCACGGGTCCGCTGCTCAGGGCAGTCAGACGGCGGACCATCAGGCCGATATCGGCTGCGGTCTGATGCAGCAGATCCTGTGCATGACCATCGCCCGCGTCGGCGGCCGCAAAAATCTGTGGCACCACGCGAGCCCAGTCTGCAGGCGTCGCTGAGCGCGTCCAGAGCAGCATGGTTTCCGGGCCGTGGTCGAACTGCGCCATCAGCTGCCGGGTAAGAGCGCTCGGGGTAATAATCGCTTCATGGGCCAGCAGCGCCAGCCGCAGCGCACGACGGCCCAGCTCAGCGCCCGATCCCTGGTCAGACAAGGCAAAGCCCCAGCCGCCAAGCAGCGTAAACTGTTCGCCATCCCACGCGGCTCCCTGACTGCCGGTGCCGATAATAAAGACGGCGCCAGGTGCGCCGCCATGGGCGCCCGCACAGGCGATCTCCACATCGCTGACCACCTGTAACGCCGCGCAGGCAGGTTGCCAGCTGGCGAGCCGCGCCTGTACCGAGGTGACGTTCGCACCGGCTAATCCGGCCACCAGCGCGGTTTGCGTCAGCGCCTCCGGGGCTAATCCCGCCTGTGACAATACCCGTTCGATCAGCTGCCCGACGCAGGTCAGTGCCGCGTCATAGTCTGACCAGACGTTGGCAGGCCCGCCGGTGGCTTCAGCCAGGATGCGACCCTGCAGGTCGGTTAACCGCGCGCGACACTGTGTACCGCCGCCATCAATGCCCAGAAGATAGTGTGGTTGCACGCGCTTCCTTCCCTGATTAAGGGTTATAGCCATAATGAGCGAACGATAGGATAAAAAAACTTAAATCGCAATAACAAATAAATATAGCAAAATCATATCTGAATTTTCTTGTTATTTTACATCGTCATAACAAAAACCCCCTCGCAAAACGCGCAGTGCGTTATTGACATTAGTTTTTCTGTCGTAATAAGTTGGTGGTCAGATTATCAACAGGCGCGCCCGATCACAGGCGGGCTATGCATCATGCGATTTCAGGAGCAGGGGTTTAACATGAAAGTAGGCATTATCGGTCTCGGCTTTCGACTGTCCCACGTGATCAAAGAGTTCAGCAAAGCCGACGACGCCTTCTCGGTAGTGGGTTATTACGATCCGGCACCCGCCGGACTGCCTAATCTGCACAGCTTTGGTATCGCGCCCGGCCAGGCCTTTGCGTCAATCGATGCTCTGCTGGAACATGGCGGAATGGATGTCGTGCTGGTTGGCTCTCCCAACTTTCTGCATCTGGAGCATGTGGGTCAGGCGCTGGCAGCGGGTTACACGGTGTTTACCGAAAAGCCGGTGGTGATCAATGAAGAGCAGACCATGGAGATGGCGAAGCTGGTGCGTCAGTATGGCGAAGCGCGCATTCTGGTCGGCCTGGTACTGCGCTATTCCCCGCTCTATCACGATCTGCTGGCGGCACGCGATGCGGGTCAGTTGGGTGAGATCACCTCGATTGAGGCGACAGAACATATCAAGCCTTATCACGGCGCATTCTTTCAGCGCGACTGGCGACGTCTGGAGAAATATGCCGGCCCGTACATTCTGGAAAAATGCTGTCACGACATCGATCTCTATCAGGGGCTGTTGCAGGAGCGCCCGATCCGCGTCGCCAGCTTTGGTGGCCGGAAATCCTTTACTCCCGCTCATGCGCCGCAGGGAGCTATCACCGCTGACTCAGAACTTTATCACGTGAAGCCCAGCGGCTGGTCGAGCACCGATGCGGTGTTCGACAGCGATGCCGATATTGTCGACTACCAGACTGCCCTGATTGAGTACGAAGGCGGCGCGACGCTGGCCTTCCACGCCAATCTGAATGTGCCGGATGAGTTCCGCCGTTTCTGTGTCATGGGCACCGACGGCATGGCGGAAGGCGACTTCGTGCGCAACTACTTCCGCGTACACAACGCGCGCAGCGGCGAGAAAGAGGTCGATACCGCCTACAGTGGCAATGCGTATGATGGCCATTACGGCGCAGATGCGTTGATGGCTGAAGAGATCGTTAAACATATTAAACAGGGAACACCGCTGAAAGTTTCAGTAGTGGACGCGCTGGAAGCGGGCCTCACGGCAATTAAAATCGATGAGGCTCGTAAAACCCGCAGCGTAGTGGACATGCGTGAAAGCTGGCTAACATTTGACGCCAACCTGGGAAAAACCGGGGCCTGATGGCCCCAGCCTGCGGGTCGGCCTCCCCCTCTGACCCCAGGATTTTAATGGCAGTATGACTGGTAACTTCCTGTACTGGCCTTCGGGCCAGTGACAATATTGAGGTTGAGCTGGCTCGGGAAACCGTCGCCAGCGACAACTCAGCCGCCCCCTCTCCAGCCATCTTCTCCGAAGGCGTATTTGATTAAATGGCCCCCTGCTGAAGGCAGCGCTTAATGAAGGTTTTTTTCATTCCGGGCGCAGACCGAGGGGCGCTGGCAGTGAAGATACTCATACAGCAGCAGCATTCCTACCGGGTTATCCTCCAGATTTTCGAAATCAACGTGAGTTTTTTCCAGAAGATATTTTCTCAGGGCGCTAACCGGGATGTTTTTATGGGAAGCCAGCGCCCGGCACAGCTGCGCCACGATCTCGCACTTTACTGAATACGGCACATCAGGATTATAAATTTCCGGAATGGAGTGAGTCTGATTCATAACGGTACCCTCTATAAGCGCTTAAGCTGACTGAGGAGGCCACAGGCCTGCCGATGAGAGATAAGTTATAGCAAGGAACGCGTTTTCGTGTAAATCAGGAACGTTTTGAAAGGCGTCACGGAGCTTTGCGTTCGTCCGGTTTGCGTCTCAGTCAGAGGCAACTTACATACTCACAGCGAATGGATGGCGCTTTTGCGTCTTTGCGCAAGGCATAGGCTCCCTGAGACTGCACTCAATTCTACAACCGTATCTGCCTCACCAACCTCGGTTGTTCAAACCGGATCCACCTCATTCTCCAGCTTCTGACGACGCCGCAGATGTGGAAACAACTTCATCCACAGCGCCACCACTACCAGCGTACCGATGCCGCCAATCGCCGCCGCCGGTGCCGCACCCATCCAGGCCGCCAGCAACCCCGACTCAAACTCGCCCAGCTGATTCGACGTATTAATGAAAATCGCGTTAACCGCATTCACCCGACCGCGCATGGTATCCGGCGTATCCAGCTGCACCAGCGCACCCCGGATCACCATACTCACCATATCAAAGCCACCCAATGCACAGAGCGCCACCAGCGACAGCCATAACTGCGTGGAAAGCGCGAACACCAGCGTCGCAACGCCAAAGCCCGCCACCGAGCCAAACATAATCATCCCGACATGCTTCTCCAGCTTGTGACGGCTCAGCCAGATGCCCACCAGCAATGCTCCCACCGACGGTGCGCCGCGCAACATCCCCAACCCCCAGGGCCCGGTATGCAGAATATCTTTGGCAAAAATCGGCAGCAGCGCCGTTGCACCGCCCAAAAGCACCGCAAACAGATCGAGCGAAATTACCCCAAGTACATCTTTGCGCTCACGGATAAAGTGAATCCCGGCAAACAGATTCTTCATATTCATCGGCAGACGAGCCTGCACCGGGCGTTCATAACGCAGCAGACTCACCAGCGTCAGCGAAACCAGATAAAATAGACCGGAAACGCCATACACCACATGCGGCCCGGCGACATAAAGCAGCCCGCCAATCGTCGGCCCGACGATAACCGCTGCCTGACCGCCCACGGAGTTCATCGCCATCGCACGCGCCAGAATCGAAGGCGGCACCAGCGACGGCAGCATCGAAGACATCGCAGGCCACTCCAGCGCTTTCGCCACCGCAATCATAAACACCAGCCCCCACAAGGCGGTCTTATCGGGGGTATGGAATAAGGTAAGCACCACTAATGCCAGCAGTGCGGCAAATTCCACCAGCTGACCCAACAGCACGATCCGCCGCCGGTCATATTGATCCGCCAGATGGCCCGCTGGCAGCGCCAGCAACACCGACGGCAGAAACTGCATTAAGCCAATCATCCCTAACGCCATCGCGCTGTTGGTCAGCGCATAGATCTGCCAGCTGATTGCGACCGAGAACATCTGAAAACCAAATGATGAGCAGGTACGCGCCACCCAGAAGGCGACAAATGTCCGATGTCGCCACAGCGACTCTTCCGCTGCCGATGCCATAAATCCCATGTCTTATCCCAAATCAGGTGAGGAAACCCGCGTCGTTGCGCGGTGTTATTGGTGTGGTGATTGTCGGCTTCACGATAGCAGACCGGATGCGAGCAGAAGGCCTGCGGCTTCAGCGCAGCCTCCCTGCGCGATAAGCAGCGTCCCTGTCCGGCCGAGGCGCGTCAGACCCCTCATGATTATTACCAGCCTATTGGTCCCGACTATTGAATATATTCCAGCACATCATCAGACGCCAAAGGAATTATCGTTTCTTTGCTAACAGGTTTATTTACTTTCTCAGGCAACAAAAGGATGATTTGGATTAAGCATGTGATCTATATTTATTCACGCGTTTAGAAAAATGCGACTTTTTATATGCTTAATTAACAACAAATCCTTTCTATTGAATTTCATAGAGATAATGAAAAACAGTTTATATAACCCCTATGTTACTGAACCAATCCATCACGTTAAGCGTAATGTCACTGGCATTTGTTATAGCGTGCCTTATCTTCAGCAAAACCAGGATAGCGGCAATATACTTAATACAAACAACATTATTTCATTACACAATCAAATTGCTACTGAAGCAGCATTAATGGTTGTGCCGGTGGAAGATATTCGATTACGGGGAATGATCGCGGTTCCGGATGCCTATACGCATTTACAAAATGCGCGTGTCCGGATTGGAATTAATTATTCCAGTCTGGCAGCACACAGTACGTCACTGCTTGAATTAACAAAGAAATTTGATTTCTGGCTTTATGATTTTGCGCCGCCGGGTGCAGACTGGCGACTGCTGGAATCTTTTCCTTTTTCAGGAATTGTTTTAACCGAATCTTTCTTTAATGATAATTATGAGAAGTTTACCTTTCCCTTTTTTATGGCGACGTTCCGTGAAAAAGGGGCAGAGGTAATCGTACGAAGTCATACGCCGCCCTTAACCGCTGAGCAGTTTGCTGAGATAAATATCAGCGGCTGGCAACAGCAACGCTCGGACGGCGATCTTATTAGCTGCTGATTCACAAATCCTGCCTTCCGGCGTTAAGGGCACACGGCGGTGCGCTTAACGTCCTTTAATCCCCCATAAAATGTCGTTTTATTCCAGTTGTTAAGCGGTTTAAGCCAAAAAAATCAAACCTCGATCTGATTTTGCTATAACATTTAACACAAAGGGATCGTCTGTCTTAACGGAAGAGATACTTCAGAACACCCTAATCATTTGTACTTGATAACTGGAAACAGCCTATCTGGTTGTTTTCGTGTGTTTTATGGCAACGAAACGAGGTCGATATTATGGGGAAAAACTCCTCATCTTTTGGCGTAATTCGTTTCCTGACGGTGCTGTTCGCAGTGCTGACGGGCGCGTTTATGCTGATTGGCGGTGGCTGGTTAGCCGCCATTGGTGGTTCCTGGTATTACGTTTTTGGCGGTGTGGTGATGCTTATCACCGCTTATCTGCTTTCCCGTCGTAAAAGCACTGCGCTGGTTCTCTATGCGCTGCTGCTGATCGGCACCCTGATCTGGGGTGTATGGGAAGTGGGCACCGACTTCTGGGCACTGGCACCACGCACCGATGTGCTGGTGATCTTCGGTGTCTGGCTGATCCTGCCGTTTGTTTATCGCAGCTTCAACGCGGGCAGCAAAGCCGCGCTGGGTACCATGGCTGTGGCGCTGATTGCCAGTGCCATTGTGCTGGCCTATGCGGTATTCAACGATCCGCAGGTCATCAACGGGTCAGTACCAGAAACCGCTGACAACGCCCCGCAGGCTGCGCCGCTGAGCAACATCCCGGATGCTGACTGGCCCGCTTATGCGCGCGATCAGCAGGGAACCCGTTTCTCTCCGCTGAAGCAGATTAATCACCAGAACGTGAAAGAGTTGCAGGTTGCCTGGCAGTTCCAGACTGGCGACATGAAAACCCCTAACGATCCGGGTGAAATTACCGACGAAGTCACGCCGATTAAAATCCGCGACACGCTTTACCTCTGTTCGCCACACCAGATCCTGTTTGCACTGGATGCGGCCACCGGTAAGCAGAAGTGGAAGTTTGATCCGGGCATGAAGGTCAACCCGACCTTCCAGCACGTGACCTGTCGCGGTGTTTCTTACCACGAAGTGCCGGCAGCCGCCGATGCAGCGAACACTCAGCCTGCGCTGTGTTCACGTCGTATCTATCTGCCGGTCAACGATGGTCGTCTGTTTGCACTGGACGCAGAGACCGGCGAACGCTGCCCGGCATTTGGCGTCAACGGCGAGCTGGATCTGCAACACAAACAGCCTGTCACCACTGCAGGTCAGTATGAGCCGACCTCACCGCCGGTGATTACTAACACCACCATCGTGATGGCGGGTGCGGTTACCGATAACTACTCAACCCGCGAGCCGTCAGGCGTGATTCGTGGCTTTGATGTGAATACCGGCAAACTGCTGTGGGTGTTTGATCCAGGCGCAAAAGATCCTAATGCCATTCCGGCTGATGAACACACCTTCACCATGAACTCTCCGAACTCATGGGCACCGGCAGTTTACGATCCGAAACTGGATACCGTTTACCTGCCGATGGGCGTGAGCACACCGGATATCTGGGGCGGTAACCGCACACCAGAGCAGGAGCGTTATGCGAGCAGCGTGCTGGCCCTGAACGCCACCACCGGTAAGCTGGTCTGGTCTTATCAGACTGTGCATCACGATCTGTGGGATATGGACCTGCCGTCGCAGCCTACGCTGGCTGACATCACCGACAAAGATGGCAACACCGTACCGGTTGTCTACGCGCCAGCGAAAACCGGCAACATCTTTGTACTGGATCGCCGTACCGGCAAGCCAGTCGTGCCTGCGCCAGAAACGCCAGTGCCACAGGGTGCTGCTAAAGGCGATCACGTTGCCGCCACTCAGCCCTACTCTGAGCTGACCTTCCGTCCGAAACAGAATCTCACGGACAAGGATATGTGGGGCGCAACGATGTTTGACCAGCTGGTGTGCCGCGTGATCTTCAAGCGCCTGCGCTATGAAGGTCCGTTCACCCCGCCATCTGAGCAGGGTACGCTGGTGTTCCCGGGTAACCTCGGTATGTTCGAATGGGGCGGCATCGCAGTCGATCCTCATCGTCAGATCGCGATTGCTAACCCAATGGCGCTGCCGTTTGTCTCTAAGCTGATTCCACGTGGCCCAGGCAACCCGATTGAGCCGCCGAAAGGCGCTGAAGGTGGTTCAGGTACCGAAACCGGTATTCAGCCTCAGTATGGCGTGCCGTATGGCGTCGAGCTGAACCCGTTCCTGTCACCGTTTGGTCTGCCATGCAAACAGCCTGCCTGGGGTTACATCTCCGCGGTGGATCTGAAGACCAACAACGTGGTGTGGAAACAGCGTATCGGTACCGTTCGCGATAGCGCACCGGTTCCGCTGCCGTTCAAAATGGGTATGCCGATGCTGGGTGGTCCTATCACCACCGCAGGTAAGGTGTTCTTCATTGGTGCGACCGCAGATAACTACCTGCGTGCTTTCAGCACTGATACCGGCGAACTGTTATGGCAGGCACGTCTGCCAGCAGGCGGCCAGGCGACACCAATGACCTATGAAGTGGATGGCAAGCAGTACGTTGTCATCGCGGCAGGGGGTCACGGCTCGTTTGGTACCAGGCTGGGCGATTATGTGATTGCCTACGCGCTGCCAGACCAGAAGTAATTCACGCAGCTGTGAATAAACTAAGGCGGACTCCGGTCCGCCTTTTTTGATCGCACTACTTTTTCATGCCACGCCAGTTGAGCCAGGCGCAAAACAGCATCACCACGCAGGTTGCCAGAAACACCGGCCGCATCCCGAATGCACCGCCCACCAGCCCACCGAACAGCGGGCCGCTGACCTGGCCGATATATTGTGCCGATGTCGAATATCCCAGCATACGCCCAACCTGTGAGCCCGGCACGTTATGACGAATAATCGCCGTGATGCACGGCATCAACCCGCCCAGCGCCATCCCCATCAGAAAACGCAGCAGCACCAGTTGCCAGGCCGCCGTGATAAATGCCTGGGGTATCAGCAGCAGCCCGCTAACGACTAAACCGCCGGTCAGCACCCGCCAGTGCCCTACCCGATCGGCCAGCCGACCCAGTCGTGGTGCCGCCAGGACCGTGCCCAGCGCCGCCGCGGACATCACCAGTCCGGCTATCAGGGTGATCTGGTGGTCGCCCTGCACAAACTCGCCCACGTAAAGCGTAATAATCGGCTCAATCGACATGCTGGCGAAGATCAGCAACATGCCAGAGAGCCACATCAGCCGTATCAGGCTGTGATTAACCGGCCCGGCTTCAGGATGCGGTTGCTGGCTGGCGCGCGATGTAGCGGGAGCACGTGGCTGCTCTTTGAGTAAAAAGGTGGTGGCGAGGAAGGCGAGAAAAATCACGGCACCGGTCAGCCAGAAAGTCTGACGAATCCCGATCAGTGGCGGTAATACACCGCCGAGCAGCGGTCCGACCACGTTACCGGCCATAATACCGGAAGATAATACCCCCAGCGCCCAGCCGGTCTGCGCTTTCGGCGTTTGCGCCGCCACCAGAATGGTCGATCCCGATGCGTAGCCGCCCAGCAGCCCCGCCAGCAGGCGCAGCGCCACCAGTTGCCACGGCGCGGTCGCCATGCCAATCAGTGACATCGCAATCGCCATCCCGAGACTGGCCCGAATCAGCATCAGCTTACGACCATAGCGGTCAGCCAGCCTGCCCCACAACGGCGCCGTCAGTGCGGCGCTGAAAAAGGTCGCGCCGTAGGCAAGGCCGGACCAGCGGGCGATAGCGGCAGGCTGCTCAACGCCGAGTTGCTGAACATAGAGCGGCAGGAACGGCAGCAGCAGCGTCATCGCCACGATAGTGGTAAAAGAGCCGACGACGCAGACCCCTAAGTTACGTCGCCAGTGCTGAAACTCTGCAGTTTCGGGTGACTGTTGCATGATGATATCCGGTGAGTAATCAGGGATACAGGCTAACCGGCGTAGCGGAGTAACAACAGTCGCGGCGGGATAGTTACTCTGTGGCGCTGATTGTTGTCAACAGGCAACAATCAGCCTGTATTCAGCGCCGCAACCAGGGCATCGCACAGCAGCGTCACGGGCGACGCCGGTTCAGGCGTGTCGTGCAGCAGCAGATAACTTTGCAGACGATCCATCTGCCACTCCGGCAGCAGTTGCTGAATATCCCCGCGCGCCATCGCCTCCTGGGCCATGTAGGAGGGCAGATAGGCGATGCCGCTCCCTGCCAGTGCCGCATTGAGCAGCGCCATGCTGTTATTGGCGCGAAAACGGCTACGTACATCCAGTGCCAGCCGCTGTTTATCACGGCGGAACGGCAGTGCGGCGGTGTGCGCCGGACCATGAAACAGCAGCAGGTCGTGGCGTGGCAGCATCTCAGGATGCGTGATGGCGGGTCGCTGCGCCAGGTAGGCGGGCGCGGCATAGAGCCCCCACTCGATTTCGCTCAGTACCCGAAAATTGCCCTGCTGTGGCGATCGGGATCGGATCACAATCGCCAGATCCGCCTGATCATCGAGCCGATCGTGACTGCGATCGGTCAGATCAAGATCGACATTGATATGCAGATGCCGACGCAGAAAGCGGTTAAGGACAGGGACTACGCACTGGCAGCCAAACGTGACGGGTGCCTGCAGCCTGACATGGCCTGCGGGCTGCTGATGCACCTGCTGCACAAAGGCTTCGGCGCGCTGCACTTCGGCCAGCATCCGCACACAGTAGGGATAGTACGCCTGGCCCAGCTCGGTCAGCGCCAGCCGCCGGGTGGTACGTTGCAGCAGCCGGATACCGAGCCGCAGCTCCAGACGGGCGATCTCCCGGCTGACATGGGATTTGGACAAGCCGAGTGCGCGTGCCGCCTCACTGAAACTCTGTAATTCCACAACCCGTGCAAATACCAACATGGCGGTTAAATTCGCGCCGTTTTCCATGTTTCCCGACTCCGACAGTAAAGGGATGCTGGCAACAAACTAACACGTTCGGGCGGGGTCACTGTGGCTGATGGGCAAAAAAAGGCGAGGCGAAGAACAAGTGGAGAGAAGCGCAAAGCGCGGGCCGACCTTCCCGTCCGCAGGCTGTGACGGGAAGGTCTTATCAGGCATCAGCTGGCCATCGCCAGAGGGAATAGCAGCCGATCCGGCTCGACGCGACGCTGACGGCGCAACTGGCCAGGCGTCACCATAAAGTAGTTTTTAAACGTGCGGGTATAGGCCTGCTGGGTATCAAAGCCATAGTTCATCGCCACCTGCAGTATCGCTTCGTTGCTGCTCAGCAACGTGAGCGCAGACTCGGTTAAACGGCGCTGACGGATATATTCTGCCAGTGAAAAGCCGGTATGCTGGCGAAACAGCCGTTGCAGATGCCAGCGCGAATAGCCCGAGCGGCGCGCCACCTCATCCAGATGCAGATCGTGTCCTAAGTTGTTCTCAATCCAGTCCAGCAAACTCCGAATAAACTCGCGCTGATTCATGGTTCCTCCTGTTGATGCTGATGTGCAGTGGAGCCACTCTACCTGCTAAAATTTATCCCTTAATTAGCAGAAAATTAGCGCAGAATTAGCAACGGCGGAAACGGAGGCGGAATCGCGCGGCCAGCGGGGCTTTAGTGTGAAAGTTCGTGAAGAGATTGCTGCTGAAAAAAGGCAGAAGATAAAAACGCTGAGTCAGACAAATTTATTTCTGCATCATAAGTGACGGGGGCATTCAGCCCTGTCAGGCGTCAACATGTTTGAGATATCGCTGATATTCCTGAGCCAGAAAATCAACGCCTTCCTTTCGGGTGACATAATCAACATCAATTGAGGTTATGGATGTTACATCAGGCTGATCAGGATAAAGATGCAGGTAGGTCAGATACCAGTACATAACAGCCTGACCGCCTACAGTAATAACCGGTGACGGAAGTTGTCCGGCGTTATCAATAAGATAATGGTTGAGTTTAAGGATCTGTTCTTCTGGAGGAATAGCGTGCAATGTCATAAAAAAAGCCCACCTGTATGATGAGCTTATTTTACTACCTGGCTGATTTCAGCACGGCGTGACATCAGAAAAATGCGAGGCTGCGTCCACTTTTTGCAGGCACAATACCCTGAGGACGTTTTTCAAGCACGCGGCCCGGAGCCTGACCATTTCGGACGGCTTCAACACGATCCTGATACTCGCGCTGATGTCTGATTTTTGCTTCCTGGGCTGACATACTATTCACCGCTGAAATGTCTGGCATTAATCTGTTGCTCAAATATACGTCACCCCATTTACGCTTGCAATCGCTGGCATCTCAATGGATATGGATGGGGACATCAGGCCACCTGACTCCTCCATAAAATACCGGTGACGGCGGTCCGCGAAATAATTCATGCTGTGGCAAGGCGGCAAATGCGCGAGTCCCCGGGAGCTGACATAAGTCAGTGACTGGGGTGAGCAAAAGCAGCCAACGCCGCCACAGTGCGAAGTATGACGGCGGATAATTCTGGCCTAACAATTGGTGAGTAAACTCTCTCCCTATCTTTATGAAGGAGATCAGCCATGCGCGTGTTACTGGTTGAAGATGATGAAATGATCGGCGCGAACCTGCAGCAGGCACTGGAGGGCGCGGGCTGGTCGGTGGACTGGGTGCGTGATGGCATCTATGCCCAGAATGCCTGGAGCGAAGGCGGCTACAGCTGCGTGCTGCTCGATCTCGGCTTACCGCGCGATGATGGCCTGCAGGTACTGCGCCGGGCGCGCGGGCGCGGCGACGCCACGCCGGTGCTGATTCTTACCGCACGCGACACGGTGGCGCAGCGGATTCAGGGACTCGACAGCGGCGCTGACGACTACCTGCTTAAACCGTTCGATTTACAGGAAGTCATGGCCCGGATGCGCGCGATTACCCGACGCAGCCACGGCGCAGCAGACTCGGTGCTGGGCAGCGGCGATGTGCAGCTGGATATGATGACCCGCGAAGTGCTCTACAAAGGACAGCGCGAGCAGCTTACGGCGCGCGAATATGCCCTGCTCTACGCCCTGCTGGAGCGGCCAGGCGCTATTCTGTCGCGCGAGCAGCTGGAAAATCGCATCTATGGCTGGGGCGATGAAGTCAGCAGCAACGCGGTGGATGTTCTGATCCACGGGATGCGCCGCAAGCTGGATAACGACGTGATCCGCAATGTGCGCGGACTGGGCTGGCGGGTACCGGCAATATGAAACCCTTCACCTTTATGCGTTCATTACGCAACAAATTACTCTCTACGCTGCTGATTATTCATCTGCTGATGATCGGCGGCGTCACCTGGTATTTCTTCAGCTGCTACGGCGATATGGTCGGCACCATGAAGGACGATCAGCTGGCAAAAATCGCTGATGCCTGGTCCACTAATAAACAGATGCCCGCCCTGATGCCGATGCTTATTGCGCCTGACAAGGCGAAGAGCGCCTTTGTGGTGCAACTGTGGGACGATCGGGGTCAGTTACGGGCCAGCTCATGGCCGGAGCTGCAGGCTCCGCTGCAAAATCAACGGGGCTATCGCGACGTGCATGTGGGTCAGTGCGACGACTGCGAATGGCGCATCTATACCCGGCCCGGCTTACCTGGCAGCGAGATCAAAACCATCCAGGTGATGCACAACCTCAGCTACATGAAGGCATTGATGGTCAAGCGGGCGCTGTCAGCGATCATTCCGTTGATCCTGATGATGCCGCTGTCACTGCTGGTGATCTGGCTGGTGGTGCGCAAGATCACCCGGGATCTGCAGGTCGCTTCGCGTCAGATTGCCGCGCAGGAGACGCATCATCCGCACAATGTCTCACCCGAAGGCTTGCCGGATGAGATCCTGCCGCTGGTGGCCGCCTACAACTCGCTGCTGAGTAAGCTGCGTGAGGCCTGGTCGTCGCAGCGTCAGTTCCTGGAAGATGCGGCGCATGAGCTGCGCACGCCGGTAACGGCGGTGACCTTGCAGCTGGAAAATCTGCGTCAGCATATCCAGCCAGGCGAAGCGAGCCGGCAGTTCAGCCAGCTGGAAGCGGGCGTCACACGCACCCGTCATCTGGTCACGCAGTTACTTAATGTCTCGCGTCAGGATGACCAGAGCGTGGTCGCCAGCGTCGAGCATATCGAACTGGACGATCTGCTGAAAGAGAGCATTGAGCAGCTGATGGTAGTGGCAGATAAACGCGGCATCGATATCGGCTTTAATGGCTCCACGCAGTATCGTCTGCAGGCCAGCCGTTCCGAGCTGCGCAGCCTGTTCGACAATCTGATTGGTAACGCCATGTTGCACACGCCGGAGGGCAGCCTGGTCGATGTGCTGCTGCATCGGGTCGCAGGTAAAACAGTGGTCGATATTGTCGATAACGGGCCAGGCATGCCGGAATCCTTTATCGAACGCGCCTTTGACCGTTTTACCCGTTCACCTGACGTTAAAGCCCAGGGCAGCGGGCTGGGATTATCCATTGTGCGCAACGTCGCACAGAAGCATCAGATTCACGTCGCCCTTTCCAATTGCATGACGCCACAGGGTGCCATTTGTGGTTTGCAGGTTCGCGTCACCCTTCCCTGATCCCGCCCGTTTGATCACGAACCAGACAACGTAAACGGTTGCCTGGTTCCGTTCGATCCTGGTCATTATTGTGAAGCGCATCACATTTTAGCTGAATTGTAATGCAACACTTTTTGACAAACGTGAGCAAAATCTATTTTCTATCGATCTGTTACAGGCACGCTACGCGGGCTGAAGAACTGGCTGTTATTTGCTGTGAAACCCTCATTCCCATCAAGGGACCGATTTCTCTCTGACTGCGTCTGCTGTGCGGCGGTCAAAAGCATGTGGCTGATAATAATGAAATTTAAAACGTTGATAGCAGGTGCCGTGCTGGCATGTTCATTGAGTGGCGCTGCGCAGGCCGCTGAAAGCGATCCGCAGTATGTCTCCGACTGGTGGCATCAGAGCGTTAACGTGGTAGGCAGCTACCACACCCGTTTCGGACCGCAGTTTAACAACGACGTTTATCTGGAATATGAAGCGTTTGCGAAGAAGGACTGGTTCGATTTTTATGGCTACCTCGATCTGACCAACTTCTTCGGCGCAGGCAACAGCAACGCCAACGGCATTTTTGATCACGGTTCACCGATGTTTATGGAGATTGAGCCGCGCTTCTCTATCGACAAACTGACCGGCACCAGCCTGGCGTTTGGTCCGTTCAAAGAGTGGTATTTCGCTAACAACTACATCTACGACATGGGCCGCAACAGCGATAGCCGCCAGAACACCTGGTACATGGGTCTGGGCACCGATATCGATACGCACAGCGATGTCGGTCTGTCGCTGAACGTCTACGCCAAATATCAGTGGGAAAACTACGGTGCGGCGAATGAAAACAGCTGGGATGGCTATCGCTTCAAGGTGAAATACTTCGTGCCAATCACCACGCTGTGGGGCGGTAACCTGGGCTATGTGGGCTTCACCAACTTCGACTGGGGTTCCGATCTCCGCGATAAAGGCGGTTCATCACGCACCAGCAACTCCATCGCCTCCAGCCACATTCTGTCACTGGGTTACGATCACTGGCACTTCTCTGCGGTAGCGCGTTACTTCCACAACGGCGGACAGTGGGCGGATGGACAGGAACAGAATTTTGGCAACGGGCCGTTTGAAGTGAAATCGACTGGCTGGGGTTACTACCTGGTGGCGGGTTATAACTTCTGATTACGTGCGGCGGCCTGAATAGCGCCGCCGCGCATTAATCCGGGCAGTTGCCATTAATTAATACGGCGCCGCAAATTGCGACGCCGGCTGGCCCGATTATTCCTGCGGCTTCTCGACATTGATGCGCCACGGAATGTTGAACTTATCAATAAACATCGCGAATCCGTTCGACCAGAACGTCTCCTGCCACTCAGTTGTCACCTTGCCGCCTGCCGACAGTTTCTCAAACCAGGCTTTACCCTTTTCGACATCGGTAGTTGAGAGACTGACCGCGTAACCGGCATGCTCAGACGCTGGCGGCTGATCGGTGTTGCCATCGCTCAGCATCAGCTCACCGTCACCAATACGCAGCTGGGCATGCATGATCTTTTCTGGCGGCTGCGGCGCGGCAGACTGATCGCCGACCTGCTCACCCTGATCCGGCATATCACCGAATTTCATTTTAGAGAGCAACTCTCCCCCGGTCGCCTGCAGGTAAAAGTCGATAGCCTCTTCGCAACGGCCATAGAGAAACAGATAAGGACTGACTTGCATCGTAACCTCTATATTTGTCGGGTGGATTTTTTTCAGTACCTTAACAGTGTAGACGATCAACTTTACTCACTGATTTTACTGGCAATAACGGCGAAAGAGTTGTGCCATATAACTGCTCATTGGGGTCAGCGTCGTGTCTTTGCGCTGGATCAGATAGAAGATCGCTTTCGGCAGGGGTTCGTCGAGCGTCAGCGCCACCAGCGACCGACCCAGAATCGGGTCGTCAATGACGTCGACCGACAGAATACTGATGAAATCGCTTTGCGCGACCAGGCTGGTGCAGGCCATAAAGGTTTCACAGGTCACCACAATTTTCGGGGCCATGCCGCGTTCGCCAAACAGATCGTGCAACAAGCGGTAGTAACTGCCTTTAGGCGTTGGCATCGTCCAGTCCGCCTGCTGTAACTCCGCCAGAGAGCGCGCCTTTTCCAGCGGATGGCCTTTGCGCACCACCACCTTGTACTCGCGCTCCATCATCCGCTCATACATCAGCTCCTGATCGAGATGGCTCTGATCGTAGGTATTAATGGTGAAATCGAGCGCCCCCTGACGCAGTTCATGCACCATCGACACCAGCTGGCCTTCGACGATGCGCACCTTCACCAGCGGGTATTCGCGATGAAACTGGTTAATCACCTGCGGCATAATGGTGCGCGCCACGCTACCACCGACGCCGATATTCACCTGACCGCCACCCAGTCCCAGCCGCTGCTGAATATCCTCTTCGGCGACCCGCAGCTCTGCCAGCACCAGGCTGGCATGCCGAAAAAAGTTATCACCGATATCGGTTAACACCACGCCCTGCTGACGGCGGATAAACAGCTTTGCCCCCAGCTCGCGCTCCAGTTCCTGAATCGCTTTGGTTAACGCCGGTTGTGACAGCCCGGAAAGACGGCTTGCCGCCCGGATACTGCCCTGTCGCGCCACGTCAACGAAGGCGCGCAGCTGATGGAGCTTGAGATTGGCAGACATAATTTTGCGATAACCGTTGTTTATCAGTCACAAGATATTCGCATCTTATGCCGGTCAATACCATTGTGTAGATTCGGAACAGTGCATAAAAAATCAACAACGAGGAGAGAGCCGATGAACCCCCTTTCAGACCACGTCAGCGCCCGGCTGCCACAGCTGCAACAGTGGCGTCGCGACTTCCATCACTATGCCGAATCTGGCTGGCTGGAGTTCCGCACCGCCACCTTCGTCGCTGAAGAGCTGCATAAGCTCGGTTATCAACTGAAGCTGGGCCGTGAGGTCATCGACGCCGACGCGCGGATGGGCTTGCCCGACGAGGCAGTGCTGAAGCAGCAGGAAGCGCGCGCGCTGCAACAGGGCGCGCTGCCGCAGTGGATCAGCCACTTCTCCGGCGGATTCTGCGGCATCGTGGCAACGCTTGAGACCGGCCGTCCTGGCCCGGTGATGGGCTTCCGCGTCGATATGGATGCCCTGGATCTCAACGAGAGCCAGGCTGACGATCATCTGCCGCAGCGTGAAGGGTTCGCCTCCTGCAACGCAGGCATGATGCACGCCTGCGGACATGACGGCCACACCACCATCGGGCTGGGTCTCGCCTCGTTGCTGATGGCGATGAAAGATCAGCTCAGCGGCACGATTAAACTGATCTTCCAGCCCGCCGAAGAGGGTGTGCGCGGCGCAAAAGCGATGGTGGCGGCGGGCGTAGTCGATGACGTTGATCGCTTCACCGCCATTCATATCGGCACCGGCGTGCCGGCAGGCGAAGTGGTGTGCGGCAGCGACAGCTTCCTCGCCACTACCAAGCTGGATGTTCACTTTACCGGCGTCGGTGCCCATGCGGGCGGTCGTCCTGAAGAGGGGCGTAATGCCCTGCTGGCCGCCGCACAGGCAACGCTGGCGCTGCATGGTTTAACCCAGCACAGCGGCGGCGTGGCACGGGTCAACGTGGGCGTGCTGCAGGCGGGAACCGGCCGCAACGTGGTAGCCGACTGCGCCCTGCTGAAAGTCGAAACCCGTGGCGTGACCAATCAGGTCAACGACGACATCTATCAGCAGGCGCTGCGGGTGATTGCCGGTGCGGCGGCGATGTATGGCGTTGAGCAGCAGGTCTCGCTGATGGGGGCCGCACGCAGCTGTACACCGACGCAGCCATGGGTTGATTTCATCCATCAGCAGGCGGACGCGCTCGGTATCTTCGACTCCGTGGTCGATCGTAAAGCGCAGGCGGCAGGTTCGGAAGATGCGACCTACATGATGGAACGGGTAAAGCAGCGCGGCGGTCAGGCCTCTTACGTCATTTTTGGCTGTGAGCTGGCGGCGGGTCACCACAATGCGAAATTCGACTTCGATGAGCGGGTGATGCCGGACGCCATCACGCTGCTGGCGACGCTGGCGCTGAACCAGGCGCAGTATGGGGGCTCACGATGATGGAAGACTTTATTGCCGACTATATCGATCGTCATCAGCTTCGTTTCAGCACGCTCAGCGACGCCATCTGGGACACACCGGAGACCCGCTTTGCCGAAACCCGCTCGTCAGCCCTGCTTTCTGATGCGCTGGCAGAAGAGGGATTCAGAGTGGAACGCGGCGTGGGTGGCATCGATACGGCGTTTATCGCCAGTGCGGGCAGCGGCAAGCCGGTGATTGCCATCCTTGGCGAGTTCGATGCGCTGGCGGGCCTGAGCCAGCAGGCGGGCTGCGCCCGGCCGCAACCGCTGGAAGCCAACGGCAACGGACACGGCTGCGGTCACAACCTGCTCGGCACGGCGGGTGTTGCGGCGGCCTGCGCCGTGAAAGCCTGGATGGAACAGCATCACACGGGTGGCACGGTGCGCTTTTACGGCTGCCCTGGCGAAGAAGGCGGTTCGGGCAAGACTTTTATGGTGCGCGAAGGGCTGTTTGACGACGTTGATGCCGCCGTGACCTGGCATCCGGAGGGGTTCAGCGGCATGTTCAATCTGCGCACCCTCGCCAATATTCAGGCGGCGTTCAGCTTCAAAGGGGTTGCGGCGCACGCGGCCAATTCTCCCCATCTGGGCCGAAGCGCCCTGGATGCCGTCACGCTGATGAATACCGGGGCCAACTTTCTGCGCGAGCATATCGTTCAGGAGGCACGTCTGCACTACGCCATCACCAACAGCGGCGGTGTATCGCCGAACGTGGTGCAGGCCGATGCGGAGGTGCTCTACCTGATCCGCGCCCCGGAACTGCCACAGGCGCAGGCGATCTATGAACGGGTGATCAATATCGCCAGGGGGGCAGCACTGATGACCGACACCACGCTGACCGTACGTTTTGACAAAGCCTGCTCGGATTACGTCCCGAATCGCGCGCTGGAAGCGGTCATGGAGCGTTATTTGCATCAGTTTGGTTTGCCCGACTACAGCGACGAAGAACGCGCGTTTGCGGCTGAACTGCGTGCCACGCTCACTGATGACGATCTGCGCAATGCCCGGCTCAATGCCGCCCGAACCGGTGGTGAAGCAGGTCACGCCTGGGCTGAAAAACTGGGCGACAAGCTGTTTATGGATGAGGTCGCGCCCTATGCGGTCACACGTGAACTGCTTTATGGCTCCACCGACGTCGGCGATGTCAGCTGGGTGACGCCGACTGCACAGTGTTTTGCGCCCTGCTTTACCTTCGGCACGCCGCTGCACACCTGGCAACTGGTGGCGCAGGGACGCACCAGTATCGGGCATAAGGGGATGTTTCTGGCGGGCAAAGTGATGGCGGCCACGGTGTTAACGCTGTTAACGGATCGGCAGGCGCTGGCTGGCTGCCGGGCCGAGTTTGATCGGGTACGCGCCGCGCAGCCCTATCACTGCCCGATCCCGGCGGGGATCACACCAACAAAACTGGCCGAATGAGCCAACGGCCGTGTCTCTGACGCGGACCACTATAAAAAAATATTGCAAACACTTCCCCGATTCAGCGGTGCCGGAACTGAACTCACCGCCTGTCGCACAACGCGACCGGCGTCAGGCCTTGCTACCGCCGATAAAAGGGACACAAGACGAGAACCAATACCATGGAAGCAACATCCGAGAACCGCAGTCCTGGCCGGCTCTTCAGCTGGATCGAGCGCGTGGGGAATAAAGTCCCCAACCCGTTTTTACTGTTTGTCTATCTGATCGTGGTGCTGATGGTGGCGACCGCCATTATCAGCGCGCTGGATCTGGCGGTGAAGAATCCGAGCAACGGCGAAATCGTGCGGGTGAATAACCTGCTGAGCGTCGCAGGCATTCAGTGGATCCTGCCAAATATCATCAAAAATTTCAGCAGCTTTACCCCGCTGGGATCGATTCTGGCGCTGGTGATTGGTGCCGGACTGGCGGAAAAGGTCGGCCTGCTCCAGTCGCTGATGGTGAAGATGGCGTCACGCGTCAGCCGCCGTTATGCCAGCTACATGGTGCTGTTTATCGCCTTTTTCAGCCATATCTCCTCGGATGCCGCGCTGGTGGTGATGCCGCCGCTGGGCGCACTGATCTTTCTGGCGGTGGGCCGTCATCCGGTGGCGGGCCTGCTGGCCGCCATTGCCGGTGTGGCCTCCGGCTTTACCGCCAACCTGCTAATTGTCACCACCGATGTGCTGCTCTCGGGCATCAGCACTGAAGCGGCTAAAGCGGTCAGCGACACAGTGCATGTCAGCGTCATCGATAACTGGTTCTTTATGGCCACGTCGGTGATTGTGCTGACGATTGTGGGCGCGCTGCTGACCGATAAATTTGTCGAGCCGCGACTGCCAAAGTGGCAGGGCAACGGCGAGAAGCTGGCGGCGCTGACGCCGCTTGAAAACCGCGGTCTGCGGGCTGCCGGGATCGCCGCGCTGCTGTTTATCGCCCTGATGGCGCTGCTGGTGGTGCCGGAAAATGCACCGCTGCGCAATCCCGCCACCGGCGCCATTATTCCCTCGCCTTTTATTCAGGGCATTGTGCCGATCATCATTCTGTTCTTCTTTGTGGTGGCGATTGCTTATGGCGTGGTCACCCGACAGATCCGCCGTCCGGATGATATCCCGCAGTTGCTGGTCGATCCGATGAAGGGCATGGCGGGTTTTATCGTGATGGTGTTTCCGCTGTCGCAGTTCGTGGCGTTCTTCAACTGGAGCAACATGGGCAAATTCATGGCGATCGGGCTGACTGATGTGCTGGAGAGCGCAGGCGTCAGCGGCGCGCCCGCTTTTCTTGGCCTGATGTTCCTGTCGGCGTTTCTCTGCATGTTTATCGCCAGCGGCTCAGCCATCTGGTCGATTCTGGCGCCGGTCTTTGTGCCGATGTTTATGCTGCTCGGCTTCCACCCCGCCTTTGCCCAGATGATTTTCCGCATCGCCGACTCCGCCGTGCTGCCACTGGCACCGATGTCGCCGTTTCTGCCGCTGTTTCTCGCCTTTTTGCAGCGTTACCAGAAAGATGCGCAGCTCGGCACCTATTACGTGCTGATCTTCCCCTATCCGCTGGTGTTCTTTATCAGCTGGATAGCGCTGCTGCTGGTGTGGTATCTGCTGGGTCTGCCGATCGGGCCAGGCGTCTGGCCGAAACTGCCGTAAAGCACAGTGCCACCGATGAATGTTTCATCGGTGGCACGTTTTATTTTTTTTGTTAAACGGCGTGCAGGGAACAACGGCTCATTGCGCCGCCAGCTCCTTAAAAAATTCCGGGTTTTTCTGGATAGTGACCAGTACTTTAGCTGCCAGCCCGGTCGGGTTACGCCGTCCGGCTTCCCAGCTCTTAATGGTATCGAGGCTGGTTCCCAATGCCGTCGCCATCTCGCTCTGTGAGACGTTAAGCTGTGCCCGGATAGCCTTCACGTCGGCAACCGCGTAACGGGTAACACGACCGGGCTCCCTGATACCGTTTTTGATCTCCACAGCCTCTTCCAGCGATGCTTTCAGCTCGTCAAAAAAACTCACGTTACACCTCATCTTTCAGTAATTGTGTCAGCTTCTTCAGCTCAGCTTTTTCCGCGTCCGTGAAAAGGTGTCATAAAGCAAGGCTATGATAACGCAAGGACGCCATTTGCATCCATGCGCTCCTGCCCCCGCGTTACCGGACTGAGAGACAGTCCGGAGTTCGCTGCAATCAGATTCTGGCCTGGTCGCCGCTGCCGGAGTGCGCCTGCCACGGATGGCAAAACCTGCAACGTACGTTGCTAAATAGTCAGCAACGACCCTCTCGGCAACGGCGGATGAATTGACTATTCTGCTATTTCTTCGCTTGCTAACGGTTAACTATTTTAATAAGCCTCCGACCGGCTGCGAGTCGTCTCCACACTGCCTGAGGTTCACGCTGACATGACCACCTCCTCCACCAGCCTGCCGCCGATGCACGCTTCATCGGCGGCCCGTAACAGCTTAGCCGCTCGGGTTGATGCGCTGCCCTCCTCCGCCGGATTGTGGCGCTTTATTACGCTGCTGGCGCTGGGCGGCTTTTTTGAGCTTTATGACCTGTTTGAAACCGGCTATATCAGTACCGGCCTTCTGTCGGCCGGCGTATTTCACACGGGTGCGGCAGGCGTGCTGGGCTTCTCCGATCAGGCGGCCTTCGCCTCAGCCACTTTTCTCGGTCTGTTTTTTGGTGCCAGCCTGCTGGCACCCTACGCTGACCGCTTTGGTCGCCGTCTCACCTTTATGTGTGCGCTGCTGTGGTACGGGCTGTTTTCACTGCTGATGGCGTTCCAGCAGAGCGCAGAGATGATTATTCTGTTCCGCTTTCTGGTGGGGATCGGGCTGGGCGTCGAGCTGGTGACCATCGACACCTATCTGTCGGAATGGGTGCCGACCCATCTGCGCAGCCGCGCCTTTGCCTTCTCCTTTTTCGTGCAGTTTTTATCGGTGCCGGCCGTGGCGCTGATGTCGTGGTGGCTGATTCCACAAACGCTGTTCAGCCTTGAAGGCTGGCGCTGGGTGGTCATTGCGGGCGCGGTCTGCTCGCTGGTGATCTGGCTGGTGCGCAGGAACCTGCCGGAGTCGGCGCGCTGGCTGGCGCAGCAGGGTCGTCATCAGGAGGCGCATCAGGTGCTGTCCACGATGGAGCAACGCTGCGGCATCCCGGCCGGACCCGCTTTTTCAGCCGATGACGCCGCGGCGCAGCTGCCAAAACGGGGGCGCTTCAGCGAGATCTGGTCACCCGCTTACCGCAAGCGCACCCTGATGCTGGTGGTGATGAATTTTTTCCAGGCGATCGGCTTTTTCGGCTTTGGTAACTGGCTGCCTGCGCTGCTGTCAGGCCGCGGTGCCACGGTGACGCACAGTTTGCTTTATGCCTTCTTCATCACGCTCGCCTATCCGCTGGGATCGCTGATCTGTAGCCGCTACGCCGATAAGCTGGAAAATAAGTGGCAGATTGTCCTGTCGTCGCTGATGACGGTGGTGTTCGGCACGTTGTTCGCCTTCCAGACGCAGCCGGTATTGCTGATTCTCTGCGGCTTCCTGATCACCTGGTCCAACGCCTGGCTGACTTTCAGTTTCCACGCCTATCAGACCGAGATTTTCCCGACCCATATTCGGGCGCGGGCGGTCGGCTTCTGCTACTCCTTCAGTCGCCTCTCTACGGTATTCAGCAGTATTTTGATTGGGGTGATCCTGCAGTACGCCGGTACGCCAGGCGTGATTACCTTTATCGTGCTGAGCATGGTGATGGTGATGCTGTCGGTAGGGATTTATGGGCCGAAAACGCGCGGTATCGATCTGGAGAATATCTAAAAGAAAAGGCCGTCATCCTGATGATGACGGCCTTTTTTACTGCCGATTATTTGCCTTCCAGTACCCGGATATCTGCACTGCCCAGCCGATCTTTCTCATCTTTACGCAGCTCAGCGACCTGTTTCGCGCTGACCGGCTCCGACGCCTTGTTGCCCCAACTGTTACGCACGAAGTTCACCACGTCCGCCACCTGCTGATCGTCAAGACGCCAGCCAAATGCTGGCATGGTAATCGTCGACGGCGCGCCATTGACACCAGGCAACTGCCCGCCCACCAGTACGATATGGATCAGTGAGGTCGGATCGTCCGCCAGCACCACCGGATTACCGCGCAGCGCCGGATAGAAACGTTTATAGCCGCTGCCATCGGTTTTATGGCACGCCGCACAGCTGTCGACGTAGGTGGCTGCACCCGTCGCACTGTCGTCACCTTTCCACAACGCTTTGGCGGTGGCGTCATCGACGCTGAAAGCTGCCTGATGAGGATCTTTCGCGCCCAGCGACTTCAGATAGCGCGCAATCGCCGTGATATCGGACTCGCTCAGGTGCTGCAGGCTGTGTTCCACCACGTCGGTCATGCCACCAAAAGCAGCGGTCTGATCGTTGCGGCCATAACGCAGGAACTGACGCAGGTCCTCTTCGCTCCAGCGACCCAGTCCATCGCGGTTGTCGCCACGCAGATTGCTGGCGGTCCAGCCATCAATCGGTGCGCTGCTGCCCGCCAGATAGTCGCTGCCCTCATTGTTGGTCAGCGCCTTCTCCTGCATCGTGATGCTGCGCGGCGTGTGACAGGCCCCGCAGTGACCCAGTCCTTCTACCAGATAGCGACCACGTGCCAGCACCGGATCTTCCTGGGCTGCAGGCTGGAACGCTTTCACGTCGGGCGCAAAAATCCCGCGCCAGATCGCCAGCGGCCAGCGCATCGACAGCGGCCAGGGAATGTCGCTCTCCCGGTTTGGCTGCCCGACCGGCGCGACGCCATGCATGAAGTAGGCGTAAAGCGCCTTCATGTCTTCATCGCTGACCACTGCATAAGAGGGATATGGCATCGCCGGATAGAGCGTATCGCCATTTTTCGCCACACCCTGACGCACCGCTTTCTGGAAGTCGTCGTAGCTGTATTCGCCAATGCCAGTCGCGGGATCGGGCGTAATGTTGGTGGAGTAGATGGTGCCAATCGGTGTTGCCATCGGCAGCCCACCGGCAAACGCCGCGCCGCCTTTGCTGGTGTGGCAGGCCACACAGTCACCGGCTCGCGCCAGATACTCACCCCGTTTAACCAGATCGTCCTGGCTGCTCTCCGCCAGGGCGGCGAACGTCAGGGAGCCAAGAATCAGAGCCAGAATGCCATTTTTCATCGCCATGTCCTTATGCCTGCACCAGTGGGCCTGGATTTTTCAGGTAGTGTTCGCGAATCGCTTTAGCTGACCAGTAGGTCAGCGCCGCCACCATGCCGGTCGGGTTGTAGCCCAATCCCTGCGGGAAAGCTGATGCGCCCGGTACAAACACATTCGGTACGTCCCAGCTTTGCAGATAACGGTTAACCGCACTGGTTTTTGGATCGTCGCCCATGATCGCCCCGCCACTGATGTGGGTAGTCTGATAAACCGTGGAGTCGAAATGGGTGCCCGGCTTTTTCGCGCCGCCGATGATCATCTTCGGATTCATCGCTTCCGCGATATTGCGCATCTTACCGACCATGAACTGCGCCATTTTGATGTCGTTATCCTGCCAGTCAAAGGTCATGCGCAGCAGCGGCTGTCCATAAGCATCTTTGTAGTTGGGATCGAGATCAAGGTAGTTGGCGCGATAAGACTGGTGGGCGCCGTGCGCATCCATTGACAGATGATGGGTGTAGGTATCCGCCACCGCCGCTTTCCATTTGCTGCCCCAGTTGGGCGTACCCGCCGGCACCGGCAGGCCGGAGATCGGTTTGGTGCCCGCCTGGTTAACCCAGAATGGCGAACCACCAACAAAGCCCAGCGGCCCATGGTCGAAGTTATCCGCGTTGAAATCATCAACCGCAACGCCTGCGCCACCCGCACCGATAAACGGATTAGTGGTGGTGTTCTTATCAAACAGCGCCTTCAGCGTAGAGAGGTTCTGATAGGCGAAGTTGCGGCCTACGGTCCCTTCGTTGGTAATCGGGTTGTAGGGTTTGCCGATGCCCGACAGCAGCATCAGGTGAACATTGTGGAACTGGAAGGCGGAGAGGATCACCAGGTCAGCGGGCTGAATCTGCTCGCGGCCCTGCCCATCCACATAGGTCACGCCGGTCGCACGCGTTTTGTCATCGCTGAGATTGACCCGCAGCACATAAGAGTTATTGCGCAGCTCAAACTTCGGCTCCTGACGCAGCGCAGGCAGGATATTGACGTTAGGCGACGCCTTGGAATACATGTAGCAGGCGTAGCCGCTGCAATAACCGCAGAAGTTGCACGGCCCCATCTGTGCGCCGTAGGTGTTGGTATACGGACCCGAGGTATTGGCGGACGGCAGATCGTAAGGGTGATAGCCGACCGACTCTGCCGCCTGAGCAAACAGCTGCGCCGAGTAAGTGCGCTTCTGCGCGGGCAGCGGGAAGTTATCTGAGCGATCGGGCGCAAACGGGTTGCCGCCTGTATCTTTGCCGACCACTTTGCCTTTGATACTCCAGGCGCTGCCTGAGGTGCCAAAAACCTTTTCCGCTTTGTCGAAGAACGGCTCCAGCTCATCGTAGCTGACGCCAAAATCCTGAATCGTCATGCCTTCCGGAATGAAGTTCTTGCCGTAGCGCTCTTCGTAATGGCTGCGCATCCGCAACTCAACCGGATCGACACGGAAATGGACGCCGGACCAGTGAAGACCCGCGCCACCGGTACCGGTGCCGGGCAGAAATGCCGCCAGCTGACGATAGGGCACTGCGGTCTGCGACGCATCATGACGAATGGTCACGGTGCTTTTGGAGAGATCCTGGAAAAGCTTTTTGCGGACGTTATAGGTCAGCTCATCAATGGACTGCGGATAGGAGCCATCGGGATAGGTATCGCGGTGCGGTCCGCGCTCCAGCGCCAGCACGTTCAGGCCCGCTTCGGTCAGCTCTTTCGCCATAATGGCACCCGCCCAGCCGAAGCCGACAATCACCGCATCCACTTTTTTCATTTCGTTTGCCATGCTTAGCTTCTCTCCCCGCGAATCGACACTGACGGGAACGGATAACGTTCGCCGCGCTCTACCCAGTCCATAAAGTCGGCGCGTGCGCCAGGGAAGTTAATCAGCTTCCAGCCGACCATGCCCTGATTCCCGCCGTGTATAGGATCGCTGAAGAAGCCTTCGCGGGTATTCTGCAACAGGAAGCTAAAGAAGACTTTTGCTGGCAGCTGGCTGAATTCAGCACTGCCATTTTCCATCGCCTGCAGTAAGGCATCCTGCTGCTCGCCACTGAGCTGGGCGAACACCTTGCCGTGCTGCTTTTTGCTGTAATTATCGGCATCGGCCAGACCGAGGCGGTAGATCTGCTGTGGCACCAGCGGCAGCTGATAGCCCAGCTCTTTCGGCAGGTCGGGGTTAAACGGCCCCTGCATATACCAGTTCGACCCCGTGGCATACGGCGTATTCATCTGACGATCGATAAACTCAGGCACGCCCGCTTCCAGCGCACCAGGCCCGCGTTCATCGCTGGGGATAAGCCGTGCCACGGCGGCGGTAATAAAAGCAAACTCTTCGGCGGTGAACCAGTTCGGCTGGTAGTCGCGCGCCTGCTGTGGCGTGGCCGGGGTTTCAGCCGCCTGTGTGGCCAGCGGCAGGGAGAGTGCACCCATCGCTGTGGAACCTACCGCCATTGCAGGCGCCAGGGTGATTGTCTTCAGCAAAAAATCCCTGCGTGAATGACCCTTTTTTTGTTCTGACATGACATTGCCTCATTCCCGCGCTGACCGGCGGTATGAAAAAAATAGGTGGTTGCGTTGTAATGGTTTTTATCAGCAGATACAGGCCAGGAGCCTGTTTGTTACCGGTAACAAACAACCTATTGTAACACTGCCATTCACAAAGATTTAGTTCCAGGAAACAAAACCGCACAATTTCATTAACATCTATCCCCCTCCTGTCATTAGCAGAAACAACAGACTACAGACAGCGACCCGTCAAAAACGTTATAACAGGCAACACACAACAGCGGAGTGCCTATGTTTAAGTCTTTTTTTCCGCGGCCAGCGCTGTTTTTCAGCTCTGCGGCTGTCTGGAGCTTAGTAGCGATTTTTGCCTGGTTCGGCTTTGCCGCGCATCTGCCCGGCATCTGGCCCACCTTTGAAACAGCAATGAAACAGCCCCTGCCGACGACGGCAGCGCGTTTTATCGCCGTGAGTCAGCTCTGGTTCTACCTCTATTACTGGATCATGGTAGCCATTTTTGCCGGGGTCTGGCGGTTGATTGATGCGCATCCATGGCAACGCTGGTCAGTCTGGGGCTCCGCGCTGATCATCTTTGTGACCTGGTTTGGCGTGCAGGTCGGAGTGGCCATTAACGCCTGGTATGGACCGTTTTATGATCTGATTCAGAAAGCGTTAACCAAAGCGGGATCGGTGCAAATTGCGGAGTTTTACCATGAGGTTTTCTCTTTTCTCGGCATCGCATTAATCGCGGTGGTGATTGGCGTACTCAACTCCTTCTTTATCAGCCACTGGGTTTTCCGCTGGCGTAGCGCCATGAATAACTACTACATGCACAACTGGCAGCGTCTGCGTCATGTCGAAGGTGCCGCACAGCGTGTGCAGGAAGACACCATGCGGTTTGCGACCACGCTGGAAAACTGGGGTGTCAGTTTTATTCAGGCGATTATGACGCTGGTGGCGTTTTTACCGGTGCTGGTCGCGCTCTCCCATCACGTGAAAGATATTCCCATCCTCGGCAATATTCCTTACGCACTGGTAATTGCCGCTGTGCTCTGGTCAGTGTTTGGTACTGGCTTGCTGGCGCTGGTAGGGATTAAGCTGCCGGGACTGGAGTTCCGCAATCAGCGGGTTGAAGCCGCCTACCGTAAAGAGCTGGTCTACGGCGAAGACAATGCCGATCGTGCCACACCGCAGACGGTTCAGGAGTTGTTCAGTCGGGTGCGGGTTAACTACTTCCGTCTCTACTTTCACTATCTCTACTTCAACATCACCCGCATTCTCTATCTGCAGGTTGATAACGTGTTTGGTCTGTTCCTGCTGTTTCCATCCATTGTGGCGGGCACCATCACGCTGGGCTTACTCAACCAGATCACCAACGTGTTTGATCAGGTGCGCGGCTCGTTCCAGTATCTGATCGCCTCCTGGTCGACGCTGATCGAACTGATGTCGATCTATAAGCGTCTGCGCAGCTTTGAACAGATTCTGGATGATGTTCCGCACGATGAGATGATGCGCGAAGCGTCGGAAGAGGTGTAACGGGTTGGAAAGAGAGAAGCCACGATAATGTGGCTTCTCTCTTCTAATCACAGATCAAAAGCTATTCTTTTGCCTGTCGGCAATTTGACATCGATACTTATCTCGCCTCCCAGAGCCGTAACGTAACGCTTCAGCGTAGAAAGGCGAGGATCATTATCAGCCTGTTCCATTCTGGCGATAGTTGGCTGTTTCACACCCATTGCGTGCGCCATCTCTGTCTGTGACAGGTTAAGTTCTTCGCGCAACATGTGTAGCGCGATAACCTGCCGCATTGCATCGACTTTTTTGGCAATGCGTTCGCGACTCTCCGGACTTTGATTTGCCATCAGCTCTTTTAAATTAGCCATTATCCCCTCCATTCAAATATTTGCGGAATTCAGCATCTGCCAATTTGATCATGTCTTTATAGAATTTCTTTTCCTTAACCCCGGTTTTATCGCCTGCACACAACACAATGCCGCGGCGAGAAGGATCAAAAGCAAAGAAGGGCCGTATCGGTTTGCCTTGATGCTGCACTCTTAATTCTTTCATATTCGGAAAATCAGAGCCGTCTACGGTATCAGCAAACGGCCTCGCTAAATGCGGCCCATACTCAGACAGGATAACTATCGCAGCGAGCATATCCTCCTTCAGTTCCTCACTCTGAGCCTTAAACCACTCATCAAATCTTTTGGTTGTATCCACATCCCACATCGCAACATCCTTATAGCGAATAAGCTATAAATGATACTATAGCCTGTTCGCTATAAAGGCAAGTGTCTCGCGGGCCGCCAGGGCAAAAGGATATCCCAGACCTCAAACCGGCTTTGAAAATAAAAAAAGCCACTCGTCAGAGTGGCTTTCTCGTTTACAAAGACCGGATGTAAAACAGCTTCAACACAGCAGTGCCCGGGACCTCACGCCTTACAGTGCAATACGCATCACGCTGTCAGGATTTTTTGGCGGCGCCTTACGCGAGCCAGGCTGCTTCACGCTGACATAAAGCACCTTGCCGTCTGCCGAGAGTGCCAGACTGTTAGGCAGCGCCGGGGTTTTCACCGTGCGCTTCACCTTATAGCTGCTGGCGTCGATGATGCTGACTTCACCCGCTTTGCGATGGGTGACATAAAGCTCATCGCGCTCACCATTAAACAGCACCGCCAGTGATTCCGGCACATCAATCCGCTGAATCACCTGCTGATTACGCAGATCAACCACCAGCACCTGCGCCTGCTTTGAATCTGTCAGGAAGGCGCGCTGACCGCGCGTATCCAGCGCGATGTTCAGGAAGAAGTGCTCTTTATCTCCGTCAATCTTCTGCTTTTTCTCAATGGCATTGGTGCGCGCATTGATCGTCACCAGTTCACCATCACCGTTGGTGACGTAGACCTTTTGCGCGTCTGAATCTACCGCCAGGCCGGTGCCCATTTTACCGGTATTCGGGATGGTACTGACAAGCTTCAGCGTGCTGCCATCCACCACCCAGACCACGCTTTGCGGTCCCAGGCCGGTGATATAAACCCGGTTAGTTTTAGCATCAACCGCCACCTGACGCGGCTGCAATGGGCGCACTGTCTCACTGCGCTTACGGCTATCCAGCACCAGCGTGTTGAGCACTTTGCCGCTGCTGGCGTCAATGGCCGTAACCGAGCCGTTTACGGTGTTGCCGATGTAGAGCACGTTGGTTTGCGGGTTGATCGCCGCGCCGAACGATTTCAGCTCCGTGTTGATCGACTGCTGTACCGCCAGCGTAGCCGGGTCGAGACGGAAAACTGTGCCGCCGTCACCGCTGCTGTTCTGCGCTGTCGCCACGAACAGCGCGTTATCTTTCGGGCTGACTGCCAGTTCATAGACGCCTTTACCCACAGCCTGATTGAGATCTTCAGCCTGCACCGCCAGCCATCCTGAGGCAGAGAACAGGGCCGTAGCCAGTAACAGCGGACGCAGGGTCCGGCACGTATTGGTAATCGCTTTCATAACTTCTCCATAGTTAATCCACTGCAGACGCAGTGAAAAGAAAGCCCGACATTGCAACCAGAAACAGCTGACCAGCAGTCAGATGCAGAATTGTTTTTGAGAATAATAATTATTTCGGGGGAAAAGGGACAGGATTATTAGCGGATAAACGCCGCCAGGACGCCCAAAGGCGTCCTGTCAGCACAAGAGGGTAAAACTTAACTTATTTCAGCAGCTCAGCGGTCATGTGAACGCCGTTGTTGGTGTAAGCTTCAGTGATTTTATATGAAGCACCAGCTTCCTGAGCCTGCGCAGCGATTTTCGCTTCAGCACCATCCAGCGTAGAGTCGATGGCGGTCACAGATTGGGCGAAGCTGGCGAATGGCAGAACAGAAAGCGCGATAACAGCTGCAAAAGTTTTGATAGATTTCATGGTCAATTCCTCGGTTAATTTTTATCAGTTAAGGCGTGCTGCCTTGTTGAGAGATATATTAGTCCGGAAGTTGATCAGTAAAAAGCGGAGGGTTTTGCTTAACTCATTCAGTAAAATTGATGATAAAAAGCACATTTCGCACAGTTATCACTCAAAAGGTTAATAATCTACGCCCATTAAAAAAGGCAGCATATATTGCTGCCCTTGAGAATTTAACCGTGATGTCGTACCCGGGTGAAGATGGTCAGCGCGGCCAGCAGCATCAGCACTCCGCTGGCAACGAACACACCGCCTGCGCCGCGCAGGTCAAACATCCAGCCACCCGCAGCTGCACCGACAGTAATCGCCAGCTGGATGGTGGCAACCAGTAAACCGCCGCCCGACTCCGCATCATCCGGCACCGCGCGCGAAATCCAGGTTGACCAGCCGGTTGGCATCGAACCAAACGCCATACCCCAGATCGCCACGCCTGCGCCTACCATCCAGCTGACATCGCCAAAGCTTACCAGCAGCAGCGCGGTGACACTCATCAACAGCGCCATGCCACTCAGGGTCAGTGATACGCTGCGGGTGACCAGGAAACCGGCCAGCGAGGTGCCAAAGAAGTTCGCCACACCAAAGGCCAGCAGCACCAGCGACAGCTGATTGAGGTTGAGCTGCGCAACGCTTTCCAGAAATGGACGCAGATAGGTAAAGAAGGCAAAGTGACCGGTAAACATCATGATTACCGCCAGCATTCCCCAGCGCATCACACCAATACGCAGCAGCGCCAGCACCCCGCCGTTGCGGGCTTTGTTCTCTGCCGGCATGGCGGGCAGGGTAAAGAACTGCCACAGCAGCGCCACCGCACCCAGTCCGGCAGTCAGCATAAAGATGTTGCGCCAGCCCACCAGTCCGCCGAGATAGCTGCCCAGTGGCGTAGCGATAATCGTCGCCAGCGAGATACCGCTGAAGACGATAGAGAGCGCACGCGGCACCTGATCGGTGGGAACCAGGCGCATGGTGATGGCGGTTGAGAGTGTCCAGAAGCCGCCAATGGCCATACCCAGCAGCACCCGCGCCAGCAGGATCACCGTCAGGTCAGCCGCAAACGCCACCATCAGTGCCGACGCAATAAGCAACAGCGAAAACACCAGCATGACGATGCGGCGGTCGATGCGCCGCGTGACGCTGCCGGTGACCAGACTGGTAAACAGCGCCACCAGCGCGGTGATGGTGACGGTCTGTCCCGCCTGGCCTTCGGATACGCCGAGGCTGTGGGCCATCGGCGTCAGCAGACTCACGGGTAAAAATTCGGCGGTGATGAGGCTGAACACCCCAAATGCCATAGCAAATACCGCGCCCCACGCGGGACGGGTCGGCGAGGAAACCTCATCAGCCACTTCGGTTGTCAGACTCATGCTGCTTCTCCGGAAGATAAAAAAGTGAGTGTGAGCATAGAACGCCGTGTCAGGACGATCTATGATGCTTACACCTTCATTTTTGATAATTCGTCTGGAATCACATGAGCCACTATGGAGATCTGACCAGTGAACTGCTGATGGGGATGCGCCTCTATGGCGTGAACTATCAGCGTATCGCAGTGAGCGCGCCGTTTGGGCTGCGTTATGATCACGCGCCGGGCCGGGCGCAGTTCCACTTTGTCGGACGCGGCTCACTGATGGTGCGCAGCGCCTCCGGCGAGGTGTTTCAGCTCAACAGCGGCGATGCGCTGCTGGTGCCGCACGGCAAACCCCACAGCCTGATCTCCAGTGAGGAGGCGAGCTGCCAGTGTATTAAGAACATGGCGAGCAAGCCGCTCTGCGACAGCGTCTGTGCCATTGCAGCCCCGGAAGATGCCTGTGATGACGAGCACAGTGTGCTGCTGTTCAGCGCCTGCATGGCGTTTGAGCTCGGCGGCATGCAGCCGCTGATCAACACCATGCCCGATGTGATGCTGGTGAGTACTCTGCTGTCGCAATACCCGGAGATTCAGCCGATTCTGGCGGCGATGGAGCGGGAGTCGCTCACCCGCCAGGCGGGATTCGCCGGTATTCTGTCGCGTCTGGCAGACGTGGTTGCCGCGCTGATTGTGCGCGGCTGGGTAGAAAACGGCTGCGGCGAGCGCAGTGGGCTGGTGCAGGCGATGCGCGATCCACGTCTGAGTCAGGCGATTGCCGCGATGCATCGGGAGCCAGGCGAAAACTGGACGGTGGCGCGGCTGGCCAGCGTGGCAGGCTGTTCGCGCTCAGTGTTTGCCGGACGGTTTCTCAATGCCACCGGCATGACGCCGCTGCGCTATCTGACGGAGTTGCGGATGCGGCTGGCGGTGCAGCGGATTGTGAACAACGGTGAAGCGGTGGAAGCCGTGGCTTATCATCTCGGCTACGGCTCGATTGCGGCATTCAGTCGCGCCTTTAAACGTATTGTCGGTCAGTCACCAGGCGCACTGCGTGCCGGACGCGACGGCACGCAGGCGCTGGCCTCTTAACCGGGCCGCTGAATCTCTTCTCTTAACGAAAGACGCTGATCGCTTCGACCAGACGGTTAGCCTGATGGGTCATGCGACCTGAAGCCTCGGCGCTTTCTGTCACGCGGGCGGCATTCTGGTGGGTGATATCATCAAGATCTTCCACCGCTGAACTGACTTCGCTGAGCGCGGTCGCCTGTTCGGCCGTGGCGGCGCTGATCTGGGCGATCAGTGCGGTGACATTCTGCACCTGCGACACGATATCCTGCATCGTGCGGCCTGCCGCGCTGGCGTGCTCATTGCCCGAGTTGACCCGGCTGGCGCTGGTTTCAACCAGCATTTTGATTTCGCTCGCGGCTTTGGCGCTGCGCTGCGCCAGGCTGCGCACTTCTCCGGCGACCACCGCAAAGCCTTTGCCCTGCTCACCGGCCCGAGCCGCTTCCACGGCGGCGTTCAGTGCCAGGATATTGGTCTGGAAGGCAATCCCGTCGATAACGCTGGTAATATTGGCAATCCGCTTTGAACTGTCTGCAATTTCGCCCATCATGCCCATCATTTCGGTCATCACCTCGCCGCCTTTGCTGGCAGCGTGGCTGGTGCCGGCTGAGAGGGTATTCGCCTCATGCGCAGTTTCAGTGTTGCTCTTCACCGTGGCGGTCATTTCGTTCATGGTGGCCGCAGTCTGCTGCACGTTGGCAGCCGCCTGTTCGGTACGGCGGCTGAGTTCGTTGTTGCTGCGGGCGATGGCGTCGCTGGCGCTCAGCACGTTGATCGCCTGGCCGCTGACATCATCCACCAGCCAGCGGAACATCAATCCGAGCTGACCGATGGCGCGCAGCGTCACACCCACCTCATCAACGCGGTCCATCTGCTCCACTTTATGGCTGGCACCGGTTGCCACGCTCAGCGCCTGTTTGCACATCCGCTCAATAGGGCGTGAAATCTGCTGCTCCAGCCACAGGCTGCAGAGCAGAAGCAGCGCAGCCATTCCCGCGGTAAAACCTGCCAGTGCCGCGGGCGTCATGCCCAGCGCCCAGACGCCTGCCACCGAGAGGGGCAGTAACGTCAGCAGCGTTGTGCGGATCCGCCAGCGAAGGGGCAGCGTCTTCAGGATTGAGGCGGGACGACGCCAGCCGCTGCGAACCAGCAGGCCTTTGTGAAAACGTCGCCCTCTGGCGCGGCCTTCACGAAAATCCTGATAGAGCACCTCAGTCTGACGCACTTCCTCTGCCGTGGGTTTGGTGCGCACCGACATGTAGCCCTGCACTTTACCGTCGCGGACTACCGGAATGGCGTTGGCCCGCACCCAGTAGTGATCGCCATTTTTACGGCGGTTCTTGACCAGTGCCGTCCAGGGTTCACCCTGTTTCAGCGTCGCCCACATGTCGGCAAACGCTTCTGATGGCATATCGGGGTGACGTACCATGTTATGCGGCTGGCCGTTGATCTCGTCGGCGGTGAAGCCGCTCGCCTCGATAAACGCGTCGTTAGCGTAGGTGATGTGGCTGTTAAGATCGGTGGTCGACATCAGTGTCGCATTATCGTCGAACAGATATTCACGCTGAGAGACAGGCTGGTTGTTACGCATCAAAAGTCCTTGGAGACCCGACGTCCTGCACGCGACGGTCTGAGTGTCGGCATGAAAACTGTGGGCTGAGAGATAACGATTACCTTTTTTTATGTTTTCGGCATGCTTCTGCCTACTCTTTAGCGTTTAAGTTAAATTAGTGGCAATAATAAAGCCGCTTTGTAGCGGCTTTCACATTTTTGGTTGATTATCCATCCGTTAGCCGGACTGGAGAATTCCGGCAGCGGGTCAGCTGAGGTCGACATTACGGGTGCCAAACCACCAGGTGAGCAGGAATCCGCCGATCCAGGCCACCATCAGCCCGGCCAGATAGACCGCCATGCCAGCGAAGATCCCCTGGCTGGAGGTCATCAGTGGCAGCGTGACCAGGCCGGAGGGTCCGAATACCGTGTTCATCCCGACCGGCAAACCCAGCCACGCCACCAGCCCGATAAAGAACCCGCCCAGCGCACCACCGCCGCAGGCGGTGATAAAGGGCTTGAGGCGCGGCAAAGTGACGCCGTAGATCAGCGGTTCACCGACGCCAAGCAGCCCCGGCACGATTGCGCCTTTGATCTGCGCCCGCAGCAGCGCCCCTTTTTCTGCTTTGCACCACAACGCCAGTGATGCGCCGACCTGGCCTGCTCCCGCCATCGCCAGAATCGGGAAGAGCGAGTTAAAACCCTGGGTTTCCATCAGCGCAAAGTAGACCGGAATAAAGCCCTGATGGATGCCGAACATCACCGCGATCAGGAACAGCCCGGCCAGCAGCGCACAGCCAAAGGGATTGTTATTGAGATGGATAAACAGCCACGACATCCCTTTAAACAGTTCGCCGCCCAGCGGCATGATCAACAGATAGGTGATGGCGCCGGTGATCAACAGCGTAAACAGCGAGGTGAGGATCATATCGAGATTGTCGGGAATGATTTTGCGCAGCTGTTTTTCAATCCACGCCCCGATAATCGCCGCCATCAGCACGCCAATAATGTTGCCGCGCGGGTCGATCGCCAGGCCAAAGAAGTTTTCCATGCCGCTGTAGTAGCCGGTGGTGGCCGTGGGCACATAGCCGAGCACAAACAGCGAGGCGATGATTGCGCCATTGACGCCGCTGCCGCCAAACGCTTTTTGCGCGTTGTAGCCAATCAGGATGCTGAGAAAGGTGAACAGCCCTTTACCGAAGACTTTCATGTACGCCACGGTATGCAGCAGCCAGGGCGCGTGGTCACCGGGTGCAGTGAGGTGGAGACTCTGTTCAATCAGCGTGGCAAATCCCAGCAGCAGCCCCGCGCCGATAAAGCCCGGAATCAGCGGAGTGAAGATGGTGGCGAAGCGCGACAGGAACTGATGCACGCCGCTGGTCTGTTTCGCCTTTAGCTGCTGCTTCTGCTGCTGCGCCAGCACGCGAAGTTCCGCTGTTTCGCCCTGCGGTGCCAGCGCGGTATCACCCTGAGCCAGCAGGTTCTGCATCCCCTCGGCGGCGGTTTGCGCCTTGCCAGGTCCCAGCACAATCTGCAACTGTGCCTCGCTGTCGATAACGCCTAAGACACCCGGCAGGCTTTTTAACCGTGCCAGATCACTCTCTCCCGGCTGATTGAGCGTCAGGCGGAGCCGCGTCATGCAGTGACCACAGGCCGCGATATTCTGCGCGCCACCGACCGCCTGCAGGATGTCGCGCAACAGTGCCTCGGTGATTCTGGCCATTAGCGTGCTCCCGCTGCCTGTAAAGCCTGACGGATAAAGCCCTGATGCTGACTGAGCAGCGCTTTCGCCTCATCAGCAGCCAGGTCAGCCAGTACCATCAGGATGGCGGTTTTGCAGTGTCCGCCACAGGCGGTGAGCGCGGCGCTGGCCGTCGCCTCATCACAGTCAGTGGCCTGCATGACGATGTTAACCTGACGCTGTACCAGTTTCTGATTGGTGGCTTCCACATCGACCATCAGGTTGCCGTACACTTTTCCGCTGCGGATCATCGACCCGGTAGTGAGCATGTTGAGCACCAGTTTTTGTGCCGTGCCCGCTTTCATACGGGAAGACCCGGTGACCACTTCCGGGCCGACCACCGGCGTGAGCGCAATCGCGGCAACCTGCGACATGGCGCTGCCTGGATTACAGGTGAGCGATACAGTAGTCGCGCCAAGTTCGTTCGCGTAAGCCAGTGCGCCCAGTACGTAGGGTGTCCGACCGCTGGCGGCGATGCCAACCAGCACATCGTGGCGGCTGAAGTGGATATCTTTCAGATCCTGCGCGCCCTGCTCCCGGTTGTCTTCCGCGTTTTCTACCGCCTGAAGTATGGCGGTATGGCCTCCTGCAATCAGGCCGATAACCTGCTCGCGGGGTGTGCCAAAGGTAGGTGGGCATTCGCTGGCATCCAGTATGCCCAACCGACCGGAGGTGCCTGCGCCGCAATAGATCAGTCGTCCACCGGCCTGGAATGCGGCGCAGATGGCGTCAACGGCGGCGGCAATCTGCGGCACGATGGCCTCAACCGCCAGCGCCACCTTTTTATCTTCATCATTGATGACGCGAAGCATCGCTTCGGTGGAGAGTTCGTCAATATTCTGGCTGGCCGGGTTGCGGCCTTCGGTGATCATCTGGCTGAGGTCGAGTTTCATGGCGGGCTCCGCAAAGGAATAAATTATTCAAATTACTAACCATCATAACGAATGATTAATTCATTGGGTGAGATCTTTTTTCGATGGATGTGGGGTGAGTCATGTTGCGGGGGATCAGATTGGTTGAGTGATGAGTATAAGCATTACGACCTGGGTTCGGTGCATGTGAGTGCAATCGCTGGGAGACCGGTGCCGGTCAGAAAAGATTCGCCTGATCGTAAAGACGCATTCGTCATCCATGACGCTCGGCCCACGCCGTCCCTGCCGTGGGACGCTTTACTCTTCAGGTGAACCTTTTCTTCCTTCAAGCTTTTTTATTGCTGTTTGAATGATGGAACGCGGCCTCAGGCACACTGACGCTAAGCCCACGCCGTCCCTGCCGTGGGACGCTTTACTCTTCAGGTGAACCTTTTCATCCCTCAGGCTTTTTTATGGCTGCTTGAAAAGAGGCTTGAGTCGGACATAAACGTTGAAAAAGGCCTGCTGGAGTAAGATGTCCTTTCCTGGTTTTTGTCCTTCTGACAATCTGTACCCGAGGTGGATGAGAAGGCGGATACCAGCATTGACGGAGTTAAGCGTCCGCCGCATTGTTCAAAAACGTCGGGAGCGTTTTTGAACAATGCAAAGCGTTGGCCCGCTTGCGGGCGAGCCTCATGGATGAGGTGAGTGAACCGGCGGCCGAGGCCCCAGGGATGGGCTTTCGACGACTTTACGCAGTCACTGCTGGTATCCGACTGAACGGAGCACTGTTTTCCCTGCAAAGACCTCGCCTCCCATCCTATGTCACTCATCCAAAAGACAATTAAAACCCACCAATCGCAGGTTAAAAGCGCATCCATTTAATCAATATAAAGTTGTGACGTTCTGCAGCCATATAAAGCAGCCAGCTTCTCAAGCGTTTGTTTTTGAGGTTTCTTTCTCGACTCTAACTTCGACACGCCAGCCTGCGTGATGCCCAGTTTATTCGCCACCTCTTCCTGTGACAGGTGACGATGCAAACGCCAGGCAACATGCAAAGGAACGGATTGCCGTCGGCTGATTTTCATTACATCGTGAGGAATCGTTTCATCATCGTCTGGACCCACTTCATAAGGGACAGACTCAAACACATCATCTAAATGACGTTCAGCCATGAGCTTATTAAACAGCTCTATAGGGATGACAGCACCAGTGCGGTTCCCGCGCTCGTCCGTCAGAAACTGTATAGCATTCATGGGTAATCACTCCTTACTGGTACGGCAGGCAACACTGTCTGATCGTCTGCCTGTGCTGCGGAACGCTAAACCCGGCTGCACAGAACTTATTGATGACGCACATTGCTCCTGCCACACTGCTAGCGCTTTTTGTACGTGGTCGATGTTCTTCTTACGACTTCAAGTATATCTATCACTACTGGCTGACCTTTCTCTATCTTCCAGAGTACGCGGTAGTGACCTACTACCAGCTTCATTCGCTTCTGTTTATCATCAGTCAGCTTTTCGACTTTCAGATGGGGAATATCCGGCCATTTAGCCAGCGCCTCTACAGCATCTTCAATAGCGTTACCCTCTTTCTGAGGCAGCCCATAAAGCTGTTTCAATGCCTTTTTCGTCCAGTTAATTTCTGGCATCCGTCAACACTCCATGTTGTCAAAGAAGACAGTCAACTTACCGCAACGAAATATAACTATAATCAATCATAATCACAATATCCCTGTCGTATAAACATGGTTTTTAGTTATAAAATTATAACCTTTTAATTTTCAGTCAACCTGTATATCTGCCATGAAAAATCTCATAAAAAAAAAGGCCCAACTTTCGTTGAGCCCATTCTTACGTTAATGCCGTGTTCAGCTTGCGGTCTGTGTCCGCAGCTCCAGCTCATACTCTTTCGCCTTTTCGACGTCGAACTGGTTTTCCCAGCGGGCAATCACCAGCACCGCCAGCGCATTACCGACCACGTTCAGCGCGGTACGCGCCATATCCATGATGCGATCAACACCGGCGATAAACGCCAGACCTTCCAGAGGAATGCCGACGCTGCCCAGCGTGGCCAGCAGCACCACGAAGGAGACGCCTGGCACGCCAGCGATACCTTTCGAGGTCACCATCAGCGTTATTACCAGCACAATCTCGTCGGTCAGCGACAGGTCAATGCCATACAGCTGCGCAATAAAGATCGCTGCGATACTCTGATAAAGCGTTGAACCATCCAGATTAAACGAGTAACCGGTCGGCACCACGAAGCTGGTGATCGCTTTCGGCGCCCCGTAGGCTTCCATCTTCTCCATGATACGCGGCAGCACCGTTTCCGAGCTGGAAGTAGAGTAAGAGAGAATCAGCTCATCCTTCAGGATACGCATCAGCGTGGTAATCCGCAGCTTACAGAAGCGCGCCACTCCGCCCAGCACCACAAAGGCGAAGAACAGAATTGCCGCGTAAACCAGCAGCACCAGCTTGGCCAGTGGCCAGAGCGAGGCAAAGCCGAAGTTAGCAATCGTCACCGCAATCAACGCAAACACACCCACCGGGGCATAGCGCATGATCATGTGCGTCACTTTAAACATCGCTTCAGAAATGCCACGGAACAGGTTCACCAGCGGATCGCGCTGTTCTGACGGCAGTGACGACAGGCCTAAGCCAAACAGCACCGAGAAAAAGATAATCGGCAGCATGTCGCCCTTCGCCATTGAGGCGAAAATATTCTGCGGGATCAGCGACAGAATGGTGGTCACCAGGCTGTGCGGACCGCCCTGTACCTCTGCCGTTGTCGCTTCATATTTAGAGATGTCCACCGTTGCCAGCGTTGACATATCAATGCCGGTGCCGGGTTGAAATACGTTGGCCAGCGTAATACCGACCACAATGGCAATGGTGGTGATCACTTCAAAGTAGAGAATCGTTTTGACGCCGATGCGTCCCAGCTTCTTTGCATCACCCACGCCAGCGATGCCGACAATCAGGGATGAAATCACAATCGGTACCACAATCATCTTGATAAGATGAATAAAGATATCGCCTGCCGGGCTGAGAATGTTGGTGACTAACCATTCACGATTGTCTGGCTGATTATGCAACACAGCACCCACAACGATGCCAAGCACCAGGGCTGTCAGAATCTGCCAGGCCAGGCTGATTTTAAAACCTTTCATAACGTGTAATTTCCTCAGTCAAAACCCGTTTCTCTCTACTGCGAAGGTGCAGAAGACAATACACACAGGGAGTGAGCAAAAAGCCCGGTAAATTAGAGGGTGTCTTGAAACAGCGCCTCGTATGAAAATCTGATGATTCCCATACCCATTTTCAGACGCGGTCTGAGTTGATACCTGCAGAACAGGGGCGAGATAAGTACCATTTTCACTGTGGTAAATGCAACCCCTGGCGGATCCGATTAAAAGTTCACCATCTAAGCAGCATAAAGTGCTGCTGGAGCTGAAAAACCCTAACCTGCTGTTATGAAAAGTATTACTTCGATGAATTTACGCATAGCTATGCAGAAACGATTAAAAACTGATCCGGCGCGTTTGCTCGCTTTTTATTCAGGATAAAAGCGTAAAACAGATGCCTGACTTCTCCAGCGCCGCCAGAGCGTTAACCTGATAGATCAGAATGGCTTAACGCTTCTCGGGGGATGTGTATCACGTGATCTGTGGCGCAAAAAAGAAACAAAGCTCTGGCGCAGGCTTTAATTAACCATTGATTGACATATCATTAACATCTTCAAGGAGATCCGCCATGAGCCAAATACACAAACATCCCGTTCCAGAGAATATTGCAGCAAACACCCTGATTACTGCAGAACAGTATCAGGCGATGTATCAGCAATCTGTCGACGATCCAGACAGTTTCTGGGGCGAACAGGGCAAAATCCTTGACTGGATCAAGCCTTACAGCAAAGTGAAAAACTGCTCGTTTGCACCAGGTAACATTAACATTCGCTGGTACGAAGATGGCACGCTCAACCTGGCGGCAAACTGCCTTGACCGTCATTTAGCCACGCGCGGCGATCACCCGGCGATTATCTGGGAAGGCGACGACGCCAGCGAAAGCAAAACCCTGACTTTCCGCCAGCTGCATGCCGAAGTCTGTCGCTTCGCCAACGTGCTGGAACTGCTGGAAGTGAAAAAAGGCGACGTGGTGGCGATCTATATGCCGATGGTGCCGGAAGCCGCAGTAGCGATGCTGGCCTGTGCGCGTATCGGTGCCGTTCACTCGGTGATCTTTGGCGGTTTCTCACCGGAGGCGGTCGCGGGCCGCATCGTCGATTCCAGCGCCTCGCTGGTAATCACGGCCGATGAAGGGATCCGCGCCGGTCGCAGCATTCCGCTGAAGAAAAATGTTGATGACGCGTTAAAAAATCCTAATGTCACCAGCGTGAAAAACGTGGTGGTGTTCCAGCGCACTGGTAAAGATGTGGGCTGGGTTGAAGGCCGCGATCAGTGGTGGCACGACCTGATGCTGAACGCGAGCACCAACCACGCTGCCGCAGAAGTCGGCGCGGAAGATCCGCTGTTTATCCTTTATACCTCCGGTTCAACCGGCAAACCCAAAGGCGTGTTGCACTCCACCGGCGGGTATCTGGTCTATGCCGCGACCACCTTTAAGTTCGTCTTTGATTACCATCAGGATGATATCTACTGGTGCACCGCTGATGTTGGCTGGGTGACGGGCCACAGCTATCTGGTTTATGGCCCGCTGGCCTGTGGCGCCACCACACTGATGTTTGAAGGGGTGCCGAACTGGCCAACGCCGAGCCGTATGGCGGAAGTGGTCGATAAACATAAAGTCACGCTGCTCTACACCGCGCCCACTGCCATCCGTGCGCTGATGGCGGAAGGTGATAAGGCGATTGCCGGCACCGACCGCAGCAGCCTGCGCATTATGGGATCGGTCGGTGAGCCAATTAACCCGGAAGCCTGGGAGTGGTACTACAAGAAAATCGGCAACAGCCGCTGCCCGATTGTTGATACCTGGTGGCAGACCGAAACCGGCGGCTTCATGATCACGCCGCTGCCGGGTGCGACCGAACTGAAAGCGGGTTCCGCCACCCGACCGTTCTTTGGCGTGCAGCCCGCGCTGGTGGATAACGAAGGTCAGCCCCAGGAAGGCGCCTGTGAAGGCAATCTGGTGATCACCGAGTCGTGGCCGGGTCAGGCACGTACCCTCTATGGCGATCACGACCGTTTCGAGCAGACCTACTTCTCTACCTTTAAAAATGTCTACTTCAGTGGTGATGGTGCCCGTCGTGATGAAGATGGCTACTACTGGATCACCGGACGCGTCGATGACGTACTCAATGTTTCCGGTCATCGACTCGGCACCGCCGAAATTGAATCGGCGCTGGTCTCGCACCCTAAAATTGCCGAAGCGGCGGTAGTGGGGATTCCGCACAGCATCAAAGGCCAGGCGATTTATGCCTATATCACGCTGAATCATGGCGAAGAGCCGTCGCCGGAGTTGTACACCGAAGTGCGCCAGTGGGTCCGTAAAGAGATTGGCCCGATAGCCACACCGGATGTACTGCACTGGACCGACTCACTGCCGAAAACCCGCTCCGGCAAAATCATGCGGCGTATTCTGCGCAAAATTGCTACCGGGGATACCAGTAATCTTGGTGATACTTCTACGCTCGCCGATCCTGGCGTAGTAGAAAAACTGCTTGAGGAGAAACAGTCGATCAAAATGCCTTAAGCGCACGCTGTCCGGCGGGAAGATCGCTTCCCGCCACACCCGCCCTACGCAGTCTGTTTCGGTAGTCACAAATATTATAACCAGCTGAATCCGCGCCCTGTCGCGAGGTTCTCGCCTGCAAGCCCTCTGGAGAAAATGTGATGAATGACGCCCTTTCGAATCAGGATGCCATCAATCAACAGATTGAGCGTAATCCCCTTTTTCATGAATTAGTCCGTAAGCGCCAGGCGTTCGCGACGCTGCTGTCGCTGATCATGCTGGTGCTCTATGTCGGCTTTATCCTGCTGATCGCGTTTGCACCCGGCTGGCTCGGTACCCCGCTGCATGCCGGCACCAACGTCACGCGCGGTATCCCGATTGGGGTCGGGCTGATTGTGATGTCGTTTGTGCTGACCGGCGTCTATGTCTGGCGTGCCAACGGTGAGTTTGACCGTTTAACGAAAGCGATCCTCAGCGAGGTGAAATCATGACTCGTCTCACCTTATGGCTGCTGGCCTTAATGCTGCCGTTTTCAGCGCTGGCTGCCGATGCGATAACCGGTGCCGTGCAGCGCCAGGCGACCAACTACCAGGCGATTATCATGTTTACGATTTTCGTCGGGGCCACGCTGGGAATTACTTACTGGGCCTCAAAGCGCACCCGATCACGTAATGACTACTACACCGCGGGCGGCAATATCACTGGCTTCCAGAATGGCCTGGCGATGGCGGGTGACTTCATGTCGGCCGCCTCGTTCCTGGGCATTTCGGCGCTGGTTTACACCTCTGGTTATGACGGGCTGATCTACTCGCTCGGCTTCCTGGTCGGCTGGCCGATGATTCTGTTTTTAATCGCCGAGAGACTGCGCAACCTGGGTCGCTATACGTTTGCCGATGTCGCCTCATATCGTCTGAAGCAGATGCCGATCCGCACCCTGTCAGCCTGCGGCTCACTGGTGGTCGTGGCGCTCTACCTGATCGCGCAGATGGTCGGGGCCGGTAAACTGATCCAGCTGCTGTTTGGCCTTAACTACCATGTTGCGGTAGTCCTGGTCGGCATTCTGATGGTGATGTATGTGCTGTTTGGCGGCATGCTGGCCACCACCTGGGTGCAGATCATCAAAGCCGTGTTGCTGCTGTTTGGTGCCACCTTCATGGCGGTCATGGTAATGAAGGCGACCGGTTTCAGTTTTAATACGCTGTTCACTGAAGCGATGGCGGTCCATCCAAAAGGCATCGCGATTATGCAGCCTGGCGGATTGGTCAAAGATCCTATCTCCGCGCTGTCGCTGGGGCTGGGGCTGATGTTTGGTACGGCCGGATTGCCGCATATCCTGATGCGCTTCTTTACCGTAGCGGATGCTAAAGAGGCACGTAAAAGCGTCTTCTGGGCCACCGGCTTTATGGGTTACTTCTACTTCCTGACCTTTATTATCGGCTTCGGTGCCATCCTGCTGGTGGGGGCTAACCCGGCCTTTAAAGATGCCAGCGGCGCGCTGATTGGCGGCACCAATATGGCGGCGGTGCATCTGGCGAACGCCGTGGGCGGCAGCACCTTCCTGGGCTTTATCTCTGCGGTTGCCTTCGCCACGATTCTGGCCGTTGTCGCAGGCTTAACCCTGGCAGGTGCGTCGGCGGTGTCTCACGACCTCTACGCCAGCGTGTATCGTAAAGGTCAGGCGAGCGAGAAAGATGAGCTGCGGGTTTCAAAAATTACCGTGCTGGCGCTGGGCGTGGTGGCGATTGCGCTGGGTATTCTGTTTGAGAAACAGAACATCGCCTTTATGGTCGGGCTGGCCTTCTCGATTGCGGCCAGCTGTAACTTCCCGATCATCCTGCTGTCGATGTACTGGTCAAAACTCACGACGCGCGGCGCGATGGTGGGCGGCTGGCTCGGTCTGCTGACCGCCGTTATCCTGATGATCCTCGGCCCGACGGTGTGGGTACAGGTGCTGGGCAACGCGAAGGCGATTTTCCCCTATGAGTATCCGGCGCTGTTCTCCATGGCGGTGGCTTTTGTGGGCATCTGGCTCTTCTCGATTACCGACCATTCGCAGCAGGGCGCAGAAGAACGTTCACGCTTCCGTGCACAGTTTATCCGCTCGCAGACCGGCACCGGCATCGAACAGGGCAAAGCGCACTGATCGTGGCTTTTCGTTCATAACGAGCAGGCAATAAAAAAGGGCGGCTACCGAAGTAGTCGCCCTCTTCTTTTGCGCAGCAGAATCAGAAGCGCAGCGATGCACCCACGTACGGGCCATCGACCAGCACGTTATCTTTGCGTCCATCTTTGTTGTTCAGTTCGATGTACTGATAACCCACACGCAGGTTAAGCAGTGAAACCGGCGTGAAGCTCAGGCCGCCACCGGCTTCCTGATAGCTGTCGAGCTGATCGGTGAAAGACTCTGGCGCGTAATAATATTCGCCATACAGGCCCCACATGCTGTTGAAGCTGTAGTGTGCTGCACCACCCAGCGCCACCGCAAATCCATCTTTTCCATCTTCAGGATGGGTGAAGATCGCTTTTGCGGTCGGCGCCAGACGCAGCGGCCCGAAATCAACGTTGTAACCCAGACCGGCACCGTAGGTGCTGCCGTCATGATCGCTACGCAGCCAGTTACCTTTCAGAAACAGACCGGGTGTTGTGGTGCCCAGACCCACATTCAGGTTGGTGTTGTGTTCGCTGACATCAACACTGCCTTCAATCGCCTGAGCGGCACCGCTCATTAAAACCAGCCCGAGGGCGCTCCCGGCAACAAGTTGCTTAAACATGATTCCACTCCGTGAAAGGACAATTAATTCGGCCGCAAGGTTAACAGCCTGAAATGGGGAGACAACAAAATCTGGAAAACTTTACGTAAAAATACGTGTCTCAGCGCAGACCAGCGTCTGTGCGACGGAGTGTAGCCTATATTGTCCACATCAGGTGCCCAATCAGCGGGGCCAGCACCACGGTCACCACGCCAGAGAGCATCATCACCAGGCTGGCGACCACGCCCTCCTGCTCGCCAATCTGATAGGCGCGTGCCGTGCCGGCACCGTGTGACGCCGCACCGAATCCCGCGCCTTTCGCCACGCCCTGCTTAATGGCGAGCCGCAGAAACAGCACGTCGCCGATTGCCATGCCAAACACGCCTGTAATCACCACGAACAGCGCCACCAGATCGGGCTGCCCGCCAATCGAACCCGCCGCAGCCAGCGCAAACGGCGTGGTGATAGAGCGCACGGCCAGGCTGCGCTGAATCGACTCCGGCAGGGTTAACAGCCGCGCCAGCCAGACGGAACTGCAGACGGCGACCAGCGTCGCGGTCACTACGCCCGCGCTCAGCGACAGCCAGTGGCGCTTAATAATCTCCACATTCTCATAGACCGGCACGGCAAACGCCAGCGTCGCCGGCCCCAGCAGCCAGAGCAGCCAGTGGTTTTCGGCGATGTAATCCTGCCAGCTGATATGCGTCAGCAGCAGCAATGCCACCAGCACCAGCGGCGTCATCACCAGTGGCATCAGCAGCAGCGTCCGCCAGCGGCGGTAAAGCCGTTTATTCAGCGCATAAACCAGCAGCGTAACGGCTACACACAGCAGGCTGAGCAGAAAATCACGCATGCGGATCCTGCTTACGCGCAGCACGCGCGACTTCATACTGATAAAGCCGGTCCACCACCCAGGCAGTCGAGGCCAGCACCAGCAGCGTACTGACGCCGATCACCACACAGATGCGCCAGCCATCAACCCGCAGCAGATCGCCATAGTTCACCACCGCTACCACCGCCGGAATAAAGAACAGCAGCATCTCGGCCAGCAGCCAGCGTGATCCGGCTTTCACCCAGTTCAGCGGCACAATCCGCGTCACGATTAACGCCAGCAGCAGCAGCATCCCGACGATATTGGCGGGCAGCGGCAGATGCAGCCAGCTCACCAGCCGGTCGCAGGCGATAAACAGGCCGATATAGAAACCCAGCTGGAGCGGCAGGCTGAGCCATTGCACTGCGCGGTTGCTGCGTAAAGTGAGCGCTAACGCCATCACCTTGTCTCCCCGATTAAATTGACGTCACCAGTATAAATCGTCAACAGAAGGTGAAAAAAATGAATTAAAATTATCGAAATCATGCCTGAAAGGAATAGTTATGGATGTCCGCGCCCTGCGTTACTTTACTGAAGTCGTACGCCAGCAGAGCTTTACCCGTGCGGCGCAGAAGCTGTTTGTGACGCAACCGACCATCAGCAAAATGCTGCGCCAGCTGGAGGAGGAGCTGGGCTGCACGCTGATCCTGCGCGATGGTCGTCGTCTGCACCTCACCGACAGCGGCCAGGCGGTCTATCAGCGCGGCCTGGCGATCCTGCAGGAGTTTCATCAGCTGGAAGCGGAGATTGGTGACATTAACCAGCTCAAAACCGGTGAGCTGCGACTGGGTATTCCGCCGATGGTCGGTATGCAGATTGCCGGTTCGATTTCCGCGTTTCGCCGCCGCTATCCCGGTGTGAAGCTGAAAATCTCTGAGTTCGGCGGTCTGACCGTCCAACAGGCGGTGCTGGCGGGCAGTCTGGATATCGCCCTGACCGCGCTACCGGTCGATGCCGAGCTGCCGCTGAACACCCTGCCTCTGATGCATCATCCGCTCTGCGTACTGCTGCCGCGTCGCCCGGAGTGGCTCAGCCGCCAGCAGATTGGACTGGCAGAACTGGCAGAGCATCCACTGCTGATTTTTAATGAGGAGTTCTCGCTGAATCGTCAGCTGATGCAGGCGTTTCAGCGGCTCAACCTGACGCCAACGGTGGCGGTTCGCAGCGGACAGTGGGATTTTCTGGCGGCGATGGTGCAGGCGGAGATGGGGCTGGCGATTCTGCCGGAGCCGATCTGTCAGCGGCTGGATAAGCAGTCGCTGCTGTGGCTGCCGCTGGAATCGGAGCTGAAGTGGAGTCTGGGATTGATCTGGCGGGAAGGGAGTTATCTGTCGCGCAGTGCGCAGGCGTGGATAGCCTGTTGTCGCGAGCATTGGCCGGATGAGCCGCCGCGGCTGTCGGTGTGAAAGGCTGGCACGCCGCATTAACGCGCAGGCGTGCCAGTCAGGACTTACTCCTCTTTTTCAATCAGCAGCGCTTCCAGCAGATCCAGGTCGTGCAGTAACTTCTGCATCGTCTCATTGGAGATTTGCTGGGTGGCGCGCAGATGATAGACCTCAGCACGTTCGGCACGCAGTCCGGTCAGGCGGAAGCGACGCTCCAGGTTCTCAGCGAACAGCGCGTGTTCAAGGTCATTCTTCCCTTCGGCGCGACGACGTAAGTTGCCAATTACCCGCAGACTCACCTCTTTAAGCAGCTCCGGATCGATGTTCTCTTCCGACTCATTCTCCAGCCGCTCTTCCATCTTGTGCAGGCTCTCAATGGCTGCGCCTGCCATTACCGCACGCGCATTCTGCAACTCGCGACGGTGTGCGCCTTTATCAATAGTATCAATGCCGCGCAGCAGAATCGGCAGAATCACTACCCCTACCAACAGCGAGAAGAGAATCACGCCGGTGGCGATAAAGACCAGTTCATAACGCGCCGGGAAAGGCTCGCCGTTGGTCAGGAACAGCGGAATCGACAGGACACCGGCCAGGGTAATCGCGCCGCGCACACCCGCAAAGGAGGCGATCAGCAGTTCACGCAACGAGTAGTTGGAGAACTCCAGCGGCTTCTTCTTCAGCAGGCGTTTGCTGAAGCGCTGCATAATCCACAGCCAGCCAAAACGCACGATCATCAGCGCGGCATAGACCAGCCCGATATCGGCAAACAGCATCCAGAGTTCGACGTTTGGATCGGCCTGCGCCTGATCGACAGAGGTCTGCAGAATATCCGGCAACTGCAGGCCCAGCATCAGGAAGACCATGCCGTTAAAGACGAATTCCAGCATCTGCCAGACGCTGTTGGCACGCAGGCGCATCGCCAGCGGTGCCTGACGAATAATACCGGAACGGGTGATGGTCATACCGGCCGCCACGGCCGCCAGGATGCCTGAGACACCCAGATGTTCAGCAATCAGGTAAGAGGCGAACGGCAGCAGCAGCAGCAGTACGGTCTGGGTGGCCGGATCGTCACCGCTCCAGCGGCTGAGCAGGCGCAGTGACTTACCGTAGAGCCAGCAGATCGCGACACCCGCAATCAGACCACCCACCGCCACTTTCAGGAACTCAACGCTGGCACCGCCCCAGGTAAACACCATGGTGCCCATGGCGACTGCCACGGCAAATTTCAGCGATACCAGGCCCGAAGCGTCATTCATCAGGGCTTCGCCCTGCACGATCGACATAATCTTCTTGGGAATACGGCCTTCACCGACAATGCCTGAGAGCGCCACGGCATCGGTCGGTGACAGCACCGCCGCCAGCGCAAAGGCAGGGATCAGCGGGATACCTGGTACCAGCCAGTAGATCAGATAGCCGATGCCGATCACGGTAATCAGGACCAGCGCCAGTGCTAAGCCAATTATCTCGCGACCATGATGCAGGAACTCACTGATCGGCGTCTTCCAGCCATCCGCGAACAGCAGCGGCGGAATGAAGAGCACCAGAAACAGCTCCGGGTCAAAGTCGACATGCAGACCAAAAGTTGGCCAGGCCAGCATCGCACCAACAGCGATCTGGACCAGCGGCAACGGGATCTGAAAAGGGAGGATACGAGCCGCGACGCCAGAGAGCGACACGACCAGCGTCATGATGAGAATTGTAAAAAAGATTTCCATGCTTTCCTTAGGCGTCGTTTCTTTCAATCATTGGTTAAGCGCTAAAGTGTAAAACAAACTGCGGTGAAGATTGTCAGCTACGCGTGCGCCGGGCGGGAAAATAGTGAAAAATTCCGGACGTGCAGCCGCACGCCCGGTTGTACAGTCAGATCGCCCAGCCACCGGCGTAAAACGCCACCAGCGCGATAGCAATAATGACGGTGCCGACGTTGAGCTTGCGCCATTCCCCCGCGAAGAGACGCCCCACGACCAGGCTGGCGAAGCCGATCATAATGCCGGTGACGATGTTACAGGTGAGCACGATAATCACCGCCGTTAACAGGCCCGACATCGCATCGACAAAATCATTAAAGTCGACTTTCGCCACATTACTGAGCATCAGCAGACCCACATACATTAATGCAGGCGCGGTGGCGTAAGCCGGCACCAGATACGCCAGCGGTGACATAAACAGAATGGCAAGGAACAGCAGGCCGACCACAATCGCGGTAAGACCGGTTTTACCCCCCGCCGCCGTTCCTGCCGCCGATTCGATATAAACCGCAGCCGGTGACGCGCCCACCAGACCCGCGAACAGGCTGCTGACGGAGTCGCTAGTCAACGCACGGCCACCATTGATAATCTGGCCCTGTTTATCCAGCAGATTTGCCTGACCCGCGACCGCGCGAATGGTGCCGGTCGCATCAAAGACCGCCGTCATCACCAGTGCCAGCACGCTTGGCAGCACGACCGGCTGCATCGCGCCCATAATGTCGAGGCTGAACAGCAGCGACTCACCGCTGGCATCACGCAGGCTCGGCAGCGCAAACAATCCTTTGTAGCTCACCGCCGGATCGAAGATCAGCCCCAGCAGCGAAATGGCGATAATTGTCATGAGAATACCGCCGGGCATCCTGCGCTTCTCCAGTCCAATAATTGCTGCCAGTCCCAACAGCGTCATCATTACCGGAAAAGTGGTGAAGTGGCCCAGCGCCACCGGCAGGCCCGGTGCCGGGTTTTTCACGACCAGGCCTACACCGTCAGCCGCAATCAGCAGCAAAAACAGGCCAATTCCGACGCCGGTGCCGTGCGCCACGCCCATCGGCAGGTTACGCAGGATCCAGGCTCGAATGCCGGTCACTGAGATCAGGGTAAACAGCAGGCCCATCAGGAACACCGCGCCCAGCGCAACCGGCACGCTGATGTGCTGGCCCAGCACGAGGCTGAAAGCGGTAAAGGCGGTTAAGGAGATTGCACAGCCAATTGCCATCGGCAGATTGGCCCACAGTCCCATAATGATGGAACCAAAGCTGGCAACCAGGCAGGTGGCGACAAACACGGCAGTAGGGGGAAAACCGGCCTTGCCCAGCATTCCCGGCACCACGATAACGGAGTAGACCATCGCCAGGAAGGTGGTAAGTCCGGCCAGAATTTCCTGGCGCATGCTGCTGCCGCGCGCCGAGATCGAGAACCAGGCGTCCAGTTTTCCACTGGCCGGGCGTGATTCAGTTGACATAGTTGAGCCTCAAAAATTTTTGTTGTGTGGATCGCTCTGCGACCATCGCTGTCCCTGGAATAAGCGGGTAGACGGCGTCACTGTCGGGTTTTACCCGGCAGGCAAACGTTTACCTTGCCGCAGATAGTTGGCCGCCAGAAGCGGCCAGATAAAAAGGCATGCGATTATCCGGCGTTTAGCGGCACATTTTCAACTGTCAGAGGGAGATTCTTCAGCATAAAGATCAGGCTTAAGTGGCCAGCAGCCACGTGGCCCAGGCCGACGTCAAACGCTGACGCCCTGAAGTTAACGCGATTTTCAGGGAGGATGCGCACCGGCGCAGCCGTGATGAGACACGACCCGCCAGTGGAGGAGGGGAATTAACCTGGCAGCGAAAGCTCACCGCCCTGATCGATCGCGCGCTGCCAGGCGGCACGCTGTTGCACAGTCTGCAGCCATTTCTGGCTGGCGGGCATCTGCTCCAGTCCGGCACGTCGCGCAAGCGCCAGCAGCGGAAAGCTCATCTGGATATCAGCGATACTGAAGCGCTGACCGGCGAACCAGGGATTTGCAGTCAGATGCTGTTCGATCATCTGCATGTGTGGCTTAAGCTGTTTATCCAGAAACGCCTTCTGTACACCTTTACCGAATGCCGCCCCGACCGGGCGCAGCAGCCACGGCACCGGTGCTTTACCCATCTGACCGAAGATCAGCTTCATCACCAGCAGCGGCATCAGCGAGCCTTCGGCATAGTGCAGCCAGTAGCGGCACTGCAGTCGTGATGCCTCATCACTCACTTTGAGCCGGAACTCGTGATCATATTTCTCTTCAAGGTATTCGAGAATGGCACCTGACTCTGCCACTACCTGGTTCCCGTCGGTAATCACCGGTGATTTTCCCAGTGGATGCACTTTTTTCAGCGCCTCCGGGGCCAGCATGGTCGGTTCGCGTTGATAGCGTTTAATCTGGTACGGCACTTCCAGCTCTTCCAGCAGCCACAGCACCCGATGCGAGCGCGATTTCTCAAGATGGTGAACGGTGATCATCATGATTCCCTGTGTTTTGACCTTCACCAAGTATAGACGTCACTCCACATCGGGATGTTTATCATCCTGTTCCGGGTCAAGCAGCACCGCACCCGAGCCCTGCTGACCCAGCCGGTCGTCGGGATTGCGCAGCGGGCAGTCGCGCATCGACAAACAGCCGCAGCCGATACAGCCATCCAGGTCATTACGCAGGCGGGTCAGGGTTTCAATGCGCTTATCCAGCTCTTCGCGCCAGTGCTGTGTCAGCGCATCCCACTCCGGTGTCGACATGCGCTTGTCAGGCGGAATGTGATCCAGGCTGTCACTGACCGTTGCCAGCGGAATGCCGATACGCTGCGCAATCTTGATAATCGCGACGCGTCGCAGCACGTCACGGCTGTATCGCCGCTGATTGCCGCTGTTGCGGGTGCTGAAAATAAGTCCTTTTGTCTCATAAAAGTGCAGCGCCGAAACCGCCACACCGCTGCGGCGCGCCACTTCACCCGGTGTTAAGACCGGTTTCGGATAGTTGCGTTCTTTTTTCATCAGGCTCTTTACCTCAAGTTAACTTGAGGAATTATACTCGCTCTCCATCAAAACCACTAAACTCCCATTACCGCTTATTAAGCACCAGAAGGATGAGACCATGATGCAAGAAGAGATCATTCATTCCCTGACGCACTGGATTGACCAGAACCTGGATAAGAGCCTGTCGATCGATGAGGTTGCCGCAAAATCGGGCTATTCGAAATGGCATCTGCAGCGTATGTTCCGTTCGGTAACGAAGCAGACGCTGGGTGGCTATATTCGCGAGCGCCGTCTGACGCTGGCAGCGGAAGCGCTGTCACAGACACAGCGGCCGGTTTTTGATATCGCGATGCAGTATGGCTATGACTCGCAGCAGACCTTCTCCCGTGTGTTTCGTCGTCAGTTTTCACAGACGCCTACCGCTTACCGCCATACCATGCGCCGCCAGGCGATTCAGCGCCCTCGCCTGCTGAGTTTTGGCTGCAATGACGGTATCAGTAGCTTTACCCAGCGCACGACCGGCGAGTGCTGTCCGGTTCGTTGACCCCCTCAGATGCGCCCGCCCGGGCGCATCTGACTGATTTCCCCGCCGTTCTTCTTCTACTGCTCACTATTCCCTCACGCCGCTACCATACCAGAGTCAAATTTTGTTCAAAATTTAAAATCGGGTGATATAATGTGACTCAAGTCACACTTTGAACCTGGGTTGACGGCGAAAAAGCACCCCCTGACACACTTTTCCGCCGCCGGTGATGTCCGCAGATTGTCAGGAATACTTACTGATATTGAGGTCCGGCCGATGGCTACGTTAACCGCCAGTTTACTTGTTATGCGTTGGGAATTGCTGAGCGCAATCATGATGTTTTTTGCCAGCACCCTGAAAACCAAACTTCGTCAGGATAGCCGTCACGTGATGGCATTTATGTGTGGCGGGATTGGTTTAGGCATGACCTGCTGGTTTGTTACCGGTCTGATGGGCATTACCCTGAGTATGGATAACGTGCATAACTTTCTGGAAATCTCAAAGCATGCCTTTATCGATGTGATGAGCCAGGCGCCTGCTGACTGGCCGATGCCCTGATTTTTGCGCATAAAAAACCCCGCTTAGCGGGGTTTTTTATATTGCTGTGTGTGCTTAAATTTTCTTCAACATGGCAGGAATATTAACATCCTGCACTGTAACGCCCGGGCTCTGCGTTCCGCGGCGGTCCTGAATCCACATATCTCCCATCATCTGATTTAAACCACGATCTAATCCGGTGACCAGTCCTGCACCTGGGGTGAAGGTCAGTTCGCCAAAGTAGATGCGCTCGTCATGGATATACCAGTCCACACGCACGTAGTCGAAATCACTGGCCAGCTTCTTGCTCAGTTCGAGCGCATGTTCCAGTGACGGCATAATCGGTGAGACATCCAGACCGGTATCGCGAATCTTGTGATAGGCCTCATTGAGGTTATTCACGTAGAAATTCATCGACAGCAGCGGCTGGCAGCGGTTGTAGATCACCTGCAGCACATATTCGAACTTGCCATCACGCTTGTTGAACATATGAAACTTGTAATCAATCGGCGCACTTTTGCCATCACCAATGTACTTCTCAACCAGGATACGTGGCTTGATGTAGCGATAGTGAATCTCACGCGCTTCGTTGGCGAAGTCGGTCTTCAGCCAGCGATAGCAGTCATGAATGATCTGCTGCTTGCGCAGTGCGTCTGGCTCCTCCAGCAGAATCTCTACCATGTTGGAGGCGTGGTTCGGCTTGATCACGGTCCCCTTCCAGCAGGGTAAGCTGTTCAGCGTGGTCGGGTCAGTCGTTTCGTGTACCAGCGGGATCAGGTATTCATTACCGATTTTTTCAGCAATGAATTCGCGCACCGAGTACTTATCTGACAGACGACCATAGCTTTGGTAATCGCCGAAGATAAACTTACGGTACAACACCTTCTCGTTGAACACTTTTGGCTGACGCAGATTGGGCAGCTTTCTGAACTTATGGAAGTAGTAGATGCGGTCCTGATAAGCCCAGGGCATCTTCTTAATAAAATACTGCACACTTCTTCTGAGTTCTTCTTTCAACTTGAGCATATCTGACCTCATTTGTATGTTTTGTAGTTGAGTGAGGAAACCTGAATCTTTTGAATGACGCCGTTTTTAAAGAAGTAATTCATTACGGTCAGGGACAAAAGTTCTGAAAGGAAAACGCTCCACGCGGCCCCCATGATGCCGTGACCCTGGATCAACCACCAGGAGAGCGGCAAACTGATGACCATCAGGCAGATGATTTTCCTCAGCAAGTAGTTAAATCCTCCCTCTTTGACCATGTAGCGATACGCTACGGTCCCCATTGCCGAAAAGCTGGTCGCTATCGACAGCAACGTAATGAGACTTCCTGACTGTGTGAATTCCGGGCCGTACAACGCAATGATGATCCGCTCGCCGTAAAGCGAAATGACCAGCAGCATCAGCAATGAAACCGCCATAACATAGCCATTGAGCCGCGCAGCCAGCTTAATGGCGACCTCGCCCCGCTCCCTGAAGATTTCAGTGAAGCAGGAGGTGATGAGCGCCACCGGGATAAAAATCCATGAGGCGGAAATGGTATTCGCCGCCGCAAACAGCCCGAGGTCGCGCGCGGGTGCCGTGCCTGCCAGGAACATCTGCGCCGCTTTTACCTGCACAGAGATAAAGATGCTGGAGATCGCCAGTGGCAGACCGGCATACATCAGATAACGCAGATAGGCCGTGCGCTTTTCGCGCGGTGGCATCTGATCCTGATGGTCCTGATAGAAGTTGTGACGCTTAATCAGGTAAGGCACCAGTGTCACTGCGACAATCGACAGCGTCAGCCAGAGCGGATTAAGACGCAGCCAGGCGACGGTGAAGCTGATGCCGAAACTCAGCAGCATGCCCACGGCGTTGGCGATGGTGTTAAGACGCGAGGCAAGACGCGCGTTGTTATAAACGCTGAAGGTGTCCTGGGTGACAAAAACCGAGGCAACAAATGAGGCCAGTGCAAACGCCAGGAAATTTTCCTGCATGTTGTACCAGACCCAGATTAAGACTGGCACCGAAGTGACCAGCAACAGCACCATTCTCATCGTGCGGGCGATGGTCATCAGGCGCAGGCCTTTTGACGCATTTTTGCTGACGCGTTTAAACAGAATGGTTTCGGTGCCAAAGATTGCAACGGTTTGCACCATCGCAAATAGTGAAGTAGAAAACGCCATCTGGCCAAACACCGTTGGGCCAAAGGATTTCGCCACGTAAGACGTCACAAAAATGACGCCAAAAACGGAGATGATCTTCTCAGACATCATCCAGGCGGCATTAGACATTACGCTCAATTTCATCGACTCTTCCTTAGTATTACTCAACTACAACCGCTTCGGTACAACATCCCTGTAACGAATTAATAAGCGCTCAGTGGGCCTGGCGAAAATGTAAGACTTCAGACCAAGCTGGTCCGAAAATTGAGATGTAAATCATGATCCGGAGTGTTAATTCAGGATAATTCTTATTATAAATGGCGCGAATCACTTCAGATGGAAACGATTTCAGGCTGAAAATAAAACAACCTTTAAGAGCCCTTCCCGCCATATTAATCAAGTCGGTCAGGCTAAATATCCAATGTACGTAGAATTTTTTCGTATTTTGGATGCGATGAATTTATAACAAAAATCCCCCTCCAGGAAGGCACGCCCACCGGATAAGAATAAAATAAGATTTATCCCATGATGATATTTATTCTAAATATCTTAATTTAGGCTTCGCAATTCAATTCGCGCACTTTAATACTGCCTTAATAGAATCTTACAGTGCCAGAAATTATTAAAGTCATTCTCATCCATTAATCGATAAGAAAGGTAAGAGCATTTATGAGAAAGTCACGATACAGCGAAGATCAAATCACAAATGCCATTAAAGCTTCTGAATCGGGCGTGAAAGTCAGAGAGATTTGTGAAGAGTTAGGCATCTCTGAAGCCACGTTCTACAGCTGGAAGAAGAAGTTTTCTGGGTTGTCTTCGGAAGAAGGCAGAAAAATCAAAGAGCTGGAAGAAAAACTGCAGAACATCACGCGTGAACTGCAGACGCTCAACTCGGACAAAGAGATGCTGCAGAGTGTTCTGAAGCACTTCTTTACCACTAATGAAAAACGTCAGGCTGTGGATTTCCTGCAGGCCACCTTTGACATTGGCACCCGTCGCAGCTGCCGCTTATTAGATATCAGTCGCAGCGTATACCATTATCCGTCAGGCACGGAGAACCGCTAAACCCCAATGCTACCGCGCTTTTTAGACTTAACGCTGAGATTTGTTCTTACCAGAAGAGATGAAGATCATTTAACAGGACAATTGCGGCACCCTTTTCCGCTCCATTTATAACTAATGAATGGCTTCACGGCTAAGCTTCTTTTTTTGCGGTAAAATTGATTCACAACAGCAAACGTCTCGCATTCTACGGCTACTCTTCCCTTCCCAATCTCGTTTACGCGGGATTGGGCCCTCCCTTTCTTACGTAAGCTCAGCTAATAGTCGGAACTAAATCTTCTCAATATCATTAAGCCAATTTAAACATCGCGCAAAAAACAATCACCGTATATTTGAGTTAATGCTGGACCTGACTCAAATTTTTGCGGCTGCGTTTAATTCCGGGGAATGGGTTAATGGCATATACTTTCTCCAGGATTAATCCAGGATAAATAGTTTATTGCTCCTTATCACTAACGTTATGTGTCTATCTTTTCGCTCTCTTCATTGCGCATCATTGATGCCAGAGATTAATCTTTAATTATTAACGCAGCGGCGGAGTTTTCTTACTCATTCATCACTGAGTGAAGTTAATAGTGGTTTTCAGCCTCCCTTTCTCAGGACCATACCGCAATAAAAAGCCGCTGATAAAAGCATAACGTCCATAATGCTGCGCGATTTTTCCTGATTAATGACCGATATCTGAACAGTTCCTCCCTGGCAACGCTAAACATGGCTATGTTCAGGAGACCATCAGTCCCGTTTTTTCACTGACAAACAGGGGATGAAAGAGGCTTTCGGGGGTAAAGGCACGATTACGCAGAGGCATGAAATCGATTTCGCGGCACAAATCTGCCGGAGAGCGAGCAAATCGGGGTAGGGTTTAATCTTAAAAAGCCGCGCGGCGTGTTATCCGCGCGGCAGAGGTCTTTTGGCAATCTTCGCGGTTTACTCTTTAACCGCGACGACGAGAGGCTGCGGTTTAATGCGCATTGCCCACAGGACACCCGCCATCAGACAAATAATCCCCGTCACGGTGAGCAGGGGTGGCCAGCTTTGATACCAGAGAAAAGTCCACAACAGACCGAAAAGGATCTCAAAAACAATCAGTGGCCCCATCAGTACGGTGGGCAGACGCTGGCTGGCAGCGTTCCAGCATAAGGTCCCCAGCCAGGAACAGAGCAGACCAATCGCCAGCATCAGGGAGATAAACACCGCAGGACGCGGCCCAAACGGCAGCGAAAAAGCCGGCTGTTGCCAGGCGAGCTGCGAGCTGACCAGCGCGTACATGATTAGCGCCATCGGCAGCGTCACGACTCCCTGCGCTGTTGCCCAGGTCGATGGCCGCAGTTCGGGATGTGTACGCAGCCAGCGGGCATTGCGCAGCGGATACCAGGTCCAGCAGACCACAGCCAGCAGCGCCAGCGCGATACCGGTCAGATAACGGCTGAGATCAAGGGTGTGGCCCTGACTCTGTAGCTCCGCCGCATTCACGCAGAGTAATCCGGCCGCCATCATGACCAGTGCCGGAAACAGCCGCCGCCACGGCAGGCGTCCTTCAAGATGGCCGTAGCAGAGATTGGCCGTCACAGCGATCACCACCGGCAGCGTGCCGATAATCATGGTGGAGACCGGCCCGCCAGTGCGCTGAATGGCGTTCGCCAGAAACGCATAGTAGAAGAGGTTTCCCACCAGCGAGAGCTTTACCGCCTCACGCCAGTCGGCCCGGGCCAGCTTGCGCAGGCGATGACGACCGTGCCAGGCCAGCGGCAGCGCAATCAGCCCAAACGCCACATAACGTCCCGCCGATTGCAGCGCGCCAGGATAGTCAGGCACCAGCAGCGGCCCGACAAAGATCAGCCCCCACAGCAGTCCGGCGGTGACGGCAAACATGACACCAGCAAACATAATTTCTTCCTTATATAGCTTTTTCGTTCAGTGTGGCGGGTTCGGGCGGGGAATGCTTGTAGCAGATTGCGGTGGTATCAGGGCTGGCGCACCTGCTTTTGATAGCGGCCCGGCGTGATGCCATAACGGTTTGCAAAGGCGCGGGTCAGATGAGCCTGATCGGTTAATCCCACCGCCGCCGCAACGCTGGCAGCCGCTTCACCCTGTGCCAGCCTTTGCTTGGCGTCGTAAAGCCGGAAAGCCATCAGCATCTGATGCGGCGTAACGTGATAGTGCTGACGAAAGGCGCGTAAGAAGTGCCACGGCGAAAGCGAGGCCAGCGCCGCCAGCTCATCCAGCCGCACCGGTTCTGCGAGGTTCGCGCGCAGAAAGTCTCTTACCTGATCAAAACGATGCCGTGCATCCGGTCTGTCCTGTGAGGACATGCGTGCCAGCGGACGAATCTGCAACAGTAGTTCTGATAGCAGGCTCTGGCGCGCCAGTGGTGATTCCGCCTGCCAGAGTGTCGCCAGCGTGCGGGAGAGCGGCCGCGCCACGCGCGGATCGGTCAACAGCGCCTCGTTGAACCACCAGCCGCGATCGCCGGTCAGTTCATCCATCAGCTGCGGCTGAATGTAGATCATCTGGTAGCGCCAGCCCTCTTCACACGCTGACTCACCGGTATGCAGCTCATCCGGATTCATCATGACCAGCGAGTTCTCCGGCGCAGTATATTCGGTGCCGCGGTAGCGAAAGCGTTGCGCGCCCGCTTCAATGGTGCCGATACCAAAGGCTTCATGGGTATGGGGTTCAAATGCGTAGCGGGAGATGTGGGCCTGATAGAGTTCCACACCGGGCAGCTCGGCGAGTTGCTGAAACCGGGCGCGGTCTTTCTCACAGGGAAAACTCGCCGGAACACCTTCCACTTCTCTCTCCTTATTTAACCAGTCGGTTTAGCATGCCTGTGACAGGGGGGAAAATGCAAAAGATTGCTTTCCGCAATGCCTCAGGTAACACTGCTTTTTTCAAACCAGATGGGATTAAGCATGGCACAGCGGGTAGTCGTGGTCATTGATATGCAGAATGGCGTCTTCAGCACGCCACGCTTCGACACAGCGGGAAGGATTGCACAGATTAACCGGCTGACCGAACGCGCCGATATCACAATATTTATCCAGCACCGCGAAGGCGAGATGTGCGAGGGTAATGCGGCTTTCGAGCTGCTGCCAGAAATCGCTCAGCCTGCTGGCGCACACTATGTGACCAAAACTGCCTGCGACAGCTTCTGGCACACCGACCTGGCCACGCTGTTAAAGAGGCTGGCGGTAGAGGAATTTGTGGTGTGCGGTTGTGCCACTGACTACTGCCTGGATACCACGATAAAAGTCGGTGCCAGTGCGGGCTATGCGATTACCGTTGCCGCCGATGCGCACACCACGGCAGATCGCCGCTGGGTCAGCGCCGAAGCACTGATTAACCAGCACAATGATGTGTGGGCCTCACTGCTGATCTCCGGCAACGTGCCACGTGTGCTGAGCACGGAGGCGATTCTGGCGGAATGGTCGTAGCTGGCCGCCAGACGCCGCGCATAAAAAAAGCCCGCAAAGCGGGCTTTTTTTGTACTCTCTGGCCAACGGAATCAGAACGGAATATCGTCGTCGAAATCCATTGGTGGTTCGTTGTTGTTGCTGGCCGGCGCGCTCTGTGGCTGCGGCTGCGGACGGGACTGCGCGCCACCACTGAACTGGTTATTGTTGCCCTGCGGCTGCTGCGGCTGACCCCAGCCATTGTTGTTGCCACCGCCCTGCGCGCCACCACCGGCTGGAGCGCCTGCACCGGCATTACCGCCCTGCTGACGGCCACCCAGCATCTGCATGGTACCACCAACGTTAACCACGACTTCGGTGGTGTAACGCTCCTGGCCACCCTGATCCTGCCATTTACGGGTGCGCAGCTGGCCTTCGATATAGACCTGCGACCCTTTTTTCAGGTATTCACCCGCGACTTCAGCCAGTTTGCCAAACAGCACCACACGGTGCCACTCAGTGATCTCTTTGTTTTCACCGGTCTGCTTGTCGCGCCAGCTTTCCGACGTAGCCAGCGTAATGTTGGCAACAGCGCCACCATTTGGCATATAACGTACTTCCGGATCCTGACCCAGATTCCCGACAAGAATCACTTTGTTAACGCCACGACTGGCCATGTTGCTGTCTCCCGATGAGTTAATGCATACAGTCTAATCTATCAATTCTAACACGTCCTGCGGTCTGTTTCCCACTTTCGAGCGGGGTTCCAGTTTTAATCCGCTGCGCGCCAGAGGCTGAGAGTACTGGATATTTATTCAGTCTATTTTTTGTGCCATAATGACACGTTTATTCTGGCCGTGTCGGCAAGGCGCGGTGAGTGCTGCTAATCCGGGAAAGGTGAATGGATAAGATCGAAGTTCGTGGTGCCCGCACCCATAATTTGAAAAACATCAACCTGACCATCCCACGCGACAAACTCATTGTGGTAACCGGCCTGTCAGGTTCCGGTAAATCCTCACTGGCGTTTGATACGCTGTATGCGGAAGGTCAGCGCCGCTATGTGGAGTCGCTCTCTGCGTATGCGCGCCAGTTTCTTTCGTTAATGGAGAAGCCGGACGTCGATCATATCGAAGGTTTGTCGCCCGCCATTTCCATTGAACAGAAATCCACCTCGCACAACCCACGCTCGACCGTGGGAACCATCACCGAGATCCATGATTACCTGCGTCTGCTGTTTGCCCGCGTTGGCGAACCGCGCTGCCCGGATCATGATGTGCCGCTGGCGGCGCAGACCGTCAGCCAGATGGTCGATCAGGTGCTCTCCCAGCCGGAAGGCCGTCGCCTTATGCTGCTGGCGCCGGTGGTGAAAGATCGTAAGGGTGAGCACACCAAAACGCTGGAGAATCTGGCGACCCAGGGCTATATCCGTGCGCGTATTGATGGCGAAGTGTGTGACCTCTCCGATCCGCCAAAACTCGAGCTGCAGAAGAAGCACACCATTGAAGTGGTGATTGACCGCTTTAAAGTACGTGAAGATCTCGCAACCCGCCTGGCGGAATCGTTTGAGACCACGCTGGAGCTCTCCGGCGGGACGGCCATCGTGGCGGACATGGATGACAGCGCCGCAGAAGAGCTGCTCTTCTCGGCTAACTTCGCCTGCCCGATCTGTGGTTACAGCATGAGCGAGCTGGAGCCGCGCCTGTTCTCGTTTAACAACCCGGCGGGCGCCTGTCCGACCTGTGACGGCCTTGGCGTACAGCAATATTTTGACCCTGACCGAGTGGTGCAGAATCCTGAACTCTCGCTGGCGGGCGGTGCAATCCGCGGCTGGGATCGCCGCAATTTCTACTACTTCCAGATGCTGCGTTCGCTGGCGGAACACCTCGATTTTGATATCGAAGCGTCGTTCGGCAGCCTGCCAGAAAACGTACAGAAAGTGATTCTGTACGGATCAGGCAAAGAGAGCATCGAATTTAAGTACATCAACGATCGCGGCGACACCTCGGTGCGCCGTCATCCATTTGAAGGGGTGCTCAATAACATGGAGCGCCGCTACAAAGAGACCGAGTCCTCAGCGGTACGCGAAGAGCTGGCGAAATTTATCAGCAACCGCGCCTGTGCCAGCTGTGAAGGAACCCGTCTGCGTCGTGAAGCGCGTCATGTCTTCGTGGAGAACACCACGCTGCCGACCATCTCTGAGATGAGCATCGGCCATGCGATGTCCTTCTTTGAAAACATGAAACTCAGCGGCCAGCGTGCGCAGATCGCCGAGAAAATTTTGAAAGAGATTGGCGATCGCCTGAGCTTCCTGGTCAACGTCGGCCTGAACTATCTTTCGATGTCGCGTTCCGCCGAGACCCTGTCCGGTGGTGAAGCACAGCGTATCCGTCTGGCCAGTCAGATCGGTGCCGGTCTGGTCGGCGTGATGTATGTGCTGGATGAGCCTTCAATCGGCCTGCACCAGCGCGACAACGAACGCCTGCTCGGCACCCTGATTCATCTGCGCGACCTCGGTAACACGGTGATCGTGGTTGAGCATGATGAAGATGCGATTCGTGCCGCTGACCATGTGATCGATATCGGTCCGGGTGCGGGCGTACATGGCGGCCAGGTGGTGGCTGAAGGCACGGTTGATCAGATCATGGCGCAGGAAGCGTCACTGACCGGCCAGTTCCTGAGCGGCAAGCGTGGCATTGCAGTGCCAGAGGAGCGCGTCAAAGGCGACCCGGCCAAAGTACTGAAGATTACCGGCGCACGCGGCAACAACCTCAAGGATGTCACGCTGACGCTGCCGGTCGGGCTGTTCACCTGTATTACCGGTGTTTCCGGCTCGGGTAAATCGACCCTGATCAACGATACGCTCTTCCCGATTGCCCAGCGGGCGCTGAACGGCGCGACCATCGCCGAACCGGCACCTTACCGTGACGTGGCGGGACTGGAGCACTTCGACAAAGTGATCGACATCGACCAGAGTCCGATTGGTCGTACACCGCGCTCCAACCCGGCCACCTACACCGGCATCTTCACCCCAGTGCGTGAACTGTTTGCGGGCGTGCCGGAAGCGCGTTCGCGCGGCTATAATCCGGGCCGCTTCAGCTTTAACGTGCGTGGCGGTCGCTGTGAAGCCTGTCAGGGCGATGGCGTGCTGAAAGTCGAAATGCACTTCCTGCCGGACATTTATGTGCCGTGCGATCAGTGCAAAGGCAAACGCTATAACCGTGAAACGCTGGAAGTGAAGTACAAAGGCAAGAGCATTCACGAAGTGCTGGAGATGACCATCGAAGAGGCACGTGAGTTCTTCGATGCGGTGCCGGCGCTGGCGCGTAAGTTGCAGACGCTGATCGATGTGGGTCTCACCTACATCCGCCTCGGTCAGTCCGCGACCACTCTTTCCGGCGGTGAAGCCCAGCGCGTGAAGCTGGCGCGTGAGCTGTCGAAGCGTGGCACCGGTCAGACACTCTACATTCTGGATGAGCCGACCACCGGCCTGCACTTTGCCGATATCCAGCAGCTGCTGGAAGTGCTGCATAAGCTGCGCGATCAGGGCAACACCATCGTGGTGATTGAGCACAACCTGGATGTGGTTAAAACTGCAGACTGGATTGTCGACCTGGGTCCGGAAGGCGGCAGCGGCGGCGGTGAAATCCTGGTAGCTGGTACGCCAGAAACCGTGGCGGAATGTGAGAAATCACATACCGCGCGCTTCCTGAAGCCACTGTTACAGAAGTAATTCTGTCAGGCCCGCCGCGTGCGGGCCTTTTACTCTCCCCTGTCGATTCAGCCAGAAAATTGCAGAATCAGGCAAGATTCAGACATGTATAGGCATATACGCTTTTCCCCACGCTGACTATCCTTAAGCGGTTCCTCTTTGGCACGCCCCTGGCGTCGCCCTGTTTTCGCAGCACATCAACGCTGCTGCACTTCATCGAATAACACTCACGACACATCGAAACTGGAGACACCATGAATATTACGCATGCGTATGCTGCTCAGGATGCAAAATCCAAACTGGCACCGTTCGATTTTAAGCCGCGTGAGCTGCGCGCCCATGACGTTCAGCTTGAGGTGCTGTTCTGTGGCGTTTGCCACTCAGACCTGCATCAGGCCCGTAATGAGTGGAAAAACACCATTTTTCCCGTGGTTCCGGGCCATGAAATTGTCGGTCGCGTCACGGCCGTTGGCCCGCAGACGCAGAAATACAAAGTCGGCGATCTGGTCGGCGTAGGCTGCATGGTCGATTCGTGCCGCAGCTGTCCGAGCTGTCAGCAGGGTCTGGAGCAGTATTGTGAAAACGGCTTTGTTGGCACCTATAACGGTGAAGATCGTGAAACCGGCGCCATTACCTACGGCGGTTACTCAACGTCGATGGTGGTTGATGAGAGCTTTGTGCTGCGCATTCCCGAGAACCTGGAGCTGGCGGGCGTGGCACCGCTGCTGTGTGCCGGTATCACCACTTACTCGCCGCTGCGCCACTGGAATGTCGGCCCGGGCAAGAAAGTGGGTATCGTAGGCTTAGGCGGCCTGGGCCATATGGGCGTGAAAATTGCCCATGCCATGGGCGCACATGTGGTGCTGTTCACCACCTCGCCTTCCAAAATTGAAGATGGCAAACGTCTGGGTGCCGATGAAGTCGTGATCTCTAAAGATGCGGAGCAGATGGCGCAGCACGCCAACAGCTTCGACTTCATTCTGAATACCGTGGCGGCTCAGCACGATCTCAACCCCTTCATCACCCTGCTGAAGCTGGATGGCAACATGACGCTGGTGGGTGCACCGGAGCACGATCACCCGGCACCGCAGGTATTTAACCTGATCTTCAAGCGTCGCAGCATCGCCGGTTCACTGATTGGCGGCATCGCAGAGACCCAGGAGATGCTCGATTTCTGTGGTGAGCACGGCATTACGTCAGACATTGAACTGATCGCGATGGACCAGATCAATGAAGCCTATGAGCGCATGCTGAAAAGCGATGTGAAATACCGCTTCGTTATCGACATTAATACCCTGCGCGAGCAGCCTGCCGCGTAACACGTTGCCTCTGAAACCCTCTTGCTCAGGTAAGAGAGTTTTTTATTGCCATTTAGCGGGCCGTTGCAACCTGCTGGAATGAGGCATCGACCAGATAGTAGATCTGCGAATCTTTCAGCGAACCGTCCAGGAACAGCGTGCTCCAGTGTGACTTGTTCAGATGCTCGCTGGGAATAATATCGCTATGCTCTTCGCGCAGTAATTCGGCCAGCGCAGGCGTCGATTTCAGCGAGACCGCTGGCCTCCCTTTCGCCTCATGTACCATCGCAAACAGCACGCCGTTGCTTTTAATCTGCGTGGCTTTCCAGTCACTGTGGACGCTCTGCTCCGCGCCCGGCTTGCTCATGCAATAGGTCAGTAAGTCTGAGTTATTCATTACGATTCCCCTTGTAAAGTGGCGACAATCCGCCTGGCACCGCCCTCAATGCGATGCTCGCCCAGCCAGATACCCTGCCAGGTGCCCAGCACCAGACGTCCCCGCTGAACCGGTAATAACAACGAAACCCCTAAGATCGACGATTTGATGTGCGCCGGCATATCATCACGCCCTTCGTAATCGTGCTGATAAGGCGCATTCTCCGGCACGTGCCGCATGAAATGCTGCTCCATGTCGCTGCGCACCGTCGGGTCGCAATTCTCATTTAAGGTTAACGACGCCGAAGTGTGCTGCAACAGCAGATGCAGCAGACCGGTTTTGATATCACGCAGTCCGGAGAGCGAGTTCACGATCTCATCGGTGACCAGATGAAACCCGCGCGGCTTCGCGCTCAGCGTAATAGTTTGTTGATGCCACATAGCTTATTCCTGAAACGGTTACCCCGTTTAAGTGTGCAGCATGTCGCCGAAAGGTAAACCCTGACCCATAAAAAAACCGCCAGAGAGCACCCTGACGGTTTTTTTTACAGCCTGGCGGCCGTTACATCACGGCGGCAAACGCTTCAGCCACCTGATGCACATTTTTGCTGTTCAGACCGGCCACACACATGCGGCCGCTGCCCACCAGATAGATGCCAAATTCGTTACGCAGACGATCGACCTGCTGCGCACTCAGGCCGGTGTAGCTGAACATGCCACGCTGCTTCAGCAGGTAGTCGAAGTTTTTACCTGGCAGTGCAGTGCTCAGCACGTCCACCAGCGACTGACGCATGTCCAGAATGCGTAAGCGCATCGCTTCCACTTCAGCCAGCCAGCTGGCTTTCAACTCGTCATCGTTGAGTACGCGCGCGACAACCTGCGCACCGAAATTCGGCGGGCTGGAGTAGTTGCGGCGAACCGTGGCTTTTAACTGGCCCAGCACACGCGCTGACTCTTCGGCGCTGTCACAGACGATAGAGAGACCGCCCACGCGCTCGCCATAGAGCGAGAAAATTTTGGAGAAGGAGTTGCTCACCAGGGCTGGCAGGCCCGCCGCCGCGACTGCACGCAGCGCATAGGCATCCTGCTGCATGCCGGCACCAAAGCCCTGATAGGCGATATCCAGGAAAGGAATCAGCTGCTGTGCTTTCAGCACCTCAACGGTCTGATCCCACTGCGCATCGGTCAGGTCAGCACCGGTCGGGTTATGACAGCAGGGATGCAGCAGCACGACGCTCTGCGCTGGCAGGGTTTTCAGGGTGCTGATAAAGGCATCAAACCGCACGCCGTGGGTCTCTGCGTCATACCAGGGATAGGTATTTACCTCAAAACCTGCACCATTAAAAATCGCGACGTGGTTTTCCCAGGTCGGATCGCTGACCCAGATCGCAGACTGCGGGAAGTAGCGCTTAAGGAAATCCGCGCCCACTTTCAGCGCGCCAGAACCGCCCAGCGTCTGAATAGAGGCGATACGGCCCGCGTTTAACACCGGATGATCGGCACCAAACAGCAGCGGTGCAATCGCACTACGGTAGCTGTTCAGTCCTTCCATTGGCAGATAGAGCGATGCCTGATGCGGCTCAGCATAGATCTGCTCTTCGGCAGCGGCTACAGCCTTCAGCTGCGGGATGATGCCCTTTTCGTCGTAATAGAGGCCGATACTCAGGTTAACTTTGTGTTCGCGTGGGTCTTGTTTGAAGGCTTCCATCAACGACAGAATCGGATCGCCAGCATAGGCATCAACGTTTTGAAACACGGTGTAGGTCTCCATGATTGGTCCAGAGGGAAGATGCGGATTAAACCCGATAGCGTCCCGGACGGTGGTTCATTGCAATAATCAGATTCAGGATCACCGCACCCGCAATCGACGCGAGCAGGATGGGGCCACTCACCACATAGAGTGACGCCAGCACGACGCAGGTATCGACCACCATTTGCAGCTTCCCCGCGCGGATCCCAAAGCGATCCTGTAGCCACAGCGCCAGAATATTGATGCCGCCCAGGCTCGCCTTATGACGAAATAACACTATAAACCCGATTCCCATGATGACGTTACCGAACAGTGTCGCATAGAAGGGGTTAAGGTCAGAAAAGTGGACGAACAGCGGGTGCAGCTGGGTAAACAGCGACACCAGACCGACGGCGCAGAAGGTTTTCAGCGTAAATTCCCAGCCCATGCGTTTTACCGCCAGCCAGTAAAAAGGGATGTTGATCAGGAAAAACGCGCTGCCGAACGAAAGCGGCGACAGGTAGCTGATCAGAAAGGCGATGCCTGCGGTGCTGCCGGTCAGCGCTCCCGCCTGTTTCAGCATAATGACGCCGAACGAGACCATCAGGGTGCCAAGCACCATCGCCAGCGCATCTTCAATGCGCGAATGCGGGACGCGGGAGGGTTCTGCGATGTTATCCATGGGGTTTTCTCAGGGCAAAGGATGCGGTTTCGATGCAAAAAACGCACCATCGCCACAGCACTGAACTGCTGTAAACCGGGTGCCAGCGATATCCCATTGATATCTAAGGCGCTTTAAAAAAGAACTTTGTGCATAAATTCCGGCTGATACCGTCAACCTATGCGTTAAAGTCCGCCTCTATGCGCGCTCTTCGCATTAATTGCCGCAAGTGTGCACCAAAAGCGCACAGCGCGCACCTTTTTAGCGCGTCTTCTGCTCAGGCAGCATCATCAGCCCGTTCTCTTTCATGCGTCCCAGCACTACCGACGTTTTCACATGGGAAACGCTCTGGTGGCCCGCGACTAACTGGCTGATTAACGCACTAAGGGAATTGAGATCGGCCACCGCCACTTTAAGCAGATAGTCCGCATCGCCGGTGGTTTTATAGGCATCCACGATCGCCTGCTCCTGCTCCACCATCCGGTGAAAGCTCTCGACATATTCTGCGGTGTGGTTAATTAAGCGCACCTCAATCAATCCCACCATGCCAAGCCCGATCGCATCGGGCGACAGCCGGGCATGATAACCCAGGATCAGATTAGCCTGTTCCAGATTGATACGACGGCGGGAACATTGTGAGGCGGAAAGGCCGACCAGATCGCTGAGTTCCTGGTTGGTCAGACGGCCGTTGGATTGTAATAAAGTCAGGATTTTAAGGTCGTAATCGTCTACGTGAGTCATTCCGTTTCCACAGCGTGATGGGCGTCGCTTTGTTACAGATAACCCGATAACCCGAGAGGTTGTCCAACACTATTTTGTGATGATGGGTGCTGTCATGCACAGATCGTGCATGACAGCACAAACCGGGGATTATTCGTCGTCGTATTGCGGGCCAGCGTAGTTGTCGAAGCGTGACCACTGACCGTTAAAGGTCAGGCGTACTGTACCGATCGGGCCGTTACGCTGTTTACCCAGAATGATCTCCGCGATCCCTTTAAGATCGCTGTTTTCGTGGTAAACCTCATCGCGATAGATAAACATGATCAAATCCGCATCCTGCTCGATCGAGCCCGATTCACGCAGATCCGAGTTGACCGGACGTTTATCGGCTCGCTGCTCCAGCGAGCGGTTAAGCTGCGACAGCGCCACAACCGGCACGTTCAGCTCTTTGGCCAGTGCTTTCAGCGAGCGGGAGATCTCAGCAATTTCCAGCGTACGGTTGTCCGACAGCGACGGCACACGCATCAGCTGCAGATAGTCGATCATGATCATGCTTAATCCACCGTTTTCACGGTAGATGCGGCGGGCGCGCGAACGCACTTCGGTGGGCGTCAGGCCGGAAGAGTCATCAATGTACATGTTCTTCTTCTCCAGCAGGATACCCATGGTGCCGGAAATACGCGCCCAGTCCTCATCATCCAGCTGCCCGGTACGGATGCGGGTCTGATCGACGCGGGAGAGTGACGCCAGCATACGCATCATGATCTGCTCGCTGGGCATCTCCAGACTGAAGATCAGCACCGGTTTTTCCTGCAGCATGGCGGCGTTTTCGCACAGGTTCATCGCAAAGGTGGTTTTACCCATCGAAGGACGTGCGGCAACAATAATCAGATCAGAACCCTGCAGGCCCGCGGTCTTTTTATTCAGATCCTGATAGCCGGTATCGACGCCGGTGACGCCATCGTGCGGTGTCTGATAGAGCGATTCGATACGCGAGACGGTCGATTCCAGAATCTGCTCGATGTTTTTCGGGCCAGCATCCTTATCCGCGCGGGCTTCCGCAATTTTAAAGACGTTCGACTCCGCGAAGTCGAGCAGCTCTTCGCTGTTACGCCCCTGCGGATCATAACCGGCATCGGCAATCTGGTTAGCGACGGCGATCATCTCACGCACCACCGCACGTTCGCGCACGATGTCAGCATAGGCGCCGATGTTCGCCGCGCTCGGGGTGTTTTTCGCCAGTTCCGCCAGATAGGCGAAGCCGCCCGCCATCTCCAGCTCGCCACGGGTTTCCAGCGATTCGGAGAGCGTAATCAGGTCAATAGGTTTGCTGTTTTCCAGCAGCCGCTGCATCTCTGAAAAAATCAGCCGATGCGAGCGGTTGAAAAAATCATTCGCGACGACGCGCTCAGAGACATTGTCCCAGCGCTCGTTATCCAGCATTAACCCACCGAGCACCGACTGCTCCGCTTCCAGCGAATGCGGGGGCATTTTCACGCCTGCGAGCTGGCGATCCTGCGTTTCGTTCGATTTGTTGGTGGGTTTATTTCCTGCCATAGTGAATGCATTACCGATCTTCTGTGGGGACGCGCAAGTATACCTTAGTTGGGGTGCGTGCCTCACCCTCATGATGAAACAATCACAGGAGTCAGAATGGCAAAGCGTATTCAGTTCAGCGCACATGGCGGCCCGGACGTTTTAGAGTGGACAGATTTTGAACCTGCTGACCCGGCCGAACATGAAGTGCAGGTAGAACATCGCGCTATCGGGATTAATTACATCGATACCTATGTTCGCAGCGGGCTTTATCCGGTCGCCGCTTTTCCCTCTGGCCTGGGTACAGAAGCCGCAGGCGTGGTGTCGCGGGTTGGACGTGGCGTGACATTATTTAAGCCCGGCGATCGCGTGGTCTACTGTCTGGCGTCGATGGGGGCCTATAGCGAAGTGCACAACGTGGCGGAAGATCGCCTGATGCATCTCCCGGAGGCGATCAGCTTTGAGCAGGGCGCAGCCAGCTACCTGAAAGGGCTGACCACACAATATCTGCTGCGCCAGACCTATAAAATCAGCGCCGGTGAGACCTTCCTGTTTCATGCCGCAGCGGGCGGCGTCGGGTTAATTGCCTGTCAGTGGGCAAAAGCGCTGGGTGCCCATTTGATTGGCACAGTCGGGTCAGCAGAAAAGGCAGCGATGGCGAAAAAGGCCGGCGCCTGGGCGACGATTAACTACCGCGAAGAGAATATTGCGCAACGCGTCAGCGAACTGACCGACGGGAAAAAAGTGGGTGTAGTTTATGACTCCGTGGGCAAAGATACCTGGGAAGCATCGCTGGACTCATTGCGCCGTCATGGGCTGATGGTCAGTTTTGGCAATGCTTCGGGTCCGGTGACCGGGATTGATCTCGGCATTCTGAATAAGAAAGGCTCGCTGTTTGTGACCCGCCCTTCACTGTTTGGCTATATCACCAACCGCCAGGAGCTGGAAACCGCCAGTGCCGAGCTTTTCTCGCTGCTGGCGAGTGGCGCAATTAAAGTTGATGTGCCGGAGCAGCAGAAGTTTGCGCTGAAAGAGGCCAGCAAAGCGCACCAGATGCTGGAGAGCCGCGCCACGCAGGGATCCTGTCTCTTAATTCCATAGTAGTGAGCAACAAAAAGGGCCTCCTGCGGGAAGCCCTTCTCTTTTTTTATTTTTTGTTCGCGCTGGTGTAGGGACAGCGGCGATGAATTCGTGTCGAGTCGATGGCACATCGATTTGACGACAGGCATCCTGCCAGAAAACATAAGTAAAAAATATGTTTAATTGCAGATCAGCCCTGACCAATCTCTCACACTGTGATCTTCACCGCATTTAGCGCCAGCCTTTGCGGTCTAACCTGTTGATCTTACGCCGCAGCTTACGACGTGCTCGCTCATCGCTGTCGCCAAAAAAGGCACGATGCAGCCAGACCGCAATCACCGCCAGCACCAGCCACGGCAACACTTTAATAACAATTGCAAACAGCCCACCGACAAACATCACGATGGTTGCTACCACCAGTGCCGCCAGCACGCCTAACAGCGAAACGCCGGTCAGCAACAGCATCAGGAAAAACCCCAATACGAATAAAATTTCCACGTCAGCGCTCCTTTTTGAGATTGATTGTTATAGCTATTACAAAAAACGTGCCAACAGTTAACTCATTGATTTTTTTCTGATAAGAGATAAACAGAAGAGCGCCACCTGGTGAGAAAAACCACATAGTGGCGTAAAAAAAACCAGCATTCAGAGCTGGTTTTTTCGGGTTCAGGTGAGGCGTCAGGCTTCCTGGGGGATTTTATCCGCTACCAGCGCCAGCGCCGCCTCCAGCACACGGACATCGGCACCGGGTTTGTGGGCATTTTCACTCAGGTGGCGTCGCCACTGGCGGGCGCCCGGGATCCCCTGGAACAGACCCAGCATATGGCGCGTGACATGTCCCAGATACGTCCCCTTTGCCAGTTCCGCTTCAATATAGGGATACATGGCGCGCACCACTTCAACCGGGTTCGCCGCCGGATGCTGACGACCAAACAATGTCTGATCGACCTGCGCCAGAATGCCGGGGTTTTGGTAGGCTTCACGTCCCATCATCACGCCGTCAAGGTGTTGCAGATGGGTCAGTGCCTCTTCCAGGGTTTTCACGCCGCCATTGAGGGCAATGGTCAGTTGCGGAAAATCGCGTTTCAGCTGATAGACGCGGGGATAATCCAGCGGTGGAATCTCGCGGTTCTCTTTCGGGCTGAGGCCGGAGAGCCAGGCTTTACGCGCATGAATGATAAATGTCTCACACTCACCGCGTCCCGCCACCGTGCCGATAAAATCGGTCAGGAATTCATAGCTGTCCAGCTCATCGATACCAATGCGGGTTTTCACCGTGACCGGAATTGAAACCACGTCGCGCATCGCTTTAACGGCATCTGCGACCAGATTCGCCTCGGCCATCAGGCAGGCGCCGAAACGGCCATTCTGCACCCGATCAGAGGGACAGCCGACATTAAGGTTCACTTCATCATAGCCGCGCTGCTCTGCCAGCTTCGCGCACTGCGCCAGTGCCGCCGGATCGCTACCACCAAGCTGCAACGCGACCGGATGCTCAGCCTCACTGTAAGCCAGGTAATCCCCTTTGCCATGAATGATTGCGCCCGTGGTCACCATTTCGGTGTAGAGCAGCGTGTCACCGGTCAGCTGGCGATGAAAATAGCGACAGTGACGATCGGTCCAGTCGAGCATAGGGGCGATAGAGAAACGTTGCGAAGAGAAATTAGGCATGAAGCGCAGACAATCCGGTAATTAAGGGGTGATGGAATTCTGTGCAAGGATAACACAAGGGCGGGCGATAGTGCATCGCCCGCCCCCGAACAGTCTGAATAACGCGCTTAGAAGTTAAAGCCCAGCTGCATCATCGCGCCCCAGGTGTTGTTAGCACCCACAGAGCCCGCCAGATCCAGATGTACGGCTTTGTTAAACGGTGACAGACCAAAACCGGCCGTAGCGACATTTTCGTCGTTAGAACGCATGTCCGCACGATAACCTGCACGCAGCTGCAGCCAGTCAAGTACGCGGTATTCCGCGCCCACTGCCGCATACTGGCTGTTATCCTGAGTTTTGAAGCGTTTGGTTTCAGTCAGATCCACATCGCCCGTCACGGTAAACGGACCTTTATCCCAGGCCAGACCGGTGGTGACCAGCGGGCGAATCTGGTAGGTGTCGCGGAAACCATTGACCTCTTTGGTCTGCAGATCGCGTGAAACCAGGTTCTGTCCGGTTACACCCAGCGTCCAGTTTTCAGCAAAGGTGGTCGCCAGACCGGCATCAACGTTGAAGCCGGTGTCGGTGCTGCGATACTGGCTGTTATTGATGTCACTTTTGTCGTAGTTGTAAATACTGGCGGTGTAGTTATAGAGCCAGGTTTTCTGCACTTTCGGTGTGACGCCTACCGATACTGGCTGACCAGCGATGGTGAACTCATGCGCCACCGCCACACCATAATCGGTGACCAGCGCCGCTAAGCCATTCGCGCTGGAGCGCAGGTTATTTTGATCGCCAGGACGAGGAAGCACTGTGCCGTTAGCCACACCGCGCAGATAGTCGATATCGCTCTGGACCACATTGGCACGCACGTGCGCTGAGCCATAGGCTTTGGTGATAAAGGCGAAAGGCAGCGTCTCGTCAGGGATAGTGACGGCCAGGGCAACCCCGGCGTTACCGTCCGCTTTGTTGCCGCGTAAATCATTTAGCTGGTTGGCGACATCGCCTGAGGCGGCGCGCACTTCAGGATAGCCACGCAGATAATCAGCGAAGGTTAAATTACTGAGCACGTCGCGGTAGCGATCAACGGTATCGGTAATATCATCCACTTTATCTATCAGCTTATCTTTGTCGGTGACCTGAATACCGGCTGAAGGGAAAATAATGCTGACGCTATCGTCGGGTTTGGCGCGCGTCATTAATGCCGGGTTCGCCAGCACTGCGGAGCCATAAAGAGAAGATGCTACGCCGGTGCCGCCCATGGCGTCATTACGTGCATCATACCAGGTCCCTGCCGCCATGGCGGAAGAAGAAAGGAAAAGCGCGGTCGTTACAGCTGTGTAGATTAGCGCTGAACGTTGAGCGGATTTTTTCACCATTTGCCTGCCATCACCTGAGAAATTGTCATTGAAACATTCAATGACTGAATAGTTTGTTAGCCCTATTGTGAACCCTGGCTAACGCGTTATTGCTGTGAATTCAAAGGAAACAGTGTCTTAATTCAAAGGATTGGACGTTTTCCAATCAAAAAACCGTTGTAATTGTTCAAACTGCATTGGGATATTTCAAATAATGCCAGACTTTTCTTAAGTCTTTCTGAACATTACTTCTTAACTCAGTGAGATGCAAAGCAAAATGCCAACAAATTCCGCTTCAGGTGGATTCAGAATGGATCTGATTTGTCGTCAGATTTGAGATAGAAGACGGCTTAAATTCTGATTATGCTGCTTTATCAGGCAAATGATGCTGTTTTTTCAGACGAAAACCAACCTCAGCGCCGCGAAACTATGTGTGATAAAATAACATCACTTATCCAGCGGAGAATTTTCATGACAAACATGACGTCGCAGCAAATTTTGATTCAGGCCGAAAAGATGTGCCTGCAGCGCGGTGTGCGTCTGACTTCGCAACGTGCTGAAGTGTTGCGCCTGATGGCCGAGCAGCCTGGCTCGATCAGCGCCTACGATCTGCTGGATCAACTCCGGGTCAGCGAGCCGCAGGCCAAGCCACCCACGGTTTACCGGGCGCTCGATTTCCTGCTGGAGCAGGGTTTCATTCATCGGGTGGAATCCAACAACAGCTACGTCATGTGTCACCATTTTGAGGCACCAGCACATACATCGGTGATGCTGGTCTGTGACCGCTGTGCCGCCGTTACAGAGAAGCAGGCGCAGGGCGTAGAGAAGATTATTGCTGGTCTGGCAGGTGAAGCGCAGTTTGCATTACGCCACAGCGTGATTGAAGCGCATGGTTTATGTGAAAATTGTGCTGCGGTTGAAGCCTGTACGCACCATGAAAGCTGCGAGCATGACCATCAGGATGAGGGTAAAAAGCGGGGGAAACGCGGGTAATCGGCACATCCTTGTGCGGTTCCGGTGAGGGCCCACCGGAACGCATTCAGCTGATTATCAAGCTATTGTCTGATTACCAGCGGTGATCTTTGTTCTGACCTTCCCAGTCGCTTACTTCGCGCTCGGCTTCATCTTTGGTAGAGCCGTAACGCTCCTGGATTTTGCCGACCAGCTGATCGCGTTTACCTTCGATAACCTGCATATCATCGTCGGTCAGCTTGCCCCATTTCTCTTTCATTTTGCCTTTGAACTGCTTCCAGTTGCCGCTTGCTTCGTCTTTATTCATGGCAGACCTCCAATCCTCGGGTTTTAATGATTATCTTGCTACTTAACAAAATAACGATACAAAGCGCTGGTTAACTGCGCTGCATGGAGTTAATTGTAGTAGCCAATTTATTAACCGTGGAATAATACAGAATAATCCGTATCGGCTTGCGTGCAGCCACGGCTGACTCAGGCATCAAACCAGCTGTTCTGACGCCAGTGCTTACGCCAGATGAGCCACAGCGACAGGCCGCGCAGCGCCAGGAAAATCGTGACCGCCAGCCACAGACCATGGTTACCTAACACCGGTACGCTAAGCAGCGTCAGAAAATAGCCGGCTGCGGCAACTACCATGCTGTTACGCATCTCACGCCCGCGCGTCGCTCCGATGAACATGCCATCCAGCAGATAACACCAGACGCCGATCAGCGGCATTATCATCTGCCAGACCAGATAGCGGTCCGCTGTCTGCTGGAGTGACTGAAGAGAGGTCAGCAGGGTAACGATCTGCGGGCCAAAAATGGCATAGATCAGCGAGAAGAACAGCGCCACCACTACCGCCTGCCGACAGGCAGAGTGCCAGACGCGCAGGAGCTTGCTGCCATCTTTTGCACCATGCGCCTCACCCGCAAAAGCTTCAACCGCATAGGCAAAGCCATCCAGCGCGTAAGCCGTAAAAGTGATGAACATCAGTAATACTGCGTTAACCGCCACCACATCCGGACCCAGCCGGGCACCCAGTACGGTCAGCGAGGCGAAACAGAGCTGCAGCATCAGAGAGCGCAGCATGATGTCCCGGTTCAGTCGCAGCAGCCGGCCGCTGTCACCGCGCCAGCTCTGCTTCAGCAGGCTAAGCGTAATTCCGCGCAGTTTTAACACCCGCCAGACCATGATGCTGCCGACAACCAGCGTAATGTATTCCGCCAGCGCCGTGGCGGTTGCCGCCCCCGCGACACCCCAGTGCAGCCCCATCACCAGCCAGAGATCGAGCACGATGTTAACCAGGTTGCCCACCACCAGCAGGATCACCGGCGCGCGTGCATACTGCACGCCCAGCAGCCAGCCCAGAATGACCAGGTTTGCCAGCGTGGCAGGCGCACTGAGCCAGCGAATCTGAATAAACAGTGCCGCCTGTTCGAGTACATCGGGATTGCCGCCAACGAGATGGGTCGACAGCTGAATAATCGGATAACGCAAAGCGATGAACAGTACGCCCGCCAGCAGCGCAATGATCAGCGGCTGAGTCAGCGCGCGTGCCAGCGCCATTTTATCGCCAGCGCCAAATGCCTGCGCCGTAAGGCCAGTGGTACTCATTCGAAGGAAAAGCAGCAGCATAAAGAGGAAGCTGGTCACTGTAGTCCCGACCGCAACCCCGCCAAGATAGACAGGGCTGTCGAGATGACCAATTACTGCAGTATCGACCACTCCCAGTAAGGGAACGGTGATATTTGAAAGGATCATCGGCAGCGCAAGCCGCCAGAGATTTTTATCGGTTGCCGTAATAAAGCGCATTCGCCGTTCCGTGCTCAGTGTCGCTGCGCAAAAGAGGCAGCGACAAAATTAGGGCAGACAGAATAGCATCAGAGAAGGCGAATGCACGCTGGCAGAAGAATCAGAGCCACTCGCCGTTGCGCACCACGCCAACAGCCAGACCTTCTATGGTCAGTGACTGCGCACGGGTATCGACGACAATCGGGTCAAAATCGCTGTTTTCCGGCAGCAGATGCACGATAGCACCCTGCTTTTTCCAGCGCTTAACGGTGACTTCATCATCAATGCGGGCAACCACAACCTGGCCGTTACGCACATCCTGGGTTTTATGCACCGCGAGCAGGTCGCCATCCATAATCCCGATATCTTTCATCGACATTCCGCTGACGCGCAGCAGGAAGTCAGCAGACGGCTTAAACAGGCCCGGATCGACCTTGTAGTGGGTTTCGATATGTTCCTGCGCCATGATCGGCTCACCGGCAGCAACCCGGCCAATCAGCGGTAGCCCTTCTGAGGCTTCTTCTTCCATTAACAGTCGAATGCCGCGCGATGCACCGGAAACGATCTCGATGACGCCTTTGCGCGCCAGCGCTTTCAGATGCTCTTCTGCCGCGTTCGGCGAACGGAAGCCCAGCTGCGCGGCGATTTCGGCACGCGTAGGCGGCATGCCCGTTGAAGAAATATGGTCGCGAATCAGGTCATAGACCTGCTGCTGCCTGCTGGTTAATGCTTTCATCCCGCCCCCTGGTTGTTTATACAGTCGCTGTGAGTATATACAGGTATTGGTGAAATGGAAACCGATTGTCAGGGAAAACGCGCCCTCAGACGCGTTATGGAAGGCTTATCGCAAATGTGTCCAGAGCAGCGCGATCCAGACGAAGAGTGCCAGTAATATGCTGATCAGCACCGCCGCCGAGCCCATGTCTTTTGCCCGGCCCGCCAGCGGATGATGCTCCTGACCGATGCGGTCGACCACCGCTTCAATGGCGCTATTGAGGATTTCAACAATGACCACCAGCACCACCGCACCAATCATGAGGATGCGGGAGACCACATCGACATCCAGCCAGCACGCGATAACAATAGCGGCCAGCGCAGCCAGCGCTTCCTGCCGAAACGCCGCTTCATGTTGCCAGGCGGCACGAAGCCCCTGCCATGAGTAACCTGCAGCTTTTACTATTCTGATAAGTCCGGTGGCATTATTTGCCATGATGTGGGAACCCTTTCATCGGATTGACGTCAATGTCTGGGCTGCGTGCAATTGGCACCACCACAGATCTTCGCTGCGCTTTCTGGTATGCTTGCGGCGCTTTGCTAACAAGAGGCTTCATGTTGTCTATGTCAGGTTGGCGTAAACTCTATTACAAACTGCTTAATTTACCACTGTCGTTTTTGGTAAAAAGTAAGGCCATTCCGGCCGATCCCGTGTCTGAACATGGTCTGGATCCGACCCGACCTATTATGTATGTTTTGCCTTACGATTCGAAGGCCGACTTACTGACTTTACGTGCACAGTGTCTGCGGCATCACCTGCCCGACCCGCTCACTCCGCTGGAGATTGATGGTTCTCTGCTGCCGCGCCACGTCTTTATCCACAATGGCCCACGCGTCTTCCCCTATTTTGTGCCCAGCGTTGAATCTGTGAAAATCTTTCACGATTACCTGGACCTGCATCGCAATAACCCTAAGCTGGATATTCAGATGCTGCCGGTCACGGTGATGTTTGGCCGCGCACCAGGACGTGAAGTCCAGGGCGAAGCAACGCCACACCTGCGGGTGCTGAACGGGGTGCAGAAGTTCTTTGCCGTTATCTGGCACGGGCGCGACAGTTTTGTCCGCTTCTCGCCGACAGTGTCGCTGCGCCGCATGGCAACTGAACACGGTACGGATCAGTCGATCGCCCAGAAGCTGGCTCGCGTGGCGCGCATTCATTTTGCCCGCCAGCGGCTGGCGGCGATTGGCCCGCGCTTGCCGGCGCGTCAGGATCTGTTTACTCGTCTGCTGCAATCCAAAGCGATTGAAAAAGCAGTAGAAGATGAAGCTCGCAGCAAAAAAATCTCCCATGAGAAAGCGCAGCAGAACGCCGTCGAAATGATGGAGGAGATTGCGGCAAACTTCTCCTATGAAGCCATCCGCGTAACTGACCGCGTGATGGGCTGGCTCTGGAGTCGGCTCTATCAGGGCATCAACGTCAATGGCGGCGAAAAAGTCCGCCAGCTGGCGCAGGATGGCCACGAGATTGTCTATGTGCCGTGCCATCGCAGCCACATGGATTATCTGCTGCTCTCCTATGTGCTCTATCATCAGGGTCTGGTGCCGCCGCACATCGCAGCCGGTATCAATCTCAACTTCTGGCCAGCCGGCCCGATTTTCCGTCGCCTGGGCGCTTTCTTTATTCGTCGTACCTTTAAAGGCAACAAGCTCTACGCCACGGTATTCCGCGAATATCTCGGCGAGCTATTCACCCGCGGCTATTCGGTTGAGTACTTTGTCGAAGGAGGCCGTTCACGAACCGGTCGCCTGCTGGACCCTAAAACCGGCACCTTAGCCATGACGCTGCAGGCGATGCTGCGCGGCGGAAATCGCCCGATCACGCTGGTGCCGATCTATATCGGCTATGAGCACGTGATGGAAGTGGGCACTTACGCTAAAGAACTGCGCGGCGCGGCGAAAGAGAAAGAGGGCTTCATGCAGATGGTGCGCGGCTTACGCAAGCTGCGCAATCTCGGTCAGGGTTACGTGAACTTTGGCGAACCCCTGCCGCTGGTCAACTATCTCAACAAGCGGGTGCCGGAATGGCGCGATGCCATCGATCCGATTGAGCCGCAGCGTCCCAGCTGGTTAACACCAACCGTCAACGATATTGCTGCCAGCCTGATGGTGCGTATCAATGAAGCGGGCGCGGCTAACGCCATGAACCTCTGTGTCACCGCCCTGCTGGCGTCACGTCAGCGCTCACTAACCCGTGAACAGCTGATTGAACAACTGGAGTGCTATACCCAGTTGCTGCGCAACGTGCCTTACTCGCCAAATGCGACCGTACCCGATCTTTCAGCGGAAGCGCTGCTGGATCACGCCATGGGTATGAATAAGTTTGAGAGTGAAAAGGACAGCATTGGCGACATCATCATTCTGCCGCGTGAGCAGGCGGTGCTGATGACCTACTATCGCAACAATATTCATCACATGCTGGTGATGCCGTCGCTGATTGCCGCTATTGTTCAGCAGCATCAGACACTGAGCGAAGCAGAACTGCTGCGTCAGGTGAGCCTGATCTACCCGATGCTGAAGAGTGAGCTGTTCCTGCGCTGGCAGACCGATGAGCTGCCACAACTGCTGACCGAACTGAGTCAGGAGCTGGCGCGTCAGGGCCTGATTACGCTCGAAGCTGGCGAATTGCGCTTTTCCTCAGCGCGCTATCGCACGCTGCAACTGCTGGCCGCCGGTGTGCGTGAAACGCTGCAGCGTTATGCCATTACGTTCTCCATTCTCAGCGCCAAGCCGACGATTAACCGCGGCACGCTGGAGAAAGAGAGCCGGACGCTGGCACAGCGTCTGTCGGTGCTGCACGGTATCAATGCCCCGGAATTCTTCGACAAAGCGGTCTTTACCTCACTGGTCCTGACCCTGCGCGATGAAGGTTATATCAGCGACAGCGGTGATGCCGATGTTGCGCAGACCCTGGCGACCTGGCATATGCTGGCAGACCTGGTCACCAGCGATGTCCGCATGACGATTGAAACCGCTGTGGCGCACGACTGACCCCAGCGCGCATAGTAAAAAGGCGACCTCATGAGGTCGCCTTTTTTGTGCCTGAATCCCCTGTCAGAACAGCTGGCTGAACGGCGGGGTATTCATCAGTACACCGAGGAACAGCACCATCCCAACATAGTTATTATTGAGAAAAGCCTGGAAACAGGGTTGCCGCTCGCGTCCGGCGATCAGCTTCTGTTGATAAACAAACAGCGCGGCGGCCAGTAATAGCGTCCAGTAGAAGGCGCTGTTCAGATGTAGCATGAGGCCAACCAGCGCCATCAGCAACAGCGTCGCCAGTTGCAGCAGACCAATGATTAGCTTGTCGAAACGGCCAAAGAGAATCGCGGTCGACTTCACGCCAATCTTCAGGTCATCATCCCGATCCACCATCGCATACTGAGTGTCATAGGCGACCGTCCAGCAGATGTTGGCGATGAATACCAGCCAGCAGACCAGAGGTAAGGACTCACTAACTGCGGACCATGCCATGGGAATGGCCCAGCCAAAGGCGGCACCCAGCACTACCTGCGGCAGGTGGGTATAGCGCTTCATAAAGGGATAGACCCAGGCCAGCGCCAGCCCTACCACGGAGAGCATAATCGTCATCATGTTCATAGTCAGCACCAGCGCAAAAGCCGCCAGAGCCAGTATCACGAACAGCAGCTTAGCCTCTTTTGCACTCACCGCGCCGCTGGCCAGTGGCCGATGTTTCGTGCGTTCGACATGACCGTCTACTTTGCGATCGGCATAGTCATTGATCACACAACCGGCTGCACGCATCACGATGACACCGGCAACAAACACCGCCAGCACCGGCAGCGGCGGGATCGCCATGTCAGCCAGCCATAATGCCCAGAGCGTTGGCCACATCAGCAGCAGCGTACCGATCGGCTTATCGATACGCATCAGGCGCGTGTAGGCCCGCCATTTATTTATACTTAAGCTATTTTGCACCACAGGATCCTCAGACCAGATCGCGATAGAGCGGCGATGCCGGTAAAAATAGTTCAGTCAGCAGCAGCGGTTTGCCGGAGAGACGCAGGCGTGAACGTCGTCCCCACAATCCCTCCACCTGCCCCGGCTCAATAAAATCGCGGGTCAGCGTTGAAGAGGAGAAGAGATAGCGACCCAGCGGCCGGGTGCCCAGCTGCTGCAGCATCGCTTCTGGCCCGTTAAGGGTGCTTTCCGGCACCAGCGTACGGCCAGCCAGCCAGGGCTGATCGTCGCCGAACAGCAACACTTCACGCAGCCAGAAGCGTTGATCGTCTGGCAACAAGCCCTTTTCATCACCCAACTCGCTGGCGTCGATAAAGCCTTCACGCAGCGGCTGAACCGTGACCCGCTGACAATGTTGTTCAAAACGGCGCGTCATTGAATCCTCCTCCATCAGCCAGTCGAGCAATGGCGGCGCAAGCGTTGCCTGCGACGGAGAAAGCCAGTTGAGCGCACGTAATAAGCTGAGCGCGTCTTGCGACATAGCACCACTCCCAATAATTTTCAGGACGCTAGTTTAGCGCAGAGACGCGATGCGAACACCTGCCGTCATGACAGACGGCAGGGAGATTACTCGCGTTTCAGGCGGTTGCTGTTTGCCAGCCACAGAGTGATTACCAGAATCAGAATCGCCGCAGAGTAACAGAGCGTATCGAAGGGATTTTTATGGTCGACGATAATCAGGCGGATAATTGCCGTGATACCGATATAGACAAAATAGCGCAGCGGAAAGTGATATCCCGACTGAAAGTACTTAACAATCAACGCAATAAATTCGAAGTAGAGGAAATAAATGACAATCCCCTCAATCAACAGATAGGAGGATGACTGCTCGCTGGTGTTAAACAGCACGTTTGCCAGATGGATAGTTTCTTTGCCTAAAAAGACGATCAGGATGATCGCCAGACTCAGCAGACCCAGATTCAGCACCCATTGCAGTACCGTTGCAAGGTGGCGGGCCAAAGGATTTTTGTCACTCATGTTGCGCCTTAAAAAAGGAGTTGTTAGCGCGCGGTATCATGCGCGAGTGTGACGCAAATCACAATAACTCCTCAGGCCTCCACATCAACACAGAGCGCATCGTAACGCCAGTATTCACAGTCGCAATCAATCACCTCTTTTTGCTGGTTGCGATTGATGCGGGTGATCAACAAACCGGGGCTGCCCGGTGCCACATTCAGCATGGGTGCGGCGACCTCCGGCAGCGGGCCGGGCAGGATGGTGAAGCGCGCGCCGCCGTAACGAATGCCGTAGCGCTGGTCATAGAGATCGGTCAGTGAGCGGGTCAAATCTTCATCAAGCAGACCAGGGAAAAAACGCGGATTGAGGTAGTGTTCAACATAGAGCACCGCACGCCCGTCGATGCGCCGCAAACGGCGGATGCAGTACACCGCCGAACCGGATGCCAGCCGCAGCGCCGTCGCCACGCTGTCGTGCGCCGCGACCTGTTCGGCGGCGATGACCTCGGTGGCCGCCTGCCGTCCCTGCTCCATTGCCATGGCATGAAAGTGGCTGTGATGCAGCGGGTTATAGATCAGCCGCGGCGGTGCGATAAACCAGCCGCGACGCAGTTCCCGGTAGATCATTCCCTGGGCTTCCAGCTTGCCCAGTGCTTCCCGCAGGGTAATCCGGGTCGTGCTGAACGCTTCGCTTAAGGCACGCTCCGCCGGCAGTCGCCCGGCGCTGAACTCTCCGGCCTGAATACGCGTCAGCAGGACGCTGGCGATCGCATCCGCCGTTTTGAGTGCTATCGACTCCACAACAGTAGCCTCATTTTGGTGCGACTCCGCACTCTTACTGTTCAGGTAAACGCGCCTGTGACAGGCGAACGGGTCACATCTTTCATCGCCCATCCCCCGCACAGCGCCGCCCTGTCATAAATCGTTCATATACAGGGGCTACATTGGCTCGGTTCTTGCTGGACTAGACCAGCCAGGCCCATCAACTTACACCCGGAGCAACTGAGATGAAAGCGTTTATCGCCTCTGTAGTAGCCAGTGCTGTAGTGCTCACCCTGCCCGTTGCGCAGGCCGCCGATAACGACCTTGCCGCACTGGAAAAAGCGGCACGCAGTGAAGGCCAGGTCAACAGCGTCGGGATGCCGGATAGCTGGGCTAACTGGAAAGATACCTGGAACGACATCAGCAGCAAATATGGCCTTAAGCACAGCGATACCGATATGTCATCGGCGCAGGAGCTGGCGAAATTCGATGCAGAAAAAGAGAACGCCAGCGCTGACATCGGTGACGTGGGTGCCGCCTTTGGCCCGATCGCTGTCGCTAAAGGTGTGACCCAGCCCTATAAACCCACTCACTGGGATCAGATTCCGGCCTGGGCTAAAGATAAAGATGGCCACTGGGCGCTGGCCTATACCGGCACCATCGCCTTTCTGATCGACAAGCAGCAGGTTAAAGATATCCCCCATAGCTGGGCCGATCTGAAAAAAGGTAAGTATGTGGTTACTATCGGTGACGTCGGCGTGGCAGCTCAGGCGGCTAACGGCGTACTGGCGGCAAACTACGCCTTAGGTGGCGATGAGAAGAACCTGAAACCGGCGCTGGCTTTCTTTGCCGATCTGGCTAAACAGGGTCGTCTTGGCGTTACCGATCCGGTGATTGCCAATATCGAAAAAGGCGAAGTGCAGATGGCGGTGGTGTGGGACTTTAACGCCCTTAACTACCGGGACCAGATCGACAAAAACCGCTACGAAGTGGTTATCCCGTCTGATGGCTCCGTGACCTCCGGCTACACCACCGTCATCAACAAATATGCGAAACACCCTAACGCCGCAAAACTGACGCGCGAATATATCTTCTCAGACCAGGGACAGATCAATCTGGCGAAAGGCTATGCCCGTCCTATCCGTGCTGAACATCTGACGCTGCCAGCGGACGTTCAGGCTCGCCTGCTGCCGCAATCTGAATATAAAAATGCCCGTCCGGTGAAGGATCAGGCTGCCTGGGATAAATCGTCGAAAATGCTGCCGCGCCTGTGGCAGGAAAACGTCATCATCAACATGCAGCAGTAATTCGCGGCAGGGAGAACGGAATGAAGACCATCCTGGTAGTGCTGGACGGCCTGAGCAATCAGGTCGCACAACATGCAATGGGTTACCTGCATGCCGAATGTTCGCAGGGCAACGGGTTTTATTACCGTATGACCTGTGAATTACCCTCGCTGTCACGCCCGCTTTATGAGTGCATTCTGACCGGTGTTCCGCCGGTCAGAAGCGGCATTATTCATAATGGCGTCAGTCGGTTAAGCCGCGAGCGTAGCATCTTTCACTTTGCGCGATCGGCGGGACTGACGACTGCGGCGGCGGCCTACCACTGGGTGAGTGAGCTTTATAACCAAACGCCGTTCGTTCCGGCGCGCGATCGTCACACTGACGCGCCGGACCTGCCCATTCAGTATGGCCATTTTTATTCTGACGATAGCTATCCCGACTCGCATCTGTTTGAAGATGCAGAGAGCCTGCGGCTGCGTCACGATCCCGATTTTCTGCTAATCCACCCGATGAATATCGACGATGCCGGTCATAAATCGGGCCTCTCTTCGCCACAGTACCGCAACCGGGCACGCATCGCCGACGGCCTGCTGTCGCAGTGGATGCCCTTGTGGCTGGCTGAGGGCTATCAGGTGATGGTGACCGCCGATCACGGCATGAATGACGATCGCTCCCACGGCGGCATTCTGCCGGAAGAGACCACGGTGCCGCTGTTTGTCTTTGGCCGGGCTTTCTCGCTGCAGCCTGACCTGGCACCGCAGCAGACCGATCTGTGCGGCACGCTGTGTGAACTGCTTGAGGTGGCGCATGACAAGCCGGTCTGTCGCGGCCTGCTGGCGGAGTCGAAGAGATGAGAGGAAAAGGAGTCGCGCTGCTGCTGCTGTTACCGTTCACCCTGTTCTGGGTCGCCTTTCAGCTGGCACCGCTGTTGTGGATCGCCATTAACAGCTTCTGGAGTGAGATGAACAGCCAGTGGGGCTGGGATAACTATCAGGACATTCTCACCTCGCCCTTCTACCAGCAGGCGTTTCGTTTTTCGCTGGATATCTCACTCTGGTCAAGCGTCTACGGCTTACTGATTGCACTGGTCACCGGCTATTCACTGCATCAGCTCGGCGGCGGGCGACTGCAGCGCTTTCTCATCGCTTTTACCAATATGACCAGCAACTTTGCGGGTGTCCCGCTGGCGTTTGCCTTTGTGATTCTGCTGGGGCTGAACGGCTGCCTGACATTGCTGTTGCGCCATTTTGGTCTGGTTGAGAGCTTCAGACTCTTCTCGCGCAACGGCATGGTGCTGGTCTACACCTGGTTCCAGATCCCGCTGGGCGTGCTGCTGCTCTACCCGGCGTTCGACGGGCTGAAAAAAGAGTGGCAGGAGTCCGCTGCGCTGCTGGGTGCCAGCCGCTGGCACTACTGGTGGCACATCGGCCTGCCGATTCTGTTTCCGGCGCTGCTCGGGACCTTTGTGATCCTGCTGGCGAATGCGCTGGGCGCTTACGCCACGATTTATGCCCTGACCACGGGTAATTTCAACGTGGTGCCGGTGCGCATTGCCGCGCTGGTCTCCGGCGATATCTCGCTGGATCCCAACACCGGTAGTGCGCTGGCGATGCTGCTGGTGGCGATTATGGCGCTGATCACCCTGGTGCAGCAATATCTGGTGCGCCGTAGCTATCTCAATGCGAAACAGCCATGAAAGGAGCCGCCATGTCACGTGCTGAGCACCTCTATCACCGGATAATGGTCGGGTTACTCTTTACCCTGCTGGCACTGCCTTTACTGGCCACACTGCTTTATGCACTGTCGTCCGACTGGAGTAACACCATTCTGCCACAGGGCTATAGCCTGAAGTGGTTCATCCAGCTCTGGAGCGACCCGCGATTTCTGACGGCGCTGAGCCATTCGCTGCTGATTTGCCTGGGTGCGCTTATGTTCTCGCTGGTGCTGGTGCTGCCTGCCATGTTTGTAATCGCTTACTATTTTCCTCGACTGGATGCGGTGATGAACGTCCTGATCCTGATGCCTTTCGCCGTGCCGCCGGTGGTGTCGTCAGTGGGATTACTGCAACTCTACTCTTCGTCACCGCTGATGCTGACCGGCACGCCGTGGATCTTAATCGGCTGTTATTTCACTATCGCGTTGCCCTTTATCTACCGGGCACTGGCGAACAATATGCAGGCGATCAACCTCAAAGAGCTGATTGATGCCGCGCAGTTGCTGGGTGCCAGCACCTGGCAGGCGGCGCTGTGGGTCGTGCTGCCCAACCTGCGCAAAGGGATGCTGATTGCCGTGCTGCTCTCTTTCTCCTTCCTGATTGGCGAATTTGTCTTCGCTAACCTGCTGGTCGGCAACCGCTATGAAACCCTGCAGGTTTACCTCTTCAACATGCGTAACGGCAGCGGTCACTTCACCAGCGCGCTGGTGATCTCCTACTTCTTTGTGGTGCTGCTGGTTACCTGGCTGGCCAACGCCCTGAATCCCGAACGAGGCTGAATATGAGTTACCTTGAGGTCAGAGAGCTGAACAAGTCCTATGGACCCACGCCCATTTTTGAGCAGATCGATTTCAGCGCCGCTGAAGGGGAATTTGTCACCCTGCTCGGCCCCAGCGGCTGCGGTAAATCGACGCTGCTGCGTTGTCTGGCGGGATTAACCGGCGTCGACAGCGGTGAAATCAGGCTGGAGGGCAAAGATATCGTGCCGCTGGCCCCGCAGAAGCGCGCCATCGGTATGGTGTTTCAGAGCTATGCGCTGTTTCCCAACATGACGGTAGAGAAGAACGTCGCATTTGGCCTGAAGATGCAGAAACTGCCCGAAGCGCAGATTCGCCAGCGGGTGCTGGAGGTGCTGGAGCTGGTTGAACTCAATGATTATGCACGCCGTTATCCGCACCAGTTGTCAGGCGGGCAGTGTCAGCGCGTGGCACTGGCACGTTCGCTGGTGACGCGTCCGCGTCTGCTGCTGCTGGATGAACCGCTGTCGGCGCTGGATGCGCGTATTCGCCGCCATCTGCGCGATCAAATCCGGCGCATCCAGCGCGAGCTGAATCTCACCACCCTGTTCGTCACCCACGATCAGGAGGAGGCGCTGACGCTATCCGATCGTATCGTGCTGATGAACCGGGGCAAAATTGTGCAGAATGGCGATGCCGAAGCGCTCTATACCCAACCGGTCGATCTCTTCGCCGCCGGATTTATTGGCAACTACAACCTGCTGAGCGCTGAGCAGGCGACGCGACTGACCGGTCAGCCTTTCCACAGCCAGGTGGCCATTCGCCCGGAATCAATGCTGTTCACCGCGCCGGGCCAGGGCATTCCTGCGGAAATCCTCAGCCACAGCCTGCTGGGCAACGTGATCCGCTATCGTATCCGGGCGCATGATGTGGAACTTTCGGTTGATGTGCTTAACCGATCGGCGGCGGATTTGCATCCCGCTGGCAGGAAGATTGGTCTACAATTGGAGATGTCGACTTTGCGCCAGGTGGCTTAAAACACAGGAAAAAATCACGCATAGCACGGCAATCCCCTTCACAGATTGCTCTCTTCCGTCAGGCTGGCAGTCTGTGCTTTGAGCCTGACATTCGAGGAGCGACACCACGTGTTAACCCTGCTTAATTTACTCTCTGCGGTGGCCCTGCTGGTCTGGGGCACGCATATCGTACGAACCGGCATCATGCGGGTCTACGGTGCCGATCTGCGCCGCGTCCTGAGTCGCAGCATAGAAAAAAAACCGATGGCGTTTCTGGCGGGCATTGGCGTGACCACGCTGGTGCAGAGCAGCAACGCCACCACGCTGCTGGTGACCTCTTTTGTGGCGCAGAATCTGGTCAGCCTGACGCCCGCGCTGGTGGTGATTCTTGGCGCGGATGTCGGCACCGCGATTATGGCGCGTATCCTGACATTTGATCTCTCCTGGCTTTCACCGCTGTTTATCTTCTTTGGCGTGGTGTTCTTCCTCAGCCGCAAGCAGACCCGTGCGGGTCAGTTAGGCCGGGCCAGTATCGGCCTGGGCCTGATATTGCTGGCGCTGCAGCTGATTGTCGAAGCGGCTCGCCCGATTACCCAGGCCGCCGGTGTCCAGGTGCTTTTCTCCAGCCTGACCGGCGACGTGATGCTCGATGCGCTGCTGGGGGCGGTATTTGCCATCATCAGTTACTCCAGCCTGGCCGCGGTGCTGATCACCGCGACGCTCACCGCCACCGGCGTGATTTCGTTCAAGGTGGCGCTCTGTCTGGTGATTGGTGCCAATCTCGGTAGCGGCCTGCTGGCGATGATCAACGCCAGCGGCTCGAATGCCGCGGGCAAGCGCGTGGCGCTCGGCAGCCTGCTGTTCAAGCTGATCGGCTGTGTGTTCATCCTGCCGTTTGTCGATATTGTGGCGGAGTGGCTGGATAAGCTGCCGGTCAACGATGAAGAGTTAGTGATTTTCTTCCATGTGTTTTACAACCTGATCCGCTGCGTGGCGATGGTGCCGTTTGCTGACCTGATGGCGCGCCTCTGTCGCCGTATGATCGCCGACGACGTGGATAACGCGCTGCACCTCAAGCCGAAGCACCTCGATCGCAGCGCGCTGGATACGCCGGCGCTGGCGCTGGTGAATGCCGCCCGCGAAGCGTTGCGCATGGGTGACGTGCTGGAGCAGATGCTGGAGGCGTTTAATAAGGTGGTACATGGCGAATCCCGCGAGGAACGCACGGTGCGCAGGCTGGATGATGATGTCGATGTGCTCTATACCGCCATCAAACTCTATCTGGCGCGGATGCCAAAAGAGGACCTCCCCGAAGAGGACTCACGTCGCTGGGGCGAAATCATTGAAATGTCACTAAATCTGGAGCAGGCCGGGGACATCATTGAGCGGATGAGCGGCGATGTCGCTGACAAGTCACTGGCAGCGGGCCGCGCGTTCTCTGCCGAGGGATTAAAAGAGCTGCAGGAGCTGCATGAGCTGCTGATCGCTAACCTCAGAATGAGTCTGTCGGTGTTTCTGTCACAAGATATCACCAGCGCTAAACGTCTGCGTCGCGCTAAACATCGCTTCCGTCTGATGATCCGTCGCTACTCTCATGCGCATGTTGACCGCCTGCACCAGAAGAACGTGCAGAGTATTGAGACCAGTTCGCTGCATCTCGGTTTACTGGGCGACATGAAGCGCCTGAATTCACTGTTTTGTAGTGTGGCCTACACGGTGCTGGAACAGCCCGACGATGAACGTGACTATGAATAAAACTGAGCGGAGTGAATAACCTGCCGCGCCGGAGCGGCGATCGTCTGGCGCGGCAGCAGTGAGATGCGGCGCAGTGTAATAATGCGCCGCCACTGTTACTTCTTCTTAATCGGCTTTCCTGACCAGTAACCCGCCAGCAGTGAACCTGACAGGTTGTGCCACACCGAGAACAGCGCGCCTGGCAATGCCGCCAGCGGTGAGAAGTAGAGTTTGCCCAGCGTCGCCGCCAGACCGGAGTTTTGCATGCCGACCTCCAGCGCCAGGGTACGGCAGGTTGACTCATCGAAGCCAAACAGCTTACCGCCCCAGTAGCCGCCAAGCAGGCCAATCGCGTTATGCAGGATCACCGCCGCGATCACCATCAGACCCACCGATCCAATAAAGGCCTGACTGCCCGCCACCACCGCACTGATGATCAGCAGAATACAGACCATCGAAAACGCAGGCAGCCAGGGTTCCACCCGGCGAACCACGCTGTTCATGCTGTGATGGATGATCAGTCCCAGGGAGATGGGGATCACGACGATCTTCACGATGCTCAGCAGCATGCCAGCCACATCAACCTGAATGTGGGTATCAACATAAAAGCGGGTTAACAGCGGCGTGGCGAACACACCCACCAGCGCAGAGACTGACGAGATCGTCACCGACAGCGCCACATCCCCCTTCGCCAGATAGATCATGACGTTGCTGGCGGTGCCGCTGGCAACTGAGCCGACCAGAATCATACCGGCAGCCAGATCTGGCGGCATATGAAACAGTTTTGCCAGCCCCCAGGCGGCTAACGGCATCACCAGATAGTGCAGAAAGGTTCCGGCAATCACCGGCGCAGGTCGGGTCAGGACCCGTTTAAAATCGTCGATATTCAGGGTCACACCCATGCCGAACATAATCAGCATCAGCAGATAAGTGACCCAGGGTCCGATGCCGAGAAACGTACCTGGAGAGTAATAAGCGGCGACAGACAACAGCACGGCCCAGAGCGGGAACAGGCGGGTTAACGTGGCGAGCATAGCCAGACTTCCTTATAAGAATGTTATGTTTTATGCAGATTTGCCATAGAGAGTCATCATGCAGGAACGACTGCCGTGACGAAGGCGGGATCATAACATTTCATTATCATGGCGTAAGGCGAAGATGGGTCGAGGCGGGAAAATGCGGATCGACTGCTGCCGATCCGCTGCATATCGAAGAAATTACGCTGCTTTTTCCTCTAAACCGCGGTAGATCAAACCACCAATCACGGCACCGATAATCGGCATTAACCAGAACATCCACAGCTGAGAGATCGCCCAGTCACCCTGGAACAGGGCTGCCGCGGTGCTGCGTGCCGGGTTAACCGAGGTATTGGTTACCGGAATGCTGATCAGGTGGATCAGGGTTAACGCCAGGCCGATCGCAATAGGTGCAAAGCCTTTCGGCGCGCGTTCGCTGGTGGCACCCATAATCACAATCAGGAAGATAGCGGTCATCACCCCTTCGGCGATCATGCCTGCCTGCAGGCTGAAGCCGCCTGGCGAGTGTTCGCCGTAGCCATTCGCCGCAAAGCCGCTGGCCGCTGCACTGAAGTCGCCTTTACCGCTGGCGATCAGATAGAGCACCGCGCCAGCGGCAATGCCGCCTGCCAGTTGCGCGATGATGTAAGGAATGGCCTGAGACGCGGGAAAACGTCCGCCTGCCACTAATCCCAGGGTCACCGCCGGGTTAAAGTGCCCGCCTGAGATGTGACCGACCGCATACGCCATGACCAGCACGCTCAGCCCGAAAGCCAGCGCCACGCCCATGAAGCCAATGCCCAGCTCCGGGAACGCAGCTGACAGCACGGCACTTCCACAACCGCCGGCCACCAGCACGAAGGTACCCAGCGCCTCTGCGACTAACCTTTTCATGATATTTCCTAAATTTGGGTGAATTGATTCAGCGGCGGGATTATAAATCTGCGGAAAGGGAGCGCAATGCAGGTGCACGAAATGCGCAGAGAAAGGGGTTGCCATTTGGCAATAACAGAATGTAACTTTATGTATTAACAGGTTTTATCGGAAGTCGCGTGCCGGGGGAGTAATGAGGGAGATATGAACCATTTTTGCCGTTTTTCAGGCCGCGCTGACGCGGCCTGAATGGCAGAGAAGTTTACTCGAACAGATTACGATGCAGCGTACGTACCACGCTTTCCGCATCGTTGCCCGGTACCAGGAAGCAGAGGTTGTAGCTGCTGGCACCGTAGCAAATCATCCGCAGGTTGAACGGGTCGAGCACACCAAACACCTCTTTGCCGACGCCGCACGCTTTTGACAGCTGGTTACCGATAATCGCCACCAGCGCCAGATCTTCTTCCACTTCAACCCGGCACAGCGACGAGAGTTCAGTCAGTAAAGCCTGGGTCAGCAGGCTGGCACTGGTTGAGGTCGATCCGGTGGTGTCGAGCGTCAGCGCCACGCTCACTTCGGAGGTGGTGATCAGGTCAACCGAGACGTTATGACGCGCCAGAATATTGAAGAGTTCAGCAAGAAAACCAAACGTATGCAGCATGTTAAGGCTGTGCAGCGTTAACAGCGTCTGCTTACGGCGTAGCGCCAGCGCCCGAAACAGCGGCGGGTTGCGGGTTTCATTGCAGACGCGGGTCCCACCAGCTGCCGGATCCTTGCTGGAACCGACGAATACCGGAATACCCCGGCGTACAGCGGGAAGCAGCGTCGCCGGGTGCAGCACTTTCGCACCGAACGTCGCCATTTCAGCGGCTTCTTCAAAAGTAATTTCATCAATACGCTTCGCCGTCGGCACCACGCGCGGATCGGTGGTGTAGATGCCCGGCACATCCGTCCAGATATCCACACGCGCCGCATTCAGCGCTTCGCCCAGCAGCGCGGCGGTGTAATCACTGCCGCCGCGACCCAGGGTGGTGGTGCGCCCTTCGCTTTCACTGCCAATGAAACCCTGAGTAATGACTAATGCCTGCTCAATGCGCGGCTGTAACTGCGCCGTCGCCTGCTCCGCCAGCACCTGTACATCCGGTACTGCCCGGCCAAAATGATCGTCGGTACGCATTACCTTGCGGACATCGAACCACTCCGCATTAACCTGGCGTTCACGCAGAATTTCCACAAACAGCAGTGATGACATCAGCTCACCGTGGCTGACCAGTTCATCGGTCAGGGCATTCGAGGTGGCCAGTGAGGCGGCTTCGGAAAGCATGCTGATATTGTCGATCATCCGATCAATTTCATCGCGGATCACTTCCGGACGCTGCAGTCGATCAACAATGGCGTACTGGATACGGCGGATATCATCAAGCAGCACAGCGCGCTGGGGAGCCTGCTGGCCTTCAGCCAGCGCAACCAGCAGATTAGTAATGCCCGCCGAAGCAGAGAGCACCACCAGACGCGTGCTGGCGTCCTGCAACACCACATCGGCGCTGCGGTTCATCGCTTCAAAATCGGCTACGCTGGTGCCGCCGAATTTTGCCACTATCAGTGTTTGAGACATGTAGGACCTCGTGTCAGGTTATCTTGTTCTCGCCGATGAAAGGGTCGAGAAACATTCTTTCAGCCAGGCACAAGGAAAGAGCAGAAACGGGCGGACAAGATCGGATAGACGAGTCACCCAGAAGCGCCCCACCTTGCGAAACGTCGACTGCAGACGTTTCTGGTGACAACCCAGAGGATTCAGCCCCTGTAGCCGACAGGCAGCACACCGCGTGCTGACCCACCTCGGCGTCGCTCCCCATCATGTGTTTTCACCGGATACGGTTCCTCCAACACACTGCCTGGGCGACGCGCCTCTTCTGGCTTGCGCACAGGTGCGCAAGTAGGCGCATAGATCTAGCCTTTTCTGGACCTGCTGTCAATGTCAGCGATGCCCGGAGCGCCGCATCAGAAAACAAATGACTCTGCGTCGCAGCGGCTACAGTGCTTAATGGGTTCAGCCCATGCAGCAATCCCTGATACGGCACAACGTTTTGCGCAGACTTTCGCGTCACACTTTACCGCGCGTTGCCTCTGCGGTCCGCTGGCTGTTCGCGCCAGTGAATGCTGGCGATAAACAGCGGCGTTCAGATCGCCTGTCCGGCGCGCGCTGACAAAATTTTTCCTTTCAGTTACAACTGTGGTCATACTGAAACGCTAAACGGGCATGATGTGCCTCCGATGGAATGACGGTTCTTAATATCAACAAGAGTGTTGCCATGAAAAATATCAATCCGACACAAACCGCAGCCTGGAAAGCGCTGCAACAGCATTTTGAGCAGATGAAGTCGGTAGAAATTGCCGATCTGTTCGCCCAGGATGCCGATCGTTTTGCCAAATTCTCTGCCACCTTTGATGATCAGATGCTGGTGGATTTCTCCAAAAACCGCATCACCCAGGAAACCCTCGATAAGTTACAGGCGCTGGCCAAAGAGACCGACCTGAGCGGTGCCATTAAGTCTATGTTCTCGGGTGAGAAGATTAACCGCACCGAAGATCGTGCGGTGCTGCACGTCGCGCTGCGTAACCGGAGTAACACGCCGATTCTGGTGGATGGCAAAGATGTGATGCCAGAGGTCAACGCGGTGCTGGATAAGATGAAAGGCTTCTCTGAGCGCATCATCAGCGGCGAATGGAAAGGCTATACCGGTAAAGCGATCACCGACGTGGTGAATATCGGTATCGGCGGCTCTGACCTCGGCCCGTTTATGGTGACTGAAGCGCTGCGCCCGTACAAAAACCATCTGAACATGCATTTTGTCTCTAACGTTGACGGCACCCACATCGCCGAAACGCTGAAAGACCTCAGCCCGGAAACCACCCTGTTCCTGGTGGCATCGAAAACCTTCACCACCCAGGAAACCATGACCAACGCCCACAGCGCGCGCGACTGGTTCCTGAAAACGGCAGGCGACCAGCAGCACGTAGCGAAACACTTTGCTGCGCTGTCGACCAACGCCAAAGCGGTGGGCGAATTTGGTATCGACACCAACAACATGTTTGAATTCTGGGACTGGGTTGGCGGCCGCTATTCACTGTGGTCAGCGATCGGCCTGTCGATCATTCTCTCGATTGGTTTCGATAACTTCGAGCAGCTGCTGAGCGGCGCACATGCCATGGACCAGCACTTCGCCTCTGCGCCGGCTGAGCAGAACCTGCCGGTGCTGCTGGCACTGATTGGCATCTGGTACAACAATTTCTTTGGTGCTGAAACCGAAGCGATTCTGCCTTACGACCAGTACATGCACCGCTTTGCCGCCTATTTCCAGCAGGGCAATATGGAGTCAAACGGCAAGTATGTGGATCGTGCCGGTCATCCGGTGGACTACCAGACTGGCCCAATCATCTGGGGCGAACCTGGCACCAACGGTCAGCACGCGTTTTATCAGCTGATCCACCAGGGTACCAAGCTGGTTCCGTGCGACTTTATTGCGCCGGCCATTACCCATAATGCGCTCGCGGATCACCATCCGAAGCTGCTCTCTAACTTCTTTGCCCAGACTGAAGCGCTGGCGTTTGGTAAGTCACGCGACGTCGTAGAGAAAGAGTTTACCGATGCCGGTAAATCTGCAGAGTCTGTGGCCCATATCGTGCCGTTCAAGGTGTTTGAAGGTAACCGCCCGACTAACTCCATCCTGCTGCGTGAGATTACCCCTTACAGCCTGGGCGCGCTGATTGCCCTGTATGAGCACAAAATCTTCACTCAGGGTGCCATCCTGAATATCTTCACTTTCGATCAGTGGGGTGTGGAATTAGGTAAGCAGCTGGCGAACCGTATTCTGCCGGAACTGGAAAACGAGGACGAAGTTACCACTCACGACAGCTCCACTAATGCCTTAATTAACCGCTATAAATCCTGGCGTTAATCGGCGTTAATTTCATCGGGCGGCCACTTTGCCGCCCTTTTTTTGACTGTTTTTACATCTGAATGGGCTGTTTATATCGTTGGAGAGCATGGGTTGTCAGGGAAAAGTCTTAAAATAACCTAAGATAATTCTGAACATCGATGCGCTGAACGGGCCAGCATAAAGTATAAAATGGTCCTGAAATCGGGTAATCTCTATTGTTAGCTATTGATTCATAATCATATTCAGTTTCAGCAATCCTGAGTAAATTCTGATTATTCTTATTCCGTACCAGATATTAATAAAAAAGAACATTACGCTTTGCAATTGATTCGCCAGCAGCGAAATATCTGGCATCAGCCCGAAATATTCCGATATAAAAAGTAGTTATCCCCAATCCAGCTAATTAAATCACGCGCCCACCCCGCTATTCACCCTGGTTTTTCCGGTGCTGAACTCTGGTATTTTGTTGCCCTATACTGAACGCGCCCGCAATGGGACTGTCTGTCGATTTTGCCGCAGTCTGACTGCGTTGCAACCTCAGCGGACAGAGATCCTTCATTCACTCAATGCAGGAAACGCTGTTATGAAAAAAACTATGGTTGCCGGTGCAGCCTTGATCTTCGTTGCCGTCTCTTCCAGCGCATTTGCTGCGCCGGAAGAAGCTGGTACCGCAGCTGGCGCGCAGGCGGGAGCAATCTCTGCTGGCACGTCTACCGCTGTGGGTATCGGTGCACTTGGCGCGCTGGTCGGGCTCGGCATTGCCGCTTCTGGCGGTGGTGACGGTGCAAATACCGGTACAACAACCACGACCACGACGAGCACCACTCGTTGATGGATGCCCGACCCCCGTCTGATTGCTGATCTGCAGCAAACGGGCAGAGGCTGAACCACTGACTTCGGTGAGTGAGGACGCTGAGCCACGTAACCTGTATTTCTGCAGCCGGAACGGGACGGGCAGAGCACCTTTAAACATAACCACACGCCTGTGTGGTTATTTTTTACTTTGGCATGACTTATCAGGGACACACAGTGCGCCAACTTCCTCTGCTGCTCGCTTGCCTGCTGCTGCAGGCCTGTACACAAACGCAAAAAGGTCTTGAACAGACTCTGCTGCTTGCGGTTAACGGTCCGGACGACGTGACCGTTACCGATCAACAGGTCAACAATCTTCCCTATGCCAGTCTCTATGCTCGCCTGAATGAAGGTCCGCGCATTTTTGTAGTGCTCGGCTACAACGAGAAAGGTCAGCAGAAATGGGTGACACAGGATCAGGCGATGCTGGTGACACAGCATGGCCGCCTGGTTAAAACCCTGGGCTTGCCGGATAACCTGCTTAGCGTCAGCAATCTGCAACAGGATCCGCTCGCTGACAGCCTGCATATCAGCAACGGTGCAGGCTGGACCCGCATCGTGCAGTGGACCGAACAGGGCAAGGTTCGCGGCGCGACTGTGCGTTCAACCTTCCAGCGCGGCACCGACGAAGTCCTGACCGTGGCGGGCAACCGCATTCCGTGCCGCGTCTGGCATGAGCAGGTGAGCATCGACAGCAGTAACCGCGAGTGGGAAAACACCTTCTGGATCGATAACAGCAGCGGCGATGTGGTGCAGGCCCATCAGATGCTGGCGGCAGACGCCTTCCCTGTAGATATCACTATTCTGAAGCCGGCGAAATCATGAAAAAAATCACTTTTTTGCTGGCCGGGCTGAGCCTGTTCAGCGCCGCAGAAGCGCAGGCAACTGCGCAGGTTATCGTTCATGCACCGCACAACGGCGGTCAGGCTGAGCTGAGCCAGGTCGCGGATCTCTCCCAGCTGGTGACTCTGCCTCCACTGCAGGTCAACACTGACTGGCGTGCGACCTTTATTGCCGAGCGCGGCGCCAGCGCAGTGGCACAGCAGCACTATCAACAGACGCTGGGCGCGTTACGTGCCTGGCGTGCCGACAGCAGCGGCGATCGGGCGGCGGCCATTGATGAGGTGATCCGCCAGCTGAGCGCCATCAAAGTAGCAGGTCGCCAGTTCACGTCGCTCGACCCGGACTGGATCCGTCTGCATCCGGCTGACAACCGTCGGCTGGAAGGCAGCTATGACCTCTATCTGCAGGCCCCCTCCGATTCTGTGCTGCTGCTCGGCGCGCTGAGCGGCGCTGGCAAAGTGAGCTGGCAGCCGGGTAAATCAGTACGCGACTATCTGGATGGTCATGACGCACTCTCCGGGGCAGAACGCAATTTTGTCACCGTGATTGCACCTTCAGGCGCCACACAGCAGGTGCCGGTTGCCTACTGGAATCATCGCCACGCGGAAGTGGAGCCAGGCAGCATTATCTGGCTCGGCTTTTCGTCATGGAGCCTGCCAGGCAGCTATGAAGACCTTAATGAACGCATCCTTTCCGTACTGACTCACCGGATACCAGACTGATGAAAAAACGTTATCTCTTCAGCCTGTTGGCTGTTTCCGTGGCGGCAGCCTGTCAGGCGCAGGCTGACACCTGGCCCGAGCCGGTGGGCCCTTCACAATCCGATTTCGGCGGCGTGGGTCTGATGCAGGTGCCGACGGCGCGCATGGCCAAAGAGGGCGAGTTCAGCCTCAACGCGCGCGACAACGATCAGTACCGATACTACTCCGCGTCACTGCAGCTCTTTCCCTGGCTGGAGACCACGGTGCGGTATACCGACGTGCGCACCCGTCAGTACAGTGCGGTCTCAGAATTCAGCGGCACGCAGAGCTATAAAGATAAAGCCTTCGACCTGAAACTCCGTCTGTGGCAGGAGGGCTTCTGGCTGCCGGAAGTGGCGGTGGGAACCCGCGATCTGGGCGGTACCGGTCTGTTCGACAGCGAATATCTGGTGGCGACCAAAGCATGGGGACCGTTCGACTTTACCCTGGGGCTTGGCTGGGGCTATCTCGGCAACAGCGGCACCGTGAAGAACCCCTTCTGCTCATACAGCGACAGCTATTGCCAGCGTCCGCAGGTGGGCGAAGCGGGTTCAATCAACGGCTCGCAGATGTTCCACGGCCCGACGGCGCTGTTTGGCGGCGTGGAGTATCAGACGCCCTGGCAGCCGCTGCGCCTTAAAATGGAGTATGAGGGCAACGACTACCAGAATGACTTTGCTGGTCGCCTTGAGCAGCGCAGCAAGCTCAACGTCGGCGCGATTTATCGCGTGACCGACTGGGCTGACATCAACGCCAGCTACGAACGCGGTAACACCTTTATGTTTGGTGTCACCATTCGCACCAACTTCAACGATCTGCGTCAGGCGCACATCGACAGTGAGAAGCCTTCCTACAATCCGCAGCCGCAACCTAAGTTGCTGGAGCCGACGGTGGTGGGCACTCAGTTGACCGATCTGAAATACAATGCCGGTCTCGATGGTCCGCGTATTCAGACTCAGGGTCACACGATCTATGTGTCAGGCGAGCAGACGAAGTATCGCGATACCCGTGAAGGGGTGGATCGTGCGAACCGCATCATCATGAACCACCTGCCTGACGGCATCGACACCATCAATGTCACCGAGTCGCGCTTTAACATGCCACAGGTGACGACTGAGACACAGGTCGCCAGCCTGCGTAACAATCTGGAAGGCTATCCGCTGGGCCATGAGCAGCCACTGCAACAGACCCGCAAAGAACCGGTCGATCCGGGTAGCACCGAGCAGGGTATGTTTATTCGTCAGGATCGCCTGAACTACAGCCTCTCACCCGTGCTGAATCAGTCGGTGGGCGGCCCGGAAAGCTTCTATATGTATCAGGTCGGCGTAATGGCTAACGCTGATTACTGGCTGACGGATCACCTGCTGGTGGGCGGTAGTCTGTTTGGTAACCTCGCCAACAACTACGACAAGTTCAACTACAACGGCGCACCGGCGGACTCTTCGCTGCCGCGTGTGCGTACCCATATCCGCGACTACGTTGAGAACAACGTCTACGTCAACGATCTGCAGGCGAACTATATGGGCCACCTCGGTAACGGCTTCTATGGTCAGGTTTACGGCGGGTACCTGGAGACGATGTATGGCGGCGTGGGCGGCGAGCTGCTCTATCGCCCGGTCGATGCGAACTGGGCGGTGGGCGTCGATGCCAACTATGTCCGTCAGCGTGACTGGGACAACATGATGCAGTTTAATCGCTATAAAGCCTCAACCGGCAACCTGACGGGTTACTGGCGTCCATGGTTCATGCAGGATGTATTGGTGAAAACCAGCGTCGGTCAGTATCTGGCGAAAGATAAAGGTGTGACGGTCGATGTGTCGAAGCGCTTCGACAGCGGCGTGATGGTGGGTGTCTATGCCACCAAAACCAACGTCTCGTCTGAAGAGTATGGCGAAGGCGACTTCACCAAAGGCTTCTATATCTCCATCCCAATGGATCTGTTCACCGTGACGCCAACGCGCGGTCGCGCGCAGGTGAACTGGGTGCCGCTGACGCGTGATGGCGGTCAGATGCTGGGTCGCAAGTACCAGCTTTATGATCTGACGTCCGATCGCGACGCGCGCTTTAACTAAGCAGATGGCGGCCTCAGGGCCGTTTCATGCGGTTAACAGAAAGCAGGCTCAGGGAGCATACGCCTGAAGCAAAGCATAGCAATGAGATCGCGCCTGCTCAGGGAACCCGGTCAGATCGGAAAGGCGCTAATGCCATCCCTGGCCGCTCGGCCCGCGCCGTCCCTGGCGCGGGACGCTTTCCTCCTCTGACCGGGTTCCCTGCGCGTTGAGTTTCTTCATTGCTGCCAGATTTAACCGGAGCTGGATTTGTCAGCAGTCTGAAGCGGCCCTCAGGCCGCTTTTTTATTTAGTCCGCGTCGTAGCCGAGATTCGGCGCCAGCCAGCGCTCAACTTCCGTTAACGACATCCCTTTGCGTACCGCATAATCTTCCACCTGGTCACGCTGGATCTGCGCTACGGCGAAATAGCGGCTGTCAGGATGGCTGAAGTACCAGCCAGAGACTGACGCGCCCGGCCACATGGCAAAGGATTCGGTGAGCTTCATGCCGGTCTGTTCTTCCACCGCCAGCAGACGCCAGATGGCGGCTTTCTCAGTGTGCTCCGGGCAGGCCGGATAGCCTGGCGCCGGACGTATCCCCTGATAATTTTCCCGAATCAGCTCTTCATTGCTGAGATTTTCGTTAGGCGCGAAGCCCCAGATCACCTTACGTACCCGCTCGTGCAGATATTCGGCAAAGGCTTCCGCCAGACGGTCAGCCAGCGCTTTCACCATGATCTTGTTGTAGTCGTCATGCTGACGATCGTACGCCTCCGCCAGCGCATCCTCTTCCAGCCCGCCGGTCACCGCGAAGGCACCGAGATAGTCCGCTTTGCCGCTCGATTTCGGGGCCACAAAATCCGCCAGACAGTAGTTGGCGAAGTCGGTTTTTTCGGTCTGCTGGCGTAAGTGATGACTCACACACAAAATCTCATCACGCCGCTCATCACTGTAGAGATGAATATCATCGCCGACCCGGTTAGCCGGAAAAATACCGACCACGCCACGTGGCTTCAGCAGCGACTGCTGGCTTAATTTGTCGAGCATCGCATTGGCATCGGCAAACAGACGCTGCGCCTCTTCACCCACCACCTCATCTTCCATGATGCGGGGATATTTGCCCGCCAGCGACCAGGTCATAAAGAATGGCGTCCAGTCGATGTAGTTGCGCAGCGTTTCAATGCTGGCCTCCACCTGACTGACCCCGGGACGATGCGGCACGGGTGGCGTGTAACTCTCCCAGTCAATTGAGGTGGCGTTATCGCGCGCCGCCTGCAGCGAGACCGGCGGCGTGCGCGGCTTTTTGCGTGCATGCTGAATGCGCACGGTCTCGTACTCTTTGCGGGTTCGGGCGACGAAATCCTCTTTTAACGTGGAGGAAAGCAGCGACGACACCACGCCAACGGTGCGTGAGGCGTTCTGCACGTAGACCGTCGGGCCACTGTAATGCTGCTCAATTTTGACAGCGGTATGCGCCTTCGAGGTGGTCGCGCCGCCAATCAGCAGCGGTAAGGTAAAGCCCTGACGCTCCATCTCTTTCGCCATGTTGACCATCTCATCCAGCGACGGCGTAATCAGGCCTGATAAGCCGATGATGTCCGCATTCACTTCGCGCGCCGTTTTAAGAATTTTTTCGCCCGGCACCATCACGCCAAGGTCAATGATTTCGTAGTTATTACACTGCAGCACCACGCCGACAATATTTTTGCCGATGTCGTGCACGTCGCCTTTGACCGTGGCCAGCACGATTTTACCGTTGCTGCGCCCCGCCTCTTTGCTGGCTTCGATAAAGGGTTCCAGATACGCCACCGCCTGCTTCATCACGCGCGCCGATTTCACCACCTGCGGCAGGAACATTTTGCCCTCACCGAACAGGTCACCGACCACGTTCATGCCAGACATCAGCGGGCCTTCAATCACCTCTATCGGCCGTGGTACCTGCTGGCGCGCCTCTTCGGTATCCTGCTCGATAAACTCGGTGATCCCCTTGACCAGCGAATACTCCAGCCGTTTCACCACGTCCCAGCTGCGCCATTCCGCGAGCTGTTTTTCCTGCGAGCCATCGCTTTTGCCGCCACGGTATTTCTCCGCCAGCGCCAGCAGCCGCTCGGTGCCATCATCCCGCCGGTTAAGAATCACATCCTCTACCGCCTCGCGCAGTTCTGCCGGCAAATCATCATAAATCGCCAGCTGGCCTGCGTTGACGATGCCCATATCCATGCCTTTACGGATGGCGTAATAGAGAAAGACGGCATGTATCGCTTCACGCACCGGATCGTTGCCACGGAATGAAAACGATACGTTGGAGACGCCGCCGGAGATCATCGCATGGGGCAGCTCGCGCTTGATATCTTCGCAGGCACCAATGAAATCCATGGCGTAGTTGTTGTGTTCGTCGATGCCGGTGGCGACCGCAAAGATGTTGGGGTCGAAGATAATATCTTCCGGCGGGAAGCCGACCTGTTCGGTGAGGATCCGGTAAGCACGGCGGCAGATCTCAATTTTTCGGGCTCGGGTATCCGCCTGACCCACTTCGTCAAACGCCATGACCACCATCGCCGCGCCGTAACGCCGGACCTGACGCGCATGATGAATAAAGGCCGCTTCACCCTCTTTCATCGAAATTGAGTTCACGATCCCTTTGCCCTGAATGCACTGCAACCCTTTCTCAATCACCTCCCATTTTGAGGAGTCGATCATGATCGGCACGCGGGCGATATCCGGTTCGCCAGCAATCAGATTCAGAAAGCGTACCATCGCCGCCTCGGCGTCGAGCATGCCTTCATCCATGTTGATATCGATGATCTGCGCGCCGCTCTGCACCTGCTGCAGCGCCACTTCCAGCGCTTCGTTATACTTCTCTTCTTTGATCAGCCGTTTAAATTTTGCCGAGCCGGTGACGTTGGTGCGCTCACCGACGTTAACAAACAGTGACTCTGCGGTGATGTTAAGCGGCTCCAGACCGGAGAGACGGCAGGCCACCGGGATCGTCGGCAACTGACGCGGTGCAACGCCTTCAACCGCCGCCACCATGGCAGCGATATGTTGCGGTGTGGTGCCACAGCAGCCGCCGATAATGTTCAGGAATCCGGCGGTGGCCCATTCACCAATCTGCTGCGCCATCAGTTCCGCATCCAGATCGTATTCGCCAAAAGCATTGGGCAGACCGGCGTTGGGATGGGCGGTCACGTAGCCTTCAGCGATGCGCGACAGTTCCGCCACATACTGACGAAGTTCGTCGGGTCCCAGCGCGCAGTTCAGGCCAAAAGAGAGCGGTTCGGCGTGACGCAGCGAGTTGTAAAAAGCTTCGGTGGTCTGGCCGGAGAGCGTTCGGCCGGAGGCGTCGGTGATAGTGCCGGAGATCATCAGCGGCAGCGCAACGCCCAGCGCTTCCATCTCGGTCTGCACCGCATAGACGGCTGCTTTGGCATTCAGCGTATCGAACACCGTTTCAATCATGATGATGTCGGACCCGCCCTCCACCAGCGCGCGGGTCGATTCGCGGTACGCCTCCACCAGCTGATTAAAAGTAACGTTACGGTAGGCAGGATCGTTGACGTCGGGTGAGATCGAGCAGGTGCGGTTGGTCGGGCCGAGCACACCCGCGACATAACGCGGACGATCCGGCGTTTTCGCCGTCCACGCATCGGCGCAGGCTCGCGCCAGGCGGGCCGCTTCAAAATTGATCTCCGCCGATAAACGTTCCATCTGGTAATCCGACATCGCAATCGACGTGGCGTTAAAGGTGTTGGTTTCGAGGATATCCGCACCCGCCGCCAGATAGGCGTCGTGGATCTCGCGGATCACTGCCGGTTTACTCAGCACCAGCAGATCGTTATTGCCTTTGAGATCGCAAGGCCAGTCAGCAAAACGGCTGCCGCGATAATCCTCTTCTTCCAGCTTATAGCTCTGGATCATGGTGCCCATACCCCCATCCAGCACCATAATGCGTTGTGCGAGCTGCTGTTTTAACGCGTCGATTTTATTGCTCACTGTTGCCCCATTCACGTCAGTCTGCTGGCGGAAAAGCCCGTTTTTCATTCTGGCACAAGCTGGTCAGGCGACAAAGTAACCTCGACTGAGAGATTTTCAGGTCACGGCTGTACAGGTCTGACCAGAAAACCAGCGTTTGCAATGCGCGTGATTAAAACGAAAATGATTTCCACAATGCAAAAGGAGAAACAATGATGGCAACGCCGGTTCCTGTTAAGCGCGGCAAGAAACCCCGTGGCACCCCTGTCGCCGCACCCGCGGGCGGTCAGGTGCAATCGCTGACCCGCGGCCTGACGCTGCTGGAGCTGATTGCTGACTCACATGGCAGCGTAGCGCTGACCGAGCTGGCTCAGCAGGCGGGTTTGCCTAACTCCACCACGCATCGCCTGCTCAGCACCATGCAGCAGCAGGGTTTTGTCCGGCAGGTGGGCGATCTCGGGCTGTGGACGATCGGCGCACACGCCTTCGTGGTCGGCAGCAGTTTCCTGCAGAGCCGTAACCTGCTGGCGCTGGTACACCCGGTGCTGCGTAGCCTGATGGAGCAGTCCGGTGAAACGGTGAATCTGGCGGTGCTGGATCTTAGCGATCACCAGGCGGTGATCATTGATCAGGTGCAGTGTACCCAGCTGATGCGAATGTCTGCGCCGATTGGCGGCAAGCTGCCGATGCATGCGTCTGGCGCAGGCAAAGCATTTCTGGCCCACCAGGGCGATGAGCAGGTCACCGCCCTGCTGCATCAGAAAGGATTGCATTACTACACGCCGAAAACCCTGATGTCACCGCAGAGTCTGAAAGAGAATCTGGCGCTGGTGCGCAAAGCGGGCTTCTCATTTGATGATGAAGAGCATGCGCTTGGACTACGCTGTGTCGCCGCGCCAATCTATGACGAACATGGCGAGGCGTTTGCCGCGCTCTCCATCTCCGGCCCCATCGCCCGCATGACTGACGATCGGATTACTGAATTAGGTGCACTGGTCATCCGCGAAGCGCGCCAGGTTACGCTGGCGTACAGCGGTCGTTAACTTTATCTGCGCCGTAGCAGACGCTGAAACGCTGCGTCTGCCGCCAGGCGATCACCTCTTCCACATGACCCTGGGCGATGCGCTGCTGCTGCGCGCGCCACCAGCGGGCGTCGAATATCTCCGGATGCAGTTGCAACAGCAATGCGCCGGTAGCGGCTTCACTGCATAACGCATAGCGGAAGGTTTCCGGGAAGACATCGTCCGGCCCGACGCTGTACCAGGGCTCGGCGCTGAGTTCATCCTCCTCATAGCGCGCCGCGGGCACATCCCGGAAGTGCAGCTCCTGCATCGGGCGAATCTCATCGTAATCGTAAAAAATCACCCGGCCATGGCGCGTGATGCCGAAGTTTTTAAACAGCATGTCTCCGGGAAAGATATTGGCCGCCGCCAGCTGTCGGATGGCATTGCCATACTCTTCAATCGCGTGACGTCGCTCTGCGGCATTCGCCTGGGCCAGGTAGAGATTAAGCGGCTGCATACGGCGCTCCAGCCACAGGTGACGAATAATCAGGCGATCGCCTTCGATATGCAGCTTCTCAGCCACGCAGGCGTGGAGTTCTGCCAGCAGCGCCGGTGAGATGCGCGACAGCGGCAGCGCAAACTGCTCGAACTCCTGCGTATCCGCCATACGTCCCACGCGATCGTGCTCTTTGACCTGCTGATAACAGGCGCGGACCTGCGCTTCCGTCACCTCTTTTTGCGGCGCGAAGCGATCCCTGATGACCTTGAACACCCAGTCAAAGCCCGGCAGCGTGAAGACCAGCATCACCATGCCGCGCACGCCGGGTGCGATCTCAAAGGCCGTCTCATTCTCTGCCAGCGCCTGAAGATACTCGCGATAGCTCTCGGTTTTACCGTGCTTCTGGCAGCCAATCGCCATATAGCGCTCCGCCAGGGTTTTGCCAGGCAGAATCGGTTGCAGCCAGGCGACCAGCGCCGCAGGCACCGGCGCATAAACCATGAAATAGGCGCGGGCAAAACCAAAGACAATGCTGGCGTCATTCACATCGGTCAGACAGGTGTCGATCCACAGTTCGCCCGTTTCACTGCGCTGGATCGGCAGCAGACAGGGCAAGATGCCTTCCGGCAGATGCAGCCGCGCCACCAGCCAGGCGGTTTTGTTACGATAGAAGAGTTCACTGTTAACCTCGAGCCAGCCCTGGTTCAGCCGGGGAAAATGCGACTGCAGGTGGCGGACAATCCAGCCGACGTCGCGAGCGCGCTGCTGCCACGGCAACGTCAGCGGTAAATCGCTCAACACCTGATCCACCAGTGCCAGCCAGCCCCGCTCCGGCTGATAACGGCGCGATAACGGGCGCAAAGGTGTGACCGGTGCGGTCAGGGATTGAGAGCTGAAGATAAACAGCCGGTCAGGCTGCAGATCGGCATGTCCATGTAACCGGCAGTAGACAGAATTAAAGAAGCTTTCGGCAATTTCATGCCGTGGATAGCCGGGCAGCAGGCTTTGATAGTGGTCCTTAACCCGCAGCCAGAACATCTCATCCCAGCTGGCCGCACCGTTCAGCACCCGCAGTTGATCGGCAACCAGGCTGACGTGATGGTCATAGAGATGAATACGGGCCTTCATGGCATGTTGCACCGCCTGCCATTCCGCCTGCTCAAACCGCTGCTGTGCGCCAGCAGTGATGTCGAGAAAGCGACCATACTGTGCATCAAAACCCTGCAGGATAGTGTGGGCGATCAATGATTCGCGTGGCGGCATAATCAGCTCCGGTAAACGCCCGCCCGCGGTTTGCGGACGGGGAATCAGTCAGAGGAAAAGGGTCAGAACTGATGCTCTTCGGTCGAACCGGTGAGCGCGGTGACCGAGGACTTACCGCCCTGAATGATATTGGTTACCTGATCAAAATAGCCGGTGCCCACCTCTTGCTGATGCGAAGAGAAGCTGTAACCGCGATCGCGGGCAGCGAACTCAGGCTGCTGAACCTTTTCAACATAGTGACGCATCCCTTCGCCCTGGGCGTAGGCGTGGGCCAGATCAAACATGTTGAACCACATGCTGTGGATGCCCGCCAGCGTGATGAACTGGAAGCGATAGCCCATGTCGCTGAGCGCCTGCTGAAACTTCGCGATGGTGCGATCGTCGAGGTTCTTCTTCCAGTTGAACGACGGTGAACAGTTGTAGGCCAGCAGCTTGCCGGGGAAACGCGCATGAATGGCGTCGGCAAAGCGCTGCGCCATCGCCAGATCCGGCGTTGAGGTTTCACACCACAGGATGTCAGCATAAGGTGCATAGGCCAGCCCGCGACTGATCGCCTGTTCAATGCCGGCGTGGGTGCGGAAGAAGCCTTCTGCCGTCCGGTCGCCCTGGATAAAGGGACGATCGTATTCATCGCAGTCTGAGGTAATCAGGTCAGCGGCGTCGGCATCAGTTCGTGCCAGCAGCACGGTTGGCACGCCCATTACATCGGCAGCCAGCCGTGCCGCCACCAGTTTCTGAATGGCTTCCTGAGTCGGTACCAGAACTTTGCCGCCCATGTGACCGCATTTTTTTACCGCCGCCAGCTGATCTTCGAAGTGGACCGCCGCCGCGCCCGCCTGAATCATCGCCTTCATCAGCTCATACGCATTCAGCACGCCGCCAAAACCAGCTTCAGCATCGGCCACAATTGGCAGGAAGAAATCGGTGTGCCGGCTGTCCCCCGCTTCAATGCCGCTGGACCACTGAATCTGATCGGCGCGCTGAAAGGTCTGATTAATGCGCGTCACCACTTCCGGCACCGAGTTCACCGGGTAGAGGGACTGATCGGGATACATCTGCCCCGCCACGTTGGCATCCGCCGCTACCTGCCAGCCAGAAAGGTAGATCGCTTCGATGCCCGCTTTGGCCTGCTGCAGTGCCTGCCCGCCGCTCAGCGCACCCAGACTATTGATATACCCTTTCTTCGCCTCGCCATTCAGCAACGCCCATAATTTTTCCGCACCGCGCTCTGCCAGCGTACAGGCGGGCAGGACCGAGCCGCGCAGATTGACGACCTCTGCTGCGCTGTAAGGGCGGGTAATGCCCTGCCAGCGTGCGGTCTGCCAGAGTTGTTCCAGTTGATCGATCTGTTGAGTACGTGTCATGGCAATAACTCCTCTGTTCAGGGGATCAGGCGATAGCCTGGCAGGGTAAGAAAGGAAACCAGCTCGCGCTCGGTGGTGATCTGAGCCATCAGCTGCGCCGCGTCGTCATAGCGACCGGCGCTGAAGTGGGTTTCGCCCAGCGCGTTTTGCAGCAGATGCAGCTCTTCGTTAAGCCAGCGCAGAAACAGTTCAGCTGTGACCTGCTGGCCGTTGTTCAGCATTTGCTGATGACGAATCCATTGCCAGATTGAGGTGCGTGCGATCTCAGCGGTGGCGGCATCCTCCATCAGTCCGTCAATCGGGACACAGCCGTTACCGCTGATCCACGCCTCAAGGTATTGCAGCGCAACACGGATGTTGGCGCGCATACCGGCTTCGGTGCGCTCACCCTGACAGGGCGCCAGCAGCTGCTCCGCAGTGATCGGCGCATCCTCTTCCCGCATGACCTGCAGCTGGTTTGGCCGGTCGCCCAGCGCGGCGTTGAAGACCGCCATCGCGGTCTCTGCCAGACCAGGATGAGCAATCCAGGTGCCGTCATGCCCGTTACCTGCCTCCCGCTGCTTATCTTCCGTCACGCGCTGCAGTACCCAGGCATTGCGCGTGGGATCTTTAGCGGGGATCAGCGCTGACATCCCGCCCATCGCAAAAGCCCCCCGCCGATGACAGGTTTTAATCAGCAGTCGCGAATAAGCGTCCAGGAACGGCTGAGACATGGTGACGGACTGGCGATCCGGCAGCACGCGATCCGCATGCTGTTTAAGGGTTTTGATATAGCTGAAGATGTAATCCCAGCGGCCACAGTTGAGGCCAACAATGTGATCGCGCAGATTCCACAGGATCTCATCCATTTGAAACACGGCGGGTAAGGTTTCGATCAGGACAGTGGCTTTGATCGTGCCACGCGGCAGATCGAACTGATCCTCGCTGAAACTGAAGATCTCACGCCACCAGGCGATCTCCTGCCAGCTCTCGGTTTTCGGCAGATAGAAATAAGGCCCGCTGCCTTTGGCCAGTAATGGCCGGACGTTGTGGAAGAAATAGAGCGCGAAATCAAACAGCCCGCCCGGAATTGCCTTCCCCTGCCAGCTGACATGTTTTTCTGACAGATGCAGACCACGCACCCGGCACATCAGCACCGCAGGGGTAGCGCCGAGCTGATAAATTTTGCCCTTGTCGCTGGTATAACTCAGGGTGCCCTGTACTGCTTCGCGCAGTGTCAGTTGCCCTTCAATCAACTTCGACCACTCCGGAGAGAGCGAATCCTCAAAGTCGGCCATAAAGACTTTAACGTTTGAGTTCAGGGCGTTAATCACCATTTTCCGATCGGGTGGACCGGTGATCTCGACCCGACGATCTTCTAAATCTGCCGGAATAGATTGAATACGCCATTCACTGGCTCTTATGGAAGCCGTTTCCATATCGAAGTCTGGCAGATAGCCCTGGTCATATTGCTGCTGACGCTGCTGGCGAGCCGATAACAGCTCTTCGCGTTGCGGTGCAAAGCGTGCGACCAGAGACTCTAAAAAAGAAACAGCCTCGGGCGTTAACAGCTGCTGTTCTGCATGGCTAAAGGGCTGGCTGAAAATCAGGGTATGGCTGATCACTGAGTCTGTCATGCTGGCGTTCTCCTGTATTCAAAGGATCGAAAGCAGCGGATCCACACGGTGTTTATTTTGTGAGCTACAGGATCAGAGCATAAGCATTTATTTTTTTAAATCAAAAACTATTTCCATTTTTAAATATAAATTAACCTATCCCTGTGTTTTATCTGCAATAAAACTTTAATCCATTAAAGGAATCGCTTTCAATTAACGTTTTAAAGGCGAAAAAAAACCGTGTTGCCATCGGCTAACACGGTTCAGTTGATCTTCAGACAGGACTATTCCAGCGTTGGGTTCATGTGACGCAGATCGAACGGCGTGATCTGGTAAACGTAGTAGTTGAGCCAGTTCGAGAACAACAGATTGCCGTGACTGCGCCAGGTGGCGCGGGGTGGCAATACCGGATTATCCTGCGGGAAATAGTTATAAGGGACTTCCGGATTCACCCCCGCTTCATAATCGCGATGATACTCACCAGACAACGTCAGGGCATCATATTCCGGGTGACCGGTAACAAACACCAGACGTTTGTCTTTACTCGCCATCAGATAGGCACCGGTTTGTTCCGATTCAGCAAACAGCTCAAGATCGGTGTAATCCGTTATCAAATGAGTGGGAAAATCAGCATAGCGTGAGTGCGGTGCGAGGAAATTATCATCAAAACCGCGGGTCAGTAACGCATGGGGATGCAGTATCTGATGCTCATAGACGCCAGACAGTTTGTTATGCCGGGTTTGCTTGGGAATGCCATACAGAATGTTAAGCGCGGCCTGAACCGCCCAACAGACAAACAGGGTTGAGGTGACATGCTCATTTGCCCAGTGCAGAACGCGCTGAATCTGTGGCCAGTAAGCGACATCATTAAAATCAACCAGCCCGAGTGGTGCACCTGTCACGATTAAGCCATCGTAGTTATCATGCTGGATATCTTCAAAATTGCAGTAGAAGTTGTTGAGGTGCTCAGTGGGCGTATTGCGTGACTCGCGGCTGTCGATGCGCAGCAGCTGAATATCGATCTGTAAGGGCGAGTTGGAAAGCAGACGCAGAAACTGATTCTCCGTTTCGATCTTTTTCGGCATCAGATTCAGTATGAGCACTTTAAGCGGGCGGATCTCCTGAACACTGGCGCGCGACGATGTCATCACAAAGACATTTTCGTCACGCAAAAAATTCACTGCCGGTAATTCGTCGGGAACCCTGATTGGCATAACCTGCTCACCTCTTACAACCATATAAACGTTTAGACATCTGGATGCCCAACATTAGCCTGATCGTTGTAAGATGTCGAGGTTTGATGCAGAAAATGAAAATGTTTCAGCTTAACGTGGCAAAGTGCAGACGTAAAAAAGCCCCGCACTTTCGTGCGGGGCTTCTTCACTTATTTAATGCCTGGCAGTTCCCTACTCTCGCATGGGGAGACCCCACACTACCATCGGCGCTACGGCGTTTCACTTCTGAGTTCGGCATGGGGTCAGGTGGGACCACCGCGCTAAAGCCGCCAGGCAAATTCTGTCTCCGCGCCGCCCGTAAGGCCGCGCAGATATATCCGGTACAGGCTGAAAATCGTGTCTCTCAAAAACGCCTCTGGCGTTGTAAGGTTAAGCCTCACGGGTCATTAGTACCGGTTAGCTCAACGCATCGCTGCGCTTACACACCCGGCCTATCAACGTCGTAGTCTTCAACGTCCCTTCAGGACTCTCAAGGAGTCAGGGAGAACTCATCTCGGGGCAAGTTTCGTGCTTAGATGCTTTCAGCACTTATCTTTTCCGCACTTAGCTACCGGGCAATGCCATTGGCATGACAACCCGAACACCAGTGGTGCGTTCACTCCGGTCCTCTCGTACTAGGAGCAACCCCCCTCAATTCTCCAGCGCCCACGGCAGATAGGGACCGAACTGTCTCACGACGTTCTAAACCCAGCTCGCGTACCACTTTAAACGGCGAACAGCCGTACCCTTGGGACCTACTTCAGCCCCAGGATGTGATGAGCCGACATCGAGGTGCCAAACACCGCCGTCGATATGAACTCTTGGGCGGTATCAGCCTGTTATCCCCGGAGTACCTTTTATCCGTTGAGCGATGGCCCTTCCATTCAGAACCACCGGATCACTATGACCTGCTTTCGCACCTGCTCGAGCCGTCACTCTCGCAGTCAAGCCAGCTTATGCCATTGCACTAACCTCACGATGTCCGACCGTGATTAGCTGACCTTCGTGCTCCTCCGTTACTCTTTAGGAGGAGACCGCCCCAGTCAAACTACCCACCAGACACTGTCCGCAGCCCGGATCACGGGCCTACGTTAGAACATCAAACATTAAAGGGTGGTATTTCAAGGTTGGCTCCACGCAGACTGGCGTCCGCGCTTCAAAGCCTCCCACCTATCCTACACATCAAGGCTCAATGTTCAGTGTCAAGCTGTAGTAAAGGTTCACGGGGTCTTTCCGTCTTGCCGCGGGTACACTGCATCTTCACAGCGAGTTCAATTTCACTGAGTCTCGGGTGGAGACAGCCTGGCCATCATTACGCCATTCGTGCAGGTCGGAACTTACCCGACAAGGAATTTCGCTACCTTAGGACCGTTATAGTTACGGCCGCCGTTTACCGGGGCTTCGATCAAGAGCTTCTCCTTACGGATAACCCCATCAATTAACCTTCCGGCACCGGGCAGGCGTCACACCGTATACGTCCACTTTCGTGTTTGCACAGTGCTGTGTTTTTAATAAACAGTTGCAGCCAGCTGGTATCTTCGACTGGCTTCGGCTCGGGGAGCAGGTCCCTCCACCTACGCGCCAGCGTGCCTTCTCCCGAAGTTACGGCACCATTTTGCCTAGTTCCTTCACCCGAGTTCTCTCAAGCGCCTTGGTATTCTCTACCTGACCACCTGTGTCGGTTTGGGGTACGATTCTGTGTTACCTGATGCTTAGAGGCTTTTCCTGGAAGCTGGGCATTTATCACTTCAGCACCGTAGTGCCTCGTCGTCACGCCTCAGCGTTAATAAGGGACCGGATTTACCTGGACCCTCCGCCTACACGCTTAAACCGGGACAACCGTCGCCCGGCTGATATAGCCTTCTCCGTCCCCCCTTCGCAGTAACACCGAGTACAGGAATATTAACCTGTTTCCCATCGACTACGCCTTTCGGCCTCGCCTTAGGGGTCGACTCACCCTGCTCCGATTAACGTTGAACAGGAACCCTTGGTCTTCCGGCGAGCGGGCTTTTCACCCGCTTTATCGTTACTTATGTCAGCATTCGCACTTCTGATACCTCCAGCATGCCTCACAGCACACCTTCGACGGCTTACAGAACGCTCCCCTACCCAACAACACATAGTGTCGCTGCCGCAGCTTCGGTGCATGGTTTAGCCCCGTTACATCTTCCGCGCAGGCCGACTCGACCAGTGAGCTATTACGCTTTCTTTAAATGATGGCTGCTTCTAAGCCAACATCCTGGCTGTCTGTGCCTTCCCACATCGTTTCCCACTTAACCATGACTTTGGGACCTTAGCTGGCGGTCTGGGTTGTTTCCCTCTTCACGACGGACGTTAGCACCCGCCGTGTGTCTCCCGTGATAACATTCTTCGGTATTCGCAGTTTGCATCGGGTTGGTAAGCCGGGATGGCCCCCTAGCCGAAACAGTGCTCTACCCCCGAAGATGAGTTCACGAGGCGCTACCTAAATAGCTTTCGGGGAGAACCAGCTATCTCCCGGTTTGATTGGCCTTTCACCCCCAGCCACAGGTCATCCGCTAATTTTTCAACATTAGTCGGTTCGGTCCTCCAGTTAGTGTTACCCAACCTTCAACCTGCCCATGGCTAGATCACCGGGTTTCGGGTCTATACCCTGCAACTTAACGCCCAGTTAAGACTCGGTTTCCCTGCGGCTCCCCTATACGGTTAACCTTGCTACAGAATATAAGTCGCTGACCCATTATACAAAAGGTACGCAGTCACCCCCATAAAGAAGGCTCCCACTGCTTGTACGTACACGGTTTCAGGTTCTGTTTCACTCCCCTCGCCGGGGTTCTTTTCGCCTTTCCCTCACGGTACTGGTTCACTATCGGTCAGTCAGGAGTATTTAGCCTTGGAGGATGGTCCCCCCATATTCAGACAGGATACCACGTGTCCCGCCTTACTCATCGAGCTCACAGCATGTGTGCTTTTGTGTACGGGAGTATCACCCTGTACCCTGCGACTTTCCAGACGCTTCCACTAACACACAAACTGATTCAGGCTCTGGGCTGCTCCCCGTTCGCTCGCCGCTACTGGGGGAATCTCGGTTGATTTCTTTTCCTCGGGGTACTTAGATGTTTCAGTTCCCCCGGTTCGCCTTGCAGCACTATGTATTCATGCTGCAATGATGCACAGAGTGCACCGGGTTTCCCCATTCGGACATCGACGGCTGTAGCGGTTCATATCACCTTACCGTCGCTTTACGCAGATTAGCACGTCCTTCATCGCCTCTGACTGCCTGGGCATCCACCGTGTACGCTTAGTCGCTTAACCTCACAACCCACAGGCGTTTTACAACGCTGCGTGCTGCAAGCATTTGAGAGACTCGAACGCATCGCCAAGTCATTCCTTATTACGGAGGAATGACGCGCTGCGTCGTTTCAATTTTCAGCTTGTTCCGGATTGTTAAAGAGCAATATCTTAAACATGACTCGTAAGTCATCTTTAAGATATGTGGGTAACATCTTTCACCTGTCACCAAGCTTTGGCGTCCCCTAGGGGATTCGAACCCCTGTTACCGCCGTGAAAGGGCGGTGTCCTGGGCCTCTAGACGAAGGGGACAATTAAGTCTGTCTTCGAAAGACACTTTGCTCGTTATTTTTTATCAGACAATCTGTGTGGACACTGCGCGGGAAGGTATCTTCAGGTAAGGAGGTGATCCAACCGCAGGTTCCCCTACGGTTACCTTGTTACGACTTCACCCCAGTCATGAATCACAAAGTGGTAAGCGCCCTCCCGAAGGTTAAGCTACCTACTTCTTTTGCAACCCACTCCCATGGTGTGACGGGCGGTGTGTACAAGGCCCGGGAACGTATTCACCGTGGCATTCTGATCCACGATTACTAGCGATTCCGACTTCACGGAGTCGAGTTGCAGACTCCGATCCGGACTACGACGCACTTTGTGAGGTCCGCTTGCTCTCGCGAGGTCGCTTCTCTTTGTATGCGCCATTGTAGCACGTGTGTAGCCCTACTCGTAAGGGCCATGATGACTTGACGTCATCCCCACCTTCCTCCGGTTTATCACCGGCAGTCTCCTTTGAGTTCCCGACCGAATCGCTGGCAACAAAGGATAAGGGTTGCGCTCGTTGCGGGACTTAACCCAACATTTCACAACACGAGCTGACGACAGCCATGCAGCACCTGTCTCAGCGTTCCCGAAGGCACCAAAGCATCTCTGCTAAGTTCGCTGGATGTCAAGAGTAGGTAAGGTTCTTCGCGTTGCATCGAATTAAACCACATGCTCCACCGCTTGTGCGGGCCCCCGTCAATTCATTTGAGTTTTAACCTTGCGGCCGTACTCCCCAGGCGGTCGACTTAACGCGTTAGCTCCGGAAGCCACTCCTCAAGGGAACAACCTCCAAGTCGACATCGTTTACGGCGTGGACTACCAGGGTATCTAATCCTGTTTGCTCCCCACGCTTTCGCACCTGAGCGTCAGTCTTTGTCCAGGGGGCCGCCTTCGCCACCGGTATTCCTCCAGATCTCTACGCATTTCACCGCTACACCTGGAATTCTACCCCCCTCTACAAGACTCAAGCCTGCCAGTTTCAAATGCAGTTCCCAGGTTAAGCCCGGGGATTTCACATCTGACTTAACAGACCGCCTGCGTGCGCTTTACGCCCAGTAATTCCGATTAACGCTTGCACCCTCCGTATTACCGCGGCTGCTGGCACGGAGTTAGCCGGTGCTTCTTCTGCGGGTAACGTCAATCGACGCGGTTATTAACCGCATCGCCTTCCTCCCCGCTGAAAGTACTTTACAACCCGAAGGCCTTCTTCATACACGCGGCATGGCTGCATCAGGCTTGCGCCCATTGTGCAATATTCCCCACTGCTGCCTCCCGTAGGAGTCTGGACCGTGTCTCAGTTCCAGTGTGGCTGGTCATCCTCTCAGACCAGCTAGGGATCGTCGCCTAGGTGGGCCATTACCCCGCCTACTAGCTAATCCCATCTGGGTTCATCCGATAGTGAGAGGCCCGAAGGTCCCCCTCTTTGGTCTTGCGACGTTATGCGGTATTAGCCACCGTTTCCAGTGGTTATCCCCCTCTATCGGGCAGATCCCCAGACATTACTCACCCGTCCGCCACTCGTCACCCGAGAGCAAGCTCTCTGTGCTACCGTCCGACTTGCATGTGTTAGGCCTGCCGCCAGCGTTCAATCTGAGCCATGATCAAACTCTTCAATTTAAGTTTGATTTGCTTAAACAAGTTAAGCGGTGCTCATCTGTAAAACGTCATAATGAATTTCATTATGTGTTCACTCGTGAGACTTGATATTTTTTACGTCCGGAGACGCTGATATCAATCCTGCGAGTGCCCACACAGATTGTCTGATAAATTGTTAAAGAGCAGTGCGAACAGTGCGTTAGCGTCCTGTTGCGAGGTGGCGTATATTACGCTTTCCTCCTGCAGAGTCAACCTCTATTTCAGAAGTTTTTCTCCGGCGGCGCAGTCTCCTGTGCCTCTCAACCCGTTTCCCGTTGCCGGTGTTCCGTGTTGATGGATGCGCATTATAGGGAGTTGCCTGAGAGGCGCAACCCATAAATTGCATAAAAAAGAGCGTTCGCTGCATTCCACAGCAAAAGCGGCTGTTATACGCAGTTACACACAATGTTATCCACATTAGTCGGGCCAGATAAATTTAGGCGAGCATCACGCAAACGTTTTCGCTACAATGCCGGGCGAAGTTCCGGACACCCCTTTTCGGGGCGTTACCTGAGGTTTTTGATTTTTTCTTCCTGTATAGAGAAGAGAAAACCGCTGTAAAGCCTGATGTAACGCTCTTATATACGCGAAACAAAGCCAAGGGATAAACCACCATGCAACAAACTCGTCCTGTACGCCGCGCATTGCTCAGTGTCTCTGACAAAGCCGGTATCCTCGAATTTGCTCAGGCGCTCTCAAGTCGCGGTGTCGAACTGCTCTCCACAGGCGGAACAGCTCGCCTGCTGGCGGATGCGGGTCTGGCTGTCACAGAAGTCTCTGACTACACCGGTTTCCCGGAAATGATGGATGGACGCGTCAAAACCCTGCATCCCAAAGTGCATGGCGGCATTTTAGGTCGTCGCGGCCAGGATGATGCCATTATGGCGCAGCACGACATCAGCCCAATCGACATGGTGGTCGTTAACCTCTATCCCTTTGCACAGACCGTCGCCCGTGAAGGATGTTCACTGGAAGATGCAGTGGAAAATATCGACATCGGTGGCCCGACCATGGTGCGCTCTGCTGCCAAGAACCATAAAGATGTGGCAATCGTGGTCAGCAGCGGCGACTACGAAGCGATCATTGCCGAAATGGATGCCCATGAAAATGGCCTGACGCTTGAGACCCGTTTCGATCTGGCAATCAAAGCGTTCGAACACACCGCCGCGTATGACAGCATGATCGCTAACTACTTTGGCAGCCTGGTGCCCGCCTATCACGGTGATCGTAATCAGCCCGCCGGCCGTTTCCCGCGTACCCTGAATCTGAACTTCATTAAGAAGCAGGATATGCGCTACGGTGAAAACAGCCATCAGGATGCTGCCTTCTATATAGAAGAGAATATCACTGAAGCTTCAGTGGCGACTGCCCGGCAGGTTCAGGGTAAAGCGCTCTCCTATAACAACATTGCTGACACGGATGCTGCACTGGAGTGCGTAAAAGAGTTCAGTGAACCCGCCTGCGTCATCGTCAAACATGCAAACCCTTGTGGCGTAGCGACCGGTGACTCTCTGCTGGCAGCCTATGATCGCGCTTACCAGACCGATCCGACCTCCGCATTTGGCGGCATCATCGCCTTTAACCGCGAGCTGGATGAAGCAACTGCGCAGGCCATTATCAGCCGCCAGTTTGTTGAGGTGATTATCGCGCCAGCGGTTTCCGAGGCCGCGCTGAAAATTACCGCCGCGAAGCAGAATGTCCGTGTCCTGATCTGCGGCCAATGGCAAAACCGTACTGCTGCACTGGATTTCAAACGCGTCAACGGGGGTCTGCTGGTACAGGATCGCGATCTCGGCATGGTTGATGCCAGCCAGCTGCGCGTCGTCAGTAAACGTCAGCCAACCGAACAGGAACTGCGTGATGCGCTGTTCTGCTGGAAAGTAGCGAAGTTCGTTAAGTCTAACGCCATTGTTTATGCACGCGACAACATGACCATCGGTATCGGTGCCGGACAGATGAGCCGTGTCTATTCCGCTAAGATTGCCGGCATTAAAGCAGCCGATGAAGGGCTGGAAGTAAAAGGATCAGCCATGGCGTCGGATGCCTTCTTCCCGTTCCGTGATGGTATTGATGCGGCAGCCGCGTCAGGCGTGAGCTGCGTCATCCAGCCTGGCGGCTCCATCCGCGATGAAGAGGTGATTGCGGCGGCTGATGAGCACGGCATTGCCATGATCTTCACCGACATGCGTCACTTCCGCCATTAATCGTTCTGGAGAGAAACAGATGAAAATTTTAGTAATCGGCAATGGCGGACGTGAACATGCTCTGGCCTGGAAAGCTGTCCAGTCGCCGCTGGCGGAAACCGTGTTTGTGGCACCGGGTAACGCGGGCACCGCATTAGAGCCTGCGCTGCAGAATGTCGCGATTAGTGCAACTGATGTCCCTGCCCTGCTTGAGTTTGCCCGGCGTGAAAAGATCGATCTGACGATTGTCGGCCCCGAAGCGCCGCTGGTGATTGGCATCGTGGATGCCTTCCGTGAGGCCGGGCTGGCTATCTTTGGTCCGACTCAGGCCGCTGCGCAGCTGGAAGGCTCTAAAGCTTTCACCAAGGATTTCCTGGCGCGTCATCAGATCCCGAGTGCGGAATACCAGAACTTCACCGAGGTTGAGCCCGCTCTCGCGTATCTGCGTGAGAAAGGCGCCCCTATCGTCATCAAAGCCGACGGCCTGGCCGCAGGTAAAGGCGTGATTGTGGCGATGACGCTGCAGGAAGCTGAGGATGCGGTTCAGGATATGCTGGCCGGTAACGCCTTTGGCGATGCCGGACACCGCATTGTGATTGAAGAGTTTCTGGATGGCGAAGAAGCCAGCTTCATCGTGATGGTAGACGGCGAGCATGTGCTGCCCATGGCCACCAGCCAGGATCACAAACGCGTGGGCGATGGCGATACCGGTCCGAACACCGGCGGAATGGGTGCCTACTCTCCGGCTCCGGTTGTCACCGATGAGATCCACCAGCGCGTTATGGATCAGGTTATCTGGCCGACCGTGCGCGGCATGGCGGCTGAAGGCAACGTCTATACCGGTTTTCTCTATGCCGGCCTGATGATCGATCACACCGGGCAGCCGAAAGTGATCGAATTCAACTGCCGCTTCGGCGATCCGGAGACTCAGCCGATCATGCTGCGTCTGCAGTCGGATCTGGTCGATCTTTGCCTGGCCGCCTGTGACGGTAAGCTGGATCAGAAAACGTCACAATGGGATCCCCGCCCTGCGCTGGGTGTGGTGCTGGCGGCGGGCGGTTATCCGGGTGACTACACTCAGGGCGATCAGATTCACGGTCTGCCACTGGAAGAAGTTGCTGACGGCAAGGTATTCCACGCCGGAACACGGCTGGAAGAGGACCTGGTGCTGACAAACGGTGGCCGCGTGTTGTGTGTAACCGCGCTGGGCGACGATGTGGCCGCGGCACAAAAGCGGGCTTATGAGCTGACAAAACCGATCTCATGGCAGGGCAGCTTCTGTCGCCGCGATATCGGCTACCGCGCCATTAATCGCAAATAAGTTCAGGGGGCACCAGGTGCCCCCTTTTCAATTCACATATCTTCTTCTGTCGGCTGCTGTGAGCAGTCATCCTGCTGACTGACCCGCAATAGCTGTATTCCTTCCGGCGCTTCCAGCCATGACACCATCAGCGGTGCCGATGCGCGGCGTTGCTGCTGTGTCAGCATCTGCAGAGCGTCGGCGTCAAAAGCGGGTCTGACCTGCTGGCCTTCGCAACTCTCCAGCACATTGTTTCCCAGCCAGTGTCCCTGTCTGAGGAACACCTGACCGCTTAATAGCGCATCGCTGAGGTTACGCATCCGCTCGGCATCAAACTTATAGAGCTCAACCGCATCCGGGCTGACCGCTTCACGCCGGCCTGAAAGCTGGCGCTGCATAAAGTTAAGACCGCCAGCCTGGTCAAAGCGCAGGGTCACATCATCAGGCTGGTTGCCCTTCACCTGACGCTGAATGCTGATCAACGACTCTTCCAGCCAGACATAATCCGTCACTTCACCCTCACCCCCACTGAACGGCGTATAGAAGGTGCGGATATGGACAGACTGGTGGTCGCTGTTTTTACGCCAGATACGAACAACACCACGATCGGCAAGATAGCCACTGGCAGAAAAGGGGGGAATATCCGGAGTAGAGCTGCAACCGAAAAGAAACAGGGAGAGAAACAGAACAGATAAACGCTGAAACAGCGGGGTCATGATGGCTGGCCTCTTAAACAAAAGGGGCGAAACGCCCCCTGTTTTAAAGCTTAACCGCAGTGCGACGTCTTACTTAACGGCGTCTTTCAGCGCTTTACCAGACACGAATGCCGGTACATTTGCTGCAGCGATTTTGATCTCTTTGCCAGTCTGCGGGTTACGACCGGTACGCTCAGCGCGGTGGTTCACTTTAAAAGTACCAAAACCAACCAGTTGTACAGCATCACCATCTTTCAGAGACTCAGTGATCGCAGCCAGAGTAGATTCCAGCGCTGCCTTTGCCTGGGTTTTAGACAGGTCAGCTTTTTCTGCGATCACATCAATCAGTTGAGTCTTGTTCATAAGTTATCCTTAAAGTGTATTTATCGCTTGCTAAGCAACGAGTGCGAGGGAAAAGCCATATTCTGGCACTCTTCTGCCTGCACGCACCGATAGCCACAATTTTCAGCCCCCCAAATGTAGACCAGACAGGGGGCCAATGTGAAGCCTCCAGGCGCGCTAATTCGGGCCTGAAGTCACGTTTTATCGCCTTACTGCTGGAAATTTATACCGATGTTGCTAATTCCCGCTTCACGCAGGTCAGATCGCAGACCTTTAATCAATTCAAGGTCGCGCTCTTCACACTCCGCCAGCAGGCGGAAAATCTCCCACTGAAGGTCCCACTCATCGATGATAGCCGGGTTTTCACGCAGCTCTTCGTCGGTCATTTCGCGTCCAGCCTGGGTCATTTCCAGCATGGCGATAGTAGTAATTGAGGTCTCGCTGACTTCAATTGCATGCTCAAGAGTTTCACCGCTCAGCTGCGCATGGACGACTTCGCTTAATGCCACACAGGCATCGATAGCCGGATAAACGCCGTAAACCTCAAACGCATCACCATCCGGAATGGCGGCTTCGAGCTTTTCCAGCTGGCTGTCGAAGTTAATCTTCGCATCTTTGACCGTCAGGTTTTCCCAGATCAGATCAAGAATACGGCGATAGAGTGCCGGATCGGCAAATTCAGTCTGCTCGCAGAACGCGCGATAGTTGGGATACATGCGCTCGCACAGGCAGGCCATAAAAGTAAGGTGCTGCCAGCTTTCCAGCTTCGCCAGACGCAGATGAACGGGATTTTGTAACATAAAGGTGGCTCTTATTCGTTTCGCTGGCCGCAGTGTAACTGCAAAACCGCAGCACAAACAGTGTTAAAGCGCGTTTTGCCAGCGCTGGAAAGCGGTTCGGTTCGAGGCAACCGCGTCGGCCCAGCGGGTCGGTTCCGGCAGCCGGTAACCACGCGTACAGTTTTCGACCCACTGCAGCGCGGTATCCAGGCTGACACGATGGCCGGTGGCGACAAACAGCGGATTACACCGCAGCTTGCTGCGCCATACCCAGCCTATCTGCTCGCCTTTGTCGATCAGTGGCCGACGACTGCCAGGCTGCGCATCCAGATCGGCAAAACGGCCACACAGGCGACTTTTCGCGACACCAATGGTGGGCACATCGACCAGCAGGCCAAAATGTGACGCGACGCCAAGTCGTCGTGGATGCGAAATACCGTGTCCATCCACAAACAGCAGGTCCGGCTTTTGCTCCAGCATCTGCCAGGCGGCCATCAGCGCTGGATATTCACGGAATGAGAGAAAGCCCGGAATATAGGGCATGGTGGTCTCAACGCGTGCGATGCGATGCTCCACCAGCTTTAAGGAGGGATACTCCAGTATCACCATCGCCGCCCGGGTGATAGTGCCTTCCTGCTCAAATCCAACGTCCGCCCCGCCGATAAAGCGGGGTGGCAGCACATCAAAGTCATCTTCTCGCACCACATCAGCGGCGCGTTGTAACTGCTCAGCGCGAAGTGCGGCAATATCCATGATTACTCCTGATGCCAGGGACGTGATAAACGGTGTACCGCCTCAACAAAGACGCCCGCATTTTCCGGTGGCACATCCAGATGAATACCATGACCCAGATTAAAGACATGCCCGGTGCCCGAGCCAAAGCGCTCCAGGATCCCAGCCACTTCCTGTTCGATACGCTCAGGTGCCGCATAGAGCATAGAAGGATCCATGTTGCCCTGCAGGGCGACTTTGTCGCCCACGCGACGGCGTGCATCATCAATATCGGTGGTCCAGTCGAGACCCAGCGCGTCACAACCGGTGGCGGCCATCGCTTCCAGCCACTGTCCGCCGCCTTTGGTGAAGAGCGTCACCGGCACGCGGCGACCGTCGTTTTCACGCAGCAGGCCATCGACAATTTTGTGCATGTAATGGAGTGAGAATTCGCGGTAATCACGACCGGTCAGCACGCCACCCCAGGTATCAAACACCATAACGGACTGCGCACCGGCGCGGATCTGAGCATTGAGATAGAGGATGACGCTGTCGGCCAGCTTATCCAGCATCGCGTGGAGCGTAGCGGGATCGGCATACATCATCTTCTTAATTTTGGTAAACGCCTTGCTGCTCCCGCCTTCCACCATATAGGTGGCCAGCGTCCACGGACTGCCGGAGAAGCCAATCAGCGGCAGATCGCCGTTCAGGTTCTTACGGATGGTACGGACAGCATTCATCACATAGCCCAGCTCCATTTCGGGATCGGGCACCGGTAAACGCTCAACGTCAGCGCGACAGGTCACAGGGTTTGAGAAACGCGGGCCTTCGCCGGTTTCAAAGTAGAGACCCAGTCCCATCGCATCCGGAATGGTCAGGATGTCACTGAAGAGGATGGCGGCATCCAGCGGATAACGGCGCAGCGGCTGCAGGGTGACTTCACAGGCCAGCTCGGCGTTTTTACACAGCGACATAAAGTCACCCGCCTGGGCGCGTGTCGCTTTGTACTCCGGCAAATAGCGCCCGGCTTGTCGCATCATCCAGACCGGCGTGACATCAACCGGCTGACGTAACAGGGCACGCAAATAACGATCGTTCTTCAGTTCACTCATCTCAACACTCTCTCAATAACAGGCGTGTAGTGTAGCACTTTCACACTTCGGCGCGGCACAGAGCGACGGTATCTTCAATCAGGCGGCGCGCCACGGTGCCTGGCGGTGGCAGCAACGGCAGCTCATCAAAACGGAACCAGGCCGCATCCAGCAGCTCTTTACCATCGTGCTGCAGATCGCCGCTGTCATACTCCGCCATAAAGGCTGTCATCAGCGATTGCGGGAAGGGCCACGGCTGGGAGGTAACGTAACGGACGTTTTTGACGCGGATATTGCTCTCTTCCATCACTTCGCGGGCAACGGCCTGCTCCAGCGTCTCGCCCACCTCCACAAAACCCGCCAGCACGGTGTAGACCTTGTTGCGATGGCGGGCATGATTCGCCAGCAGGATTTCATCACCGCGACGGATAGCCACAATGATGCAGGGTGCGATCTGCGGATAGTAACGCTCGCGGCAATGGCTGCAGAGACAGGCAAATTCATGTTTGCTTTGGTGCATTTCATGGCCGCAATAGCCGCACCAGCGATGAGAACGGTAGAATTCCGCCAGTTGCACACCGCGACCCACCAGCTGAAACAGCGCCACATCCTGATCGATCAGCTGTCGTACTGAGAACATATCGGCAGAACGCGGCTCACAAATCAGCCAGACTTTTTCGCCCTGCCACTCACCGATGGTCCGGGCTTTACTGCCGGTCAAACCAAATTTTTCGGCGTTTCCGTGTGGTAAATCACCTTGTGGCAACCAAAGTTTCTGTTCATGGCTGACAATCCACCATCCAGCGTCTACGCTTGAGATTTCGCATTGCATTTATTTCGTCATCCTTAGCGTCAACTCGCACGCTGAAGCCCTGATGTTAAGTGTGTAGATAAACAACTATAACTCACATGGAGTTAGATATGCTTAACCAGTTAGACGTCCTGGCTGAACGCGTAGGTGGCAGTAATGAACTGGTCGATTCGTGGCTTGAAGCCCGTCGTCAGCTACTGGTGACCTATTATCACCTGGTCGGACTTAAACCAAACAAAGAGGCGCTGACGCGTCTTGATGAGCAGGCTCTGGACAACTTCTGTCACGGTCTGGTCGATTATCTTTCTGCGGGTCACTTCAGTATCTATGAACGCGTGATCAGTGAAATGAGTGGCGACAGCCCGATGATTGCCGCCGCACAGATCTATCCACCGCTGGAAGCCAATACTGAGCGTCTGATGCAGCTGTATGACGGCCACCTGCAGCAGGCGATCGACGACGAAAACTGCATGACCTTCCAGCAGGCACTCTCCGAAGTGGGTGAAGTGCTGGAAGCACGCTTTACGCTGGAAGATAAGCTTATCCAGCTGGCATGGGATAACCAGCTTGTCCCCCCGCCGGTAGCGAATGACAGCCATATCGCGCGTCCGGCCTAATCATCATCTCCGGCAAAGGGGTTGAGATTATCCCGTAGCCCTTTTATGCTGAACAGGTTCTGAGGAGAGCGCTCCAAAGAACCTTTTTTATTTTTGCTTTGAAATATAAGGTTTTTACGCCTGGCTCTGTTATCAGACGCCAGCGTATAAACCGCTTCTTGTCGGAGTGCCCAAGTTGGGCTGAGACCGTTAATTCGGGATCCGCGGAACCTGATCAGGTTAGAACCTGCGAAGGGAACAAGAGTAAATATTCTCTGTATACCAGCATGCTTACGCTGTATATACGGTTACTCCTTCCGAACTCCGGACAAGCATCGTTCCCCCTTAACAGGAAGATTGCTATGTCTGACCAAAAAACAACCCGTCGTGAACAGCGTGCCCAGGCGCAGGAATTTATCGATTCCCTGCAAAGCGGCAGTGCATTTCCCCAGTCCCGCCGCATCTGGATTACCGGCAGCCGCGAGGATATCCGCGTTCCCATGCGTGAAATCGTGCTAAGCCCGACCCACATCGGCGGCAGCAAAGAACAGCCTCTCTATGAGCAGAACGAAGCAGTACCGGTCTATGACACGGCGGGTGCCTATGGCGATCCCGCGGCACAGATCGATGTTCATCGTGGCCTGGAAAAGCTGCGCGCCCGCTGGATTGCTGAACGCGACGACAGCGAATTTCTCGAACAGAACAGCTCAGGCTATACCCAGCAGCGGCTGGCTGACGAGGGACTGGATCATCTGCGCTTCGATCAACTCCCGACACCGCGCCGTGCCCGCGCAGGCTGCTGCGTCACGCAATTGCACTATGCCCGTCAGGGGATCATCACCCCGGAGATGGAATTTATCGCACTGCGGGAAAACATGGGCCGTGAGCGAATCCGCAGTGAGGTATTGCTGCAACAGCATCCCGGCCACAGTTTTGGCGCGCATCTGCCAGCCAGTATCACGCCCGAGTTTGTGCGTCAGGAGGTCGCTGCCGGACGCGCCATCATCCCTGCCAATATCAATCACCCTGAATCGGAGCCGATGATCATTGGCCGCAACTTTCTGGTTAAGGTCAACGCCAACATCGGTAACTCGGCGGTGACCTCTTCTATTGAGGAAGAGGTGGAAAAACTGGTCTGGTCGACTCGCTGGGGTGCCGATACGGTGATGGATCTCTCTACCGGTCGTTATATTCATGAAACGCGCGAATGGATTTTGCGAAACAGCCCGGTGCCAATCGGTACAGTGCCGATTTATCAGGCGCTGGAAAAAGTGAATGGCGTGGCCGAGGCGCTGAACTGGGAAATATTCCGCGATACGCTGCTTGAGCAGGCGGAACAGGGTGTCGATTACTTTACTATCCACGCTGGCGTGCTGCTGCGTTATGTCCCGATGACGGCGAAACGTCTGACCGGAATTGTATCGCGGGGTGGATCTATCATGGCGAAATGGTGCCTGTCGCATCATCAGGAGAGCTTCCTGTATCAGCACTTCCGGGAGATTTGTGAAATCTGCGCCGCCTATGATGTCTCCCTGTCGCTGGGCGATGGCCTTCGTCCGGGTTCCATTCAGGATGCCAACGATGAGGCGCAGTTTGCCGAACTGCGTACCCTGGGCGAGCTGACCCGTATTGCCTGGGAATATGACGTTCAGGTAATGATTGAAGGCCCGGGGCACGTCCCGATGCATATGATCCGCCGCAACATGACAGAACAGCTCGACCTGTGCGATGAAGCCCCCTTCTACACCCTTGGCCCGCTGACCACCGACATCGCGCCCGGCTATGACCATTTCACCTCCGGTATCGGTGCTGCCATGATTGGCTGGTTTGGTTGCGCCATGTTGTGTTACGTCACGCCCAAAGAGCATCTGGGTCTGCCGAACAAAGAGGATGTGAAGCAGGGATTGATCACCTACAAAATCGCGGCGCATGCCGCCGATCTGGCGAAAGGCCATCCGGGTGCGCAGATCCGTGATAACGCCATGTCCAAAGCGCGCTTTGAGTTCCGCTGGGAAGATCAGTTTAATCTGGCGCTGGATCCCCATACGGCGCGGGCTATGCATGATGAAACCCTGCCGCAGGAGTCGGGCAAAGTGGCCCATTTCTGCTCGATGTGTGGCCCTAAGTTCTGCTCGATGAAAATTTCCCAGGAGGTGCGCGAGTTCGCAGCACGTCAGGATACGCACGCCGAGCCCGTTGAAGTGGGCATGGCGCAAATGTCAGACCGTTTTCGTCGGCGCGGCGGTGAGCTTTATCATCCCGCCGATGCCATTAAGGAGGAGTAACGATGCCCGCATTTCCCGCTACCGCCCCGCGCCTGGGGCTTTATCCGGTGGTTGATAGCCCCGACTGGATTGAGCGCCTGCTGAAGATGGGCGTTCGTACGCTGCAGCTGCGCATCAAAGATCAGCCCGATGAGGTCGCCGAGCCCGCCATCGCTCAGGCGATTGCACTGGGTAAACGCTATGACGCGCGCCTGTTTATCAATGACTACTGGCAGCTGGCGATAAAGCATCAGGCTTATGGCGTGCATCTGGGTCAGGAGGATCTCGATGTCGCCGATCTTGCCCGGATTCATCAGGCAGGATTGCGTCTGGGGCTCTCCACCCATGACGATGCTGAACTGGACCGCGCACTGGCAATCCATCCCTCTTACATCGCGCTTGGACATATTTTCCCGACGCAGACCAAAGAGATGCCTTCTGCGCCGCAGGGCATTGAGCAGCTGAAGCGGCATCTGACGCGCCTGACGCATATCCCCACCGTGGCAATTGGCGGTATCTCAATTGCTCGCGCACCTGACGTGCTGGCAACCGGCGTAGGGAGTATTGCGGTGGTGAGTGCGATTACCCAGGCAGATGACTGGCGTGAAGCAACACGTACTTTGCTGGCGCTGGCAGAGCCTCACCAATAAAGATTTGTGGAAGCTATCCCGCATAGCGGCTGCAAAACCAGTAACGCCAGCGTTTCTGCCGGGAAAGCGACGCGCAAAAGCGTATGTTGCCGCTGGCGTGCTCTGATCCAAAACCTTAACGTGGCCTCCGTCAGGTTAAGGTTATCTGACCAGGGCCGGTTCCCTCCTCTTGCCGGCCCTGCTTCTTCTTTTCGCTATGCGAGAGTTGAAGCTGAAATCTGCGTCTCATGCTGGCACGAGATCATGGCGCGTTCGACGGCTGCACCCACCAGCGCCAGCGCCTTCTCAGTCTGCTCGTTGATCGGCAGCCCGTAGTTTAAGCGCAGACAGTTACGGTATTTACCCGAGGCCGAAAAGAGTGAGCCTACGGCTATCTGAATTTTTGAGTCGCGCAATTCGCGATTGAGCCGGACCGCATCAAACGCTTCGGGGAGCTCTATCCACATCAGAAAACCGCCCTGAGGACGGGAAACGCAGATGCCGCAGGGAAAGTAGTGGCGCACCCAGCAGCTAAAGGTTTCATAGTTACGATGATAGATTTGCCGCATCCGGCGCAGATGGGGCTGATAATGGCCCTGGCGGATAAACTCGGAGACCGCATGCTGAGGCTGTGTGGCGGTGGAACCTGTGACGATATATTTCATGTGCAGTACACGGTCGCGATAGCGGCCGGGTGCAACCCAGCCGACACGCAAACCTGGCGCCAGCGTTTTGGAAAAGGAGCTGCACAGCAGAACCCGGCCATCGAGATCCAGCGCTTTAATGGTCGCTGGGCGCGGATATTCCCAGGCTAACTCACCATAAACATCATCTTCAATGACCGCCGCGTCAAACCGCTGCGCCAGGGCCAGCAATGCCCGCTTACGCGGCTCAGGCATGATAAATCCCAGCGGATTATTACAGTTCGGTACAACAACGACTGCTTTAATCGGCCATTGATCAAACGCCAGTTCCAGCGCCTCCAGGCTGATGCCGGTTACCGCATCGGTCGGGATCTCAATGGCACGAATGCCAAATCCGCGCAGGGTTTGCATGATCCCGTGAAACGAAGGTGACTCAACGGCAATGATATCGCCCGGCTCGCAGACCGCGCGCACGGCTACCGATAATGCTTCATGGCAGCCGGTGGTAATAACAATGTCATCGGCGGTGAGCTGGCAACCGCTATCTATCGCCAGTCGTGCAACCTGTTGCCGCAGTGCGAGAACACCATAGAGGTTGTCATAATTGAGCAGCGCGATGTCCTGCTTCTGTGCCTGACGGCTGAAGGCTTTCCACAGCGGCTTAAGCGTCGGCTGCGTCAGATCGGGCATGCCGCTTCCCAGCTGCAACACATCATCTTCCAGACGACTGTTAATCAGCTCCAGCACCGCATCCCACTGCGTTACCTCAACCGGCCGCTGTGCGGGACGGGTCAGCGCAGGCATCGGGGGCGTCGCCTTACGCGAGGCCACAAAATAGCCAGAGCGCGACTGCGGCGTAATCATCTGCTTCTCTTCCAGCAGATGATAAGCCTGCTGCACGGTGCTGATACTGACGCCATGTTCGGCACTCAGACTGCGTACCGAGGGCAGGCGCTCACCACTGCGATATAAACCTTGTTCGATACGCTGAGCCAGCAGCGTGGCCAGATGTTCATATCGCGTCATTGTATTTCCTCTGACTTAGGAGCTGAGCATTAACCGGTACAGTTATGTCTCTTTTTTACCATTCAGATTGTCATTAACGCAATCTGTATGTTAAAGAAAGGTGATTTTTGCGTCTGTATCATACAGAGCGATCCGCTGAGAATAGTCCTCAGACAATTCACTGAGGGCACTATCATGGGATACGACGAGAATCGCGCAGCTAAACCGTTTACAGGCACGCCTTACCAGTTGGTTCGCTATCTTTGGCGCAGTTATAAACGCTGGCAGCTGAGGCGTGAGACGCGCGTCATCCTGTCGAAGCTGAGTGACAGTCAGCTGAAAGACATTGGCCTTGGCCGCAACGACTGGAATGTCTGAATCAGAGACAAAAAAAACCCTGCCGAGGCAGGGTTTTTATCAGGCAAAGGACGATTAATCGTCTTTGTTGCCGCCGAGACCGGCGTTCAACAGTTCAGCCAGGCTGGCTGAGGCTTCATCCGCAGTAACCTGCGGTGCAACCGGAACTTCACCTGCCGCTTTGCGGCGCATACGATCCTGATGGTACGCATAACCGGTACCGGCCGGGATCAGACGACCCACGATTACGTTCTCTTTCAGGCCGCGCAGTTCATCGCGCTTACCTGCTACTGCTGCTTCGGTCAGGACACGCGTGGTTTCCTGGAACGATGCTGCAGAGATGAACGATTCGGTAGCCAGTGACGCTTTGGTAATACCCAGCAGGTCACGCATGAAGGTTGCGCCAACTTTTCCGTTCGCTTCCAGATCACGGTTAGAGATCTTGATGCGAGAGAATTCAGCCTGCTCACCTTCCAGGAAGTCTGCACTTCCTGCGCTCACGATGGTTGCTTTACGCAGCATCTGACGAACGATGACTTCGATGTGCTTATCGTTAATCTTAACGCCTTGCAGACGGTAAACTTCCTGCACTTCGTTAGTGATGTAACGGGTCACCGCATGCACGCCGCGCAAGCGCAGGATGTCATGTGGAGACTCTGGGCCATCGGAAACCACGTCACCGCGCTCAACACGTTCACCTTCGAACACGTTCAGCTGACGCCATTTCGGAATCATCTCTTCGTACGGCTCACTGCCATCCAGCGGAGTGATGACCAGACGACGCTTACCTTTGGTCTCTTTACCGAAGGAGATGATGCCGCTGATCTCCGCCAGAATAGCTGGCTCTTTCGGACGACGCGCTTCGAACAGGTCAGCAACGCGTGGCAGACCACCGGTAATATCCTTGGTACCGCCAGATTCCTGCGGAACACGCGCCAGCGTGTCACCAGCACTGATCTTCACGCCATCTTCCAGCTGAACAATTGCTTTACCAGGCAGGAAGTACTGAGCCGGCATGTCGGTGCCCGGAATCAGAACGTCGTTGCCGTTGGCATCAACAATTTTCAGCGCAGGACGCAGATCTTTACCGCCCGCAGTACGTTCAGCACTGTCCAGAACCACCAGCGAAGAAAGACCGGTTAAGTCATCTGTCTGACGGGTAATGGTCTGGCCATCAACCATGTCCGTGAAGCGAATGAAACCGCCCACTTCGGTGATGACTGGCATGGTATGCGGATCCCAGTTTGCGACGGTTTCGCCCGCTGCAACCTGCTCACCATCACCTTTCGCCATGGTAGAACCATAAGGAACTTTATAGCTCTCTTTGGTACGACCAAACTCGTCGATCATTTTCAGTTCAACGTTACGCGAGGTGATCACCAGCTTGCCTGCCGAGTTCGTTACCGACTTAGCGTTGGTCAGCTTGATGGTACCTTTGTTCTTCACCTGAATGCTGGATTCAGCAGCCGCACGTGATGCCGCACCACCGATGTGGAACGTACGCATCGTCAGCTGTGTACCTGGCTCACCGATGGACTGTGCCGCGATAACACCAATCGCTTCACCTTTGTTGATGATGTGACCACGTGCCAGGTCGCGACCATAGCAATGCGCACACACACCAAAGTCGGTTTCACAACCTACTACTGAGCGGACTTTCAGGCTGTCGACTGAGTTCAGTTCCAGCACGTCACACCAGTGCTCATCGAGCAGCGTGTTGCGTGGAACCAGAATATCAGCAGTACCCGGCTTCAGAACGTCTTCAGCGGTCACACGACCCAGAACACGTTCACGCAGTGGCTCTTTAACGTCGCCACCTTCGATGACAGGTGTCATCATGATGCCTTCGTGTGTACCACAGTCATCTTCGGTAACAACCAGATCCTGTGCAACGTCAACCAGACGACGCGTCAGATAACCGGAGTTCGCCGTTTTCAGTGCGGTATCCGCCAGGCCTTTACGTGCACCGTGGGTTGAGATGAAGTACTGGAGTACGTTCAACCCTTCACGGAAGTTCGCCGTGATTGGTGTTTCGATGATGGAGCCATCTGGCTTCGCCATCAGACCACGCATACCGGCCAGCTGACGAATCTGTGCAGCAGAACCACGCGCACCGGAGTCAGCCATCATAAAGATGCTGTTAAAGGAAACCTGTCGCTCTTCTACGCCGTCACGGTTAATAACGGTTTCAGTTGAGAGGTTTTCCATCATCGCCTTGGCAACACGTTCGTTGGCTGCTGCCCAGATATCGATGACTTTGTTGTAACGTTCGCCTGCGGTTACCAGACCAGACTGGAACTGCTCCTGGATCTCAGCCACTTCTGCTTCCGCTTCGGTGATGATTTCCACTTTCTTCTCTGGAATAACCATGTCGTCGATGCCGACAGACGCGCCTGAACGGGCTGCGTAAGCGAAACCGGTGTACATGGTCTGGTCAGCAAAGATAACGGTCGGCTTCAGGCCCAGAATGCGGTAACAGGTGTTCAGCATTTTGGAGATAGCTTTTTTGCCCAGCGCCTGGTTAACGATGGAGAAAGGCAGACCTTTTGGCACGATCATCCACAGGATGGCACGGCCAACAGTGGTGTCGATGATGCTGGTTTTAGCAACCCACTCATCCTGCTCATTTTTCTCGTGTTCGGTGATACGCACCTTAACGCGAGCATGCAGCGATGCGAGGCCAGCGCGATAAATACGCTCAGCTTCTTTCGGGCCAGTCAGCACCATGCCTTCGCCTTTGGCGTTAACACAGTCACGGGTCATGTAGTACAGACCCAGTACAACGTCCTGAGAAGGAACGATGATTGGCTCGCCGTTCGCAGGTGACAGGATGTTGTTGGTCGACATCATCAGCGCACGCGCTTCCAGCTGGGCTTCCAGCGTCAGCGGTACGTGAACAGCCATCTGGTCACCATCGAAGTCGGCGTTGTATGCCGCACAAACCAGCGGGTGCAGCTGGATCGCTTTACCTTCGATCAGAACCGGTTCAAAGGCCTGAATACCCAGACGGTGCAGCGTAGGCGCACGGTTCAGCAGAACCGGGTGCTCACGGATCACTTCGTCGAGGATATCCCAGACAACCGCTTCTTCGCGCTCAACCATTTTCTTCGCGGCTTTGATGGTGGTGGCCAGGCCACGCAGTTCCAGCTTGCCGTAAATGAACGGTTTGAACAGTTCGAGTGCCATTTTCTTCGGCAGACCGCACTGATGCAGGCGCAGGTATGGACCTACGGTGATAACCGAACGACCAGAATAGTCGACACGTTTACCCAGCAGGTTCTGACGGAAACGACCCTGCTTACCTTTGATCATGTCAGCCAGTGATTTCAGCGGACGCTTGTTGGAACCGGTGATCGCACGACCGCGACGACCGTTGTCCAGCAGTGCATCGACCGCTTCCTGCAACATACGCTTTTCGTTGCGCACGATGATATCTGGCGCAGCCAGATCCAGCAGGCGTTTCAGGCGGTTGTTACGGTTGATCACGCGACGATAGAGATCGTTCAGATCCGACGTTGCGAAACGGCCACCATCCAGCGGTACCAGCGGACGCAGATCCGGTGGCAGAACAGGCAGCACGGTCAGGATCATCCACTCTGGCTTGTTGCCAGACTGTACGAACGCTTCCAGCAGCTTGATGCGCTTGGTCAGTTTTTTACGTTTGGTTTCGGAGTTAGTTTCGTTCAGCTCTTCACGCAGCTGCTCGCACTCCTGCTCCAGATCCATATTTTTCAACAGGGCCTGGATCGCTTCGGCGCCCATTTTGGCGTCGAACTCGTCACCGAACTCTTCCAGAGCGTCAAGGTACTGCTCTTCAGTCAGAATCTGACGCTTCTCGAGGTTGGTCATGCCACCTTCGATTACCACGTAAGATTCAAAGTAGAGCACGCGCTCGATGTCACGCAGTGGCATATCCAGCAGTAAGCCGATACGCGATGGCAGTGACTTCAGGAACCAGATGTGCGCAGTCGGCGACGCCAGTTCGATGTGGCCCATACGCTCACGGCGTACTTTAGTCTGGGTCACTTCAACGCCGCACTTCTCACAAATCACACCACGGTGTTTCAGGCGCTTGTATTTGCCGCACAGGCACTCATAGTCTTTTACCGGCCCGAAGATACGGGCACAGAACAGACCATCGCGCTCTGGCTTAAAAGTACGGTAGTTAATGGTTTCTGGCTTTTTCACTTCACCAAAAGACCAGGAACGGATCATGTCTGGCGAAGCCAGCGCAATTTTGATCGCATCAAACTCTTCGGTCTTAGTTTGCGCTTTCAGAAACTTAAGTAAGTCTTTCACGGATTAGCTCCCGTCGGAGTGAGACTCAGAGGGCGTCCAACCGAAATTGAACGCCCCGTAACCAGTACAATTGCGAGCGCTTTAAACCCTGCGCTTTCAGGCGGCGGCGAACCGCAGCCTGAAAAGGGGTTACTCGTCTTCCAGCTCGATGTTGATACCCAGCGAGCGAATCTCTTTCAACAGTACGTTGAAGGATTCCGGCATGCCCGGTTCCATCTGATGGTTACCGTCAACGATGTTTTTATACATCTTGGTACGGCCGTTGACGTCATCAGACTTAACGGTAAGCATTTCCTGCAGGGTATACGCGGCACCATATGCTTCCAGTGCCCATACTTCCATCTCACCAAAGCGCTGACCACCGAACTGTGCCTTACCACCCAGCGGCTGCTGAGTAACCAGGCTGTAGGAACCGGTTGAACGTGCATGCATCTTGTCATCAACCAGGTGGTTGAGTTTCAGCATGTACATGTAGCCAACGGTTACCTGACGTTCGAACTGCTCACCGGTACGGCCGTCAAACAGGGTAATCTGACCGGAAGAAGGCAAGCCGCCGAGCTGCAGCAGCTCTTTGATTTCACTCTCTTTCGCGCCATCAAACACCGGAGTGGCGATTGGCATACCTTTCTTCAGGTTCTCAGCCAGACGCAATACTTCGTCGTCGGAGAAGGTGTTCAGGTCAACTTTCTGACGCAGATCGCTACCCAGGTCATAGGCGCGCTGGATGAATTCGCGCAGTTTCGCGACGTCTTCCTGCTTTTTGAGCATGGCGTTGATCTTCTCGCCGATGCCTTTCGCTGCCATACCCAGGTGGGTTTCCAGAATCTGACCGATGTTCATACGCGATGGTACGCCCAGCGGGTTCAGAACGATGTCAACCGGCGTGCCGTTTTCATCGTAAGGCATATCTTCGATCGGGTTGATCTTAGAGATAACACCTTTGTTACCGTGACGGCCTGCCATTTTGTCACCCGGCTGAATCTGACGCTTAACAGCCAGATAAACCTTAACGATTTTCAGCACGCCTGGTGCCAGATCATCGCCCTGGGTGATTTTACGACGCTTACCTTCGAGTTTTTTCTCAAACTCGTGCTTCAGTTCGTCGTACTGCTCTGCCAGCTGCTCCAGCTGGTTTTGCTTGGCTTCGTCAGTCAGACCCAGTTCCAGCCAGCGCTCGCGCGGCAGCTTGTCCAGTTTGTCTGCTTCAACGCCACCAGAAATCAATACGTTCTGGATACGGCTGAACAGGCCCGCTTCCAGAATCTGCAGTTCTTCAGACAGGTCTTTCTTGGCCTGCTTCAGCTGCATCTCTTCAATTTCCAGCGCACGTTTGTCTTTTTCCACGCCATCGCGGGTAAAGACCTGAACGTCGATCACGGTGCCTGACACGCCATTCGGTACGCGCAGTGACGAATCTTTCACGTCAGAGGCTTTTTCACCGAAGATAGCGCGCAGCAGTTTCTCTTCTGGCGTCAGCTGGGTTTCACCTTTCGGCGTAACCTTACCAACCAGAATGTCGCCACCGGTCACTTCAGCACCGATGTAGACGATGCCTGACTCATCCAGTTTAGAGAGTGCAGCTTCACCCACGTTCGGGATATCAGCGGTAATCTCTTCCGGCCCCAGTTTGGTGTCACGCGACACGCAAGCCAGTTCCTGAATGTGGATAGTCGTAAAGCGATCTTCCTGAACCACACGCTCGGAGACCAGGATGGAGTCTTCGAAGTTGTAACCGTTCCACGGCATGAACGCTACGCGCATGTTCTGGCCCAGCGCCAGTTCACCCAGATCGGTGGACGGGCCATCTGCCAGCACGTCGCCGCGCTCAACCGGCTCACCCAGAGAAACACATGGCATCTGGTTGATGCAGGTGTTCTGGTTAGAACGGGTATATTTGGTCAGGTTGTAGATGTCGATACCGGCTTCGCCAGCATGCATTTCGTCTTCGTTAACTTTGATAACGATACGTGATGCGTCGACGTACTGTACGGTACCGCCACGTTTGGCAACGGCAGTTACACCGGAGTCAACGGCAACAGCACGTTCCATACCCGTACCAACCAGCGGCTTATCAGCACGCAGAGTCGGAACGGCCTGACGTTGCATGTTCGCACCCATCAGGGCGCGGTTAGCATCATCGTGTTCCAGGAACGGGATCAGGGACGCACCGACAGAAACGATCTGTTGAGTCGAAACGTCCATGTAGTCAACCTGATCGCGGCTGAACAGACTTGATTCGCCTTTGCTACGGCAGGTGACCAGGTCATCAACAAACGCGCCGTTATCATCAAGAGGGGCGTTCGCCTGAGCGATAACGTAGTTACCCTCTTCGATAGCAGAGAGGTAGTGAATCTCGTCAGAAACCAGACCGTCGATAACACGGCGGTAAGGCGTCTCAAGGAAACCGTACTCGTTGGTCTGTGCATACACAGACAAGGAGTTGATCAGACCGATGTTCGGGCCTTCAGGGGTTTCGATTGGGCAGACACGACCGTAGTGCGTTGGGTGTACGTCACGCACTTCGAAGCCGGCACGCTCACGCGTCAAACCACCCGGGCCGAGAGCAGAGATACGACGTTTGTGCGTAATCTCTGACAGCGGGTTGTTCTGATCCATAAACTGAGAAAGCTGGCTGGAACCAAAGAACTCTTTCACCGCGGCCGAAATTGGCTTCGCGTTGATCATGTCCTGTGGCATCAGGGTATCAAGGTCGCCCAGTGACAGACGCTCTTTCACCGCACGCTCAACACGTACCAGACCGACACGGAACTGGTTCTCAGCCATTTCACCGACTGAACGAATACGACGGTTACCGAGGTGGTCGATATCGTCCACTTCGCCTTTACCGTTACGGATGTCGATCAGCTTCTTCATCACTTCGATGATGTCATCTTTGCTCAGGATGCCTGAACCTTCGATTTCATCACGCAGCAATGAACGGTTGAACTTCATACGACCCACAGCAGAAAGATCGTAACGATCTTCAGAGAAGAACAGGTTCTCAAACAGGTTCTCTGCTGCTTCGCGTGTTGGCGGCTCACCAGGGCGCATCATGCGGTAGATCTCAACCAGTGCGCTCAGACGATCGCTGGTTGGGTCGACACGCAGGGTCTCGGACATATATGGACCGTGGTCCAGATCGTTGGTGAACAGCGTTTCGATGCGCTTGTGACCGGACTGGCTCAGTTTGGCCAGCAGATCCAGTGACAGTTCCATGTTCGCTGCAATGATCAGCTCACCGGTGCTCTCATCGATGTAGTCTTTAGCGACCACTTTACCCGCGATATATTCAACCGGAACTTCGATGTGCTGAATGCCATCTTTTTCCAGCTGACGGATATGGCGCGCAGTAATACGGCGTGCTTTTTCGACGTAGACGGTGCCGTTCGCTTCGATATCGAAGGTCGCAGTTTCACCGCGCAGGCGCTCAGGCACCAGCTCCATCTGCAGCTTGTTGTCGCGAATTTCAAACACCACTTTCTCGAAGAAGATATCGAGGATCTGAGGTGTAGTGAACTGCAACGCACGCAGGATGATAGTGGCCGGCAGCTTACGACGACGGTCAATACGGACAAACAGGTTATCTTTCGGGTCAAACTCAAAGTCGAGCCATGAACCGCGGTAAGGGATGATACGTGCGTTGTAGAGCACTTTACCCGATGAGTGGGTTTTACCCTTATCGCTATCAAAGAACACGCCAGGACTACGGTGCAGCTGAGAAACGATAACGCGCTCGGTACCATTGATAACAAAGGTACCATTGTCGGTCATGAGCGGAATTTCGCCCATGTAGACTTCTTGTTCTTTAATGTCTTTTACGGTGCCTTCTGGCGCTTCGCGCTCATAGACCACCAGACGCAGTTTCACGCGCAGCGGTGCCGAATAGGTCACGCCACGGATCTGACACTCTTTCACGTCAAAGACAGGTTCACCCAGGCGATAGCTGACATACTGCAACTCAGAGTTGCCGCTGTAGCTCGCAATAGGGAATACAGAGCGGAATGCAGCTTCCAGTCCGTACTGACCTTCTGGATCTTGCTCGATAAACTTCTGGAACGAGTCGAGCTGGATGGAAAGGAGATAAGGTATGTCCAGTACTTGCGGACGTTTACCAAAATCCTTACGAATACGTTTTTTCTCGGTATAGGAGTAAACCATAGGGTTCCTCAGCTAGCTGACAAGTCGACCCACGCTGTCCGTCCTGACAGGACAGTTCATGCAACACGATTTTGTTTGATTCACTGGCTGCGCAGCAGCAGTGCAATACCTCTTTCTATCACGCTTAAATCATTTCATCGCTGTTGCGAGGGCAGGGAACCCGCACAGGTAGAGCGGTATATTAAGTCGTCGATAGAGAAAGATATTGAAGAGTAACAATGGACAAACAGTGTGAAACCCCATTGAGACCCTGTAGCGCAAAAAGGCTGGTGACCAAAAAGTCACCAGCCATCAGCCTGAAACTACTCAGACTGCAACCCGAAGGCTGTCTTACTTAACTTCAACTTCAGCGCCAGCTTCTTTCAGAGCAGCTTCAAGTGCAGCTGCGTCATCTTTGCTGATCGCTTCTTTGATTACGCCAGTTGCTTCAACCAGATCTTTGGCTTCTTTCAGGCCCAGACCAGTTGCAGTACGTACGGCTTTGATTACTGCAACCTTGTTCGGGCCAACAGCTTTCAGGACTACGTCGAATTCAGTTTTTTCTTCAACAGCTTCAGCCGGGCCCGCAGCAACAGCTACAGCAGCAGCAGCAGAAACGCCGAATTTTTCTTCCATAGCAGAAACCAGCTCAACTACTTCCATTACGGACATCGCTGCAACAGCTTCCAGAATTTGGTCTTTAGTAATAGACATGACAATTGTTCCTAAGAATCAGAAAAAGTTTATACGTAAGCAAGTACGAAGAAAAGAAGATGGCCTTAAGCCGCTTCTTTTGCATCGCGTACAGCAGCCAGAGTGCGGACCAGTTTGCCGGCAGCGGCTTCTTTCATGGTCGACATCAGACGTGCCAGTGCTTCTTCGTAGGTCGGCAGCGTTGCCAGACGGTCAATATTGGCCGCCGTGATCAGCTCACCTTCAAAGGCTGCAGCTTTGACCTCAAATTTTGCATTCGCTTTCGCGAAATCTTTGAACAGACGAGCAGCAGCGCCCGGGTGTTCCATAGAATATGCAATCAGGGTCGGACCAACAAACGTGTCTTTCAGGCACTCAAACTGAGTTCCTTCAACGACGCGGCGCAGCAGGGTGTTACGAACAACACGCATGTAAACGCCAGCTTCACGGCCTGCTTTACGCAGTTCGGTCATTTTATCAACGGTAACGCCACGGGAATCCGCAACAACCGCTGAAAGCGCACCTTTGGCTACTTCGCTGACTTCAGCAACAATCGCTTGTTTGTCTTGAAGATTTAATGCCATTAGCTTTTGCTCCTGGATTTGACCGGGAAAGGATTTCCCCGGAACTCACTTCACTTACTCACCCCAAGGGGAAATAAGCGCTCGAACACGGTGAGCAGAATCCAGCTAAGAAAAAATTCTTTTGGTTCTGTCACCGTCTACGCAGGGTATTAAGCGGAATATCCGGAGATAATCCGCTCCTGCGGTCTTGGACGGAGGCCAGGATAAGGCCTGGCTCCAACCTAAATTCTGTGCGACGCAGCAGAGTCAGAGGGAAAGGCGATACACGCAACAATCAGTTCTGGCTCTCTGGTGTCCTGTTCCGTTAATAACAGAACAACGGGCGTAAGATTCTAGGTGAATTTTTCGCCCGTTTCAAGCAGCAATTAGTTTGCTGTTGCGTTCAGACCAGCCTGGTCAACGGCAACGCCGGCGCCCATGGTGGTTGAAAGGCTAACTTTCTTGATGTACACGCCTTTCGCCTGAGATGGTTTTGCTTTTTTCAGCGCAACCAGCAGAGACTCCAGGTTTTCTTTCAGTTTGTCAGCGTCAAAGTCCACTTTACCGATGGTAGTGTGGATGATGCCGTTTTTGTCGTTACGATAACGAACCTGACCCGCTTTAGCGTTCTTAACCGCTTCAGCAACGTTAGGCGTTACAGTACCGACTTTCGGGTTTGGCATCAGGCCACGTGGACCCAGAATCTGGCCCAGCTGGCCAACAACGCGCATTGCATCCGGAGAAGCAATAACAACGTCAAAATTCATTTCGCCTTTCTTGATCTGATCAGCCAGGTCTTCCATGCCTACCAGCTCAGCGCCTGCTGCTTTAGCAGCTTCAGCGTTGGCGCCCTGGGCGAAGACAGCAACACGTACTGAACGACCAGTACCGTGTGGCAGAACGGTCGCGCCGCGAACGTTCTGATCAGATTTACGTGCATCAATGCCGAGGTTGACAGCAACGTCAACGCTTTCAACGAACTTGGCAGTAGCCAGTTCTTTCAGCAGAGCAACAGCTTCAGCAATATCATACTGCTTGGTCGCGTCAACTTTGTCGCGAATTACGGTCATGCGCTTGGTCAGCTTAGCCATTTCTTAGTCCTCTACTACCAGGCCCATGGAACGAGCAGTACCTTCGATTGAGCGAGTCATCGCTTCAACGTCAGAACCAGTCATGTCCGCAGCTTTGGTTTCTGCGATTTCACGTACCTGAGCACGAGTCACTTTACCGACTTTATCTTTGTTCGGCTTACCAGAACCAGACTTGATGCCCGCTGCTTTTTTCAGCAGTACGGCAGCCGGAGGCGTTTTGGTAATGAAGGTAAAAGAACGGTCGCTGTATACGGTGATAACAACAGGAGTCGGCAGACCTTTTTCCAGAGATTCGGTCTTAGCGTTGAACGCTTTGCAGAATTCCATGATGTTAACACCCTGCTGACCCAGAGCTGGACCAACCGGTGGACTTGGGTTCGCCATACCAGCTGCAACCTGCAGCTTGACGTAGGCTTGGACTTTCTTAGCCATGATATTTCCTCAATTGGGTTATAGCGCCTGTAAAGGCTCCCCGTGATAACGATTTACACGCTGTTGCCAGCGCATAAAAACAAAAGGCGCGAAATTGTAGTTAAATTTCGCGCCTGCTGCAACAGCTAATTTGTGAGCGGAAAGAGGTTAACCTTTCTCCACCTGACCGAAGTCGAGCTCAACCGGCGTGGCACGTCCAAAGATGGAAACGGATACCGTCAGGCGGCTCTTCTCGTAATCCACATCTTCAACCACACCGTTAAAGTCAGCAAAAGGACCGTCATTAACGCGAACCATTTCACCTGGCTCAAACAGCGTTTTCGGACGAGGCTTGTCGCCGACCTGCTGCAGACGGTTCATGATCGCATCAACTTCTTTATCGCTGATAGGTGCCGGACGGTCAGATGTACCGCCGATGAAACCCATCACGCGTGGGACGCTGCGTACCAGGTGCCAGCTGGCGTCATTCATCACCATCTGAACCAGTACGTATCCCGGGAAAAACTTGCGCTCGCTCTTACGACGCTGGCCACCACGAATTTCAACGACTTCTTCAGTCGGAACCATGACGTCGCCAAACAGCTCTTCCATGTTGTGCAATTTGATATGCTCGCGCAGCGATTGTGCTACGCGGCCTTCAAAACCGGAAAACGCCTGTACGACGTACCAGCGTTTCTTTGGAGCTTCAGACATCTCAGAACCTCAGGCCAGTGATAAACGATACCAGACGGACCAGAATACCATCCAGCCCCCACAAAATCAGTGACATCACGGCAGTAACCGCGGCAACGATTAACGTGGTGTGCAGCGTTTCCTGGCGGGTTGGCCAGATAACCTTACGCATTTCTGTTCTTGCTTCACGAGCAAAAGCCACGGTCGCTTTGCCTTTGGTCGTTAAAAGCGCAATGCCGCCAGCCGCTGCAATCAGTACAACTACGGCTAAAGCACGCAGTGGCAGTGACACATCACGATAGAGGTAGTTACCTACAATCGCTGCAAGCAGCAGTAATACGACTACTACCCACTTTACCGCTTCCAGGCCACGCCCGCTCCCTTGAGCTTCGGTATTCGCACTCATAAACCAACCTGCCACAATAATTCAGAAACTATTCTGCCCCGCAGTGCGAGGCGTCCAAACCGAATGAGCTTTTGGGGCGTAACTCGGTATCCAACGCCGCATAACAGAGCCTGTCTCAGCAATGATTATGATTCAAAAAATCACTGATGAGCCAGGTTCTATGAAACAGCGTGCAAAAAGGGCATCAAATGATGCCCTTTCCGTGTGCATTGCGTCAAACGTTATCGGTAATTATGCGATAACTTTAGCAACAACACCCGCGCCAACGGTACGGCCACCTTCGCGGATTGCGAAGCGCAGACCTTCGTCCATTGCGATTGGGTGAATCAGGGTAACAACCATTTTGATGTTGTCGCCTGGCATGACCATCTCAACGCCTTCTGGCAGCTCTACTGAACCGGTTACGTCAGTTGTACGGAAGTAGAACTGTGGACGATAGCCTTTGAAGAACGGAGTATGGCGGCCACCTTCGTCTTTAGACAGAACGTAAACTTCTGACTCGAACTGGGTGTGCGGCTTGATTGAGCCTGGCTTAGCCAGAACCTGGCCACGCTGGATGTCTTCACGCTTGATACCGCGCAGCAGAACACCACAGTTTTCGCCTGCCTGACCCTGGTCCAGCAGCTTACGGAACATCTCAACACCGGTACAGGTTGATTTCGCAGTATCTTTGATACCCACGATTTCAACTTCGTCGCCGACTTTAACGATGCCGCGCTCAACACGACCGGTAACAACGGTACCACGGCCAGAGATTGAGAATACGTCTTCGATTGGCAGCAGGAACGGCATGTCGATCGCACGGACTGGATCCGGGATGTAGTTGTCCAGGTGTTCAGCCAGCTCAACGATTTTTGCTTCCCACTCAGGAACGCCTTCCAGCGCTTTCAGAGCAGAACCACGAACGATCGGGGTGTCATCGCCTGGGAAGTCGTACTGTGACAGCAGGTCACGTACTTCCATCTCTACCAGTTCCAGCAGCTCTTCATCATCAACCATGTCACACTTGTTCAGGAACACGATGATGTAAGGAACGCCAACCTGACGACCCAGCAGGATGTGCTCACGGGTCTGTGGCATTGGGCCATCAGTCGCAGCAACAACCAGGATCGCGCCGTCCATCTGCGCAGCACCGGTGATCATGTTTTTCACATAGTCGGCGTGGCCTGGGCAGTCAACGTGAGCGTAGTGACGTGCAGCAGTCTCATACTCAACGTGTGCGGTGTTGATGGTGATACCGCGGGCTTTTTCTTCAGGCGTGCTGTCGATCTGATCGAATGCACGAGCCTGGCCGCCGTTGGTTTTAGCCAGTACGGTAGTGATAGCTGCAGTCAGGGTGGTTTTACCGTGGTCAACGTGACCGATGGTGCCCACGTTTACGTGCAGTTTGTTACGTTGAAATTGCTCTTTAGCCATCGCTAGTCCCTCTAAGACACGGATATATCAATGATATCATCACATTAACCAGGCAATGCCTGACTGCAAGGAAGTTACAGAGAAAATCAGGAGGGAGATTAAAGGAAGTGGTGCTGATACCCAGAGTCGAACTGGGGACCTCACCCTTACCAAGGGTGCGCTCTACCAACTGAGCCATATCAGCACATCTGGAGCGGGCAGCGGGAATCGAACCCGCATCATCAGCTTGGAAGGCTGAGGTAATAGCCATTATACGATGCCCGCATCCTGGAACTCGGCTACCTGTTCTTTCTGTAGCTTGCAGATAACAGAGATGTTTCTCTACTATCTACTGCCTGTCAGCGAAGCTGACCGACTTTGACTTCGCTAACGCTCAGTCTGAATTCAGGGTGATAAGTGACTCACCTGACAGATAAACAGGTTGTTTATCTGCGTACCCAACCGCGAGGTTGAGATGGTGGTGGGAGAAGGATTCGAACCTTCGAAGTCTGTGACGGCAGATTTACAGTCTGCTCCCTTTGGCCGCTCGGGAATCCCACCTACTTGATGGTGCCGGCTACCGGAATCGAACTGGTGACCTACTGATTACAAGTCAGTTGCTCTACCAACTGAGCTAAGCCGGCATCAAGTGGAGCGCATTCTAGGAAGGTCGGGCTCTGGATGCAACTAAAAAATCGCTTATTTTTTTCTATCGCTTACTATTTGTGCAAATCATCGCATTTTAGTGTTTTTGTGCAGAATATTTGTGCAATCTGGTCCTGTTTTCATAGGATCAGTCGGCTCGCGCTAATGCCTTAGGCCTCTCTCTGGACCGCTTTTCAGCAGGTAAATGATCTGCAGGGAGTATTTTTATTTCACACGCCTGTACCGAACGATGCTTTTTTGACCTCGCCTGCGCTTTTTTTTCATGTGCAGGCACTTTTCTGTAGAAAGCAGGCCTGTTTTGATATGCGTGTCCCTTATGTCGGTACGACGATGACCAGGCGTGGAGCCTTTCAAAATGACTCTATGCTGTTGTTCGTTTGCTGAAGTCCTTATGGGACATATTGAATCTGTACCGCCTCAGCCTCTCTCTATGCCCTTATAGCGGCGTTTTGTCATTCAGACGTGTCAGATGTAAAAAGCAGATAAAAGCCGCACATGCGCTGTGATGACCTGCAATATCATAAACAACGATAAAGCAGTAAAAATTAAAGCCACCATGATGTTTTGTGGGTATGCCGACGAAAGCGAGATCACGTTTATCTTTTTACTTCTGTTAAAAGCCATACTGGTGATACCCTCCAGCCCATTGTTCTCACTGATAAACCAGCGATTCGTGATTCACTTCACCTGTGCTGTCCTGCTTATCGGATAACACGCGGTTGATAGCCATGAATTTGCGGTCAGATGCATGCTTATGGATAAAACGACCCCCCTGACAACGCCTTATTTAGAGTTCACTCGTGAGCAATGGGCTGCATTACGTGATTCCGTTCCTATGACGCTGTCAGAGGAAGAGATCGCGCAGCTGGAGGGCATCAACGAGGATCTCTCGCTGGAGGAAGTAGCGGAAATTTATCTGCCACTTTCGCGTCTGCTTAATTTTTATATAAGTTCTAACGTTCGCCGGCAGGCTGTACTGGAGCAATTTCTGGGCACCAATGGCCAGAAAATCCCCTATATCATCAGTATTGCGGGTAGCGTAGCGGTCGGTAAAAGCACGACTGCGCGTGTCTTGCAGGCTTTGCTCAGCCGCTGGCCTGAACATCGCAAAGTCGAATTGATCACCACTGATGGCTTCCTTCATCCTAATGCCGTGCTGAAAGAGCGTGGGTTAATGAAGAAAAAAGGATTCCCGCAATCCTACGATATGCACCGGTTGGTCAATTTCGTCTCCGATTTAAAGTCGGGAGCCAGTCAGGTGACTGCTCCGGTCTATTCACATCTGATTTATGATGTCATCCCTGATGGCGATAAAGTGATACAGCAGCCTGATATTCTGATTCTGGAAGGACTGAATGTATTACAGAGTGGAATGGACTATCCCCACGATCCCCATCATGTCTTTGTTTCAGATTTCGTCGATTTTTCTATCTATGTTGATGCAGAGGAAGATCTCCTGCAAAGCTGGTATATCAATCGATTCCTGAAATTCCGCCAGGGCGCATTTACCAATCCGGACTCCTATTTCCATCATTACGCCCAGCTTTCAGAGGCAGAAGCGGTTGAAATTGCTGGTAATTTATGGAAAGAGATTAACTGGCTTAACCTGCAGGAAAATATCCTGCCGACGCGCGAACGAGCCAGCCTGATTATGACCAAAAGTGGCGATCATGCAGTCGATAAGGTTCGCTTGCGTAAATAACTGCTGTCATAAAAAAGCCTGCGTTTCTGCAGGCTTTTTTTACTCAGACAGGACGCAGTGATATTTCTCCACCCACCCAGGCTTTTATTTCGCCATCCTGTTCCAGTAACAGGCCACCCTGGCTGTCTACGCCTCGCGCAATACCATGGACCTCACGTTCACCGATAAGCAGCTTAACCGGCCGGTTAATAAAGTTATCCAGCGCAGCCCAGCGTGCGACAAACGGGGTTAATCCCTCCTGCTCAAAGAGCGGCAGAGCTTCGCGCAGACTGTTGATCAGACGTGCCGCCAGCTCATTGCGGTTTACCGTTACCCCGGCCTCCTGCAGGTTAATCCAGCCCTGATTAATCTGTGATGCATCGGCTGTTCGCATCGCCAGGTTAATCCCCGCACCAATCACGATATGCGCAGCATCGCCGGTTTTACCTGTCAGTTCGACCAGAATACCCGCCAGTTTACGATCGTTCAGGTAAATATCATTGGGCCATTTTACGCGGACATTATCGGCCCCTAATGAACGTAATGTCTCAGCCATGATAATGCCAATTACCAGGCTCAGACCCATCGCCGCTGCCGGCCCCTGCTCCAGACGCCAGTACATAGACATGTAGAGGTTCGCGCCAAAGGGCGAAAACCACTGACGGCCACGACGGCCTCGACCCGCCTGCTGATATTCCGCAATGCAGGCAGCACCCGACTCCATTTCATGCATACGTTCCAGCAGATACTGATTTGTGGAATCAATCACCGGGATTACCGAGACGTTACCCTGCGTAACCTGTGAGAGTATCGCCTGCTCATCCAGCAGCTGTATCGGGGCAGAGAGACTGTAACCTTTACCTGTCACGGTATAGACATCAAGACCCCAGCTTTTTAACGTCTGGATATGCTTATTTATGGCTGCGCGACTCATGCCCAGCGTTTCACCCAGTTGCTCACCGGAATGGAACTCACCATCCGATAAGATATCAACCAGCTTTAGCGGAACATTATGGTCTTTCATGCGATCACCCCGACGGCATTACACTCACCCTGCGCCTCAATAAAGCGCACTTCGGGCTCAAGCCAGACATCAAATTTTTCACCAACCTGAGCGCGTACGGTTTTTGCCAGCGCAACGATATCGTCGGGAGTGGCATTTTCAGCGTTGATCAGCACCAGAGCCTGTTGCTGGTGAACTGCCGCGCCCCCGATGCGATAACCTTTCAGCTGGCACTGATCGATAAGCCATCCTGCTGCCAGTTTGATTTCACCATTTGGCATCAGATAGTGTGGCATAGCCGGAAAATGCGTCAGTAATGAGCTGCACTGCGCCTCGGTGACGACAGGATTTTTAAAAAAGCTGCCTACATTACCGGTGACTTTCGGATCGGGTAGTTTGCTCTGTCGCATCTGGCATACCGCGTGATAGACATCCCAGGCATTGGCCGTCACCGGATTGAGCGTTTTCAGATCGCCGTAGGTTAATACCGGTTGCCATTGCTTAGGCAATATTATCCCGACTGCGACGATGACATAGCCTGACTGGTAGTGATGTTTAAAAATGCTGTCACGATAGCCAAACTCACAGGCTTCACGATCGAGACGTTCTGTCTGACCACTGTGCAGATTAAGTACATCCACGTATTCGCAGACGTCTTTTAATTCCACGCCATAAGCACCTATGTTCTGAATCGGTGCCGAACCGGTCATACCAGGGATCAACGCCAGATTTTCCAGGCCTGTGATTCCTTTTTCCAGCGTGCTTTTAACCAGCTGATGCCAGTTCTCACCTGCCCCGACGTGCAATTTCCAGCACTCATATTCATCCTGAATTTTGATGCCTTTGATGCGGTTCAGCACCACTGTACCGGCAAAATCTTCCAGGAAGAGGACGTTGCTGCCTTCACCGAGCACAAGGAAAGGCGTTTGATCACTCTGGCTGGCCTGCCATGCTGCCAGAATGGCGGCTGGCGTCTCGGCGACGATGCGTTTCTGTGTATGTACTTCAAGCCCAAGCGTATTGTCGGCTTTTAAGGAGGGATGCTGGCTGGACATTTGACGGCCTTTACTGAGTTATCTGGCCGTAGTTTACCGTATCAGAGAGGGGTTCTCAGGCTGTTTTCGGGGATTATGATGAGGTTTTTCACGATCTGCAGACGTAAAAAAGCCCCGCACTTCCGTGCGGGGCTTCTTCACTTATTTAATGCCTGGCAGTTCCCTACTCTCGCATGGGGAGACCCCACACTACCATCGGCGCTACGGCGTTTCACTTCTGAGTTCGGCATGGGGTCAGGTGGGACCACCGCGCTAAAGCCGCCAGGCAAATTCTTTGTGCTCTGTCCTGTGTCTTTTGTGCTGATGCTGCGTTGGCCGCCCTCGCGCTACTCCGTCACATACTTCAGTATGCTCCTTCGTATCGCTCGGTTGCCGCCTTGCCTCAGCGCAAAATCCTTCGGACTTCAGTCCGCAGGACACAACTGTATCCGGTTAACAAGCTGAAAACCTGTCTCTCAAAAACGCCTCTGGCGTTGTAAGGTTAAGCCTCACGGGTCATTAGTACCGGTTAGCTCAACGCATCGCTGCGCTTACACACCCGGCCTATCAACGTCGTAGTCTTCAACGTCCCTTCAGGACTCTCAAGGAGTCAGGGAGAACTCATCTCGGGGCAAGTTTCGTGCTTAGATGCTTTCAGCACTTATCTTTTCCGCACTTAGCTACCGGGCAATGCCATTGGCATGACAACCCGAACACCAGTGGTGCGTTCACTCCGGTCCTCTCGTACTAGGAGCAACCCCCCTCAATTCTCCAGCGCCCACGGCAGATAGGGACCGAACTGTCTCACGACGTTCTAAACCCAGCTCGCGTACCACTTTAAACGGCGAACAGCCGTACCCTTGGGACCTACTTCAGCCCCAGGATGTGATGAGCCGACATCGAGGTGCCAAACACCGCCGTCGATATGAACTCTTGGGCGGTATCAGCCTGTTATCCCCGGAGTACCTTTTATCCGTTGAGCGATGGCCCTTCCATTCAGAACCACCGGATCACTATGACCTGCTTTCGCACCTGCTCGAGCCGTCACTCTCGCAGTCAAGCCAGCTTATGCCATTGCACTAACCTCACGATGTCCGACCGTGATTAGCTGACCTTCGTGCTCCTCCGTTACTCTTTAGGAGGAGACCGCCCCAGTCAAACTACCCACCAGACACTGTCCGCAGCCCGGATCACGGGCCTACGTTAGAACATCAAACATTAAAGGGTGGTATTTCAAGGTTGGCTCCACGCAGACTGGCGTCCGCGCTTCAAAGCCTCCCACCTATCCTACACATCAAGGCTCAATGTTCAGTGTCAAGCTGTAGTAAAGGTTCACGGGGTCTTTCCGTCTTGCCGCGGGTACACTGCATCTTCACAGCGAGTTCAATTTCACTGAGTCTCGGGTGGAGACAGCCTGGCCATCATTACGCCATTCGTGCAGGTCGGAACTTACCCGACAAGGAATTTCGCTACCTTAGGACCGTTATAGTTACGGCCGCCGTTTACCGGGGCTTCGATCAAGAGCTTCTCCTTACGGATAACCCCATCAATTAACCTTCCGGCACCGGGCAGGCGTCACACCGTATACGTCCACTTTCGTGTTTGCACAGTGCTGTGTTTTTAATAAACAGTTGCAGCCAGCTGGTATCTTCGACTGGCTTCGGCTCGGGGAGCTAGTCCCTCCACCTACGCGCCAGCGTGCCTTCTCCCGAAGTTACGGCACCATTTTGCCTAGTTCCTTCACCCGAGTTCTCTCAAGCGCCTTGGTATTCTCTACCTGACCACCTGTGTCGGTTTGGGGTACGATTCTGTGTTACCTGATGCTTAGAGGCTTTTCCTGGAAGCTGGGCATTTATCACTTCAGCACCGTAGTGCCTCGTCGTCACGCCTCAGCGTTAATAAGGGACCGGATTTACCTGGACCCTCCGCCTACACGCTTAAACCGGGACAACCGTCGCCCGGCTGATATAGCCTTCTCCGTCCCCCCTTCGCAGTAACACCGAGTACAGGAATATTAACCTGTTTCCCATCGACTACGCCTTTCGGCCTCGCCTTAGGGGTCGACTCACCCTGCTCCGATTAACGTTGAACAGGAACCCTTGGTCTTCCGGCGAGCGGGCTTTTCACCCGCTTTATCGTTACTTATGTCAGCATTCGCACTTCTGATACCTCCAGCATGCCTCACAGCACACCTTCGACGGCTTACAGAACGCTCCCCTACCCAACAACACATAGTGTCGCTGCCGCAGCTTCGGTGCATGGTTTAGCCCCGTTACATCTTCCGCGCAGGCCGACTCGACCAGTGAGCTATTACGCTTTCTTTAAATGATGGCTGCTTCTAAGCCAACATCCTGGCTGTCTGTGCCTTCCCACATCGTTTCCCACTTAACCATGACTTTGGGACCTTAGCTGGCGGTCTGGGTTGTTTCCCTCTTCACGACGGACGTTAGCACCCGCCGTGTGTCTCCCGTGATAACATTCTTCGGTATTCGCAGTTTGCATCGGGTTGGTAAGCCGGGATGGCCCCCTAGCCGAAACAGTGCTCTACCCCCGAAGATGAGTTCACGAGGCGCTACCTAAATAGCTTTCGGGGAGAACCAGCTATCTCCCGGTTTGATTGGCCTTTCACCCCCAGCCACAGGTCATCCGCTAATTTTTCAACATTAGTCGGTTCGGTCCTCCAGTTAGTGTTACCCAACCTTCAACCTGCCCATGGCTAGATCACCGGGTTTCGGGTCTATACCCTGCAACTTAACGCCCAGTTAAGACTCGGTTTCCCTGCGGCTCCCCTATACGGTTAACCTTGCTACAGAATATAAGTCGCTGACCCATTATACAAAAGGTACGCAGTCACCCCCATAAAGAAGGCTCCCACTGCTTGTACGTACACGGTTTCAGGTTCTGTTTCACTCCCCTCGCCGGGGTTCTTTTCGCCTTTCCCTCACGGTACTGGTTCACTATCGGTCAGTCAGGAGTATTTAGCCTTGGAGGATGGTCCCCCCATATTCAGACAGGATACCACGTGTCCCGCCTTACTCATCGAGCTCACAGCTTGTGTGCTTTTGTGTACGGGAGTATCACCCTGTACCCTGCGACTTTCCAGACGCTTCCACTAACACACAAACTGATTCAGGCTCTGGGCTGCTCCCCGTTCGCTCGCCGCTACTGGGGGAATCTCGGTTGATTTCTTTTCCTCGGGGTACTTAGATGTTTCAGTTCCCCCGGTTCGCCTTGCAGCACTATGTATTCATGCTGCAATGATGCACAGAGTGCACCGGGTTTCCCCATTCGGACATCGACGGCTGTAGCGGTTCATATCACCTTACCGTCGCTTTACGCAGATTAGCACGTCCTTCATCGCCTCTGACTGCCTGGGCATCCACCGTGTACGCTTAGTCGCTTAACCTCACAACCCACAGGCGTTTTACAACGCTGCGAATTGCAAGCATTTGAGAGACTCGAACGCATCGCCAAGTCATTCCTTATTACGGAGGAATGACGCGCTGCGTCGTTTCAATTTTCAGCTTGTTCCGGATTGTTAAAGAGCATAATACGTCGCAGCACACCGTCGCCGGTATGCTCTGAGGTATTTCAGAAAAAAACAGATAAACGGTATGGTGGAGCTAAGCGGGATCGAACCGCTGACCTCCTGCGTGCAAGGCAGGCGCTCTCCCAGCTGAGCTATAGCCCCATACAGTTACTGCAGAGACCACTACTACCACTCAACCGAGTTACATTCTTCAGGAGAAGGATGCAATTTCTTTTCAGGCAAGGCATGCGGAAGGGACGTTTACTCAGGTAAACGACCGCGCGCATAACGCAGCATGAGAAGAAATTTGGTAGGCCTGAGTGGACTTGAACCACCGACCTCACCCTTATCAGGGGTGCGCTCTAACCACCTGAGCTACAAGCCTGTAGAGGTTTTTTCTGCTCGTTACTTTTTTATCAGACAATCTGTGTGGACACTGCGCGGGAAGGTATCTTCAGGTAAGGAGGTGATCCAACCGCAGGTTCCCCTACGGTTACCTTGTTACGACTTCACCCCAGTCATGAATCACAAAGTGGTAAGCGCCCTCCCGAAGGTTAAGCTACCTACTTCTTTTGCAACCCACTCCCATGGTGTGACGGGCGGTGTGTACAAGGCCCGGGAACGTATTCACCGTGGCATTCTGATCCACGATTACTAGCGATTCCGACTTCACGGAGTCGAGTTGCAGACTCCGATCCGGACTACGACGCACTTTGTGAGGTCCGCTTGCTCTCGCGAGGTCGCTTCTCTTTGTATGCGCCATTGTAGCACGTGTGTAGCCCTACTCGTAAGGGCCATGATGACTTGACGTCATCCCCACCTTCCTCCGGTTTATCACCGGCAGTCTCCTTTGAGTTCCCGACCGAATCGCTGGCAACAAAGGATAAGGGTTGCGCTCGTTGCGGGACTTAACCCAACATTTCACAACACGAGCTGACGACAGCCATGCAGCACCTGTCTCAGCGTTCCCGAAGGCACCAAAGCATCTCTGCTAAGTTCGCTGGATGTCAAGAGTAGGTAAGGTTCTTCGCGTTGCATCGAATTAAACCACATGCTCCACCGCTTGTGCGGGCCCCCGTCAATTCATTTGAGTTTTAACCTTGCGGCCGTACTCCCCAGGCGGTCGACTTAACGCGTTAGCTCCGGAAGCCACTCCTCAAGGGAACAACCTCCAAGTCGACATCGTTTACGGCGTGGACTACCAGGGTATCTAATCCTGTTTGCTCCCCACGCTTTCGCACCTGAGCGTCAGTCTTTGTCCAGGGGGCCGCCTTCGCCACCGGTATTCCTCCAGATCTCTACGCATTTCACCGCTACACCTGGAATTCTACCCCCCTCTACAAGACTCAAGCCTGCCAGTTTCAAATGCAGTTCCCAGGTTAAGCCCGGGGATTTCACATCTGACTTAACAGACCGCCTGCGTGCGCTTTACGCCCAGTAATTCCGATTAACGCTTGCACCCTCCGTATTACCGCGGCTGCTGGCACGGAGTTAGCCGGTGCTTCTTCTGCGGGTAACGTCAATCGACAGGGTTATTAACCCCGTCGCCTTCCTCCCCGCTGAAAGTACTTTACAACCCGAAGGCCTTCTTCATACACGCGGCATGGCTGCATCAGGCTTGCGCCCATTGTGCAATATTCCCCACTGCTGCCTCCCGTAGGAGTCTGGACCGTGTCTCAGTTCCAGTGTGGCTGGTCATCCTCTCAGACCAGCTAGGGATCGTCGCCTAGGTGGGCCATTACCCCGCCTACTAGCTAATCCCATCTGGGTTCATCCGATAGTGAGAGGCCCGAAGGTCCCCCTCTTTGGTCTTGCGACGTTATGCGGTATTAGCCACCGTTTCCAGTGGTTATCCCCCTCTATCGGGCAGATCCCCAGACATTACTCACCCGTCCGCCACTCGTCACCCAAGAGCAAGCTCTCTGTGCTACCGTCCGACTTGCATGTGTTAGGCCTGCCGCCAGCGTTCAATCTGAGCCATGATCAAACTCTTCAATTTAAGTTTGATTTGCTTAAACAAGTTAAGCGGTGCTCATCTGTAAAACGTCATAATGAATTTCATTATGTGTTCACTCGTGAGGCTTGATATTTTTTACGTCCGGAGACGCTGATATCAATCCTGCGAGTGCCCACACAGATTGTCTGATAAATTGTTAAAGAGCAGTGCGAACAGTGCGTTAGCGTCCTGTCGCGAGGTGGCGTATATTACGCTTTCCTCCTGCAGAGTCAACCTCTTTCTCAGAAGTTTTTCTCCGGCGGCGCAGTCTCCTGTGCCTCTCAACCCGCTTCCCGTTGCCGGTGTTCCGTGTCGATGGAGGCGCATTATAGGGAGTTCGCGCGGGCTGACAAGTGTTTATTACGAAAAGATTATCGTTCGCAGTAATTTTCATCAAATCGCGCTATTTCGCTACGATTTGCCTGGTAACTGTGCAAAATCATTGGCAAAAGTGCTTACCTGCTGCCAGTCCGTATACTCCACTTCTTTCGTCGAATCTGTCTCACCACCGGTCATGCGCATAATCAACTGAATCATGACGCGATCGAACCAGCGATAGCGCGGATAATAGAGCGCGCCTGCGAACACGGCACAGCAATCAGGCTGCCACGGCGAGTGTGCCAGGAACTTCTGCGTATAGGCATTGGTTTCAGGAGAGCGCTTCTCAGGTTTGCGCGCCGTCAGGTTCACCGAAAAGAAACCGCTGGTACGCTGCTGCAACTCATGAAGGTGTTGTTTAACGAACTTATCAACGACCGGCTGAAAATGGCCATAGCGGATAGATGCGCCAATTAACACGCGATCATACTGTGCCCAGTCAGGCAGAGTGGCATCCTGAATGTTCAGTACATCACACTGCTGCTGCTGACGGATTACATCAGCAATAGAAGAGGCAATCTTCTTGGTTTGTCCGTCGCGAGTGGAATAGAGAATCAGCGCTTTCATGTCAGCATCCTTATTAATTATTCACGCCAGAAAGTAGGCGTGAACAGCACCAGCAAGGTGAATACCTCGAGACGCCCGAACAACATGGTGGAAATAAGAATCCATTTCGCCACGTCATTCATTGAAGTGAAGTTATCAGCTACGACCCCTAAGCCAGGGCCGAGGTTATTGAGCGTCGCGGCAACGGCAGCAAAAGCCGAGAAGTCATCAACACCGGTAGCGATGATCGCCAGCATGCTGATCAGGAACACCAGCGCATAAGCCGAGAAGAATCCCCATACGGCTTCAAGGATACGTTCCGGCAGCGCCCGGTTGCCCAGCTTAATGGTGTAGACCGCATTGGGGTGAACCAGACGCTTAAGCTCACGGTTACCCTGCTTGCATAACAGCAGTATGCGAATCACCTTCAGACCACCGCCGGTTGAACCGGCACAGCCGCCGATAAAGGCGGAGCACAACAGCAGTACCGGCAGGAACAATGGCCAGCGTGCGATGCTGTCGGTCGTGAATCCCGCCGTCGTCGCCATGGAGACCACCTGGAAAAAGGCTTGGTTCAGCGTCTGCCAGCCACTTACATAGACATTATGGAACCAGAGCACCAGGGTACAGATCAACACCAGCGTCAGCTGAACGCCAATAAACATGCGGAACTCAGGGTCGCGCCAGTACACACGCAGATTGCGTCCGCTTAACATGGCAAAGTGCAGGCCGTAGTTACAGCCTGAGATCAGCAGAAACACCGCCACGATGGTATTGATGGTGCCACTGTTAAAATAGCCGATACTGGCATCATGGGTTGAGAAGCCGCCAATGGCGATAGTCGAGAAACTGTGGCCAATAGCATCAAACGCTGGCATTCCCGCCAGCCACAATGCCAGCGCACAGGCTATCGTCAGCAGGACGTAGATCAGCCAGAGTGTTTTAGCCGTCTCGGCGATACGCGGTCGCATTTTATTATCTTTCAGCGGCCCCGGCATTTCAGCGCGATAGAGCTGCATGCCCCCGACGCCCAGAATCGGCAGTATCGCCACGGCTAATACGATGATCCCCATACCGCCCAGCCACTGCAGCATCTGCCGATAGAAGAGAATCGCCTTAGGCAACGAGTCCAGCCCCACCAGCGTGGTGGCACCGGTGGTTGTCAGGCCAGAGAAAGATTCAAAGAACGCATCCGTCACCGAAAGATGCGGCTGTTCGGCAAAGATAAAGGGCATCGCCCCTACGCTGCCCAGCACCGTCCAGAACAGGACCACAATCAGAAACCCTTCCCGCGGTTTGAGTTCGGTTTTCTTTTTGCGATTCGGCCACCACAGCAGCGAGCCGATCACCAGCGCCATCATAAAGGTCTGGCTAAACGCCCGCCCTGCGCCATCGCGATAAATTAAGGCGACCAGGCCGGGCAAAATCATCGTCACTGAAAAGAGGATCACCAGCAGACCGACTATGCGGGTAATGGCGCGAAAGTGCATTCAGCCGTTCCTTTAAATAAAAGAGATGAACATCATGGTGTGAGCGGGATCAGCGATAACGCGCCCCGACTAAAGTCTGACAGATTTTTTTTGAACCCGTCGATCTGTCCGTAAGGTACAGCCAGCGTCAACGCAATACGATCCTGAAACTGGCTGTCGGTCACCTTACCTTCAAAACGCTGTACCAGCCGTTCAATATCACTGAGCTGTGCATAGTCACATTGCAAAGTGAACAGCTTCATCGGCACTTTGCGCTGCCGTGGCAACTGCTTAAGCCCCTGCTGGACGCCACCACCATACGCTTTCACTAAGCCGCCGGTTCCCAGCATGATGCCACCGTAGTAACGCACCACCACAGCGGTAATCTCGCCAATATCCGCGCCCATCAGTTGCGCCAGCATCGGTTTCCCTGCCGTACCCGAAGGTTCACCATCATCAGAGAAACCGAGTTGCTGAGAATCATTCGGCGCGCCCGCTACCCAGGCCCAGCAGTGATGCCGGGCAGTGGGATGCTCGCTTTTAACCTGCTGGACAAACGCGCGCGCCGCCTCTGCACCCTCGGTGTGCGCCAGTAGCGTAATGAAGCGACTCTTTTTGATTGTCTCCTCACTGCTGCTTACTGGCACAGCGGGAATATCAAAGGCCTCCATCAGGCCAGATGCAGATCGCGGGTCATGTTCTCAACGCGATGCGCATGGATCACCACGTTATCCTCGATACGAATCCCGCCATAAGGCCGAAGCGCATCAATGGCCTGCCAGTTAAAGTGCTGACTGAAACGGCCTTCACGCAGCGTCTTCAGTAACGAATCAATAATATAGAAGCCCGGCTCAATGGTTAATACCATGCCCGGTTGCAGCACGCGGGTGCAGCGAAGATAAGGATATTGCGCTGGCGCGGCGAGATGGGTGCCCTGCTCATCCTGCATAAAACCGGCAACGTCATGGACCTGCAGACCCAGCGGATGCCCCAGGCCATGTGGCATAAACGGACCGGTCAGATCTTCAGCCACCAGCGCTTCTTCGCTGATTCCCTGAGCCAGCTCAAACTTCAGCAACATCTTCGCAATACGCTGATGCATCTGAAGGTGGTAATCGGTGTAGCGTACGCCCGGTTTCAGCGTGGCTATCAGGGCCAGCTCTTGAGTGTTCATCGCCTCAACCATTCTGGCATAGAGCGAACTGCTCTGCGCCGCATAGCTGCGGGTCAAATCAGCGGCATAGCCAAGATACTCGGCACCCGCATCAATCAAAAAGCTATGGCGTTTCGCTGGTGGCTGATGATCCAGCCGGGTGTAGTGCAGCACCGCAGCGTGCTCATTCAGCGCAATGATATTGCCGTAAGGTACATCGGTGTCGCGATGACCGGTAGCGGTCAGATACGCCTGATTGATATCGAACTCGCTTAAGCCCGCCGAGAACGCCTCTTTCGCCGCGCGATGACCGGCAACCGCCAGCTTCTGCGCCTGGCGCAGACAGGCGAGTTCATAATCAGTTTTGATGCTGCGATGGAAGTGCAGGAAGTCGATTACCGCTTTGGGATTAATATTGCCAGAGGCGATGCCGAGCTGAGATGCACGCGCGTTAACCGGGCCGATATAGGCGACGTTATCACGCTGTGCAGGCAGCAACTGCGCTATCTCATCCGCATTTTTCAGGCCGATAACGTCGACATCCCCGGTCCAGAAGCTATCCGGCAACGGTTCAACGTTATGCCAGTAATCCACCGGAGAGTAGAACCACAGTTTCGGTTTGTTCACCCCATCAATCCAGAGCCAGCAGTTGGGCACCTGCGTCACCGGCACCCAGGCCTTGAACTGCGGATTCACCTTAAACGGATAAGTGTGATCATCCAGAAACACCGTCAACAACTCACCGGAATGGATCAACATCGCATCCAGTTTATTGCGTGCCAGCACCTGCTGCGCCCGTTGTTGCAACGTGGCGATGTGCGCGTGATACAAGGTCTTCAGTGAATCCATTGACGTCTCTCCAGTGTCGCGAAATGGCCGCAGTTTAGCATACCCCTTGCGCAGATGCCGAAGTCGGCGCAGCTGTGATCTTGTTAGCAAATAAGCAAAGACCAGTTTGCAAAAAATTAACATCGCTCCCACACTCACGATCATCTGGTATGACCAGATCACCTTTCGCGGTTTCAGGAGACGCACATGCTCTACCAAGGCGCTAACCTTACTCTTCACTGGCTGGACGATGGCATCGCCGAGCTGGTTTTTGACGCTACGGGCTCGGTCAACAAGCTCGATACGCAAACTGTCGCCAGCCTGGGCGAGGCAATAGCTGTGCTGGAGCAGCAGCCAGAACTGCGCGGCCTGCTGCTGAGCTCCGCTAAACCTGCCTTTATTGTAGGGGCAGATATCACCGAGTTCCTTTCACTGTTTGATGCACCCACCGAAAAGCTGAGCCAGTGGCTGAGTTACGCCAACAGCATCTTCAATCGTCTGGAAGATTTGCCGGTACCGACTCTGGCCGCCATTGACGGCTATGCACTGGGCGGCGGATGTGAATGTGTACTGGCAACCGATCTGCGTATCGCTACTGCGGACGCCCGTATTGGCCTGCCGGAAACCAAACTCGGCATCATGCCGGGATTTGGCGGCAGCGTGCGATTGCCGCGCCTGCTGGGCGCCGACAGTGCGCTGGAAATTATTGCGGCGGGAAAAGATGTCGATGGCAATGCCGCTCTTAAACTCGGTCTGGTCGATGCGGTGGTGTCTCGCGAGAAACTGCGTGAGGCGGGAATCACCATGCTCAAAGCCGCTGCCACTGATGGCAGCTGGCGCGCCCGCCGGGCCCCTAAGCTGGCTCCGCTGAAACTCAGCCCGATTGAAGCGGCCATGAGCTTCACTATCGCGAAAGCCATGGTGCTGCAAACCGCAGGCAAGCATTATCCCGCTCCGCTGATGGCGGTAAAAACCATTGAAGCTGCAGCCAGCCTTGGCCGCGATGACGCGCTGAAGCTTGAAACCGCAGCGTTTGTGCCGCTGGCCCAGTCTGATGAAGCACGCGCGCTGGTCGGCATCTTCCTCAACGACCAGTATGTGAAAGGTCTGGCGAAAAAGCGCGGCAGCGAAAGCGGCGCACCCGCTCAGGCAGCGGTACTGGGCGCAGGCATCATGGGTGGCGGCATCAGCTACCAGTCTGCGTGGAAAGGCGTGCCGGTCAGAATGAAAGATATTAATCCACAGGCGTTAACGCTGGGGATGAACGAAGCCAGCAAGCTGCTCAATAAGCTGCTGGAACGCGGCAAAATCGACGGCAACAAACTCGCCAGTGTGATCGCCACTATCCAGCCCACGCTGGATTACGCCGGTTTTGAACAGGCTGATGTGGTGGTTGAAGCTGTGGTAGAGAATCCGCTGATCAAGGCAAAAGTGCTGGCGGAAACCGAACAGCATCTGCGTGAAGATGCGATTCTGGCCTCCAATACCTCGACCATTCCCATCAGCCAGCTGGCGCAGGCGCTGCAGCGTCCGGAAAACTTCTGCGGCATGCACTTCTTCAATCCGGTACCGCGTATGCCGCTGGTAGAGGTGGTTCGTGGCGAGAAAACCAGTGAAGCGACCCTGAGCAAAGTGGTGGCCTGGGCCAGCAAAATGGGCAAAACCCCGATCGTAGTGAATGACTGTCCGGGCTTCTTTGTTAACCGGGTGCTGTTCCCTTACTTCGCCGCTTTCAGCCTGCTGCTGCGCGACGGCGCCGATTTCCGTCAGATTGATAAAGTGATGGAAAAACAGTTTGGCTGGCCGATGGGCCCCTCATGGCTGCTGGATGTGGTCGGCATCGATACCGCGCACCACGCGCAAAGCGTCATGGCTGACGGTTTCCCGGATCGTATGAAGCATGACTATCGTGATGCGATCGATCTGCTGTTTGATGCCGGTCGTTTTGGCCAGAAAAATGGCAAAGGCTTCTGGCGCTGGGAAGAAGATAAAAAGGGCAAGCTGACAAAAGTGGCTGATACCGAAGTGGATACGCTGCTGGAGCAGGTCTGCCAGCCTAAGCGGGTCTTCAGCGATGAAGAGATCCTGAATCGCATGATGCTGCCAATGCTGAATGAAGTAGTGCGCTGCCTGGAAGAGAAGATTATTGCCTCGCCAGCTGAAGCGGATATGGCGCTGGTCTATGGTCTCGGCTTCCCGCCTTTCCGTGGCGGCGCTTTCCGCTATCTCGATACCCTGGGCAACAGCAATGTGGTGGATCAGGCCCGGCGTTATAGCGCGCTCGGTGGCTTATATGCCCTGCCTGCGCTGCTGGTGCAGAAAGCCCATCAGCATGAAAGCTGGTATCCCGCCGCCAAACCGATTGATGAAGCCGCGCTGAAAAGCGCCTGAGGGCAAAAAGATGGAAAATGTGGTGATTATTGATGCGGTGCGCACGCCAATGGGACGTTCAAAAGGCGGCGCCTTTCGTCACGTGCGCGCTGAAGATCTCTCTGCGCACCTGATGCGCGAACTCCTGAGCCGCAACCCGGCGGTGAACCCGACATCACTGGACGATATCGTCTGGGGCTGCGTACAGCAGACGCTGGAACAGGGATTTAATATCGCGCGTAACGCTGCGCTGCTGGCCGAAATCCCGCATTCAGTGCCGGCCACCACCGTCAACCGACTGTGTGGCTCTTCAATGCAGGCGCTGCATGATGCGGCCCGCGCCATTATGGTCGGCGATGCGCAGTGCTGTCTGATCGGTGGCGTGGAGCATATGGGACATGTGCCGATGAATCACGGCGTCGACTTTCATCCCGGTCTGGGCCGTACCGTGGCAAAAGCAGCAGGCATGATGGGCTTAACGGCTGAAATGCTGGCGCGAATGCATCATATCAGCCGTGAGCAGCAGGATGCATTTGCCCTGCGTTCACACCAGCGGGCCTGGCAGGCCACCCAGCGTGGGGACTTTGCAACAGAGATTGTCGCCACCTATGGTCACGACAGCGACGGCATTCTTAAACGCTATGACTTCGATGAGGTGATTCGCGAGGAGACCAGCGCCGAAGGACTGGCGGCACTCAAACCCGCCTTCGATCCGGTTAACGGCACCGTCACGGCGGGTACGTCGTCGGCGTTGTCAGATGGCGCGGCCGCCATGCTGGTCATGAGTGAATCACGCGCCCGTGAACTGGGGCTGACACCGCGTGCGCGCATCCGCAGCATGGCGGTGGTGGGCTGTGATCCTTCGATTATGGGTTATGGACCGGTACCGGCCAGCAAACTGGCATTGAAACGGGCGGGACTGAGCGTCAGTGATATCGATGTGTTTGAGCTGAACGAAGCCTTTGCCGCGCAGACGCTGCCCTGCATCAAGGACCTAGGTTTGCTGGAACGGATGGATGATAAGGTCAATCTGAATGGCGGCGCGATTGCGTTAGGCCATCCGCTGGGCTGCTCCGGCGCACGCATCAGCACGACATTGCTGAATATTATGGAGCGACGCGATGCCCGTTTTGGCCTCGCCACCATGTGTATCGGACTGGGTCAGGGCATTGCGACCGTATTCGAGCGTCTGTAATACGTTGAGTCTTACTTTGTCAGATTTACCCGCCGTAAACCGGCGGGTTTTTTCTGTCTGCTACAGGCTGCTACAGGGAATCAGATAAAGGCAAACGCATCGCCGTACATCTGTGACTCCACCGCGCCACGCTCGGCACAGAAACGATCGCGGGCAATCTTCGCCATCTCAAAACGTCCGGCGATGTAGATCTCATGCTCGCTCAGCGTACTGAAATCCTGCATTACTGCCGTCAGTACCGTGCCTGAACGGCCCTGCCAGCCCGCTTCAGGTTGCTCGACAACCGGGATCACCTTCAGGTTCGGGTGCTTCACCGCCAGCGCATCCAGCTCTTCCAGATCGTACAGATGCTTGAGCTCACGTCCGCCCCAGTAAATGGCGATATCGCGCTCTGGCTGTTCCGCCAGTGCAGTGAGCAGAATCGAACGGGCATAGGAGAAACCGGTGCCGCCTGCAATCAGGATCAGCGGCTTGCTGCTCTCTTCACGCAGCCAGGCATCGCCGTGCGGCATATCAACCGTGATCTGGCGATCGTTACGGATGCGATCCATGACAGCCATGGCATAGAGGTTCAGATCGGACGCGCCGATATGCAGCTCAATGATATCTTTTTCCATCGGCGTTGAGGCCAGTGAGAACGGACGCTTGTCACGCTCGTCCATCACCACCATCAGATACTGTCCCGCGCGAAAACTGAATTCCGCTTCAGGGATCAGGCGAACGCGATAGACCGTGTCGGTAATCGCCTCAACCGAAGTTACTTTACAGCTTAACGTTGTCATGCGTTCCCTCTGTCGGGTCGTCTTTATGGTTGTGCTCGCCATCAACGCTGTGGCGGCTGATCAAAAATACCTAGCTCATCCCAGATAGCATCAATGCGCGCGGTGACCGCAGGATCTTTAACGATAGGTGTACCCCATTCGCGCTGCGTTTCACCTGGCCACTTATTGGTCGCATCCATCCCCATCTTCGATCCCAGCCCGGAAACGGGCGAAGCGAAATCGAGATAATCGATTGGGGTATTTTCCACTAATACCGTATCGCGGGCCGGATCCATACGCGTAGTGATCGCCCAGATCACGTCGTTCCAGTCACGCGCATTAACGTCATCGTCACACACAATAACAAATTTGGTGTACATGAACTGCCGCAGAAACGACCAGACGCCAAACATGACACGTTTGGCATGCCCCGCGTACTGCTTTTTAATCGTCACGACCGCCAGCCGGTATGAACATCCTTCTGGCGGCAGATAGAAGTCCACGATCTCCGGGAACTGCTTCACCAGAATCGGCACCAGCACTTCATTCAGCGCCACCCCCAGCACCGCAGGTTCATCTGGCGGACGGCCGGTATAGGTGGAGTGATAGATAGGCTTATGGCGCTGCGTAATATGCGTAACGGTAAACACCGGGAAGCTATCTACTTCATTGTAGTAGCCGGTGTGGTCGCCGTAAGGTCCTTCCGGCGCCATATCGCCTGCTTCGATATACCCTTCCAGCACGATTTCCGCGCTGGCGGGAACTTCGAGATCGTTCGAGAGGCATTTCACTACTTCGGTTTTATTGCCGCGCAGTAAACCGGCAAACGCATATTCTGACAGCGTATCGGGCACCGGCGTTACGGCCCCAAGGATAGTGGCAGGATCGGCACCCAGCGCCACCGAGACCGGAAAACGCTCACCCGGATGCGCTTTCGTCCACTCCAGATAGTCGAGCGCGCCGCCACGGTGCGACAGCCAGCGCATGATCAGCCGATTTTTGCCGATCACCTGCTGCCGGTAGATACCGAGATTCTGCCGCTCTTTGTGCGGGCCGCGCGTCACGGTCAGCCCCCAGGTAATCAGCGGTGCCGCATCGCCCGGCCAGCACTTCATCACCGGAATCCGCGTCAGATCGACTTCATCGCCGCTGAACACCTCTTCCTGACAGGGTGCATTGCGCAGGCGTTTGGTCGGCATGTTCAGGACCTGCTTAAACTGCGGCATCTTGTCGAACAGATCGCGGAAGCCTTTTGGCGGCTCCGGCTCTTTCAGGAAGGCCAGCAGTTTACCCACTTCACGCAGTGCGCTGACCTCTTCCTGGCCCATGCCCATTGCCACACGCTTTGGTGTGCCGAACAGATTGCACAGTACCGGCATGTCGTACCCTTTCGGGTTTTCAAACAGCAGAGCCGGGCCACCGGCACGCAGGGTGCGGTCGGCGATTTCAGTCATTTCCAGTTCAGGATCGATCGACTGGGTAATGCGCTTTAGCTCACCGCGCTGTTCGAGCAGCGCGAGAAAGTCTCTTAAATCGTGATATTTCATGCGGCTTTAGCTTTCCGGCCAGAGTGAATCGGCCATTATAGGTCTGATTAAGCGGTTATGCTGAGGTTTATATAGCAGCGTCATACGCACTGAAAGGGAACCAGCGGTTGTAACGCGCGGGCATCGTGATACCCCTGAATCGGCTCGCCGTGGCGAAACAGTTTAAAATCTTCGTTTCGCACGCTGTGATAGCGCAGCTGATTGTCGTGAACGTGCAGAAAACTGCCTTCACGCAGTGCAATCACCGACTCGGTCGGATTAACTGCACAGAACTCTGCCAGCCGTTCGTCACGGGTTTCGCCCATATGACCGCTGACGCTGGCATCCAGATAGTGGGGATTAATCTGCACCGGAAAGAGTCCCAGCGCAGGCAGCACCACGCTGCTGCGCACCGGCATATCGTTCGTGGTACGGATTGAGGGCGTCGCCACGTTGCAGCCTGCGCTCCAGCCGACATAAGGTACCTGTCGCTCCCGCACCGCGCGCTGAATCGCTCCGATCAGACCCTGCTCATGCAGCATCTGATTCAGGAACCAGGTGTTGCCGCCGCTGACTAAAATCAGCTCTGCCTGCGCAATCGCTTCAGCCGGTGAGGCGAATGCCTGAACCCGCTCAACCTGAATGCCCAGAGAGGCACTGAGTTCGGCGGCGCGTTGCTGCTGATCGCCACGAATAATCGCATAGGGGATGAGTACCGCCGAGCGGATAGCGCGTCGGGCGATCATGGCGTGCAGCTGCGGCTGCGCATAGCCCAGCAGCGGCGCATCATCCGCCAGCTTGCCGTTGCTCAACAGAAAGAGTTCCATCAGAGGATCCTTTTGCAGATGTGATGGTCATTGAGTCTGATACAGAGCAATAGCAGACGTCAATTTTCAGTCACCTTTTCTGCTGCCATCGGGCATCTTAAGAAAAGTCTCAGTTTATTTTCTTTGCGGGACGCTTTACCCTGCCCCTGCGCTATAACTCTGGCAACAGGTTTGCTATTCTTAGCGTCCATTCAATGGGAGCAGTTATGGAATCCTGGTACTTACTCTATTGCAAACGTGGACAGCTACTGCGCGCGAAGGAGCATCTGGAGCGGCAGGAAGTGCATTGCCTCAGCCCGATGATCGCTCTGGAAAAGATCGTGCGCGGTAAACGCACCACCGTGAGTGAGCCACTGTTCCCGAATTATCTGTTTATCGAGTTTGATCCGGAAGCCATTCACACCACGACGATCAGCAGCACCCGTGGCGTCAGCCACTTCGTGCGCTTTGGCACGACGCCCGCGACCGTGCCTTCAGCCGTGATTGAAGCGCTGGAAACAGACGTCCCGCAAATCCTGCTTGACCCTGAAACGCCGCAAAGCGGTGATGAAGTGGTCATCACCGACGGGACGTTTGAAGGGCTGCGCGCCATCTTTGCCGAGCCGGATGGTGAAACGCGCTCAATTCTGTTGCTTAATTTGCTGAACAAGCAGGTAATGCGCAGCGTCGACAACAAGCAGTTCCGCAAGATTTAAGCCAGTCTGAATAACGTCCGCGCATTATGGTCGATGCGGGTCGCCAGTTCCTCAGCACTCTCACCACGCCATGTCGCCACCTGGTGCACAATATGCGGTAAAAAGCAGGGTTCATTACGGCGCGAAGTCGGGCGTGGACGCATGTCGCGCGGCAGCAGATATGGGGCATCCGTTTCCAGCAGCAGGCGATCGGCCGGAATCAGTGGCAGCAGCTCGCGCAACTCCAGACCACGGCGCTCATCGCATACCCAGCCCGTAATCCCTACCGATAATCCCATGCCCAGACAGGCTTCCAGTTCGTCACGCGTGCCGGTAAAGCAGTGGATCACCGCGCCAGACAGTTTTGGCAGCCAGGGCGCCAGCACTGCGGCGAAACGCGTATGGGCTTCGCGGCAGTGCAGAAAGACCGGCATATTGAGTTCTGCCGCCAGAGCCAGCTGCGCATCAAACGCATACTCCTGCTGCTCATGAGCCGACAGGTTGCGATTGAAATCGAGTCCGCATTCACCGATGGCAACCACTTCCGGTTTTTCAGCCAGGCGACGCAGGGTGCTGGCAATTTCCGTTGACCATTCGCTGGCATGATGAGGATGGACGCCCGCGGTAGACCAACAGAAGCCCGGTTGATCCTCAGCCAATCGCTGAGCCTGCTGGCTCTCCAGCGCGTTAGTGCCGGTAATAAGCATGCCGGTGACGCCCGCATCACGCGCGCGTTTAACCACCTTTTGCCGGTCGGAGGCGAATTGCGTGCTGGTCAGGTTTACACCGATATCAAACATAATTTTTCCCACAGTTTATAAACAAAAACCGCCCATCAGGGCGGTTTGGATTGATCGCTTCCCGCCAGTGCGGGTAAAGCTGTCCGCATCAGGAGTCGGTATTCTCTTCTTCATCCTGTAACCGGCGGCCTTTACCCACATAGTAACGGGAAAAGAATACGCCGACTTCAAACAGGCAGTACATCGGAATAGCGAGCAAAGTTTGGGAAAAAACATCCGGCGGTGTGAGCAACATCCCGACCACGAAGGCGCCCACCAGAATATAGGGACGTTTCTTCTTCAACTCTTCCGGGCTGGTGATACCGGTCCAGCACAGCAACACAATCGCCACCGGCACCTCAAACGCCACGCCAAATGCCATAAACAGCGTCATGACAAAGTCGAGGTATTTGGAGATATCCGTTGCTACAGTCACGCCGATCGGCGCTGTCTTGGTGAAAAAACCAAATGCTAGCGGGAAGACCACGAAATAGGCAAAGGCCACGCCGAAGTAGAAAAGGAAGGTGCTGGAAAACAGCAGCGGCATAACCAGCCTGCGCTCATGACGGTAAAGCGCCGGGGCGACAAATGCCCAGACCTGATAGAGGATCACCGGCACCGCAAGAAACACCGACACTATAATGGTCAGCTTAATCGGGGTGAAAAACGGTGAGGCCACATCGGTCGCGATCATGCTGGAGCCCACCGGCATCTGGCTGATTAGCGGTGCCGCGACCAGCTGGTAGATGTCGTTGGCGAAATAAACCAGCACCAGGAAAATCGCTAATACGGCGACGATGCAGTTCAGTAGTCGCTTACGCAGCTCAATCAGATGACTGATGAGCGGTTGGGTATCTTCAACGGCCATTATCGTTCATCACTTGCAGAAGAGGGGGTAGCGGAATGACGCGCAGGATCTGCCGGCCTGGCAACGTCGCCAGCGGGCGCCTGTGCCGGTGCGCTGGCCACAGCGGTTGGTGCGGCAGAGGACTGCACCGCCGGACCTGATGAAACCGCTGAAGAAGCCGGTGCAGGAGCATTGGCGACGGCAGAAGGTGCGGCAGAGGGCTGCACCGCCGGGCCTGAGTCTGAAACCGCAGACGGTGTCTGTGCCGGGGCACTGGCCTGATGTTCTGCTGTAGCCGGTGTCGCCGAAGGCTCAGCCGGAGCAGGCGCGGGCCTGTGCTGTGCCGAATGGATGGTGTTTGCCTCGTCTTCCTCTTTTTCAATGTCGATGCTCTGACTGACCGAGCGTTTCATTGAATCCGCAGTTTTACGCAGCTCTTCCATCGACTCTTTCAGCTCGGGTGAGAGCGTGCCACGGCCCGCTTCTTCCACCTTTTTCAGGCTCTCCTGCAACTCCTGCAGCTTGAGCTCCTGCGCCAGTTCATGTTGTACATTGGCTGCCAGCGAACGAATCGCCCTGATCCAGCCGACCACGGTTTTCACCGCAACCGGTAAACGTTGCGGGCCGAGTACAATCAGCCCGATCACGAACACCAATACCAGTTCACTAAAACCAATATCAAACACGGTTTACACCTGCTTGTCGTTCTTGGCTTCTTCTTTGTTAGCCGAAGTTTGCTGTTTGTCCGCCAGCGTTTTGGCAGCGAAGTCAGCGTCCTGCTCTTTCGGTTGATCCTTTTTGTCGTCCTCGTCACCCATGGCTTTTTTGAAGCCACGAATCGAAGAACCCAAATCTGAACCCAGATTACGTAATTTGTTGGTACCGAACAGAAGTACAACAATCACGGCAATGATTAACAATTGCCAGATACTGATACCGCCCATGAGATAGCCTCTAATATTCTGTGAAAACGATGAGGTAATGCACCACAGAGTGCCCTTTTCAACCGGGCCTGAGCCAGCGACATTACCTTTTTTTAGACGGACGTGACAATCAGTTTGTCTTACGCCAGCCGATTAACCAGGAGACAATTCCTGCTGCCATCAACACCGCCGGGAAAAAGTCCCAATCCGGTCGGGTGAGCAGCACAGCCGTTCCGCTTAACAGCAACGTTGCACCGACGCCGAACAGGTAACGCGCCTGATGGTGCCGGACGCGCTGCGCATTCATATCGCCCACTAATTTATCGACGCTGTGCCGCAAAAGTTTGTGCTGGCGCATGCTGTCGTAAAACAGCTCCGGCAGCTCAGGGAGCTTCTCAGCCCAGAATGGCGCTTTCTCTTTTACCGCACGGATAATAGCCGGTAATCCCACCTGATCTTTGATCCACTCTTCCAAGAAGGGCTTGGCTGTCTTCCACAGGTCGAGCTGCGGATAGAGCTGACGGCCGATGCCTTCAACATAGAGCAGCGTTTTTTGCAGCAGGACCAGCTGCGGCTGCACTTCCATATTAAAGCGGCGTGCGGTGTTGAACAGGTTCAGCAGCACATGCCCGAAGGAGATTTCAGCCAGCGGTTTTTCAAAAATCGGCTCGCAGACCGTACGAATCGCAAACTCGAAATCTTCTACGTTGGTATCGGGCGGCACCCAGCCTGAGTCAACGTGCAACTCCGCGACCTTACGGTAGTCACGGTTGAAGAAGGCGATAAAGTTTTCAGCCAGATAGCGCTTATCTTCTTTGTTCAGTGAACCCACGATACCGCAATCGATGCCGATATATTGTGGATCTTCCGGATGTTCATAGCTGACAAAAATATTGCCAGGATGCATATCCGCATGGAAGAAGCTGTCGCGGAAGACCTGGGTGAAGAAGACCTGCACGCCACGTTCTGCCAGCAGCTTCATATTAACGCCATGACGCTCCAGCGTGGCAACATCTGAAATCGGAATGCCGTAGATGCGCTCCATCACCATCATGGTTTCGCTGCAGTAGTCGGAATAGACTTCCGGCACATAGAGCATGCGGCTATCTTCAAAATTCCGGCGCAACTGAATGGCGTTGGCCGCTTCACGTAACAGATTCAGCTCATCAAGCAGGGTTTTCTCATAATCGCGCACCACTTCGACCGGACGCAGACGACGGCCATCCGGCAACAGGCGCGGGACCCAGCGGGCCAGGCGATAGATCAGCTTCATGTCCGCCCGAATCACCGGCAAAATATCGGGGCGAATCACTTTGATCACCACTTTCTTGCCAGTTGATTTCAGCGTGGCGGTGTGCACCTGCGCAATGGATGCCGAAGCCAGTGGCTTGATATCAAAATCATCAAACCAGGTTTCAATCGGCGCGCCCATTGAAGCTTCAATCTGCGCTTTGGCTTTGACGCCATCGAACGGCGCAACACGGTCCTGCAGGATCGCCAGTTGATCGGCAATCAGCGGCGGGAAGAGATCACGACGGGTCGACAGCATCTGGCCAAACTTGATCCAGACCGGACCCAGCTGCTCCATCGCCATGCGCATACGTGCGCCGATCGGTTCATGCTGATGCAGATTAGGGATCCAGAAAACAGAGCGACGCCACAGGCGAAACAGGAAAGTGAGGCGTGTCTGAGGAATCAGTTCATCAAGGCCATAGGTCAGAAACACCTTCATGATCAGATATAAGCGGCGGATCTCTCCAAAACTCATTTTGCCTCCAGCTGCGCCAGACGCGCATCAAGCGCCTCAAGCGAACGTTCCATCGCGTCGACCTCCTCAGAAAACCAGGCTAATTCCAGCGAGCCAGGCGCAACACGCCACTCTTCGGTTATGGCCTGTCCGAGATAATCCTGGCGACGCTGCACTTCACCTTTGAAAAAGCGTAATGCCTGTTGTGAGCGCTGGCTGATCCCCTGTGCGGCGATATCGCCGACCCAGGGAGCCAGATATTCTGCCGGATCCAGCTCAGCCAGATCCATCAGCGCAGAGAACTGCTGCACCACCTGCAGGTCGCCTTCAACCTGCAATTCACCGCTGCGGATCAGCGGCGTCAGCTGCTGGCGATCGCGCAGCTTCGGCAGGGTTTTCAGCGAGGTGATCACCGTGCAGTCACTGCGATCCTGCCAGTCAGCTAACACATCGACCTGCTGTTCACTGAAGACCAGCACCAGCGGATGAGAGAACTCATTCAGGCGCAGCGTCAGCACTTTGCCATTCAGGCGTTGCCGCGCCGGTTTCAGGCCACGATCGCGATAGAGAATACGGTTCAGCGCCGTTTCCAGGCCCGCGGTAATCAAGGGCGTCAGGTTCATTACCATCTCACTCAGAACTTAAATCCACGATGCAGCGCCACAATGCCGCCGGTCATATTGGAGTAAGTGGTATTTTCAAAACCGACATCGTTCATCATCGCTTTCAGGGTCTCCTGATCGGGATGCATGCGGATCGATTCGGCCAGATAGCGATAGCTCTCTGCATCCTGCGCCACCAGCTGTCCGATACGCGGCAGAATGTGGAACGAGTAGGCGTCATACGCTTTGCTCAGCGGATCCAGAACGGGTTTAGAGAACTCCAGCACCAGCAGGCGTCCGCCCGGCTTGAGTACCCGGAACATAGAGGCCAGCGCCTTCTCTTTTTCCGTAACGTTACGCAGGCCAAAAGAGATGGTAATGCAGTCGAAATAGTTATCAGGGAAAGGCAGGGCTTCGGCATTGGCCTGTACGTAACTCACGTTGCCGACCACGCCCTGATTGCGCAGCTTTTCGCGGCCCATCTTCAGCATGGAACTGTTGATATCGGCCAGTACAACCTGACCCGTTTCGCCCACCAGGCGAGAAAATTTAGCCGTCAGATCGCCGGTACCCCCCGCCAGATCCAACACGCGCTGACCGCGACGTACGCCGCTGCTGTCAATGGTAAAACGCTTCCAGATACGATGGACGCCAAACGACATCAAATCGTTCATCAGGTCATATTTTGCCGCTACGGAGTGAAACACGTCCGCGACTTTGTCAGCTTTTTCGCTTTTGGCGACCGTCTGAAAGCCAAAATGGGTAGTTTCCTGCTGTGATTCATCTGCCATCGGTTTTACCTGCTCCACAAACAATACTTCCCGAAGTGTATCAGAGTCACGGAAGTCAGGCACGCTGCGCCCATACTATTCGTGGAGGCGCCTCACATGCATCTCACTCTCATCCGCATCACTGTCATCATCTGCATCATCAGCCGCCCGGTTTTCCGGCATGGCACGTTCGGCCAGCTGAGGATTGATTGGTCGTTTGATCTCCACGCCCAGCGCTCGAAATCCTTCAGTCTGCGCAATCAGATTGCCGCGCCCTTCCGACAGCTTTTTCATCGCCTCGCGATAGCTGTTCTGTGCTTTATCCAGGCTGTGACCAATGCCGCTCATGTCATCGACAAACAGCCGCATCTTGTCATAGAGCCGCGTTGCCCGATCGGCAATACGCTGCGCATTGCGGCTCTGATGCTCATAGCGCCACAGATTATTAATGGTACGCAACGCCACCAGCAGCGTGGTAGGGCTGACCAGCATGATGTTCTGCTGCAGCGCCTCACCAATCAGCTCAGGCTGGCGGTCAATGGCCAGCAAAAAGGCGGGCTCCACCGGGATAAACATCAGCACATAATCCAGCGATCGTAACCCGGGCAATTGTTGATAATCTTTTCGTCCCAGCAGGCGGATGTGCGCCCGCATGGCAGCGACATGTTCCTGAATAGCCTGCTCTCGTTCGATCTCATCATCCGCATTGAAGTAGCGCTCATAGGCCACCAGCGTCATTTTGGCGTCCACCACCACATCTTTGCCCTGCGGCAGGCGCACAATCACATCCGGCTGCATCCTGCCCTGCTGTTCTGACTGAATGCTCACCTGGGTTTCATATTCGTAGCCTTCACGCAGTCCGGAGGCTTCCAGTACCCGGCTCAGCACCACTTCACCCCAGTTACCCTGGATCTTATTATCGCCCTTCAGCGCTTTGGTCAGGTTAAGCGCCTCCTGCGCCATCTGCGCATTCAGCTGCTGTAACTGCCGGATTTCATGGGTCAGGGTATGTCGCTCACGCGCTTCTGCGCCAAAGCTTTCATGAACCTGACGACGGAAGCCATCAAGCTGTTCACGCAACGGGCCTATCAGCCCGTCCAGACTTTGCCGGTTCTGTTCATCGACGCGACGGCCGCTGTTTTCGAAAATACGGTTGGCGAGGTTTTCAAACTGGGCGCTAAGGCGTTGTTCGCTGTTGGTCAGCAGGCGCTGTTTCTCTTCTGCGGCGAAACGGGTCTCTTCAAGGCGAATGGTCACCTCACGCAGCTCCGCTTCCTGCGCGCTGTTGACCTCCAGCTGATTGCGCAGTTCACGATTAAGCTGCTCACTTTCATTACGCCAGTAATCAAGCTGTTGCAGCCGCTCATTGGCGCCGCTCAGAGCACCGTGCAGCTGACGAAGCTCCTGCTCACGCTGCTGCGTCTGCTGCTGAAGCTGTTCGATTTGCTGCTGCTGACGCTGTTGCGCCTCTTCCTGCAGACGGCGCTCGGTCTGGAAACTGGCGACCTGATGGCCGGCACGTAACTGTGCCAGCATCCAGCCAATCCCTAACCCGGCAAGCGCCAGACAGGCGCTGATAATGATGTGCTGATCCATGATTTCCCCCGCGACTCAGGCTGCTGAGGGAAAGGTAGAGTCGCACTGTATGAATGTCCAGATAATTTTAGCAGGATTCAGCGCCTTACAGCGCCGCTACCGTGAGCTTGCCAGCCTGCCACTCATCAATCAGGAAAAACGGCATGGGCAATAGCCATTCACCCTTTTTAACCTGCGCCAGATAGTGCCAGGTTGTCCCGCCCGAGGTGATCGCGACGCGCTGTCTGCTTCCCTCAGCGGCGCTGGATTTGCCGGTCATACTGGCAAAACCGGCATTGCTGCCCACATGGAAATGCGGCGTCTGCCAGCGCACGGGGGCATGGTCAGGCCACGGCTTGGCCTGATGAAAATGAAACAAATCATCGTGGCTCAGGAGGCTTTCACGCACCGTCGGCCACAACGCCACCTTGAGGAAATATTGATCGGTGAAGCGCTGGCTGCCCTGATACTGCGCAATGAAATCGCGCATCGCCTGTTCCACATCCCGGAAGACGCCGTGACAGCCGCCCCACATCCCTGCCAGCAGCAGCTCAGTATGGGAGAAGTAGTCACGCATATGGTGGAACCAGTAAGGCGACGCCAGCCAGGCGTTAACCGCTGCCGCTTCGCGCTCCGAGAGCAGCGAGTCGGCATCACGCACGATAAAACGCTTCACGCCCGGATCGTCCATTACCAGGAAACGCCACAGGGTCGGAAACAGCGTTTTCTCGTGAGACATATCGATCAGCTGGACGTGCGGCTGGTCAAGGCGCTGCCAGACATGCTGCGGCACGCTGTCATCGAGGTAGATGCGGCAGACCCAGCCGGGATAGAGTTCAGGCGCCACTTCAACGTTTTTGATTAAGGTTTCACAGTAGCGCGGCTGATCGCCATAGAGGCAGAAAGCGATGACATTCTGGTGCGGATGAGTGAGATCGACAGGCTCCGGTTGCGGAGCGGGAAACGTGGCGCGCTGCCCCTGACTGAAACGCGCATCAGAGCGCATCAGCGAGGCCAGCCCATGACGCGCTACCTCGTCCTTTTTATCCAGCCAGCCACACACTTCGGTTAAGCCATCCAGCCAGGTTTCAGAGGCGGTAGCCTGCACAGCGGGCGGCGACTGATAAATCTTCTGGTAGATTTTGTACGATTTATTGTACTGACCCAGACGCAGCAGGCAGAGCGCGTAGTCGCTCAGCACCTGCATCTGATTGGGCATCGTGCGCAATACCTCTTCACAGCATTGAGCGGCCAGCGCATAGTCGCCCTGTTGCATGGCGGCACGGAAACGTTCGGCACTGCGTTCCAGCATGGCTTTGAGTGCGGCCGGATTAGCACCAGGGGCAGGACGTCGGACGGGAATCGTATTGCGCATAAAAACTCTCAGGTTTCACTGATGTTACGCGCCGTTAACTACCGGCAGCAGGTTTTGAGTCTGGACAAAAAACCTGCTGCCAGACGCGGTCGTTATAGTAAGCGACGCGCCGCTTCGACCACAATCTTCACTGCGTCACTTTCTGTCTGTTTCATGGTGACCGCATCCGGGATCTCTTTCTGAGTGCGGTTCACAATCACGCCCGCCACCATGCCGGCTCGCAGACCCTGGCTGGCGCACATGGTTAACAGTGTAGCGGATTCCATCTCATAGTTGAGAACGCCCATCTCCTGCCACTCTTTCATCGATCCCCTGAAGCGACTGACTACGCGGCCCGAGACGGTGTCGTAGCGCTCCTGACCCGGATAGAAGGTGTCAGAAGAGGCGGTGATGCCGATATGCGTTTTCGCGCCACAAGCTTCTGCGGCGGCAACCAGCGCGGTGGTGCAGGCGAAATCAGCCACTGCCGGGAACTCCATCGGCGCAAAATGCAGGCTGGCCCCGTCCAGGCGAACAGACGCAGTGGTCACCAGCACATCGCCGACATTGATATGCGGCTGGATAGCGCCCGTGGTACCGACACGCAGGAAGGTGCGCACGCCAAGCTGCGCCAGCTCTTCGACCGCAATCGAGGTAGACGGACCGCCAATGCCGGTTGAGCAGACCACGACCGGCTTACCATCAATTTTTGCCAGCCAGGAGGTAAATTCACGGTGTGAGGCGAGATGCGTGGCATCTTCCATCAGTCCGGCAATTTTCTTCACGCGCTCTGGATCGCCCGGCACAATCGCCAGGGTGGCGCCCTGCAGATCGGCTTTGGTCAGGCCAAGATGGAAAACGTCAGACTGTGTCATTTTCAGACTCCTGTTAAGGGAAGGTAGCGCGCCACTCTACGCCAGCACGCCCAAAAAATATGTGACAACATTCACTTAAGAAAATGAAAGTTACATTTCCCGAAAGATAAATTGTGACAGCAATCACACAATAGCATCTTCCGGGTGCGGATAGCTCTCGGTGGGGCTGTGTCAGGGTCTGCGCAATGTTAAAGAGAAGGATGATTTTATTCGCTGCTGATTCTGTGACCCGACACCTGGCGCATACGCTTTCCGGCCAGGCTATAGTTACGTGATTGCGCAAATGCTTGCACGGAGAGAATAATGAAACCCAGTGATAATATGGCACAAAAACCGGCGACGGGCGGCTTTGCCCCTGCCGTGCAGCCCACCGCCTCCACCACCATCATTACCGACAGTCCGGCGATTCACGCGGGAGAGACCTCAGTGCCCAGCCAGGGCGAAAACATGCCGGCATTCTTTGCAAAACCCCAGTCAGCGGAAGGCCCATGGCCTGTCGTGCTGGTCGTGCAGGAGATCTTTGGTGTGCATGAACACATCCGGGATATCTGCCGCCGTCTGGCGCTGGAAGGCTATCTGGCGATTGCGCCTGAGCTCTATTTCCGCGAGGGCGATCCCGCTGAGTATAACGATATCCCGACGCTGTTCAGCGAGCTGGTCAGCAAAGTGCCTGACAGCCAAGTGCTGGCCGATCTCGATCATGCCGCCAACTGGGCCGCACGCAACGGCGGCGATATTCGTCGCATGGGCATCACCGGTTTTTGCTGGGGTGGTCGCATCAGCTGGCTCTACGCCGCGCATAACCCGCAACTGCGCGCCGCCGTGGCGTGGTATGGACGACTGACCGGTGAGCGTACGCTGAAGCAGCAGAAACATCCTATTGATATTGCGGTCGACCTGAATGCGCCGGTATTAGGTTTGTATGGTGGCCAGGATGAGGGTATCCCGCTGGAGAGCGTCGAGCAGATGCGTCAGGCACTGCATGCCGCCAATGCAACCGCAGAGATCATCGTCTATCCCGAAGCGGGCCATGCCTTTAATGCTGACTATCGTGCAAGCTACCATGCTGAATCTGCCAATGATGGCTGGCAGCGGATGCTGGCCTGGTTCAGGCAGTATGGTGTTGCATCGCAGTAAATGAAAAAGGGGCGCGTCTGCGCCCCTGATTTTTTCGTCCACCAGACCCGATTCCCTACGCCGTTTCTCCACGCAATTTCTTCGCTGCCGTCACCATGTTCGCCAGCGCCTGACGCGTTTCCGTCCAGCCCCGTGTTTTCAAACCGCAGTCCGGGTTCACCCACAGACGCGCTTCCGGAATGCGTTTCGCCGCCTTTAGCAACAGTGCTTCTATCCACTCCACGCTGGGGACATTAGGCGAATGGATGTCGTAGACGCCGGGACCGATTTCATTCGGGTAGTCGAAGTTCTCAAACGCCTCCAGCAGGTCCATGTCAGATCGCGAGGTTTCGATGGTGATCACATCGGCATCCAGCGCCGCGATAGCGTCCATAATGTCGTTAAATTCGCAGTAACACATATGGGTGTGAATCTGGGTTTCATCCCGCGCCACCGCCGCATTCAGTCGGAAGGCCTCCACCGCCCAGTTCAGGTAGGCGGCCCATTCAGACTGGTGCAGTGGCAGACCTTCACGCAGCGCAGGCTCATCAATCTGGATAATCCCGATGCCCGCCTTCTCCAGGTCTTCGACTTCATCACGCAGCGCCAGCGCGATTTGTTTCGCGATGGTTTCGCGTGACACATCTTCACGCGGGAATGACCAGCAGAGGATGGTTACCGGACCGGTCAGCATCCCTTTTACCGGCTTGTTGGTCAGCGACTGGGCATATCTGGCCCACTCAACGGTGATCGCCTCCGGACGACTGACATCGCCAATAATGACAGGCGGTTTCACACAGCGTGAACCGTAGCTCTGAACCCAGCCATTCTGTGTGAAGACAAACCCCTCCAGATGTTCGCCGAAGTACTCAACCATGTCGTTACGTTCCGCTTCACCGTGAACCAGCACATCCAGCCCCAGCCGCTCCTGTTCGAGAATCGCCTGCTTAATGTGCTCCGCGATGCCGGTGCGGTAATGGTTGCTGTCGAGCCGGCCCTGTTTAAAGTCGAGGCGCAGGCCGCGAATTTCAGTGGTCTGCGGAAAAGAGCCGATGGTGGTGGTAGGCCAGGCTGGCAGATTGAAACGCTGACGCTGCAGGACCGCCCGCACCGGATAAGCGCTCTGGCGTTCACTGTGCTGTGGGGTAATGGCCTTAATACGCTGGCCCACCGCCGCATTATGCACGCGGCGGGAGTGAGCGCGGGCGTGTACCGGTGCGCTCCAGGCTTCCAGCGCCGTCGCATCGTTGTTGTTGAGTGCCTGACTCAGCAGTGATAGCTCGGCACATTTTTGCAGCGCAAAGGCGAACCAGCTTTTGACTTCATCATCCAGACGGGTCTCGACGCTCAGGTCGATAGGGCTGTGCAGCAGCGAGCAGGAGGAGCCGATCCACACCTGTTCACGCGCTCTGGTCAGCGGTTGCAAGCGGCTGAACCAGCGGCTCAGATCGGCGCGCCAGACGTTGCGTCCGTTGATCACGCCGAGCGACAGCAGCCAGCTGGCGGGCAGTTGCTGATTCAGTTGCTGAATATCATCACGACCATGGACCAGATCGACATGCAGCCCCTGCACCGGCAGCGCACGAATCACATCAATGTTCTGGCCGATGCTGTCAAAATAGGTGGTCAGCAGCAGTTTGCTGTGACCCTGCAGTGCGTCATACGCCGGCTGGAAGGCTTCGCGCCACGTCTGCGGCAGCTCCAGTGCCAGAATGGGTTCATCAATCTGTACCCATTCGATGCCGCGCTTAGCCAGTTCCGCCAGCACCTGCTGATAGACCGGAAGAATCCCCTCCAGCAGTGACAGACGTTCAAACGGCTCACCCTTCACTTTACCCAGCCACAGATACGTCACCGGCCCCAGCAGCACTGGCTTGATGTTGTGTCCCAGCGGCAGTGCCTCATCCACCTCATCCAGCAGCTGGGTCCAGGTCAGTTTAAACGTCTGACCCTGGGTAAATTCCGGCACCATGTAGTGATAGTTGGTGTTAAACCATTTGGTCATTTCTGCCGCCGCCGCAGGCTCGCCGGTCGGCGCACGACCGCGTCCCAGGCGGAACAGGGTGTCGAGGTCCACGGTGCCTGCTTTGTTCTGATGACGCGCGGGCACGTTGCCCAGCATCAGGCTGGTGGTCAGCACATGGTCATACCAGGCGAAATCGCCGACCGGCAGCAGATCGACGCCCGCCTCTTTCTGTTGTTGCCAGTGTCGCGCACGCAGCTCACGGCCCGTCGCCAGTAACGCCTGCTGCGTGCTGTCGCCAGCCCAGTAACTCTCCAGCGCTTTTTTCAGTTCACGGCGCAGGCCAATACGGGGAAAGCCGAGGGTATGGTTCAGGATAGTCATGTGCTGTTCTCCAGATAATCTTTCACTTTGGCTGAAATGGGCAGCCAAAGATGTTTAGCCGTCCAGATGTTTACACTGCTATACTCTGCGGGTACTGTATATTGCTCAAGCGCAATATGTTCATTTTCGATGTGAAGGACTCTCATGATCGAACTCAAGCACCTGCGGACGCTTCAGGCTCTGCGCAATACGGGATCGCTGGCGGCGGCGGCGGCCCAGCTTCATCAGACGCAATCGGCGTTGTCTCATCAGTTCAGCGATCTGGAGCAGCGGCTGGGATTCCGCCTGTTTGTGCGTAAAAGTCAGCCGCTGCGCTTTACGCCGCAGGGCGATATTCTGCTGCAGCTGGCAGAGCAGGTGCTGCCGCAGATTCAGCAGGCATTGCAGGCCTGCCATGAGCCACATCAGACCACGCTGCGGGTGGCGATAGAGTGTCATAGCTGCATCCAGTGGCTGACCCCCGCGCTGGATAAATTCCGTCAGAGCTGGCCGCAGGTGGTGATGGATTTCAAATCGGGCGTGACCTTTGATCCTCAACCCGCCCTGCAACAGGGTGAGCTGGATGTGGTGCTGACCTCCGATATCCTGGCGCGCTCGGGTCTGTTCTACTCCCCGATGTTTGATTATGAAGTGCGGCTGGTGCTGGCAACGGATCACCCGCTGGCGCAGGTTGAGCAGATTTCGCCGGAAGATCTCGCCGATGAGGTGTTGATGATCTATCCGGTGCAGCGTCAGCGTCTGGATATCTGGCGTCACTTCCTGCAACCTGCAGGCGTCAGTCCGGCACTGAAAAGTGTGGATAACACCCTGCTGATGATTCAGATGGTCTCGGCACGTATGGGGATTGCCGCGCTGCCGCACTGGGTGGTGGAGAGTTTTGAGAAGCAGGGTCTGGTGGTCACCCGCACGCTGGGCGATGGCCTGTGGAGCCGTCTTTATGCGGCCGTGCGCGAAGGGGAGCAACGTCAGCCGGTGCTGGAAGCGTTTATCCGCTTTGCCCGTCAGCACGCCTGTGAGCATCTGCCTTTTGTGCGCGACGCCGCGCTGCCCGGTGCGGTGTTGCAGCGATAATCTGGCGGGCACAAACCTGCGCGAAGGCGGGCAAAATCCCCTATAATGCGCAGCCTGTCGACTGACCACGAGAAGATTTCACCATGACTAACAATGATATTCTGCGCAGCGTGCGCTATATGCTCAACCTGAGCGATGCCAAAATGGTGGAGATTTTTGCGCTGGCGCAATGTGACGTGCCGCTGGCGGATATTCAGGCGTGGCTGAAAAAAGATGACGATGCTGCGTTCCGTCCCTGCCCCGATGTGCTGATGGGTTATTTCCTGAATGGCCTGATCTTCTACCGTCGCGGCAAAAGTGAAGATGCGCCCGCGCCGTCGATTGAGCGCAAGATGACCAATAACATCTTCATGAGAAAGCTGCGTATCGCTTTTGATCTGAAAACCACCGACATCCCTGATGTACTGAAACGCGTGAATTTTACCGTTTCACAGGCTGAGATTGGTGCGATTTTCCGCAAACCTGATCATAAGAACTACCGCGAATGCGGCGATCAGATTCTGCGTAACTTCCTGAAAGGGCTGGCGATGATTCAGCGTCCTAAGAGTGAGAAGCCTGCCTGATATCGTGCCATCCAGTCGGAAATAGCGGGTTGCTGCGTAAAGACGGCGTAAATCCATCCCTGGAGCCTCGACCGCCGCATCCTTGCGGCGGACGCTTTACTTCTCAACCCGCCATCCCCTCCTTCATATTCGCTCTGAGCCCCTGGTTCAACTGCGATGATGCTGTTAAGTCTCCAGGGCTGGCGCGTCTGAAGAGCGAAGCGTCCGGGCCAGGGATGGCCCGGCCGATCCACAGGGATGTGAGATTCCTTCGCGATCGGACGCGCCAGCCCGGGAGGCCGCTCCCATGCAACAGCCCTGTTTATGATCGGTCACTGCGCCCCACCACCCAGCGCTTATGCACCCACAGCGAGGCGAGGATCACCAGCGCGCCCGCAATAAAGCTTGGCCAGTGCGGTTTCTCCTGCCAGATAGCCAGATTCACCAGCAGCCCGGCAGGAACGTGCATGTTATTCATAATGCCCAGCGTGCCGGCATCGACCTGGGTCGCACCATAATTCCACATAAAATAGCCGAGACCGGAAGCCGCAATGCCCAGCCAGACCAGAATGCCCCACTGCAATGAGGTGGTCGGCAACTTCTGCGGATTGCCCCAGGCGCACCAGGCGATCACCGCAATCAACACCGCACCCAGATAGAACCAGGAGAAGGCGGTGTGCTGCGGCATCGGGCGGGTCTCCTGCAGACGCTTATAGCCCACCATTCCCGCCGCAAAGCAGATATTTGCCAGTTGCACTAACAGCAGACCAAACCAGAAATGATCGCTGACTTTGTCATAGCGAATAATGGCCGCACCTGCCACAGCCAGCAGTGCACTGAAGATATAACCCATGCGCAGTGGACGACGGCTGATCAGATCGTAAATCAGCGTCACATAAAGCGGCGTCATCACCGTGAACAGCAGGAATTCCGACACGCTAAGGTAGAGATAGGCTTCGAAACTCAGCAGATACATCACGCCCAGCTGCAGCATCCCGACCAGCATGTAAAGCAACAGCGTTGAAGGGCGATGACCACGCCAGCGCAGGAAAGGTAAAAATACCAGCGCAGCCAGCGCCAGTCGCATCAGTACAGAGAACCAACTGTCCACCTGCCCGGCAAGGTATTCGCCAATCAGACTGAACGAAAAGGCCCACAGAATGGTGGTAATAATCAATAAAAACACGGTGACGACCCCGAAATTAACAGGCCGTCAGTGTAAACAATGTGCTGCCATCAGGCTGTGAAATCTGGTTGACATCTGATTACAAACCAGGCGATCAGAATAGCCATCGGAAAAGGGCTTTAGCTTCCTGACATAACTGTCTGCAGAAAGATCTTTCAGCCAGATAAAATGCGCGAAATGATCCATCGCATGATCACTTCCGCTCCAGAATGTAATAAAAGTGTAACAAATGTGTCATTCATCACAGTAACGTTGCGCAACTAACACTATTCTTTGCGCGAAATGGAACATTCTGCGTCCATTTTCTTCTGCTCTTTTCCTGCCCCAACCTGCTGGGAATTAAAAACCATAATGTGCCCTGGAGGGCCTCACTGATGCTGAGCATTTTTAAACCTGCACCACGTCAGCCGCAGGTGGCGGAGGATCACGTTGATCCGCTCTACCGTCGTCTGCGCTGGCAAATTTTCATCGGGATCTTCTTTGGTTACGCCGCCTACTATCTGGTCAGAAAAAACTTCGCACTCGCCATGCCCTACCTGGTAGAGCAGGGTTTTTCACGTGGCGATCTCGGTTTTGCCTTATCCGGCATATCCATCGCCTACGGCTTTTCAAAATTCATCATGGGATCGGTCTCTGACCGCTCAAACCCGCGCGTCTTCTTACCGGCAGGCCTGATTCTGGCTGCGACAGTGATGCTGATCATGGGATTCGTTCCCTGGGCCACCTCCAGCATTATGGTGATGTTCGTGCTGCTGTTTATCTGCGGCTGGTTCCAGGGCATGGGCTGGCCACCTTGTGGACGTACCATGGTTCACTGGTGGTCGCAGAAAGAGCGCGGCAGGATCGTTTCGGTCTGGAACTGCGCCCATAATGTCGGCGGCGGTATTCCGCCTCTGCTGTTCCTGCTCGGTATGGCGTGGTTCAACGACTGGAAAGCGGCACTCTATATGCCGGCGTTTGGCGCCATCGCCATTGCGATTCTGGCCTTTGCGCTGATGCGTGATACGCCGCAATCCTGTGGTCTGCCACCGATTGAAGAGTACAAAAACGACTATCCGCCCGACTATGATGCCAGCCACGAAGAGGAGCTGACGGCTAAACAGATCTTCATGAAATATGTGCTGCCGAACAAGCTGCTGTGGTACATCGCGCTGGCCAACGTGTTTGTTTATCTGCTGCGCTACGGCATTCTCGACTGGTCGCCGACCTATCTCAGAGAAGTAAAACACTTCACGCTGGATAAATCGTCGTGGGCTTACTTCCTGTATGAGTATGCGGGGATCCCCGGAACGCTGCTGTGCGGCTGGATGTCGGACAAAGTGTTCCGCGGTAATCGCGGTGCGACCGGGGTGTTCTTTATGACGCTGGTAACCATCGCGACCGTGATCTACTGGCTTAACCCGGCGGGCAATCCTGGCGTCGATATGGCCTGTATGATTGTGATTGGCTTCCTGATCTACGGTCCGGTGATGCTGATTGGTCTGCACGCGCTGGAGCTGGCCCCGAAAAAAGCGGCGGGGACAGCGGCGGGCTTCACCGGCCTGTTCGGCTATCTGGGTGGATCGGTGGCGGCCAGCGCCATTGTCGGTTACACCGTCGATTACTTCGGCTGGGACGGCGGCTTCATGGTGATGATTGCTGGCTGTGTGCTGGCGGTTATCCTGCTGTTACTGACCATGGTCAGCGAACACAAACACAAAAAGACCCCTGCCTGACGGCAATAAAAAAAGGGCCGGATATCCGGCCCTTTTTTTGCGCTGACGGCTTAAGCAAGATAGAGCGTGCGCAGCGTCTGCGGCACGGCATCATCGGCATTTGAACCGATCACATCCAGCTCCGGCAGCGTATCTTTCAACCGCTGATGGGCGTTCTGCATGATAAAGCCCTTACCCGCCATGCTCAGCATCTCCACATCGTTCATGCCGTCGCCAAAGGCGATACAGCTTTCCAGTGAATGGCCCAGCGTTTTCGCGACCGCTTCCAGCGCATGCCCTTTCGACACGCCGCCCGCCATCACTTCCAGACAGGTAGGCAGTGAGAAACTGACGTTAACCCGATCGCCCCAGCGCGCTTCAATCGCCTGTTCCAACGGGATCAGATGCTCGGGATTTTCGCAGGTGAAAAAGACCTTGCTGATATTATCGGTTGGCAGCAGACCCGGCTCATAGACCTGATAGTTGAACACCGACTCGCGGAAATAGTCCTGCTCAGCCGGGCTTGAGCGGCTGACAAACCACTCATCGTCGCGGTAAACGTGGGTCAGGATATCGCTGTGATGATATTGCAGGCCAAACAGATCGCTGGCGATATCCTCATCCAGATTATGACTGAACACCAGTTCGCCCTCTGCGTTGTGCACGCGCGCGCCGTTTGAGGTGATCATATAGGCCGGAATCGCCAGGCTGTCGCGCATCTGTCCGACATCGATATGATGACGGCCGGTGGCGAATATAAAGTGAATATCTTTCGCGACCAGCTGCTGCAGCGTTTCACGCGCAAAAGGGGTCAGACGATGTTCGGGAGAAAGCAGCGTGCCATCCAGATCGGATGCAACGATGTGATACATGAAAACCTCGGGTATCTGGTTCTGCCGGCCTTAACCGGTCGGATAAATAACGTCAGTGGTGCGAGGAAAAGAAGTCGACCACTGCATTGAGTGCTTCGGCGCGCATCTCATCCTTTTCAAACAGGATCTCATGACGCGCACCGTCGATCACCCGTGGCTTATTGCCCTCACACGGATGACCCGCCGCCGCCATCGCGGCACAAAAAAGGTCCTGCGAACGATTGTCGACCACCCGATCATCGCTGGCCTGTAACAGTAACAGTGGCGTGGTGATCTTATCGACCTGACTGATGATGTTGCGACCTGCATGGATGCCTTCACGTACCCAATGGTAGGTTGGCCCGCCAACGCGAATCGCCGGATCGTCCGCATAAAAGCGCAGATTTCGCCGGTAACGCTCGGTGCTGTGCGTCAGCCGGTTAATGCCAAACGGATGCGCACGCCAGCGGCCGGTGCCGAGCGCATAGCCATCGCGCATGGCCGGACGCTTCTCCGCCCAGTCCAGGATCCGATGGGCCAGAAAAGAGGGCAACGGTAAAGCAATGCCAAACATCGGCGCCACCAGCGCGACCGCATGAAACGCCTGCGGCTGACGCGCCAGAAACAGCGTTAAGATTGCGCCGCCCATGGAGTGAGCCAGCGCATAGCGCTGCTGGTAGTGACCGCTGATAATCTCTTTCAGATAGAGCGTTTCAAGGTCGTAGACATAATGGGTAAATTCCGCCACGTGACCGCGGTGTGAATCTTCCAGCAGGCGATCGGAACGCCCCTGGCCGCGATGGTCAAGGATCACCACATCAAATCCGCAGTGAAACAGATCGTACGCCAGCTCAGGATATTTTATGTAACTCTCGATGCGTCCCGGCACAATCAGGATCACACGCTTGTGTTGCGGTGATGTGAAGCGGACGTAGCGCAGCGTCAGATTACCCACGCCGGTAAACTCAAGCTCTTCGCGGCTGTGCCAGAAATCGAGCAGTGGCCCGGTAGCGAAGGCAGCAAAGGCTTTTTCTCGTCGCAGCCAGCTGGCTTTGTGTTGATTCATTCGCCCTCCTGATGACCGGATACAGAGTCCTGAATGCCATGCGCAGGCCGTAGCGCCGCGCTTATTTCTGGCGTATTGTGTCACAATTCCGCTACTAAAGAGAGCCTGACCCATGACCATCGAATGGTGGCTGACCTATCTGCTTACCACTACAATTCTCAGCCTGTCGCCCGGTTCCGGCGCAATCAACACCATGAGTACCGGTATCAGCCACGGCTATCGCGGCACGGTGGCCTCTATCTCCGGTTTGCAGGTCGGCCTGGCGCTGCATATCGTGCTGGTCGGCATCGGTCTGGGCGCGCTGTTTTCTCAGTCGCTGCTGGCGTTTGAGATTCTGAAATGGGCCGGTGCGGCCTATCTGGTCTGGCTGGGTATTCAGCAGTGGCGCTCAGCGGGTGGCATTGATCTGGATGCAGTCGCCAGAGCGATGCCGCGTCGTCGCCTGTTCAAACGCGCCGTGCTGGTTAACCTGACCAACCCGAAAAGTATCGTCTTTCTCGCCGCCCTGTTCCCGCAATTTATTCAGCCGCATCAGCCGCTATTTATGCAGTATCTGGTGCTGGGCGTCACCACCGTTGTGGTCGATATCATCGTGATGATTGGCTACGCCACGCTGGCAACGCGGATTGCGGGCTGGATTAAGGGACCTAAACAGATGAAGTTAATGAACCGCATTTTTGGCGGGCTGTTTATGGCAGTAGGCGCGCTGCTGGCCAGCGCCAGAAAAATCGCTTAACGTCTGACGCGCCGAATTCGGCGCGAAAGATTATCCCTTCTTCCCTGGCCCCGCTACGGCGCTGTCAGTGGAACCGCACGCAACACAATGATGCCCGGCTTCGAGCGCATATATTCCCTGAACGGGGCATCGACAACTTTTCGATTAACGGCCAGCGAAGAGGCGTTCCTGAACCACAAGCGGCCATCATGCCGGACAGCAATCCCCACATGCGTAACATCCAGGCTCTGACTGGTGGCGTAAACCCCCACGTAATCGCCGGTCTGAATCTGGTTCAGCACCTGCGGTGTGATCGCCCGGGCCGGAATGTAAGTGACAGGACGTGCAATCACACCCAGACCGGGCACCTGTTCTGCTCCGCTGGCCTGACGATTCAGGTGCTTCACCACCGTCACCGTATCCGGGCTAAGAGTGCGGGTCACGTCATCGGCATTGCGCGGGCTATCGGCAAACCAGTCGGAAAAAAAGTGGCGACGATTCCGGTAGCTGACCTCACCGCCAGCGTAGCGGGTCCGAATCAGGTTAGCCTCAAAGCTGGCACGATCGTGGCTGCGGCTCAGCGCCTGCACGTAATCAAGCAGCGTGTAACAATCCACACCGTTGAAATTGATCACCAGCGCTTCCGGACGCGTGGGAGAACCGATCAGCGTATCCGCTTCATAGGGTGTTCCGAGAAACGTCGCAGAGATCCGGCTAATCCTTTCGCCCTGCGTCTGATCGACATCGGACAGCGTCCGCATCAGGATCGAGGTGACCTCATCGGTCTGGCCCGGCTCTGGCGCAGGGTTGCGGGCGGCATCAGGCGAGGCGCAGGCGCTGATACAGGCCGTCATCAACACCAGTAATATGAACTTCACTCTCATCATCCTCTCCATAAACGTTGCGCCTGCTTCCCGACTTTAATGGAGATATGGATATGAATGATTAATAAAGAGTGACGATTTATCTGCGGTTGCAACAGCAAAACTCCCTGAGCCCTGGAATGTGACATCCGTCACACAAGCGAACTCTCTGGAGGAAGCGACAGCAAGGGAGGTTTCTGCCGGAGGCGCAACGCGCACGCCGGCATAAGGACTGAAACGTTGTTTAACGCGAAAGAATCAGGTGGATACCAAAACCGGCAAACAGTACGCCGGCCATGCCATCGACCCATTTCGCCAGTCGCTGATACTTAGCGCGGATCCACGGCAGCGCAAAAATCGCCGCCACCAGGGTAAACCAGGCAAAGGTTTCACCGACAATCAGCAGGAACAGACCCCAGCGCTCCGCCGAACCGACATCGTCGCCAACAAACAGCGAGAAGACGCTGCCGAAGTAGATAATGGCTTTAGGATTCGACAGGTTCGTCAGCAGGCCTTTGAGAAAGCTCATGCCGCGTTTCGGCAACGCAACCACCGGCTCATCCTGCTGCGGCTGTTTATGACGCTGACGTGCCGAGCACATCAGCTGCCAGCCCATCCACAACAGATAAAGTCCACCGCCGACCATGATGATCTGATGCAGCCAGGCCATTTTTTCCAGAATCAGATGCAGCCCCATCAGCGCCACACCCGCCCAGACCACAATGCCCAGCGTAATGCCCAGTACACCCATCATCGCCTCTTTGCGCGAGCGGCTGGCGGCAGTCTGTGACACGAAAAAGAAATCGGGGCCGGGGCTCATCAGCGCCACCAGATGCACCAGCGCCACAGTGGCGAATAACATCAACATAATCAGTGTCCTTTACTCTTCATCATCAAGATGCTCTTTGATCATCACCAGGAAAGGTTTGCCAAAGCGCTCCAGTTTGCGGTGACCCACGCCGTTGACGCTGAGCATCTCGGACGCGCTGACCGGCATCTGTTCTGCCATCTCTATCAGTGTGGCGTCATTGAACACCACGTAAGGCGGAATATTCTCTTCATCGGCGATCGCTTTTCGCAGCTTACGCAGCTTGGCGAACAGTTTGCGATCGTAGTTGCCACCGTGAAACTTCGCCGGACTGCTGCTTTTTGTTTTTGCGGTGATTAAACGCGGCACCGCCAGCATCAGTGGCACTTCACCACGCAGCACCGGCCGCGCCGCTTCGGTGAGCTGCAGAGCCGAATGCATAGCGATGTTCTGCGTCACCAGCCCCAGATGGATTAGCTGACGTAACACGCTCACCCAATGTTCGTGGCTCTGATCTTTGCCCAGTCCATAGACCGGCAGTTTGTCATGACCCTGCTCACGGATACGCTGATTGTTGGACCCGCGCAGCACCTCAACGATATAGCCCATACCAAAACGCTGACCCACGCGGTAGATGCCGGAGAGGGCTTTTTGCGCTTCAACCAGGCCGTCATAACGTTTAGGTGGGTCAAGACAGATATCGCAGTTATCGCACGGCTGCTGGCGGCCCTCGCCAAAATAGTTCAGCAGCACCAGACGGCGGCAGGTCTGCGCTTCAGCAAACGCGCCCATGGCGTTGAGTTTGTGACGCTCAATATCCTGCAGCGGCCCGGGCACTTTCTCTTCCAGACATTTACGCAGCCAGGCCATATCGGCCGGGTCGTAAAGCATCATCGCTTCGGCAGGCAGACCATCACGTCCGGCCCGCCCGGTTTCCTGATAATAGGACTCAATGTTGCGCGGGATATCGAAGTGGACCACAAAACGGACGTTGGGCTTGTTGATGCCCATGCCAAAGGCCACCGTCGCTACCACGATTTGCAGATCGTCACGCTGAAACGCTTCCTGCACCCGACCACGCTGTTCGCTGTCGATCCCGGCATGGTATGCCCCGACGCTGAACCCCCGGCTTTGCAGCCGCGCGGCGGTGTCTTCCACCTTCGCCCGGCTGTTGCAGTAGATAATGCCGCACTTGCCGCGCTGATCCTGAACGTAACGCAGCAGCTGATCGGTGGGTTTAAATTTCTCCACCAGCGTGTAGCGAATATTGGGGCGGTCAAAACTGCTGATCTGGATCAGCGGATCCTGCATATGCAGCAGGTTAACGATGTCGTTGCGGGTGGTTTCATCCGCGGTCGCGGTCAGCGCCATTACCGGTAATTCCGGGAAGCGCTGACGCATCTTGCCGAGTGCGCCATATTCCGGACGGAAATCGTGGCCCCACTGGGAAATACAGTGCGCTTCATCCACCGCCAGCATCGCCGGTTGCCAGTGCGCCAGACTGTCCAGGAAGTTATCCATCATCAGGCGTTCCGGGGCGATGTAGAGCAGCTTAACCCGACCGGTTCGGCAGTCGGCCATCACCGTCTGCTGCTGATCGCGCGTCATGGTGGAGTTGAGATACGCCGCCGCCACGCCGTTCGCCAGCAGCTGATCGACCTGATCTTTCATCAGCGAGATCAGCGGCGACACCACCAGCGTCAGCCCCTCGCGCACCAGCGCAGGGATCTGATAACAGAGCGATTTACCACCGCCGGTGGGCATCACCACCAGACAATCGCGCCCGCTCAGCGCCTCATTGATGATCGTCTGCTGACCGGGACGAAAATGCTGGTAGCCGAAGGTATCCTGCAATACCTGCTGCGCCAGCGCTTCCTGATTAAGAACTGCCGAGGTTGCCACGCGATTCCTGTCTTTCGTTATGGATTAGAACAAGTCGTTAAGTGTTACACCCACACCCAGACGCGTCTGGCGATGGTTGTAATCGATCAGTGATTCACCGTAACCGCTAAACACCTGAGTATAGAAGCGAACGTGCTCAGTGATAGGGTAGCTCCAGCCCAGGGTCGCGCCGCCATAACCGCTGTTCCAGTTATAGTTGCCCTCTACGCTGAAGATATTGTCGCCGAGCTTATAGCCCAGACGGGTGCGGTAGTAACCCATGTATTTGGTGATATCAGGATTATCATCGCTGTTCGCCCCTTCAGGGATACGATACCAGGGTTTGATTTCCGCCAGGAAGTTACCATTCTCTGCCATCAGACGCGCATAGACGCGGTTCCAGCTGCGCGAGGTGGGATCGCTTCGTCCGTTGGATTGGTGATTCAGACCCACTTCGACATCACGCAGTGTCCAGCCCGCCAGCGAATAGTCGGTTGCCCAGCCCAGGAAAATCTGCGGCTCATAGTTGGTCTCACGGAATGGCGATGACTCAGCGCTATTCGACAGCTGCCACCAGGAACGCTGGGTGTAAGAGGCTGCCAGCACCGAGTTGTCGCCCAGAATACCGCGCCACAGCGGAAACGCCAGGCTGAGCTGGAATTTCACTTCATCTTTGCGGGCATTCTCTCCCCAGTTATAGGAGGAGATCGCCTCTTTATTGAGGTCGCTGGTATAGGTATAAAGCAGATAGTTGTTCTCGTAAGGATAGAGAACAAACGGGTTATCATGCTTCTCCAGCAGGTTAGCAATAATGCTGCCCTGAACCTGTGGCGCGTCATGAACCTCTTTAATATGGGCTTCATCCGCCTGCGCCAGCGCAGGAAATATCAACATTGCCGCCAGCAAGGCGCGATGCTTACGCATAAAATTCTCCGGTGAGCAGCTGCGTATCAAAGTAACTGAAAGGGTGTCGTAAAAAGCAGGCCATTCTACACGCAAATGGCAGTGAGCATGAGTGCTGATTTCTTAAACTGGAAACACCCTCGCAGGCGGCATAGAATACACAACTCATTCATGTTCCGCGCCCCTCTGGCCCGATTTTTTCAGGACACATCATCATGTCATCACCTGTGCTGACACAGCAGGACGCTCGCCAGCTGGTCGGCGAAATTTTCGTTTATCACATGCCGTTTAATCAGGCGCTGGGCCTGGAACTGATGCGCCTTGACGCAGACTACGCAGAGATCAGCTTCAATAACAAAACCATGCTGGTGGGCAACCAGGCGCAGCAGATTCTGCACGGCGGCGTTATCGCGTCGGTACTGGATGTGGCGGCGGGCATGGTCTGCGTCAGTAATGCGTTAACCCGTCAGGAAAGCATCAGCGAAGCGGATCTGCGCCAGCGTCTGTCACGCATGGGTACCATTGATATGCGCGTCGACTATCTGCGTCCCGGACGCGGCGAACGCTTCACCGCCACCAGCAGCCTGCTGCGCGCCGGTAACAAAGTCGCCGTGGCGCGCGTGGAACTGCACAATCAACAGGGCGATTATATCGCCACGGCTACCGCCACCTATCTTATCGGCTAACCACGCCATTGAATGGAACGCATATGGATACGCAACAAACCCGACAGGGCGTTGGCTTTGCACTGGGCGCTTACTTTATCTGGGGCATTGCGCCCGCTTATTTCAAACTGGTAAAGCAGGTTCCCGCCACGGAAATCATGACGCACCGGGTGATCTGGTCTGCACTGTTTATGCTGTTACTGATTACCCTGAGCCGCAGCTGGCCCGGCGTTCGCAGCGTGTTGCGCCAGCCTAAAAAAGTGCTGCTGCTGGCGCTGACGGCCGTGACTATCGGCGGCAACTGGCTGCTGTTTATCTGGGCAGTCAACAATCAGCATATGCTGGAAGCCAGCCTGGGCTACTTTATTAACCCGCTGATCAACGTGGTGTTCGGCATGCTGTTTTTGCGCGAACGGTTTCGCCGTCTGCAGTGGCTCGCCGTGCTGCTGGCCACCGTCGGTGTGCTGGTGCAGCTGTGGCAGTTTGGGTCGTTACCGATTATCGCGCTGGGCCTGGCGCTGAGCTTCGCCCTGTATGGCCTGGTGCGCAAAAAGATTCAGGTCGATGCGCAGAGCGGCATGCTGATTGAAACCCTGTGGCTGTTTCCACTGGCGGCGATTTACCTGTTTGGTTTTGCCGACAGCGCCACCAGCCACTTATCCGCCAACCCACTGAGTCTCAACCTGAAGCTGATAGCGGCGGGCATTGTAACCACCATTCCGCTGATGCTGTTTGCGGCAGCCTGCAGCCGTCTGCGACTTTCCACCGTAGGCTTCTTTCAGTATCTCGGCCCGACGCTGATGTTTGTGCTGGCGGTCGCGTTTTACGGTGAGACCATCACGCCAGACAAGATGGTGACCTTTGGCTTCATCTGGCTGGCGCTGCTGGTATTTGTCTGCGATGCGGTGGCGTTTTCATTCCGTTCCCGTTCGCGCATAGCGTGAAATAAAGCGCGCTAAAGCCGGGCCGGTCAGCAGGATGGTAAACAGACGCAACGTCTGCAACGCCATCACAAACGCCATGTTGACCTGGGTTCCCGCCGCAATGATCGCCACCGTGTCCAGCCCGCCTGGACTGGTGGCGAGATAGGCCGTCATCAGATCGATATCCAGCATTCGCGTCAGCATCCACGCCAGGCCGCCACACAACAGCATCAGCCCGAAGATGGAGGCCAGCATCTGCGGCAGCGTGCGCAGGGCCAGCAGAAAAATCGGGCGGGTGAAACGTAATCCCACGCTCCAGCCAATCACTGCATAGGCCACGGCCAGCAGCCATTCCGGCACCTGTAACACCACGATGTCGCTACTGTGCAGTGCCGCACCCGCCAGCGCAGGCAGCAGTAGCGCGCCAGAAGGAATACGCAGTCGGGTGCCCAGCCACGCGCCCGTCAGCATCACCACCAGGGTGATAACAAAGCCCTGATTCAGCGGTGGAAACCAGAGCAGCGAGACGCTGTGCGCCTCATCGCCCAGTCCGATGCGCGCCACCAGCGCGGCCGCCGAGGCGACAAACAGCACCCGCAGATACTGCATGAATGCGACCAGCCGTACGTCAGCGCCAAAGTCACCCGCCATCGCCACCATGGCCGTTGCACCGCCCGGCGACGATCCCCATGCGCCGGTCGGGCCAGGCAGATGACTGAAGCGCACCAGCAGAAAACCTGACAGGCCGCTGGCCGCCAGCGTCAGCAGCAGCACCGCCAGCACGATCGGCCAGTCCTGAATCAGCGGGGCCAGAATCGAAGGCGACAGACTCTGCGCAATCATGCAGCCCAGTACGGCCTGAGCGAGCAGGAACAGCCGCTTATCAATTCGCAGCGTGGCACCCGACAGCCCCATCACTACACCCACAATCATCGGTCCCAGTAACAGCGCAGCGGGCACATGAAAATAGTGCAGCACCGCGCCCAGCAATACCGAGATCAGCAGCAGCAGCGTCCACTGCGCGCGCAACGAAAAAGCGTCCATAAGAAGTTAATAATTTGTAAAAACAGGAGGGTAAGATTACGCAGAAATGGGGACAGGAGCCAGCAGAACGGGCCATCTCCGATGGCCCGTTCTTATTTTAAAGCCAGTTTTTACGCTTGAAATAGAGATAAGGCGCCAGTCCGGCCAGAATCATCAGGCCGATCGCGGCCGGATAACCAAAGCTCCACTTCAGTTCCGGCATAAACTCAAAGTTCATCCCATAGCTGGAGGCCACCAGCGTCGGCGGCAGAAACACCACGGAGACCACCGAGAAGATCTTGATGATGCGGTTCTGCTCGATGTTGATGAAACCCATCGCCGCCTGCATCAGGAAGTTGACCTTCTGGAACAGTGATTCGTTATGTGGCAGCAGCGATTCGATATCGCGCAGAATTTCACGCGCCTGCTCCAGCTGATTGCCCGGCAAACGTGCTTTGCGTACCAGGAAGTTCAGGGCGCGCTGGGTATCCATCAGACAGAGACGCACCTTCCAGCCGATATCTTCCAGTTCCGCTAATCGCGACAGCGCCTGATCGTACTCTTCGCCCTGCTGACCTTCCATGATCACCCGGCTGAGTTTCTCCAGTGCGCTGTAGATGTTCTCGATTTCGTCCGCCAGCTGCTCGATTTTGGTTTCAAACAGGTCGAGCAGCAGCTCAAAGGCATTGCCGTCGATCAGGGTCTGATTACGGGCGCGCATGCGATAGAGACGGAACGCAGGCAGCTCACGTTCGCGCAGCGTGTAGAGACGGCCTTCACGGATGGTGAACGCCACGGTGGAGTTACCGGCGTGATCGTCAGCATCTTCATAGAAGAAGAAGGAGTGGATATGCAGACCATCTTCATCTTCGAAGAAGCGTGCCGAGGCCTCGATATCCTCCAGCTCAGGCCGTGTTGCCAGACTCTGGCCTAGCTCAGATTGCACGCGATCACGTTCGCCCTCTTCCGGCTCGATCAGATCGACCCAGACAGAGGTCGTCAGTTTGTCGTTTTCGTCTTCCAGCTCCAGTCGCGTCAGGCGGCTGTGATCCAGTTTAAATGCGCTCAGCATAGCAATACTCCCCATTGCAGACTAAATGGGACAAGGCAGTCCGCCGTTCCTCAACATGGAACGGGCAGCCTGAACACGGAAACAGAGTTTCAGAGATAAATCAGTGCTGACTCGCGACGGAATCAAAAAGGGAGGTCGCTGATAACCGCTAAGGCTACCCGCGTAAAGAGGTAGCCTTAGATGTTATTCCTGGAATCCAGGTCATTGAGCCAGCATCGACTGGGCGTGTCCAAGGCATTGTCCTCTCATGATAATAGTGGGCGCATGTTACGCTGAGACGAAAAAGCCGTCAACCGCACGCTAAAGCGTTTCAAGCTTCGCGTAAGCCGCCACCAGCCACTTGATTCCCTGCCCCTGAAACGCCACCTGAAGACGGCTATGCTCGCCGCTGCCTTCCAGATTAATGATGGTGCCTTCGCCAAATTTTGCGTGATGAACACGCTGACCCAGCGCGAATCCACTGTCATTTTTGGTCACCGGGGCACCCATCCGCTGATGGTTTACCGGACGGCTGACGCTGGCGCGCAGACGCACTTCTTCTATGCACGCTTCGGGCAGTTCGCCGATAAAACGGGACGGCCGGTGATACACTTCCTTACCATAGAGTCGGCGGGTTTCGGCGTAGGTCAGCGTCAGCTTGAGCATCGCACGGGTCACGCCGACATAAGCCAGACGACGTTCCTCCTCCAGCCGGCCACCTTCATCCAGTGACATCTGGCTCGGGAACATGCCCTCTTCCATGCCGACGATAAACACCTGGCTGAACTCCAGCCCTTTTGCCGAGTGGAGCGTCATCAGCTGAACCGCATCCTGCCATTTGTCTGCCTGGCCTTCGCCCGCTTCCAGCGCGGCGTGGGATAAAAAGGCCTGCAGTGGCATCAGATCTTCATCTTCATCCTGATAGCTGAACTGCCGCGTAGCGGTCACCAGCTCCTCAAGGTTTTCGATACGCGCCTGGCCCTTCTCACCTTTTTCCTGCTCATACATCAGCCACAGGCCAGAGTCTTTGATGACCCGGTCGGTCTGAACATGCAGCGGTAACTCGGCGGTTTCGGTTGCCAGTGAATCAACCAGTTCACAGAAGCGTTGCAGCGCAGACGCGGCCCGGCCAGCCAGCGCACGGCTTTGCAGCAGTTCACGCGTTGCCTGCCACAGCGTCATCTGACGTTCACGGGCCGTCTGACGCACCACGTCGAGCGTGCGATCGCCCACGCCGCGCGTCGGGGTATTCACCACGCGTTCAAATGCCGCGTCGTCATTGCGGTTCGCCATCAGACGCAGATAGGAGAGCGCATCTTTGATCTCCTGACGTTCGAAGAAGCGCATGCCGCCATAAATACGGTACGGCATGCTGCTTTGCAGCAGCGCCTCTTCCAGCACACGCGACTGGGCGTTGCTGCGATAGAGAATGGCGCAGTCGTTGAGCGCGCCGCCGTTCTCCATCCAGACTTTGATGCGGTTGACCACGAAGCGTGCTTCATCCAGCTCATTAAAGGCGCAGTAGATCGAGATCGGTTCGCCATCGCTGCCTTCGGTCCACAGCTCTTTACCCAGGCGACCATTGTTGTTAGCGATCAGGGCGTTGGCGGCTTTCAGGATGTTATTGGTTGAGCGGTAGTTCTGCTCCAGACGGATCGTTTCCGCGCCGGGGAAATCCTGCAGAAAGCGCTGAATATTCTCGACCTGTGCGCCGCGCCAGCCGTAGATCGACTGGTCATCATCGCCCACGATGATCACCCGGCCACTGTCGCCCGCCAGCATCCGAATCCAGGCATACTGAATGTTGTTGGTATCCTGGAACTCATCCACCAGCACGTTGGTAAAGCGTTCGCGGTAGTGATTAAGAATGTGTGGCTTGTTGAGCCATAACTCATGGGCACGCAGCAACAGCTCGGCAAAGTCGACTAAACCGGCGCGATCACAGGCTTCCTGATAGGCCTGATAGATGCGCAGCCAGGTCTGCTCAATCGGATTGCCGTAGCTTTCGATATGCTTTGGTCGCAGGCCTTCATCTTTTTTACCATTGATGTACCACATGCCCTGACGCGCAGGCCACTGTTTGTCATCAAGGTTCATTGATTTGATCAGGCGCTTGAGCAGACGTAGCTGATCTTCGCTGTCGAGGATCTGAAAATCCTGTGGCAGACCGGCGTCAAGATGGTGGGCGCGCAGTAAGCGGTGCGCCAGACCGTGGAAGGTTCCGATCCACATTCCGCCCTGACTGGTGCCGATCAGATGCTCGATACGGTGACGCATCTCCGCTGCCGCTTTGTTGGTAAAGGTCACCGCCATAATCGAATAGGGCGAGCAGTTCTCCACCGACATCAGCCAGGCAATGCGATGCACCAGCACCCGCGTTTTACCACTGCCCGCGCCTGCCAGCACCAGCAGGTTACTGCGCGGTGCCGCAACGGCAGCGCGCTGATTGTCATTCAAACCATCGAGCAGTTCAGAAACGTCCATAAGCACCGATTACCAAAGAAAAAAACGCCATCGTCACACTGATTATTCCGCCTGCCGCAAGGCATTATCGCTGCCAGTCAGGCGGCGATACAGGTGCCGGATAAGGGACGGCGGCAAAACAAAAAGTGGAGACGACTGGATAAATTTACAGCCATTATAGCAGTGAGGTGAGTGATGCCAACCGCGAAATTTCGACATGCGGCAACAGGCGCGCATCCGGGATATGCATCAGGTTGCCCTGCCGCAGGTTAATCCAGCAGGCCTGCAGCCCGCAGCGCAGTGAGCCCGCCACGTCGGTGGTCAGGTCATCACCCACGTGCAGAATATGGTGTGGCGCGATATCAAGGCGTTGCGCGGCAAGCTGATACATATCCTGCCACGGCTTGGCGCGCCCGTCTGGCCCGGCCCGCAGCGTGAAGCGGAAGTATTCTGCAATGCCCATTTTCTCCGGGCAGGCGTTGCCGTTGGTGACCGCCACCAGCGGGATTTTCTCCGCCAGGGCTTTCAGCGTCTGGTGCGTCTCATCCGGCATCTCGACCTGACTCCGCCACTGATGGAAGACCGCCATCACTTCTGCCGCACCCGCGGTAGCTTCAGCGGCAGAGAGGCCGATATTCAGCATCGCCAGCTCAACCGAACGGCGTCGCCACTCCGAAACATCATGATAGATATCAGGTTCGCGCTGCAGCAGCTCATCGCGCAACGGCTGATAATCCTGCGGCGTGAAGTCACGCAGCGCCGGATGAAAAGCCTGCAACGCGGCATGGGACTCCAGGGTGGTACGACGGATGACCGGGTAGTTATCGTAGAGTGTGTCATCAAGGTCGAAGGTCATGGCTTTTATGGCCGACAGCGGACGATAAAACTTCATTCGTTCTTTCCTCGTTTGGCGCGGGGATGCGCAGCGTCATACACCGAAGCCAGATGCTGGAAATCGAGATGGGTGTAGATCTGGGTCGTCGACAGGTTTGCATGACCCAGCAACTCCTGCACGGCGCGCAGGTCACCGCTGGATTCCAGCAGATGCGTGGCAAATGAGTGTCGTAGCTTATGCGGATGGATATGGCTGGCCACGCCCTGTCTGATGCCCCATTCGGCAAAGCGTTTCTGCACGTTGCGTGGCGAGATGCGGTTGCCGCGCGTCGAAAGAAACAGCGCATCATCCTGGCCGCCAAAGGTTTCACGCAGCGGCAGCCAGTGCTGGATCCAGGCGACCGCCGTGCGACCAATCGGTATCCGGCGCTCTTTGCTGCCCTTACCGACTACCCACACTTCGCCTGAATCGAGATCGACGTGGCGACAATCCATATTCACCAGTTCAGAGAGACGCAAACCGCCGCCATACATCACTTCCAGCATCGCCCGGTCGCGCACCGCCAGCGAATCGCTAAGGTCGATCTCCAGCAGCTGATTTACTTCATCAACATCAATGTTTTTAGGCAGATGGCGCGCTTTACGCGGCGTCATCACCCCTTTGGCCGGGTTGGCAGAAAGCAAACCCTGGCTCACCTGCCAGTCGAGAAAACTGCGCAGGGCGGAGAGCCGCAGCGCGAGGCTGCTGGCGGCCAGTCCGGCGCGACGGCTGCGCGCCGCCATGCTGCGCACCTGTGCCGGTTCCAGCTGTGCCCAGCTGCTGAGCTTCATCTCATCAGCAATCGCCACCAGCGCGGCAAGCTGTCGCGCATAGCTGCTCTGGGTTAACGGACTGAGCTGGCGCTCCACTTTCAGGTAGCGCAGAAATCCGTCGACGGCCTCCTGCAGCGCGCTGCTCATGCGCGTTCAACCCAGCGGGAGAGCAGATCAGGCATCATCTGCGACAGATGCTGCAACAGCAGTGTCCCCATGCCCGATTGATAGTGCTGGCTGTCACGACTGCTGAACACCAGCACGCCGAGATCGCCCTCCTCACCCATTAGCGACATGGCAACCGACCCGATCGCTTTGGCCTGCGGCAACAGCAGCAGCAGTTCCGGCCCGTTAATGTTGCCAAGATAGTGATGCTGGTTACCGAAGCGCTGAATACGCAGCGGTTCAAACGCCTGACGCGAGAGGCTCAGCTGAAAGAAATCGGAGGGCGCGCCCAGCAGCCATTTATCACTGAACAGCCGCACATTGGCACCCGCCAGGCCCAGCTCACGCGCCCAGCGATGCAGACGGTTGAGCATATCCTGTAGCGAGTCAGCCGCGGCCAGATGGCTCTCCAGCGACAGCAGACGATCAAACAGTTCGTGGTTAGCGCTGGCCTGCTCCATCAGCAGCGTGATCTCTTCTTCCAGCCGCTGAATATGGTTGCGTTGCCGTGCCATATGCCATTCGACCAGAGAGACGCTGCCACGCACCGGATGCGGCACGGCCATCTGTTCAACTGCACGGGCATTGCGGATAAAGAAATCGGGATTCTGCCGCAGATAATCACTGACGGCCTGATCGTCCAGCAGAACCGAACTGTCAGCCTGCTCTTCGATATTTTTCATAGATGAATAAACCCATCGTAGACGTGTGTCGCAGGCCCGGTCATATAGAGCGGCTGACCGGCGCCTTTCCAGGTGATGTGCAGCGTTCCGCCAGGCAGGTCGACACGCACTTTGGGTGCCAGAATGCCCTGCTGAATGCCACATGCAACGGCAGCACAGGCGCCGCTGCCGCACGCCTGCGTTTCACCCGCTCCGCGTTCGTAGACGCGCAGGCGGATATGTTCGGGATTGATGATCTCCATAAAACCGACATTAACACGATCCGGGAAGCGTTCATGACTCTCCAGAATCGGACCCAGCAGTTCAACCTGCGCGGTTTTGACACTTTCGACCTGGATAACGCAGTGCGGGTTGCCCATCGACACCGCACCCAGCATCACCGTCTGTTCGGCCACGCGCAGCAGATAGAGATTTTCGGCCTTGTTGGCGCGGAACGGCACCTGCTGAGGCTCAAAGTTTGGCTCGCCCATGTTCACGCGCACCTGGTCGTCAGGCGTGACGGTCAACACCATGCGGCCATTCTGCGTACTGACCCGGATGTCACTTTTGTTGGTCAGTCCTTTCAGCTGAACAAAGCGGGCAAAGCAGCGCGCACCGTTGCCGCACTGTGCGACTTCACTGCCGTCGGCGTTGAAAATGCGATAGTGGAAATCAAGATCGGGATCGTAAGGCGGTTCAACAATCAGCAGTTGATCAAAACCGATCCCCAGATGACGATCGGCCAGCCGGCGGATCAATTCCGGCGAAAAGAAGACGTTTTGTGTCACCGCATCCACAACCATAAAATCGTTGCCGAGACCGTGCATTTTGGAGAACTGCATTTTTTGCTCCGCCGGATAAGCCATCAGATTAGTTCGCTTTTACGCCTGAATTGCCGGTAACCAGCCCGCCGACATCGGCTTTAGAGGCATCCGCTTTCTGGCGGTCGGTTGGGGCTTGTTGTTTCTTCGGCTGATCCTTCGGCGGGAAGTAGAGCGGTCCTTTCAGACCACAACCTGCAAGGCTGATTACTGCCAGTGTCATGGCCAACAGGCTTATTACTTTCTTCATTCTTTATGCTCTTCATGTCCTTTACCTGGATGCTTATCATCGCAGTTGAAGGTGGAAAAGCAACAGGAAATGCCCGCAAATAGCGTGAAGCGGGTGACAAGCCGGGAAGATAGCGGCCACCTGCAGAGCGCAGGCAGCCCGTCAGCATCAGTGCACCTGATAGCGTGGCTGATAGTCGCTGTTGTCGTTGTCAGGCTGCGAGGTACACAGCTGCGTCAGCGTCTGGCTACGGAACGGAATCACCTGGAATCGCTCACCGGTGTTCACAATCTGGTAGAACTGCGGCAGGTTGAAGTTGATAAAGCTTGAACCATAGGTAAAGCGATCGTGCGATGAGGAGTAGAACCGGCTGACATCGCGCACCAGCTCCTCTTTACTGCCTTCACAGTGATGATAAACCTCAACCCGATTGGTCTCATCGAGGATGTAGATATTGAAGCCGCGCTCATCGGTGGTGTTTTCAAAGAAGAACTGAATAATGCCTTCGCTGGCATAACCGTTGACCACGGGTGGCAGCGGCGTCTGATTCGTTTCGACTTTGATCGACAGTCCGTGCAGCTTGTTGTTGGAGATCGCGCCATAAAACTCAACCGCGTTTTCCAGCTTCTGCACCGAAACGCTCATGCGTTCAAAGAACAGGCCCCAGGTCTCGCCCGCCATACGCAGCGCTTTAAAGCGACCCGGCTCCTGACGTGTGCTGGAGAGGCGCAACTCAATGCATTCTGAGACCAGTTGCTGTACCCGCGTCCGAATCAGACCGCGCAGATGCTGGCTGTAGCAGAACACTTCCACCGTATCGGGCGGTGCAGCATCCTGATGCATCTTGCCGAGAATGGTTTTCAGCCCTTCGATCATCGCCTGTTCGCCGCTGAAGTGCAGCGTACGCACCTCATTCCAGGAGTTGCGATAGAGCAGATCGATGCTGCCAATCAGGCACTGCTGCTGCTGACCAAAACTAAAGACATCCAGCTTACGGAAGTCGAAGTGCACCACCTGATTGCGGAAGGCCGCCGTCGGATCGTGTTCAAGGTTAACAATAATCGCAAGGTGCCGGATTTCGCACGGACTGTAGAGCGCTTTTGGCGTCGGCGAAGGCAGACGCAGCGGGAAGTGGCTGGAAACATCGTTAACCAGCTCCTGCAGACGCGCCAGATCGCAAACCTCATTGCCTTTAATATGCAGCCGGGTTTTACGGGTCAGCAGTCCGTTGAACCACGCCCACGCCACCAGCTTGTTCAGGTAGCGGTTATATTCCAGCGGCTGATGGCTGATAATCGAATCCATGTCCGGCGCCTGGTTATAGAGATACCAGCCGGAACGGTTGGCGCGTCCAGGCGGCACATGAATAAAGGTCAGATTGGGCTCAGAGAGATCGGGCGAAATTTGCGGATTCACCAGCGTCACTTTGCCCGGCAGCGCTTCAAACGCGGCATACAGTTTACGGGTCAACACACCGATATCCTGCGGGCTGGCGCTGACGCTTAAGTTATTGCGGCGGGCAAAGCGGATCAGGTTGCGATAACTCTGCATCATCGCATCCAGCAATTCATTGTGGGCTTCGCGCACCCGCTCGATTTTCCACTCAGCGCGGTTGTCCAGAATGGCAATCTTCTCTTCGTTCCAGCCCCACTCTTTGACCAGCTGCGATAAAATTTCGCGACGCCAGCCGGTGCGGTGCTGATGATCTTCGGTGCTGAGCTTTTCACACACTTTGAGGTAGAAGCAGCGACGCACCAGGTCAAGACGCGGCTGATCGTCAACGCTGGTCAGATAGTGCGTAACGCGCTCCAGCATCATGCAGTAAGGATCAAGCCCGAAGCAGATGATTTCACCGTCATGCAGGCGCTGTTTAATATCCATCGCCAGCAGTTGCGTATTCGGGTATTCCCAGCTGTACGCTTCCAGCAGCAGCGTTTTCAGTACGGCTTTATACGGGGAGTCGATGCTTTTATAAAGCTGCCACAGGCTGGCGCCGAAATACTCTTCCGCCGACAGCGTGCCGAGGCCGCCAAGATCGAGCCACTCATTAGGGGTCAGCACGCCTTTGGCGTAGAGCGACATTACGTAGTCGTCGTAATTGTGCTCTTCTTCGCCCGGCACCATATTCCACAGGATGCGTTTACCCGCCATACGAACTGCCGTACGGTAGAACTCATCCAGCAGTAAAATGTGTTGTGTTGAACCGCAATCTTCACCGCCCAGACTGCCGCTTTCGTTGTGGCGGAAGCGGTTCTCATCAATCAGAAAGAAACTCACCTCTACGCCCATTGAAACGCACCACTTCTGCAGCAGCGTACATTTGCGCTGCAGATTCAGACGCTCTTCATTATCAAGCCAGGATTGATGGCAGACCCAGATATCGAGATCCGAGACGCTGTTCTGGCCGACAGACGAGGTGCTGCCCATAGAATAGATAGCCGTAATCGGCATTTCGCCTTTCGGCGCATCGGCATGACGCAGATCGCTGTCGCCGGTGAGATCGGCCAGCAGCTGACGCTGATTTTCATCAGGCGTGAAGAAGCTGATGCCATGTGGAACGCTACCTTCAAGGTAACCCGGCATCTGCGGATGTTGATAATGTAATAAGGTTGGCAGCAGACTGTAGACGCGCTGAAAAGCGGGTCCCATAGCAGCCAGCGCACGATCAACGCGCAGCTGGTTGATTGCATCCAGTCTCTGTTTCAGTGTCTCAATGTAGAGGTACAAGACGTTTCGCCTGATTGTCCCAGTGTTTAAGCACCCTGTTTCCACACTCTGCCGCTTATAAAGTAAAAAAGTGGGCAGATAATTGCTGGAAACGTGATCAATCTAACACCCTGCAGATTGACCGTAAAGAAAGTTGCGCTACCTGACAGTTTAGCACGTTCTTACCAGCTTCCCGCCTTTTCAGCTCTGGTTCCCACGTTATGGCTTAATAAACCGGCCTGAAACCGCACGCAGGCCGTTTTCAATCCGTTGAAACTGACAGTCTTCACCCAGAGATGATAGGATATTCAGTGAACGATAAAAATGGTTAACAGCATGTTAGACAAAATTTTCAGAATTGCTACAAGACAAAGCCCGCTCGCATTATGGCAGGCACATTATGTACAGCAACGACTCATGAGTGCCCATCCGGGACTGCGCGTTGAGCTGGTGCCTATGGTCACGAAAGGTGACATCATCCTTGATACGCCGCTGGCAAAAGTGGGTGGCAAAGGGCTGTTTGTCAAAGAGCTTGAGCTGGCGATGCAGGATGGCCGTGCCGATATGGCGGTGCACTCGATGAAGGATGTGCCGGTCAATTTCCCGGAAGGTCTGGGCCTGGTAACCATCTGCGAGCGCGACGATCCGCGCGATGCGTTCGTTTCTCATCATTATGACTCCATCGACGCGCTGCCACAGGGTGCCATTGTCGGCACGTCCAGCCTGCGCCGTCAGTGCCAGATTAGTGCGCGCCGTCCGGACCTGGTGATCCGCTCGCTGCGAGGCAATGTCGGCACCCGCCTCGGCAAGCTTGATGCCGGAGAGTATGACGCGATTATTCTTGCTGTCGCCGGGCTGAAACGCCTGGGACTGGAAGATCGCATTCGTCAGGCGATGCCTGCCGAAGTTTCCCTGCCCGCCGTGGGTCAGGGTGCGGTCGGCATTGAATGCCGTCTGGACGACACCACCTTAATTGGCCTGTTGCAGGCGCTGAATCACGATGACACCGAAGTCTGTGTCAGAGCGGAGCGCGCCATGAATACCCGTTTAGAGGGTGGCTGCCAGGTGCCAATCGGCAGTTTCGCGGTGCTGGAAGGCGATGACCTCTGGCTGCGCGGCATGGTCGGCGCACCGGATGGCCGGGTCATGGTCAGCGGCGAACGCCGTGGTCCCCGCGCTCAGGCTGAACAGATGGGTATTTCACTGGCCGATGAACTGCTGAATGGCGGCGCGCGTGAAATCCTGCAGGAAGTTTACCAGGGGCAGCCGCCGGCATGACCATTCTGGTGACGCGCCCGGAACCCGCAGCGGCAGAGCTGGTGTCACGCCTGCATGCCCTTGGCAAACAGGCGTGGAGCCTGCCGCTGATCGAATTTGCGCCGGGCGCTGATCTCACCTCTCTGCCACAAAAGCTCGCCGCACTTCGCCCTGGCGACCTGGTTTTTATCCTTTCTCAGCAGGTTATACATTACGCACAACACACCGTCACAGCATGGCCCGCTGAGCTGGACTATTATGCAATTGGTCGCAGCACCGCCCTGGCGTTTCATACCGCCAGCGGACAGCAGGTAACCTGGCCTCATGCACATGAAACCAGTGAAGAATTGATCCGGCTGAATACCCTTCAGCAGGTTGCGGGTAAACGTGCGCTGATCCTGCGTGGCGATCCCGGACGCGAGTTGCTGGCTCAGACGTTAACCCGGCGAGGTGCTGAGGTGTCGTTTGCAGCCTGTTATCAGCGCTGCCAGAAGTATTATGATGGACCCGTTGAAGGACGCCGCTGGCGCGATCGCGGTGTCTCCGTGCTGGTGGTGACCAGCGGTGAAATGTTACAACAGCTTTTTTCGCTGTTCCCCGCAGTTGATCGCGAGGAATGGCTGCTCAACTGCCGACTGGTTGTCGTCAGTGAACGTTTGGCTACCCTGGCCGCAGGATTGGGTTGGCAGGATATTCAGGTAGCCGATGGTGCCGATAACGATGCGCTGCTGCGCGCGTTACGCTGAACTTTAACAATGGGATGTGCCACATATGACGGAACAAAAAGACTCCTCCGCCATGGTTGAAGAAACCACCCCAGCGGTCGACCGCTCTCCTTCCAGCAACAGCACACCACCGCGTAATGCGAAAAATGGTGGCATGGTGCTGGGTGCAGTTGCGATTGTCATTGCGCTGGCGATTGGTGCGGGTTTATACCTTAACGGGAAACATCAGGCTGATTTACAGGCACAAACCAATCAGAAGCTGAGCGAACAATTAAGCGCGTTGCAACAGCAGGCCAGCAGCGACAAACAGCAGCTGACTCAGCAACTGAGCGGCGCCGAAACCGCGTTGCAGACAGCCCAGACACAGCAGAACGCGTCAGCAAAAGAGCTGGAAACCCTGCGTGAAAAAGTGGCCGTGATTTCTGGCAACGACGTGCGCAGCTGGTTGCTGGCACAGGCGGACTATCTGGTGAAACTGGCTGGCCGCAAACTCTGGAGCGACCAGGATGTCACCACCGCCGCTGCACTGCTGAAAAGCGCCGATGCCAGCCTGGCCGACATGAACGATCCCAGCGTCATGAATGTGCGTCGTGCGCTGACCCAGGATATCAGTAACCTCTCTTCGGTTACGCAGGTCGATTATGACGGCGTGATCCTCAAACTGAACCAGCTGTCGAACAACGTTGATAATCTGCGTCTGGCCGATAATGACAGCGATGATGCGCCGATGGACAGCGATGGCGGTGAACTGTCAGGTTCCGTGCGCGAATGGCGTCAGAATCTGGTGAAAAGCTGGCATAACTTTATGGATGATTTTATTACCATCCGCCGCCGCGATAACACCGCCCAGCCGCTGCTGGCACCTAATCAGGATGTTTACCTGCGTGAGAATATCCGCTCGCGTCTGCTGATTGCTGCTCAGGCGGTACCGCGTCATCAGGATGAGATTTATAAACAATCTATCGACACCGTGTCCGCGTGGGTTCGCGCCTGGTACGACACCAATGATGCCGCTACTAAAGCCTTCCTTGCCCAGCTGGATGAGCTGAGCCAGCAGAACATCAATATGGACCTGCCGGATAACCTGGAAAGTCAGCCGTTGCTGGAACAGCTGATGCAGACCCGCGTCCGGAACCTGTTAGCGCAACCTTCTGCCGCTGCTAATCAGCAGGGAGGCTAAGCATGCTTAAGGTATTTATCCTCTTTATCCTGCTGATTGCTGGCGTGGTGCTGGGACCGATGATTGCCGGTCATCAGGGTTACGTGCTGATTCAGACCGATAACTGGAACATCGAAACCAGCGTCACCGGCCTGGTCATTATCCTCATCCTCAGCCTGCTGGTGATTCTGGCCGTGGAATGGCTGCTGCGCCGCGTGCTGCACACCGGCGCGCGTACCCGTGGCTGGTTTACCGGACGTAAACGCCGTCGCGCCCAGCGTCATACTCAGTCGGCGCTGATGAAGCTGGCAGAAGGCGATCACCGTCAGGTGGAAAAACTGCTTTCTAAAGATGCCGATCACGCTGATGTGCCAGTGGCGAACTACCTGCTGGCAGCAGAAGCTGCGCAACAGCGTGGTGATGAAATCCGTGCCAATCAGCATCTTGAACGTGCTGCAGAGCTGTCGGAGAGCAACACCATTCCGGTAGAAATTGCCCGCGCACGTATTCAGCTGGCACGTAACGAAGATCATGCTGCGCGTCATAGCATTGACCGTCTGCTGGAAGTGGCACCGCGTCATCCTGAAGTGCTGCGCCTGGCCGAACAGGCGTATGTCCGTACTGGTGCCTGGAGTGCATTGCTGGATATTCTGCCCGCCATGCAGAAGGCGCAGGTCGGCGATGAGCTGCATCGTGATGCATTACAGCAGCAGGCCTGGCTGGGTCTGATGAATCAGGCGATGGCCGACCAGGGCAGCGATGGGCTGAAGCGCTGGTGGAACGATCTGAGCCGCAAAACCCGTCAGGAAACGACGCTGCAGGTGGCCATGGCGGATCATTTGATTGAATGCAACGATCACGACACCGCGCAATCGATCGTGCTGGAGAGCCTCAAGCGTCATTATGACGATCGTCTGGTACTGCTGATGCCTCGCATCAAAAGCGGTAATCCGGAAGCGCTGGAGAAAGTATTGCGCCAGCAAATCAAACAACACGGCGCAACACCGCTGCTGCACAGTACGCTGGGGCAGTTGCTGATGCGTCATGGTGAATGGCAGCAGGCTGCTGAGGCACTGCAGCAGGCGCTGGCACAGCGTCCTGACGCGTTTGATTATGCATGGCTGGCGGATGTTTATGATCGTCTGCGTCGCCCGGAAGAAGCGGCGAAGATGCGTCGTGAAGGGTTGTTGCTCACCTTGAAGAACAATCCCAACGCCTGATCCTCTTTTCATACCTGATAAAGCCGGGCTTGCCCGGCTTTTTTGTGCCCGCAATCTGCCAGCACGCTTTCGCAGGCAAAAAAAAACACCTGCCAGTGGCAGGTGTAAGATCAGGTCGGTAAGACAACCGGGAGGTACCTGACTCAACGTGGTGTCTGTTAACCCTGTAAGGCTTTCGCGATACAGGCAGGCAGACAACAGGTACCTAAAATTGGCTCTGCATCATTCCCAGGTTTATGTAGCATCAGCAGACATAAGAGGTGGAATGAGCATCTACAGCAGAAGTATTGCACAAGCCGTGCCAGGTTTATGATTATTTTTAAAATCACTATAAATCAGCAGGTTAAAGAATTAGCTCAAAGCTTCATTCAACAGGCCTGTCGGGAAATGTCGGTATCCAGCGACAGCTGGCATTTTCTCTGTCTCTGAATGGAGACAGCAAGGTCAATCTCTCTGTGAACTCAACAATAACAATGACTTATTTGTCGGCAATTCACGACGCAGCTGCTCCTGTTTAAGCAACTTTATCTGACAACTGGCGAAATCAAGGGTGAGCTGGCATCAAAGGATTAGCTAACAAGCAGCCCGCTCTCACTGCTGTGCGGGCTTCAGGGAGCATACGCCTTTCGCAAAGACGCAAAAGACGCCATCCCTGGCGGGCTCAGCGCGGGCGATTACGCACCTCATCCCTGAGGTACGCCCGTAGCCGGGCCAACGCTTTGCGTTGTTCAAAAACGCTCCCGGCGTTTTTATCCGGGCGGCGCGATGCTTTGCTACAGGCGTATGCTCCCTTCGCTTCACGTATGGCAGACGCATCTGATACTTACAAGGACGCTTCAGACAAATGACAGATCTAAACCCGGATGCATCTGACCACAGCGCATAAGCTCAACGCGCAGGGAGCATGGTCAGAAGAGGAAAGCGTCCCACGCCAGGGACGGCGTGGGCCGAGCGGCCATGGATGGCTTAAGCGACTTTCCGATCTGACCATGTTCCCTTCGCAGGCTCGGATTTACAGCAAACTTATTTAGCTGTACCCACCTAAACCTCCTTCGGAGGTCCTCATCCTCTTTTCTGCAGACGAAAAAAAACCTGTCTTTTCAGACAGGTTTCTAAAATGGTCGGCGAGAGAGGATTACTCTGCTCTGCGAGCAGCGCCCTTCGGGCCGTTGCTGAAGCAACGTTGTCTCGCTACGCTCGGCTCAAACCTCCTCCGGAGGTCCTCATCCTCTTTCTGCAGACGAAAAAAAACCTGTCTTTTCAGACAGGTTTCTAAAATGGTCGGCGAGAGAGGATTCGAACCTCCGACCCACTGGTCCCAAACCAGTTGCGCTACCAAGCTGCGCTACTCGCCGATTTTTTTAACTGTTTTGCCTGGTGCGAAGAGAGGGACTTGAACCCTCACGTCCGTTAAGACACTAACACCTGAAGCTAGCGCGTCTACCAATTCCGCCACCTTCGCGTTTCCCAGCAAAATCTGGGGTGGCTAATGGGACTCGAACCCACGACAACTGGAATCACAATCCAGGGCTCTACCAACTGAGCTATAGCCACCACAATACTTAATGTCACAAGTTAAAAACCTGCAGCATTTAAATCTCTACTGCCAACCGCGGTAAATCAACCACCGAAGCTCATGCGCACAAACGATATGGCGCGCCCGACAGGATTCGAACCTGAGACCTCTGCCTCCGGAGGGCAGCGCTCTATCCAGCTGAGCTACGGGCGCGTAGCGCCGTTGCGGATGTGCATACTAGAGATAAGCGCCCATCGTGTCTAGTGCTTTTTAAATAAAAAGACGCGTTTGATTACGCTTTGTGCATTTTGTCGACAAATAGTGCATTTCCACTCTCACAACGCGTAAAAATGCGGCATTTATCAGCAATATCAGAGATCGCCACGCCAGTGATAGCGCAAATATTTAAGCAGTTTTAATTGCCGGCGCAGGCGGCCAGGCTGCCGAATCAGACGATAGAGCCACTCCAGACCCAGCCGCTGCCAGATCTCAGGCGCTCGCTTCACATGGCCGGTGAAAACATCGTACGTTCCACCCACGCCCATATAGAGCGCATCAGGCCAGTGCGCACGGCACGCCAGCATCAATAGCTCCTGACGGGGCGACCCCAGCGCTACAGTCACCAGCTTCGCGCCGCTGGCCGCAATCCGGGCAAACAGCGCATCCTGATCGGCTGGCGCAAAATAGCCGTCCTGCGCCCCGACAATATTCACATTCCACTGACGACGTAGCTTATCGCAGGTTTCATCCAGCACCTGCTGACGACCACCGATAAGAAATACAGGCGTCCCTTCCCGCCCGGCGCGTTCCATCAGCGCTTCCCATAAATCAGCACCCGCAATGCGCTGCACCGACGCGTGTGGATACTTTTTACGAATCGAGCGCACAATGCTGATGCCATCGGCGTATGCATATTCCGCCTGCGCTAACAGCGTACGTAATCCCTCATCCCGCTCAGCGGTCAGGATCTTCTCCGCATTAATCGCCACTAAAATACCGCTGCGTACGCTCTGCGGCGGCATCAGAAAATTCACCGCCGACGGCATGTTTTCGAAGCCATACAACTCAACGCCGCGAATCCGATACTGCGGCGTCTCAGTTAACTTTGTCATATCTTCCGTCAATCCCAGAGGCTACTCAGAGCGGGCTGTGCAACACCCGCCTGCTGCGGTCGCGAATCAAACCTGCGCGATCCAGTAACCAGAAAAGTAATTTAGCCATGCCCAGACAGGCAGCAAAAATGATGCAGAAAAACACCACGCGTGAACCGAACGCATCAAGGCCTTCGCGTGCCAGCACGATCATGTTAAAGACCGCGCCAAAACAGAAGCTTTGCAGGATGGCGCCGGTGTAACGGTTGGTCTCAAGACAGCCACGCTGATAGATTGCATCAAAGGCTTTTATAATCATCCCTACCGCGACCGCACCGATCGGAATCGCCCAGACGCCGCCCATCACCACCAGCGACCCTATCAGCGTGGGTGAAATCGCCAGGCCAGAATGGTTGTTCAGCACTTCCCAGGTGAAGTAGTTAGCACTGTTTAACACTGCCAGCGGCCGATCCGGCCAGAGCCAGGTCGGAATGAAAACGTAGAAATCACGCCACAGCGGTGCCAGCCCCTGAAACTCAATTCTGGCGTAGTTATCCAGCAGCAAGGCGAGATTCTCCCACGGCGAGAAGGTATCACGCGTCAGATACAGAAAGGTATAGAACGCTTCATCGCCCATAACGTCGAGGTTATAGCGGCGCAGTGCCAGCCAGAACATTCCTGCAATCGCCAGCACGCCCGCCGTTGCCAGCATCCACAAAGTGATCCAGCCACGGGTAATCCCGATAAACAGGAACAGGGCAAACGCAATAATGATATTGGCGCGGGTACCGCCCACCAGTGCGTAGGTCAGTAAACCAAAGGCAACGGTCACCACCAGGAACAGCAGCCAGTTGCGGCGCGTCGGGCTCAAAAAGTAGGGGATCAGCATCGCCGGAATAAAGAAATAGAAGAAGCGCTTAAGCGCTACACCCGATACTTCACTGGAGAAAATCTGGTTATAGGCGGTCAGGCGGAACAGCAGAAAACCGTTATGAATGAAGAACACCGTCACCGTACCCAGCGCCACCAGCGCCAGGATCACGCAGGTCAGATGGGTTTCGACGCGATTCATCTGCAGCCAGGGCTTCGCCGGAGACGCGCTGGCGGGTTTCAGCCGCACTTTATAGCTGACGTAATAAATGGCGTAAAACGCCGTGGCCGACAGCAGCGCCTCCAGCAGGTTATCAACCGGCACCACTTCAACATTAAAGCGAAACACCAGCACGGAGGTCAGCGGGAAGCCGAAGTAAAAGGTCAGTAAGAACAGCAGCGTGAAGAACAGATGAAAGTTAAAACGGACGCGCTTAAACTCCCGCCAGGTCAGGGTCAGAATAAAAACCAGCGACAGCAGATAGACCACCAGCAGGCCGCCAAACTGCATAAGACTCATGACAACTCCCCTTCGCTGAGCTGTAACGCGGCCCGCCAGCCCGCCAGATAACCCGGCGCAAAAAAGGCGATAGCCTGTTTATCACAGCTCATCAGCTGACGACGTGCCTCGGCGATCACCGCAGGCGACAGCGTATCTTCACTGAACAATACCGGAAGCTGCTGCTCTGCCACATCACGCCAGAATGGATTTTTGCGGGTCAGGACAAACGGCACATTGGCCTGAATCAGCAGGCAGAGTGTTCCCACCCCTTGCTGACGTTCAAACATAAAATAGCCGACATGGCAGCGCGCCAGCAGGGCTAAGTAATCATCAAACGCCAGGTTTTCACGCATCAGATTCACCTGACCGTTTGGGAACAGCGCATCGGCAGCGGCCTGAATCTGGCTGATATAAGCCTCATTACCTGGCGGATAGCCCAAAGGGACCTCGATACGCACCTGCTCGCCAAACTGCGCGTGAATCGCTTTTAAACCTTCGATATGCCGGTTACTCGGATCGCCCGAGTTGCCCAGCAACAGCGTAAAAGGCTCCGACGGGACAGATTCAACGGCTGCGGCGGGCATTCTGGTGGGAAAATAGAGCAGTGAACCGGGTACGCGCCGATGGCGCTGCTGATAGTGATGCAGGTCGCCCCGGGTCGCAAAAACCTGTGCAACCCGCCCCTGCGCTATCCGGCGGACCAGATAGAACAGACGGAACTTCAGGCTGCGCGAATCTTCATAAAGATCGGCGCCCCAGACGTGCCAGAAGAGCTGTGAACGACGCAGCTTACCGCTGAGTAACGCCAGCCAGATCCACGGGTTAAACTGTCCGTGGCAGAAAAAACGCTGCTGACGATTTCTGGCCCGCTGCAGTACCCCCTGCGCCAGCGCTTTCTTGCTGGTAAAGCACTCGATCTGCAACGCACTGAACGGCGCCAGGCTCTCGGGCTGCTGCGTCACCACCATAAAATGGCGTGGCGCAGCCGCAGGCTGCTCAACGCTGAGTACGTCGTTGAAAAAGCGCAGCACCGTAAGATTGTGGTGGGGAATGTCCGATCCCAAAACGTGAATTAAAGTCATTTTTTCCGGCAGTAAACAATAAAAGCGCCACAACACAGGGCAAAGTAAGCCATATAGGTAAACATATAGGCCTGCGCCGCACCCGTCGCGCCATGTAACGGGATCAACCAGCGTGAAAACAAGGTCAGCAACAGGAACTGGCTGATCTCAGTCAGAACATAAAAGCGCAGCGAGGCTTTGGCGATAACCAGATATCCGAAAACATAGGCGCCGACCTTAAAAACATCGCCGCACAGCTGCCAGACAAAGAGATCGCGCATCCCGCGAAACGCTTCAGAGAACAGCAGGCTGATGGCGAAATCGCGCAGTACCCAGACACCCAGGCTGGCAACCGCCACGGCGGGCAGGACAAAGCGCAGTGCACGGCCAATCTCGCGCGCGATGTCGCGTTTGTTATCCAGCCGCGCCAGCGTCGGCAGCAGCCAGACGCTAAACGTCGCGGTAATAAATTGCAGATAGGCATCGGAAATGCTGGTAACGCCCTGCCACAATCCGACCTGTGCCCAGCCCTGCTGCTCCGCCAGCAGATTACGCATCAGCACCCAGGCGACCGGCAGGGTCACGGCCGTGATCAGCGCCATCAGCGTATATTTTGCCAGATTACGGGCCAGCTCAGGATGCCATTGCGGTCGCAGCCAGCTAAGCGGCAGCGGCGCACGGCGTTTCAGCATCAGGAGTGCAGGCAGCAGCAGCAAAGCCGGTACCAGCGCCAGCCCGGTCAGCGCACCCTGATAGCCACCCAGCCACCAGCAGAGCAGATAGCCTGCCACACCAATCAGGCTGCCGAGAATCAGCGCCAGCGCATTACCGCGCGCGTCGCGATAGCCCTTCAGCAGCGCCAGGGTAAAGTTGGCCCAGGCGATGCCGAGCTGAAGAAAGGCCACCACGCGGATGACGGCCTGATAGCGTTCGTGACCAAACAGCGCGATACTGATGGGTGCCGCCGCCAGCAGAAACAGCAGCGCCAGCACACCGGAAAAGCCCAGTACCATGGTTGATGCCGTGCCCACCATCGCCCGCAATTGCTCGGGCTGCTGCTGATACTGCGCCACATAGGTGGTGACGCCATTAAAGATGCCTGCGCCCGCCAGCACGCCCAGCACGGTGATCAACTGACGGAAGTTCCCCGCCTGGCCGACACCCTCGGGTCCGAAGCTGACCGCCAGCAGTTTGACGACCAGCAGGCCGGCCACAATTTTTACCAGCGTGGACGATGCGGTCCACACTGAGGCTCTGGCTAATGACATCAGGAAAAGAAGCTCAGCAGTGAGCTGATAACCGTGCTCTGATTGTTATCCGACAGGTTATAAAACAGCGGCAGACGCAGCAGGCGTTCACTTTCCCGGGTGGTAAAGCGATCGTCGCCGACAAACTGCGAGAACCGCTCACCGGCGGGCGAACTGTGCAGCGGAATATAGTGAAACACCGTCAGTATCTCGGCTTCTTTCATCCAGTTTATCAGCGCCTGACGATCGTCCTGATCGCGCAGTTTGATGTAGAACATGTGCGCATTGTGTTCACAGCTGGCGGGGATCACCGGCAGGCTGATGCGTCCCTGAGCCGCCAGCGGCTGCAGCGCATCGTAGTAACGCTGCCAGATGCGTAACCGCTGCTGATTAATACGTTCAGCGGCTTCCAGCTGCGCCCAGAGATAGGCTGCCTGCAGATCGGCCATCAGATAGCTCGATCCCATATCGCGCCAGGTGTATTTATCGACCTGACCCCGGAAGAACTGGCTGCGGTTGGTGCCTTTTTCCCGCACGATCTCGGCGCGCTCGACCAGGCTGGCGTCGTTAATGAGCGTCGCGCCACCTTCGCCGCCGGCGGTGTAGTTCTTGGTTTCGTGGAAACTGAAGCAGCCAATATGACCGATGGTGCCGAGCGCACGACCTTTGTAGCGTGACATCACGCCCTGCGCCGCATCTTCAATCACAAACAGCTTATGCTTTGCCGCCAGCGCCATAATGGTGTCCATTTCACAGGCCACGCCTGCGTAATGCACCGGCACAATGGCGCGGGTTTTTTCAGTGATGGCCGCTTCGATCAGCGTTTCATCAATGTTCATGGTGTCCGGGCGCACATCGACAAACACAATGCGGGCGCCGCGCAGCACAAAGGCGTTGGCGGTAGAGACAAAGGTGTAGCTCGGCATAATCACTTCATCGCCGGGCTGCAGATCGATTAACAGCGCCGCCATCTCCAGCGAAGCGGTACAGGAGGGGGTCAGCAGCACTTTTTTGCTGCCAAACCGCTGCTCCATCCACTGCTGACAGCGACGGGTAAATCCACCGTCGCCGCACAGCTTGCCGCTGTTCATCGCCGACTGCATATACTCAATTTCTGTGCCCACAATCGGGGGCGCATTAAATGGAATCATGACCTTTCCTGTAAAACCAGTACGCGGTGCTGTCGAGCCGGGCACCGCTGCGTAAATAGAGGCGCATCGCCGTGAGATTGCTGAGCTGGGTAGCAACCCGAAGCTGAGCCAGCTGTCGTACCCGCGCCCAGTCTGCCGCCGCCAGCATCAGTCGCTGACCCAGCCCCTGGCCCTGCGCGTCGGGCAGTACGCCCAGCAGGCCAATGCGGGCATCGCCATCCACCGCGCGCAGCGAAACAAATCCCTGCAGCTGACCCGCGGCATCGCTTGCCACCAGACACTGATCGTCAAACGCCCCGCGTACCGCATTTTCAATCCACTGCGCATAGAAGCGTCCGCTGGCGTCCGGCGCATACCAGGGCGCGCGAAAACGACTCAGGCTGAAGAGCTGTGAGGCAGCATCGCGCAGTAGCGGGATCTGGGCTTCGCGCGCAATGCGAATTCCCGCCTGCCGTTCAGTCTGTTTCAGCGCCAGCGTCAGATCTGCTTCGCCTTCTGCCAGCCGGAACTGATGCTGCTGCAGCGTATCAATCAGTGCCGTCTCGCTGGCAGCGACTTTTATCTGCATCAGCGCACAGGGATGACGCAGCGCCTGTTCCAGCGGAATGTCACCTTGCGGCTCCAGCCGCACGGTATCAACACCGAAGAATGCGCTCTCCCAGCTAAGGGGATTAATATTGACGTGGACGGGCATGTAATAAATCCAGCAGGTATTGGCCGTAGCCGGTTTTTGTCAGCGCTTCACCCGCGGCCCGCAGCTGGTCATCACTCAGCCAGCTGTTACGCCAGGCAATCTCTTCCAGGCAGGCAATTTTAAAGCCCTGACGTTTTTCCACCGTCTGCACAAACATGCTGGCTTCCACCAGGCTGTCGTGCGTGCCGGTATCCAGCCAGGCAAAACCTCGTCCCAGCAGTTCGACCGTCAGCTCACCACGCTCCAGATACATCTGGTTAATGGCCGTGATTTCCAGCTCGCCCCGCGCTGAGGGTTTCACCTGTTTCGCGAATTCAATAACCTGATTGTCATAAAAATAGAGCCCGGTTACTGCCCAGCGCGATTTCGGCTGCTGTGGTTTCTCTTCAATCGAGATCGCCTTGAAGTTATCGTCAAACTCCACCACGCCGAAACGTTCCGGGTCCATGACCTGATAGCCGAACACCGTTGCGCCACGATTCTGTTCAACAACTTTGCGGAGCTTGGGGCTGAAGCCCTGGCCAAAATAGAGGTTATCACCCAGAACCAGGCAGCAATTATCCTCGCCGATAAAGGATTCGCCGATGATAAAGGCCTGCGCCAGCCCATCGGGACTTGGCTGCACCGCATAGCTGAGGCGTATCCCAAATTCACTGCCATCGCCCAGCAGCCGTTCAAACTGCGCCCGATCTTCCGGCGTGGTAATTAACAGGATGTCGCGAATACCCGCCAGCATCAGCACGGAGAGCGGATAGTAGATCATCGGTTTGTCGTAAACCGGCAGAAGTTGCTTTGATACTGCACGGGTTATCGGGTGTAACCGCGTGCCCGACCCTCCCGCTAAAATGATGCCTTTCATCGCTGCTCCTTACGCGGGTTTATTGCGATAAGCCAAGGCGTTCGCCCTGATAGCGGCCATCCAGAATAGCCTGCCACCAGGTGGGATTGGCCAGATACCATGCCACGGTTTTACGCATGCCGCTTTCAAAGGTTTCCTGCGGTACCCAGCCAAGTTCATGCGCGATTTTACTGGCATCAATGGCATAGCGCTGATCGTGACCGGGGCGGTCAGTGACATAGGTAATCAGGTCGCGGTAATGCGCCAGCCCGGCAGGTTTCTGCTCTGCGGCCAGCTCTTCAAGCAGGCTGCAGATAGTTTCAACCACCTCAATATTGCGTCGCTCGTTATGGCCGCCAATATTATAAGTTTCGCCTGGCTTGCCATGGCTGACCACCTGATAGAGTGCGCGGGCGTGATCTTCGACGTAGAGCCAGTCACGAATCTGCTGTCCGTTGCCGTAAACCGGTAAGGCTTTTCCGGCCAGCGCATTGATGATGGTCAGCGGGATCAGCTTCTCCGGGAAATGGCAGGGGCCGTAGTTATTTGAACAGTTGGTGACCAGCGTGGGCAGACCGTAAGTGCGCAGCCAGGCTCGCACTAAATGGTCGCTGCTGGCCTTGCTGGCGGCGTAAGGACTGCTTGGCGCATAGGGTGTGGTTTCGGTGAAGTAAGCCTGGCTGTCGTGCAGATCGCCAAAGACTTCATCTGTCGAGATATGGTGGAACAGAAAGGCGGTTTTGCGCGCGTCATCCAGGTTTTGCCAGTAAAAACGCGCGGCTTCCAGCAACTGATAAGTCCCGACAATATTGGTCTCGATAAAGGCTACCGGCCCGTCAATCGAGCGATCCACATGGCTTTCAGCCGCAAGATGCATCACACAGTCTGGCTGATGACGGGCAAACACCTGATCAAGTGCCGGGCGATCGCAGATATCGACCTGCTCAAAATGAAAGCGGGGCGAGTCGGCAACGCTGGCGAGTGACGCCAGATTTCCGGCGTAGCTGAGTTTATCGACCACCACCACCTGATGTTCGGTTTCTGCGATCAGAAAGCGCACCAGTGCAGAACCGATAAACCCGGCACCGCCCGTGATCAGAAAACGCCTCATCGCCACACACCTTTGGTGTCGACAATCCAGTTCTGCTGAACGCTGGCGCCATCAATGGCGCGGAAGGCGCGGTGATCGACCAGCATCACCAGAATATCGGCCTGTTCCAGCGCCTGCCCGGCAGAGACCAGCACGGCTTTGTCGGCCAGTGCGTCAGCAAGCTGCTCAATATGGGGTTCAACCACCCAGGTGGTGCCGCTGTGCCACTCTGCAATTTTCTGTGCCACGCCCACCGCCGGGCTTTCGCGCAGGTCGTCAATATTGGGTTTAAAGGCCAGGCCAAAGCAGGCGATGGTGATATCGCTGGCGCGCTTGCCGGTCTGTGTCAGGCAGTCCGCCAGCGCGGTTTTCACCTGGTCCAGCACCCACTGAGGCTTGGCGTCATTGACCTCGCGCGCGGTGCGGATCAGGCGGGCTAATTCAGGATTCTGCGCCACGATGAACCAGGGATCGACGGCGATACAGTGACCGCCGACGCCTGGGCCCGGCTGCAGAATGTTGACGCGCGGATGGCGATTCGCCAGCGCAATCAGCTCCCAGACGTTAATCCCCTGATCGGCACAAATCAGCGACAGCTCATTGGCAAAGGCGATATTCACGTCACGGAAGCTGTTTTCTGTCAGCTTACACATCTCGGCGGTTCGGGCGTTGGTTTCAACGCATTCGCCTTTTAAAAACAGCCGATAAAGCTCGCTGGCGCGGGCGGAACAGGCTGGCGTCATGCCGCCAATCACCCGGTCGTTGTTAATCAGCTCAACCATCACCTGACCAGGCAGCACGCGCTCCGGACAGTAGGCAACAAAAATATCGGGCGTATCGCCGTGCTGAGGAAAGCGCAGGTCGGGACGCGCCGCCGCCAGCCAGTCGGCCATCTGTTCGGTGCTGCCCACCGGTGAGGTCGACTCCAGAATCACCAGGTCGCCCTTTTTCAGTACCGGCGCAATCGACTCCGCCGCGGCTTTCACAAAGCGCAGATCGGGCTGATGCTCATCTTTAAAAGGGGTCGGAACGGCGATAAGAAAAGCGTCGGCGGCTTCCGGCTGCGTGGTGGCGCGCAGATCGCCACGCGTAACAGCCGCATGCACCACCTGATCTAAATCGGGTTCCACGATATGGATCGCGCCACGATTGATGGTTTCAACGGCGCGCGCGTTGATATCCACGCCCACCACTTTTTTTCCCTTTGAGGCAAAAACGGCTGCCGTCGGCAGCCCAATGTATCCCAGTCCAATCACGGAGATGGTTTCAAAACTCATAATTCGGCTCGGTTATCTTTTAAGGCTTGTAAAATACGACCACAGGCTTTGCCATCGCCATACGGATTATGGGCGTGGCTCATCGCCTGCCAGGCAGCGTCGTCAGTCAGCAAGCTGCTGACCTCCGCCACGATTCGGGCGATATCGGTTCCCACCAGTTTGACGGTGCCGGCGTCGACCGCTTCAGGCCGCTCGGTAGTATCACGCATCACCAGCACCGGTTTACCCAGCGAAGGCGCTTCCTCCTGAATGCCACCGGAGTCAGTGAGGATGAGCCAGGCGCGGTTCATCAGCCAGACAAAAGGCAGATACTCCTGCGGTTCAATCAGAATGATATTCTCAATGCCGCTGAGAATCCGGTTTACCGGTTCGCTGACATTGGGATTAAGGTGCACCGGATAGACAATCTGCGCCTCGGGATGCTGGCGGGCAATCTGCGCCAGCGCGCTGCAGATACGTTCAAAGCCGCCACCAAAGCTTTCGCGACGATGTCCGGTGACCAGCACCAGTTTCTTATCCGGGTCGAGAAACGGATAGCGCGCTGCCAGTTGTGCATTCAGATTGCTGTCATCCAGCACCCTGTCGCGAACCCACAGCAGCGCATCAATGACCGTATTGCCGGTCACGATAATGCGCGCATCGGGCAGATTTTCCTGCAACAGATTCTGACGCGATCGGGAGGTGGGGGTGAAATGCAGATGGGCAAGATGACCGGTAAGTTTACGGTTACCCTCTTCCGGCCATGGCGAGGCGAGATCGCCGGTACGCAGACCGGCCTCCACATGCCCGACCGGAATCTGATGATAAAATGCCGCCAGGCTCGCCGCCAGTGTGGTGGTGGTGTCACCATGCACCAGCACGATGTCCGGTTTGAAGTCGAGCAGGACGGTTTTCATGCCCTCTAAAATGCGGCAGGTGATCTCGGTCAGCCCCTGCTCGGGACGCATAATATTGAGATCATAGTCCGGCTGCAGCTTGAACAGGCGCAGCACCTGATCGAGCATTTCGCGATGCTGTGCGGTGACGCACAGTCGCGATTCGAAAGCGGGATCCTGCGCCAGCGCCTGAACCAGCGGTGCCATTTTGATCGCTTCGGGACGAGTACCAAATACCGTCAGAACTTTCACACTGTTTCTCTCACTCATGCGTGTCTGACATCAGACGCGGACGACGTGCCAGCGCCACTCCCGCGCCTGTTAATGCCCCAATGGCACCCCACATAATCATCATGAACAGACGTCGCGGACTGTCACGTGATACTGGCTCTTCCGGCGTACGCAGATAACGGTAGGTCTGGAACTGGCTGTTCAGTTTTGGCCCGGTCTGCAGCGTGGTCAGCATTGCTCTGTTCTGATCATAGCTGATATCAAACTCCGGACCGGTAGCGCGCAGCGTATCCAGCTGTCCCTGTAAAACGGGCTGGCCCAGCAGAAACAGGTCGCTGTCTGCCAGATTTTCACCCGCTTCACGCGTCTGTTTCTCATTGATGCCCTGCTGGCTGGCGATCTTCAGCGCCTGCTCCAGTCGATGCTGCTGGCGCTGAAACACCGCATTAGCCACATCTTCCTGACGTTTCACCTGCGCCTGCAACTGGTCGGTACGCGCCCGCCAGGCACCTTTTAGCTCATCATTCAGATGACGCGCGGCGCGCTCACTGGCATAGGCGATGTACTGACGCAGCAGATTATTGGCGTCGCCAGCGGTTTCCGCTTTGAGTTTCACGTTATCGGGCAGGTTATGTGCCGCGTCAGCGGGCGTGAACAGGATATTGCCGATCATATCGTCGAGCAGCGCGGCATCATTATGCGCATTGCCGGTTTTACGACTCTTGTAATAATCCGTTTGCTGCCAGAACTCACGACGCGTATCCCAGGAGGCGAGTTGCATGGTGAACTCCTGATAAACCTGATCCATCACCGTAGGTGAAGGTGCGGCCAGGGTTAAGGCGTTATTGCGCACATCCAGATTGGTCAGGAATTGCTGCTGCGCATAGTAAGAACCCAGCATGTTCACCGTCGGACGATCGGTGATCGCCGTGGTGCTCCAGACCTGTTTCAGCAGCAGCGTGGCCAGCCAGGCGACCAGAGCAAACAGCAGCGCCAGCCCGATAATCCAGCGCTTGCCACGCCATAAACGGCAGCAAAAGCTGCGAATATCCAGTTCGTTGTCCACAACGTCAGAAGGCATGGCAGAGGTATCCTTTATCAGCTCTTTTCAGGGTAATTTGTTTTTTGCTTCGCGATGATGGCTCAGACGGCGCTTAATGCGGCGGACACGTCGCGCCACGCGCCATGCATGTTTGAGGCAGTAGCCGTAAACCATAAACGCGCCCAGGAACAGCAGCAGCATCACCCACTCCGGGATAAATGCCAGATATTCACCCAGCACACCGATACCGGCGAGAATGGCCGCCGCAACGGTAATCAGTACAAAGGCCTGACGGGAGGTAAAGCCGGCACGCATAATCAGATGATGGATGTGCTGACGGTCAGCCGAGAATGGACTCATGCCTTTACGCAGGCGACGATACATAATCGCCACCATATCCATCAGAGGAATGGCAATAAGCCACAGTGCGGTAACGGGCGTAATGGGATGGCTCAGACCCTGCGTCGTTTCCAGCAGAATCCAGATAATGGTGAACCCGATCATGGTGCTGCCGGCATCGCCCATAAAAACTTTGAAGCGACGGCCAAGGAAGCCGAGGTTAAGCAGGATATAGGGCAGCGTGGCGGCAATCATCGCAAAACACCACATCGCGAGGCTGGTCTGGCCGTCGAAATAGAGGATGATCCCCATGGCGGCAAAAGTGACCGAGGAGAGTCCGCCCAGCAGACCATCGATCCCATCCACCATATTAAAGGCGTTGATCGCGGCCCAGACGGCAAACAGCGTCAGCACATAGCCGAACGGCCCCACGATAAGCTCGAACGGGCCGACGATAAAGCCCAGGCTAAGCAGATAGAGTTTTGCGCCAAACATCATCACCAGTGCGACAATCGCCTGCACCACCGCGCGGATCTTGACGCTGATATCGAAACGGTCATCCAGTGCGCCAACCAGCACCAGAACACCGGCGCAGCCCAGATAGAGCAGCGCGTGAGGCAGATAGTAGTTGGTAATGGCAAACGTAAAGCAGATACCTGCGAACACAGAAATGCCGCCCACCAACGGAATCGCGCCATGATGGCGTTTACGTGAGTTAGGCTTATCAACTAAACCAATTTTTTTAGCTGCTTTTCGAGCAAAAAAGAGGAAAGCCAGGGAAAAGAGAAAAATTAAACCAAGCTCAGTACTCATAGTGAGTAAATTCACGTTAAACGCTCTCAGCTAACATCCCGCACAACAATACGCGAAAAAACGCGCCTATCGCTGTGTCGGATTCCGAATTCTGCATAAAGAGACAGACGAACGGTCAAAAGTTCGCCATCGCTACCACAGTCATTATAAATGCTCCTGCCAGTGTTCAATCCTATAGCTCACAAATGAAAAACGCCACGTTGAGACGTGGCGTGAGGTCGATTTTCTGCGCATCTGGACTAAAAAAGCCGAATCTGTGGTTCGGCCAGGCAGTATCGGATTAAGAACGCTTCATCATATCGAAGAATTCATCATTAGTTTTGGTCATCGCCAGCTTGTTGATGAGGAATTCCATTGCGTCGATTTCGCCCATCGGGTGAATAATCTTACGCAGGATCCACATCTTCTGCAGCTCTTCCTGAGAGGTGAGCAGCTCTTCTTTACGCGTACCAGAGCGGTTGTAATCAATCGCCGGGAAGACGCGTTTTTCAGCGATTTTACGGGCGAGATGCAGTTCCATGTTACCGGTACCTTTAAACTCTTCGTAAATCACTTCATCCATCTTCGAACCGGTATCAACCAGCGCGGTCGCGATGATGGTCAGGCTACCGCCCTCTTCCACGTTACGTGCAGCACCAAAGAAACGCTTTGGACGATGCAGGGCGTTGGCATCCACACCACCGGTCAGGACTTTACCTGAAGCAGGAACCACGGTGTTGTAAGCACGTGCCAGACGTGTAATGGAGTCGAGCAGGATGATGACATCTTTCTTGTGTTCAACCAGACGCTTGGCCTTCTCGATCACCATTTCAGCAACCTGAACGTGGCGTGAAGCTGGCTCATCGAAGGTTGAGGCGATAACTTCGCCTTTCACCAGACGCTGCATCTCGGTGACTTCTTCCGGGCGCTCATCGATCAGCAGTACCATCAGGGTACAGTCCGGATAGTTGTGCGCCAGGCTCTGCGCGATGTTCTGCAGCAGCATGGTTTTACCGGCTTTCGGTGGTGCAACAATCAGACCACGCTGGCCACGACCAATTGGCGATGCCAGATCCAGTACGCGAGCGGTTAAATCTTCCGTTGAGCCATTACCCCGCTCCATACGCAGACGTTTATTTGCGTGCAGCGGCGTGAGGTTTTCGAACAGAATCTTATTACGCGCATTTTCCGGCTTGTCGTAGTTAACTTCGTTAACTTTCAGCAGCGCAAAATAACGTTCACCCTCTTTCGGTGGACGGATTTTGCCAGAGATGGTGTCACCAGTGCGGAGGTTGAAGCGGCGGATTTGACTAGGGGAAACGTAGATATCATCAGGGCCGGCGAGGTAGGAGCTGTCTCCGGAACGGAGGAATCCAAATCCATCCTGAAGGATCTCCAGCACGCCATCACCGAAGATGTCTTCGCCGCTTTTCGCGTGCTGCTTCAGGATTGAAAAGATAATGTCCTGCTTGCGCATACGAGCCTGGTTTTCCAGTCCCATATTTTCGCCGAGAGTAACCAGCTCAGCAACCGGCGTATTCTTTAATTCGGTAAGATTCATAGTGATGGGTTCTTAAACTCGGGGTAATACTCGGAATGTTTGTCGTGAATGGTATGGCAACTAATCCATGCCGTTAATGGCTCTTTTCGGCTCTTCCTGACGATCATCGTATGGAATGGCGATCGGTATGCAGGGAGATGTCCGAATGTGATGCCAGAGTTGGAGCTAACCGTAAGATTGCTGAACCGTTCAATCTTTATAAGGTACAGGGCGACAGGGTTCAACAAGGGAAAACTTTTAGATGCTAACTACAAGGTAAGTTCGTAATGCAGTGCTGGTAAATTAGCACGCCTGAAAGCGAACGTCCAGCAGCAGGAGATAAATTCACCACTGCCGGACATTCAGCCCTGAATTACGCCAGATTGGCGTTCAGGAACTCTTTCAGCTGGCCTTTAGACAGCGCGCCCACTTTGGTCGCGGCGACTTCGCCATTTTTAAACAGCAGCAGCGTCGGGATACCACGAATGCCATACTTCGGTGCCGTGCCTGGGTTATCATCAATATTCAGCTTAGCGATGGTCAGCTTGCCATCATACTCTTCTGCAACTTCATCAAGGATTGGCGCGATCATTTTGCAAGGACCGCACCATTCAGCCCAGAAATCTACCAGTGTAACGCCGTCGGCTTTCAGCACGTCGGTGTCGAAACTGTCATCAGTCAGATGAACGATTTTATCGCTGCTCATGTTTTACTCCACAAGATTATGCCTGGCGAATTGGCGTAAAATATACCAATGTTGGTTGACTTTATTTCATCGGATACGCTTTCGTAAAGCGATAGTAAGCTGATATTCTACCACACTATGAGCAAAACACACTTAACTGAACAGAAGTTTTCCGACTTCGCCCTGCACCCAAAAGTGGTGGAAGCCCTTGATACTAAAGGCTTTCAATACTGCACGCCGATTCAGGCGTTAGCTCTGCCTTTTACGCTTTCAGGGCGTGATGTTGCAGGCCAGGCGCAAACCGGTACCGGCAAAACGATGGCGTTTCTGACGTCAACGTTTCATCATCTTCTCTCTCATCCTGCGGCGGAAGGTCGTCAGGTTAACCAGCCACGGGCATTAATTCTTGCGCCGACGCGTGAACTTGCTGTGCAGATTCATGCAGATGCAGAACCCCTTACCGCCTCAACCGGCCTGAAACTGGGTCTCGCCTATGGCGGAGACGGTTATGACAAACAGCTTAAAGTGCTGGAGCAGGGCGTTGATATTCTGGTGGCTACCACCGGTCGCCTGATCGACTACGCGAAACAGAATCACGTCAACCTCGGTGCTATTCAGGTCATGGTGCTGGACGAAGCCGATCGTATGTTCGATCTCGGCTTTATTAAAGATATTCGCTGGCTGTTCCGTCGCATGCCGCCGGCGACTCAGCGTCTGAGCATGCTGTTCTCGGCGACCCTCTCCTACCGCGTCCGTGAACTGGCGTTTGAGCACATGAACAGTGCTGAATATGTGGAAGTGGAACCGGAACAGAAAACCGGCCATCGCATTCAGGAAGAGCTTTTCTATCCGTCTAACGAAGAGAAAATGCGCCTGTTGCAGACCCTGCTGGAAGAAGAGTGGCCCGATCGCGCCATTATTTTCGCCAACACCAAGCACCGCTGTGAAGATATCTGGGGCCACCTGGCTGCCGATGGACATCGTGTCGGCCTGCTGACCGGCGACGTTGCTCAGAAGAAGCGCCTGCGCATTCTGGATGACTTCACCAAAGGTGATGTGGATATTCTGGTCGCCACTGACGTGGCTGCTCGCGGTCTGCACATCCCGGCTGTTACCCACGTCTTTAACTACGATCTGCCAGACGACTGTGAAGATTACGTTCACCGTATTGGCCGTACCGGTCGTGCAGGCGCCAGCGGTCATTCAATCAGCCTGGCCTGTGAAGAATACGCGCTGAATCTGCCTTCAATTGAAGAGTACATCGGCCACAGCATCCCGGTCAGCAAGTACAGCAGCGAGGCGTTGTTAACGGATTTACCGCCGCCTAAGCGTCTGCAACGCAGCCGTTCCGGCAATGGCCCACGTCGCGGAGGGAATAACGCCAATCGTCGCGGTGCTCCACGCAACAACAACCGTAAACGTTCAGGTTAAGGCCACCATGCTAAGCGCATCGTCACTTTATGCAGCGATTGATTTAGGGTCTAACAGCTTTCATATGTTGGTGGTGCGCGAGGTCTCTGGCAGTATCCAGACCGTTGCAAAAATTAAGCGCAAGGTTCGCCTTGCTGCCGGTCTGGATAAAAATAACCTGTTGTCAGCCGACGCGATGTCGCGAGGCTGGCAATGCCTCAGACTGTTCTCTGAACAACTGCAGGATATTCCCCCCGATCAGATCCGCGTGGTGGCGACCGCCACGCTGCGTCTGGCTGCCAATGCGCAGACCTTCCTCGACACCGCCCAACAGATCCTTGGCTGTACCATCAACGTCATCAGCGGTGAAGAAGAGGCGCGCCTGATTTATCAGGGCGTGGCCCACACCACCGGCGGTTCCGACCAGCGTTTAGTGGTCGATATCGGCGGCGGCAGCACCGAGCTGGCCACCGGCGACGGATCGCACGCGTCGGTATTGTTCAGTCTGTCGATGGGCTGTGTGACGTGGCTGGAGCGCTTCTTCAGCGATCGTCATCTGGCAAAAGAGAACTTTGACCAGGCCGAGCTGGCGGCGCGTGAAATGATCCAGCCCATTGCAGCGCAACTGCGTGAGCAGGGCTGGCAGGCCTGTGTTGGTGCCTCTGGCACGGTTCAGGCGCTGCAGGAGATCATGGTGGCGCAGGGCATGGATGAGCGCATCACGCTGAATAAGCTGCAGCAGCTGAAGCAGCGCGCCATTCAGTGCGGCAAACTGGAAGAGCTGGAAATCGAAGGGCTGACGCTGGAGCGGGCGCTGGTGTTCCCCAGCGGCCTGTCGATTCTGATCGCCATCTTCCAGGAGCTCAGTATCGATAGCATGACGCTGGCGGGCGGCGCACTGCGTGAAGGACTGGTCTACGGCATGCTGCATCTGCCCATCGACCGGGATATCCGAACCCGTACACTGCATAACGTCCAGCGCCGTTTCAGCATTGATGTTGAGCAGGCGGATCGCGTGCGTCAGCTGGCGGAGAGCTTTTTCCGTCAGGTTTCCACGTTGTGGAAGCTGGATCAGCGCTGTCGTGAGTTGCTGCTCAGCGCCTGCGCGATCCACGAAATCGGCCTGAGCGTTGACTTCCGTCATGCGCCGCAGCATGCGGCGTATCTGGTGCGTCACCTCGATCTTCCTGGTTTCACACCGGCACAGAAGAAGCTACTGGCCTGTTTACTGCAAAACCAGAGCGGCAGCATCGATCTGGCTTTGCTGACTCAGCAGAACGCCCTGCCGCCGCGGCTGGCGGAACGGATGTGCCGTCTGCTGCGGCTGGCGATTATTTTCTCCACCCGTCGTCGCGATGACACCCTGCCTGCGGTGCGGCTACAGGCAGACGATGATGCCCTGCATCTGACCCTGCCCGCGGGCTGGCTGGAGGCCCATCCGTTGCGCAGTGAGCTGCTGGAGCAGGAAAGCCATTATCAGTCTTACGTCCACTGGTTATTAACCCTGTCGTAATTGCCGTCGCGTGAGGCGAATCTCCTTCGCCTCCTGCACTGGTTTAACTCTTTTTCGCCTTATCCAGCATCGCTCTCAGACCGGCCACCCGGCTCTGACCGGTTTTCATCCGCTCCTCCGCACTGACCACTTTGCGCTCGGTCTCCCATTGCAGATCGTCCTGCGGCAGTTCCAGCAGAAAACGGCTCGGCTCCGGCCGGATTAATTCACCATATTGCCGGCGTTCGCGACACAGGGTAAAGGTCAGCTCTTTCTGCGCCCGTGTGATCCCCACGTAGGCCAGGCGACGCTCCTCTTCGATATTATTTTCATCGATACTGCTCTGATGCGGTAACAGCCCCTCCTCCATGCCCACCAGGAACACATAGGGGAACTCCAGCCCTTTGGAGGCGTGCAGCGTCATCAGCTGCACCTGATCCAGCTCTTCATCGCTTTCACCGCGCTCCATCATGTCGCGCAGGGTAAAGCGCGTCACCACCTGCGCCAGCGTCATCGGCTCATCGATATCGCTGCCCTCAAGCATTTCGGTCATCCACTGAAACAGCGTGTTGACGTTCTTCATCCGCATCTCTGCGGCTTTCGGGCTGCCGGAGGTTTCGAACAGCCAGCTTTCGTAGTCGATGCCGCGAATCAAATCACGCACTGCGTTTACCGGCTCACGTTCGGTCAGCTGGATAATCTCATTCAGCCAGTGGGTGAAGCGCTGCAGATGCTCCAGACCGCGGCCACTCAGCGTCTGCCCCAGACCGACATCAAAACTGGCGTTAAACAGGCTCTTGCTGCGCAGGTTGGCCCACTCACCGAGCTTCTGCAGCGTAGCCGGGCCAATCTCACGGCGCGGCGTATTGACGATGCGCAGAAACGCGCTGTCATCCTCAGGATTGGTCAGCACGCGCAGATAGGCGAGCAGATCTTTGATCTCGGGCCGTGAGAAGAACGAAGTACCGCCAGAGATGCGATAAGGGATGCGGTTCTGCATCAGAAACTTTTCAAAGGTTCGGGACTGATGGTTGCCACGATAAAGAATCGCGTAATCTTTGTACTGCGTCCGGTTGATAAAGTGATGCGCGATGAGCTCGCCAGTGACCCGCTCCGCTTCATGCTCTTCGCTGTTGGCAGTAAGCACCTTCAGCTCGCTGCCCTGCCCCAGCTCCGAAAAGAGCCGCTTCTCAAAGACGTGCGGGTTATTGGCAATCAGGATATTTGCCGCTTTCAGTATGCGCTGCGAAGAGCGGTAGTTCTGCTCCAGCTTCACCACCTCCAGCGCCGGGAAATCCTGATTCAGCAGCACCAGATTCTGCGGGCGTGCGCCGCGCCAGGAGTAGATAGACTGATCATCATCGCCCACCACCGTGAAGCGCGCCCGCGCGCCCACCAGCAGCTTAACCAGTTCATACTGGCTGGTGTTGGTATCCTGATACTCATCCACCAGCAGATAGCGGATACGCTGCTGCCAGCGTTCACGCACCTCCTGATTACGCTGCAGCAGCAGCGTCGGCAGCAGAATCAAATCGTCGAAATCGAGCACGTTGCACGACTTAAGATGCTGGCTGTAGAGGGCGTAGCAGTGAGCAAAAATATTATCCTGCTGCGATCGCGCCAGCGCGGCGGCGCCCTGCGGATCGATCAGATCATTTTTCCAGTTCGAGATGGTGGAGATGAGCTGCTGTAGCAGCGTCTTATCCTCTTCCAGCCACTCTTTTGTCAGCTCTTTCAGCAGGGCGAGCTGATCCTGATCGTCGAACAGCGAGAAGTTTGACTTCATGCCCAGCGCCGCGGTTTCGCGTTTGATGATCTCCAGCCCCAGCGTATGGAAGGTGGAGATCAGCAGGCCGCGCGCCTCTTTGCGGCCCAGCGTCTGCGCCACACGCTCTTTCATTTCGCGCGAGGCTTTATTGGTAAAGGTCACTGCGGCGATGTGGCGCGCCTGATAGCCGCATTCACGGATCAGATGGGCGATTTTATTGGTAATCACGCGGGTTTTGCCCGATCCCGCGCCCGCCAGCACCAGACAGGGACCGGTAACAAATTCGACGGCACGTTGTTGGCTGGGGTTTAAACGCATAGGAGAAATCGCCTGATTGAATCAAAAGAAAGGGGTTTATAATGGGCGGCAATTATACACAACCGAGATACCAACATGGCGAAAACCGCGGCGGCTTTACACATCCTGGTCAAAGAGGAAACGCTGGCAAAAGAGATTCTGGCGAAACTGGCGAAGGGTGGCAATTTCCAGCAGCTGGCAAAGAAGCACTCAACCTGTCCTTCCGGCCGGAATGGCGGCGATCTGGGCGAGTTCCGGCAGGGACAGATGGTGCCGGCCTTTGATAAAGCGGTCTTTACCTGCCCGCTGCTGACGCCTTACGGGCCGGTAAAGACCGGCTTTGGTTATCACATTATCAAAGTACTCTATCGCAACTAGTTACTTCTTCTGCTTCATCTGCTGCAGGACGGTGCTGCACTGGTTGTCTTCGTTATCACTAGGAGAGATCAGTGCCAGCAGCGCCGCCGCCGGGCCGACTACTGCGCCCAGTGCCACTGCAGCAGCACCACGTGCCAGCAGTGGCCCCGTTTTCACGCCCGCATCAGGATTTTTAAAGGTGCCACGCACGTAGAGCGGGGAGCGCAGCGTTACGATGCGGACGCCCTTACTCTCCGGATTCACCGACAGATCCAGCCGCTCACTGGCGAAGTTCGCGTTGCCTGAAACATTGATAATCGCGTTCTCGGTATCAAACACAAACAGGTTAGGCGTCGCCACACCATTCTGCAGTTTGAGATCGGTGGCGGCGCAGTTGATGCGCACCTGGTCATCGCCAAACAGTTTGCCCACCACGTAGTTACCGACGTTGAGTCCGGCAATTTCCATCAGGCTGCGGCTGATCAGACCATCATTCATCAGCAGCTTAAGTTGCCCGTTGCTGGTCGCCAGCAGATCGGCTACGGAGTTACCGGTGCCGGTAAAGCTGGCATCGCCATTGAGCTGGCCACGGCTGTTCTTCATCGCCTCCACATTCGGGAAGAGCTGACGCAGCTGCAGCTTACGGACATGAAGATCAACCCGGCCACGCATCGGCGAGTGATCGCCCTCCAGCCGGATAGTGCTGTTGAGATTGCCGCCCGCCACACCAAAGCGCAGCGGATCCAGCAGCAGATCACCGTTTTTCAGCTGTAAATGGGTATAGAGATCGCTTAACGGCAGTGAATTGCTGTGTTCGATCCGTTTGCCGCTGAACTTCACGTCGGCATCCATCACGTCCCAGTTTTTGGTTTCGAATTTATCGTGTGGCAGCACGCGGTCTGCGGGCTGATTCGATTTCTCCCCGCGCCGGGCTTTGGCCTGAGCCGTTTTTTCACTACCTTTGCCAGAGTCGACGCCAATCAGCGGCCCCAGATCGGCCATGCGCAGTTGCTCAGAGGTCAGCTCGCCGCTGAGTGTCGGGCGGGGTTTAACCTGACTGTAGATCAGCGACCCATGAATATCGCTGTCGCCAATATGTCCGTTGAATTTCTCATAGCGGTAGACCGCGCCCTTTTCGCCGCTGAATTTAGCAATCAGATGGCCGTCGGTTTCATAAGGTGGCGTGTCAGGCAGCAGAACGCCGGTCAGGCCATAGAGATTGGCCAGCGTATCGCCCGAGAAGCGCAGTCGCACGTTAAGCCCGCCGAGGTTCATCGGATCCTGCAGACCGCCGGTCACCTGAACGCGGGTGGTGCCGTTGCGCAGATCGGCCTGAATCGGGAACGGGGTGTTCTGACTGCGCAGTGACAGCATGCCGCCAATCTTACCGTCGCCGCTGAGTGACTCATTGTTATAAGTGCCCTTCGCCTGCCAGCCAAAGACGAAGTCGCCTGCGCCCTTCTGCTGGTCATTGCCTCCGGCAATCTGCGTATACGGCACCGGTTTACCCAGCGGATTAACCTGCACCGTGACATCTGCGCGGTTAATGGCGTCGCGATAACGAATCTGGCCCTGATCGAACAGAATATTATCCAGACGGAATGACCAGGCCGATGGCGCAGCACTCTTCTCATCCTTGCCGCTATTGGCAAGGGTAAAGGTCCAGTTGTTCTTTTTATCCGCGGTCTGGATCAGACGCGCATCCGGCCGCTGCAATTTAATCCACGGGATGAACAGTTCTTTGTGCAGCAGCGACAGCGGTGACAATGTGGCATCGACCCGCTGCAGATGTACCATGGTGACGTCAGCAATGTCAGGCGGATTCCCCAGCATGATATCTTCCGCATGGATCTGCGGCCACGGCACCCAGCGCCGCCAGCCTGCTTCGTCGCGATTTCGTGCCCAGTCGATACCCAGATCCCCGCGTATCGCAAAGGGACGGTTTAACTCGGTTGAAACTTTTTGATTGATGGTGGGCTTCAGGCGATTCCAGTCAAAGGTCGCGATGACGACGATAATCACCACGATCAACAACACCAGAATTCCTGCTACCCAGCTGACTATTTTCCCGGTACGCGACATTACGCTTTCTCCTTGCACATTCACGGTCTGCGTTAAAGATAGTCGAGACCGCGGGCAACAGCATCAGGGAAGCGGGATAGTAAGATGATTCAATTCAGAAAAAGGGGTTTCTCAGCCATTTCGTTAGCATAAGCGGTAAAAAAAGCCGACATTCCCGGCGTTTATCCCCGAGACCGGGACTAATGGCCACCTTAAAAGGTAAATTAAAACACCGTTTTAAAACCATTGACGTCTGCCATACCAGACGCGAGACTAAGGCGATATTTCACTACAGGTCTGAAACCATGACGCAGAAAAAAATCGCCATCATCGGCGAATGCATGATTGAGCTGTCCGAAAAGGGTGAGAACATTAAACGTGGCTTTGGCGGCGATACGCTCAATACGGCCGTTTATCTCGCCCGCCAGGTTGATGAGCAGCAGTTACGGGTCGATTATGTCACTGCGCTGGGTACGGATTCGTTCAGCGATCAAATGATCGCGGCCTGGCAGCAGGAGAAGGTCAATACTGACCTGATTCAGCGGCTCGATAATAAAATGCCGGGCCTGTATTTCATTGAAACCGATGCCGACGGTGAGCGCACCTTCTGGTACTGGCGCAGTGATGCCGCCGCGCGTTACTGGCTCGACAGTCCGCAATCAGCAGAGATAGCTGAACAGCTGTCGCACTACGATTATCTCTATCTTAGCGGCATCAGCCTGGCGATTCTGCCGCCTGCCAGTCGTGAAAAGCTGATGGTGCTGCTGGCGCGCTGCCGGGCTAATGGCGGCAAGGTGATTTTCGATAACAACTACCGCCCGCGTTTATGGGCCGATCGGGCCAGCACGCAGGCCGCTTATCGCGCCATGCTCAACTGCACCGATATCGCCTTCCTGACACTGGATGATGAACATCTGCTCTGGGGCGAAGAGCCGCTGGATGACGTTATCGCGCGTACCCGCCAGGCGGGTGCCAGCGAAATCGTGATTAAGCGCGGTGCAGACTCCTGCCTGGTGGTCACCGGCGACGCACCGCTGATTGATGTGCCTGCGGTACGTCTGGCGAAAGAGAAAGTGATCGATACCACCGCAGCCGGTGATTCGTTCAGTGCCGGTTATCTGGCTCGCCGTCTGACCGGCGCCTCTGCAGAGGTCGCCGCGCAGCGCGGACACCTGACTGCCAGCACCGTGATTCAGCATCGCGGCGCGATTATTCCGGCAGAGGCGATGCCTGACTGACAGAGCGCTAGCCAGTGTCGTTGATACAGGCACTGATCGTGCCGATGCCAGAAAATGCGCCCGAGGGCGCATTTTTTTAGGCTGCTGGTAACGTCTGGCTGCGTGACTGTAACCGATGCTATCCGTTCCCAGATGAGACTGGCACGTTAGCCCCTGCAGCGTGGCGGTGTGATCCTGACGCTAAAATCATTATGTCGCCTTAAGTACGCACAGCGTGATATCCGGTAAATTGCGGCTAATAAAGCGGGCCGTGCCAGCTATTTACCTTAAGCGGAAAAATTGTGGTTAATAACAGATCCCCTGCGGTCTCCCCCTTCAAGCTCTCTTATAATTTATTGATTAAAATTAATAAGTTAAATAAACAGATCCACCACCAGGCATAGTCCGAATCTGGTCAGATCCCCCCTTTTCGGATGGACGACTGCCTGAAAAAAGACCATCTTTTAATCAAAAGACAGCAGGACGCTGTTCTCTCCGGCCGCGAACAAAACAATTAAAATATTCCCCGCATCAGGATCTATTTATGCACACAGAAATTATTAATATCTGGCCACACGGTGATGCGCCAGGCGCCAGCGATTCGCGCGCACAGCCGCAGATTGTCGACATGGCAAAAGAGTATGAGCCTTACGATCGGGCCGCTACCGGCGTGCGTTGCCCGGAGATGGCGATCTGGCATCCGGTCGAATCAAACGGGATTACCCTGCTGGTCGCACCGGGCGGTGGCTATCAGCGCGTGATGATCGATCGTGAAGGCAGCGCCCTGGCGACATTCTTTACCTCAATGGGTTACACCCTGGCGGTGATGACTTATCGCCTGCCCTATGATGGACATCACGAAGGGCCCGACGCGCCGCTGGCCGATGCTCAGCGCGCGGTACGCGTCCTGCGTGAACGCGCGCAGCGCGGCCTGAATGGTAAATATATCGTCATGATGGGCTTTTCGGCGGGTGGCCACGTGGCTGCCAGTCTGGGTACGCGTTTCGCAGAGAAACTCTATCCGGTGCAGGATGGCGCAGAAAACTTCTCGCCGCGTCCGGATGCGATGGTACTGGTCTATCCGGTAATCAGCATGCGGGACGGCATCGCCCATGAAGGAGCCAGAACCCGCCTGCTGGGTGCCTGGCCCGATCAGAAAACCATTGACGCTTATTCAATGGAAACCCGGGTTCATCCGCTGGTGCCGCCAACGCTGTTGATCCACGCAGCCGACGATGATGATGTATCAGTGAATCACAGCATGGCGTTTTTTGGCGCGCTGCGTGAGCATAAGGTCCCGGCAGAGGTGCATTTCTATCAGAAAGGCGGGCACGGATTTGGTATCCGCGGCGTGGCAGATTTGCCCCTCGCCAGCTGGCCGATGTTAGTGACCGAGTGGCTCAGGGCAAAAACCTGACTTTATGCGGCTGGCGGAACGTCTTTGACGTTGCTATCCGGCGGACTGGCTTCATTGCTGGTCGCCGGTGCCGCTGGTGGTGCCATCACTTTGTCCCAGTTGTTTTGCAGGCTCTTCACGTTGGTTTCCGCTTCGCCTTCCGGCTGAATCAGTACCATCATCAGTTCCTGCGTCAGCTGCTGACGCAGCTCCTGGTTTAACTGTTCGCGGGTCAGGCCGGCCAGGAAAGTCTGACGCAGCTTCTGATACTGCTCAGGTGCGATATCGACTACGGCGTTCTGCTGGGAGCGCAGGCGCTGGCTCATCAGCACATCCGTATCGGTGCGGGCATAGGTGGTAAACAGCTTGTTCAGCTCCAGCAGCTTCTGCGCCATCAGCGCATCAAACTCCTCCTGCGGCAAGCCTTTGTCACGCACGTTTGCCAGCTCACGCGCCACCAGATTCATATTCTGCGCCAGATTTTCGTTGCGTCCATCCAGGTTGATGGAGCACTGCGCACGCTGATAAAGCACACGGCAATCAAATCCCACCTGTATGCCCTGTGCCTTGCTGTCACTGAGCGCACGCTGGACATGCCAGAACAGCGCTTCACGTGCCAGATCGCCCTGCCAGTAACGCTGCAGATTCTGGGAGTCACGAATCGGTTGCCACGGCGTATCCCACACCAGCGAGAGGCGATCCTGCGTCATGTTGCTGCTGACCAGATTTACCGGCTCGTGCGGCAGCGGCGACAGGGTGGGCAGTGGCGCAGGCGTTTCACGTTTACCGGTTAACGCCGAGAAGGTTTTATTGATCTGCTCAGAGAGGTTGCGGCTGTCAACATTCCCCACCACGTAGAGCGTCATCGCATCCGGGGTGTACCACTGATGATAAAAATCATTGAGCTGGGTTAAATCAACCGGCGCGCGTGGTTGCGCTGCGGGGTCATGCGCCAGCAGCGCGGAGCCTTTCAGGCGGTAGCGCCACCAGACATCCTGGGTATCTTTCGGCCAGGTCGCCACCGGATCCGATGCCGCCAGCGCGGTATTGACCACCTGTTCGGTGATGGCCATATTGCCTGCCGTGGCCGCCAGCCAGTTCAGCGCTTCTTTCAGCAACTCGGGGCGGTTATTCGGCAGGCTCAGATTATATTGGGTGGAATCATAGGAGGTGATCACAGGTGGCAGCGGATGCTGAGGATCCATCGCCTGTTGCCATAGCGCGCGCTGCTGATGGTTATCAAGCGCGGTGTTGTGCACCATCGCCAGACGCGGCAGCAGATGGCTGAAGCCGGCCTGTTGCGCACTCTCTACCAGCGAGCCGGTATTCACCACCAGCCGCAGTTCAATACGGTCACTGGGGCGTTGCGGTGTGGCCAGTAACTGCCAGTTAAATCCATTATCCAGCTTGCCTTCCTGCCAGGCCGGATCCGGTTGCAGCGTTTCTGCCTGGAGACCAAAGCTGCTTGCCAGCACTAATCCACCAACCAAAAGCCGAATTCTGGTGCCCTGCATGTGAACCCCTACTCAAATAATTCAAATATCGTTATCACTGGCGCATATTGCCGCTGTTATTAACGATTCGGCTGGCGCCGAATCGCGCTGTTATCCAACAACAAAGTGTTTGACCACAGGAAGCTCAGGATGTCGCGTAACGAAGTGAAAAACGTCAAAAAAAACAAGTGGGGTTTATTATGCAAATGCCCGCTGTCAGGGCAAGCGACAGCGGGCATTTGTGGGGATTTAAGTGAAATTCAATGATTAAATTGAAGATTCAGACGCTTTATTCTCCTTATTCCGGCCTGCCAGCGTGTCGGTCAGCTGTTTATGATCCAGCTGATCGACCCACTTCGCCACCACCACGGTCGCCACACCGTTACCGATCAGGTTGGTCAGCGCACGGGCTTCGGACATAAAGCGGTCGATACCGAGAATGAGCGCCAGACCCGCCACCGGCAGATGTCCCACCGCAGAGAGCGTCGCCGCCAGCACGATAAATCCGCTCCCGGTTACCCCCGCCGCGCCTTTGGAGGAGAGCAGCAGCACCACCAGCAGCGTAATCTGATGGAAAATGTCCATGTGCGCATTGGTCGCCTGAGCGATAAATACTGCCGCCATGGTCAGGTAAATCGAGGTGCCGTCCAGGTTAAAGGAGTAACCGGTTGGGATCACCAGCCCTACCACCGATTTCTTGCAGCCCAGCTTCTCCATCTTATCCAGCATGCGCGGCAGCGCAGACTCGGAAGAGGAAGTGCCCAGCACAATCAGCAGCTCTTCTTTGATATAGGCGATGAACTTAAAGATGCTGAATCCGGCGAACAGGCGTGCAATCAGCCCCAGCACGATCACCACAAACAGAATACAGGTGATGTAGAAGCAGATAATCAGCTGGCCGAGCTGCACCAGTGAGCCCACGCCATACTTGCCGATAGTGAACGCCATCGCGCCAAATGCCCCTATCGGTGCCAGACGCATAATCATGTTGATGATGCCGAAAATCACTTTTGAGAAGCTTTCAATCACGTTGAAAATCAGCGTGCCAGTGTTACCCAGACGATGCAGGGCAAAACCAAACAGAATGGCAAACAGCAGCACCTGCAGAATATTGCCGCTGGCAAAGGCGCCAATCACGCTGTTGGGGATGACATCCAGCAGGAAAGCGACGATGCCCTGCTGTTCTGCCTGCTGCGCGTAAATCGCCACGGCTTTGGCATCCAGCGTGGCAGGATCAACGTTCATCCCGGCACCTGGCTGCACCACGTTAACCACGATCAGGCCGATAATCAGCGCGATGGTGCTGACAATTTCAAAATAGAGCAGTGCAACCGCGCCGGTCCGTCCTACCGCTTTCATGCTTTCCATGCCAGCGATGCCGGTCACCACGGTACAGAAAATCACCGGGGCGATAATCATCTTGATTAACTTAACAAAGCCATCTCCCAGCGGCTTCATCTGGGTCCCTAACTCCGGGTAAAAATGGCCTAACAAAACGCCGATGCCAATCGCCATCAGCACCTGGAAATAAAGGCTTTTAAAAAGTGAGGTTTTCATAAACAGGTGTCCACTAACGCCGTGAGGTGATGTTGTCGGATTCGTTATTGTGACTGGCGGGCAACACAGGTGGCGCCTGACAGTAACCCGAAAATAACACTCTGTTTACGTGATTAATACAGGGTGACAAACGCCCAGGAAACCCGGGGATCGTAATTCTGAACTGAAACGCTTCAGCAGGGGGTTTTGTAACTAAAATTCTCGCAAAATCAATGAATCAGGCAATTATTGCGGTAGTGAGGAGTTTTCGATCCATGCCTGATTGAATCGGGTCAGAGGCAGCGCTTCAGCATACAGATAGCCCTGTCCGATAGAGATGCCGCGCGCCAGCAGCCAGTCACGTTGTTCCGCTGTCTCCACGCCTTCGGCAATCACCTCCAGATGGATAATCTCGGCGATGGCCGCCACGATGCAGACCATGGTGTCGTCATGCGGCAGCGCCGCCACGAAGCTGCGATCCATCTTCAGCTTGTTAACCGGCAACGCTTTCAGCTGATGGAGGTAGTTAAGGTTGGAGTAGCCCATGCCGAAATCGTCCAGAGCCACGGCCACGCCAGTCTGCTGCAACATCCGCAGCATCGATATCGCCTGTTCAGCATCATCAAGCTGAGCCGTTTCTGTCACTTCCAGCACGAAGGTGCCAGGTGCGATGCGGTGGCGCGTCAGCAGGGATTGCAGATGAGAGACCACGCCCGTGTCACGCAGTTGCACAGCGGAAATATTCACACTCAGCGGCAACATAATGCCCTGTCGCTGCCAGCCTGCCAGAATGCGGCACGCCTCTTCAAACACCCAGCGGCCAATCGCGCTAATCACGCCAATCTCTTCGGCACTGGCAATAAACTCTTCGGTCAGACCGTAGCTGCCGTCGGGCTGGCGCATACGCAGCAGCGCTTCCGCGCCGACTAACGTGCCGGTGCGCATATCGACCTGCGGTTGCAGATAGAGGGCGAACTGCTCATTGTGCAACCCCTGCAGAATATCATGCTCCTGGGTCAGACGTTTTTGCGCGCGCTCGGTTAACGCGGCGTCAAAGAACAGGATCTGATTTTTGCCCTGATGACGGGCCGACATCATCGCTGAGGTCGCGCGGCCAAGCAGATCACTGGCGCTCAGCGGCTGATCATCGCGCAGCGCCAGACCAATGCTGACGTTAGGACGCAGCTGCAGCTGATAAAGGTTGACCGGCTGATTAAGGCGAATCATGAGGTTACGGGCCAGACGCAGGGCGCGGAACGGATTACTGGCGCGCTTCATTAACAGGACAAAGTCGCTGGTCCCGGTCTGCGCCAGCAGAGTATGGTCATCCAGCGTATTACGGATCTTCTCCACCAGCGTCAGCATCAGCGTATCGCGCTGCTCATCGCTTAATACGCCGTTGGCTTCCTGCAGGGTTTCAATGCGGATCACCATCAGCCCCAGCGGCTGTTCCGGGCTGCTCATGAACTGCTCGACCAGCGCCAGAAACAGGGTACGGTTGGGCAGATCGGTCACGGGAAAATGGGTGGTCAGCCGGCTCATCTCATCATGTATCGACTCCAGCACCTGCTGATTGCGGTTGTAGCTGCGGATCAGCATGCCGATTTCATCATCGCGGTGGCTCTGCGGCAGTGACAGCTTATGCGTCAGAATCGACTGCGGCGGCAGCTCCTGCAGCTCCCGCGAGAGATTGCGCAGCGGATGCACCACCAGCCGGTTGATACACCAGCTGATCGCCACTGACAGGATCAGTGCCAGCAGCAGATAGGTGATAATCATGGTCGAGAGCGTGCTGAGAATAAACTGGTAGACGCGCGTCGAGTTAGCCTGCAGCACCAGATAGGCCAGCGGTTTCGGCATCCCGGTATTTTCCACTGAATAGAGCGGCAGGGTAATCTGCACCGGCAGCTCAAACAGTCGCGCTACCAGACGCGGCACCGGTTTCTCCGTTTCGAAGTCGGCATGCAGAGCCTGAAACGCATTCGGCAGCACCACATCGGCGCGCGATAAAATACCGGCAGGTTTCAGTGAATGGAGAATGCGTTCAGCCTGAGAAATATCGGCGCGCAGTACCGCTTCCGACAGCGGCTGGCGGACGGTGTGTGCGATATTCTCCATCTGCTGGGCGTAGTCAATCCTGCGCTGCTGCACAAAATGAAACAGTTGGATGACGATAAAGATGCTGATGGTGATAACCGCAACCAGCGAAACTGTCGCCATCTGCTTTATCGTAAGTGACCGGCTTACGCGCAAAAATATTCTCCTGACGATGAAAAAAGCCCAGATAGCAGACAGTACAATGCCCGCCAGTATATCCCATAAACTGACTTTTTTACCGTCTGAAAAGTCCGGCTTTTTCCCGGTCGGGATTATTTGAAATCTGCGTAAGGGGTCAGCGGCTGTGGCGGCATATCCAGATCCCCTTCCCAGCCTGCGGCAGAGTAACGCACGTAGATAAGCCCGTGGCTTGGGGTATAGTCTTTTGCCTGTTGAATATCGACGCCCACCCCGATAAACCAGTCGGGTGTGATACGACGTTCAACCACGCCCTGCAGCGTATACCCCGTGCCGCTGCCGGTGCTGCTGGCGGAAACGGGATTGCTGGCAAGGGTAAAGCCGGGATTGACCGGATAGCGCTGCTGCGCATCGGTTTTCGAATGTGACCAGGAAACCGAGCCGCCCAGGTCGAACGACCAGTTTTCTGTCCGCTGTCGCCAGGTGACCGGCACGGAAAAAGAGAGATACTGCTGCGGACTGTAGTAGCCGCCCTGACCGAAGGTGTAATCGCTGAGATCCTTCTGATAGTGCCAGAGCATACTGTTAAGCCCGACGGTGGCCCGGCGATTATCGCTATTAATGAGCTTGTAGTAGTAGCCGGCCATTAAGCGCTCGCGACTGTTATCCGCAACGTTTTTACCGGTGATCTGATGCGCGCTGATGTCGCCCCAGACACCGTGTGCGCCGCCCTGATCGTAACTCAGCCCGATGCTGCCACCCGTTGCCACTACGCCGCCCCAGCTTTTTCCACCGTTGGCTGATGGATCGCGCGCGCCCGCGTAGGAAAGCAGCGAACTGGCGATCGGCCGTCGCGAGGCGGTCAGCGTCACGCCAAGATCCCTGACGTCAGTTTTCCAGCTCAGTCCGCCGGTCCAGTTGGTCACCTCAAAGCCCAGCGGCGTGGTACCCAGATCCGCTGACCAGCGGTCATTATGCCAGCCGACGCCCAGCGCAGTGCCTTTGGCGCGCTGACTGGCATCGCGGCTGCATCCGCCGGAACTGGCGTCGTCGCAGCTACCAAACTGCTCGTCGAAGCTGCCGTTGCGGGTGGTAAAACTTCCTGCCGAGACGTCCACCTGGTCGAGACGGAAAAAGCCGCGTCCGTCGGCAAACGGACTTTCCGCCTGCAGCATGGTGGTATGGGCAGTAAAGTCGGAGACCCCAGCCGTACCCTTATTACGTGAATAGTCCTGCTGCACCGTCAGCGTGGTCTCACGCTGACGATAGAGATCTGCGGTGTCGCTGCGAATACTGCGCTTCAGCCAGTCATCCTGTTCCTGAGAGCGTGTCGCGCGGCTGGTACTTTCGCCGCTGCCGATACCGCTGGCCGTCATCGCCTGACGATAATCCGCCAGCGCGATCTCTGGCTGCTGCTGTGTGCGCTCCAGCCGTGCCGCATCACGAAACACCAGTGCCTTATCCTGTGATGGCGGCAGTGACGCAGCGCGCTGCTTCAGGCTGGCAAAGCGCACGGCAGCCTGCGTGGTTTCGCCAACCGCCTGCCATGCCAGCGCGGCGCGGCGATCGGCATTAAGAGTGTTGGGCTGGGCTGGCTGCTGCTCAAGTGCCTGCCGTGCTTCGCTGTGGCGCTGGAGCGCGACCAGCGCTTCGATTCGTCCCAGCGCTGCGTCGCTGTTGTCAGCTTCACCTGACAGCACCTGCTGATAGATCTCCAGGGCCTGCTGCGCGTCCCCGCGAGCCAGCACCCAGTCGGCCAGCGTCAGGTCGCGTCGGCTGGAAACCGGCTGCTGGTAAAGCAGCGTCACCGCTGCCCGCTCCTGCCCTGACGCACGAAGCGCTTCGGCGCTGGCAAAAATTTTATCCTGCCCGAGCCGGTCAGCCAGCTCATGCATATTGCTGTTCCACTGCGTTTCAGGCAGGCGATGCAGCGTTGCCAGTGCGGCGTCATCATTATCCCGGCTGGAAAGGTAGAGCGCGGCGGCGTAGAGCGCGGTCGCATCGCCGGGATGCTGCTGTTGCAGCGTCGCGATCTGCGCATCCGCCTGTTGGGTGGCCCCACCGTCGCGTAGCGCGCTCGCCAGCCGATAACTCAGCCAGACGTCATCCGGCTGCAGCGCCAGCGCCGCCCGATACTTCTCTGCCGCCTGCGGCCATTTATTCTGCCGGGCGAGCGCATCGGCCTCGGCGCGCAGACTGTCACTGCGCAGCGCGCGCAACGTTCCCGCCATCTCGCGCTGCTGCCCGGCGGGTAGCGTACTGATAAACTGCATGACGCGGGCAGGCGACTCGGCCTGATAAAGCCCGGCCAGGCGACGCACGGTGGTGGTGTTGGTCGCGTCCAGCCGCAGCGCATGCTGCCAGAACAGTTCGGCACCTGCCGAATCTTTGCGCGCCATCGCCACATCGCCCAGGCCAATCAGGGCATAGCTGTCGGTGCTATCAATTTTCTGTGCGGCGCGGTAGGCGCGTTCGGCTCCCTCAACGTCATGCTGCGCCAGCGCCTTGTCGCCCTGTTCGACCGCCAGCCAGTAACGGTTAGTCTGCAGCAGTGACTGCCATTTGCCGATCAGCGTGCTCTGCTTGCCCGCCTCAACGGCGCGTTCCAGCCAGAGCACCGCCACATCACGATGGCCGGCGCGTGCCTGAGTCTGCCCCATTGCACCCATCAATTCGGCGTCGTTGGGGTTATCCTTCAGTGCCCGGCTAAGCGCTGCCATGGCATTATTCACATCGCCCGCCTCGACCAGCGCCAGGCCACGCATCCGCTCGCGATAGGCGGGATCGGCGAGCTGCGCCTGCTGCTTCACCAGCACATCCGCGCCCTGCTGGTGTGCGTCGCCGTCGGTAAAAACAGCCAGGTAGGCGTTTAACTGCGCCACGCTGCTGTCACTGACCGGCTGATCGTTGATCTGCTGCAGCCAGAGATCGGCGGCAGCGGCGCGTCCGCCATTGCTGTTTGCCAGCTTTTTCAACTGCGCTATCGCCTGCTCCGGCTGCTGTTGATCAAATGCCATGCGTGCAATTTGCAGCTCAACCCCGATATTGCCCGGGTAGCGCTGCTCCAGCGCCTGCAGCTGCTGGTAAGCGACGCTCTCCTGACCGGGAGTGCGTGCCAGCAGCCGCCAGTATTCCAGCGCCGTGTTCGCATCCGGAAAAACCCCTCCGAACAACGCGTCGTAAGCACTTTTCGCCTCCGCCAGGCGCCCCGAGGTGGCGAGCAGGCGCGCCTGCTGCAGCTGCTGCCGCCCATCCGACGACATCAGCGTCAGGCCGACGGCGGATTCACGCGTCGCGGCGGAGTCGGGCGCAACCTTTTTCAGCTGCTCCAGCAGCATCTGCGCTTTAGGGATATCGCCCTGACGCAGCGCCAGCCGCAGGCGAGCCGCCAGCACCTGCGGATTATCAGGATCGATCTTCTCAAGCCGGTAGAGCGATTGCTGCACCAGATCGTATTTGTTGGTCGACTCGCCGGTGCGTACCTGTGACAGCAACCATTCGACCGGCGACACCTCCGATCCGTCGACCGGTGCAGCCAGCCCCGGCAGCGCACTCAGTGCGCCGAGCAGCATGCCTGCCCGCAGCACCCGGGCGTTATTCATCTTCATCCAGTAAACGACGACGGGTAATAATTCGCATCAGACGCCAGGTCATCAGCGCAAACAGCACCACTACAAAGAGTGCGCAGAGTGCCAGCCAGAAGGGATGGACGGAGAGTAGCGACCAGAGACGCTCCCACCACGGCAGATGACCAACGTAGTAGCTCTCTCCCACGCGCAGACTGTTAACCCCTGACTCGCGGATCACCACGGTGGAGCCAGACATCGTGCCACGCTTGCCACTGTCACCCATCGCCTCGTTGAGCAACTGCCAGCTGCGCGGCGTGCCATCGGCGAGCAACGCGACAACGCTGCGCTGATCGTAAAAAGGTGACTGGAAGCCAATCACCGTTGCCAGCGGGCCGCGGGAGCTGATAGTCGTCGTGCTTTCTGCCGCCTGCTCGCGCTGACTTTGCGGGTTCACCTCCGGAGTGATTTGTCGCACAGGCTCTTTCAGCCAGCTGGCGGTGGCGTCGACCAGCGCGGGGATCCGCTGGTCATCCTGAAGATCTTTGGGGATGACACCGATCATCAGCAGATCCACATCCTGCTTCTTCGCCGTGGCCCAGTCATCGGTCAACTGAACGCGCAGCGCCGGATAGCCGGTTTGCGCACCCATATTGCCCAACGTATTCAGCAGCGTACTGACCTGCTCTGCATCGGGTTTTGGCGGCATCAGTACCAGGGTTTGCGCCAGATCGGCGTAGCGGCTGAACGGAAAGCCCGCATTCGCCCAGGCGCGCAGCGACGGCATTTCGATGTAGTGGCGATAGCCGGAAAAATCGATGCTGGAATTGTCGTCCACCACCACATGATGCGTAATCGGCGTTGCGGTTTCGCAGCGTCCATCCGCGTTGCCGCTGATGGTGATGTTGGCGTAATCAAAATCGAAGCGCAGCTGATTCACCACCCCGAGGCGCAGCGCCGGAATCAGCAGCTCATGGCTCTTGTCCAGCATTCCCTGAATCAGCGGAATATGCAGCAGCTGCTGACCCGTCGTATTTTTCGGCGGCAGCGGATAATCCTGAATGAACTGATTATTCAGGTTGACCGCCAGCCGTGAGCCATCCGACTGGAAAGGCGCGGTATAGCGATAGCTCAGATCCATGTCGATACCGCGCGCGCGAACCAGGAAGAGATCGGGCGGCAGATTGAGGGTCAGGCTGACCGGATTAGGCTGCACCCCATCAGACTGCAACTGATTCTCATATTGCGTCAGTTCGGCGAAAGTGGTGCGGCGATCGGTCCGCACCCAGTTAGGGGCGTCATAAGCCTGGCGCGGGGAGAGCAGCTTAACGCTGTCGATGGTTGAGGTATCGCCGCGCAGCAGCAGCTCACCCTGGGCGATACCCTGAACCGCCGTCAGCAGGTCCTCATCGTTGCGTCCCAGAATCAGCAGCATTTTTTCATACGGATTATCGGGCTGGCTGACAATCTCTACTGTGGGTTTCGTCACCGGCGGTAGATCTTTCAGGAAATCCGGGCGCGCTTCGTTGGTGGCAAACACCACCGCATGCTGCTGTTGCGGTAGCTGGTTATACAGCACCGGGAAACGCTGCCCGCGCCAGCCCGTTTTGCTGCCAAACCAGGAAGCAAGAATGGCGGCGGCCCGCTGCTGCGTGACATCCGGCTGGGCGCTGAACACCATCGGCAGGGTCAGCGGTCGCGTATCCCGCGAATCAAAAAAGGGTTCCGGGAAGTGGGAGAGGTCATTTTTCAGCGGCAGTTTTTGCAGCGTCAGATCGATGCCGCTCTGTTTGCCGATATCCAGCCAGATTGCGCTATTGGCAGGATTTTCACAGACGTTGGCGTAGTGGCCCACCAGCTCGAAACGCACGCGGTTAAAGTCGGCAATGTAGCGCGGATCGATCGACAGCTGCGTCTGGATCTCTTTACCCAGCTGTTCCGGCGTCAGGGTAATCAGACCGACCAGCTCATCATTGAGATAAATCTTCAGCTGCGACAGCGTCGGCAGCAGTGCGGGCGAAGGCCGAAAGCTGAGGTTCAGCAACGCGCGCGTCACCACCTCATCGCTGCGCACACCGAACTCAATCTGTCCGGTAGTGCGGGTGCCACGCAGCGTCATGCTGCCAGGCGGCGGTGCCAGCTGGGCAAAGCTCAGCTGGCTGTTCCGCAGCGGCGCGCCGCTATCCTGCGGTAAAGATTGCACAGGCGTTACACCATTGATGTTTGCGGGCGCGTCCTCCTGCGCGGCGGCACAGCTTAACGTTGCACTGCCCAGCAGCAGAGCGGCAAACCACCTGTTTACTCTCGGTATCGTCATATCATCAACTCAATGCGTTTTTTGAAGCTGGCACACGTCCGATGCCTTGCGGCAACAGCGAAGCCAGCCAGCTCACCCCAACGGTAAGCAGGTTAAACAGCCGACGTAACTGCGGCGGGCCATATTCCGCCAGGCGCAGGTAACCTTTGAAACCGAGGATCATGATATCGGCGAGGCTCTGGACCGGTTTATCTTCCGGAAAACCGTCCTGCCACAGCGCCCAGGTATCGGCGCGGGCGAAGGTACACTGGATAAATTCAATATGCTGCTGAGTGGTCAGTTGATGGAGACGCACGCCAGCCCGGTGGCCAAAGACCCGCTGCACCTGGCACGGGAAGCTGAACTCCTGCTGTCCACGACGCAGCAGCAGCCACACTTTTTCATTCTCCCGCAGCGCATCCGGCTCGCGCATCTCCAGCCCGACGCCGCCGTCAGAGTAGTCACGCAGCGTACAGGGCAGCATATGACCATCTTCGCGTGCAATGGCGGCCGGCATGGCGATCTCCACCCGGTGCGCCTCACGGATCTGCCGTGCTTCAACCGAAACCGCTACCGCACCGCCAAGAATAATCATGTTGTAGAGCACCCAAATCAGGCTCACCCATACCGTCAGTACCTCATTGGCCGGACCGTGCTGCATGCGCCAGAACGCCATCAAAACCCCTGCGAGGTTGAGCAGCACCAGCAGCATATAGGGCTTGGTTATCACCCAGTCCAGATGCTCCTCCTCCACCAGCCCGCCTTTTGCGGTGACGTTAAACTTTCCTTTATGAGGATTGAACAGCGCCACGGTGGTAGGCCGGGCGATATACCAGGCCAGCACCGTCTCGTAGACCTCGCTCCAGAAAGAGTGTCGCCAGCGTCCCTGAATACGCGAGTTGGTGAGGCTGGTATGCAGCATATGGGGCAAAACATAAATGGCGATCGCCAGCGCAGGTGCGTAGATGATGTAGGCATGACAGAGCAGAAACGCCAGCGGCGCCAGCAGGAAGACCAGCCGCGGAATGCCAGAGAGAAAGTGCAGCATGGCGTTGGCATAACAGAGCCGCTGTACCCACTTCAGCCCCTTACCAAATAGCGGGTTATCAAGGCGGAAGATCTGCACCATACCGCGTGCCCAGCGGATGCGCTGTCCGATATGCGCTGACAGACTTTCGGTCGCCAGTCCGGCCGCCTGAGGAATGCGGATGTAGGCCGAAGTGTAGCCGCGCCGGTGCAGCCGCAGCGAGGTATGGGCATCTTCAGTAACGGTTTCCACCGCAATACCGCCAATTTCATCCAGTGCGCTGCGGCGCAGCACGGCGCAGGAGCCGCAGAAAAAGGTGGCATCCCAGGTATCATTACCGTCCTGCACCAGCCCATAAAAGAGCGAACCCTCATTGGGCGTACGACGAAACCGCCCGAGATTGCGCTCAAACGGATCGGGCGAGAAGAAGTGATGTGGCGTCTGCATCATCGCCAGCCGGGGATCTTTAATAAACCAGCCCATGGTCATCTGCAAAAAGGCGCGCGTCGGCACATGGTCACAGTCGAAAATCACCACAAATTCGCTGCGGCAGTACTTTTTCAGCGCGTGATTGATATTGCCGGCCTTGGCGTGCTCATGGGTGGGACGGACGACATAGTTGATACCCACGCTGGCGGCAAAGTCGCGGAATTCCGGCCGGTCGCCGTCGTCGAGCAGATAGATATTCAGGCGGTCTTTCGGCCAGTCGATGCCCATGGCAGCGTAGATGGTGGGTCTGACCACGCTGAGCGGTTCGTTGTAGGTTGGCACCAGCAGATCGATGCCTGGCCACTGATCCCGATCGACAGGCATCGACACCGGCTGACGGTTAAGCGGCCAGAGCGTCTGAAAATAGCCCAGCACCAGCACCACCCAGGCGTAGGTCTCTGCCGCAATAAGCAGCAGACCAAACACCAGACTCAGCGGATCGTCCCAGTTCAGCGTCGAGGTATAGCGCCACCAGAGGTAGCGGCACGATACGGTCAGCGACAGCACAATCAGCATCATGGTCGGGAAACGCCCCGGGACGCGTCGTACCAGCATCGCCAGACTCCAGAGCAGTACCACAAAGATAAACTGCGTCATCAGGCCAAACGGCTGGCTGATACAGAGCAGCGCCAGCAACGTGGCAAACAGGGCAGTGACGGCGAAGAGGCTGCGTCGCACCAGCGGCGACAGCCGCTTCAGCCAGTGTTCGATGCGCACATCGATTCCCTGGGTCTGTGAGTGGGCAACGGCCTTGTCCAGCCAGCGGTAGCCATGGTGGCGCCAGCCAGACAGCGCACCGAGGCCACGGAAACCGCCACGAGCGCGATCGCTCTGCGGCAGGATCACCAAAAGCCACAGCGTCTGGATCAGATAACGCAGAATATCCAGCGGTCGCGGCCGCTCCGGCGAAATGTGCGGATAGAGCCGGCGGCGCTGCTGAATAATCCGCTGCCAGCCCGGCGTTTCGAAGCGAAGCAGCATCAGGCCCAGCACCGACCAGAACAGATGGAGTGCACTGGCGAAGCGGGACGCGCCATTGCCTCGCGCGGTGGTATAGCCCCTGTGCAGCGATTGCCAGGCGGGCGCTGTTAACAGCCAGCACAACGGATTCAAGAGCTCACTCCATTCAGATTGAGCAGCAGCCAGCTTGCCAGCGTGATGATCTCTTCACTGACCAACGCATGTGGCCGGTATTCACCGACCGGCTGCTTCATCATCAGCGCTTCTGCCAGCGCCTCATCCCGGTGGATCAGCAGCGGTATCAACGGATTTAGCGAGGCCATCCAGAGCTGATGCAGATCCTGCTGCAGACGACTGTTGGCATTAAACTGATTGATAATAAAACGAGTGCGCGCCGGAAACTGGCGCTGGCTAAGCCGTAAATGGCAATTCGCGTCTGGCTGAGTGACGCACAACAGGCTGTCCAGCGACGGATAGAGCGTTTCATGCCAGGGCAGGGTATCGGCAGGCAGATCGAAAATAATCCACTGATAGCGCGCCCGCAGGTCCGGTAATGCCTGGAGCAGCGGCGCGGCGATCGCCTCATTCTGTCTGGCAATAGTCAAAGCATGCTGATGGGAAAGCACCCCGTGAGGCAGCAAATCAGGACCATCGGGATAGCGAAACCCGCTGTGCTGCCAGTCACCGCCCTCACACAGTGCTTTCATCCAGCCATTATCCTGCTGAGCGGGCAGATTAAAATGCACGCCGAGCTGGCTGACCGGGGAGCCATCGATCAACAATACTCGTTCGCCGAGTGCCGCCAGCGCCCAGCCTAATCCGGCACAAAGAGAAGTCGTGCCGACGCCGCCCCGTACGCCCTGAAGCGCGATCTGCGGCATCAGCGATCGGTCTCAGACTGGCTGGCAAGGGTTTCCGCTAATAGCGGCCAGCGCGACATGATCGCTTTCAGGCGCTCTTCCCGCGCAATGTCGACATAGCGGAAAGAGTGCAAAGAAAACGCATCACGCAACGCACTAATATCATCCTGACGATCGCCATCAGCGGCAACAGGGTTATAGAGATTGTGGTTTTTCATTACTGTTCGCCAAAAATAAAACAACGTCACACTCAGGATGACCGACTGCGCGTACGCGTAAAGGAAAGTTGAAAAATATTTCCAGAAACGCGGCAATTGCAGAACAATGTGAGCCGGCCTGTGATTAGCAATGTTTAAATTTCTCAGGTTACATCCCGGCCTGTCTATAATAAGCTAGCCTGGACTGGAAAAATAACGAATTCAATATGAAAAATTCTTTTTCGCTGGGGCTGTTGCATGTTCAGCCTGAATTAACGGCATTGCAAACGCCTGGCTGTTATTGGGTGACCTGTGCGCGGCAGGATGACGCCCGCACTTTTATTCGACAGGTAATTTCACATCAGCAGGCCGTAACGCTGATCAGCGCTGACCAGCCGCCGCGTGATTTGCTGACGCCCGACCCACCTGGCGGACCCGATCGTATTCCGCTGTTTTCTCTTTCCAAAAGCAAAGGCAGTTTGTTGCAGCTGGAAAGTGATTTTCTGCGCACGCTCGGCAGTAAAAATGGGTTAGTGATATTTAATAGCAACGCAGCGCAATGGGATAAGCTTGATGACGCAGAATTATCCCGCTGGATAAAGGGCATGCGTCAGACGCTGCATAAAAGAAAGCTCACCCTTTTAATCGTGACCTCCGGCACCACAATAATAAATCTGAGTAATCATCTTCAGCGTTATTTTCGTCAGCTGGATGGCGTTGCGCATTTGAGCTTTCAGCAGGATAGCTGGCAGTATCGAATTAACTGGTGGTATGCCGCGGAACGCCTGCTTGCCGATCGGGCAATACGTCTGGGCTGTGAAAATGAGCGATTTTTTACCTTAAATGAAAAGCAGGAACCGCTGAGCCTCAACGATGAGCAGCATTATCTTGCGGACAACATCGTGCTCGAGGGCGCGCCGCCGCTTTCACGCCAGTGGCAACTGTTCGAGGATAATGAGCAGGTCTGGTTGCGGGCGCAGCAGGCCAATGCCGCAACGGTGATTTTCAGCCTGACCCGCAGCGAATATATCAACGAACTGGCGAAGATGGTGCACAGCCTGCGTCGTACACGCGGCAACGGCCTGAAAATTGTGGTGCGCGAGATGGGTGCCAGCCTGCGTTATAGCGACGAACGTCTGCTGCTGGCCTGCGGTGTAAACGCCATCGTCCCGACCAACGCCACACTGTCGCGCTTTCTGACCACGCTGGAGGGCCTTCAGGGACAGGTGTTTAACCGTCGCGTTCCCGCCAGTCTTGAGGCGTTAACCGCTTCGTTGCAGCCTCTGCATGAGAAAGGCTACCTGCGTCTCGATGCCTTCTGTCAGTCAGTCGGCCAGTTGATCAGCAATACCCTGCTGCCGGAAAATGATAAGGGCCTGCTGGTCGCGTTGCGGCCTGTGCCACAGCTTAAGCCTCAGCAAATCCTGACGCTCTGTAAACCGCGCCGCTTTGGCGACCTGGTCACGGTACTGGAAGATCGTGTCATCCTTTTCCTCTCTTCCTGCCGCTATAACGACCTTGATAAGGCATTGAAATATATCTTTTCTCTGCCTCACGACGAGCTGTTTGCTAACCGGATGGTCTGGTTTGAGGATAATCAGATCCTCGCAGAAGTCAGCAATATTAAGAAACTGACGCCGATGGCAATTCAGGATCTGGCTCCGGTATCAGAGACGGCCCGCGCCGCCGTTGAGAGCCGGCCTGAAACACATGAACGCGCTGCACCGCAGCCCATCACTTTACTGCCGGAGAACAAAGCCTGATGAATCTGATGGACTGGGTACAAATTGCGCTACTTATTCTGGTTATCCTGCTGTTTTTAAAGCCATTATATCAAAAATGGCTACCCCGTCGCTGGAACGGCATCATGAATCGTCTGTTGCCAGCGCGCGCGCTTAAATCGGAAGGTCACTGGCAGCGTCAATCCTCTGAAACGGATAGAAAAAATTAATGAATACTGATCAACCCGCGGCGGCCTCCTCTTCCCGCTTCTGGTCCTCCTGGCGCGGACTGGGCGGCTGGAATTTCTACTTTTTACTGAAGTTCGGCCTGCTGTGGTATGGCTATCTCAATTTTCACGCCCTGAGCAATCTGGTGTTTCTCGCCTGGCTGCTTTTTCCGTTACCCTCGGCGCGCCTGCATCGCATCCGCCAGTTGATCTCGATTCCGGTTGGCATCGCGCTGTTCTGGCACGACACCTGGCTGCCAGGACTCAGCAGCATACTCAGCCAGGGCGATCAGCTGGCGGGCTTCTCTGCGGCCTATCTGCTCGACCTGGCCGATCGCTTTATTAACTGGCAAATGGTGGGAGCCGCCTTTGTGCTGCTGGTTCTCTATCTGTTTGTTTCACAATGGGTTCGCATCACGGTGCTGGTTTCCCTGATGCTGATCTGGCTTAACGTGCTGACGATTGCTGGCCCGGCGATGTCGCTGCTGCCGACCCGGACGGCTACGCCACAGGTCGTATTGAATCAGACACCCAGCGGCGGCCAGCCAGCCGCCACGCCGGATGGACTGGAGCAGTCTGCGCCGCCGACCAGCGCGAATCTCACCGCCTGGCTGAACCGCTTTCATGAAAGTGAACGCCAGCGCGTGACGCATTTTCCCGACAATCTGCCTGCAGATTCGCAGCCTTTCGACATCCTGGTGATCAATATCTGTTCGCTCGCCTGGTCTGATATGGATGCTTCTCAGCTGCGTAACCATCCGCTGTGGCAGCATTTCGACATCATGCTGAGCAATTACAACGCCGCGACCAGCTACAGCGGACCGGCGGGTATCCGACTGCTGCGTGCCAGTTGTGGCCAGACCTCGCATAGCGATCTCTATAAACCTGCCGATCCGCGTTGCTATCTGTTCGACAATCTGGCGAAGCTGGGCTTTAAAGAGCAGTTGATGATGGATCACACCGGCGTATTCGGTAACTATCTGAAGGAGGTGCGCGAGGGCGGCGATATTCAGGCACCGCTGATGTCACAGGCGGGTATCGCACCAGAACTGACATCATTCGACGGCTCGCCGGTATTCAACGATGCGCAACTGATGCAGCGCTGGCTGGACGACCGCAGCAAAAGCAGCGATGCACGCAGCGCCACTTTCTACAATCTGATCCCGCTGCACGACGGCACCCGCGAACTCGGCAGCACCAAAACGGCACCGTGGAAACCGCGCGCGCAACTACTATTCGATCAGCTTGATGCCTTTATGACGCAACTGGAGAAGTCGGGCCGCCGCGTTATGGTACTGGTGGTGCCCGAGCATGGTGCCGCGCTGCAGGGAGACAAAATGCAGATGTCTGGACTGCGCGATATTCCCAGCCCGGATATTACTCACGTACCGGTGGGCATTAAATTCGTCGGAATGAAGGCGCCGCATCAGGCTCAGCCATTGAACATTGATGCGCCGACCAGCCTGCTGGCCTTGTCAGAGATTGTGTCGCGCGTCGTAGATGGGCAGGTATTTAATGCCCCGAATGTGAATATGTCGGTGCTGACTGACAAGCTGCCACAGACGCCGGTGGTGTCGGAAAATGACGGTGCAGTGGTGATGATGTATCAGGGCAAACCCTGGATCAGGCTGAACGGCGGCGACTGGGTCGCCTATCCGCAGTAACGCGTAACCGCCGGGTTGCAGAGCCGTGACCCGGCAGTTAATGGCGGGTCAGGCGCGGCGCCTGCTCCCTGTTGAGCGCGTGGCTGTCGATGGCAGAATAGCGGCCAGTGCCGCCATTCTGCCAGTTATCAGCGCTTCTCCTGAAACGCCTGCCAGGTCAGCAACTGCAGACTGGCAGAAAAGTAGTTCTGATCCGCAGCCAGCTTATCGCTCAGATAGCCGGTTTCATTCAGCGTCAGGTCACGTACCGCCAGCAGCCCGCCCTCAAGATGGTAAGGTGCTGGGGCATTCGCCAGCACGTCGAACCAGGCGGGTGTCAGCATGCGGCTGTAACCCTGCCAGACGCGCTGAAACGGCACCAGTGCCAGACTGTGCGGGTCATACCACCAGATGTTCAGCGGCACGCGAATCGCATCGTAACTGAAGCGGTTCGAGTAGCCGACGGCCGGGGCAACCGAACCGTCGGCATTCAGTGCGACCCAGTCCATTGGCAGCCCGGTTTTGCCAAAGCTCAGCTTACCCAGCAGATCAAAGCCATCGTTAATCAGCTTATCCCAGACCTGAAGATGGCTGTGTTCACCAAACTCGCGCCATGCCTGAAACAGGAAGTAAGAGGGATTGAGCACCACATAACTGACTTTGTTAAAGCCCTGCGCACCCGGCAACATCACGGTGTGGCCGCCAAAGCTTGTGACATCCAGCCTGATAATGGCGCGCTGAATACGGTCAGATTCCTGCTGGTAGCTCTCCACCTGCCATTTCTGTGCAGCACGCTGTAGTGCCCAGGCCAGCAACACATCGCCATCCGCGGCGTTATTCTTGTCGGCGACCGGGTTGTCACTGCCCGGCACGTAGCGCCAGTAAAAAAGCCCGGTCTGCGGATTACGCAGCTGGCTGCGCGTCCACTGCCACAGCCGATCGAAGGTGGCGCGATCGTCGTTGGCCACCGCCAGCAACATGCCATAACCCTGGCCTTCGGTATGACTGACGTTGTTATTGGCGGTGTCAGTGATCCGCCCTTCTGAGGTCACAAAGCGACTTTTAAAAGTCTCCCAGCCGCTGGCACTCGCCTGCGCGCTGCAGGCCAGCAGTAAAACAGAGCAGAGCCAGACCCGCCAGAGTGGATTACGTTTCATTTCCGATCCTATTGATATCGATAGTGCAGCGTGCTGCCATCGTTGAGTTCAAGCGTAACCGGCACAATGCTGCTGCCGCCCTGGCCCTGCAACCAGCCCGAAAAAAGTCCGGCCATCACCGCACCAAACGCCGCCTGCCAGTCAGCTGGAGAGTGGATGTTGTCGCCTGCCGGTAAGGCGTGACAGGCAATCAGCAGCGCCTTCTCTTCCGGCTGAAGCTGCACAAAGCCCCAGTTAAACCGCGCCAGTTGCAGATTGCACTCGCGCTCCAGATCCTGCACGGTACGCGACTCTGGCAAAGGATAGCGGGTCGCCAGCGATTCCCCCATCTTATAGAGAAAGGCTTCCGCCTCCTGCTGACCGGCGTTGGCGATCATCCCGTCAATCAGCACGCTGACCAGGTCAAACCAGCCTGGCTGATAAGGATGCGATACCCCCGAATGCTCACTCATTACTTCTCTCCGAACAGGTAACGGACATAGAGCTGTGCGCTGCTTTCGTTGTAGTCACCAAAGGTGTCATAACCCAGCTGGCCGCCAATCGTCACATCTTTATTGAGTTTGTAGTCCGCCCCAGCGTGCAGGTTGTAGCCGATGCCGTTTTTACTGCCGCCGGAGTAGTAAGCGTCTTTCACGCTGCCGCTGGCGGCAAGGGATTCCAGCTCTGACTGCAGGCTGGCATCCGCCGGGAAGTACGCGCTCTTATCCTGACTGTAGGTCTGATAACCGGCTGCACCGCCAATATTCACTTTCAGATCGTCAAACTTGCGTGAGAACTCTATCGGGAACGAGACCGACGCATAGTTCTGCGGGCTGAAGTAGCCGCCCTGACCGTAGCTGAAGTAGCTGAGGTTCTTTGAGAAGTCCATCCACGACAGGCTCATGCCCACTTTCAGCTCGCGATCCTCAGTGTGGAACGGACGGACGTAGGCGCCGGCTGTTGCCTGCAGGTTGTTGTTGCTGGCGACATTCTCGCCGAGATAGCTGTACGCGCCCGCACCAGCATAGAAGCCGGCATCGCCATTGTCGTAGCTTAACAGGGCGTTAGCGCCGTTTTTGGTGACGCGTCCCCAGCGTTTGCCACTGGTTTTATCTTCTGCGCCGACGTAAGAGAGCAGGCTGTCGGTAATCGCGCGGCGCTCACCGGTCAGGATCAGCGTCAGGAAGTCGGTGAGTTTCGGTGACCACTGTACGCCCCCGACCAGAGTACTGAGATCCTGGCCCAGCGGCGTACTGCCGATATCCACTTTATAGCTGTCGCCCTTCAGCGCCAGATTCAGCTCCACACCTGAGGCGGTTTGCGAATCGGTGGTGGCGTTCGGCAGGTCATTCACCGTCGCACCGCCCGCAGCCACCACCCTGCCCTGACTCAGCGCATTGGTGCCGAAACGGCGCCAGGCATCGGCTGCGCCACTGCCCGCCGTAAGTGAGACCGGCGTGGCGGTAAAGTCGAGGCGCGCCGTTTCAAACGGCACGGTAGAGAAGGTCAGCGGCGCTTTGGCTTCCGTCAGCTTGCTCAGGCCCGACTCGCCATCACGCCCGCGCACCTGCACCATGCCCTGACTCCAGCTGCCGGTTTTTTTCTGCAGCGAATCCATCATGGTGTCGACGTCGTGCAGAATCTGTGACTGTTGAGCAACGGTTTCGCTGCCCGCGGCCGGTTCGCCCTGCGTCTTCACGCCAGCGGCAACGCCCGCCGGTGCCGCCTGCCACGGCAGCACGGTGCCGTAGCTGGATGGTGAACGTCCCACCGGCGAAGTATCACGGTTGATAAACGGATTATCCGCCAGCGCCAGTCCGCCCACGGTCGGCACGCTGCCAGGCTGCGCGCCCTGCAGGCCAATCAGCTGACCGCGCGCTGAACGCAGATAAGCCATCGCCTGAGAATGCTCGCCATTGGCTTCCGCGACCCGCGCCAGCAGCAGCAGACGATCCGGTGTCTGAGTCGTACTGTTAAGGCCGCGACTCAGCTCATTAGCGCGCTGCACATTGTTCTGCGCCAGCGCGACGTTGATGGCCCCGACGCGCGCATCCTGCGTCGGCGTATCCTGGGTCATCAGGTAGTCATAGACCACGCCCGCATCCCGGTTCATCTTGCCGTCCTGGTAGAGACGGGCCATCGCGAACATCAGATCGCGGTTCTGCGGATCCTGCTGCAGTGCACCAATCAGCTTGTCATACGCCACCGCGTACTGACGCTGCTGCCGCAGACGATCCACTTCGTTAATCAGATAGCCATTGCGAATACCGGCCAGTTGCGTCGGCGTACTGCGCGCCTGCAGTTCCGGGTTACTGAGGAAGCGCTGCGCCTCACTACCGAGGCCCGCCTGATTCAGTACCGTCATCTGCGCGGCATAATCGCCCGCATTGCCCTGCACGCCACGCTGCAGGTTAGTCCGCACCACCGAAACGGCGCTGGTGAGATCGCCCGCCTGCGCCAGCTTCTGCGCCAGGTTTCCGGCATCAACCGGGTTGGTGGGTGGATTAACCGTGAGCGCCTTCAGGGTATTGGCGGCGGCAGCCGTCGCGCCCTGCGCCAGATACTGGTCTGCCGTGCTCATCTGCAGATTGAAATTAACCCGCTGCGCCAGTTCACGCATCGCCGCCGTCTTAGCGTTAGCGGGAATACGCGACAGCAGCGTGCTGGCCTGCTGCCAGCCGCCGCTTTCGCTGGCGTTAAGCGCACCGGCATACAGTTCGCTGGTGCTGGCCCCGTTGCGCATCACCGGCTGCATCACGTTGGCCGCCAGCAGCGTGTCGCCCTGCTGACGATAAAGCCGGGCTAAATCAAGCCGCAGCCAGCCATCCGTGGGATAGCGCTGAATACCCTGCTGCAGCGTCGCGATGGCAGCGGCATTGTTACCAGCCGCCAGTTGACGCTTCGCCTGCTGACGCAGCGCATCGGCTTCATTGGCCCGTGGCGTGACGCTCTGGCGAACGCTGTCCGGCAATGCACCCAGCAGCGTACTGGCTTCGGCACCCCGATTCTGCTGACGCAGAACGTAGAACAGCCCCTCTTTGGCGCTGCGGTTATCCGCATCGCTTTGCAGAATAGTGCGATAGAGTTGCTCCGCCTGCTGTGGCTGATTGGTGCGGCGCAGCACGTCGGCGCGGAACAGTCTGGCGGCCAGCCCTTTTTCGCCGTCAGCCTGCACCAGCGGTTCGCTTAATGTCAGCGCCTGCGCCGTGTCTCCGCTTTTCAGTGCCTGCTGGGCGCTGGCCAGCTGTGCATAAAAACGCGCATCGTCAGCCTGCTGCTGACGCGATGAACCCTGATCGCCGCCGAGCTGAGCAGACCGCTGCAGATAATCCGCCGCTTCCTGATAACGTCCGGCTCGCTGGGCCACATAGCCCATGCCCGCTAACGCATCGGCATCCTGCGGATTCGCACCCAGTACTTTTTCAAAGCTGGACTGCGCACCGCCGACGTCACCGCTGTTCAGCGCGCTGAATCCGGCCCCTTTTTCTGCGCCGCCGACGTTTTTACGGTAGTAGTCGATGACGGCGGAGTCCTGCGGATGACGCTGCTGCCAGGTCTGATAGAGCGCCGCATCTGACGGCTGCGGACCGAGCCACAGCAGCGCCTGACGCAGTGAGCGGTCGGCATCCTGATTACCGCTCGCCAGCGAACTCAGCACCTCAATGCCTTCGCGACGGGTCGGTTCCTGATAGGTCAGCGCTTTACCCAGCGCCAGCCGCGCGCCGGTGTCCTGCGGATGCTGAGCCGCAAACTGGCGCAGTGCCTCAACCGCCTGCGGCAGCAGCGTACGGTCGCCCGCCATAGTGAGATAATATTCTGCCGCGACGCTGGGTGGTGGCGCATTGCCGCTGAAGGTGTTGCGCCAGGTCTGTAACGCCGCCGGAATGTTGCCGCTGCGCGCCTGCTGACGCGCCAGCGCAAGCTGCGCCTGCGGAATGGTCTGCATCTGGCGCGCGTTATCCAGCTCGCCAAGATGCGGATCGTTGGGGGAGACCTGACTCAGACGGGCGCGATACTGCGCCGCCGCCGCAGTGTCGCCACCCTGCTGTGAATAGAGCGCCAGCAGGTAGAGCGCCTGAGTGTTGTTGGGTTCAACCATCAGCACCTTTTGCAGTGAGGCTGTCGCCAGGTCGTCATGCGCTTTCTGATGCCAGTAAGAGGCCTGATCGAACAGCGCCTGCAACGCCGGATTGGCGCTTTCCGCCGCCAGCAGCGGCTGTGACAGGGCCAGCGCACTGCCCAGCAGCAACGCCTTACGGATACCGGCACTTAACAGATTTTTTTTCATTATTATTATCCTTACTTCCTGCCGGAATCACGGTCCTGCTTTGGGTTCAGACGTCGCCAGGCGTGACGCTTCAGCATCACCCAGGCCGCACTGCCCACCAGCGCGGAGAGCAGCATCGCCGCCACCGCCAGCAGCACCGAGTGCTGGTTGGCATACCACACCACCATCATGTACCAGGGCAACTCACCGCTGGGGAACTGCGCGCCGACGCGGAAACTGCGGATACCGTTTTCATCGGTAATAATCGCGGTATCGCCACGAATGCCGGCGTTAATCTGCGCTGAACTCAAATCGTTATGCAGTCGCAACAGCTGATCGTCGCTGGTTGCCACCGTCATCACCACCAGCCGATCGCGGTTCCATGGCGATCGGTAGCTGAGGAAGCCTCGCCACGCTTCGTTGGAGGAGAAGTAACGATCGGCATCCAGCTGCTGACGGCTCCAGTCACCGGTCAGCCAGCCGCGTAATTTTTCCAGCGTATCGGGCTCTTTCACCCCAAAGGTGCTGCCAGTCGCGTCATAAGGGGAAGCCGCCAGCATCGCCTGGTTAAAGGCGCTGTTGCCGGTGGTGCTCACCGCCAGCAGATCGCTCTGCTGTATGCGCGCCAGATGGGTGCCGCCAGTCGGCAGGCCAAACAGTACCTGATTCTGTGTCAGCGCCAGACCGGTGGCTTTACCAGCCCGCGCCGCCAGATCCAGCAGCGTTGACAGTTCAGCATCGCTGGGCGTTTCCGGCAGCAGCAGTGTGGTCTGGCTGAAATCGGCCAGACGTGAGAACGGGAAAGAGGCACCCACAAAGTAAGAGAGGTTTGGCAGCATGCTGAAGTGACGGGTATGGCTCAGATCGATCCATGAATCCTCTTCAATCCGGCTCTTGATGTTGTTGTTCAGTAACACACCGCAGGGCGCATCAGCCCGCGGTTTGATATTGAAGTAGAGCGCCAGCTGGTTATCGCCATAGATCAGGTAGGGTTCGAGATTAAGCTGATACTGCTCCTGACGCGCATCACCGCCCAGACGGTGCCAGGCGTTCTCCAGCAGGCCAACTTTGTTCACCGTCAGATTGCGCAGAAAAGTGCCGTTAAGCATGACGTTAAGGAAGGAATTATCCTCATCGATCCAGCTTTCGGACGGGAAGCGATAGTGCAGATTGACCGGCACTGTGTCGCCATCCCACAGGAACAAATCAGGCGCGGCGCGGAAGTTAACACGCAGCGCATCATGCCAGATGCCGCTACTGGTCAGACTCTGATCTTTACGCAGCAGTTCGCTCAGTCGTACCGGACGGTCAGTGTTAATCCAGCGCGGGGCATCGTAAGGTTTGCGGTTTGCAATAGTCTGTGCGGGGACCTGCAGATGACTCTCATCCGTCGTCAGTGGCTGCGTCGTCAGACGGTTCGACGCCTGACGCAACTGCTCCTCATTGTTGCCACTGACCAGCAGCAATTTGTAAACCGGATTATTGGGATTATCCACCACCTGCAACATCGGACCGTTACTGGCCGGGAAAGTCAGGGTGCCGATCCGGTCACCAGGATGACCAAACAGGATGCCGTTGTGTTCCGGCAGTTCGCCGCGCACCACCGGGAAACGGATGCCGCGATAATCACTCTGAATGCCAAGCCATGATGTCACCAGTGCCGCCGCGCTGACAGCATCGGCTGAAACATGACTGGCAAAGCCCACCGTCACGGTGGACGCCGTCATCCGCTGAGGATCCAGGAAGGGGCGCGGGAAATTAAGCAGGCTGGTGCCGATATTGAGCTTCTGACCCTCAAGGTGCAGCGATGTGTTCGGCAGAATGGTGACCTGATACTGCTGTGCGCTCTCTCTTTCACACAGCAACTTGTCCGCATCATTGATTTTAAAACTCAGATTGTTCGCCGACACCACCATCGCCGCCGGAATATCCAGCTCATAGTCGCTGACATCGCTGTCCGTCGCACCCAGCGGCAGCGTGCCGAGCGGCTGACCATTCAGCATCAGTTGCAGCGACGTATTGCGTGCCGCCAGCGCAGCTGAGACGCGCAGCGTCAGATTAAGTCGCGCATTGGTGATGACTTCATCGCCGGGCAGGGTAAAGGTGATGCCCGACTGAAGCTGACCGCCGGTCAGCGTGATGCCGCGCGACTGGCCCATCTGGGCCACTGAAATAACACTACTGATTGGCTGATTGATGGCAGCCGCGATCGGCGGCTGCGCTTCTGCAACCGGCGCAGCTACCTGGCTTGGCGCGTAGGGCAGCGCACTGGCGGCCGCTTCCAGCGCGGGATCGGCACTGCTCAGGCCCTGCGGCAGGGGTACTGCTGACAGCGCGCTGTTGTCCTGGGTCACCGCGCCGGTGGCGGCCATCGGCGCGGTGGTCTGGGCAGAAGCCGCCGCCTCACCGGTCGATGACGCGGTCTGAGGCGTTGAGGTCGCGTCACCGGTCACTGAAGATGGCTGAGTTTGTGATGTCGACTCGCTACCTGGGGCGTAAGAGGCGTTCACCGGGGGTGTCATGGCATTGGGTGATACACTCTGAGGCGCCGAGGTCGGTGCAGATTCTGCGGACGGTGTCGCAGATGGCGCATTTGCCGCAGGTGACACTGACGGCATTGCAGACTCTCCACCGCTGACCGGGGCGGCTACCTGGTCTGAACCTGCCGTCTGGGTGGAACCATTATTTATGGGTGCCACAGATGCCGCATCGCTGGCCGGAGCCTGATTTGTCGCGGGTGCACTGACGGTGGCATCGGCAGGCTGCGTGGTGGAAGCAGCATCAGGCGGCGTCGGGGCTGAACTGTTTACCGGCGCACTGGCAGGCTGCGCGGTGGAAGCAGCATCAGACGGCGTCGGAGCTGAACTGTTTACCGGCGCAGCACTGCTGTTATCAGTAACAACCGGCGTTTCAGCGCCAGCGGGCGTCAGCCATAACGCTGCGGTCAGTGAACTGACCAGCAAAGTTTGCGTCAGGATCTTCATGCCGCCCCATCCTCTTTCGCCGCCGCGGCAACCGGGTCGACATTTTTACGTTTATCGTGGCGGCCTTTCCACGTCAGCCAGAACAGCTCAAAGACGGTACGGATAATAGTGCCCAGCGAAATCAGCGGGTTGTCCTGCTTATACTCCGGCTGAATCCAGGCATCAGCACGAGCCAGCACCACACGGACCAGTTCGCGACGACGCGCCAGCGGCATCGCCTCAAAGCGCAGACGGATGCTCTCATCATCGCCGGAAATCTGACTGACCGGGATAGTGATCGCGCCGGATTTCAGCAGCAGATCAATCTCTTCAATCTCATCAGTTTCATGACGTGCATCGGGTGCATCAAGCTGCGCGCCGCCCATCGAAAGGTTGCTGGTCTGGGTGCGCGATGAAATGCCGCTGGCGTAATGAATAATCGCCGGGATTTGCACTTCAACACGAATGGTTTTACGTACCTGCTTAGTTTCGCGCGCCACGGCAATTGCCGCCATCAGAATGATCAGGCTGAAGATCGCCCAGCCGACGTTGAGCGCGATAACGTAAGGATCGACGCCAAAATAGTCATGCATCACGGCACGCACCACGCCGGCTACAATGCCAATGCCCAGCAGCAGCGCCACAATCACATGCGGACGCACGATGTGGAAATCGAAGAAGCCCTGATCCAGCACGCCGCCTTTATCGGTCACGTTAAACTTGCCATGTTTTGGCGACAGCAGGGTCAGAATGGTCGGGATTACCAGATGGAAGCACATCACCGTCTCATAAATTTCACCCCAGAAGGTGTAACGGAAACGGCCATTCATCCGTGAGTTAACGTAGAGCGACATCACCAGATGGGGCAGCACATAGGCAAAGATCAGCGAGGCCGATGAGTGAATAATATTCAGGTTAAACAGCAGGTAAGCCAGCGGTGCGGTCAGGAAGGCAACGCGTGGCAGGCCAAACTGGAAATGCAGCATGGCGTTGAGATAGCAAAGACGCTGCTGCCACTTCAGGCCACGGCCAAACAGCGGGTTATCGACGCGGAAAATCTGTGTCATGCCACGCGCCCAGCGGGTACGCTGAATGATATGCAGGCCCAGACGTTCTGTTGCCAGACCGGCAGCCAGCGGGATCGACAAAAAGGCTGAGCCCCAGCCCAGTCGCTGCATTTTCAGGGCGGTGTGTGCATCTTCGGTCACGGTTTCAACGGCAAAACCGCCAATCTCTTCCAGCGCTGAACGACGGATAACCGCACAGGAGCCACAGAAGAAAGTGGCATTCCAGTTATCGTTACCCTGCTGCACCGGGCCATAAAACAGCGAGCCTTCGTTTGGAATGCTGCGTGCGGCGCGCAGGTTACGCTCAAAGGGATCGGGAGAATAGAAGTAGTGCGGCGTCTGTAGCAGCGCCAGCTTCGGATCTTTCAGGAACGGTCCGACCGTCGCCTGCAGGAAGGTGCGCGTCGCCACGTGGTCGCAGTCGAAGATGCAAATCAGCTCACCTTTGGTGATTTTCATCGCATGGTTGAGGTTCCCGGCTTTGGCATGTTTATTGTCGTCACGGGTGATATAACCCACGCCGACATCCGCCGCAAAGCGGGCAAACTCGCTGCGCTTGCCATCATCCAGCAGATAGACCCTGATTTTGTCACGCGGGTAGTCGATACACTGCGCCGCGAGTACGGTGTCGCGCACCACATCAAGACTTTCATTGTAGGAAGGCACATAAATATCGACCGTCGGCCACAGGCTGGTGTCGTCCGGTAAGGGTTCGATGGTGCGTTTTAATGGCCAGGTGGTTTGCAGGAAGCCAAGAATTAAGATCAGCCAGACGTACAGCTCCGCCAGATATAAGCCAATGCCTAAGATAGCTTCAACTTCGGAATTAAAGTGCAGCGTCTCGGTGGTCCGCCACCAGATATAGCGGCTGGACATCAGCGCAGAGAGAACCACCATCACCACCGTTATTTTGCGGCTCTTGCTGAAACCCAATAAAAACATCATGCCGATGCTGATCAGACCAAAAATATACTGTTTCTGGCTGTCCATTGGCGTAATGATGATCACCGCCGCAACGGGTGCAAGCACCAGCAGCAGCAGGTAAAACCCGATTTTACTCATGATTCACCCTGAGAAGAGCTGTGTAAGTCAGTCGCCTGGCAGAAGCCGACTAAAAGTGGTTTGTGCGGATGGGAGCCTGAACTTCGCCATTACCCACGGTGATATTCAGAATGCTGCTGACCCTTTTCGCGATCAGTTCAATATCAAATGCCGCTGCCGAGGCGGGACTGAAATCATAAACAGACTGCTGCGAAGCATTGGCTTCACCTACACTTTCATCACGGTGAACCACGCCCAGTAAATTATCGCCCAGGCGCTGCTGCATAAACGCGGTGACATCGCGATTGATATTCCGGCGGTTGTCACACTGGTTAAGGATGAAATAGTGACCCTGCTTATTATTGAGAGGCTTACCGATCATCCGGTTCTCTTCAATCTGCGGTAATAACGATACTGATGCGGTATCGGCTAACATCACTACTAAATGCATATCGGCCAGCGCCGTCATTGCTTTAAGGGCGGGGCCCGGGCCCGGCGGGAAATCAGCCACGATCACCAGACCGGGATAATTGAGCACCGTATCCAGACCGCGCTTAATAAAGTGGGGATCTTTCATCAGGTTCTCTTCGAACCGTTCGCGCTGCGGCTCCGTGACGTCGCCATAGGGCAGCACAAAGATATTGCCGCCGGTGGTAAGAATCGACTGGCTCCAGTCCGCCTGCTCTTCTGAGCGCGCCACAAATCCGCGGCCATCATGAAGCGGCACGCCAAAGTGAAGACGCAGTGCATTCTGCACATCAAAATCAATCGCCAGAACTTTGCTACCGGAACGCGCCAGACTCCAGGCCAGATTCGCCGCCAGCGTGGTTTTCCCCACGCCCCCCTTCGGCGAGCACACACAAACTAATGGCATAGCGCAATCTTCTCCAGTAACGGTTTGAGTAAGGTTTCTTTCGGCAGATTAATCTCGCGCGAGCGGAACAGCGCACCAAATCGCCCTGGCTCAGAATGGGTGGCGGTGGGTGCGACGACGGGCTGAAGCTCCGCCACGGTGGCAGGCCGGACCGGCTCAGCACGCAGCATGGTCGCAGGCTCAGCCACGGCCACTTTTTGCAGTGGCGGCGGTGGCGGAAAGAGTGATGAAGGACCGCGTGCAGTCGTGCTGGTTGCTGGCAGGTTACTGCCTGACAGGCTATCGAGAATCGAGGTGCGAGCTGCCATTGCCGGTTGCGCAGTGAGTGCGGCATGTCGTGCCGGTGCCCCAGGCGGTGGAGCCGTAAACTCATCACCACGCAGCGGCTGAGGTTGCGGCAGGTCAATACGCTCGCCGCCGCCAAACGGTGTCTGATGTTCTTCTTTCGCCAGCTGGCGAATCAATGCCCATTTACTGTGTTCCGCCGCTTCCTGCGTCTGGCCAGACATATCTTTAAAGTCGATGTCGAGCGTTTGCGTTTTCTCTTTAAAACGCTGCAAATCATCGTAATTATTCTTCATTGGCCATGGCCTGCAACAAGGTGGGAATTTTCCTGGAATATAACACATCCCTTTAATATCAGTCAGAAAAACCTGATTACAAAAAAAGCAATTTCAATCAAATTTTTTAATCATAAAGATTCAATAGTGGCGGAAGAAAGCCTTTTCTGAGTCATTGCCGCTGATAATTAATAAGTAATACTTAAGTTAAATTCATTAGCACTGTTTTAATAATTTTTCTGAAAATACCGCTCTTACAACCTCTGGCACTGCCAGGCTGACTCCTGTAAACAGCCTTTCAGAGAGCGTTCAGGCTGCCGCAGGCGCAAAAAAATCGCATTTCTGCCATAAGTGATTGATGCTATTTATCTTTTTTCACTGCAAATATCGCCAGAAGGAAAACAGGTTAAGACTGATAACGGAAAAAGAGGAGGAATAACCAGAAAGTGCTCGCTGACCTGCCAGCAGTGCGGCTTGCAGCTGAGTTGAGATAAAAAAAGGCTTCAGAAAAGAGCCTTCGGCTGGGGAGTTAAGATCGCGAACAGGCTCAGAGGGCATACGCCTTACGCAAAGACGCAAAAGACGCCATCCCTGGCAGGCTCAGCGCGGGCGATTACGCACCTCATCCCTGAGGGGCGCCCGTAGCCGGGCCAACGCGTTGCGTTGTTCAAAAACGCTCCCGGCGTTTTCATCCGGGGGCGCGATGTTTTGCTACAGGCCTATGCTCCCATCGCTTTCAATTTTGTGCGGTCTGTAAACACCAGAATGCGCTGCCAATCCTCAGCTGACCTTTTCTGCCACGCCGACCGGTTGATTCTCATCCTGATCAACCGCGAAGCAGGCAATCTCCTGTCCGCCATAGTTTTTCAGCTTCGGCTGCAACTGCACGCAGGTGCCAAAACGTCGGTGGCAGCGCGCATTAAAGGCGCAGCCCGGCGGTGGATTGAGCGGGCTCGGCAGCTCGCCGGTCAGCTTAATGCGCTCACGACGGTCGTCTGGATTAAGCCGCGGCGTCGCTGACAGCAAAGCCTGAGTATAAGGATGGCGCGGGTTGGCAAAAATTGCCTCTTTGCTGCCCTTCTCAACGCACCGGCCGAGATACATCACCATCACCTCATCGGCAATGTGTTCCACCACCGACAAATCGTGCGAGATAAAGACATAAGAAAGCCCCATATCCTGCTGCAGATCCATCATCAGGTTAAGCACCTGGGCACGCACCGACACGTCGAGCGCCGAAACCGGCTCATCGGCAATCAGGACGTCCGGATCGAGCATCAGCCCACGTGCGATGGCGATACGCTGACGCTGCCCGCCTGAGAACATGTGCGGGTAGCGGTCGTAGTGCTCGGTTTTCAGGCCGACTTTTGCCATCATCTCCAGCGTCTTCTCGCGGCGTTCCGCGCGGGTCAGCTGGGTATTAATCACCAGCGGCTCTTCCAGAATCTGGCTTACTTTTTTGCGTGGATTGAGTGAGCCGTACGGGTTCTGGAACACGATCTGGATTTTCTGGCGACGCAACTTCTGCGCCTGGGGATCATGTTTCAGCAGATCCTGACCGTGCCAGTAAAGCTGCCCTTCGGTCGGGGTTTCAATCATCGTCAGCAGGCGGCCCAGCGTGGATTTACCACAGCCTGACTCGCCTACCACCGCCAGCGTTTTGCCGCGTTCCAGATTAAAAGAGACGCCATCCAGCGCTTTGACCAGACGCTCCTGACCAAACAGCCCCTTCTTCACCGGGTAGTGCTTCTTCAGATCAATCGCCTGCAGCAGGAACTGATCTTTAGTGGTTTCATGACTCATAAGTTGGTCTCCCGGCATCGTCCAGCGGATAGTGACACTTGGACTGGCGTCCTGGAATGGTGCGCAGTTCAGGTTCTTCCTGAAGACAAAGGTCAGTCGCATAGGGGCAGCGTGGATTAAGCAGACAGCCAATCGGGCGGTCATACTTGCCCGGTACCACGCCAGGCAGCGAGGCCAGGCGTGCTTTATCGGCCGCAAACTCCGGCAGCGCACGCAGCAGCGCCTGCGTATAAGGATGGCGCGGCGCCTTAAAGATATCGGTCGCTTTCCCGCTCTCCACCACCTGACCGGCATACATCACGATAATGTGGTGCGCCGCTTCTGCCACTAACGCCAGATCGTGAGTAATCAGGATCAGCGCCATGTTCTCCTGCCGCTGCAACTCCAGCAGCAGTTCGATGATCTGCGCCTGAATGGTCACGTCGAGCGCCGTGGTCGGCTCATCGGCGATTAACAGCTTAGGCCGACAGGCGATCGCCATGGCAATCATCACACGCTGGCTCATGCCGCCCGACAGCTGGTGCGGATAGACATCGAGCCGTGACGCGGGATCGGGAATACCAACCTGATTCAGCAGGTCGATCGCCCGCTGACGCCGGGTGCGTTTATTACCGCCCTGATGCACCTTGATCGCTTCCATGATCTGGAAACCTACGGTGTAGCAGGGATTCAGGCTGGTCATCGGGTCCTGAAAAATCATCGCCACTTCGGCGCCCACCAGCTGGCGGCGCTCACGTTCGGAGATGTTCTGCAGGTCGCGCTGGTTGAACTCCAGCTTCTCAGCCATCACTTTGCCGGGGAAATCGATCAGCCCCATGATCGCCAGGGAACTCACCGATTTACCGGAGCCGGACTCGCCCACGATACCCACGACCTGGCCCTGCTCAACCTGATAACTGATGCGGTCAACCGCGCGGAACGGTGCTTTATCGTCGCCGAAATGCACCGATAGTTTGTCTACATTTAATAACGCCATCTCGGTGCCTCTTTACTGCTTGAGTTTCGGGTCGAGTGCATCACGCAAACCATCGCCCATCAGGTTAAATGCCAGCACGGTAAGCAGAATGACCAATCCAGGGAAGGTCACTACCCACCAGGCACTTTGCGCATACTGCAGGACGTCGGAGAGCATCGTGCCCCACTCCGGCGTCGGCGGTTGCGCACCCATACCGAGAAAGCCCAACGCCGCCATATCGAGAATGGCGTTGGAGAAACCTAATGAAGCCTGCACGATCAGCGGTGCAAGGCAGTTAGGCAGAATATTCACAAACATCTGGCGCAGCATACCGGCGCCGGCCACGCCGGAGGCGGTCACATAGTCGCGGTTCACTTCCACCAGCACCGCCGCGCGGGTCAGACGGATATAGTGCGGCAGCGCCACAAAGGTCAGCGCGATAGAGGCGTTAACGATCGAAGGGCCAAAGATGGCGACCAGCACCAGCGCCAGCAGCAGGCTGGGCAGCGCCAGCATGATATCGACGACACGCATGATGATGGCATCGACCACGCCGCCGAGATAACCGGCCAGCAGGCCAAATATCACGCCAAAAATCAGTGACAGCACCACCACCAGGCAGCCCACCAGCAGCGACAGGCGCGCGCCGTACATCAGACGCGACAGCACATCGCGGCCTACATCGTCGGTGCCCAGAATGTAGCTCCAGCTGCCGCCTTCCTGCCAGACCGGCGGATGCAGCAGCGCATCGCGGAACTGTTCAGCAGGGGCATGCGGGGCCAGCACATCGGCAAAAATGGCACACAGCAACACAATGATGATGTAGACCAGGCCCACAACGGCGCCCTTGTTACGTTTAAAGTAGTGCCAGAATTCCTGAAACGGGGTCATCGGCTTGGGTGCAACGGTAACGCTGCCGGGATCAACAACAGACATGATGCCCCCTTATTTCTTATGACGTATGCGCGGGTTAACCACGCCATACAGCAGGTCAACCAGCAGGTTGACCACAATAATCAGTACTGCTGTCAGCAGCACCCCGCCCTGCACCACCGGATAGTCACGGCGCTGCAACGCTTCAATCAGCCAGCGACCCAGGCCCGGCCACGAGAAGATGGTTTCGGTCAGAATCGCCCCGGCCAGCAAGGTGCCGACCTGCAGGCCGATCACCGTAACCACCGGCAGCATGGCGTTTCGCAGCGCATGCACTACGATCACGCGCATCCGCGTCAGGCCTTTGGCACGCGCAGTACGGATGTAATCTTCACCCAGCACTTCGAGCATCGCCGATCGCGTCATTCGCACAATCACCGCCAGCGGAATGGTGCCGAGCACGATGGCAGGCAGAATCATGTGCATCACCGCATCGTGGAAGTCGCCCGGCTCACCCCAGAAGAAGGTATCGATCAGCATAAAGCCGGTCAGCGGCATGGTGTCATCCAGGAAGACGGTGTCGCCGACCCGCCCGGAAACCGGCGTCAGGTTGAGCTGTACCGAGACCAGCATGATCAGCATGATGCCCCACCAGAAGATCGGCATGGAGTAGCCGGTCAGTGAGATCCCCACGGCGGTGTGATCGAAAATCGACCCCCGCTTCACGGCGGCCATGACCCCAACCGGGATACCAATGGCCACGGCAAATATCATGGCGCAGAAGCCGAGTTCCAGCGTCGCTTTGAAGCGCGGAACAAACTCATCCCAGACCGGGATGCGGCTCTTGAGTGAAATGCCCAGGTCGCCATGTAATACGCCGTTAATGTAGTTCAGGTACTGTTTCCACAGCGGCTGATCCAGACCTAACAGCGCCATTAACTGTGCATGGCGTTCAGGAGAAATACCGCGTTCGCCCGCCATGATCAGTACCGGATCGCCGGGGATCATGTGAACAAATGCGAAGGTGAGTAATGTAATACCGATAAACGTTGGGATGACAAGGCCCAGACGTCGGAGTATGAACTGCAGCATAATCCGGGTTCTCTCTTGTCCGCGCGACCGTCGCCGCGAGGGTAGTTATTGCTTACATCTGACGATCGGGTAGGCCCGACCGCGACGCAGACAGGCTGCGCCTCTACCGTTTCCAGTAAAACAGGGAGATAAAGCCGGGGCGACGCGCAGCCGCCCCGGAAAAGGCGACAATTATTCTTTAATGTCTACCTGAGCAAAGTAGTGTCCGCCCAGCGGATCGACTTTGTACCCGGAGACTTTCTTGCTGACCGGTTCGTATACCGTTGAGTGCGCGATCATCAGCGCCGGTACCTGGTCATGCATCACAACCTGTGCCTGCTTGTAGTACTCGATGCGCTTCGCCTGATCGGCGGTGGCGCGAGCTGGCTGAATCTGATCCTCAAAGGATTTATCACACCAGCGCGAGTAGTTAGAGCCATCTTTTGCCGCTGAACAGCTGAACAGGGTGGCCAGGAAGTTATCCGGATCCCCATTGTCGCCGGTCCAGCCCATCATGACGGTCTGGTGCTCGCCTGCTTTGGCGCGCTTCAGATATTCGCCCCACTCGTAGGTGACGATTTTGGCTTTGACGCCAATCTTCGCCCAGTCGCTCTGGATCATCTCAGCCATGCGGCGCGCATTCGGGTTGTAAGGACGCTGAACCGGCATTGCCCACAGGTCGATTGAGAAGCCGTCTGCCATGCCCGCTTCTTTCAGCAACGCTTTGGCTTTCTCAGGATCGTAGGCGTAGTCTTTTACGTCGTCGTTATAGCCCCACATCGTTGGTGGGATCAGGTTTTTAGCAGGCTGACCTGCACCCTGATAAACGGCTTCGATAATCGCCTTTTTGTTGACCGCCATGGTCAGTGCCTGACGCACTTTCAGGTTATCCAGCGGTTTTTTCTCAACGTTGTACGACAGATAGCCGACGTTCAGGCCAGCCTGCTCATACAGGTTGATGTTTTTGTCCTGCTTCATACGCGCGATGTCAGCCGGGTTTGGATAGGGCATGACCTGACATTCGCCCTTCTGCAGCTTGGCGTAACGCACTGAAGCATCCGGGGTAATGGAGAAGACTAAGCGATCGATTTTCGGCTTGGTGCCCCAGTAATCCGGGTTAGCTTTGTAAAGGATGCGCGAATCTTTCTGGTACTGCAGCAGCTGGAACGGACCGGTACCGACCGGATTCAGGTCGACGTTTTGCGGGGTGCCCGCTTTCAGCATGTTGTCAGCGTACTCTTTCGACAGAATCGAGGCGAAGTCCATGCCGAGGTCAGCAAGGAACGGCGATTCAGGACGCGTCAGCACAAAGCGCACGGTGTTCTCGTCCACTTTTTCAATTTTGCTGATCAGCTTCGGCATGTCCATGCCTTCGAAATATTCGTAGCTGCCGCCGGAGACGCCGTGATAGGCGTTGTTTTTATCCAGCTGGCGCTCAAAGGTGAACACCACATCATCCGCATTAAAGTCGCGCGTCGGTTTGAAATCTTTGGTGGTCTGCCACTTCACGCCTTTGCGCAGGTGGAAGGTGTAAGTTTTACCGTCTTCACTAACATCCCACTTCTCTGCCAGCGCAGCGTGCAGTTCGGTGGTGCCGATAGTGAACTCAACCAGTCGGTTGTAGATCTGACGTGAGCTGGCATCGTAGGTGGTGCCCGAGGTGAACAACTGCGGGTTAAAGCCTTCCGGAGAACCTTCAGAACAGTAAACCAGGGTTTTTGCCTGAACACCGGCGGCGACAGTCATAGCAATCAGGCTCAGACCGACCTTCAGCATCCCGGATTTAGCCAGGGAGTTGATCATGCTTTTGCTCCATTGTGATGTGATGTTGTGTGTATTGCCCGACCTCTGATTTTTTTATGCGGTTCAGGCGTACCACCGAACAGGTGGTTAAAGCACGCTACGTTTTTTTTGTTTTTTCTTATGCAGATGGTGCATTCAGAAAATTCCGTAACTGCGCGTTTATTGACGCATCAATTTGTCAACAGTTGCAAAGAACGTCAATACAACGGTTACTTATTTACACAGAGTGTGAGGGATAGCATGCAACGGTAATAAAAACCCTTTCGGCCTAAAAGCCATACAATGCACAGCGCTGCTGGTCTGATTTCCGTGCATTGTGCTGGATGGTTGTTCTATCGCTAGTGATTCTCACCGCTAAAAAACTTAAAACTTTTACCGGCAAATGTTGAATAACTGAACGATTCACCGTGCGTTATGACGTTCATCCAGCGGAATATGCTGGTAAAGAAGCATAAGAAATCAGCATGTTGCCGCTTTCGGTCATAAGAAGAATGTGTCGCGAATTATGATCGCATCTCTTATATGGCAAGGCCTGCCAGCGGGTAAGTGATGATAACAACGGCTGGTAAACGGAATGCGCGGTGGATGGGGTTTACTGGAACTTTCTGGAAGGTGACAGCTGAGGTTTGGATCTGTCAGCCGTCTGAGGCTCCCAAATAAGTACCTGATGCGTCTGCCAGACGTGAAGCGAAGGGAGCATACGCCTGGAGCAAAGCATCGCGGGCCAGGGACAAAAACGCCGGGAGCGTTTTTGAACAACGCAAAGCGTTGGCCCGGCTACGGGCGCACCTCAGGGATGAGGTGCGTAATCGCCTGCGTTGAGCCTGCCAGGGATGGTGTTTTTGCGTCTTTGCGGAAGGCGTATGCTCCCTGAAGCCCACTCAGCGGTAATAATGTGAATGCTTAGCGGCCAGATCGAGACTGCTTCGGGAACACGGTCAGATCGGAAAGGCGCTTAAACCATCCATGGACGCTCGGCCCACGCCGTCCATGGCGTGGGACGCTTTCCTCCTCTGCCCGTGTTCCCTTCGCCTTGAGATTGTTCATTGCTGTCAGCGTCACTCGGGTTTGGATCTGTTAGCCGTCTGAGGCTCCCAGCGTCTGCCTGGCGTATGCTCCCTGAAGCCCGCTCAACGGTAAATCCGTACCTTTCATCCACTTTTCTTCAGACGAAAAAAAACCTGTCTTTTCAGACAGGTTTCTTAAATATGGTCGGCGAGAGAGGATTACTCTGCTCTGCGAGCAGCGCCCTTCGGGCCGTTGCTGAAGCAACGTTGTCTCGCTACGCTCGGCTCAAACCTCCTTCGGAGGTTCTCATCCTCTTTTCTTCAGACGAAAAAAAACCTGTCTTTTCAGACAGGTTTCTTAAATATGGTCGGCGAGAGAGGATTCGAACCTCCGACCCACTGGTCCCAAACCAGTTGCGCTACCAAGCTGCGCTACTCGCCGATGGGGGCGCATGTTACTGCTACCCCCGATCAGCGTCAACCGCTTTTTATGCTTTTGCCGCCAATCGCCTGGAAAGCACGCGGTTACCGGGAATCAGCCGCCTGCTTTACACTTTTCGACCACTATTACAGCGGCTTAGCCTGACCATTACCCGGTGCCTGACACCAGTTGTTGGCCGGGTTAATACCGCCATCTGGCGAGGTGTAACCCAGACAGCCCAGGATGGTATCGAACAACTCAACGTGGCGATGCGTCCGGCCCACGCGCTGCTGCGCCTGCAGGCGCTCAAAGTTGCTGCGGTTCTGACTGTCTTCCAGATACTTATCTGACGCCCAGACCATCATCGGCACACGGAACTGCTCAGGCGGAGCCATCTCACGCGGCGTGCCGTGCAGATGCATATTCTCGCTAATCGACTCACCATGGTCGGCGGCATAGAAGACGATCGCCTTCTTATCACGCAGCTGATCCAGCACGCTATCCAGCATGCTATCGACATACAGCACCGAGTTGTCATAAGCGTTAATCAACTGCGCTTTGCTGCAGGTCTCATCCACGCCCATACACTCCGGCTGATATTTCGCGAAGCTGCGCGGATAACGCTGTGAATAGAGGTAGTGCGAACCTTTGGTGTGCAACACAATCAGATGCTTACCTTTCGGGAAACGATCCAGTGACGCTTTCATCTCCGGCACCAGCAGCATGTCATCCACCGCTTTGCCCTGATTACGCTTCTCTGAACCGATCTGCTCACGGAAGGCAAAATTGTTAGCATTGATGTTGTCGTAGAACCAGACTTCGCTCTGCATCGCAAACAGCTCAGAGGTGAAGCCCAGCTCTTTCATCACCGCAAACACATTCTGCTCTTTCAGCGTGCGGCCCGGATTATCCATAGTGCCGCCTTCGCGCACGAACATGCAGCGCAGTGACAGCTTGGTCGCGGTATCACAGGACTCGCCCCGGAATGCCACCAGGTTCTTCTCTTTCGACAGCTTCGGCGTTGTGTCACGCTCATAGCCCAGCATCCCCATGTGATCCCAGCGCGTGGTTTCGCCAATCACAAACACCACATAGGTATCATCAAGCCCGGCAGGCGCGACGTAGGTAAACTTCTTCGCCGGATCCAGCAGTTCCTGGCTGTTCAGCGACTCATCCACACGGGTCCAGGCAAACAGGCCCACAGCCGCCAGCCAGTTCGAAGGAAGATAAGAGTGCGCCACCACACCGCCGTAACTCGGCAGATCGATGTTGGTGATCTCTTCGTTATGCTTCTGCAGCTTGTCGAAAAAACGAATCGGCAGCCAGACCAGCGCCACGCAGAGCAGCATGATCAGGGTGGGTTTCAGGCGCTGTCCTGGCGTACGCAGCTGTTCGTTCAGCGTCATGCTCAGCTTATTGCGCCAGATCATCAGCAGTGGCAGCGCGCTGACCAGCACCATCCACAGGATGAAATGGTAACCAATCACCTCTTTAGAGAGATCGGTGTCAGTCGTCATCACCGAAGCCACAATGCCGTAGCCAATCACCACGTTAAAAAACGCCATGTAATAGGCGGCGGCAACCGAAATCAGCACAATCAGCGTGGCCAGCACGCGATAAAACCACTTTCCGCCCAGCGACAGCAGACGCATCAGGAAGAAAGTCAGCACCACAATGGCCACTACCTCGGTGACGGCAGTCAGCCAGTTCGTAACCGTAGAGTGCCTGAGAAAACCGTCAAAACGACGATAGAAAATCGGCAAATTCAATAAGATACCGAGATAGAGCGCCAGCAAGAGCGATAACTTCTGCTGAGTCAGGGTTTTAATGTAATTCATGAAAAAAGGTGTTTCTCCGGTGTGAAGCGCTTGACCAAATCTTTTATGTGACTGCCGAAACGCGGCAGAGTTCGCTGAATAAGCGGACCGGACAAGATGAAGGAAAATTCTGAACGGATTTACAGGCTATAACGCGAGGTGGCTCAGTAAAACATGGTCGCGTTTGATAGACCAGAAAATAATCGTTGTCGACCTGATTAGCACATTTTTTGTACACAGCGGACAGGAACGGCCAGGTGGGCTGTTGCAGACAGCAGCAGGAGAGCGAAAATGACAGAGGAAAAAAGTGCGGGCCTGATAGTTTCAGGCCCGCAGCACGCTTAGCGAATAATGTTCAGCGTGACATCGATGTTGTTGCGGGTGGCGTTTGAGTAAGGACAAACGATGTGTGCCGCATCAACCAGCTTCTGCGCTTCTGCTTCATCCATCTCTGGCAGATGAATGTTCAGGGTCGCTTCAATACCAAAACCATCAGGGATAGGGCCGATACCCACTTCACCTTCGATCCAGGCGTCTTTTGGCATGGTGATCTTGTCACGGCCCGCCACAAACTTCATCGCGCCCAGGAAGCAGGCAGAATAGCCCGCAGCAAACAGCTGCTCAGGGTTAGTCACTTCGCCGCCTGCACCGCCCATCTCTTTTGGCACGCCCAGTTTCACGTCCAGTACACCGTCAGAAGAGGTTGCACGACCATCACGACCACCGGTTGCTTTGGCTTTGGCGCGGTAAACCACTTGTTCTAAAGACATGACATTTCTCCGTTACGCTATTTAATCGCCCACTACTTATACAGCCGTAATCAGGCGGTGAGGTTTAACGGGTGCCGCGCACCCGTCAGCAATATTTATCGTGACTTATTCAGGTTATCTCGCAACCCATCCAGCTGTAATTTCAGCGCCAGCAAAGCGTCATCATCACAGGCTGTGGCACACTTGACCGCTTCAGGAATGGCTTCAGCCCTGGCCCGTAACGCCTGCCCGGCTTCGGTCAGCGTCACCGCAACCTGGCGTTCATCCTGACGGGTTCGCTGCCGGTTAATCAGGCCTGCACTTTCCAGTCGCTTCAGAAGTGGCGTTAATGTTGCCGAGTCTAAAAAAAGCTGCTCGCCAATCTCTGACACCGTGACATCATCTTTCTGCCACAACACCAGCATGACCAGATATTGAGGATAGGTGATGTCGAGCTGGCTCAGCAACTGACGATAGACTTTATTCATCGCCAGGTTGGCAGAATAAAGCGCAAAGCAGAGGTGCTGATCGACCAACAGTGGCATCGTTTTCACTTTTTTGTCATCTTGATCACAGTTCATGGTTAATAATATAGATAGCGCGCTAGATAATTGCAAGCAAACTTTTTGTCAGGGGGAAAGGCATGCAGGATTCACTGGAAGAACAGGCGCGTCGCTTCGCCACCGAGGCACATGCCAGTGCCGGTCAGCGCCGCAAATATACCGATGAGCCTTATATTGTTCATCCGGCAGCGGTGGTGGAACTGGTGCGCAGCGTCAGCCATGACGACGCGTTGTTAGCGGCAGCCTGGCTGCACGATACCGTAGAAGATACCGCAACCACACAGAGCGATATCGAAACCCACTTTGGTACGCGCGTGGCAAGCCTGGTAGAGATGCTGACCAACAGCGCACCCGCTGGGGCAAAAAATCGCACGGCCCGTAAACTGGCGCACTTCCGCCATACAGCCAGCGCCAGTCCTGAGGCACAAACCATCAAACTGGCTGACATCATCGATAACACCCGCGCGATTGTGCGTTTTGATCCCGACTTTGCGCGGGTCTACCTGGTTGAAAAGCAGATACAGATTGAGTTGCTGAAGCAGGGAGATGCGCAGTTATGGCAGCAGGCTTCAATGATTATTGAAAGCGGACTCGCACAGTTGCGGGAGCCGCCCTATAGCGTGCCGGAGAGCTGGTTTGCCAGACAGGCGGCTAAATACAGCGAATTACGCTAATAAAAAACCCGCCAGCGGCGGGTTCTTTTCGTGATATCAGTTTATTCAAGCAACTGCCGTCCCAGATAGGGATTGGCATGTAATAACTTCATCAATTTCTGCGCCGTCGCGGAAGGACGGGTACGCCGGGCTTCCCAGCTTTTCACGGAAGAAACGCTCACGCCCATTACTTTTGCAAACTCATCAACCTGCATGCCGGTCATTTCACGCAGACGCTGCGGCTCTGGCTGGGCGGGTTGCTGACGCTGAATAAGTAACTCGGCGGCGCGATCATCACGTGTCAAAACAATCTGCTCAAGGCTGCTGAGCAATTCAAACATCGGGTCTTTTAATTCCATAGAGAACTCCTTAAAAACTCGCTATGAAGCACGTGAAAGTAGAGAGGTACGAGCCTGAAGTCAGGACTCTGAAACCGGGCCTGTTTCAGGCTGGATCCCGCAAGGGTTTATTTTTGTTATGAGAGAAACCATTACGGGACACAGCCTGCGGTGCACTGCTTTAAAGATGTCAGGTCAATGCAACAAATGCCGGGAGACTAAGTATGGATAGAGACCTGACTATTTGCCGCGCAATTTATAATTATTTTTTTAACTATGGTTTGCCGGAAAAGTTCCAGCGCCTCTAACCCGCTGAGGCAGTTGAGTTTTGTGCCTTCGGTGTGGGCAAAAAAATCAAATGGTGTTTGCTATTTATGTGGATGCCATCAAGCTTTTTGCTGGCATATTCTCATTTCTGTGAGGCAATACACCTCTTCAGGTAGTGAGTGCAAAATATACGCCAATGGTTTACTTCCTGAACACATATATTCACTGATCTTATTAAATTAAGAATAGTCCTGGTTGGGGCCTGAGGCCTGGCGCGCGGCGGCTCACAGTGCAGAGCGGGTAAATCTTTTATTCTTAACGGCGCTCTGTCGCCAGATTAATCAACAGTCATCTTAACGAAACGGCTGGCGCCTCATGCCGGTGCAGTTACCCGGCAACTATCGACCTGATGCGCGGTAAAAGTGCAGCCCCGTGATAACGCACTGACGACGGGCAAAACCCATACCTGACCTCTGTAAGGAAAAGCGATGCGAGAAACAGATTTTAACGTCGGATACCCTTCTCATCGTGTACCGATGATGGGTCGTAATGCCGTCGCAACCTCTCAACCGCTGGCGGCGCAGGCGGGTTTACGGATGCTGCAACAGGGTGGAAACGCCGTGGATGCGGCTATCGCCACCGCCATCGCCTTAACCGTGCTGGAGCCAACCGGAAACGGCATCGGTAGCGATGCGTTTGCCATTGTCTGGGATGGCAGCGAGCTGCATGGGTTAAACGCCTCAGGCCGATCGCCAGCCGCGTGGCATCCCGAACGCTTTGCCGATTTTAGTGCGATGCCTGAAACCGGCTGGGAATCCGTCACTGTGCCAGGGGCCGTCTCGGCATGGGTCACACTGGCACAGCGCTTTGGCACCTTACCGCTGACCACCCTCGCACAACCGGCAATTGACTATGCGCGCGACGGTTTTCCGGTTTCACCGCTGATTGGTCAGCTGTGGCAGCGCGGCTATGACAAGCTGCGGGATCAACCTGGCTTTAGCGACTGCTTTGCGCCGCAGGGTCGTCCGCCGCGTGCTGGCGAGCTATTCCGCAATCCGGCTCAGGCCCGCACCTTGCAGGAAATCGCTGAGACTCAGGGCGAAAGCTTTTACCGCGGCGCACTGGCGCAAAAGATGACAGCCTTCGCCCGTGAGCATGGCGCAGCCCTGACGCTGGAGGATTTGAAAAACCATCGTGCCGACTGGGTTACCCTGCTGTCGCGTCCGTTTGCCGGAGGATCGGTGCAGGAGCTGCCGCCGAATGGTCAGGGCATTGCGACCTTAATTGCACTTGGCATTCTGGAAGAGTGGGAAATCAACCGCTATGCACCGGATTCGCCGCAGTGGCTGCATCTCTCCATCGAGGCGATGAAACTGGCGCTGGTTGATCTGGACCGTTATGTCACCGATGAAGATCATCTCGAATTTCCGGCGGAACACCTGCTCAGCAACGACTATATTCGCCAGCGGGCAGCGTTAATTGATCCTGACAAGGCGGGAGATTTCTGCTTTGGATCACCGCAGCAGAGCGGCACAGTGTATGTCGCCGCCGGTGATGCCAGCGGCATGATGGTCTCATTCATTCAGTCTAACTACATGGGATTTGGCTCCGGCGTGGTGGTACCCGATACCGGCATCAGCCTGCAGAACCGGGGCGCGGGCTTTTCACTCGATCCAGACCATCCCAACGTCGTGGCGGGCGGTAAGCGGCCGTTTCATACCATCATTCCGGCCTTTGCGCGGGATCAGCAGGGCCAGCCGCTGATGGCATTTGGCGTGATGGGCGGCCCGATGCAGGCGCAGGGGCACCTCCAGCTGGCGCTGCGCATTATGCTGCACCAGCAGAATCCGCAGGCCGCGATTGATGCGCCGCGCTGGCGCGTGGTGCAGGGACGCGAGGTGGTATTTGAATCAACCCTCGATCGCAATACCCTGAGCACACTGCGCCGCATGGGTCACAACGTGGTACTGGAAGATCCCCTGAGTAATTACAATTTTGGTGGCGCGCAGGCGATAGTGCGCGATCCGCAGGGCTTTTACATTGCGGCCAGTGAGAGTCGCAAAGATGGTCAGGCGGTGGTGTTTTAAGGTCGCGGCAGTGAGTGTCAGGCTGCTCAACCCCTCCTTCATCTCTGCGCGCTGAAGCCTGCAATGGCAGGGAACGCAGCACGCCCTGAGGCGCAGGCGGTCCCATTCTGTAACCGGCGTTTCAGAAAGCATCTGTTTCACAGGTGGTTTCACGTTGTGCCGTGGCTCGGGTTTGTTCTATTCTTTAGGCCATTCCTACCTGGACATCTGACAGTATCACCGACAGGAGTTGACCCTATGGCTTCAGGACTTACACGCCTTATGGCACGCGGCGGCATTATGCTCGCTGGCGCGCTGATCGTGCTGCAACTCACCGCATGCGGTGATAAAGAAGGCGAGCAGCGCAAAGCATTTATCGATTTTCTCCAGAACACTGTGATGCGCAGCGGCGAGCATCTGCCCAGCCTCAGCGAAAACCAGAAGCAGAGCTTTGGCAACTTCGCCAGCGATTACGCCATTATGTATGGCTTCTCGCAGCAGGCGAACAAAGCGGTTGAACAGGGTATGCGTCCGGTGGTGGATGAGCTTTCTGCTATTCGCGTTCCGCAGGATTATCTCAGCCGTCGTGATTCCCTGCGTCAGGCGACCAGCGCACTGGTGATCGTCACCCAGCAGATTGAAAGCGCCAAAATGCAGGCGGATAGCAGCAAGGCGACCCTGAAGCAGCCGGATGACCTGAAAAAAGTCTACGACACCGCCTATAACAAAGTGGTGACGGTGCCCGCCAATCAGCTGATTCCTCTGCTGCCAAAACTCCAGGCGCTGAGCCAGGGTGCAGTGCAGACCGGCGATTTCCTGCAAACGCAGGGAACCCGTGTCAGCTTCAATGATGGCGGCGTACAGTTCCCGACTCAGGATCAGGCTTCGCAATATAACGCGCTGATGAGCACTTTATCCGCCAATTCGCAGGCGCTTGCTCAGGCACAGGCTGCCGTCCAGGGTGGTCTGCAGTAAACCCGCCTTACGGGCAGATGCTAATCGTCTGCCCGTCCCACTCTCTTTTCTCCTCCCACCCAATCACCCGCTGAATGAAGTGTGATCTGGCGCATTTTCGACCAAAAATAGTTTGTGATCTAAGTCACAGATATATAACAAATCAACGTCAAACAAGTGTGATTCACCTCACAGATAACCGGCCACCCCGTCTAAAAATCAGCCAAATGAGCCTGAGCTACGCTTTAAAGTGTGATCAAAATCACGCTAATCACCCCTGCCACCACCCTTAATCAGTGATGTAGATCACACTTACCCCGCACGCTACGCAGCGTCAAATTCGCGTGATAGAGTCCGCGTGCATACAGTAATACCACCGGCTTTGGGTCGGGGTGGCTAAACAAAAACAAGCGCGCTCTCCTATTGCAGCGCGTCTCAATAAGGGGTGGGTTTATGTCCTCATCAGTGAAGGTCAAAGTACAAAGCTTTGGTCGCTTTCTGAGTAATATGGTGATGCCAAACATCGGGGCGTTTATCGCCTGGGGTATCATCACCGCACTGTTTATTCCAACTGGCTGGATCCCTAACGAAACGCTGGCCAAACTGGTTGGCCCGATGATCACCTACCTGCTGCCACTGCTGATCGGTTTCACCGGTGGGCGTCTGGTGGGCGGCGATCGCGGCGGCGTGGTCGGTGCCATTACCACCATGGGTGTGATTGTCGGTGCGGATATGCCGATGTTCCTCGGTGCGATGATTGCCGGTCCGCTGGGCGGCTGGGCAATCAAGTCGTTTGACCGGGCGATTGACGGCAAAATCAAAAGCGGCTTCGAGATGCTGGTCAACAACTTCTCGGCCGGTATTATCGGGATGATACTGGCACTGCTGGCGTTCCTGGCGATCGGTCCGCTGGTAGAAGGTCTGTCACACATTCTTGCCGCGGGCGTGAATCTGATGGTGCAGAACAACCTGCTGCCACTGACTTCGATCTTCGTCGAACCCGCGAAAATTCTGTTCCTGAACAACGCCATTAACCACGGTATCTTCTCGCCGCTCGGTATCCAGCAGGCTAGTGAAGCCGGCAAATCCATTTTCTTCCTGATCGAAGCCAACCCGGGTCCGGGTATGGGCGTGCTGATGGCCTATATGTTCTTTGGTCGTGGCAGTGCTAAACAGTCTGCGGGCGGTGCGGCAATCATCCACTTCCTTGGCGGCATCCATGAGATCTACTTCCCGTATGTGCTGATGGCTCCTCGTCTGCTGCTGGCAGTTATCCTTGGCGGTATGACCGGCGTCTTCACGCTGACGGTGCTGAACGGTGGCCTGGTCTCTCCTGCCTCACCGGGTTCAATCCTGGCGGTACTGGCAATGACGCCAAAAGGGGCCTACTTCGCGAACATCGCCGCTATCGCTGCGGCCTTCGCCGTCTCCTTCGTGGTGTCCGCTATCCTGCTGAAAACCAGCAAAGTCAAAGAAGATGACGATATCGAAGCCGCGACCCAGCGCATGCATGAGATGAAAGCGCAGTCTAAAGGCCAGAGCGGCGCGGGTGCCCCAGTCGCCAGCGATGCCATGAGCGTTGAACTGCATCACGTGCGTAAAATCATCGTCGCCTGTGATGCCGGTATGGGTTCCAGCGCGATGGGTGCAGGCGTATTGCGTAAGAAAGTGCAGGACGCCGGGCTGAGCAATGTGTCGGTGACCAATACCGCGATCAACGCCCTGCCGGGTGATGTCGATCTGGTGATTACCCATCGTGATCTGACTGAACGCGCCATCCGCCAGGCTCCGCATGCGCAGCATATCTCGCTGAACAACTTCCTTGACAGCGCGCTCTACAGCACTCTGACCGAGCGTCTGGTGGCGGCTAACCGCAGCGACGTGCATCGTCAAACGGTGAATACCGCGCTCTCTGACAGCTACGATGAAGGCAACGCACACCTGTTTAAACTGGGTGCGGATAACGTCTTCCTCGGCCTGACCGCCAGTAACAAAGAGCAGGCGATCCGCTTTGCTGGCGAACAGCTGGTGAAAGGCGGTTACGTTGAGCCTGAATACGTTGAGGCGATGCTGGCGCGTGAAAAACTGACGCCGACCTACCTCGGTGAGTCGATTGCCGTGCCGCACGGTACGGTCGAAGCAAAAGATCGCGTGCTGAAAACCGGCGTGGTGTTCTGTCAGTATCCGGCAGGCGTCCTGTTCGGTGAAGAGCCGGAGGATGTGGCGCGCCTGGTGATTGGTATTGCTGCCCGTAACAACGAGCACATCCAGGTGATCACCAGCCTGACCAATGCGCTGGATGATGACAGCGTGATTGAGAAGCTGGCGAACACCACCAGCGTGCAGGAAGTGCTGGATCTGCTGTCAGGTAAGCCTTCAATCGCGTAATTTATAGCAATTAATTTCCCTGGGGCGGTCATGCCCGTCCCGATTTCCTGGGGCGGGTTTGCCCGCCCCATCGTCATTTGATATGGGTCAAAAATTATGAAAGCGTTACATTTCGGAGCAGGAAACATTGGTCGCGGCTTTATCGGCAAGTTACTGGCTGATGCAGGTATCGAACTGGTTTTTGCTGATGTGAATCAGACGGTGCTGGATGCACTGAACGCGCGTCATGAGTATCCCGTTCATGTAGTTGGCGAGCAGGCCAAAACAGAAACCGTTAAAGGCGTCAGTGCGGTAAACAGCACCAGCGATGAGATCATCACCCTGGTTTCTGAAGTCGATCTCGTTACCACCGCCGTGGGCCCGCAGATTCTGGAGCGTATTGCCGGCAGTGTGGCTAAAGGGCTGGAAAAACGCAGCGACAACGGCAATACCCGCCCGCTAAATATTATCGCCTGTGAGAATATGGTGCGCGGCACCAGCCAGCTGAAACAGCATGTGCTGAAGGCGCTGCCGGAGCAGTATCACGCCTGGCTGGAGCAGCATGTCGGCTTTGTGGATTCTGCTGTCGATCGCATCGTGCCACCGTCAGAAGCGGGCAGCACCGATCCGCTGGAAGTGACCGTTGAAACCTTCAGCGAATGGATCGTCGATAAAACTCAGTTTAAAGGCGACCTGCCTGCGATTCCGGGTATGGAACTGACCGATAACCTGATGGCATTTGTTGAGCGTAAACTCTTCACACTGAACACCGGTCACGCGATTACCGCCTATCTTGGCCAGCTGGCCGGTCACCAGACCATTCGTGACGCCATCCTCGATGAAAAAATCCGGGCCGTGGTGAAAGGGGCGATGGAAGAGAGCGGCGCGGTGCTGATTAAGCGCTACGGTTTTGAGGCGGATAAACATGCGGCCTACATCCAGAAAATACTGGGCCGTTTTGAAAACCCCTATCTGAAAGATGATGTTGAGCGTGTGGGTCGTCAGCCGCTGCGTAAACTCAGCGCGGGCGATCGCCTGATCAAGCCGACGCTGGGCACGCTGGAGTATGGTTTACCGCACGCCAGCCTGGTGCAGGGCATTGCCGCCGCGATGCACTATCGCAGCGACCAGGACCCACAGGCGCAGGAGCTGGCCACGCTGCTGGCAGAAAAAGGCCCACAGGCGACGCTGGCTGAGGTTTCAGGGCTGGATGCTGACAGCGAAGTGGTGGCTTCGGTGGTGAGCGCCTGGCACGCTATGGCATAATGCGCGCGTGTTAGTGACGCAAGCCGGGCGCAGTTCGCCTGCGCCCAACGGCGGTATTGAACCCATGCAGGCAATAATGGAAGAGAAGCAGGCTTTTGAAAACCGGGTGCTTGAGCGCCTGAACGCCGGTCGTTCGGTGAGAAGCTTTCTGATCGCCGCCGTTGAGCTATTGGCTGAAGCCGTCAATCTGCTGGTGCTGCAGGTGTTCCGTAAAGATGACTACGCGGTGAAATATGCCGTAGAACCGCTGCTGCTGGGCGATGGTCCTTTGGGTGAACTCTCGGTTCGCCTGAAGCTGATTTACGGTCTTGGCGTTATCAGCCGCCACGAATATGAAGATGGTGAACTGCTGCTGGCGCTGCGCGAAGAGCTGAATCACGACAGCGGTGATTATCGTTTTACCGACGATGAGATCCTTGGCCCGTTTGGTGAACTGCACTGCGTCACCGCCTGGCCGCCCGCACCGGTGTTTCACATCGAAGATGCAGAGCTGCGCAGCATGCAGCAGCAGCGCTATCTGCAGATGGTGCGATCCACCATGGTCCTGTCGCTAACCGAGCTGATCGCCCGCATCAGTATGAAGCAGGCGTTTAAAAAGTCCGGCAGCTAATCCTGTCAGGCGCCATCACGGCGCCTTTTTCGTCTTAACCTGAGCGGGAATATGCGCCAGATTTGGTGTATCCTTTGCCTGTTTTCCTCAACGAGTTGTTGTCATGAAAGAGCAAGAAAAGAACGAAATCAAACTTCTCAGCGATAAGCTGGACGCATTGAACCGCAAAGAGCCGCAGTTACTGGAATCGGGTGATGTCGAGAAACTGGGCGCGTTGCTGAAAGAGAAAGAAGCGCTGGTCATTGAGATTGAGCGTCTGCGCGGTCAGCGGGTTGAAAAACTCAGTGCCGAGGCGCAGAAGCTGCAAAAAATGGGCTTCAGCCGCGAAATTACCAAGAAAGAGCAGGCAAATCTGGGCGCGCTGAAGAAAAGCGTGCGCGGCCTGGTCGTGGTGCATCCAATGACCGCGCTGGGACGTGAGATGGGGCTGACAGCAATGACCGGCTTCGCCAAAACCGCATTCTGACGGGTCGATCAGGCAGCAGCCTGATCGACATCGGCTTTGCGTTCGCCGGCGGCGGCATAGACCTGCTCCGCCAGCGCATCCAGCAGTTCATAGCGGCGACGATATTCAGCCCGCTTCTTACTGGCAATCTCCTCCAGCGTTTTGCGCGGCAGACTCAGCGGCAGGATAAACATCCCATCCCTGCGCGCCTCGCCACTCAGCGACAGCCAGAATTCACTGTAGCTGGCAAAGAACTTATCCCCTTTGCTGTGGCGATAGCGCAGGCTGCGGAAGACATGAGTCTCATCGCCTACCGCCAGAATATTCTCCACGCCGCACTGCTTCGCCACAATAAATACCGATTCCATTAACAGGCGTTTCGGAAAGAGACCCTGCGCCGCTTTGGTCGCCTCGCGGATCACCTCATTATTGATATGTTTTCGCGGACCCTGTAATCCGCCAATTAATAATGTGCGCTGGTTATTTTCATTGAGAATTGAAAATGAAAGTGAAGCAATAATTTCGTCGTTATAGCGTAATACCAGCGTCACTTCCCCTTCCCGATCGAAATAACCGGAACTGCAGGAAAGTAAAAAGGATTCGCCATTTTTACCGGTCAGCGTAGCCAGCGGATTATCCGTGGCGCTTTGCAGCAGCTGACGCAGCGCAGGGTTTTCCAGATTATTCATCAGACTGTAATGATCAAGTATCGCCTGCGCGCGCGCAGCAATGCTCAACCCTGAGCGCAGATAGGGCCGGTGCAGCTTGGCTGGCAGCAATCCCTGAGTACTCATCAACAGAGGGAGTTGCGGTAAATGCGACAGCTCATCCAGATAACGCAGCGTAGTCAGCGGCGATATTAAGGTTCTTAACACAAATTTCAGCCGGAAACGTTTACTTATCCAGAGTTTATTCGGAACGTATTTTCCGCTAATTAACTGAAAAAAAAGCGATGCAGAAGAATCGGTCGTAGTTTCGTGAGTAGTTATAATTGACATAGTCATCGACACACAGTGAGCAGGAATGTCACTGAGCATAAGACAACGAGTATCAACGGCGTGTTAATGTGGCAGAAGGTTAAAAGCGCGGCGGTTAAAAAGCGAGATCCGTTTATTTTTGGTTTAATCTGGGACGACAGAATTTAAAGATAAAAAAAACCGGCGAAATAAATTCCACCGGTTTATCGTTATCACGTTAACACTGAGTTAACTTACTGGGCAGCTGCGAAGCGGGCTGCTGCTTCGTCCCAGTTGACCACGTTCCAGAATGCTTTGATGTAGTCAGGACGTTTGTTCTGATACTTCAGGTAGTAGGCGTGTTCCCACACGTCCAGACCGATGATTGGGAAGCCAGAAACGCCAGCAACCGCTTCACCCATCAGCGGGTTGTCCTGGTTTGCGGTCGATACCACAGCCAGTTTGTCGCCTTTTTTAACCAGCCACGCCCAGCCTGAGCCGAAACGGGTCGCAGCCGCTTTCTCGAACTCTTCCTGGAATTTTTCCACGCTACCGAAATCTTTCTCGATAGCCGCTTTCAGGTCGCCCTGCAGCGTGGTGCCGGTTTTCAGGCCTTTCCAGAACAGGCTGTGGTTAGCGTGGCCGCCTGCGTTGTTACGCAGTGGGCCTTTTTTGTCTGCTGGCAGCTGATCCAGTTTGGTGATCAGCTCTTCTACCGGCAGATTGGCAAATTCAGTGCCTTCCAGCGCCGCGTTAGCGTTGTTCACGTAGGTCTGGTGATGTTTGGTGTGATGGATTTCCATCGTCTGCTTGTCGAAATGCGGTTCCAGTGCGTCGTATGCGTAAGGCAGGGATGGCAGTGAATAACTCATGTTCTTCCTCTCCATTTAGTTTGAGCAGCACGACGAATTCGGGACGTGCCGCGTAAGCAGTCGAATCATTATAGTTAAATTCATGTAGCGTAAAAGGGTAATCAATGCCCTATTAACCATAAGGATTTGAGAAATCTGGCAAAAGCAACCCGTTGTTTTTACAGCATGCTGCTGCTGACTCCGCCTTTTCAGCTTTATCAGACAGGGAGAGCGAAGCACTCTGCCAGCACCACCAGCAGGCACTCATCCCGCCCGAACGCCGCATCTGCCCTGCCCTGCGCGTTACCTGCCCAGTTCGCGCAGCCCGCTGTCGAGCGCGCCGACCAGCCAGTCGATATCCCCTTCCTGGAACGCCAGTGGCGGACGCAGTTTCAGCACATTCCCATACGGGCCGGCGACCGAGGTCAGCACGCGATGTTCACGCAGCTTCTCGATTAAATCCAGCGCCAGCGTTTTGTCCGGCGTTTTGCTGTGACGATCGGTGACCAGCTCAAAACCGATAAACAGTCCGGCACCGCGCACATCCCCCACGCACTCATAGCGATCCATCAGGGTTCGTAGCTCCGCCAGCAGCTTCGCGCCGACCACGCGGCTGTGTTCCTGTAACCCCTCTTCGGTGATCACTTTCAGTACCGCCTGCGCCGCCGCCATCGCGACCGGATTACCACCAAAGGTATTGAAGTAGGGAATTGAGTCGCTGAAGGCGGCCAGCACTTCACTTTTTGCCAGCAGGCCGGAAACCGGAATGCCGTTGCCCATTGGCTTGCCGGTGGTAATGATGTCAGGCACCACATCGTGGCGGCCAAAGCCCCAGAACGCGTCGCCGGTACGGCCAAAACCAGGCTGCACTTCATCGGCAATAAAGATGCCGCCGTTGGCATGCACCACCTCGACCGCTTTTTTCAGGAAGCCGCGCGGATCGGGCAACACGCCGTCTGAGGAGAAGATTGAGTCCGCCAGGAAACCGGCAAATTTAATGCCGTGCGCCGCCATATCATCAATCTGCTGCTGAATCTGGTCAGCGAACCAGTCGCCCAGGTCAGGCGCGTCCACACGATACGCATCCGGTGGCATCACCAGCCGCGTGGTGGGCGCCAGCGGCTGTCCACTGCCCAGCGCCGGAGAAGCGCCGGATGTCAGCTCACTGGTGCCGTGATAGGCCTCTTTACTGACAATAATCCCACTGCCGCCGCTAAAGGCGCGCGCCACGCGAATCGCCAGGTCGTTAGCTTCCGATCCGGTGCACATATACATCGCGCGATCGATCGCCGTGGGCGTGGTCGCCAGCAGCGCTTCGCTGTAATCCAGAATATTTTCATGCAGGTAACGGGTGTGGGTATTCAGCATTTTCATCTGCTGCGTCACCGCCTCAGTCACGGCCGGATGGCAGTGCCCGATGCTCGCCACGTTGTTGTAGACGTCGAGATATTTATCGCCCGCCGCATCCCACAGATATTGCCCTTCACCCCGCACCAGATGCACCGGTTTGCGATAGAACAGGCGATAAGATTCGCCAAGCACTTTGCTGCGTTTATCGGTCAGTTTGCGCGTCTCGCTGTCGAGCGCATCGGCATGTTCGGCGCGGAAACTGTTGGTATCCATAATAGTGGAACGCGTGGCCATAATGACTCCCGTTACAAGGATGAAGGAGGAAGAGCTGACGCCTTTATCATGCCTGCCTGAATCTAAAATGCAACAAAATACACAAATGCAATAAAATACACATGACGCAGGCAGATCGCCACGCTAAGCTTGCTCCCTGATTCAGACGGAATCTTTCGCTTCACTGGCGTATCATCCGTGATCTTCGCGCTTTAAAAGGAAACCTCTATGCTGCAGGAAACGCGCCTTCATCGCATCCGTGCCTTACTGACCCGGCTTAACCAGGTGAGTACCGAGCGCATTATCAGGGAGCTGGGGGTCTCACGCGAAACCGCGCGCCGCGATATCATTGAGCTGGAAGCGCTGGGTCTGGCGCGCCGCGTTCACGGCGGGCTGGTGGCGATTGAAACGCGGGCTGAACCGCCGCTGACGGAACGCCGCAGTACCCAGACCCGGGAGAAGCGCGCCATCGCCCGTGCCGCTGCGCAGTTGCTGCAGCCCGGACAAACGCTGTTTCTGGATGCGGGCAGCACCACCACGCTGCTGGCAGAGGAGTTGCACGCCCTTTCCGGCCTGACGATTGTGACCAACAGCCTGCAGGCCGCGCTGGCGCTGAGCGCCGGAGAAGAAGATCAGCCGCTGAATAATCAGATTATTTTGCTGGGCGGGATGATGTCGGCGGGCGCACAACAGACGCGCGGCGAAATTACCGTGGGTGAGATTATCCGCTACCGCGCCGATGTGGCGCTGCTGTCGCCGGTTGGCATTGAGGCGGGTTGTGGTGCCAGCAGTTTTCATCCGCACGAAGCGGCCATCGCCAGGGCGATGGTGCAGCAATCCACTTCCTGCTATCTGCTGGCCGATCACACTAAACTGGGCGTAGTCAGCCGCACGGTTTACGCGCCGTCACCGGCGATCAACCTGCTGATTACGGATAGTGGCGGCGACAATAGTGCCGCCCTTGAGGCGTTGCAGCAGACGCTGCCAGAGGTGATGGTGGTTTAACGCAGTCGCTGAGGATGGCTGTAAACCGTGGCGCGTCCAGGTTTACTGAACCCGACCAGCGTCAGATTGCAGCGCTCAGCCACCTCAACCGCCAGGCGGGTCGCTGCCGAGACTGCGAACAGGATCTCAACCCCGCACATGGCGGACTTCTGCACCATTTCATAGCTGGCGCGGCTGGAGACCAGCACCGCGCCTGGCCCCCACTCAGCCTGGCTGCGATAGCCCAGCAGCTTATCCAGTGCCACATGGCGACCCACATCTTCACAGCCACCGGCCAGCTGACCATCAGGCTGGATCCACGCGGCAGCATGGGTGCAGCCGGTTTTCTGTCCGACCGGCTGATACGCTTTCAGCTGGCCCAGCGCCCGATCCAGCTGATCCAGCGCAAAGGTCTGGGTAAACGGCAGCGGAGAGAGCGGCTTGCCAATCTGGTCCAGCTGTTCAACGCCACACACGCCGCAGCCGGTACGGCCTGCCAGCGCACGACGCTGCTCTTTCAGCGCCATAAAACGACGGCTGGAAAGCTCAATCTGAACCTCAATGCCGTTACAGCCCGGCACGATGTCCATGCCGAAAATGTCGCCTGGCGCGTCGATAATGCCCTCTGACAGCGAAAAACCCAGCGCAAACGCCTCCAGATCTTTGGGCGTGGTCATCATCACCACGTGAGAGATGCCGTTGTAAACCAGCGCCACCGGCACCTCGTCCGCCAGCCAGTCAGACTCTGCTGCGGTCAAATCGGCACGCTGCCATACCTGCGTTCTGCTGACGCCGGCCTGAATTGTTAAATCTTCGCCTGAGTCAGGCTGGATAGCTTTCAAAAAGTACGACCTGTTGTTAATAAATAATGAAATGCGACAGTCAGTACGGCTGCACAGCGGTGATCAGACGCAGACTAATTTTGCCTTCTGGCCCGGTGCGGCGCAAATAAACAGCGGGGCAATTCATGCGGTTTTCTCATCGGGAAAGGCGCAGCCACGCCTGCTGGCGGGCAGAATGAGAATGGGTATCTTTCAGGCTTTAACATCGGTAAGCATAAAACAACAGTAATTATCTGCCGCTACGGGAAATCTGCTTGCGCCGGGGATTGGTTGCCGAGGATTTTTAACAAAATTTAGAAAAAGAATTACTAATGACTAACCTGTTGACCCTGGTCAACTTACAGGCAGATAGGGCTGCTATTTTGCAAGGCTTCGCAATGGAGCCAATAAAGAAGAACGATAAAATGCAAATTAACAGACGGAGTTTTTTCAAAATCTGTGCTGGCGGGTTGGCGGGCACCAGCGCGGCGTTACTCGGTTTTGCCCCCACCACAGCCTTAGCCAGCGTCAGAGAGTTCAAACTCATTCGCGCCAGAGAGACACGTAATAACTGCACCTACTGCTCAGTCGGCTGCGGCATGCTGATTTACAGCCTGGGTGATGGCGCTAAAAATGCCCGCGCCTCGATTTACCATATTGAAGGCGATCCTGACCATCCTGTCAGTCGTGGATCGCTCTGCCCCAAAGGCGCGGGCGTGCTCGACTTTATTCACAGTGAACAGCGCCTGAAATACCCGGAATACCGCGCGCCAGGCTCGGATAAATGGCAGCGCATCAACTGGGATGAGGCATTTGACCGCATAGCCCGCCTGATGAAGCAGGATCGCGATGCCAATTTCCAGGCCACCAACGCCGCTGGCGTGACGGTAAACCGCTGGCCGACCACCGCCATGCTCTGCTCTTCCGCCGCCAGTAATGAAACCGGCCTGCTCGATCAGAAATTTGCCCGCTCGCTGGGTATTCTGGCGCTGGAAAACCAGGCGCGCCTGTGTCACGGCCCGACCGTGGCCGCGCTGGCCCCCAGCTTTGGTCGCGGTGCGATGACCAATAACTGGAACGACATCAAAAATGCCAATGTGGTGATGATCATGGGCGGCAACCCCGCCGAGGCGCATCCGGTTGGCTTTAAATGGGTGATTGAAGCCAAAACCCATAACAATGCGCAAGTCATCGTGGTCGATCCACGCTTTAACCGCTCTGCGGCGGTCGCCGATCTCTACGCGCCACTGCGTGCCGGCAGCGATGTGGTTTTCCTGATGGGAGTGATCAACTATCTGCTGCAACACAATCAGATTCAGCAGGAGTATGTTCGCGCCTTCACCAATGCCGCACTGATTGTCAGCGAAGGTTTCAGCTTCAGCGACGGGTTGTTCAGCGGTTACGATGCTGAAACCCGTCAGTACGATCGTCAGAGCTGGCACTATGAGCTGGATGAAAACGGCCATGCGAAACGCGATGAGAGCTTCACTCACCCGCGTTGCGTGCTGAACCTGCTGAAAACCCATGCCAGCCGTTACACCCCGAAAATGGTGACGCGCCTGTGCGGGACCTCGCAGGAATCCTTTATTGCGGTGTGCAGGCAGCTGGCCTCCACCTGTGTGCCGAATCGCACCGCGACTATTCTCTATGCGCTGGGCTGGACTCACCACACCAACGGTTCGCAGATTATCCGCACGGCGGCGATGATTCAGCTGCTGCTGGGTAATATCGGGATGCCAGGCGGCGGTATTAACGCTCTGCGCGGCCACTCCAACGTGCAGGGTTATACCGATCTCGGCCTGCTGGCGCAGAGTCTGCCGGGCTATCTGCCACTGCCTTCCGAAAAGATGACCACGCTGGCAACCTACCTGCAGCAGGCCACGCCGGTTGCGGCACTGCCGGATCAGGTCAACTACTGGCAGAACACCGACAAATTTTTCGTCAGCCTGATGAAGAGTTTCTACGGCGATAAGGCCACAGCGGAAAACCAGTGGGGCTACGACTGGCTGCCGAAGTGGGATAAGAGCTACGACTGCATGGCGCAGGCGGAGATGATGGAACAGGGCGCGCTCAATGGTTGCCTGATTCAGGGCTTCAACCTGCTGGCCGCCTTCCCGGACAAAAATAAAGCGGTCCGGGCACTGTCCCGCCTCAAATATATGGTGGTGATCGATCCGCTTCGCACCGAAACCGCCAGCTTCTGGCAGCATCACGACGAGTTCAACGATGTCGATCCCTCGAAAATCCAGACCGAAGTGTTCCGTCTGCCCTCTTCCTGCTTCGCTGAAGAGTCAGGATCGGTGGCCAACTCGTCACGCTGGCTGCAGTGGCACTGGGCGGCTGCGGAGCCGCCCGCTGAAGCGCTGCACGACGGTAAAATCCTCGGCAATCTGTTCATGCGTCTGCGCGCGCTCTATCGCCTGGAAGGCGGAGCAAACCCTGAACCGCTGATGGCAATGCGCTGGGACTACCGCGATCCGTCTAATCCTGAGCCGGAAGAGGTGGCGCAGGAGAACAACGGTCAGGCGCTGGCCGACATTTACGACGCCAGCGGCAAGCTGTTGCTGAAAAAAGGCCAGCAGCTCAACGGCTTCTCAGAGCTGCGTAACGACGGCACCACAGCCAGCGCCTGCTGGATCTACAGCGGCAGCTGGACGCCGGAAGGCAACCAGATGGCACGACGCGACAACGCCGACCCATCGGGGCTGGGCGCGGTCTCCGGCTGGGCCTGGGCGTGGCCGGCTAACCGCCGCATTCTCTACAACCGCGCCTCCGCGGATGCGCAGGGTAAAGCCTGGGATCCGAATCGCCGCCTGATTGAGTGGGATGGCACTCGCTGGCACGGCATCGACGTGCCGGATTATCCGGTAACGCTGTCGCCGCAGCAGCAGGCCGGTCCGTTTATCATGCAGCCCGATGGTCTTGGCCATCTGTTTGCGCTCGATAAGATGGCCGACGGCCCCTTCCCGGAACATTACGAACCGATGGAAAGCCCGCTCGCCGACAATCCTATGAATCCGCAGCAGCGTCATAGTCCGGTCGTCCGACTATTCAGCAGCGACGCCGCGCAACTGGGCGAGGCCGCTGACTATCCCTGCGTCGCCACCACCTATTCCATCACCGAACTGTTCCGGCACTGGACCAAACATGCCCTGCTGAACGCAATCGCGCAGCCGGAGCAGTTTGTTGAAATCGGCACCGAACTGGCAGAGGAGAAAGGCATCAAGGCCGGAGACAGCGTCAAAGTCTCGTCGCGCCGTGGCTATATCAAAGCCAAAGCGGTGGTAACACGTCGTCTGCAGCGTCTGATGATTGACGGCAAGCCGGTTGATACCGTGGGTATTCCCTGTCACTGGGGCTTTGAAGGCACCACGCGTAAAGGCTTCCTCGCCAATACGCTGACGCCGTCGGTTGGCGATGCCAACTCGCAGACCCCGGAGTACAAGGGATTTTTAGTGAAAGTGGAAAAAGCGTAACGGTAGATGACAATGGCTTATCAATCACAAGATATTATCCGTCGCTCAGCGACCAACGGCTTCACCCCACCGCCACAGGCGCGCGATCACCAGCGTGAAGTCGCGAAGCTAATTGACGTCACCACCTGTATTGGCTGCAAAGGCTGTCAGGTCGCCTGCTCCGAATGGAACGACATCCGCGATGAAGTCGGTCATAACATCGGGGTCTATGACAACCCTACCGATTTGACCGCCAAATCCTGGACGGTGATGCGCTTCTCGGAAGTTGAAGAGAACGGCAAGCTGGCCTGGCTGATTCGCAAAGATGGCTGCATGCACTGCGCCGATCCCGGCTGCCTGAAAGCCTGTCCGTCGGCAGGTGCCATTATTCAGTACGCCAACGGCATCGTCGATTTCCAGTCTGAGCAGTGTATCGGCTGCGGCTACTGCATTGCGGGTTGCCCGTTCAACGTGCCGCGGCTCAACAAAGAGGATAACCGCGCCTACAAATGCACTCTGTGCGTGGATCGCGTCAGCGTCGGCCAGGAGCCTGCCTGTGTGAAGACCTGTCCGACCGGTGCCATTCATTTCGGCAGCAAAAGCGACATGCTGACGCTGGCGGAGGAACGTGTAGCGGAGCTGAAGTCGCGCGGCTTTGCGCAGGCTGGCCTCTACAACCCGGAAGGCGTGGGCGGCACCCATGTAATGTATGTGCTGCATCATGCCGACAAGCCTCAGCTCTACCACGGTCTGCCTGCTAACCCGGGCATCAGCCCGACGGTGACCTTCTGGAAGGGGATCTGGAAACCGCTGGCGGCGGTGGGTTTTGCCGCTACGTTCGCCGCCTCTATTTTTCACTATGTTGGCGTTGGCCCGAATCGCGTCACTGAAGAGCACGACGACAACGACGATCACCCTGAGGAGCGCAAATAATGAAAAAGCCCGATCATCTGGTGCGTTACCGCGCACCCGAACGCATCAATCACTGGATTGTCGCGATTTGCTTTGTCATGGCCGCGTTAAGCGGATTAGGGTTTTTCTTTCCGTCGTTCAACTGGCTGATGCAGATATTTGGCACGCCACAGCTGGCGCGTATCCTGCATCCTTTTGTCGGTGTGGTGATGTTCGTTGCTTTTATGCTGATGTTTTTGCGTTACTGGAAACACAACCTGATTAATCGCGATGACCTTTACTGGGCCAGAAACATTCACCGGATTGCGCTGAATGAAGAGGTGGGTGATACCGGTAAATATAACTTTGGTCAGAAGTGTGTGTTCTGGGCTGCTATTATCAGCTTAGTGTTGCTGCTTGCCAGTGGCATCGTGATCTGGCGACCTTACTTTGCCGATGCCTTCGCCATTCCGCTGATTCGTCTGGCGTTGGTGGTACATTCGGTGTCAGCGGTGGCGCTAATCATCGTCATTATGGTGCACATTTATGCTGCGTTGTGGGTCAAAGGCACACTGACCGCGATGGTGGAAGGCTGGGTCAGCGCCGAATGGGCCAGGCAGCACCATCCTCGCTGGTATCGCGAGCAGCGTAATCCGCCAATAAAACAGGAAAAACGCCCCTGATGAGTATTCGCATAATCCCGCAAGATCAGCTGGAGAAAGGCGAAAAGACAACGGCGGAGATGATTCCGCCGTTACTTTTTCCACGGCTGAAAAATTTATACAGCCGTCGTGCTGCGCGACTGCGTGACCTGGCGGCGAAAAACCCACTCGGCGACTACCTGCGCTTTGCGGCGGTGATCGCTGAAGCGCAGGAGATTGTGCTGTATGACCATCCGCTGCACATCGACCTGCATGCCCGCCTGACGCAGAGCGCCAGCGAGGGCAAGCCGCCGCTGAATATTCATACCCTGCCGCGCGATCCCCACTGGCAGCGACTCCTGCATTCACTGATTGCCGAGCTGAAGCCAGAGATGAGCGGTCAGGCACTGGCGGTGCTGGAGAATCTGGAGAAGGCGTCCGCCACCGAGCTGGAAACGCTGGCCAACGCGCTGTTTACCGGCGAGTATGCGCTGGTCAGCAGCGACAAAGCACCCTTTATCTGGGCGGCGCTTTCGCTCTACTGGGCGCAGATGGCGGCCCTGATCCCAGGCAAAGCACGCGCTGAGATGGGCGATCAGCGTCAGTTCTGTCCGGTCTGCGCCAGTATGCCGGTCGCCAGCGTGGTGCATATGGGCAGTCATGAAGGCGCGCGCTATCTGCACTGTAATCTGTGCGAAAGTGAATGGCATGTGGTGCGCAGCAAATGTACCCAGTGCGAACAGTCCCGTGATCTGCATTACTGGTCGATCGACAGCGAACGGGCGGCGGTGAAAGCAGAGAGCTGTGGCGACTGCGGCACTTACCTGAAGATGCTCTATCAGGAGAAAGATCCGGCCATTGAACCGGTGGCAGATGACCTGGCATCGCTGATACTGGATGCCAAAATGGAGCAGGAAGGCTTCGCACGCAGCAGTCTCAATCCCTTTATGTTTCCTGGCGAATAGTCACTGACTCTGGAGAACCCGATGAAACTGATTGGCAGCTATACCAGCCCGTTTGTGCGTAAGATTTCGATTATCATGCTGGAAAAAGGCATTACTTTTGAATTCGTTAACGCATCGCCTTACAGCGATGACAGCCACGTGCCGCACTACAATCCGCTGGGCAAAGTTCCGGCGCTGGTCGCTGACGATAAGCAAATCTGGTTCGATTCCAGCATCATTGCGGAGTTTCTGGAACTGCGTGGCGTGGAGCCTGCTCTGCTGCCTGCCGATCCGCTTGAATCGCTTAACATCCGTCAGCTGGAGAAGCTGGCGGATGGCGTCAGCGATGCCGCGCTGGTGATCGTGCGCGAGCAGATGCGTCCGGGAAATTTACAGTCGGAAGAGGTGCTGCTGCGCAATCGTGAAAAGATTCAGCGCAGCCTCGACATGCTGGAAGCGAAGGCGGCAGAGGGGAAATGGCTTAACAACGGCCAGCTCAATCTGGCGGATATCGCCACCGGTTGCATGATCGGCTACCTCAATTTCCGTCGCGTAGTGCCGAACTGGTGTGTTGAACGACCGGCGCTGGTGAAACTGGCGGAAACACTGTTTCAGCGTGAGAGCTTTGCGCGGACGACGCCGCCTGCGGCGTGATGGGTGCTGAGCCAGAACCATTAAGAAGGACAATGGTGTCTGGCTCCATGTCAAGGTAATGACTTCATTAAGAGCAGCAGAAATCTGGAGCCAGGCTATAGATCAGTAAAAGCCCACGAATATTAATTTTACTGGATTATCTTCATTCCTGCCTCTGGACTTTCCGCTCGGAAATTTTAACTATCACTCAGTTAACCCGGATTTATAAAAATAATAATTAATGCGTATAGTTGTTTTAAAATTAATCATAAGTGAACTTATAATTTATAATGTAAGACCCTATTTTATTAGTATGAGCCGTCACCCATACTTTAGTCATACCTTGCTTCCTGTCATTGTATAAATTCGTACGATTTGTACAAAGTTGAAGCCATCTTTTTGTGTGAGCATCTTTAATCCACAAGCCAGCTTCACAATGGCTATATTTCCCAACTGCCGGGCCTGGAAACGTAACCTCATATTCAGACTCATACTGAACAATGTTACCAGGAGCGATATAAACATAGACACTGTAACAATTTAGAATGCATATAAGACCAATAGAAAAGCCACATCCAAAAGCTTTCAGTACATAGATAGCTGATTCACCAACTGGTCTAAAATAAACAACTCGCCCCGAAAAAACAAGACCTACTATTTATGCAACAGTAATGTATGTTGTCCACTCGGGAACACTCTTCATTAATACAACACGACTTGCGATGCCAGTTGACCACATCAGATACCATAGCCATGCTGCGAATATGATGAAAAAAACGGAGAGTAATAAATAGCGTTTAACATTGCCTTTTTCATAGCCAGAAACAAAACGGCTTCCATGCATTTTAATCTTTCCTTATATAACACTAAAACTTATTTTAACTTCTGGTTGTTAGTGAGCTATCTTCTCGTAAATATACTTTCAAACAATTCAATTTGCTAATGGAATTAGCGAAAACTCACTTTCACTTTGCTAGTTGACTATAGGTTTTAGAGCGTATTTTTATTATACTACGTCACTGACACCGTCCGGTACGCCTGTCAGCGCCAAGTTGCAAGAAGCATAAGAGGTTACCGTACCCAGCAACGCGCCCCTATCGCCTGTACTTCCGAATAGTCTTCCGTCAGCTTATTTATCTGCGTTGCTAAGCAAACTGCATCCGTATCGCTTACCACCTGCGCCAGGTTCTTACCCGTCAGCCCCTTCACCAACACCGTCTGGCGGAAACACTGTTTCAGCGTGAAAGCTTTGCAAGGACGACGCCGCCTGCGGCGTGATGGTGTGCTGTAGATGGCAGGTGAAAAATTAAAAGGTGCGGTTTGGGTGCTAATTTTCTAATCCAGCTCTGAAGCGTGCCGTTCTGTCTGACGACGTTCTTATGCCTGACAATCTGATGCTGGATGAACAGGCTAACTATCTTTGATAGCGGCCTGATATTTTCCGGGATGTATGAAGTACCCGCAGGATGCGAACGCCATCTGTTTCGGCAACATAGATGATGATGAACGGAAAGCGTGGCACCACCAGTTTATATTGTTTTTCTGTGCCGACTTTTGTTCCGGCCCGCGGGTTTTCGCTAATCAGACTGGCCATACGGGTAAACTTATCGTCTGTTGCACTGGCTACCAGCAGGCCAGCCTCACGATACAGATAACGAAATATCGTCTCCCTGTCTGCCTGCGCCTGTTTTTCCCATTGAACGGCTGATATCACAACGTTCCCCGCGCGGCCTGCGCTTTCAGTTCTTCCATGCGGGTATTCATTTCATCGTTACTGATGAACTCGCTATCACCGGCATCATAACGACTGAATGCCGTCACTATCTGCTCTTCCAGCCATGCATCATGTTTACTGTCCTGATATTGCCGCTCTTCGGCAGCCAGCTCTTCCGCTCGCTGACGCATAACCTCTGTCAGCGTCATCTTCTGGCGCTCTGCTGCCCGCATCGCCAGTCGTTTAACGTCCTCATCAATCCTGAAGTGGATAGTACTCATAACCTGCCTCTCGCGTGGTGTCATTTGTGGTGTCATGATGCCTGTCATCCTTTTCTCTGTCATCTTCATTTCACTCTTATGCGATGCAGGAAATCGCCACACCCATAGGAACAAATGGCCGGCTGCAGATGCTGAAGAGAGTATTGAGAAGAGGATGTAAACGAAATAGTAAATGGAAAAAACAATCCGTTTTTCAGAGACGACTCGCAGTTTATTACTTAGCTTTCAGCGAGTTTACAAAGCGGGCGGTGTATATTTGAACAGGAGAAAACAGAAAAGGAAGAACGTAACGAGAGATTTTTAACGCGAGCTGAAGGTGGTGGAACACCAACAGCCCGCTGACCACAACTAACTGAACTGGAGTTAATTATGGCTGAGGCACATCATAAGTCAGAGACCCACACGCCCACAACCGCCGCAAGCGGATCGCAGGCACATTATTACAAAGTGGGATACCGGCCTAATAAAGGCCAGCCGAACCCGCTGCCACAGCTCACCATTAAAGGGCGCTGGCTGGAAGCGCTGGGCTTTACGACCGGGCAGAAGATCGAGGTGATCCCCGGGCCGGGACAGCTGGTTATCCGGCTGGCGACTGAAGGGTAACTGACCGATAAAAGTAAAATCCCAGCCGGTTGGCTGGGATTTTACTTTTATTTCAACGTTCTTAATAACTTACCTATTAGTTCAGAAGCATCTTGTTTATAGTCTGATAGCCAGCGAGTTTGCCAGTCTGCGGGACGGCCTTCAATTTCCCACTCAGATAAGGCAAGTGCGTTAATAATTTCTAGCTCAAACCATATTTGCTGATAATTATCCTTATCATGTTCCCCTTCAAACAGATCGTTTAGCTGAGGTAAATCTTCCGCATAATTAACGAACCTCGCAAAGCTGACGACATCATTTAGTGAACTAAGCGCATATTCACAGATGTCATTCTTCTTATTTATCGCCATATTTAACCGTGACCACCCTACCAGATTCGTTCGTAACTACGGATACCTTACTTTCAGGATCATAATGTACTATTGTTCCACCTCGACTAGGTGTTGATTTACCATTTTTAATCGTATTTTCAACTACAGAAGGGGTTATTCCTCGATCCTGCATTCTGTCTAAAGCATGCCCGGAATATTCTCGATTACTGATCGTACTCGGCTGATTTCTTACAGGTTGATAAGATGGATTACTTGGCTGATTCATCGGATTGCGCTTACTTCCCATTGGGAGAGTTGCAGACACTTCGTCACTGGCCTTATTAATCAGCTTCGACGCTTCAGCCACGTCGCCTTTTTTCAGCGCCGTTTCTGCTGCCCTGATGACCTTGCCTGCCGCATCTCCCGCGCCAGGAATGATACCGATTGCAGCCACAAGGTAATCAAGCGCCGACTGCGCTTCCGCAAAGCTTTTGATATCACCCACAACAGGTACGAAGTCAGCACCCAGCGAAGCCATATCTTTCAGCGCTTCACGCCGCTCTTCATACAACTTCACCGAGCAGGCTTCGGCGCTCATGCCGCCGCAGTTTGCCTTCTTATAGCGTTCGTTTTCTGCCTCAACGTACTCACCGGCCTTCTGTTCCGGCGTCTTACCTTCAGACTGCGCCTGCGCAATATCACTCAGTGCGTTATTTTCCAGCGACGTTTTCCCCGCCTACGCCCCCGCCACCGCATCCGCCGTGCTGTCACCCGCTACGCCGCCCGCAAGACCCGCCGCCAGCGTACGCAGCGCACTTATCGTCTGCCGCTGCTCCTCAGACAGGTCTTCACGTTTAACCCCCGGATACATCTGCTGCGCGATGTACTCGCCAGCGCTGTATTGCCCGCCGCGTAAGAGGTTACCGCGCCCAGTACCGCGTGCGCCATCAGGTTCGCCTGGACATTTACCTTACCGTTCGCGTCCGTCGTCAGTTCATGTATCTTTTCCGCCAGGTACGGTGCCGCCGTGCCGCTTATCGCCTGCGCCACGTTCCCGCCAGACAGCCCCTGCACCGCCGCCGTCACTGCGCTGATGCCCTGCTGCAGCGACGAACCCGTGCCGAACGGCTTCATCGCCGTATCATAAGCCTGCTTCGCTATTTCATCTGCCGTCGGGTTCAGCTTCCCTTTTTTGGCCAGCTCTTCCCTCGCCGCCTGAAGCGCCGCCGGGTCCTGCTGCGCCTTCAGGCCCGCTATCTGGCCCTGCGTCCGTGCAATATCTCCCGCCTGAGCCCCGATTTCCCCGATAAGCTGCGCCGCCTTCAGCCGGTTCTGCTCCTTCTCCTTGTCGAAGATGACGTCCAGCCCCGGATTCGCGTTCGCCACGTCGCGGCTGAGGTCCGCCACGTCCTGCGTCTGCTGTTCCTTATCGCGGATAACGATGGTGCCCTCACTCACCGCCGCCTTCGTGGTGGAGTCCGCGCTGCCGCTGTCGTTCAGCCCCGCCAGCATGCCGTTCGCCATGTTCCCGGCGAACTGACCGCCCACGCTGCCGCCCGTGCTAATGCCCGCGCTCTGGTGCTCCACCCTGTAGTCCGCGTGGTTCTCTATGTCGCCGAAGCCCAGCGTGCCGGTGTCGAGCCGGTTCTTATCGGCGGAGGCCGTTGAGCTGATGACCGCGCCGTTCAGCTGCGTGTGCTCACCTACCGTGACGTCAAAGCCGCCCTTTCCGGCAAATATCCCGGTCTGTTCCGCCACGCTCTGCCAGGTGCTGTGCATCTTATCCCGGCTCACGTTCACGTTTGCCGACCCGGTCATCGAGCCGAAGGTGAAGCTGCCGCCCGCGCTGCTGCTGGTGCTGTCGGTGACAGTGATGAGGTTTATTGAGTAGCGGCCATTATCGGGTAACTCACTGGTTATAAAGTAAAAACCCAGCCGTGAAAACTGGGCTTTCTATTAACAAGGTGTTATTGTTGGACTAACAGAAGACAGTACTTCAATAACATCATCGCCTGTAACTATTAAGTAATGATTTATAGTACCCCCATCATGGATGTTGGCGCTTTGCTTATTAAACCATGATAAATAATGAGATCCTTCTACTGTATAAATTCCTGTAATCATCTGACCATTCAGATCATCTTGCATTTTTAGCAAGTCACCTTCATCTGTTACACGAAAGGAGTGTATCCATTCAAAAGTAACCATAACATTACTTTTAAAATCCTCATCAAATAAGTAAAAAGTCAGATCAAGCGCCCCAGAAAAATACTTAATATCCTTTAGCTGAATATTTTTAAAGGAATGAACACCGATATCAATACTTAAAATTTTCTCAGTCATATGGCATCACTCATCATATCTAAACTTAACCCTATTTTTAACAGACTGCATTAACTTTTTGTTTTATTCAAATTTCTTTTTCTATACGGTAAATAATAAGATAGCCATAAAATGATACCTAATAAAAACCCCACTCCTGCCATATTTAATGCAACATTTAAATTTTTCTCCGCAAAAACCCCCTCCCCTACTGGAGACGGCTGCCATAGAAAAAATAGACTCAATAAAAACATAAACACAGGAATAGTGGTGCATGAGTATATGAATAAAATTATTAACTTCCATTTAGTTATACGGATCATTTTTTCTCTCCCGAATTATTGCCATTCGGTGAATTAAGTAAACCTGATGTGAGAGAGTCTGCGACATTACCCGCCACAGATGGCACTGAGCTTTGAGGGACCGGTTTTGATATTGTCCAAACTCCGCTCGACACCCATTCATATTGCTTTGACACAGGATTGAAGACCTTATCAAAAGGTACTTTTAAAATATTTCCTGCTTTATATCCTGCCCCAGAACTAGTAGTACTCATAAGTGCAGCCATAATCGGATCATCTCCACTTATTTCTGCCTGATAATACCCACCTGCTGCATTCCATGTAACCGTTGGGTTATAACCTTTACCCGCAGTAATCCCACCAACAATTACAGATCCAATTACATCAGACAGTTTTACCTCACCTGTCGTGCCATATTGAATACCTACATTTGCAGCCCCAGCAACTCCAACAGCAATTAATTGCTCCTTGCTGTTATTAACAATATTCGTAATAATTGCTTTCCCACCCATTATCACTACCGGCCAGGAAGTTGGGTTCATTACCACATCCATAAACCGATCACTTTTCGTGATATTATCCTTAAGGAATTTAAGATCAGACCCGTTAAGATATTTAACTATCGCAGCTGCATCCGGATCTTTCAGTTTATCACCCAGCCTTACCTGATGTTTATCAGCATCCAGAGCAATGTTAGTTTCCGCCTGAACCAGTTCTTCCCAGCTTACACAGGCAACACCTCCTCCGGTGCAGGCTTCCGCCAGTTCTTTACTGTTTTTATTGCTGATATCAATATATTTGTTAATTACGGCCTGACAGTCACCGCCCGACGCTTTACAGTCCGAGAGTTCTTTATCAAGCGCCCTGGCTTCTGCGGTGTGCAAATGATTATTCTCAACCGCATTTTTACCCGCCTGAGCCCCCGCCACCGCATCCGCCGTGCTGTCACCCACAACGCCGCCCGCAAGACCCGCCGCCAGCGTACCCAGCGCGCTTATCGTCTGCCGCTGCTCCTCAGACAGGTCACTGCGCTTAACCCCCGGATACAGCTGCTGCGCGATGTACTCGCCCATCACCGCGCCCGAGGCTCCGGCCAGCGCAGCATTGCCCGCCGCGTACGAGGTTACCGCACCCAGCACCGCGTGCGCCATCAGGTTCGCCTGGACATTTACCTTACCGTTCGCGTCCGTCGTCAGTTCATGTATCTTTTCCGCCAGGTACGGTGCCGACGCGCCGCTTATCGCCTGCGCCAGGTTCCCACCCGACAGCCCCGGTAACGTTCACCTTCGCCGCCCCGGTCATCGAGCCGAACGTGAAGCTGCCGCCCGCGCTGGCGCTCTGCTGCTTACTGTCGTAGCGGTCGCTGTCTTCCTCTGAGGTCAGCGTCAGGTTGCGGCCCGCATCCACCTTCACGCTCGTCGACACGCTGATGCATTAGCCGCCTGAACTCATGCCGATGCTGATGGCCTACTACGCCTTACGCCCCATTCCGAACCTGCTGTACGCGAAAATCTGATCATTAAAGTTAAGAAAACGTCGGTTAATTGAGGTCTAGGTTCTAATTTATAAGTGTTGATATTTAATACCTTCGTCTTGTTCATATGATGACGACAAAGATTCCAACATACTTATTTCATCTCCAACATTCATAATGAACAAGATTAATTCACCTTCAAAAACCAGCTTTACACCTATAAATGCATCCTCTAATGAAGAAAAAATTAAAAATACTTTTAAAAGTTTTTTTTCGAGATAATTAACGAACGGATAAACGTGTGAAATATCAATGACCGTTTCTCTCCCATATTCGCCAAGATCATTTCCCTGGAGAGATACGTCTGTTAATTCAAGTGTCGAGCCATCCCTTCCACATTTAAAACTCTCCATCTCTTCAACTTCTGAAAAAACAAGCTGTAATTGCTGAGGGTGACTAAAATCATGAGTTTCAAGCGAATAAATCACCCCATTAACCCTTAGAAGCTTTCTTCCAACGACACTGCGAGCCCATTTTTGATATCCTCCCACAACATTAATCATTTCGGATCCCCCTTCAATGCATTTATTACAGATGTATTATTAATACCATCTTTAAGGATAGTGACGAAGCTACCATCTGGTTTGGTAACAACAACATTATTACCCTTGATCCTAAAAAATACATCTCCACGACTGGCCCCGATTCCAGTACCTTGCCCCGCAAATTTTCCAGCAATAACTTTATCCGGGTGAGAACCGATATCATTGATAATATCTAATACACGCTGTCTATCTGCTGCGTTCGATGCATTACCACCAAAATCTTCAACGTGTTTTCCAAGCTTTTTACCTAGTTGTGCATTGTTAACTGAGAATGCAGCATTAGATCCAACTCCAGAGCTTGGTAAAGATATTTGGCCAGAACTCGGTAAATGCCCTGATATTTCATCGCTGGCCTTATTAATCAGCTTCGACGCTTCAGCCACGTCGCCTTTCTTCAGCGCCGTTTCTGCTGCCCTGATGACCTTGCCTGCCGCATCTCCCGCGCCAGGAATGATACCGATTGCAGCCACAAGGTAATCAAGCGCCGACTGAGCTTCCGCAAAGCTTTTGATATCACCCACAACAGGTACGAAGTCAGCACCCAGCGAAGCCATATCTTTCAGCGCTTCACGCCGCTCTTCATACATCTTCACCGAGCAGGCTTCGGCGCTCATGCCGCCGCAGTTTGCCTTCTTATAGCGTTCGTTTTCCGCCTCAACGTACTCACCGGCCTTCTGTTCCGGCGTCTTACCTTCAGACTGCGCCTGCGCAATATCACTCAGTGCGTTATTTTCCAGCGACGTTTTTCCCGCCTGAGCCCCCGCCACCGCATCCGCCGTGCTGTCACCCACGACACCGCCCGCAAGACCCGCTGCCAGCGTACCCAGCGCGCTTATCGTCTGCCGCTGCTCCTCAGACAGGTCACTGCGCTTAACCCCCGGATACAGCTGCTGCGCGATGTACTCGCCCATCACCGCGCCCGAGGCTCCGGCCAGCGCAGCATTGCCCGCCGCGTACGAGGTTACCGCACCCAGCACCGCGTGCGCCATCAGGTTCGCCTGGACATTTACCTTACCGTTCGCATCCGTGGTCAGTTCATGTATCTTTTCCGCCAGGTACGGTGCCGACGCGCCGCTTATCGCCTGCGCCACGTTCCCGCCCGACAGGCCCTGCACTGCCGCCGTCACTGCGCTGATGGCACGCTGCACCTTACCGCCGGTCCCAAACGGTTTCTGCGCCGTGTCGTAAGCCTGCTTCGCTATTTCATCTGCCGTCGGGTTCAGCTTCCCTTTTTTGACCAGCTCTTCCCTCGCAGCCGCCAGTGCTTCCGGATCTTTCTGCACCTTCAGGCCCGCCACCCGCGAACTGTGGGGCTGCGTCGAGGGCTTAAGCGTGGTGCCCATCAACCGGAAGAAGGTGGCGCAGTGGCTGACGGAGTTTCCTGGTGCGATGCACAGCACCAGTGACGCGCCGAAGTTTAAGCGTGATGACGGGCATTTTGCGTAGGGGCTGATAAAACAAACCGGCTATTAATGAAGTGAACCCCTACTTGTTGGATGTCCAACTTTATGGAGTCAGCCCATTATAGCCGGGCTTTTTATCAATAAAAGTCTTCTCGACTGAAGGTAATACCAGTGGGGGAAACATCATCTTTATCGAAGTACACTGTGTTTTCTTTCCCATGAATTACTACAGAGTAACCAAAGACAGTATTCTCCTCCTCGCTGATTCCAAGAACGACTCCCTTGCATTTTGCGTACTTACTATTTTTAGCATCCGCTTTAATTTCTACTTCTTGATAAAAATCTATTTTCATAGTTTTCACTTATGCGTAACTTTTCCATCAAGGGAGATATTAAGGTGAGAGCCATCTCGCGTTGCCCAACCTAACTGAGCTTTACCTGTTCGTGATAACTGGACATCCCACTCAAATGCCTGGCCCGCTGTACGAGATGGGCCTTTAACCCATTCATTCCCAAACTTGTCAATGTAACCTTTATTTGGGCCTCTTGGCAGAGGTTGAGATGCAGAGTACCCCTCTGGCGGTATATAACGAATTTTACCTTCATTCGGTAGCTGAACATAGTTGATACGACCTTTAGTCGACCACGGTTGCGCAGCTCCGCCTGTGCCTGAGGGATTGAAAGGTGGCTCTTCTATATAAGCAGGATTCTTACCTGTCTGCGCCGAACTACTTCCCTTCATCCCATAAACCGCGCCACCAATCGCCGCCGTGGTATGAACGCCAGCCATCGCGGTATAGAGGCCGTCTGCTGTCTCCTTACTCACACCCCAGTTTTCAGCGATACGGTTAACGTTGGCTTCGCGCTCCGCTTTCGCATCCGCCGAGGCATACTGCCACATCAGCGCGTCAACCTGACCTTTTCCTTCTTTATAAACGCTGCCCATCGTGCCGATATACTGACCGTCGAGCTGCTGGTCATAACTCTTCGACATCGCTGCCAGTTCCTGCCGCATTCCCTGGCAGGCTGCTGAAGAAAGCCCTTTACAGGCTGAGTCTAACGCTGCATCGAATGCCTTATCTTTCGCATTCAGGTCACTGATTAACTTCTCAGCCTGCTGTTTCTTTTCGGCTTCCAGATACGGCAGCGACCACTTCGCATCCTGACGCTGCTTCTCGCCTTCGGCGTGCAGCGCATTATTTTCAACCGCGTTCTTACCCGCCTGCGCCCCCGCCACCGCATCCGCCGTGCTGTCACCAACCACGCCGCCTGCCAGACCCGCCGCCAGCGTCCCCAGCGCACTTATCGTCTGCCGCTGCTCCTCAGACAGGTCATTACGCTTAACCCCCGGATACAGCTGCTGCGCGATGTACTCGCCCATCACCGCGCCCGAGGCACCCGCCAGCGCCGCATTGCCCGACGCATACGAGGTTACCGCACCCAGCACCGCGTGCGCCATCAGGTTCGCCTGGACATTTACCTTACCGTTCGCGTCCGTGGTCAGCTCATGTATCTTTTCCGCCAGGTACGGTGCCGACGCGCCGCTCACCGCCTGCGCCACGTTCCCGCCCGACAGGCCCTGCACCGCCGCCGTCACCGCGCTGATGCCCTGCTGCAGCGACGAACCCGTGCCGAACGGCTTCATCGCCGTGTCGTAAGCCTGCTTCGCTATCTCATCTGCCGTCGGGTTCAGCTTCCCTTTTCCGGCCAGCTCTTCCCTCGCCGCCTGAAGCGCCGCCGGATCTCGCTGCGCCTTCAGTCCCGCTATCTCGCCCTGCGTCCGCGCGATATCTCCCGCCTGAGCCCCGATTTCCCCGATAAGCTGCGCCGCCTTCAGCCGGTTCTGCTCCTTCTCCTTGTCAAAGATGACGTCCAGCCCCGGATTCGCGTTCGCCACGTCGCGGCTGAGGTCCGCCACGTCCTGCGTCTGCTGTTCCTTATCGCGGATAACGATGGTGCCCTCACTCACCGCCGCCTTCGTGGTGGAGTCCGCGCTGCCGCTGTCGTTCAGCCCCGCCAGCATGCCGTTCGCCATGTTCCCGGCGAACTGACCGCCCACGCTGCCGCCCGTGCTCATGCCCGCACTCTGATGCTCCACCTCATATTCCGCGTGGTTCTCAATATTGCCGAAGCCCAGCGTGCCGGTGTCGAGCCGGTTCTTATCGGCGGAGGCCGTCGAGCTGATGACCGCCCCGTTCAGCTGCGTGTGCTCACCCACCGTGACGTCAAAGCCGCCCTTGCCCGCAAAAATCCCGGTCTGCTCCGCCACGCTCTGCCAGTTGCTGTGCATCTTATCCCGGCTCACGTTCACGTTCGCCGACCCGGTCATTGAGCCGAAGGTAAAGCTGCCGCCCGCGCTGGCGCTCTGCTGCTTGCTGTCGTAGCGGTCGCTGTCCTGCTCTGAGGTCAGCGTCAGGTTGCGGCCCGCGTCCACCTTCACGCTCTCACCGCTGGCCTGCGCGCCCGTGAGCGTCGTGTCGCGCCCGCTGGTCAGGCTGAGCCGGTTGCCCGCGTCCAGCGTGGTCTCGCTGTGCGTCAGCCCGTTGCCTTTTTCGCTGCCCTTCGCCGCGTTGACGCTCGCCGACACGCTGATGCCGTAGCCGCCTGATTTCGCCTGCAACGCAACAGCACCCTGTCCGCTGCGCAGCGTGCTACCGGTGACGATCAGTTTCAGGACCTGCTCGCGTACCAGACGCTGCTCATAAAAACCGTCGCCCAGGCGTTTATGCACCTGTGACGAGCCGTGGCTGAGGAGCGATTGGTGGGTAAAAAGATCCTGGCTTGGTGGCCGAGATCCTCTTTGCTGAGGTTAAAAACCTTTTACTTTAAAAAAGTGAAGTAATGCAAGGCCAATACCTCCGATCCCTCCACCATAAAGTCCAATTTTTGCTCCATGTAAAATATCTTGCCAGGTGGAATTAAACCCATCCCCAAGCAGCCACAGTAGTAACGAGAAAAAAAGTTTTCCACAAACAGATAGAGCGATCATAAACAAAACAGTGGCAGCTAAAATAAATAAGGATTGAAAAATTCTGAGAAGATCATTTTTCATTTCCATCTCCTATTTTTTTGAGCACTTGCTCTGCTGCTTTCCCGCTTCCCTCTGACATTATTGAAGCTCCGATATTACCTATGCTGCTGGGGACTTTGCTCGGAAGCATTTCCTTCGATATCCCCAGTTGTCCTTTGACTTCGGTATATTTCAGCAGGTCAGGATTGAACTTTGGATCCCAGCCACCAGTGATCCATTTACCAGCGGCATTTGTCCCTGAAGAGATCAATTTACCGGCTCCATAACCTAATGCCGATCCTGCACCATTAGTTATCGCACCAGTTAGCGGATCATCGCCATTGATTTGATTCGTTAAGGCTCCTCCAACAGCGTTCCAGATCACTGTACCGGTCAGGCCATTTCCGATGGTGATAACGTTTGTCCAGCCAGCGACAACAGAGTTAACCGGGTTCACCGTGCCATCTTCAGCGTACTGAGCGCCTGCATTAACCCCTGCACCCAGTGCCCACATTGCCTGCGCTGGAGCTGTTAAAGATGCCACGCCGCCAGTTGCCAGCGCTCCCGCAATCGCTTTATTTACCGCCTCGCCGCGCTGGCAGCTAACTGAAGAAGGATCGTCTGCACAGGACATCACGTCTTTACCCTGCTTCTGCACGAACTTTTTCTGTCCCGCTTCGGTTCCACCAAATAAGTTGTTATTAACCGCGTTCTGTCCCGCCTGCGCACCCGCCACCGCACCCGCGGCGCTGTCACCTACAACGCCGCCCGCAAGACCCGCCGCCAGCGTCCCCAGCGCGCTGATGGTCTGCTTCTCCGTTTCTGTCAGGCCGCTGACCGCTTTACCCGGATACAGCTGATTCATCACCAGCTTCGCCATCACCTCACCGCTGACCGCTCCGGCTGCACCAGCCAGCGCTGAGTTGCCGGATGCGTAAGACGCTACCGCCCCAACAACCGCGTGGGCCATCGCCTGCGCTTCCGGGTTGCCTTCCGTCAGCTTATGTATCTGCTCAGCAAGATACGGACTTGCCGCGCCGCTCAACGCCTGAGCCACGTTCCCACCCGACAGGCCCTGCACCGCAGCTGTCACCGCGCTGATGGCCTGCTGCACCTTACCGCCGGTGCCGAACCCGCTCTCCGCGAACGCCTGATTATAGTAGTTGCTGTAAACCTGTTTATTGACGTCGCTTGCGCTGTACTGCTTCGTCGGATCCTTTGCTTTCAGCTCAGCCAGCGCTCTGTCGCGGTCGGTCTGCGTGGCGCCGGACATTTTCTCGTTTGCGGCCCGCGTCGCAATGATATCGCCCTGCGTCCGTGCGATATCCCCCGCCTGAGCCCCGATTTCCCCGATAAGCTGCGCCGCCTTCAGCCGGTTCTGCTCCTTCTCCTTGTCGAAGATGACGTCCAGCCCCGGATTCGCGTTCGCCACGTCGCGGCTGAGGTCCGCCACGTCCTGCGTCTGCTGTTCCTTATCGCGGATAACGATGGTGCCCTCACTCACCGCCGCCTTCGTGGTGGAGTCCGCGCTGCCGCTGTCGTTCAGCCCCGCCAGCATGCCGTTCGCCATGTTCCCGGCGAACTGACCGCCCACGCTGCCGCCCGTGCTCATGCCCGCACTCTGATGCTCCACCTCATATTCCGCGTGGTTCTCAATATTGCCGAAGCCCAGCGTGCCGGTGTCGAGCCGGTTCTTATCGGCGGAGGCCGTCGAGCTGATGACCGCCCCGTTCAGCTGCGTGTGCTCATCCACCGTGACGTCAAAGCCGCCCTTCCCGGCAAATATCCCGGTCTGCTCCGCCACGCTCTGCCAGGTGCTGTGCATCTTATCCCGGCTCACGTTCACGTTCGCCGACCCGGTCATTGAGCCGAACGTGAAGCTGCCGCCCGCGCTGGCGCTCTGCTGTTTGCTGTCGTAGCGGTCGCTGTCCTGCTCCGAGGTCAGCGTCAGGTTGCGGCCCGCGTCCACCTTCACGCTCTCACCGCTGGCCTGCGCGCCCGTGAGCGTCGTGTCGCGCCCGCTGGTCAGGCTGAGCCGGTTGCCCGCGTCCAGCGTGGTCTCGCTGTGCGTCAGCCCGTTGCCTTTTTCGCTGCCCTTCGCCGCGTTGACGCTCGCCGACACGCTGATGCCGTAGCCGCCTGACCCGACGCCGATGCCTACGCCGACGCTGCCGCCCTTGCTGCTGTTTTTCCCATCGGTGCTCTGCGTGTTCTGCGCCGACTGCAGCAGGATGTCCCGCGACGCATCCAGGCTCAGGTCGCCGCCCGCCTTCAGCTGGCTGCCGGTGATGCTGATGTCGCCGCTCTGCGCCGTACCGTTTTTGCCGGTTGCCGTGACGGTCAGATTCCGGCCCGCCGTCAGCGTGCTGCCCTTCGACTGACTGCTCTCAGTACGCGCTTCGCTTTTCGACGACTGACTGCCGTACGAGGCGCTGACGCCGATGGTGTTGGTCGAGCCCGCCTGATAGCCGTCCTGCCCCGGCTTCAGGTCGCCGGCGGCATTGTGTGCGTCCGCGGCGGCGGTGTTAAGCCCGTCCATCTGAGCTGCCTGCGCCGCCTGCACCCCGTTCAGCGCCGCCTGGGTGTTCTGCAGTGCGCTGACACGCCCGCCACCCGACTTCCTCGCCTGCTGCGCGCTGCTCACTGCCGTGTTGAGCGCGCTGCCTGCCGTGCCTGACAGGGCGATGCGCAGACCGCTCTGTTTCTGCTCGAAGGTTTCCTTACGGCTGCGTGAATCAAAGCCCGGGTCGATAGTTACGCTGTCGCCCGTCAGGTTCATGTCCTGACCTGCCACCAGGTCTGCGCCGCCGACGTGCAGCCGGTTGCCCGCCGTGATATCCACGCTGCCCTGGCTGCTGCCGATGGTGCTGACGCTCTGGCTCTGGGTGGTGCCTTTCTCATCAATTTCGTGCCGCGTGGACTGCTTGCCGACGGTGAAGCCGATGCCGCCGCTGCTCATCAGCCCGCTTTTTTTCTTTTCTTTCAGCTGGTAGTGGCTGTCGGTCTCGGTTGCCGCGCCAATCTCCACGTCGCGCCCGGCCCGCAGACTGACGTCCTGGTCGGCAGCCACCGCCGAGCCGGTCACCGTCAGGTCGCGTCCGGCGATGACCGCGACGCTTTCGCCGCTCAGCAGGCTGCCGTTCTCACGGGTGGTAACGTCCCGCGTCACGCTGTGACTGCTACTTTTGTTCAGCAGGCCTTTATTCTCTGAGCGTTCTTCACTATAGAGTGACTCACGTTCGGTGGCGGTGTTGAGCACCACGTCCTGTTTCGCCTGAAGCCCGACCGCGCCCTGTTCGCTGTGAAGCGTACTGCCGGTCACGGTGACGTCGCCCTCGCGCCCAATCACTGTTACGCCCTGCTGCCCGCTGAAGGTGCTACCGGTGCTGCTCTCGCGCACGCTTTCTTCTTCACGATGGGTGCGGGTATTACCCTCACGCTTGTTTTCGCTGTCCTGATCGAGCAGGCTGGCGCGCGCATCTTTAATGGTGACGTTCTGCGCGCTGACGCCGATGCGGCCCTGGGTACTGTCAACCTGCGCGCCTTCGGCCAGCAGGTTATTACCCGCCACCAGCGTCACACCCTGGTCACCGCTCAGGGTGCTGAGCACCAGGCGATCTTCCGTGCGGCTGTTGCTGACCGATGAAGTCCGGCTGCCAGCCTCAAGATGGGTGGTATTGGTGGTGGTTTCAGCGCCGATGTGAATGTCGCCGCCAGCCTGAACCCGGGCAGAGCCGGAGGCGCTGGCCTGGCTACCGATCAGCGTCAGATCACGCCCGGCCGAGAGCAGAAGATTGCCACCGGCGTTAAGCTCGCTGCCCTTTGCCTGCTGCCACTGGCCGCTGACCTGCGCCATGCGCCTGCCCGCTTCTTCTATGCCGCTGCTGGTGCGGTTACCCATCGCCCCGGAGATCACGTTCAGGCTGCCGCTGTGACTGCTTTTCGCGGCACCGATCGCAAGGTTGTTGCGCGCGCTCAGGCTGAGGTTATTGGTGGCATTGAGTTTCGCGCCCTGCAGCCGGATATCGTTGCCGCTGAGGCTGATATCCTCAGCACTCATCGTCGCCTGACGCAGGGCATTCTGCAGATCGGTACTGATCTTCAGCGTCTCCGCCTTCACATCAATGCTGCCCGCCTTAATGTCGCCGCCCAGGTGCTGAAACTGCCCGCTGTCGATGGAGAGCGCCTGATCCGCAAAGAGGTTACCGGCATTGGTCACGCTGTCCGCTGAGAGCTGCAGGTTACCGCCGCCAATCACCGCGCCCGCGCCAGTCAGGCGCAGCGTGGTCTGAGCCAGATAAACTTTCGGCACCCACACCGTCTGAGGGCCGTCTGCCGTATCAACCGTTTCGCTGACCAGCCAGACGATATCCTGTTGCAGCGCCGCAATCTGCTGCGGCGTCAACGCCACGCCCGGCACCAGATGGAAATCCTGCGCCACTTTAGAGCCGTTGTTCATTAGCTCCTGATACTGCGCCATCGCATCCCAGCCGTTAACGGAAGGCCTGCCGGTCAGTTTCAGGACCTGCTCGCGAACCAGACGCTGCTCATAAAAACCGTCGCCCAGGCGTTTATGCACCTGTGACGGGTCGTAACCCACCCGTTCAAGCAGATAGTCGCTGCTGATAAATTTGCTCTTGCTGGTAAAACGCTCGTCAGTCACGATCAGATACGGGCTGCCCGCCGCGGTATGCTGGCTGAACAGACCATTATTGGGGATGGTTGTGGCGACTTTCTCCAGCTGTTGTAGCGCCGTCAGGGCCAGTTCAGCCGGTAACAGTGGGCGACCCGATGTGTTATCACCCGTCGTAAGTTCTGTGTCGCCGTCATGGCGGGCGACGCCGTCTACGGTGAAGGCCAGGCCACACGGTATTAGCTGGTCAATGATTGAGGATATTAAATACCCTTGTTAAAACCCCTATTACCAAACTGATGCCCAAAACATTTTCCAGTTTTCATATCGACGTAAATATTTACGGGAGTAGAGGTCTCAATCTCCATCCATGACTTGTTTTCTACATCTTCGCTAGAAGTCTCAACGATATAGCATTCAACACCATCATAAAAAGCCGTTTTAATGAAAGTAAATTTCTCACTCCATCCCACTTTATGTCGGGATGCATAGTCACGAGCGGCGTTCTTAGCGTCTTCTAGGTTTATCATTGCTGAATTCCATAATAGACATTGTACATAGCACCGCCTACAACAACCGGCCCAAGAAGCACGCCAGCTGCTTCATGTCGAAGTGCGGTAAAGGTAATCTCATAGTTATTGGTTAACGGAAATTTGAAACCATCAATAACATAACGTGTTGACATCCCTTTCGCTCTCATTAGCCCAACCATCTCGGCAAATGCTTCTTCCAGATACCGTAAAATATATGACCTGTTGTAGGAGCTAATATACATAAAGGCTCTAAGCTCCCGAAGCAGATAAAACTTTGGCGCAATGGAGGAATGTACCCGCTCATGATATATGGCCGCCAGAACATCCTCAGCCGCTTGTTCCGCTGTTTTTAATGTGCGGTCGTAGGCTCTGCCAATAGTAATGTCACCCCATAAATTAGTTGAACCTAACCCGGCATTTTGCCTATCAGTAAAGCGGATTTTTGGGCGATACCGCCAGGATGAAGAAGTGTTTCGGGGGCCATTCATTGCGCGGCCCACTGATGCGCTGTATTTAGGCATACGTATATTTCTGTATGAATGCCTGAAGGCGTCGCGAGGGTTCTTTTTCAGTAAAATCGCCATCACAGTATCTACGCCAATCATGGTAATGGCTGCAGCTAAATAGGCAGCCGCATCATCAAGATCACTTTCAGTTCTGGCTTTGTATGTTGTCTTACCGAATTCGTAGAGCTTTTTTGAAGCCTCAACAGCCACACCACCTACGGCAACCCAACCCGCCACAATCAGAATGAGGTCAGCTAACTCACCAATACCAAAAAAGTGTGCACCAGCCCATAAACCAGTTATTGCAGCCATTGTGGCCAATGCTTGAGGGGTCAGCATTGCCAACAATTGTTGGCCGACATCACCAGGCAGAATTTTTGCAGACTTAGTGATGGAAACTTCAAGTTTTTGCTGCATATCCATATTTGAGACATTCATCTAAACACCTTTTAGAATTATTTTCACGCATCTGCTGACGCAACTGTTGCCCGGTTTCAATCGCCTGGCCTTCTTCGCGGGGATTATCGGCTGGCGGGGCTGCCATCACCGGGAAAGCAGAGCAGAGCAGCGCGCCTGCCACCATGGCGAGCAGACGCACTGGCGGATGACAGAGCGATAAACAAATCCTTTTCATGAAAATTCCATTTCACTAAATGTAACCGGGTGTAAATTCTGGCGAATTATCCATCAGGAGAGGGGAAAAACAAGAGGGCTGGCTATTTTTAGGGCGGTTTCTTAACCACCGGATTGATGAAAAACCTTAGAGTATTACAGGAGAAAAATTAACAATTAAACTTTTGATATATCGACATAATATTTATAACCTGGCGCATCACAACAGCCGATTTCTGATGACCGGCAATGGCAGTTTAGGCACTTTAGCGTATTCATTTGCACCCTAAAAAATGGCCGCTATAGCGGTCACACTCAGGTATGAGTCGAAGACATCAGGCCAAAAAAATCCCATAAAAAAAGGGACGATTGCTCGTCCCTTTTTCGCACAACAAATAGCATTACTGTAGCAGTGAGATATCCGCGACCTGCAGGAACAGCTCACGCAGTTTTGACAGCAGCGTCAGGCGATTAACCCGCACCGCCTGATCGTCGGCGTTAACCATCACTTTATCGAAGAAGTTGTCTACCGCAGTACGCAGCTGTGCCAGTTCGACCAGCGCATCCTGATAACGACCTTCAGCGAAGTAAGGCTGCAGCTTGCTGCTCAGCGCAGTGACAAAGGTCGCCAGCTGGATCTCTTCATTCTCTTTCAGCAGCGACGCCTGCACGCTCTCATTCAGCGTTTCAGTCGATTTTGCCAGAATGTTAGAGACGCGCTTGTTCGCCGCCGCCAGTGCTGCGGCTGCTTCCAGCGTACGGAAGTGCGACACCGCTTTCATGCGTGCATCAAAGTCAGCCGGACGGGTCGGACGACGCGCCAGAACCGCCTGCAGCGTGTCGATGCTGTGACCCTCTTCCTGATACCAGGCGCGGAAGCGACCCAGCATAAAGTCGATCACATCATCCACCACGCGGGCGTTGCTCAGCTTGCTGCCATACAGGCGCACCGCTTCTTCGGTCAGAGTCTGCAGGTCAAGCGGCAGGTTTTTCTCGACTATGATACGCAGCACGCCCAGCGCCGCACGACGCAGTGCGAACGGGTCTTTGTCGCCTTTTGGATGCTGACCAATGCCGAAAATACCGGCCAGCGTATCCATTTTATCGGCAATCGCCAGTGCACAGGCGACAGGGCTGGACGGCAGATCGTCACCGGCAAAGCGCGGCTGATACTGCTCATTCAGCGCCACCGCCACATCTTCGGCTTCGCCGTCGTGACGCGCGTAGTGCATGCCCATCACGCCCTGGGTGTCGGTGAACTCGAAGACCATGTTGGTCATCAGGTCACACTTCGACAGCAGGCCCGCGCGGGTGGCGTGATTCACATCTGCGCCAATTTCACCGGCAATCCAGCCCGCGAGGGCCTGAATGCGATCGGTTTTATCGCGCAGCGTGCCCAGCTCTTTCTGGAACAGCACCGTCTCCAGACGCGGCAGGTGATCTTCCAGACGCTTTTTGCGGTCGGTATTAAAGAAGAACTCCGCATCGGCCAGGCGTGGACGTACCACCTTCTCGTTGCCGGAGATAATCTGACGCGGATCGCTGGATTCGATGTTGGTGACGAAAATGAAGTTCGGCATCAGGTTGCCGTCATTGTCATACACCGGGAAATACTTCTGATCGCCTTTCATGGTGTAGACCAGCGCTTCCGCAGGTACCTTGAGGAATTTCTCTTCAAAGGTCGCGGTCAGGACCACCGGCCACTCCACCAGCGATGTCACCTCTTCCAGCAGGCTGTCGCTGATATCAGCGTTGCCGCCTAAACGGCGTGCTGCTGCTTCAGCATCGGCTTTAATCATCGCTTTGCGGACCTGATAGTCGGCAATGACCTGGCCGCGTTTTTCCAGCACATCAGGGTACTGATCGGCGTTGTCGAGCGTGATTTCGCTTTCACCCATAAAGCGGTGACCACGAATAACCCGATCTGACTTAATGCCCAGAATGGTGCCTGGGATCAGCTCATCGCCCAGCAGCATCGTCACGGTGTGAACCGGACGAACGAACTGCACATCGCTGTTGCCCCAGCGCATCAGTTTTGGCACCGGCAGCTTGCTGAGCGCGGTAGCGATCATTGCGGGCAGCAGCGCCTGGGCCGCTTCGCCTTTGACCTGAGCGCGATAAACCAGCCATTCGCCTTTATCGGTGGCGAGACGTTCAGCCTGATCGACGGTAATGCCGTTGCCACGCGCCCAGCCTTCAGCGGCTTTGGTCGCGTTGCCGTCAGCGTCAAACGCCGCAGCGACCGCCGGTCCGCGCTTCTCTACTTCCCGATCGGGTTGTGAGGCGCTCAGGTTGGCGACTTTCAGCGCCAGACGACGCGGCGCAGCAAACCAGCTGACCTCGCCGTGGCTCAGGTTAGCGGCATCCAGTTCAGCAGTGACCTGCGCGGCAAAGGCTTCTGCCAGGCTGCGCAGGGCTTTTGGTGGCAGCTCTTCGGTGCCGATCTCCACCAGGAAGGTTTGTTCAGTCATGGCTGCCTCTTACTTTTTGTTATTGCACATCGGGAAGCCCATTGCCTCGCGAGAGGCGTAGTAAGCTTCAGCCACGGCTTTGGTCAGGGTACGAATGCGCAGAATATAGCGCTGACGCTCTGTTACCGAGATCGCTTTGCGGGCATCCAGCAGGTTGAAGCTGTGTGCCGCTTTAAGAATGCGTTCGTAGGCGGGCAGTGGCAGCGGTTTTTCCAGCGCCAGCAGATGCTGCGCCTCTTTCTCATACTGCTCGAAGCAGGTAAAGAGGAAATCAACGTCGGCGTATTCGAAGTTATAGGTGGATTGCTCCACTTCGTTCTGATGGAACACGTCGCCGTAGGTGGTTTTGCCCAGCGGACCGTCGCTCCACACCAGATCGTAAACGCTGTCGACGCCCTGGATGTACATCGCCAGACGCTCCAGACCGTAGGTGATCTCGCCGGTCACCGGCTTACACTCCATGCCGCCAACCTGCTGGAAGTAGGTGAACTGCGTCACTTCCATGCCGTTGAGCCACACTTCCCAGCCGAGTCCCCAGGCACCCAGCGTCGGGTTTTCCCAGTTATCTTCCACGAAGCGAATGTCATGCACCGTCGGGTCCATACCCAGCTCTTTCAGCGAGCCAAGATAGAGCTCCTGAATGTTGTCCGGTGAGGGTTTGATGATCACCTGGAACTGGTAATAGTGTTGCAGGCGGTTCGGGTTTTCACCGTAGCGGCCATCGGTAGGACGGCGTGATGGCTGCACGTAAGCGGCGGCGATCGGCTCCGGGCCGAGTGCGCGCAGGCAGGTCATCGGGTGTGAAGTGCCAGCGCCCACTTCCATGTCCAGCGGTTGGACAATGGTGCAGCCCTGACGCGCCCAGTAATCCTGCAAGGTCAGGATCAGCCCCTGAAAGGTTTTGGTATCAAACTTTTGCATGTTGAGTGTGCACGCGCTTCGGTTAGATTAAAAAAAGAGGCCGACAGTATACCCTTTGACCGCGCGATGTGCAGCCGTAAATCCCAGGCGCTACCGGCGCGTTTTCGCGGTGATTCAGGGCGCTGGCATACAGATGGCTCCGAATCCTGCTGGCAGCAGTTGTTGCTCTGGTCGCATTTGGCTACCCTTTTGCGCACGGACGCGATGCGCAAGAGGATGCCATGCCGCAGAAGATTTACTGGATCGATAATTTACGCGCGGTTGCCTGTCTGATGGTGATCGTGATTCATACCACCACCTGGTATATCACCGGGCCGATGGCGGTGACTGGCATCACCTGGGATGCGGCTAATCTGCTGAACTCAGCATCACGCGTCTGTGTTCCGCTGTTCTTTATGATCTCCGGCTATCTGTTTTTCGGCGAACGCAGCGCCCAGCCGCGCCATATGCTCCGGCTGGTGCTCTGTCTGTTGTTCTACAGCGCGGTATCGCTGGCCTATATCACCTGGCTGACCCCCATCAGCGAAGGGCGATCAATCCTGAAGATGCTGCAGAAGCCGGTGTTTTATCACCTGTGGTTCTTCTTTGCGCTGATCGGCATCTATCTGCTGTCGCCCCTGATCCAGGTAAAAACCGTGCAGGCGCGCTACGTGGTGCTGCTGGTGCTGGTGCTGGCGGTGCTCGCCAATCCCAATACGGTCAGCCAGTCGCTGGGGTCATTTCACTTTCTGCCGGTTAATCTCTATGTCAGCGGTGACAGTATCTACTACCTGCTCTATGCGCTGCTGGGACGGGCTATCGGCACGATGGAAACGACCCGCCGCGGCCTGACGCCGCTGGCTGCCGGGCTGTTTATCGCCTGTGTGATTGGCATTACGTTAGGGACGAAACAGGCGTTGATCGTCAACGGGGCGTTTAATGACACCTGGTATCTCTACTGCGGACCGCTGGTGTTTATCGCCGCGATCAGCCTGCTGATCGTGTTTAAAAACAGCCTGAACCAGCGCACGCTGCCGGGTTTAACGGTGATTGCACGCTATTCACTGCCGATCTACGGCTTTCATGCGCTGTTCATTCACTACCTGCGAACGCATCATTACGATGATATGTCACGTCCGTGGCTCGACCTGCCCTGGGTGTTCGGGCTGACGCTGGGCGGCAGCCTGCTGCTGGGTATGGCACTGAAACGCGTCGATACCCGTCACTTTGTCAGCTGATCGGCTTCACGCTGGCGGGCGCGCCGTAGCTGGCGCGCCGATGAAAACCCCGCCGCCAGCGCCGCTTTTTCGGCAGATTCACCCTGCTGCTGACGCTGGCGTGCCACGCCAACCCGCAGCTGCTCATGGTATTCACGCACGCTAATCCCCAGATGCTGGCGAAACAGCCGCGCCAGATGGCGGCTGCTGACATGCGTGCGTCCGGCCAGCTCGGTCAGGGTCCAACCGTGCTCAGGATGGGCAATCATCAGATCCTGCGCCCGGTGAATGGCCGGATGCATGTGGTTGCGGTAACGCAGCCACGGCGAAAGTTGCGGATCGTCACCGGCACGGCGAAACCAGACCACCATCTCCCGCGCTACCGCCAGCGCGGTTTGCGTATCGCAGAGCTGATTAATCAGATGCAGCGCCAGATCGATTCCCGCCGTGATGCCTGCGCTGGTCCAGATATTCTCATGCCCGACAAACACCCGGTTCTCCTGCACCCGTGCGCGCGGGGCCGCGGCTTTCAGACGGGCAATCACATCATGATGAGTGGTGCAGAGCACGTCATCCAGCATGCCTGCCTGCGCCGCCAGCAGCGCACCCGAGCAGACGCAGACCAGCATAAAGGTCTGCGCGCGCAGCGCGGCGTGCTGGCGCATCAGCCACTCGCGAGCCTCTCCGGCCTGCGGCGTGGCGTAACAGACCTGCGAGTCATAGACGCCAGGCACCACCAGCAGACTCCCGGCGGGCAACTGATCAGGTAACGGTTCGATGCCGCCAATGGTCATGCCGGTGGAGCAGACCACCTCCGGCTGCGGGCCGATGTAGCGCAGCATAAAGCGCTCGCCCGCCAGCTTCAGCGTCTCGGCCGGGCCGGTGAGATCCAGCGCCATCACGCCGGGCAGGGTTAAAAACCAGACGATGTGTGTCATGCTGGCCCGCGCTGCTACACCAGATCCCAGCCACGGGCGCGCCACAGCGCAGGCAGTTGCGCCATATCGTCGAAGCGCGTCACCAGCGGATGATCCAGTTCAGGGTTGTGCGGGTCAGCGCAGTAGTAGTAGACCGGAATGCCGGCGGCGATACCGGCGCGGGCGCCCGCTTCGGAGTCATCCACCAGAATGCAGCGCTCAATCGGTACCTGCATCTGTTCCGCCGCGTGGTACATCAGTTCCGGATCGGGCTTCCAGTGCAGAATGTCATAGCCGCTGTAGAGGTGCTCCGCAAACAGCGGCAGCATGCCGGTTAAGCCCAGCGAGTGCTGCATCTTTTTTACCGTCCCGTTTGAAACTACGCACATCGGCACCTTGATCTGCTCAACCAGCGCTTTCGCGCCCGGGATAGGCTGCAGTTGCTGATCAAACAGCCGCGCGACCTCTGCGCGATAAGCAGTCTCCACCTCTTCCATCGGTAGCGTCACCTGATGCGCGTCGCCGACGTCACGAATAATGTCGTAGAGTTTGACGCCCTTATACTTTTCAAACATCTGCTGCAGCGACAGTTCCAGGCCGTAACGGGCAAAGGTGTTGACGTAGGCCTGGGTACAGAGCAACTCACTGTCCACCAGCGTGCCATCGCAATCAAAAAAGACGCATTCTACTGACATCAGACTCTATCCTTCGATTCAGGGGTGTGCTCCACACTCTACCGCACTCAGCGCAGATTGCGAGACTGGCAATCGGTTGCGAAAAATCATTGTATTGCCCCGGTAAAATCGCCAGGATACGCGCCGATGATTTTTTCTTCTGGATGGATGGCATGAGCAAGCAAGGCGTTTTGCAGCGCATCTTCAGGCTGCAGGAACATGGCACCACGGTGCGCACCGAAGTGATCGCGGGTATCACCACCTTTCTGACGATGGTCTACATCGTCTTCGTCAATCCGCAGATCCTCGGCGTCGCCGGCATGGATACCCAGGCGGTGTTTGTGACCACCTGTCTGATTGCCGCTTTCGGCAGCATTCTGATGGGACTGTTTGCCAATCTGCCGGTGGCGCTGGCGCCCGCAATGGGGCTGAACGCCTTTTTTGCCTTTGTGGTGGTTGGCGCGATGGGCTATTCGTGGCAGGTGGGTATGGGCGCGATCTTCTGGGGTGCGGTCGGCCTGCTGATCCTGACGCTGCTGCGGGTTCGCTACTGGATGATTGCCAATATCCCGCTGAGCCTGCGCGTCGGCATTACCGCCGGTATCGGCCTGTTTATCGCCATGATGGGGCTGAAGAATGCCGGTATTATCGTGCCGAATCCCGATACCCTGGTGGCCGTGGGGAACCTGACCTCGCACAGCGTACTGCTGGGCGCGCTGGGCTTCTTTATCATCGCTATTCTGGCATCACGCAATATCCACGCGGCGGTGCTGATCTCGATGGTGGTTACTACCGCTATCGGCTGGATGCTGGGTGACGTGAAGTTTGTCGGCCTGTTCTCTGCGCCGCCTTCCATTACTTCTGTGGTCGGCCAGGTGGATATCAAAGGCGCCTTCAACATCGGCATGGCAGGCGTGATCTTCTCCTTTATGCTGGTCAATCTGTTCGACTCCTCCGGCACGCTGATTGGCGTCACCGATAAAGCGGGACTGACCGATGAAACCGGCACTTTCCCGCGCATGCAGCAGGCGCTCTATGTCGACAGCATCAGTTCAGTGAGTGGCGCGCTGGCAGGCACCTCATCCGTGACCGCCTATATCGAAAGCACCTCGGGCGTGGCGATTGGTGGCCGTACCGGCCTGATGGCCGTGGTCACCGGCCTGCTGTTCCTGCTGGTGACCTTCCTGTCACCGCTGGCCGCGATGGTGCCGTCCTACGCCGCTGCAGGCGCGCTGATTTACGTTGGGGTGTTAATGACCGCCAGCCTGTCGCGCGTTCGCTGGGATGATTTGACCGAAGCCGTTCCGGCGTTTGTGACCGCCGCCATGATGCCCTTCAGTTTTTCCATCACCGAAGGTATTGCGCTGGGATTCATTGCTTACTGCGTCATGAAGCTGGGTACTGGCCGCTGGCGTGAAATCAGCCCCTGCGTAGTGATTGTTGCTCTGCTGTTTGTGCTGAAGATTGTTTTTGTAGACGCGCACTAAGCGCATTCAGGGCCGCAACCTCCGGGTTGCGGCTTTTTACATTTCAGGATGCAGGCTGCGCTCGCTGGGCAGGCTGGTCAGCCGCAAAGCATGAGGCCCGATGTTGGGCTTACCCATCTCTATTTCGCGTAATGCGTGCCACTGAAAGGCGTTATCCATCTCCCACAGATGCAGACGCTGAGTCGCAGACGACAGCGCACACGACCAGACCAGCATGGGCTCCGCATCACACACCACCTGAATATCGGGATAGAGTGAAGATCGCAGCCGACCCGCACCGGGCAACAGGCGCAGCGAATCCAGTCCCCGATCGCCCTCTCCCGTCAGCTTGAGAATGCTCTGGCGTAATGTCCAGATCTGCGTCACCGCCTCCATGGCATCCTGCTGGGCATTGATCCAGGCGATCTCGCCCGAGGTTAATCCCTGAATCAGCTGCTCCTGAGTCTGACGGCTTCTGGCATGCACAATCTCCATATCCAGACCGGCACGCCCACCCTCTTCGGCCAGCAGCACACCCACCGTATTACCCGCATAGGCGATGCTGAAATCGGGCAGATCGCTGTCAGCAAAAACGGGGCGTCCGTTGTTCTGGATAAGCAGGCGCGGCAGCTCACTAATGCCATAAACCCGTAGCATCAGTTGTGCCAGCAGGGTACGGGCGGCAAGAAATCGCCCACGGCGTTTGTCAGCAAACTGCTGTGCCGTGTCGGTGATAGCCTGGGGAATGCGTAAATCATTAGCCGGGAAGCCGGGATCGCCCGTCCAGCGTACAAAATGACCAGCCATCTGTCGCTCCGTGAAAATGGTCAGATAATCATCAGAAGCATTGTAGGAATTTTCTTACCTTAATGCACCTTGCAACGCACAGATTGGGGTAAATTCGGATTAGGATGAGCAGAGTCGCGAGGGAGAGCTAACCGGACAGAAGCGTCACGATGCCCATCTTCAACAGCTTAAAGGAATTATTGTCGCTGCCTGTCAGCACAGAATAACAGGAGGGTCAGCCATGTTGCTGGACGAAATGGTGAAACGAGAGCGCAGCCTGCACAGTGCCAGGCGACGGGAACTGGCGTGGCTGGAGCAGATACTCCATCCTGACTTTTGTGAGATAACCCGTTCAGGACGCTTTGTGACTCGCGCGCAGACCATCGCGGCGCTGATAAAAGAAGATGCGATGCCCGATATGCTTAGTAGTAACTTTCAGCTGGTGAGCACGGGCGAGAGGAGTCTGATACTGCACTACCAGAGCTGTGATGCCGATGGCAGTCGGGCCGCACTGCGCGCCTCACACTGGCTGTGCGAGGGTCAGAACTGGCGAATGGTGTTTCATCAGGGGACGCCTGCAAAAAATGCTGCGCCGCTGAGCGGTTCGTGTGGTGGCTATCTGTTTTATAAGGTCATCCGCGTCGCGATTTGACTCGCGACGCGGGCAGCATCAGGCGAAACGACTCGCCTGCTCAAAGCTCAGTCGCGGCAGGCGCGGATGCAGTTTTGACGCGTCACCATAGCCGAGGTTAATCAGCAGGTTAACCTGATACTGACCGTCGGAGAAAAAGGCGTCATTGACTTTGGCCGGATCAAACCCGGACATCGGACCGGCATCCAGACCCAGCGAACGCGCCGCCAGAATCAGGTAGCCCGCCTGCAGGCTGCTGTTACGGAAAGCGGTCTCTTTTGCCGCTTCCGGGCTGCCGGTAAACCAGCTGCGCGCATCAGCATGGGGGAACAGGGCGGGCAGCTGCTCATAGAACTCGCGGTCCCAGGCCACAATCACCGTGACCGGCGCGCTCATGGTTTTTTCCAGATTGCCGGAAGAGAGTGCCGGTTTCAGCTTCTCTTTGCCTTCCGCCGAGGTCACGAAAACAAATCGCGCAGGCGAGCAGTTCGCCGAGGTCGGGCCCAGTGCCGTTAAAGCATAGAGCTGCTCCAGCAGGGCGTTATCGACGGGCTTAGCCTGCCAGTAACTGTGGGTGCGGGCGTCATTAAACAGCGTGTCCAGTGCGGCAGTGTCGAGCGGTGTACTCATGCAACTCTCCTGTTTCAGGCGAAAAAGTTCGCCCAACGGTGTTCACGTAGTGGGTTTGCGTCCGGTCCGGCGCGGCGGGATGAGGCGGGGATCACTCACCGCAATCCGTCGCCGCACGTCAGATCGGCGCTTCAACCGTTATACGGCAATGCCGTGCCGCCGCAAAATAACATATCAGCAAGAATCAACGCAGAGGCGGGAATAACAGGGGAGCAGCGTGGCAGGAAATCTGGCCTGACAGCAGGACGCTATCAGGCCAGCACGGTTATTTACCGATACAGAAGCTGGAGAAGATGCGACCCAGCAGATCGTCAGAAGTGAACTCGCCGGTGATCTCGCTTAACGCCTGCTGGGCAAGACGTAACTCTTCCGCCAGTAGCTCACCGGCCCAGGCACCGAGCAGCTGCGCTTTACCCTGCTGTAAGTGCGTTGCCGCCAGCTCCAGCGCCTGCAGATGACGGCGACGCGCCAGGAAGCCGCCTTCCATATTGCCGGCGAAGCCCATGCTCTGCTTCAGGTGATCGCGCAGCTCGTCCACGCCCGCGCTGGTGCGTGCCGACAGGCGAATCAGTGAGTGACCATTTACTTCTGTCAGACCGAGAGACTCACCGGTGACATCCGCCTTGTTGCGGACCACGGTAATCGGCAGTTCGGGCGGCAGACGGGAGACGAAATCGGGCCAGATCGCCGCCGCTTCGGTGGCATCGGTCGTCGTGCCGTCCACCATAAACAGCACGCGATCAGCCTGTTCGATCTCCTGCCAGGCGCGCTCAATCCCGATGCGCTCCACTTCGTCGCTGGCTTCACGCAGACCGGCGGTGTCGATGATATGCAGCGGCATGCCATCAATATGAATATGCTCACGCAGTACGTCACGGGTGGTGCCTGCGATATCCGTGACGATGGCGGCGTCACGGCCCGCCAGCGCATTCAGCAGGCTCGATTTGCCCGCATTAGGCCGGCCCGCAATCACCACTTTCATCCCTTCACGCAGCAGGCTGCCCTGACGTGCTTCGGCACGGACGGCATCCAGGTCGCCGATCACCGTATTCAGCTGCGCTTCGATTCTGCCGTCAGAGAGGAAATCGATCTCCTCATCCGGGAAGTCGATAGCGGCTTCGACATAGATCCGCAGGTGAGTGAGTGCTTCCACAAGATGATTGATACGGGTGGAGAAGACGCCCTGCAGGGAGTTCACTGCCGAACGCGCCGCCTGCTCAGAGCTGGCATCAATCAGGTCAGCAATCGCTTCGGCCTGCGCCAGATCGAGCTTGTCATTCAGAAACGCACGCTCTGAAAACTCACCCGGCTGAGCGATACGCACGCCAGGCAGCGCCACGATGCGCTTCAGCAGCAGGTCCAGGATCACCGGGCCGCCGTGGCCCTGCAGCTCCAGCACATCTTCACCAGTAAAGGAGTTAGGACCAGGAAACCACAGCGCAATGCCCTGATCCAGCACGCGGCCATCGCTATCGGTGAACGGCAGATAATCGGCGTAACGCGGCTTAGGCAGTTTGCCCAGTAGCTGGCGGGCGACCTCTGCCGCCTGGGCGCCAGAGACGCGCAGAATGCCTACGCCGCCGCGTCCGGGCGGCGTCGCCTGGGCAACAATGGTATCGCTGTGGCTCATAAATTTTCTCTCGCTACAAAAAACACAGGCGGTCGCTTTGACCGCCTGAGAATAGACTATTTTAGGGCGGGATTGCTCCCGCTCTGGATCGCTTACGCTTTCTTCTTGTCGCGGCTATGCAGACCACGTTTTTCCAGGCCGCGATAAATCAGCTGCTGCTGGAGAATGGTGACCAGGTTGCTGACGATGTAGTACAGCACCAGACCTGATGGGAACCACAGGAAGAACACGGTGAAAATCACCGGCATATACGTCATGATCTTCTGCTGCATCGGATCGGTCACGGTGGTCGGTGACATCTTCTGAATGAAGAACATGGTGATGCCCATCAGAATCGGCAGGATGTAGTACGGGTCCTGCGCTGACAGGTCATGGATCCACAGAATAAATGGCGCATGACGCAGTTCAACCGAGCCTGACAGCATGTAGTAAAGCGCCAGGAAGATTGGCATCTGAATCACCAGCGGCAGACAGCCACCCAGCGGATTCACTTTCTCTGCTTTATACAGCGCCATCATTTCCTGGCTCTGCTTCTGCTTGTCATCCCCCAGACGCTCACGCATCGCCTGAATTTTCGGCTGCAGCATGCGCATCTTCGCCATCGAGGTGTACTGCGCTTTGGTCAGCGGGTACATGATGCCGCGCACGATGAAGGTGATCACGATAATGGAGAAGCCCCAGTTACCGATGAAGCTGTGAATAAATTTCAGCAGTTTGAACAGCGGCTGAGAGATAAACCACAACCAGCCGTAATCTACGGTCAGATCAAGGTGCGGCGCAATCGCTGCCATCTTGTCCTGAATTTCCGGGCCGACCCACAGCGTTGCACCCAGATTCTGCTGTGCGCCCGCGGCAATGGTGACCGGTGCAGATTTATAGCCAATCGCCGCCACGCCATTACCCAGGTTGCTGGTGTAAAGGGTGTTGGTGCCTTCGGTACGCGGAACCCATGCCGTTGCAAAGTACTGCTGCAGCATCGCAACCCAGCCATTGCTGGTGGTGGCGTTCAGGTTCTCGTTATCCGCGATGGTGTCGAATTTATACTTCTCATATTTCGACTCGCTGGTGGAGTAGGCCGCGCCACGGAAGGTGTGCAGAGCAAAGTTGTTGCTGCCGGTATCACGATGCTTAGGCAGATCGATGGTCTGCTTCAGCTGGCCAAACAGCGACACTTCCAGCGGCTGCTGGGTGGTGTTGTTGACATGATAATCGACATTAACGGCATATTCGCCACGCTTGAAGATGAAGGTTTTGGTGTAAACCACGCCATTTTCAGCGGTGTAGGTCATCGGCACACGCAGTTCGGACTGGCCATCAGCCATCTCGAAGTGATCCTGCGCAGCGTTGAACAGCGGACGCGCGCCGTTGTTCGGGTTATCCGGGCCATTACGACCGGTCAAACCACTCTGTGCCTGATAAAGGAACGCTGGCGTTGTTTCAAGCAGCTGGAACGGCTGGTTAGAACCCAGTTTGTCCGGGAAAGTCAGCAGCTGTGCTTGTTCAACATCACCGCCTCGGGTGTTGATATTCAATGACAGGACATCAGTCTTAACGGTGATCGTCTGGCCCTGACCGCTGGCCGGTACACCCTGACTGGCGGTATCACCCGCTACGCTGTTTGTGCCTTGTGTGGTCTGCGTCTGCTGTGGCTGCGGAGCGTGGTCCGTCTGCCAGGCTTGCCAGATCATAAAGGTCACGAACAGAAAAGCGATGAGAAAGAGATTGCGTTGCGAATCCATCGTTAATGTTCTCTGGTATCAAAGGTTTTTGGCGGCACAGGATCGTCACCACCCGGGTTCAAGGGGTGGCATTTTAATACGCGTTTTAATGTCAACCAACTGCCTTTTATCAGGCCGAACCTGCGTAATGCCTCAATTCCGTAATGAGAGCAGGTCGGGTGAAACCGACAGTGTGGTCCCAGTAATGGACTGATGCCGCGTTGATAGACGCGTATCAGGACGATCAGGAGCCGCGCGCCAGGCGACAGTGACGACGCCATAATTTCTCCAACGCTTCCGCCAGCATACGGTTATCCAGATCGGCAACCCCCTTCTTCGCGACCACCACGAAGTCCATCGACGGCAGTTCATGTTGACGCAGACGAAAGCTTTCGCGGGTCAATCGCTTGATCCGGTTGCGTTCATGAGCGCGTTTCACATGTTTTTTAGCGACGGTGAGACCGATGCGGGGATGCCCCAGCGCGTTAAGGCGGCCGAGAATAGTAATTTGCGGCGTGCCAGCCCGTTGTGGCTGCTGGAAGACGAAAGTGAAATGAGTGGGAGTTAACAAACGTAACTCCCTGGGAAATGCGAGCTTACCCATCAGGGCTTGCTTTATTACTTAGAAACGGTCAGACGAGAACGGCCTTTAGCACGACGACGTGCCAGAACCTGACGACCATTTTTTGTTGCCATACGAGCACGGAAACCGTGTGAACGGTTGCGCTTCAGTACGGACGGTTGAAAAGTGCGTTTCATGGCGGTTTCTACCTAAACTTGAAAATTTTCACTGGGTGACGCGTTTCGGGCCAGAAAATCGACCTACGCCTCAATGTGTCTTTAATAAAGAGGCGGGATTGTAATAATTGTACAGTCCCGAGTCAATTTACTTCGCGTGTCATAGTGCCTGAAAACCCGCATACAGCCCGCAGAGTCCCGACTTTGCGCCTGATGGCTCAATGTCGGGTGGAGAATTATACGGGCTCCGCACTAAAGCGCAAGGATCGCACGGGATCTTATTGCGATCGGCTTGCCGGATCCTGGGGATAAAATGAGATGTCGCCCGAAATTTTAATGGATTGCGCCAGATCCCTGCTGGTTTTTCCCGCAACTGGCGTAAACTTCTTTGCGCGCCTCTGGCCTGTGGATAAAAAGGATCAAAACTGTGTAGAAAGGGAAGATCTCTGCCTCGCTTTGCGCTATGATCCGCCCTTCCGCTGACGATCCTCCGGTGATTGCAGGACGGAAAACCGCTGATAGCGGTCGCAGGCGCTTTCTTAGCGTCTGTGTCAAAAATGAACGTTTCTTAGAGTAACGCCTACTATTCTTTTCGAATTTGTACGAGTGGAGTCCGCCGTGTCACTTACGCTTTGGCAACAGTGTCTTGCCCGTTTGCAGGATGAGCTTCCTGCCACCGAATTCAGCATGTGGATCCGTCCACTGCAGGCTGAGTTAAACGACAATACGCTTGCCTTGTATGCTCCAAATCGCTTCGTACTCGACTGGGTTCGGGACAAATACCTTAATAGTATCAATGCACTGCTGAATGAATTCTGCGGTCCGAACGTGCCCACGCTGCGTTTTGAAGTGGGAACGCGCCCGGTTCAGCAGCAGGCGGCAGCGGTCAGCCAGCCTGTAATGGCCAGCGTCAGCGCGCCCGTGATGCCCGTACAGAGCCATATTCGTCCGGCCCCGACGCAGATCATGCGTCCCAGCTGGGATAATGTCCCGGCTCCGGCCGACGTCACCTATCGCTCAAATGTGAACAACCGTCATAACTTCGATAACTTCGTCGAGGGTAAATCTAACCAGCTGGCGCGCGCGGCGGCACGTCAGGTGGCGGATAATCCAGGCGGCGCTTACAACCCGCTGTTTCTGTATGGCGGCACCGGTCTCGGTAAAACGCACCTGTTGCATGCGGTGGGCAACGGCATCATTGCCCGAAAACCCAATGCAAAAGTGGTTTATATGCACTCCGAGCGCTTCGTGCAGGACATGGTTAAAGCACTACAGAACAATGCGATTGAAGAGTTCAAACGCTACTACCGTTCGGTAGATGCGCTGCTGATCGATGACATTCAGTTCTTTGCTAATAAAGAGCGATCGCAGGAAGAGTTCTTCCACACCTTTAATGCCTTATTAGAGGGCAATCAGCAGATCATCCTCACCTCGGATCGCTATCCAAAAGAGATCAACGGGGTGGAAGATCGTCTTAAATCACGTTTCGGCTGGGGTTTAACGGTGGCGATCGAGCCGCCTGAGCTGGAAACGCGTGTGGCGATCCTGATGAAAAAAGCGGATGAGAACGACATCCGTCTGCCTGGTGAAGTCGCCTTCTTTATTGCCAAGCGGTTACGCTCTAACGTGCGTGAGCTGGAAGGCGCGCTGAATCGCGTGATCGCCAATGCCAACTTTACTGGCCGGGCGATTACCATCGACTTCGTGCGCGAAGCGCTGCGCGATCTGCTGGCGCTGCAGGAAAAGCTGGTCACCATCGATAATATTCAGAAGACCGTGGCTGAGTACTACAAAATTAAGGTAGCGGATCTGCTTTCCAAGCGCCGTTCGCGCTCGGTGGCACGTCCGCGCCAGATGGCGATGGCGATGGCGAAAGAGTTAACCAACCATAGCCTGCCAGAAATTGGCGATGCTTTTGGGGGTCGCGACCATACAACGGTGCTTCATGCCTGCCGCAAGATTGAGCAGCTGCGTGAAGAGAGCCACGATATCAAAGAAGATTTCTCTAATCTCATCAGAACATTATCTTCCTGACGCTATGAAATTTATTGTTGAACGTGAGCAGCTGCTGAAGCCGCTGCAACAAGTAAGTGGTCCCCTGGGTGGTCGTCCGACGCTGCCGATCCTTGGAAACCTGCTGCTGCAGGTAACTGAAGGTTCGCTGTTGCTGACCGGTACCGATCTGGAAATGGAGATGGTCGCACGCGTGGCGCTGACTCAGGCACATGAGCCTGGATCCACCACCGTTCCGGCGCGTAAATTCCTCGATATCTGTCGCGGATTGCCGGATGGCGCAGAAATTACTCTGGCACTGGAAGGCGATCGCATGCTGGTGCGCTCTGGCCGCAGCCGTTTTTCGCTGTCGACCCTGCCCGCCAGTGACTTCCCCAATCTTGACGACTGGCAGAGTGAAGTTGAATTTACCCTGCCGCAGGCAACGCTGAAACGGCTGATTGAAGCGACCCAGTTTTCGATGGCGCATCAGGATGTGCGTTACTACCTCAACGGCATGATGTTTGAAACCGAAGGGGAAGAGCTGCGCACCGTGGCCACTGACGGTCACCGTCTGGCTGTCTGCTCCATGCCGATTGGTCAGGCGCTGCCGAGTCATTCGGTGATTGTGCCGCGTAAAGGCGTGATTGAACTGCTGCGTCTGCTGGATGGCGGCGATACACCTCTGCAGGTTCAGATTGGCGGCAGCAATATCCGTGCGCATGTCGGCGACTACATCTTTACCTCTAAGCTGGTTGATGGCCGTTTCCCCGATTATCGTCGCGTATTGCCGAAGAATCCCGACAAAGCGCTGGAAGCGGGCTGCGATCTGCTCAAACAGGCCTTTGCCCGCGCCGCTATCCTCTCTAACGAGAAGTTCCGCGGTGTTCGCCTCTATATCACCGAAAATCAGCTGAAGATCACCGCCAATAACCCTGAACAGGAAGAAGCGGAAGAGATGCTGGATGTCAGCTATAACGGCACGGAACTGGAGATTGGCTTCAACGTCAGTTACGTGCTGGATGTGCTGAACGCGCTTAAGTGCGAAAACGTCCGTCTGCTGCTGACCGATTCAGTGTCGAGCGTGCAGATTGAGGATGTGGCGAGCCCGGCAGCGGCCTATGTCGTCATGCCCATGCGCTTGTAGAATATATCGGCCTGGCTTACTTGCCATTCTGATTCCGGGCAGTGCTCGCCCCTGGTCACATACTTCAGTATGCTCCCAGGGCCTGCGCGCTGGCCGGAACCAGACTGGCGGCGACGCCGACGGCCTGGTGACTGAAGTATCGGGCAAACCTGCTTCGCCGTCGACGTCCTGGATTGTTAAAGGTAAGACCTGAATTTTTACAAGGCAAAACCATTTCATCCCGATCATTGCCCTTCACGCTGGACTGATTCATGGCTTTAACCCGCCTTCTTATCAAAGATTTTCGTAATATTGAGCAGGCTGACCTGCAGCTGGCACCCGGCTTTAATTTCCTGGTCGGCGCCAACGGCAGTGGTAAAACCAGCGTTTTAGAAGCGATTCATACTCTGGGGCATGGCCGTTCGTTTCGCAGCCTGCAGGCGGGACGCGTCATTCGTCACGACGAGGCGGCGTTTGTGCTGCATGGGCGTCTGGAAAACAAAGAGCGGGAAATTTCAGTCGGGCTGACCAAAAACCGTGCCGGTGACAGCAAAGTGCGCATTGATGGCAGCGATGGTCACAAGGTCGCGGAGCTGGCGCAGCTGTTGCCGATGCAGTTAATCACCCCTGAAGGCTTTAGTTTGCTGAATGGCGGCCCCAAATATCGCAGAGCCTATGTCGACTGGGGCTGCTTTCATAACACCCCCGGCTTTTTTAACGCCTGGAACAACATGCGCCGCCTGCTTAAACAGCGGAACGCGGCGCTGCGCCAGGTCTCACGTTACAGCCAGATTCGTCCCTGGGATCAGGAGCTGGTTCCGCTGGCTGAACAGATCAGCCAGTGGCGGGCGGAATACAGCGCGGCGATTTCAGCGGAAATCACCGCCACCTGTGGCCAGTTTCTGCCGGAATTTGAGCTGCGCTTCTCATTCCAGCGTGGCTGGGACAAAGAGAGCGACTACGCCGAACTGCTGGAACGTAACTTCGAGCGCGATCGCGCACTGACCTATACCGCCAGCGGCCCCCATAAAGCGGATTTTCGTATTCGGGCTGAAGGGACGCCGGTAGAAGATTTACTCTCACGCGGGCAGTTAAAACTGCTGATGTGTGCATTGCGTCTGGCACAGGGCGAGTTCCTGACAAGCCAGAGCGGACGCCGCTGTATTTACCTCATTGATGACTTTGCTTCTGAGCTGGATGAGAGCCGCCGACGCCTGTTGGCGGAACGGTTAAAAGCCACTCAGGCTCAGGTGTTTGTCAGCGCAATTTCTGCCGGACATGTAATCGACATGACCGACGAAAAGGGCAAGATGTTCCGCGTGGAACAGGGTAAAATAGCGGTTCAACCTGAAGATTAAAATGAGCGAGAAACGTTGATGTCGAATTCTTATGACTCCTCAAGTATTAAAGTCCTGAAAGGACTTGATGCGGTACGCAAACGCCCGGGCATGTATATCGGCGATACCGATGACGGTACCGGTCTGCATCACATGGTATTCGAGGTCGTGGATAACGCAATCGACGAAGCGCTCGCTGGTCACTGTAGTGACATTGTGGTCACCATCCATGCCGATAACTCCGTATCGGTGCAGGATGATGGACGCGGCATTCCTACCGGTATTCACGAAGAAGAGGGCATTTCTGCCGCTGAAGTGATCATGACCGTGCTGCATGCTGGCGGTAAGTTCGATGATAACTCCTATAAAGTCTCCGGCGGCCTGCACGGCGTGGGCGTCTCCGTGGTTAACGCCCTGTCGCAGAAGCTGGAGCTGACCATTCGTCGCGAAGGCAAAGTGCATCAGCAGATTTACGTCCATGGCGTACCGCAGGCACCACTGGCGGTGACGGGTGAGACCGACATTACCGGGACCCGTGTGCGTTTCTGGCCGAGCCACGAAACCTTTACCAACGTGCGCGATTTTGAGTATGACATCCTGGCGAAACGCCTGCGTGAACTCTCATTCCTGAACTCCGGCGTGTCGATTCGTCTGGATGATAAGCGTGATGGCAAAAGCGATCACTTCCACTATGAAGGCGGCATCCGGGCGTTTGTTGAGTACCTCAACAAAAACAAAACCCCGATTCACCCTACCGTGTTCTATTTCTCTACCGAGAAAGATGGCATTGGTGTGGAAGTGGCGCTGCAGTGGAACGACGGCTTCCAGGAAAATATCTACTGCTTTACCAACAACATCCCACAGCGCGACGGCGGTACACACCTCGCCGGTTTCCGTTCAGCGATGACCCGTACCCTGAATGCCTACATGGAAAAAGAGGGTTACAGCAAGAAGGCCAAAGTCAGCGCCACCGGTGATGATGCCCGTGAAGGTCTGATCGCTGTGGTTTCGGTGAAAGTGCCGGATCCTAAATTCTCCTCGCAGACCAAAGATAAACTGGTCTCCTCCGAGGTGAAAACAGCGGTTGAGCAGCAGATGAATGAGCTGCTGGCTGAATACCTGCTGGAAAATCCATCAGACGCCAAAATTGTAGTCGGCAAAATTATTGACGCTGCCCGTGCCCGTGAAGCGGCACGCCGCGCCCGTGAAATGACTCGCCGTAAAGGCGCGCTGGACCTGGCGGGTCTGCCCGGCAAACTGGCGGATTGCCAGGAGCGCGACCCGGCGCTGTCTGAAATCTACCTGGTGGAGGGTGACTCCGCAGGCGGCTCGGCCAAACAGGGCCGTAACCGTAAAAACCAGGCGATTCTGCCGCTGAAAGGTAAGATTCTTAACGTTGAGAAAGCGCGTTTCGACAAGATGCTCGCCTCCCAGGAAGTGGCCACGCTGATCACCGCGCTGGGCTGCGGTATTGGTCGCGACGAGTACAACCCGGACAAGCTGCGCTATCACAGCATCATCATCATGACCGATGCCGACGTCGATGGTTCGCACATCCGTACCCTGCTGCTGACCTTCTTCTATCGTCAGATGCCTGAAATCATTGAGCGCGGCCACGTTTATATCGCCCAGCCGCCACTCTATAAAGTGAAGAAAGGCAAGCAGGAGCAGTACATCAAAGATGATGAAGCGATGGATCAATACCAGATCGCTATCGCGCTTGATGGCGCGACGCTGCACACCAATGCCAGCGCGCCGGCGCTGGGCGGTGAGCCGCTGGAGACGCTGGTCACTGACTTCAACAGCACCCAGAAGATGATCAAGCGTATGGAGCGCCGTTATCCGATGGCCATGCTGCGTGCGATGATTTATCACGACACGCTGAGCGACCTGACCAGCGAAGCAGAGGTTACAACCTGGCTGAATGGTCTGGTGAGCTATCTGACTGAACGCGAAGCGCATGGCAGCACCTATCTGGCACAGGTGCGTGAAAACCGCGAATCAAACCTGTTCGAGCCGGTACTGCGCGTCCGTACCCACGGTGTAGATACTGACTATCCGCTGGATGCTGATTTCATTCAGGGTCCTGAGTACCGCAAAATCTGCGCCCTGGGCAGCAAGCTGCGTGGTCTGCTGGAAGAAGATGCTTATATCGAGCGTGGCGAGCGTCGTCAGCCAGTGGCAAGCTTCGAACAGGCGATTGAGTGGCTGATTAAAGAGTCGCGTCGTGGCCTCTCGGTCCAGCGCTACAAAGGTCTGGGCGAGATGAACCCGGAGCAGCTGTGGGAAACCACCATGGATCCAGACAGCCGTCGTATGCTGCGCGTCACCATTAAAGATGCGATTGGCGCTGATCAGCTGTTTACTACCCTGATGGGCGATGCGGTTGAACCGCGCCGCGCCTTCATCGAAGAAAATGCGCTGAAAGCCGCCAATATCGATATTTAACCGGCATCAGAGATGAAAGGCCATCACCCAGGTGATGGCCTTTTTTTTGTGCCGTCCGGGCGGAAAACCCGCCAGGGCGTGCCTTCCTGCCCGCATGCTGCGATCCCGATCACGTTTTAACCCGGTCAGCTCCCTTACTCTTGCCCCTCTTTGCGCATTTACCGCGCACTATTCCACACAGGGAGTAACACCATGATTGTTTGCGATCGTCACGACTGGGACAGAGAACGTCACGCCTTTCATCCGGTAGTCGATCAGGCGATAAGCTGGATTGCCAGCACAGATTTCAGCCAGCTGGAAACCGGCAAATATGAGATCCTACCCGACAACAAAATGTTCTGTCTGGTGCAGGAGATGATGACCGAACCGGCCAGCGCACGTAAAGCGGAGTCCCACTTCAACTACATCGATATTCAGTATCTGCTGGCAGGCACCGAAAATATTGGCGTGGCCCGCGCCCATCCCGACCAGCACATCACCGAAGATTTTGCCCAGCAGCGAGACGTCGTTTTTTATCAGAAGATATTGAATGAGTCTGTGATTACGCTGATGCCCGGCATGTTCGCGCTCTTTTTCCCGCACGATATTCATCGTCCCTGCTGCGCCCCTGGCGAACCCGCAACAATCCGAAAAGCCGTGATTAAAATCCACCGCGATCTCTTTACCGCCTGAAGCTGGCGGTCAGCTGGCCGTTCTCGCCTGCCATGAAACTGGTCAATGTGCGCTGAATCGCGCTAGCATTGAACAAAACCCAGACGCTACGAGGACTCTATGGCTATTAAATTGATCGCTATCGACATGGATGGCACCCTGCTCAACCCGCAACATGAGATCACACCGGCGGTGAAATCCGCCCTGGATCGCGCCCGTCAGCAAGGGGTGTCGATTGTGCTGACCACCGGCCGGCCGTTTGTAGGTATCCAGCGCTATCTCATGGAACTGGATATGCAGACGCCCGGCCAGTACGCGATCAGCAACAACGGTGCGCTGGTTCATCAGGCCGAAGATGGTGAGTGCGTGGCGGAAGTGACGCTGACCTTTGACGACTACCTCTACATCGAGAACCTGGCACGTGAGCTTGGCGTACATTTCCAGGCATTCGACAAAACCCATCTCTATACCCCTAACAAAGACATCAGCGAATACACCATCCATGAAGCGAGCCTGACCGGCATTCCGGTGCGCTACCGCGCGGTGGAGGAGATGGATCGTGCCATGCGCTTCCCGAAACTGATGATGATCGACCGGCCTGCCCTGCTAGACGCGGCGATTGCCCGCCTGCCCGGGCATGCTCAGCAGACCTACACCATCCTGAAGAGCGCGCCTTATTACCTCGAAATCCTCGATCGTCGGGTGAATAAAGGCCAGGGCGTCAAAATGCTGGCTGAGAAGCTCGGCCTGAAGCAGGAAGAAGTAATGGCGATTGGCGATCAGGAGAATGACCTGGCGATGATCGAATACGCAGGAACGGGTGTCGCAATGGGGAATGCCATTGACTCTGTTAAGAAAATTGCTCAGTTCATCACCAAAACCAATATGGAAGATGGCGTCGCGCATGCCATCGAAGAGTTAGTGCTGTAACGGCCTGTTCTCTGCCGGGCCGCTTCGGCCCGGATCCCCTAACCCGGCAAAAATGCTGCACCGCAAAACAGAATCGCGTAATTTGTCGGGCAACTCTTTCTCCGTGGGTTTCATCATGTCAGAAAAACAGATCACCTTTGCTGCCCGTCAGCATCAGCTCACCAATATTAATGTCTGGACTGCCGACAGCCAGTGGCTGGCGTTTGACGTTCGTCCATCGGGCGCGTCGTTTACCAGTCAGACCATTGAGCGGGTCAATGTGATGACCGGTGAGGTGGAGGTGCTCTATCAGGCCCGACATGGTGCCCATGTCGGCGTCGTCACGGTCAGTCCCGTCCTGCCACCGCGCTACGTCTGCATTCATGGCCCGGAACATCCCGATGCCAGCTGGCAGTATGACTTCCACCACCGGCGCGGGGTAATCGTTCAGAACGGTGCGGCGGTGAATCTGGATGCCTGCGATATCACGCCACCGTTTACTCCTGGCGCGCTGCGTGGCGGCTCGCATGTACATGTCTTCAGTCCCGACGGTTCTCGCCTGAGCTTTACCTACAATGACCACGTGATGCACGAACTGGATAGCCGGCTCGATCTGCGCAACGTCGGCATCGCGGTGCCCCTTTGCGCGGTAACGCCCGAAAAGCAACATCCGCGCGAATATGACGGCACCTTTTTTTGCCTGCTGGTGAGCCAGACGCATGCGGAACCGCTGCCAGGCAGTGACCAGATTAATCGTGCCTGTGAGGAGTGCTGGGTCGGTGAGCGTGGCTACCAGAAGCCGGACGGCAGCTGGCAGCGCTGGGCGATCGCCTTTATTGGCGACACGCTGACGGCGCAGGGTGAAAAACGGCCTGAAGTTTTTATTGTTGATCTGCCTGATGCGCTGGAGAATTACGCCCGCGCCGGAGAGATGCCGCTGGAGGGCAGCAGCCAGCAGTTACCTGCGCCACCGGCTGGCGTGCAGCAGCGTCGCCTGACGCACAGCCGTGGCGTGGCTCTGCAACCACGCCACTGGCTGCGCGCCGCACCGGATGGCAGCCAGATAGCGTTTCTGATGGCGGATGCCGCAGAGGTGATCCAGCTCTGGACGGTCTCCCCCAACGGCGGCGAACCGCGTCAGATCACCCGACTCAGCCACAGCATTCAGTCCGCCTTTAGCTGGCATCCTGACGGCCAGGCGATCGCTTTTATCTGCGATAACAGCGTGATGCGATGTGACGTTGAGAGCGGCGCATGTCAGCGTCTGCCCCGCAGAACAGAAGAGGCGCCATCAGGTGACGCGGTGGTCTGGTCACCGGATGGTACACAGATTGCTTATATGCGTGAGGTGAATGGCTGGCGGCAACTCTTTACGGTTGCGGCAGTGACCGCATAGGGGGCATAGGCTGCGCCTGCGCCAGGCTTTCCTGCGTATGCGCCAGCCTTTCGCTCTGCAGGATGCGTTCACGTGGAGAGTCGAGAGATTTATCTTTGTCGCTGCGGTAGTAGTCCCACGGCAGCAGCAGCGTATCCAGCACGGCAGAGAAAGGAAGATCGATTAACGCCAGCGGCTTCAATGCCCAGCTGGTATCACCATCGGACAGCATGTCAGCGCTGGCACGGGTGCCTGGATAGTAGCCCTGACTCGCACCTGTGTGAGACATCACGCTGGAACAGCCGGTTGTTGCCATTGCGCAGCACACCACTCCAGCCAGAGGTAAGGTCTTCATCAATTTCATCATCATCATCCCTTCAGTCATGGCATAAGCCTGGCTGAGTTTGCTTGCCAGACAACGTCAACACTCTGGGGCGAAGTCCGTCTGGGTCTGGCAAAAGTAGTCCTGAGTGTATGCCATTTCCACAATTTGGCGAAAAAAATTGCATTTCACCCTCTTGAAAATGGTCTTGTGGCACCCATTTTTAGTTTACGGACGCACTCACCGTTGCCGCAAGGGACAGTGGGGTGCCATATCCAGCCTGTCCAGTAGTGGAAGGTTGCCAAAACTTGCTGAAATTCAGGAGTCTTAATATGCGTAATTTTGATCTCACCCCACTTTATCGCTCTGCTATCGGTTTTGATCGCCTGTTTAACCTGCTCGAATCTAATCAGAATCAGAGCAATGGCGGCTATCCTCCCTATAACGTTGAACTGGTCGATGAAAATCACTATCGCATTACTATTGCGGTGGCCGGTTTTGCTCAGAGTGAACTGGATATCACGGCGCACGATAACGTGCTGATCGTGCGGGGTGCCCATCCTGAAGAGCAGACCGAGCGTAAATACCTGTATCAGGGTATCGCCGAGCGTAACTTCGAGCGTAAATTCCAGCTCGCCGACCACATTGTGGTGCGCGATGCCCGTCTCGAGAATGGTCTGCTGAGCATCGATCTTGAACGTCTGGTGCCGGAAGAGGCGAAGCCACGCCGTATTGAGATTCTGAAGTAATATTGAGGTTCTGAAACAGTCATTAAAAACGCCGCGTTAGCGGCGTTTTTTTTGCCCTTATATCTGAAGGCGGACTTGTCCTTACGACTGCGTTCGCATCGCTAAGCGCTGACCCAGCACGCCACCAAACACATTGACCAGCAGTCCCAGTATAATCACCACCGCACCCAGCATCTGCTGCCCGGAGAGATGCTCATCCAGCACCAGCGCGGCGGTAATAATCCCCACCACCGGCACCAGCAGCGACAGCGGCGCGACGCGCCAGGTTTCGTAGCGACTCAGCAGATTCCCCCAGATGGCGTAACCCACAATGGTGGCGACAAATGCCAGATAGAACAGCGCCAGCACGGTCTGCAGGCCGATATGCAGCAGGCTGTAAACGATGCCGGCCTGACCATCAAACAGCAGCGAACAGGCAAAGAAAGGAACGATCGGCACCAGCGCACTCCAGACCACCAGTGACATGATCGGCACGCTGCGGTTCCGCATAATAATCTTATTGGTGATATTACCCAGCCCCCATGAGAGCGCCGCCGACAGCGTCAGCATCATGGTGGTCAGCGTAATACCGGCGCTGGTCTGCCCTTCCATGCCTGCCGTTGCCAGCAAAAACATCCCCAGCGTAGCGATGATAATCCCGACGATATGATTCCAGCGCAGCTTCTCCGCCAGCAACAACGCGCCCAGCAATAGGGTAAAGAATGCCTGCGCCTGCAGCACCAGCGAGGCCAGACCGGCAGGCATGCCGAGCTTGATCGCCAGGAACAGAAAGGCGAACTGACCAAAACTGATGGTCATGCCATACACCACCAGCCAGCGCAGCGGAATCGGCGGGCGACGGACAAAGAAAATGGCGGGAAAGGCGACCAGGGTAAAACGCAGCCCGGCGAGCAAAAAAGGCGGCATACCCTGCAGCCCCAGCTTGATCACCACAAAATTGACGCCCCACGCCACCACCACGCACAGCGCTAACAGCATATCTTTTACCGACATCAGAAACTCCTTGTCCTGCCGTCAGGCGGTGACCGCAATCGGGGTCGCGATATCGGCACAGCAGCCTTCACCCACGATGCGAAAATAATCATCTACAGCCAGCGCGATCGACTTCTCCAGCTCGCCCGCGTTAAACCATAACGTTCCGACCTGTTGCAGCCGGGTATCCACCCGCAGCGCCAGCCGGTCATCAAAACTAAACGGCGGTACCGCGCCCATCACACAGCCCGTCAGCGCCTGCGCCAGCTCCGGAGCGGCGAAAGAGGATTTTTTGCCGCCGATGGCGCGCGCCGCACTTTTGAAATTGATCCGGCAGTCGCCCGGCACTATCGCCAGCAGCTGACGCGATGGCGCACCATCCGGCATGCTGACCTCCAGCACCATCGCTTTGGCCGCCTGGCCCAGCAGGTTACCGCGTATCTGGCTGATCTGTTCGGTCTGCCCTATCGCCTCATGTTCCACCACGCGGTAGCTGGCCTGCTGCTGATCCAGCAGCGCAGTAATTTTTTCAAACGTCGTCATTCCCTTCTCCTGTTCTGGCACAGCCCGGCTTAGCTCCAGGCGATAGCGTGTTTCATTTTTTTATCGGTCAGCCCGAAAAAGAAACCCATGGTGATACGGGTATCGCCTTCGACCCGATCGATCTCATGATAAAACGCAGGATTAAACAGATAGATATCGCCACTGCGTGGTGAAAATTCGCAGATCTCGCTGTTTTCGATCACCCCACTGCGATAACCCAGCTCCCCGACGGTTTTGAACTGCTCATCCTCCGGCGACCACTTTTTGTTGTAGATACGCAGTGCTCCGCCCGCGTTGCACTCCTGCAGGCAGACTACGCAGCTGAGCTGATGCAGGATTTGCGTCACCACCAGCGAGGTCTCTGCGGCGTCGCGCACGATATTGTCGTTATGCAGCGGGTTCGCGACGCCATTGGCATGAAAGCGCACGATAGAACCGGCATAGTCTCCACAACCCGGTTCGTGGGCGATGCGTAAACTTTCCAGCCGCAGCGCATGCTGAACCCAGCAGTAAATCTGTTCGCGCAGCGTATTCAGCGAGGGCGGCAACGCCGGCTGGATATCGCGCAGCTCGGTAAAGTAGTTATCGGGAGCCGCAGTATGACGCGCCAGATAGGGGCCGAGCGTGGTCAGCGCGCCATTGGGATAGTGGGAGACACGGATCTTTTCCCGGCAGCTCTGCAGGTCAGTCACCACCGCTTCCCGCACCTCTGGCGTCAGGAAATTACGCAGCACCAGCAGCGGCACCCGTGCGGTGACGATGTCATCCAGCCAGGTCGATTCCACAAACATGTTGGGGTTAATCACGCGGAACTGATTGAAAATTGCCATGTTTATCACTCCCTAAACGGTATTTCATAGAGTTCATGATTGTTCATTCGCCGCCAGTTGCCAGCGCTGCCTGGTATTGCCACGGGTTCAGAGGCGATCAGCGTGCAACCATCCTGTTGCTGAAAATGCATCGTAAAATAGTCGGGCCAGGGCGTGTCGTGCGGATACCACTGCCACGCCCAGGCTTTGTCACGGGTGACGAAAATGGCATTCCCTGCGCTGCCGCCCGGCTCTACCTGCGCCATCTTTGTGCGCAGATAGTCGCGGGTGAAATCGGCAGGCGTGGTCTGATCCACCAGATAACGCAGATACTCTTCTGAATCGAAGTGCGATTCGGCCAGACCGAGCTGGCGGTAAATCGTCGGCAGAAAGCCGTTATGCATCATGTACCACTGATGTCCGGCGCTGTTGCGCCACAGCGGATGAGAAAACGCCAGTCCCTGATTTTTACTCAGCGTGGCGTGCCGCACATGCACCGCCAGAAACCGGCTGCGCAGCCGATCCACATCGATACCGGGCAGCGCTTCTGCGAACGCGCCGGTGCCGTGCAGGGTACGAATCTCACCCTCTTCGAGCCACAGACAGCCCCAGCCGTTAGGGTGTGATTTGATCGGGCCATCGTGTTCGGCGCTTTCACCGCAGCTCATGGCGCGCGCCGCCTCCAGAATCTCTGCGCTGTCGAACCGGCCATGCGCCAGAATCATCCTGCACATACTTTATCTCTCCCGGCCGCCACCGGCTGCGCGGCAATCACCTGCTGAAAAGTGGTCATAATCGGCTCACGCGCTGTGGCCGTCAGGCTGAAAGTGGCCAGAATGCCCGCGTGACGCGTCAGGTCGGCATAGAGCGATGAGCGTGACGAAACCTGTAACGCAGGCAATCTGAGTGGCGGTAACAGCGCGCCCTGCTGATGCTGATCGATCCAGCGTTCGGCAGCCTGCAGCTGCGCCGGTTGCCGCAACCGCAGCTGGCCGACCGCACCGGGTGTGGTGAAGGCAAAGACAGGTAACGCGCCACCCGCCTCCAGCCGGAAGGTGACTTCCGCCCAGTTGATGCCGGTCGCCTCCTGCACCAGCGTCGCCACACCCATGCCGGAGAGCCGGAACCCCATCTCCAGGAAATGCGGCACGCCGTTGACCACAATAAAATCGATATGAAATGCACCCTGACGGTAGCCAAAGGTTTCGCAACAGAATGTCATCAGGCTGCTGAACGAGACCGGCAGGGCCGCTGCCGCCATCGCCACATGCCCCGACTCATAAAAGCTGACGCAGCCCTCAGCATCCCGGTGCTGCTCAATCACCTTCTGGCAGCAGGTCAGCGCCTGGGGATGTCCCTGATGCACCACGCCCTGCAACGAAAACTCATCGCCGATCAGCGCGCTTTCCACAATAAAGCCGCTGAAGCCGCGTCCGCCGTAGTTCATGGTCTGCACCAGCTGTTTCACTACGCTATGCAGCTGATCGGCATGCTCAATCAGCCAGATACCCAGGCCGCCGCCGCCATCCACCGGTTTTACGACGCAGGGATAGATCAGCGCCTGTCCGGCATCCAGAATGCTGAGCGGCGAGGCGAAAAAGCGGAACTCCGGCTGCGGGAAGCGCGGCCAGGCTTTTTTCAGCGCCATACGCTGCGCATATTTATCCAGCGGAATAAAGGCGGCGGGCGCATCCGGCCCGGCCAGCATCTCGCGCAGTCGTCCGGCGCTGGCGTTGTAGGCTTCAAAGCCCGCCAGCACCACCAGCGGATGCGCCAGTAAACCGGCGTGCAGATAGGCCTGCATCACCTCCCAGGGATTCTCGGGTCGATCGAGGCGAATGATCAGATCAAATGGCAGAGCCAGGCTTAACGACTGGTAATCGACGAAATCACCCATTTCAGCCAGCACGGTAAAATAGCCGTCGCGCTTCGCCACCGCGCAGTAAGGATTTTGCCCGTCGCGGGTGGCGCCAATTTGCAGAAAAATCTTTTTCATCGCCTCGCCTTACCGGGTTAACGCCCGGAAATGATTTCTGTCACGATGTCATTCAGTACACCGTTATTGACCTGAATCACCGCTTTGTGGGGATCAAAACGCAGCACGCGCGACAGCGGATCGGCGCTTTTGCCCTCAAGCAGCGAACTGACCGGCTTGCTCTGCCAGCAGTGCCGCATCTGCGTCAGCGTCATGCCGGAGAGCCGGGTTAACTGCTGTGCCAGCGCGCGATCTTCACTGCGTTGCTCAAGCAGATCGCGGATGGCCGCCTCATCCAGCGTAATCTGCTGCTGCACCAGCCAGTGTCCGAGCTGCTCTCCCTGCGCCAGGAACGGGGAGTAGATCATGCAGATCAGCTGATCTTCGCTGAGGTCAAACGCCTGTATGGCGAAGTCCGCCGCGCGCTGCCGCTGCCGCTGGATCGCGGCGTCATCCTGATAGCGCGCCGCCATCTCATCGATTAGCGCGGGCGGAAAATCTTTCTTCACCATCAGTCCCAGCGCAAAGCGCACATATTCGCGGATCCCTTCGGCATAGTGACGCTGCAGCAGCGTTTCTGCCCGCAATCCGCGCAGGTGCGCCATCAGCGTCGGATTACCGCAGTCGGATTCGGAAAAACTGAACATCAGCGCATCAAAACGGAAGCGCATAAATTCGCTGAGCAGTGCCCAGTGCGCGCCCGCTTCATAGGCGGTGTCCTGATAGATGTTGAAGAACAGTGGATTGCGCGCCAGCTGGTGGGTGATGCGGTGCGCAGGCGTCAGCTGATCGGCGCCATAAACATCGCTGAAGTAGCGCTCTGCCACGCCATCCAGCGTCTGCAGAAACCCGCTGAAGCCCCGGGTTTTGTCCGCCACTGGCGCATCAAACAGCCGTGAGAGGTGCCGCGCCCAGGCGACATAGGCGGCCTGCTCCTGTGGCGAGTCGCCGGTAACAATCAGGTCCACGCCACCGTTATAGTCTGCCGCCAGGCCAAAGGAGTTCACCATGCTGAGATTACAGGCGTTGCAGAAGGTCGAGCGCGCGTCGGCGCGAAACCGGTGGCCATTCATCAGCACGTCATTGCGGTTCTGCTGCCGCACGCTCTCCGGCATCGGCAGGTCGCGGTCAAACGGCCGGATAAGCAGGCCATCCACCACCAGGCACTCCACCCGTTCATCATCATGCATCGCCAGCGACTGATAAACGCGGTGGATATTCTCCATTACGCTCTGATTCATCGCCGCATGGCGATTGGTGCTGATCCGCAGATGAAAGGTGCTGCCCTGCTGCTGCCAGATCAGTCCCTGAATGTAACGCACGTAAGCCACCATGTAGCTGCTGTCTTTTCCCCCGCCATAGGCGAGCAGCACACGGTTATTCTCCAGCTGCTGCTGATCCGGCAACGCTGCCAGCAGGCGAAGAGAGCAGCGCTGAGCAGACTCAATGATGGCGGGTGACAGATACGCTTCCATCTCCTTCATCATGGCGGGCAGATTATTCATTTCTCACGTTTTCCTCAGGTGAACAGAATCACTTTATGGTCTGAAGCCCGGGGCTGACGGGGTCGCCGGGCCGTTTAGCGTTATGAATAATTAAGAGATGCAGCCTAAAGTACTTTGAATGTACTCTGTTGAATATGCACAGATCAGCGCGATATGGGGTGGAACAGATGGCCGATATTATCGGGGAACAGGAGAGTCAGAGCAGTCGTTACCGCCAGATCGCAGAACAGATCAAGCAGGCCATTCATGCCGGTTCGCTGGCACCTGACAGCCGTCTGCCGTCGGTGCGCACGCTGGCGACGCAGTACAATGTCAGCCTTACCACCGCCCTGAAGACACTGCGCACGCTGGAAGATGAGCGCTACGCCGTTGCCCGCCCCAAATCGGGCTTTTTTGTTGCCCCGCAGCGGCCCTCTTCGCGTCAGCTGCCCGCCGTCAGTGAACAGCCGCGCGCCATCGCGCCGCTTGATGAGCAGACAGAGCTCCATCTGGCGATGCTTGGCTCAGACTGCCGGGTGCGTCTCGATCTGGCCAACGGCGACAGTGCGCTCTATCCGGTCAAGCGCATCGGCCTGCTGATGCGTCAGATGGGCTACAGCAAACCGGCCCTGCTCGGGAATACGGTGAAGGGCACCGGCTATGCGCCGCTGAAAACAGAGATTGCCCGCCGGGCAGTGGGTTACGGCTGCAATATCAGCGCTGACGATATTCTGATCACCAACGGCTGCATTGAGGCGATCTCGCTGTCGCTGCGCGCCACGACCCAGCCGGGCGATGTGGTCGCCGTGGAATCACCCTGCTATTTCGTGCTGCTGCAGATGCTGCATAACCTCAATTTACGGGTGATTGAAGTGGAAGCCGGGCCGGAAGGATATGTCGATGTCGCGAAGCTCACCGGGCTGTTTCAGCGCAAGGCGGTGCGGGTCTTTCTCACCCTGTGCAACGTCAACAATCCGCTGGGAAAAAGCATTCCCAACGAGCATAAGGCCTATATTGCGCGGCAGGCGGATGAAAACGACGTGGTGATTATTGAGGATGATATTTTTGGCGATACTGCCTTTGGTGAACGCCGCCCTTTCCCGATGCGCGCCTTCAGCCCCAACGCCATTCTCTGCAGCGGCTTCTCTAAAACCGTGGCGCCAGGCATTCGTATCGGCTGGGTTCACAGCGTCAACTACATGCGCAAAATCGCCTCACTGAAATATACCTCAACCATGGGCACCTCGGTGCTGTCGCAGGCGGCGGTGGCGGAACTGCTGCGCAGCGGCGGCTATGATGCTCATCTGCGTAAGCTGCGGCGTGAGCTGGCACGACAAATCCGTGAAATGCGTCAGTCAGTGTTACGGGAATTTCCGGCGGGAACCCGGGTGTCCGATCCGGAAGGAGGCTATGTGCTGTGGGTTGAGATGCCCCGACAGGCGCTGAACGTGCGCGAGCTGTTTCTGAAAGCGCGCAACGCGGGCATCGGCATTGCGCCGGGCCACATTTTTGCCACCGACCAGCGCTACGATCACTGTTTCCGGCTGAATGCCGGTTTTGGCTGGAATGCGGAAGTGGAACAGGCGATTCAGCAGCTGGCACAGTGGTGCCAGCTGTCGTTAACCGATACGCAAGATTAGCTGTCGCGCCAGGCGTTCTCAACCTCTTCCGCCAGAATCTGCACCGCCCGCTCAATATTCTCTGCATCCGGCACGTAATTCATCCGCATACATTGATGGGTGTGCGGCCACGCCTGTTCCAGTCCCGGGAAGAAGAAGTGGCCCGGCACCATCAGCACGCCGCGCGCTTTCAGCCGCTGATAAAGCAATTCGGTGGTGATCGGCAGATCGCGGAACCAGAGCCAGAGGAAAATCGCCCCTTCCGGCTTGTGGATCAGGCAGCGGTCTTCCGGCAGATAGCGCCGCAGGATCGCAATGGTCTGCTGCACCTTCTGCTGATAGAACGGCTTAATCACCTCTTCGGAGAGCCGCAACAGATCGCCGCGACGGATGATCTCATTGGCAATGGCCGGACCGATACTGCCGGGTGCCAGACTGATGATGCCGTTCATATTGCTCAGCGCGGTGATGGTCTTCTCGTCAGCGATAATGATGCCGCAACGCGCACCCGGCAGGCCGAGCTTCGACAGACTCATGCAGAGAATGATGTTGGGGTTCCACAGCGGGCGCACCTCGCTGAAGATGATGCCGGGGAACGGCACGCCATAGGCATTGTCGATCAGCAGCGGCACGTCATGCTGCTGTGCCAGCGCATCGAGCTGCACCAGTTCATCATCGGTGATCACGTTGCCGGTGGGGTTGGTCGGGCGCGATACGCAGATCAGCCCGACCTCTTCATTCATCGGCAGATGCTCAAAATCGACATGATATTTAAACTGACCTTCAGGCAGCAGCTCAATGTTCGGCTTCGCCGACACAAACAGCCCCTCTTCCAGGCCGGCATCCGCATAGCCAAGATACTCAGGCGCCAGCGGGAACAGCACCCGCTTTTTGCTGCCATCGGCCCGACGACCGGCGAACAGATTGAACAGATAGAAGAAAGCGCTCTGGCTGCCGTTAGTCAGCGCAATGTTCTGTGCGGTGATGGGCCAGCCAAGCTGATCGCTCAGCAGCCCGGCCAGCGACGCCAGCAGCGTCGCTTTTCCGCGCGGGCCGTCGTAATTGCACAGCGCCTCGCTGAGTTTGCCTTCCTCATGCATCTGCTGCAGCAGTTGCTGAAAGTAGTCGTTCATGGCCGGGATCTGCGCCGGATTACCGCCGCCCAGCATGATGGTGCCGGGCGTTCGCAGGCCCGCGCCCATATCTTCCATCAGACGTGAGATGCCGGAATGTTGGGTAAATTTGTCGCCGAACTGAGAAAAAGACATAGCGGTTAAATATTTGTGATAGCGAATCGGGGGTCCACCATAACGCCCGCCATGGGCGGGCGCAATGGAAAGGCGAGGGGATTACTTCAGCGCCTGCGGGTTCACGCAGTTTTTCTCGACGCTTCCACCGAGTGCAGCGAGGAGATTCTCTACCGCATCCTGCATCATGCCGTAGCGGGTTTCGTGGGTGGCCGAACCGATATGCGGCAGCGTCACCACATTGGGCAGCGACAGCAGCGGAGAGTCGGCAGAGACCGGCTCCTGCTCAAACACATCCAGCCCGGCGGCATGCAGTTTGCCCGCCTGCAACGCGGCGATCAGCGCATTCTCATCCACCACCGGCCCGCGACCGGCGTTGATCAGCACCGCATCCGGCTTCATCAGTTCAAGCTCGGCGGCACCGATCAGATGGTGCGTCTCTTCAGTCAGCGGCAAACTGATGCAGACGAAATCACTCTGCTTCAGCAGCGCCTCCAGCTCACAACGCTGTGCGCCAAAGCGCGACTGCGCCTCTTCATGCTCGCGGCGGGCGTTGTAGAGGATTTTCATACCGAAGCCAAAGTGGGCGCGCTGCGCCAGCGCCATCCCGATACGTCCCATGCCGAGAATACCCAGCGTTTTATGGTGCACGTCGATGCCGAACTGTGCCGGACCGATGCTCTTCTGCCAGTTGCCCGCTTTGACCCAGGCATCCAGTTCCGGCACCCGACGCGCGGTACTCAGTACCAGCGCCATCATGGTGTCCGCCACGGTTTCGGTCAGCACGGTCGGCGTGTGCATCAGCACCACGTGACGCTGATTCAGCGCATCCACATCAAAATTGTCATAGCCTACAGAGACGCTGGAGCAGACGCGCAGATTGGGCATCTTCGCCAGCAGCTCACCATTCACTTTACCGCCCGATCCCAGCAGACCTTCTGCCTGCTGGAACGCCGCAGCATGTTCCTGCTGGCTTTCCGGCGAGAGATCGCTGATTTCCGTCACGTCACACTGTTCAGCCAGGCGAGCATAAAGATCGTCGGGCAGTTTTTTATAGAGAATTACAGCGGGTTTCATTCGGTGGCTCCCGGTCAATAAGTAGCGGGCGGCTTGCAGGCCGCCCGGAGAAATAGAGGCTAACGTTTACGCTTTCAGGCGGGTTTTGCACCCTGCAGCGGCGGCGCTTTGTTCTGCGCCGGTTTCACAATCAGCGTCAGCCACACCGAAACCAGCAGGGCCGATCCCATAAAGATGTAGGACGCGGACGGGCTGCCGGTGGCTCCATTAAGATAGCCGACAATCCATGAACCGATAAACGACCCCAGCGCACCCATACTGTTAATCAGCGCCATTGCGCCACCGGCGACATTGCGTGGCAGCATCTCAGGAATAATGGCGAAGAACGGTCCGTAAGGCGCATACATCGCGGCACCGGCAATCACTAACAGGGTGTAGGACATCCAGAAATTGTTCGATCCCACCAGATAAGAGCCCAGGAACGCCAGCGCGCCCACCAGCAGCAGCGGCCAGACGAACAGCTTACGGTTCTGGGTTTTATCCGACGCCCAGGAGACCACCACCATCGCAATGGTCGCCGCCAGATAAGGCACCGCAGAGAGCCAGCCCGCCTCTACCATACCCATCTGCGTGCCGTTACGCAGAATCGACGGCAGCCACAGCACAAAGCCATAGACGCCGATGCTCCAGGCAAAATATTGCAGGCAGAGAATGATCACGTTGCGGTTGCGGAACGCTTCGCTGTAGTTGCGCACCGCTTTAATATTTTCCTGCTCTTTCTGCAGTTCAGCCTGCAATGCCGCTTTCTCGGCATCGCTCATCCAGCGCGCCTGCGCCGGCTTATCCTGCACCAGGAACCACCAGGCGATCGCCCAGACCACCGCCGGAATCCCTTCGAAGATAAACATCTCACGCCAGCCAAACGATTCGATCAGATAGCCTGACACGACCGACATCCACAACACCGTGACCGGATTACCCAGGATCAGGAAGGTGTTGGCGCGTGAACGTTCCGACTTGGTAAACCAGTTGCTGATGTAGATCAGCATCGCGGGCATCACCGCGGCTTCCACCACGCCCAGAATAAAGCGAATGGCCGCCAGCATCGGAATGTTGCTGACCACGCCGGTCAGTGAGGCACAGCCGCCCCACAGGATCAGGCACCAGAAGATCAGTTTCTTGACGCTGCGGCGTTCGGCGTAAATTGCACCCGGGATCTGGAAAAAGAAGTAACCCAGGAAGAACAGCGCACCCAGCAGCGAGGACATACCTTTGGTGATGCCGAGATCGTCATTAATCCCGGCAGCAGAAGCGAAGCTAAAATTTGCACGATCGAGATACGCCAGGCTGTAGGTGATAAACACGATGGGCATGATGAACCACCAGCGTTTTGGCGCGATTGTCTGCTTTTTCATCGGGAACTCCTGTGACTGTAGAGGGGCGCGAACTACACGTCGCCCAGTTGCTGACGCGTCGGCAGACCTTCGCTGTCACCAATGACCTGAATCGCCATCGAACCAATTTTGTTGCCGCGACGAATCGCCTGCGGCAGCGACTGACCTTCCAGCAGGGCGCTGATGACGCCAACGGCAAAGCCGTCTCCGGCGCCTACGGTATCAACCACGTTGTCGACTTTTATCGCCTCAACCTGGCCCTGCTCGCCCTGCGCCGTTTTATACCAGGCACCGTCACAACCGGTTTTAATCACGACCGCTTTCACGCCCTTATCGAGATAGAAATCCGCGATCGCTTCTGGCTGACGATAGCCGGTCAGAATCAGCCCCTCTTTTTCGCCCGGCAGTACCCAGTCGGCATACTCCGCCAGCAGATTGAGCTGCTTACGCATCTCCTCTTCGCTGCGCCACAGTACCGGCCGCAGGTTAGGGTCAAACGAGATAGTTTTACCGCGCGCGCGCATCTCTTTGGCGGTGTGCTTCAGCAACTCCAGCGAACTCTCTGACAGCGCCGCCGCCACACCGCTCAGGTGCAGATGACGCGCCGAACCAAAATAGTCCGCGTTAAAATCGTCGACCGACAGATGGCTGGCCGCCGAGCCTTTACGAAAATATTCCACCAGCGGATCAGAGCCGTCATCGACTTTGGACTTGAGCTGAAAACCGGTGGGATAGCGCTTATCGACCGTCACCCGGGCGTGGTCGATACCCTCTTTTTCCAGCTGCTGGCAAATAAACCGGCCAAAAGCGTCATCGCCAATACGACTGACCCAGCCCACTTTCAGGCCAAGACGAGCCAGGCCGGTCGCCACATTGAGTTCAGCGCCCGCCGCGCGTTTAACAAAGGTCTCTGCTGCGGCCAGGTCGCCGGTTTCACGGGCGATGAACATCGCCATCGCTTCACCGATAGTGACAACATCAAGCGGACCGTTGTGATGCATAGTGTGATGCGTGGTCATCTTCACTCCTTACACGTTACGCAGCAGCGACACGTAGTGGCGTGTCACCGCAGTCAGATCGTCGCCTTCCAGCGGAAATTCAATACCGCGCGGTGCCTGTGCGGGCAACTGTTGCAGCAGTGTGCGCCAGTGGTCATCAGCCTCATCCAGCGCAATCGCGCGGTAGCTATCCTGGTGCGCCACGGCGGCTTTGACATGCACATAGCCCACCTGCGCAGCCAGCTGCTGCGCCGCCTGATCGGCATCCTCACCGGTCCAGCACCAGTTACCCATATCAAAGGTCATGCTGATCGGAAGATCCGCTTCCCTGACCGCCGTGAAAAAGGCGACTGACGGAGCCAGTCGGCCATGCTCAGTCTGGTCATTTTCCACCGTCAGCTGAAACGGCAGATCTGCCAGCAGCGCCTGCAACGCTTCGCGAGGCAGCGCACCAGTGAACTCTCCCAGCGCCACTTTCAGCCGCTGAGCGTTTAACTGGCGTGCTTCTTCAACGTAGTGGGTTATACGGGGATTGATTTCGCCGCCGTCACAAAACAGCGTATCGGGCACCGAATAGCTGCTGTGCAGCTGATGCTGCGCCACCGCCCGGGCCAGTGCCGGCAGATCGGCCAGTGCCGCGTCATCAAGCAGTTCGCGGCGGATTTCGACCCCGTCTGCGCCCGCCTGCTGGATAATCGGCAGCAGCGCACGCTGACCGCCGAGAGCGGCGATCTGTGCGTGGCCATATGCGGCGGTCACCACGATGATGTCAGGTTTCATGTTCTACTCCATGGCAGGGTTCTGCCCATAACGAATACAAAAACCCTAAATGGAACCGGTTCCAAAGCAAAGCAGCAAACTGTGAAATTATGATCGTGCTCACGAAGCGAGCACGTAAACGGAAGGTTAAATCTGAAATTCAGTTAAGAGGCTGGCTGGAGCCGCGAACGATAAGTTCGCCAGAGAAGACCTGCTCGGCAATCGGCAATCCGCTGCCTTCGATGCGCGTAATCAGTCGTTCCAGCGCACTGTAGCCAATCTGCCAGGTGGGCTGTTTCAGCGTGGTGATACCGACACCGGCCAGCGCCGCCCACTCCAGTTCGTCAAAACCGAGCAGGCCGATATCGCGGCCCCAGTGCAGATTGAGTCGCTGTAGCGATCGCGCTACCTGCAGGGTCAGCGCCCCGTTGGCGACCATCACTGCGCAACGTTTGCCGGTGTGACGCTGATGAAAGGCCAGCAGCGCCTGATCCAGCGCGGCGGGCTGATGCAGCGCCACTTCCGTATTCTCATGCTCAACCTGCGGATGCTCTGCCAATAGCTGGCGGAAGGCCTGCAGGCGCTCACGGCGCGTGTTGACGCTGCCCAGCGGCTCGCTAAGAAACAGCAGCGCATCATAGCCATTGTCGACCAGATGCCGCGTTGCCGTTTCAGCTGCCTCGGCGTTATTCAGGCCCACCACATCGCAGGGAAAATCGGGGATTTTACGGTCAATCAGCACCATCGGCAGCAGGGATTGTTGCAGATGGTTCAGCACCTCTTCGCGCATCCCGACTGCGTTTACCACAATGCCCTCAACCTGATAGCTGCTCAGCAATTGCAGATAGTGCTGCTCCAGATCCACTTCGTTATTGGTGTTACACATCAGCAGCGTGAAGCCCTGCTCGCGGCAGGCAGCTTCAATACCGCTCATGACATCAACAGAATAGGGATTGGTGATATCGGCGATAATCAGCCCGATCAGGCGGGTACGTCCGCGCTTCAGGCCGCGCGCCATCTGACTCGGGCGATAGCTGAGATCAGCAATAGCCTGTTCGATCCGCGCTTTCAGACCGGCAGAGAGCAGATGCAGTTCACCATTGAGATAGCGTGAAACGCTGGTTTTACCGGTTCGTGCCGCGTGAGCAACATCGCTGATGGTGGCGCGAGGCGGCCTGATTTTCATGAGATATCCTGCGTAATAAGAAACCCGGCAGAGACTAGCACAAGCAAAGCCCGGCGCAAAAAGCGCTACGCCGGTAATTGCAGCCAGGGTTGCCACAGGGTCTGTAACGTTTCCGGCGGTGCGCCATCAATCAGCCGGATGACCATTTCAGCCACCTGTTCACCGGCCTGATGCGGCGTCGCCTGGCGAATGGCGACAATGGGATGATCGAGAATCGCATCTCGCGGCAATCCTTCCCAGCCCGCCAGCAGAATGGCACCCTCGCCCGCTGCACGCCCCGCCAGTTGCAGCGCCAGAGCCGCGCCTTCAGCCAGCGCAGCGCAGTCGGTGATGATCACTTCCGGTGCTGGCCCCTCTGCCAGCCACTCCCGGGTTTGCTGATAGCCGGCGCGACGCGACGGTGCCACCGCCGCCATCGCGTAAGGCGTAACTTCCCCCAGCGCCGTCAGATAACCCTGACGCCGGTCACGCACCCGCGTACTGTTTTCATTGCTGCCAAGCCAGGCTATCCGCTGCCGTCCCTGCGCCAGCGACCAGCCCACCGCCAGCTGTGAACCGGCAAGGTGATCAACATCAAACCACGCATAGGTCGATGGCAGATCGCTGCGGCCCAGCGCCAGAAAACGAAAATTGGTCTGGAGCAGAGCATGAAGCCGACTGTCTTCTGGCGTGGTGTGGCCGACGATCAGGGCATCAACGGCGCCACTGCGCAGCAGGCGTGTCAGCGTCGCCTGACTCTGCTGCTTATCCGCCAGCAACAGCAGGTTAATGTCATAACGGGCAAGGTAATGCTCCAGCGCCAGCAGCATGTCGCTGAAGTCGCTGCCATTCAGGGGAGAGGCGCCGATCGGGTAGACGAACCCCACCGCGTTAGCACGGCCGGTTTTCAGACGCCGGGCCGCCGCATTAGGCCGATAACCACGCCGCTGCGCTTCCTCTTCGATGCGTTTACGCGTCTCCTGAGCGACATCCTGATAACCATTGAGGGCGCGGCTGACGGTCGTTACGGAAAGACCTAAAACCGTAGCGATGGCTTTAAGAGACATGGGAAGGCGTCCATTGATCAATTTTTGATCAGACTACCATAAAGCCTCTGCTGGCTCTATTCGCAGAAACATTACTGATACTTTTAACGCGATGCTTTACAGAAAAAAGGCGCCCCCGGGCGGGGGCGACCGCGTTTATCCCAGCGGGCTGAGCGTGATCTCAACACGACGATTTTGCGCTTTGCCTGCTTCGGTGCTGTTGCTGGCAACCGGGTTATCCGGGCCTGCGCCCTGCGTGCGCAGGCGGTCGCTGGCAACACCCTGCACGATCAACGCGCTGGCGACGCTTTCAGCACGCTGCTGTGACAGACGCGTGTTCAGCGCGCGGGTGCCGGTGCTGTCGGTATAACCCACTACGTTTACCGCGGTTTTCGGATACTCTTTCAGCACCATTGAAACACCTGTCAGTGTGTTCGCGCCGGCAGGTTTCAGATTGCTGCTGCTGGAGTCGAAGGTGACATTGTTTGGCATATTCAGGACGATGTTATCGCCATTACGGGTCACGCTGACGCCCGTACCGCGCATCTTGTCGCGCAGTTTCGCTTCCTGCACATCCATGTAGTAGCCCACGCCACCGCCCAGTGCGGCTCCGCCTGCAGCACCAATCAGCGCACCTTTACGGCGATCTTTCTTCGACGAGGAGAGTACGCCGACACCGGCACCCACTAACGCACCCAGGCCTGCGCCCACACCTGACTTACCCGCCTGAGATTCGCCGGTGTAAGGATTGGTGGTACAACCTGGCAGGGCCAGACTGCCGCTTAATAACAAGGTGATGGCGATTAATTTCTTCTGCATTTTTGTTCCCTTACATTCGACACACAGGGGAAAACCTTTCCCATAAGTGGCACGATTATGCCGCCTGGTGGCCGGGAATGTAGTGAGGAAAAATCCTGATTTAGCGGGAATTACGCCTTTTGGTTGTCAGGATGGCAAAAACAGTTGCTCTGATGATCGTTTATCAGCCCGCAGGCCTGCATAAAGGAGTAGCAGATTGTGGGGCCGATGAATTTGAAACCACGCTGCTTTAGCGCCTTCGAGAGCGCAATGGCCTGCTCTGACGTGGTGGGAGCTTGGCTATAGTCAGGATAATGGTGAACGATTTGCACGTTATCGACAAATTGCCAGACGAAGTGGCTGAAATCCTCCCCTTTTGCTTCCATCTGGAGATAAGCACGGGCGTTGGCGATAATCGCCGCGATTTTTCCGGCGTGGCGGATAATGCCGCTGTTGAGCATCAGCGTGTCGATCTCTGCCGCATCCATCAACGCTATGGCCTGCGGATCAAACTGGTGAAACGCCGCCCGATAGTTTTCCCGCTTTTTCAGCACGGTAATCCAGGATAACCCCGCCTGCTGTCCTTCCAGACAGAGCATCTCAAACAGCGCACGCTTGTCTCTCTGTGCCACACCCCACTCCCTGTCGTGATAAGCCAGATAGAGGGGATCCTGCGTTACCCAACCACATCGTTGCATCGCTTTGTTCCTTTATAACGAGAATATTTTAGCGGTCCGCTTGATCTTAGAATTAATCGGTTGATAGTTAAACGATCACCGGTTAAATAACAGAGACGGGCCGAAATTTAATTTAAACGCCGGATAATAACTTCAGCCTTGCCTGGAGAAGCGATGTTGCCGAGAAGCGGTTGGAAAGGTCTGCGGATCTGCTGTGCTGTATGGCTGTTAATCTTAACGCAACCGACTTTTGCGCGCGGCGGCATCTCTGCGCCTCAGCATCCCGACTTTCTGCCCGACTACGATACGATTCTGGCGGAGAAGATCGCCCTGACGCCACTCGCCTTCAGCGATGAGAGCCGCGCCCTGTTTGAAGCCGCCATCAACTCTCCCACCGCGTCACCCATCGCCGTCCACAGTGAAACCGGCAGCGTAGGCACCACCCCGCTGGGAAAACGCTATCGGGCTGGGGTTGACCTGCCCATTGCCCCGTCATTTACCACCGGGCCGGTGGCGCAGTATGCCGTTGATCCACAGCAGATGAACTGTCTGCAATGTGACTACAGCGATCAGCAGAGTCGTGAGCAGAGCGCCAGCGTCGGCTGGCGCATCGATTCGCAGCAGGGATGGATATCGCCCTGGGCGCAGCTGAGTTATCACTATCTGCTGGCAGACACGCCGCAGAATCCCCGGCGTGAGGCGACGAACGGCACCGATCAGTCCGAAGGCATCGATCTGAGCATCGGTGCACAAGTGCCTCTGAACGATAATCTGGCGGCTTTCGCCGCGTTTTCACAAAGCGAAGCGCTGAATAACCAGGAGCAGCAACTTTATACCTTTGGCTTCAGCGCCAGCTTCTGACCGGGGCATGAAAAGAGAAAGGGAATCGGGCGTTTAAAATATAATGAGTCCGCTAATCATTATACTGGTAACACTATGCGCAACGATTTGACAATTATTGGCCGTAAAATGACGGTCTTCATACTGGCAGCACTCTTTCTCGCTCTGATGATATTGCCCATCTATATTGATGTGGCCTGGATGAATGATGCGCTGCACGAAACCTCTTTTACTGAAACCACCCAGGAAATCATGCTGGCGGTGATTGCCGCCCTGTTCTTTATTGCGGCCCAGCGCCGTCCGGCTCAGCGCGGCGCGCTGACCTTAGTGGCGGGCTTCTATAGCTGTATGCTGATCCGTGAGCTCGACTTTGTGTTTGATACCATCCAGCATGGCAGCTGGATCTGGTTCGCCCTGGCGGTGACGGCCGGTTGTCTGGCCGTCGCGCTGCGAACGCCGAAAAAAACCCTGCACGCGCTGGCCAGGCTGCTGCAACACCGCAGCTGGCCGGTGATGGCCTCCGGCTTTTTAGTGGTGCTGGTCTTCTCACGACTGTTTGGTATTCATGCGTTGTGGCAGCACCTGATGCTGGGCGATTACAACCGCGTGGTGAAAAACATGGCCGAAGAGGGTACCGAACTGCTGGGTTACGGCCTGTGCTGGCTGGCCTCGGTTCGCTATCTATGGCAGACCCGTCCGGCCGCCGCTGCCGTCAGCGTGCACGCCACCGAATCTGCACCGGCCCGTCACGCCACTTCTCCGGTCACCTCGCACTGATCCGCACTCTTGCTTTTTAAGCGATCCGCATCATTAAAAAAGGTACAATAAACACTTCTGCGTCGGCGACGGGTTCCCGGCGCAAGGTGTTCGTTAACCTCAGGTCTTTTCATGTCAGCTAAAATCTTAACTTCAACGCTCATTGGCCTGGATGCCTTCCGACAGGATCCGCTGACTGCCCTGCAGCAGGCGGAAAAGGGCACGCTGGCGGTGTTAGATAATTATGCGCCGGTGATGTACGCCATCACACCTAAGCGTCTGGCTGAGCTGCTGGCGCTGGAAGCCGCCGCCCGGCAGCCGAATGATGTGGCGCTGGATGACAGCCTGTATGACGATTCCCCCGCCGCGATCCATACGCCGGCAGGTAAGTTCGCCATGTATCAGGGCTGGCAGCCGGATGCCGACTTTACGCGCCAGGCCGCGATCTGGGGTGTGTCGCTGGGCGAACCAGTGACCCCCAGCGAGCTGGCGGCCTTTGTGGCTTACTGGCAGGCGGAAGGCCGGATGTTCCATCATGTACAGTGGCAACAGAAACTGGCACGCAGCATTCAGATGAACCGTGCCGCAAACGGCGGGCAACCGAAGCGTGATATCACGCAGTTGCCCGATCCTGACCGTACCATTCCCGATGGTTTCCGAGGTGAATGATGAAAACGCCAAACGATCTCTTTAACCGTCTGAAAAAAATGATGCCCGCAGGCACCCGTCCTAAATTTGCCAATGGCGAAGAGCTGCTGGCGTGGAATCAGGAGCAGGGTCGCCTGCGATCAGAGGCGATTGTGCGTGAGAATCGCGCAATGAAAATGCAGCGCGTAATGGGCCGTTCCGGCATTCGCGAGCTGCATATGAACTGCTCATTTGATAATTACCGGGTAGAGAATGAGGGACAGCGCAAGGCGCTGGAACTGGCGCGTCAGTATGCCGCTGAATTTGATGGCAGCATCGCCAGTTTTGTCTTTTCAGGCCGTCCCGGCACCGGTAAAAACCATCTGGCCGCCGCGATTGGCAACGACCTGATCCTGCGCGGTAAAAGCGTGCTGATCGTGACGGTTGCTGATTTGATGTCGAGCATGAAGGGCACCTTCAGCGGCAGCAGCGGTATTACCGAAGAGCGGCTGATTCAGGATCTCAGCAGTGTTGATCTGCTGGTGATTGATGAGATCGGTATGCAGAGTGAATCGCGCTACGAAAAAGTGATTATTAACCAGATTGTCGATCGCCGATCCTCCTCGAAACGCCCGACCGGCATGTTATCCAACCTCGACCATGCGGGCATGAATACGCTGCTGGGCGAACGTGTCATGGACCGTATGCGCCTCGGCAACAGCCTGTGGGTGCGCTTCGACTGGGAAAGCTATCGCAGTCGGGTACGCGGCGACGAATATTAAACAGTGACCCGGCAGCGCCGGGTCACTGCGCTCATCGGGCCAGGAGTCCCTCTTCATAACGACGAGCTACACCGCCTTTGCCCTTCCGCCCATGCCCGGCGCAGCCGGACGCGCTGAGTCAGGATCATTCCGACGTCCGGCCACTGGTGCAGCAGAAAACCCGGCATTAATCCCACGATCTGATCGCGGTCACGATCTTAGCCACAGGCGATCAGGTTGTGTGAAACCGCCCGCAAAAGTGTGGGATGTGGAATACGTATGGGCTGATACACTCAATTCTTACTCCTCTGTTGAGTGAACCCGTAATGAAAACGAACGGCAAAGGCCCGGCACTACTGCGACTGAATAACCAGAAACGGGTGATGACTCAGCTGCGTAAGCTGCGCGTGACGTCGCGTCAGGATCTGGCGGAGGCGCTGACACTCAGCAAAAATACCGTCTCATTAATCATTGATGACCTGCTGGAGCAGGGTCTGATAGAGGAGCTGGGGCCGGTCAGCGTCGCGTCCGCCGGACGGCCTAAAATCGGGATTACCCTGCGGCCGGAAAAACTCAAGAGCGCAGGCATCATGGTGGAACGCAACGTCATCCACTGGCGGGTCTGCGACTATTTTTCACAGGTGCTGGCTGAAAAGACGCTGCGCACCGATACCAGTAACCCGACCCGACTGCTGGCTGAGCTGGCGATGCTGTGCCGGGAACTGATGAAAAGCTATCCTGATTTGCTCGGCATTGGCCTGGGTTTTCCCGGTATCGTCGATCCCCGGCGCGGCTGGATGCATATTTCATTGCCCCTCGAATGGCAGGATGTTGACCTGCTGGGCGCGCTGAGTAAGCACGTCAGTCTCCCCATCCGCATTATGAATAATGTCAAAGCCGCTGCGCTGCTGGCGGTACAGCTGCGTGGATTATCAGTGGAGAGCGGTCACTTTTATCTGCGTATTTCCGAGGGAATTGGCGGTGCACTGGTACAGCATGGCGAAGTATTTACCGGGCACAGCTGGACGGCGGGCGAGGCGGGACATCTGGTTGTCCAGCCCGACGGCCCGCGTTGCAGCTGTGGCCGCCGCGGTTGCCTGGAAGCGCTGGTCAGCCAGCCTGCGGTTAAACAGCAGCTGGCGCAGCGTCAGCCTGGCCTGAGCTGGCAGAACCGCGACAGCGCGCCACGGGTGGTGGATGAGGTGATGGCGCAGGCGGGTGGCTATCTGGGTGCGGCGCTGAGTCAGATTATGCTGCTGCTCAATCCCGCCACCATCATCATTGATTGTCCGTGGAACGCCAGTGAAGTCTTCTGCAAGGCGGTGCGCACTACCGCACACGGCAACGCGCTGGCCTTTACCGCCGCACATACCCTGCTGCACTTTCCTGAGCAGCGGATCGATCCGGCCAACGGGCTGGCGCTGGCGGTGCTGGAGCAGAGTGAGCAGCGGATGATCTAGTGGCTCAAGCCGCCCTGATTCATCCGGTATCCATCCACCTCAGACTGAACGCTTCCTGCTACAACACATTCTCCCCAAAATGCTGGCGATACTCTTTCGGCGTGGTGTCGTAGCTTTTGCGGAAGACCGAATAGAAGTATTGCAGCGAAGGATAGCCGCACATCTGCGAGATCTCGTTGATGTTGAGCGATGAAGAGGCCAGCAGTTCGCGCGCTTTTTCCAGTTTTTCACGGTGGATCATCGCATGGAGGGTGTCGCCGGTCTCATCCCGAAAGCGTTTTTCCAGATTAGAGCGCGATAGCCCGACTGCATCCAGCACCTGCTCCACTTTGATCCCCTTACAGGCGTTGAAGCGGATGTAGTGCATCGCCTGAATCACCGCCGGATCGCGCAGCGAGCGGAAGTCGGTAGAGCGCCGGGCGATGACTTTCACCGGCGGCACCAGGATGCGCTGAAGCGGTAAGGGTTGCTTATCCAGTAGCCGATGCAGCAGTTTGGCCGCCTGATAGCCCATCTGCCGTGAGCCCTGCGCCACGGACGAGAGCGCCACGCGTGACAGATAGCGGGTCAGCTCCTCATTATCAATCCCGATCACCGTAAGCTTCTCCGGCACCGGTATTTTCAGGTGTTCGCACGCCTGCAGCAGGTGTCGCGCCCGTGAATCCGTGACGGCGATAATGCCGGTTTGCGGCGGCAGTGTCTGCAGCCAGTCGGCGAGACGGTTCTGGGCGTGCTGCCAGTTTTCCGGCGCGGTTTCCATGCCCTGATAGACCACGCCCTGATAGCGTTCACGTCCCACCAACTGGCGAAACGCCTGTTCACGCTCCTGTGCCCAGCGCTTGCCGCTGGAGGCCGGTAAACCATAAAAGGCAAAGCGATTAATGCCCTTCTCTTTCAGATGCAGAAAGGCTTTCTCCACCAGCGCGGCGTTGTCAGTCGCGATGTAGTGCACCGGCGGATAATCCTCCTGCCGGTGGTAAGAGCCGCCAACGCCGACAATCGGCACGGAGACATTCGACAGCAGGGTTTCGATGGAGCGATCGTCGTAATCGGCGATCACCCCATCGCCCAGCCACTCCCGGATGTTGTCGATGCGGCAGCGGAAATCTTCTTCGATGAAGATATCCCAGTCAGTCTGCGACGCCTGCAGATACTCACCGACGCCCTCCACAACCTGACGGTCATACACTTTATTGGCGTTAAACAGCAGGGTAATGCGATAGCGTTTATCATGCATGATGGCGCGTTCCCTTAAATCCTCAGCGCATTGCATAACACGGCTGAAAGGGGCAAAAAAATTGTTTGCGCCACAATGTGATCGCCCGCGCGATTACACCCGACGCCGCGTTGCCGTATCCATCCACACCGCCAGCAGCAGAATCGCGCCTTTGACGATGTACTGCCAGAAAGTCGGCACATCCATCATGCTCATGCCGTTATCCAGCGAGGCCATAATAAACGCCCCCATGACTGCGCCCGCAACCGAACCCACGCCACCCGCCAGGCTGGTGCCGCCGATCACACAGGCGGCGATAGCGTCGAGTTCCGCAATGTTACCCGCCGACGGCGAGCCTGCGCCCAGCCGTGAACTGAGGATCAGCCCGGCAATCGCCACCATCACACCGTTGATGGCAAACACCGCCAGCTTGGTGCGCGCCACGTTAATGCCAGACAGGCGCGCAGCATCAATGTTGCCGCCGATGGCGTAGATACGACGGCCAAACGCGGTGTGGGTTGCCATAAACATGCCCGCCAGCAACAGCACGGCCAGCAGTAACACCGGGGTCGGCACGCCGCGATAGTCGTTGAGCAACCAGATGGCACCCAGCACTAAGATGGCGGTGATCGCCTGACGCCCGACGGTGCCGCTGGCTGCGCCCTGCGCCAGTCCGAGCTGCTGACGACGCAGCCGCAGCCGCCACTGCCACAACATAAACAACGCCAGACCGGCAAAGCCAAAGCCGAAACCGACGCCGCCCGGCAGATAACTCTGACCAATCTGCGACATGCCTGGCGTGATCGGCGCAACCGTAGTGCCATCGGTAATTCCGACCAGAACACCGCGGAAAGCCAGCATCCCCGCCAGCGTCACGATAAACGAAGGCACTTTACGGTAGGCCACCCACCAGCCATTCCACGTGCCAAGCAGTAATCCCATCACCAGCGTTACCACGATGGTCAGCGGCAGAGGCCAGCCGAGCCAGACGTCGAATATCGCCGCCGCGCCACCCAGCAGGCCCATCATAGAACCGACTGACAGGTCGATCTCCGCCGAGATAATCACGAACACCATACCCACGGCCAGAATGCCGGTGATGGCGGTCTGACGCAGCAGGTTGGAGACGTTACGCGCACTGAGCCACGAGCCGTCTGTGGTCCAGGTAAAGAACAGGGCAATCAGCACAATTGCGCCCAGCATCACCAGAACCTGCAAATTAGGCAGTGTGAACCTGCCCGGTGACGGTTTGCCCGGCGTGCCGGAGAGGCGGCTTTGGGTACTTTCACTTTTAAGCATAATGTTCACTCCGCAGGGCAGCTTCCATCACCTGCTCCTGAGTCAGGTTATCGTTAATCAAATCGGCTTTGATCTGCCCTTCATGCATCACCAGCACCCGATCGCTCAGGCCCAGCACTTCCGGCAGCTCAGAGGAAATCACAATCACCGCGATACTTTGCTGAACCAGTGCATTGATCAGCAGATAGATCTCCTGACGTGCGCCCACATCAATGCCGCGCGTCGGTTCATCGAGGATCAGGATTTTTGGATTGAGCAGCAGACATTTCGCCAGAATCGCTTTCTGCTGGTTGCCGCCGCTCAAACGGCCAATCGGCAGTTCTGATGAGGAGGTTTTCACCCGCAGCCGACCGATCGCGTCGTTGATCGCCTGCTGCTCCTGCGCTTCATCCAGCGTTGAGAGCCGGTGGCTGAACTGGTCCAGCGCCGCCAGGGTAATATTTTTGCCCACCGCCATCAGCGGCACGATGGCATCTTTTTTACGATCTTCCGGCACCATAGCGATGCCGTGCGCAATAGCGGCGCGGCAATCGGTGATGTTGACCTGTTTGCCATTGATCCAGATATCGCCCTGCCAGCGTCCTGGCCAGACGCCAAACAGACACTGCACCGTTTCCGTCCTGCCTGCGCCTACCAGCCCGGCAATGCCGAGGATTTCACCGCGTCTGAGAGAGAACGAAACATTGTTAACGCGGCGGATGTGGCGGTTAACCGGATGCCAGGCGGTGAGGTTTTCAACTTTCAGTATCACGTCGCCAATCTGATGCGGCGCGTGGGGATAGAGCGCGGTCAGCTCGCGTCCTACCATCATGGTGATGATGTCATCTTCGCTCAGGCCCGCTGCCGGACGGGTAGCAATATGCTGGCCGTCACGAATCACGCAGATGGTATCGGAGATCGCCTTAACCTCATTCAGCTTGTGCGAGATGTAGATGCAGGCAATGCCGTGTTCACGCAGATTGCGGATGATGCCGAGCAGCACGTCCGTTTCCTGCTCCGTCAGGGAAGAGGTCGGCTCATCCAGAATCAGCAACCGGACCTGTTTGTTAAGGGCGCGGGCAATCTCCACCAGTTGCTGCTGCCCAAGGCCTAACTCACCGACCCGGGTGGCGGGAGAGACATTCAGCCCGACCCGCGCCAGCAGTTGCTGGCAGCGCAGGGTCATGGTTTCATCATCCACCATGCCGAAACGGCTCAGTTCGGCACCGAGGAAAATGTTCTCCATCACCGTCAGTTGCCGCACCAGCGCCAGCTCCTGATGAATAATCACAATGCCTTTACGCTCGGTATCGCGAATGGTCTGCGCCTGAATGTCGTCGCCAGAGAAGTGAATCTGCCCTTCAAAATCACCGTGCGGATAGAGTCCGCACAGGATTTTCATCAGCGTCGATTTGCCCGAGCCATTCTCACCACACAGCGACATCACTTCGCCCGCCTCAAGTTGCAGGCTGACATCATTCAGCGCCTTCACGGCACCGAAACGCTTGGTGATATTTTTCATTTCCAGCAGCATCGACTGTTCTCCCTCACGCTATGCGCAGTCAGAGTTCGCTCTGTTTGTGGAAACCGTCTTTCACCACGGTGCTTTCAATATTGTCTTTGTTGACCGGAATCGGCTTCAGCAGCCGTGACGGAACCTCTTTCAGACCATTGTTCAGCGTGCTGTTGCTGGCAGGTGTTTTGCCCTCGCCCAGCTCGACGGCAATTTTCGCCGCTTCGGTGGCGAGCTCGGTGATCGGTTTGTAAACCGTCATGGTCTGGGTGCCCGCTTTGATACGCTTAATGGCTGCCAGATCGGCATCCTGACCGGAGATCGCCACTTTTCCTGCCAGCCCCTGCGCGCTCAGCGCCTGAATCGCGCCGCCTGCGATGGCATCGTTAGAGGCCACGACCGCATCGATATGGTTGCCGTTGGCGGTCAGGGCATTTTCCATAATTTTCAGGGCATTTTCCGGCAGCCAGGCATCGACCCACTGGTCGCCAACAATTTTAATGCTGCCGTTATCAATATAGGGTTTTAACACCTTCATCTGTCCGGCACGAAACAGGCGTGCGTTATTATCCACAGGCGAGCCGCCCATTAAAAAATAGTTGCCCTTAGGCACCTGTTTCACAATGCTCTCGGCCTGCAGTTCGCCCACTTTTTCATTATCGAAAGAGATATAAAAGTCGATATCGCCATTATTTATCATTCGGTCATACGCCAGCACTTTAATGCCTTCCCGTTTCGCTTCAGCGACAACATTACTCAATACCTGACCGTTGTAAGGAATAATCACCAGCACATCGACACCGCGATTGATCATATTTTCAATCTGCGACATCTGTGTCTCTTCGTTGCCGTTGGCTGACTGAACAAACACCTTCGCGCCCAGCGTCTCAGCCTGTTTTACGAAAATGTCGCGGTCTTTCTGCCAGCGTTCGAGTCGCAAATCGTCAATCGCCATGCCGATCTTCACTTCTTTTGCCACGCTGGTCTGGCTGAACAGCGCCAGCGCCGCACAGGCGGCGAGCAGTGCATGTTTCATCTTCATTGTGATCATCCTGTAGGTTGAGGCTATTGTCGTTTCAGGCCTATAAACCAGGCGGATGAATTGTTGCCCTTATTTTCCTGTTACAGCAATTACTGATTTTTATCCGGCTATTACGTTTTTTGGTTTATTTCATTTTTTATGAGCGCGATCGAGGTTTCATCTTTTTCGGACAAGAGAGCGATAATGATAAACCACCCCGTAAATAACATTATTTTGCGAGCCAGCGCACAAATAATAATTATCTGACACCCGTAGTGAAATATCGTAATTGAGCTGAGGCAGCAGCCAATATCAAATATTGCTTCAACGCAGGCCATTCGGGTACTGATGCTAAGGAGCAAACCATGCACGCTTATTTCGATCAGATCGATCGGGTTCGTTATGAAGGCACCCAGTCGACTCATCCTCTCGCTTTCCGCCACTACAATCCCGATGAGGTGATCCTCGGCAAGACCATGGCGGAGCATCTGCGCTTTGCCGCCTGTTACTGGCACACCTTCTGCTGGAATGGCGCGGATATGTTTGGTGTCGGCGCTTTTGATCGTCCGTGGCAGAAAAGCGGAGATGCGCTGCAGCAGGCAAAACTGAAAGCGGATGTGGCCTTTGAGTTTTTCCACAAGCTGAATGTGCCGTGGTACTGCTTCCATGACGTTGATGTCTCACCAGAAGGCGATTCGCTGCACAGCTACAAAGAGAATTTTGCCGCCATGACCGATAAACTGCTGGAGAAACAGCAGGAGACCGGCGTGAAACTGCTGTGGGGCACGGCCAACTGCTTTACCCATCCACGCTACGGAGCCGGGGCTGCTACCAATCCCGATCCTGAAGTCTTTGCCTGGGCAGCGACGCAGGTCTGCAGCGCCATGCAGGCGACCAAAACCCTGGGCGGCGAAAACTATGTGTTGTGGGGCGGACGCGAAGGATACGAAACCCTGCTCAATACCGATCTGCGCCAGGAGCGCGAGCAGATTGGTCGCTTTATGCAGATGGTGGTCGAGCACAAACACAAAATTGGCTTCCAGGGAACGCTGCTGATCGAACCGAAACCGCAGGAGCCGACCAAACATCAGTATGACTATGATGTCGCGACGGTTTATGGCTTCCTGAAACAGTTCGGTCTGGAGAAAGAGATCAAGGTTAACGTTGAGGCGAATCACGCCACGCTGGCGGGTCACTCTTTCCATCATGAAATTGCGACGGCCATTGCGCTGGGCATTTTTGGTTCAGTGGATGCCAACCGCGGCGATCCGCAGTGCGGCTGGGATACCGATCAGTTCCCGGTCAGCGTGGAAGAGAATGCGCTGGTGATGTACGAAATCCTCAAGGCGGGCGGCTTTACCACTGGCGGCTTAAACTTTGATGCCAAAGTGCGTCGTCAGAGCACTGATAAATATGATCTCTTTTACGGTCATATTGGCGCGATGGATACCATGGCGCTGGCGCTGAAAGTCGCCGCTCGCATGATCAGCGACGGTGAACTCGATAAGCGTGTGGCACAGCGCTACAGCGGCTGGAATGGTGAGTTCGGCCAGCAAATTTTGAAAGGCGAGTTTTCACTGGAGGCGCTGGCGGCGCATGCTCAGCAGCAGCAGCTCAATCCGCAGCATCAGAGCGGACGTCAGGAGCAGCTGGAAAATCTGGTAAATCACTACCTGTTTGATTTCTAACCCCTCAGGAGCAGAGCATGTTTATCGGGATCGATTTAGGCACCTCTGGCGTCAAAGTGGTGCTGATGGATGCACAAGGCAATGTGATGGCGACGGAAACAGCGCCGCTGCAGGTTTCGCGTCCGCAGCCATTGTGGAGCGAGCAGGATCCCGAAAGCTGGTGGCAGGCGCTGGATTTGACCATGCAGGCGCTGAGCGCGCAGCAGGATCTGCGCGCGGTGCAGGCCATCGGGCTGAGCGGACAGATGCATGGTGCAACGCTGCTCGACAGTACAAACCAGGTATTACGACCGGCCATGCTCTGGAATGATGGGCGCAGCGAGGCGCAGTGCCGTGAGCTGGAACAGAAGGTGCCGGATTCGCGGGCGATCACCGGCAACCTGATGATGCCCGGCTTCACGGCTCCTAAGCTGCTGTGGGTTCAGCAACATGAACCGGCAATATTCAATCAGATCGCTCACGTGCTGTTGCCCAAAGATTACCTGCGCTGGCGATTGAGTGGCGACTTCGCCACTGATATGTCAGATGCAGCAGGCACAATGTGGCTGGATGTGGCACGGCGTGACTGGAGCGATGTGATGCTGCGCGCCTGCGACCTCAGCCGCGATCAGATGCCGCAACTCTATGAGGGCAATGCCCTGACCGGCACATTACATGCCGAACTGGCCACACGCTGGAAGATGAACGCCGTGCCGCTGGCGGCGGGCGGTGGCGACAATGCTGCGGGTGCGATTGGTGTCGGCATGACCGAACCAGGTCAGGGCATGCTGTCGCTGGGTACGTCGGGCGTCTACTTCGTGGTGAGCGACGGCTATCTCAGCAATCCGCAGCGCGCGGTACACAGCTTCTGTCATGCGTTACCCCAGCGCTGGCATCTGATGTCGGTGATGCTCAGCGCAGCCTCCTGTCTGGACTGGGCAGCGACGCTGACCGGTTGCAGAGATGTTCCTGAGCTGCTGGCTGAAGCTGAACGCGCACGCGATGACCTGCCCGGCCAGTGGTTTCTGCCCTATCTTTCCGGTGAGCGCACGCCGCACAATAACCCGAATGCCCGCGGTGCTTTCTTTGGCTTTACCCATCAGCATAGCCGTCCCGAGCTGGCGAGAGCGGTGCTGGAAGGCGTAGGGTTTGCGCTGGCGGAGGGCATGGACGCGCTGCACGACTGCGGCGTTCAGCCAAAGAGCATTATGTTGATCGGCGGCGGCGCACGCAGTGCACTGTGGCGTCAGATGCTGGCAGACATCAGCGGCCAGACGCTGGATTACTGCCATGGCGGGGAAGTTGGCCCGGCGCTGGGAGCCGCCAGGCTGGCGCAGCAGGCGCTGGATGCAGAGATCACCGTGCCGACCCCGGTTCTGGTGCAGCGACACCAGCCGGATCCGGCCCGGGTAGCACACTACCAGCCGCGTCGGGAGACCTTTGCGACGCTTTATCAACAGCTCCTGCCGCTGATGAAGTAAACCTGCGAGAACGCTCTGCCTGTTATGGATTTAAATCGCCTGTTAACGGATCCCCCCTGCCATGTAATGCCAGGGGTAATGAAGGCAGAACAGGTGATCGTGAGCCATATTACTGACCCGGAATGGCCGGAATGATACTTACTCCAGCCATACCATCACGGTAGCATCAGCCAATCGCGCCCAGCGTATCTTCCTGACCCTGTTTCTTCGGCAGCAGGAACAGCGTCGCCGCAATATCCAGCAGATAAATCAGCGCCAGCAGGGTAATCGCCGCCGTAAACGAGAACTGGCTCGCCAGCAGACCAATCACCACCGGGCCGAAGCCGCCCACACCGCGGCCAAGGTTGAACAGGACGTTTTGCGCGGTGGCACGCACCTGCGGCGGAAAAGTATCGGAAATCAGCGCGCCATAACCGCCAATCATGCCGTTAACAAACATCCCCATGATCGCGCCAGTAAATAACATGATGTTCGGGTCGCGCAGCTGAGCATAAACCACCACCATCACTACTGCGCCAAACTGATAGAGCAGGAAGATTTTCCAGCGTGCGAAGCGGTCGGCCAGTACGCCAAACAGCCAGATGCCAAAGGTCATCCCGACCACGGTCACCGCGGTCCAGAGGCCCGACTTCGTCAGGCTGAAGCCAAAGCTGGAGGAGAGGTAACTCGGCATCCAGATCATCAGCCCGTAGTAACCAAAGTTCTGTACTGAACAGAGGATAAAAATGCCCAGGCTGGCTTTGGCGGTGGCGCGATCGCGCACCAGCAGTTTCAGGCGCGCCGGAAAAGAGAGTGACGGCACATGTTTAACCTGCCGTTGATACGCCTCCGGTTCACCCATGCCGCGACGAATGGCAAACGAGACCAGCGCAGGCAACAAGCCGACCAGAAACATGCCGCGCCAGCCGATGATAGTCAGCAGCGGCGGTGTGATAAAGGCCGCCATCAGCACCCCGAGTTGCCAGCCGATGCCAACCCACGCTGATGCGCGATTACGCTTCTCCGCCGGCCAGGCTTCGGCAATCAGCGCCATGCCGATACCAAATTCGCCACCCAGACCGACACCCGCCAGCGTTCGCCACGCGAGCAGATCCCAGTAGCCCTGCGCCACCGCGCACAGGCCGGTAAAGACCGAGAAGACCAGAATCGTGACGGTGAGCATGCGGATGCGGCCATAGCGGTCGCTGAGATGACCAAATACAATGCCACCGATAACCGCGCCAATCAGCGTCCAGGTCACCAGCGATCCCGCCTGTGATGGATTGAGCGCCAGCGAAACACTGATAGCCGGCAGCATAAAGCCGAGTATCAGCAGGTCAAATCCATCCATGGCATAACCGCTGACCGCAGCCAGCATCGCTTTGCCTGGCGTTACGCCGGGCTTAGATTGGGGAGAAGGGGACATCGTTGCGCACCTCATAAAGAAAAGTGCCGCAATTATAGAGAGAGTTCAGGATGTGACCAATTGAAAAGGCTTATCCCTGCGCCGATCAGGCGCAGGAAGAAGATTTATCAGGAAGGTCTGTTGCTGCCGTCGTCGCCCGACAGTAATTCATCGAGCCGGTCGCCGCCAACGTGACGGAAATCCTGACCTTTGACGAAATAGAAGATGATTTCGCAGATGTTCTGGCAACGATCGCCGATACGCTCAATGGCGCGGGCACAGAACAGCGCCGTCAGCACGCTGGGAATGGTGCGCGGATCTTCCATCATGTAGGTCATCAGCTGACGCACAATGCCTTCGTACTCTTTATCCACCTTTTTATCTTCACGGTAGATAGTGATCGCTTCGTTGAGATCCATGCGTGCAAAAGCGTCCAGCACATCATGCAGCATCTGTACGGTGTGACGACCCAGCGACTCAAGGCTGACCAGCAGCGGCAAATGCTGCTGACCAAACTTCTCCAGCGCCGTGCGGCTGATCTTCTCCGCCACGTCGCCAATCCGTTCCAGCTCAGAAATGGCTTTGATGATCGCCATCACCAGTCGCAAATCGATCGCGGTTGGCTGACGTTTGGCGATGATGCGCACGCAGGCTTCATCAATCTCCACTTCCATCATATTGACCTTCTGGTCACCGTCGATCACCCGCTGCGCCAGTTCGCCATCCAGATTATGCATGGCGGTAATCGCATCGGTCAGCTGCTGCTCGACCATACCGCCCATGATCATCACCTGGGTACGGATATGCTCCAGCTCGGCATTGAACTGACCGGATATGTGCTTATTCAGATTAAGATTATCCATGTCGATCTCCTGTCAGATCAGCCGTAGCGGCCAGTTATATAATCTTCGGTTTGCTTCTGGGCGGGTTTAGTGAACAGCGTGTCGGTATCGCTGAACTCAATCAGTTCGCCCAGATACATGAAAGCCGTATGGTCAGAGCAGCGTGCAGCCTGTTGCATGTTGTGCGTCACGATCACCACGGTGTAATCCTGTTTCAGCTCGGTGATCAGCTCCTCAATACGGCCAGTAGAGATAGGATCAAGCGCAGAGCAGGGCTCATCCAGCAGTAAGACTTCCGGGCGAATCGCGATACCGCGGGCAATGCACAGACGCTGCTGCTGGCCGCCGGAGAGACTGTAACCGCTCTGATGCAGCTTGTCTTTGGTTTCATTCCACAGCGCGGCTTTGGTCAGCGCCCACTGTACGCGCGCATCCATATCTGCACGCGACAGCTTTTCAAACAGGCGAACGCCAAAGGCGATGTTGTCATAGATCGACATCGGGAACGGCGTAGGCTTCTGAAACACCATGCCGACCCGGGCGCGCAGCAGCGCGATATCCTGCTGAGTCGCCAGAATGTTTTCGCCATCCAGCAGAATGTCCCCTTCAGCCCGCTGATCCGGATAGAGCGAGTACATTTTGTTGAAGGTCCGCAGCAGGGTCGACTTACCACAGCCCGATGGCCCGATAAACGCAGTCACCTGATTCTTAGCGATATCCAGATTGATGTTCTTCAGCGCATGATATTTGCCGTAATAGAAGTTCAGATTACGGACCTGAATTTTATCGGCTGATGCTGTCGCGATACTCATAATTCATCTCTCTTATACGGCGCCGCACAGGGCCGCGCCGGAAATTAACCGTGTTTACCTTTGGCGAAAATCACCCGCGCCACGATGTTCAGCACCAGCACGCACAGGGTAATAATCAGCACACCTGCCCAGGCCAGGCTCTGCCATTCGGCGAACGGGCTCATGGCGAACTTAAAGATGGTGACCGGCAGGTTCGCCAGCGGCTGCATCATGTCGGTGCTCCAGAACTGGTTCGACAATGCCGTAAACAGCAGCGGTGCCGTTTCACCTGCAATGCGGGCAATCGCCAGCAGCACACCCGTGATGATGCCGGAGACCGACGCTTTCAGGGTGATAGACGCGATCATCTTCCACTTGGGCGTACCCAGCGCGTAAGCCGCTTCACGCATGCTGTCTGGCACCAGTCGCATCATGTTTTCGGTGGTACGAATCACAATCGGCACCTGCAGCAGCGCCAGCGCAATCACCCCGGCCCAGCCGGAGAAGTGCTGCATCTGCGATACCACAAGGGTGTAGACGAACAGGCCGACCACAATCGAGGGTGCCGAAAGCAGAATGTCGTTAATAAAGCGGATCACTTCTGCCAGTGGCGACTTGCGCCCATATTCCGCCAGATAGATACCCGCCATGATGCCCAGCGGTGTGCCGAAGAAGGTAGACCAGAAAATCAGTAATCCGCTGCCCGCCAGGGCGTTAGCCAGCCCGCCGCCTGCGGTATTGGGTGGTGGCGTTGATTCAGTGAACAGGGACCAGGAGAGCCCATCCACGCCGCGCGATACGGTGGTGAACAGGATCCACACCAGCCAGAACAGGCCAAAAGCCATGGTCAGCAGCGACAGCGTCAGCGCAATTTTATTTTTAGTGCTGCGCCAGGACTGCATTTTACGGCGTGATGCGTCCAGTTCGGCGCGCGCCTGAATTTCAATTGTGGTCATGAGCGCGCTCCTTCACTTTTCGCCAGCCGCATAATCATCAGCTTTGAAATCGCCAGCACGATAAAGGTAATCACAAACAGGATCAGTCCCAGCTCCATCAGCGCGGCGACGTGCACGCCCGATTCCGCTTCAGCGAACTCGTTGGCCAGCGCCGAGGTGATGCTGTTACCCGGCATAAACAGCGACGGGCTGTCGAGCTGGTAGGTGTTGCCGATAATAAAAGTCACCGCCATGGTTTCACCCAGCGCACGACCCAGTCCGAGCATCACACCGCCAATCACGCCATTTTTGGTAAAGGGCAGTACGATGCGCCAGATCACTTCCCAGGTGGTGCAGCCGATGCCGTAGGCTGACTCTTTCATCATCACCGGGGTCTGCTCAAAGACGTCGCGCATCACCGAGGCGATATAAGGGATGATCATGATCGCCAGAATCACACCCGCCGCGAGGATGCCGATACCGAAAGCGGGGCCGGAGAAAAGCTCGCCGACAATCGGAATGCCCGATAGCACGTCATTGACCGGTGTCTGGAAGTATTCGGCAAACAGCGGCGCGAAAACAAACAGACCCCACATGCCATAAACAATACTGGGAATGGCCGCCAGCAGCTCAATGGCGGTGCCCAGCGGGCGACGCAGCCAGCCTGGCGCGAGTTCGGTCAGGAACAGCGCGATACCAAAACTCACCGGTACTGCGATAATCAGGGCAATAATGGAGGTCACAAGGGTGCCGTAGATCGGTACCAGTGCACCAAATTGTTCGTTGGGCGCATCCCAGGTTTTGGTCCACAAAAAGGCGAAACCAAACTTCTGGATGCTGGGCCACGAGGAGATGATCAGGGAGACAATAATGCCGCCCATCAGTAACAGGACAATCAGCGCAGCCAGCCTGACCAGCGCGCCAAAAATTCTGTCACCTTGTTTGCCTGGGGCTTTGAATGCCGGCTTCGTTGCAGCCATAGAAGTCTCAGTCTTCAGAAGTTATCAGGACGGCATGACGCCGCCCGTTGAGTCTGACCGGACTGCTGTCCGGTCAGGGTCGGTCAATTACTGATAAAGCGCTTTACCAGAACTGTCTTTGATGTTGGCTTTCCAGGCGGCGCGAATCTGTTCAGTCACGCTCTCTGGCAGCGCAGCATAATCCAGCGCTGTGGCGGTTTTGCTGCCGCTTTTGTAAGCCCAGTCGAAGAATTTCAGTACTTCAGCGCCTTTGGCCGCATTAGCCTGATCTTTGTAGATCAGAATAAAGGTGGTTGACGAGATTGGCCAGGCATCAGCGCCCTTCTGGAAGGTCAGATCCTGCGCGAACGATTTGCTCCAGTCAGCGCCTTTCGCGGCATTACTGAAGCTGGTTTCGCTTGGGGCGACCGCTTTGCCATCGGCATCGATCAGTTTGGTGTAGGTCAGGTTGTTCTGTTTGGCGTAGGCGTACTCCACGTAGCCGATTGAACCCGGCAGACGCTGAACAAACGCGGCGACGCCGTCGTTGCCTTTGCCGCCCAGACCGACCGGCCAGTTAACGGTGTTACCTTTACCAATTTTGCTGTTCCAGTCCGGGTTCACTTTCGCCAGATAGCTGGTGAAGACGAACGAGGTGCCTGAACCGTCAGCGCGACGTACTACGTTGATGTTGGTCTCTGGCAGTTTCACGCCTGGGTTAAGTTTGGCAATCGCCGGGTCGTTCCACTTTTTGATGGTGCCGAGGTAGATATCACCGACGGTTTTGCCATCCAGCGTCAGCTGACCTGACTTGATACCCGGCAGGTTAACCGCCAGTACCACGCCACCGATCACGGTAGGGAACTGGAACAGGCCATTTTTCTGCAGATCTTCATCTTTCATTGGCGCATCGGACGCACCGAAATCGACGGTTTTAGCGATGATCTGTTTCACGCCGCCAGATGAACCAATACCCTGGTAGTTAACTTTGCTACCGGTGGCTTTTTGATATTCTGCTGCCCACTTGGCATAAACCGGCGCCGGGAACGTCCCGCCTGCGCCAGTGAGATCGGTTGCCGCAAAAGCAGATACCGCGCTTACGGCGAAGGTGGTGGCGAGGATTCGGGCTACGGTGCTACGCATCAGTGTCATATTCCCTCCAGGGGAGAAAAGTCAGGCTTGGGGCCGTTTTAGTAAGAATCTGTGATTGCTGCAGGAGGGAAAATAGGACAGTTTGATGACAGTGAAATGTACGAAATATGACAGTTATATGACAGAGGACCAGAGCAAAGTGGGCCCGCGACGGGGCCCACCCGGTTATTCCACAGTAACCGATTTTGCCAGGTTACGTGGCTGATCGACGTCGGTCCCTTTGATCAGGGCGACGTGATAGGAGAGTAACTGTAGCGGCACCGTGTAGAAGATGGGCGCAATGACCTCTTCGACATGCGGCAACGGGATGATCTTCATGCCGTCACTGTCGCTGAAGCCCGCATCCTGATCGGCAAAGACATAGAGCAGGCCGCCGCGTGCGCGTACCTCTTCGATGTTGGATTTGAGCTTCTCCAGCAGTTCGTTGTTAGGTGCTACCACGATCACCGGCATGTCCGCATCAATCAGCGCCAGCGGGCCATGTTTCAGCTCGCCTGCGGCGTAGGCTTCCGCATGAATGTAGGAGATCTCCTTGAGCTTCAGCGCCCCTTCCATGGCAATCGGATATTGATCGCCACGCCCCAGGAACAGCGCGTGATGCTTGTCAGAGAAGCCTTCCGCCAGATTCTCAATCAGCTTATCCTGCGCCAGCATCTGCTCAATCCGGTTCGGCAACGCCTGCAGTGCATGAACGATCTCATGCTCAGTCTCGGCTGACATCCCTTTCAGACGGCCCAGTTTCGCCACCAGCATCAGCAGCACCGCTAACTGGGTGGTGAACGCTTTGGTAGAGGCGACGCCAATTTCGGTGCCCGCTTTGGTCATCAGTGCCAGGTCAGATTCCCGCACCAGTGACGAACCGGCTACGTTGCAGACCGCCAGCGAGCCCAGGTAGCCCAGCTCTTTAGAGAGACGCAGCGCCGCCAGAGTATCTGCCGTTTCACCCGACTGCGACAGGGTGATCAGCAGGCTGTTTTTGCGAACGGCTGATTTGCGGTAGCGGAACTCCGAGGCAATCTCGACATCACAGGGCAGGTTTGCCAGCGACTCAAACCAGTAGCGTGACACCATGCCGGAGTTGTAGGAGGTGCCGCAGGCGATAATCTGGATATGCTCAACCTGGCTCAGCAGCGCTTCTGCGCCCGCGCCCAGTTCGCTGAGATCAACCTGACCCTGGCTGAACCGACCGCTCAGGGTGCTTTTCAGCGCCATGGGCTGTTCGTAGATCTCTTTCTGCATGTAGTGACGGTAAATGCCTTTGTCACCGGCATCATATTGCAGGTTCGACTCGATCTCGGCACGGGTCACGGTGTTGCCTTCACGGTCGATCACCGTGACATCGCGACGGCTGATTTCGGCGATATCACCCTCTTCCAGATAGATGAACCGACGGGTCACCGGCAGCAGGGCCAGCTGATCCGAGGCGATAAAGTTTTCGCCCATGCCACGACCAATCACCAGCGGGCTGCCGGAACGGGCCGCCACCAGCAGTGACGGATCGCGGCTGTCCATGATCACCATGCCATAGGCACCGCGCAGCTGCGGAATCACACGCAGTACGACTTCACGCAGCGAACCGCCCTGCTTCTGCTCCCAGTGAACCAGATGCGCCACCACTTCGGTGTCCGTTTCAGAGGCAAAGACATAACCGCGCGCGATCAGTTCAGCACGCAATGGCTCATGATTTTCAATGATGCCGTTGTGCACGATGATGATGTGCTCTGAGACGTGCGGATGCGCGTTCGCTTCCGACGGCTCGCCATGGGTTGCCCAGCGCGTGTGCGCGATGCCGGTGCCACCAATCAGCGGTTGCTGCTCAGCGGCTTCCGCCAGTTTCTGCACTTTTCCTAAACGCCGCAGGCGCGTGACGTGCCCCTGACGATCGACCACGGCCAGACCGGCCGAATCATATCCGCGATATTCAAGACGACGCAGACCTTCCAGCAGAATCTCTGCGATATCACGTTGCGCTACTGCACCAACAATTCCACACATAATGATGTTTTCCTGACTACATGGCTTTTCGCCACTTCTGTTGTCATGCGACCTGATATCCGGCTTTGCCGGTTCCCCGAGCCTTGTAGAGAGTGGGGATTATAGTTTTGGCACTGCACTGCATCGGCCCGCATTAAAGCGGGCCGTTAAAATTTATTTTTTCTTCTGTGGGCGCTGCCAGTCCGCTTTGTGATTCTGCTCTTTACGGTTATAGACCAGACCGGCCTGGGTCACATCTTTCATGATGGTGCTGCCCGCCGCAATGGTGGTCCCTGCCGCGATGCTGACCGGCGCCACCAGCTGGGTATCTGAGCCCACAAACACATCATCGCCAATTACGGTTTTGAATTTGTTCGCACCGTCGTAGTTGCAGGTAATGGTGCCTGCACCGATATTTACGTTGTCGCCAATCTCCGCATCACCGAGATAGGAGAGGTGCCCCGCTTTCGATCCTCTGCCCAGACGCGCTTTCTTCATTTCGACGAAGTTGCCCACGTGGGCAGCATCGGCCAGTTCGCTGCCAGGACGCAGACGGGCAAAAGGTCCGACGGTGCAGGCAGTGGCGAGATTCGCATCCTCGATCACCGAATAGGGGCTGATTTCACAGTCATCGCCAATCACACTGTTTTTGATAATGCAGCCCGCGCCGATTCTGACGCGTGCGCCCAGCGTGACCTGGCCTTCAATAATGACGTTGGTGTCAATTTCAACATCCCGTCCGTGCGTCAGCGTCCCGCGCAGGTCAAAACGGGCCGGATCGCGCAGCATCACGCCAGCCAGCAGCAGTTTTTCCGCCTGTTCAGCCTGGTAAGTGCGCTCTAATGTCGCCAGCTGCAGCCGGTTATTGACGCCATCGGTTTCACTGATGCGTGCCGGATGAACCGCGTTGATCACCCGACCTTCCTGATGCGCCAGCGCGATAATATCGGTGATGTAATACTCACCCTGCGCATTATTGTTGGTGAGCTGCGCCAGCCAGCGTTTTAAATCGCCGCCGTTGGCGATCAGAATGCCGGTGTTGATCTCTTTAATGGTGAGCTGCGCCGGGCTGGCATCTTTCTGTTCGATAATGCCGGTGATGGTGTCGTTCTCACGCACAATGCGGCCATAGCCGGTTGGGTCATCCAGTACCACGGTGAGTAAGCCAATGCCGCCCTGCGGTTTTGCTTCGCGCAGCCGCTGTAGTGTCGCCTGAGAGATCAGCGGCACGTCACCGTAAAGCATCATGATATCTTCATCATCCGCGAATGCAGGTGCTGCCTGCTGCATCGCATGGCCAGTGCCGAGCTGCTCGGCCTGCAGTACCCAGTTGAGCGAGCTGTCAGTGAGGGTCGCCTTCAGGCGATCGCCGCCGTGACCATAAACCAGATGGACCTGCTGTGCGCCCAGCCCTTTAGCCGCGTCAATCACATGCTGAACCATGGGTTTGCCTGCCAGTGTATGCAGAACTTTAGGCAGATCGGAATACATACGGGTGCCCTTGCCAGCAGCAAGGATCACCACACTCATCGCACTGTTAGACATAACTATCCTGAGTGAATTTTTACGGGTGAAAGTAAAACGGTTTGGGATTGAGATTACTACATTTTTCTCAGGCCGAAATTAGGCGGACAGGCAGATCAGGCGCAGCAGACAAAAAAAATGCCAGCCCGAGGGCTGGCATTTCATGACGCATAAAGCTGGATTACATCGCTTTTTTGGTCAGTTCGATCACGCGCAGTTTAGCAATGGCTTTCGCCAGCTCGGCAGAGGCCTGAGCATAGTCCACGTCGCCGTGGCTGCTGTTCATATGGTCTTCTGCTTTGCGTTTTGCTTCCAGAGCGCGTGCTTCATCCAGATCGGTACCGCGGATAGCGGTATCGGCCAGAACGGTGCTGCTGCCCGGTTGCACTTCCAGCACGCCGCCAGAGAGGTAGATAAACTCCTCTTCGCCGTGCTGTTTCACGATACGGATCATTCCAGGCTTAATGGCAGTCAGCAGCGGCGCATGGCCAGGGAAAATCCCCAGTTCACCTTCGCTACCTGACACCTGAATTTTCTGTACCAGACCAGAGAACAACTGCTCCTCTGCGCTGACCACATCCAGGTGATAAGTCATAGCCATAATCTTCCTCCCGGGAAACCGTTATTACAGTTTCTTCGCTTTTTCCACGGCTTCTTCGATGGCGCCAACCATGTAGAAGGCCTGCTCTGGCAGGTGGTCAAACTCACCTTCCATGATGCCTTTAAAGCCACGGATAGTGTCTTTCAGCGTCACGTATTTGCCCGGTGAACCGGTGAATACTTCTGCAACGAAGAACGGCTGAGACAGGAAGCGCTGAATCTTACGCGCACGTGCCACCAGCAGTTTGTCTTCTTCAGACAGCTCATCCATACCGAGGATGGCGATGATGTCTTTCAGTTCCTGATAACGCTGCAGCAGTGACTGAACGCCACGTGCAACATCATAGTGCTCCTGACCGACAACCAGCGGATCCAGCTGACGGCTGGTAGAGTCCAGCGGGTCAACGGCCGGGTAGATACCCAGAGAGGCGATCTGACGGCTCAGCGTTACCGTTGAGTCTAAGTGCGCAAAGGTAGTTGCTGGTGATGGGTCAGTCAGGTCATCCGCAGGGACGTAAACGGCCTGTACGGAGGTGATTGAACCGGTCTTGGTGGAGGTAATACGCTCCTGCAACACACCCATCTCTTCTGCCAGCGTTGGCTGGTAACCTACCGCAGATGGCATACGACCCAGCAGTGCAGAAACTTCTGTACCGGCCAGGGTATAACGGTAGATGTTATCGATGAACAGCAGAACGTCGCGGCCTTCATCACGGAATTTTTCCGCCATGGTCAGACCGGTCAGTGCTACGCGCAGACGGTTACCCGGCGGCTCGTTCATCTGGCCATAGACCAGTGCAACTTTATCGATAACGTTAGAGTCAGTCATTTCGTGGTAGAAGTCGTTACCCTCACGAGTACGCTCACCCACACCGGCAAACACTGAGTAACCTGAGTGTTCAGCCGCGATGTTACGGATCAGTTCCATCATGTTGACGGTTTTACCTACACCCGCACCACCGAACAGACCGACTTTACCGCCTTTAGCAAACGGACACATCAGGTCGATAACCTTGATGCCGGTTTCCAGCAGTTCCTGCGAGTTAGACTGATCTTCATAAGAAGGGGCTGCGCGGTGAATAGAGGCGATCTCTACTGCGCTGCCATCTTCTTCTTTCAGCTCGCCTTTCATATCGATTGGCTCGCCGAGAACGTTCATGATACGGCCCAGGGTCGCTTTACCGACGGGTACCTGAATCGGTTTCTGCAGGTCGTTGACGCTCAGACCACGCTTCAGGCCGTCAGACGTACCCATTGCGATGGTACGTACTACGCCGCCGCCGAGCTGCTGCTGAACTTCCAGCACCAGACGCGCATCACCATTCATAACCTCGAGGGCGCTGTACACTTGCGGTACCGCGTCCTGAGGGAATTCGACGTCAACAACGGCGCCGATAATCTGGACAATCTTTCCAGTTGCCATCTTGAATCCTCTACCTAATTCCAAACCTGGTTAAACCGCGGAGGCTCCACCGACAATCTCGGTAAGTTCCTGGGTGATGCTGGCCTGACGAGCTTTGTTGTACACCAACTGCAGCTCTTTGATCAGATTTCCGCCGTTATCGGTTGCGGCTTTCATCGCTACCATACGTGCGGCCTGCTCACTGGCCAGATTTTCCACCACACCCTGATAAACCTGCGATTCGACATAACGACGCAGCAGGGTATCCAGCAGCGCTTTCGGATCGGGTTCATACAGGTAATCCCAGGTCTTCGCCTTCATCTCTTCTTCACCTTCCGCTGGCGGTAACGGCAGCAGTTGGGTGATGGTCGGAGTCTGAGACATGGTGTTATTGAATTTGTTATTGACGATCATCAGCTTGTCGATGCGGCCTTCATCATAAGCCTGCAACATCACTTTTACCGGGCCAATCAGGTCAGACAGGGTAGGTTTATCGCCCATGCCGCTGACTTGCGCCACAATGTTGCCACCCACAGCATTAAAGAATGACGCCCCTTTTGAACCGATAATCGACAGATCGCTCTGCACGCCTTTATCGGACCAGGACTTCATATCCGCCAGTAACTTTTTGAACAGGTTAATGTTCAAACCACCACAAAGCCCGCGGTCAGTTGAAACGACCAGGTAGCCGACGCGCTTCACGTCGCGCTCTTCCAGGTAAGGGTGCTTGTATTCCAGATTACCCAACGCAAGGTGACCAATCACTTTGCGCATGGTTTCTGCATACGGACGGCTGGCCGCCATGCGTTCCTGCGTTTTACGCATCTTGGAGGCGGCGACCATTTCCATCGCTTTGGTGATCTTCTGCGTGTTTTTCACGCTTCCAATCTTGCTTCGTATCTCTTTTGCGCCGGCCATTAGCTTCTCCTCAAAGCCTTGCGGCCTGCCTTTTCAGACAAGCCGCCAGACATTACCAGGACTGGGTTGCTTTAAACGTCTCGACCAGGCCTTTCAGCTTGGCTTCGATATCGTTATTAAAGTTACCCGACTGGTTGATTTCAGCCATCAGCTCAGCGTGGTCGCGATCGGCGAAGGCCAGCAGTGCAGCTTCGAAGCTGCCAATTTTTGCCAGTTCAACGTCGTTCAGATAGCCACGCTCTGCAGCGAACAGAACCAGACCCTGCTGTGCGACAGACATCGGCGCATACTGTTTCTGCTTCAGCAGCTCGGTCACTTTCTGACCGTGGCTCAGCTGTTTGCGGGTTGCATCATCCAGATCAGAGGCGAACTGCGAGAATGCCGCCAGTTCACGATACTGTGCCAGCGCGGTACGGATACCACCGGACAGTTTCTTGATGATCTTGGTCTGTGCAGCACCACCTACGCGGGATACCGAAATACCTGGGTTAACGGCCGGACGAATACCGGAGTTGAACAGGTTCGATTCCAGGAAGATCTGACCATCAGTAATCGAGATTACGTTGGTCGGAACGAACGCAGAAACGTCGCCCGCCTGGGTTTCGATGATCGGCAGCGCGGTCAGTGAACCGGTTTTACCTGTCACTGCGCCATTGGTGAAACGCTCTACATAATCAGCGCTTACGCGTGATGCACGTTCCAGCAGACGGGAGTGGAGATAGAACACGTCGCCAGGGAATGCTTCACGACCTGGTGGACGGCGCAGCAGCAGAGAAATCTGACGGTACGCGACAGCCTGCTTAGAAAGGTCATCGTATACGATCAGCGCATCTTCACCGCGGTCACGGAAGTATTCGCCCATCGCACAGCCTGCGTACGGAGAGAGATACTGCAGTGCAGCAGATTCAGAAGCAGACGCCACAACAACGATGGTGTTCTGCAGTGCGCCATGCTCTTCCAGCTTACGAACCACGTTAGAGATGGTTGAGGCTTTCTGACCAATCGCAACGTAGACACACTTGATGCCTGAGTCGCGCTGGTTGATGATCGCATCGATCGCCATTGCGGTTTTACCGGTCTGACGGTCACCGATGATCAGCTCACGCTGGCCACGGCCGATTGGAATCATCGCATCGACCGACTTATAACCGGTCTGAACCGGCTGGTCGACTGACTGACGGTCGATAACGCCAGGTGCAATGACTTCAACCGGTGAGAAACCGTCGTTGTCGATTGCGCCTTTACCGTCGATAGGAGCACCCAGGGTGTTCACTACGCGGCCCAGCAGGCCACGGCCTACCGGTACTTCAAGAATACGGCCAGTACACTTAACCTTCATGCCTTCGGCGAGGTCAGCGTAAGGGCCCATCACCACTGCACCAACCGAGTCACGCTCGAGGTTCAGGGCGATAGCGTAACGGTTGCCCGGCAGGGCAATCATCTCACCCTGCATGACATCGGCCAGGCCGTGTACGCGGATGATACCGTCACTTACAGAAACAATCGTACCTTCGTTGTGAGCTTCACTCACGACATTGAACTGAGCAATGCGCTGCTTGATCAGTTCGCTGATTTCGGTGGAATTCAGTTGCATATGCTCCAGTCCCCTTAAGACTGCAAGACGTCAGCCAGACGGTCAAGACGGCCGCGTACGCTGCCATCAATAACCAGATCACCCGAACGGATGATCACGCCTGCCATCACAGACTTATCAATTTTGCAATTCAGCTTAACTTTGCGTGACAGACGTTTTTCCATCGCGGCGCTGATTTTATTCAGCTGGTCGTCACTCAGCGTACTGGCGGAGATAACATCAACTTCAGCGGTAGCTTCATGAGCGTCACGCAGTTCGATGTATTGGGCCAGTACAGCCGGAAGCGCTGTCAAACGTCCGTTTTCCGCCATCACCTTAATCAGGTTCTGCGCGGGTTCATCCAGTTGATCACCACAGACTGCGTTAAACGACGCTGCCAGCGCTTCGGGTGCTAATGCACCTGAGAGAAGATCAGCCATCTGTTCATTGCGAGCCACTTCTGCGGCAAACGCCAGCATCTGTTGCCAGCGTTCAATACTTTGATGCTCAACAGCAAAGTCAAAAGCTGCTTTGGCGTAGGGGCGAGCTACAGTAATCAGATCAGACATCAGCCCCTCCCTCCTTACAGTTCAGCGACCAGTTTATCAACGATGTCGCTGTTAGCAGCTTCATCCACGGAGCGTTCGATGATCTTCTCGGCGCCAGCCATAGCCAGCAACGCGACCTGCTTACGCAGTTCTTCACGCGCACGTTTGCGTTCAGCGTCAATTTCAGCCTGCGCTTGTGTCACGATGCGATTACGTTCGTTTTCAGCTTCGGTTTTGGCTTCGTCCAGAATCTGCGCGCGACGCTTGTTCGCTTGCTCGATAATGACCTGAGCGTCTTCTTTGGCTTTTTTCAGCTGGTCGGTCGCATTAGCCTGCGCGAGATCCAAATCTTTCTTTGCACGTTCAGCAGAAGCAAGGCCTTCAGCAATTTCTTTCTGGCGCTTTTCGATAGCAGCCATGAGCGGCGGCCATACGTACTTCATGCAGAACGCGACAAACAGGATGAACGCGATAGCCTGGCCGAGGATTGTTGCATTAATGTTCACAGCACAATGCCTCTAGATTGAGTATTTAACTTTTCTGCCGTTATCAACGATAAGCGGCAGAATCCGTTCACCCTTGCACATTGTGCGCTGAGTGAACACAGGGCTTTAGGCGACAGCAAACATCACGTACAGACCCAGACCAACAGCGATCATCGGGATTGCATCCACCAGACCCATTACAACAAAGAACTGCGTACGCAGCAGAGGAATCAGGTCAGGCTGACGAGCAGCGCCTTCCAGGAATTTTCCTCCGAGGATGCCGATACCGATCGCAGCACCGATTGCCGCCAGGCCCATCATCACAGCGGCAGCCATGTACAGCAGATCCATATTCAGGTTTTCCATGACAGTCTCCAGTTTGTTTCAGTTAAATGCTCCCTTCATCTTCCGGGCTTCAGCGGTGTGCGCTGCAACCCGAAATCAAGAGGGAAAGTAGTGTTGAGAAAAAAATCAATGTTCTTCAGATGCCATCGACAGATAGACAATCGTGAGGACCATGAAAATGAAAGCCTGTAGCGAAATGATCAGGATGTGGAAAATGGCCCACGGCACATTCAGCACCCACTGCGACCACCACGGCAACAGACCGGCAATAAGGATAAAGATCAGTTCACCCGCATACATGTTACCGAACAGTCGTAAACCCAGTGATACAGGCTTAGACAGCAGGCTCACACCTTCCAGAATCAGGTTGATCGGGATGAAGATCGGGTGGTTAAAAGGCTGCAGCGTCAGCTCTTTAGTGAAGCCGCCAATGCCTTTCATTTTGATGCTGTAGAACAGAATCAAAATAAATACGCCCAACGCCATAGATAGCGTGATGTTCACGTCTGCAGACGGTACGACGCGCAGCGCCGGTAACCCCAATACGTGCTCGCCAATATATGGCAGCAAGTCGATTGGCAGCAGATCCATGAAGTTCATCAGGAAGACCCAGACAAAGATTGTCAGAGCCAGCGGGGCGATAAGTTTGCTCTTACCGTGATACATGTCGCGCACGTTACTATCGACGAAACCGACAACCAGTTCGATAGCCGCCTGCATTTTCCCTGGCACACCGCTGGTGGCAGATTTTGCCACGCTACGGAACAAAACCAGGAAGATGATTCCCAGCACCATAGAGAAAAACATGGAATCGATATTTAATACCCAGAACGTCGCGGGAGCGTCGTGCGGATTCACTATCTCGAAGGTACGCAGGTCCAACTGAAGATGAGTCAGGTGGTGACCAATGTACTCTTGCGGAGTAGAGATTTCTCCTGCAGCCATGATGCCTCTTACCCTTTGTTGTTAATTACCGCCGGTGCCAGCATTTGTACCACCAGCACCGATAACCAGGTTATTCCGACCGGCCAGAAAACCGCTCCGAATAGACCCAACGCCACAATGAGCAAAATGATGGTCGCAAACACTTTGGCTATTTCACCCAAAGCGAAGCTCCACGCGACTCGCCCCGAAGCTGGGGTTTGCCCCTGCAGGCGCCAGGCTAAAAACAAAAACAATACGTTTGGCAGCCAGGCTGCCGCACCGCCAGCAAGAGCAGAGAGACCCCAGATGACATCTTTAAGAGCAAAGAGTGCACCGATGATGACTATCGTCACCAGCTGAATCATCAGCACCGTTCGGGCGTATTTTACACTGTAAAGAGACACTGACATGACGCTGATACTCTCCTGCCCCGTTAGGGGTATGTCGCGTGTCGTATAAGACTGCCTTTGCGCAGTTGAGTCAAGCAGCAAAAGCCGTGCAAATTATACGGGCCGCACCTGCGATTTCAATCGGTAAGTAGCGAAAAGGTGAACAATTATTTAAATTTCTTTCCGGAGGGCTATTTTTCCAAAGATTACCCTGCAGAGATTCACCCTAATCTGACTGAAAATTCTCTCGCAACTTGCTTTTAAAGCGTGCTTTAGATCACATAATAAGCACTTTCACTACACTGAGTTTTATCTTCGCGCTATTTAAGAACAATCTGTATTACAAATTAACTCAATAAAATCAAAGTATTGAAATTATAAAAATGCATCTGCAAGACTATTTTCACAGAAAACACGCTATTGACATCGAACTGTGCTTAAGAATCGTGTAATTGATATTACGCACGCAAAGTTATTACCGCGATATATTTTCTGCCGTGACTACTTTTATTCAGCGACCCGCCTATACAAGTGATATTTCTGATAACTGAATGTGAATTAAACGTTAAATGTAACAGAGCTTTTCGGATAATTTCCGTCAGCGTTTTAACCTTCGGTCAGCCAGGGCTTAATCAAAATCTTTTATTGATAGCGCATCATCTGCACTTTTTTCATCCCGGAACTGACGAAAATCACTGGCAGATAAACGCTAAATCTCTGCCAGTCGAAAGCCTATTGGTGACGAAGAATGACCAGGTGGCGATCACCTTCCAGCTGCGGTACCTGCAACTTAATCACAGCATCAGAGACGTAGCCTGCCGGTAACTCCGCAATTTCATCGTCCGGACGCACGCCTTTAAGCGCGAAGAAGCGCCCTTCTCTTCCCGGCAGATGATGACACCAGTTCACCATGTCGGTCAGCGAGGCAAATGCACGACTGATCACGCCATCAAAGGGCGGCTCAGCCGGGAACGCCTCAACCCGGCTCTGCACCGGAGTAATGTTAGTGAGTCCTAACTCATGCTGAACCTGACGCAGGAAACGCACCCGCTTACCCAGGCTGTCGAGCAACGTAAAGTGCGCATCAGGCATCACGATAGCCAGCGGAATGCCAGGCAGTCCTGGTCCGGTTCCCACATCAATGAAACGTGAGCCTTGCAGATGCGGCGCCACCACGATGCTGTCGAGGATATGGCGTACCAGCATCTGCTGCGGATCGCGCACTGATGTCAGATTGTAGGCTTTGTTCCACTTATCCAGCAGGCCGACATAGGCAACCAGCTGCTGTTTTTGTTGATCGGAGAGGGAAATACCGGCTGCCTGTAGCAGCGACGTGAGTGTGTTGATCACAGCATAAGTCCATTCAGCGGGGGCGAGTCTCCTCGCCCCGTTTTCAGATCAGGCGCTTTTACGCAGCAGACCCTGTTTTTTCAGATAGATAAGCAGAATTGAGATGGCCGCCGGCGTAATACCGGAGATACGCGTCGCCTGACCAATCGAACTCGGTTTGTGATCGTTCAGCTTGGCGATAACCTCATTTGAGAGGCCGTTCACCTGGCGATAGTCGAGCTCCACCGGTAACAGCGTGTTCTCGTTACGCAGCTGGCGATCGATCTCTTCCTGCTGACGCGCGATATAACCTTCATATTTGACCTGAATCTCAACCTGCTCAGCGGCCTGCTCATCAGCCAGTGCCGGACCAAAGGCATCCAGCGTCATCAGCTTCAGATAGGTCAGCTCAGGACGGCGCAGCAGATCTTCGCCGCTCGCTTCTTTGGTCAGCGGCGCGCTGAGTACCGTATTCACTTCCGTCACGTGCTCTGACTTCGGATGGACCCAGATATCGCGCAGACGCTGACGCTCCTGTTCAATCGCTTCCAGCTTCTGATTGAAACGCGCCCAGCGCGCATCATCCACCAGACCCAGTTCACGACCGGTTTCGGTCAGACGCAGATCGGCATTGTCTTCGCGCAGCATCAGACGATATTCAGCACGGGAGGTAAACATCCGGTACGGCTCTTTGGTACCGAGCGTGCAGAGGTCATCAACCAGTACACCCAGATAAGCCTGGTCACGACGTGGTGCCCAGCCCTCTTTGTCCGCAGACTGACGGGCGGCGTTCAGCCCCGCCAGCATCCCCTGTGCAGCGGCTTCTTCGTAGCCGGTTGTGCCGTTGATCTGGCCGGCAAAGAACAGGCCGTGAATAAATTTGCTCTCCAGCGTCAGTTTGAGATCGCGTGGATCGAAGAAGTCATACTCGATGGCATAGCCCGGACGCACGATCTTCGCATTCTCCATGCCCTGCATGGAACGAACGATCTGAATCTGCACATCGAATGGCAGACTGGTTGAGATGCCATTCGGGTAGATCTCATTGCTGGTCAGCCCTTCCGGCTCCAGGAAGATCTGATGCGAGTTACGATCGGCAAAGCGCATCACTTTGTCTTCGATAGACGGGCAATAGCGTGGACCGATCCCCTCGATGATCCCGGCATACATCGGGCTGCGATCCAGATTATTGCGGATCACCTCATGGGTTTTCTCATTGGTGTGAGTGATCCAGCACGGTACCTGCTGCGGATGCTGAGACGCATTGCCCATAAACGAGAACACCGGCATCGGGTTATCGCCGTGCTGCGGGCTGAGCACTGAAAAATCGATGGTGCGCGCATCGATACGCGGTGGCGTACCAGTCTTGAGGCGGTCTACCCGCAGCGGCAGCGCACGCAGTCGTTTTGCCAGCGGAATGGACGGGGGATCACCTGCACGACCGCCACTGTAATTATCCAGACCGATATGAATTTTGCCGTCAAGGAACGTGCCGACGGTGAGGACGACGGTTTTCGCGCGGAACTTCAGTCCCATCTGGGTGACTGCACCCACCACACGATCGTTTTCCACGATAAGATCGTCGACCGCCTGCTGGAAGATCATCAGATTGGGCTGGTTCTCCAGGGCCGTACGCACTGCCTGGCGATAGAGCACGCGATCCGCCTGAGCACGGGTTGCCCGCACTGCCGGACCTTTGCTGGCGTTTAGTATCCTAAACTGGATACCCGCCTGGTCAATCGCACTGGCCATCAGACCACCCAGGGCATCCACTTCCTTCACCAAATGTCCTTTGCCAATCCCACCAATCGCCGGGTTACAGGACATTTGTCCAAGCGTATCAATGTTATGGGTGAGTAACAGGGTTTGCTGACCCATTCGGGCTGCCGCCATTGCGGCTTCGGTGCCCGCATGACCACCACCAATTACGATGACGTCAAAAGGATCCTGATAAAACATGAAGTGGTACCTCGGTTGATGAACTTGCAGGATCGTCGTCCTGGGGCGTGGATTCTACTCAAATTCCGTCTGGGGTGAAAGCCGCGGGATCGTCCGGTTTTAAAAGAAAGGATCTTAGATCTGTATATGATCTTTCTGTTAGATCTCTTATTAGGATCCCGCTTTTCTGTGGATATGTGCCAGAAGCACAGCAGAAACAACAGGATGAAGAGGATCACTACCTGTTAGTGATCGGTGATCCTGACCCGTATAAGCTGGGATCAAAATGGCATGTTATCCACAGCTCAAAATTCATTCTACGGTTGTTCTTTGGATAACTACCGG